>NZ_CP159329.1:0-437500 GCF_045055815.1 Dokdonia sp. LLG6352-1
ATGACTCTAACTGCGCAATCTGTATGGGATAACTGTCTCTCTTTTATAAAGGACAATATTACACCCCAGGCATACAAAACGTGGTTTGAACCGATTAAGGCGGTCAAACTCACAGATAACGCATTAAGTATTCAAGTACCTAGTAAATTCTTTTACGAGTGGCTTGAGGAACACTACGTAAAACTTCTTAAAGTTGCTCTTAATAAAGTACTAGGTGAAAACGCCAAACTGGTCTATGTGATCAAGATGGAAAATACCTACGGAAACAATCAACCTTTTACAGAAAGAATTCCTAGTGCAAATCGTAGCACTATGAAATCACAAGAAGTAGATGCTCCACTTAAAAATAAAAATCCAGAGCTTAAAAATCCTTTTGTAATTCCTGGAATAAGAAATTTACAAATAGAGTCACAGCTCAACCCTAACTATAATTTTGAAAACTTTTTAGAAGGAGACTCAAACCGTCTTGCAAGATCTGCAGGTATGGCCGTGGCAAATAAGCCAGGAGGAACTTCTTTTAATCCGCTTTTAATATTTGGAGGAGTAGGTTTAGGTAAAACACACCTTGCTCACGCAATAGGTGTACAGATAAAAGATAAGTATCCTGCAAAAACTGTCTTATACATTTCTGCAGAGAAGTTTACACAACAATATATAGAGTCTGTAAAAAAGAATAATAGAAATGACTTCATTCACTTCTATCAAGTTATAGACGTTCTTATTGTAGATGATATTCAACTACTAAGTGGTAAGGCAGGTACTCAAGATGTATTTTTCCATATTTTTAACCACCTACACCAAAACGGAAAACAGGTAATCCTTACCTCAGACAAGGCTCCTGTAGATATGCAAGATATAGAGCAACGTCTCTTATCACGTTTTAAATGGGGATTAAGTGCAGAGCTACAACACCCTAGTTTTGAAACACGCATCGCCATTATAAAGCAAAAGCTTTATCAAGATGGTGTTGAAATGCCAGAAGAGATTGTAGAGTTTCTTGCAAATAACATTAAAACTAATGTTCGCGAGCTAGAAGGTGCAATTATATCACTTATAGCACACTCATCTTTTAACAAGAAAGAGATCACTCTCGACCTTGCAAAAAAGATTGTAGACAACTATGTTAAACATACTAAGAGAGAAGTCTCTATAGATTATATCCAAAAGATTGTTTCAGATTACTTCCAGATGGATGTAGAAACGCTACAGTCTAAAACACGTAAAAGACATATCGTACAAGCGAGACAACTAGCAATGTTCTTTGCAAAGAAGCTCACCAAAGCTTCACTAGCAAGCATAGGTTCTCAGATAGGACAGCGCGACCACGCAACAGTTCTTCACGCTTGTAAAACGGTAGATAATCTAGCGAGTACAGATAAGCAGTTTAGAAAATATGTAGAAGACCTCGGTAAAAAACTTTCGGTTTAAAACCAGAATCATAAAATAGAAAAAGCCTCAAAATATATGTTTTGAGGCTTTTTTTTTACGCTTTCGCGAAAGCGTACTAACTACTATAAACTAGCGTCTAGGTAAATCGCTATCTTCATCCTTAAGGGGCAACTGTGAACTTCCCATCAAGTATGCATCTACGTGATGTGCAGCTTGCCTCCCTTCTGAGATTGCCCATACAATGAGTGACTGGCCACGGCGCATATCACCCGCGGTGAAAATGCCAGGTACATTTGTAGCATAAGAGGTTGCTTTTACGTTACCACGCATATCTGTATCTAAGTGTAGCTGGTCTATAAGTGTTTTTTCAGGTCCTGTAAAGCCTAGTGCAAGGAAAGTCATATCACAAGCCCACTCCTTTTCTGTTCCTGGTAATTCCTTAAGCTCACGCCTACCATTTTCATTTGTAATCCACTCTACTTCTGAGGTTATAAGCCCCGTGAGATTACCGCTCGCATCACCCACAAACTCCTTTGTAGAAATACTAAAAACTCTTTCTACCCCCTCCTTGTGAGAAGAACTTGTACGCAATCGCATAGGGTAATAAGGCCAAGGTTGCTCTGTAGGTCGCTCTATGGTAGGTCTATTAAGAATCTCAAAATTTGTAACCGTTTTTGCTCCTTGTCTATTACTAGTACCTATACAATCTGACCCCGTATCACCACCCCCTATAACAATCACGTTTTTATCTGTAGCTACAATGGTCTCATCCCACTCAGTTATACCATCTTGTCGCTCATTGTTTTGTTTTAAAAAGTCCATTGCTTGATAAACCCCTTTAAGATGCGCCCCTTTTATAGGTATAGACCTTCTTAAAGTAGCTCCACCGCAAAGCACTATAGCATCATACTCATTCTGCAATTTTTCTACACTTATAGTCTGGCCTACGTAAGTATTAGTTTTAAAAGTGATACCCTCGCCCTCGAGTACGGCAAGACGTCTGTCTATCACATTTTTTTCCATCTTAAAATCTGGAATCCCATACCTTAAAAGACCTCCTACTTTACTATCACGCTCAAATACGGTCACAGTGTGCCCAGCCCTATTAAGCTGCTGTGCAGCGGCTAGTCCAGAAGGGCCAGACCCTATCACTGCAACCGATTTGTGTGTACGCTTTTGCGGCGGTTGTGGGACAACCCACCCCTCGTCAAAAGCTCGTTCTACTATATTTTTTTCTATATTTTCTATACTTACGGGGTCTGCATTTATACCTAGAACGCACGCCTCTTCACAAGGTGCTGGACATAAACGCCCTGTAAATTCTGGAAAGTTATTTGTCGCGTGTAATATAGTTGCCGCTTCTTTCCACCTTCCTTTATAGACCGCATCATTAAAATCTGGAATGAGATTACCCAGCGGGCAACCCGAGTGACAAAACGGAATACCACAATCCATACAGCGGCCGCCTTGCTCTTTTAAATCTGCTTCTTCTAGCGGTACAGTAAACTCCTTATAATTTTTAACACGCTCTTCTGGCGCTATATATCCTTCGTCTTTGCGATCGTATTCTAAAAATCCTGTTACTTTCCCCATCTTCTAGTTTGCTAATGTTTTTTCTTCTTCTAATCTTATCAATGCCTTGCGGTACTCTTCTGGTAGCACTTTCGTGAAATTTTTAATCTCTGCATCCCAGTTTTCTAACAGTCGTTGAGCCAGTGGAGAGAGCGTGGCGTTGTAATGGTTTTCAACTAATTGCCTGAGCTCTTTCTTATCTTGATCTTCTTCAACTTTAAGGAAGTTAAGCCCTTCTGTGTTTGCTTTTCGCGAAAGCGTACTTGCCGTATCATACACGTAAGCAATACCGCCACTCATACCAGCACCAAAGTTTCTTCCCACCTCGCCTAATATGACTGCAATACCTCCTGTCATATACTCACAACCGTGATCACCTATACCCTCTACTACGGCTTTTGCTCCAGAGTTGCGTACACAAAAACGCTCTCCAGCTTTACCATTTATATATGCCTCACCAGCGGTAGCACCATAAAATGCTACATTACCTATAATGACATTATCTTCTGGTATGATGGTCGCCTCTACCGGAACCTTCACTATTACTTTGGCCCCAGAGAGACCTTTACCTATATAATCATTTGTGTTACCAGTAACTGCCAGTGTGAGTCCGTGCGTCGCAAAGGCTGCAAAACTCTGCCCTGCAGAACCCTCGAAGTTAATTTTTAAAGTGTTTTCTGGTAATCCATTCACACCGTAAATCTTAGATATCTCATTACTTAATATAGCTCCTACTGCTCTATCTTCATTTGTAATCTTAAAATCTAGTGTGGTTTTTTCTTTTCTAAAAAGTGCCGGGTGCGCCTGTGATATAATTTTAAAATCAAGCGCTTTCTCAAGGTCGTGATCTTGCTTTTCTACATTATGCAAAGGCTGCCCTTTTGAAGTATCTACCTTATGTAATATAGGGGTAAGGTCTAAGCCTAACGCTTTGTACTGCTCTATGGTGTTATTGCGATCCAGCTTTTGCACTTGACCTACCATTTCATCTACCGTTTTAAATCCAAGCTTTGCCATAATCTCTCGCAACTCCTGCGCTACGAAATACATAAAGTTTACTACGTGCTCTGGTTTTCCTTTAAAACGCTTACGTAGTTCTGGGTTTTGAGTAGCAATCCCTACTGGACAAGTGTTTAAATGACATACACGCATCATTATACATCCCGAGGCTACTAGCGGTGCTGTTGCAAAGCCAAACTCTTCGGCTCCTAATAAACAAGCAATTGCTACGTCTCGGCCTGTTTTGAGCTGGCCATCGCACTCAAGTCGTACACGCCCACGTAAATCATTCATCACAAGGGTTTGCTGTGCTTCTGCTAGACCTAGTTCCCAGGGTAAACCGGTATGTTTTAGCGAGGTAAGAGGTGTTGCTCCTGTACCTCCATCGTGTCCAGATATAAGTATTACATCTGCTTTTGCTTTTGCAACTCCAGCTGCTACAGTACCTACACCTACCTCAGACACTAGTTTCACATTAATTCGCGCTTCTCTATTTGCAGATTTGAGATCATAAATTAACTGCGATAGATCTTCTATAGAGTAAATGTCGTGATGTGGTGGTGGCGATATAAGCCCTACATATGGTGTAGAATTACGTGTTTTTGCAATTTCAGGATTCACCTTAGGTCCAGGTAACTGTCCGCCCTCACCAGGTTTTGCTCCTTGCGCCATTTTTATTTGTATCTCGGCAGCGTTTGTTAGGTAGTTTGAGGTTACCCCAAAACGCCCTGACGCCACTTGCTTTATGGCGCTGTTTTTCCAATCGCCATTTACGTCTTTATAAAAACGCTCTTGATTTTCTCCTCCCTCACCAGAGTTAGACTTACCATCTATACGGTTCATTGCTACAGCAAGTGTCTCGTGAGCTTCCTTACTAATAGAACCATATGACATTGCACCCGTTTTAAAACGCTTTACAATATCTGTCCACGGTTCTACCTCATCAATATCTATAGGATCATAATTTGTAAACTCAAATAGACCGCGTATGGTCATAAGCTGTTTGGCTTGATTATTTACACGATCTGCATACTCTTTATAAATAACAGGCTTATTGCTACGCACAGACTCTTGAAGCTTTGCAATGGTAAGCGGATTAAATAAATGCGCCTCTCCATCTCTTCTCCATCTATACTCACCACCTATCTCAAGAGGAAGATCTGCTGCGATATCTTTTGTATGATATGCTGTCTTATGTCGTTTACTTATCTCACCTTCTAACTGGTGTAGTCCTACACCTTCTATTCTCGTAACCGTGCGCGGGAAGTACTGATTTACTATCTTCTTACTGATACCTATACACTCAAAAAGTTGTGAGCTACGGTATGAGTTAAGGGTAGAGATACCTATTTTATTCATCACCTTGAGGACTCCTTTGCCTACTGCTTTATTAAAATTTTGTATTGCTTCTTCTACATCAACATTTGCAAGCTTTAAATCTTCTGGATGGTTTTCTATAATCTCATTAACCATATACGGGTTTATGGCACTAGCACCATATCCAAATAACAAAGCAAAGTGATGCACCTCTCTAGGCTCTGCAGACTCTATAATGAGGCTAAAACTGGATCTCTTTTTATTACCGCCTAGTCCATTATTTACATAAGAGCAAGCAAGTAATGCCGGTATAGGTGCAAGCTCTTGTGATGTATTTCTATCTGATAAGATAATGATGTTTGCACCTTCATCTAGCTGTTGAGAAACCTCCTGCAGTAAGTTTTCTAAAGCATCCTCCAGGCCATTGTGTCCTTTTTCTACCTTATATAAAATAGGCACAGAAACCACCTTAAAGCTCTCGTTATCTAAACTTTTGATTTTATCTAAATCTTGTTTTGAGATAACAGGGTTTTGAATTTTTAGCTTCTTACAATGCTCTCCGTTTATTTCAAAAATATTTGAGTCTGCACCCAGCGTGAGTGAGATATCCGTAATTAACTCCTCTCGTATACCATCTAGAGGTGGGTTTGTAACCTGCGCAAAGAGTTGCTTAAAGTAATTATAGATTAACTGTGGTCTCTCAGAAAGTGCCGCTATAGGAGCATCATTACCCATAGACCCTATAGGCTCTTTTGCCTTTGCAGCCATAGGTAATATAATCGTATTTATATCTTCTTGCGTGTACCCAAAGGTGAGTAAACGCTCCTTAAGTGGTGCTTCATTTAAAAATAAAGGGCACTCATTATAAGGTATATCTCTAAGATGAATAAGGTTATCATCCAGCCACTCTTGATATGGGTGACGTGTTGCAATCTCTTCTTTTATCTCCTCATCATTTATAATACGACCTTGCGCCATATCTACCAGAAACATTTTACCTGGCTCGAGACGACCGTGCATCTGTACATTTTGTGGTTCTATCTCCACCACTCCAATTTCTGAAGACATTATCACATAACCGTCTTTTGTGACAGAGTATCGAGAAGGTCTCAATCCATTACGGTCTAAAACGGCACCTATATAATTACCATCTGTAAATGGTATAGAGGCTGGACCATCCCAAGGCTCCATAAGGCAAGAGTTAAATTCATAAAATGCGCGCTTTGCCGGAGACATATCATCATTTTTCTCCCACGCTTCTGGCACGAGCATCATCATTACTTCTGGTAATGATCTACCCGTCATAAGTAAGAGCTCTACTACCATATCCATAGAGGCACTGTCTGACTTACCTGGTAATACAACTGGAAGTATTTTCTTTATCTCCTCACCAAAAAGTGCACTTTCCATAAGTTCCTCACGCGCATACATTCTGGTCACATTACCCCTTAAGGTATTAATCTCTCCATTGTGACACATATACCTAAAAGGTTGTGCCAGATCCCAAGTAGGAAATGTATTAGTAGAAAATCGCTGGTGTACAAGCGCAAGCCTTGTCACCACACGAGGATCCATAAGGTCTTTATAATATACCTTAATATGTTGGGGCATTAAAAGTCCTTTATATATAATGGTCTTAGTTGAGAAGCTAGGTAAGTAAAAGAATGAGCTTTCAGATAACTTTGAGTTGTAGATGGTATGCTCGGCGATTTTACGAGCTGTGAATAGCTTTAAGTTAAATTCAAACTCTGGTGTGGGTTTTTGTTGCGCTTTCGCGAAAGCGGAATTATCTCCCATACTCTCATAACTCACAAAAATTTGTTTTACAAAAGGCTCAGACACTTGAGCAATCTCACCCAGTATAGATTGATCTACCGGCACATCTCTCCAGCCCAAAATATTGATACCTTGATCTGTAAGGCTTTTTTCAAAAACCGAAATACAATATGCACGTTGATTTTCTTTACGAGGTAAGAAAACATTGCTCACGGCATACGTTCCTTCTTTTGGTAATGCAAAGTCACAAGTGGCTTGAAAATAGTCGTGAGGGATGTCTATTAATATACCTGCACCATCTCCTGTGCGACCATCTGCACTTACAGCTCCTCTGTGTTCAAGTTTTTCTAGTATCTCAAGTGCCTTATGAATAATGTCGTTAGACTTTACTCCTTTGAGGCTACATATAAATCCCGCACCGCACGCGTCGTGTTCAAACTCTCTTAAATATAATCCTTGATCTCTAAGCATAACTCCTTATTTATAGGGTAAAACCCTTTGTATTTATGCTCAAGATAAAAGTACTTATTGAAGTCTCAAAAAGTCACAATGATAATTGCGAGTATCACAATTTGCCCCCTTTAGAATTTTTAATTACATATTTTTTGTCTTGAAAAAATGCGAAATCCCAATCCTTAATATTTGTTAAAATTGCCGAAAACGTTATCGCTATTTCATTATTATTCTAAAAAATATGAATTATCATCAATCAAAAACGTTTTTTAATAGAAAAACACCAAATTAAATCAAATAGAAAATTCAATAAAAACATAGATTATTTAAGATACCCCTAATTTTTAGGGGGTCAATTTGAAATTATCATAAAAATTTACACATAACCCCCAAAAACTAATATGTTAATATTTTTTTAAGATACTTTTAACGCCAAATCAACTGAAAATAATATTTTTATGAAATCTATTTGCACACTTTTATTACTAACCATAAGCACAACATTTATGTTTGCTCAAGAAGAAACAGAAGACAAGAAAAAGTTTACCGTAGAAGGTAGTGTCGATGTCTATTTTAGACAAAATATTTCTGGACCCAATGGTGAAGATGCTATCGCTCCAAACACATCTTTTGCAAACCGAAATGGATTTGCAATAGGTATGGCAAATGTGATAGGCGCTTTTGAAAGTGAAAACGGAAAAGTAGGTGCCGTGGCAGATCTTGTTTTTGGACCACGTGGTGAGGAGGCTGTTTTCCTCTCTGGACCTTCATCTAACATTGTAAATCAACTTTACGTATACTGGAATGTATCAGAAAAAGTAAAACTTACACTAGGTAACTTTAATACCTTTCTAGGTTATGAGGTGATATCACCTACAGCAAACTTTAACTACTCTACCTCGTATATGTTTTCTTACGGTCCTTTTTCTCACACAGGTATTAAGGCAGACTTCACCCTCTCTGAAGATTTTAGTGCGATGCTAGCAGTACTTAACCAGACAGACGCTACAGAGTTTAACTTTGATAACAACTACACACTAGGAGCTCAATTAGGATATAAGAGTACATACCTCAACTTTTTATACGGTAAGCAAGGTGGTAGTACAGAAAGTACTTTTCAAGTAGACCTTACAACTGGGTATGACTTATCTGACGACTTTTTCTTAGGACTTAACGCAACTTATAATGATACAGATGGTGCTTCTTTTTATGGCGTAGCACTATACCCACAGTTCAAAACTTCTGACGCATTCACCTTAGGTTTACGTGGTGAGTACTTTGCAGAAGGTGAAGGTGGTGCTGGAGCAATAGGAGGTTATGACCTAGAAGGTGATGCCTCTGTAGTGGCAGTAACACTTACAGGTAGCTACAGCGTAGGAGATCTTACTATAAAACCAGAATTCCGTCTAGATAGCGCTAGTGAAGACACATTTTTAGACACAGATCAAGACCCTAGCAATTCTTTATCATCTTTTGTAATTGCCGGAATATATAAATTTTAATAAACTAACTACTCATTACTAATTATGTTACAACTGTTAAACTCAATAATGCCTAACCTCTTGTTAATACAAGACACTGTGAGCCCTGAAGATTTAGAAAATGCTATCTCAGGAATAAATGGAGATCTAGGAATGCTCTGGATGCTCTTATCTGGAATACTTGTATTCTTTATGCAAGCTGGTTTTACACTCGTAGAGTCTGGAATGACCAGATCAAAAAATGCTGTAAACATTGCTATGAAAAACCTACTAGACATCTGTGTAGGTTCTTTAACTTACTGGATTGTAGGATACTCACTTATGTATGGAGATACTTCTAACGGATGGTTTTTCTGGAGTGGTCTTTTTCAAGGTGAAGGTGCAGATCTTTTCTTCCAGACTATGTTTGCCGCAACTGCTGCAACTATCGTTTCTGGAGCGATTGCTGGTAGAACAAAATACTCTACCTATATCATATTCTCTTTAATAATGACAGCAGTTATCTACCCTATCTCTGGTGGATGGCAATGGCAAGGAGAAGGCTGGTTATCTAACTTAGGCTTCATAGACTTTGCTGGATCATCTATTGTACACTCTGTAGGTGGATGGGCTGCTTTAGTAGCTGCTATACTAGTAGGACCACGTATTGGAAAATTTGTTGATGGAAAAGTGTTGGAAATTCCAGGACATAACCAAGTACTTGCAACGCTAGGGGTATTTATCCTTTGGTTAGGATGGTTTGGTTTTAATGGTGGATCACAACTCGCTTGGGGTGGTGCAGATGCCATAGGAGCTTCAAATGTGGTATTAATTACAAACCTATCTGCCGCTGCAGGTGGACTTGGTGCCCTAATCACTACGTGGATCTGGTATGGAAAACCACACCTAGCACAAACGTTAAATGGTGCCTTAGCAGGTTTAGTAAGTATCACCGCAGGATGTGGTAATATGAGTGCAGGTGGTGCAGCCTTAGCTGGACTTATTGGGGGAATCTTAGTTGTTTTTTCTATAGAATTTATTGAGAAAAAACTTAAAATAGATGACGCAGTAGGTGCTGTTTCTGTACACGGTGTTGTAGGTGTATGGGGAACTGTTGTTATTGGTCTTTGGGGTATAGATGGAGACACAGGTATAGGTCTATTAAACGGTGGTGGCGCTAGCCAGCTAGGCGTTCAAGCACTAGGAGCTTTTGCTTATGCAGCTTGGTCAGTAGGACTATCATTTGTAATCCTATTTATACTCAAGAAAACTATCGGTTTACGTGTAAGTAAGGAGATAGAAGAGCTAGGACTAGATCTCGCAGAGCACGGTACTATTGCATACCCAGGAAAAAGAAATAGAGGTGAGTAACAAAATTCTCACTTACATTTAATACTAACTAACCTTAATCATAGAGCCTCGACTATATACAGTCGGGGCTTTTTGTTTTTATAAATTAAGGGTACGCTTTCGCGAAAGCGTATTTAAAATAATTATTTTCGCCTCAAAAGTTTACAGATGTCAAAAACAAACATCCTTATGGTGTGCCTGGGTAATATATGTAGATCTCCCCTAGCCGAAGGTATCTTACGTAATAAACTAGATAGTGAGCAATTTATAATAGACTCTGCCGGCACTGGTGACTGGCACGTAGGTAATGCTCCAGATGCTAGAAGCATAAAAGTAGCTAGAGATAATGGTATAGACATCTCACAGTTAAAAGGAAGGCAAATAGCAAGAAGCGATTTTAAAAAATTTGACCACATCTATGTGATGGATCAAAACAACCTAGAAGATGTACTAGCCCTTTCCAGTACAGATGAGGAGCGCCGAAAGGTTATAATGATTTTGGATACCGTTTTTCCCGGTGAGAAGGTAGATGTTCCAGATCCTTATAATGGTATGCAAGAAGATTTTGAAAGAGTTTATGAGATGCTAGACCAAGCCTGTGAAGAGATTGTAGCTCGCCTATACTAAAAAATGGTCTTTGTGAGCAGCAATAGAATATGCGCTTAAGGTTGCGCATCTAGGTAAAGCTATTTATATTGCGTCTATCACGATCAGCTCCCCAACCATATGACTGACCGTAGACTTATCTATGAGCACATTTACAACTACCGGAAAATTATATCTCATACCTACTACTCTAGGTGAAACAAACGCTCTAGAGGTGATGCCTATCTCAGTAAAGAAAGTGGTAGAGCTTATAGATACATATATAGTAGAAAATGAAAAAACGGCACGCCGCTCTATTAAGGCTATCTCGCCTAGCAAGTCACAGCCGTCACTCACGCTATTTCAACTCAATAAATACACAGACGTATCTGAGATACCTTCATACCTAGAGCCTTGTTTACAAGGTGAGTCTGTAGGTTTACTCTCTGAGGCTGGCGTTCCTGGGGTTGCAGATCCCGGTGCAGAAGTGGTGAAAATAGCCCATCAAAAAGGAATACAAGTTATACCTCTAGTAGGGCCGTCTTCTATACTTATGGCAATGATGAGTAGTGGTATGAATGGACAAAACTTTGCCTTTAACGGCTACCTTCCCATTGATCAAAAAGAGCGCAAACAAGAGCTTAAAAGACTAGAACGTCTCTCATTTGAGCACAACCAGACGCAACTCTTTATAGAGACACCGTATCGTAATAATAAAATGCTAGAAGATATTTGTGCTACAGTACACCCAGATACACAAGTTTGTATAGCCTGTGATATCACCTTACCTACAGAGTATATTATCACAAAAAGTGCTTCTTTCTGGAAATCTAATGCGCCAGACCTACATAAAAGACCTGCTATTTTTATAATACACAAAGGGTTTTAAGCTAGCTCAAGTTAATAGGCTTAGGGAAACCGCGCTGTATTTTACGCACCATAGGCTCTAGTCCATTAACTTTTATTTCCATCATTTCTTGTAGCAACCTACCTAGCTTCCCTTCTGGAAAGCCTTGTTGCCTAAACCATACGTAATACGACTCAGGCAGGTCTACCAGGTATTTACCCTTATATTTCCCAAAAGGCATTCTGTAATGAGCAAGCTCAATGAGGTGATCTTGTTGTGACTTCATTATAGCTTGTTGTAAACGTTCTCGCCGTTTACGTATGTTGCACCCACTTCAAGATTAGGTATTGCATCTTCATCTACGGTCATAATATCTTGATCCATAATGATAAAGTCTGCAAACTTACCTGACTCGATACTTCCTTTTTCTGCTTCTTCAAAGTTTGAGTAGGCTGCCCATATAGTCATTCCTTTTAAGGTTTCTTCTCTAGACAATGCATTTTCCATCTGGTAGCCTCCTTCTGGATATTGTTTTAAATCTTTACGAGCCACTGCTGCATAAAATGTGTAGAAAGGTGACACCTGCTCTACCGGAAAATCTGTTCCTAAAATAACAAGCCCAGATTGTTTAAGTAGGTCTTTATAAGCATAAGCGCCTTTTATACGCTCTGCTCCTACTCTATCTTCTGCCCAGTACATATCACTTGTGGCGTGTGTTGGCTGTACAGAAGGTAAAATTTTATCACTAAAAACATCAAAATCTTCTGTAGACACTACTTGAGCGTGCTCTACCTTCCAGCGAGGATCTTTTTTTGAAGTAAGAACCTTATCGTATGCTCGCAGTACAACCACGTTTGCACTATCACCTATGGCGTGCGTATTCATCTGGAAGTCTGCAGCAGCGATGCGCTCTGCAAGTTCATTAATTTCATCTACTGGTGTTACCATTGCCCCAAAGTGACCTTTTTTATCACTATATGACTCTCGCATCGCAGCACCTCTAGATCCTAAAGCACCATCACCATACACCTTTACAGAACGCACATTAAGACGATCTGTTTTAATCTTACCAGAGCTTAAGTAGTAATCTAGGTTTTCTTTATTGTTAGACAACATCGCGTAGATGCGCATTTTTAAGTCTCCCTGCTGTTGCAAGCTGTCTATAAGCTCTACTATATCTTTATTAAGACCCGCATCATTTACCGTAGTAAGCCCGTAAGAAAAGCAAAGTTCTTGCGCCTCTAGTAATACTTGAGCGTTTTCGGCAACGCTGGCTTGTGGCATTACGGCATCTACAAGCGTTTGTGGGTTATCTATAAGTACTCCAGTCACTTTACCATCTACCAGCACAATCTCTCCACCACTTACCTTTGTGATGTTATCTATTTTTGCGAGATCAAGCGCTTTCTGATTTACAAGATATGCGTGACCATCTACACGCTCTAGTACCACTGGTGTATCTGGAAAAAGAGCATCTAGCTTATCTTTAGTAGGAAATTCTTTTACTGCCCAGTCGTTTTGATCCCAACCTCTTCCTCGTATAACGGTTGCTTCTGGATTTGCTTTGGCAAAAGCGGTTACCTTTTCTATAACCTCATCATAACTTTCGGTACCTACGAGGTCTGCAATTTGTAAGTTCTGACCCAGTCCATAAAAGTGACAGTGCCCGTCTATAAGGCCTGGCAAAACGGTTTTGCCTGTAGCGTCTATAGTTTCGGTGGCTTGATATTGTGCTGTTATATCTGCTGTAGTTCCTACGGCAATAAACTTTCCATCTTTTACGGCAAAGGATTCCGCTTTCGCGAAAGCGTCATTAACCGTATACACATTTGCATTTGTGACAATAAGGTCTGCCTCCTGCTTGTTATCGCAAGAAATGAAAAGACTAAGAACTGATAAAGAAAATAAAAGTTTACGCATCAAAATATGGTTTAAAGCATAAAAATACGAAAGAGAAGTTATAAGTGATTACCTAAGATTATTAATTTGTAAATCTACTTGAGCATCTTGAGGAAACCTATAATTAGGGTGTAGTTGCACATCTATATCATAGGTGATACCATATAAGGCAAGCACGGCATCTACCCGATTTTTTTTACGTTTTGCCTCGCGAGATTTTAGTACGTACATATTGTACATCCCTATTGCTTGTGATAAAATCTTAAGAGCAATTCCAAAAATTATAAATGGAATGAGATATAGTTTAAGGCCGTGCATATTTGAAGGCTGTAGTGTGCTGTTAAGATCAATTATGTAAACTATAGAATAAGCAGCCAAACAAGTAACTCCCACACCTAGCAAGCCAAATATTATGGTATAGCTGTAGTTCCACCATTTATCTTTTATAGCGTGTTCATAAACAACGTTTACTTCCATAAGTTGGTTCTTAAATTTTGTAGAAAAGAGCTTTTTGAGCAGGTACGATTAAAGGCTGGTTTTCGCTTTGTAAGATTGCAAATAGAACCTTCTTTTAGGTTTTTACACTGGTGGTTACAGAGCTCGCAGTGCCAAGTGTTATTCAAAAGAAAAAAGGTTTTGCACTAATGTACAAAACCTCTTTTTTTTAGTTTCGATTTTTTTCTAAAAATCTATGCGTAACCTCAACTCTGGTGATTGTGTTACAGTGAGGTCTCCACCTGTAGCATTAAAATTACTTATGCTATAATCTGGGCAACACCCTGAAGAATTTTGTGTTTGTACTGTTGCATTTATTGTCACATCAAAAACGCCTTCTTGAACGATGGTAGCCACCTCTGGAAAAACATATATGACAAGCTCTCCATCTTGAAAAACGTAACCTTGGTTATATGAAAGCTCTAAGTCATTTTGTACGGTAACAGCAAAGCCATCTGGAGCTTCTCCATCTGTATCTGTGTATAATTGCTCCCCAGTTTCGGCATCAAAAAAGGTTATTACCATCGCTGGACCTGGCGCACAGAGTACGTTTGCACAATCTAGATTATCTGAGTCGCAAGTAACTAGTGACAAACTTAATATTATTAGAAGAAGTAGCTTTTTCATACCTAAGTGTTTTATAAGAATATTTTATATATGAGATCTCCATCGCTATCATCTACGCTAGTCACATTTGTAAATGATACGTCTGTATAGTTATTTACATTACAACATTCTCCCTCTATAAATGTCACATTAAATGATAAGGTAGTCTCAAAGCCATCTGGCACGGCTATACGAAGCATCACATTATTACGACTTTCAAAAAAAGTATTAAGCGCTATTTGTGCAGTTTCAAACTCTTGAGAGATACCTGTAAAGAATACAAAATCTTCATTAGTTTCTAGATCTGTTATAACTACATCTTCAAGATTATAAGTGCCGTTAAAAAACACATCTTCTTCTGTCTCACTATCTAAAAATTGCAATAGTAAATTACCAGAGGCACAATCTACAAGACTACAATCTGAAAGACTTTCAGAATCTAAATCAGAACTGCAAGAAACAGTAGCTATAAACAAGGCAACAATGCCTAACATTCTTTTCATTATATAGGGTTTACATAAAGGATGCAGGTACTACAGAAAGGTTGCTTTGTGATGGGTGTTATTTTTACTAAAAATCAAACTTATAAGTAGCACCTACCATACCTTGAAGTCCTTGCACTTCATAATTAAGCCACTTCTGGTAGTTACTATCTAGTATGTTATTAACTCTGGCAAAGGCAGATAGACGATTATTAAAGCGATAACCCACGTGCGCATTTACATCAAAATAGCTCTCTAAAGTTTCTATAGAACTAGGCGTTAATATATCTACCGGGTCTTGACTAAATACAAGATCTTGACGCTCTCCTGTAAAAAATACGTTCACTCCAGCAAACCATTGCTCTGTAATTTGATAATCTGCAAATAATGACGCTTGTAGATCTGGAAGGTTCCAAGCCTCTGTTTGTGTATCTGTGGCATATGAGTTAAACTGCCCGTTGAGCTTCATTTTAAAATTTGCATTTACATCAAAATTAAGCTCTGCAAAAACACCTAATGTATTAACATCATCATAGACGATACCAAAGGAGTTTCCGTTCTCATAGCCATTTTGCCCAAAGTTGTTACCGCTCTGCGAGTAAGGGTTATGCTGGTATAGCGCCTTCCCACTCTCTGATGCATAGCTAGCACGTAAGTTATAACTCAGGGCTTCAGAGAGTTTTCCTTTCATACCTAAAAATCCATCATATTGCTTATTTGTAGGAGCTACTATAAGTGTAGGTGATATAAAAGGGTTTTCTTGAGCAAAGTCGTGGTAATTATTTTGTATAAGACCTCCTTCAAGTCCTCCATAAGCAATAAAGTAATCGCCCGCTACTCTATAAGATGCAGCGATTTTTGGGTAAATAAAGAAGTCTGTCTCACTATTTTCTGTATCAAGAGATACAACACCTTCTACCCCTAACTTTACCTCTAAGTCATCTCTTAGAATTACTAGACTTGGGTTAATACCTGCGTTTAAAAAGCTATAGTTAATCTCTGTCCCAGTTGTACCAAAGCTATTTGCAAAAGAACCACTCAGGTAGTCTACAGACAGCTTTGTTGTAATTAACTCACCAGCGATAGGAAACTCAACCGTAGGTGCTACCACAGCCCTAAGCTCTGTACTCTCTAGGTCATCTCCAAAATAACGCACCATTCCCGTGGCCTCCTTAAAGAAAGAATCTTTAAGACTTATAGAACCATTAAGACCAGCTGTGAGATACGAATGTGTTACATCAAAATCTTCTGTAAATAAAGGACCATCTGCTGGGCCTTGCAATTCCTTAAGTTCCTCCGGTATACCATACCAGTTATACACTTGATGCTTTGCATCTAGATCTGCACGCCAAGTAAGATCACGCTCTCTTGCTCCATAATTGAGATTGAGACGACTATCGTAAAAGAAATCGTCTACCACAGTACCATCTATACCTCCTTGTGAAGAGTTATGATTTAAAAATACTCCAAAATCTTCTGTACGGCTTATTTGAAAATTGCTGTAAAACTCTGCTAGTACAGATGTAAAACTTCCAAAACCTAAGGTTGCATAGTTATCATATAACTTTTCTTTTTTTGCTTTTTTTACAACAGCCGCCTTACCTTTTGCTGGTGTAAACGTACTCGCTACAGGTACAGAAAAGATACTGTAAGTCACTTTTTTCTTTGCTGTGGTAATGGAGTCATTAAGCTGCGGCGTAGCCTTTACCTTAAAAGCGTCGCGTATGGTAGGCGTGTATGCCTTTACCACATTTACCACTTCTGTACCTATAGTAGACTCCTCTTCTTGAGCGTAACTTACTTGCACAGCTAGAAGTGCTATCACAGCAACTATAAGTTTATATGATGTATGAAATGAACTATTCATAAAATGTTTTTTACTTTTTACGTTGTTAGACTAACGTGTTTAAATATATATTGTACTACTACTATTATCCTTTCTCTACAGAAGCATTTGTTCTTGCCTCTGCCTCTTTTATAATAGCAAGTTGCGTTTGTGCTTCTTCTACCGTTTCTGGATAATCTGCAAAGTTTGTGATTACACTCTCAAGTATATAAGTAGCTTGATAAGCATCACCTAGCGCATAAAAGTTTTTTGCCATAAGCACAAGACCCTTTGCTCCATACTCTTTGTAACCACTATAATCTTTTGCTAGTTTTTGAACAGCAACGTTAGACGCTTCATAGCTTGTTGCTTTATTTTTAAAATAAGCATCATAATATAAAGCCTCTGCCGCTAGAGAACCTGTTGCAATTTTTTGCACCTCTGCATAGGCTGTTTTTGCTCTTACCTCATCTCCTGTTTTTATAGAAGAACGTGCAATGATAATTTGAGCATCACTTTTTACTGTGTTGTCTATTTTTGAGTTTGCTAGCACTTTTGTAGCATAGATTACCGCTTGATTATAATCATCGCCCTCATAGTATGATTTCATAAGGTTAGATTGTGCAAAAATGATGTTTTGCGGGAAGTCTGCTTCTGTTTCTAGTCGTTGTAATACTGGGATGGCTTCTACATAATTTTCGGCAGTAAGGTATACTTGTCCCAGTCTTGCCAGTGCCTGCTCTGTAAACTCACTACGCTCTTTATCTATTACAAACTTGTAGTGTGGTATGGTTTGTTGGTATTCCGCTTTCGCGAAAGCGATCTGACCCACATAAAAATGAGCTTGTAACGCGTGCTGACCATTAGGATAATTAGTAAGGTACTCCTCAAAGAGTCGTGATGCCTGGTTTATATTATTTTCTACATACTGCTTCTCTGCAGAGGCATATGCAGCATCATCTAGTTCTGCATCTTCAACATCTATAAAATCTAGCGTGCTCACCCACTGGCCGTACTCATCTACACGACCTAGGTCTATATAAATAAGCTTTGCAGTAGTCACTGCTTGTAGTGCTGCTGGCGTACCGGGATAATCTGCCGCAACACCACGTAGTATACGCAACGCCTCATCTGAGTTGTTGTTATTATCAAGAATAAGTGCTTTTTTGAGCAGTGCTTTTGACACGTATGAGCTACCCGGTAGATCCCTTACAAGCTTATCATAAGCCGCAATGGCCTGGTCATTATTATTTTGTGAGACATACATATTACCTAGCTCGTATAAAGCGTCATCACGATAGGTAGACCTAGGGAACTTAGTTGCAAAACTTTTAAGACCCGCTATCTTGTCACTATTCTTTTTTATAAAACCGTAGCTCATAGACTTCTGAAAAGTCGCATAATCTTGATCTGTCTCATTAAGAGCAATCGCACTATTATATGCCTCTAGCGCTGGCCAGTACTTACTGCTTATAAAGCGACTATCTCCCAGACGAAGAAAGGCGTCGTTAAGTCGTGTTCTATCTTGTACATTTCCTTTTGTATAATTTTCAAAATAGTTGGCTGCTTGCTCATAATTTTTATCAGAAAAATATGCGTAGGCTAGGTTGTAGTTTATATCACCATATTCTGGAGTACTGGCAGCATTACTACTTCCTAAAAATTGTTTATACCCTATGATGGCTTCCTTAAAATCATTTGCAATATAATCGCTCTCTGCTTTCCAGTAGGTTGCTCTTGTAACGTATAATGGATCTTGTGGTTCTTTAAGCGACTTTGTAAAGGCAGCGCTAGCCTCTGGAAATTTTCCTTCGTTATATAAATCAAGCCCATATAAGAAGGCTACCTTCTGGTAAGCTGTCTTATTATCAAAGCTGTTATTGCTCTCAAGTAATTGCATTGCCTCCTTATAGTTTTTTGAAGTGATGTAAGAATCTATAAGTAATGACTCTAGCTCGCTTTTTGCCGGAGATTTTGGATACGCCTCCATATAATCTGCTATAACAGTAGGTGTAGGCTTATATGCATTACCTATCTCATAGCTAAGCTTTGCATAATTGAGACCACTGTCTTCTTTTATAGTCTCATTATAGTCCATCTCACTCGCATTTTTAAATGCGTTAAGTGCCTCTTGTTTTTTATCAAGCTTTATGTACGATTGTGCAAGGTGATAGTAAGCATTTTGTGCAACGCTGTTATTACCGTCTATGATTTTATTAAACTCATTTACAGCGCTTGCATAATCTCCTTGCTTATAATAAGCATATCCTAGCTGGTAGTAATCTGTATTATTCCACTTACCGCGTTTACCTTTATACTCTTTAAGATATGGTAATGCCTCGCTATATTTATTCTGGTTAAAGTAACTCTCACCTATTATTTTGTTAAGCTCAGACTTCTCTTTTGGGTTTGCATTTGCGAGCTGAGATTTACCCTCTGTGATGGCTTGATCAAATTTTCCTAGTTTAAAATTAAGGTCTGCTTTAAAATAGGCAAGGTCTTCATTATAAGCCCCTCCACTCTCAGCTTCTACCTCATCAAAAAGTTCATTTGCCTGCTCATAGTCATCTCCTTCATATGCCATAAAACCGATATAATACTTAGCCTGTGCTCCGTATTTTTGAGAATCGCGCACACGATTTAAGTATTTTTTTGCTTCGTCAAAACGCTTACTCTTAAAATAAGCATACCCATTATTAAAGTAAAAAGTCTCCTTCTCTCCCTCTGTGAGTGTTGACTCATCTACACGATCATACCATTTACGTGCATAAGCAAACTTGCCATTTTCAAAATAATACTGTGCTACGTCTAGGAAAGCACTATTGCGTTTTGTACTTGTAGGGTACTCTGTCACAAAAGCCAGCATCAAGTTATCTGCTCCTTGCTGGTTGAGTCTCACAGCGGCATTTGCAATATAATAAGCACAGTCACCTTTTACCGTTGTATCATCAGTCTTTGCTTTTACCTCTTCAAAAAGTGTTTGAGATGCTAGGTACTGCTTGCTATTGTATAACGACAGTGCCTTATTAAACTGAGCGAGGTCATTTGTATAAATTGCAGATTGTTGCCCTACCGCAATACTGGTGTATAAAAATAATGCAACAAGTACATACTTGATTTTATGCATAGTTATGAGTTGTTTTATTGATGTTATGTGGGAAGAATTACGCTTTCGCGAAAGCGTAAAAACGCTCTTTTCTAACCTCTTCAAAGTTATCTTTCTTACAGTAAGATAACGACCTAAATCTTTGTTAATTATGTGAAGTTGTAAAAAGGGTTTTTAACAATCTTGTTTAATTAATACAAATAGCACTGAGCATCATATACCTGAGATACTTAAAGAAATTTTTAAAAGGTCATAAAACACTTTCATCTAAATTCCGTTACTTTGAAACTCAGACCAAAACTTATGTCACAACCCGTACTTCAATTATCACACGCCGCAATTTACCAACGAGAAAACCTCATTCTCTCTGAAGTAAATGTCACCATAGAGCCAGGTGACTTTGTGTACCTCATAGGTAAAACAGGGTCTGGAAAAAGTAGTTTTATGAAAACGCTTTACGGTGACCTTCCGCTCACAGAGGGTAAAGGAAACATAGTGGGCGTAGACCTTAACGGACTTAAAGAAAAGAATATTCCTTTCTTACGTCGTAAACTGGGCGTTGTTTTTCAAGATTTTAAATTGCTGAATGACCGTACGGTAATAGAAAATTTAAAATTTGTGCTCAAGGCTACCGGCTGGAAAGATAAAACAGCTATGGAGGCAAAAATAGATGCCGTTCTCGATAAAGTAGGGATGAAAAGTAAAGGCTTTAAATATCCTTACCAGCTATCTGGAGGTGAGCAGCAACGTATCGCCATTGCCCGTGCTTTGCTTAATGACCCAGAACTTATTCTGGCAGATGAGCCTACAGGTAACTTAGATCCACAAACGAGTGTAGAGGTTATGGAAGTATTGCAGGAGATTAATAAAAACGGCAATACCATCCTTATGGCAACACACGACTATGCACTTTTACTTAAATACCCTTCTAAGACATTAAAATGTGACGGCAACAAGGTTTTTGAAGTTGTACAAAAGACTGTATAATCCTTTTACCAAGACAAGCTGCCGACTACCGTTTTTATAAGCGTAGGTATACATCATCTTAATATTGTATTTTCGTTTGCAGGTATGCTTTCCATTCTTATCCCGACATATAATACAGACATCACTGCACTTGTCACATCGCTTCTTGATCAGACACGAGAGGCAGGAGTAGTCTATGAACTTATTTTTTGTGAGGATGCCTCAACCATATACCAAGAGCAAAATAGTGCACTCACCGCACAACCCTACGTTCAAGCACTCATAAATAAAACCAACCTAGGAAGAACAGCCACGCGGTCAAAGCTTGCCAAAAACGCAAAGTATGACTGGCTTCTCTTTCTTGATGCAGATGTTCTCATTGAGAACAAGCAATTTATCAAAAACTACCTAGCAGCATTACAAAGTGACAACTCTATCATAGTAGGGGGTACTTCATATGTAGACATACCACCAAAAAACAAAGAGCTACGCTGGAAGTACGGTATAAAACGAGAGTCAAAAAATCCCGAAATACGAATGAAAAACCCATCGTATATTATCTCTCAAAATATACTTGTAAAAAAAGAAGTGTTCTTTAGTCTAAACATTGTAGAGAGCAGGCGCTACGGACTTGACAATATATTCTCTTACCAGATTTATCATCAAAAAATTACTGTTTTACACATAGATAATCCTATTGTACATACGGGTCTTGAAGAGAATTTGATATTTCTAGACAAGTCACTACAGGCTATTGACACGCTCATACATTATGAGCGTAGCGGGAGTGTAAGCAGAGACTTCACATCACTACAACAAGCGTATCAAAAATTAAAAAAACTCCGTCTAGACTTTGTATATACTACAATTTTTAGCCTCTTTAAATTAGGCATACAAAACAACATCGTGAGTAATAGACCTTCGTTATTTCTGTTTGACTTATTCAGGCTCAACTACTACATAAAAAGTCGAAAAAATGTCTAAATTCTCTGTGGTCATTACGGTATATAACAAAGCCCCTTTTGTAAAGGAGACCATAGAGAGTGTACTAAAGCAAAGCATTCAAGACTTTGAAATTATAGTAGTAAACGATGGCTCTACAGATGGTAGTGATGCTGTCATAAAATCCATAGCCTCAGAAAAAATTACATATCTCCCGCTTGCAGAAAATGTAGGAGCAGGTGCTGCACGCAACATAGGCATAAAATCTGCCAGAGGATCGTTTATCGCACTGCTAGATGGTGATGATTTATGGGCTCCCTCCTACTTAGCGGAAATCACAGCTCTTATTAATGTATATCCCGAGCACTATGTATTTGCAACAGCCGTGCTTAAGGAATATAAAAACGCAACAAGACCTAACAGTTATAGCTTTGACAATCCAGACAACAAACCTTTTCTAGACCTTGATTACTTTACAAGCAGTTATAAAAACACACTTCTTACAAGCAGCTCAACAGTTTTTCACCGTTCTGTATGTGAGGATGTAGGCTATTTTAATGAAAAGATAAAAAGCGGTCAAGATACCGACTTGTGGATACGCATAGGTTTACAATACAGAATAGCCTTTAGCACAAAAGCGTGTGCAACCTATCGCTATGCGCCACAAAGCCTTTATAAAGGAACTCGCTCGGTAAAAGATAGACCAGACTATCTAGCATATTTAGAAGAAGAAAAAACAAACAAAGGACTCAAAAGATTCATAGATCTCAATAGGTACTCGCTCATCATAAGAGCGCGACTTTGGGGTCAAGAGAAAGAAGTAAACACTTATCTAGAGCATCTTGATATAAATAACCTTAATAATAAACAACGGTTTTTATTAAGTCTACCCACCTACGCCTTACGTCTTGCTTTTAAGAGTCAAAGCTTGCTTGAAAGGGCTGGACTCAAACTCTCAGCTTTTTAGGGATTTGTAATTCTCATAGTTACGTATATAGTCATCTTCATCATACTCGTGAGATGCCAGCACGAGACATACTGCTCCAGAAGAAAAGTTTTCTAACTCTCGCCAGATATTTACATCAATAAGCAAGCCTTGATTAGGCTTATTAAGCATTACACGCTCCTTTTCTTTTCCATTATCAAGCACTACTTCAAAACTCCCACTTACAGCAATGAGCAACTCCTTACACTCCTTATGAGCGTGACCTCCTCTATATGCTCCACTAGGCACATCGTGTAGATAATACACACGCTTAATAGCATAAGGTAACACCTCTTTTTCTATCACAGCTAGATTGCCTCTGGGGTCTGTAATTCTTGGTATTTCTATCAGGTTTTTCATAAGCTATCTAGTAATTTTTTCCAGTCTAGAGCGATGTGTTCTGCGGCTAGATGTTTTACACTTTTTTGCGCATTTTTTTGACATCTACTGGCAAGCTCGCCATCTAGCACAAATGTACGAATGGCGGTACTTAAAGCCACCTCATCATAATTTGCTACTAGCATACCGTTTATACCGTTTTGCACAATCTCTCTTGGTCCTGAGTCACAATCTACACTTATAACTGGAGTGCCTAGTGCTAGTGACTCTACGAGTACCATTGGGAAGCCTTCGTAGTGACTAGTGAGTAAGGTGCACAAGGCTCGCTCCACTACAGGTGCAGGATTAGATTGATGCCCTATAAAGATAACTTTATCATTTATTCCCAGAGATTTTGAGAGTGTTGCTAGCTTTTTGGCATCTGGACCATCTCCCATAATCACTAGAGGTAGTTTTAAGTTCGCTTTTGCGAAAGCGGAAATCATCAAACTAAAGTTCTTCACATCATCTACCAGTCGTCCATACCCTAAAAGATACGTCTCTGGAAGGCTTACATTGCTCTCTCCAAAAGTCATTTTTGGGATAGGATTATACACCTGGTGAATATGCTTAAATCCGTATCTCGCTTTAATTCTTGCAGCAATACTTTTTGAAACTCCTACAAAATGACTCTTACCATAAAACCATTTTGCAAGCATATCTGGTGCTGGAAAATATGTTTCTAATCGAGCACTTCGCACCATATAAAGTACGCTTTGGGCTTTATAAATATACTTGGTGTATACCCACTCTTTTAAGGCAGAAGATCGAGACCTGCTATCTATAATAAGATCAAACTGCTCATTATGTAAATAATTCTTTAATCTTTTGAGGTGCTTATACTTTGTTACTAGGCCGTCCTCCTCACGCTTATCTGCTCCTAGATTAAATAATGTTCCTTCATAGGGATAAGAAACTCCATCTCTTATACAGATGATATGTACCGTATGCCCAAGACCTGTGAGTACCTGTGATAAAAATGCCGTAGACCGCTCTGCTCCACCACCAGATAAGGAGATGGTAACAAGTGCAATTTTTTTATGAGTATCTTTCGGCAACAGAAGGAGTTTTTTGTTTACCAAATATAATCAATGCGCATCTTACTCGTAGGCGAATACAGCCGACTTCATAATTCTCTCAAAGAAGGTCTCACCGCATTAGGTCACGAGGTTACCCTTGTGGGTTCTGGCGATGGTTTTAAAAAATTCCCCGTAGACATCACACTAGAAAGAGGTTATACCTCTGGCTGGAAAAAGAAGCTAAAACTGAGCATTCTTAAATTAACCGGTATTGATATTTCAGAAAAATCACTGCATAACCATTTTACAAAATTAAAACCTCAACTTTCTGGTTATGACGTGGTGCAACTTATTAACGAGTCTAGTTTTAACACCACACCGTCATTAGAACTTGAGATAGCAAAGTATCTCAAAGCGCATAATAAAAAACTCTTTCTCCTCTCTTGCGGTACAGATCACATAAGTGTTACCCACGCTTTTACAGACGAGTTGCCATACACAATTGCCACACCCTATAAGGAAGGTAAACTCACAAAAACATCTTTTGCCCCAGCGCTCAAGTACCTAGCACCCGCTTATAAAAAATTACACACGGCACTATATAAGCTTGTAGATGGTGTGATTGCGACAGATCTTGATTATCATTTCCCTCTTAAAGGTCATTGTTTATACAAAGGGCTCATCCCAAACCCTATTAACGTAGATAAGATACCTAAGCAGGAGATTGCGTTTACGTACCCCATTACCATCTTTCACGGGATTAATAGAAATAACTATTACAAAAAAGGAAATGACCTTTTTGAGCAAGCGCTTACAATTATAAACAAGAAATACAACGAGAAGGTAAACATCATCACCACAGAAAATCTACCGTATGATGAATATATTACCGCTTATAATAAAGCACATATTGTGCTAGATCAAGTTTATGCCCACGATCAAGGTTACAATGCGCTGGAGTCTATGGCAAAAGCTAAGGTAGTCTTTACTGGTGCTGGTACGCATTTTAAAGCACAATATCAATTAGATAAAACTGTGGCTATAGATGCGACACCAGATGTAAATGAAATTGTGGCAAATCTAGAAAAGCTCATAGCGTCACCTGCGCTTCTTGAAGAGATAAGTGAGAACGCACATCACTTTATAAAAACCCATCACCACTACACAAAAGTCGCCCAACAATATCTTAAGACCTGGCAAGCTACATAACTAAGAGAATGTACCTCCCGCAGCTACCGAAGATGTCACAACACTTCCAGCAGCAATCACGGCATTATCACCTATTGAAACGCCTTTCCAGATGCTCACATTATTGCCTATAAAAACATTTTTACCTATCGTTACTGCGGCACTTGGTCCCGTATCGCTTCGGCGTCTGGTGGGGTCAAGACTGTGAAAATTACAATTATAAATGGAGCAATTAAGCCCTATTGTTGTATCATCTCCTATCACAATCGTTCCCTCGTTTGCTATGGCACAAAAATTATTATTTATCGCAACGTTGTTCCCAAAAACAATCTCACTTCCCTCCTTTCTTGCCTCGATATAAGCATAGGTATTATAAAATGACGGAGAATTAATAACACCTATTTGTACGCTTTCGCGAAAGCGTATCACACCCTTCCCATTAAGTTGTGCGGGTTGATAAAGCATAGGTTTGCCGTCTACATAGGTAGTCTGTGAGAGCAACTTGTACTTCCAGATTCTAAATGATTGTAATATGTTACCTAGGCTACTCATTCGTTTTTGTAAAAAGCGGTTCCCGAAAGATAAACAGTAATACCAATAAATGCATAAAATAACTTAAACAATGTCCCATTGTAGCACCCTCTGCGCCAAAAATTTGCACAAAGTATATTCCAGAAGTATAAATTATAACAAGGGAGATCACCTCGGTAATGAGAAATAATTTGAGATTGTTTTTGGCAATAATTTGGTATCCTATCACTAGTGAGGCAACCTTAAAAAAATCTCCTAGCAACTGCCATTTAAACAATGAGGTCATAGGCATAAAATCTTCAGTAAATAATAACTGAACAATAAATGAACGCAAAAAATAAATAAGCAACAACCCGAGCCCAAACAGGGGCAAGATAGTTTTATAAAACCCGAAAATCTCTTTTCTAAAAGCACTGCTTGTGGTGGCTTTTGATAATTGAGGCAAAATATATAAGGTCATTAATGTCGCTACAAACTTAAAATAGTAGTCTGACACGCGTGTCATAGCATCCCAGTAACCAGCTCCCTCTCCTATCTCTCTACGCATAGCGATATATACCAGCGGTAACACAATCATAGAAAATAAGGCCATAAGCGTGTAAGACCCTAGTTTACGAAGAGCGCCAGTATCAAATTTTGAGAATGAGATGCTTTTCAATACATTACCTTCTTTTCCTAAAGCAACTAGGGTAATCATAAGAATCACCGCCGGACTGACAACTAGCGCAAATAGTGCTCCTTGTACACCATAGTATATGATGCTTGAGATGGTTATGGCAAGACCTATCAGGTTAGAAAAGATTTGAATCTTCACCACCTTCTTATAAGCCGACTGTCCATTAATAACAGCTAGCAAAATTCCGTTAAGCGTTATAAACGGTAGCGCTATTGCTAGCCATTTAAACACATATGTGTACTGTGCCTCATCGCCAAAAATCTGAGTATTAAAATAAGCAGCACCTACATATAAAATCCCCGAGACAATAATGGTAGCGATCAAACTCACGATGACAGCAGTAGACAGTAACTTTGATAATGGATGACGTTCCTCATCACCTGTGGCAACATACTTTACAATCCCGTTAGACAAACCTAGATTACCAGCTGCTTGCGTGGTGGTCATAAAATTGCGTAAATAACCCAGCAATGCCATACCGCGTTCTCCTAGATAAATAGCGATAAGCTTTGACGTGATAAGACCCCCCAGTATTTGTAAGCCCACACTTATTGCATTAAAAGAAGTAATCTTAAGTAAAAGATTATTTGCAATGCCGCTACGTAGTTTACCTAGCATTTAAAGTCGTTTATTGCTTTTATAATCTGGGTAATCTCTGTTTTAGTAAGTGATGGACTAATAGGCAAACTCAGCACCTCACTATGCAACTGCTCGCAAACCGGTAAGGACATAGATGCAAGCTCTTGTAAAGCCTCTTGCTTGTGTGGCGGCACTGGATAATGTATAATCGTTGCGATACCATTTGCCTTGAGATGTTCTTGTAATGCATCCCTCTGCGCACAGCGCACTACAAATAGATGCCAGACGTGATCCTTACCCTCAGACCATTGTGGTAAAATAATATGTTCATTATTTATCCCTTCAAGATAATGCTTTGCAATAGCGATGCGCTTACTGTTTTGCGTATCTAGATCTCTAAGTTTTATTCTCAAAAAAGCAGCCTGCAGTTCGTCGAGGCGGCTATTTACTCCAGTATATTGTGCGACATAACGCTCTTTAAAACCGTAGTTTCTATATTTTTCTACAACTTCGGCTAGGGCTTTGTCATTTGTGGTGATTGCTCCTGCATCACCTAGAGCACCAAGATTTTTTGTGGGGTAAAAACTATGACCACTCGCATCTGCGAGAGAGCCACTGCGCTTACCAGATGCTGTAATTGCCCCGTGTGATTGTGCACAATCTGTAACGGTGAGTAGGTTGTACGCTTTCGCGAAAGCGTTAACCCTATCCATATCTGTTAGTCTGCCATACAAATGTGTAGGCATAATCACTCTTGTCTTTAAAGTGATCTTCTGTTCTAAATCGCTATAATCAAAGTTGAATGTATCAAGATTTGCCTCAACAAGTACAGGTATTAATCCTGCTTGTTTGACACCTATGATGGTTGCGATATAGGTGTTACTCGCAACGAGCACCTCATCACCCTCTTGTAGTTTACCTAGTATTTTATAACCTTCTAGAATGAGTCTCAAGGCGTCAAGGCCATTTGCTGTACCTATACAAAATTGAGTGCCACAGTAAGCCGCATACTCTTTTTGAAAAGCAGTCACCTCGTTGCCCAGAATGTACCATCCCTTCTCTAAAAAAGAATCGAACTTACTTTTAAACTCCTTTTCATAAGGTGCGTTTATCGTTTTTAAGTCTAAAAATGGAATCATATCAAGACATCATTAAGTAGTGAATGATTCTGCACGGCAACTTTATAGAATTTATGAACGTGGGTACGTGCTCCAAAACATTCTTTCCAGTAAGATAAGCCCCTATTGAGTTTTGTGCCGCCCTCTTCGTTTGAAATACCAAAGTCAAAGTAGTCTTTATGTGCAAAGGTTTGCTCTATGAGCTCATAAAACAAAAAGTCTAGCGTTCCCAACTCCTGCTTATTCCCTCCTGCCGAAATATATTGAACGTGTGCCGTGGTTTTAGTCTCAAATATAGTTGCTCCTCCTACTATCGTATTATTATGATAGACATTAAACTGCCTTATGTTTTCTGGAAAAGAAGCTTGTAGCTTTTTTATTTCCTCTAGGGTATGTGTGGGTTGTGATTGATGTTTTTGCTTTAGGTTAGGTACAAGTATCTCGTTCCAAAAGTTGTGAAAATCTACTTCCTCTTTTATAACCAGACCTGCTCTTTCTGCTTTTTTCACTCCTTCCATACGATTAGATTGTATGGATAATGTATTCCTATAATCTATTACAGAAGCAGTATCTACCCGGTAACAGCTTCCACTGAGTAATTGTGCGATATACTCAAACTCATCACTAGGCATCACCGCATAAAACGTGGGAAGCTGTTTTAGATATAAAGATGTGAAGCCTTGTTGCTGCGCATACTTTAATATTTCTTGAGTAATTGCTATGACATCTTGTAGTTTTTGCTTTCGCGAAAGCAAAATACCACCATAGGTTAACCCTTGGTGACTGTATAGATCATTTCCGTCTGCATTTGCCGGAAAGAGTGCTACAAGTTTTTCACCTTTGTAAACCAGCAGTGAGTAATCTGTAAACCTATCGCTGTGATACTCCATAAAGGAACGGTCGTGTAGAAAGGTTGCATTTTTTGCCTGTGCTACAAATTTGTTCCAGCGCTGGGCATCTGCGGATTGATATTTTTTTACAGTATAGATGGTTTGGTTGCGAGTTTTAGGATATTGCAATAAAAGTAAAACTATTTTTAATTCTAATGTATATTGCAAGTATAATATTATGAACGTTTAATTATAGTAACCATTGCCTGTCTGAGTAACTATGACACAATCTGTCAAAAAGTATTTACCTAACCTCTTAATCATTTTGGCTTTAATTATAGCTTATATGATGAGTAATGCTATATGGTCTTTTGACTCGGCGAGTTATTATAGAGTTGATATGAAACGATTCCCTATGTATACCTTATGGTTACGAGGCTGGGAGTTTATAAGTACAAATCATTACAAAGAATTTATTGTTATAGCCCAAGTAATATTAGGAGGACTCGCTATAGGTACAATTTTTAAAACATTACAAAGGGTAATAAAATGGTCTTGGCATAGTGATTACCTACTGCTCATACCACTATTACTTCCCTACTTTCCCCCATTACTTACGGCGCATAACTTAACATCAGAAGGACTGGCGTACCCACTCTATTTATGGATGATTAATTACTTTATACAATTTATAGTTAGTAATAAAAGGTCTGACCTCTTGCTCACCTTAGTGATATTTCTAGCACTTTGTTTTACTAGAGGACAATTTATTATTGTAGGCCCCATCTTTGCAGTAGTATATGCACTATATGCTAGAAACAAAAAATTTAAAAAGACGGTTGTCGCACTTCATTTCTTATTACTAGCGCTCTCGCCTATTGCTTCAAAAATAATTGATGCCTCCTATCATAAAGCTGTGCACGGCTTTTTTGTGACCACTCCTTACAGCTACGTAAATATTTCGACTTTACCTTTATATGTTGCAAAAGCATCAGACAGCATATCTATACCAGATAAGCACGCAAAACACTTGTTTACTGCATCATATAATACTATTGACAGCTTGGGACTCACCCACCAGCAAGCTACTGGTACACTCGAAGAAAGTTATATGGTTTTTCACAATAACTTCCCTGTTATATGTAATCAGAACTTTCATAAAAAGGCTCGAGATTATTTTGAACATATAGATAACACTCCGCACTATAGCTCCATCCCAGCTGAACAAACAGCAAAGACCTTAACATACACTCTCATTACAAATAATTGGAAGACTTATCTAGCTATATACTGGGAAGGAGTAAAACACGGGTTTACATCTATATATATCCTCATATTCTTACTAATAGTTTCTATATATGGCTTTATCAAGTTTATAAAAAATCCAAACAAAAAGCATACGTTTATCGTACTCTCAGGACTTTTACTATTTTCTAACGCACTCATTGTGGGGCTTGCTTGCCACTCCATACAACGTTACCTGTTTTATAATTATGTGCTAGCGACACTTATGTGCTTGCTTCTTTTTAACCCAAAACCTAATGAAAATGAGTATAGAACTTAGTATCGTAATGCCTTGTCTCAATGAGGCAGAAACACTTGAGACTTGTATAAAAAAAGCAAATGATTTTCTACAAACTAATGACATACAAGGCGAAGTAATCATAGGTGATAATGGAAGTACAGACGGATCACAAGCTATTGCGATAGCAAATGGTGCAAAGGTCATAGATGTACCCGCAAGAGGCTATGGCAGCGCACTTAAGGGTGGAATAAAAGCAGCAAAAGGAACTTATATAATAATGGGTGATGCGGATGATAGTTATGATTTTACTACTCTTATGCCTTACTTAATAAAACTAAGAGAAGGTTATGACCTTGTAATGGGTAACAGGTTCAAGGGAGGAATTAAAAAAGGAGCTATGCCCTTTTTACATAAGTACCTAGGTAATCCAGTGCTCTCGTTTTTAGGCAGGTTATTTTTTAAATCTAATATAGGTGATTTTCATTGTGGGCTGAGAGGTTTTAGCAAAGAAGCCTTTATCGCTATGGATTTACAGACTACTGGAATGGAATTTGCCTCAGAGATGATTGTAAAAGCAAGCCTTAAAAATATGGCCATCGCAGAAGTACCTACAATACTCTCTCCAGATGGTAGAACGAGACCGCCTCATCTTAACACCTGGAGTGATGGCTGGAGGCACTTACGGTTCTTATTACTGTACAGCCCTAGCTGGTTGTTTATGATCCCAGGAATTTCTTTAATGATAGTAGGATCTGTGTTAAGCACACTTTTAATTATTGGGCCTTTAGGTCTAGGAGGCATCACCCTAGGCGTGCATACTTTGTTATATAGTTGTGCAGCTTTTCTCATAGGTTTTCAACTATTGCTTTTTTATGGACTCACAAAGATTTATACGGTAGAAAATGAACTCTTACCTAAATCTAAAAAATATGACTCCTTATTTGATATACTTACGCTTGAGAAAGGACTCATAGTAGGTTTTATACTCATACTGGTTGCTCTAGGTGCAACTATGTATGCATACCTCAACTGGAAGTCCGTAAATTTTGGAGATCTTACAGGCTATGGTACTTTGCGGGTAGTTGTACCGGCTGTGACTATTATGTTGCTCGGAGTACAGACCATTCTCTTTAGCTTCTTCTTCAGCATACTTGGTTTAAAAAAATAAAGGTATTTATATATCGCTTTCGCGATAGCGCAAAAAAAACCCCACTCTTATAGAGCGGGGTTTATTATTTATAAGAATACTAAATCCTTAAGCAATCTTGTTACGCTTACGGTCTACTTCTTTTAAGAAAATCTTACGTAGTCTTAAGTGATTAGGAGTTACCTCTACATACTCATCTTTCTGAATATATTCTAGTGCTTCTTCTAGTGAGAACTTAATTGCAGGTACAATCTTAGCCTTATCATCTGCTCCAGAAGAACGTACGTTAGACTGCTTCTTTGCTTTTGTGATATTGATATTCATATCATCCTGACGAGAGTTTTCACCTATTACTTGACCTTCATAGATATCTTCACCAGGTGATACGAAAAACTTACCACGATCTTGAAGTTTATCTATAGAGTAAGGGATAGCCGTACCGTTTTCCATAGATACAAGTGATCCAGAAATACGTCCAGGGATATCACCTTTAAAAGGCTGGTATTCTTTAAAGCGGTGTGCCATAATTGCTTCTCCAGCAGTAGCAGTAAGAAGTTGGTTACGTAATCCTATAATACCACGTGATGGGATTAAGAATTCTATAATCATACGCTCACCTTTTGCTTCCATAGAAAGCATCTCACCTTTACGCATTGTTACAAACTCTACTGCACGACCAGAAACATTTTCTGGAAGGTCAATAGTAAGCTCTTCTACCGGCTCACATTTTACACCGTCTATTTCTTTTATAATTACTTGAGGCTGTCCTATCTGTAATTCATACCCCTCGCGACGCATTGTCTCGATAAGTACAGAAAGGTGCATTACCCCACGACCATATACTAAGAACTTATCTGCACTATCTGTATCGTGTACACGTAGGGCAAGGTTCTTTTCTAGTTCTTTAGTAAGACGATCTTTAATGTGACGTGATGTTACAAACTTTCCGTCTTTCCCAAAGAAAGGAGAATCGTTAATAGAGAATAACATACTCATTGTAGGCTCATCAATATCAATCGTTGCAAGACCTTCTGGGTTTTCAAAATCTGCTACAGTATCACCTATCTCAAATCCTTCAAGACCTACAATCGCACAGATATCACCTGCTTGTACAGACTCTACTTTAATACGACCTAAACCGTCAAAAGTATGAAGCTCCTTGATACGAGTTTTCTTGATAGTACCATCGCGCTTTACAAGAGATACTTGCATACCTTCTTTAAGCTCACCACGGTTAAGACGTCCTATTGCGATACGCCCTGTAAAAGAAGAGAAGTCTAGAGATGTGATAAGCATCTGCGTGTTTCCTTCTTTAGTTTCTGGTACTGGTATGTGCTCCATCACCATTTCTAATAATGGCTCGATAGAGTCTGTTTCCTTCTGCCAGTCGTCAGACATCCAGTTATTTTTTGCACTTCCGTATACAGTAGGGAAGTCTAGTTGCCACTCTTCGGCACCTAGTTCAAACATAAGGTCAAAAACCTTCTCGTGTACCTCCTCTGGAGTACAGTTTTCTTTATCTACTTTATTTACAACCACACAAGGCTTAAGACCAAGATCTATTGCCTTCTGTAATACAAAACGTGTTTGTGGCATAGGTCCTTCAAAGGCATCTACAAGTAGACACACACCATCTGCCATATTTAAAACACGCTCTACCTCTCCACCAAAATCGGCGTGACCAGGAGTATCAATGATATTAATCTTAGTACCCTTGTAGGTTACAGAAACGTTTTTTGAAGTAATAGTAATCCCGCGCTCACGCTCCAGGTCATTGTTATCTAATATAAGCTCACCTTTAGACTCATTTTCTCTAAAAAGCTCACAGTGATACATAATTTTGTCTACCAGGGTTGTTTTACCGTGGTCTACGTGGGCGATAATCGCGATATTCCTTATGTCCATAATAGGTTGTATTAATGCCGTGTTTTTGGCGGTGCAAAAATAGCTATAATTAATTAATTTATTTGCTATTACATTAATAGATATACATTAACGCAATTTCAAACGTTGTAAATCTCATTTTTATCGTTCTACAACCAACAGTTATGAAGTTGTTTTGGCAATTTTGGGCGTTCCTCTACGAGGCAGGCTATACGCTCATACTCCTCGTCGCTACACAAGTGTCGTCCCTCCACTTGCTTCACTCCTGTGGGGTAACCGCTACTATCCTTAACGCAAAAAAAATCAAGGCATAAAAAAACCTCTCCGTTATAGAGAGGGTTTTAAAGTATGGTGTAAAACACCTTATATGGTAGTTTGTAACTGCGCTAGCAATTAAAACATCTCACGTCCAGCAAAGTGAAAAGCGCTTTCTATAGCTGCATTCTCATCACTATCAGAACCGTGTACTGCATTTTCTCCCATAGAAGTTGCATAAAGTGCACGTATAGTACCTTCGGCAGCATCTGCAGGGTTAGTAGCTCCTATTAAAGTACGGAAATCTGCTACTGCGTTCTCTTTTTCAAGTACCGCTGCAACAATAGGTCCGCGTGTCATAAACTCTACAAGCTCTCCAAAGAATGGACGCTCATTGTGTACAGCATAAAATGTCTCAGCATCTGCCTTTGTCATTTGAGTAAGCTTCATCGCTACGATACGGAAACCACTAGCAGTGATTTTTTCTAAAATTGCTCCGATGTGTCCATTCTCAACGCCATCAGGCTTAATCATTGTAAAAGTTCTATTTGTCATATCTTTCATTTTCTGCAAAGGCTGTACGTTTATGTGCCTAAGCAATTTGTGTTGTCAAAAACCCTCACATTTGTGAGAATAACTTATTTGTTTTCGCGAAAGCGCAAATACCTTCTTGAAATCGCGTGCAAAAATACCGATTTTTAATGTTATCACAATATTAAGTTTACAACTACCTAAAATTCCAAATAATTAATCACAAGCCGAAAACAAGCACAAGAGAAATTGTATCTTCGCTATCTATGAATCCTACGCAAATTACAACCACAAAAGAGTTACTTTCTAACTCAAAAAAAATTGCCATTATACCCCACAAAAACCCAGATGGAGATGCAATGGGAAGCACGCTTGCCCTTGCAGCATACCTTAATAAAAAGGGACACCAGGCTGTAGTCGTTGCTCCTAATGAGTATCCACATTTTTTAAAATGGCTTCCGGGAGATAGTGATGTATTATTTTACACTTCAAATACAGGCAATGCGAGAAAAGCTATCACAACAGCAGATCTTATTTTTACACTAGACTTTAACCACTTCTCACGTGCAGGCGACCTTGAGGCAGAGCTGGATAAAGTAAGTGCTCCCTTTATAATGATAGACCATCACCAGCAGCCAGACACTTATGCGGCTGTAACCTATAGTGACACAAGTATGAGTAGTACCTGTGAGATGGTATATCACTTTATAAAATCACTAGGCGATGAGGATGTGATTACTGCAGATATGGCTAGCTGTCTATACACAGGTATTATGACAGATACGGGATCTTTTAGATTTCCGTCTACCACAGCTACAACGCACGAGGTAATTGCTGCTCTTATTAAGAAAGGAGCAAATAATGACCAGATACATCAAAACATTTATGACACTAATAGCGAGTCTAGACTACAACTACTAGGCGTTGCACTAAGCAATCTTGTAGTCTTACGTGAGTATCGTACGGCATACATCACCATATCACAAAAGGAACTGGATGATCATAAATTTCAAAAAGGAGATACTGAGGGGTTTGTAAATTATTGTCTTTCACTAGAGGGCATTATATTTGCCGTTATATTTATAGAAAATAAAGCAGACCGTATTATTAAAATGTCACTGCGTTCTAAAGGTGATTTTTCTGTAAATGAACTAGCAAGAGCACATTACCACGGTGGAGGACATACAAATGCAGCAGGAGGTAAAAGTGATGAATCTCTTGAAGAAACCGTAGCGCAGTTTAAAGCATTATTACCTTCATATAAAGAACAATTAACACAATGAGATACACATTTGTAATATTTTGTATAGCACTACTTACCATCTCTTGTTCTGAAACTGTAGCAAGGAGGCCAGTTACTCAAAAATCTGGGTCTTATGTTAAGACAAAAACTATCACCCGTAATATAGAACGTGTTGCTCAAGAAGAGAAAGCTTTAAAAAAAGTTATTGAGTCTGATAGCATAAATGATTATCAAAGTTCGGCTAGTGGTTTTTGGTATACATATGTGCAAAAAGACACCTTATCAAAACCTACACCTCAGGTAGGAGACCTCGTATTATTTAATTACAATATTGCCGCTATAAATGGCAAGGTACTTGTATCTCAAGAAGAGATAGGTAATACGGTTACTCAAATAGACCAAAGCAATCAAGACCTCATTTCTGGTATAAGAGAGGGTCTTAAACTTATGAAAGAAGGAGAGACAGTAACTTTTCTTTTTCCTAGCCATAAAGCTTATGGCTATTATGGTGTTGAAAACAGAGTGCCCAGCAATACTCCGGTGCGTAGTACCGTTACTTTGCTAGAAATTAAAAACCAATCAAACGATTAAGTAAATCATTAACAATGAAAAAAACAGGTATGTTATTAATTGCAGTCATTTTATCACTTTTCTCTTGCAACGACAAGTATCCAGATCTAAACGATGGTCTGTATGCAGAGATTGTAACAGATAAGGGAACCATCGTTGCAGAGCTTTATTATGAAGATGCTCCAGCTACTGTGGCAAATTTTGTTGCACTAGCAGAGGGTACACACCCTCTAGTAGATAGTGCTTATGCTGGGAAGCCTTTTTATAATGGTCTTACCTTTCATAGAATTATAAAGGACTTTATGATACAAGGTGGTGACCCACAAGGAACAGGTTCTGGCGGGCCAGGTTACAAATTTTTTGACGAGTTATCTCCAGAGCGTCGTCACGACTCTGTAGGGACACTCTCTATGGCAAACTCTGGTTACGGCACAAACGGAAGTCAGTTTTTTATCACTCATAAAGCGACACCACACCTTGATGGGTATGATGCAAATGGCGATCTTAAAAACTGTGAGAACCCACGTGTAAGCTGTCATACTGTATGGGGGCAGGTAGTAGATGGTCTTAAAGTAATAGACGCTATTGCTGATGTACCTATGACAGATCCAAGAGCCGGAAAACCAAAAGACTCTGTTTATATCCAACAAGTAAACATCATACGTAAAGGTAGCGCTGTAAAAAATTATAACGCTGCAGAGACATTTACAAAAGAGCTTGCTGCTTTTGAAGAGAGACAAAAAGCAGAAGCCGAAGAACGTGCAAAACAATTTGCAGGTAAGAAAACCGAAATCTTTGCAAAAAGAGACAAGGCAGAAAATTTACCAAGCGGTCTTGCCATCTTCTTTGATAAAAAAGGAAGAGGTGTACAACCTAATACAGGTCAAAAAGTAAAAGTCGAGTACGCTGGATATTTTACAACGGGAGAACTTTTTGACACTAGTAGTGCAGAAATCGCAGAGAAAAACAATAAACTAGACGAGCGCCGTAAAGCTGTAGGGCAATACAACCCGTTAGAAACACTATACAGCCCTGAGGCTAGACTTATAGCTGGTTTTAAAGAAGGACTCCAGAAGATGTCTGTAGGTGACAAGGCAACATTGTTCATCCCTTATCACTTAGGATACGGAGAGCAAGGTTACCCAGGAGCTATCCCTCCTAAGTCTGACCTGGTCTTTGAAATAGAATTATTAGAAATTGTTAAGTAAGCGCAAATCTTACGAGCATAAAAAAAGGGAGTCATAATAATGACTCCCTTTTTTTATATATAAACACAAGTAACTTACAAAGCCACCGGTATATCTTTTAAAATCTCAATAACAAAATCCCAGTACTTCTGAGCACTTGAGATACTTGCTCTCTCATCTGGAGAGTGCGCTCCTTTTATAGTAGGTCCAAAAGATATCATATCCATCTCAGGATAGTTTTGACCTAAAATACCACACTCTAATCCTGCGTGACAAGCAGCTACGTGCGGAGCTTCATTATTTATTTCTTTATACTTTGCTTCAAGCACTTTTAAAATGGCACTATCCATATTAGGTGCCCATCCTGGATAATCTCCAGAAAGCGCTACATCAAAACCTGCAAGTTCAAAAGTAGCTGTAAGTGTATTTGCAAGATCATCTTTAGAGCTATCTACAGATGAGCGAGTAAGACATCCTATTTTTATACTACCCTCTTTTACGATAACTCTTGCTATGTTATTTGATGTCTCTACCAGATCTGCTATATCTGGACTCATCCTGTACACACCATTATGTGCCGCGTAGATAGCTTTGAGCAACTGGCTTTGTGACTCAAGGCTCATCACGTTATCATCGAGAGCTATTTGCTTGATAGATAGCTCTAACTCTTTTTCTAGTGAAGCATACTCACCGTGTATTGCTGCCGCCATATCTGTAAAATCTGCTTCAAAAGCAGCTTTCTGATTTTCATCTACAGCTATGATAGCTACGCTCTCTCTTGGTATCGCGTTACGTAAACTACCGCCATCTATACTAGATATACGAATTTCAAAATTTTCTGCAGCATTGTATAAGAGACGGTTCATCATCTTATTTGCATTACCTAGGCCTTTTATAATATCCATCCCAGAGTGACCCCCATTAAGACCAGCCACTTTCACTTCATATCCTACAAGACCGTCATCTAGACCTTCTTCTGTATAGCTACGTGTAGCCGTGATATCTACACCACCTGCACAACCTACACCTATCTCATCATCTTCTTCTGTATCAAGGTTAAGTAAGATATCGCCTTTAAGAATTCCTCCCTTAAGACCCATTGCTCCTGTCATTCCAGTCTCTTCATCTATTGTAAAAAGCGCCTCAATAGCAGGGTGTTCTATTGTAGTACTTTCAAGCACAGCCATTATGGTCGCCACTCCAAGACCATTATCTGCTCCTAGTGTAGTACCATTTGCACGTACCCAGTCACCATCTACATACATCTCAATACCTTGATTGTCAAAATCAAACTCGGTATCATTATTTTTTTGATGCACCATATCAAGGTGTGACTGCATCACAATCATCTTTTTATCTTCGTGACCTGCAGTAGCTGGTTTTCTTATGATCACATTGCCTACTTCATCTTCTATCGTTTCTAGACCTAGTTTAGTACCAAAATCTTTCATAAACGCAATCACACGTTCCTCCTTTTTAGAAGGTCGTGGTACGGCATTAAGATCGGCAAATTTATTCCAGAGAGCTTTTGGCTCGAGATTTCTTATTTCTTGATTATCCATTGTGTTCAAATTTTTCACAAAGATAATAGCTTGAAATAAGCTAGACCTATGATTGCTCCCTAAAAACTAAGGAAAGAAGAATGTATAAGATAATAATGAAAGGAACTCCTAAAAATTGAAAGAACACCAGTAGTAATACACTTGCAAGTAAGAATAAATAGCGCACTTTATTTTGGCCAAAAGACCAGTTTTTAAACTTTAAAGCAAATAAAAGAAGTTCTGCATTGAGCATAAAACAACTTAATGCGGTAAGTAATACAAGGACATATGGGTTTTCTAATAACGCTTTCGCGAAAGCGTACTCCTCAAACATTAATATAAGTGGCAAGCTTAGTATAAATAAGGTATTTGCAGGCGTAGGAAGTCCTATAAAAGAATTAGTCTGGCGATCATCTACATTAAACTTTGCTAGCCTATATGCCGAAGCCATCGTTATTGCAAATCCTATATACCCTAAGTGAAAGTGCTGTTCTTCAAGTGCCGCTCCCCAAGGGATGCCGCTAGCATCTTCTAGCAGTTGATACATTACCACACCAGGCACTACGCCGCTTGTTACCATATCTGCCAGTGAGTCTAGTTGCAATCCTACCTCACTAGAGGCATTGAGAATACGCGCAAAAAATCCGTCAAAAAAATCAAAGAAAATCCCAAGAGCTACAAATATTGCAGCAAGTTCAAGCCTGTCATTTACAGCAAATACGACTGCGACACAACCGCTTAAAAGGTTGCCCATTGTGATGGCATTAGGTACGTAACTCTTTATAGACATTTTATAATTTTCGGTAAAAATAGGGAAGATATCTATACTTATGTGACTACAGGCAATATCTAGACGGTTTTATTGTTTACAATGTGTACTAAAAGTGAGATATTTGTCTCACAAATCCTGCTATTGAAAAAATCGCTTACCATACTATCTATACTTATTACAATGACTGCCGCATCTCAAGCGGTACGTTCTTACTCAAATGAATTTTTGAATATTGGTGTAGACGCTGCCGCTCTTGGTATGAGTAATGCTGTGGTGGCAAGTACAAGTGATGTAAATGCGGGCTACTGGAATCCTGCAGGGCTAGTGAATCTAGAAGATAACCAGATCTCATTAATGCACGCATCTTACTTTGCAAACATTGCAAACTACGACTACATAGGCTTTGCAAAACCACTAGATGATAAAAGTGCCGTAGGTATTTCTATCATAAGGTTTGGGGTAGACGATATTTTAAATACCACACAGCTCATAGATGATCAAGGTAATATAGATTACAATCGTATAAGCTTATTTTCTACTTCAGACTACGCCTTAACGGTCTCTTATGCCCGCGCGCTGCCACTAGATGGTTTAAATCTAGGGGTGAATGCAAAGGTGGTACGTCGTGTGATAGGCGACTTTGCAAATAGTTGGGGTTTTGGCCTTGATGTAGGATTACAATTTAAGAGAGGCGACTGGGATTTTGGGCTTATGGCGCGTGATATTACCACTACCGTAAATGCGTGGAGCATAGATGAAGAGGAGTTTGCTACCATAAGCGATGCCGTAGAAGGGCAAAATCAAGAACTTCCAGAAAAAACAGAAATCACCATCCCAAAACTTCAAATAGGTATGGGAAGACAGTGGATTTTCCATTACGACTACTCCTTAAGAGCAGAACTGGATATGAATTTTAGATTTACTCAAACTAATGATATCATTTCTAGCTCGTCTGTAAGTGCTACTCCTGCCCTAGGCCTTGAATTTGGCTATGCAGAGCTGGTGTATGTGCGAGCAGGTGTAGGTAATTTCCAAGAACTCACAGCACTTGATAATAGTACTACAGTGGGCTTCCAGCCTAACATTGGAGTAGGTTTTAAGTACAAAGGTATTCACGTAGATTATGCACTCACAGACATAGGTGATCAGAGCGCCGCGATATATTCTAATGTATTTTCTGTAAAACTAGATTGGGAACTTTTTAGATAGTCTCATTCTTTCTACTAGGGCGTGCCCCTATTCTTTCATCATTTCATTCTTCAAGTATAGTGACCGGGCTATACGTTCATACGCTTCGTGATGCTACGCTATCGCTCCACAACACTGCAGGGTAACCTCTACTATCCCTCACGCAAGGAATTAAGCGTTGCTAACTTTCATTATTCATTGTTAAAACTGTGTTACAACAGTCAAACTACTCCGCGACTAGAGTATAATTCACACCTCATACCATAACTAAAAAAGCTCTCAGTATTAGATACTGAGAGCTTTTAATAATTAGGTTTTATGTATTTCTTATCGCTTCAACGTAAAGTGTCCATTAACCGTTCTCTGTGTCCCTAGGTCATCTACCTCAGTAAACTCAACTCTAAACCAGTAGTCGTTACTCGGCATCGGTTGGCCATTAAAGGTCCCATCCCATCCTGGGCTTGTAGGGCTCAGTTGTTTTAAGAGCTTCCCGTATCTATCAAAGATAAAGATCTTCGCATTCAGGTTAGGATCCACCCCTAGCCCTATGATATTCCACGTATCGTGGAAACCATCTGCGTTAGGTGTAAAGAAGCGCGGGTAATCGATGATCCCTATCTCAAACTCAGAGATCGAACAGTTACCACTTGCTAGTCTTCCAAAAATGGTGTGCGTCCCTGGAGTCACATTTGTAAAAGTCGTACTACTCTGGAACGGGCCATCATCTAGTGCAAACTCATACTCAGAGGTAGGATCTACCCCTGTGATATTTATCACCTCTACCGTATACAACCCGCTACTATTAAAAGAAGGTTCTAGTACAATCGCCTCAAACACCGGTGCACTCTCTGCTGTATATACCGCTTCGGCAAGGTAATCACATTCCGTACCATCTACATACGTAGCTGTGACCAGCACCTGGTAGGTTCCTGCAGCATCTACAGTCACCACAGGGTCTTGTGATATCAATGCACCATCGAGCGTCCACGCATAGCTATAGCTCACCCCAATCTGAGGATCTTCTACCGTACCATCTATTGTAAATGGTTCTAAAGTTTCTCCAGTAATCTCATCCACACAAATCTGTCCACCCTCATTGCTAAGGTCTGTATATGGTAGTGGTTGCACAAAAATCTCAAAGTCTACCACCATCGTACTCTCACAGTTACTAGCTGTATTAACCGCTCTGGCATATATAGTCTGTGGGTTACTCGTATTCACATAAGCACTAGGCGTGTCTATCGCATTAATCATTGCCTCTGCATCTGCAAGGCTGGTGTAGTAGGTTACAGAAGTGTCAGTTACCCCGCCGGTAATCATAGCATTCTGCTGCGTAAGGTCAAAGGTGGCCTCATCTTGATTAGGCGCAACATTAATCCCAAGATCATCGGCACACTGTACCATATTATCTGCTGGAGATACCTCTGGACGACTTTCTACCGTAAATATGATGCTTGTAAAGTTCACACAGCCTGTGGTGTTATCTTCAATACGCACAAACAGTTCCTCACCATCTGCCACCGTGTATGGCGAACTTAGTGCTGCAGTGTTTGCCTCTGCCTGCACCAGTAACTGGTGATAGCTTATCGTAAAATCACTCGTTACCTGTGGCGCTGCAAGAATCCCTATCTCATCTGCAAGGGTCGTAAGATCCACACTTCCCATTGTATCATCACCATCAAATTCTTCACAGAAGGTATAATCAATAGGTCCCGCTTCTGCCAAGACAGGTAGTGGATTTACAATCACCTCAAAAGGTACAATCACATAACATAAGTTTCCGTCGCTGTCTAAGTCATCATCTCCTGGCACATTTCTTTCCACACGTGCATAGAGCGTTTGGTTACCAGATGTGGTATTGATAAAATTGGTAACATCTGCCACTGCAAGTGTTGGGTCGTCTGGGTTCGCTTCCGCGAAAGCGAGATCTGTATACACTAAGATATCTACAGGCTCACCTCCACCTATCTGAGCAATCACACCCGTAAGATCAAAGCTCTCAAAACCATCGGTATCTGAACCAGAACCAGCGTCAATCACCCCATCGCCATCGGTATCAATATCTGTCGTGGCATCACATACCTCTACGGCATCTGGCATTGTGTTAGGCGTAGGTAGTGGTAACACCTCAATGTCAAAAGTAGTCTGGTCGGTACATCCTGCTGCGCTAGAGACTACTGCCTGTATCGTCTGTGGGTTCTGAATGTTTGTATAAGCCGTAGGGTCTGCAATAGGCGTATCACTCATCTGGTCTGCAAGACTCGCATAATAGGTTACAGATAATAATGGATCACCACCGGTAAGACTTGCCTCATTAACGGTAAGGTCAAACACATTAAAAGTATCTGCATCATCATCACAAACCATTAGGTCTAGATCATCATTGGCTGGGTTTGCCGTAGGTGGGCTTTCTACAGAGATTTCAAAAGAGCTCACTGCAGCACACATATTTGGACTACCATCATTTACTTGTAAACGTACCCAGATTACCTCAAGTGGTATCATCTGTGTTGCGTTATAGTTGGCTGGATCAATAATTGGGTTGTTACCCGTTTCTGCATCTGCCAGGGTGTTGTGATACGTGATGACAAGCGTGGTTGCATCTTGTGTCCCTATGATGGCAACCTCGTTTTGAGTAAGGTCGATGATTTCCATCAGGTTATTATCATCATCACACTCGGTAAGGGTTTCAAGAGCCGTAGGAATCTCAGGGATAGGATATACCACAAGCTCAAATTCATAAATCTTAGTACAAGCCGTTGCCGTAGCAGGATTGGTATCTTGTGCTACCACATACAGTGAGGTCATCCCTGTGATGTTGTTATAAGGAACGGTAATATCTATCTGCCCTGCTCCCGTGTCTGCCGTGGCATTATCTAGGGTTTCATAAAAACGTAGGGTGATATCTGTAAGGGTTGCTAATAAGTCATCATTATACTGTTGCAAATCAAAGGCTCCAAAACCATCATTGTCTTCATCACAGGCTATCGCTTCTGGTAAAGGTTCTCCAATAACAGGTAGCGGATTAACTTGCAGGTCTACCGTGGTCTCTGCTCCACACATTCCTGCATCACTACTACTTACTAAGATAAAAAGCGTCTGCGGACTACTACCATCATTGATATATGCCTCTGGTGTGGCAATAGCATTTGCAATACCGGCATCTAGGTCTGCTTGCGACTCATAGTAGGTCACGGTAAGGGTTGGGTCGCCACCGGTAATACCTGCATCAAGGCTGGTAAGGTCAAAAGTGGTAATCCCATCATCATCGGTTCCTACGAGGGCACCCGCACTATCACAGGCTTCAAAAAGCCCTGGTGGAGTGATGGTAGGAATCATTGCAATGTTTAGATTAAAAGTACCTACAACAGTACAACCTGTTGTGGTGTCTTCTAGACGTACCCACAGCTGGGTAGCTGGTGCACTGGCAAGGTAGTTTACAGGGTCTGCAATAGGCATATCTGCCGCACTGCCTACCATAGCTTCTGCACTGGCAAGCGTCTCGTGGTACGTAAGTGTTATAGCTGCAGGGGTTTGTGTCCCGTAGATCACGGCATCATTTTGTGTAAGGTCAAACAGCGCTTGCCCGTCCCCATCATCATCACACTCAGTAAGGTCTGGGATGGTGGTAGGTAGTACCGGTGCAGGTTGCACGATAAGTTCTAACTCCACGATACGGTAACACTCAGTGCTGGTAGCTGGGTCTGTATCTGTTGCACGTACATAGATAGTTCTTGATACCGTCTGGTAGGTTGCTGGGTTTGCAATGGCTGGTGTACCTAGCTCCGCAGCGGCAATTGTCTCGTGGAAACTAAGTCCCACAAAGGCTTCGCCATTTATAATGTCTGTCGTTACCTGACCTGTAAGATCAAAAATAGCATCCCCATCATTATCTGGGTCGCCATCATTTGCCATTGTATCACATTCCTCTACCGGTGCTATGGTGGTAGGTGATGGTAATGGATTTACCACTAAGGTTAAGGTGATGGTCTCATAACAAGACGTTACTATATCTTCTACACGTACAAAGATGGTTTGGTTTGCCATCACCACATTCTGATACATATCTGCAAGTGCTGGTGTACCCGCATCTGCATCTGCTTGGGTGAGGTGATAGCTTACACTCCAGTCATCATTACCACCAGTAATCTCATCGTCACGACTACGTAAATCAAAGCTTGCAAACTCATCGATATCACTACCGCTTTCTATATCGTCACAGAGCTCGTATTCGGCAGGTTGGATAGGAGTTGGTAATGGGTTTACAATAAGTTCTAAAGGAGCAATATTACTACAGAAGGTCATCGTAGTGGTCATCTGTGCAGTATCGGTTACTAGGGCATATACGGTAGCGGTATTACTCGTATAAGCGTTAGGAGTTGCAATGGCAGGAGTACCAGCTTCCGCGGAAGCGAGTGAAGAAAACCACTCCACCGTATGCATTGTAGGGTCTAATCCGCCTAGAATATTAGCTTCTTGTGTACTTAAATCAAATAGCTGAAGCCCATCAGTATCGTCATCACACAAGGCGTATGGAAGCGCATCTTGGTTAGGCATCGGGGTGTTGAGTACACGCAAGGTAAGCGGTGTGGTACTGTAGCAACCAGCATCGTTAAAGACACGGGCATACACAATTTGCTCAAAAGGCTCATTGTTGATATACATCATATTATCAAGCTCCTGACCTACTGGTGCATTATCTGCATCTGCCTGGGTGAGGTAATAGGCGACGGTAAGGGTTGGGTCGCCACCGGTGATTTCGGTGTCTCTAGAGGAGAGCACGAAGAAGTCAAAAACTCCGTCGTTATCATCATCACACTCCTCATAATCTGCAGGGGTTACGGGTACCGGCACTGGGAAGCTACGCACAGAAAGGTTCACCGTTGAATAACAAGCCGTGGTATTATCAGTCACACGAGCCACTACAATCTGAGGATTGGTGGTCATTGTAAACATTGTTTTGTCTGGAATACTTGCATCACTAGCATCGGCCCCAGCCTGGTCTAGGTGGTAGGTGATGGTAAGGTTTGCATCAAAGCCACCCGTAATCTCTATATCTTTTGAAGAGAGGTCTACCGTGGTAAGTCCATCTATCACACCATCATCATCACAAACTTGAAGTTCGGTAGGTGTGGTGAGTACAGGATTTTGGTTTACGATGAGCTCAAAGTTCATCGCAAGATTGACAAAATCAAACGTAGTACAGCCTGTAGTGGCATCCTCTAGACTGTAGTAAATGGTCTGAGGGTTGCTGCTGTTTGAAAAAGCAGTAGGGCTGGCAATGGCATTCATCGCCGTGTAATTCCCTACATTTTCATAATAAGTAACTAGAATATTAGGATCACCGCCCGTAATCTCGGCATCGTTCTCGGTTAAATCAAATTGTGCAGCATTTGCGATAGGTGAACATTCTTCTAGCGCAGAGATGTTGGGTAAAAAGGTGGGGTTAGGAACAACGGTAAGACGTACGTGCTCTCCAAGACCTACACAACCATTGTCTGTGTCTGCTTCAACTCGTACCCAGATATCTTGAACTCCTCCAGCACTTGTGTACGTAAGGTTGTTATTATAAGCAGATGGATCTACAATAGGATTTACTTCAGATAAAGCTTCTTGTTGTGTTTCATAGTAAGACACGATAACAACTTGCGGAGCAAAAGATGCTTCTATAGCTGCTGTTGCTGCAGAAAAATCAAATAAAGCCACTCCATCACTATCTGTATCACACTCCATCTCATCTGCAAATAATGTACCTCCAGGTATTTGAGAAGCACTAATTATAAGATTTATGGCACCATCGCGAGAACACCCATTTAAGTTTGTTACTGTTACTGTAATTGTTTCAAGAAATGGGTTACTACTATTCATATAAGCAGTAGGGTCTGGAATAGAAGCTCCAGAAGAATCAAAATATGCAAAGGTTTCGTTTACGGCATTTGTGCTTAACTCGCCTTCTGCTTGGGTTAAATTTATAATGCTTACCCCATTCATATCATCATCACACTGGCGCAGCGTCACAGGTGAAGTTAATACAGGTAGAGGATTTACTCGTAAATTTACTGGGGTGATAGAAAAACAACCTGTAAAAGCCGTATTCTCGACACGTGCAAAGATTTGATCATTGTTTGGTGAACCTACGTTTTCATAAGCAAACGGTAATGGATTTGCATTTGCAGTCGCATCAGGACCTGTTGCGTGGTAACTCACCACAAATTGCATAGGGTCAAGTCCATTTAAAACATCATCATTAAGTGTAGATAGGTCAAAGGTGGCAACACCATTTGTATCATCACCATCTGCCGCATCATCACAAATCTCATAAAGACCTGGCATCGTTGCTACAGGTAAATCTACAACGTTAATCATAAAGCTTGTAGTCGCTACACACTCAGCCAAGTTTGCATTTTCTACACGCACAAATATCTCATCTGTAGTAGAAGTGTAAGCTGCGGTACCTGTAAGGGCTCCTATTCCTGCCGGACCAGAAGCATCTGCAAGACTTAAGTGAAAAGTCACATCAAACTCATTAGGGTCTTGTCCGTTAAGGATATCTCCTATTTGTGTGTCTAGATTAAAAGTAGCCGATCCGTCTGCATCTGTATCACATTCAAAAAGATCTGCTGGTTGCGTTGCTGTAGGTACCGTAAAAAATGTTACTAACGCCTCATCTGTCCCGGTATCACCATTAAAATCTGTTATAGTCACTTGGTAGTTACCAGAAGTCGTTACATCAAGTGTTGCTGTTGTAACTTGTGTACCCGTACCATCTAGTACTGGCATAAAACCTGCGCCCGTATCTACTGCCCAAGCATAACCAGCCGCATCTGGAGATGTCGCATCTAGCGTTACTGTCTCTCCGTCACAAACCTCTTGATCTGCTCCTAAAGAAGCATTAACTATTGAGCAATCTGTAGTTCCTGCATTACCGGCAGTAGCATTTGTTTGACTTATAAAAATTTCACCTTGACCTCCATTCGTTGTACCTCCAATACTTGCAGCATAATTAGTTACTAAAAAAACATAAACCTCACCAACCTGCGCATTTGGAATAGTGGCATTCTCAATGGGTGCTGCTGAAAAACTACAATCTAATGGTGATCCTAACATACCACATACGTTAGTGTCATTAAAGGGCCCCCAAATAGCAAAATCCACATCAAGTCCATTTCCTGTAGGAGTTCCGTCGTCTTCTATAGATCCATTTTGAACGATTTCAAACTCAAGCGTTCCCGCTTGGTCTATTTGTAAAAAATACCAAGTTGGATAGGGCGTAGAGCCTAAACAGCCATAATCAATTCCTGATTCTCCAGAAGTAGTACAGTTTGGATTTGTACTACCATTGTAGCAGTTATCAAAGGGCTGAGCTAGCTCTGCCGTACAAAAAGGTACAGCGTCTGCACACGTAGGTCCACCAGGACTAGCCTGTCCAAAAACCAAGGTATTAGAAAAAGAAAATAGTATGAAAGCTAATGCTAGACGTAGGATTTTCATCATAGATATGTTTAAGAGGTGAAAAATAGCATTTTTTTGCCAAAATTCTGTTAATCAAAGGCGGTTTTGTGTATCCTAACGGAGATTAAATGCAATTGTTATAATACCTAATCTTATTAAGACAAGTTAGATGTCAAAGCATTTGAGAGTGATATCACCTCCATAGCTTCCTTAACATCGTGTACTCGCAGTATACGCGCACCTTTACTTATTGCCACCGTATTAAGAACAGTCGTGCCATTAAGAGCTCCATCTGCCGTTACATCTAATGTTTTATAAATCATAGATTTACGAGAAACACCCGCTAGCACGGGCACTTCAAAAGCCTTAAACAAGTCAAGGTTATTGAGTAGCTCAAAACTTTGCGCAGTAGTTTTTGCAAAGCCAAAACCAGGGTCTATAACAAGGTCATTAATCTTATGACTTTTTGCCACTGCAACTCGTTCTGAGAAGTAGCACATAACCTCTTTAAGAAAATTGTCATAAGTGGTAAGTTGCTTCATAGTTTGAGGCGTCCCTCGCATATGCATCATTATATAAGGCACCTGTAATGCCCCTACGACAGCCATCATATCATCATCCAGCATCCCAGCACTTATATCATTTACAATAGCTGCACCTGCCTCAATTGCTTTTTTTGCTACGCTTGCGCGAAAGGTGTCTACGCTTATCACAATCTCCGGAAAAGTAGTAGCTAACTGCCTTACCACCGGTATGAGCCTACGCTCCTCCTCCTCTACCGAAATATCTGTCGCACCAGGCCTAGAACTATATGCACCTACATCTATAAATGCAGCGCCATCGCTAAGCATCACCTCTACCTGACTTATGGCAGCATCTATATCATCATACTTCCCTCCATCATAAAAGCTATCTGGTGTGAGATTGAGAATACCCATTACCTTTGGTGTGGTGAGATCTATTAGCTTTCCGTTGCAGTTTATGGTCATTATAGGTTAACGTTGTTTAGATGTAGTTATTTATATACAGTAGTATCACTTATAAAGTCTCGAGGTATAGACTACTTCTAGTCTCTAGCCCCGATTGCCGTGTAAATCCCACAGCTGGCTGGTGCAACCGCCGCGAGGAATTGTAACAGAAAGCGGGATACTCCCCCAAAAGTACACCATAAATTGTGTGCTTCAAAAAGATAGTACACTTCTCTCTTTATAAGGCAAGGGGTATTTCTTATATTGAAGTTTTTAACCGAAATTTACCAAAAATCAAAAGAAACCCTATGGCCGATACGTCTGCGCAATATGATGCGGTAATCACTCAATGTAGAGATTTGTATATAAAAAAAATGAAGGATTACGGGAGTGCGTGGCGCATACTGCGCTTGCCATCTCTTACAGATCAGATTTTTATAAAAGCACAACGCATACGTGGCTTACAGCAAAACGAGGTACAAAAGGTAGATGAGGGACAGCAGTCTGAGTTTATAGGCATTATAAATTACTGTGCGATGGCACTAGTAAATCTCGAGCGCGGTGTGGTAGAGCAACCCGACCTCGAGCTTGAGGAGGCTGTAAAGGCTTATGATGAGAAAATCGCACTCACAAAACAGTTGATGATGGATAAAAATCACGACTATGGTGAGGCCTGGAGAGATATGCGTGTGAGCAGCCTTACTGATCTTATATTGCAGAAGCTGTTACGTGTAAAACAGATAGAGGATAATAAAGGTAAAACACTGGTGTCTGAGGGGATTGATGCAAATTATCAAGATATGATAAACTATGCGGTGTTTGCAATGATACACTTAGGAGAGGCTTAATATTTATTACTGACTACAGCTATATTAAAAACGACCAAAGCTTTTTTATGATGAAGGTACCTACACACATAGCACGCTTTATAGTAAGTGCTTTGTTTATTTTTTCTGGTTTTATAAAACTTAATGACCCGCTTGGGTTCTCATATAAACTTCAAGAATATTTTAGCGCAGAGGTGTTAGGGTTAGAGTTTTTATCTCCTTATGCACTGCTTATCTCCATTATACTGGTTGTAGTAGAGGTGTTACTGGGTATTGCACTGCTCGTAGGTTTTAGAAAGAAAATCACCTTGTGGCTGCTGTTTGCGATGATTGTATTTTTTACATTCCTCACGTTTTACTCGGCTTACTTTAATAAGGTGACAGATTGTGGGTGTTTTGGCGATGCGATACCACTCGTGCCTTGGGAGTCTTTTGTAAAGGATGTCATACTTCTAGTATTGATTCTTTTCTTAATGATTAACCAGAAACACATTAAACCACTCTTCTCAAAACTTATAAATGCATCGCTTGTTTTTATATCATTTTTAGGATGTATGTTTTTTGGTATGCACGTACTTGAGCACCTACCGTGGCTAGATTTTAGAGCATACAAAGTAGGGTCTAATATTGCAGAGGGTATGGTGGTACCAGAAGGAGCACCAGAGGCGACCTTTGAGTATCAATGGACCTTTCTTGTAGATGGTAAAGAAGAGGTGATCACTACAGATGGAGGGTATCCAGAGGTAGATGGCACATACGTATCTTATGAGGTAGTACAAACTAGTGAGGGATATGAACCACCTGTGCACGACTTTACTATAGAGCGTGACGGTAGGGATTATACAACTACTTATCTTGAAAAAGAAAATCTAATCGTAATCATTGCCTATAATTTACTCAACACAGAACCTCAGGGTTATTACAACATACGTAATATAACAGAAGAGGCTATACGCAAAGGGTATAATATAATAGGGCTAAGCTCATCTGCCCAAGAAGCTGCAGATGCTTTTGTACAAGAAAATAGATTGCCTTTTAAGTTTTTCTTTACAGACGAGACGGTACTTAAAACCATTATACGCGCAAACCCTGGTATTGTGAGTATGCATAAAGGAACCATTCTTCAAAAATTGCATTACAATGATGCAGAAGACCTACGACTTGTACCTCAAGAAAATAGTAAACCAGAAATGGACTTTGCTCTCAAGTATGAGCTAGACAGCATTGCATACCTTGACCAGAAATACCGCAAACTAATGTATCTACCTGAAGGTCCAGAAAAAATAGCTGAAGCTAAAAAAGCAGGTGTAGCCCCAGAAGAGTTGCAAGGCTTTTTATGGAAACAGCAGGAACTACTAGACAGCATAAATTTACAGCGGGTAGAACGCATACTTACTACATCTGGTTATCCAGGTAAAAGCATTGTAGGAGAACCTACAAACACCGCAGCCTGGTATGTAGTGCAGCATTCTAATAAAATAGACACTTATCTAGACACTATAAAGGAGGCTGGAGCAAAGGGAGAATTACCTATGCGCCTCGTTGCAATGATGGAAGATCGTTATCTCTCACAGCAAGACCTCCCACAAGTATATGGAACGCAAGGCGTAAACTATGGGTCTGGTGATTTTATGTGGCCTGTAAAAAACCCAGAAGAGGTAAATGCAATACGTGCTCAAGCAGGTTTTACACAAACTATTGAGGAGTATGCACAAGCACTCTTTGGTGAAGGCTTTGTGTATAAAGCGATTTCTCTAGAAGATGCGCTTGCCATAAAACAAGGAAAACTCACTCCTAGTGATATAAAATAACTTGGTCAAGCAACTTATATATAAACTAGGCTATGCACTTCTCACCTTATGGGGAGTTGTGACGGTTATCTTCTTTTTATTTACGGTACTACCCGGTGATCCCGCACGTATGATGCTAGATCAAAATGAAGACCCAGAACAACTAGCAAAGGTGCGTGCAAAGTATGGTTTTGATAAGCCTGTAAGTACGCAGTATGCGTATTACCTCAATGATTTGTCACCATTGTCTTTTCACGCAAGTGATCATACTAACTACACCTCTCTCACTTCCGGAAAGTATAACGCTACTCCCCTATTTACGATAGGTAACACTACTATGGTGTTAAAATATCCATACTTACGAGAAAGCTTTCAGAAAACGGGTAAACCGGTCACTCAAGTTATCGCAGAAACGCTACCTAACACTATTGTACTGGCCGTAAGTGCCATACTTATAGCGATAGTTATTGGGATTATACTCGGTATTATTTCGGCGCAAATGAGGGACTCTTGGGTAGATAAAACCATACAGATTGTGAGCACCCTAGGGATGAGTGTCCCTAGTTTTTTTAGTGCTATTTTGTTTGCTTGGCTATTTGGCTATGTATTGCACTCCTTTACTAATCTTAATATGACGGGTAGCCTGTATGAGATGGATGATTTTGGCGAAGAGGTACACATACGCTGGAAAAATCTCATATTACCAGCCCTCGTTTTAGGCATACGCCCACTAGCAGTTGTAATACAACTTATGCGCAACTCACTTCTTGAAGTATATAATCAAGAGTACATACGTACCGCCCGTGCAAAAGGGCTTAGCACCTACCAGATTATCAAAAATCACGCTATAAAAAATGCGCTCAACCCTGTTGTAACTGCTATTTCTGGGTGGTTTGCATCTATGCTAGCCGGCGCTGTTTTTGTAGAATATATCTTCGGGTGGAACGGACTAGGAAAAGAGATAGTAGATGCGCTCAACACCTTAGATCTCCCTATTATAATGGGAGCTGTACTGGTGATTGCAACCCTATTTGTTATCATTAATATCTTAGTAGACTTTGTATATAAATGGCTAGACCCAAAGGTAAAACTGGGATAAGACACTGCCACCTTACGAAAACGGTATCGTGAAAACTACGTTAACCGCACCCCAAACTTCAATTACGGGTGTTATATTTGTTATGATGAGTACGCTTTCGCGAAAGCGTAATAACACCCCTTATTAATCACTTTGATAAGCTCATCTATAATCACATACAACTAACAAGCTACTACCCTAGCGCCGAAAAATATACATAATGAGAAAACACATCGTTGCCGGAAACTGGAAAATGAACAATGACCTTGCTGCCACAGCTGGTCTCATCACAGACTTAAAACGCAAAGTAAATAATGGTGATGCAGAGGTTATTATTGCTCCCACATACATTAATTTACATAGTGCCTTTGAGAGTCTAACCGATAGTAACATCACAGTAGCCGCACAAAATATGCACCAGGCAAAAAGTGGAGCTTACACTGGTGAGATCTCTGCTGCTATGCTTAAAAGTGTGGGGGTAAATACAGTAATTTTAGGTCATAGCGAGCGTCGTGCTTATTTTAATGAAGGAGATGAGCTTCTTACAGAAAAGGTAAATGCTGCCCTTGAAAACGAGATGCGAGTGATATTTTGTTTTGGAGAAGAGCTAGAAGATCGCAAGGCTGGCAACCAAGAAAAGGTTGTAGAGAGCCAGCTCAAAAACGCACTTTTTCACCTTGATGCTTCGGCTTGGTCTAGTATCGTGCTAGCATATGAGCCAGTATGGGCAATAGGTACGGGAGAGACTGCCTCACCAGAGCAGGCACAAGATATGCACGCGTTTATAAGAAAAACAGTTGCAGAGACCTATAACAAAGAAGTAGCAGAAAATGTAACCATACTTTACGGAGGTTCTGTAAAACCTGCTAATGCAAAAGAGATTTTTGGCAAGCCAGACGTAGATGGCGGCCTTATAGGTGGTGCATCGCTTAAGGCAGATGACTTTTTTGAAATTGTAAATGCTTTTGCATAAAAGCAGCCACATTTTATCATAAATAGGAATGCGCTAGCCATCACGGCTGGCGCATTTTTATTTTATATCAATTGGTATTAGTATTTTAGAGCTAAATCTTATTGTAATGAAAATACTCTCGCTCGCTCTACTTATAATATTAACCACCTCAAGCTGTGCTGCTCAAACTACTAGTGAGACTGCCACAAACCGTGATGGATCACTGGCTCTCTTTAAAAACAAAAAAGAAAGCAACGCCATTTATGTGACTAAAAGTGGCAATATGGGCATAGGCAAAAAGAAGCCTACAGATAAGCTAGAAGTAAACGGACGCATACACGCACGCTCTGTAAAAGTAGATCTAAAGGAATGGGCAGATACTGTTTTTGAAGACGGGTATGATTTAGCCCGCTTACGCGAAATTGAAAACTACATAAACACAAACGGGCATCTACCAGAAATCCCCTCTACCGAAGAGGTTCTTAAAAACGGGATAGAACTAGGTGAGATGAATAGATTACTCCTCAAAAAAGTAGAAGAACTCACACTACACCTCATTCGCCAAGAGAAACAAATAGAACAAGCACTAGATAAGGTCGCAACGCTCGAAAAAGAAATAGCTACGATAAAAAAATCATAGGTATGAAGCGGCTAGTTATTATCATACTTATTGCTTTCTCTTATACCATTACGGCACAAGAGGACAGATTTTATATAAGAACTGTATCAAATGCTATAGAAATACCTGTACAAACGCAAGACTCTGTTGTTACGTATATAGGAGATGACTTGCGTTTAAAAACGCTTTTTGAAAAACACGATGTAAAGATCTTTAGAAAAGGGTTTAAATACGCTACTCGCGATAAGCTCAAGCGCACCTTCTTTGCCATTGCGGCTACACCTGCCTTTCAGCAGGAGTTAAAAATGATTGCTCCAGATATATTTGAGTTTTCTGAAAGTATTACCGCTCAAAAGCTACAAATCTATGAGCCTAATGATTATGGAGTAACAAGTACTACAGGACAAAATCTGGGCTCACCTTTATTATTAGACTACTATGACTTTATGGGAGTACCCCAAGCCTGGTATTACACAACGGGTTCTCCAGATATTCACATTGGTATTTCTGATGGATATGTAGACCCAGAAGATCCAGAGTTTGCTGGTAAACTTACAATGGTAAAAAAAAGCAGCCTCTCTGGTGGACACGGCTTTACGATAGCAGCTATTGCAGCTGCTCAAGGTGATAATGCCTATGCTGGTGCAGGTGTTTGTTACGACTGTAGCATCAAGACTACTACTTATGGAGATTTTAAAGAATTTAATCAACTACTAGAACTTGCGAGAAGCGGCGTGAAAGTGATAAACTGCAGCTGGGGAAGTCGCACCTATTACGAGACCGCTCAAGAAGCTATTAATGAGATGCGAGATCTTGGGACCATCATTGTATCTGTGCCCCATAATGCACCTTATAGCAAAACCAACGGAACACAATTAAGATACCCAGGTGCCTATGAGCACGTACTATCTGTGGGTAGTGTACAACATAAATATGATACTATAGAAGATGGTCTCAACATAGAAGAAAAAAATGGTAAATATTATGCCGAAAAACAACAGTATCACCTCTCCCGCACAGGAGGATTTGCAAATAATGACCCAAAAGACAGCTATAGACTGTACTTAAGCTCCACAAATAATCTTGACGCCACAGTAGATATTGTGGCGCCGGGTAATGATATCTTTCAGTATTACAAGTTTCAAAAAAATGGAGAGATTGCTTACAACCCTTATCAAGCTACCTCACCGGCAGCACCACTAGTAACCGGCACTATAGGTCTTATGCTCTCCGTAAACAATGACTTATCTGTAGATGAGATGAGTAGCATTATAAAACTCTCTGCTACAAACATAGATCACATCACGGCAAACGAGCCGCTACGTGGTCTCTATGGCGCAGGGTCTTTACACACTGGCAGAGCAGTAAAAATGACACACGAAATGCTGCAACCGGACAGCTATACGCTTTTAGAAAATCAAAACTTTACAAGATGGAACTTTAGCTTACGAGCTCCTTATAAAGTACTTATAAGAAATGAGCAATTTAGAGAAGCTGCCCGAGTAGATTTTACTGCAAAAGAAGAGATTCTCATCGATACAGAAACCGTATTTTTGCCCGATGTAAATGGATCTATACTTCTCACCATAGACCCAGAAGCAACATACAACTTACAAAAAAACAACTAATGACTCCCATCTACCTAGGCTACACATTTACTATAGAACCACGCGACCCTGCTACAGAAATTCTCATTGCAGAGCTAGGCTACGCAGGTTTTGAAAGCTTTACAGAGACCTCTACAGGTGTAATTGCATACATACAGAAGCAAGAGGCGTTCCCAGAAGGTGAGGTGCAGTTTGACCAACTACTCAATGATATACAGATCTTAAATTCTCAAGAATTTAAAATCACATATACTGCAGAAGAGATAGAGCAAGTAAACTGGAATGAGGAGTGGGAAAAGAATTTTGAACCTATAGAAGTAGATGGTAAGTGTGCGGTAAGAGCGCCCTTTCACAAAAAAACAGATGTAGCGTTTGATATCGTAATAGAGCCAAAAATGTCTTTTGGCACCGGCCATCACGAGACTACCCATATGATGATCAAGCACCTTCTTAAACTTGATGTTACAGGTAAGAAAACACTAGATATGGGATGTGGAACAGGCGTGCTTGCTATACTTGCAGAGATGCGTGGCGCACAACCTATAGATGCTATAGATATAGACAACTGGTGCTACCTTAACACTATAGAAAATGTAGAGCGTAACAACTGTAAACACATCACCACTTATGAGGGAGAAGCCTCTTTACTTAGTGACAAAAATTATGACATCATCATCGCAAATATAAATCGCAACATACTACTAAGTGACATTCCTACCTATGCTAGCTGTCTTCCCGAAGATGGAATTTTATTATTAAGTGGATTTTATACAGAAGATATTCCACTTATTTCCGAAAAATGCAATGAACACGGACTTTATTTCGTTAGTAACTACGAGCGCAATAATTGGGTCGCTTGTAAGTTTGAGAAGCGAGGCTAGACACAGTTAGAGAGTTGATAATATTATGTTAGAATTACGCTTTCGCGAAAGCGTAAACCTACAAAATTTGTAAATTTGTAGCAAAAATCTTAATGATATGAGCAATCAAGAAAAATATCAAGAAGAACTAGACATCTTAACCGAAGAATCACCGGCACACGAGATTATACTCTATAATGATGATGTAAATACCTTTGATCACGTGATCAATACACTCATCTATGCTTGTGATCACGAAGAAAATCAAGCACACCAGTGTGCACTACTGGTACATTATAAAGGGAAATGCTCTGTAAAGTCTGGCGATTACAAAGATTTAGAGCCTCGTTGTTCTAAACTTTTACAAGCGGGACTCAGTGCAGAAATTGTATAAAATCATTCCTCAGAATTAATCACAAAAACTATTGCGCTCCCGTAGCGCATTTATTATTTTTGCGAGGCAAATTAAGCATCTTAAACGAAGATTATGAATCTACACGAATATCAAGGAAAAGAGATATTAAATAGTTTTGGCGTACGTATCCAACGCGGTTATGTAGCACAGACTCCAGATGAAGCTGTTGCAGCTGCCAAAAAACTTACAGAAGAAACCGGTACTGGATGGCACGTAATCAAAGCCCAAGTACACGCAGGTGGACGCGGTAAAGGTGGCGGTGTAAAACTCGCAAAAAGTCTTGATGAAGTAAAAACAATCGCAGACCAGATTATAGGGATGGATCTTGTAACACCTCAGACTAGTGCTGAAGGTAAGAGAGTACACCAAGTACTTGTTGCAGAGGATGTATACTACCCAGGTGACAGCGAACCAGAAGAATATTATATGTCTGTACTTCTTAACAGAGGGACAGGTCGCAATATGATTATGTACTCTACAGAAGGTGGGATGGATATTGAGACGGTAGCAGAGGAGACTCCGCACCTTATCTTTCACGAAGAGATAGATCCTGCAACAGGATTACTTCCTTTCCAGGCACGTAAAATCGCTTTTAACCTTGGGTTAAGCGGTGCTGCTTTTAAGGATATGACAAAGTTTGTTGCTGCTCTTTATAAAGCATACACAGATTCTGACAGCTCACTTTTTGAGATCAACCCTGTTCTTAAAACAAGTGACGATAAGATTATGGCAGTAGATGCTAAGGTATCACTAGATGATAACGCATTATACCGTCGTAAAGATTATGCAGCTATGCGTGACAAGCGTGAGGAAAACCCAGTAGAGGTTGAAGCTGGTGAGAAAGGACTTAACTATGTAGACCTAGACGGAAACGTAGGGTGTATGGTAAATGGTGCTGGACTTGCAATGGCAACTATGGACCTTATCAAGCAATCTGGTGGTGAGCCTGCAAACTTCCTTGACGTAGGAGGTACTGCAGATGCTGAGCGTGTTGAGGCTGCTTTCCAATTAATACTTAAAGATCCAGCTGTAAAGGCAATCTTAGTAAACATTTTTGGAGGTATTGTACGTTGTGACCGTGTGGCACAAGGTATTATCGATGCATATAAAAATATGGGAACTATAAACGTGCCTATCATTGTACGTTTACAAGGTACTAATGCAGATATCGCAAAGAAACTTATAGATGATTCTGGACTTGACGTTCAATCTGCTATCGAGTTTAAAGAAGCTGCAGATAAAGTTCAGGTTGTACTAGCTTAAGACTTACAATATATAAACGTGAGTAATCACGTTGCAAAATCCCGCTTTTATAGAGTGGGATTTTTTTGTTTTGGTAACATTGCACTATGTGTAATAAAATCTCATAATTAATACACTTTCGGTCATAATTTTTCCTTTTTCAAAATAACCTATTAAGGGTTTTAAACAATTAATTAGGGAGTATGTTTTTACGCTTTCGCGAAAGCGTTATTTGAAAATCAACACAACGTTAACGTCTGTAAATGAGGGTTAAAGAACAGTTAAGCTTCAAGGCGAGGTGTCACATATTGAAAAAATAGCCGTCTCTTTGTTATAGAATTCATCGAAAAAAACAAAAACCTATTATGAAAAAAGTAAACCTATTAGTACTTGTAGCCTTATTATCAATAAGCACAGTATTTGCAACCGAAACTGAACCAACGTCTGACGAGAAAGGGAAGACTGTAACTCAACAAGTGGCAACTCTTTTAAGCGAGCCAGGATTTGAAGTAAAAAAAGATCTTACTGCACAGGTTACCTTGATGGTAAACAAAGCAAATGAGGTAGTAGTAATAGATGTAGACACTAAAGAAGAATATGTAGCTGCTTTTATTAAGTCACGCCTTAATTATGAAAAACTAGATACACAAAAAGTGGGAGAACAATTTACAGTACCTGTACGTATCGTACCAGGTGTTTAAAACCTTTTTAATATTGTAAAGCCAGACTATGTCTGGCTTTTTTTTATGGATTTAAGTTAAGAGATAAGCGTTGGTCTTTTATCACTTCTCAACTATCTTTACCATCTATGAAAAAGGCACTACTCCTACTCTTACTCGCTTACTCTTTTATTTGTGAGGCACAGCAACGATTTCCTACACTTTCACCAGAGGCACGTATCGAGCTCATAACTATAGGCCCAGGGCCAGAGCTTTATGACGCCTTTGGGCACACTTCTGTACGTGTCAAAGATGTGCCTAACAAGATAGATATGGTTTTTAATTATGGAGTTTTTGATTTTGACACGCCTAATTTTTACTTAAAATTTGCTAGAGGAAAACTACTTTACAAGCTAGCAGCCGCTCCTTATAAAAATTTTGAGTACAGCTATAAAGCGCAACAGCGCTGGATAAAATCACAAGAGCTCAATCTAAACCAGCAAGAAAAGCAAGATACCTATGAGTTTTTACTCTATAATCTAGATGAGGCTAACCGCTATTATAAATATGATTTCTTTTATGACAACTGTGCAACACGACCTTATTATGCCATTGCATCTTCTGTAGAGAATAATCTGGAGTTAACGCTTACAGGTATTGATACAACACTCACTCATAGAGATCTTATAAGACAGTATGTACCTTGGAACAGCTGGGGAAGTTTAGGTATAGATGTAGCTCTAGGATCTGTGATAGATCGTGTTGCCACGCCAGAGGAGCATTTATTTTTACCTAACGAGCTTATGGCTTCTTTTAAAACAGCTAAAGTAACTGAGAGTAATAGTTCAAAAGCACTTGTTGCAGACTCTCAGACTATATTTGAACCTAGCTTTATACACTCTTATGGAGTCCCTTTTTATGTAAGCCCACTATTTATACTAGGACTCATTGCTTTATTTATCATTTACAAGACCTATAAAGACTTTAAAGGTGATAATGGAATAGGGTGGCTAGATTCTACTCTTCTACTTTTTACGGGTGTTACGGGTGTGCTAGTGGCTTTCTTGTGGTTTGGTACAGACCATATTGCTACCGCTTGGAATTATAATATTCTCTGGGCATTTCCTTTTCATATGCTAGCAGCATTTGCAGTTACAAAAGTGCAGCCAGCAAAGTGGGTGTATCCCTATATGAAACTAGCAGTTATATTAATGTGCCTACTGTTTTTTCACTGGATTATAGGTGTACAACGATATGCTCCTGCCCTATTACCACTTCTTATAGCGATTACAATACGTTATATCTTTATATTAAGAAATATTAAGCTCACAAGAGAGGAATAAAAGAACTACTGCCCTCTAAAATTTATAACTGTACTTATAGTCTTAAGTATAATACTCAAGTCTATAAACAGGTTACGGTGTTTTATATAATATAAATCATACTGTAACTTTTCTAAAGCGCCTTCTTCAGAGTTAGTGTAGCTACCCATTACTTGTGCCCAGCCAGTGAGCCCTGGTTTTACAATATGTCTTGTTTCATAAAAAGGAATTTCTTTAGACAATTCTTTTACAAATACTGGACGTTCAGGTCTAGGGCCTATGACACTCATCTCCCCTTTTAATACATTAAAGAATTGCGGAATCTCATCTATCCTGCTCATTCTTAAAAACCTTCCAAATTTAGTAATGCGTTTATCCCCTTTTTGAGCCCAAGCGGCACCATCTTTTTCTGCATTAACAATCATCGTACGTAGTTTGATGATTTTAAAAGGTTTACTATTGAGACCTACACGAGTTTGTGTGTAAAAAAGTGGTCCTCTATTGCCAAGTAAATTTCCTACCCACACTAGTGGTAACAGAGCAGTAATAAATAACAAACCTAAAAGACCTGAAATAATATCAAACACTCTATGGAAAAGTTTATAGAATTTATTTTGATTACTCCTACTAAATGGGAAATAACGATAGAAGTCCTTATCTACGTGCTCTACAGGTACACGCTGTGTGATCTCCTCATACACCTGCATATACTCACGTATGGGAAATCCTTTTTCTAAAAGAGTTATAAGTTGATCATAAAGAGGTAGCATTACTCCATCTGTATAACTACTAGCCACAATAATCTCTGAGATACCATTATCTTCTATAGTCTTAACTATACTATCTATTTCACACCTTTTTGCATTGGTTGAGATAACCTCTTCAATAGTCATAGGTTCTGTATTTACATAACCAGCTATTTTATAATTAGGATCTGCACTTTCAAGATTTGTTATAATCTTACTAATGTTAAATGAATCTCCTACCACAATAGCTTTTTTATAAAACCTAGGAGCAGCAATAACTGTTATATAAATCCATCTCCAAAGGCTTATACCTATAACCATAGCTAGAAAGAAAAATACTATCTGCAGTCTGTTTTCGGGAAGAATAGGAGTATAAAAAGGGGTTAACAAATAGAATAAAACAGTTACCGATACGGTTAAAATCACATTTTTAAGCATAGTCTGAAACTTTACTGTTTTGGGTAAAAAGTAAAGTTCAAAAACAGTCCCAAAAATAGATATATAGGCTATGAGGACGAGAATAGCTACTCGGTTATGACTATTGATCTCGAGATAATCAAATTCTAAAAATAACTGTGTAAGATAAAGTGCTCCCAGAACAGCTACTATATCAAAAATACGAAGCAACACTTTACGTTCTGAAACGTTAAAATGAATATCTGAGAAAAACGACATTTCTAGTTGGTTAGGGATGTAAATATATCATAAAATTAGGAGAGCACTTGATACCACTTGCTTTTGACTGATTCCCAGTCATATGCAGCTGCCTTATCTCGAGCTTTTTGTGTAATCTTGATACTGTCACTAGTGTTTGTAATTGCGTTTACCACTTTATCAGTAAACAACTTAACGTCTAACGGTGGACTAAGATAGCCGTCTTCTCTATCACTTATAAGGTAAGGCATCCCTCCCACACTTGTGGATACTACGAGTAAGCCTAGAGCCATTGCCTCTACTACGCTCAGTGGCATATTATCAAAATTTGTCGTGTTTATAAATATATCGTGATGAACGCTCTCTGCTATCCATTGTTCTTTTGATAGCTTACCTGTAAAGGTTACTGGCAACTTTCTGGTTAATGCATATGCGCGACACTCCTCCAGACTACCATCCTTATCAGGCCCCACCATAGTGAGCACAGCATCTGGATGATATGATAAAAGTTCCTCCAAAACTTTAATAGCCATTAAAGGGTTATATATTTTGGCAAAGGAGCGTACCCATAGTAATTTTGGTGCATAAGCTGTTCGCACTTTATATGGGTAGTGAGAGATTTTGATCGTATTAGGAATGTGTATGAGATTTGAGAATCCCGCTTTCGCGAAAGCGCTATATAAATAACCACTAGGCGCAACATTATAGCTGGCCTCACCAAATAACTTTTTACAGATATCCGGTTTTTTTTCTAGTCGCTCTGGTAAATTACCACCGTGTAAGATGGGAATATAAGGGAGATTACTCTTTCTACAAAGCCTCCCTATGATCACTGCATACCAGAAGTTAAGCGTGCTATAGGTATCAATTAGAACAACATCTACAGTGTCCCTTACCTTGTAAAAGGTAGCAATCATATCCAGCAACCTAAGAAGTTTATTAGGCTTTTTAGATGTCGCTATTACGTCATAGCCCTCCTGCTCGAGCAGCGGGCTCAAGGTTTCTATAGTAGTAAGCGTTTTACCACTAGCGGAGAGCGCGTTGCCTACGTACAGGAGTTTTCTTGTTTTCATTTACAATATTTAATAGGCATAAAGCATAAATAAAACCTGGTGCCGCAATGCGCATTGAAGAGTGGTTTATAGTTAAAAACCAAAACAACAGCGCCGAAAAAAACAGATAGTTACGCCTGTTTTTAGATCTATAAACTAATGGATAAATAATTAAAATCCCAAGTATTATTAAACCTAGTATACCGTGCTCTGATAATAGTCTACTTATCTCATTGTGAGAGGCAACCCCAACAATGTTTTCATTACCTCTTAACTCTTTTACCTTTCCTGCTCCAACCCCTACAAGCGGATTATTATAAAATGCAGATATCTCTGTCTCTAGTAACTCTGCTCTACCTGTTGTGATATCACTCTTAAGTCTACCCGCTGCATCTCTATTTGTATATCGTTTATTTATAAGTCCATTAGTTTGAAAGGAGCTATACAATGAAGCCCCTACTACAACACCACCCAGTAAGATGAGATAGGTTATCATCTTCCTTCTAACTTTTCCTTTGGATCCAGCAAAATAGATTATTAAAAAAGCACCACTACAAACTAAACCTGTGATAACCCCACCACGCGAAAAAGTAATTATACCCTTATAAAGCAAAAAGCCTATTAAGGCCAGATGAACGAATAACAGTACTTTATTCTTACTATTAACAATTAATTGCACTAGAGCCATAAACATACCTAAACCTAGTACGGTAGATACTTGATTAGGTCCAAAACCACCGGTAGCCGCATAATTTGCTCCGGTACTGCGTAAAGTCTCCCTCAGATCTGGAGTTCCAAGAGTTATATAAATAGACATTGCGACTATGGGTAATAGAATCCATTTTGTAAGATTAGATAGCTGGCGATACGTTATTCTTCTATCTATACAATATAATGCAGATATTCCTAAACATACAGGACCGCTAAGGTTAAAGAAAACGGCTTTCTTTACATCTGTCCCTAAGTCAAGTGTTATTGAAGCTACAAGCACGCTAGGTAATAGTAAGAATATATATATCCAGTAAACACCAGATTTTCGGCTAGCACCGCTCAAAAAGAGCCCAATTAACATAAATGAAATTACAGAATACTTCCCCGCCTCATAGATAGGGACGGCATTACTCATTCTAAAAAAAACCTCTGCGCCTGCTATATAAGCCGCCCCCATAAGGGCTTCATTATTTTTATTTCCAGTCCTTAAAATCTGGATTATAAAATAAGCTACAACACCAAGAAAATAAACAATTGCAAATGGCTTTACAAAGTATACCAAAACCCCAATGATAATATGAATTATCAAAAAGACTGTATATGTTTTATTTTGAGAAATACTCACCACCCTAAGATATTAAATCATTATAAATGGGCATTAACTTTTCTATAAAAGCGTCTTTGCTATAGGTTGTACTTACGCTTTCGCGAAAGCGGCCTCCCATTACCCCTCGTATATTATCTTTGTTTTTAATTAATTGAGTAAACACATCAGGAAGATCTTCAATAACGTTATTAATAACAAATCCATCTTGACCTACTACCTCAGCACATTGCCCAACATTTGTTACTACAACCGGCAAACCACAATTTGCATACTCAAGTAGAGATACCGGCAGCCCTTCTGATAAAGAGGTTAAGACCCCAATAGTGCTTTGGTTAAGTATGTGACTTATATCTTGACAGCTTCCGTACAAAAAAACATTATTAGATAGGTTGTTTGTACTAATACTATCCATCACAGATTTTGAATAATCGTCATTAAAAGACTTCCCCACAAGATGAAGCGTCCAATCTGGAAACTGCAATTGTGTTTTTGCAAAAGCATCAATAAGCGCTAAATGATTTTTTTGAGGGCGTAAATTTGCTAGACACACTATGCGCTTACCTGCTTCTCCATTAAGCAACGTCTTTTTAGATTGATTCACCGTTACAGTAGCAAAATTTTGTAAAAAGTGTACTTTATTAATCTTAAGCACTTCCTTAGACCATAGGGCAAGCTTAGAATTTACAACTATCGCTGTATTTATATAAGGTCCTAGTAGCTTGAGTAAATAGGCTTTTCTATTTTCTAAAGAGTCACTCATTCCATAATGATCGTGCCAGATTACCTTAATATTATTGTTATAAATTTTTGCAAAAACTGCAAGATGTATTGAGGTGGAATGTGCGTGAATTATATTTATTTGTTTTCTCTTTAACCATTTAAAAAATCGAAAAAAAGCAATTACGTCTAGGGTCGCTTTTTTATTTAAAATAAAAAGACTCTCTTTTACAAACAGTTCATTTTCTAGCGATCCGCCTCGTCTTGTGGCACATATATATGATTCTACACTATCCTGAGATAAAGCATTTGCAATATTTACTGCCATACGCTCTGCCCCTCCTGCATCTAGTGAGTCTATAAGTTGTAATACCCTCATTAAAGCAATTCTTTTATCTGAGCTGTAAATGTGTCCATCGTATATTGCCTAGACCATTGTGTGGCAGCATTACTCATTTTCTGTAAAGATGCACTATCTTCTAGTTGTTTGATTAGTTGAGTGGTGTTTATTTTATCTGGATCTTGAACAAGTATTCCTCTGCTGCCATTATCTAGCATCCAAGGAACACAAGAAACTTGAGTAACTATAGGAATTGCTCCCCAAAACATACCCTCTGCAATAACCTTAGGCCAGCCTTCACTTTTTGATAATAGTATGACAAGATCAGATCTTTTGTAAGCTTCTTTTACTGCGTTTGCCGGTTGGTTTCCTCTCAAAATGACGTAATCAAGGAGACCATTTTCCTTCCTATACCATTTGATATCTTCCATTTGTGGACCATCGCCAAACATCTCAAGCACTATATCAAGACCAGCTTTACGTAACTTATGTATAAGCTGTACCGTTTCAAATGGTCGTTTATTACTTCCCATTGTGCCTGCAAAAATTGCTCTTAAAGGTTTATTAAAACTTCTTTTTTTAAAAGAGTCTATCTCTTCTAGGTAATAACTTGCTGTAAAAAAAGGTGTGATATTACTAGTACTGTTTTCCCACTCTCCATACACTAGCACTTGTATATTTTTAGTAAGCGTGGTACTCGATAAAATCCTTTGTTGAAGTCTGTAAGCGAGTGGTTGTTTTGACAAAGGGTCCCAATTTCCAGCATACTTGGCAGTTTTCTTCTTGTTAGGAAACAGAACTTGTACCACACAAGCAAGTAAGCACAGGTTACCCGGAGCCCGCAAGTGTATGTGATCTGCCTTACGCATAGCACTCCATAAAACGATGGCTTGATATGGCAATATAAGTATAGATATAAGTGCAACAAAAAAGCTGTTAAATTCTAGTCTTCGGAGACTTTTAATATTGATGTCCTGTCTATCAAATGGAGCAGTGAGTAGTGCTTTTTTATAACTAGTGGGACATACAAAGGTTACTTGATCTACAGAATCAAGCCAAATATTCATCTCTTTTATATAAGGGGCATACCCTTCATATATTCCGTTTTTATCTAAGATAGGAGCGTCAGAAATAACTAAAAAATTCATTATATGTAATCTTTAGAATCTTTAGCACTTACCATCTTTGCGGGTACTCCCAATACTGTAGTACCTTCTTTAACATCTGTAATTACTAAGGAATTTGCTCCTATAACAGCCCCATCACCTACATTTATTCCTCCTGCGATAACAGCTCCAGCAGCCATATAAACACGATTACCTATTGTAGGGACACCGCGGTGTGTGCCTCGTCCACTCACACCTATCGTTACTCCTTGCGAGATATTACAATGCTTACCTATTATGGTTTCTGGACTAATAATTATACCTGAGTAGTGACCTATATATAAGCCTTCACCTATTGTTGCTGCATAGGGTAATGTTATCCCTGTAATCACTTCAATCCATTTCTGAAAAAATACACCAATAACCAGTAAAGGTGCTTTTACAATCTTGGGCATTGTAGATCTATAAATAGCATTAAAGAAACGATATACAAACAAAGCCCACAATCCCTGCTGTGTTAACACCAGTAATAAAGCACTGCTCTTACTGTACTCTTTATAACGTTGTATGTCCTTTTTATAACGCATTATCTAGGTTTGCTTAAAAGTAAGCTAAAAAGACCAACAGTGCGACCCAGAGCTTCTGTTAATGCTTTTTTACGGCTAGAAGTAGTAACCACATTTACAAAACGAATAAGTGTCAAAACACTACTTATCGCATACCATTTTATAATATTAATAAATCCAGGCTTAGGGTGCATCACTCTCCACACGTACCAGCCATTACGTGTTACCATCTTACCATAATGATATTGATTAGGCCTTCCAGAAGCGTCGTGATGATGCGCAAGGTTTGCGCCTGTATGTACATATAGCTGTCCTAGTTTTGAAATTCTGAATGTATAATCTGCATCTTCATAAAGACCATAACCTTCAAAATATTCAGAGAATTTATTCTTTTTCAAAACCTCTAGTGGAAAGCTCGAGACTCCTCCCATAAGCTGTTTTACTTCATAAATTTTTCCAGTAGGAGGTAAAAAACTAACAGACCTTCCGTGACCATATTTTGGTAAGATGCCTGGTGGAGTATTTGCATCTAGACCTAACTTTCTTCTTAGTTTAAAACGCGCTCCCTCTTTCCTTCTATACCCATCATAATAGAAGTGATGTATGTCTCTTTGGTTTAATGTTTCTGCACGCTCCCACTGCACTTCGTTGTTAATATAACCTCCTACACCATAAGCATTAGGATATGCTTGATACACGTCAAGTATTTCCTCAAAATATGTAGGTTCAAGCACTGTATCATCATCTAGAAAGCACACCACATCCATCGTGTTACTTACTCGCTCTATACCGTAATTCCGCTGTTTAGTAAGACCTCTTTGTGCGTCTGAAACTTTGTAGTAGACGAGGTTCTTTATTCCGCTTTCGCGAAAGCGTACTTCTGTCTCATCATTAACACTTCCATCTATAATGAGGATCTCATCTGGGTAAACCGTTTGGGTTTTAACAGAATCTAGTAACGTGGTAAGCGCTACTGGGCGCATATAGGTGCAAATTATTAGAGAGAATTTCAAATTATATAATACGTTTTAAAGAATGATATAAATTGCAAAAAAAACGATCTCTTACCAAATAATCTACATATAATTTACGATTAGACTTTTGCAAGGTTGCAAAAGAAACTTGATCATATTTTTTATGAAAAGCCAGTAGCGCTTCCTCTATATTATCTTCTACACTTAATTTACAAATATGTTGCTCCCAATTTATTATACCTTCAAGTGGCAAGTGGCAATCTGTATCTATTAAAACTGGTATACGACCACAGGCTAGGGCTTCATAAAATCTTACAGAAAAATTACCTGCTCCTCTTAGGCAAAAGGTATAAGGAGCGCCGTTTAAATTTTCAAAAAACTCTCTTGATGTCTTCTGTCTTTCGGCTTTAGATCTGGCACCTGCTCTGTATTTTAATCGATATATAAAACTGGTCTCAACACGATCAAATTTTTCTAGTTTCTTCAGATATTTATAACGTTGCAAAGCAGCATAAAAGACCTTTTGAAAATCTGTTTTATCTTTAAGAAAAGCTCTTAGCAGGTTTCTTTTTATAACAGACATTATAACACGAGATCTCTCTAGATAATTCTTTGAAGCAAAGCCAGTAAAAGAAATTTGAGGTAAACTTGTATAGTTTATTACTTCTCCAGAGACCTCGTCTCGATCTATAGGATCATCTATAAATGCTGGTATAATTACAGTCTGCTTATCGTTGTGACTTTTAAATCCTGCATTACGCCATACAATGACATTATCATCATTAAAGGTTTTACCATAGTCACCACCAGAGTAGACCATTATTTTCTTTTCAAATTTTAAGGCGGTGTTGTATAAATCTCTGTAATGCTTTTTATAACCTCTTTTATTTACGAAATGATAGTTTATAGGAAATAGAAAAACATCAGCACTTTCAGGGGTATCTACTAGACTGTAAAGCGCTAAGACATCTTTATGAGTCTTCTCAAAATAGTACAAATCAAATATTAAGGGATGCGCTATCCCTCTATTTTCTGGAGTGAGAAGTGAGTTATCTGTATATATTTTAATCATAACCTAGACGCCCATTTTTCACTTTGTACCCAGGCTTTTTTAAATCTCGCTAAGTGAGACAGAGGGTTCTTAGTTTTAAAAAATCCAAATGTTTTAAAGAATTGAACAACCTTATACCCCTTTACTTGCTCTAAGGTGTAATTTTTCTTCCTGAGATACATTATTTGAGGAGAGGGCTTTGGAGTTAAGGCTTCTGTGCTCCAAGGAAACTTGTGCGGACTTCTAAAACCACCTGTAGGAGCTTTGAGGTGTAGTATCTGTATGCTAGGTGCATATATTACATCCTTACCCATATTACGCACCTGCATTCCATAGTCCACATCTTCGCCATATCCATTTTCAAAAGCCATATCAAAGGAACATTTACTGTATATATCCCTATGTACAATAGAGCAGCCCGACCCAAAAGATTCCCATTGTTTATAGGTTTTCATTGTCTCCTTTTCACCCTTTTGTAAACAAGCAAACGTAATACAAGTTGCTTTGGTTCTTTTTATAAATGTAGTTACCTCATCAATAAATGTTGACTCAACACGTACATCATCATCAAAAAATAATAACCAAGGAGCAGTAGCTAGTGACACTGCTATATTTCTTGCTCTACAAGCCCCCGCAATGTCTAGTAGTTTATGAACTATAGTGAAATTCCATTTTACATCATTTATGTAATAAAGTTTTGATTCTCTATCCTCACTAGGGTTTTGCTCTATTATAATGACTTGAGATGGAGGATTTGGTTGTTTATTTAAGTCTTCTAAAACGTCCTTAAGGTATTCCTCCCTACCTATCGTAGGTATAATGACACCGTATTTAAGAGGTGCATAATCTTTACAAGAATCAACCTCTTGCAAAGACTCCATATCTAAGGATAATGAACGGGTTTTGTAAAATTGCGCTTTCGCGAAAGCGTACAAAGGCATTCTTTTATCATAGTACAAATGGCACAACAGCAAGTGTAGCGTCCACCTTCTTTTATAATGCTGTTTTACAAAACGATACAGAAGTTCATTACTAAAAGATGACACATCATTAAAAATGGGAATTTGATAATTGAGTACTCCAAGTGGCATTGTAAGCTTTCCTAGAGAATTTATCCAATACAAATAATCGCCACTTGGCTTAATCTGATTTGCAACCTGATTAATTAACGATGCGTGAATAAGCAAAGCGGTGGTTCCCTTTTTCCAGGTTGGGTACACCACCCTATTATTTGTAGGTATAAATGGTTTATCCTCTACATAGCCAAAATCTGAATTAAGTGCATTATATGATGAGACGTAATGATTTTTGGACTTGAAAGATATTGCTTGCTCTAAAAAACGTTCTATATCGCAACCAGCCTTATATATTATAAGAAACTTATCAGGATTATTTTTGGCAATTGTGTAGATACAAGCGACAATAGCATTGCTTTTTCCTTCATCACTCTTAACCTTACTACCATCGTGTTCTATAAAAATCATAGGCTTATGACTTTATTATAAAATGAAACATTAGTCTGAGCAATGTGATTTATATCAAATCGTTTTTCTATAGTTTCTCTTGCGGCTTCTGTAATTTTCATTCTAAGAGCATCATTTTCAAACACTGTGCTTATAGTGTCCACGTAGGCATCAATAGCATCTGGATGATGCATAAAACCATCCTTACCGTGTTCTATAAGGTCTTGTGCCCACCCTATATTAGTATTAACCACCACCTTTTGCAAAGCCATAGATTCAATAGTCACCATACCAAGTGTTTCTGCAAGAGAAGGAAACACGCATATATGTGCTTTTTGTATCTCTTCTTTAACTTGGTCATAAGGTACTTTACCTAAATAAGTAATCGCCTCTCTAGCTGCAGGGCTCATCATCTCTTGCATTAATTGCCAAGTAGAAGCACTACCGGTTTGTACATCATAACTATCTGCCCCTATAAAATCAAGTTTTGCAGTGGGATGCGCTATTATGATTTTATTAAATATTTCTACTAACTGAAACACGCCTTTCTTTCTAATAAGTGTGCCGATATTAAGTAAACGTTTAGATATAAATTCTTCTGGATAATTATTATTGAATTTATCTAACTCCAATCCATAATGGATAATTTTAAGTTTTGATAACGGCTGTTTGAAGAGCTGTATACTTTTTTTACCCGCAAAATGTGTAGGTGCAATAAATGCTTTTGCTTTTCTTACTGCTCGTTTTTCAAAGAAAGCATTTTTCCATTTTTGTGGTCGTCCCTCAATATGACAGAAGTAGGTATCACTTCCGTGAAAACGTATTACAAGTGGCTTTTTAAAGTTCATAAAGGCAGTGATTCCTGTCCAATCTGGTGCCTCGATAATATCGACATCACTACTATGCTTATTTATATACTGCTCTATATGCTTTCTATAAAAATAGAACCCTCCTATCTTATAATGCTTTTTGCCAATCAAATGAAAAGTCACCCCATCTTCAATAAAAGTGTCCGTTTTATGTTGATCATAAATAAATAAGCTGATTTTATGCCCCATTTTACAAAGAGCAGTCACAAGATTTTTTATACTCGTGCCCATACCGCCAGAATTGCCTAATTCTGGATGGGGATACTCTGGTGTGATGTAAGCAATGTGCATTAGTCTATAAGAATATCTTGGGTTAAAATCTTAGTAAATTGCTTCGCACCTTTTTCATTGAGATGACCACAGTTAACATAGTACTCAGAATTAGCATCAAATAGTTTAGAATAATCTTTTAAACTTATATGACGCTCCTTAAGTGTTTTCAAAAAAGTATTTCTATTCTCTCCATTTTTACAATAAGGCGCTGTAAACAAAATAAGTTTATCCTGCTCTACTTGCTGTACTATGTCCTCTAATGCTTCGTTTGTACTTACAATACTATTAGGGAAATGACCACTTATATGACTCCCTACTCCTTGCAAAGGTGAAAAGCCATTCTCATAGTTTACTCTTGAAGGTTTCCTTAGGTATTGCATAAACGTCTCTCTAAAACCTATTTTACTATCATTTACCACGTACCTTAAAAAAGGTACTGAGTAATAATCAGGTAAGCCTAAATCATCGATAATATTTGGAGGTAGGTTATTACTATTTAGAAAAGGCATAAATGATGCTATAAATGAAGGTGAATGACCCTTAAAATTATAAATGTAGTCTACTTGAACAAAAAGCTTTTCAAAGGAAATGCTATTCTGCTTGAGAAGTCGAACCAATATTTTATAATCATTAAGTCTTCCACCTTGAATTCCTAAATTTATACAGCTTTTACCTGTTAATTTTTCTACAAGCTCGCAATCTATATGATTCTCTGTACGAGAGCTACCTAAAAAAATATAATCTATATGAGATTCTTTCATATTTGCAACTAGTTGCACCTTATTTCTAGGCACTTCATTTTGATATGCTTCCGTATAAATTGCATCTAAAAGCAATAATAATACTACTATAATTATCGAGATTACACCTATATATTTGAAAAAGCTCCTCATTAAAACTGAAAATATATAAAGTCGTTTGGGTTGGAATATGCCCCTTGAGTAAAAATTAATAGTAGTATAAAGACTAATTTCACAAACTTCCACTTGCCTTGAAAAGGATGTTCATATCTTTTGTGAACCCACTCTATTATTATAAAAATAGCTATTAACAACAATAGCTCTACTGTATATCTATCATTTGATATAAATTCAATATCAAAAGTTAAGTCGGTAAAAAGTCTATACAAATATCTTCCAGCTATTTTCACCCCATCTGCTCTAAAAAATACCCAGGCTATACAGGCTAGAATAAATGTACATAGCATCTGCAGTATCTCTTTAAAATTAGGCAATATAGTATTATGTGCAACTTGATCTAGATTCTTTCTATTAGATTTAGAGAGTAGTATGGGTATAAAAAATAACGCGTGCAACGCTCCCCAGAATACAAAGGTCCAGTTTGCACCGTGCCAAAGGCCACTCACTAGAAAGATTATAAGTACATTTCTCAATTGATTTGCTTTTGTTCCTCTTGACCCTCCCAGAGGAATATATACATAATCACGAAACCAAGTAGATAAAGAGATATGCCACCTTCGCCAAAACTCAGCCATATCTCTAGAAAAATAAGGGTAGTTAAAATTGCGCATCAAATCAAACCCAAGTAATCGGGCAGAGCCTATGGCAATATTTGAATACCCCGCAAAATCTCCATAAATCTGAAAAGCAAAGTACACCGCACCAAGGGCCAAACTAAGCGAATTAACCTCTTGATAACCTCCAAAAATAGCATTTACATAAGGAGCACAACTATCTGCAATAACAACCTTCTGAAATAAACCCCAGATAATAAGGTTAACACCTGAGATTGCTTTTTTCTCATTAAATACTCGCTTCTTTGCAAACTGCGGCAATAAATTTGTGGCGCGTTCTATAGGACCCGCAACAAGCTGCGGAAAAAAGGATACATAAGCTGCAAAATTTATTAAACTTGATGTAGGCCTTAATTTCCCTCTATAAATATCAATTGTATAACTAAGTGTTTGAAAAGTATAAAAAGAGATTCCTACAGGTAAAATTATATCCAGCGTACTTTTATGCATTGAGACTCCTAATGTATCGAAAGCCGAAATCCAACTATCTACAAAAAAGTTATAGTATTTAAAGAACCCTAAAAGCCCAAGATTGATAGTTAAGGATACGATTAAAAGTCCCTTTTTTCTTGTTTGAGAATGCTCTCCAGACATTTTAAGCCCCACAAAATAGTCTACAAGTGTGCTGAAGGCTATTAGCGCGAGAAACCGCCAGTCCCACCATCCATAAAACAAATAACTTACAAGAAGAACAAATATGTTTTGACCTTTTACAGTGTTCTTTAATAAGAACCAGTAAATCATAAAGACTAGTGGGAGAAAAAAGAGATATTCAAAAGAATTAAAAAGCATTAATCAAGAATTTGATTTATCCCTTCCCAAATACGTTCACTTGCCTTCTCAGGCTGTTCTGGCTTGTTTACAATCCCAAACCACTTCTTAGTAACAGGCACTGGATTACGACTACCATTAAGTAAGCCTTTAATTCCATCGTAAATTTCTTCTTTATTCATTGCCCAGGTAACGCTTGTATTATAATCTGGCATCGAGCGGAAGTGAACATATTTATAGTTCTGTCCTATATCACGTATTCCTTTTTTAAGTTGTGGCTGCTCGTAATTAGGGTAAATAGTAGGCTTATCGTGAGCCACAAAGTCAAACACCATACTCGAGCATATGTTTACCACAAGCTCACAGTGGTGACAAGTATTAACTAATAAAGCAAAATCTTCTTTGGTAGGCATTACTTGATTCCATTGACTCCCCATAGGTTTCCACAAAGGATCTATAGGTGTTATGACATCACTATAGTTTGCCAAAACCTCATCATATCTACCCGAAAAGTCAATAGGCACCTTTCTATATACAATAGCTACATCTTCACCTTCTTCTCTCAACTTGCGTACAGCAATTGCCGTGTCTTCTAGATAATATTGATCCAGTGGTGACGTGGTTTGATCATCCCCAGAAAAACAAATGTATCGTGTCTCTTCGCTAAGGTTATGCTCTAGACAAAATTGCTTTCGCGAAAGCAATAAATCCTTATCATAATGAGGCTCAAACTGCGGAGTCCCTGTTACAAATATCTGCTCTTCTCTCGTTTTTGGATAATACTGTAAGAGCTGCTCCTTCATCAACTCAGACCATACAAAATAGTAATCTGTTTCTACCGTAGTCATTCCCTTAGGCAGGTTATCCCAACTGTATATCCAGCACGCCGTTTTTATCCCAAGATCCTGCGCTGCTAGTATAGGTGCAATGGCCTGTGTAGCCCGCTGTGTGGTGCAAAAAACAATATCTGGACGGTGCTCTTCTAGTTGTGCTTTAAGCTCCTTGTAGCGAACAGTAGATCGTTCGGCGGCTTGCATTTGGTTCATTATGCCTTGCCAACCCTTCGGCGTAGCACTAAACGTTTCGTGATACTTTACAAAAGCACTTTTTAAGGCTTTCTTTATACCATCCCACTGCAATGGAAAACGATAGGTGGGATAGACATTATCCTTTTCACGCTTTCGCGAAAGCGCAAGTTCCACCCTTTTTCTAGCGTGACTAAGTGTAGGCGTTTTAGGGTGAATCCTTGTGTTTTCAATCACCACTTCTTTATAACCCAGTTCCTTTTCCAACGAAAATATGGTGTTATTCCAATATGTGATGTCAAATCCTTGTGCCTCTCCTACTTCTTTGAACTTAGTAAAAGCAAAGTTGCGCAGGCCTACACCATCTGGAAAAAGAATGAAAACTTTTTTACCCATTATTATGCTTTACGATACTTAAGCTTATCGCGTTGTACTTGCTCGATAGGCAAGATATCTGTCGCTTTATAGTCTAATGCTTGATATACTGCTCTCAAGTCTCTCGCAAGCTTACGCATACCAGCTGGCTCTAGTGAGGCACTGTGATCTGTACCCTTCCAAGTACGGTCTAATGTATAATGACGTTCTACTATATTTGCCCCTAGGGTATAAGCAGCAACATCTACAGCAATACCTAGATGGTGACCAGAAAACCCAATGTGTTTTACACGATCGCCATACTTCTCTATGAGTGTTTTAATATCTAGCAAACACACATCTGGAAAGGGTACTGGATATCCAGACGTACAGTTATAAAGCACTAGGTCTTTACCTCTGTTATGCTTTTCAAAAAATTGTACTAGTTCCTCTATCTCATCTCTAGTAGTCATCCCAGTAGAGCAGTGTATCTCACCTTTGTAATTCTCGCATAACCACCCTAGCATTTCGTAGTGGTTATTACAAGCACTTGGTATTTTTATGAACTCAGGATGAAGTCCTGCTATTTCCTTTGCACTCGTAGTATCCCAAACCGAAGTCGCATAGGTAATGCCTAACTCTTCACAAAAAGTCTTAAGCTCTGCGTGCTGGTTTACATCAAATTCTAAAAACTCCCTGTGTGCCCCATACGTATCTCCATATGAATTTATAGGATTAGGGTGTGGAGCTTCATATTGCTCCTTAGTGAGCAGTTCTATATTGTGTCGCTTTTGAAATTTTACGGCATCTACCTTACAAAAGATAGCGGCTACTTTTATCATTTCTTTTGCTATCTCCATATCACCTTTATGGTTACCACCTATCTCTGCAATGGTGTACGGAGCTTTATAATTACTCATATCTATTGTTATATTTTATAATAAAGTCACAGGCCTCGCGTATCGCTCCCTCTGCGCTATTATTTTGTAGTATTACGTCTGCGTGGTTTTTGATAGGCATTGTTGCATTAGCCGGAGTAAATGACCATCCTGCTGCACAAATATTTGCCATATCATTTACATCATCACCTATGTAAGCAATATTTGAAAAGGACAGGTCTCTATCAGTTACGATTCTAGAAAGCAAACTGTATTTATCTTTTACGCCCTTAAAGACGTCTTTAATTTTAAGCTTCTTCATTCTAGAAGCCACAATCTGCGAATCTTCAGAGGTCATTACCATCACCTCAACATTGTATTGTCCCAATATCTCTAGTCCCATACCATCACGCATATCAAACTTTTTCATAAGTTCGCCCTCTGCGCCATAATAAATACAACCATCTGTAAAAACGCCGTCTACATCAAGTATAAGATGCGTGATTCGATTACTTTGTTTCTTAGTTTTTAAACGAGCAGCTAGTAACTCTTCTACTATTTTCCAGTCTGTGAGGGTATCTATCTCTGTGAGGCTATCTTCAGGCATTTGCACTGTCGCGATGTTACCGCTTATTCTGTTTTTGCTTTCGCGAAAAGCGCTACCTGTAGTCACATAACAAGCTCCATTTTCTATAAGTAAGCCTTCAAAATCTTGTCTACGTGGGCGATTAAAAACGTCATAATTTTTTGGTGTACCGTCTTCATACCAAGTAAAACGATGCGTATTTACAACCGTAAGTGCCGAATCATAATTTGCCCCCGATCGCACTTTATCTAAGCACGCATTTATATCTACCGAAGTAGTAAAAGGAGAGGTTGCTTGCAGTAAGCATAATATATCAAAAGGCTCTTCTAAACCATTTACAAACTCTAGCATTCCCATCTCTGTAGAGGCTGCATCTGTAGCGCTTTCTTCACTACGTTTTACGGTCTTTACCTTGTCTGTCCAGTGGTATTCCTTATGAACAAAAGTGATGATATCATTATCATCTGTAAAAATATAAATTGTGTCTAATTGAGATGCAATTGCCTCACCAAGCGCCCAGCAAAATAAAGGACGGCCTAGCAGCTTCTTTTTATTTTTACCTGGTATGCCCTTTGAGCCTTTGCGCAAGGGGATAAATCCTATTTTTCTCATTGGTTGGGTTTGAGTTAAGAACTATTTAACAAGCTCTACATAGTTGGTCGATAAAAGTATATATTTTTCGGTTAAAAGGTAAGTGTTTCTTATTGAATTATGCTCCCAACTGTAGATGGCTAGTCATCTAAAATTAATACTTGAGAGGTGCTAATTTATCTTTATGGTTGATAGTTTGCTGGTTTACAGGCGATCTATACTTTAAGATTTTTCTAAAATTTATACAAGTACGCCCACATACTTTCATAAAAGACATAAAATAAGTTGTGTCCTTTATTGCATATTTTCTAAAATTATGAAAAAGCGTTTTTGCTATTTTTAACGCTGGTTTTGGGTAGTATACTAGGTAAAAACTTATGACATTCTTTAACTGATGTTCAAATCTAAAGTAATTTCTTCCCATAGACTTACGCTTCTCAACATCTACTCTATGATTTACAATAAGGTTATAATCATAAATAATTTCATAACCGGCATCTAGTACTTCTATGGCTACGGCAGACTCTTCTCCGTAAATATCCATCCATAGCGGAAAACCATTTGTAGCATTGTATGCTTTTTTACTTACTGCAAATCCACAACCTACAAAATCATTTGTAACATAGGCTTTTCCGCTGCGTTTTACTGCAAGGGCATCTACATCTGCACTATATATACCACGAACTTCTTGAAAGGCAAGAATACCGAGATCCTTGTTTTCGCGAAAGCGTATTAAAACCTCTTCTATAAAATTTGGGCTTATGGGGTGTGCATCATCATCAAGACCTATAAAAATGGTTCCACTGGCTTTTTTATATAATATGTTACGAGCGGATGAGGCGCTATAGCTCTTCTCGCTTCTGCTCCATTGCACCCATTTATACTCATTAATGAGTGGCGATGTTTTCTCGCAGCCGTCTATATGTACCCACACCTCCTGGCTAGCTAGATCTATAATATCTGCCAGCTTATCAAGTGTAACTCTAAGAGCTTTTGGTCTGTTTCTGGTTACAATTAAAAATGAAATATCCATTATGAAAGTTGCTTATTATACACCTCTTTGTATAAGGCTATAATCTTTGGTTGTAAGGTACTTCTACTATAGTGATCTTGTATAAATGTAGTATTCATTTTTTGTGCTCTGGTTCTTAGACTTTCATTAACTAGTGCTGCCTCTATGTGATGGGCAATCTCTATGGTATCTAGTGGGTTTTTAATAAGAAAGCCATTCTTACCATCTGTTATTACTTCTTGGGTAGCTCCCCCAGGATTAGATTGTATAGGGAATGCCCCCATAGCCATAGCTTCTAAGAGTGCATTAGGCATCCCGTCTGAAAGACTGCTAGCTATATGTATAGCACTCTCCCCCATCATTTTGAGTAATTCTTCATTGTTTACAAAACGATAACGAGGATATAAACGTACCTCTAGATTTTTAAAAAAAGTAGCCTTATTTACATACTTTTCAACAATTTTATCAGCGCTATAAATTAATATTTTGAAGATCTTTAATATATCGTAGGGTACAAGCTCTAGTGCTTTTAAAACAACAACAGCTTGCCCTACGCCATCATCATATCCTTTTATAATGATGTTTTTTCTACTTGAAGTAGCTATGCTCGATTGTTCCTTTATTGATAATCCTCCATTACCAGGGAAAACACCTAAAAAATGTCCCTTAAAACCATTTTGACGAGCGATTTCTTTATCTCTATTACAATCTGTCACTAAAAAATCTACTCTGCCTAAAAAATTATTTACCTCACTGTTACTCATACCGAGGCGTTCATAATCATAGAGGTCACTCCCCCACGACGAGTAAATGAGTGGTACATTTATGTCTTTTACTATTGAGTAAATAGGTAGGCCTGAAAGTTGCATCTCAAAGCAATGTATTATATCGGGATTTATAGTTTTTAGCGCTTTCGCGAAAGCGATATCTACTGCATTTTCATTAAGTTTTTGAATATACTTATACGCCTTAGGAAAATACTTTTTTACACGTGATCGTAGTGGAAAATCGTATCGAAGTCTCCATCCCTTTATTTGAGTTACCCAAGGGATTTTTTGAGATGACGGACCACTGTCTGTAATATCAAACCAATAGACTTCATACCCAGCTCCTTCAAGCTGGTTTACCCATTGAAAAAAGTGATGATTCGGTATGGCTACGGTTAGAATTTTCAAGAGAAGATTGATTGATATGATTTATTAAACTTCTCAATTCCAAAATGAGCATATGCATATTCTTTTGACTTTTGGGAGAGCTTTTGTTTTTGTGATGGCTTTTTCCAAAGTTCAAGTAGTGCATCTGTAAACGCTTGAACTATTTTATCTTCTTCAGTTTTATCAATTAATATTCCATTATTATATGAAGTGATATGCTCCGAAATACCACCTACATCCGTACATAAAGGTATAACTCCGAAAGGCATAGCCTCCATAAGCACCATAGGAAAACCCTCTGTGGAAGAACATATAATAATGACATCTAATGTACTATAGAATTGATGTAAATCTTCTTTAGACTTTATTGCCCCTAATGATACAGTATTTGAGTTTTCTATACGATCCTTGTAGGGAGTCATACCAGAGCCAGCCATAACAAAAGAAATATGAGCTGTTTTACTTTCAAACATTTGGGCAATTTTTAAAAATAACCAAGGTCTTTTTTCATCAGACCATCGACCTATAAAACCTACATTAATTTTAACTTTTGACTTCTTGGACAATTTCCTTACTGCAGAAAGATCTACACCGTTAGATATAACTTTAATATTCTTATTAAAACCTAAGAGGTTAAACTCTTTATATATTTGACACAAATCTATTCTAGCTTTATTGTTAATTACAATACGAGTGTCTATGTATGATGCACTTTCAGCCAATGGCCTAATCATACTATCGCTTGGTGCGATTGCGTGTATCAAATCAATTCTATTTTTACTATCGTCTAACAAAGGTAAAATGTCATAAAAGTATGTAGTATTACAGCCCATTATATGTGATGTAACATTACTTCTATTTATTGTATGTGCTATTATTTTAAATAGGAATCTGTTTACATAGGGACTCTTTTTGTTAATAATACTATTAAGCTCAATTATGGACGAGTGTTCACGAAAGCGAGACAAAAAATGTTGTGTTGCGGACAGATGTGTAAATATAATTGTCGTTTTTTTATTTTTTATTGCTCGCACAATGTCAAGATGAACCTGCTCTGCTCCGCCAATATGATAGTAGGGAAGAAAGAAAACTACCTCTGAGTTTAATATAACTTGAGTCTTAGCTATTAAAAACTTTAATAAGTTTACATACCCCCAACAAGTCTTAATAATTTTTTTTAGGTAATTCATTCTAGACTGGCAGTTTGATAATTGCCTAATTTTCTAGTAAAAAATCTAAATGCAATAATTAGATACACTCTCATCTTTAGTTGTATTGCTAGCCAACTACTTATAACTTTTCTAGCTTTAAAAACGCTAATGAGCTCTAAATTTTCTTTGATTAAATTTTGTTTTCCTGGTAGAAAAAAATCACGATACCATATTTTTAGATAACCTTTTAAAAGTGGTTTTAAATACTCTTTCTTAGCGTCTAGTAGGGTTTGAGTTATATCTGGAATAAATAGGAGCAAGCTTCTATAATACTTATTTGATATTTGTGTCCAATCTGTAATACTCGGGTAATAAATACTATCAAATTCTACATTATTTATGACTTTATAATTATCTCCAGATTTAATTAATGCTCTAATCATAAGCTCTGGATCATTAAGCCTTGGGTAACCTTCTTTAAAGCCACACAGAGATCTTAAAAAGTCTACTTTCCAAATAGGGCACATTATGGACCAAGGAAGTTTATAACTCAAAAAATCTTCTAAGTAGGTTTTAGTTGTTGTTATGTCCTTCTTTTGAATGCTACTATTTATAAAAACACCCATCGGAAAGATTAAAAAATCCTTGTTTTTTTCTTTTTTAAAGTTGGCTAATCTTGACTCTAAACAATGAGATTGCAATATATCATCAGAATCTAGAAAGATTATAAAATCTCCTTTTGCTTTTTCTAATCCAATATTTCTGCAGGTTGGAGCTCCTTTAATCTTAGTTACATCTCTTTCATATACTCTAAACCTATTATCAAGGCAAGCGTTATTATTAAGAATGTTTATAGTGTCATCTGTAGAGCCGTCATCAACAACTATACATTCCCAATCTCCATAAGTTTGCAAAATCAAACTATCTAAAGATCTCTGGACGATAGATGCACGGTTGTATATGGGCATAATAATAGATACCATAAGGACTTAAATTGAGGTTGCATATTTATATTTTTTGGTAGCAATTAACAAAACTTCCTTATTGCCTCTAAAGGTGTTCTTAAAAATCGGTATCTTTTTTGCTTTGAGCATTTTCAGCAATTCGCCACTTGTGTCTCTTTCACCTTGACGTTGATGATCATCAATAAGTATAATAAACTCATCATTTGGATCAAATTTTTGAGCCAGTGTAATAATATCATTTCTAGAGTATCTTTTGCTCCCAAAGGGTCCATCTACAATATATAGATCATATTTTGAGGTTACTTTATCTAGGTTTTTATAACTGTTAGTTATATAACCGTAAACCTCTTTTTCTATCATATCCAAAACCTGAACTTCACACTGATTTGACAATGAAAACTTACTCAAAAAAACCTCTTTCCAATTTTCATCTTGCTCAATTATAAGATGTTCACATTCTTTATCATAATTATCTATGTAGGTTGATATAAACTTACTAGATTCACCCAACCCAAATTCTAATATCTTATTAATATCATAATCAAAAAGAATTCTATTGAGAATATAAAAAAACGAATAATTACCAGCCCATCTTCCTACGTTGAGAGATAGATTTTCTAATGGCTTTTTTCCTTTAATGCTATCGTGAAAAATATGAGCCCACTCCAACTCCCTTAACAAACTATTATTTGCAGTTAGCAATTCATTATTAGCTCTAATTAGCCTATTAAAATTTTTAATCTTTTGGAACATATGATATGGATAAATAACAATTTACATTATCAGTACGACATTACCTAAAAAAGTCTTCGAGAGAATGATTTTAAATCTACATCTAGTCCTTTAAGTAATAAAGCTCTCTTCTCTATAAGATGCCAAGATAAATAACCAAACAAAATTGATATAGATATTGAAAGAATAATAAAAACCGCTATACTAGGTCTATATAAGTAGATTAATAATTGTTGTACTGGAAATGCATAGATATAGATACCATATGAAGGATCTCCAAATTTTGAAAAATTAGAGATGTACTTAACTGGAAGAAAACCTAAACCAACAATAAATGGAGGAAATAAGATGTGCTTTACTTGATTATATAAGCCTATCTTAAAGAAAACTAGTATTATAATAAACAGTAAACCAACAAGCATTTTACTATTCCATTTTGTAAAGTCTAATATTGCAAGTAAAGATCCTACCACAAAAAAACTTCCAAGGTTTAATATATGCAAACCTTGCATACCTAAAATCTTAACTCCTCCAAATGTATCAATCCATAAGTGATACATACTTAACATTACCAATGCTATGAAACTAATGACTATTGTTATAAAAATAGGTCTACCTTTTATAAAAAACAGGAGAGCTATGGCTAAGTACAAAGAAAACTCATACTGTATGGTCCATAGTGACCCATTTATAGAGTGATAAGAATTCTCCTCAAAAACTCCAGAAATAACGCCCTGAAAACCGTATAGTGATAAATTATTAGGAAGGTATGTCCAAAAACTAGAATTTAATAATAGTGGTGTTTTACCTTCATATACCAAACCTACAAATAAAAGTGATAAAAGTAGTACTACTAGTAAAGCCGGAAAAACTCTTAAAACTCGTTTTTTTAGATACTCATAAAAGTGACTACTTCGTTCAAAACTTTTAAAGATAAAATACCCACTTATTACAAAAAAACCACTCAAACCTATACTAGAAAAACTAGCTTGATTATTAGTAATATGCTGTAATAAATCTTGTTGACTTTCTAAACCCGACAATGCATATGAATGTGTAATAATCACAAATACCGCAAACAGAAATCGTAAAAAATCAAAATTATTTACTCGGCGAGAGCTAAGATGGTTTTGCAAACTAAAATTTTTTAGGTTTATTAATTATAAACTTAATAGTATGGATATAACGCCTAAGAGTATACCAAAGATCAACTAACAGCCCTACTTTAAGCCTAAAACTCGTTGCAATAAATCCCTTTGTAGCAGATAAGAAACTAACATCTTGATGCCACAGCTGATAATTACCTATTAAATCATTTTTAAATCTAAAATAGAGTTGCTTTTTAGTTCTTTTTATTTCATAGTGGAATATGGAAGGAACAAAGTCAATCTCATACCCTGCTTTTAGAACTCGGGTAGACCACTCTTTATCTTCAAAAGTGGCTACGTTTTCATTAAAAGGAATAATTTCCCAAACAGACTTTTTAAAGGCAGATCCAGAAAAAATGAGGCCTGCTTTATTTGGGTCCTCATTCGCACTTACCTCGTTTATATAGCTTCTATAATCGCTAGAACTATGTAAACAACGAAGCCCTGCGAGCTTATCATTATTTTTAAAGCGTTCTTTAATAAGTTTAAAAAAGTCGTGACTTACTGGGTATGAATGAGCACTAAAGATTACAATAATAGGATGGCTTGCTTTACTAGCTGCAAAGTTTGCACTACCGCCATAAGAGAACTGCTCAATACTCTCAAAACGACAGCCATATGTTTCAGCCACTTGTTTACTATTATCTGTAGAGAGATTATCAATAACAACTATTTCATTAACATCCTCTGCATACCTAGCTACTAGATTTTTGAGTAAAAACGTAAGGGCGGTCTCTTGATTCTTATTTCTTATTACAACAGAAATTTGCATAGTAATTACCCTTTATTTTTAGTCTTCAAAAGCCCCAACAACCTAAAAGGCTTTAGTAAAACTTTTCCTAATTTATACTCTAAACTATTTTGTAAGCGTTTCTCTTTTGCCCTGCTTACCTTAAGGTGGTAAGTAAAAACTTCTACACAGTTTTCAAAATCTTCAATATAAAGTTCTTTATGCTTATTGATAATGTACTGTTTTACAATTTCTGTGTGATTATTAATTGTAGCTACAAGCATAGACTTCTTTGCTTTCCTATAGTAAAATAAATATTCAGGAATTATTTTATATTTCCACTCAGATTTTGTGATTGCAATCCAAAACTCCCAATCTTCAAATCCTTTTTTCATAGACTCATCATAGCCTCCCACTGCTTTCCAGAGGCTCTTCCGGTATAACGATGTAGCAACTAGTTGATTGACATAAAGTAAGTGTTTATAACTATCTCCTTTAGGTTTTAATTCATTAACAATATTACTTATTGTTCCATCAAAGAACTTACTATAACAGGAAACTACAGCCACATCGCGATTAGTTTCAAGAACTGGGACAAGTCTACTTAATAACGCTTTATGTAAAACATCATCTGCATCTAGTGGAAGGATAAATTCTCCACGACTTATCGCTATACCAGCATTACGAGCGCTAGATAAACCACCATTAGTTTTTTTTATATACTTAAACCTTACATCTTTTGCACACCACTTTTGAGCTACTTCTTCTGTATTATCTGGGCTACCATCATTTACTACAATACACTCCCAAGCGTCAAAAATCTGATTTAAAACAGATTGCAAGCTGTCATTTAAAAAATGAGCCTGGTTATAACAAGGTACTATTATAGAAACTTTAGGGCTATTCATTAAAATTTGTTTAGAAACTTAAGCTTCACTAGTAGACTTATAATCCTTGATTTTTTAAAACTATTAAGTGTTTTTCTCATATGTAAGGTATCATTAACATCTTGATAAAATGCTGTATACTCCTTACTCAAAACTTCAGTACGCTCATTATTTTTTAGGTCATAATTTTTTGGATCAGAACTCATTCCTCCTATGTAGAATGTAGTTATAGTTTCAGATACTTTTTTGTAAGATAACTGATATCTACATATAGCATCTATAAAAAATTTCCAGTCTGATACTATCTTAAAATCTTCTCTGTAGGTTCCCGCTTTCGCGAAAGCGGTCTTTTTTATAAAAGTAGCTGGGTGTGGTAATGTATCTTCTACAAAATATGAAAATGACAAACAACTAGGATATGTTTTTATAAAATCACGCGAACCTTCTATCACGTGAAGGTTAAAATAAATTATTTCCTTATCTGATAAATGAGTTGAAGCGCGTTGTAAAGACTGCTCATTTATAAAATGATCACCTGCATTAAGGAATAGCAAGTACTCGCCTGAAGCCTGCTCAATCCCTTTATTCATAGCATTATAAACTCCCTTATCAGGTTCACTCAACCAGTGTGAGAAACTATCCTTATGTTTTTTTATATACTCAACACTTGCATCTGTAGATCCTCCATCAATGATGATATGCTCAAATTCTTGAAAATTTTGAGTATGCACGCTCTGAACGGTTTTTTTAAGACCGTTCAGATCATTGAAATTAACTGTGATAATTGAGAGTTTGGGCATTTTAATATGATAATAAGCTAATTCAATTATACAATCTTGAAAACAAGCTTTTTCTTAATCTCACAATTGGAAAATACTTTATAGCTAGGACAGATAACATTAACCGTGGATTTTTGAAAATAAAAGTAAGCCAATACAGAGAGTAAGCTCCAATTGTCTTTTCTTGTTCAAACTTATAGAACCACTGCCAGTTTAATAAAGTATCTATTTTGTTCTTTTTTAAATTGTTTTTTAATGCCCAACTCACAAGTGATTCAAAAAGCTTAGGATTATATTGTTTATACATATCACTTTTTATAAAAACATTTTCTGTATGTATTCCTCTTTCGGCAACCACATCATAAATAGATGAGGCTACAAGCCTTTGTTTAAGAGCCAGCTTAAAAATAAGATCAGAATCTTCTGCGACTACTAAATCAGTATTGAAAAGACCTATAGATTTAAAAACGGAACGTTTAAGAGTCAGTCCATTCAAATGTAAATATCCTAGTTTACTAGAAATTATATTTTCAAATAGTTCTTCAGGTGATACGGGATTCTTTAAAGTTGCAATCTTCAAATGTTGTTCATCACTCGGTTTTATATCTCTATACAAGGTATAACCTACAGAATTATAAGTACCATCTATAGATGCGTCCTGAAGTAAGACGTTATCTTTTTTAAAACGATTTGCTAAGTAAAAATCGTCTGCATCCAAAAATGCAATATACTCTGATGATGACTTTATTATACCCAAATTTCTACTTGCCGATCTCCCTCTATTTAACTTTCCTGGGTGATGAAAAATTTTTATTCTTTTATCACCCTTTTGCAGTTCTAATGCGACTTTGTATGTATTATCTGTACTACCATCATCTATGATCAACACTTCAGATACTTCGTCGAGTTGAAGTGTTGACAAAATGGCTTTCTTTATAAAATCTTGTACATTAAAAGCTGGTATAATTACCGATACTGAAATCATAACGATTTACTTTTAATTAGAAGGGTCATTAATTGTTTTCGTCTACGCACAAGAGGAAAATATTTTAAACTCAAATAAGAAAATAAAATTCTTGGTTTAACAAAAAAGAGAGCCATCCAGTATTTGATTTCTTTCAGCATTCCCAATTTATCTTTATGTTTTAGAAGCCATAACACTTCCATAAGTTGATCAATGTTACTTAATGGGATGTTATTTTTTGCTCCCCAAAATATTAGAGACTCATAGAGCTTGAATCGATATTTTTTATAAATATCAATTCTATTGAAAATATTACTATTGTGAATTCCTCGCATTGCGACAGGCTGGGATATGTGACCTGTAATCAGTCTTCCCTTTAAAGCCATTTTCCAGAATAAATCTGTATCCTCACTAACTACAAGCTCATTATTAAAAAATCCCGTTTTTAAAAAAATTGACCTCTTGACAGTTAAACCATCTATTTGGAAATGACCATACTTACCGTTTAATAAATACTTAAATAACTTATCTGGTGGTATTGTTTTTTTTACTCCATATAATTCCTGTTGTTGAGACTTTTTAATCAATTCTTTATTGTAATATATAAATCCAACTGCATTATATACTCCATCACAATCAGGGTCATTTTTAAAAATTTTGATGTCTTTCTTAAATCTATTTTTTAGATAAAAATCATCTCCATCAAGAAATGCGATATAATTTGACTTTGAATTTAAGAGCCCTAAATTTCTGCTTACAGACCGTCCCCTATTTACCTCACCTAAATGATGAAGTATTTTTATTCTATTATCATCTTTCTGTAGAAGTTTTAAAATATTTTGTGTGTTATCTGTGCTCCCATCGTTTATTACAATCACCTCTCTAACTTGTGACTGCTTAAGGGCTGATTGAATTGCTCTAGCGATATAGTCTTCAACATTATAGGCAGGTATTATTACGGATATTTCAAATTCCATTAATTCAAAACTTATTTAAAACTTTAAAATACTGTAAAACTTTTATCGTTTTGGACTTTTTGAGATTTCTTATAATACGCTCTAAATAGAATCTATATCTTATATCCTCTAATAAAATTGAAAACTCCTTTTCAAGTACTTGATTTCTTTCGGCTTCCATCTGATTTCTATTTTTTGGATTTGTACTAATCCCTCCTATATAAAACGTAGTAAATGTTTTATCTAGGTATAAATATGTTGCATTGTATTTGCAAACAGCCAGGAGAAAAAATTTCCAATCTGCTACAATTTTTAAAGATTCATCATAATAACCAAATTTCTTAAAAACTTCGCGCCTAATAAATGTTGCCTGGTGTGGAGGTACATTATCATAAAGATATCTAAAACTTAAAATTTTAGGAGGTTTATTAAGATATTCTTTAAAATTGTCCTTGACATTAATATTTGAATATATAAAATCTACTGAATATAAATCTTTAGACACATTTTGCAATGAGTTGTTACAGAAGAAAACATCTCCACTGTTTAAAAATAAGAGGTATTTACCCTTTGCCTGTCGAATACCTTTATTCATAGCGCAATAAACACCACTGTCTGGTTCGCTTATCCAGTAGGAGAATTTATCATTATGAGTTTCCATATAATCTAGGCTACCATCTACAGAGGCACCGTCTATGATTATGTGTTCATAATCTGTAAAAGACTGTTCAAAAACACTCGCACAGGTCCTTTCAAGACCAACTCTGTCATTTAAGTTGACTGTAATTATGCTTACTAACATCTATGCTTTTGTTTTTTTTGCAATGAGGTTTGTATAAGGGTAACTAAGTCGCATTGCATCCGGTAAAAGGGTGCCATTTTCGATTTTATACCACGAGTACCCCATATCTAATAATACATTATAGATATCTTGGACCATATAACCAGCATTAAAAGTATTCTGCTCCGTAAACTCGACCATTACAGTAGGTGCATAATTTTCAAAAAAAGATTTCCCTCCCTTCAACGTGAATTTTTCCCACCCTTCTACATCGATTTTGACTAAACTCACTTTAGTTTTATCTACATCTTGAAGCTCACTATCCAGGGTACTAACAGGTACATTAATGCTCTCTTGTAATTTATTATCGTGACTAGGTGCTAATGAGTTCCAGGCATCGTATCCATTATTTGAAATATAAAATTTCATTTCACCCTTGGTATCAGAAAGCGCTAGTTGTCTTGCTTGAATGTTCTTAAATTCATTTAAGATAATATTTTCTTGTAATCTAGAGTAAGTTAGTGGCGTTGGCTCAAAAGCAATGACTTTACCAGTATTCCCTACTTTTTTTGACGCAAGTAATGAGAACAAACCTACATTAGCTCCAATATCAATAAAGATATCTCCTTCTTTAAGAGTAGATTGTAAAAACTTCATTTCATCAATTTCAAAACCTTTATAAATTGGCTTGGACAAAACACTGTCCTTATATAGGTTTATCTTTACTTCCCCCTGCAAGTTATACTCAAAAAAAACAGCATTATTAAAATGCTTGTTCCACATCTCCTCTTCTTCTCTTTTCTTAACAACGCTTCTTTTTACATCTATTTTTTTTATATAGTTTTTTAAAACTTTTGCTAGTCTATGAGCAACTCTGTATGGTATATTTTTGAACATTGTACTACTGTAATCTATAATTTTGTTCCCAATACAGAGATGGCATAATAAGTCCAGGGCGCTCCTCCATATATATCGCATTTACTCCTTCTAAATTTTGAACTACAAGCTCTTGACCTATGCTATCATCAAAGACTATCCATCTTCTATTGTGAATACCTATGGCTAGCTTTATAAAGTACCTACCTTTTCTCAGTAAATTTGCCGGTATTATGCCCTTTATTTCGTAATCACCAGCTTTCATTTGCACTATACTATCCTTTTGGTCATCGTGATACGATCTAAAAAGTAAGTGATTTGTACTCATATCAATCACATCAAAACCTACTCTAAAACCGTCGAGAGCTTTAATAAGGGCAAATGAAAAGGTTAATTCAACATCTTTTTCACTGTAATATATACCATTGTTTGAACCCTCTTGAAAAATCGTGAAACTTTTTAGTACGAACTCTTCATCTGTTTGATGCTCTATAAATTCACTTATGCCATCCAGTTCACTATGATTAGTATCTTTCAGATAAGTTTCAACTCCTTCCTTTGTAGGACCATCGTAATCAACACAACCATCTTTTAAGACTATGCACCTATTACATAATTGTTGTATAGTTCCCATATTATGACTCACTACAAGAACTGTTCTGCCTCCAGATTGAGATATATCCTGCATCTTACCTATCGCCTTCTTTTGGAATTCTGCATCACCTACTGCTAGTACCTCATCTACCACAAGAATATCAGGTTCTAAAAAGGCAGCTACCGCAAAGCCTAGCCGCACACGCATTCCACTAGAGTATCTTTTTACAGGTGTATCAATATACATCTTACAACCTGAGAAATCTACTATCTCGTCTATTTTACTAGCAATTTCTGCTTTAGACATTCCTAGTATAGCTCCATTGAGGTATATATTTTCACGACCAGTAAGCTCTGGATGCATACCCGTACCTACCTCTAGAAGACTGGCTATACGCCCCCTAGTTTTTATACTTCCTTGAGTGGGTCCAGTAACTCGAGATAAAATCTTTAAAAGAGTAGACTTCCCTGCTCCATTTTTACCTATGATTCCTAGAATCTCCCCTCGTTTTACCTCAAAATTTATATCCTTTAATGCCCATACATAATCAGAACTTTGTGATGCTTTTCGATCATTTATTGCTCCTACTTGAAGATAAGGGTCTTCTTTTCCTCTTATTTTATGCCACAATCTATTAATATCGTGACTTAACGTCCCAGTCCCTACAAGCCCAAGCCTGTATTGCTTTGCTATATTTTCGACTTTGAGGATGATATCATTCATTAACTAAAATATTTTTCCACCTTTCAAATCTCTCCTTTTTATTGTGGATACTGACGCTTTCGCGAAAGCTAAATAAATTACACTGTATCTATAAAATTGCGCTCGGTACGATTAAAAATTATAAGTCCTACTAGAAAACATATAACGCCTATTAAAAGACTTATTCCCATCATAGCAAAATTGACTTGCGCCGTACCCAAGAGCAGATTTCTATATAACTCTATCGTTTGTGCTATAGGATTATACTCTATGAGCCAATAATACTCTGGCAACTTTGCTCGCATCTCTTCTAGAGGATACATAACTCCGCTTACATACATAAGTAGGTTGATACCAAAGGATACCAATATCGTCAAATCTCGATACTTTGTCGTAAGTGCACTTAAAATCATCCCAACTCCCAGACCTATGAGTGCCATATTAAAGACTAATAACAGACTCAATAAAAAAAATGGAGAAGGTGCTATATCTATCCCTTTAAAGAAAACAAAATAGAGGTAAAATAAAACAAAGATCAATACCTGTATACTATACTTAAAAAGGCCAGAAATAACTCGTGAAGCCGGTACTATAAACCTAGGGAAGTATACTTTTCCAAAAAGCCCAGCATTTGCCGTAAAGGTTGTGCTACTTGTTGTAAGACACTCCTTAAAATAATTCCATAAGGTTATACCAGCTAGGTTGAATAAAAAAGCCGGAACCGTACCAGTACTCACGTTACCTATATTATTAAAAATAAGCGTAAAAACAATACTGGTAAACAATGGCTGAATCAAGAACCATAGCGGGCCAAGTATAGTCTGTTTATAAACTGTAACGATATCACGCTTAACAAAAAGCACTAGGAGATCTCTATAACTCCAAATCTCTTTAAAGTTAAGATCAATAAGTTTGCCTTTAGGCTTAATTTCATAAAGCCAGCTATCTTCTGTTATCGTATTACGGCTCATAAATCTTAGTTGCGCCTAGTAAACAGCTTTTTAAACCTGCCTAAGATACCCGTAGGTGCATCATCCTCGTGGTAGCCATTATTATAAGTTCCGTAACCATAGCCATAACCGTAGCCATATTTTCGTTTTTGCTGGAAATAGTTAAGTACAAAACTTATGTGTGTCACCTCTTCTCTTTGATACTTCTCATTAACAAGACCTAGCATATCCTTACGAGTATAACCTTGACGTACCATATATAGCGAAGCATCTGCATAAGGCATAAGCTCAAATGCATCAGATACTAACCCTAATGGAGGCGTGTCAAAAACAATATAATCATACTCTTGTTTAAGAGTATCAATAAACTCACCCATAGCATCACTTATGATAAGCTCAGAAGGATTAGGCGGGATAGGCCCAGAAAGAATAACGTCTAGATGATTAATACCAGATTTCTGCTTTACCTCATCCAGCGTAGCATCGCCTATCAAGTAATTAACTACACCTTTATCATTTTCTAACTCAAAATCGTCAAATATTTTAGGCTTCCTTAAATCGAGTCCTACCAGTACTGTTTTCTTTTCGCTTAAAGCGAAAACCGAAGCAAGATTCATTGAAGTAAATGTCTTTCCTTCACCACTTACACTAGAAGTTACTAAAACCGTTTTTGCTCCCTCCACACCACGCTTCTTATACATAAACTGCAACCCAGATCGCAACCCTCTAAAAGCCTCTGCCATTGCAGAACGTGGATAATCTCTCACAACAAGACCAGAGGAACGCTTACTCTTCCCTATTGTGCCTAAAATAGGAATGCTAGAGCGTTTCTTCACATCTTCTGGAGTTCCTACTTTTGTGTCTAAAAAGAAGATAATAAGCACAAATGCAATGGGAATTACCATACCAAATACGCCTGCTAGTACCTTGTTTAGTTTTGTATTAGGACCTATAGGTCCCTTCCCTACATCTTTTGCTCTATCTATAAAAAGAATATCAGATACATTTGAAGCTTTTATAATCTCTGCCTCGCTACGTTTTTCTGTATACAGGTTATAGGCTTCTTGACTTATTGTAAAGCGTCTTTGTATTTCTGCCAGTTCTTGTTCTTCTTTTGGAAACTGTTTTAGTTTTCCTTGAGCCTGTCCTATCTGCCTATTAAGGTTAGCTATTTGTGCTTTGATTAACCGGTTACTTGACTTTATATTTTCAAAAAGAACCTCTTTTTCGGCATCTATACGTCTGTCTAAATCTCTAAAAGCAGGGTTACCCTCCTTTGCTGTATAGGCTAGGTTACTACGTTGTAATGCTAGTTGTACAATATTTGCCACCCCAGCGGTAATGCTACCTTCATCTATAAGAGATACAGAGGGAGCAGGCACATTTGTATAATCTGTACGTGTGCGTAGGTAATCTTCTAGTTGCTTGTAATAAACTAGCTGTCGTGACAGACCGTCTTTCTCATTATCAAGGTCTTGTAAAGCAATGCTTATTTGCTCTGCACCACCAGAAAGTGTCACAGTACTATTTTTATTTTGAAACTTATTAAGATCTTCTAAGGCCTTATCAAGATCTACATTGCTAGTTTTAAGACTGCTATCTATGTACTTTATGGTCTTTGTTGCAAATAGATTTTTCTGCCTTAGTTGTTCTTCTGTACGCACTTGTACACTAGCATTTAAGTAATCTATAAGGCGTTTTTTATTTGTGCCTACCAGGCTTAATTCTAATGTAGAGCTCCCTCGCGGAGTTTGAGTTACTCCTATACCTCTATATCTTCCAGCGGTACCATTAAAATTGCCTAGACTTACATAATACTCTTGCCCTTCTAGAGGATAAACATCTGTAGGTAATAAAGTTGCTTTTAAAAATGGGGTGTTGATAGTATCTCCTAGTTGAAATACTTCATCATAGTCCGCATTAGGAGCTGTGATAGATGAGGGTTTAAGCGTAGAATAGTTGAACAAAGGGGCTGTACCACCCGCAAAAGGAATTTTCACTCTTATATTTCCATTACCTTCATCTATAAAGGTCATACGCTTACCGTATAACTGCGGAAATGAATCATTGAGTTTTAAAGTAAATGGTGTGTAACCATATACATCTTCTATATTGTACTTGCCTTGTCTTTGGTAATTAGTGTAAAATTGTAAATACTGTACTACTCGCTCTGCGTGTGTACGCGATTTAAGCATAATAATACTGGTCTGGACCTTATCTGTAGTTCCTCCCCAGTTAAATACAAGACTGGTATTACCCCCAAACATTTGGTTTTGATCATCTTTAATGGAGATCAAGCTGGTCTCTCTATAAATTGGGACTTTGCGCACATTGATATAGCGAGCTATAGAAAATGTAATCGCTAGACATATTAAAAACAGCCACCAGTAACTAAGTAACCTGTATAAGAAGCCCTTAAAATCAAAAAAACTTCCAGAACTCTGTGGGTCAAACTCTTCTTCCATCTTCTATCGTGTTGCTAGTAAAATAACAGAAGCTAGTGTTGTGACTAGTCCCAGTATGGTGGTAAAGGCCTGTAAGCCGGTAGTACCTATCCCTATCGCTTTTTGTGGCAATGGGTTTACGGTAATAATATCGTTAGGTTGTATGTAGTAATAAGGTGACTGCATAACATCTATTTGAGTCAGGTCTATGTGATGCACACGTTGTCCCCCTGGGTACTGTCTTATAATGAGCACATCTGTAAGATCTCCCGTTATAGGTACTCCACCAGCGTTTGCTATGGCTTCTAGTATAGTCACTTTTTCGGCGAGTACATTTTGCGTTCCTGAGCTCCCTATTTCTCCTACTAGCGTGTATCTTATACCTGGTAGCTTAACTGTCACAAAAAGATCTGCTTCGTCTTTAATGTAATCTGCTAGTAATCGTTGCTCTATAATCTCACGTATTTCTTCAGTTGTTCTGCCTAGTACGTTTATCTCCCCTAGTTCTGGCACACGTATATTACCGTGAGTATCTATAGCAAAGCCATCGTAATAAAAACCCTCGTTAAGCGATACACCTTCTTCTCCAGATGGGTTAAAAAACTCAACAAGTTGCTGGTCTAGTGCTTTGAGACGTATACTTAATATATCACCTACTTGAACTCTGTACGGAGGTTGCTGTTGTTGTAGCGAGACTATACTATCTGTAGCAGTCTCATTTTCTTGAAGATATGTGATATCCTTGAGAGGTACACAAGATGCTGTACTCGCCATAATCACGAGTATCAATAATAATAATGGGTATCTCATTTAAGTTGTGTTAGGCTCACAAATATAGACTTTCATCGATAAAAATAAAACTTTCACAGAGAGGTGTGTATTTCATCGCTTAAAATTTTCCAAAAAAGCATCAATAATCGACGAGAGAGCATCTCGTAAAACGCTATAGTTCTTTTGGGAAGCCTTATTTTTGCTTTCGCGAAAGCGTAAAAAAAACCTTTATCATATTTATAGTTTACAGATTTACACTGTACTATATCATAAAAGATGCAGCATACCGCATCCACACAACACACAATGAACTACCTCTCTGTAGAAAACGTATCAAAATCATTTGGTGAACGCCACCTTTTTAAAGACATCGCTTTTGGAATTAATAAGGACCAAAAAATAGGTTTTGTTGCCAAAAACGGTACAGGTAAAACCTCACTCCTTAATATCATTGCTGGTCTTGAATCGCCAGATGATGGGCAGGTCGTGAGCAGAAAGGGTATCACCATCTCTTTCTTACCACAAGAACCAGACTTAGACCCAAGCCTTACGATAGAAGAAACCATATTTGCAGGAGATAACCCTATACTTAAAACCATTGCAAACTATGAGAAGGCACTTCTTCATATGGAAGAGGCAGATGCTTATCAAAAAGCCTTTGATGCTATGGAGGCAGCACAAGCTTGGGATTTTGAGACGCAGTATAAACAGATTCTCTTTAAGCTTAAGCTAGACGACCTAGGTCGTAAGGTTGAGTTACTAAGTGGTGGACAAAAGAAGCGCCTCGCACTTGCCCAGATGATGCTTACTAAACCTGATCTGGCTATTCTAGATGAACCTACTAACCACCTTGACCTAGAGATGATAGAGTGGCTAGAGGATTATTTTAGAACAGAAAACATCACGCTTTTTATGGTTACACACGACCGTTACTTTTTAGAAAACGTGTGTAATGAGATTGTAGAGCTAGAAAATGGAAAACTCTATAACTATAAAGGTAACTATGCTTACTATCTAGAAAACAAAGATGCTCGCGTTGCTGCCTGGGAGGCAGAAACGGGTAAAGCAAAACAGCTATATAAAAAAGAACTGGAGTGGATGCGCCGCCAGCCTAAAGCTCGTACCACAAAGTCAAAATCTCGTATAGACGACTTTGCAGAGATAAAATCACGTGCTCACGAGCGCCGCAATGATCACACCGTACAGCTAGAAATTAATATGGAGCGTATGGGGAGTAAAATCCTTGAGTTTCATAATGTAGGTAAATCATATGGGGATCTCACCTTACTCAACAAGTTTGAGTATGTTTTTAAAACGGGTGAGCGTGTAGGTATCATAGGTAAAAATGGTACGGGTAAAACCACATTTCTTAATATAATGACCGGTGCACTACCTCCAGATTCTGGAAAGGTGATTGTGGGCGACACGGTAAAATTTGGTTATTACACTCAGAAAGGAATCGCCATAAAAGAGGGTCAGAAGGTGATAGATGTTATAAAGGAGTTTGGAGATCACATCCCTCTTAAAAAAGGACGTACCATCTCTGCTGGACAACTATTAGAACGTTTCTTGTTTGACCGTAAGAAGCAGTATGACTTTGTAGAGCGACTAAGTGGTGGGGAGCGCAAGCGACTCTACCTATGCACCGTTTTTATTCAGAATCCTAACTTTTTAATTCTAGATGAGCCTACAAATGATCTAGATGTAGTAACGCTCAACGTGCTTGAACAATTTCTATTAGATTTCCCAGGGTGTCTAGTGGTGGTTTCTCACGACCGTTACTTTATGGATAAAATAGTAGACCACCTCTTTGTTTTTAAAGGAGATGCCGTGGTAGAAAACTTCCCGGGTAACTACTCAGACTTTAGAGCATACGAGGGTGGGATAAGTAACGCTTTCGCGAAAGCAGAAAAAGAACAAGCACAGCTAGAAAACAAACAGAAATTTGAAGCATCTGTTACTCAAACAGCAAGTGACACCAAAAGCTGGAAAGAAAAACAGCACAAAGGAGCACTCTCTTTTAATGAGCAAAAGGAGCACGCAAAACTAGAACGTGAGATTGCAAAGCTAGAGAGACAAAAGGAAGAAAAACAAAAAGTGTTTTTAAATCCTGATCTCTCTCAAGATGAGATCACAGAAGAGAGCATAAAACTTCAAAAAATAATAGACGACATAGAGGCAAAAGAAGAACGCTGGTTTGAACTGAGCTCAAAAATGGAAGAGTAACCCTTATCCAAACACCTGTAAACCCTCTGTTTTAAAAGCACTAGTTATCGCAAATAATAATAGTTTACATACTGCGCTTGCATACATAAAATGGCTACCTAAAACCTTTCATCTACACGGGATACACTCCCCTTTTATATTCAAACTAGAAAAGGAAGTATTACGAGGAAAGAGTGACCCTAGCATCTCACAACAGTTATACGCCTATAAAAGGTCATTGCTAGATAACCAGCAAACCATCACAGTAACAGATTATGGTGCTGGCTCACGCGTATTTAAATCTGCCGAAAGAAAAATAAAGGACATCGCCACCTATGCTGGAGCAACTCATAAACGCATTTTATTACTCCAGCGGCTTATTGCCTACTTTCAGCCTCAAGAGGTACTAGAGCTAGGTACCTCACTAGGTATTGCGACTGCAGCACTAGCTATAAAGAGTAATACCCAAGTTACAAGTATAGAAGGCTGCCCTCAGACGGCTCAAATAGCACAACAAGAGCTGAATAATGCAGGTATAAAAAACGTAAAAATTTACGTAGGCGACTTTACTACAGAGCTAGATAACCACATTAAGAAGAATTTTGACTTCATATACTTTGATGGTAATCACGCCAGAGACGCTACTATAAACTATGTAAATAAACTTCTAGTTACTGTAAACGATGAGAGTGTATGGGTTTTTGACGACATACACTGGTCGCAAGAAATGACAGAAGCCTGGGAGTATATAAAAGCACTACCACAAGTAACTGCTACGGTAGATGCATTTTATTTTGGAATGGTATTTTTTAGACCCAAACAAGCCAAAGAAGATTTTTACATCAAGTTATAATTGAGGATAATCTATACAATTATAACTGAGGTTAAATCAAGCATCTTTACATCTTACTTACATTTTTAAGTAAATTGTGTAACAAATTGTGTGTAACATCTTCTAATAGCAAACTAAACACATCTATGGGTAACCTCATTAAAATAAGAAACATCATACGTGACTTCCCTCTAGGAAACGAAATTGTACACGTACTTAAAGGTATAGATCTAGATATAGACAAGGGCGAGTATGTAGCGTTTATGGGACCTTCTGGGTCTGGTAAATCTACATTAATGAATCTCTTAGGGTGTCTTGACACACCTACAGCAGGATCTTATGTTCTTAATGGTCGAGATGTAAGCCAGATGAGTGATGATGAGCTTGCAGATGTACGTAATACAGAGATAGGTTTTGTTTTTCAAACATTTAACTTACTACCTAGAACAACAGCTTTAGATAACGTAGCACTACCTATGGTATATGCTGGGTTATCAAAATCTTCTCGTAATAAAAGAGCCGAAGAGGTTCTTACAGACGTGGGCCTTGCAGACCGTATGGACCATAAACCTAACCAGCTCTCTGGAGGACAGCGCCAGCGTGTAGCCGTAGGTCGTGCACTTGTAAATAAACCGTCTATCATACTTGCAGATGAGCCTACGGGTAACTTAGACTCAAAAACAGGGGTTGAGATTATGGCACTCTTTGACGCTATACACGCAGCAGGTAATACAGTGATCCTGGTTACACACGAAGAAGATATTGCAGAGCACGCGCATAGAGTAATACGCCTTAGAGATGGAGTTATAGAGAGCGATGTAAAAAATAAAAAGTAACTAGATCCTACTCAAAAAAAACTATTCAAAACGCCACTTGCTGGCGTTTTTTTGTTTTACATACTTACCACTTTTCAAAGTAGAATCATATCCTTTTTTTTATCTTCACGACACAATAACAAAATATGGACTTTTTTAACAACCTCTCTCCTATCACACAGATACTTGTAAGTATCATAGGGGTTGCCGTTTTATTCTTACTAGTTTTTGCAAATACAAAACGTAATACCACAAAGCAACGTGGGAGAAGAACGCGCAACTTTAATGAAGGTTTTCAAAAAAAACGCAAGGAAAGAGAAAAAGAACAACAATAACAGCATACAACTTCATCACAAATGAAAGTATACACAAAAACTGGTGACGCCGGTACTACAGCCTTATTTGGCGGCACGCGAGTCCCAAAACATCATATAAGAATAGACAGCTACGGCACTGTAGATGAGCTTAACTCATTTATAGGCCTCATACGTGATCAAGAGATTGATGTGCGTAGCAAGGAGATTCTTATTCATATTCAAAACAAACTCTTTACCGTAGGAGCTGTACTCGCTACAGACCCAGAGAAGATGATTCTTAAAAATGGCAAAGAGCGCCTCAATATCCCAAAAATTAATGAAGAAGATATTGAACTACTAGAAAATGAAATAGATAAGATGGAAACAGAACTTCCACCTATGACGCATTTTGTACTCCCTGGAGGTCACACCACCGTGTCACATTGTCACGTAGCACGTACTGTATGTAGGCGCGCAGAGCGCTTGGCCACAGCGCTTTACGAGCTAGAGCCGTTTGACAAGCATACACTTAAATACCTTAACCGCCTTTCTGACTACCTATTTGTGCTGGCACGAAAGTTGTCTAAAGACTTACAAGCAGATGAGGTAAAATGGATACCTACCAAGCTAGATTAAGAGTACCGAATACAGAAAACAATTATTGAGAGGTATCTCGCTTTCGCGAAAGCGTAATTATACTCTCTACAAGGTCTGAAAGCCACGTTCTTACATTTATTTTGAAATAATCTTCAATTCACTTGCATTTCTGCTTAGAAAAATTATTTTTGCACAAATTAAAAAACACAAATGCTATGTACTGGACACTTGAACTAGCTTCTTACCTAAGTGACGCGCCTTGGCCTGCTACTAAAGATGAGTTGATCGATTATGCGATTAGAACTGGAGCACCACTTGAAGTTGTAGAAAATCTACAAGCTATCGAAGACGAAGGTGATTCTTATGATTCTATCGAAGAGATCTGGCCAGACTATCCCTCAGACGAGGATTATCTCTGGAACGAAGACGAATATTAAATATATACCCGTTAAAACACTAAAAAGTCTCTCTATGAGGCTTTTTTTTTGATTAAATTTACGGGTTCAAAATTGACACAAAACAACACCATATTATGGGATTTTTAGACAGTGTATTAAAAATTTTTGTAGGCGATAAGTCTAAACAAGACGTGGGAGCGATCACCCCTATTGTTGAAAAAATTAAAGCACACGAAGCAGCCTTAGCAAAGTTATCACTAGATGACTTGAGAAATAAAACAGCAGAGTTTAAGCAAATTCTTGCAGCTGCTCTCAAAGAAAACACAGAAGCTACAGAAGCGCTTAAAATAAAAGCCGAAGCTACCGAAGATATAGATGAGCGTGAAGACGTTTACCTAGCCATAGACAAGCTTAAAGACGAGGCTTACGAGATTTCTGAAAAAACACTCTCTGAAATACTCCCAGAAGCATTTGCCGTTGTAAAAGAAACTGCAAAGCGATTTACTAATAATACAACACTTGAGGTAACTGCCTCAGAGTATGATCGTTTACTTAGTGGCACAAAAGACTATGTAACACTAGAAGGCGATAAAGCCATCTGGTCAAATAGCTGGGATGCCGCTGGTAAAGAAGTAACCTGGGATATGATACACTATGACGTACAGCTCATAGGTGGTGTGGCAATGCACCAAGGTAAAATAGCAGAGATGCAAACGGGTGAAGGTAAAACACTCGTGGCGACGCTACCTGTTTACCTTAACGCACTTACTGGTAATGGTGTACACCTTGTAACAGTAAATGATTACCTAGCTAAGCGTGATAGCGCTTGGATGGCTCCTTTATTCCAGTTTCACGGGATGACTATAGATTGTATAGACTATCACAGACCTAACAGTCCTGAGCGTCGTGCAGCATACGCGGCAGATATTACATATGGTACAAATAACGAATTTGGTTTTGACTACCTACGTGATAATATGTCTCACAAACCAGAAGATCTAGTACAACGCCCACATAACTATGCAATTGTAGATGAGGTAGATTCTGTACTTGTAGATGATGCTCGTACACCACTTATTATATCTGGACCTGTACCTAAAGGTGATGTGCACGAGTTTAATGATCTTAAACCACAAATAGAGAAGATTGTAAACCTACAGCGCCAGGAGCTTGTAAAAGTTTTACCAGAAGCAAAAAAACTTATTGCTTCAGGTGACACAAAAGAAGGTGGTAAACAACTCTTGCGTGTATACCGTGGGTTACCTAAAAATAAAGCCCTCATAAAATACTTGAGTGAAGAAGGAATACGTCAGTTATTACAAAAGACTGAGAACTTCTATATGCAAGACAATAATCGTGAAATGCATCAAATAGATGAGGCACTATACTTCACGATAGATGAAAAGAACAATCAGATTGAACTTACAGACAGAGGTATCGAGACACTTTCTGGTAAAGACAATCCAGATTTCTTCACAATGCCAGAGATAGGTCTTGAGATAGGAAAAATAGAAGCAAAAGGATTATCACCAGAAGAAGAAGCTACAGAAAAGGAAGAACTCTTTAAAGAGTTTGGAATCAAGTCTGAGCGTATTCACACAATGAACCAGCTGCTTAAAGCATACACGTTATTTGAAAAAGACACCGAGTATGTCGTGATGGAAAATAAGGTGATGATTGTAGATGAGCAAACCGGTCGTATTATGGATGGTCGTCGTTACAGTGACGGTCTACACCAAGCGATTGAGGCAAAAGAAAATGTAAAAATTGAAGATGCTACACAAACTTTTGCAACGGTAACGCTTCAAAACTACTTCCGTATGTATCGCAAGCTATCTGGTATGACAGGTACAGCGGTTACAGAGGCTGGAGAATTCTGGGAGATTTACAAACTAGACGTAGTAGAGATACCTACTAACCGCCCTATTGCAAGAAAAGATAAAGACGACTTAGTTTACAAAACGAAGCGCGAGAAGTATAACGCCGTTATAGATGAAGTTACAGAACTTTCAAAATCTGGACGTCCAGTCTTGATAGGTACAACTTCTGTAGAGATATCAGAATTACTAGGTAAAATGCTTACCCTTCGTAAAATACCTCATAACGTACTTAACGCAAAGCTACATAAACGCGAGGCAGACATCGTTGCAGAGGCTGGTAACCCTGGAGTGGTAACCATTGCTACAAATATGGCAGGTCGTGGTACAGATATTAAGTTATCTGACGAGGTAAAGGCAGCCGGTGGTCTTGCCATTATAGGTACAGAGCGTCACGACTCACGTCGTGTAGACAGACAGCTACGTGGTCGTTCTGGACGTCAAGGAGATCCAGGAAGCTCACAGTTTTATGTATCGCTTGAGGATAACCTAATGCGTTTATTTGGGTCTGAGCGTATTGCAAAGATGATGGATAGAATGGGGCTCAAAGAAGGAGAAGTGATACAACACGGTATGATTTCAAAATCTATAGAGCGCGCACAGAAAAAAGTAGAAGAAAACAACTTTGGAGTACGTAAGAACTTACTTGAGTATGATGATGTGATGAATATGCAACGTGAGGTTGTATATAAGCGTCGTCGTCACGCACTATATGGAGAGCGTTTACGTGTAGACCTTGCAAATATGATCTATGACACCTCTGAGGTTATTGTAGAGTCAAACAAGCAAGCACAAGACTTTAAGAACTTTGAGTTTGAGCTCATTCGTTATTTCTCTATGACGAGCCCAGTAAGTGAGAGCGACTTTAACAGTAAGTCTGCAAAAGATCTTACAGACCTCATTTACAAAGCAGCTTTTGATCACTATAAAGAAAAGATGACTAAGAATGCAGACCTTGCCTTCCCTATCATCAAGAGAGTGTATGAAGATCCTAATGCAAAGTTTGAGCGTATCGTGGTACCATTTACAGATGGTACAAAAGAGCTACGTGTAGTTACAAATCTTAAAGAAGCTTACGACTCAGACGGTAAGCAACTCGTGACAGATTTTGAAAAGAACATCACACTTGCCATTATAGATGACGCTTGGAAAACACACCTTCGTAAGATGGATGAGCTTAAGCAAAGTGTACGCCTTGCTGTACACGAGCAAAAAGATCCATTATTAATCTATAAGTTTGAAGCATTTGAGCTTTTCAAAAAGATGATTGATAAGGTTAATAAAGAGGTGATTTCATTCCTATTTAAAGGAGAGATTCCACAGGGTAACCAAGATCAAGTGAGCGATGCATCGCAAATACGTGAGCGCCGTGAAGAAACGCAAACTCAAAAGGAAGAAATCCCTAATATGGATGAGCGTTCTGCACAGGCTAGAGCTGCTGGTAACACACAACCACAGCAACAACAGGTTACAGAAACTATTGTAAGATCTCAACCTAAAATAGGTCGTAACGACCGTGTTACTATTAAAAATGTAATAAATGGTGAGACAAAAGAAGTAAAGTACAAACAGGCTGAACCACTTATTGCAAAAGGACAATGGGTGATTCTAAACAGCTAGATTGTTTTAATAATTTTCTACATAAGGCGGCTCTCTTTTGAGGCCGCCTTATTATTTTTATAGCTATGATAGACACCATACAGCTTTTATGTTCAGATATAGACGGTACGTTACTCAATGCAGACCGATGGTTGAGTGATGCTAGTATTTCCGCTTTCGCGAAAGCGGGATTACCCCTCATACTAGCTTCCTCACGCCCACCACAAGCTATGCGCTACTTGCAAGAAGGGCTGGGCAATCTAGGTGAGGCACTTATTGCCTTTAATGGAGGACTTATTATAGGAAAGGATGGAACTATAATAGAAAATAATAGCTACGACACGCAAGTACTGTCTACACTTATCCCACATCATACAAAACATTCTTACAACTTAAGTATTTATAGCAACCAGCACTGGTTTACAGATCAAGAAGATGAGTGGAGCTTACGCGAAATAAACAACACAAGAGCTACTCCTATCTATCAAGCGGCTACTGAAAGTCTGGACTTTCTAATTAACAATAAGCTAGGCATACACAAACTAATGTGTATGGGAGCCCCAGAAGAACTTGATAGTCTAGTTGCATTACTAGAACAACTCTATAGTGATAAAGTACACCTTTATAGATCTAAGGACACCTACCTTGAGATTACCCCAAAACATATAGACAAAGCAAAGGCGCTAGCGGTCTTATTAAAAAAGGAATATAACTTTGGGCTAGAGGCTGTAATGGCTTTTGGCGATAACCATAATGATGATGAGCTTATACGTCGCGTAGGTAAAGGTGTTGCTGTACAGAATGCTACTCCTACTCTAAAATCACTAGCAGATTATACTAGCGATTTTACAAATAAAGAAGATGCCGTCGCAAAGGCTATTCATAAATTTTTAATAGCAGATTAGGGTCTGGGCAGTTCTTTCTATAAAACTCAAGATCATTTTGGCTTCCTACACCAGGATAATCACCCTCTTTACCTTGCATATCTATAACTATCTGGAAGTGTAGATGAGGCGCATAATCACCATTTACATCTGGAGTACCTAGAGCGGCAATTACTTCACCAGCTTTTACCTTTTGACCGACCTTTTTATTATGTAAAGATGCTACACTTAAGTGTCCATATAGGGTGTGAAACTCCTGCCCGTCTATGGTGTGCTTTACAATAAGCGTAGGTCCATAATCGCCAAAATTCTTATTGTGTTTAAAGCTATGTATCTCTCCATCTAGGGGACTGACAATACTTTCTCCCGCATTGCACCACAAGTCTATACCAAGATGAATGTTGCGCTTATCTCCCGGATCTTGTGCCTGAAAATAATCTGATCTATCATAGAGAGGTCGTTTCTCTAGATAACCGCCGTAGGCTACCTTAGAACCACTTATCTTAAGATACAGCTGTAAGAATTTATGATGATCATAAGGTCTTGTAAGAAGCTCAACATCTAGCTCATTATTTGACGTAGATAAATCTAGCGGATAGAAGTCTTCTTTTTGAAAAGGAGTGTGGAGAGGAGATGTAAATTCTTTTGTAAGCGCACTAAAAAAACTAGTATCCATTGGTTGTTATTTGTTGCCTAAAAATACAACTTCAATACAAAACACAAAAAGCAGCCATAGCTGCACAATAATTTAGTATGTAATCGCTGTTTATTGCAATACTACGTCGCTATACTTAGCATTAATCGTAATGGTATTACCAGTACTTCTAGACTTATGAAACCCGTTTACCATTTCTGTAGATCCGTTTTTCATAGACTGTGTCTCGAGTTGCTTAGGGATAAAGAAGTCATTATGATCACCACTGTAACTAAAGTTAAATGCCGCCTGCGGTAATTTTAAAGCCAGGTCGCTATTTTCTAAAAATAAAGTAAGCGTCCCAAAGTTATCACTTACTTGAGGAATTGATAACTTACCAAATGACCCAGATATCATACCAGAACCATCTAGACGATTAATGTGTACGTTACTAGAGTTAGACGTTACTTTAATGTCTGTAGCTGTGTTTATATTACAATCTTTAACGTGATTAGTCACGAGAGTTCCTTTGTTCCAGTTTGTGATGGTTACAGGGCTGTAAGAAACATCGATGGAGGTGTTTCCTCCATCGATGGTTGTGGCAGCAAGGCTACCGTGTGAGATAATAGCTTTTGCATTATAAGCATCTGCCATTTTTACTTTACCGTAACGTACATTAAGATCTAGCTCTGCACGCTTAGGCATTTTTATGATAATAACACGTTTTACATTTCGGTTAGACTTTTTTGATGAAGCCTTATCAGAATCATAATTAAGGCTGTAGTGGCTACTTCTATTTCCGTTTTCATCTCTTGTATGAGTTTCTTCCCACTCACCTTCGTGCTCTTCTGCCCATTTTTCCATTTTCTTGCCGAAGTTTTCTCCCCACTTCTCCATATCTTTTCCAAAAGACTCTCCCCACTTCTCCATAGACTTCCCGAAGTTCTCACCGAAGTTTTCGCCCCACTTCTCCATAGATTTACCAAAGTTCTCACCCCAGTCTTCCATTCTCTCTCCAAAATCTTCTCCCCAGGCCTCAACATCTTCAAGCCAGCTATCTACCTCACGTACACTTACTCTTGTACCGTACTTTCGGTTTAACTTATTTACGTAAGCTTGTTTATCTTTTTCATACTCATCACTGTCAAAAGTGATATTTCCTTTGCTATTAAAAGGCCATTTTGGGATGCCAGATTGCTCTATAAGACGCTCGCTCCAGTCTTCAGATTTTTGCTCTGCTTCTTTCTCCCACTTCTCCATTTTACGCTCAAACTCAGGGCCAAAACTCTTATCCATCTCACGCTCCCATCGCTTTATGTAAGCTCTACCTTCTCTTTTATATGCCTCGTGGTCAAATTTCATTTTCCCCATTTCTTCATAATACTCATCTGGAAGTCTTGCTCCAGAGATACCTTCTAGTAGCGGCCCTACAAGACCATTCATCACAGGCTCAACAATACTAAGTGACTGCCCTATAATTTCTCCTAGATCAAGATCTAGGTGTACGTTATCTAGATCGCTTAGATTATATACTTTTACATCTCCATAACCTCCTTTACTTGTAACTCGTACCTGGTTACTATTACCACTCACGTCAAGATCCCAAGACCTTGCTGCTTCACTTGCATTTTCTCCCTCTACATAAGCCTCTATAGCGACTTCATTTTTGTTCCAGGTTTCAAAAATCACATCTGCATAACGTGTGTCTATATCTATCTGCACGTCTTTGTTTACAGAAAAGCGTTCGTTTAACTTTGTTTTTTTAGCCTGCGCAAATACGCTCCCAGTTGCTACAAATAGTAACATCATCACTGGCCATAATATCTTATACTGTTTCATCTTATACGGTTTGAATGGCTGCTTCTTGTTGAGCAGCGTTTTTCATTTCTTTAAGTTTAGCTTTGAGCTTTATCATAAGCTCCACACGCAATTTTAAGTTTTCTATCATTGCGTTTACCATCTCTTCACTTACACCACTTTCGGTAATCTCCCGATTGAGACTTTTATACTCTGCATCAAGATCTGACAGCTGTTTCATAAAAGCATCTATAAGCTCTTTATTATCATCTGTTATCTCAAGGCGGGCAATCTCTAGGTTTACACTAGCGAGGTAGTAATCTTCTACTTTTTTAAATTCTGGTGATATAGCACTTAATAAGATTTCTGGTTCTACCGTTTCTGTATTTTCTGGGGTAGCTTGTACTATGGGTGCGTCTTCCGCTTTCGCGAAAGCGTTATTATACACCATCATTACAATACCACCAGCTACAATAAGTATGGCTGCTATCTTCATCCATAAAAATATACCGCCTTTAGGCTTTGAAGGTTTTTGCTCTTCTGGCATACGCTCTTCAAGTAATTGCTCAAAACGTGATAAGTGGCCTTCTCGCAGCTGCTCTTGCTCACCGCTCTCGCTTTTGATAAGCTCTCTAATATCCTGTGCCATAATTAAGGGTCTTTAAGTGTTGTTGAAGCTTCTTCTTACCGCGGTGCACCAGCGTTCTAGAAGCGACTTCTGTAATCTGTAATATCTCTGAGATCTCCTGGTGATCGTATCCCTCTATTAAGAATAGCATAAGAGGATACTCATATCGCTCAGGAAGCTCACTGATGGTTTTCTTAATGTGGTCTACGGTTACCCCGTCTGCCACATTCCAATCATTATCATCATCTACCTTGCCCATTACTTCCTCATTAAGTGGGATAAGTGTTGCTTTTTTTGCCTTGATCATATCGAGACTTTTATTAATCACGATGCGCTTAAGCCAGGCTCCAAAGGTGACTTCTCCCGTAAACTGATGAAGCTTTGCAAAGGCATTTATAAAGCCCTCGTGCATTGCCTCTTCTGCCTCAAATGCATTTTTCAAAAATCTAAAGGCTACACAATACATACCATCACAGTATTTATTGTACAGCTGCAGCTGTGCCTTTCTATCATTTGCCTTGCATTTTTGTATGAGATCACTAACTAGCAAAATGGATGGTTGGTTTTGATTGGTTTATTATTGCTATTCTTCTTAAAGACGAGGTCTTTTTTGCAATGTTGCAAAAAGTTTTATTTTTTTTGAGTTAACAGCCCATTAAGATACTACTAGATTATAAATAAACTATTCATAATTTTTAAGTAATAATGAAGTAAGACTATTTTAAATACTGCGACTAGTCTATATTTGAAGCTCAGTATATGAATCACCTCGATATTGCATATGAAAATCTTAACGATCTGCTAGACGAATGTTTCTGGGCAGAGCGTCGCTATTTTAATGCTGCAGAAGAAGTTGAGATTACAGAGTATAAAAGATTTCTAGCTAAGGAAAGTGTAAGCCGCAATAAGTTTTGTCACAAGATAGTATCCCGAATGGCAGAAGAAGGTATCACGCCAAACAGGCTAGATATTGTAAAGGGTAGTGCAGATCGTGACTGGCTAGATGTAACAGCAGCTATGGAGCATAAAACACCTACAAACATTGTAGGCGCGTGTATGATTCAAGACGAGATGGTACTCATACTCCTCAAACGTCTTATAGATGACAGCTGGTTACCTGTGCATATACTAGAAGTGCTTGTACCTATGGAGTTCCAGATAAAGCAATCACACGCAGATCTTGCCAAGCTTAAAGCCAAGGTTAAAAAGAAGTACAAAGACTCATAACCCTAGTTTTACTTCTTTACACTTGGCAATTCTTTTAGGGATAAAACGCAGCTCTTAAACTCACATAATTATGAAGAAAGTAGTAATTTGGCACTTCTGTGAGTAAAGATGCTACACATATCAACAAGAGTATTAATCCTGCGTTTTACAAGACTCGTAAAAGGCAAAAAACTATAAATACTCAAGATCTAGCAACTGCTATTGCTCAAGGAGATATCACGGCACTCTCTCAAGGCATCACTCTCATTGAGAGCACTGTACAATCACATCAAGATAAAGGACAACAACTTATAGAGGCTTGCCTTAGTAAGGCTAATAAATCTGTAAGGATAGGTATTACTGGCGTGCCTGGCGTGGGCAAGAGCACTTTTATAGAAACCTTTGGCAACTTTCTTACTTCACAAGGACATAAAGTTGCCGTACTAGCGGTAGACCCTACGAGCTCTGTATCTCACGGTAGTATACTAGGTGATAAAACTAGAATGTATACACTTGCTCAAAACCCTAATGCTTATATACGTCCCAGCGCCTCAGGAAAATCACTGGGAGGTGTAGCTCGAAAAACTAGAGAGGCCATTATACTCTGTGAGGCTGCAGGTTATGACGTGATTATAATCGAAACGGTGGGTGTAGGTCAGAGCGAGACCATCGTACACTCTATGGTAGACTTCTTTTTGCTACTCAAACTAGCTGGGGCTGGTGATGAGCTACAAGGCATTAAAAGAGGTATTATTGAGATGGCAGATGCCATTGTGATCAATAAAGCAGACGGTGGCAACACAAAAGCTGCAAAGCTGGCTAAGACCGCTTTCGCGAAAGCGTTGCACCTCTTCCCTCCTAAACCCAGCAACTGGACACCAAAGGTTACAACCTGTAGCGCCCTAGAAAACACAGGGATTGAAGAAGTATGGCAACTCATATCTGATTATACCGAAACAACAAAAACCTCAACTTACTTTGAAGCAAAAAGAGCCGAGCAAAATAAATTCTGGCTACTACAAACCATAGAAAATAAACTTAAAGACGCCTTTTATGCAAATGACAAGGTGGTAGGTGAACTAGATGCTGTCTTATCTAAAGTGGCTCAAGGAGAGGTTTCTCCCTTTATAGCAGCACAGCAATTACTAGATATCGCAAGTAAGTAACAGTCTAACTACTTATCATATTTCACAATTAAAAACTGCTGCAATTTATAAAGACCATAGCCTATCGCTGCTCCTATAATCCAACCAGTAAGGACATCACCAGGATAATGTACTCCCACATAAATGCGGCTATACCCCACTACCGCAGACCAAAAAAGTAAAAAGAAAATCAAATTCTTATAACTACGCCTAAGCGCTAGACCTGCAAAAACGGCAACAGCCATACTATTACCAGCGTGTGCAGAATAGTATCCATAACGGCCACAGCGCTCTGCAATGTATCTTATGGTAGTTTCAAAAGCGGCAACTCTACACGGTCTTGGTCTCATAAACCCGTGCTTAAAAGCATTTGCAAGCTGGTCTACTCCAGTAATGAGCAATGCTACGCATACCACAGTAATGAGTGTCCCCTTCATCCCGTACTGCTTGTAAATAAAGAAAAGTAAGAGCGCATATAAGGGTATAGAGCTCAGCTTATTGGTTACAATAAGCCAGAACTGATCCCAGGTGGCACTACCTAGACCGTTTAAAAATAAAAAAAGCTCTTGATCATACTGTACGAGTTGCTCCATTACCTACTCGTTCTCAAATTTTTCCATTTCGGCGTCGTACCACTCTGTAGCTTCTTTTATAGCATTTTCGGTTTCAGAGGCAAGCTCATCTTCGTCTTGACGGTCAAACTCTTCAAACCACTCTATTTCATCAATAGTGAGGTCTATTATAAAACGAGGGAACTCTGTATGAATCACAAAAATATGATCAGAAAAATCTGAATTATCACCTAGTAAGAACTTTGGTACTGTCATAATTATCTATTTATATATCTCTTATTATGGTGCGGTTACACCCCACTTATCAACTTTTTACTAAGGTAGTTAAATCTAAAATATAGCATCGTGGCAGATGCTGTGAGCCCTACCAGTAGCCCTACCCAGATGCCTTGCACACCCATTTGCGCCTCTTTCCCAAAATACCACATCACCGGGAAACCTATTACCCAGTAAGCTATAAAACATATCACGGTAGGAATATTTACATCTTGTAAACCTCTTAACGCACCTAGAATAGTAACTTGTACTCCATCACTGAGCTGAAACAATGCTGCCACAACGAGTAATTGTGCTGCCATAAAAATCACCTCCGGATTATCTATATAAAAAGGAGGCAACCAGTCTTTGAGCACTATAAAACCTACAGCAAAGACCGCCTCGATAAGGAAACAAAGTATAAAGATAGAAAAAGCGATACGCCTCAAATTTGGATAATCCCTTTTACCCTTTTGGTTTCCTACACGTATAGTACCAGTGACTCCCAGCCCTACTGCTATCATAAATGTCATAGACGCAAGGTTAAGCGCAATTTGATTTGCCGCCTGGGCATTAGTCCCCAGAATTCCAGATAAGAAAATAGCCGCCGTAAACACACCTACTTCAAAAAGCATTTGTAAAGCTGTGGGAAAACCTAATTTTATAAGTGTTTTAAACTCGCTAAGCTGTATGTGACTTGCACCATCCCAGAAAAAGTAAGATTTAAATTTACGCTTTCGCGAAAGCATAAAAATGAGCAGCCCCAGCATAAAAAATCGTGATATGAGTGTTCCCCAAGCAGCACCCTCAACCTCAAGCCTTGGGAAAATCCATATCCCGTAAATGAGCACATAGTTAAATAAGACATTTACAATATTTGCTAGTATAGTGGCATACATCGCGTATTTAGTTTGTGACAATCCATCTGCAAACTGCTTAAAAGCTTGAAAAATCATAAGCGGAATCATAGACAACGCTACAATCTCAAGGTACGGTATAGCAAGCGCTACCACCTCTGGCGGTTGATCTAGCATATACAATACTGGCTTTGCAATAAGCAAGGTTACAAAAAGCAACACACCGTTTACAGCACACATAATCACCCCGTGGTGAAAGTGCAGTCGCCCCTTCTCTATATTACCTTGACCATCTGCCTCTGCCACAAGTGGCGTGATGGCAAATGAGAAACCTATACCTATAGAAAGTGCTATAAAAACGAGACTATTACCCAGACTTACTGCTGCCAGTTGTGCGGCACCTAGCTGTCCTACCATCAAGTTATCTGCAAGAGCTACAAGTATATGACCCAGCTGTCCCAGCATTATAGGGAATGCTATTTTAAGGTTTGTGCCAAATTCTTTTGTGTAGTCTGAAAACTGCATTGGGTTGGATTTTTTTACGCTTTCGCGAAAGCGCAAAAATACTTCATCCATAAACAAAGACCGAGTAGTTTAATAGCAAATTCTTATCTTAAGGCAGTAATCACATTGTACATCTCACCTATGCTCACTAACCCTATAGAAATAGACCTAGCTTTAAGAACACTTATTAAAGCACACGAAGACAAGCTACAACTCAGAAAAGACGACAGCGCAGGTCTTGAGGCGGCAGGAACTATACCCACAATGCAAGGCAAACAAAAAGTAGATGGTCATTACTTTGCAAGTGTGATACCTAAACCCAAAGACTGCAGACTTTACTTCTTCCCTATTTATACAGATGTTGCTGCTTTTACAGACCTAGACCCTGCGCTTAAGAAATGTCTTAAGGGCAAGAGTTGTTTTCATATAAAAAAAATGGACGCCTCGCTAGAAGCATCCATTAGTGATATGATAGATAAAGGGATTGCCATTTATCAAGAAAAAGGCATTATCTAAAACCCTTATTGCTTTATGGGTGCCTGTATTAATTTGGCAGGCTTTTGAATATAATTATCCATTAAGTACACTAGACTTGTCATAGTTGCTGCTCCTAGCTCTAGTTCTCGTTTATTTACCGCATCAAAAGTATCATTTGCCGCGTGGTGATGGTCAAAATAACGTTGCGAGTCTGGTCGTAAGCCAGCTAGTACAATGCCATCATTTGTAGCCTTAAGTGGACCAATATCCGCACCACTACCTCCTCTTGTAAAATCGTGTATGAGGTAAGGTTCAAAAAGTGATTTCCAGCTTAGTACTTCATTATAATTACGATCATCTGTATCAAATGAGAAACCTCTAGGTGTAAACCCACCTGAGTCACTCTCTAGGGCAAAGATATGTTGCTCACCTTTTGCCTTAGCTTCTTCTGCATATTTTCTACCGCCACGTAAACCGTTTTCTTCATTCATAAATAATACCACACGTATGCTATGCTTAGGCTTATATCCTACAGCCTTCATAAGTCGTAAGACTTCCATACTCTGTACAACTCCTGCACCATCATCGTGAGAGCCATCTCCTAGATCCCAAGAGTCTAGATGACCGCCTACAACCATATATTTATTAGGAAACTCACTCCCGGTTATCTCACCTATCACATTGTATGACTCAACTTCTCCCATATTTTTACAAGACATCTTGTAAAAGAATTTTAACTCTGGATTGAGCTTTAAAGATGTACTTAACAGGTTTGCCCCTTTTGTACTTATGGCAGCTGCAGGTATACGTTTTGAGGCAGGTAAATCTCCATAAGACATAGACCCCGTATGTGGGTAATCATCTATGCTGTGGGTAACAGATCTTACGATCACTCCCACTGCACCTAGCTTTGCAGCCTCCATAGCTCCTGCATATCGCTGGTCTACACAACCTCCATACGCTTGAAAGGTGCGTATAAGCTCATCATTCATAGGGCGATTATAAAAGACTATTTTGCCCTTTACATTTTCTTCCCCAAGCGCTTTGAGCTCTTCTATACCCATTACCTCTACTACGTTTGCTCTAAGTCCTACAGACTTAGTTGCCACAGATCCTCCTAGTGCACAAATAGGCACAGAGGTTATGCGTGCATTTTCTCCTTCTATATGTGCTCTTTCTGCCTCACCGCGTATCCATTTAGGTACCATTACTGGTTGTAACCATACTTTATCAAGGCCTGCTTTTTCAAGTTCGGCTTTTGTCCAGGCTACGGCTCTTTCGGCACCTAGACTTCCGCTTAGGCGAGAGCCTATATCATTAGAGAGGTGATCAAGCCACTGGTAGCTCTGCCCTTTTGTTAATGCTTCTGTATAGATGTTACGTACGGTGATTGAGTCGTTTTGCGCTTTCGCGAAAGCGGAAACCCCCACCACCAAAGCAACCGTAAAGATGTTTTTGAGTACTTTATTCATTTTCTAACTGTTCTTTGTATGCTGAAAGATTTGCTTTTGTTTTATCATCTAGTTCTGGCTCTTGTATATCTTCATATTGTGAGAGTGTCTCTAGTAGAATGCTTGCAACTGCTAGACGAGCAGCGGGTTTATTATCTGCTGGGATAACGTACCACGGTGCCTTGTCTGTAGAAGTACGATTTATAGCGTCTTCATAATAAGTTTGATAGCTGTCCCATAACTTGCGCTCTTTGAGGTCGCCGGCAGAAAATTTCCAATTTTTTTCCTTTTTTTCCAGACGACGTAGCAATCTATTTTTTTGTTCATCTTTTGATAAATGCATAAAGAACTTATAGATAAGTGTCCCGTTTTCTACAAGATGCTTTTCAAAGTTTTTGATCTGCTCAAAACGCTTATCCCAGAAAGCGTCATTTACATCTTCTACCGTGTGGACATCTGGTAGGTTTTCACCCAGAATATACTCGGGATGTACGCGCGTGACGAGTACATTTTCATAATGTGTGCGGTTGTGCACGCCAAATTTTCCTCTCTGAGGTAGGGCGATATAGTGACGCCACAGGTAATCGTGACCCAGCTCAAGATCTGTAGGTACTTTAAAGCTCTGTACCTCAACACCACGAGCATTAAAGTCTTTAAAGACTTCTCTTATAAGACTGTCCTTACCAGAGGTATCCATACCCTGCAAACATACGAGTACTGCATACTTATCGTGTGCGTACATTGTGTCTTGAAGTTTACCGAGCTGCTTGCGTACTTTTTTGAGTTTTTTCTCTAGTTCTTTTTCTTCTTGATCTTGAAAAAGCGTCGTGCTCTTATCTGAAAGTTTTACGGGCGCTGTTACCTTAAATGTGTTGTAATCCATATCACTCATACCATCTGTTATTTACTTGCAAATAGTTTTACATCTCCCTCTGTAACCTCTGGACCACTTAAGATAATAAGACGCTCAACCACGTTGCGTAATTCTCGTATATTACCTGTCCAGTCATAAGCTTTTAAAAGGTCTATGGCTTTGCTTGAAAACGTTTTAAGCGCGGTGCCCTGCTCTTGTGAGATCTTCTTTGCAAAATGTGCTATAAGGATAGGAATATCGTTACGACGGTCATTAAGTGCAGGTACTCTGATTAGTATAACCGCAAGCCTGTGATATAAATCTTCTCTAAAGTTTCCATCTGCAATTTCTTGCTTTAGGTTTTTATTAGTCGCTGCTACTACGCGCACGTCTACTTTAATGTCCTTATCACTACCTACTCGCTGCACTCTACTTTCTTGTAGTGCTCTTAGTACTTTGGCTTGTGCAGATAGGCTCATATCGCCTATCTCATCAAGAAAGATGGTACCTCCATTTGCTGCTTCAAATTTGCCTGCGCGATCCTTATTTGCACTTGTAAAAGCTCCTTTTACGTGACCAAAAAGTTCGCTTTCTATAAGCTCAGATGGTATTGCGGCACAATTTACCTCTACAAGTGGCCCCTTAGAACGCTCACTTTTTTCGTGTAGCCAGTGCGCCACAAGTTCTTTACCTGTTCCATTAGGTCCCGTAATGAGCACGCGGGCATCTGTAGGAGCCACCTTCTCAATCATCGCTTTAATCTGCCCTATTTCTTCACTCTCACCTACCATCTCGTACTTTTTGCTCACTTTCTTTTTGAGCTTTATATTTTCTACCACGAGCGTTTTGCGGTCTAGTGCGTTGCGCACGGTGTTAAGTAACCTATTAAGGTCTGGTGGTTTTGATATATAATCAAAAGCGCCTAGGCGCATTGTATTTACAGCCGTATCAAGATCACCGTGACCAGAGATCATTACCATAGGAACTTCTGGCTTGAGTTTACGGGCAGCCTCTAGTACCTCAACACCATCCATTTTTGGCATTTTAATATCACAAAGTACAAGGTCATAATCTTCTTCTCGAATTTTATTTATACCCTCTAGGCCATCTCCAGCTTCTTCTACCTGATAGTCCTTACTCTCTTCAGATAATATCTTGGTAAGAACGCGTCTTATCGCAGCCTCATCTTCTATAATTAAAATCTTTGCCATTATTATAATTTAAATTTTATTCCAGAACGACCATAAAAGGTGTTCTTATCATTTATTGTAAAAACGTCATTACGATCTCCATCACGTAGTCGTATGTCGTTTATGACAGTGTGTCCAGCATAAAAATAAAACACTAGGTGTTTTGTAAAGCAATATTCATACCCTAATCCAAAAAGGGCAACCGTCATAGAGATACTCTCTGCTGTTTCAAACTCCCCTTCTGGTATATTTACTTCTACATTATCTTGAATGTTTGCATAAAAACCATCTAGACTTAAAAAACTCTGAATGATATGCTCTCTGTTTTTACCAAAATAGCGTTTTATATTAGACTTAGGCACCCCTAAGGTAAACGACCAGTCTGGGTGAAACTCACGATAGTAATTTACAAAAGGTAATGGAAACGGTCTACCAGATTCTGTATCATATCTCCCACCTATAATAAGTCTCCACGGTTTATCAAGACCATCTTTAGTCTTATCATTAATAAAATATACGGCCCCAGTGTGTACAACATCACTGCTAGAAAAGGTTTCTGTACTAAAGTTTGAAGTAATTCTTGAACCTATCTTTGCACCTATACGCCATTTATCATTTAATTTTTGCGTGTAGCCTAGCGAAAAACTAAAAGATTGAAATCTATCCAGATCCTCACGGCTAAAAGGAGTAACATCTTCAAATTTTAAATTTACATTTCGGTACTCAAAACCTGGTACTAAGTAAACATCTTCTTTAAGTTTTACAGGTACATTTATGAAAGATCTAAACCTCCTAAAAGAATTATCTGAATCACTCTGTGGGAAATAGGTATACTCTACTCGTGCCAAATCTGTCAACTGTGCGCTCACTGTCCCTGTAAACAATAGTAAAGCAATAATAAATCTGGCAGTTTTACTCATTTATAGTATCATTTTTTGGAAGTGAATTATTCTCATCAGATTTCTCCTTTGGCACAAACACTGGTCTATCAGTATTAAAAAGATGTAAATCGCGCTGCGGGAATGGGATGGTAATTCCGCTTTCGCGAAAGCGGTCATCTATCGCATATCGTAAAGCACTTTTTATTCTAGGATCTACAAAGCTGTCCCTCACACAGAAATAGAGTCCAAAATCTAGCGAACTATCTCCAAAATTTTCAAAAAGCACAAAAGGTTTAGGATGCTTTAAAATATCTGGGTGCTCTGTTGCACACTCCAGTAATATCTTTTCTACCGCTCTGGTATCACTACCGTATGCAACACCTACTTTTACGTTTTCTCTAGTAGTTTTATGATTTTGGGTATAGTTATATACGGTGTCTGTAATAAACTTGTGATTAGGTATTATAATCACTTTATCATCTCTAGTAAGAGCTCTAGTGGTTCGCAGTTTTATTTCAAAAACTCTACCTACACGACCATCCATCTCAATAATATCACCTGCCGAAATTGATTTATCTACCATTATCAAAATCCCCCCTATTACATCTTGAAAGACTTCTTGTAAAGCAAGACCCAGACCTACAAATAAAGCTGCAGAGGCTGTGAGCAATACCGTTATATCAATACCAGAAGCACTCATCGTTGCAAGTACTACCACTATATAGGCAATGTATTTTATAAATTTAAAAACACTTACAAACTTGAGCTTGTCATCACCTTCCATTCTACGTGTCATTAAAACACGCACCCACTTAAGCACAATACTTGTGAGTATAAATGCAATGATAAGTACAATGAGATGCCCTACGGTAAAACCTATATGATTAGGTTCTTTACCTAGACTTATGAGTTCAAAGCTAAGCCACTCTTTTATTGTGCCCCAGATGTCTTCTTCTATAATATCTTTTACCTTATCTACCGCTTCTTCTTGTAGATAGAGAAGTATCGCTAGTATTTTAACCATTTTATTAAATCTTTATAAGTAGGTTTTTTTCCATACATAAGGATCCCTACTCGGTATATTTTTGATCCAAACCACACTGTAAAAATAAAGGTGGCTATAAGTAATGTTATGGATAATATAATTTGCCATAGTGGCACTTCAAAGGGTATGCGCATTAACATCACAATAGGTGATGTAAGCGGTATAATAGAAAATACTGTTGCTACCGTACCGTGAGGATTATCTATTACTGCAAAAAAGCCTACATATATAGCCAGCATAAGTGGCATAATAATAGGCAGCATAAACTGCTGTGTATCTGTCTCATTATCTACCGCTGCGCCTATAGCCGCATAAATAGAACTGTATAAAAAGTACCCGCCTATAAAATAAATAAAGAAGCCACCCACTAGCTGTAGCAAAGGTAATTTTTGAATCTCTTGCAGTAACTCTATCATCATATTAGGATCTTGAGCTATCTCTTGAGCTTGTGATGCTGCAGGATTTACAGAGGTTGTCGCAGATGGATCTACCCCAAAAACTGCTGTAAGAACCACCAGTAATACCCCACCTACTAGAACCCATATAGCAAACTGCGTGATGCCCGCCAGTGTTGTACCTAGTATTTTACCTAGCATAAGCTGGAAGGGCTTTACAGAAGAGATAATTACCTCTATAATTCTATTAGTCTTTTCCTCAATCACAGAACGCATTACCATATTACCATATATAATAATAAACATCATAAGAAGATACCCCGCAGCACCCCCAAAACCTGCTTTCACCCAGTTACTCATCTTTGAGCTAGACTCACCAGAGAAGTTTTCTATATTAATATCTATCGTGCTTTTTGCAGTCTCTAGTGCCGTGAGGTTTATACCTTGTGCAACTAAGTTTTGATCTGTAATTCTTTTTTCGATGCGCTTTTCTATATCTCCTATAAAGTCATATGAGGGCGTTTCATTACCATAAAATGTTACCGGATTTGTAGCCGTTTCTGGGTTTTTTGAGATATGAATGAGTCCATAATAAACATCATCTTTTGCAACTTCCTTACCAGCATCAAGCCCTTGATCACTAAGGTTTACATAGCTTGTCTTATCTGTATTAAAAAATACAGTTTCAAATTGTCCAGACTCATCAACCACTACAATTGTGCGTTTATCTTCACTATTGAGCTGCGTTAAATAAGAGATAAGCAATATCATACCTACCAAAATAAGCGGACTCAAAAAAGTCATTATCAAGAATGACTTATTTCTTACTCGTGCGATATACTCTCGCTTTATTATTAAAGAAAGGATGCTCATTTGTTCTGACTAACGGTTTGAATAAAAATATCGTTTACACTCGGGATCACTTCTACAAAGTGTGTTACTTGTCCATACGTTTGTAAGGTGCTTAATAGTTCGTTTGGACTACCATTATCACCCATTTCAACTCGCAATTTATGCTCATTACCTAAGCTCTTAAACTGTGCAGGAGTAACTTTAAAAGAAGATGCTAGTTGTTGTTGCGCTTTCGCGAAAGCGGTCTCATCTACCACCTGCACCCCTATATCAAACGTATTGTTTTGATATGCTCTCTTTATAGTGTTAATCTCACCATCCAAAATCTTGTTTGACTTATTTATGAGTGCAATATGATCACACAGTTCCTCAACAGACTCCATACGGTGTGTGCTAAAGATGACTGTGGCACCCTCATCTCTAAGTTGTAAAATCTCGTCTTTAATAAGGTTTGCATTTATAGGATCAAAACCACTGAATGGCTCGTCAAAAATGAGCAATTTAGGCTGGTGCATTACGGTTACCACAAACTGTATTTTTTGAGCTTGACCCTTAGAAAGTTCTTGTATTTTTTTTCCCCACCAGTCGCCTATCTCAAGTTTTTCAAACCAGTGCTTTGCTCTTGTTTTTGCTTCGGCCTTAGACATCCCCTTAAGCTGTGCGAGATAGAGTACTTGCTCTCCTACCTTCATAGATTTATACAAACCACGCTCTTCTGGCATATAGCCTATATCACGTATATGATGTTGTTGTAAAGGTTCTCCTCCTAAGGTCACACTACCAGTATCTGGCATTGTAATCTGGTTTATGATACGTATAAGTGTCGTTTTACCAGCTCCGTTGGGACCTAAAAGTCCAAAAATACTCCCCTCTGGTACGGTAATAGACACATCGTTAAGTGCAGTAAAGTCTCCAAACTTTTTTGAAACCGTATCTGCTACAAGTAGTGAATTCATATAAAGACGTTAATCAAGCTAAGATAGGGATATGACCTGAGTGACGTATACGTGTTGTGTATATTTTAGGAAAATTATAAACCCGCAGATGTGAGAATAATTAAACAACGCTCACCTATGCGTAATTACTTAATTACAAAACGTCTTAAAAGCAAAACCCACCCTAGGCGTAAGCTCAGGATGGGAAAAAAAATTGCTATGAAAAAGAAAAATAACGTCAAACATTGTTTAACGTTATTCAAATATAACTTTTTTTTATGAACCCAATTAATTTGGTTTCATAAAATTTGAAAACAGCTATTAAGAGAACATATCTTTTACCTTCTCAAAGAATGATTTATCACCTGTTTCTGGATTTGGTGAGAAGTTATCATCGGTAGCCATTTTTTCAAAAAACTGCTTTTGTTCTTTATTAAGAGTTTTAGGTGTCCACACATTTACGTGTACAAGTAAATCTCCTTTACCATATCCATTTATAGAAGGGATACCTTTACCTCGTAAACGTAATATCTTACCACTCTGTACACCCTCTTCTATTTTGATACGCACTTTACCAGTTACAGTATCTATCTCTTTTGATGTACCAAGTACGGCCTCACTTATACTTATATAAAGGTCATAGTGTAAATTATCTCCTTCTCTCTGTAAAAAGTCGTGATCTTTTTCTTCTATTGCTACTAGTAGATCTCCAGCGATTCCATTACCTGGAGCCTCATTACCTTTACCCGTCACTTTGAGCTGCATACCATCTACTACTCCAGCTGGTATTTTGATACTTACTGTTTCCTCATCTACAATAAGTCCTTGAGCATCTGCTCCAGCAGGACGCTTGTCTATCATCTGTCCTGATCCACCACAAGTAGTACAAGGTGCACTAGTTTGCATACGACCTAAGATCGTATTCTGGATCTTGGTGACTTGTCCAGCACCATTACAAGTTGTACAGGTTTTATATGATACGCCAGCCGCTTGCTTCTTACGCTTTACCTTGATTTTTTTCTCTACGCCGTTTGCTATTTCTTCTAGTGTGAGCTTCACTCGTATACGAAGGTTACTTCCTTTCACACGACGCTGACCGCCGCCAAAGCCTCCACCAAAACCAGAGAAACCACCTCCGCCACCGCCAAAAGCGCCGCCAAAGATATCTCCAAACTGGCTAAAAATATCATCCATATTCATACCGCCACCGCCGAAGCCGCCACCGCCTTCAAAGGCTTGATGACCATATTGATCATAGCGAGCACGTTTTTGCTCATCACTTAATACCTCATAAGCCTCTGCCGCTTTCTTAAAGTTTGCCTCTGCAGTTTCATCACCTGGATTTTTATCAGGGTGATACTGTACCGCCTTCTTACGGTATGCTTTCTTTATCTCTGCTGCAGTAGCTCCTTTAGAGATACCTAATATGTCGTAAAAATCTTCTTTCATAATAAAAACTCAGTAAGACTGAGCACTCTTAAATCATTAAGGACGGTAGATGCTCATCTACACTTTTCCTTGTACTACTTATATTACTGTCCTGTAACTACCTTGGGAAACCGGATGATTTTATCTCCAAGTTTATACCCCTTCTCTATCACATCTACAATTTTACCCTTGAGCTTCTTGCTAGGTGCAGGTATTTGGGTAATAGCCTCGTGCTGATCTGCATCAAAAGCATCTCCAGCCTTTACTTCCATTTCTTCAAGCCCTTTAGACTTAAGTGTCTCCTTAAATTTATTGCTTATAAGGGTCATACCTTTTACGTGTACATCATCCTTATCTCCTTTAAACTCATTAAGCGCTCTATCAAAATCATCTACCACGGGTAATAAAGCTTGTATTACCTCTTGACCTGCAGTTTTATACAATTCAATACGTTCTTTTGTAGTGCGACGCTTATAGTTTTCAAACTCTGCAAATAAGCGTAAAAACTTATCTTTCTCGGCAGCAAGATCATCTTGAGCAACTTCTAGCTCAGTACGCTCATCTTTAGGAGCCGCGTCTTCGGCTTCTTTAGTCTCATTTGCCTGCTCTGCCTCGTTTACAAGCTGCTCTTGAGCAGCCTCGTCTACGGTAGTATCTTGTTTTTTATCTTCTGTTGCCATAGTGGTCTTAAATCAATTTTTTACTGAAATGGCAAAAGTACTGCCAATTGCTGTAAAATGTCAAAATGTCATTGCTTTTTTAGTACTATAAAAACAGCCTAAGTCAATCCACCTTCCCTCTTTAAAAATGCTCATTTCCAACTTTACCAAAAACTTATTTACATTAATATGATGTATTTATGAAATTATTAAGAAGACGACTATTAATAAATGTTAATTTTGCAGTTCACTAAATATATATCAAAATGAAAAAACAAGTTTTAAATACTCTTGCAGTAATTGCTCTTATAGCAGGAACTGTGTCTTGTAAAGGAGACAAAACAAACGAAACTGAGGCTACCGAAGCTAAAGAAGTTGCAACTGTAGCAGATGCTATGAAATTTACTGTAGACACTAGTGCGTCTACTATAGACTGGGTAGGTAGCAAGCCAACAGAAAATCACACGGGTACTATAAACATCGAGAGTGGTGTTGTAAAAGTGGCTGGAGACAAAATTACAGGTACCTTCTTAATAGATATGACTAGTATTACAGTTACAGATCTAGAAGGTGATGGTAAAGCATCTTTAGAAGGACACCTTAAAGGACAAGCTGAGGGTAAAGAAGATCACTTCTTTAATGTGGCAAAATATCCTACAGCAGCTTTTGAAGTAACTGGAGTTACAGAAAAAGAAGGAAAGAAAATGATGCAAGGTAACCTTACAATAAGAGATCAAAAGAAGAACATTGAGTTCCCTGTAACTTATAGCGTAGATGGAGCAAATATGACACTTACAAGTGAGCCATTTACAATAGACCGTACAAACTGGGGAGTAAATTATGGGTCAAAATCTATCTTTGATAACTTAGGAGATAAGTTTATCTCTGATGATATCCAGCTTACTGTAAAACTTCAAGCGACTAAAGCATAAGTTTAGATAAGCTATATAATTAAAAAGCCACTCTATCGAGTGGCTTTTTTTATGCGAGCAAGTCTGCTACTGCACTATCTATATCACTGTATTTAAATTTATAACCGTCTTCTTGTATTTTAAGGGCACTTACCTTCTGGCTTTCCAAAACCACCGCAGCCATATCGCCCAGCATAAGCTTAAGGGCAAACGCAGGTACTTTAGGAAGTATAAGTGGTTTACCTAACTCATCTGCCACCACTTCTGTAAACTTTTTATTGGTTACTGGTGAGGGTGCAACACCGTTATAAACGCCAGATAATTTGTTTTCATAAATGTGATAATATATACCAGCCATATCATCTATATGTATCCACGATTGCCATTGTTTACCAGTACCTAACGGCGCACCTACTCCATAAGAAATAGGCTTCATAAGCTTAGGTAATGCACCTGCCTCTTTATCAAGTATTACCCCTGTGCGTACTCTAGAGGTCATAACATCTATTTTTTGAAACTCCAGTGCAGCTGTCTCCCATTGTTCCACCACCTGACCCAAAAAGCCAGAAGCATATTCAGGATAAGACTCATCATATAGTTTTGTAAAAGAAGATGGGTACCCTCCTATAGCACTTGCAGTAATAAAATGCTTTACGGTAACAATCTCGCCATTTTTACGCTTTCGCGAAAGCGTACTATAAAGTAACCTTGTAGTTACAACCCGGCTTTCAAAGATAGCTTTCCTATTTTCTACAGACCAGCGCTGGGCAATCGTAGCTCCAGCAAGATGAAAAATAGTATCTACACCTTCAAAACAGGCATCATCAATCTCATCTGTTTTTGTATTCCAGTAAAATCCTTTGTAATTATTTTTTGATTGTATTTTATCTTTTGATGTTGTTAGATAGTTAACATCAATTCCATTCTTGTGACATAATTCTGTTAGGGCTGTCCCCACTAATCCCGTGGCACCTGTAATTAAAACCTTCATGTAATTCTTTTGATTGAACGTACAAAGATACAAAGGGAGACCCTAAAGACATTAATTATTGTAAGAAAATTAGGACGTTATTAACATTATTCCCTACCATCTACATAATCTTGAAGGTAAGCGTAGCGTGGGGTAAGCTTACCATCTTGCGTCATACGAGCACGCTCAAGTATACCATTTTTATCATCATTAAAAAATGCTGGAATGACGTGTTCTAAAAATAATTCTCCAAAACCTTCACTCGCATCCTTAGGCAACTCACAAGGAAGATTATCTACTGCCATAACAGCTATCACACCCTCATTCTTATAGTTATCTTCTTTCTCAGTATGTGGGTTGTATCCATAAAAAGGCTCAGCAATGGTAGATGGTCTTATGGTACTTGCAACTGGCCCATCTATATCACAAGATATATCTGCAACTAGGTTGATTTTAAAATCTGGGTGTTTTGCATCTTCTCGTGTAAACAAGTAAGGAGCGCCATCTCCATAAAAGTGGCCCGCTATAAAATAATCTGTAACCTTTGCATATTTCATAAAATCACTTTCATATCCAGAAGGATCTTTATAAAACTCTGCTCTACTGCCCAGCTGGCCATCTTTTCTTTTATTGTATTCTAGTACATCTATGAGGCAATATACTGGCTCTGTAAATTCTTGAATTAGGTACTCTTGGTCTGTTACTTCTCTTATTTTAAGGTGGTCCAGTATTTCCTTTGCACCTCTGGCTACTTTACCACTACCAGAAAGACAAATTTTTATTGCCGGTACATTAATTTTATCCAGTTCTTCTTTTACAGCATCAAGATCTGCTAGACTCTCTACTTTGGGAAGTTCAAATAAGTCATCTCGTTGCCCTAGTAGTCTAAAACCATTATATGCGCCTACGAGACCTGCATAACGGCCAAAACCTATGAGACGTGCTCCGTCTTCTCTAGTAATTACCTCGTGATCATACATCTCAATATTTTTATCAAGAATAGCCTTGAGCAACTTGCGGTTATAAGGCTGCTTTTTTATGGTGTGACTAAAAAAGAAATACTTTTTACCTGATATCAAAGCATCAAGGGGCACTTCCTTCACTCCTATCATTACATCTGCATCTGTTACATCCTCTTGTACATCAAAACCATTTATAGTGTATGCCATATCTGGAAAAACGCGTATGTCTGACTCTTCTACTACAAAACTTGCATCTTCAAACTGCTCTCGTGCTTCGGCTAGTTTTTCTGGTGAGAAAACAACTCTTCTGTCTGGCGGATTCTTACGTTCTGTGATGATGGCAAATTTCATAATGTGTGTGAAGTTTTGGCAGGCTATATTGTTGGTATAGCTTTTGCATTTTATTAAGAGCAAATATAAGGTTTAGTGCTATATTTGCTATTCCGCTTTCGCGAAAGCGTACAAGAGAACTTATAAAGTTTACAGCTTATGAGTTAAGGAGTACGTGTGAGAGTGATACTACTGGGGTCGACTGGTTTTGACAGCGAGATCAATGGTATTGTAAGCGTGTCGAGCGCTGGAAAATAGCTCGTAAATCTCATATTTCAACTTTTTTAAACGGCGAGAATAACTACGCCCTAGCTGCATAATCTGAATTATAGTAAGATTACGCCTCGGTCTACAAGGTAGACAAGCAGGAAGTCACTCGAGAGCCTTGGTTTACGGCAATCGATATAGTGACTTCGTAAAAGTAAACCTATCTCTTGTAGGGCTTTGATGCGAGAGAGAAACTTGATTGAAGATAAGGGGTGCGTTGGTAGTCACTGACCGGCAATCTCACGAAAATCTAAACAGTGACTACACACGTAGAAAGCAGTAACATTGCTTGTTTGGACGAGGGTTCGAATCCCTCCGACTCCACAATTAAACCCCATAAACACTAGTGTTTACGGGGTTTTTTATTTTTGGGTGACAAATAATACGTTGACAATTTATGACGCTATGAGTTTATGTTGCTATTTGTAAGTGCTTGTTTATTGTGCTTATGAGTTGCGAAGTAGAAATAGGTTTTGATACATAGTCAGTAAAGCCAGCATTGAGCATTTTTTCTTTATCACCAGACATAGCGAGACCGGTCTGGGCAATTACTTTTATTTCTTTATTTGTTTTCCTTATTTCTACTAGAGCATCGTTACCATCCATCTCTGGCATATTTATATCCATTAATACGAGATCAAGTGAGGGGTTTTCATTAACAATTTTTACGGCCTCCTTTCCATTAACAGCCCTTATAACAGTACAGTTATAATTAGAAAGACAAGCCTTTATATAAAGAAAGCTCAAATTATCATCTTCGGCTACTAAAATTGTAAAATCACCATTTTCTAAAGTTGTTTCACTAGGATCATTTACAATAGTAACCTTATCTGCTACTTTTTTGTAAGGAATTGTAAAATAAAATATTGATCCTTCACCTGTTTTTGATTCTATCCATACAGATCCATTCAAAATTTTAATTAGACCTTTTACAATAGACAAACCTAACCCTACACCTAGATTATGAGTTTGTTCTCTCTTACCCTGCCTAAATCGGTCAAAGATGTTTTTTTGTTCTTCTTCATCTATTCCTATTCCAGAATCTTTAACATAGAATTGTAGTATTTCTTCTTTTAAAGTGTAGCCAAATTCTATAGAGCCCTCCTTTGTAAATTTTATTGCGTTTTCTAGTAGATTAGATATTATTTGAACGAGTTTATTTTCATCAGTTTCTATAGCGCTGTCTGTATCTGATAGCGCCTTCTTAACTTCAAGTTTAATATTTGTACCTTCTAGTTTTAATTGATATTTTGAATATAAATCATCAATAAGGGTATTGAGATTAAGGTGAGAATTTTCAATATTTATGATGTTAGACTCTATCTTAGAGATATCAACAATGTTAGAGATAAAGCTCAAAAGACGGTGTCCTTCTTTTTCTAAAAGTTCTAGATAAATATCCTTTTTTTCTTCAGATATGTTTTTTCTCCTTAGTAATTCTGAAAAGCCTAAAATACCATTCATTGGGGTGCGCATCTCGTGGCTTAAATTTGCAAGAAAAGCAGACTTTAACCTATCACTCTCTTCGGCTTTCTCTTTGGCGCGTATAAGTTCACAAGATAATTTCTTTTGCTCGGTTATATCTTGATTAGTTCCCGCAAGGTTTATTACTTTTCCATCCTCCCCCATCACAGGCTGACATATTGCTCTTATAGTTTTTTGTGGACGATTAGGAATACAAATTCTATACACTATATTATATGGCTCTCCTATAGTTATTGCTTTATCTAAAGCATTTTTAAGAAGCTCCAGATCATCTGGATGTACTCTCTCCAGTACGCTTTCATAATCTGGTAATTTCTTACCAAAGTCAAAACCCCATATATTATACATTTCTTTAGACCATTCCATCTTCATACCAGATGGTCTCACTAGCCAACTACCGATTTTTGCGAGGGCTTGAGCATCACTGAGATCACTTTCCGTTTTATCTAATAATAATTTGGCTTTAAGTTTATCCTTTTCATTTTGTCGCTGTTCTGTTATATCAATAAAAACCGTAACTATCTCTGTAATTTCTCCTACATCATTAAGTACGGGGAAACCATTAAGAGTTGTCCATTTTATCTCTTTATCATTATCACCTAGAAGCCCGATAATTTGATTATTTATAGACTCTTTAGTCCTTGCTATTCTATTTACGGGATATTCTGATAATGCCAGTGGTGACTTATCTAAATTAATAAGTTTAGGATTGACATAACGAAGCGCCATTTCTTGCATATCTTCTTGGTCTATACTCAATATTTCTGAAGCCCTATCATTGCATTGTACTATTGAAGTATCTGGGGCGTGTACCACAACGCCAGCTTCTAGGTTTTGCATTAAAATTCTAAAACGTCGTTCGTTTGCCTCGGCACGTTCCTTTGCCTCTTTTATTATGGTTTCTGTCTTAAAACGCTCTGTAATATCGTGTATAACACCTACTATAAAAACTTCACCTTCATTATCTATAAAGCGTGTCTTTCTAGTAGAAATTCTTTGTGTCTCTCCACCTCGTATAGTAATAGACTCTTCATTTATACTCTCTATACCATCGCGTATAAGCTTTCTGTCAATCTCTAAAAAAGCATCCCTTTCCTCTTTTGTTACGTCTTCTGCAAGAGTTTTACCTATAATATCTAATCTATCAAAACCAAAAAGCTTGCAAAATGCATCATTAACTACAAGGAGTCTACTTTGATCATCTTTTACAAAAACAGGGTCACCTATATTATCAATGATATTATTAAAATGGTTTTTACTTTTCTCAGCTTCTTCCTTTGCTCTTATAAGTTCTTGATCTAAGAGTTTTTGTTCGGTAATATCTTGACCTGTTCCTTTTAAGCTTACTACGGTTCCATCAAGACCCATTACTGGCTCACATATGCCTCTCACTACTTTTTGTGTTCCATCTGGAAGACATACTTTATGCTCAATATCATAAGGAATTGCAGAGTCTATAGCTCTTTGTACAGAAACATTCCATAACTCTATATCTTCAGGGTGTAGGCGTTCAATAAGTTGATCATAATGAGGAGCTCCTTGGGCAGGATCAAAACCCCAGATAGAAAACATAGCATTAGACCATTCTATTTTTTGTGTGGAGATATCAAATAACCAGCTACCTACTTTTGCAAGAGTTTGTGCTGCATTTAAGTCATTTTCTATATTCTTAATATCAGTAACATCTTGTGTTACTCCAAAAACTTTTCCGTTTTCAACTTCTATCGCTAGAATATTTAAATGTCTTATCTCACTATTAGATCTTAAAATACTAAATTTAAAAGGCTTCATACCTTTACCTTTATAAAGCCCTCTAATGATATCATTTACTTTTTCTCTATCTTCCTTTACAATAAATTGCCCCACATTCAGGCTTGTAAGCTCCATCTCTCCTCTCTTCAGTCCAAAAATATTAAGCATTTCATCAGACCAGTAAACAGCACCGGTTTTCCAATCCCACTCCCAGCTGCCTATTTTTCCAATTTTTTGAGCCTGTTGTAAATTTAATATCGATTTTTTCTTGGCATACTCTGCCTCCTTAAGCGCACTGATGTCTTGTATAGTAACTGGAACCGTTTTTTGCTCAAATAAATTTTGCGGTAGGTTAAGAGATATCATAGCCGCAAACTCATCTCCTTTGAGCGTTTTGTAATTTACTTCTGATGAAAATGATTTCTCATTGTTCCAAATAGCAACTATAAGATTTACAAACACTTTAGTCGCTCCTTCGCCAAATGTGCTTTGTATATTATCTAAAAAATCTTGTTTACTACTTGCTTTAAAAAGCTTTAAAGTAGCCTCATTAACACTATTAATCTTCAAGCTTTGTAATAATAAGAACAACGTATCGGGATTTTCCTTTAAGTACTCCCTTATATCAGAAATTTTATGTGTTCTTAATCTTTCTATTTCTTTATACACCAAGGTAAAATCTTCATTCCATATAGATATGGTAGAATTATCAAAGAGTGTCTTATAACTCTGTTCTCTCTCAGATTTTAAAACCGCTATCTCCCTTTCTAATTCTTGGTACGTAGGTTTCTTATCTAACGTCATACTTTTTATAGCTTTAGCCATATCATTCTCCTCATTTACAAAGTTAACAGTCTTATTTACTGAACTTTAAAATAAAACTATCAAAAATTTATTATATCGTGGTCACAAATTTTAAAAAGATTGATACCGCTTTCGCGAAAGCGTACATAAACTCATTAAAATCATCTTAACGCTGTTTTTTTATAAGGTATAAGACAAAACACTACAATAAAAAGCTCCTTAAAGACTAGATCAAATGTATTCTTGATAATTTCGTAAGGTAAACGGGAGGCTTTTAGAAACTAATGGAAAGGTTTTATATTATTTTTACAATTCAGAAAATAAATTGGTTAAGCTATTATCTAGCTTAACCAATTAACTGCACATTGTGTTATGAATGAGCCCCTATCGCATCTTACACCTTATACCGAGGCAGAAAAATTTGTTTACTGCCTTGAGGCAGTGCCAGATGTAGAGCTAGAAGCCACGACAGTTGTTTTAAAAACCCTAGAAGATATTGCCTTAACACAAGGAATTACTAGTATTTACAAAAGTTGCGACACTATAGAAGGACTAGAAGATAGCCTAAATACGCTCATTTATGATGACCATAATTTTAAGGATTATGAAATTATATATCTCATAATGTCTGGCCAGCCCAATAATATTATGCTCAATGATTACTATTATAGCATTGAGGAGATAGCCGAAATTTTTGAGGGGAAGATGACCGGTAAAATCATTCATTTTTCAAACAGAAAAGCTCTAGATCTTACTGATGAAGAGTCACAATACTTTTTAGATGTAACTGGAGCAAGAGCCATATCTGGCTATGGATCAAGGAATAAAGACATCTTAAGTTATAATACTATAGACAGGGTGTTTATTACTATGTTTCAAGAAAATGATGACTTTAAAGAAGTTGTAGAACAGATGTTTCAAAAACATTACAAACTCTGTAAGCTACTAGACTTTAGACTATACTATTAATGCAAATAATTAAAATCTAGTAGTTTAAGAGATCGCTTTCGCGAAAATTCTCTTGAAATTAATAAATCTCGTTTAAAAAATTCCTACAATTTAACCTCTCAAAATCAACTTCGCATTTTTGCCTTTAAAATTCAGCTGAAAAGCTAATTTTTCGAATATGCACACTTTATTACAAGGATTAAATATTTTGAGTATTTTCGGCTTCTTAATTCAAAATCATCAATCAAAACTATTATGAAAACTTCTTTAAAAATTACATTTTCACTTTTAATTCTATTTTTCACCAAAGCTCATTCTCAGGAAGACTATACTATTGAGATCAATGGAGAGTCATTTGAAATTTCTCTTGACAAAGAATTCCAATTTCAAACCAAAGATGGTGTAAAAAATATTCTTCTTAAACAGAAAGATACTTTAACCTACAATGATGAAATGTTTAGTTTCAATTTTTTTAAAGAATATAAAGTTGGTAAAACTAAAATTGAACAAGGTATTGAACAATTAATGCTTATGACTCCTGAGGGTGATGGATTTTTAATTCAAAAATATTCTACTATAAATCCAGAAAATTTGAAGGAACTTATGTTAGGTGAAGTTACTAAAGAGAGTATAAACTATGGGTTTGAAATGGAACGCCGTGAGTATAACCATAAACTAACTTCAGGGGAAGATTTAAATGTAATACAAGCCTATCTTACATACAATGACGAAGTTAATATATATGAAATAGCAAGTGTAGGCAAAAAAGATTCTGGTCTATTAATTATGGCTATGAGAATGAATGACACTAAGAACTCAATAGGAGAAAAACTAATAAACCTTATCTGGAACTCTTTAGAAATAAAATAAGCATTTATTCTTTGTTGAAATTAAAGTTGTAAAAAAATTAAACCACTTATGGCAAAACGCAAAACTCCATTTTCATTAAAAGTACGTTCAATACATAGATATCTTGGTTTCTTTCTAGCCGGTATTATGGCTGTCTATGCCATAAGTGGGATTGTAATGGTCTATAGAAATACAGATTTTTTAAAACACGAAGTGATTACAGAAAAGCAAATGGAGCCTAGGCTTACCTCTAGCGAGTTGAGTTCAAAATTGCGAAAAAATCCAAAAGTGACTAAGGCTGAGGGAACTGTTTTCTATTTTAAAGGAGGATCATATAATCAAGAAACCGGTATTGTAACCACTCGCAAGATGGAACTTCCTTATATACTTGATAAGATGGAGCACCTCCATAAAGCAACGACTAACAGCCCCGTATACTTCTTAAATATTTTCTTTGGAGCTTCTTTACTCTTTTTTGTAATCTCTGCATTCTGGATGTACACGCCTAAAATGCCTATTTTTAAAAAAGGGATGCTCTTTGCAATAGGTGGATTTATACTCACTATTATATTACTGTTTATATAGTGTCCAAAAAAATAATCTAAAAAAATTGACTTTTTTACCCCAAAAAAAGGAAATCCGTAAAATACCTAACAGAAAATCTAGTATTCTTGCCACGGTTTAGATTATTAGGGGTATTTAAACCAATTTATTTGCAAAAGGTATCCGTCGCTGGGTACCTTTTTTTGTTTAATACATAAACAAAGTAGCGTCTACGCTAGATAACTTACGGTAGCTTCTAGTACATTTATCATATTGTAATTAATCTACTTTTACCATCTAAGGTCATCAATATGCATAGCTACTTATAAATTGCAATATCTTGTGTAGTTTATCTATTACAAACAACCTTTTATCTAATCCCTAGCTGTGCATCTGGGTTTACCCTTAAAAATCAAGTAGATACCTACATTTGCCATTACAAAGAACAGACACCCACTGTCAGCATAAAGATTTTTGTAAGGAAAAAAGAACATAGACGCTCTAAGTAATAAACTTTTCAGTTTTTATTTGAATTAGACCAGAAGAGACTCTATAAAAAAGCATTAATGCCCCTTTTTTCAATGTGATTGAGTATTGATTTGTTAGACGTACTAAGCGTAATCATATTGACCCAAAAGGCTACTTACCCTCAAGTAGCCTTTTTTTTATTTTCACTCTTGATATTGTAATAAGAACTTGCAACAAAGCACATTGAGTTTTTTAATTATGAGATGGTTATAAGAGAAGACCATTTTCGCGAAAGCGTAGTTATCATAAACAGGGTATGCAACTTGCCATAAATTATACTACCTTTAAGTACAGACCACAACAACCCTATATATGCTGCATACTATTACAAACGAGCACCTCACCTGCTCCATCCTTGCAAAAGGTGCTGAGATACGATCACTCACAAATAATAAAACTGGACAAGAATACATCTGGCAAATCAATCCAGAAGTTTGGAGAAGCAGTTCGCCACCTTTATTTCCCGCTATAGGCACCATAAAAGAAGGTACCATCATTTATAAAGAAACCGCCTACCCTATGACAAAACACGGCATAGCTCGTGATAATGACCATTTTATTTACAAACAGTTAAGCCCCTCATCGTGCTCTTTTACCTTGAGTCATAATGAAGATACACTGGTTTTGTACCCTTTTAAATTTTCATTTACAATAACATACATACTAGAAGATAACCGCTTACTTATGGCTTACGAGGTGGTAAATCTAGACACCGTCCCTATGTACTTTACCTTTGGCGGTCACACGGCATATGCGTGTCCCGTAAGTGATAAAAAAGAACTTTCAGATTATGTAATAGAGTTTCCAGAGGCACAAAACCTATCGTCACTTACACTAGACAATACTGGGCTACTTACCTCAGTGACACGTGATATAAATACAGATGGGGCTCTACTCTCACTGTCTAAATCATTGTTTAATAAGGATGCACTCATTTTTTCTGATATAGATTATAATTGGGTACGCTTACGCGAAAAGTCAAAAACCAAGGGTATAATTGTACGATTTACTGGTTACCAAAATCTTGCACTTTGGGCACAACCCGGAGCAGACTATGTATGTATTGAACCTTGGCTAGGTCTTCCTGATGCAGAAAATGAATCTCTAGATATCACAAAAAAGAGCACATACACAAAATTAGAGCCTCAAAAACAACTAAGCCGTACCATTGAAACAATAGTCGAATAGTGATGGCAGTTATAGAAATATCGTCATACTTTCCAGCTCTTGCCTATACCGGTTTTGCCATCTCCCTAATGGCCTTTATACCTGTTTATTCAAAAAAGCTTAAAATAACTTACATCATTCCTTTACTTCTTCTTGGGGTGTGTTTATACTACCTAGGCGCCCCACTGCCTTGGCCAGACCCACTGTGGAAACTAGAATTTGGAAAAATAGTAAGTGAGGTAATCGTTATCATAAGTTTAATGACCGCCGGGCTCAAAATAGGCACAAGTTATAAATGGAGTGACTGGAAAAAACCATTATCCCTTATCGCCATAACAATGCCGCTCTTTATGATTGCTGTGTTTCTTATTGCGTACTACCTACTAGACCTCAACGGACCGGTATCCCTACTACTTGCCGCTGTAATAGCTCCTACAGATCCCGTTCTAGCAAGTGAACTACAACTAGAAGAGCGACAAAATTTTAAGGAGCGCAATACAGGCTTAAGATATACACTCACGGCAGAGGCTGGTATTAATGATGGGTTTGCTTTTCCATTTGTTTTTTTAGCGATTTTGTGGAGTAATGCGGCTAGTTTTTCAGAAATAGACTGGCTACATTTTACTGGGTACTATTTCTTTTTTAAAATTATAGGTGGTGTCCTCATTGGGGCTCTTATAGGCTATATATACAGCTGGGTTGTACAATACCATAGTAAAGAAAACCGTCGTTATATTTTAGATGGCTTTATTGCGGTCGCTCTCACCTTTTTCTCGTACGGTATTGCAGAGGTACTAGACACTTATGGATTCTTAAGTGTATTTGCCACCGGAGTATTTATGCAGTTTCATTGTGGTAAAAACTCAGATGATAATATAAACACCACGATGCTTCACTTTGCTGAGGAGACAGAAAAGCTACTAGTTGCCTTGTGGACTATCTTTTTTGGTGGAGCTGTTGTTTCTGGTATTTTATCATATACAGATGTTTGGGGTGTTTTTGCAAGTCTTCTTTTTGTTCTTATTTTAAGACCCATTTTTGGATATCTGGCGATGCTAACTACAGATTTTTCAAAATCAAAAAAATGGGCGATAAGCTTTTTTGGTATACGAGGCATAGGTAGTTTCTTTTACTTAAGCTATGCTCTTATGAAAGGAAATTTTACCGCCTATGATGAACTTTTTGGCATTGTGAGCTATGTTATACTATTTAGTATACTCATACACGGTTTTACTAGTTTACACGTCATAGATTATTTTAAAAGAACTCAATAATGTTTCTAGTGATATTCTAGATCTTATAAGATGCTTTGCGGGAGGTGCCCTAGTAAGCTCACTGGCTATAGAGGTTTTTCCAAAAGCTTTTAAAGAAGACAAATATTGGACAGGCCTGGCAACAGCCATAGGACTCGTGCTGGCATTTTATCTCAACACACTAGGAGGTTAAGTTGCTAGCATAAATTACTTTATATAACAACATCAAATTATGATTGCAGCAGTATCTCTATTTTTAATTGTGACCCTTTCGGTTCTTATTACAAAAATTGCTACCATAGCACTTGTACATACAGGTCTATCTAGCGAGAGTGCAAAATTTCAAGCAAGATCTGCTTACACAGGTGCTGGTCTAAGCACTCAAGAAACAGAGAATATTATGAATCACCCTGTGAGACGTAAGATCATCTATAATCTTATGCTCATAGGTAACGCGGGTATTGTAACGGCAATGTCTTCACTCATCCTCACATTTGTATTACCAGAGTCTAATGCTTCTAGACTTTATGGTTTTCTCATTATAGTTGCTGGTATGATATTCTTATGGCTAGGTATAAGGAGCGCTTGGGTAGACAGGGGGCTATCACGTATCATAAATAAGATGCTTAAAAAATATACAGATCTTGAGATTAATGATTATGCTGCCGTATTACACCTCAAAGACAACTATAAAATTATAGAAGCACAGGTAGATGATGATGGCTGGATGTGTCATCGCACATTACAAGAGTTAGACCTACGTGAGGAGGGAATCACTATATTAGGTGTAGAGCGTGAGGGCGTAGGCTATTTTGGATCACCGTCTGGTAACTTTAAAATGTTACCTCACGACAAGGTCACTATTTACGGAAAAGCAGAAGGCATCAAAAGCATCTATAGTCGAAAAAAAGATCACTACGCACAGTCTGAACATCAAAAATTTGTAGAAAAAGAAGAAAAAAGACTTGCAACAGATGAGCAAAAGATAAAGAAATCTTAGGCATCTAGCTCTTATAAATTCTAGGGGCTAGCCATAGATAACCCATTGCTAGAATGAAAACTGTAAATGCCCACCATTTTATAAACGGTACAGGTATAGAACTTTCTGAAGAAAGACTGTTCTCATTCTTATAAAAGGAAGCATTTTCTGTTATTTGTTTGTACACCTTTTTTGCCCTCCACGCGGTATCATTTATAACATACATAGCCTTTAGAGAAGCGGGAGCTTGCGCCACCTTGAGGTTTACCCATCCATCACCATTAGGGTAAATTGTACCAGACCATTGATCTTGTAGCGTCACATTTTGTACAAGGGGTACTACTACATCATTATTCATTACAACCTTTGGCAATGGTATACTTGTGCGCAAATTAAATTGAAACGGCTCATCACTATATGCCATATAATCACTGAGTGACCACTGTACAAGCGACTGTGGTTGCTGGCTTATTTTACCTAGCGCCGTACTCCATAAATAGTGATATACATCCTCATTACCACCTAGTAATAATTGAAAAGAATCTTCAGCCAGTAGAGTACCTATGCGTCCTGTTCCCTTTTGTGCATAGGCACTTAAGATGCTATTTTTTGTTGCTAATATAGGTTCAACAAGAGCACCATTTGTAAGTGTGGCAGGGTATACTGGTATTTTTACTCTAGGCCAAGAAGGAAGCTGTAATGCTGTTATATTTTTTCGCTTAAAGCGAAAACCAAATTTTGCCCCCTGCTTTATAAGTCGGGCATCTGCTTGAAGAAGTAGTCCCATACCCTGCTTTTCTACTCGGTAATTAATGGCATTTTTTGAGCGCTGGCTCAGGCCATTATACGTGCTCACATCTGTAATTATAACATCAAATTCAGAAAGGTTTTGACGTGTAAAATTGTAAATGCTTTTCTGGCTACGGTTATAATTTTCAAACTTATAACGATCTTTTGTAATCTGACTACGCACAAGTACCTCGTGACCACTCTCTGCTAGGTAGTTTTTGAGATATTTAGTCTCAAACGTAGGAAATGTATTCACCATTAAAACACGCAAGCGACCACGATCTTTTATTGTTAATGGAAGCGGGTCTGAACTTATAATCTTACCCAGACTGTCTTTAACTATGATATGATAAAGATAATTTCCTTTTGCTTTGGGTAGTATGTGTAATTTAAAAACAGTCTCATCTTGATTTAAGATTTTTACAGAGTCTATAGTACGTGCTCCAGACTCTTGTAGCAATACCGTATTACTAGAAAAAGAGTTTTTATATAGACCAGTTACAGTAAGTGAATCTCCAAGCAATACTTCTGTATCATAAGCGAGTTTTATAATCCCAGAGGTAGGTTTGTGAGGATGGTAATAGACTTTCTTATTTTTAAACTGCCACAAATCATAAATAGCAACCCCGTCACCTGAGATATGGAGCTCACTTATGGAGTCTAATTGTGGCTGTAGATTTTGATTTTCTTTATAGGTAATTGTTTTTAGCGCTGGAGTTGTACTCTTAAGGCTATCTATTAGATTTGAATCAAAATTTGCTGTCTTTAAAACGGCTACTCCCTTTACCTGTTTTTGAAAAGTTACAGGTTCTAAAAATAAGGAAGCCACCGCACTCAGTGCTAGTAGAGCAACAATCCCACGTATGATAAACCTTGTGGTTGTAACTGTCTTGTATTCCTTCCAGAGAAATAAGATCCAGAGCAACGCTAGGCCTATCACTGTAGGCCAAATAAGATCCTCACGTAAAAAATGTATTGTATCAATCACGTTTTTGTAACTCTTTTGTGAATAATGATTCTAGCTTACTCGTGTACCCTTCTGGGTTTTTAGGAGTTTCTGAAACTCTAGGCAATGCCTCAAGAAGTCCTTTTTGTACAGATTGTATCACGGTTTTAGGTTGTTTCTTATCTTCTGTGAGCCATTTAAGTTTTTGTAGAGTAAGTAGATGCTTAGAGGGCTCTAAGATGGCTAGTTGTGCAAGTTCTTCTCCCGCTTTCGCGAAAGCGGTCTTATCCTCCTCCGTAAGTTCTCGCTCATTTTGTAATCTTTTTTCTAATATCTCTATGCTTTTTCTCATAGACACATAAGGATCTTTATTATCAAAATCTTCTTTTTTAAAGACGTTTGTTATCTCTTTAATCTCTCCAGAGAGTCTCTTATCTTCTTTTATAGGTGGAGGGTCAAAACCTATGCGGTGCACATAAATACGTGCACTGTTTTTTATCTCTTGTATGAGTTTTAAAGCTTTATACTGGTAAGGCAAAGATGTATCTGGATCTGCTAGCCTGAGATGTAACTCTGCATCCCACATTTGTGCCATTGCATTTTTTAACTTGCCACGCAGCGACTCTGTAAAAAGTGTTGACTCCTCTGGGTCGTCGTGATTATGCAGGTAATCTTCAAAAAGGGAGTTTTCTTTTTCTTCTTCTTCCCCAAGTTCTTCTTCGTGCTCGTGGTCGTGGTCTTCTTCTACAAGGTTGTGTTCATTTTCTGTATCGTGATCGTGACGAAAGCCGGCCGTAGGATCATCTTCGTCATAATCGCTCATATCTATATCTTGGGCAACTCCTATACCTGAGTCGTCCTCATCACCCATAAATTTACCATACTTAAGACGTAAGGCCTTCTGGTCAAATCCTAGCCCATTGCTCCTATTTGTAAACTCTTGCTTTGTAAGTGTGTTTCTATCTTTTATAAGTTTTTCTGTATCAATTATAAGTTGCCGCTGACTTCTAAAATAATCGGGCATTAGGTCTGCTCCCATCGTGCCTTCTACCCCAAAACCATCACTCACCGTATCTTTAATCACTGCAAAGTAGGTCTCGCTGCGCGTGATATTTGGCTTTGGTGTCTTTTGATCTCTTGTCTCTACATAAAAATATAACTCATCACCTAGTTCCATTTTTAAGGCATCTAGGCTAATACTTTTTGTTGCGGTCATAGTTTTTATACCCTTAGTTATGGGCGCATCAAAAGCTATTTTTTCTTCTCTAAACTTTACAGACTCCCCTTCTCCTTTACTTACAGTTGCTATAATTTGAGCACTCTCGATACCAAAATCATCTGTAATCAAGGCACTAAAATCTATCAGTTTACGGTCTGTATGCTCAAAACTTGTAAACTGAGCGATATCTTTTATGGTAATGGCAGGAGGTTGATCTTTCACCACTTCTATCGCATAAATATCTGATGTATATGCACCATCTAGACTATCAATAAAATTAAAGTTACAATAACCAGAGGTAGTAGGAATTAAACTGCCAGAAGCTCTGAGTGAGTTCTCGTTAGTTCTTTTTAAATTAAACTTATTGCCCGTCCCTAGACCTTCTAGTGTGACCTCTTTTACAAAACCCTCAAAATCTAGGCTCCAAAAAAGTTTAGAACCCTCTACTGCCTTTACATTCATACTACTCGTAGTACGACTTGCTAGTTTAGTATATGATGGATATTGTATAGTAAGCTGTTGTTGTTTTAATACCGGCGGTGCGTGCAAGGGCGTTATGGAATCTGTAGACTGTAATTGTATCACCTCCTTTTGAGAATCACCATTATCTAAAACCGGAGGAACAATAAATTGAGAACCCACGTACCCCGCACCTATGAGCATAAATACAACAATAGCTGCTGTCTTTACACTTGTTTTTGGGCGTACGGTGTTTATTTGCTCTTGTAAAACAGTACTTACCTTATGCTGCTGTAATTGTCCTAAGCCAGATAGACTTGTTGTTTCTGTAAATAATAGGCTAGTACTATACTCTGCACTGCCAAGGTGATGATCTAGATACTCACTTACTGTGGTAGCCGTAATGCGCCACGGTTTTAACACTAACATCGCTAGTCCAGTTACTAGAGTAAATACTAACATAGACATCCCTAACTGCCTGCTCAACAACCAACAGAAAACACCTGCTCCTATACCATAAAGCAAGCCCTGTACTACTAGTAATAATTGCCAGCGGCTCGTGTACTTTGCTATATGTCTTTTTCCCTCTAGCATTATTGTTTTCTAAGTTTTGCAACAACACGTTCTATTATAATCATAACTATAAGCAGTAACCATAAAGGATCTACAAGAGAGGCTTTTACTTCTTTGCTGGGCATAGAGCTACTTTTATCAATATTTGGTTTAAACTGACTCATTGCAAGCGATCTGTTATCAAGTCTATCAAAATCACTTTGTACAGCCGCATCTAGTGAAAGCCAGTGCAACACCCCTTCTACTAACCGCTTATTAATCACCACCTCTGGTGATAATCTCTGGGTGAGATTTGTATAGTTTGTTCCAGAAATAGTCTTTACTATTTTATTTGAAAATAGGTCTTCCTCAAATTTCAAAACTGGAATATCAACTTCCGGTGGTTCCTCATTAGACAACCATATTAGATAATCTGGTGCCGGGTCTGCTGCACTTTTTAAACCTTTATAAATATTAATGGTTATAGGTTTTCTGGTATAGCCTTTTACTGCTCTTAATGCAGATTCTAGATACATCGCCTCTGTAGCAAAAGAGCTGTTATAAATTACATCTATCGTTTTAGTATCTTGTTTTACAACGGGTATTAGTCGCTCTGTATCGTTTTGGATAATAGAGATGGTACCATCTTTAACCGCAAATTGTGATGCTGCTTTTTTTGCTTTCGCGAAAGCGTGATAATCACTCTCCCCTACTGCCGAAAGTATAGTGATACTATCTTGATCTTGTATTGCATAAAATGGGACTTCCTTCTCTTCTTGAGATGTGATGGAAACCCAGTTTATATGTTTACCTAAGCTAGGTCGTTTACCTTGTATACCTTGGACTAGATTTTGTGAGAATACAACCACACTATCTGCTCTTAGGGCGCCTATCTCTTGTGCAAGTTGCCAGTAACTAGGTATTGTTTTACTGGGTGGTATCTCTGTCTCTAGATCCCATTTAGGCAATCCCTCTTTTAATAAAAACCTATCTTCTAAGGGTAGTGTTTTAAAACGACTTTGCTCCTCTTGCGTGTCTATAAGTGAGGGTTCAAAAATATAAGCTACCGCTACTTGATCTGGTGTATGTGTTGTATAAGGCTGTGCTAGTATGATTGTGAGTATAGCGATAAGTAAACAGCGCAGCAGCAGCAACCACCACTCATTAACCTGTATGCTATTACTCTTTTTTGACTTTGTTTCTGTTATAAATTGCGTGCTCCCTACCTGTATTGTTTTTACTTTGCGTTTACTCCACAAGTGTATGGCTATAGGGATTAACAATCCTAGTAGACCCCAGAGATATGTAGGTTGTAGGAGCGTCATACTAGATTAAGTTTGCTCGTTTTTTTAAGAAGAGCTGTAATGCCTCTCCTAGATGTTTGTCTAATGTAAAAAGATTATAACCCACACCACTAGACAGGAGCTTTTCTTTAATTATTGTCATTGATGATTCCATAGCCTGTACGTAATGAGCACGGGCATCTCTGGCATTTACTTTTACTTTTTCTCCAGATTCAAGATCTTCAAAAATTACTTGCCATTTATAATTAAACTCGAGCTCTTGCTTTCCTAAAAGATGAATAACTGCAACCTCATTGCGAGAGGTCTTCAAGGCAGTAATCATATTTGTAATTTCTTCGCTTTGCTCATAGAGATCTGTAATAAAAAATATAAGCTCTCTATGGCTACGATTATGAAGTTGATCACTAGTTATACGCTCTGGCCAGCTTCCTTGATTTTTGAGCTTGAGCAATTGGTATAAAAATCTATTAAAATGTGATTTTCCCGTAGCTGGCTGTAATGTTTCTAACTGCTTGTTATTTACAGTAAGTAAACCCACTGCATCTCCCTGAGAATGGGCTAGATGAGCGAGACTAGCAATGAGCACGTTTGCATACTCCATTTTAGATAATCCTTCTTCTTTATGAAGCATTGAGGCGCTAGTGTCTACAATAAACTTTACAGTTATATGGGTGTCAATCTCAGATTGCTTGATATAATAGCGTCCAGAACGTGCGAGCATTTTCCAATCTAAAAGTCGCAGGTCATCACCAGGCTCATACCCTCTATACTGGCTAAACTCAAGACCAGCTCCTACTCGCCTGCTTCTATTTAAGCCAGAGAGATACCCATCTACAATTACTCTCGAGATGAGTGATAAACCAGAAACTGTATTAATTACATCTGGTTTAAGAAGTGCTCTATAATCGTCTTTTGCCATAAATATTATGCGCTAAAGTCTGTATGATCTAATAATTGACGCGTCACCGTATCTGAAGTAATACCCTCTGCCTCTGCTTTAAAGTTTACAATCACTCTATGACGAAGTACTGGTAGAGCCACGTTTTTAATATCATCTAGGGTTACGGCTATACGACCCTGTGATAGTGCTCTTGCTTTTGCTGTGAGTATCATAGCTTGCCCGGCTCTGGGGCCTGCTCCCCAGCCTACCCATTGCTTTACAAAATCATTTGTGGTAGTCTCTGGTCGTGTTGCACGTACAATGGTGCTTACAAAGTCTATAAGATTATCACTTATAGGCACTTGCCTTACAAGCTCTTGTAATCTCAAAATTTCGGCACCACTTAACACGGGTTGGACCTTTTGCTTTACTCCGCCTGTTGTACTTTTTAAAATATGCTTTTCTTCGCTTGCTGTGGGATACCCTATTTTTATATAAAATAAGAAACGATCTTGTTGCGCCTCTGGTAAAGGAAACGTTCCAGATTGCTCTATAGGGTTTTGCGTAGCAAGTATAAAAAACGGACGCTCTAGCTCATAGGTTTTACCAGAATAGGTAACCTCAAACTCTTGCATTGCCTCTAGCAGCGCTGCCTGTGTTTTTGGCGGGGTTCTGTTAATCTCATCTGCCAGTATAATATTTGCAAATATGGGTCCTTTCTTAAACTCAAAAGATTTTTTACCGGTGCTGTGATCTTCTTCTAGAATCTCTGTACCTACAATATCTGACGGCATTAAGTCTGGTGTAAACTGTATGCGCTTAAAGTCGAGATCTATAGCCTGTGATAATGTCCTTATCATAAGCGTTTTTGCCAGCCCTGGGACTCCTTCTAGTAAAGCGTGACCACCAGCTAGAAATGTGATAAGTAACTGCTCTACTGTATCTTCTTGTCCTATGATAACCTTTGCTATTTCTTTTTTAAGATCACCTAGTTTTGAAGTAAGACTATTTACCTCCTGCTGTAGTGTGACTAACTCTTGTTTCATTCAATTTTCAATTTAAAATTGGTTATTTCTTGGCTCGCAAGACTGCATCATTAAAACGATACTATGAGGTAAGGGCATACATCACAATATTTACCCCAAAACGGGTATTGTCTATTTTATACCAGCGCTTGTTTCTAAAATCATAATCCCACTCACAGCCGTAATCTTTATTGCTATACAGCACGCCTATTCTCCCATTTATCTCTATGGCCTTAAGGTAATCGTGCACGAGGTCATCTCCCCAGCCGTTAAGCTCTTGTGAGGTGGTGGGTGGACCATCTTCAAATTCAAAAAAGACATTATAAATCTCGTGATCGTTAGGAATTTTTTTGAGGCTATCTTGACCAAAAATTTCTTCCATCTGTCGCTCAAAAGACTTTGCAAATAGGCCGTCTATATCGTGATTACAATCATCTGCAAAGACAAAGCCTCCATTCTCCACATAACGTTTAAAGTTTTCTTTTTCCTTCTTAGAAAACTGCACCAGTTTATGCCCAGAAATATAGCAAAAGGGCGATTTAAAAATATCATCACTAGCCAGAGTAATGATGTTTTCCTTTGTATCTACATCTAGCGTGGTGTACTCTACCAGAGAGTTAAGCAAGTTAGACGGCATACGCTGGTCTACATCCCAATCTCCAGATTCGTATTGTAAGCGTGTGAAGAAAAATTTATTAGGCATTACCTTATGTAACTTATGTAAACTGTGATTGTTTGTATTACGCTTTCGCGAAAGCTTACTTAAAATAAAAACTGGCTACCGCATAAAGCCGTAACCAGTTTCCTATCAACTATATTATATTATACCGCATCTGAAAGACTGGTAAACGTAAAGTCTCTCACCTTCATATAAGGGATTAAACTACCGTCTACACGTACCTGCTTCCCGAGGGTCTCAAGATTATTAAGCATAATAATAGGACTCTCATTAAAGCGGAAATTCTTTACTGGGTATTTGATTTTTCCGTTTTCTATATAAAAAGTACCGTCACGGGTAAGACCTGTGTATAACAGTGTTTGTGGATCTACAGAGCGTATGTACCACAGTCTTGTGACTAAGATTCCCTTTCTTGTACTTTTTATCAAATCATCTAGAGATGCATCACCACCTCCCATTATAAAATTACTTGGGAAAGGAACTGGCTCAACACCTTTTTCTTTTGCCCAGTATCTTCCATAAGCAAGATTCTTAACCGTACCATTTTCTATCCAGGTAGTTTTCTTTAGTGGTTGACCTGCTCCATTCCAAGTGGCTGCTGGCACCTCATCGTTAAGCGGGTCTGACCATAGGTTTACACGCTCATCTACTATTTTTTCTCCAAGTTTTGTGCCTCCGCCTTCTTTAGACATAAAGCTACGTCCCTCATCTGCAGAGCGGGCATTAAGTGCTCTACCTAAGCCTTGTAATAATCCAAGTCCTGCAGATGGTTCTAATATCACAGTATATTTACCAGGCTCTATTGCTTTTGCTTGTCGTGACATTACAGCTTTATCTATAGCGACTTGTGACGCCTCTGAAGAGTCAAACTTATTTATGTCATTATAATCTCTCGTCACCCATCCCGATCCTGTACCATCATTAGTACGCATCGTTACTGTAAAACTCACATCTGTAGACTTATTATATGCAAATAGCCCGTTTGAGTTCATCATTGCGCTGAAGCCTTGCCCGTCATCTAGAAATCCTGCAGCTGTTACATCCTTTGTTTTTGCAGGGGTAATACTACTATTTGCTACCTCTGCTCTATACTCTGGAGTAATGTTTGCCGTAGCCTCTACAAAGGTTTTTGACTCATCATATTGTTGTGGGCCTAGTGGCTCCATATACTCTGGATTTTCTGGAGATAGTTTTGCTAGCTCCTCTGCTCGTTGTACCACTTTTTTGAGCGATGCATCATCTAGCTCATCTATAGTTGCGGTACCAGATCTTTTACCAAAGCTTGCAGTAACCGCAAGACTCTGGTTAGATTGATATCCCGCTGTAGATACCGAGTTACGAGCATAACGTATATTACCTCCCTGGCTCCCACCTAGATTTACTACACAGGCATCTGCAGTAGAAAAGCTTAGTGCTTTTTCTAATATCTTTCTAGCCTCTTCTTTTGAAAATATTGCCATTATTTATTCTTTTAAAAGTTAGACTTATACCGTACGCCCGGTATTAATTACATTAATATCATTAAATCTTGAAGTTGAGCTCCCGTGAGATACTGCACTTACTTGTGATGGTTGCCCCTTCCCGTCAAAGAAAGAACCAAAAAGACGATAGTCATCCTTATCACAAATCTTAGCACAAGAGTTCCAGAACTCTTGCGTGTTAGACTGGTAAGCAACATCATTAAGCATACCTGCTATTTTACCATCTTTAATCTCGTAGTACATCGTCCCTCCAAACTGGAAGTTATAACGCTGCTGGTCTATAGAGTAAGATCCTCTACCGGCTATGTAGATTCCTTTTTCTACATCTTTAATCATATCGTTTATAGAATATGGTTCTTTACCAGGCTCTAGAGAGATATTAGGCATACGCTGGAACTGAACATCATTCCAACTCTGTGCATAACAGCAACCGTGAGACTCGTTTTGATCTATCATTTTTACTTGATCACGTATTGCTTGATAGTTTACTAGTACACCGTTACGTATGATGTCCCACTTTTTAGTTTTTACGCCTTCATCATCCCATCCTACGGCTCCTAGTGATCCTACTTGTGTTTTATCTGCCACAATATTTACAAGGTCGCTACCGTACTTGAAGTTTTTAGAATTCCATTTATCTATAGTGGCAAAGCTGGTACCTGCATAGTTTGCTTCATAACCTAGTACTCGATCTAGTTCTGTAGGGTGACCTACAGACTCGTGTATGGTTAGTCCTAAGTGGTTAGGCTCTAGTACAAGATCGTACTTACCAGCATCTACAGACTTTGCTGTAAGCATTTCTCTTGCTTGCTTTGCTGCAGTGGTAGCATCTTCTACCATATCATAGCTGCCTCTATATAATTTAAGGCCTTCTGGACCTTCTAGTTTTTCTGAAGCAAGACCATCTAGATACTCATACCCCATTCCCATAGGTGCACTCATAGCTTGTCTAGTCTTAAACTTACCTCCACCTACAGCAGTTACACCAAATGTAGGCCAGATGCGATGTACATCTTGATCTATGTACGAACCTTCTGTAGAGGCAAAATATTTTTGTTCATTTACCATAAACAAGGCAGAGTTTACAAAGTTTGCTCCGCTAGATTGTGCAGCAGCATTTGCAGTGAGTAGTAAATCTACTTTCTCTGAAACTGGCACTTCTTTAAAATCTTTTTTGATAGGAGTTTTCCAAGATACTTCACCATATGATGCCTCTGGTGCAAGTACTACTGGCTCTGTTTGAAACTTTGAGTTTGCTTTTGCTATTGCGACTGCTTGCTCTGTTGCTTTTTTAATACCATCTGGTGAGACATCATTTGTAGATGCAAATCCCCAAGTACCATTTGCAATCACACGCACTCCTATTCCAAAAGACTCTGTGTTTACAACTCCTTGTACTTTATCTTCTCTAGTACGTACAAACTGGTTAAGATATCTACCTATACGAGCATCTGCATAAGAAGCTCCTAGACTTTTTGCTGTGTTAAGAGCAACATCTGCCATTTGTTTTTTCATTAGTATATCCATTCCTGGTTCTAGGAGTGCCTCTGTAGGGATGTTATTTCCCATTAATAGGGAAGGCATCATCACAGCACCAGCACCCATTCCGGCTAGTTGGACAAAGTTTCTTCTTTTCATAAGATTGTCTGTATTAGATTGCGTTTGTTAGATATTCTTAACAAATAATGTTAAAAGCACCATAATATCAGAATTAATACGAAATCTAGCTAAAATCGTTATGCTAATAAAAACTTAAAATTTTCTTAAACCTATGGCATACACACCCAGAGACAACACTTTTAAATCTCAAAAAGATGTCTTTTATATATCGTAATTATATAACAGTAAGAGGCTTACATTTTGAGGTTTTAAACCGTAGCGTGTGTTACAGAGCTTAGGTTTGTGTGTAGTAACTTCTGTTCAATCTCCATAACATCTTCTACACCATCTAGCTCACATAAGAAAGTAATAACGGCACGCATACCATTATATAAGGTTTCTTGCGATGTAGGATGTTGTGGACGTTTTGACTTTCGCGTAAGCGGTAACTCATACCCACACGCTTTTAAGAAAACCGCTTCTATTTCTAATAGCTCGCTAGGGAGATACCCATAAAGCCTGCGGCCAAAACCTTCATTAACCTTCCCCACATAATTAAGCTGTAAAGAGCCGTGTGTGTCTGTAAAGTGCTTCCAGGCATCTACCGTGTCACATATGGTACCCACCGCGCAGGCTGTACAACACTCGGGATTGAGCTTCCCCGTGTATAACGCAGTGTACAATTTATCAAGTGCTTGTTCTAATCTAGGCGTCATTTTTTCTTTTAAAATTACGACATCTCACTTAAAAGCGGTGTTAAAAGATGCATTACGCTTTCGCGAAAACGTAAACCAAACTCTTAAAAGTAAAGCGGCTCATTGCCAAAAGGTCTGTTAAATCCAAAAATAACCCTTCAATAATGATAGGTTTTACTCCTATAAAATAGAAATATCAAAAAGCCAAAAGGTTAACTCTACGTAAAATCTGTCTTTAAATTACTGTAAAATCAGTAACAATAAATACACATCAATTTAATATAAAAGCTACGCTTAATTAACCTGTAAAAAGAGATACAATTCTAATTTAGAGCCTCATACAAACACACAAATTAACCACTCAAAAAAATTATTTTACAATGAAAACTTTCAAATCAGTTTTTTTAAGTCTGCTTTTTGTAGCAGCAACAGCAGCCTTCACAAGTTGTGAAGATGGCGTAGATGGAATGAATGGATTAGACGGAATAGATGGTGTAGACGGACAAGATGGTGCAGATGGACAAGACGGTGCAGATGGGTCAAATGGGGAAGATGGTGTAGATGGAGAAGATTTTGAACCAGGAGAGACTATGTTTTCTGACAAGTCTCCTACGGCTCCACTTGTAGCAATGAGCTCACAGTTTAACTACGTAGAGGCTTTCTCACTTGTATCTACTCCAGATGTAATAGGAGGAGATTTTCAACTTGCAGGATCTGCAGATGGTGCAGGATTCTTACAAGATGGAGAAGACTACATATTTGTAACAAACTGTGAAGACAGTTATGCTGTTGCACGTATACGTTTTGACCAGAACTTAATGCCTATCTCTGGAGATTACTTACTAGACTCTGGAGTAGCAGACTTTGCACGCCAGTGTAGTGCTACTATGTGGGAAGCAGATATACACGGTGGTACAGAAGACATTTTCTTAAGTGCTTCAGAAAGTATACACTATGATGTAAAAGCTATAGATCCTAGAACGTCTACTCCAACTCCTCAAGCAGATTTTGGTCTTGATGCACTAGGAGAATTCTCTTGGGAAAACGCAACTCCATTACCACAAAACGCTTATCCAGGTGCTACAGTAATAGTAGGTGGTGATGATGACTCTAGTAACTCAGAAGGTCAAGTATCTATGTACTACTCTACTGCTGGTGATGCAGATTTTACAGGTGGTTCTATTTACGTATTACGTCTTAAGCAAGTAGGTGATGGTGCTGGCAATGTTGTAGATGTTGCTCCTAACACTGCTTACAACGAGTCTTCACTAGACTTCCAGACAGAATATGATGTAGAGTTTGTTGAGATACCAAACGGTGCTGCTCTTACTAAAAATGAAATGGAAAGCGCGTGTAACGACGTATTTGCTTCTCAGTTTATGAGAGTAGAAGATGTAGATTACCAAAAAGGATCTGATGCAAATGGTAGAAATGTATACTTTGCAGTTACAGGTCGTGGTCCAGGTCAAGGTACTTACAATGACTGGGGAACGGTATACAAGTTAAACCTAGATGAAACAAACCCCCTAGAAGGTAAACTTACTCAAATCATAAGTGGTAATACAGATACAAATAATCAAGATGGTAACCTGGCAGCTTTACAAAGCCCAGATAATATCACTGTAACTGAGAACTTTGTATATGTACAAGAAGATCCTAACTCTTTTTCTAGAGGTCACGCAGCATACATCTACCAGTCTGACTTAAATGGTGTAAACATACAGCAAGTACTTGAGCTTGTAGTACGTCAAGACCTTGCAGATGATAATAGCACAGGACTTAGTGGAGAGTTTGGAGCACTTATAGATATATCAGATAAAGTAGGAGTGCCTAACACTTTTATATTAAACATACAGCCACACTACTGGAGAAACAGTGACTTTGCTGGACTTGATGGACATATCAACTCTACATATGAAGATAACCAAGCATCTCAAGTAGTTTTACTTAAAGGTTTGCCTAGATAATATCCTCCCGGATTAGCCATTCGGAAATACTAAAAGCGCAATCCCTTTAAGGTGATTGCGCTTTAATTATAATTACATTGTTATGAATTACTTACGTTTATTAATTTGCCTACTAGCGATACCCTTAACCCTTTCTTGCAAGCAAGAGCAAGACACTTCATATAAAAAAAATATAGCCCCAGACTGGGAAGCTGCAAGAGCTATTTACTTACAAGAACTAAATAATGCACTCGCAGGTCTTGACTCTCTTAATGAGATTACGGCATCACATCCAGATGCCAAAAAGATTTTTAACAACGCTAGACTTGCTTTTAAAAAAGCAGAACCCTACGCCTCTTACCTCAACCCAGAAGTAGGTCATCGCGCGAATGGACCAGCTTTACCTATTTATAAAGAGGACAATGACCGCACAATGAATCCTGTAGGTTTACAAAAGATAGAAGAATCTATCTATGAAGGAGGAACACCAACTCCACAATACAAAAAAGAACTAAAGATTACCACAGGCCTACTCGCTACTCTAAAAAAGAATATTGAAAAACGAGCTCTTACACCACAACGCTATTTTATAGCTACACACCAACAACTGTTACGTGTACTTAGTTTTTCTATATCTGGTTTTGACACACCTGTAAGCCAGCTAGGCATTACAGAAGGTGCTGCTTCATTACAAAATCTTGTAGACACTTATAAAGTAACGATACAACCTATCATAAAAGAGAAGGACGTCACACTAGACCAGACCTTTATAAATCAGGTCGAGAAAGCAATAGCTTTTATGATTTCTAATACTAATTATAACAGCTTTGACCGTTATACCTTTGTGAGCACTCACCTCTCTCCTATTACAAAAACTTGGGTAGCTATAAGAAAAACTAGCGACCTATGGGAAGGAACAACAAATACACCTTTTAACTTTGATGCTCCTACATTTTTTGAAAACGATAGTTTTAATACGGAATTCTTTACTCCTAACATAAATAAGAATCCCACAGCAACACAAATCGCCTTAGGCAAAAAATTGTTTTTTGATGATAAGCTCTCTGCAAATGGCACGATGGCTTGTGCTACGTGTCACGTACCAGAAAAAGCATATACAGATGGGATGGTCGTAAACCTCTCTAACGCAGGTAAAAATTTACAGCGCAACACACCTACGCTCATAAATACCGTTTTCCAGCAAAACTTCTTTGCAGACGGTCGCTCTCCTACATTGATAGATCAAGTATCTTCTGTTTTTACAAACAAGGATGAGTTTAACTCAAACGTACACGAGTTTTCAAAAGAGGTACTAGAAGACAGTACGTATATCACACTTTTTGATGAGGCCTATGGCGGTGTTTCAAAAAGAAATATTGATGTGATAAAAGCCATCTCGTCATATGTAAGTACACTCAATAGTTTTGACTCAAAATTTGATAAAAATATGCGTGGCGATGAGCGTTCATTTACATCAAGCGAGCAACGAGGTATGAATCTCTTTATGGGGAAAGCCCTTTGTGCAACTTGTCACTTTATGCCACTTACTAATGGTACAGTACCACCATTTTATGCAGAGACAGAGCGCGAAGTAATAGGCGTACCAGAAACCGCACAAAATAAGATGCTAGATGATGACTTAGGTTACTACTGGCGTTTTAAAGAAGAGCTCCACAAGGGGATGTTTAAAACACCTACGGTACGTAACGCTGCAGTAACTGGACCTTATATGCATAACGGTGTATATAGCACACTAGAAGAGGTTATGGATTTTTATAATAAAGGTGGCGGAGGTGGCCTAGGGTTTGACCTGGAGCATCAAACGCTTCCCTTTGATAATCTTAATCTATCAGAGCAAGAACTTCAGGATCTGGTGGCTTTTATAAAAACACTTACAGCGACTAATGTTGATGAAGTGTATTAGATTGATATAGATTCCGCTTTCGCGAAAGCATAAAAAACCCCATCCTACTAAGATGGGGTTTTTACTTTTTATGAGTATGTGTTACTCTACGGTCTTACCACTAGCCTTCCAGCTCGTGAGACCACCTTTAAGATCATAAATGGTAGTAAAACCAGCCTCTTCTAGCTGTTTTGCACACCTGGCACTACGACCACCTTTTGCACAATAAACATATACGGGCTCCTCTTTATCTAGAGTCTCTAGCTGTGACTGCCAGTTTACATTGTTCATCTCAAAATGCTTTGCACCCTTAATATGGCCACTTTCCCACTCGCGGTCGGTACGTACATCTACTAGTTGGATTTCTTGAGCACTCATCGCAGTCTCAAGCTCATCTGGAGAAATGCGATTGATGACTATCTTTTGTTCTTGCACTTCACTAACTGAAGCTTCTGGCGATGCTTGCTGTGAGGTCGCTTGGTTACAAGATAAAGCCATCATCATAATTGCAATAACACTGCAAATGTGAGTTACTTTCTTTCTCATACTCTAGTTATTTTCGCTCCAGGCCATATAGCCTCCTAGCAAGTTATATGTAGTCTCAAAACCCAGCTGTCCCATAAGGGCACACGCTTGAGCACTACGTGCTCCAGAGCGACAATAAACGTAGTAGTTTTTATCTTTATCTAGTTTTTCTACCTCATCAATAAAGCCTTGGCCTTGGTATATATCTATCACCTTTGCTCCTTCTATGATACCATTTTCTGTTTCTTCTTCGGTACGCACGTCTAGTATTACGGCGTCTTTATCTTGAGCTATTTTTTCTTTCCACTCTGGGATTGTGAGATCTTTCATAATTATTATTTAAAAATACATTGCTGTAGTTATTTAAGATATTCAAATTTACCCATTATTATGAATATGACTTTTGGGGTTTAGCACCTATTTTAACTACACAACCATACTCTCATAAAAAAAGCGAGCTCACGCTCGCTTTTTTTATACTTTTTCTCAAAACTTAGGATTTGATAGAGCAGCCTATTGCTTTGGTTTCGGTTACCTGTACATTTTTTCCAGCTAGTAAGGCATCTACAGCATCTTCTACATAACGCTCTGTTACTGCTGCCTCATTACGTGTATTATTATCTATTGCTCCTATGTACTTTATTGTATTTCTGTCGTTTTCCTTTTTTATAATATAAACGTGAGGTGTTTTTGTAGCTCCATACTTTGGATATACTTCTTGCCCATCATCAAGTAAGTAAGGAAAGGTAAAACCTTTATCTTGTGCTCGTTGCTGCATTGCTTTAAAACTATCTCCAGGTTTTATTTGTGGGTTGTTTGGATTTATAGCAATTACTGGATATCCGAGTGTTTTATATTTTTTATCTAGTGCAATGATTCTATCCTCATTTGCTACAGAAAAAGGACAGGTATTGCAGGTAAATACTACTATAAATCCTTGTGCATTATCGTAATCCTTAAGTGACACCATCTTATTATCTACATTACGTAGATAAAAGTCTGCTGCATCATCTCCTATGCTGTATCCGTTTCTCACGTTTTTGACAACAGCATTTGCCGCAAAAGCAGACACTACTACTACCAAGGCAAGAAGGGTTAATATTTTAAAAGTTTTCATTTTTAATTAATTATGTATTTCAATTCACTTTCTAACAAGCCATATGTAAATGATTGTTCATAAAAGCGTTTTCTTTTATCACCTATTATAAGCGTTGCTGGTATAGCTCCACTCCAATTTTTATCTACTTTAGGTATCCATTTATTTGCATCTCCATCATCTAAGAATACAACCTCAGATTGCAAATCCTTTTTTTCTATAAAACTCTTGAGATGATTCATCTGCTCTGGGAAGTCAAGACTCACTAAAATAACGTGTACATCTTGAGCTGCATAGGTCTCTCCTAATTTCTCAAAAGCTGGTAACTCCTTAATACAAGGTGCACACCAAGTAGCCCAAAAATTTACCACAAGTGTCTCAGATGGATGATTTTTTATATAACTCTCAAGCTCATTATAATCAAACATCTTTATATCTGCACCATCTACATAATGATATGCCTTTTCTTCTACCTCTTTCTTACAAGAGATTGTACATAAAATCAACAAGAGTATTAAAAATCGCATCGTACAAAATTATACAGAGACCCAGAACTAGGGACATCTCTTAACAGACTTTAGTAATAGGATGTTAAGATAATGGAAAAAATCAGAAGTACTTTAACGTTAAAAAAATCTAAATATACTTAATCTATTGTAAAATAATTATACATTTGTATATACAAATATTGTAATGACAATAGAAGAACACATAAAAACTACGAGTCTCAAACCCTCACAAAGGCTTATTATAAACCTAGCCTATACAGCACAATGGTCTAATGATATCTTATTATTGGCACTCAAACCCTATGATATATCATTACAGCAGTTTAATGTATTACGCATATTACGTGGGCAAAAAGGAAAACCTGCAAACCTATCTACACTCAATGACCGTATGGTTACAAAAGCAAGTAACACAACACGCCTGGTAGATAAACTACTCAAAAAAGAACTTGTAAATCGCAGTACCTGCCCCTCAAACCGTCGTAAAATTGAGATTACAATTACAGAGGCTGGCTTGTCATTACTTAATGAGTTAGACAAAGTAGTGACTCAAGCCGAAGATAAAATAACCACTCAACTAGACAATACTGAGATAGAGCAGCTCAATAACTTGCTCAATAAACTAAGAACAGAAACTAAAAATTAGAAAAATGAAAAAGAAAATCACAACAGCATTCTTAGCTCTTATCGTAACCACTGGAGCCATTGCAAACACAGAACCTGTAGAAAAAACAGTAAACGTAAAAGAAAGCACCATTACTTGGACAGGTAAAAAAGTACTAGGACAACACACAGGTACTATTAACCTAAAATCTGGAACACTTGAAATGGATGGTGACCAACTAGTTGGTGGTAGCTTTGTAGTAGATATGACCACTATTGCGGTAACAGACTTAAAAGCTGGCGAAGGAAAAGAAAAACTAGAAGGACACTTAAACTCTGCAGACTTCTTTGATACTACAAACCATAGCGAAGCTACATTTGTTATCACAGAAGTAGCAAAAAGTGGTAATGGTTACAGCGTAGTAGGTGACCTCACTATAAAAGGAATAACACTACCTACAAAGGTTAATATGACCATAGAGAATGGCGTAGCCACTACCGTTTTTAATGTAGATCGTACAAAATATGGTGTACGTTATGGCTCTGCATCGTTTTTTGATAACTTAAAAGACAATGCTATTTCAGATAATTTTGAGCTTGCAGTGAGCTTGACACTCTAATAATTTCCTAATTATTCCCCCGTAAAAAGCTCAATGTATATTTTTTATCCATTGGGCTTTTTTATTATAAAATCGCTCCCTATCTTTACATCATAAATGAAAAACAATACAGTACATACTTGGTGGTGGATTACACAACAATCGTTGTCGTAAGCACGCACCTATGTACCATTCATATACAGCCTGTCTTTACGACAGGCTTTTTTTTTGTTCTCAATTTTGAGAAAACAATATGTAACAAATGAAATATCAATTAACTACATTTTCAAAAAGACTCCTAGCAGATACCATCACTCCCGTATCGGTATACTTAAGGCTGCGCGATCGTTTTCCTAATAGTTTACTGCTCGAGAGTAGTGACTATCACGCAAATGATAATAGCTTCTCTTACATATGCTGCAACCCTATTGCCTCTATAAGTGTGGGCGATGGTATAATCACACAGCAATTTCCCGATGGCAAGAAGGAGGAAATTACAATTACAGCAGAGACTAATGTTGTAGGGGTTTTAGACGCTTTCGCGAAAGCGTTCTCATCTACAAAGACAGCACACAAGTTCATAAACAATGGCTTGTTTGGTTACCTATCGTATGATTCTGTTCAGTACTTTGAAGATATAGAAATCGCCAAAAAAGAAGGAGATCTCCACATACCAGATATTTACTACGCCGTCTACCAAAATATAATCGCTATTAATCATTTTAATAATGAGGCACATATATTTTGTCACAACACGACGGGAGACAATAATATCGATGAGATTGAACAGCTTTTAAAATCAAAAAACTTTGCAGAGTTTAACTTCAACCGAAAGAACGAACTCACCAGCAACATCACAGATGCAGATTATAAAGCACTCGTAGAAACTTGTAAACAGCACTGCCAGCGTGGGGATGTTTTTCAGATTGTGCCTAGTAAACGCTTCTCGCAGCAATTTACCGGAGATGAGTTTAATGTATACAGGGCTTTACGCAGTGTAAACCCGTCGCCATATCTATTTTATTTTGACTACGGAGATTATAAAATCTTTGGCTCATCACCAGAAGCTCAGATTATTGTGCAAGACGGTCTCGCAGAGATTCACCCTATTGCAGGTACTTTTAAACGTACCGGTAATGATGAGCAAGACGCCATACTTGCAAAAGAACTAGCCAAAGACGAAAAAGAAAACTCAGAACACGTGATGCTTGTTGATCTTGCTCGTAATGACTTATCACGCAATGGTCACGATGTAAAGGTAGACACCTATCGTGAGGTGCAGTTTTTCTCGCACGTGATACACCTTGTGAGTAAGGTAATGGGACAAATGCACGACGGTAGCAATACCTTACAAGTGGTAGCAGACACCTTTCCAGCAGGAACACTCAGTGGTGCGCCTAAGCATATGGCAATGCAGCTACTTGAGAAGTATGAAAACCGCAATCGCACCTTCTACGGTGGAGCGATAGGTTTTATGGATTTTTACGGTAATTTTAATCACGCTATTATCATACGTTCTTTCTTAAGTAAAAATCACACACTACACTGGCAAGCAGGCGCTGGTGTGGTATCTGGCAGTGACCCAGCTAAAGAATTACAAGAAGTTTACAACAAATTAGGAGCGCTTAATAAAGCACTTGACATCGCAGAAGATATTTAGACAATGAAAAAGATATTAGTAATAGACAACTATGATTCCTTTGTGTACAACCTTGTGCACTACCTAGAAGAATTAGATTGCATCGTTACCGTAAAACGTAATGACCAGTTTGCGCTTGAAGAGTGCGAGCAGTATGATAAAATATTACTTTCTCCAGGCCCTGGCATTCCAGAAGAAGCTGGACTGCTCAAGCAAGTAATAAAAACTTATGGAGGAAGAAAACCTATACTTGGCGTTTGCCTAGGGCAACAAGCCATAGGTGAAGTGTACGGAGGCACGCTTATCAATCTTGATAAGGTTTTTCACGGTGTCGCGACACAAGTGAGTATCACGCAGCCAGATACAGTACTTTTTAAAGATCTTGGTGAAGAAATAGCCGTAGGACGTTACCACTCGTGGGTGGTAGCTACAGAAGATTTTCCGCCAGCATTAGAAGTTACTGCGGTAGATGAAAATGGCCAGATAATGGCACTGCGTCACAGAGAACTTGATATACGCGGTGTACAGTTTCATCCAGAATCTGTACTTACTCCAGAAGGAAAAACAATGATTAAAAATTGGGTGATTAGTTAATACTATATACGATGAGATTTACATTATTTCTACTAGCAAGTTGTTTTCTATTAATAGGTGGTTGTGAGAGCACAAAATCAACACCTAAAGAAACTACAAAACCTGCGACACCCGTGGTCGTAATAGAAGCCGAACCTGAGCCTCTTAAAGAAGTGGTAGAAGATGAGAATGTAGATGTCTATAAAAACCTGATTTTTAACACAAAACTTGGTGTAAGTCCTAAGCGACCTAACTGGGTACTTTTTTCAAACGGAACCTATATTATTTTCCCTACGGGAACGAGTAAAGAAGATATGCGTAAAAGCGCATTAGGTTTCTTGCAACGATTTACAAGCGAGACAGCCTCTGTAAGAAAGTCACCACTTACAAAAGGCTGGATAGCAAGCACACCAAAGGGGATTTACAATTACGTAGCACTTAACCAAGCTAGTTCAAGACTAGCAACAGATCAAGAACTAGCAACAATAGGATTGCAAAACATAAAGAAAGATAAAGCAGACCCTATTATTGTTCACATCAACACGCCTAAATAATGAAAGCCATACTTAATAGATTAATTAACCACGACCAACTCACAAAAGCCGAAAGCCGTGAGGTTCTCGTAAACATCTCTGAGGGTAAATACAACCAGAGTCAGATTGCTTCTTTCCTTACCGTTTATATGATGCGTAGCATTACGGTAGAGGAGCTAGAAGGTTTTAGAGATGCCTTACTAGATCTTTGCCTTGCCGTAGATTTTTCTGAGTATAATGCCATAGATCTTTGTGGTACAGGTGGTGATGGTAAAGACACTTTTAATATCTCAACACTTTCTAGCTTTGTAACAGCAGGTGCTGGTGTGCACGTGACTAAGCACGGTAATTACGGAGTGAGCTCTGTAAGTGGGAGTAGTAATGTGATGGAATATCTAGGCATAAAATTTAGTAACGATAAGGACTTCTTGAAGCGCTCTATGGATGAGGTAGGGATGTGTGTACTACACGCACCACTCTTCCACCCTGCTATGAAAAACGTAGGCCCTATACGAAGAGAGCTAGGTGTAAAAACCTTTTTTAATATGCTAGGCCCTATGGTTAATCCTGCATTCCCTAGCAACCAGCTAGTGGGAGTTTTTAACCTAGAACTCGCAAGAATGTATGGGTATTTATATCAAAAAGGAGATAAAAATTTTACCATACTGCACGCCCTAGATGGTTATGATGAGATATCACTTACAGGAGCTACAAAGGCTATTACAAATGAAACAGAGCTTATGCTCACACCTAGAGATTTTGGTGTAAATGCACACGCTCAAAAAGATATTTATGGAGGTGACTCTGTTGAATCTTCGGCGCAGATATTTACAAATGTAATTTCTGGTAAAGGCACCCAGGCGCAAAATAATGTGGTGTGTGCAAACGCTGGGATGGCTATTGCAACCGTAAAAGGTCTAACACCTTTACAAGGTTTTGAACAAGCAAAAGAGAGCTTACTCTCTGGTAAAGCCGCACAAAAACTTAAACAACTTCAAGCCCTAAGCAACTAAGATGACCATACTAGATAAAATTACAACAGATAAAATCAAGGAAGTAGCTTTAAGAAAAAGTCTCATCCCTGTGAGCCAGCTAGAGCAATCTGTACTTTTTGACAGAGCAACCGTATCCCTTGCAAAAGCAGTAAGTACAGGCTCTGGGATTATTGCAGAGCATAAAAGAAGATCTCCTAGCAAGTCTGTTATAAATAACAGCCTGAGCGTGCAAGATGTCGCAAGCGGTTATGAGCAGGCAGGCGTGAGCGGGATGTCTGTACTCACTGATGGAAAATATTTTGGTGGCTCGCTAGACGACTTATTACTCGCCAGAGCAGCAGCACAGTTTCCGCTATTGCGTAAAGAGTTTATAGTAGATGAATACCAGATTCTTGAGGCCAAAGCCTACGGTGCAGATGCGATATTACTGATTGCAGCTACGCTTTCGCGAAAGCAAATAGAGCAGTTTTCAACCTTTGCAAAAGGTCTTGGTCTCGATGTGCTTTGTGAATCTCATAATGAAGAAGAATTACAGAAGTCTATTATGCCTTCTGTCGATATGCTAGGTATCAACAACCGAAACCTAAAGACCTTTGAAGTAAGCCTAGAGACCAGCAAAGAACTCATCAAGCAAATTCCAGATGAGTTTGTAAAAGTGTCAGAAAGTGGTATCAGTTCTGTAGATGCGATCAAGGAATTAAAGCCACACGGTTTTCAAGGTTTCCTTATAGGTGAAAATTTTATGAAAACAGATAACCCAGGCGAGAGTGCCGCTACTTTTATAAAACAGTTACGTTAAATGACTCAAGTTCAGCTCAAAATATGCGGTATGAAATATAACACGCAAGAGGTCGCTGCGCTGCAGCTAGACTATCTTGGGTTTATATTTTATGAGAAGAGCAAACGAGATTTTGGCAACCTAGAGATTCCAGAATTACCTGAGGCAATTGACCGCGTAGGAGTTTTTGTAGATGCTGATATTGCTTTCGCGAAAGCGAAAATAACACAGCACAACCTCAACGTAATCCAGTTACACGGGAGCGAATCCCCTGAATACATAAAAGAACTTCAAGCTTGTCTGGTCGAGCGCAGTCGTGACCTCAAGATTTGGAAAGTTTTTGGAATCAAAGACAGTTTTGACTTTGAGCAGCTCACACCTTATGAGGGCCTTGTAGATGCATTCCTTTTTGACACAAAGGGAAAAGAAAAAGGAGGCAACGGCTACACCTTTGACTGGGGTGTTTTAAAAAATTACACATCTCAAACGCCTATCATTTTAAGTGGCGGCATAGGACTAGAAGAAGTAGGAAAAGTAAAAGAAATACTGGCAACAGATTTGCCTATTATCGCACTAGACGTAAATAGCAAGTTTGAGGATAAACCAGGATTAAAAAATATTGAAAAATTAACCGAATTTAAAAAAGTATTGCAGCTATGATACTAGAAAATAACACCAGTTACCAGGCAGACGAGAGAGGGTACTACGGAGACTTTGGCGGAGCATTTATTCCAGAGATGCTCTATCCTAACGTAGAAGAACTGCGCTCTCAGTATGTGCAAATTATGCAGGAGCCTTCTTTTCAAGAAGAGTTTAAACAACTCTTAAAAGATTATGTAGGTCGTCCTACACCGCTTTATTATGCAAAACGCTTTAGCGAAAAGTATGGCACAAAGGTATATCTCAAAAGGGAAGATCTCTGTCATACCGGAGCTCATAAGGTAAATAATACCATAGGCCAGATTCTTATGGCCAAGCGCTTAGGTAAGAACCGCATTATCGCAGAGACTGGCGCGGGACAGCACGGTGTTGCGACAGCGACCGTTTGTGCACTTATGGGACTAGAATGTATCGTATATATGGGTGCTGTAGATATAGAGCGCCAAGCGCCTAACGTGGCCCGTATGAAAATGCTAGGAGCAACCGTACGTCCAGCAATGTCGGGAAGTAGAACCTTAAAAGACGCGACTAACGAAGCGATACGTGACTGGATTAATAACCCCGTAGACACACATTACATCATAGGATCTGTGGTGGGACCACACCCTTATCCAGATATGGTGGCTCGTTTTCAGTCGGTGATTTCTGAGGAGACTAAGAAGCAGTTGCTAGAAAAAGAAGGAAAAGAAAATCCAGATTATGTAGTAGCCTGTGTGGGTGGTGGTAGTAACGCCGCTGGATTATATTACCATTATCTTGATGAACCAGAAGTAGGTATTATAGCAGTAGAGGCTGCTGGTAAAGGAGTGGATACTGGTGAGAGTGCTGCAACATCTGCACTAGGACGCGAGGGAATTATACACGGGAGTAAGACCTTATTAATGCAAACAGACGATGGGCAGATTACAGAGCCTTATTCTATCTCTGCTGGTCTTGATTACCCAGGTGTAGGACCTATGCACGCAAACCTCTTCCGCTCTGGACGTGGGGAGTTTATCTCTGTCACAGACGCAGATGCGATGACGGCTGGACTAGAGCTGAGTAAACTAGAAGGTATTATCCCTGCAATTGAGACAAGTCACGCACTTGCCATTTTTGAGACTAGAAAATTCAAAAAAGACGATATCGTAGTGATCAATCTTTCGGGACGTGGTGATAAAGATTTAAATACGTTTATAGAATATTTTAATTTATAGAACTACGCTTTCGCGAAAGCGAAATAAACATCAATATTAATTCCCGCTTAGGCAGGAATGACAAAATATGTATTCAGATGAATAGAATAAAAGAAAAATTACAAGAAGATAAAAAGCTACTAAGCTTATACTTCACTGCTGGATATCCAGCCATAGATGATACTGTTTCTGTCTTAACGCAGCTTCAAGAAAGTGGTGTAGATATGGTGGAGATAGGATTACCATTTTCAGATCCGCTGGCAGATGGGCCTACTATTCAAGAGTCAAGTACTGCCGCACTTCATAATGGGATGACTACCGAAAAGTTGTTTAGCCAGTTAGACGGTATTCGTGAGACCATACATATCCCGCTTATTGTGATGGGTTACTTTAACCCGATGTTGCAATATGGGGTTGAGAAATTCTGTAAGCGTTGTCAAGAAATAGGGATAGATGGTATTATTATGCCAGACTTACCACTTGCCGAATATGAAGCGGAGTATAAAAAGATTTTTGAAAAGTACGGACTTATTAATGTCTTCCTTATCACACCACAAACTAGTGACGCGCGTATACAACAGATAGATGCCGCGAGTGATGGGTTTATCTATATGGTGAGTAGTGCGAGTACGACGGGCGCTACGAGCGGTTTTGGCAACAGCACAGAAGATTACTTTAAACGTATTACAGCTATGAATCTTAACAACCCACAGATTGTAGGTTTTGGAATAAGTAATGAAGAAACTTTTAAGGCAGCCACTACCCATCAAAAAGGAGCCATTATAGGAAGTGCTTTTATAAAGCACATTACTAAGAATGGAGCAAACAGTGTGGCTAGCTTTGTAGAAACCATAAGATAATCAATACTTTAACCTAAGACTAACAAGCCTTTAAGACGAATTAACAACCGTGATTTTTATCTTTATATCAACTTAAAAATGAAAAAGATTATGGAACGTAAATTTGAAAGAAAAGTAGAGCAAACTAACCCGACCAATCCAACGGGAAATATAAATCAAACTACAAATGACTTTGATATCGACAAAAAGACCATCAAAGAACAGCAGAATAAAAAGTAATTAGGTTTTAGATTATATATATATAAATGGTAAAAGCCGCCCAGTGGGCGGCTTTTTTATGGATAAAGGTTTTGAGCTTTATTTTGCTTTTGCTTGTATCTCTTTCCAGATCTTATTTGCGCAAGGCTCAACCACATCTGGTACTAGACCAGAGCAGTCACCACCGTTACGTATTACATCACGTACTATGGAAGAAGATATATAGCTCTTACCAGAACTTGTAAGTAAGAATACGGTCTCGATACCAGATAATTTTCTGTTAGTATGGGCGATTGCCTTTTCAAACTCAAAATCTCCAGGATTACGCAGTCCTCTTAAAATGAACTCGCTTTCTTGCTCCTTACAAAAGTCTATAGTAAGACCTTTATAGGTCATTACTTTAATGCGTGGCTCATCTTTAAACGTATCTTCTAGAAACTGCTTGCGCTGCTCTAGAGAGAACATATATTTTTTATCTGAGTTGACACCTATAGCAAGTATTATCTCGTCAAAGAGCGTAAGACCACGTTCTATTATATCGTAATGCCCAAGTGTAATGGGATCAAAACTCCCCGGAAATACTGCCTTTCTTTTCATAATCTTAATCTTAATGTTCTATTCTATGTGTTAGCTAGATACGCTATTACTTCTGTGCTTTAATACAAGTTTCTATAGCTTTCCCAAACACTTCTGTAAGTGATAATCCAGCTGCTTTAAACTCTCTTGGGATGATACTTTCCTTTGACAATCCAGGATTAGTATTTACCTCTACAAAATGTGGTTTACCCTCGTGAAAGATAAAATCTATGCGGCAAATCCCCTTAAGACCCAGCAATTCATAAATACCCTTTGTAAGTCCCTGCACATCTGCCGTCTCACGCTCATCTAGTCTTGCTGGCACAATCTCTTGTGATTTTCCAGAGTACTTTGCTTCTAGACTAAAGAAGTCCCCATCTGGTACAATCTCACAAACTGGAAGCACCTCTGCCCCATTGCCAAAATCATACACCCCTACAGATACTTCTGTCCCGCTCAAAAATGATTCAATCAATACCTGATTATCTTCCTTAAACGCATTATCTAGCGCCGCTATAAGATCACCCTCTTTGTACACCTTACTCACTCCATAACTAGAACCTGCGCGGTTAGGCTTTACAAAACAAGGATAGCCCACTTTTATAGCAAGCAGATTTTTAAAAGACATATCAATCTCATCGCCCTTATTTACATATACAGATGCTGCCATTGGCACGCCATATGAACTCAATACGCTTAGTGTGTCACGCTTATTAAACGTCATTGCACTCTCATAAAAACCACAACTTGTCTGTGGGATTCCTAGCAATTCTAGGTAGGCTTGTAGTTTTCCGTCCTCGCCCGGCGTTCCGTGTATGGTATTGTAGCAGGCGTCAAAAGTTACCTTTTTCGCGGAAGCGTCCTTAAAGCTAAAGTCACCTTTATCTATCGTAAATCGCTCACCATCTACCACACAAAACCATCCTTCGGCAAGGATGTGCACGGCATAAACTTGGAATTTTTCTTTATCTAAATAAGCAACTACGGTGGCACCACTGTTAAGCGATATTTCATACTCGCTACTGTAGCCACCCATTAAAACGGCGATATTTCTTTTCTGCACTTTCGTGAAAATTTTAAAGGAGACAACTAAATCTGCCTCATTAACGTACATTGTAAAAATAGGTATAATCATACCTACGCCAAATAGGCTGTCAATTTTATATATTTGCACCTCTAACCACATCCCATTTATGAGTTTTGTAAAATTTCTAGTAAGCAAAGCATTTGTAAAACAAATCGCCCTTGCCATCATTATTGTAATTGCCTTAATTTTTATTACCAGATGGTGGTTAGGTAGTACCACAAATCACGATGAGCGCATCGCAGTGCCTAATGTAAAAGGGATGACACTAGACCTAGTGAGTCAAGAACTAGAAAATGCAGAGCTGCGCTACTTTATTATAGACAGTGCAAACTTTAACCCAGATTACCCTAAGTACTCTGTGATTGATCAAGAGCCTAACGCTGGAAAATTTGTAAAAGAAAACAGACAGATATACCTAGTGCTTAACCCTTCTGGTTATCAAAAAATGACCATCCCTCCTATTGTGGGAAAAACACGCCGCCAGGCAGAGCCTACACTTAAAGCGCTAGGTTTTAAAATAGGAAAAATCACCTACGTAGACTGGATAGGTGAAGACGAGGTAAGAGACCTAAGACACAAAGGAAAAAAAGTAAAAGCAGGAGATCGCTTAGAAAAAACATCTGTGATAGACCTCGTACTAGGTAATGGTAAAGGAGATTACCGAGATGCTATTTCTAATAACGCATCTGACGATAATTAAACAATGAACGAAGAACAACCCATAGGTCCAGAACCTCAAGACGATGAGCTATATGAGCATTATAGCTTTACTGCCAGTAAAGGTCAAGAACCGCTACGCGTAGATAAGTTCTTAATGAACTTTGTAGAAAATGCTACACGTAATAAAATACAAAAGGCTGCCAAAAATGGTAGCATACAAGTAAACAACAAAGTTGTAAAACAAAATTACAAGGTAAAAGCAGGAGATGTGGTACGCGCGATGTTTGAGCACCCGCCACACGAGTTTTTACTCACTCCAGAAGATATCCCACTAGATATTATTTATGAAGATGATGATCTTCTCGTAGTAAACAAGCCTGCCGGTATGGTCGTGCACCCAGGTCACGGTAACTACTCTGGCACCTTGATTAATGCACTTATACACCACATAGATAATCTACCTAACAACTCTAGTGAGCGCCCAGGGCTTGTGCACCGTATAGATAAAGACACCAGTGGTCTTCTAGTGGTAGCAAAGACGGAGCACGCGATGACCCACCTCTCAAAGCAGTTTTTTAATAAAACGACAGAGCGTGAGTATGTGGCCATCGTATGGGGTAACGTGGTAGATGATGAGGGTACGATAGAAGGTAACATAGGCCGTCACCCTAAAAACCGCCTACAGAACACCGTTTTTAAAGATGATGAGGAGGAGCAAGGGAAACCAGCCGTTACACACTACAAAGTACTAGAGCGCCTAGGATATGTAACTCAGGTGGCTTGCAAGCTAGAGACTGGACGCACACACCAGATACGTGTGCATATGAAGTACATAGGTCACACCCTTTTTAATGATGAGCGTTACGGTGGTAATGCAATATTAAAAGGAACCTCTTTTACAAAGTACAAGCAGTTTGTAGAGAATTGTTTTAAAATATTACCACGCCAGGCACTACACGCAAAAACACTAGGTTTTGTACACCCCACCACAGGCGAGTACAAACGTTTTGAAACTCCCGTACCAGAAGATATGGCGGGCTGTATAGAAAAGTGGCGCGCCTATGCCGTACACAGCAAAGAGCAGTAAGGTTTTTTTACGCTTTCGCGAAAGCTTACTCATAACAACAAGCAGCAACTCCTTTTGGGGTTGCTTTTTTGTTTTATGATGCTTAAGTAAGTTTTTGAATTAATACCTAAATGCCATTCAACACCTACCTCAACCTTCCCTTCAAAGGGAAAGAGCTAGAAGTCTCCCTTTGAAGGGAGATTTAGAGGGATGTTGAACATTTGGTATTATTAAATCTTACATCTTTATAAATCAAACACCACATTAAACTATCAATCCCACCATAACCAAAAACAATAGCCAAGCACTTAATTATAAGACATAATTGCTAACTTTGATACAAAAGAAAAACACCTATGAAAATCGTTGTATCACCAGCAAAGTCACTTAATTTTGAAGATAAGCTACCTACTACGCGTGCTACACAGCCGCAGTTTTTAGAGCAAGCAGAAAAGCTTAACAACAAGCTTTCTAATACGACAAAAAAAGAGATTCAAGACCTGATGCACATCAGTGAGAAGCTTGCAGACTTAAACTACCAGCGATACCAAGATTTTACCACTCCATTTACAAAAAAGAATGCGAGACCTGCCGTGTACACCTTTGATGGTGATGTATACACGGGGCTTGATGCCTATACCCTACCCACAGAAAAGCTTGACAAACTTCAAGACACTTTACGTATTTTAAGTGGAATGTACGGGATCTTGCGACCACTAGATTTAATGCAGGCATACCGCCTTGAGATGGGTACAAAACTGGAGTACTCCAGTAATAAAAATTTATACGAGTTTTGGGGAGACACCCTTACCGAATCGCTTAATAAAGAACTTAAAGATGATGAGCTTTTTGTAAACCTTGCGAGTCAAGAGTACTTTAAATCTATAAAACCTAAGCAGCTCAAAGTACCCGTAATCACACCTATCTTTAAAGATTTTAAAAACGGGAAACTCAAGATTATTTCATTCTTTGCAAAAAAAGCCCGTGGCTCGATGGTGCGTTATATTATCGATAAGGATGTAAACACAATAGACGGTCTCAAAGGTTTTGATTACGACGGCTACGCCTACAGTGCAGAAGAGTCTAATGAAGATAAAAATGAATTTGTATTTACAAGGTAATCGATGCTAAGATCACTAATCATAGCGCTGTTTGTTCTCACTAGTGTGCCAGCAATTGCTTGTACCTGTGCAAAAGATCCGAGGATTTCAAAAAAAGAAGAAATTACAGAAAAGTACGAACGCGCCGATGTCGTTTTTAGTGGTAATCTTATCAAGAAAGAAGTACTTAATAAAGCACGCAAGCGCAGTAGTGCAGATCCCGTGCGTTATACCTTTGAAATTATCAAGCAGTACAAGGGCTCTTTTTCTAAAAGCACGATTGAGATACTTTCAGAAGCTTCTGGGAGTAGCTGTGGCTATGCATTTAGTGAAGGTTTGACTTACTTATTGTATACAAGAGCTAGTTCGCATTTTAATGATAGATTTCCACAGCTTGTAGATGATAAAAATGCGCATACAACTGGTCTCTGTTCTGGGAATATGCCTAGAAAAAAGGTAGACAAAAAACAGCTACGCATTTTAAAAAGACTAAAAGCAAAAGGTTAAACCTTCTCCATTTTTGCGGCTTCTTTAGCTTTTTTACGTCCTTTCTTTCGGCGACGTGCGCCAAAGGTGCCTCTACTTATCTTGCCTCGTCGTGATTTTTTATCTCCGCGTCCCATAATGCTATTGTTTCCTTTCAATTTACGAACTTTACGAGCATATGTCAAGACCTTTTAAGCATATACATCCCTACCCACCTTTTAATCTGGAAAAAGCAACCAAGCTGATAGTGGGTACCTTACCCCCACCACGCTTTACAACGGGTGATTTAAAACCGGGTGATGTAGATTTTAGTTACGGTAGTATAGACGGGCAATTGTGGCCTATACTCGATAAGATTTTTAACCTCAACCTCAAATTTGAAAACACGGCAGAGGCCATAGGCCAGCGCAAAGCGTTTTTAAAATCTAGAAACATAGGTATTTGTGACATTGTCGCCTCTTCAGAGAGACAAAAAGTAGATGCCTCAGACATAGGGATGAGTAACATCACGCTGCGCGATATCTTCGGTTATCTCTCTAAACATACACAAGTAGATACCCTATTATTTACCGGCGGAAACAGTAAAAACGGTCCTGAGTATTTCTTTAGGAAAGCTTGTAAAGAAAAACAGGTGCGCCTTAAGGTTGTAAGCAATGTAGTACCTAGAGTACACAACTTTGACTGGGAAGGTCGCACTATTAAAACGGTATCACTCACAGCACCCTCGGGCGCCGCAAATAGAGCTGTGGGAAGCCTAGCGCTTTATAAAAAACTAAAGGCAGAAAATCCTGACTTTAACACTATAGATTTTAGAGTATTACAATACACTCCTTTTTTCTAAAAGCTAGATTACATCACTTAAAAAGCGACTAATTATTTGTTTATCAAAACAGTGGCCACGCATCTCATTTCGGTAAAGTGTACGGCGATTATCACCTCAAATTGTATGATACGTATGGACCAAAGGGGCAATAAGCTATAACCGCAAGTTTTTTATGTCTAATAGAAAGTGGTGTGAGCTACCTTCATAAATATGCCTTGTAGACGTACTTAGTGCGTAATGTGGGAAGAATTACGCTTTCGCGAAAGCGTACATACCCTCAATTATTTTAAATGAGACACATAGGGCATTTACCCGTGTAGATTGACGCGATTTCTGACGGAAATTTCTGACTTAACTCACTTTATACAAACCACTTATAGTGCATACATTTAGTCTTCATTAATTGGGGGATTAATATGAAACAAATTACTACTGCGATACGCATACTCTTGGTATGTGGTATCTTTTCGACTGCCATTGCGCAAACCGCACCGACTTTTACAGACTGTCCTGTTGCACCTATTACACAAATAAATGATGCTGGACTATGCGGTGCAAATGTCACATTTGCCACGCCTACTCCAAACGATCCGGATGGAACGGCAACATTTACGGTTACACAAATAGAAGGACCAGCATCTGGAGACTTCTTTCCTGTGGGAGATACTACAGTAACCTTTGAGGCTACTGGCGATCCAGATGGGGTGGCGACTTGTACCTTTACAGTTACAGTAACAGACAATGAAGCGCCAGTGGCAAACTGTATTGCTCCATTTACAATTACGTTAGATGAGGATGGCCTTGCAAGTATTACCACAGCAGATGTGGATGATACCGTTACACCCTCTGCTGACAATTGTCCAGACGCTGTATTATCACTTGACATAACCAACTTTGACTGTTCTAACATAGGCGATAATACGGTAACGCTCACCATAACAGATGCTGCAGGAAATACAGATACGTGTACTACAACGGTAACTGTAGAAGCAGGAGCACTTGATATTACTTGCCCTGCAGATATCATACTTAATCTTTCAGAAAATGTCACGACGGTTACACCTGTCTCTGCCTCTACATCCTTCACAACTGTTTTTGACAGTTCGCTTAACAATACCTTTAACGGTAGTGGCTTATCAGAATTTCCAAGTTTTACTGCAACTCACGACGCTACAGTGCCTGCAAACTCCTTTATAGGTGGTGGGACTAGTGGTATTATAGAATATAGTTTAGGTGGTACAGAGCGCATAAATGGAATCTACATTTGGAATCAAAATGCAGGTGGCCCTGGTGCCTCAGGCTCATCTGGTATACAGGATGTTATTATAAGTGCTTCTACAAATGGGACAGATTTTACACCTATTGCAGGAGCTCCTGCAACTTTTGCACAGGTAGTAGCCAGTGATAACGCTGCAGTGCAAGAATTTACTTTTGAACCTATTGATGCCTCGACTATACGTATAGAGGTATTATCTAATTATGGAGATGGCAACACTGGTCTGGGAGAAATCATTTTTTCTAGTATTACTGATGGTTGCGGAGCAGTCATCACCTATGATGCACCTATAGTAGCTACAAATTGTGTGGCAGCCACCGTTACTCAAACAACAGGATTTGCTAGTGGAAATCCTTTCCCCATAGGTACAACTACAAACACCTTTATTGTAGATGATGGAAACGGAAATACAGCAACTTGCTCTTTTGATATTACCATTATAGATGATGTGGCTCCTATCGCTATTTGTCAAGATATTACGGTACAACTAGATCCAACGGGCTCTGTTACCATCACTCCTGAAGAAATAAACAATGGCTCTACAGATAACTGTGGTACGGCAACCCCAACCTTAGACATAACAGATTTTACTTGTGCAGACCTAGGAGAAAATACAGTAATACTAACCATAACAGATGACAATGGTAATAGTGCTACCTGTGAGGCTATTGTCACAGTAGAAAATACTGTAGTACCCACCGTAGTATGTCAAGATATTACAATAAGCCTTGATGATACAGGAGTAGCAACCATTGTAGCTGCAGATATTGATAATGGTAGCACTGTAGCTTGTGGAGCTCCTATACTAAGTGCAGACATCACAGAATTTAATTGTGAAAATTTAGGAGTTAACACCGTTACACTTACAGTTACAGATGATCAAGGTAATACAGCAAGTTGTGAAGCAATCGTTACGGTGGAGAGTAACAGTATTACAACCATCACCTGTCCAGCAGATATTACCCTTAATCTTTCTGAAGTGGCTACACCCATCATACCCTCATCTGCTAGTACTAGTTTTACCACTGCTTTTGGGTCGAGTCTTAATAATACTTTTAATGGTAATGGACTTACCACTTTTCCAGATCTTAATTCTGACCACAGTTCTTCTGGAGTTACAAACTCGTGGATAGGTGAAGGAACCTCTGGCACAATCACTTTTAATCTAGGTGGTAGTCAGACCGTAAGTGGCTTTTCTTTTTGGAATCAAAACAACGGAGGTCCTGGTGCTTCAGGAACTTCAGGTATTCAAAATGTCATTATCTCATCATCAACAAATGGAACAGACTTTACACCTATCCCTGGAGCACCAGCAGTATTTGCACAAGTAACTGGAGATGGTCCTGTGGCCCCAGAGGTCTTTAACTTTACACCTATCATTGCTTCTAGCATTCGCATAGAAGTACAATCAAATTATGGAGATGGTAATACCGCTTTCGCGGAAATAGCATTTTCTGATGATACACCAGGTTGTGGTGCACTAGTAGCTTATGTAACGCCATTTTCTAATGCTGCCTGTAATGGTGGTGGTGAAGTAACACAAACAGCAGGATTACCTAGCGGAAGTGCTTTCCCAGTAGGAACAACCACAAATACCTTTGAAGTTACAGATGGCAGTGGCGGAACGCAAACCTGCTCATTTGATATTGTTATTACCGATAATGTAGCACCAGATGTATTATGCCAAAACATTGAGGTTCTTCTAGACGGAACAGGTAATGCTATCATCACAGCTGCAGATATTGATAATGGTACTACAGATAATTGTGGAGATGTAACCTTGAGTATTGATCAAGATACATTTACTTGTGCAGATGTGGGTACGCCAGTTACTGTAACGCTTACAGCAACAGATGTAAATGGAAACAGCGCTTCTTGTGAGGCGATTGTAACGGTTACTTCTAATGAACTACCGGTGGCCGTTTGTCAAGATATCACTATCCAGCTTGTGGATGGTATGGCAAGTATCACTCCTGCAGACATTGATAATGGCTCGGGATCTACGTGTGGTACTGCCGTAGAATTATCGCTAGATGTTCAAGAATTTACCTGTGAGAATCTTGGGGATAACACTGTAACGCTTACCGTGACAGATGCTTCTGGTAATACAGATACCTGTACCGCAATTGTTATCGTAGAAAATAATGAGCCGCTCGTAATTACTTGTCCGGCAGATATAAACATTAACTTATCTGAGGTCGCTACGCCTATCATTCCTAACTCGGCTTCTACTAGTTTTACGACGGCATTTGGCTCAAGTCTCAATAACACCTTTGACGGTACAGGGCTTGAGGCTTTCCCATCTTTGGAAAGTGAGCACGCACCATCGAGTAATACCAACTCGTGGATAGGTGAAGGAACTACTGGAACTATAGATTTTTCTCTAGGTGGTGTGACAACCGTTTCTGGACTTGCCTTTTGGAATCAAAATGGTGGAGGTCCAGGGGCAAATGGAACTTCGGGTATTCAAAATGTGATTATCTCATCATCAACAAACGGAACAGATTTTACACCTATTCCTGGGGCGCCTACTTCTTTCACGCAAGTGATACCAAATGCCGCTGCCGCACCAGAAATATTTAACTGGACGCCAGTAATGGCATCGACAATACGCATTGAAGTACAATCTAATTATGGAGATGGGAATACTGCTTTTGCAGAAATTGCTTTCTCAGACACTACCTCGGGATGTGGTGCAGTGATTACTTATGAAGGTCCGTTTACAAATCAAGAATGTTTCCCAGGAAGCACACTTACTCAGACTGCTGGATTTGCATCGGGAAGTGCTTTCCCACTGGGTACTACTACTAATACTTTTGAGGTAGATGATGGTGCTGGTAACATAATCACCTGCTCTTTTGATGTGACAATAACAGATGATGTCGCTCCAGATGTGGTATGTCAGGATATCGAAGTGGTACTTGATGAGACAGGAAACTTTGTAATCACAGCAGCCGATATTGATAATGGCACTACAGATAATTGTGGAGATGTAACCTTGAGCATTGATCAAGATACATTTACTTGTGCAGATGTAGGTACGCCAGTTACTGTGACGCTTACAGCAACAGATGTAAATGGAAACAGCGCTTCTTGTGAGGCAATGGTTACGGTTACTTCTAATGAACTACCGGTGGCCGTTTGTCAAGATATCACTATACAGCTTGTGGATGGTATGGCAAGCATCACTCCTGCAGACATTGATAATGGCTCGGGGTCTACGTGTGGTAGCGCCGTAGAATTATCGCTAGATGTTCAAGAATTTACCTGTGAGAATCTGGGGGATAACACTGTAACGCTTACCGTAACAGATGCTTCTGGTAATACAGATACCTGTACCGCAATTGTTACCGTAGAAAATAATGAGCCGCTCGTAATTACTTGTCCGGCAGATATAAACATTAACTTATCTGAAGTCGCTACGCCTATCATTCCTAATTCGGCTTCTACTAGTTTTACTACGGCATTTGGTACAAGTCTCAATAACACCTTTGACGGTACAGGGCTTGAGGCTTTCCCTTCTTTGGAAAGTGAGCACGCACCATCGAGTAATACTAACTCGTGGATAGGTGAAGGAACTACTGGAACCATAGATTTTTCTCTTGGTGCTGTGACAACCGTTTCTGGACTTGCCTTTTGGAATCAAAATGGAGGAGGTCCAGGGGCAGATGGAACTTCGGGTATTCAAAATGTGATTATCTCATCATCAACAAACGGAACAGACTTTACACCTATTCCTGGAGCGCCTACTTCCTTCACGCAAGTGATACCAAATGCTGCTGCCGCACCAGAAATATTTAACTGGACACCCGTAATGGCGTCGACAATACGCATTGAAGTACAATCTAATTATGGAGATGGGAATACTGCCTTTGCAGAAATTGCTTTCTCAGACACTACCTCGGGATGTGGCGCAGTGATTACTTATGAAGGTCCGTTTACAAATCAAGAATGTTTCCCAGGAAGCACACTTACTCAGACTGCTGGATTTGCATCGGGAAGTGCTTTCCCACTGGGTACTACTACTAATACTTTTGAGGTAGATGATGGTGCTGGTAACATAATCACCTGCTCTTTTGATGTGACAATAACAGATGATGTTGCTCCAGATGTGGTATGTCAGGATATTACTATACAACTCGATGAAACGGGTAGTGCTTCTATACTTGCCTCAGATATAGACGGCGGAACGGCAGATAACTGTACTGATGTCACACTGTCTATAGATATAGACAAATTTGGCTGTGTAAATGTGGGCGAAAATATAGTAACCCTTACTGCAACTGATGGTAATGGAAATACCTCCTTTTGTGAGGCAATTGTAACAGTAGAAAATCTAAATATACCAGAGGCTATCTGTCAAAACATAACTGTAGAACTAGATGCTACGGGCATAGCAATTTTAGATCCTGTACTACTAGATGGAGGAAGCACTTTTGTTTGTGGACCACTTACTTATGAAGCAGATATCACAGAATTTACCTGTGAAAACTTAGGTGAAAACACCGTCGTTCTAACAATTACAGATCCTCAAGGGAATACCTCAACCTGTGAGGCGATAGTTACCGTAGTAAATAATGAACCGGTAACCATAACTTGCCCAGATGATATTATTCTTAATCTTTCTGAGGCGTTAGAACCTATAGCGATTACAAGTACTACTACAACTTTTACGGCTGCCTTTGGCAGTGAACTTTCAAATGCTACAAACGGTACGGGGCTCACCGTCTCGCCAAGTACTACAGCTACACACGAACCTACAACTCCGAGCAACTCTTTTATAGGAACCGGTACTACTGGAACTTTAGATTTTAACTTTGGTAGTGAGACTCTGGTAAGCGGACTATCATTTTGGAATCAAAATGGTGGTGGTCCCGGTGCAAATGGTTCTTCTGGTGTTCAAAATGTTGTCTTTTCTTATAGCACAGATGGAACAAACTTCATCCCTATACCTGGTGCTCCATCTATTTTTTCACAAATCACAGATAATGATTTTTCGGCACCAGAGATTTTTACTTTTGATCAGATAGCGGCTACGGTAATACGTATGGAAGTGACGAGTAATTATGGAGATAGTAATACCGCTTTCGCGGAAATAGTCTTTGCCGATATTTCGTCAGGCTGCGGAGCAATTGTCACCTACGAAGGACCATTTACAAATGCGCTCTGCACAGGAGGTGGTGAACTTGTACAAACCGAAGGTTTTGCGAGTGGAAGTCCATTTCCGCTAGGAACAACCACAAATACTTTTGAAGTAACAGACGGCGCAGGAAACGTACAAACGTGCTCTTTTGATATCACTATAATAGACGATGTTGCGCCAAGAGCTGTATGCCAAAACATAACCTTAGAAGTAGACGAAACTGGTTCTATAACAATTACTCCTGAAGATATAGATGGAGGCAGTACAGATAACTGTGGTGACATTACATTGTCAATAAACACAGATACATTTACCTGTGATAATGTAGGAGAAAACATTGTGACCTTAACAGTTACAGATAGTAACGGCCTATCATCTTCTTGTGAATCTATTGTAACTATTGTAGGAAGTGATGCTCCTACTGCTGTTTGTCAAGATATCACTCTACTTTTAGATGCAGATGGTATAGCGACGCTTACCCCAGAACAAATAGATGGAGGAAGCTTTGCAGGGTGTGGAACATTTACCCTTTCTGCAGACATAACAACTTTTACCTGTGATGACCTAGGCGAAAATATAGTAACGCTTACAGCAACAGATGCGTCTGGAAATAGCACTACTTGTGAGGCAATTGTAACCATAGAAAATAACCAGCCACTTAATCTGTCGTGCCCAGAAGATATTGTCATAAATCTTTCTGAAGTGCTAGAGCCAGTTATACCTACTAATGTAACGACAAGTTTTAATTCAGCCTTTGGTAGTAGTATACAGAATACCATTAACGGCCTTGGTCTTGCGACTTCACCAAGTCTTACTGCCACTCACGATGGAACTACAACAGACAATGCCTTTATAGGAGCGGGCACAACGGGAACTATAGATTTTGATCTGGGCACCGAAAGGACAATAACTGGTTTTTCTTTTTGGAACCTTAACGGCGGTGGGCCAGGTGCAAATGGCTCTTCAGGAATTCAAGATGTAAGCATTTCTTATTCGGTAGATGGGACAACCTTTGTTCCGGTAGATGGAGCGCCGGCAGTTTTCGCGCAAGCGTTATCATCACAAGATGTAGCTCCAGAGACATTTAACTTTACACAAATAGCAGCTACTGTTATACGCTTTGAAGTATTAAGCAATTATGGTGATAGTAATACTGGATTTGCAGAAATTGCTTTTGCAGACACCACGGTAGGTTGTGGTGCAGCAATTGTATATGAAGGTCCTTTTACAAATGTAGATTGTCTAGGTGGTGGAGAGCTTGTACAGACGGCAGGTTTTACTAGCGGCAGTATTTTTCCACTAGGTACAACCACAAATATCTTTGAGGTGACTGATACAAATGGCACCACTCTTAGCTGTTCTTTTGATATTACGGTGATAGATGATGTAGCTCCAAGAGCAGTGTGTCAAGATATCACGATACAATTAGATGAAACAGGCTCTGCAACTATAGAGGCGGCAGATGTAGATGGAGGTAGTACAGATAATTGTGGTGATGTGAGCATTGCTATAGACATAGATAAATTTGGTTGTGAGAATGTAGGAGAGAATATAGTAACCCTAACCGTTACAGACAGTAATGGATTAATTTCTACTTGTGAAGCAATTGTGACTATTGAAAATCCTAATATACCTGTTGCAGTTTGTCAAAACATCACACTAGAACTTGATGCTACTGGTGTAGGTATATTAGACCCTGCCTTACTAGATGGAGGAAGCACTTTTGTATGTGGACCACTTACCTATGAAGCAGATATTACAGAGTTTACCTGTGAGAATCTAGGCGAAAACACCGTTGTACTTACAGTAACAGATCCTCAAGGCAATACCTCAACGTGTGAGGCTATTGTAACTGTAGTTAATAACGAACCAGTAACCATTACGTGCCCAGAAGACCTCATTCTAAACTTATCTGAAGTACTAGAACCTGTCACCATAAGTAGTACGTCAACGAGCTTTAGCCCTGCCTTTGGTAGTGATATAGCAAATGCTACAAACGGAACGGGATTAAGTACCACAACTAGTACTACAGCAAACCACGAGGCTACCACGCCTAGTAATTCTTTTATAGGCTCAGGAACTTCTGGTACAATTGATTTTAACCTGGGAGGAGAGACACTTTTAAGTGGCTTTTCTTTCTGGAATCAAAATGGTGGTGGTCCTGGTGCAAATGGCACTTCTGGCATACAAGAGGTAACAATGCTCTACTCTACAGATGGCACAACATTTACTGCCATACCGGGTGCTCCTACTACGTTTGCTCAGGTAACGACAAGTGAGCCATCTGCGCCAGAGCTATTTACGTTTGATCAAATTGCTGCTACCGTGATTCGTATGGAGGTGATGAGCAATTATGGAGATGGTAATACCGCTTTCGCGGAAATAGTCTTTGCCGATACTCCGTCAGGTTGTGGGGCAATAGTCACTTACGAAGGACCATTTACAAATGCACTCTGTGCTGGAGGTGGTGAACTTGTACAAACCGAAGGTTTTACAAGTGGAAGCCCGTTCCCGTTAGGAACAACCACAAATACTTTTGAAGTTACAGACGGTGCCGGTAACGTACAAACGTGCTCTTTTGACATCACCATTATAGATGATGTAGCACCAAGAGCTGTTTGCCAAGCGATTACTATAGAAATAGGTGAAGATGGTACGGCCAGCATTACACCAGAAGATATAGATGGAGGCAGTACAGATAACTGTGGTGATATTACATTATCAATAGATACAGATACTTTTACTTGCGATAATGTAGGAGAAAATACAGTGACACTTACCGTAACTGATAGTAATGGTCTTACCGCTACTTGTGAGGCTATCGTCACTGTCATAAGTGACAGTCCTCCTACTGCTGTATGTATGGACCTTACCGTACAACTCGATGAAGACGGAATGGCAACCATCACCCCAGAACAAGTAGATGGGGGTAGCTTCTCAAACTGTGGCACTTTTGAGCTTACACTAGATCAAGACACCTTTACTTGTGAGCAACTAGGTGAAAATATAGTATTACTTACTGCAACGAGCCCTAGTGGCGAGTTTACGACTTGTGAAGCTATTGTGACTGTAGAGAATACTCAACCGCTTAGTATAGAGTGTCCAGAAGATATTGTACTTAATCTTTCTGAGGTATTGATGCCTGTAGAAGTTTCTAATGGCACGACATCATTTAGCCCTGCATTTGGAAGTGAGCTTGCAAATGCTTTTAATGGCACTGGTCTTGAGATGTCTCCTAGCTTAATGGCAAATCACGAAGCCTCGACACCTAGTAATGCTTTTATAGGTACTGGATCGAGCGGTAGTATAGATTTTGATCTTGGACAAGAAACTATTATAAATGGATTCTCTCTATGGAATTTAAACGGTGGAGGTCCTGGAGCAGAAGGGTCTTCTGGTATTCAAGATGTTACTATACTCTATTCGTTAGATAACGTGACATATACAGTACTTCCTGAAGCGCCTACAGTATTTGCTCAGGTTACTACTTCAGAACCTGTAGGTCCAGAGGTATTTACATTTACTCAGGTGGCAGCTCGCTACATACGCTTTGATGTACTAAGCAATTATGGCGATGGTAATACAGGAATAGCAGAGGTCGCTTTTGCAGATGTAACAGATGGATGTGGCGCTATTGTAAACTACGATGGTCCTTTTGAAAATCTTGATTGTCTGGGTGGCGGTACTTTAGAACAAACAGCTGGTTTTGAAAGTGGTAGTCCGTTCCCGCTAGGCACCACTACAAATTCATTTATAGCAACTGACACTAACGGTAATGAGGTGACTTGCTCATTTACAATCACTCTTATAGATGATGTAGCGCCAAGAGCTGTTTGCGCACCTATAACTGTTGTGCTTGATGAAAATGGCATCGCAACCATTACCGCAGATGATATTGACAATGGAAGTTCTGATAACTGTGGTGATATTGCTACTGCAATAGATATTGACACATTTACTTGTGAGCAATTAGGGGAAAATATAGTAGTGCTCACCGTAACAGATGCAAATGGAAATAGCTCGACTTGTGAAACTATTGTCACTGTCGAAACCAACATAGCACCTACAGCTGTATGCCAAAACATCACTGTAGAACTAGATGAGGAAGGAATGATTACTGTAGACCCAGTACTAGTAGATGGAGGCAGTACTGCTGTTTGTGGAGAACTAACATATGAACTAGATGTGTTTGAGTTTACTTGTGATAACTTAGGTGAAAACACTGTTATTCTAACAGTAACAGATGAGCAAGGTCTCACTGCTACTTGTGAAGCTGTAATAACAGTAGTTAATAACCAACCGATAGAAATTACCTGTCCAGAAGATTTGGTTATTAATCTATCTGAAATTTCTAACCCTATCGTACCTACGGGAGCTACTACAACATATAATAGCGCCTTTGGCAGTACGATTACAAATGCAATAGACGGAACGGGGTTAAACACCTCTCCTAGCCTTACTACAGATCACGCTCCTTCTACTCCAGAAAATTCTTGGATAGGAGAAGGAAGTACTGGCACAATTGATTTTGATTTAGGAGCAGAGACAACCGTGAGCGGATTCTCTTTCTGGAATCAAAATGGTGGTGGTCCGGGGCCAGATGGAACTTCAGGTATAAGAGATGTTTTGATTTCTTATAGTATAGATGGTAGTACGTTTATAGATGTAGAGGGAGCGCCTACAGTTTTCGCGCAAGCGGAAGAAAACGCACCGAGCGCACCAGAGATATTTACATTTACCCCTATTACGGCAACTACAATCCGTATGGAAGTACTATCTAATTATGGAGATGGAAATACAGGTTTTGCAGAAATTGTATTTTCTGATGCGGCATCGGGTTGTGGGGCAATTATTTCTTACGAAGGACCATTTACAAATGAGAACTGTGTTGGCGGTGGTACTGTTACACAAACTGCTGGTTTTGCAAGCGGTAACCCATTCCCCGTAGGTACCACTACTAACACCTTTACTGTAGAAGATGGTAATGGTAACCTAGATACTTGTTCTTTCACTATCACAATTATTGATGATCTAGCACCTAGAATGTTTTGTCAAAATATTGAGATAGCACTAGATGAAAATGGAATGGCAACCATAACTCCAGAAGATATTGATGGTGGCACAAGTGATAACTGTACGCCAGTAACTTTAAGTATAGATATTGATTCATTTACGTGTGAAAATCTTGGAGAAAACGTGGTTACCCTCACGGCTACAGATGAGAATGGAAATACGGCAAACTGCGAGGCTATTGTAACGGTTACAAGTAGTATTATACCGCAAATCACTTGTCAAGATATCACTATTGAGCTTGATGAGAATGGTATGGTTACTATTGTACCAGAAGATGTACTTGCAGATACATCATCTACTTGTCTTATAGATAATTTAGAATTAGACATATCAGAATTTGGCTGTGCAAACACCGGTCCAAATGTGGTAGTAGTAACTGCTACAGATAATGCTGGTAATACGACTACTTGTGAAGCGATTGTGACAGTAATAGATGTTACTGCACCCACGCCAGAATGTATGGATGCAACCATCTCACTAGATGAAAATGGTATCGCAATTCTTACTCCAGAAGATGTAATAGGTAACCTCGTACCTGTACAGGGTATTCCTTTTACTGGTGACGGAGTGCCTGAAAGTATCCCGATGACGGGTACAGGAGGTACAAATTGTGCCGGAGGACCTACCACCTCTACAGCAGCAGTAGATCTTGAGGGCACTATAGGTGACGCCTATCGCATTGCTACGGTCATTGTAGATCTGGATCACTCTTTTGTAGGTGACCTAGACTTAACCCTTACATCACCACAAGGTACAGAACTTGTACTCTCTGCAGGTAATGGCGGAAATGCACAGGGTTATGAAAATGCAACCTTTGATGATGATGGAGAAGACATCACAATGACAACAGGTCTTGTAAACGGAATTTATTCTCCAGAAGGAGGAACCTTTGCAGATACCTTTGCTGGTGAACAAATAAACGGAAACTGGAGTCTGTCTGTTTGTGATAATACACAAGGTGACGTTGGACAACTATTGAGATTTGAGATAAGCTTTGCAGATCCAGATGACGATCTTCTAGGAGTTCCTGATAACTGTACGCCTACTTCAGATATTGAGTTTAACGTAGACACTTTTGATTGTTCTAATCTAGGCGAGAATGTTGTAAATATTACCGTTACAGATGCAAAAGGTAATGTAGCCACTTGTACAGTAAATGTCACTATAGTAGATGAGGCCCCACCTACAGCTATCTGTCAAAGCATTGTTGTTATACTTGATGAAGATACTGGTACAGCTAGTATAACACCAGATATGATAGACAATGGTAGTACAGACAACTGTGGTGGAGAGGTAACACTTAGTCTAGACATAACAGAATTTGGTTGTGCAGATGTGGGAGAAAATATCGTGACACTCACCGTTACAGATCAAAACGGAAACACTGCCACTTGTGAAGCGACAGTTCTTGTAGATGCAGATGATTTTGGACTCATCTCTTGTCAAGAAGATTTTACCGTAGAGGCAGATCTCTTTGACCTTTATGAGATAGAAAACTACATAGAATCACTTACAGATAACTGTGGTGGCGGCACCTTTACAAATGTCTCTCAACAACCTGTTGCTGGCACGATCATAGATGCTCCTCAAGAGGTACCGGTAACGCTTACAGGTTTTGACGAAGATGGAAATATGGTTACCTGTGAGTTTACAATCACAGTGACAAACAACCCGTTAAGTGTAGATGATTTAAGCTTACGCGAAAGCGACATCATACTCTTCCCTAACCCCACGCGAGGAGACATTACTCTCAAGAACTTGAGTAATACACCACTAGATTATATGGTTATAACAGATATAAGAGGTCGTATAGTTGAGCGTATAGAGTTATCTAGTAGCGGTATAAACACAAACATATCACTCAGATATTATGAAGCTGGAGTATATTTTATGCACATAACGGCAGGGCAAACACAACTTGTAAAAAGAGTTGTAAAAAAATAACAACTAACCAATCTCCCTGCTTTAGGCCTCATTTTTAAAAAGAAGATGGGGCCTTTTTTTTGTCAATTTGTATCTTCACAGCACAATCCAACCACCATATGAAAAAAGGTATCGTACTCATCGCCATCTCTATCCTTAGTTTAAGTTGTGGAGAGCACAAAGACAACCCAGATAATAAAGACTTTACAACCCTCTTTGAAAAAAGCGGTGGTACAGAAACACCTACTTATGATGAGGTGATCACATTTTATCAAGACCTTGACAAGGCATACAGATCTATAAAAACCTACGAAGTAGGAATGACAGATACAGGTAAGCCCCTCACGCTAGTCACCTTTAATCCTAATCGTAGTTTTGATAGTGAGTTTTCTGATGATACCGATGTGCGCCGTATTCTCATAAATAATGGCATTCACCCGGGAGAGTCAGATGGGATAGATGCAACAATGATGCTTATGCGTGACCTCGCACAAGGCAAGATAAAAGCTCCAGAAGATACTTGGGTAAGTGCCATCGCCATATACAATATAGGCGGCGCTCTTAATCGTAACAGTACATCACGCACAAATCAAAATGGGCCAAAAGAATATGGTTTTAGAGGTAATGCTAGAAACTACGACCTCAACCGCGATTTTATAAAGCGAGATACAAAAAACGCACAAGCCTTTGCAGAAATCTATCATATGATATCTCCAGACGTTTTTATAGATAATCACGTGAGTAATGGCGCAGACTATCAGTACACCCTGACCCATCTTTTTACACAACACAATAAGCTAGGCGGTGCTTTAGGTAACTACGTGCACGAAACCTTCCAGCCTATGCTTGAGGAAGATCTTAAGAGTAAAGACTGGGAAATCACTCCTTATGTAAACGTTTTTAATAGCGTTCCAGAAAAAGGTTTTAGCCAGTTTATGGACTACCCTCGTTACTCAACGGGCTTTACATCACTATGGAACACCATAGGCCTTATGGTAGAGACACATATGCTCAAGCCATATAAACCACGTGTAGAAGGTACATATGAGTTAATGAAAAGTGTATTAAAACTCACTGCTCAAAACGGAGATCAGATTAAAAAAATACGTGCAGAGGCTTTTAACGCTTTCGCGAAAGCGGAAACTTATCCCGTACAATTTGCTCTAGACACAACAAAAACCACAACCTTAGAGTTTTTAGGCTACGAGGGAGAAATGATACCAAGTAAAATCACAGGAAAAGAACGCCTCAAATATGATAGAACAAAGCCTTTTACCAAGGAAGTAACCTACTACGATTACTTTAAACCTACTAAGGAAGTGCGTATACCTAAGGCATATGTGATACCTAGAGGCTACCGTGACATTGCTCTCATTTTAAAGGACAACAACATTAAGTTCAAACAGCTTAAAAGGGATACTACGTTTACGGGAGAAGTATATCATATAGACACATATGACACTCGCAAGAGTGCTTACGAGGGTCATTATTTACACTACAACACAGCTGTAAAAACTACGAGCCAAGAAGTAACTGTGGCAAAGGGTGGCTATCTCGTGCCTACAGATCAAGATGGAATACGCTACTTGCTAGAAACCCTCGAGCCAGAGGCAACAGACAGTTTCTTTAACTGGAACTTTTTTGACACCATATTGCAACAAAAGGAAGGATTCTCACCATATGTGTGGGAAGACAAAGCACTCGAAGTGCTTAAACGTAACCCACAATTACAAATTGAATTTAACCTCAAAAAATCACTAGAACCGCAATTTGCCGAAAACTGGTATGCCCAGCTAGACTGGCTTCATAAAAAATCACCTAACTATGAGAAAGCGCATCTACGCTACCCTATCGTTAGGATGCTTAACTAGATATGTACTCGGGAAGATAAGCTTGATATTTTCGTAAGATTTATCAAGCGCTTTTTGTGCTTTTTCAAAGTTGAGCCACTTTGCTTTTTTTATACCCTCTTTAGTTTGTGGTACAAGAGCCTCTGTAGAGCTAGTATGCATCTCATACCAGAAAGTCTCTTTAAGTCTAAATTTACCGTTACGTTTAAAAACGTGATAAGTAATCTCAAGCGGTCTCTTAATAGTAAGTCCTTTTACACCGGTCTCCTCCTCTACTTCTCTCAAGGCACATTCTTCTATGCCCTCTTTCTTTTCTATCTTTCCTTTAGGGAGATCCCACCTGCCGTTGCGGTGTATAAAAAGAATTTCCTTTTTGTCATTATAAACAAGCCCACCACCCGCTATGACGAGCTTAAGCTTCTTGCGTAAATGTTTAAGAAGTTTTTCTTCTTTAGGGTGATATAGATTGATGTATAGCTGTTCTCCCTTGTATAGTTTTTTGATTAATTTTTTAATCTTAACCGTCTTAATCGGAATCGTCTTATACTGTTTACCTATTACCTTTTCGGTAGATAGAATAATAGGAATATCATTGACAAAAACTTTATACATTTGCAATATGATTTTAGACAAAGAAACGGCAAAAAAAACTGCCGAATTGCTTTTGCAAATTAATGCAATAAAACTACAACCGCAAACTCCTTTTACGTGGGCTTCTGGTTGGAAATCTCCCATTTATTGCGATAACCGTATCACACTGTCGTACCCAGCAATACGTAACTACATACATCAAGAGATGGCAAAACAAGTAGAGTCTATCTACGGTAAGCCAGATGCGATAGTAGGCGTTGCTACGGGAGCGATAGGTATTGGTATGCTTGTTGCAGATTATCTTAATGTACCTTTTGCTTATGTGCGCCCTGAACCAAAAAAGCACGGACGTAAAAATCAAATAGAAGGTCACCTAGAGCCTAACAGTAATGTAGTGGTGATAGAAGATCTTATAAGCACTGGTAAGAGTAGCCTTATGGCAGTAGAAGCTCTTAAAAATTCTGATATGAATGTAAAAGGGATGCTAGCCATCTTTACTTATGGGTTTGACACAGCCGCTACAAATTTTGAAGAAGCTGGCGTAGCACTTAATACATTAAGTGATTACTCGCACCTATTATTACAAGCTCGCGATACAAACTTCATAACAGAAGCGCAGCAAGAAACCTTAGAAAACTGGCGTAAAGACCCAGCAAACTGGGGATAATTATACAAATTAAAAAAAGCTAAATGAACTTAGAGAGCCCAGTTAAAACTTTAGATAAATCTCAAGAAGAGGTATACAACTTCTTGATGAACATTGAGAATTTTGAAAAATTAATGCCAGAAAACACCAAATTTGAAAAAATAAGCGATACCCGTTTCTTATTTGGTCTTAAAGGAATGCCAGAGATTGTATTAGATCTTAAAGAAGGTATACCACACAGTAAAGTAGTACTAGGTGCTGCCAGTGACAAAATTCCTTTTGAGCTCACTGCAGATATTAAAGAACTAGAAGCCTCAAAAACAGAAGTGCAACTCCTTTTTCAAGGTGAGTTTAATGCAATGATGGCAATGATGGTAAAAGGACCTATCACAAAATTTATAGGTACACTTTCAGAAAATATGGATGTTATTGCATAAAGCAATTTAAATTCAATATTTCGCAAAAATCAAAGAAGTCCTACAATCTTGAGCAATCTAGATGGTAGGACTTTTTTATATGCTTATTTTTACGTGATAAAATTTACCCAAGATGGCAGATATTAAGAAGCTAGAAGCATTTGTAACACAAGTGCGCAGAGACATTGTACGACAAGTACACAAAGTAAGTTCAGGTCACCCTGGAGGATCCTTAGGATGTGCAGAATTTATTTCGGTTCTCTATCAAGAACTAATGGAACGTAAAGAAGGATTTGATATGGATGGTATAGGAGAAGATCTCTTCTTCTTATCTAACGGTCACATATCACCCGTATTTTATAGCGTGCTCGCACGATCTGGGTATTTTCCCGTAGAAGAACTTAACACTTTTAGATTGTTAGACTCACGTCTACAAGGTCACCCTACTACACACGAAGGGCTACCAGGAGTACGTATAGCCTCTGGATCACTAGGCCAAGGACTTAGTGTTGCCGTAGGTGCCGCTCAAGCAAAAAAACTTAATAACGATAACCACACCATCTATGCACTTATGGGTGATGGTGAGTTACAAGAAGGACAAAACTGGGAAGCTATAATGTATGCCTCTGCAAAAAAGGTGGACAACCTTATTGCAACTGTAGACCTCAATGGTCAGCAAATAGACGGTAGCACAGACCACGTACTTGATTTAGGAAGTGTGCGTGCAAAGTTTGAAGCCTTTGGGTGGATTGTTTTAGATATAGAAAAAGGAAATGACATTCAGGCCATTGTATCTGGAATGAACGAGGCAAAAGCCGCGTCTGGTCAAGGTAAACCTGTCTGTGTGTTATTACACACAGTTATGGGTAACGGTGTAGACTTTATGATGGGCACTCACGCCTGGCACGGTAAAGCTCCTAATGATGAGCAACTCGCTAGTGCACTAGAGCAAAATCCAGAAACACTAGGCGATTACTAAACCTTTTCTTATTACGCTTTCGCGAAAGCGTACCAAAAACTTTTACAATGAAAACATACGAAAATACAGGCAGTAAAGACACAAGATCAGGTTTTGGCGCAGGAATGACAGAACTAGGTAGAACAAACCCAAATGTGGTTTCTCTTTGTGCAGACCTTATAGGATCTTTAAAAATCCAAACCTTTATAGATGAAAATCCTGAGCGCTTTTTCCAAATAGGAATTGCAGAAGCAAATATGATGGGTATAGCCGCAGGCCTTACCATAGGAGGTAAAATACCTTTTACAGGTACTTTTGCAAACTTCTCTACAGGTCGTGTTTATGACCAGATAAGACAGTCTATAGCCTACTCTGGTAAAAATGTAAAGATTTGTGCATCTCACGCAGGTCTTACCCTAGGTGAAGATGGTGCAACACACCAAATACTAGAAGACATAGGTCTTATGAAGATGTTACCAGGTATGACAGTAATAAATACCTGTGACTATAACCAGACCAAAGCCGCTACAATAGCCCTTGCAGACCACGTGGGGCCGGTTTATTTACGTTTTGGCCGTCCGGTAGTACCTAACTTTACTCCAGCAGATCAAACTTTTGAAATAGGTAAAGCCGTACAATTGCAAGAAGGTAATGATGTAACAATTGTTGCAACAGGTCACCTAGTATGGGAAGCGCTAGAGGCTTGCAAAGTCCTTAACGAGAAAGGCATCACGGCAGATGTAATAAACATACACACCATAAAACCACTAGATGCAGAGGCAATCATTAAGTCTGTAAAAAAGACAGGATGTGTCGTGACTGCAGAGGAGCATAACTTTCTAGGAGGTCTTGGTGAGAGTGTTGCTAGAGAGCTATCACTTACGCATCCAGTACCACAAGAGTATGTCGCTACAGAAGATACTTTTGGCGAGAGTGGAACTCCAGCACAACTTATGGAGAAATATGGCCTTAATACAAACGCGATTGTTAAGAAAGTAGAAAAAGTGATTTCAAGAAAATAATAACGTATACCATACGTTTTTACTATATGACATAGGCAGTATGATTGTAACATACTGCCTTTTTATTTGTCTTTACATTAATCAATAAAATTTCAATTATGAAAAAAATCATTGTCGCCGTACTACTTTTATCAGGTATTACAGCTTTAAGCCAGAGTACTGGCTTTGGTATTAAAGGAGGACTTAATTATGGATCTGTAGGTGACTTAGAGTTTACGTCTGAGTTTGCAAACAGCACTTTTAGTAAAGAAAACAAAACCGGTTTTCACGCTGGTGTTTTTTATAAAGCAAAGTTTGCTGGGCTCATTATACAACCAGAGCTGTTATATACAAAGCTTAATACAGAATACACAAACGACGGAGTATCTTCAGACGTATATGATTATGAACTTTCAAAAATAGACATTCCGCTTCTCGTAGGATTTGACATAATAGGGCCACTCAACATTAAGGCGGGACCATCATTTCAATACATTCTTGAAAATGGATTTGAAGAGGTAGATATAGATTTTGAAGATCCAGAAAATTCATTTACCGTAGGATATCAACTAGGTGTAGGAATAACACTAGGCCAGCTAGGTATTGATGTAAGGTATGAAGGTGCCTTTACAGATAATACGATTATCACTGAGTCACAAGTAGAAGATAACAGTGTAGGTTTTCAAGTAGATGCAAGGCCTTCTCAATGGATTTTAAGTCTCTCATACGCTTTTGATAAGAAGAATTAAAACACGCTTCAAAAACTGTTATAAAACACCTCATCTGGGGTGTTTTTTGCTTTTTAAAGAATGACCATTGTACTATTTTCTATAATTAATTTAACCATAGCGTCTCCTGCAAAATAGATGTGATAAACTAAATCTAACTAAAAAACCCACATTGTGATGTACAATGTGGGTTTTTATTACGCTTTCGCGAAAGCGGTATACCGTCTACTAACTATCTGAGTCTAGATAATCTGGTGTACCGTCTCCATCTGTATCTGTGTAGGTGATTTCACCTGTAAGAGCATTTACAATAATTTCATCTATTGTAGGTCTTCCATCACCATCATCATCTGTATCTAAGTGATCATTTATACCATCTCCATCTGTATCCAGTAGGCTTATAAAGTTTCCATCCTCATCTGTTACTATCTCTAGTTTAGTAAGAATACCATCATTATCATCATTAGGATCTCTAAAAGCTGGAACAGCATCTTCATCTGGATTATCTGCCTCGTCAAAGAGGAATCCATTATTATCTATATCTTCATTTATAGTAATAATACCATCACCATCGTGATCTGTAATAACTACATCATATACTGAAAATGTAAAAACGATAGATCCGTACAAGCTAATATCTGCCGGAGGCTGGTTAAAATAAGCAAGACCTGAAGGTACAAATACCGCACCTACTCCATAATCTTGGTTAAAAGAAGTAGTACCATCTGGCTCTACTGTAAAGCCTGAAGCGCCACCAAAACCTACATTATTATCTTCTGCAACTGTACTTAGAAGATTTACAGAAGTTCCTAACCCATTTGCAAAACCGTCTATTGTGGTAGGAAGATTAAGCCATATAGGATTTACAGATGCATCAAACACATCTCCGTAAAGATTAAAACCTTCGTAAGTTAGTAATGTAGAATCTGCAAATGTTGCCACTGGCTCTTCTCCACTCCCTTCTCTTACTTGTAAAATATATAGTGAGTTTTCTGTATCAAATCTAAAATATTCTTTTTTCTTAAGCTCTGGTCTGTTTATTAATGGAGTTTTATCACTATTATCACCAGCTATAGTGTCAAAAACTATTTTATAATCAAAATCTGCAGGTGGATTTTCAAACTCTTCATAATTATAAAAGTGAGTAGAAAGGTACTCTACCAGTAACTCGTCATCTTCTATAGACTGCTCGCCACGGTCTCTTACGGGAACCTCTATAAGGTCATCATCATTATTAGGACAAGCTACACAAACTAGTAAAACCAGCACTAAACCAAGGTAATTTCTTAATTTCATCAATATTATTTTAAGGAGCGCAAGATACAATTTTGATGTATTTTTGCACATTACTTTACAGTTATTAACGCTGTTTTAGGGCTTTTTATATGCGAGTAGACAAATATTTATGGTGTGTGCGTTACTTTAAGACGCGATCTATAGCCACGGCTGCCTGTAAAAAAGGGCAGGTAAAAATGAATGGAGCTTCTGTAAAACCATCGCGAGATGTGTATCCTACAGATAAGATCTCTGTGCGAAAAAATCAAGTTACCTATATTCTTGAAGTTTTAGACCTACCAGAAAGTAGACTGGGGGCAAAACTAGTGGGAATGTATGTACAAGATCATACTCCAAAAGAAAATCTAGAAAAATTAGAACTTCTCAAATATTCAAAAGATTATTACCGCAAGAAGGGGTCTGGTAGACCTACTAAAAAGGATCGTAGAGATATAGATGATATATATAATAATGACTCCTTTTTTGGTAGTGACGAAGAAGAATAAGCTGGATATTAAATATCTTTATACCATAAGCAATTTCAAGTATGAAAGTTAAGTTGGAAAAAATACTAGATCACACAGCTATACAGCATAAAACAAAACGTATAGCGTTTCAGATTTATGAGAGTAATGCAAATGAAGAAGAAATCATTCTTGCTGGTATTGCAGATAATGGCTACAAATTTGCAGAACGTCTAGCCAAAGTACTTTCTGAAATCTCACCTTTACAAACCAAGCTTTGTAAAGTATCTATGAATAAGAAAAAACCTCTAGGCACTGTAGAAACCAGTATGTCACCAGAGGAGTATAAAGATAAATCTGTGATACTTATAGATGATGTACTAAACTCTGGCACAACGCTAATATACGGTGTAAAGCATTTTCTTGATGTACCGCTCAAGAGATTTAAAACGGCAGTACTTGTAAATAGAAACCACAAAAAATACCCTGTTAAAGCAGACTTTAAAGGTATTTCCTTAAGTACTTCTCTCAATGAATCTGTAAAAGTAACTTTTAGAAAAGGTAATGATACTGCTGTATTAGAATAAAAACTCCTGTATACCATCTACAACTTCTTGAGGACTTTGATCTTCTATTTTGTAAACTAGATCTGACTGGTTGTAATAAAGACCTCTTTCAAATAGGTGCTTTCTAACATAATCTTCTAGATCTTCATAAGATTGCATACTAGCGATGAGAGGGCGCTCTTCTTTTGCAGACCATAAACGTTGAGCAAGTGTTTTAAAGTGCCAATTAAGATATACCGTTTGCGCATCACTATCCTTTAACACCTGGAGATTTGTACCATAACAAGGGGTACCTCCTCCTAATGCAACAACGACCTGCTCAGATTCTTCTTCTAAAAGTTGTTGTAAGTAAGTAGACTCTGCTTTTCTAAAATATATTTCTCCCTTATTTTTAAAAATCTCAGAGATACTCATCCCCTCTTTTTGAGTAATGTAGGTGTCAAAATCTATAAATTTATAAGAAAGCACTTCGGCAAGTAGCGGTCCAATGGTTGATTTTCCAGACCCCATATAACCTACTAGATATATTTTCATAAGCGAACTTGTTGAGAAACAAAAGTATATATTAATCTAAAAAAAAGATTGAAAATTTTATTTAAAACACTTGGCAGTAAGAATTAATTAACTGTATATTTGCACCCGCATTAAGGCAATGACCTGGTAGCTCAGTTGGTAGAGCATCTCCCTTTTAAGGAGAGGGTCCTGGGTTCGAGCCCCAGCCAGGTCACTTATAAGTGCAAACCTCTGTCTAACGATAGAGGTTTTTTTATGTGTCACCGCTAAAAAAACGTTCTTAAATTAATTACATAATATGCCCAAAATCTCAAAAGAAGATTTTATATTTGCACCCCGTTAAAATAACGACCTGGTAGCTCAGTTGGTAGAGCATCTCCCTTTTAAGGAGAGGGTCCTGGGTTCGAGCCCCAGCCAGGTCACTTTACAAGCATAAGCCTCTATCTAACGATAGAGGTTTTTTTATAGAACAGTTTTATCCTATTTTAAAATATCTGTAGATTAATACACAAGTTTCATAAGAAGATTTTATATTTGCACCCGCATTGATAAAATGCCGCTTTTCTACCCGGGTGCTGAAATTGGTAGACAGGCACGGTTGAGGGCCGTGTGCACTAGTTGCGTGTGGGTTCAAGTCCCATCCCGGGTACAATACAAGAGTTAATCGTAAGGTTAGCTCTTTTTTTTATACAAGTACTCTTAACTATACAAATAGAACCCAAAAACACCTATACTTTAAGCATCACGGGAATAACTTTTATACATTTAGAGCATAAGAAAATATCGCATATTTGATATTTTGTTTAAAACTTAACACTATTTGATTAAACAAAATAAGTAAATTCGCTATTTTTACAAGAAATATGTGTAGTATGAAAAATGCCGTAAAGACAAAATTTAGCATTAAAGACTTAGAGAGTTTAAGTGGTATAAAAGCCCATACCATACGTATCTGGGAGAAAAGGTATGGTCTTCTTGAGCCACAGCGTACCTCTACAAATATTAGAACGTATGCCTTAAGCGACTTGCAAAAGCTTCTTAATGTTGTATTTCTTACAGAGAATAAATTCAAGATTTCTAAAATAGCAAAGCACTCCACAAAGGAAATTGCAGCGCTCGTGGCAGAGCTAGTTACCGAAACCAGTGCAGCAAATGAAAATCACGCTATCAATTCATTTAAGATAGCAATGATGAATTTTGATCAAAACTTATTTCACAAAACATATAATGCTCTTAATGAAGATAAGCCATTTGTCACCATTTTTTACGAGACGTTTATACCCTTACTACAAGAGATAGGGTTATTATGGCAAACGGATACGATAAACCCATCTCACGAGCATTTTATCTTTAATCTTATTAAGCAAAAGATTCTTATAAATATTGAGAAGACACAAATTAATGTGCCGCCTCTCAAGGATAAAACATTTGCACTTTTCTTACCAGAAAACGAAATACACGAGCTAGGCCTACTCTTTCTAAATTATGAACTTGTTGCAAATGGCTACAAGGTAATTTACTTAGGGCAGAGCATAATGTTATCAAACTTAAAGTACCTTTCTTCAAATCATCCTAACCTCTCATTTGCAACGTATTTTACTGTACAGCCGCTGGCAGAAGATATACCTGCATATTTTGATGAGTTTAATGAACTTTTTGGTAACCAGAAACTAGATTTATATGTTTTAGGATCTATGACTAGTAAAATAGACGAGCTTAGTCTTCCTAAAAATGTGCATATAATGATGAGTATAAGAGAATTTGTAAATGTTGTAAAAAACAAGTCTGCTACGTATGCCTAAAAAGATTGTGATTATAGGATCTGGATTTTCATCCTTATCTGCTGCGTGTTATCTAGCTCAAGCTGGTAACGAGGTACACCTTTATGAAAAAAATGATACCCTAGGTGGTCGTGCGAGACAACTTAAAGAAGAAGGCTTTACTTTTGATATGGGCCCTAGCTGGTACTGGATGCCAGATATCTTTGAAAAGTTTTTTGGAGATTTTAATAAAAAGGTTGCAGACTTTTACCAGTTAGAAAAGCTGGACCCTGCTTATTACGTTTGGTTTAAAGATGAAGTTGTAACCATAGGTGATACGCTAGATAAAATAGCTACAGAGTTTGAGCGTATAGAGCCAGGCAGCTCTCCTCAACTCAAAAAGTTTATAAAAAATGCTGGGATCAACTATGACATTGCTATTAATGATGTAGTTAACAAGCCAGGCCTTTCTCCTTTTGAACTTGTAACTCCAGAAACGGCGGTACGCGTAAATCAGTTTTTTAAAACTATAAGTGATGATGTGCGCAAGGCTTTTAAAAATGAGAAGCTGGTTTCTATTTTAGAATTTCCAGTATTGTTTCTCGGAGCTAAACCTAATAACACACCTGCATTCTATCGTTTTATGAACTATGCAGATTTTGGCTTAGGGACTTGGCATCCTAAAGGAGGTATGCACGAGGTAATCCAAGGAATGATTAAGCTTGCACACTCACTAGGAGTAAAAACTCATACAAGCGCTGGTGCCAGTAAAATTCTGGTAGATGAAGGAAAAGTACAAGGAATTATAGTTAATGGGGAAACCATTACTGCAGATTATGTCGTAAGTGGAGCAGACTATCATCACAGTGAGACTTTGCTAGACCCATCATATAGACAATACACAGAGAAGTACTGGGACAGCCGTGTGTTTGCGCCGTCATCACTACTCTTTTATGTAGGGTTTGATAAAAAGTTTGATAACGTAGCTCATCACAACTTGTTCTTTGATACAGATTTTGACCAGCACGCAAGAACCATTTATGACGATCTTGCTTGGCCAGAAGAGCCTTTATTTTATGCAAATTTCCCATCAGTATCAGATGAGACAATGGCGCCAGAAGGTAAAGAAAATGGATTTTTCTTAATCCCTATAGCTCCTGGAGTAGAAGATACGCGGGCACTACGTGATCAATATTTTGATATTATAATGGAAAGACTAGAGCGATTATCTGGTCAAAATTTCAGAAATCATATTATCTTTAAGAAGTCATTTTGTGTAGATGACTTTGTAAGTGAGTATAACAGCTATAAAGGAAATGCCTACGGAATGGCAAATACTTTAAAGCAAACAGCTTTTCTTAGGCCTAATTTAAGGAGTAAGAAAGTCAAAAATTTGTATTTTACTGGACAGTTAACGGTTCCAGGACCTGGCGTACCTCCAGCCCTCATATCTGGTAAGCTTGTATCACAATTAATAAGCAAATCAATTAAGTAATGAAATCTCTATTTGACACCGTATCGAGAAGCTGTGCAAAGGTTGTAACTCAATCATATAGCACCTCATTTGCAAGCGCGACTAAAATGCTTGCACCCTGTATACGTCAGGACATTTATAACATTTATGGTTTTGTAAGATTTGCAGATGAGATTGTAGATTCTTTTCACGACTATGATAAGCCTACACTATTCAAGCGTTTTGAAGAAGATCTTGAGCACGCGCTTACAGATAAAATAAGCCTCAACCCTATTCTCAACGCCTTTCAAGAGACTGTGCATAAATATGATATAGACCCTGCTCATATCGCATCGTTTATGAAAAGTATGCGCCTAGATCTCACAAAACTAGATTATCTCACAGATGCAGAGTACAAGGAATACATTTACGGAAGCGCAGATGTCGTAGGCCTTATGTGTCTTACCGTTTTTGTAAAAGGAGATAAAGAAAAATACGAAAGCCTTAAAGACAGCGCTATGAGCTTAGGCTCTGCCTTTCAAAAAGTAAACTTTTTACGTGACCTCAAGGCAGATTTTGAAGGACTAAGTCGCACCTACTTCCCTAATACAAATCTTGTAAATCTTGATGAAGCCTCTAAACAACGTATTATCGAAGAGATAGAAGAAGACTTTGCAAAAGGACTAGCAGGTATAAATAGACTACCTATAGAAGCAAAGTTTGGGGTGTACACCGCCTTCCGTTATTATAGAAAATTACTCACAAAACTTAAACGCGTTCCCTCTGCCGAAATTAGGAATACAAGAGTGCGCGTACCAGACTACGTAAAGGCAAGTCTTCTTGCACGTAGCTATGTAAAATATCGTTTAAACCTTATTTAAAAGAATCCCCTATACAAATGCAAACATTACTTTGGATCTTCGTTTTTGTTATGACTTTTGTCATTATGGAATTTCTAGCCTGGGCAACACATAAATATGTAATGCACGGCTTTTTATGGTCTTTACACCAAGACCACCACCATAAAAAACACAACTCTTGGTGGGAAAAAAATGACCTCTTCTTTATTTTTTACGCGCTAGTTTCAATAGGCTGTTTCCTATTGTGGCAGTACGAAGGCGTATGGATAGGTTTACCTATAGGCTTAGGTATTTTTGCCTATGGTCTTGCCTACTTTGGCGTGCACGACATCTTTATCCACCAGAGATTTAAATTGTTTCGTAATGCAAATGGATGGTACGGTAAAGCATTAAGAAGAGCACACAAAATGCACCACAAACACCTAGGTAAAGACGATGGAGAATCTTTCGGGATGCTCTTTCCTCCAGTAAAATATTTTAAGCAAGCCAGAGCAAGCAAGAGATAATATATAAAGACCACTGTAAAAGGTGGTTTTTTTTTACGCTTTCGCGAAAGCGTAACAACGCCCCTCTCAATTCCTTTTCCTAAGTTTGCAGTATGCAAATAACCTCATTAGTTACCGGTGGCGCTGGTTTTATAGGAAGCCACGTTGCTCGTCATTTACTAGCTTTACATCACCAAGTAATCATACTTGACGACCTCTCTGGCGGCTTTACAAGCAATGTACCTCAAGGTGCGATTTTTATAGAAGGAAGCATTACAGACACCGCGCTTATAGATGAGATATTTGTACAACATCACATAGATTACATCTACCATCTAGCTGCATATGCCGCCGAAGGCTTGAGCCATTTTATACGTAAGTTCAACTACGAGAATAACCTCATTGGGAGCATCAACCTCATTAATGCTGCAGTTAATCATAACATAAAGAAGTTCATCTTTACAAGCTCTATTGCTGTGTATGGAACTCAAGAATTACCACTTAAAGAATCGCAAAAACCACAACCCGAAGACCCTTATGGTATTGCAAAATATGCGGTAGAGATGGATCTGGATAATGCACATAAAATTTTTGGGCTAGACTATATTATTTTTCGTCCGCACAATGTGTATGGGCCTGGACAGAACATTGGAGATAAGTATCGCAATGTGGTGGGCATTTTTATGAATCAGATGTTAAAGGGCGAACCGCTTACCATCTTTGGCGACGGAAATCAAACCCGTGCTTTTACCTACATAGATGATGTGGCACCTTATATTGCGGCTAGTTACGCTTTCGCGAAAGCGGACAACCAAATCTTTAACATAGGCGCAGACACAGAAAACACGGTAAATGATCTAGCTAAAGAAGTAGGAGTTGCTATGAAAAAAGAGGTAACCATCAATCACCTTGAACAGCGTGAGGAAGTGGTACACGCCTATGCAGACCACTCAAAATTCACAGAAATCTTTACTCCAAAACCAGCCACAACACTTGCACAAGGATTACAAGAAACCGCAAAATGGGTGACTGAACACGGCGCGAGAGAAAGTAGTACTTTTGACCTTATAGAAATCACAAAAAACCTTCCAAAATCGTGGCAGTAAATCAACCCCTCGTATCTATCATAATGGCCGTAAAAGACACGGCTCCATATCTGCACGATTGCATAAACTCGATTATAAACCAGACGTATCAAAACTGGGAACTTATTGCTGTAAATGATCACAGTACAGATGAGACTCCAGAGATTCTTGCCGCATTTGCAAAGCAAGATGCACGCGTTCGTGTTTTTGACAGTGATGGCTATAAACTCATCCCTACATTACAATGTGGATACAGAGAAGTACGCGGAACCCTGCTCAACAGGATGGACTCTGATGACAAAATGCCAGAATATAAAATTCAGCTATTAGTAGATGAGTGGCATAAGTATGGAAAAGGGCACGTGATTGCTGGAGGTACAGAGCACTTTGTAGATGAAGGCGAGGTAGGTGACGGTTTTTTACGCTATGAACGCTGGCTTAATGAAGTGGCAAGAACAAGTACACACTACCAGCAGATTTATAAAGAGTGTGTTATCCCGTCACATTGCTGGATGATTCATAAAGATGATTTTGACGCCGTAGGTGCTTTTGATCCTATTATTTATCCAGAAGATTATGATTTATGTTTCCGTATGTATAAACACGGGCTCAAAGTTATAGGGATAGATGCCATACTTCATCACTGGCGTGATCGCTCTAATCGTATCTCACGTACTTGGGATGAGTATAAAGACAATCGCTACTTTGATATGAAAATGCGATTCTTTTATGAGATAGATCGTGATAAAAAACGACCACTCGTACTCTGGGGTGCCGGCCGCAACGGTAAGGATATGGCTAAAATTTTACAATCGTATAATGACACCTTTCACTGGGTTTCTAATAATGAGAAACAGATAGGTAAAGACATTTATGATGTACGTATGCAATCTTTTACAGATGTCCCATCTATAGAAAATGCGCAGATTATGATTGTAGTTTCTTCTCCCGATGGTAAGAAGGAAATACAAGCACTACTTGATTCTTGGGGTAAAGAAGCGGTTAAGGATTACTGGTTTTTTGCTTAGTTTACTTATTTGAGATAATAACAAGTTCTTCTTGTGGAGCGATAAGATACTCCGCTCCATTTTCTGTTACTACGGCCATCTCCTCTACAGACATTGTTTTTACACCACCGTCTGCTAGTTTCCAAGAGTGAAAACCGTCAAAGGCAAAGGTCATCCCTTCCTTGATTACTTTTTCTGAGGCTGGTCTCACGTGTGATGCTTGAGAACCTCCTAGATTAGGTCCTACATCGTGAGCGACATAGCCTACTGGGTGACCCGTGCTCCACATCACATAATCAGACCCTGCTTTTTCCATAAAGACGCGCTGGGCTCTATCTACATCTACTCCTTTTACGCCAGGTTGCATCGCAGCGAATGCTGCCCTATTTCCAGCTTTAGAACTTTCCCAGTAGTGCATAATCTCATCTGGAGCCTCGCTCTCACCCTCTTTTAAAACATATGCAAATCGCTGTATATCTGTCACCCACCTGTCATATACTTTGATGCCAAAGTCTATTTGTATCACATCACCAGGCATAATTACTTTATCTGTAGCGTGCGAGTGCCCACGGTCTGGACCAGAATTTACATTAGGATTTTGAGCAGGTGCCCATCCATCTGTCACACCATACTCGGTCATTCTTTGTTTTAAATATTTTGCAATATCTTCATCTGTAGATGTGCCAGGTACTACTTGCTCGTAGGCTTCAATCTGCCACTGGGCAGTGAGCTTTGCTGCTTTCTTTAAGATGGCAACTTCTTCTGGCAGCTTTATAGATAACCACTCATAGACCACCTCTTCAGAGGATACTAATTTTGAGGTTGCGTCACCTAAGGCACTAGCGATTTCTTCATACTGTGTATGCGTAAGTCCGTCTGCCATCACATTTTTTGAAGAAGTGTTTACGGCAATACTTTTAAAATCTTTTGTTTTGATAAAATCTGAGGCTTGCTCAATAGCTGATGTTCCTCGCTCTACACTCACAACTTCGTCGTGTATATCTAGATCATCTAGCGCAGTTGCTTCTCCAGAAGGTGAGAACACTTTAGAGTGAAAACCAGTTGCGTCGTTGTAGAATAAAAATACAGCGGTGCCACCGGCATTTTCTCCTCCTATGTGATCTGCAATGGGATCATTATTATTTTCTCTACAAATAGTCATCCAGCAATCTACCTCTGCTGTTTTGAGTGCTTGCGGTAATAGCTTACTAATACGCTTCTTTCTAATGTCTGGCCAAGGGTTTTCTCCCCAGTACGTTTCTGGGTTTACGGCAACTTCTGGTTCTTGTTGTTGAGCACAACTACAAACTAAAAAAATGGAAAGAAAAAAGAGTACAGGTTTAAGCATCGTATCAGGATTATTTTCAGAGTAATATAGAAATTTTGTTCCTATCTCTAAAAATAAAATGATGCAAATCACACTAGCTGCGCGCTATTAAAATGCCTCGGCAATCCCTAAGTAAAACTCGCTAGATCCTCTACCAAAACCTACATCAAAACGAAGATTAAGACGTTCTTCCTTATCTATCATAAAACGAAGACCACCTCCATAAGTAGGTTTTAAATTCTTAAACTGAAAATCGCTCACATCATTATAGATATCACCTCCACCGGCAAATAATACAGCGCCAAAACGAGAGTTCTTAAACGTCTTTCTATACTCTACCTGACTTGCAAGTAAATCTCTACCTACATAACGGCCTTCTCTATAACCACGCATAATCTCACTACCCCCAAGAAAAGAAAACTCAGAAAACGGTAAGTCACCACGAGTAAATCTTCCCACCATCTGGAATGCAATAATATCATCCTTATCTGCAAATGGCTTTGTGTAATGTCTTAAATCAAAACGTGTCAAATCAAAATTATGTGTACCTCCCAGCTCCTCAAAATATTGACCTCTCGTCGTCTCTAGGTACCACCCATTCTGAGCATTAAGCACATTATTTCTGTTATCATACAGCGCAGCGACCTCAACACCTAGCGATGTAGATCCATCATACCCCGTAGGTCTGGTTTGATCTATAAGTCCGCCCTCTTCTATATCAACAGAATAAATGTGATTAAATCGTACACCTGCACCTACAAAAAGGTAACGTGTAAAAGCCTGTTTTAGAAAGATAGGCTCCACTAGCAACTGGTAATAATTATACTCCTCCTCTGCACTTTCTGGAGAATTTGTGCCAAAACCATAAAACAGTCTTGGGTAATTTTGAAAAAGGATATTACCCTCTATCACCCACTTCTCTTGGTTAGTAAAAATCTCAAATCCAGAATAAACAAAAAACTGACTATTAAGTGTGTACTGCAGCGTGATAGGCATATTAGACACACGCGTCTCCTCCCCACTACCGTTAAATTTAAATAAGTATTTTGCACCTGTCCCAAAGGCAAAATTTGTCTCCGGGCTGTAGCTCATTACTGGTGCCGCTATAAACTTAGAGGCATATAAAGTACTATCTTTTACAACAGCCTTGTGGTTAGGGTGAAACGTAAAAAACTCTTTAATTTTTTCAAAATCCTGTGCTTGTGCCGTCTGTGTATTACCTACCGTAAAAAGTACGATGGCAATAAGATATATCAATTTTTTGGGGAAGTAGTTTACTCTCAAAATGCTATTTTTGGGTAAAGATACTGTAGACGGGAGTTATAGCCCGTGACAAGCTTTAGTTTTTGTGATAACATTAGTATCTCACACACCATTTATACACCATACATCCCATCAAGCAAGCCATTATGCTCAATATTGTACTCATCAATCCAGAAATCCCCAATAACACAGGTAACATAGGTAGGCTTGCCCTCGGTTCTGGCTGCAAGTTGCACCTTGTAAAACCCTTTGGTTTTGAGATAGACGACACCCGCCTTAAACGCGCAGGTCTTGACTACTGGCAGCATCTAGACGTACAGTATTATGATAATACAGAAGACTTTTTTAATAAGAACGCTTTCGCGAAAATGGCCTTTCTCTCAAGTCACGGCACAAAGTCCCATTATGACATTCCTTTTGAAGAAGACCTATTTCTCGTCTTTGGAAAAGAATCTAAAGGACTCCCAAAAGAAATTACCGAAAAACACCCTAACCAACTTTATAAAATCCCATTATTTAGCGAACACATCAGAAGTTTAAACCTAGCAAATGCCGTAGGAATTGTAGCTTATGAAGGGATAAGGCAGTTGAATTTATAGATATGAAGTTACGTTTAATGTTTCTTTTTCTACTTATTGTAGGTTATCAAAATGTATTCTCTCAAGACACATTATCTGTCAAAGAGATATATTTTGACAACAATCTTGCATATCAAGGCTATAATGATGAGCTATTTACTGGTGTTGCACAAAAACTTAGAAAAAACGGAAATGGTCATATTGTTGCAGAAGAGATATATAAGAATGGTGTTCTTCTAGAATGGCGTTCATATTTTGGAAGGAGCAATAGACGTCTCGCCGAAAAAGTTCTCTACTATAAAGAGGACCCGCTCGCACCAAAAGAAAGAATACGATACATAACAAATAAGAATGGAAAATTCACTGAAAGGACTTATTACGACACCAATTTTAAAAAGACTTTAGTCACAAGGCATAAGGATACTACTTTAATATATAAATGTCCTTATACAGACGGAAAGAAAGATGGTGAAGAATTTTGCATAAATGATAATGGAAATCCAATGATCATCAAGTTTGTAAAAGGGAAAAAAATCAAAAATTAAAAATTATTTTTCTAGTTTGATCTGCACAAGTAGGACTCCAAGAAAAAGCCCTATCGGGACACAAATAGCAGTTAGAGTAGCATAATCTTTAACTATAAAAAAGTTATAGACAAACGTAAATGCAATAATTAAACTTGAAACAAAGCCGAAAACTATAAAAAATTTTATTCCAAAATACCAAAAGCTTTTTTCAAAAGAACCCTCTAATTTTATGTAAGAATCATACAACTTGACATAAAACCAATAAAGCATATGGTAACCTAGGTTTATAGCTATCATTGCAAAAAAACGCTCTAATAATACTATATCCCTGGGTACAAGTATAATAATTAATGAAAAGACGAAATTCAAAACACCAAATCTCAAATAGTATTTTTTGATAGCTTCTTCTCTCATCTACCCCCTACAAAGTAACCACTGTAAACTCGCCGCCTAGCGGCTCAAGAGCATTTACTAACTCAGGGATGAGTTGCTCGCCAAATTCTAGATAAAACTGTGAGAAGTTAGTGTTTCTTTCTTGCAGGCTTTGCATTGGGAAAACTTCGTTTTGTAAATCTACTAGGCGTTGTACGTGATCACTTAACTTTCGCTTTTGTGCGCGCAGCAATCTACTCTCTAAGTTTTCTAAGCCTTTGAGTTGTTTTACTTCTTGTGCTTTTACGGCTCCTATAAAACTAGCGTCTGTCTCTTCGGCTAGTAAGTGCATTGCTTTAAACTGCTCTTTTAAAAAGCTGCGTTGCGCAGAAAAGTCTATCTCTATATTTGAGATAGCACGCACCTTTCGGTTGATGAGTTCGTTTTGTTTTAGAAATAAATTTGGCAACGACACGCCTAAATTTTCCGCCTTTGTACGTTGCTTTTCGGTACGTATTAATGCCGAGTTACGAAGTAATAAGGCTGGAAAAGGTACTTTAACCTCTTCAAAATATGCTTTCAGTTGGAACCAGTACGCCAGCTCTCCGCCTCCACCTATATAACAAAGATTCGGTAAAATCACTTCTTGAAAAAGTGGTCTCAGCAAGGCGTTAGGCGAGAACCGTTCTGGATGGTTAGCAAGCTCGTCGAGTATCTCATTTTCGCGAAAGCGGATATCTGTATCATTTACCACATACATATCATCCACCTTGATAATGCGCTCACGGATGCCTTTTGTAATGTAAAACAAGTTAATCTCACGAGGGTGCACTTGCTCTGGGTAGCCTAGTGCAGTGAGTTGCTCGGTTTGCTGTGTCACCTTTGCGTGCAACACACCCTCTAGCAATTCTCGTTGTACATAAGGAGCAAATAATTCTTTAAGTCCCGCGTCGTTACCATCTACAATGACAAGGCCGTACTCACCAAAAAGCTCGTTACCCAGATAGCGCGTTGCATCTGCCAGGTTATCGTGATTTATGTAGGCGTCGTTAAAGAGTTTTGAGAGGTACTCCGCATTTCTTGAAGTGCCTAGCTGTGTTTTAAACAATGCTAGTACTTCCGCCAGTCCATCGGTTGAGAGTTCGCCCACGGCGCCTCCGTCCTCACGATTCCACTGCACTTTTTTACCTTGAAAATTGAAGTAATTAATCTCGTCAAAATCGTGATCTTCTGTCGCCATCCAGTAAATAGGCACATAATTGCGGTCTGGATCTTTCTCTTTAAGCTCCTTGCAGAGGTTAATCACAGAGATGATTTTATATAAAAAGTAGAGCGGCCCCGTAAATAAATTGAGCTGGTGCCCTGTGGTGATGGTAAACGTATTTTCGCTAGCAAGATGCTCTAAGTTGAGCTGTGTCTCGGCAGAGGTGTTTGTATTTTTATACTGCGCAATAAGGGAATCGTATAAACGCTTTCGCGAAAGCGGACTAAAAAATTGTCCTTTCTCATCTGCCTGTTTGATAAGATTATCTGCTGTAGGAAATCTGTGATAAAAGGGCTTAAGTGCTTCTTCTTGATCTAGGTAATTTGTGATAAGATTAGAAAAATACCCCGTTTCTCGGTACGGCAGACAGTCGGTTGGCATAAATTATGGTTTAGATAGTAAAGATAATTCTGATAAATTGCGACTTTTCCCAAAAAAACGTTAAAACGCTGATTTGCGGCGAGCTCTTTTTATAGCTTTAGCTTTTGCTAAAACCAACCAAATGCTCAGAATCTACAGCTTTTTTGTCGCCTTATTTCTCACAACATTACTTACCGCTCAAGTACAATCTCCATCAGAATTTCTGGGTTATGAGATAGGAACACAGTTCTCACGACACTCAGACGTGGTGCGCTACTTTGAACACGTAGCCGAAAATAGTGACCTAGTCACCTATCAAGAATATGGTAAAACTAACGAGCGTAGACCCCTTACCTATGCCGTTATTACCACAAGCGCAAACCATAGCAATCTAGAAAATATACGCAAAGCAAACCTGGAGCAAACAGGTATTGCTACCGGTAACTCTGGTACGGCAGACAAGGCAATAGTCTGGCTTTCTTATAACGTGCACGGTAATGAAGCATCATCTACAGAGGCTTCTATGGTGACACTATATGAGTTAATTACTTCAAAAAAAGAATGGTTAAAAGATGCCGTTATTATTATGGATCCTTGTGTAAATCCAGACGGGCGTGATCGCTATGCAAACTGGTTTAATCAAGTAGCGTCTACACCTTATGACCCAGCACAAGTAGCTACAGAGCACGATGAGCCGTGGCCAGGAGGAAGACCTAATCACTACCTTTTTGACCTTAACCGTGACTGGGCGTGGGCATCACAAGTAGAGTCACAACAACGATTAAAAGTATATAATAAGTGGATGCCTCACGTGCACGTAGACTTTCACGAGCAGGGAATAAACAATCCCTATTATTTTGCTCCGGCAGCAGAGCCATATCACGAGATTATCACAGACTGGCAGATGGATTTCCAAACGCAAATAGGAGCAAATCACGCACGCTATTTTGATAAAGAAGGTTGGCTGTTTTTCACAAGAGAGAGTTTTGACTTACTCTACCCTTCTTACGGTGACACCTACCCTACCTTTATGGGAGCAATAGGGATGACCTATGAGCAGGCTGGTCACGGTCGTGCCGGTTTAGGTATTCATACAGATCGAGGTTATGAACTCACGCTGGTAGATCGTGTAGCACACCACAAAACTACAGGACTCTCTACCGTAGAGATTTCTGTAAAAAATGCTGCAAAGCTCAACTCAGAGTTTAAAGCATACTTTAATAACAACAATCTTAAATATAAAAGCTACGTACTTTCTGGTAATGTAGATAATCTCAAAGCGCTAGCCGACTTAATGGACAAGCACGAGATAAACTATGGCTTTGCCTCAAACGGTAAGGCAACAGGTTTTAACTACACCTCAAACGGTCAAGGTAGTATGAGCTATGACACAGCAATGGTGATAAGTACAGACCAGCCAAAAGGAAAAATGGTAAAGGCACTTTTTGAACCAGATGCAAAACTAAGCACACCGCTCACTTATGATATTACCGCGTGGAATTTACCACACGCTTACGGTCTTAATGCCGTGGCAAGCACATCACTGGTAAAAGCAAATGCCGCGAGCCCTTTTAAAACAAACATAACCACAGCAAGCACAAATGTAGCGGGCTACATCGGGAAGTGGAATAGTCTTGATGATGCACAGTTTCTAGCAGGACTTCTTAAGGAGGGCATTAGAGTACGTTTTAGCGAGCAACCCTTTGTAAATAATGGAGTTTCTTACGAGCGCGGTTCTTTAATCATCACAAAAAGTGATAATCTGGGACGTGAAGATTTTAATGAGGTGTTGAGTACGCTTTCGCTAAAGCATAACAGAACCCTTACCGCTACGACAACCTCATTTGCAAGTTCTGGACCAGATTTTGGGTCGTCACAAGTAAAGCTTATCAATCCGCCAAAGATTGCATTACTTAAAGGAGACGCAACCTCATCATTGAGTTATGGAGCTACGTGGTACTTTTTTGAACAGACATTACAGTACCCTGTGACTTCTATAAATGCAGATAAGCTAGGGCGTGTAAATCTTGATGAATTTGATGTGCTCGTGATGCCTAGCGGCTGGTACGGAAGCGTACTTACCGAAAGTAACCTTGACAAGGTAAAAGACTTTGTGCGTGGTGGCGGTAAAGTAATTGCACTAGCAAATGCCGTAGGAAGCCTTGCTGGCAAATCTGGATTTTCAATAAAAAGAAATACCGGCGGCAGCGATACTGAAAAAAGCGAAAAGAAAGAAAACCTAACTCCATATGCAGATCGTGAGAATGCAAGTACTACAAATTTTATCACAGGTTCTATCTTTAAGACTAAAGTAGATACGACGCACCCTATGGCTTTTGGCTATCCAGACACGTACTACAGCTTAAAGCTAGGAAGCAACTCCTACTCATATCTTGACCGCGGTTATAACGTAGCGTGGATACCTGAAGATGTAGAGAATGTAGCAGGATTTGCAGGAGAAACGGCAAAAGGAAAACTAAGTAACTCTCTTATTTTTGGAGAAGAACGTATGGGACGCGGGAGCGTTATCTATATGGTAGACGACCCACTTTTTAGAGCGTTCTGGCACAATGGAAAGTTATTCTTCACCAATGCTATTTTCTTGACCAATAACGGGAAGTTTAGGTTGTAGATTCATTACTTACTAAAACAAAAAAAATGCCCTATTTCAGGGCATTTTTTTTGTTTACTTACTCTTGCCGACATCTCCCTGATTCCCTCTTGGAAGAGGGACACTGTTGTGGGTAGGTTACGTTATTTTGATGGATAGAATTGAGGGGTAGAATTATGACATAAAATTCTAGTTAACTCACTCCTGCGGACATCTCCCTGACTCCCTCTTGGAAGAGGGACACTGTTGTGGGTGGGCTGGGTTATTTTTATGTCTAATTCCCTAAGAAAAGTCACCCTTTAGGGACGGGGAAAACTTTCCGGCTGGCAATTCTTTTTACTAGCCCCGACTCAGTCTGCCAATTCCTTCCCCAGTCCTGAAGGGTGAGAATTGGAAATGAAATTCTAGTTTACTCACTCCTGCGGACACCTCTCTGACTCCCTCTTGGAAGAGGGACACTGTTGTGGGGTAGATTACGTTATTGAGCAAATTAGACTATTTCATCTCAAAGTGTACCATCTTAACCTCGCTGTTGTCACCATTAAGATCTGTCCACGCTACAAAAATCGAATCGCCTACAACTTCTAGTTGTGGGAAGCCGCTTTGTCGTTCGGCAGAGGTATTGGTTACTGTCACTGGCGCATCGTGTGTTCCATCTACATACACTCGGGCTACTTGTAGCACTACGTTTTCACCCATTGGTTCTAACCACGATATGAGAGCGCTGCCATCACTCATAAAATCTGTATCTACTCTACCTATTGCGTTTCCGTTATCTACACGGATTGCACCTCCAAAAGAGGCTCCATTATCATTTGAAAAAGCCGTGAGCACTCTAGGAGTATCACCCTCTGCAGTAAACCAACTCACCACCACATTTTCTTCTTTGGTTGCTATTGCAGGTCCGTTTACGGGGCAACCGTTAAGTTCCCAATTATCATTACCTATAACCATAGGTTTTGACCACGCTCCATCTACCCATCGCACAATTGCCATATCTCGTACCTCTGGTGTGGTGTCTGAACGATCTCTATAAACGGCAACCGGTCCATTATTTGTTATAGCCGTTGCTGTATTACAGCAGTCACAAACGCGATTATCTATCTCTGTATCTTGCGTTATATTTCCCGCTAAATCTATGTAGGCATTGCGTAGCGTCATTTGGTTTTTACTCTCGTCTTCGTTTTTTGTATTTCTACCATCAAGCCAAGTAGCATAAAAACCTCCATCATATGCTTGAATAGATACAAATCCGTGCTCTGCATCTACGCCATCTGTATTGAGTAGGAAATCATCTTTAATAATCTCATCACCTTTTGATAATTGAAGCTTTATATTATAATCATAAGTGCCCTCTGCAGATTTTTCTAAGATATTAGTGAGTAGGTAATCACCATTTACGCCCAGTGCTGGAAAATCTGCCCAGTTTACAAACCAATTATCTCCAGATGTAATGGTTCTAGGTTGACTCCACTTGGCACTATCGTAACTAGCATATTTTAAAATTGCCATCTTGCCTTCTTGCTCCACCCAAGTCATATGTAATTTACCGCCACTCGACTTGAGTCTAGGTAGATGAGACTTTCCCGTAGAGGGTAGTTGTATAGCAGTGAGTGATGCATTGGTAGTAGACGCAGCTATTGCTGGCTGCTCTTCTACTGGGGCAACCTCTGTTTGATTAGACTCTTTACAAGAAGTAATAAGAATAAAAGCAAAAAACACTAGACAAATAATACGCATAAAAAAAGCTTTTTTAGTGCTACAAATGTAAGCCTTGCAAACAAACTCTTACACACAAAAAAGCCTTTCAAAACATTTGTTCCAAAAGGCTTTTTGTAAATTAATTTACTACTTCTTATTTTTTGGTAGCACGTTTTGCGTGCAATGCTTGTGGTCGCTCTAAGGCTACAAGTGGTTCTGCATACAGATCAAAATCTTCTGCCTCTGTTACTTTTACCATTGCGTAGTCTCCAGTTTTTAAATAAAACTTGGTAGCATCTACTAGCACCTCGTTATCTACATCTGGTGAGTCAAATTCTGTACGACCTATAAAGAAGTTTCCTTCTTTACGATCTACAACAATTTTAAACTCCTTCCCTATTTTCTGCTGATTGAGCTCCCAAGAAATTTGTGATTGGATCTCCATAATCTGGTTTGCGCGATCCATTTTTACATCCTCTGGCACATCATCTTCTAGATTATATGCGTGTGTATTTTCCTCGTGTGAGTATGTAAAACATCCTAAACGCTCAAAACGTTGATCTTTTACCCATTGCTTCAGCGTTTGGAAATCTTCTTCGGTTTCTCCAGGATATCCTACAATAAGGGTAGTTCTTATGGTCATCTCTGGTACGCTTTCGCGAAAGCGTTCTAACAACGCATTTGTCTTTGCCATTGTTGTACCACGTCGCATAGATTTTAAGATAGGATCTGCAATGTGTTGCAACGGAATATCAAGGTAATTACACACCTTAGGCTCACGCTTCATCACATCAAGTACATCTACCGGGAAACCAGAAGGAAATGCATAGTGTAGACGAATCCATTCTATACCTTCTACTTGAACAAGGTTTTCAAGAAGCTCTGCTAGGTTACGTTTTTTATATAAATCAAGACCGTAATACGTAAGATCTTGTGCGATAAGGATTAACTCTGTCACGCCATTTGAAGCAAGTTTTTTTGCTTCTACTACGAGGTGCTCAATAGATTTTGACTTGTGCTTACCTCTCATTAAAGGAATTGCGCAGAAAGAACAAGGGCGGTCACAACCTTCGGCTATTTTTAGGTAGGCGTAGTTTTTTGGTGTAGTTGTGATACGCTCACCTATAAGCTCGTGCTTATAGTCTGCTCCAAGTGCTTTAAGTAATCCTGGTAGCTCTGTTGTTCCAAAATACTGATCTACATCTGGAATCTCCTTTTGAAGGTCTGGCTTGTATCGCTCAGAAAGACATCCTGTAACAAATACCTTGTCTACATCGCCTTCTTCTTTTTGCTTTACGTACTCAAGAATGGTGTTTACAGACTCCTCTTTTGCATTGTCTATAAAACCACAGGTGTTAATCACAACGATGTTACCATCTTCTTCGTGAGCAACATCCATCTCATTTGCTTTGAGCTGGCCCATTAAGACCTCACTATCATAAACGTTTTTTGAGCAACCTAGAGTTACTACGTTTATCTTATTCTTCTTCAATGATTTTGTACGCATAGCCTTCCTTTTAAGGGAGTGCAAAGATAAGCCAAATAACATAGTAAATAGCACCTTGATATTTTACACCTTTTGATTGCTCTAAAAACTGCCAATTCCTTAATTATGAGAGCTACATTAATCCTTTTTTATATTTTAGAGTCCTATCATAAAGCCTCAATGATGCGTTACCTATATTTCTTATTACTTATATGTCTATCGTGTTCAACTACAGATAATGAAATCATTACTGATGATACGATTTTTATAACTGACGATACCATCACAGAAGAGCCAGATGATACTGGCGAGACTAGTAATCTATACTTCCCTCCTATCGCAGGTGACACTTGGGAAGTGACAAGCCCGTCTACTCTTAACTGGAATCTTACAGCCTTACAAGATCTCACTGATTATGTAGCAGAAAATAACAGCAACGCTTTTATCATCCTTAAAGATGGAAAAATAGTAGTAGAAAATTATTATCAAGATACAGACGCAACTACAAGCCATCGCTGGAATAGCGCTGCAAAAACGCTCACGGCTTACACCGTAGGTATTGCTCAACAAGAAGGCTACTTATCTATAAATGATGCTTCCAGCAATTACCTAGGCACGGGATGGACTACTATGACTCCAGAACAGGAAGCGGCGGTAACAATACGTAACCAACTCACGATGACCAGCGGAGGAGATTATACAGTAGATGACACCAACTGCTCTGACCCTGAGTGTCTGCTGTACCTTAATGATGCTGGTGCTGAGTGGTACTATCATAACGCTTTTTACACCTTATTACAAGATGTAGTAACAGCAGCTATACCCGATGATTTCAACACCTACTATGACAATAAGCTTAAGTCACAAACCGGTATGACGGGTGCCTGGGTGCCTTTTGGCTATTTTAGATTATACTTTAGTACAGCTCGAAGTATGGCGCGTTTTGGGCTACTCACGCTCAATGAAGGAAATTGGGACGGAAACCAATTAATAAATCCAGCATATTTTACAGAAATGACAACGCCTTCTCAAGATATTAATGAGGCTTACGGATATCTATGGTGGCTTAATGGGCAAGACAGCTATAGACTACCCGGCACCACGACAACATTTACAGGAAAATTAATCCCTACTGCACCAGATGATCTTATTGCTGGTTTAGGTAAAGATGATCAAAAAGTATATGTTTTACCCAGTGAAGGACTGGTAGTAATACGCCTAGGCGATGCAACCGAAGAGTCATTATTAGGTCCTTCTGGTTTTGATACAGATTTATGGGAAAAAATAATGGCTGTTATCCAATAGCTTTTAAGAGCTAGACGACAACAGCCATTTAAAGTGTATTCATTTTTTTACTCCTGATATCCTTCTGGCAGTGTTCTAGCATTAAGTGTGCTCTCTACTCCTACTGCGATATTATAAATCACTTCTTCATTTTTAGACGGACTGATAATGGTAATTCCCTTAGGCTCTCCTTGTGCGGTGAAACCCATAGGTAATGTAAGTGCTGGATAATGTGCCGCTGCTGCATAGCCAGCATCATAGTTATTTATGGAGAGTATTGCGTCTAGTTGCCCACCAGCTTCAGGGTGTTTGCTCAGTGCGTCTTGAAAATAGGCTTGAGTAATATCCATAAGGTTTTCTTTAATTGCTTTAAGCTCTGTATCGGTTGTGCTATCTGCAACGATACCTTTAAAAAGCTGTTGACCGTAAGGAATACGCGTAAGACTATCTTGATTATTAAATGAAATGAGCTCTTCTATATTTCTATTTTTTACCGAAGGGGCAACCTCTGCATCGTAATAAGCAGGAAGATCATTTTTCATATCTATATTTAAGATAGACAGAAAACCTGGCATATTTACTCGTTCCATATCTACCTCAACAAGTGTAGCTTTTGTTTCCTTAAGCTTATTGATAGCCGCAGCATACGTACTGTCTTGCAAGTATCCCTTTATAACACCAAGATATTTTCCTTCAAGGTTCCCTTCTTTAACAGCTTGAACATAATTACCCGTAGATGCATAACTATAAGAATCTGCAGCATCTTTACCCGTGAGCGCTTGTAGTACAATCGCATTATCCACTACATTCTTCGTCATAGGACCAGGTGTGTCAAGGTGACTAGAAATAGGTACAATCCCACTACGACTTAAAAGACCGATGGTAGGTTTAAGTCCAACTAGGTTATTTTGGCTAGAAGGTGACAGTATAGATCCACTAGTTTCAGACCCTATGGCGGCTACGGCATAATTTGCTGCCACGCTCACCCCAGATCCAGAACTTGATCCTCCTGACTCAAATTGTAAACGACCGTACGGATTTATGGTCTGACCACCTACAGCACTATAACCTACTGGACAACCTGTACATAAAAAATAAGCCCACTCACTCAAGTTAGCCTTACCTAGTATTATAGCATTTTCTTCTTTGAGCCTTTTGGTAATAAATGCATCTCCTGCAATATTATCTGTGAGTGCTACAGATCCTGCTGTTGTAGGCATCCCCGCTGCGCCAATGTTATCTTTTAAAAGTATAGGCATTCCGTACACAGAATATTCATCTATGGTTGATTTATCTTTAGTATCAAGTGCTCTCGCTTCCTTCACCGCTTCTTTATTGAGAGCGATGACTCCGTTAAGCGCTAAGTCATTGTCACTTTCAAAATGCGCGATACGATCTAGGTAAAATAGCGTCAGTTCTTCGTATGAGTAATCTCCATTTTTAACGTGCTTCTGGATGGTCGGGATATCTTGTTCTAAAATAAGCGAAGAGATTTCTGAGATACGCTTTCGCGAAAGCGTATTTATCTCCCCATTAAGATCGTTCCAAATATCATTTTTATCGAGTCCCTTTGCAATTACAAGCTTGAGGTGCATTCTGCTATTTTCAAGGGCTTGCGTTTTTGCAATATCTAGGGAGTCATTATAAGCTTCCCAAACATATCGCGGAGTTGTGTCTGCCGCGGTAGTAGGAGCTTCATTTTTACAAGAAAAAAGCGCTGTTGCGAGCGCGAGGGTATACAAGTATTTCATAGTGCATTTTTATAGTCCACTAAAAATACAAAATGCGTCACCCAAAAGGATTAACCCACATCAAGAAACCGTAGATAAAAAACTTAGTAGACTCAAAAACAATCACCGCAATTACGGGCACCCACCAGTATTGTGAAGCAATCGCTCCTTTAAGGATTCTCCATATATAAAATATGATGAGACTGTAAAAGGCAATAAATATATAGTGAGGAAAAGAGGTGTACTGCGCTAGATATTCAGGCACAAGGTCACTCCTTACCGCAGTGTATGCTGTATAGACGCTATAAAGGTTAAGTAATAAAAAACCAATAGCAACCACTCGTAAGGTGCGCAACGTAAGTTCTGGAAGCCACCTAAAATCGAGTTTCATAAAAAAGTGATGGTTTACTTAAAGAAACTATCTACAAACTCTACTTTATTAAAGACTTGTAAATCTTCGATACCTTCTCCTACTCCAATGTATTTTACAGGGATTTGAAACTGATCAGAAATTCCTATCACCACACCACCTTTTGCAGTACCATCTAGTTTTGTCACAGCTAGCGAAGTCACCTCTGTTGCTGCTGTAAATTGTTTTGCTTGTTCAAAGGCGTTTTGACCTGTAGAACCATCAAGTACAAGAAGTACATCGTGAGGAGCATCTCCCACTACCTTTTGCATCACACGCTTCACCTTAGTAAGCTCGTTCATAAGGTTTACCTTATTGTGTAATCTCCCGGCAGTGTCTATAATAATCACATCTGCATCTTGTTTTACGCCACTCTCTAGTGCGTCAAAGGCTACTGAGGCTGGGTCACTTCCCATTTGCTGTTTTACAATAGGTACATCTACTCGATCTGCCCATACCTGCAGTTGATCTATTGCTGCTGCTCTAAACGTATCTGCCGCACCAAGCACCACCTTTTTACCTTGCTTTTTAAACTGGTAAGCAAGCTTTCCTATAGTGGTTGTTTTTCCCACACCGTTTACACCTACCACCATAATCACGTGTGGTTTATTTTGCGATGGGATTTCAAATTCGGTTGCGTTACCCGTGTTTGTCTCACTTAGTAGACCGGCAATTTCTTCACGCAGTATCTTGTTAAGCTCATCTGTACCTACATACTTATCTTTGGCCACTCGCTCTTCAATACGCGTGATCACCTTAAGCGTGGTTTTTACACCCACATCACTGGTAACAAGCACCTCTTCAAGATTATCAAGTACATCATCATCTACCTTAGACTTTCCGGCAACTGCCTTACTCATCTTATCAAAGAAGCTCGTTTTTGTCTTCTCTAGCCCTTTATCAAGGGTTTCTTTTTTTTCTTTTGAAAATATTTTCTTGAAGAAACTCATTTGGTTGTGCGTTTTCTGTGTTCCGTAAGCAGAACGTTGGTATCGGTTAGACAAAAATAGTGCCTTTTACTGAGAATGTCGTTATGTCAGTACAGACAACTCGCAGAGAGTCAATATTTCTGCATAAACAAACGCCTTTTTGCAGTCGTAACAGTGTTTTGGCAGCTTGTCTTGAGAGAAGATATTGTTTTTTGTTACGCTTTCGCGAAAGCGTACTCACACCCAAAATAGAACTTATAATACTCGCACATTTGGAATCGAAATCTTATTTTTACGATAAAGACTTTTACAACATATGAACATTCATTTTATAGCCATAGGTGGAGCCGCAATGCATAATCTAGCACTTGCTTTACATCACAAAGGAGAGACCGTAACAGGTAGTGACGACACGATTTTTGATCCGTCAAAATCTCGACTTGAAAAATATGGACTATTACCTGAAGCATTTGGCTGGTTTCCAGAAAAACTAACAAGCGACCTCGATGCAGTTATTTTAGGAATGCACGCAAAAGAAGACAACCCAGAGTTGCTCAAAGCACAAGAACTTGGCCTCAACATTTACTCATATCCAGAATATCTATATGAGCGTGCAAAAGACAAAACTAGAGTCGTTATAGGAGGATCTCACGGCAAGACTACTATTACCTCTATGATACTGCACGTGATGCATTACTGGGATAAAGAGGTAGACTATATGGTGGGTGCCCAGCTAGAAGGCTTTGACACGATGGTGAGAATGACAGATGACGCAGATTTTATGGTGCTAGAGGGTGATGAGTACCTGAGTAGCCCTATAGATCGCAGACCAAAATTTCACTTATACAAACCTAATATTGCCCTACTAAGCGGTATTGCTTGGGATCATATTAATGTCTTTCCCACGTTTGACAATTATGTGGAGCAGTTTCAGATTTTTGTAGACTCAATGACAAACGGTGGTGCAATGGTGTACAATACCGAAGATGAAAATGTGGTGAAAGTAGTAGAGAATGCCACTGCCCACATTAAAAAATATCCTTACCAAACACCTAAGTACACGGTAGAAGATGGTGAGACCCTACTAGAAACTCCAGATGGTGCGATGCCTATAGAAGTTTTTGGGAAACATAATCTCAATAACCTAGCCGGTGCCAAGTGGATCTGCCAGCATATGGGTGTTGTAGAAGAAGATTTTTATGAAGCCATCTCAACCTTTACGGGAGCCAGTAAGCGACTTGAACTTATCGCTAAAAGTAAAGACACGGTCATTTACAAAGACTTTGCGCATAGTCCTTCTAAAGTAGCTGCAACTACAAGCGCCGTAAAAGAACAATATGGGGACCGTACTGTTGTAGCCTGCCTAGAGCTTCATACGTACAGCAGCCTTAATCCAGAGTTTTTAAGCGAATATCAAGGAGCACTAGATGCTGCAGATGTGGCTGTGGTTTTTTACTCACCAAAGGCTGTCGAAATCAAAAAACTAGAACCTATCACAGCGCAGCAAATCGCAGCAGCGTTTAAACGTGATGACCTTACCATATTTACAGAGCCAGCAGACTTTAAAGCCTTTCTATTTGAACAAGAGCTTAAAAATAAAGCCATACTGCTTATGAGTAGTGGCAATTATGGCGGGTTAGATTTTGAGGAGGTTAAGGGGTTGGTGTAACAAAAACTCTATCTTGCTACTAATAAAGCCAGTAAGAACTCAATCAAGTCAATCCAATGAAATTTAACCCAACTCTTATCGTATTACTCTGCTGCTCATTTATTGCAAAAGCTCAGCAATCTCAAGTATCAAACAGCTGGACAGCCTTTTCTCAATCTATAGATATGAGTATGGACAAGGAGCGCAAATTTATTCTTAAAGCAGCTGTAAAGGCAGAAATTGCAGACTCCACAGCTTGGGCAGGACTATGGGCCCGAGTAGATATGAAGAATAATGAAAACGGCTTTTTTGATAATATGGGTGATAGACCTATCAGAGATCCAGAATGGAAAGAATATACCATAGAAGGAACCATAGGTAAAAATGCAGAACGATTACTTATAGGTGGTTTGATGCTATCTGATGGAATATTCTACTTTGACAACTTCTCTTTACAAATAGAAGACAGTAACGGCATAATGACAGATTTTCCACTAGGAAATGCCGACTTTGAAAAAACAGCAAAAGGAGAGAAAATAGACTCTTGGTTAGAAGGTATAGGCGGCACAAACAGCAGTTCTGTGCTAGAGTATACACTAGAATCATCTAGCGATGCTTTTTCCGGAGCACACTCCCTAATGATAACAGGAGAAGGTACCGAAGCTATGGACTTTGGCCCAGCCGAAATTAAGTCTGAAGATGGTTATGCTCCACAGCTAGGTGTTTTAATCTCAATGCTAGATGATTTGAAAGAGCGAGTTGAGTATAGAGTAAAAGGAATGTCTCAGCACGAGATAGATCATCTACACGATGAGAATGCAAATCGTATAGGTGCACTCGTAATGCACCTAGCAGCAGCAGAGGCATTTTACCAAGTAAGAACATTTGAAAACAGAGGCTTTAATGAAGAAGAAGCCAAAAAGTGGGGACTAGCCTTAGACCTAGGTAAAAAAGCTCAAGAGGAGTTTAAAGGGAAGCCCGTGAGCTATTATCTAGAGGAGTTTACAAAAGTTAGAGAGCGCACTAAAGCCCTTTTTAAGTCTGCAAGTGACGAGTGGCTTCTTGAAGAAGTACCTAGTTATGGGATGAATAATTACTACGCCTGGTTTCACGTAATGGAACATCAGTCAAGTCACTTAGGTCAGGTTTTATTTCTTGCAAAACGCATTCCGCCAGAGGCAGAGATCAACGCGCCAACTGAGATGAAAAATTAAAGCTTTATAGATATTTAAAGATCATAATTCCGCTTTCGCGAAAGCGTAAAAATGCACCTCACAAATTACGCTAAAAAGAGGCTTGTATTTTTCCACAAAATGTTAATAACTTCAAGGGTTTTCGAGGGTTTTTAAGACCTTTCTGGAGACCCTTTCTTTATATTTGTTTTTAGACAATATTTTAAGAATTATAATATGAGCGACGACGCTAATAAAAAGCAATATTCGGCAGATAGTATTCAGGCCCTTGAGGGAATGGAGCACGTACGTATGCGTCCTTCGATGTATATTGGAGATGTAGGAGTTAGAGGCTTGCACCACTTAGTATATGAGGTGGTAGACAACTCTATAGATGAGGCTATGGGAGGTTACTGTGACGCTATAGATGTTACTATTAACGAGGATAACTCAATCACGGTACGAGATAATGGTCGTGGTATCCCTGTAGGGATTCATAAAAAGGAAGGTGTATCTGCATTACAAGTAGTAATGACTAAGATAGGTGCCGGTGGTAAATTTGATAAAGACTCTTATAAGGTTTCTGGTGGTCTACACGGGGTAGGTGTATCTTGTGTGAATGCACTTTCTAACCATCTTAAAGCTACGGTTTATAAAGAAGGTAAAGTATGGGAACAAGAGTATGAACGTGGTAAAGCATTATACCCAGTAAAAGCTATAGGTGATACAGATTTTACAGGTACCGAAGTTACGTTTACTCCTGATGATTCTATCTTCCAGCAAACTACAGAGTACAATTATGACACGCTTGCTTCAAGATTAAGAGAACTGGCTTACCTTAATAAAGGTATCACTGTAACACTTACAGACAAGCGAAATAAGAAAGAAGATGGTGAGTTTGAAAATGAAACTTTTCACTCTAATGAAGGTCTTTCAGAATTTGTACGTTTCTTAGATGGTAACCGTAACCCTATTATAGGAAACGTTATCTCTATGGAAGGGGAGAAAAATGGTGTCCCTGTAGAAGTGGCTATGATTTATAATGATAGCTATGCAGAGAACTTACACTCATATGTAAACAACATTAACACACACGAAGGAGGAACACACCTTGCAGGTTTTCGTCGTGGTCTTACGGGATCACTCAAGAAATTTGCAGATGCCTCTGGAATGCTAGATAAACTTAAGTTTGACATTGCGGGAGATGATTTCCGTGAGGGTCTTACAGCTATTATTTCTGTAAAGGTAAGTGAGCCACAATTTGAAGGGCAAACTAAAACCAAACTAGGTAACCGTGAGGTTACATCTGCAGTATCTCAAGCAGTGGCAGAGATGATTGAGATTTATATGGAAGAAAACCCGAATGATGCTAAGACCATTGTTCAAAAGGTAATTCTTGCAGCTCAAGCTCGTCACGCAGCAAAGAAAGCGCGTGAGATGGTGCAACGTAAGACGGTAATGAGTATAGGTGGTTTACCTGGAAAATTATCTGACTGTTCTGAAACAGATCCTGCAGTTTGTGAAGTATTTCTTGTTGAGGGAGACTCGGCAGGTGGAACGGCTAAGCAAGGTCGCGACCGTGAGTTTCAAGCCATTTTACCACTACGTGGTAAGATCTTGAACGTTGAGAAAGCAATGCAACATAAAGTTTTTGAAAACGAAGAGATTAAAAACATCTTCACCGCTCTTGGTGTAACTATAGGTACGGAGGAAGATAGTAAAGCACTTAACCTTTCAAAACTTAGATATCATAAAGTAGTTATTATGTGTGATGCCGATGTAGATGGTAGTCACATTTCTACTCTTATTCTTACTTTCTTCTTCCGCTATATGAGGGAGCTAGTAGAAAAAGGTTTTGTATACATCGCAACACCACCATTATACTTGGTTAAAAAAGGTCAGAAAAAGCAATATGCTTGGGATGATAAAGAACGAGATGCGATAGCAGAACGTCTGGGTACTCAAGGTGTATCTATACAACGATACAAAGGTCTTGGAGAGATGAATGCAGAGCAACTTTGGGATACGACTATGAATCCTGAGTTTAGAACACTACGCCAGGTTGCCATAGATAATGGTACAGAGGCAGATAGAATATTCTCTATGCTTATGGGTGACGAGGTACCACCTCGCCGTGAGTTTATCGAGAAGAATGCTATCTATGCAAATATAGACGCTTAAACACTCTTAATTATATACGTGAAAGGCTCTAAACTTAGGTTTAGAGCCTTTTTTTATTTTAAATAGCATTACCAATTCTCTAATAGTTTGATAAATAGTATTTTCCCATTTTCCTACTGAAACCTATGTGATTATGACACTAAAACTACGCCTTTGTATTTTCAATTTAATTATTTGCACTTCGCTTCAAGCCCAATCTATTTTTGAAGATGTAGAAAACACAGTACAAGACCTAGTTTTTATTTCTGAAGGTTTTATCACACCCGGTGCAGAGGCAAGCTCATTTCAATCTTCTGCAGCTTGGGTAGATAATGCCCGCTCATTAGGATTATTCGAGACCAAAATTTCTTTACACTTTAACACGCTATTGACGCCCAATAGTAAGCGTAATTTTGAAGTCTCAAATTCAGATTTCAATAATTTTATCATTCGTGATGGTTCGAGCAGCGCTATCATACCGAGTGCATTAGGTGGTGAGACTTCTATCTTTTTTGATTTTACCATAGGCGATGAACCAAATGAACTACAAGCTTTTGAAGGCGTACAACAAAGTGTGCTTTTCCACCCCTTTCTACAGGCCTCTGTAGGCTTGTGGAAAAAGACAGAGGTTACCCTACGTTATTCCCCTAGAATACCCATTGAAGATGCGGCATATAATATTTATGGTATAGGTGTTAAACATAACCTCAATCAATACAGCTCTAAAGAGGAAAATCCAGAATCACTGCAGTATGCTATCGCTGCTTCATACGCTCGGTTTGACTTAAGGATCAAATTAGATGCCTTTACTATAGATAATCCAGATGACACAGAGACAACTCCGCTTCTAGAAGTAGACGGTATGGAAATAGCTTCAAATTCGATGCTTTTTCAACTTATAACTTCTAAGAGACATAAGCAATTTGAGTTTATGGGTAATCTGGGAATAACAGTGAGCAATTATGATTTTTCGCTCAATGGTCAAGAAAGTCAGTTTTTATCAATTTTAAATCAGCTAGTAGAAAAAATTGATACGCAAAAAACTGCTATAAGAGGTGAGATTGGGGTGAGCTATCATTTCTCAAAATGGAGCTTATCTCACATCTTAACGGTAGGGAGATTTACAAATTCTAACCTAGCAGTTATGTACAGGTTGTAACTATCTTAAAGCTCTCATCTTATTCAAATAATATCGATAAAAAGTAATTTATAATCGACAAAGTGTAGTTTTAAACAATCTGATTAATGTTTTATCACCTCACAATTTAAAGCTTCAAATAATATTTAAATTGCAGTAGTATATGATGAGTGTTTGACACTTTTCGCTATTTTCTTATAATTAGATGTAGGGGTTTAATTTTAAAGAATCTAGTCATACGTAAATCCTCGCTATCTGATAGTGAGGATTTTTTTAATTAAGTCTTCTCAACAAGTGCATACTTCCGTACAAGATTTTAATTTTAATCGATTAAACACTTAATTTATCGATAAACTACACAAATATACATATTTGATCTCTAACACTACTTAACAAAAAAATCAATTTTTTGAGTCGTAGTACATTTACAGCAGCGTAAACATACGTTGATTATTAAACTATTCTAAGTTGGGTATTTGAAATGGTTTAAAAAAACAGGCAACATAATATTTTGATTCATTTGGATTGTGAATTCAGGCTTGTTATATCCCTGTCACTACTTGTAGCGACAGGGATTTTTTTTTGACGTCTATTAATACAGTTTTATCATCTTAGACTACATTAAAAGAAGGAGATATCGTATTTTCGTAGCAGCTTTAAAAAGCTGTATAAATCAACATAAATATTAAAAATTATATCCAATGAAAGTTACCGTAGTAGGTGCTGGAGCCGTAGGTGCCAGCTGTGCAGAATATATCGCAATAAAAGATTTTGCTAGTGAAGTAGTATTAGTAGACATTAAAGAAGGTTTTGCCGAAGGTAAAGCAATGGATTTAATGCAAACAGCTTCATTAAACGGTTTTGATACAAAAATCACAGGTACTACTGGTGATTACTCAAAAACTGCAGGTAGTGATATCGCGGTAATTACTTCTGGTATACCTCGTAAGCCAGGTATGACTCGTGAAGAACTTATAGGTATTAACGCAGGTATCGTAAAAAGTGTTGCTGCTAGTCTTGTAAAAGAGTCTCCTAATGTGATCCTTATCGTAGTATCTAATCCTATGGATACAATGACTTACCTAGCTCATAAAGTAACTGGACTTCCTAAAAACCGTATTATCGGTATGGGTGGTGCTCTTGATAGTGCACGTTTTAAGTACCGTCTTGCCGAAGCTCTAGAAGCTCCTATCTCAGATGTAGATGGTATGGTAATAGGTGGACACTCAGATAAAGGAATGGTACCACTTACACGTCTTGCAACTCGCAACAGTGTACCAGTATCAGAATTTATTTCTGACGAACGTCTTACTCAAGTAAAAGAAGATACTAAAGTAGGTGGAGCAACACTTACTAAACTTCTCGGAACTTCTGCTTGGTACGCACCAGGAGCAGCAGTATCAGGTCTTGTACAGGCTATTGCTTGTGACCAAAAGAAAATATTCCCTTGTTCTACACTACTAGATGGTGAGTACGGTCTTTCTGATCTTTGTATCGGTGTGCCAGTAGTACTAGGTAAAAACGGAATCGAAAAAATAGTAGAGATCAACCTTGACGATGCAGAAAAAGCACACCTTGCAGAAAGTGCAGAGGGCGTTAAGAAAACTAACGGATTATTAGAGCTATAATACAGCCTACATAACTCGACACAAAGAGCCTGTTACTTAAATGTAGCAGGCTTTTTTTACGCTTTCGCGAAAGCGGAATACTTAAAAACTAACAAAATAACACGTTACAAGCCCTTTAAGTATGCTAATAAGTAGTCTTTAAAACATTGGGTACTTAGCCTGAGAATATTATATTTGTCGCCTGATGAATAAACATCAATTTGTGAGAAACAAGTGGTACTTATACACATTTATTATTGCCCTAGCTATTTTAGGAATAAGCTTGGAGCAAAATGCTGTACCTAACCAGGAGATTCTCATAAAATTTACTACTTCTCAAAACAGTGTGCATAACACTCAAGATGCAATTGCACTTGTAAAGAGCAAACTAGAAAATGTAGACGTAAGTAATATCAAAGTTGAAGAGCTTGCAGATGGAACGCTCAAACTCAGTTACTACAGTGATCTAGACGTATCTGAGATCCAAAAAATATTTGGCAAAGAAAATAGTAGTCAAGCTTATACAACTACTTCTGACCACTACCCTACTGGTGAGAGTCTTGGAGAGTACTATGAGTTGGACATCTATAAAATTCAGAATACTAGCGATTTTGATGGACCAGCGGGTCATATTATTGAGCCTAAGTCTGAGACTACACGTGCTACAAGCTTTGATACCTATGCTGCTTTTAATAACCAGCAAGCAAGAGAAGAAAATAGTAATACACACACAACCTATACACTTTATAGGTACAATGCTATCGCATTAAAAAATATCCAGTACCGCATACCACAAGTACGTGCTGGACCTATTTCTTAACAACTTCACCTAGATATATACAGTCTAGCTAGTGGCTAGTTGTAATATCCACAACGCTGCTTCAATACCCAGAATTGGCACTTATTATCAATTAATTATTTATCAACCTTCAGAGATTTTGGTTTACAGTAAAGCCACCTTTTCTGAACTCAAACAAAGTAAAATGCAAAACAAAGGACTCATTAGAGTTTTTGCGTTAATTTTTGGTCTGGTATGTTTATACCAACTATCATTTACGTATTTAACAAACAAAACAGAAGACGAAGCAAAGGCTTATGCCGTTGCACAAGCGCCTACAGATGCAGATGCACAAGATCGCATAGAGCGCACGTACTTAGACAGCATAGGAGCAAATCCTATCTTTGCTGGCATCACTTATAATGATGCAAAAGAGAAAGAGCTTAATAAAGGTCTGGATCTTAAAGGAGGTATCAACGTGATACTTCAGATATCTATACGTGATATCTTAGGTGGTCTTTCTAACAACAGTACAGACCCAGCTTTTATCGCAGCACTAGATGCTACAGATGAGGCGCAAAAAGATAGCCAAAACACTTACTTTGAGGATTTTGTAACAGAATTTGAAAAGCAGGGTGGGCAACTAGCTTCTCCAGACATCTTTGCAAATGTTGTTCTAGAGGACAAAGTAAACACAGGAATGAGCAACTCTGAAGTTGCTACAGTTCTTGAAGGTGAAATTAAAGAAACTATAGGCTCTGCTTTTGAAACGTTACGTAATCGTATTGATAAGTTTGGAGTTACACAACCTAACATACAGTCTCTAGGAGATAACGGGCGTATACTTGTTGAGCTTCCAGGAGCAAAGGATATTGACCGTGTGAGAGGTCTTCTTGAAAAGACAGCACAACTTGAGTTTTATCAAACTCACTATGCTGGTGAAGTACTTAACTACCTTGTAGGGGCAAATGAAACATTAAGAACTCTTGTTGCTGCATCTGAGAAAAAAGAAGCCGCTGTTGCTCAAGACAGCACACTAGATGATAATGTATCTGACCTACTTAAAGATGTAGATGAAGAAGAAGAGGAGCAAGATTTTGGACCATTATTTAAAGTCTTTAGTCCTAATCAACAAGCGGTTCAAATGAGCTCAATCCCAACTGTAGGATTTGCTGCTGTAAAAGATACAGCAACAATCAACTCTTACTTGAGAAACCCAGCAGTTATCAAGCAGCGTCCAGCATCTTTACGTTATGCAAAGTTTGCTTGGGGTGTACCAGAAGAAGGTGCAGACATCGTAGGACTTTATGCACTTGAGTCTAATAGACAGGGAGCGCCTTATATGGACGGTGACGTTGTAAACGACTCACGCCAGCAATTTACACAAACACAACAACCATCTGTAGGTCTTGATTTTGAAGGACAAGGGGTTAACCAATGGGCAAAACTTACTCGTGAGGTTGCTCAAAAAGGAAATGCTATTGCCATTGCACTAGATGGTAATGTATACTCTGCAGCAAATGCTCGTCAAGAGATTAAAGGAGGTAGCACAGAGATCTCTGGTAACTTTACAGTAGCAAGCGCGCAAGATCTTGCAACAGTATTAAACGCAGGTAAACTTCCTGCATCTGCTAAGATTATTCAAGCAGAAGAAATAGGACCATCATTAGGTCAAGAGGCAATTAACTCTGGTATCTTATCATTTTTAATTGCACTTTCTCTAGTACTTATCTGGATGGTATTTTACTACGGTAAAGCCGGAGGATTTGCAGATATCGCACTTGTAGTTAACATCCTTTTCATCTTTGGAGTACTTGCTGGTCTTGGAGCTGTACTTACACTTCCTGGTATTGCGGGTATTGTACTTACTATAGGTATGTCTGTAGATGCAAACGTACTTATCTTTGAGCGTATTAAAGAAGAGATACGCAAAGGAAAGTCTCAAAAAGATGCTATTAAAGACGGTTTTAACAACGCACTTTCATCTATTCTTGATGCAAACATTACGACCTTCTTAACAGCACTTATCCTTTTCTTATTTGGAACAGGACCGGTACAAGGATTTGCAACTACGCTTATGATAGGTATTGCAACATCACTTTTCTGTGCAATCTTTATCACACGTCTATTTATAGATGGATACGGTAAAAACGGAAAGTCTTTAGAGTTTGCTACATCTATGACTAAGAACCTATTTGTAAATAACAATGTAGACTTCTTAGGAAAACGTAAAATTGCTTACGCTATCTCTGGAGTACTTATCGTAGGAGGTCTTGCTGCTTTATTAACAGGAGGTCTTGACGCAGGTATTGACTTTGTAGGAGGTCGTACGTATACAGTACGTTTTGATCAACCTATGAATGCACAAGAAGTAGAAGATGCACTTGTTGCAGATTTTGGAAGTGCAGATGTAAAAACTTTTGGAGCAGATAATCAATTAAAGATTACTACAAAGTACCGTATCGATGAGACAGGTACAGATATAGATGCTCAGGTTGAGCAACAACTATTTACATCACTTACACCATTCTTACCTAGCGGTATGACTTATGCAGCATTTGCAAAGTCTACAGATGATAAGCAGGTAGGTAAAATGGAATACTATATGGTAGGTCCTACTATTGCAGATGATATTAAGAAAGGTGCACTTTTTGCCGTAATCGGTTCATTAATTGTGGTATTCTTATACATCTTATTACGTTTCCGTAGATGGCAATTCTCTCTTGGAGCTGTAGCTGCAGTTTTCCACGATGTATTGTTAGTACTAGGAGTCTTTGCAATATTTAAAAACATAATGCCATTTGATATGGAGGTAGATCAAAACTTTATTGCGGCTATTCTTACCGTGATTGGGTACTCTCTGAATGATACCGTGGTAGTTTTTGACCGTATACGTGAGTACATTAAAGAGCACGGTTCTACTAGAGGATTTGGTAAATTAATTAACCAAGCACTTAACAGTACATTGAGCCGTACACTTAACACCTCTGTAACTACGTTAATCGTACTTCTAGCGATCTTCTTCTTAGGAGCTCCATCTATTAGAGGATTAATGTTTGCACTTATTGTAGGTGTAATCGTAGGTACATATTCTTCACTATTTATAGCAACTCCTGTAATGTTTGACACAGTACAGAAGAAAGGATTAAAGGAAGAAAAAGAAGAGGAAGAAGTAGAAGCATAAGCTTCTAAGAAACTCAATAAATAGAAAATCCGCTACTGAGAAGTAGCGGATTTTTTTATGCGCTTTCGCGAAAATTAGCTGTTAGCAAATATAAAGTTGCTGGATATTTGACGATAAAATTTTTAAAAAAGATGTACAAAAACTATTGGGCTACCAACTTCATCATCTCCGTAAAAGTACCCCTTGCTTATAGCATATAGCCTAAAGCTTTAAGCCTACTATGGAATATTTAAATACTTATGTGTCTGTAAGCTCACCTTCCATTTTGGGTTTTTCATCACATAATCTACAATGAGTGGCACCATCTTATCACGCACAGACCATTCTGGTTGTAAGTATAGAATACAGTCCTCGCCCACTTGTGCAGCGTGCTTCTCTGCAAAGTCAAAATCTGACTTATTAAAGATAATCACCTTCAGTTCGTTTGCTTTTTCTAATACAGACTGTGTAGGCAGCATACGCTTTTTGGGAGAAAGACATATCCAGTCCCAATCACCAGATAATTGGTAGGCACCAGAAGTCTCAATATGAGTTGTAAGTCCTAGTGACTTTAATTTTTTAGTAAGCGGGTTCATATCCCACATAAGCGGCTCACCACCCGTCACCACGATAGTATCTGAGTACTTTGCAGCATTTTCGGCAATGGTATTTGCATTTGTAGGAGGGTGTATTGCAGCATCCCAACTTTCCTTCACATCACACCAGTGACATCCCACGTCACAACCACCTACTCGTATAAAATAAGCTGCTGTTCCTTTATGGAATCCTTCTCCTTGTATGGTATAAAATTCCTCCATAAGCGGAAGCATCTCACCAAGGTCTATTTGTGCTTGTAATGAATCTAGGGCCTGTTTTGTCATAGCGTGCAAAGATAGATAATACTACTAGATTTAAAACTATTTACAATAACTGTCTACTTTACCTTAACATACGTGTAGCTATAGTTGGGGTTAATTACGCTTTCGCGAAAGCGTAATCCCAATAATCATCGCTAGTAATGCTCCGCCACCTAGCACCGTAAAGCTCAGCTTGAGACTTGAAAAATCTGCCAAAAACCCCACCAATGGTGGACTCGCAAGAAACCCTATAAAACCAGCTCCCGCAACAAACGAAATACCGTCTGCGCTGTTTACTCCTTTTGCTTTCCCTGCAAGTCTAAGCAACTCAGGAATAATCACAGAAAAGCCGAGCCCTATAATTGCAAAACCTACAAGAGTGACATAGGTACTAGCTGAGAGTACCGCTAGGTAGCCTACAACCGCAAGAAGAGCACCACCTATGATAATTTTGAGTGACCCAAAACGCTTACTCACCCCATCACCAAAGAAACGCCCTATCGCCATAAACAGTGAGAAAAGTAAAAACCCCATTCCTGCAGTTTTTTCTGTAGCTACTTGCACAATATCTTCTAGATATAGTTTACTCCACTGCTCAATGGCTCCTTCGCTGCCCATAATTATAAGAGCTATGATGGTAAGACCTAACAGCGGTTTGAGTAAATTGAAATTAAATGTCCCGTGACTGTCATCTATAGGTGTTCTATGCGTTATATAACTTTTGCATAGCCATAAGTTTGTGACAATGACCAGAATTGCAGCTCCCATACTGTGATAAACAGGCACCTTAACAAGGTCTATTATAAAATAACCTATCACTGCGGCAATTGCTCCTCCTATAGAAAAGAAACCGTGAGAAGAACTCATAATATGCACATTATCTTCGGTTTCAATATCTGAGACGAGCGCATTCATTGCTATATCTGTAAAACAAGAAAATAGCCCTACAGAAAACAAGGAAACACACAGAAGTGCATAAGATGGCGCAAGTAATGGCATTAAAAACAATAGTGAGAAGATAATAATACCTGCTACTGTAGATGCCCCTACTCCCACTCGCTTTATAACTCGAGAGGCCACCGTGAGCGACACGAGACTTCCTAACCCCATACAGAATAAAGCTACACCTAGCTCACCATCATCTATTTCTAGCTTTTCTTTTACTCTCGGGATGTAAAGCACCCAGGTACCTATCATAATATTGAGTGAAGCAAAAACCCAAGCGGGTGCAAAGTATCTTTTTCTTGATAGTATGAGAAACAGAGAGTTCATCTCTCAAAAGTAAATCATCTTATAACTCAAACCACAATAGCGCAAGAATTTGTACGCAAACGTTTTATAATAAAAAGGTCTCCCATATTGAGAGACCTTTTTATTATAGTATGTCAGTAATATTTACTCTTGAACTGTTACATTTTTCCATTTTCCACCACCAAAGTAAAATCCTAAAGAGATACCAAAGTACCCATTCTTTACAGCACCAAACTCATTATTATTAAGGTCACGTAATTGACCTTCTGGCGCAAAATTATACTCTGCAGCAAGTCTAAACTTAAAGTAGTCAAAACCTACTCGCAACATCCCACCTAGACCACCATCCGTTTCAATATTATTTGCATCGTCATATTCATCAAAATCTGCAATAACGTTTGCACTAGAAACATATCCTACTCCTGCACCTCCAAATACTGCAAAAGGTGACCCATCTCTATGGTAAAAGTAATAATCTATTGTACCTAGGTATGATCCATAAACAGTAACGACATCTGTTTCAAAAACGTCAATTTCATTAGAAGGACTTGTTAACTCGGCAAGTGCCGCACCACCTATTCTAAAACCTACATTTATCTTTTCATCTATAGACCATTTAGGCTCCAGATTAAATAAAACACCATCTCCATATTCATTACCCGCAGCATAACCTAGGCGTATATCAAATCTAAATTTTTCTTTTTCTTGTGCAGTAACCTGTGTATAGCATCCTGCAATTAGTAAAAGTAGTACAGCTAGTTTTTTCATAAAGTTTATTATTAAATGCTCCACAAATATAAATAACCTTCTCTCTCAACGTAAGAAAAACTCAGTTACATATTATAATTTAAATGTGCGGAACATCTACGCTGCTTCATAAGCCTGTAAAGACATTTTCTCCCTTAAAATCATTATTTTTAGACAAGCAATAGTTCTTCAAGAAAACAGCATATATGGTGTATGAAAATAATCTCGCTTTCGCGAAAGCGCAAGACGAAAAAGATCCCCTTAAAGAGTACCGTAATCACTTCTACATACCAGTAGACAAAGAGGATAACGAACTTATCTACCTCTGCGGAAACAGTCTAGGCTGCCAGCCAAAATCTGTCGCACAATACATCGAGCAAGAACTCAATGACTGGGCAGATCTGGGTGTTGAAGGGCATTTTAAAGAAGAAACTCCGTGGATGTCTTATCACGAGGAACTCGCAAAACCTATGGCACACATCGTAGGTGCAAAACCGAGTGAGGTAGTGATAATGAATACGCTCACGACAAACCTTCACTTGATGATGGTTTCGTTTTACAATCCTACACCATCACGTCATAAAATCATTATAGAAAGTGATGCTTTCCCATCAGATAAGTATGCGGTAGAAAGTCAGATACGCCAGCGTGGATACGATCCAGAGACGAGCCTTATACTATGGCAACCTCGAGAAGGAGAAGAATTATGCCGTTATGAAGACCTAGAAGCACTTGTAAAAGAACACGGTGACAGCGTTGCGCTATTACTCATAGGTAACACAAACTATTATTCTGGACAGTACTACCCTATTAAAAAAATCACTGATTTAGGTCACAACAACGGCAGCAAAGTAGGCTTTGACCTTGCACACGGCGTGGGTAATATTATGCCAGACTTACACGAGAGCGGTGCAGATTTTGCCGTGTGGTGTACTTATAAATACCTCAACAGCGGCCCAGGAAGTCTAGGTGGTTGCTTTGTACACGAGCGCCACCATACAGATAAAAACATACAGCGATTTACAGGCTGGTGGGGACAAAATAAAGACACACGCTTTAATATGCGCAAAGGCTTTGACCCCATACCAACTGCCGAAGGCTGGCAATTGTCAAATCCTCCTATCCTTAGTATGGCAGCGGTAAAGGCGAGCTTAGATATTTTTGAGGAAGCTGGTATGAGCAACATACGCGCAAAATCTAAAAAACTCACTGGCTATCTGGAGTTCTTAGTAAACGAACTCAACAATGAGCACATCGCTATCATTACACCTAGCGATCCAGCGCAACGTGGGTGTCAACTAAGTATTCAAGTAAAAAATGCCGATAAGAGTTTACACAAAAAACTAACCGAAGCAGGAGTCATCTCAGACTGGCGTGAGCCAGATGTAATACGTGTCGCTCCAGCGCCGCTTTACAATAGTTATCAAGACGTATTTGAAATGGTAGAACGACTCAAAAAGATACTGTAATGTATATCCCTGAGATTTATAAAAATGAAAACCCAGAGGAGATACGCAGTTTCTTAAAAGAGAATGCTTTTGGGATTCTTGTCACAAATCTTGAAGGAAAATCGTGTGCGACACACATCCCCCTAGAATTATCAAAACGTCCAGACGGCACCGAAATCATACACGCACACATCTCAAAAATGAATGAGCAAGTTGCTCATCTCAACAATGGCGCAGAGGCGCTCTGTATTTTTAATGGACCTCACAGTTATATTTCGGCTAGTTGGTACGATTTTGAAGAAGTATCCACCTGGAACTATACGGCCGTACAAGTGAGAGGTAATGTGCGTTTACTAGATAAGGAAGGCACTTATAAATCCATCAAAGCATTGATGGATAAGTATGAAGCACCGCAAAAAAATCCAATAGATATGGATGCGCTTTCTGAAAAAACATTGCGACAAATAAACGGCGTCGTGGCATTTGAGATTGAGATCACGAGCATTGAAGCTGTAAAAAAGATGTCACAAAACAGAAACGACAAAAATCACGCTGCTGTAGTATCTAGCTTACGCGAAAATGGAACTCCAAACGACAAAGCCGTCGCAGACGAAATGGAGTGCTTGAGAAATAAATAACATTCAAACAGTACTAACTGAGAGATCACGCTAGTACTCACAATATAATATGGCAAAACAAGAACACATACTCATTATAGGCGCAGGCCTTTGCGGTTCGCTTCTAGCGTTACGTATGGCGCAACGTGGTTATAAAATCACCTTGATGGAAAAGCGTCCAGACCTAAGAGCCGTACATCAAGATGCTGGTAGAAGTATCAACCTCGCTTTATCAGACAGAGGCTTAAAAGGAATACGCCTTGTAGGTCTTGAAGATCGAGTAAAAGATTTGTGTATCCCTATGAATGGAAGGATGTTGCACGACAAAGAAAGTAACACGCTTTTTAGTCCGTACTCTGGACGTACAGATGAATACATAAATTCTATCTCACGTACAGACCTCAACATTATGCTACTCAATGCGGCAGATGAGTATGATACCTTACAGGTTCACTTTAACCAGGCGTGTACAAACGTAGATCTTAAAAATGCTACGGCAACCTTTACAGATTATCACACAAAAGAAGAGCAAACCATCACTGCAGATATTATTTTAGGAGCAGATGGTGCAGGATCTGCAGTGCGTAAGAGTATGTATATGAGTCGCGACTTTTTATTCAGCTTCTCGCAAGATTACTTAGGTCACGGTTATAAAGAACTCACCTTCCCTCCTGCCGAAAATGGCGGTTACCGCACTGAAAAAAATGCCTTACACATCTGGCCACGTGGTCGTGATATGATCATTGCTTTGCCTAACCTAGACGGGAGTTTTACTGTAACGCTATTTATAGATTATGAAGATGCTCCAGATAGTTTTGCATCACTAGATAGTCCAGCTGCAATTACAGAATACTTTACACGCCAGTTTCCAGACGCTATCCCAATGATGCCAGAACTGGTAAAAGAGTATGAAGAAAATCCTGTAGGGCCGCTAGGCACTATAAAATGCCACCCGTGGAGCGCCTTTGGAAAAACGTGTATTCTAGGAGATGCGGCACACGCCATTGTTCCATTTTATGGACAAGGGATGAATGCTAGTTTTGAAGATGTGGTAGTTTTTGACGCGACGCTAGATGCATTTGGGGATCAAGGATGGGATAAGGTTTTCAAGGAATTTGAAAAAACTAGAAAACCAGATACAGATGCCATTGCAGACCTTGCCGTAGATAACTTTCACGAGATGAAAGAACACACGGCTCACCCTATGTTTCAAGAGAAGAGAAAGCTCGAGACACAATTTGAGAAAGAATTCCCAACGGAGTATTACTCAAAATATAGTCTAGTAACTTTCAACGAAGCTATAGGATACAAAGAGGCGATGACGCGCGGTAGAGCACAAAACAAGGCTATTTTAAACCTACTGGATGACGGATTACTACCTGATTCTCTTTCGCTTAAAGCGAAATTAAAAAAAGTACAACAGGCTACAGAAGACATCTTGCACGACGATGCCATAGCCGGAAACATATAACAAAATCATATACCTATGAGTGATAAAGATTTAGACCTACGTTTACAAGGCGATCCTTTTAATGAAAAGAAAGTGACACCTAGAGGAGCTTATCCTCATATTAAAAGAGCTGGAGACTTTCTATTTGTGTCAGGCACCAGCAGCCGCAAGTCAGATAACACCTTTGCTGGCGTGCACGTGATAGACGAGATGGGTACAATGCACCTTGATATCAAAGAGCAAACCAGAGCCGTACTAGAAAACATAAAGAAAACACTTGCAACCGCAAATGCCACGATAGAAGATGTGGTAGATGTCACTTCGTTTCTTGTAAATATGAATGATTTTGGCGGTTACAACGAAGCCTACGGAGAGTTTTTTAATAAAGAAACTGGCCCTGCAAGAACCACCGTAGCCGTACACCAGCTACCACACCCGCATCTGGTGGTTGAGATTAAGGTGATGGCTTATAAGCCGATAGAAAAATAGAAGCAATGTCTCTTCGAGCGCAGGCGAGAATTTGTCCATTGGCTAGAAACTCTAAAAGTGTCCCTTCGAGCGCAGTCGAGAAGTTGTCCCTTCTAGCACGGCCGAGAAGATATCTTTTTAAATAAGGTCGAAATGATGTAATTTCAAAAGCAGTCGAGAAGATGTCCGTTCGAGCGCAGTCGAGAACTCAATGAACCTAACCTAATGAAAACCTATTACGTCTATATGCTCAAATGCAATGACAACCTGATTTACACAGGTGTTACAAATGATATAGCGAGACGTTATGAAGAACATCAACAAGGACGAAATAAGAGTAGCTTCACATACAAGCGTCGCCCAGTTACATTGATTTGGCACGAAGTGTTTAATGATATAGAGCAAGCAATTGCCCTTGAAAAGAAACTCAAAAAATGGAGTTCAAAAAAGAAATTGGCTCTAGCATCTGAAGATTATGATATGATTCAGGCTTTAGCGGAATGTAGGAATGCGAGTCATTTTAAATATAACCCTGACAGTTAGTTCTCGACTGCGCTCGAACTGACAAAGAAAACTCGACTGCGCTCGGACTGACAGGAGAAAAATGTAGAGATCGAACTGATAAAAGAAAACAATGAACATCAAAAACTACATAAACGGCGACTATAAAAATCCAACATCAAATGATTGGTTAGATAATTATGAGCCAGCTTCTGGTGAGGTATATGGGCAGATTCCCAATAGTAGTGCGCAAGATATTGAGGAAGCTACCGCTTTCGCGAAAGCGGCATTCCCGCAGTGGTCCAGCACCACGCTTGATGAGCGCAGTCGCATCTTGATGAACATTGCAAGTGGCATTGAAGCTAGACTTGAAGAACTTGCGCTAGCCGAAAGTCGCGATAATGGGAAACCGGTTTCACTAGCAATGGCTGTGGATATTCCGAGGGCGGCGAGTAACTTTCGGTTTTTTGCAAATGCGATCACTCAGTTTTCGGCAGAGAGTCACGAGAGTGTTGGGCTGAACGCAATGAATTTTACCCTGCGTAAACCCATAGGCGTGGTGGGATGCATAAGCCCGTGGAATTTACCACTGTATCTCTTCACTTGGAAAATCGCTCCGGCTTTAGCCGCTGGCAGTTGTGTGATTGCAAAACCTAGTGAAGTGACTCCTATGACGGCTTACCTGCTAGGTGAGATTTGTACAGAGGCCGGGCTTCCTCCAGGTGTTCTCAATATAGTACACGGACTGGGACACACAACGGGACAAGCTATTTTAGAACATAAAGACATCAAGGCGATAAGTTTTACGGGAGGTACAAAAACGGGAGCGCATCTCGCAAAGACGTGTGCCCCTATGTTTAAAAAACTCTCGCTAGAACTAGGTGGTAAAAACCCAAATCTCATTTTTGCCGATTGTAATTATGAGGATATGCTTGCCACAACCGTAAGGAGCTCCTTTGCAAATCAAGGGCAAATCTGTCTCTGTGGGAGTCGCATTTTTGTAGAGCGATCTATTTATGACCGATTTAAAAGTGATTTCATTTCAAAAGTTAAGGAGTTAGTCGTGGGCCATCCATCACAAGAGAAAACAAACCTTGGAGCTCTCGTATCAAAATCACACCTTGAGAAAGTAGAAGATTACATTCACAATGCACAGACTTACGGTGGTACTGTTCTTTGTGGTGGTAAGCGAGTAACCGTTGCAGGATATGAGAAGGGCTATTACTTAGAACCTACGGTTATTGAGGTGGACAGTAATAACTGCAAACTTAACCAAGAAGAGATTTTTGGACCTGTAGTGACTATAATGCCCTTTGACACCGAAGAAGAAGCCCTTGCTCTTGCAAACGGCACAAAATACGGACTCTCCGCAACGGTTTGGACTCAGCAACTTGACAGAACAATGCGTTTAAGCAATGCACTTGAAGCTGGTATTGTCTGGGTGAATACTTGGATGAATCGAGATTTGCGCACACCCTTTGGTGGAGTGAAAGCAAGCGGCGTAGGTCGTGAAGGCGGTTTTGAAGCGCTCCGATTTTTTACTGAAGCAAAGAATGTTTGTATAAAATATAATTAGAAAATAAAATTAGAGCTCAATCGGACAGATTAGTTCGCTACGCTCGCAATCACATACTATGAAACTAAACCTAACTAATAAAAATGCACTCGTCTGTGGCTCTACAGCCGGGATCGGACTAGCTACGGCTATGGGTCTAGCAGAAGAAGGTGCAAACGTAACCCTTGCTGCTCGTACAGAAGAGAAGCTCAAAAACGTAATCAAGCAGTTACCTAATAACGGCTCACAAAAGCACAGCTATGTGGTGGCAGATTTTACAAATCCGCAGGAGGTGGCAGCTGCTGTTTCGGCAACAGACAATGTGTATCACATATTAATCAATAACACGGGTGGCCCTCCAGGTGGACCCATTGTGGATGCAGATGTTACCGCTTTCGCAAAAGCGTTTACACAACACCTACAAACCAACCACCTATTAACACAAACCGTACTCCCAGGGATGAAAGCCGAAGGATATGGACGTATCATTAACGTGATTTCTACCTCGGTAAAGCAACCGCTAGATGGTCTAGGCGTGAGTAACACGATACGTGGTGCCGTGGCAAACTGGAGTAAAACAATGGCAAATGAACTAGGGCAATACGGCATCACTGTAAACAACGTGCTTCCTGGCGCAACCGCTACTGGTAGACTCTCTGAGATTATAGAAAACAAGGCAAAAAAGACTGGGAAATCTATAGAAGAGGTATCTCAAGCTATGGCAAACGCTTCACCAGCAAAACGTTTTGCAAAGCCAGAAGAGGTAGCAAATGCAATTGTTTTTCTAGCTAGTGAAGCCGCTTCATTTATTAATGGAATCAATGTTCCTGTAGATGGAGGGCGCACAAAAAGCTTGTAGATGGATATTAAAAAGATTTTCTGGATACTAAGTTGGCTCGTGGCGGGAGTTACCTTTGCGATGATTTTGATACACTATGGAGACATTCCAGACGAAGTACCTATGCACTTTGATGCGACTGGAGTGGCAGATAGATATGGGTCAAAAAATGAACTTTTTATCTTACCCATACTTAGCGTCTTACTTATCTTACTATTCCAGTTTATGACAGGCAAGTCTATAAAGATTAATAAGCATAAACAAGGGGTTAAAAATGAGGCACAGGTTACCGTTACAAAAACCTTTATGTCACAAATGGCGCTGTATTGCACCCTTCTTTTTGGGTGGCTGGTATATCAATCTATGGCAGTTGCCGTGGGTAAACAGACGGGATTAAGTAATTATTTTTTGGTTGCAACCTTTGGCGGTTTTATTATACTACTCGTCTTATATTATATACAACTCAAGAAGGTAAAAGAGTAAGGCGGTACTCATATAATAATTGTATTTTTAAAAACACAACAGCGATTGCGTAGTACGCTTTCGCGAAAGCATACTCAATATGTCACATAAAAAACTTCGCATAAACGGTCACTCTCACCTACTTCCCTACCCTGAGGAAATTCCTCAGTTTATGAAAGACAAAGGGATTTTTTGGGTAGACAAAGACCGAAAGTTTATGCTCCAAAAAGACTGGAGCAGACCTGTGACAGATTCTAGTTTTTTCTTGCACGAAAAACTGGAGTGGATGGAACGCAACAAGGTAGACCACGCGGTGGTACTTAACCTCTCGCAACTTTATGGAAACGGACTGCGTCTAGAGGAAATGAAGCAAGCACTTAAGTTTCAGAACGACTTTAATGCACGAGTACAACAAGATCACCCAGATAAGTTTACAACTGGTTTTGTGGTACACCCAGGGTTTGTGCGTGGAGCATTATGGGAGATAGAGCGATGTGTAGAAGTGCTAGGTATGGATTTACTATGCTTACCTACACACTATATGGATACCATCGGGACGTGGCGATGTATTTTTGATGAAGAAAATGAACCTATTTTTGAACTCGCAAGCAAGTATAACCTCGCAGTAGAGATTCACCCGTATGATGGTGAGAAGTTTATAAAACTGCAGAATACAAACTGGCGTTTTCACCTCATCTGGATGCTTGCACAATGTGCAGATGCCTACCACTTTCTTACGCTTAATGGCTATGCAGATAAGTATCCTGGTATGCGTGTGTGCTTTGCACACGGTGGCCAACTAGCACAAATAAATCTAGGGAGACGTATACAAGGTTTTGACGGAAGGCCAGATCTTTTTGAAGGAAAAACACACCCACGTAAATCTGTGGGGCATCCTAATATCTTTTTTGACACCCTAGTACACGATACAAATTCGCTTAAAATGGTGATAGAAAACCAAGGAGTCAAGCAGGTGGTTATGGGACTTGATGATCCATACCCGCTGGGTGAGATGGAAAGCGACAACCAGAGTAGTTATCCTGGTAAAATATTAGATCTTGCTTTAGAACGCGAGATTATTAATGCTACCGAGTATGACCAGATATGGGATGATAATGTTGTGCGCTGGCTATATGGAGATGATGAGAAGCGCAAAGAAGCTTTCAGGAAAAGAATATTAGGCGAAAAATAAATTATTGCATTACCTAGACCTATCTCAAGAACGATAGGTAATTTTGCCCTTTCAAACTTATTTATAATGCATTTTTTACCAGAGGAACTTGATGATTATGTGGTTGCCCACTCGGCGCAAGAACCAGCTCATCTCAAAGCGCTTACAAAGGAAACCTATCAAAAGATACTACAACCACGTATGCTTTCTGGTGCGTATCAAGGTAGAGTGCTTAGTATGATAAGCAAGCTAGTAAACCCAAAAAACATTCTTGAGATAGGAACTTTTACAGGCTACTCTGGCTTATGCCTCGCCGAAGGTTTACAACAAGAAGGCTCTCTACACACCATAGATATCAAGGAAGAACTTGTAGATTTCCAGCGCAAGCATTTTGACGCTTCGCCTTACGGATCACAAATTACACAGCACCTCGGTCAAGCATTAGATATCATTCCAACCATTGATACTACTTTTGACCTCGTTTTTATAGATGCAGATAAACGCAACTACATTAACTACTATAATGTGATTATTGATAAGATGAACAAGGGTGGCATTATCCTCTCTGATAATGTGCTCTGGAGCGGCAAAGTGGTTGAACCACTTAACGAGAAAGACATAGACACTAAAGTGTTACTGGAGTATAACAAACTACTCAATGAAGACAAACGTCTAGAGACCGTTCTATTACCTATAAGAGATGGGCTTACGGTGAGTCGTGTGAGGTAGTATATTACTGGTTTTAATTACGCTTTCGCGAAAGCGTAATTCTAGATATCAAAAAAAAGATCTCATTGATGATTACAATGAGACCTTTGATATTCAAAATGACATCCTATTTACTGTACAGCTTGGTAGGCATCTATATTACCATAACCGTACTTACTACTCGTATTACCATATAAGTCTGATGACTGGCGAAGTCTATTAAGAACCTGCTGTCTTGACCAGTTAGGGTATTTTGACCAAACCATCGCTGCAACTCCAGCCATAGTTGCTGTAGCTACAGATGAGCCACCTACATAATCACGTTGCCCCTGGTTAAAACCTATCACTGGTGTTGTTCTATCATCATTACTATCGCGTTCCATCACGATTGTAAATTCTATCTCGTTACCGTCGTGACAAATATCACACTCCCTATAACCTCCAGACCAGTCGGTCACTCCTGTCACTGCAATAGCCTCTGGCATACTTGCTGGAAAAATAACTGGGTACCAGTTTGTAGCACTGGTGCTTGTACCTCCTGCAGCAAATATGAGTTTACCACGACTATATGCATAACGTACAGCATCTCTTACATTACCTATACTCCAAGGGTAACCTATAGACATTGAGATAATATCTACATCACTCCTATCTGCAAGTGCTCGTAATGCGTTAGACACCCCTTTGCGCTCGTGATAATCATTAAGAACAACATCAGATGTTCCTCTATACATTACAAGATTTGCATCATAAGCTACTCCAGAAGGAAGGCCATCGTTGTTGCGAGGTCCTGCGGCGACTCCTGCCATACTTGTACCGTGACCACAACGGTCATTAGGTCCATCTAGATTATTAGACCACCACCAGGCAGAGTCTATATAAGTTCCATATTTTTCTACCGTTCTTCCATTTATAGAAGCTCCATCTCCAAAACTGCTACCCAGCAATGGCTGGTTAGGTGAAAGACCTGTATCTATAATACCTATTGTGATACCTGCACCACGAGAGCGCCCCCAAGCGCTGGCTATATTGTGACGATCAAACGTCCAAGGTACAAGTGCTCCCGGCCATATACTTCTATAATCTGCACTATTAAGGCTACTGCCACTAGTATCACAACCTGCACTACGTGTTTGAGTAGGCGCCGGCTTTGCTCCTTGTGGAGTAGTGATATCATAATAAGAATAACCGTTAGGTTCTAAATACCTCACTCCATCTGAGGCTAGGAGCTCTCTTATAGTTTCTAGCTTTGTGACCTCAAGGTCTACGACATTAAGAACCTCATCTTCTTTTACTCTGAAATCTTTTTTGGCAATTTGCTCACTACTTTGAACTAGATCTACAAGACCAAGCCTTGTGGCATCAAGACGGTCATTTTTTTCTGTTCTAAAGCTCTCACCTTTTTCACCATAACCTATGGTAAGAACGTTACCTCCGTGTACTGTGGCACTCCAAAGCACATTGGCCGGGACTTCACTCCAAGAGAATGATTGTTTTTCATAAAATGACTGGTTGATTAAGGCGTTAATCTCTTCGATAGTTAAGAACGCGTCTGAATCTTGAAGGTTTACCTCTACATTTTCCGTAAGAAGGTCTGACGCTTCATCTTGGTCTTTTGTACAAGAGAATGCCGCAAGAAGGCACAGTCCAAGTACTAAGGAGTTAGCTTTTTTCATATTGATTAGGTTTGCATTAAAATCACCTCAATTTATTAAAAATTTAATAATTATGCGCGCATAATATTAAAATCATAATTTTATATATGAAATTTTAAAGAATATGTTTTTATATAGGTAATGATTACGCCTTTAACAGCAAGCGCCTACCTAGATATTTCCAAAAAACAAAGCCTATAGTAGTTCCTACAAGTGCCCCTACAAATATGTCGCCCGGGTAATGGACCCCCACAAGAATACGACTCATAATAAAAAGTAGTGGCCAGATATAAAATAAATACACCCACTTAAACCTTGATCGCAATGCCAGTACAACAAATGTGGTTATTGCAAAAGAAACAGCTGCGTGACCGGAAAAAAAGCTAAAGTTACCCGGAGTTTGTAATACCCGTATAAGCTCTGAAAGTTCTGTATTATTATTAGGCCTTAGTCTACCTACTGTATTTTTTACAAGTTCTGTAAGACCTAGTGTTGTGACAAAAACTAAGAGTGTTATACCTACACCTATAAATGCCTTGTGACGTGTGTAAACTATAAAAAAGAGAATAAAAAAGAGAATGTAGAGCGGTGTCCAGTGCTCAATCTTAGTGACAAAAATCCAGAAGGCATCATATTCTTCTATACCCAGACTGTTAAGGTATATAAATAATGACCTATCCCATTGCTGGAGTTGCTCCCACATCTAGAGCGATCTTTTAATAGGCCCCGTGATGTCGTTTATATCTTCCTTTGCCTTATCTATTTCTTTCTTGATATCCTTAGTTACATCAAGATCTATATCGTTACGCTCTGCAGTTTTAGTTATTTCAGATTTGATATCATTTGTAGCGTCTTTAATCTGACGCATACCTTTCCCTAGACCACGTGCGATTTCTGGGACTTTATCTGCACCAAAAACCATAATCACTATAAAAATAATGAAGGCAATCTCGGTACCCGAAATAAAAAGAGGTAAGCTTATCATAGGTTGCAAAGATATTTAATAGCAATATGGTTTAAAAGCTTTATATAATATTATTGAGTCTCCAAACGTTGTGTTTTACGCTTTCGCGAAAGCGTAACTCCTTCACTTCACATTTATGATACATTAAACTGTACATACTTGCTAAAGTTGAAACTACTGATAATATATAAGTATAAAAACCAGTGTTTTGTGAGGTTTGAAAAAGCGCCTTAAGCTATAACTAAAAAACCACTTAAAAAAAACTTTAAGATTTTTGTAACATTTTGCAACTTTGCCTCGTATAATAAATGAACGCTAACCCAAGTTTATTTCGGCCCTATGAGACAGCTTAAAATTACTAAGCAGGTAACAAACAGAGAGACTGCTTCTTTAGATAAGTACCTACAAGAAATAGGTAAAGTAGATCTTATTACTGCAGAGGAAGAGGTAGAACTAGCACAGCGCATAAAAGCGGGTGATCACCGTGCTCTGGAACAGCTCACTAAGGCAAATTTGCGTTTTGTAGTTTCTGTATCAAAACAGTACCAAAATCAAGGGCTTACACTACCAGATCTTATTAATGAGGGTAATCTAGGACTTATCAAGGCGGCACAACGCTTTGACGAGACACGTGGGTTTAAGTTCATATCATATGCTGTATGGTGGATAAGACAGTCTATCTTACAGGCGCTAGCAGAGCAGTCACGTATAGTAAGATTACCACTTAACAAGATAGGCTCCATAAATAAAATTAATAAGACTTTTGCTTTTTTAGAACAAGCTAACGAGCGTCCTCCTAGTCCTGAAGAGATTGCAAAGGAGCTGGATATGACTATAAAAGATGTAAAAGAGTCTCTTAAAAACTCTGGACGTCATATAAGTATGGATGCTCCTCTTGTAGAAGGAGAAGATTCTAATCTTTATGATGTATTAAACTCTGGAGAATCACCTAACCCTGACCGTGCTTTATTGCACGAATCTCTTAAAACAGAAATAGAGAGAGCGCTAGAGACACTTACCCCTCGTGAAGCAGATGTGGTGAGACTCTACTTTGGGCTAGGAGACCAACGACCTATGTCGCTAGAAGAAATAGGAGAAACCTTTGACCTTACTCGAGAACGAGTTAGACAGATAAAGGAAAAAGCTATACGTAGACTCAAGCATACCTCAAGAAGTAAAATTCTTAAAACATATCTGGGATAAACGTGATATATGCATCGATAAAGTGCATAATCTCTTAAAGTTTCAGTTTAACTTTTTGTAAAATAAAAGTTTTGGTATCTTTACCGAACTAATGTAAGTAATTAACGCCTCTGGCGACTTAATAACCGCAACAACAGTTTATCATAACTGTTCGTTTTTTGATTGATGAATGAATCCCCGGCTGATTACCGGGGATTTTTCATTTCAATATTTAGATAATCTTATCTTTACCCTAAAGAATCTTTTATGTCTTCAAAACTCATAGCCCCTTCTATACTAGCAGCAGACTTTGCAAACTTGCAACGTGATATAGAAATGATAAATAATAGCAATGCAGACTGGTTTCATATAGATATTATGGATGGTGTTTTTGTGCCTAATATCTCTTTTGGTATGCCAGTACTTAGAGATATCACTAAGCACGCTAGTAAGCCTATAGATGTGCACTTAATGATAGTAGATCCAGATAGGTACATACAGACATTTGCAGATTTGGGAGCAGATATTCTTACTGTACATTATGAGGCTTGCACGCATTTACACAGAACACTACAGGCTATAAAAGATGCTGGTATGAAAGCTGGTGTAGCACTTAACCCACACACACCTATATCTCTACTAGAAGATGTAATAAGAGACATTGATCTAGTTTGTGTGATGAGTGTAAATCCTGGTTTTGGCGGTCAAAAATTTATAGAAAATACTTATGATAAAGTGGCTGCGCTCAACTCTCTCATTATAAGAAAAGGTGCGACCACGCTTATAGAAATAGACGGTGGTGTAACAAATAAAAATGCTTCACAACTTATTGAAAAAGGAGCAGATGTGCTCGTAGCCGGAAGCTATGTTTTTAAGGCCGAAAATCCTGTTACCACAATTAAAAATCTAAAATCACAGATTATATAAGTGGTCAATTAAGTAAATAAAAAAGCCATCGCTTATACAGCAATGGCTTTTTTTGTTTTTATAAAACTTGGTATTACTAGTCTCTTGACATAAATATTCTAAGTATGTACCAAAATAATAACATAAGTGATGCAAATAAGCCTAAGGCAGCAGCGACATACTGCTCCTCATCATATTTATGAACCATATTTGAGGTTGTATAAAGTATAGACCCTGCAGCAAGAGCAACCATCCCTACACTAAACCAGAGTCCTAAGTCAAATCCAAATAACAAACCTGCAACCATAAGACCTAGAGCAAGAAAGAAACCTATAGTGAGTATTGATTTTAAAAACGAAAAATCTTTTTTTGTTATAATCACCACTCCAGATAACCCCGCAAAGAGTGCAATAGTCATTACAGCAGCTTTTTGAAGCATCTCAACACCATCTATCATTGAGAAAGCAATGAGCAATAAGGGTATGAAAATAAAGGCTTCGGCCACTACATAGATACCTAGCGCTAGATAATGCTTCTTCTTATCACGGGAGTTAAGTGCTAGGCCTTCGGCATAGTTTGTAATAAACATAAATGCTCCCAGTAATAATAACCAACTCCATCCACCCGTAAGTGACATTGCAAAGTTTACTATAACTGGTGATTGAAAAAATAAGTACTCAGTAACGATAAAAAGTAATACCGCTAGCGCAACATAGGTATATGTCTTTCGGTAGAAGTCTACGCGCTGCTCGTCTGAGAGTGCGCTTACTGGTAAAAATTGAGGTTGTGGTGATTCCATATAAATATATTTGATTGATGATTAATAGTTTCAAATGTAATAAAAGATGTTTTACGCTTTCGCGAAAGCGTAATTAAAACCTACAAGCGCCTATTAGTCTATAGTTGTACTTAATAGGTATAGTCTAAAGGATTCTTACTTCTTTGAAGAAGCTCCTTTAAAGTTATGAGAGCTATTTTTGAATAAGACATTAAAGGTAGTAAGACTTCCGTAGATGCGGGTAATATACTGTTGTAGGTCTATTTTATCTTGATCATCAAGAGTTTTACTCGCGTTTATCTTTTGCTCCATCACACGTATACGGTCGCGCACCATCACGATTTTATGAAAGAAACTATCTATAGGAATTTCTTTTGAGGCTAGGCTACTATCCTTTGGGTTCATTGTGAGGGTACCTCCTCTCCACTTATCTGCAAGTGGGACGACCTCAGAGATGTCACTATATCTTTTTAACAAGTCTCTTAAAGACTTCTCTACTTCATAAAAACTTACAGTATCTACCTCATCTTCTATAGCTTCTATCACGTCAAAATGATCATCTAGCGTGATGGTCTCTAGACCACCGTCTATAAAGGTTACCCAATATAACTCTGATGTTACATTTGTAATCACCCCTTTTCCAAGTTTATGGTGATCTATTCTACTCCCTATTCCTAATAATGTATTCATTTACTATGGTGTTTGTATAAGGTCTAAGGTATTATACTCTATTGAAAATTGCACAAACTGCTTGTAAAATTTGTGTAAAGAGGGATTGTAGAATGCTGTTTTGAAAAATTATGTTAACAAGAGTTTAACGTATGCCATAAAACCCATAGCACATAAGCTGCGTAGATATCTGAAATAAATAACATACAACAATGAAAACAGTATCAAAAATTCTAATTGCCAGCGCACTTGTTGCTGGAGTGGGTGCTCTTATCGCGGCAGACCACCTAGATGCACCAGCTGTGGGAGGAACCACGGCAGACATCACAGATTATTTTGCCTTTGAAAGTGCAGAAAATGGAGACAACACCGTATTTGTAGCAAACGTACAGAGCTCGCTAGCGCCAGCAGGTAACGACGCAACATTTGACGAGAACGTTCTAGTTGAGTTTAATATAGATAACACGGGAGATCTTGTAGAAGATCGCGTGATACAAGCTATAGCTAGAGATGGGAGAATGTACTTTTTTGGGCCATATGCGCCTTCTAGCACAGGGTTAAATAGTACAATAGATGCTTCTCAAATGATAGGTTCAGTAGCGATTACTACAGATGGTAATGCTATTACAGAAACTACAGAAGGTGGTATTAAAATGTTTGCAGGCCCTAGAGAAGATCCTTTCTTTTTTGATTTTGGAACTTTTAATGCTGTTATAGGCGGAGATGCAGAAAACAATGGCCCTAATGGAGGTTTTCAAACTGCCGAAAATGCAGTAGACACCTTTGACGGTACAAATGTGCTATCAATAGTTGTAGAAATCCCTAACGCCCTTATAGGACCTACAGTAGCTCACCCAGCAGGATTTGATGTACAAGTATGGAATACTTGGGTAGAAGCAAAAAGACAACAATAATATTACTAAAGACACATAAAGATGAAATTACAAAACATAAAATACCTATTAGTAGGTGCTGTACTCGCAGGGTTTGTATCGTGTAACGATGATGACGATTTATTTATACCAGCACCAGAAGAACAAATGGAAATGGAGGAGCTTAACTTTGAAGGAACTTTTGCTCAAGAAGACCAGATGGGAAGAGCCGCTATAAACACCGTTCTTAATGGAGATAGCGCTTCAAAAAACAGCTTTAACCTTACAATACCATCTGAGATGGTAGCAAACTTTCAGCAAGGGTTTCTTGATAGAGCAGTTGCATTACACGCTGCTTTTGGTGTAGAATATGAAAATAATGTATTAGGTCTAGATGCAACAACACTTACAACAGTTCTCGCGGCAGATGTATTACAAGTTGCGCCAGATGCACCTACTACATATATAGATGGTGATGGTAATGTACTTACTGGTCGTAATCTTACAGATGATGTTGTAGATGTATCACTTATACTCCTTTTTGGAGGTAATAATGGTGACCGTTTTAATGGTCAAGATCTTGATAATGATGGCGTGGCAGACTTACCAATTCTTGTTACAGATAATGTACCAAACACTGGTGAAAACCCAAGCACCACGTTCCCATACCTAGAAGGACCTCACTAGTTCCTCAACAAATCACTAGTTCCCCAATAAATAATGATAAAGGGACTGAAGTTTTTCAGTCCCTTTTTTTTTAATAAAACAAACTATGAAAACACGCCAACTACCATATACAAAATACCTCATAGTGCTATGTACATTAATCTTTCTCACATCGTGTCATAGCCATAAGGAGGATATCCTCACAGATCAAAATGATTATAATGCATATCTCAGCACCTCAAATAGTAAGGTAATTTCAGAACTTAATGATCAAGTTGCCTTCTGGAACAGTCGTATTAAAAAGGACAGCTCGCAAATAATAGATTTAAGTAAAAGCGCAGGAACTTACACCGCCCTTTTTAATCAAAATGCAGATATCGAGATGCTCAAAAAGGCTGAGCAAAATTTGCACAAAGCTGCACAAAAAGCGGCGATAGGTAAAGACAACTACTTACGCGCTCTCGCTCAAAACTATATCACTCAACACCGTTTTAAAGAAGCAAAAACTATCATAGACTCTGCCGCACAAGTAGGCGGTGAGGTAAGCGCTAGCAATTTTGTTTTATTTGATGTAGCAATGGAGCTAGGTAAGTATAAAGAAGCAAAAACATTACTGGACAAAGAAGCAGATTTTTCTAACTACAATTACTTAATAAGACTTGCAAAGTGGGAAGACTACAGCGGTAATCTAGACGCCACCATACAGCATATGGAAAACGCAATGCGCATCGCAGAGCGCAGCAATATTCCAGATCTTAAGATATGGGTATATACAAACCTAGCAGATTATTATGGTCACGCTGGTCGCATAAGAGATTCTTACAACCACTATCTTAAGACTTTAACTCTAGACCCTTCTAACGCTTACGCGAAAAAAGGAATTGCCTGGATAACGTATTCTTATGAGAATAACCCTCAAGAGGCATTACGAATTATTAAAGCGATTGAAAAAGACACTAAAAGTCCAGACTATACCTTATTAAAATCTGAAATCTATGAGTATATAGGAGATCACAAAACTTCCGAAGATTTAAAGAAGGAATTTATAAATAGCGCCACTGCCATAAACTACGGTGATATGTATGGAGCTTATCTTGTAGAGCTTTATGCATCTCAGCCAGAAACAGCAGATAAAGCTATTGCTCTTGCAAAAAGGGAGGTGAGTAACCGCCCCACCCCTATGTCTTATGATTTACTAGCACACGCACATTATGGAAAAGGAGATTATGCGCAAGCACTTATTATAGCAGAGGAGCACGTAATAGGCAAAACATATGAGCCTGTAGCACAATTTCACACAGCACAAATCTATAAAGCATTAGGTATGCAAAAAGATCTCACTCCTCTTAAGAAAGAACTCTTAGAAACAAGTTATGAGTTAGGACCAGTAACCTACTCACAAATAAAAAATTTATAATAAGAAACCAAGAAACAAGCATTTACGTAAGTATTGATATAGTATAAAAGCTATAAGGTTGGATAGTTTTTTAGTTTGTTTGTGAACGATCTACTTTTTTAAGTAGGTCGTTTTTTTTGCTCATAACCCAACTCAGATTGAAAAACACTCTTCACATTAACAAACATAGATTAAGGATGAGTTAATGAGTTATATGAGACAAACGAGAAGGCACAGAATTGCGACTAGTGTCTTATATATAAAGTTTAAGAAGAATATTAAGAGGTTACTACACCCAGCGTATATAGTTGCTCAAGAGTAGGAGATTCACTACCTCCGGCAGGTTCTAGCGTGATACCAAATGCTTCAGACTGGTTAGGATTATCAAGTTCAAAGATTTGATTTCCCGTAACATCATACTGGTCTAGTATCCCTAAGCTGGTAGGCGTGAGTGGTTCTAAAGTAAGCGACCATACTTGATACACCTTTCCTTGTGGAGGTTCTGGAAGACCTTTTACATCTATATAAGCTTTACCATTTTCTTTATCCCAGTACACAGATGCATATGCTTCTGGTGCAACGGCCTGAGCTCCTAGTGGTACAGCGATAAGATCTTGCTGTCTTATCACGTTAAGGATATCCTTTGTTTGTTGTAAATCAGATTCGGCTACTTGGGTTTTAGACTCTTGTAATAATAACTCTCGCTCTGTATCTACAAGCTGGTTTTCTAGCTTACTGTTTTCAGTGTATAAATAACCTACACCAGCAAGTAAAAGAATGGCAGCTGCCCATAATATTATGGTAGGTATAGGAGTTCGCTTTCGCGAAAGCGGTATTACTTTACCATTTACATCTATATACTTTCTTAGGTTACTAAAGTCTGCCACCTGAGCCGGTGCGGCTGCGCTGGCAAGTTTCATTAAGCTATTTTCTATAGAAACTACTTCGTGTAGAAGTACAGAATTTTGAGCTACGACGTGAGCAACCTCGACCATCTCTTCCTCAGGAAGGGTGCCATATACGAAGAGTTCTAGCACTCCTGAGTTTATATATGTTTGTGGGTCTTTCATTCTACTCCTATGATATCTCTTAATTTTTTTATGCAAATTCTATTTCTTGTTTTGACAGTTCCAAGAGGAATATCTAGCTCTTCGGCTGTTTCCTTTTGGGTATACCCTTTAAAAAACAAAAAGTGAATTATCTTTTTACAAAGCGGCTCTAAAACGTCTACAAATTTTTGAATCCCTATAGCGTCTACAGAGGTATTAAAACTCCCTCTCGCTTCAAGAATATCTACGAAATATTCGGCTGTATGGTTTTTACGTTGATTCTTAAATGCCTTAGATCTTGTTTTATCTATTGCACTGTTGCGCGCTATGTTGAGCATCCAGGTAAAGAATCTACCTTTCTTAGGATTATAACGATCTGAGTTATTCCAGATTTTTACAAAAGTGTCTTGTAGTACCTCTTCAGATAATTCTTTATCGTGCAGTATGCTATTAATAACACCAAAGAGGCTCTCACTATACAGCTCATATATCTTCTCAAAAGATATAGCGTCTTTTTGAAGAAATCTAGCAATTAAAGCATCTGGTTGTGTCATCATATAGAACGACTAAGGTAATAATTATGCTTAAAATAGAAATATAAAACTCACAATTTAATATTCTTTCTCTCTCGCGGTTATATTATCTCTCCTTATGTAACAATAGTTACTTACAAGGTCGTAACAACCGATTATTTTTACATAAAACTTCTTATTATGCTCAAAGGAACCAAACTATATAGCGTGTTATTTATGAAATGCCCGGTGTGCCAAGAAGGCGATTTTTTTAAAGGGCACCCTTATAAGTTTAGCACAATGGGTAAAGTACACAAGCGTTGCTCTTGCTGCAATACAAAGTTTGAACTTGAAACGGGTTTCTACCAAGGGTCTTACTATGTTTCTTATGCTCTAGGGGTTGCTTTATTTATGGCCGTAGTTGTATTAAATTATATATTTAGAGAAGAGCTTACTCCATCTTCACTTATGATATCTTTTGTGGTATCTCTTATCGTGCTTTTCCCGCTTCTTTATGCACTATCTAAAATTATCTGGGCACAATTTTTCTTTAATTATGATAAATCCCGTAAAAAGGCAGCCAGTACTATAGACTCAAATAGACCTGCATAGCTACTACTAACATAGCGTTTATAATTACCTTATTTTTGTATTATAATAAGTCTAATAAATTAGGCGCATCACCAGATTTTATAACTTATGGAGGTATCACACCTTGTAGATGCAATAAATGCTCATAAAAAAGAAGTACACGTTACTGTACGGTTAAAAGAGGAGTCACAGCGATTTGCTCAACTTCTTTTTAACACACTCTTTGATGTTGAAACAGATGTACAATCATCTCTTATAGTTCTAGAAGAGTTATTTTTAACTATTAGAGATATTGCGTGTCCTAATATAAAAGGAAAACCCTGTAAGACTTGGACAGATTTTATGCAAGTGATACCTACTATTTGCACTAATCTCAAAAAAGATGCACAGGCTATACTTGAAAATGATCCTGCTGCACAATCACTTGAAGAGGTTTACCTTGCCTACCCTGGCTTTTTTGCCATATCAATTTATAGAATGGCAAGAGAATTTTACAATCTGGGCCTACCACTCATACCAAGATTAATGACAGAGTATGCTCACCAGCTTACAGGTATAGATATACATCCTGGCGCTACCATAGGTGACTCTTTTTTTATAGACCACGGTACAGGTGTAGTTATAGGAGAAACGGTTGAGATATGCAATCACGTAAAACTGTATCAGGGAGTAACGCTAGGAGCGCTTATTGTGACTAAAGAATTACAAAACACAAAACGCCATCCTACTATACTAGACAACGTAACCATTTATGCAAATGCTACTATACTAGGTGGTGATACAGTAATAGGTGAGCACAGCGTTATAGGAGGTAACACCTGGATAACCTCATCTATAGAGCCACATACCTTTGTCGTACATAGACCAGAGCTACAAGTATCTACAAAAACAAATAAGAAAAAATGAATAAAACACTCATAGATAGAATAGGTAATACGCCACTTGTAAAGTCTACTACACTTAATACAAACCCAAACGTAGATCTATATTTTAAACTTGAGGGAAATAACCCTGGAGGGAGTGTAAAAGATCGTGCTGCTCTTAATATGATTAAGACGGCTCTAGATGCAGGTGAGATTGATAAAACGTCAAAACTCATTGAGGCTACAAGTGGTAATACGGGTATTGCACTAGCTATGATTGCAGCCATTTATGGTCTAGATATAGAGCTTGTAATGCCAGAAAAGGCCACCAAAGAGAGAGTACAAACTATGCGCGCTTATGGTGCAAAAGTTACGCTACATCCAGACGGTATAGAAGGCGCTCGAGATTATGCTATCGACAAAGTAAAAAATGAAGGCTATTACAGCTTTAACCAGTTTTCTAATGATAATAACTGGAAAGCACACTACAAGTCTACAGGTCCAGAAATCTGGAGAGATACAGATGGAAAAGTAACTCACTTTGTATCATCTATGGGCACAACAGGTACCATTATGGGTACCTCAACCTACCTCAAAGAACAAAATAAAAATGTTGAGATAGTGGGCGTACAACCCACAGACGGTTCTAGAATACCCGGTATACGTAAATGGCCAGAGGCTTATCTCCCAGCTATATTTGACGCTTCAAAGGTAGATCGTGTTCTTGAAGTAAGTACAGAAGAGGCAATTGCAATGGCTAGACGTCTTGCTAAAGAAGAAGGTATTCTTGCGGGTATGAGCAGCGGTGGCGCTACAGCAGCAGCACTTAAACTGGCAAGCACACTTGAGAGTGGTTTTATTGTAAGTATTATATGTGATCGTGGTGATAGATACCTATCATCTGAGCTTTTTGAATAGATAGCCCCGATTATCGATTGTTTATTTGTAATTACGCTTTCGCGAAAGCGTACTACTACCCTATTCTTGTCCTTTTTTGAAGCCGTAGGTGTTTTGACTCACAAAGTCTTTTGGAAAAACCTCATCTCCGGGAAAACCTAGCTCTATGGTACCGCTATCTTCAGGTATATAATCTGTCTTAAAAATATAGTCCCATACACTTAGCGATATGCCGAAATTTACGCCATAAGTTCCTTCGGGAATGGTATATGCGTGATGATACAAGTGCATTACGGGGTTATTAAAAATATACTTTAAAGGTCCCCAGGTAATCTTAATGTTAGCGTGATTTATGTGACCTATTGCTATAGCAATAAAGTGCACGATGTATGCCTGCGTAGGCTCAAAACCAAAAAGAATCATTACACCAAATGTCTTAAGTGGTTTATAGAGAATATTCTCCATCCAGTGATAGCGCAAGTGTGCTGCAAACCCCATTTCTTTTACACTATGGTGCACCTTATGATACTTCCAGAAAAAAGGATATTTATGTAATAAGGTGTGTGTAAACCATTGCACAAAGTCTAGTACAATAAAAAAGACGAGTAACTGGCTCCACATAGGCCAAGAAGATGGATCAAAGAGCGCTAGAGAATCTTCGCTTATCCCTATATCTTCAAAACCAAGTTGCAATAGCTTATAAAAACCGCTTATCGCTATTGCAAACAAGAAGAAATTAAAAAACATATAAAACCCATCTAGCCAGAAGTCCTTTCTAAAAACAGATTGCTCCTTCCTCCAAGGGAAGAGTATTTCCATAGACCATACAAGTAACGATAAAATGATAAGCCCCCAGAAGTAATTTGAATACCAAGGGACTTCAAAAATGACAGATTTCCAGGTCCAGTCTATGGTACCTAAAATTGCATCTTTAAAACCTATCAAATATTTTTCCATATGTTCTAAACTAGAGTGCTAGACTTTTACACGTATAAGTAGACGTAATTTGCTAGTAATCTTACAAACTTTGCTACCTTTTAAAAGGCTCATCTCATTTTGTAAAATTAATGAATTCTATATCTTTCTTACTGTAACTTTTGTTACTTAAAGGACATTAGAATTAGGTTAACTTTACAGTACAAAAAATACAGTAGTAATGTAATGCTTCATAAAAACTGAAGTATCTATCATCATAATTGTAATTTACAAACTGACTTATTTATATATAAATGATTCAAGAACTTAAGCAAAATTACGGTCAACTTTTTGAAGACGACTTACTAAACGAGATTGCACAAGTAGGGACTTATAAAGAAGTTCCCGCTGGCTTTAAACTTATGGAGATAGGCTCTTACATAAAAGGTATGCCTTTACTTATATCTGGTGCTATAAAAATATTACGAGACGATAAAGAAGGGGATGAACTCCTACTCTACTACCTAGAAAAAGGTGATACCTGCTCTATGACTATGAGTTGCTGCCTAGGGCAAACAAAAAGTGAGATTAGAGCCATAGCAGAAACAGACACTAAACTTATAATGGTACCTGTCCAAAAAATGGAATTATGGACCTCAAAATATAAATCTTGGAGAAATTTTGTTTTTGAAAGTTACCACACGCGTCTCAACGAAATGTTACATACCATAGATACTATTGCTTTTAACAATATGGACCAGCGCTTACTAGATTATCTTAGAGAGAAATCTAGAGTTAATAAAGATAACAGCATACGCAACACACACCAAGAGATTGCAGGAGAACTACACAGCTCGAGAGTGGTTATATCCAGACTTCTCAAGAAATTAGAAAAACTAGGTAAAATAGAATTACATAGAAATTATATAGAAATCATAGATTTAGACTAGCTATGTAACCTTTGTTACCGCCAGTAGTTTTATATCAGAATACATTTGCTGTAAAATACAAAGTTTCATTATGGAAGTTTTAGAAGTATTAGGATATATAAGTGCACTCATTATAGGCATTTCCTTAGGTCTCATAGGTGGTGGTGGCTCCATACTTGCGGTACCTGTTCTTGCATATTTGTTTTCTGTAAACGAAAAAATAGCAACTGCATACTCTTTATTTATTGTAGGTGCTAGTGCGCTCGTGGGCGGGCTTAAACAGCATCTTAAAGGATATGTAGACTGGCGCACTGCGGTAGTATTTGGTATTCCTGCTATTGCAGGAGTTACAGTGGTAAGGCATTATGTAGTTCCAGCTTTACCAGACGTTTTATTTACCATAGGTGATTTTGATTTTACACGCAGGATGGCAATGTTTGGCCTCTTTGCAATACTAATGATACCAGCAGCTTTCTCAATGCTCAAAAAGCGTAAAGAATGCCCAGAAAAAAATGATGGTAAGGTTTCTTATAACTATCCTCTTATCTTAATAGAAGGATTGCTGGTAGGTGCTATTACCGGTATGATAGGTGCCGGTGGTGGTTTTTTAATCATACCCGCCCTAGTAATACTTGCAAACATAAAAATGAAAGTAGCCGTAGGCACATCACTCATAATTATAGCTTTTAAATCTCTTATGGGCTTCTTTTTAGGTGACGCTTTAACGATGGATGTAGACTGGGTATTTCTCTCCATTTTTACACTAATCTCTCTTGTGGGAATTTTTATAGGCAGTTATTTAAGTAATTTTATAGATGGACAGAAGCTCAAAAAAGGTTTTGGTTACTTTATTTTTGCAATGGCCATTTTTATCTTTTATATGGAGTTCTTTGTAAATAAATAATATGATGAGACCAAATAACGAGTTAAAATGTATGATATAACGCTTTCGCGAAAGCGTACTAAAAAATGGAAAGTATGAAAATTGAACAAATCTACACAGGATGCTTAGCACAAGGTGCCTATTATATAGAAAGCAAAGGTGAAGTTGCTATAATTGACCCTTTAAGAGAGGTAAAACCTTATCTTGATAGAGCAAAACTTGATGATGCAAAAATCAAGTATATTTTTGAAACTCACTTTCACGCAGATTTTGTGAGCGGTCACGTAACACTAGCCAAAGAAACAGGCGCTCCTATCATATATGGTCCTAATGCAAACCCTTCTTTTGACGCAATAATTGCAAAAGATGGTCAAGAGTTCAAACTAGGTGATGTAACTATTATAGCCTTACACACTCCAGGACACACGATGGAAAGTACAACTTACCTTCTTAAAGACAAAGACGGCAAAGACCACGCGATTTTTAGTGGTGACACTTTATTTCTAGGAGATGTAGGAAGGCCAGATCTTGCTCAAAAAATGGGAGAACTCACAGAGCGCGACCTTGCTGGTTTCTTATATGACAGCTTACGCACTAAAATAATGCCCCTTGCAGATGATGTTACAGTATATCCAGCACACGGTGCGGGATCTGCCTGTGGTAAAAATATGATGAAGGAAACCGTAGACACTCTAGGGAACCAGAAACAAATGAACTATGCCTTGAGAGCAGATATGACTAAGGAAGAGTTTATAAATGAGGTTATAGATGGACTGTTACCACCACCTCAATATTTTCCGCTCAATGTAAAAATGAACAAGGAAGGCTATGAAGACATACAAGATGTTTTAAAAAGAGGTACACAAGCCTTATCTCCACAAGCTTTTGAGGCTGCTGCAAATGAGACGGGGGCCATTGTACTAGATGTACGTCATCAAGATGAGTTTGCAAAGGGTCACATACCTAGGTCTATTTTTATAGGTCTCAAGGGAGGTTTTGCTCCGTGGGTAGGAGCCCTTATTGCAGATGTAAAGCAACCTATATTACTAGTGACAGAACCTGGTAAGGAAGAAGAGACAGTGACACGATTATCACGTGTAGGTTTTGACAACACACTGGGATATCTCAAGGGTGGTTTTGATGCCTGGAAAAAGGAAGCTCTTGAGTATGATACGGTAAGCTCTATAACGGCTGCACAGTTTAAGTCTGATCTTGAAAAATCTAAAAAACCGGTATACGATGTACGTAAAGAGAGTGAGTATTTATCTGAGCGTGTAAAAGACGCTCACCTTACTCCTCTTGATTTCTTAAATAATCACCTTGCAGAGTTTCCAGAAAACGACACTTTTTATGTACACTGTGCTGGAGGATATAGAAGTATGATTGCAGCATCTATTTTAAAAAGCAGAGGCATACACAATCTTATAGATGTAAAAGGTGGTTTTAAAGCCATAAAAGAAGCTGGTGTACCTGTTACAGATTTTGTGTGTCCAACAACATTATAAAACTTTTAAAATGAAAAATATAAATCAAGCCGAATGGCAAGAACTCATTGCAAATGACAGTCAGGCTGTAATTCTAGATGTAAGAACTCCTGGAGAGTGTGCAGAGGGAATACAGGCTAATGCTCAAATGATCGATTTTTTAGACCAGCCCTCGTTTATGGCTTCTATAAAAGAGCTTGACACCTCAAAAAATTACTACATCTATTGCAGGAGCGGTAATCGTAGTGGGCAAGCTTGTCAAATACTTGATAGTTTGGGTGTACAAAGCACATACAATCTTACAGGTGGAATGATGGCCTGGAGAGGAGAAACGGTAGCACCATAACGCATAATTTGCCTCATTATAATTAAGGCTTATTATTTTAAATTAGTGAAGAAAAAAGTGACTGTACAAACAGTCACTTTTTTTTGTTTTAAAAGCCTTGTTATGTAACCTAAGTCACTGACAAACGTACACTAAGCGCTTATCTTTGAGTAAAAATAATAATGAAACTTACACTCATACTTATGTCATTTCTATCCTTACTTTTTGGTGATAAATTGCAACAGAGCGATGCTATCACAATACTCGACAGAGACGCTTTTAAAAGCGCAATAGCAACCCCTGGTGTGCAGCTCATAGATGTACGTACTGCAAATGAGTACAGCTCCGGTCATATAGCAAAAGCACAAAATATAGATTACTTTAAAACATCAGAGTTTACAACTAAGGTAAATGAACTCGATAAGGATAAACCAGTGTACCTCTATTGTAGATCTGGTAATAGAAGCCAGCGCGCTGCGGCAAAATTAGATAGCCTAGGTTTCAAAATCATCTTTGATCTAGAAGATGGTTATAACAACTGGAAATAGCATATTCTATAAATCATAATGATTATAATGTATGCAATCACGCTTTCGCGAAAGCGTAATTAATTAAATCAATTTACGTAATCTCTTCATCAAAATATTACACTATGAAAACGGCTATAATTGTTCAAAATCTAAGATGTGGTGGCTGTGTTAATACAATCACTACAAAAATTAATGCATTAGAAAATGTACATAATGTTAGTGTAGATCTAGAATCATCTACAATCTCCTTTACTGCCGAAGATGCTCTAGATGCGCTATCTGTAAAGGAAACTCTAAAAAAACTAGGCTATCCATCTATAGAAGATGATAATGGTGTATTGTTAAAGGCAAAATCTTTTGTAAGTTGTGCTACGGGAAAAATAACCTAACCTATGAGCACACTAGAGCAATCACTACGAGATAAACTAGCGATAGATAGAACGAGACTGGCAAACGAGAGGACCTTTCTTGCTTATTTTAGAACGTTTATTGTTTTTTTAAGTTCTGGTTTTGCTATTATAAAATTAGACCTGTTAAACGAAATACGCTGGATAGGTATTATGCTCATTGTTATAGGACCAGCCTTATTAATTATAGGTTTGTTTCGTTTTTTATATGTAAAGAAGAGTATCAAAAACTATTATAAAGAGTAATGTATTATGAAAGCCTCTTGCTTTCTTAATTTATAAAAATACTTTAAGACACTAAGGCGCACGTTTTAGCGTAGCTATTAATAACTTAAAAAAAACTAATTATTATGAAAAAACTAAATAACATAGGCCTAGACATAACCTCCTCACAACAAACGGCAGAGGAGCTTAATGATTTACTTTCTAACTACCAGATGTTTTATATGAACCTAAGAGGTTTTCATTGGAACATAAGAGGAAAACGATTTTTTGAATTACACCTTAAGTTTGAAGAGTTATACAACGACGCACTTATAAAAGTAGATGAGATTGCAGAGCGTGTACTTACCCTAAGCGCTACTCCACTTCACACCTTTAAAAAATATCTAGAGATATCAGAGATTAAAGGTGCCGAAAATATTACAGATGGTGAGGCAGCAATATCAAGTATACTCGAGGCACTTACTGTCTTACTCAAAAAAGAAAGAGCCATCTTATCAATAGCTGCAGATGCAAATGATGAAGGGACAGTAGCACTTATGAGTGATTATATCGTACAACAGGAAAAACTGGTATGGATGCTCTCTGCTTATCAAAACTAGTATAGGTACGCTTTCGCGAAAGCATAACAAACACATTTACAATACATTAAAACACTTGATTAATAAAGACCCCTCTTAGGTAACAAATGTTACTGAAGAGGGGTTATTTTTGCGCTTTCTTTGTCAAAAATCAAGTAATGAATTGGATATATTCCCCCTGGCCTTGGTATGTATCGGGCCCAATGATTGCTTTTGTGATGTTTTTACTACTTATGGTGGGTAAAAACTTTGGTATGTCTTCTAACCTTAGAACGATGTGCACCATTTGTGGAGCAGGTACAAAAGCAGACTTTTTTAAACTAGACTGGCGTGCACAAAAATGGAATCTCACCGTGGTTATAGGTGCCATTATAGGTGGCTTTATAGCTGCAAATTTTATGACTCCAGATGCCGCTGTTGCCATCACACCAGAAACTATAAGTGATTTACAAAATCTAGGCTTTAATAGCGCTGGTAAAGCATACCTTCCCACCGAACTTTTTGAGACCTCGGCGCTGTTAGATTTTAAAACCTTAGCTATACTCATTATAGGCGGGCTCCTCGTGGGGTTTGGGGCGCGTTATGCTGGTGGTTGTACATCTGGCCACGCGATCTCTGGTCTTAGTAATTTACAACTCCCATCACTTATAGCCGTAGTAGGATTCTTTATAGGAGGTCTTGTGATGATACATTTATTATACCCCTTAATTTTTGCCTAATGAGAACAGTAGTTTATTTATTTATAGGAATCCTCTTTGGGATTACAATGTTTAAGAGTGAGGCTGCCTCTTGGTTTCGTATTTATGAGATGTTCAAATTTGACGCATTTCATATGTATGGAATTATAGGTTCTGCACTGGTGATAGGTGTTATCACTATACAGCTCATTAAGAAATTTGATATAAAATCTTTTTATGGGGAGACCATACACTTTTATCCAAAAACTAGGAGTGTAAGTCGCTACCTTATAGGTGGTATTATCTTTGGCTTAGGGTGGGCACTTGCAGGTGCGTGTCCAGGTCCTATGTTTACTCTTATTGGAGCAGGTTTTATACCTATACTAGTAGTTATTGCTGCGGCAATACTAGGTACTTTTTTATATGGTATACTTAAAGATAAGTTACCTCATTAATTGATAGACAAAGAGCCTTATGATTAAAATCCCCCAGTAAGTTTATACCTTAATGGGGGATTTTAAATTTATTTGTGACCGCGAGAGGATTCGAACCTCCAACCCTCAGAGCCGAAATCTGATATTCTATCCAGTTGAACTACGCAGCCTTTTTACGCTTTCGCGAAAGCGCAAATTTACTCCATTACTGATTAACAACAATAAACTCTGAGCGTCTGTTTAACTGGTGCTGCTCCTCGGTACAATCACTATTATTACCACAGCCATTTACAAGTTGTGTCTCTCCATAACCATTACCACTTATACGCTCTGCATTTATACCTCTTGAGATGATATATGCCACTGTAGACTTTGCTCGTCTATCTGATAATGACAAGTTATAAGAATCTTTACCTCTACTATCTGTATGTGAGCGCACGTTAATAACCATCTCCGGCACTTGCTTCATAGCAGAGATGACTTTAGTGAGTTCAAGGGCTGCATCTGGTCTTATATCTGACTTATTATAGTCAAAATATATAGGGTTCAAATTGAGAAGCTTTGCAAGATCGTCTCCTACGCCTACTTCTGTAAGTCTAAGTTCTAACTCTATATCTCTTTCTAAACTTTGCTCTGTTGCTGGTGTCATCACAAAAACTTCGTTTGAGTAATACGTTTTTGAGGAAGCTCGTATGATATAATTCTGAGAGCAAACAAGATCAAATGTATACTTACCCTTAGGCGAGACCTGTACTTCTTGTAAAACCTTATTATCTGGATCTAGAAGTTGCACCTTTGCATCTGTAATAGGTGTTTTTGTGTTTTTATCTGTTATAAAACCACTTATAGGGATATCACATTTGCGAGGTGGTTTTTCTGTCTGTTTAAAACGGTAGATGTCATCACTACCCATACCCTGAGCACGACTAGACGAGAAAAAGCCCATTTTTATACTATCATTTACAATATAACCAAAGTCATCACTAGAGCTATTAATAGGCGCTCCCACACCCACAACAGCAATCTCTTCTGAAGAGGGATTTGTAACATAGACATCTAGACCGCCTAAGCCTGGATAACCGTCTGAAGCATAATATAAATTACCTGTATCACTCATAAAAGGAAACGCCTCTCTACCTTCGGTATTTATAGGTTTGCCCATATTTTCTGGTTCTCCATACGTCCCATCTTCATTTATAGCGACCCTCCAGATGTCTGATCTACCTACTCCTCCCGCTCTGTCTGAAGAGAAGTATAGTAATCGTCCATCCCGACTCAAAGCCGGATGCGCATTTGAAAAATCATCACTATTAAAGGGAACTTCTTCTGCCTTTGTCCAGCTCTTTGATGAAGAAAGATACGTGGACTTATAAATTTTTAGCTTGTTTATTCCGTCTTTTGATGCTTTATAATCTCCTTTTGTAAAGTTGTTACGGGTAAAATAAACAGTTTTTCCATCTTTTGAAAAAGTGGGTGAACTCTCGTGATAAATAGTATTGAGCTTTCTGCTAAATCTAGATGGAGGTGACATTGTACCGTCCTCTTTTATAGTAGACCTGTATAGGTCTAAAAAAGGTTGATTAGTCCATTTATGTATACGTCTGGTAACTGTACCAGTATCTCTTGCAGAGGCAAAAACAATTTGTCCCTTATAATATGCGGGCCCAAAATCTGAATACCTAGAGTTAAGCGTGCGCAACATATTAATCTCATAAAGACTCTCCTTATATCCCTCTACTGCCACATAATCTGGATTTTCTTGAAATAGCCTTGCTCTAAAATCATTACCATTTAAGGAGGTAAAAATTTGCATCATATAATCAGACTCGTCATACTCCTTTGTTGCTCGTAAAGTTTGTGCAAATCTAAAATAATGCTCTGCACTTACGGAGTCTGCATAATTTTCTGTGATCTTTTTATACCACTCTTGTGCTTGTGAGTACTTACCGTTATAGTAATAAGCCTCTGCTATTTTTTTGAAAACATCATAAGACTTAAAGCCTTCTGCTACGAGGTCTTTGTAGATTTCTATTGCATCTATATATGCAAGCTGATTAAATTTTTTATTTGCCCTGGCAAGTTTTGCATCTTGAGCCGCCCCTGTGATATAAAATAAAAAACAGACTAATAACGTGATCCCACGTAAAAAATTCTTCATTTAACCTTTAGTATTAAGTATTAACTTTTTAATTAAAAGATAAGTTGAGGATAGAATTTTACTACAAAATAAGGGGAGGCCACAAACATACTAAAAAAAGTGAAAGACACTAGCCTTATCTATTGAAAACTAGTATCTTGCAAAATAAAATTTAATACATAAAATTAGAAAAGTGACGCTGCTTATGTTTATAAATAAACGTATTCGCAAGTTATGGCTGTTACTTGAGTTTATTTATAAAAAAAGAGGCACATTATTGTGCCTCTTTCAATAGTATCATATTTAACGTATATATTAGCTCAGTCTTGATTTTACGATCGTACTTATAGTCTTACCATCTGCTTTACCAGCTAGCTTGCCATTAACCTGCCCCATTACTTTACCCATATCCTTCATTCCTTGAGCACCAGTAGTAGCTATGACCTCATCTACCACTTTGGCTATATCATCTTCTCCTAGTTGTTCAGGTAAAAATTGTGCAATAACTTCTGCTTGAGCAAGCTCAGGCTCTGCAAGATCTGCTCTACCTTGTTCATTAAATATGGCTGCACTATCCTTACGTTGTTTAACAAGTTTTTGAAGCAATTTTAACTCTTGCTCCTCTGTTATTTCTTCTTTTGCACCGCTTTCTGTTTGTGCAAGTAAGATAGCAGATTTTATAGCGCGTAGTGACGTAAGGGCATTTTGATCTTTGGCCTTCATAGCCTCCTTCATAGCCGTCATCACATCTTTAGATAGACTCATAGTTTATTGTTTTAATTAGATTATCAAAGATACGGAGTTTTATATGTACCACTTAAGTAGAAATAATCACTCCATAAAAAAGTAGTCCAACAATCTTGGGGGAGATCATTGGACTACAAAGCACTAATAATAATTGTATTAATCTACATTATCGTGTAGAAATGAGTTGTTCTTACGTAGTTGTACTTCGTCATTATCATCTGTAGAGAGTGATGTTCTAGATAGGTTACCATCTTTTTTTGGCGTCTCATCTAGATCTATACCCATACGTTTATATGCAGGCTGCTTCTCTATCTCTTCTATACGTGACTGGTTATTTCTAAACTTGTAGTTAAACTCCTTCATCTTACGTTTACGCTCTGATGCTCTATCTATAAGTAACTTTGAGATAGGGCTATTCATAGGGTCTATTTCTGCCTCTGGCTCATCTTCTTCTTTCTCTTGAGGAGCAACTGTCTTTGTTTCAAAAACGATTGTTTCTTCCTCATCAATATCTTCTTTTACAATAGAGGCACTTGAGAGTGTCTCTTCGAGCTCCATATAATCTTCAAGACTGTAGCGAGTCTCTCCATCATTAGTATGCTCGGTAACTGGAATGATTTCTATAGGCTCATTTACTTCTATTGATGCTGTGCTATCGTCAAGGTCAAAAAGCTTAGGTGCACTTTCTTCCTCTTGTACAGTAGTGTCTGCATTGAGTGGCATATCAAAAAAGAGCATTCCGTTTCCTTCTGGCTCTTTATTTTCAACTATTGGGCTTTCTTGACGTACAGTTGTATCTATGATTTCAAAGTCTGCATCATTTTCGGCTAGAATTTCATCATATACTACATTGATATTTTTTATAATATCTGTTGTAGGCACAATATCCATTTTATATTGCTGGCTTGCTGGAGCTTCTTGTCTTGCCTGAGCCTGTGGTGCTTCTGGAGCTTTTTCTTGTGGAACTTCTTTTACAGGCGCTTTCGCGAAAGCGCTAGTAGTATCCTCCAGCTCATCTAAGTCTAGCGTGTGTACAATCTTAGCTGGTGCTACTGGTTTTTGAGGCTCAACTGGTGCTGCTGGCGGTATCTCTACCGTCGCCTCTGGCATAAGGTCTTGTTGTGCTTTTTGCTCCTCCTCTAGCGTGTGTATAATTTTTTTTGTCTCAACGTTTACAATATCGTTTTGCTGCTCTGCATTAAAACCTGTTGCTATTATTGTTACAGAAATCGCATCTCCTAGAGAGTCATCTTCACCCACACCCATAATGATGTTTGCACTATGACCAGCCTCTGCTTGTATGTGATCATTTATTTCACCTATCTCATCTATAGTAATCTCATCACCACCAGAAACAATAAGGAGTAGTACATTCTTTGCACCTGTAATCTTGTTATCATTAAGTAATGGTGAGTCTAGCGCTTTTGATATTGCCTCATTTGCACGACTTGTACCACTAGCAGTAGCGCTACCCATTATAGCTGTACCAGATTTACTCAACACTGTCTTTGCATCACGCAAGTCAATGTTTTGTGTATAGTGGTGTGTTATTACCTCTGCTATACCTCTTGAGGCTGTGGCAAGAACCTCATCTGCTTTACTAAAACCAGCTTTAAAGCCTAGGTTTCCATAAACCTCACGTAGCTTATTATTATTTATTACAATGAGTGAGTCTACCTGAGCACGTAGTCTATCTACTCCTTTCTGGGCTTGTTCGTTACGCATTTTTCCTTCAAACTGGAAAGGAATCGTGACTATCCCTACGACTAGGATATCAAGCTCACGAGCCATCTTTGCAATTACAGGAGCGGCACCAGTACCTGTACCACCACCCATTCCGGCAGTAATAAAGATCATCTTTGTATTAGTACCTAACATCTGTTTAATATCCATCTCACTCTCTATGGCAGCTTGCTCACCCACTTCTGGATTTGCTCCTGCACCAAGACCTTCTGTAAGACCTACACCTAGTTGTATCTTAATAGGCACTGTACTATTCTCAAGTGCTTGTGCATCTGTATTACAGATTACAAAATCTACACCTTTTATGCCCTGCTGGAACATATGGTTAATAGCATTGCTACCTCCTCCACCTACACCTATCACTTTTATGACATTGCTTTGGTTTTTAGGTAGATCAAATGTGATGTTATTAAATTGTGTCGTACTCATATAATTTATTTTTTGCCCCGTTGTATTCTACTAGATCGACGCCCATACGCCGATTTGATTTTTGTTCTTATTTGTTTAAAAGTGTAACGCTATTGCACTACTCTGCATTATCAAGAAAATCTTTAAACTTATCTGCCCATCTATCAAAGATGCTGCGCTTAGGCGCTTGTGGCTTAGTTTGCCTTGCTTCTATGTCTGTTTCTTGTACTTCATTTATGGTATCTGTAAATACCTCTTCTTCTTTTGCTATCGCCTCTTCTTCTGCATCAAGGTGTGAGTTGTATAGCCCGTGTTCTAAACTATTCATCACAAGGCCTACTGCTGTCGCATAAAGCGGGCTCGTGGTCTCTGCATCACTATCTCCAGCTAGGTGCTCATTAGGATATCCTATACGAGTATCCATACCAGTGATATATTCCACTAGCTGTTTTAAGTGCTTAAGCTGGCTTCCTCCACCTGTGAGTACTATACCTGCTATAAGTTTTTTCTTCTGCTCCTCGTGACCGTAATTCTTAATTTCTAGATACACTTGTTCTACAATCTCCACTACTCTTGCGTGAATGATTTTTGACAAGTTTTTTAATGTTATCTCCTTAGGCTCACGACCACGCAATCCAGGAATGGAAACAATCTCGTTATCTTTATTTTCACCTGGCCACGCAGATCCAAATTTTATTTTGAGCAGCTCTGCTTGTTTTTCTATAATTGAGCAACCTTCTTTTATATCATCTGTGATAATATTACCACCAAAAGGTATTACAGCCGTATGCCTGATTATCCCGTCTTTAAAAATCGCAAGATCTGTTGTACCGCCACCTATATCTATAAGAGCGACACCAGCCTCTTTTTCTTCTTGACTTAGCACTGCGTTTGCAGAGGCTAGTGGCTCTAGGGTAATACGATCTAAATTGAGCCCTGCGCTCTTAACACAACGTCCTATATTTCTTATAGATGCTACTTGACCTACAACTACGTGAAAATTTGCTTCCACACGACCACCATACATTCCTATAGGTTCCTTTATCTCACTCTGCCCGTCTACCTTATACTCTTGTGGTAAGACGTGTATAATCTCCTCACCAGGTAACATTACTAGTTTATGTACTTGATCACATAATGCTTCTATATCTTGCGCATCTATTACCTCTTCAGAGTTATTTCTAGTGATGTAATCGCTATGTTGTAATGAGCGTATGTGCTGTCCAGCTATACCTACTACAACATCTTTTATTTTAATCCCTGATACATCTTCGGCCTCTTGTACTGCTTGTTGTACAGACTGTATGGTCTGGGTAATATTATTAACTACACCACGATGCACACCAAGACTTTTAGACTTACCTATACCTAGAATTTCTACCTTGTTGTACTCATTGTACCGCCCTATCATTGCCACGATCTTCGTGGTCCCTATGTCCAGTCCTACTGCGATATTTTGATTTTCCATACTTCTAATTTTGAAGGTTTACGCTTTCGCGAAAGCGTTCTTATAACACCCTCTATTACTTTTTCTCACAAACTACTTGCCCGTCATACTTGAGCACTATTGTTTTATAATTACCTAAGCTTTTATCTTTTTGTGCCTTTTGATAAAACGCTTTATAATTGCTGAAACGTTTATTAAGTTGCTCTACTTTACCTAGCGAGATTGTATACGCTAGCTTTCTTGCTTTGAGCACATACTCACCACTAGCGGTGCGTAATATGCCTATGATGTGCTTTGAGAGAAATGTATCACCATTGATAAATTTTACAAGCTCAAATACTTTGTCTATATCTTTTTTTGTTGCTCCTGTAACGAGAGGGACGTGAGCAGCGTGATTTTCTGACAGTGGCATCACCTCACCACCCTCGTCTATATAAAATGACGTAGCACCGTTGAGTCGTGCAATAGGCTTGCGTTGCTCTATTGCAACTCCTACCTCACCACTCATCGATACATAAACATCTGCATTCTTGATAATTGGATGCGCCTTGACGCGATTTTCCATTATACTCAAAGCTAAATTTTCTTTAGGCGTTTCCGTAACCTTTTTCCCACTTACTATCAACAATTTATTAACGGTCTCACGAGTGACAAAAGGTGCACTTTCATCATCAAAAGAGATGGCAATTTCTTCTACAAGACGAGCGTCGTTTCTCTGCACAGAAAACCCAAACAGAAACACTGTGAACCCCAGTAAAACAAGCATCTTTATGTAAAACCAATTAACCTTCACACTGCAATATTTTTGTAACTTTTAATATTTCTACACCTATATCTCCCGCACCCATCATTACTATAATTTTCTTATTTGAAGCTGTTACAATCTCAGGTAAGCGATTTTTTGTGACAATTTCTTTATTTGAAAGCGTCATTTTTTCTAGCAATACTTGACTTGTAATACCTTCTATAGGTAACTCTCTCGCTGGGTAAATATCTAGCAGTGCTACCTCATCAAAACGAGATAACTCTGTGGCAAAATCTACCATAAAATCCTTTGTTCTACTAAACAAATGTGGCTGAAAAATAGCCAGCACTTCCTCGCCCGGATACATCTCTTTTATACTTTGATACACCGCCGCAATCTCTGTAGGGTGATGTGCATAATCATCTATGAGCACCTTATCTTGAGACTGGTAGCGATAGGTAAACCTGCGATTTACACCCGCATAACTAGCTAACGCTTCTGGCAACTTTGCTACTGGAGTACCGTAAGCCACCGCCATACTAAGTGCCGTGGTAGCATTAAATAGATTGTGTCTTCCTGGCAATGTAAATTTCAAATCTTTAAGCACACCTTCTGGATACTTAAAATCAAAATGATAAGCACCGTCTACAATGCGCACATTTTGTGCCGAGTATGTTGCATCATCTTCTATACCCACCGTATTACCTGCAAGTGGTAAACCATTTCTTATAAATCTCTTTTCTGGAGCTACAAGAGATCCAAACTCTTGAAAAGTCGCCACAAGATCTGCCTCGTCTTCATAAATATCGAGATGATCTGCATCCATAGAGGTGATGCACAATATATCTGGAGTGAGCTGTAAGAATGACCTATCAAACTCATCTGCTTCTACAACGGTAATATCGCTTCCGTTCTGAATAAGGTTACCGTTGTAGTTATTTGTTATTCCTCCTACAAAAGCCGTTACTGGTGCTCCCGTAGCAGCGAGTAGGTGACCTAATATACTTGAGGTAGTTGTTTTTCCGTGGGTGCCAGCAACGGCAAGCGAGAACGACTGGTTTGCAATAAGACCCAAGACTTCTGCGCGTTTTTTGAGGGTATGCCCGCTTTCGCGAAAGCGTACTAACTCTCCCATTGTACTTGGCACCGCAGGTGTATAAATAACAAGAGTGTTTTCCTTATCTGCAAAGATCTCATCTATCGCATCTCCCTTATCTTGAAAATGAACAGCAACGCCGGCCTCTTGCAACTTTGTGGTTACATCTGAAGGCGTCTTATCATAACCTGCTACATTTTTACCTTCATTTTGAAAATAAAAAGCAAGCGCACTCATCCCTATACCGCCTATGCCGATAAAGTAAAAGTTCTGTATGTCCTTAAGTGCTTTCATATATAACTCTTCACAATATGCTGTAAAGTTTCTACTTTTTATCTTTTAATAATTTTTCTACCTCATCTACTATATCACTAGTCGCATTAGGCAAAGCGAGCGCATTTATTTTATTGCCCAAAGCAAGCCTAGACGGCTCATCATCTATTAATGCCTTAACCATAAGTTCAAACTTCTTGTCAAGGTCTTTTTGAGCAATGAGTATAGCGCCACCTTCTTTTTCTATGGCTTTTGCATTTTTGGTTTGATGATCTTCTGCTACATTAGGCGACGGTATAAAAATAGTTGCCTTCCCCACGATACATAACTCAGATACAGAGCTTGCTCCTGCGCGGGATACAATAATATCTGCAGCAGCATAAGCCATATCCATCTGGTCTATGTATGCCATCACTTTAACATCTTCACTATCTAGATGCTTATAGGTGTCATAATATAATTTACCCGTTTGCCATAAAACCTGTACCCCTTGTTCTCTAAGGAAAGGTAGCTTCTCATACATAAGCTCATTAACAGCTTTTGCACCAAGACTCCCTCCTATCACAAGCACCACTTTTTTACTAGCATCTAGCTCATATTTTGCCATCGCTTGTTCGCTTTTGCCTGATATATCAAGTAAATCGGAGCGTACTGGATTTCCTGTTTTTACAATCTTTTCTTTAGGAAAAAATCGATGCATCTCATCATATGCTACACATACTTTACTTACGTGTTTTCCCAGTAATTTATTTGTGATGCCCGCATAGCTGTTTTGCTCTTGTATTAATGCTGGTATGCCAGCTACCGTTGCCATTTTAAGCAAGGGACCACTAGCAAAACCACCCGTACCTATGACCACGTCTGGCTGAAACTTTTTTATAATCTTACGAGACTTCCACAAACTACTTATGAGCTTAAATGGAAACATAAGATTATCTATCGTGAGCTTGCGCTGTATACCTGCTATCCATAATCCCTCTATGTCAAAACCTGCTTGTGGCACCTTGTCCATCTCCATACGGTCGCTCGCACCTACAAAGAGAAATTGTGCGTCAGGATGACGGCGCTTTATCTCGTTTGCGATGGCTATAGCAGGATAGATGTGGCCACCTGTTCCTCCTCCAGATACTATGACTTTATAAGGCTTCACTTAAAACATCTAATGGGTTTAACTCACTCTCTTCTTTTACCGGCGTAGGTTTGCGCTTTGCACTTACACTTAACACAATTCCTACAGCGAGACAGGTCATCCATATAGATGTACCTCCACTACTCACTAGTGGTAATGTTTGCCCAGTTACAGGAAACAACTCTACAGCAACTGCCATATTAATAAGCGCCTGAAAAACTATAGGTAATCCTACTCCCACTACCACCAGCTTTGCAAAAATCGTTTCGGCTTTATGGGCTATCACTGTTATTCTAAATAGCAATAACATATATAAGAACAATAGAAAACCTGCTCCAGCAAGACCAAACTCTTCTACAATGATGGCGTATATAAAATCTGAAGATGACTGTGGCAAGAAGTTTTTCTGTACACTTTTACCAGGACCTTGACCTAATAAACCACCTGAGGCAATTGCGATTTTTGCTTTTTCAATTTGGTAATCTGCATCTGCATCTACCTCATCATTTGCAAAGTTTTCTACACGACTTATCCAGGTGTCTACCCTGTTTGGGAACATCCCCGGAAAAGCTTTTGCCATAAGCACAAAAAATAACAGCGCCACAATACCTGTTGCTATTACAATACCTAAATACTTAAGCGGGTACCCACCTAAAAACACAAGAGCAACCACCATAGCAGCAATGATTGCCGTGGTCGAAAAATTGGCTGGCAATATGAGTCCCAGAACTACCGCCACAGGCAACCATAGAGGAACAAGAGTTTCTTTAAAAGTCACAGCTTTATCCTTAATTTTTGCCAGATAACGCGCTACATAGACCATAAGCACAACGCCTGCAAAGGTTGATGTCTGAAAACCAACACCCAGTATAGGTATCTTAATCCATCTACTTGCATTTGCACCTCCCATCGTGGTACCCTGGGCTAGCGTTACTATAAGTAGTATAATCACAAAGGGCAATGCTATAAATGAGAGCCCTTTAAAATAATGATGTGGTATTTTATGCACGCCATATAGCATCGCAAAACCTAGTACTAAGTGCATCCCGTGCTTAATTAAAAAACGCACAGTATTACCGTCGCCCTTTATATAAGCAAGGTTACTCGCAGCACTATAAACTGGCAAAAATGAAAACAATGCCAGTAGAGCAACAATTGCCCATATAGCTTTGTCGCCTTGTAAACCTGCAAATATGTCTTTAAAACTAGTACTCACTTACTATTAATTGTTTTTGTTGCGCTTTCGCGAAAGCGTAATTTTTCTTTTTTTTTATAAACTCTGATACACCGGCTACTCACGGGGGATTGCAGCTTGCAGCCGGTTGTATAATCAGAATTAAAGGTTACGTACGGCAGCTTTAAACTGGCGGCCTCTATCCTCATAGTTTTCAAATAAATCAAAGCTTGCACACGCTGGAGAAAGCAATACATTATCACCACGCTCTGCCACCTTGTAAGCAATCTTTACAGCCTCTGTCATAGACGGTGTTTCCACAATAATATCCACCATATTTTCAAAATGACTCATAAGCTTTTGATTATCTACACCTAGACAGATAATTGCTTTTACCTTCTCATTAATAAGGGGATATAAGTCACGATAATCATTACCCTTATCTACTCCACCTACTATCCATACCGTAGGGTCGTTCATACTATCTAGTGCATAAAAGGTAGCGTTTACATTAGTCGCCTTACTGTCATTTATGTACTGCACGTTGTTAATCTTAAGCACCTGCTCTAACCTATGCTCTACCCCTTGAAAACCTTCTAAACTCTCACGTATCGTTGCCTTACGGATGTTTAATAAATTTGCTACCGTAGAGGCAGCCATTGCGTTTTTCTTGTTGTGTTGCCCTTTAAGAGCGAGATTGTTTGTGGTCATTGTAAAGGTGTTATTATCTATTTGTACTACTAGGTTATTGTCTTTTATAAAAGCGCCATTTTCAAATTTTTGTGTGAGTGAAAAGGGCAATAATTTTGAGCGCACCGGGTGTTTATTAAGCCAGTCTACACTCACGGGATCATCTGCATCATAGATGAGATAATCTGTTTCTTTTTGGTTCATCGCTATTCTAAATTTTGATGCGATGTAATTTTCAAACTTATAATCGTATCTATCTAAGTGATCTGGTGTCACATTGAGCACCACCGCGATATGAGGTGCAAAATCTGCGATTCCGTCTAACTGGAAACTGCTTATTTCAAGCACATAGGTGTCAATCTCCTTTTGCGCCACCATCTTTGCATAGCTGTCTCCTATGTTTCCCGCAACGCCTAGATTAATACCTGCTTGTTCCAGAATAAATCCAGTAAGCATCGTGGTTGTAGTTTTCCCGTTACTTCCGGTAATCCCCACAATTGTGGCATCTGTATATTGAGATGCAAATTCTATCTCAGATATTACAGAGACTCCTTTTTCTATTAGCTTTTGCACAATAGGTGCTTTATCTGGTATTCCAGGACTCTTCATCACTACATCTGCATTGAGAATAAGTGCTTCTGTATGACCTTCTTCTTCCCAAGAAAACTCTTCGGCAGTGAGTATCTCTTTGTAGTGATTCTTTATCTTCCCAAAATCAGATAAGAACACGTCATAGCCTTTGGCCTTGCCTAAAATGGCAGTGCCTACGCCAGACTCTCCAGCTCCTAATATGACTAATCGTTTCTTCATTTTTTTATACCCTCTAACTTTGGCAGGTTTAGTGTTGACTTCGCTTTCGCGAAAGCGTGATTATCTAATTTTTAATGTTATAATAGAAAGTACCGCAAGCAATATCCCCACAATCCAAAAGCGAGAAACTATCTTACTCTCGTGTATGCCTTTCTTTTGATAATGATGGTGTAATGGTGACATCAAGAAGATGCGCTTACCTTCTCCATATTTCTTTTTTGTGTATTTAAAATATCCAACTTGCATTACCACAGAGAGATTCTCCATTAAGAAAATCCCGCATAAAATAGGAATGAGCCATTCTTTTCTAGTAGCAATGGCAAGTACCGCTATAATACCACCTATAGTGAGACTACCTGTATCACCCATAAACACTTGTGCTGGATAAGCATTATACCATAAGAAGCCAATGAGAGAACCCACAAATGCTGCTATAAAAATGAGCATCTCTCCCGTACCTGGGATATACATCACATTGAGATAATCACTAAAGATGATGTTACCAGATATAAAGGCAAATATGCCTAGCGTGAGCACTATAATAGCACTCGTACCCGCCGCGAGACCATCTATACCATCTGTAAGATTTGCTCCGTTAGACACTGCAGTTATTATAAAAATCACGATCGGGATAAATATGATCCACGCATAGTCTTTCCAGTCTTCATTGATACTAGTAAGTATCGTGCTGTAATCTATCTCGTTATACTTTACAAAAGGAATAGTAGTCTTGAGACTCTTATGTGCTACATCAAACTTATCATTACCTCTAAGTGTAGTGATTTCTACCTGCTCTGTTCCTGCTGTTTGCTTGATTTCTTCACGTATGGTAATGTCACTATGAAAGAACATTGTTGCCCCCACAATGATACCCAGCCCAACCTGGCCAATAACTTTATACTTACCAGCTAGACCGTCTTTATTTTTTTGCATTTTCTTTTTATAGTCATCTAGGAAACCTATGATTCCCATCCACACAGTGGTTACTATTAAAAGAATGATATAGATATTTTGCAAGTCACCTAGGAGCAGCACAGGTATTAGCGTAGCACCTATAATTATGAGTCCCCCCATAGTAGGTGTACCTGCTTTTTCTGCTTGTCCTTCTAGGCCTAGATCTCGTATTTGCTCACCCATCTGCTTGCGTTGCAAAAACTTAATCACACGCTCTCCATATACCGTAGATAGTATTAATGAAAGCAACACCGCAAGCGCTGCTCTAAACGTACTAAACTGAAACAAGCCTGCACCTGGCAAGTTATAAGCTTCGTCTAACCATTGAAAAAGATGATACAGCATTACTTGTTAAGTTGTTTAAGAGTTTCTTGTACTATTTTATAATCATCAAAATCAAAACGCTCTCCATTTATCTCTTGATAAGTCTCGTGACCTTTACCTGCTATTAATATTATGTCTCCCGCATTTGCCAGTTGACAAGCAGTTTTGATAGCTTGTTTTCTATCAGTAATAGACAGAATTCTTTTGTAATGTATAGGCTCTACCCCTGCTTCTATTTGCTCAATAATAGCCTCTGGATTTTCTGACCTTGGGTTATCACTTGTGATAATAGCCTTTGTACTAAGTGCGCTAGCGATGTTGCCCATTTTAGGTCGCTTTGTAGTATCACGATCACCTCCAGCTCCTACAACCGTAATAAGCTCTTCATTTTTAGTACGAATGTCATTTATAGTTTCTAGTACATTTTTAAGGGCATCTGGCGTATGTGCATAATCTACTATTGCAGTCACATTACCCTCAGAAATAAAATATTGAAAACGTCCAGACACACTCTCTAGCTCACTTAAAAGCTGTAATGCTTCCATTTGATCTAGTCCCAAAAGTTTTGCTGTTGCAAAAATGGCTAAGAGGTTATATGCGTTAAAAGAACCAATAAGCTTTACCCAAACTTCTTGATCTTGAATTTTAAGTAATAATCCAGATAATTGATTTTCTAGAATTTGCGCTCTATAATCTGCATATGATTTTAAAGCGTAGGTTACTTTCTTTGCCTTTGTATTCTGAACCATAACAGGTCCATTTTTATCATCGTTATTTATAAGCGCAAAAGCCGTTTTAGGCAACTCATCAAAAAACTTTTTCTTAACATCTCTGTACTCTGCAAATGTCTCGTGATAGTCCAGATGGTCGTGAGATAAATTTGTAAAAATCCCTCCCTCAAAATGTAAACCTTCTGTGCGCTTTTGATGAATACCGTGAGAGCTCACCTCCATAAAACAATACTCAACCCCGGCAGCACTCATCTCTGCGAGATACTTATTAATAGTAAGACTATCTGGTGTAGTATGCGTTGCCTTATGCTCTGTTGCATCTACCATAATCTTCACAGTAGATAATAACCCAGTCTTATACCCAGCCTTCTTAAAAAGTTGATATAACAGGCTGGCGATAGTAGTCTTACCATTAGTACCAGTAATCCCTATAAGCTTCAGATTTGCAGATGGGTTTCCGTAGTAATTACTTGCTATTGTAGCGAGGGCACTAGAGGTGTCTGCTACTTTCACGTAAGTGATACCATTTACAACTTGCTGCGGCATCTCCTCACAAATAATCGCTAGTGCTCCCTGAGCAACTGCCTTTTCTATATAATCGTGACCGTCACTCTGGGTCCCACGTATTGCCACAAACACATCATTAAGAGACGCTTTACGCGAGTCGAAATGTACATCTGTGATAGCAATAGCAGTATTACCCACTACAGACTCCAGGGTTACTCTATATAATATGTCTTTAAGTAAAATCACGATAATTGCAGCGTAATGGTTTTGTTCTTTTCTATCTTATCACCAGCCTTAATAGACTGGCTTTTTACTTTTCCGCTTCCGCGAAAGTTTACTTTTAATCCTAAGTTTTCTAGCAATGCTACAGCATCCATACCTGGCATACCTTTTACATTTGGGATTGTCTTATGGCTCTTATTTACGCTTGCATAATACTTCTGAAAGTCATTCGTAATATTAGAAGCATTATCTGCCGGCAGTGCTATTTCGTCTACCACTGGCGTATCTGAATATATTTTTTGAGCAATCTCTTTAAACACCGGAGCAGCAACCACATTGCCATAAAACCCTATAGATTTTTTAGGCTTGTTTACCACAACAATGCACGAGTACTTAGGCTCATCTGCAGGAAAGTATCCTGCAAAAGATGATATATACCTGCCCGCTTCTATCCAGTATTCTGTTTGACAAGTACCCGTCTTGCCAGCCATAGAGAATTCCTTGCTGTAGATATTTCTTGCTGTACCACGCTCTACAGTTTTCTTCATCATCTCCTTAACAACGTTAATTGTTTCTTGAGATGCGATGCGTGAGTTTATTACCTCTTTATCAAAAGTCTCTATAGTTTGATCCCACTCCTTTACCTCTTTGATAAAACGAGGTTTTACCATCTCACCATCATTTGCAATGGCATTATAAAATGTGAGTGTTTGTAATGGAGTAAGCTCTACGCCATAACCAAAGGCCATCCAAGGCAGCGTAGTTCCATACCAGTTTTTATCTCCTGGGTACGGAAAATTAGGTTTTCCTTCTCCTTTTATCTCTAGCCCTAACTGATCGTTGAGACCCATATTAAAAAGTCGTTTTACAAACTTTTCTGGATCTGAGGCATAGTTATCGTTTATCATTTTCGCGAAAGCGGTATTACTACTCAACTCAAACGCTTTTGCCGCAGTGATTTTACCATAACCACCACGCTTAGAATCTATAGCTGTACGGTCATAAAATTTTACTCGTCCATTTTCTGTATCAAACACCGTACTTGAGTCAATCACCTTGTCTTCTAGTGCAGCTACCATAGACATCAATTTAAAAGTAGACCCAGGCTCGTGTGCCTCTCCTACCGCATAGTTGAGACGCTCGTAATATTTTCCTTCTTTAGTACGACCTAAATTTGAGATTGCTTTAATCTCGCCAGTCTTAGTTTCCATAACTACCACACAACCGTGATCTGCCTGGTATTTTTCGAGACTCGTAAGTAAGGCATTGTGAGCAACGTCTTGAATATTTACATCTATGGTAGAAATGACATCATACCCATCGCGAGGCTCTACTACATTACCTATCCCTAAAGGTTTCCACTCGCCTTTTGCAATCTTTTGCTTAAGACGGCGTCCTTCTTTACCTCTTAGATAATAACCATAAGCTCCTTCTAGGCCTACGCGCGTATAATACCCACTATCATCCTGACGCTCGTATCCTACTGTGCGCTCTGCCATTTTTTCTAATGGATGCTCACGCTCTGTATGCTCTTCTACAATGATCCCTCCTCTAAACTGGCCTTTATTAAACAATGGCAACGACTTGATTTTTACATAATCTGCATAACCTAGTTTACGGGCAATAAATAAATAGCGGTTTTTTGTGCTACGTGCTTTGCGCAGTCTGTTTTCATAATATGACTGAGGCTTACCAAGCACCTCAGAGAGTCCTTTAGAAAGCGCTACAATGTTTTCATTAAAGTTATCCTTAGACGGTGCGAGTGCATCCCAGCGTATATCGTACTTAATTTGAGACGTAGCAAGTAGACTACCATCCTCTGCATAAAGATTACCACGCGTAGCTGGTATGGTAACCATCTTCTCGGTACTAGTAACAGCAAGCTCTCGATATGCCGCACCTTGAAATACCTGTATCGCTACAAGTTTATATGCAATAATAAGCGCTAGAAGAAACATACATCCAGCGACGAAATAAAGGCGGTTTAATATGTTCTTTTCTGATGTAGCCACTTTTAATCTCTTTCTTCTATTTTTACTTTAATTTTTTTTGGAGGTACATTAGATGGTTTTACCCCTCTTGCCTCAAGCGCCTTTGCGACACTACTACTTGTTTTTAATTTCCAGAGATTTACTCTAGAATCTACAGCCTCACTGCGCAACTCTGCAACCTCATCTTTAAGATCTGCTATCTCGTGTACTTTCTCATCTGCCCTATGCGAACTAGCAATCATAATAAGCGCCAGTACAGATAAAAAAATGATCATTCTCCAGTTCTTAAAAGCATCTTCATCTACAAGAAACTTACCCTTAAGTATGTCATTTACTTTACTCATAAACACACTATACTTTTGCAGCTATTCTAAGCTTTGCACTACGAGCTCTGTTATTACTCTTTATTTCTTCTTTGCTAGGCACAATTAATCGGCCTACTTTTTTAAACGGCACTTCAAAATTGCCGTACATATCTTTTTCTGGCTCTCCTTCAAAAAGACCATTACGTATGTAACGCTTTACCAGTCTATCTTCAAGAGAGTGATAACTTATAAGACTTATTCTCCCACCTGGCTCAAGCAGCTGCTCCGTCTGGAGCAAAAATTCTTTAAGAACCTCTATTTCTTGATTTACCTCTATGCGTATTGCTTGATAAATCTGTGCGAGTATTTTATGCTCTCTATGTTTTGGTAAAAAGGCCGCAAGCACTTTTTTAAGTTGCTCGCTTGTTTTTATAGGCGCATTACCTCTTGCTACAACAATTGCACTAGCAAGCTTAGGTGCATTGCGCAACTCTCCATACTGCCAGAACACTTGCCTTAGGTCCTCCTCTGCATAATCATTAACTACGTTATAAGCAGAGAGATCATCCTTCTGGTTCATACGCATATCAAGATCACTTTCAAAACGGGTAGAAAAACCTCGCTCTGCAACATCAAACTGATGTGAACTCACACCAAAATCTCCCAGAATCCCATCAACCTTTTTATGACCGTGAAAACGCAAGAAGCGCTTTATGAACCTAAAGTTTTCTGGTATGAGCACAAATCTGCTATCATCTGGCACATTTTGCGCTGCATCTGGATCTTGATCAAAACCATACAACTTACCATTCTCACCTAGCCTGCTCAAAATCTCTCTAGAGTGACCTCCACCGCCAAATGTGACATCTACATAAACACCATCTGGCTTTATGTCAAGACCATCTACGGTCTCTTTTAATAAAACTGGGTTATGATAATCCATCTGGTATATCGCTATCTCCCATTACCTCCTCGGCTAGATCTGCAAAGTCTACTGCCGCCTCGTCAATGGCTTTTTCATATAAATCTTTATCCCAAATCTCAAGAATATTAAACGCGGCATTTACCACGATAGACTTCTCAAGCTTTGCAAAACTTCCCAAATCCTTAGACACAAGAATTCTCCCCGTACCATCTACCTCTACAGGCTTTACACCTGCATTAAAACGACGTATAAACTCATCGTTCTTTTTATTAAAACGATTAAGCTTATTCACTTTTGCGCTTAGCACATTCCACTCTGCAATGGGGTACAACTCAAGACACTTTTGAAACACAGCACGCTTAAGCACAAAACCATCCTGAAGGATAGGTGCCAGCTGCTTTTTAAACGCTTGAGGCAGCATAAGGCGGCCTTTGGCGTCTATTTTACATTCGTATGTTCCAATGAGATTAATCACTCGAGATGGGTTAGTTTTTATCTATTAACTCAAATATAGCGCAAATATTACCACTTTTTACCACATTCTACCACTTTGTTGATAAGTTGTACCACCACCCTATACTTGTTAACAATGGTTCATTACTTTAAATTGAGGTCTTTTACTAAAAAAAAATCTTAGATATGTTGAGGCACGCTTTCGCGAAAGCGCACTAAAAACTCTCATAATGAACACTATATAACAGGATATAAACCCTATGAAGCAAAGTCAAAAAATGGTAACCAATCAAAACCGAAATAGCTATATTTGCTTGGATTGAAGACTAACCACATTTATGACACACGACTTAATTACTGAAGGAGATTTTACCTATCTAGAGAAAGGCGAAGGCACACCAATTATTATCTTACACGGGTTAATGGGTGGCTTAAGCAACTTTGATGCGGTGACTTCTCATTTTTCGGAAAATGGGTATAAGGTGGTCATTCCTGAGCTACCAGTTTATACAATGCCACTTCTTAAGACTGGAGTAAAATCTTTTGCTTCATACCTGAACGATTTTATAAAAATGAAAGGGTATAAAGAAGTAATATTATTAGGAAATTCTATGGGAGGTCACGTGGGCCTTTATCATACAAAGATGGCTCCAGAGACCGTAAAAGCACTGGTTATCACAGGAAGCTCTGGTCTTTATGAAAGCGCAATGGGAGAAAGCTACCCTAAGCGTGGCGACTATGAGTACATTAAACAGAAGGCTCAGGGTGTTTTTTATAACCCAGAGTGTGCTACAAAAGAGATTGTAGATGAAGTTTATGACACCGTAAATGATCGTAACAAGCTTCTCAAAACACTTGCGATTGCAAAAAGTGCGATACGACACAATATGGCGCAAGATCTTCCAGAGATGAAAACACCTACGTGTATCATCTGGGGTAAGCAAGATGGTGTGACTCCACCAGAAGTTGCAGAGGATTTTAATAAACTCCTTCCAGATTCAGATCTTTTTTGGATAGATGAGTGTGGTCACGCAGCAATGATGGAAAAGCCTAACGAGTTTAACGACATACTACTTAAGTGGCTCAAAGAAAGAGGCTTTTAATAACCTACTCTAAAGTCTAAACAGTTTAAATTTATACTCTCAGCTATTTGCAATTACCTCCACACGGTAATCGCTTTGCACTTTATTGTATTGTAATTCTTTAATGAGGGATTACATTGTTACTTTTGCATTATGAAAATAAAGTCTGCCACATTTGTAGTAAGTAATTCTGAGGTATCAAAATGCCCCAACACGCGCATACCAGAATATGCCTTTATAGGCCGCTCTAATGTAGGCAAGTCTTCACTTATAAATATGCTTACTAACCGTAAGAGTCTTGCCAAAACCTCTGGAAGACCTGGAAAAACGCAGCTTATTAATCACTTTTTAATAAACGAAAACTGGCACCTAGTAGATTTACCTGGTTATGGTTATGCTCGAGTATCAAAAAAAGATAAGAAGTATTTTCAAAAATTTATCACCGACTATTTTGAGCAACGCGAGCAAATGATCTCTGCATTTGTGCTGGTAGATTGCCGCCACGAGCCTCAAAAAATAGATATGGAGTTTATGGAGTATATGGGTGAGAAGGAAATCCCTTTTTCTATCATATTTACTAAGGCAGACAAGCTGCGACCACAAGCCCTAGAACGCAATATAGAAGAGTACAAACGCATTATGCTTGAGGGTGTATGGTGGGAGTTTCCTAACTACTTTGTGAGTAGCTCAAGCGATGGTACCGGGCAAGATGAAATTTTAAATTACATTGAGGAGATAAACAGCAATCTCAAAAATTAAAAAGACGCAATACCTCTTGCACTTCTTCTATTAAAGCTTCGGGCGTTTGCAACTCAGTAAGTCGCGCTTTTGAGATAGCAACTTCTAGACCACCATCTGTAGCGGCTAGTACCACAGGAAAATCGTACTGCGGCAACCACTTAGACCTGTAGCGCCTTAAGAACTCATCTTTATGCAAAAACTGCATTGGGGTTTTTACGCTTTCGCGAAAGCGTAACCACACTTTCTTTTCTGTAAAAGCTCCGTGGGTAAGATCACAAAGCTCACACTGGTAAGTTTCTGGACTCACCAGCTTATGAGCCGTATCTAGAATACCATTTATGGCGCCAGAGTTTGCATTGTATATAAATAGCAAACTCATATCTTTTACTTCTCCTTTAAGTTAAGGTGCTCTGCAAAGTAATCTGTAAAATCTTTCATCGTATCTGCCATTTTCTCATCATTTGTAGCACGTTTAAAAGAGTCTGTCATCCCTACAAGCACTTGATGGAAAAACTGCTGCATCTCATCTACTGGCATATCCTTGGTCCATAAATCTATACGTACAGTTTCTTTCTGGTTAGGATCCCACAGAGAGAGTAGCATCGCTTTTGCCTCCTCATTTGCCACTCCTCCATCACGAGCTGTCCACGCCATTTTTTCTGGCACACGATTTTCATCAAGCTCAATAGAAATTTTTATATCAGATTTTATATTTTTCGCCATTTCTTAGGGTTTATATTTTGCGTTTGCAAAGATAGTTGTTGCATCTTGATTCAATAGCGCTTTAAGCGATATATCATTTTTAGACATATATGACGCAACAATCTCATAACCTATAAATCTCCCTATGCGCCCAGGTGTTTCATTATCAAAGGATAGATAAAACTTTGAGAAAGGAGCGGGATCTATAAAACGACTAAGCAATTTTTTATCTGTGTCATAAAGCAGTTCATTTTTAATAAAGAACTCCCAGATATTCATCTCGTTTTCTTGTGCAAAAGTAAGCTCACTTTCTGTATACCCAAAGACCTCTTTGAGCGGGGTTTCTCCTAATAAGGTTTTCATTAAATACAATTTCTTACCCTCATAAATCATTTCTGAAAGAAAATCTTGGGTACGGGGCTTACTTACTTTTTGATTTGCAAACGCTGCGGCAACATCTACTGCTATTTGCTCTTTTCTAAAGTTTTTACTTTGAAATTTAGGTATCCCTATATAAAAATGGTGCTCTGTACCTAGGTAAGTATCTAGACCTATAAGAAGAAGACTATCTGCTAGAACAACTTTATTTCTATAATCTACCTCAGAGGCTAGCGTTACCACCTTAGGCACAGTAGTCTCTGGGAAGTAATAAACTATATGACGAAATAGATTTTCTAACTGCTCCTCTTCCTGATTAAAATCTGGATAAGCTTTTGCCAGCTCTTCATTAATTTCTAGCTGGATGGTATCTTTAAAGCGCTGCGCCCAGTACTCATCTGGATACTTTTTTGAGAACAAATAAGGAAACTCCCCTTTTAAATTATCTAGCTCATCTATTGTAGACTTTGCAAATAATTGGTCAAAGCGACGCACCTCCATATCTAACTCAATAGCTTCTATAGCAGCTTCTTCTTTTGAAATTTCAGCGCAGCCGGTTACTAGCCCTAGCATTACTAAAAGCACAAGCATTTTATTCATAGAGTTTGTATCTTTATAATTCATAACGCAGGTAATACAAAAAGTTGTATTATATAGCGTTTACAAAGGTAAAAGTACCAATTTTATACACTCTAAAATAATCGCAAATGCAAACTGAAAAAGTAGTAGACCACATTGTAAACTGGTTAAAAGAATATGCAACAAATGCAAGAATGAATGGTTTTGTAGTGGGTATAAGTGGTGGTATAGATAGTGCACTTACCTCAACATTATGTGCAAAAACTGGACTGAGAGTACTTTGCGTAGAGATGCCCATACATCAAGATGAGCGCCAAGTAACCCGCGCAAAAGAACATATAAAGCAACTTAAGGAACGATTTGCAAATGTTACTGACGTGGAGGTTAACCTTACCGACACCTTTGAGCAAATGAAAAAGGCTGTGCCTGCAGTAGAGATGAGCGAGCAACTTAATCTAAGCCTAGCAAATACGAGAGCTAGATTGCGTATGAGTACTTTGTACTATTTTGCAGGGTTACACAAATACCTTGTCGCTGGTACAGGTAACAAGGTAGAAGACTTTGGCGTAGGTTTTTATACTAAGTATGGTGATGGAGGTGTGGACTTGAGCCCTATTGCAGATTTAATGAAATCTGAAGTGTATGCGTGTGCTGCACAAGTAGGTGTACCAGAGAGTATACAAAAAGCCGCTCCTACAGATGGATTATGGGGAGATGACCGCACAGACGAAGACCAAATAGGAGCTACATATGATCAATTAGAATGGGCTATGACACAAGATGAAGATAACAGCACTTCTGACAATTGGACAGACGAACAACACAGAGTGTTCAAGCTTTATAAAAAATTGAATACTGCAAATCTTCACAAAATGAACCCAATACCAGTCTGTGAAATACCCGTTAATCTTAAATAAATAGCATTTTAGCGAAATTTTTAACAAAAAAGTTAATAAAATTATCAATTAAGCTTACATTAGTGCTGCAAACAAACAAGTAAACCCCTCAATTTCTTGTTTCATTATTTGTTAAACAATAACTAATGAACAAAGTACTAATAGCAGATCATCACCCGATCACACGAAAGGGTATTTCCTCTATTCTGCAAGCCGAAGGTCAATATGACATCATAGGCTATGTAAAAGACGGAAATAACCTCCTGAACACCTTGACCACAACCGAGGTGGATATCCTCATTCTTGAAATCGATATCCCAAACCTAAACAGTATAACTGCTTTAAAAGCCATTAAAAGAGAGTTTCCCCATATTAAGATACTCGTTTTAAGCTGTCATCCCGAGGAGATGTACGCTCTAAGCGCTATCAAATATGGAGCCTCTGGATATGTTGCAAAAACAGCAGATGTAGAGCGTATTATAAACGCCATTACACAAGTTCAAAAAGGTGGTATATACCTTAATGAGGCTTTAAGCCAGCGACTTGTAAATGACGGTAACGCTACGCAAGGTTTAGCATATAAGTATAAAAAACTCTCAAGTAGAGAGATAGAAGTTCTCAACCTCTTATCTAATGGTAAGCGCAATAAAGAAATTGCCGCAGACCTAGATATTAACGAGAAAACTGTAAGTACTTATAAGATGCGATTACTCAAAAAACTAGAAGCACAAAATGTGGCAGAGCTTATAAAGCACGCACGTTTATTGCAGAGTAGTCATATCTAGACCGACAGCACTCGGCCCAGTTTATTACCTAGTAAGGTATTGAGCGATTGGTAATCAAGAATGTCTTTAATAATCTCCTGATTATTAGAGCTTCCTTGTGTCTTATCCATAAGCTCTTTTATCTTCTGGGTGATAAGGTATTTACGTAAACTAAGCACAGTTTCTGATACAAACTGAGCTATTGAAGTGTCTTTTTTACGCACATAAACCTCACGTGTATCCCAGCGATGTAGCTCATACTTCTCATCATTAAGAATGATGTTAGAAATCTCGCTTGCTTCTTCTGGAGCGAGCTCATTGATAAAGTTTTGAATTTGAAAATTATCATTTAGATTCATTTGCTCTACTATTCTCACATACAAAACCTTAAAAAGGTCGTTTGTAAACTCCACCTCATCATCTTGAAGGTCTAAATAGATTTTTTCAAAAACCCTAAGTTTATGAACCTCTGGCACTAGGCCAAGTGAGCCATCTTCATTTTCTTTAAGAACCAGATCTTCAAAATCTTCTTCTACCTGCCCGTATAAAAGTAATGACTCTATAAGCTTGCGCTCAAGCTCATATAACACATTAACTTTCTCAACAGCATTAGGCATCTCGTCTGGCACCACAGACATATACTCTGATGGCGGTTGAGATTGATTACCTCTATTTTGTTTTGCTGCCTCCTTTTTATCTTTCTTAAGTATTTGAGCAAGCGTGTTATACAACACAGTCTCAGAGACCTCCATTATACGCGCACACTCTTGCACATAAATTTCTTGCTTTATGGCATCAGGTATTTTAGAAATACTCTCTACCATATCACGTACAGTATCTGCCTTTTTTACAGGGTCACCAGCCGCTTCTTCTACAAGCAGGTTTGCTTTGTACTGTATAAAGTCTTTTGCATTTTCATCAAAAAAAGCAACGATTTCTTCTTTACTATGCTTTCGCGAAAATGAGTCTGGATCTTCCCCCTCAGGAAAAGAGCAAACCCTCACGTTCATTCCCTGCTCAAGAATTAAATCAATCCCTCGTAGTGCTGCGCGCTGTCCAGCAGCATCACCATCAAAAAGAACCGTTATATTTTTAGTAAGTCTATTTATTAATCGTATTTGCTCTGGAGTAAGTGCCGTTCCAGAAGAAGAAACTACATTCTCAATACCCGACTGAAACATCTGTATCACATCTGTATACCCTTCTACTAGGTAACAGTTATCCTCCTTTGCAATGGCTTGCTTTGCATAGTAAATACCATACAGCACTTTACTCTTATGGTAAATGTCACTCTCTGGCGAGTTGAGATACTTTGCTGCTTTCTTACTACTATCTAATATTCTACCTCCAAAACCTAGTACACGACCACTCATAGAGTGTATAGGAAACATCACACGCCCTTTAAAACGGTCAAATTGTTTCTCCTCCTTTACAATGGATAGTCCTGTCTTTTCTAAGTAATCTAGTTTGTAACCTTGACGTATTGCCTCACTCGTAAAAGCATCCCATTGATCTGGATTATACCCTAGCTGAAATTTTTCAATAGTCGCTGCAGTAAACCCGCGTTCTTTAAAATATGAAAGACCTATAGCCTTACCCTGCTCAGAGTTGAGCATCGTTTTATGGAAGTAATCACGAGCATACTCACTCACGAGATACATACTCTCACGCTCATTTGCAGCTTCCTTTTGCTCGTCTGTGCGCTCTGTTTCTTCTACCTCAATGTTGTATTTTTTGGCTAGGTATTTTATCGCTTCTGGATAGCTAAAATGCTCGTGCTCCATCAAAAATGAAACCGCCGAACCTCCTTTACCTGTAGAAAAATCTTTCCAAATTTGCTTCACAGGACTCACCATAAAACTAGGCGTACGCTCGTCAGAAAATGGAGAGAGGCCTTTAAAATTAGATCCAGATTTTTTAAGATTTACAAAATCACCTATCACCTCCTCTACACGGGCGGTTTCAAAAACTTTGTCTATGGTTTCTTTTGATATCAAATCTAGCTTGTCGTGATTATGTTACAATAACTTTTGGTAGCCTGCAAAAGTACTTCAAATTACAACAGTTTTCAATATAACGCATTGCATCGTTTATAAAAAAAATCAAATCACTTATAAATAGAAATAGCCCAGACATTTTACATATCTGAGCTACCTTCTTTCTTAATTCCGCTTTCGCGAAAGCGTTATAAAACACTTTTACAAAAACAGAATGCTAGCTATACATTATATGTTACCAGTCCCAACGCAAGCCTAGAGAGACATTATTTACATCACCTAAGTCACTTGTGCTGAAAGCGGTGCTCAAGTCATACTTGCCGTACAGGCTAAGGTCTTGCGATAGTCTTATGTAGCTACTCACCCCATACACAAAGTTATCACTACCAAAGTCTTGCTTCTCTTTTGTCTTGATGCGGTCTCCATTTTCTTTATACTTCAATTTTTGTTGTGTCCCAAGTCGCACACCTACATAACCTCCTATACCCATTCTAAATTTACCTGACAGCCTGTAGCGCACATAGTCTTCTTCTTGCTCCTTTTTCCACCCGCCAAATTCTAGGTGCACAGGCACCACTAGGTTTGAGAAACGTAACTGGGTCTTGTCTAACTCTTGTGGGAACTCCTCATAAGCAGCGACACCCTCTGTGACTACGAGTCGCTCATTTTGTTTTGTAAACAGCTTGTTAGTTTGCAATGACACTCCATACTTGAGGTGAAGCGCGCCAGAGTTTTGAAATACTCTCGTTTTCCAGGCATAACCTAGTTCAAAAAAGCGCGATTTACCTATGGAGAACTCATCGCCAAAGTCGGCTCCATTTTCTACAATACCGTTGTTGAGACCAAAGGCAAATACAAGCTCGCTATACGTACGTCTATCATATGTGACTTTTTTTGGCTTATTGGTATTTACAGCGATACCTAATACTCTGTTGCCGTTCTCATCTGCACTACCAAAACCTATTTCTACAGAGGTAGGTTTTGAAGGATCTATGCGTCCGGTTCTTTTTACCAGTGCGATTTGATTATCTATAATGGCTAGTTCGTTTTCTATATTAAGAGCAACTTCTTGTGCGGCATCCTTTTTTTGTTGTTCTGCCTGGGTGGCACTAATGTTTTGTTTTTCTCTTTGAGCATTTATAAACTGGATTCTCTGTTTGAGATTGCTTTTCCAGTTTTCTTTTACTTTCTCTTTTCGAGCTTCTAGGGTTGATACTTGGTCTACAATTTTTTGAGAGACCTCTTGTTGCGCTTCTTGCGCATTTACGTTTTGGGCAAAGATTACCACTGTTGCCGCTAGGGCAATTTTAAAAATTGTGTTCATAATAGTTTGTGTTTTGTGCGCTCGATGATAGCGCGTTATTGATGAATTTTCTTAATTATCTTTATTTGCAACTGCCTCTACGGCTCTATTAAACTCTTTTTTGAGCGTGCGGAACATTCTATCTTTAAAGGAGTCTGGATCTACCTCAGCTTCGGCGTCTAGTAATAACTCATTTGCATCTACCACTCGTTGTGGCTGTGCATACACTGGTTGTTTATTGATATTTTGCTGGGCAGCTTTGAGTAGGTTTTCTACCTCATCATCTAGTAACTCTTCGCTTGTTTTTACTTCATCAGGATTTACATCTACAACTGCATTTACAGTAGATTTCACCTCTCCTTCTTTTCTAATAGAAGTGGCTACAGCTTCTTCTACTTGCGAGTTTATAGTATTAGCATTGCTGTATGGGCGATACTTACTTTTAGTAGGATTTGTTCTTTTCTTCTTTGTAGCAGTATTGTTCTTGGGTGAGGTAACAGATTTTTGTACTTCTACATTATTTGTTGTTGCATCTGTAAGTAAAATTTCACTAGGCTTATCACTTATTTGTTCTGGTGCTACCTCATCTATCACCTCTACTGGTTGATTTTCTACATAAGGTGTTTGTTCATCTACCACACTCGTGTTGTAAATAAGTGCTGTGATAAACACGCCGGCAATAAAGCTGGCCGCGATACCCATCCATAAAACTATTTTACTTTTTTTCTTGCCTTGACTAGCATCTAGCTTGCCCTCTATACGATCCCAGGCAGATGCGGTAGGCTCGAGACGGCGTCTCTCTAGCTTATCTTTAAAATTATCCTCTAAGTTCATCTCTACCGTTATTTATTAATTCTTTTTTTACCGCTGCTTGTAACTGCTTTCTCGCTTTAAACAATTGGCTTTTTGAAGTGCTCTCACTAATCCCTAGTGCTTTTGCTATCTCTCTATGCTTGTAACCTTCTATTGCATACATTACAAATACGACTCGATATCCTTCTGGCAGGTCGTCTATGAGTGATTGTATATGTGCCACTTCTAGATCTGTCTGTATGTTATTTATAGCATCATTATTTTCTACCACACCATCATCTGAAAAATATAACTTCTTTATTGCTCTTAGGTATGAGATACTTTCTCGTACCATAATCTTACGTATCCACCCTTCAAAACTCCCGTTACCTCCATAGGTATCTAGCTTTGTAAATACTTTTAAGAAACCGTTGCACATAGCTTCTTCGGCTTGATGTACATCTTTTATATAATAACGACAGATGCTCAGCATTTTAGGCGAGTGCTCATCATAGAGTTTGCGCTGTGCACCTCTATTGCCTTTAATGGCTTTTTTTATGAGTTGTCGCTCGTTATTAAATTGTATGACTTTCATACCTGATGTTTGGGTTTCTATTTATAAAGACGCATCGTTTTTAAAAAAGGTTGCCTCAAGGCAAAAAAAAATCCAAATTTCTTCTTACCGTAGTGTAATCAGAAATTTGGATTTGTACATAAAGGTCTGTTTTCTAGCTTATCCTTTATACTTCATAGGTAAGTGAACTACCTTTTTTGTTTCAAAGAAATCTTCTTCAAAGAATGTGGGAAGATCATAAATAGTAGTGGTGGTATACTTTTTAAGTTCTTCTGTGAGGTCTCCTCCTTTGAGGTATAAAATTCCGTTTTTGAGTTCGTGGTTAGATTTTTTTGCAATGTGCCCGCGCACCCATCTTACAAATGTTTCCATTTGAGCTACCGCTCTAGACACAATAAAATCATACTGACCAGGTACATTTTCTACTCGGTCGTTTGTAGTTTTTACATTTGTGATACCTAGGCCCTCTACCACCTCGTTTACTACTTTTATCTTTTTACCTATACTATCTACAAGGTGAAAATTTACTTCTGGATGTAGTATGGCAAGTGGTACTCCAGGAAAGCCTCCTCCCGTACCTACATCCATTATACTGGCACCAGGATTAAAGGTTTGAACTTTTGCTATACCTAGTGAGTGCAGTACGTGACGTAAGTAAATCTCATCTATATCTTTACGGCTTACTACATTGATTTTGAGATTCCAATCTTGATATAAATCTTTCAGTTTTGAGAACTGCTCAATCTGAGTATCTGTTAGATCTGGAAAATATTTTAATATGATATCCATTATTTAGTATATTAACGGTGTAAAAGTACCATAATACCCGCTATTATTTTAACGCAGGTTCATAGATGTAGCCTATATTATGCATTACTTTTACCAAGCTATTAAAAGAAGATTATTTTTTTTCGCGAAAGCGGAATTAAAAACCTCGACAACACTACAATAAAACAGTTATTGTAGCGCTATGAGAGTAATTATTACATTATGGAGACTACTATAAAATTTTCTCGCACGGACTCTGCAAAGTTTTTCAGAACTTTAAATAAACGTGTAAACAACTACTTTAAAGAGAATAATATAAAACGCACAGGTAACTGGAAACTGTACCTTAAGGCAATCATTATGTTTGCCATTTACTTAGTTCCTTACTTTTTATTTTTAACGCTAGATATGCCTACCTGGCTTCAGATTGTCCTTACCGTTGTTATGGGTGTGGGTATGGCTGGTATAGGGATGAATGTGATGCACGATGGTAATCACGGTTCATTTTCTAGTAAAAAATGGGTAAACAAATTAATGGGAAGCAGTATTTACATACTCGCTGGTAATGTTTATAACTGGCAAGTACAACACAACGTGCTTCACCACACGTATACTAACATACACGGTCACGATGAAGATATGGAAGCTGGTCGCGTGTTACGATTTTCAAAACACGGAAAATGGCACTGGGCACATAAGTTCCAGCATTACTACTCGGTGTTTTTATATGGTCTACTTACCTTTAACTGGGCGCTTACTACAGATTTCTTCCAGATGAAACGTTATATGAAGCGTAAATTATCTTACGGAAAACTACAGAGCCCTGTAAAGCAGTGGAGCACACTACTTATTACAAAAGCGATATACATCGCGATGTGGATTGTTATACCTCTCGTATTTATTGATCTTGCTTGGTGGAAAATTTTAATAGGCTTCTTTATTATGCACTATACGGCGGGTCTTATTTTGAGTATTATTTTCCAGCTTGCGCATATGGTAGAAGATGCACATATGCCGCTACCAGATGAGACTGGAACTATGAAAAATACTTGGGCGATACACCAGCTATTTACTACTGTAAACTTCTCAACTAAAAATAAGGTGATGAACTGGTTTTCTGGAGGATTGAACCACCAGGTGGAGCACCACATCTTTCCTCACATAAGCCACGTACACTATACTAAGATTAGTAAAATTGTAAAGGAGACAGCACAAGAATTTAATTTACCTTACCACGAGTATAAAACTACTAGAAAGGCACTTATCGCTCACTTTAGTCACTTACGTGAGATGGGTATGAAACCTGCGATTTCTGCATAGAACTGGTTAAATTTTTAAGAAAATATCAAACGCCAAATCCCACAAGGATTTGGCGTTTTTAGTTACCTTGCAATAAATCTTTTATCAACTAAATAAAGAATGCGCCTCGTATGAAGAATTTATCTACCCGCGTTACAAATATGGCAACCTCTGCAACTCTTGCAATGGCTGCAAAGGCTCGCGAATTAAGAGCAGAAGGAAAAGACATCATAGGTCTTAGTCTAGGAGAACCAGATTTTAATACTCCAGACTTTATTAAAGATGCTGCAATTCAAGCAGTAAATGATAATTACAACTCATACACACCGGTAGATGGTTATGTAGAGTTAAAAGAGGCGATTATCACAAAATTTAAGAGAGATAATAATCTAGATTACACCCTACCACAAATTGTAGTTTCTACAGGTGCAAAGCAGTCACTTGCAAATATTGCTCTTGTATGCCTTGACCCAGGTGACGAGGTGATATTACCTTGCCCTTACTGGGTGAGCTACTCAGACATTGTAAAAATAGCCGAAGGTGTACCAGTAGAGGTAAAAACCTCAATAGATACAGATTTTAAAATGACACCAGAGCAGCTAGAAGCAGCTATCACGCCTAAGACAAAGATGCTTTGGTATAGCTCTCCTTGTAATCCATCTGGATCGATATATAGTAAAGAAGAGCTACGCGCTCTGGCAGATGTACTTGCAAAGCACCCTCAAATTATAGTAGTAAGTGACGAGATTTATGAGCACATTAATTATGTGGGAGATCACGCAAGTATGGCACAGTTTCCAGATATGTATGACCGTACGGTAACTGTAAATGGTGTTTCAAAAGCATTTGCAATGACGGGATGGCGTGTAGGTTACATAGGGGGACCAGAATATATTGCACGCGCTTGTAACAAGATGCAAGGACAGATTACTAGTGGTACAAACTGTATTGCACAACGTGCAGTAATTACCGCTCTTGAGGCTCCAGTAAGTAAAGTACAATATATGATTGATGAGTTTAAAAGTCGTCGTACGTTAATACTGGACTTACTCAATGACATTGAAGGCTTTAAATGTAACGAGCCAGAAGGTGCATTTTATGTATTCCCAAATATCTCAAACTATTTTGGAAAAACGCTAGGAGGTCAAAAAATAGAAAACGCAACAGATTTTTCTCTTTACCTTCTTGAAGCGGCAAATGTTGCTACGGTTACTGGTGAAGCATTTGGAAACCCAGATTGTATACGTATATCTTATGCAGCGAGTGTAGACAACATTAATGATGCAATGAAGCAGATTAAAGCTGCTGTTTCATAGACCTTATATATTACGCTTTCGCGAAAGCAAAACAAAACCCGCTAATCTCTTAGCGGGTTTTTCATTTTAAATGGAGTTAATCCATATCGATTTTTCGTTTTTTGTTAAGTGCAAATTCTTTATTGAGATCTATACGCATCATTTTACTTCCATCTAGTTTTGGCACCATAACCATTTGCATTGCTGTAATATCAAAAAAGGTAGTGTAGAGCGTCCCTCCCATTCTACCTTCACCCCAGTCTACAGCTGGTTGCACTGCTCCAGCCATCGTTTGCCCCACAGATTTTAAGGTGATGTCTTCACCACTGCGTTCTAGCTCATCTACGCGTGAGTTTATAGATTGATATCTGTGGCAAGGGAAGCCGCCTTCTTCTGGAGCATTTATCAAAAAATTTGTGGCTACTAGCGTGTTGCCCTCCATAGGTATGATATGTTTCTTGCCGTCTATCCACTCTACAATAACTGCATTACCGGTGGCATCACCTATTAAAAAATGACTCTGGTGCACGGCGAGTTTTTGCTCCTCTATCCAGGCAAGCGCTTCCGCTACTGTACTTGCGTTTGCCAGTAAATCATCTCCTATGTTACCTTTTGTCCAGCCATACCCTTCTGGCATTTTTTGTTCTGGCGTTACCGCTACGTCAAAAAACAATCCTGCGCTATTTATACCTCCCTGAGCAAAATTATCCCAGCCATACCATAATCTAGCGAGCTTTTTTGAAGTCGCCTTTTCTATCTGTATATAAGCGTCGGTATCAAGCCAGAAGTCTTCATTATTTACGGCATAAATGGTACCTGTCTCTTTATCTACATAATACAAAATAGAACACGCATACATAGAACTAGCACAAGCAGCAATTAAACATAGCGTTAATAACCACTTTCTAGAGGTATTGCTCACTTTCTTTGTCAATAGATGTATCATAATTTACAGCTTTAAGAACCTGACTGCCTTAAAGATGCGACAAAAATCACATACACACCTAATTTAACAAGCAAGTTATTACCTCATAATTTATGTACTTATAGGTATCTTAGTAGAGTAATTTTTAAAATGAGTAATCTCGCTTTCGCGAAAGCGTAAAAACCCACAAAAACCACGATCAGTAGTAAAATACTGTGAGAATTAATACGACTCGACTTATGAAAAAAACGCTACTTGCAGGAATGATGGCTCTAAGCCTTATAGCTTGTAAAAACGACGCTACCACAGAAACAACTAGCACAAGAGACACATCTCTGGCATTTAACAATGTGCTAGATAACTATTATGAAGACGGCCTAAAGCTTAACCCGCTTAATGCAACAATGTCTGGTGATAATAGGTATAATGACAAATTTCCAGATGCACTATCTCAATCTCATAAGGATGCAGTAAAAACTTATTATACATCTTACCGTGATTCTATACAGCTGTTTAACGACAGTGACCTTACAGACACAGAGAAGATGAGTAAGGAGGTATTGCTCTGGGATATTGCTATCAATCTAGAGGGTATGGAATTTAAAAAAGACCTCACGCCTATAGACCAGATGTGGTCACCACATCTTATGTTTGGCCAGCTTGCAAGTGGAGCGAGTGCACAACCTTTTAACACTGTAGAAGATTACCGCAACTGGCAACAACGAGTAGATGAGTACCTAGTGTGGCTCAACAGCTCAGTAACAAATATGCGCAAGGGTATGACAGAAGGGTATGTACTTCCTAAATCACTTATTAAGAAAATCATCCCGCAAATGGATGCTATGACAGAGCCTACCATAGAGAACCACCTTTTTTACAAGCCTGTCGCAAATTTTCCTGATGGAATTACAGAAGAAGATCAGAATATCATACGCACAGATTATAAAAATATGATAGAAGGTAAAGTAATCCCTGCTTATGCAAAGATGCGTGACTTCTTACAAAATGAATATTTAGCGGCTGGACGCGATAGCTCTGGTTATAGTGACTTACCACAAGGAAGTGAGTATTATGACTATGCAATAAAATTATACACCACTACCACAATGAGCGCAGACGAGATACACCAGCTTGGTCTAAGTGAGGTAGCTCGTATACGCAAGGAGATGGAAAAAGTTAAGGAGCAAGTAGGTTTTAAAGGAGATCTTAAAGCATTTTTTGACGATGTACGTACTAACAAAAAGCTAATGCCGTACACTACTCCAGAAGAGATTATTGCAAACTTTAATGCAATGCACGAGACAATAAAGCCGCAGGTAGACCAGCTCTTTAGCCTACAGCCTAAAACAGCTTTTGAAGTAAGACAGACAGAAGCTTTCCGTGAGAAATCTGCAAGTGCAGAGTATAACCCAGGATCGCTAGATGGTACTCGACCAGGTATTTTCTACACGCCTATACCAGACGCAACTACCTATAATGTATACTCAGACGAGTCTTTGTTTTTACACGAGGCTATACCAGGTCACCACTTCCAAGTGTCACTCACGCAAGAAAGCGAGACACTACCACAGTTTAGAAAAACTTTATGGTACAGTGCTTATGGCGAGGGCTGGGCATTATATACAGAGTCGCTTGGTAAGGAATTAGGACTTTATACAGACCCATACCAATATTTTGGAACACTAGGAGCCGAAATGCACCGAGCAGTTAGGCTTGTAGTAGATACAGGAATCCACACCAAAGGATGGAGCCGTGAGAAAGCAATCGCATATTGCCTAGAAAATGAAGCCGAAAGTGAAGCAGGTATTACATCAGAAATTGAGCGCTATATGGCAAATCCAGGACAAGCGCTTTCTTATAAAATAGGCCAACTTAAGATTAGAGAACTTAGAGAAAAAGCAACTCAGGAGCTAGGTGATAAATTTGACATAAGAGATTTTCACAAAGAGGTACTCGAGACAGGGTGTATCCCTCTCGAACTACTTGAGGAAAAAATTAATGGTTGGATAGAAGAAAGTAAATAATACCGTTTTCACGCAAGTGAAGTTTATACTAAGCTTGCCGAAGTGCGAAAGCAAAACATTATGAATAAAAAAATAGTATTACTAGGCTCAGGAGAACTAGGAAAGGAATTTATAATAGCTGCACAACGTCTAGGTCAGACCGTAATTGCTGTAGATAGTTATGATAATGCCCCTGCTATGCAAGTAGCAGATGGTCGCGAAGTAATTAATATGCTAGATGGGAAGGCACTAGATGCGCTTGTAGCAAAACATAGCCCAGACTATATAGTACCAGAAATAGAAGCTATAAGAACAGAGCGATTATATGATTATGAAAAACAAGGAATCACTGTAATACCTAGTGCAAAAGCAGCAAATTTTACAATGAATCGCAAATCTATACGCGATCTTGCTGCAAAAGACCTTGGCTTAAAAACTGCAAATTATCGCTATGCAACCTCTGCTCAAGAGCTCCAAAAAGCGGTTAAAGAAGTAGGCATTCCTTGCGTGGTGAAACCACTAATGTCTTCTAGCGGAAAAGGACAATCTACCATTAAAACACCAGACGACATACAACGAGCGTGGGACTACTCTCAAGAAGGCTCTCGAGGTGATGTTGCAGAGGTGATTGTAGAGGCTTTTGTAAACTTTAATTATGAGATAACCCTACTCACGCTTACACAACACGACGGCAACACTTTGTTTTGTCCTCCTATAGGTCACCGTCAAGAACGTGGCGATTATCAAGAAAGCTGGCAACCCGCCGCAATGCAAGAAGATCATCTTAAAACCGCTCAAGATATGGCGGCTCAAGTTACTGCAGCGCTAGGCGGTGCCGGTATCTGGGGCGTAGAATTTTTTATAGGAGATGATGGCGTTTACTTTTCTGAGCTTTCACCACGTCCACACGACACCGGTATGGTAACGCTTGCAAACACGCAAAATTATAATGAGTTTGAGCTACACCTAAGAGCTGTGCTAGGACTTCCTATTAAAGAAATTACTCAAGAACGTATAGGTGCAAGTGCAGTTATACTAGCTACGGCTCACTCAGAAAATCCAGGTTTTACTGGCATTAATACCTTGGCTACTGCGCCAAAAAGCGATTTCAGGCTATTTGGAAAACCTACTTCTCGTCCATACAGACGTATGGGGGTTGTAGTAACCTATGATGACCTTAATGGAGATATTACAGAGGTAGTATCGAGAGCAAAAAAACTTGCTGGTGCAGTTAAAACTACTTAACATCTGATTTTTACTAAATAATTTAAACTGTACTATATGAAACTAACCGTAACCTTATTTGTATTAATAATCACCCTTGGGTGCTCACAAGAAAATACTACATCAACCCGTGAAATAAGCAAGCAAGAAATGAAGCATACAAGACAGCTAAGGCATATGGTACTCTTTAAATTTAATGAAGAGAGTACGGTGCAAGAGATTGAAAAAATTGTTACAGACTTCTCGACCTTACCATCTCAAATTAAAAGCATAAAAGATTATGAATGGGGATTACATAAAAGTGCAGAAGACTTAAACAAAGGTTTTACCCACGCATTTTTATTAACGTTTGACTCGCAAGATGGTCTAGATACATATCTACCCCATACTGCTCATCAAAATTTTGTAGCCTCTATACAGCCGCACGTAGCAGATGTTATGGTAATAGATTACTGGACTAATTAAAGTAAAAAAGGCTGGAAGATAAAACTTCCAGCCTTTTTATTTTTTAATCTCTTCTAAGTGGCAATGTACTGCAGCGCAGCAAGCCTTCTTGCTTTGCTATCTCTGCATAAGGAACCTCTTCTACAGTGATATCTTGATCACGTAGCCAAGTGTTTAATCTAGTAAAATTGCGTTCAGAAATTACTACCTCTGGAGAGATACTAAAGATGTTTGAATTCATATTAAACATCTCCTGAGAGGTGATTTCAAAGATATTTTCTTTCCCGTAAAAGTTTACCAGCCACTCGTATTCCTTTTCTTGTAAAAAGCCATTTTTATGAAGTATAGCTTTCCCATTCCCCACTGGCTGAAAACAGCAATCTAAATGTAAGGCATTATTATAAGGATCTGTATTAGACTTTCTGAGATCAAAAGACATTACCTTCTTGCGAGGAAACAAATCTTGTATCATACCTACAGCAAGCATATTGGTACGCGCAATGATATAATCTGGATAATCATCACCACGATAAGTACCTATAAAAATATGATTATCTGCCAGCATAACATCTCCCCCCTCAATGTGCGCTTCTTCTGGTAATCTAAAAACGTGTGTAGACGGCACCTGTCTTATAACGTGCTCAATGGCCTCTATCTCTTCTTCTCTGTCTGGTAATATATTAGATTTAAAGAATTTATCATCTATAACAAATCCTATATCACGTGTAAAGATCTGATTTAGGTTCTCTATAATTTGCGGTCTGTAAACCTCTACATCATACTTTTTAAAGACTGCTGCAACGGCTTCCATCTCTGGAACCATATCTTTCTCTAGAGGATATGTTCCTTCTCTTAAATGTAGCGCAGATTTTGGATCATAGGCTTCCTCAAGTTTTGGCGTAGGTCCATTACTTTCGGCAGTACCTAAGATTACGGCTCTAAGCCTTGAAGTTTCGTTCTTTACGTTTAGTTTAAGCATAAGGTAAAGATAACTCAGATTTGCTAAAAAAAGAATGCCAATCTATATGAAATTTATCATATATGCAGTGCATTTTGATTTTTACGCTTTCGCGAAAGCTTACTTAATAGGTATCCACACTTCTTCTTGAGATTGTGGATTATTTGGGCCTAGGTAGTCCTCTGGCATAAATTCATAATGTGGTCTATCATCTAATTGATACCCAGAATTTGGCAACCACTGACTGTAGATATATTGAGCAAATACTCCAAAATCACGTGTGGTTCCTTTGTATGGAAAAACTGCCCATTTACCTTTTGGAACTTTTAATACTTCTAATTGATTTGGAATGTCATTTTCGGTTGTTACAGCTACTGCGGCCCATTTTACAAACTTAGTTTCTGGTGTAAATGGAGTAGTCATAAAATCATCTGCATAGCATTGCACACTATAACTCCCTCTATTAGACTTGTTAAGAATAGTCCTCCTTAGCGGTCCAAAGGTTTGCCATAACTGCATTGTAGTATTATGAGCTAGAGACATTGTAGCCTGTAAACCTACTAGGATAAGTTCAGGTTGCTCTACGATAACTGGTGATGGGTATTTGGAATTTTTCACGAAAGTGAATTTACAATTTTTAAATAGTTACGTTATTGCTTTTAAGGCATAAAAAAAGAGCAAGCTAAACGCTTGCTCCTTTATAATGTACTATTGAATTTTTATCTCTCAGAAACTTCTTTAAAAGCCCTTAAGTTTTCACCAGTATAAACCTGACGTGGACGACCTATAGGTTCTTTGTTAAGACGCATTTCTCTCCATTGTGCAATCCATCCTGGAAGACGACCTAATGCAAACATAACCGTAAACATCTCTACTGGAATGTCTAAAGCTCTGTAAATAATACCTGAGTAAAAATCTACATTAGGATATAATTTACGATCTACAAAATATGGATCTTCTAGCGCTTCTTTTTCAAGACCTTTTGCAATATCAAGAACTGGATCTTGTATACCTAGTTGACCAAGAACCTCGTCTGCAGCTACTTTTATGATCTTTGCGCGCGGATCAAAGTTTTTATAAACTCTATGTCCAAAGCCCATAAGACGGAAAGGATCTTGCTTATCCTTTGCCTTTGCCATATATTTTTTAGTGTCACCACCATCATTCTTTATTGCCTCAAGCATTTCTATAACTGCTTGGTTTGCTCCTCCGTGTAAAGGACCCCATAATGCAGAGATACCTGCAGAGATAGAAGCAAATAGACCAGCGTGAGATGATCCTACAATACGCACTGTAGATGTAGAACAGTTTTGCTCGTGGTCTGCGTGTAAGATTAATAACTTATCTATAGCAGCGATTATCTCTTTATCTACGGTATAAGCTTCATTAGGTTTTGAGAACATCATTTTATGGAAGTTCTCTACATACCCTAGTGAGTTATCTCCGTAATCTAACGGCTGACTTTTCTTTTTACGCATTGCCCAGGCAGCTAGCACAGGAAACTTAGCTAGTAGCTTTACGATTGCGTTATACATTTCTTCTTCAGAATCTACATTTACTGTAGAAGGATTAAATGCAATAAGTGCAGATGTAAGAGCACTTAATACTCCCATAGGGTGAGCCGACTTAGGAAAACCATCTAAGATTTTCTTCATATCCTCATCTACGTGAGACTCAGACTTAATATCTGCATCAAATTTTGCAAGTTGCTCCTTTGTAGGTAATTCTCCAAAAATTAAAAGATATGCAGTTTCAAGAAAGTCTGCTTTTTCGGCAAGTTCTTCTATTGAGTATCCTCTATATCTAAGAATACCTTTTTCTCCATCAAGGAAAGTTATAGCACTCTGGCAAGACCCTGTATTTTTATAACCTGGGTCAATAGTCGTTATACCTCCAGTAGCACCTCTAAGTGCTTTAATATCTATTGCCTGCTCTTGCTCTGTCCCTGTAATGATAGGAAACTCGTAGCTCTTTCCGTCTATTGTTAAAGTTGCTTTATCTGCCATCTATGCCTGAAAAAATTTATTTTTACTTAGTTTATTTTGGAAGGCTAAATTACAAAAAAGAAGTCGTTTTATTTAACATAATACGCCGCTAGATGGTTAATAAAATGTAAAAATATCGGTCTTTTGACCTTTCTATTACTTACCGCGTAAATAAATAGATGGAGATGTATAAATTATCTTAAGATAGTACTGTGCGATAACTCTCTGAAATCATAGCTAAGCCCTCAAATTTAAAATAAAGATTTAATGCTTAGATACAGTTTTTTAAAAAGAGCGAGCGTGCAGCAAAAGGGCCTCACTGCCCGCTCTTTACCCAACTTAAAAAATTATATACCTGTTTATTCACTAACGTGGTATCAACAATTGTGGGCAAACTATTAAGGTGTTACTTCTTGAATTTTAACTACCTAATGAAAGTCTAAAGATAACCTTATAGCGGTTACTTCATCTTTACGTCGGCAATTTACATCCTTTTTATCGATGCGCAAGTGTTTTTATGTAAGTTTATTCTTTCTTTTTTAAAAAATTTGCATTTAACAAACATTCTACTTGTAAAAATTAATAAAATTTTTGTTTTTTACTTAAACTGACTCCTATATACCAGCAAACCAACAAAGTAAACTAGACTCATAAATAAAAATAGTCTCATAAAAAAACCCTCTCAGAGAGAGGGTTTTAAAAAATATAGTTTTAATTCTATTTAATTTTAAAAGCATTCATTGCCGGAAAGTAAGCAGTATCTGCAAGCATTTCTTCTATACGAATAAGTTGATTATACTTTGCCATACGATCTGACCTAGAGGCCGAACCAGTTTTGATCTGTCCCGTATTAAGTGCTACTGCGAGATCTGCAATAGTATTATCTTCGGTTTCTCCAGACCTGTGTGACATTACTGATGTATATCCAGCATTGTGAGCCATATTTACGGCTGCAATAGTTTCTGTAAGAGTCCCTATTTGATTTACCTTAATAAGAATTGAGTTTGCAATACCTTCATTAATACCTCGAGAGAGTCTCTCTACGTTAGTAACAAATAAATCATCTCCTACAAGCTGCACTTTATCACCCACCTTATCGGTTAAGTATTTCCAGCCTTCCCAGTCATTTTCATCCATACCATCTTCTATTGAGATAATAGGATACTTATCTGCTAGTTCTGCTAGATAATCTGCTTGCTCCTCACTAGTGCGTATTTTACCTCCTTCTCCTTCAAATTTTGCATAGTTATATTTTCCGTCTACATAAAACTCTGCAGCGGCACAGTCTAAGGCAATCATTATCTCATCACCCCAAGAATAACCAGCTTTTTCTACAGCAAGTTTTACACTATCAAGTGCATCTTCTGTACCGTCAAGTGCAGGCGCAAATCCTCCCTCATCTCCTACAGCTGTACTTAAATTTCTGTCGTGCAATACTTTTTTAAGATTATGAAATATTTCTGTGCCCATCTGTAAGGCGTGACTAAAGCTCTCTGCTTTTACAGGCATTACCATAAACTCTTGAAAGGCAATAGGTGCATCACTATGAGAACCTCCATTTATAATATTCATCATAGGTACTGGAAGTGTGTTTGCACTAACTCCACCTATATATCTATATAATGGCATATTAAGCTCGGCTGCTGCGGCTTTTGCGCAGGCTAATGAAACTCCTAATATAGCATTTGCTCCTAATTTTGACTTGTTAGGAGTGCCATCTAGCTCAATCATTAACTCATCTATGGCATTTTGTTCAAAAACTGAAACACCTAAGAGTTCTGGAGCGATAAGGGTGTTTACATTTTCTACCGCTTTCTTAACACCTTTACCCATAAAATCTGTACCACCATCACGCAACTCAACAGCTTCGTGCTCACCTGTAGATGCTCCAGAAGGTACTGCTGCTCTACCCATAGCGCCCAGTTCTGTAAATACATCTACCTCTACTGTAGGGTTACCTCTTGAATCAAATATTTGTCTTGCGTGAATTTCTATGATAATGCTCATTTTCTTAGTTGTTTTGTTAGTTACGTAAAAATACGATTTTGACCTTAATTTCTATAAATTGATAGGTTATTGTCGCGATAACGTTTTCGCGTAAGCGTTATAAAAAAATCCCTGCCATAATGGAAGGGATTAAATTTTTATGCTGTTACGCTTTTTATATTTTCTATAAACTGATCAAATAGATAGGTAGCGTCATTAGGTCCTGGGCTTGCTTCTGGGTGATATTGTACTGAGAAGCAATTCTTATTTTTCATTTTAATACCAGCAACACTATGATCATTAAGGTGAACGTGTGTTATCTCTACCTCTGGATGTGCTTCTGTCTCTTCCCTATTAATAGAAAAACCGTGATTTTGAGAGGTTATCTCTCCTTTACCTGTAATTAGGTTCTTAATAGGGTGGTTAATACCGCGATGCCCATTATGCATCTTATATGTTGAAATTCCATTTGCAAGGGCAATTACTTGATGGCCGAGACATATCCCGAAAAGAGGCTCATCATCTGCAATGATATCCTTTGCGACCTGAATGGCATTTACGAGCGGTTCTGGATCACCAGGACCATTTGATAGAAAATATCCATCTGGATTCCAAGATTTCATTTCTTGGTATGTTGTATCATAAGGAAAAACCTTTACATAAGCTCCACGCTTTGCAAGGTTACGTAAGATGTTGCGCTTAATTCCAATATCAAGGGCTGCAATTTTAACCTCCGCATCTTCTTCTCCAAAGTAGTATGGCTCCTTTGTAGACACTTTTGATGCTAGTTCAAGTCCTTTCATATCGGGAACTTCGGCTAGCTTTGCCTTAAGCGCTTCTATATTTTCTACATCTGTAGTAATTAAAGCATTCATAGATCCATTATCACGTATGTGTGCTACTAGGGCTCTAGTATCTACATCAGAAATAGCAAACAAATCACTCTTATCTAAAAACTGCTCTAGAGACTCCTGAGCATCTTTGCGAGAATAATTATAACTAAAGTTTCTACATATAAGACCTGATATTTTTACTTTATCAGACTCTGTCTCAACATCTGTAGCTCCGTAGTTACCTATGTGAGCATTTGCAGTTACCATTAATTGCCCAAAATATGAAGGATCTGTAAAGATCTCTTGATATCCCGTCATACCGGTATTAAAACAAACTTCTCCATATGAAGTTGCTTCTTTATCTCCAACGGCTTTACCGTGAAATATAGTCCCATCTGATAATAAAAGTAAGGCAGGTCTTCTAGATTGATATTTCATTCAGAATTTATTTTATAAACTTTACAAAAATAGGTTAAAAAAAGGTTTTCAGAAAAGGACTTTATCCCATATCTAAACAAAAAAAAATGGGAGCCAAATAGCTCCCATAAATAATATTATAAACTGCCATAGTAACTGGCGATCTTTTCAAGGTCTTTCTCATCTCTAAAATTGAGATCATTTTTATCTGCATAGGCCTCAAGCATATCGGCTTTACTACCTGCAAGTTTTAAAAAGCTAGATTTTTTTAATTTAAACTTTTTAAAACTTCTACCCTTCTTCACATAGTAAGAGTCTTTCATAAGGTACTTGTCATTTTGTTGAGCAAGCATCGGGTTAGGGCTTCCTTCCTTAATATCGATTTTATAATCTTTATATATAGCAAAATCATCAGTTTCTGCTACAACCTCTACTAGACGGTAACCTCCCTCTACAGGAGAAAAGATGTTTTTATACGTCTTATTATTTACAACCATTTTCTCAATGTTTGTAAAATCAAAAGTAAATACTGAGTCTGTTCCTATCTTAGATTCAAAAACATTACGTCTGGCATTGAGATTAATATTATCACGCAAACGCAACGTCATACCTCCGGTAGTTTGGATAATAGCCGTGTTACGCCACGTTTCAAAAACGTGAACAGTACCGTCTATACGCCTTGCTGGATTAAAAACTATACTAGAACCTCCTACGCCAGCTCCATCTGGACCGAAAGAGGCAAGTGCTCCAAGTACATTGTTATTTGCATCTACTGCATCCTTTTGTGCATAAAGTGATGTTGCTAAAACACACATTACTACTATAGCTATTTTTTTCATTTTCTAATATTTTAATTTCAGTAACTTATAGGCAAACACTTTGCCAAACATTTAATTATACCGCCAAAAATAAAAAAAGGGATTTACCTTGCAGTAAATCCCGATACTAATTAACCTATTTTCATAAGGTTTACCGTTCTATTCTTCCTCATTAGAAGCAGTTTCTGTAACTGCAGGAGCAGCTTCAGCTTTCTTACCTCCACGACGAGTAGATTTCTTTTTGGCAGGTTTACCAGCGTTGTAAATCTCATTGTAATCTACAAGTTCGATCATTGCCATATCTGCGTTATCTCCAAGACGGTTACCCAACTTGATGATACGAGTATAACCTCCTGGACGATCACCTACCTTTGCCGCAACATCTCTAAATAATTCTGTAACTGCATCCTTCTGACGAAGTTTTGCAAATACAATACGACGGTTGTGAGTCGTATCAGATTTTGATTTAGTGATCATAGGCTCTACAAATTGCTTAAGTGCTTTTGCCTTTGCAACTGTAGTGTTTATTCTTTTATGTTCAATCAAAGAGCAAGCCATATTTGCAAGCATAGATTTTCTATGTGCAGTCTTTCTCCCTAAGTGATTAAATTTCTTTCCGTGTCTCATTGTAATAATTATTTTTCCGCTTTCGCGAAAGCGCTATTCTATTTAAAGTACAGCTACCTAGTCTTTATCTAATTTATATTTGGCTAGATCCATTCCGAAACTTAGTCCTTTTACATTTACTAACTCTTCAAGCTCAGTAAGTGATTTTTTACCAAAGTTTCTAAACTTCATCAAATCATTCTTGTTATAAGAAACAAGATCTCCTAAAGTTTCTACCTCTGCAGCCTTTAAACAATTAAGCGCACGTACAGATAAATCCATATCGATAAGCTTTGTTTTAAGTAACTGACGCATATGAAGAGATTCCTCATCATAAGTCTCAGTTTGTGCAATCTCATCTGCCTCTAGAGTGATACGCTCATCAGAGAATAACATAAAGTGGTGGATAAGTGTTTTTGCAGCTTCAGTAAGTGCTTCTTTTGGGTGGATTGAACCATCTGTAATTATCTCAAAAACTAATTTTTCGTAATCAGTCTTTTGCTCAACACGGTAATTTTCTATACTGTATTTTACATTACGGATAGGTGTATAAATAGAATCTGTAAATATTGTTCCTAATGGAGCATTAGATTTCTTATTCTCCTCTGCAGGAACGTACCCACGTCCTTTCTCTATAGTGATTTCCATATTAAGGTTCACTTTCTTATCCATATTTGCTATAACCATATCTGGGTTAAGCACTTGGAATCCTGAAATAAACTTTTGGAAATCTCCAGCTGTTAATTGATCAACACCTGATAAGGATATAGTTACAGTCTCATTATCTATCTCCTCTATCTGACGTTTGAAACGTACTTGTTTGAGGTTAAGAATAATTTCTGTAACATCTTCTACTACTCCAGCCAATGTTGAAAACTCGTGGTCTACACCTTCTATACGTACAGATGTAATTGCAAAACCCTCTAATGAAGATAGTAATACACGACGTAAAGCGTTTCCTACTGTTAAACCATAACCTGGTTCTAAAGGTCTAAACTCAAATTTACCTTCAAAATCAGTAGAGTCAATCATAATGACTTTATCGGGCTTCTGGAAATTTAATATTGCCATATCGGTTTTCTAGCTTTAGTGGTTATTACTTAGAGTACAGCTCGACGATGAACTGTGTGTTGATGTTTTCAGGTATCTGAAGACGTTGTGGTACTGCCACAAATGTTCCCTCTTTCTTATCGTTGTTCCAAGTGATCCACTCAAAAACGTGACTTGCATTAGAAAGTGAGTTAGAAATTACTTCTAAAGATTTAGACTTTTCGCGTACAGCGATAACATCACCAGCTTTTACTTGATAAGAAGGGATATTTACAATGTTTCCATTTACAGTAATATGACGGTGTCCTACTAACTGACGTGCACCGCTTCTAGAAGGAGACATTCCCATTCTATAAACAACGTTGTCTAGACGACACTCACATAATTGTAAGAGAACTTCACCTGTAATTCCAGGAGCACGGTTTGCTCTGTCATACATATTTCTAAACTGACGCTCAAGTATACCATAAGTATACTTTGCTTTTTGCTTCTCAGCTAGTTGTACAGCGTATTCAGATTTTTTTCCTCTACGTCTGTTGTTTCCGTGTTGCCCTGGAGGGTAATTTCTTTTTTCAAAAGATTTGTCTTCTCCGAAGATTGCCTCGCTAAATTTACGTGCGATCTTTGTTTTGGGACCAGTATATCTTGCCATTTTAAATGTGTGTTTTGAGGGTGGTTAGAAATTAAGGTCAATCCTTTGCAAACCGTTCTCCCTCGAGATATTAATTAAATAATTATTTATTAAACGCGACGTCTCTTTGGAGGACGACACCCGTTGTGTGGCATTGGAGTGATATCAATGATTTCTGTCACTTCAATTCCGCTATTATGTACAGCACGTATAGCAGACTCACGTCCGTTACCTGGTCCTTTTACATAAACTTTTACTTTACGAAGGCCTGCCTCGTGAGCAACCTTTGCACAATCTTCTGCAGCAGTTTGAGCAGCATAAGGAGTGTTCTTTTTAGAACCTCTGAAGCCCATTTTACCAGCAGATGACCAAGAGATTACATCTCCTTTTTTGTTTGTTAACGATATGATGATGTTGTTAAAAGAAGCTGTTACGTGCGCCTCTCCTACTGATTCTACAACAACTTTACGTTTTTTTGCAGTTTGCTTTGCCATTATGCCTTATTATTTAGTTGCTTTCTTCTTGTTTGCAACTGTTTTACGCTTTCCTTTTCTCGTACGTGAGTTATTCTTTGTACGTTGTCCTCTTAATGGAAGACCTACACGGTGACGAATACCACGGTAACAACCGATGTCCATCAGACGTTTAATGTTCAAAGATACTTCAGAACGAAGTTCCCCTTCGATAGTAAATGTACCAACAGCATCACGAATACGACCTATCTCGTCATCATCCCAATCAGATACTTTCTTATCTTCTGATACATTTGCAGTAGCAAGTATTTCTTGTGCTCTACTTTTTCCTATTCCAAAGATGTACGTTAATGCAATTACACCTCTCTTTTGTTTTGGGATATCTATCCCTGCAATTCTAGCCATAACTATTAACCTTGTCTTTGTTTAAACCTAGGGTTCTTTTTGTTTATTACGTATAATCTGCCTTTGCGACGAACGATCTTGCAATCGGCACTTCTTTTCTTAATGGATGCTCTTACTTTCATATCCAGCTTTTTTCCGCTTAGTAGCGGTACGTTATACGAGCCTTTGACAAATCGTAAGGACTCATTTCTAATTTTACTTTATCCCCAGGTAATAATTTAATATAGTGCATACGCATCTTACCTGAGATATGCGCTGTCACAACGTGACCATTTTCTAGTTCTACACGAAACATTGCATTTGATAATGCTTCTATTATAGACCCATCTTGTTCTATTGCTGCTTGTTTTGCCATTATGCTACTGCTTTACGGTTTTTACCAGACTTCATAAGACCATCATAATGCTTATTAAGTAGGTAAGAATTCACTTGTTGCATAGTATCTATTGCCACTCCTACCATAATGAGTAGGGAAGTTCCTCCATAAAATAAAGCCCATCCCTGTTGCATACCTAAAACATTAACTGCGATAGCAGGAAATATAGCGATAAGTGCTAAAAATATAGATCCAGGCAATGTAATCTGAGACATAATCTTATCTAAATACTCTGCTGTTTCAGATCCAGGACGAATCCCTGCAATGAAACCTCCACTACGCTTAAGATCCTCTGCCATTTTATTGGTAGGAACTGTAATCGCAGTATAAAAATATGTAAAGATAATAATCAAAAGTCCAAAAACTAAATTATACCAAAATCCAAATATATTATTTCCAAAGTTAGTCTGTAACCAAGTACCTACCGATGTGTCAGCAAGGAAACTCGCTTCTCCAATAAGACCCGGTACAAACATAATAGCCTGTGCAAATATTATTGGCATTACTCCAGAAGCATTTAATTTAAGAGGTAAAAAATTTCTAGCTCCAAACGCGTTCTTTTCATACTCACCAGTTGCAGTTCTTCTTGCATATGATACAGGAACTTGACGCACTGCCATAACCAATAGGATACAAAGAAGAATAATCACAAACCAAATTACTAATTCAATAAGGATCATTATTAATCCACCATTAGATTCAGTAACACGGGCAACCCACTCTTGTACAAATGATATAGGCATAGTTGCGATAATACCTACCATAATAAGTAGTGATATACCGTTTCCTATTCCCTTATCTGTAATCTTCTCACCTAACCACATCGCAAAGATACATCCTGTTACAAGGATAAGTACTGAAGAAATGTAGAATGTAGGTGTAAGACCCATTACAAAAGCAGTTGAAGGTACTCCTAGCGCAGGTAATGCAGCTAGGTACCCTGGTGCCTGTAATAAACAGATAGCGATAGTTAACCAACGCGTAATCTGATTAATCTTACGACGACCACTTTCTCCCTCCTTCTGTAGTTTTTGTAAATAAGGTATTGCAATACCCATTAACTGTACTACAATCGAAGCAGAAATGTAAGGCATAATACCTAATGCAAATACAGATGCGTTAGAAAAGGCACCTCCTGTAAACGCAGCCAAAAGCCCTAAAAGCCCTTGGTCTGTAGAAGCTTGAAGACCTCCCAATTGTGACGCATCTATACCTGGAAGTACAACTTGTGCACCAAAACGATATACGAGGAGAAGCGTAAGCGTAAGAATTATTCTATTCCTAAGCTCATCAATCTTCCAGATATTCTTTATTGTATCTATAAATTTCATCCTCTTCTATCGATTATAAAGTTACAGCTTCACCACCAGCAGCCTCAACAGCAGCTTTTGCAGTTGCAGTAAATTTATGAGCAGTTACTTTGATTTTAGCTTTAAGCTCACCTCTACCTAAAATCTTTACTAAATCGTTCTTACCTACAAGGCCAGCTTCAATAAGTGTATCTATAGAAACCTCTTCTGTAAGACGACCAGCGTCTACATACTCTTGTAATGTATCTAGATTTACACCAGCATACTCCTTACGGTTTATGTTTGTAAATCCAAACTTAGGTACACGACGCTGAAGTGGCATTTGACCTCCTTCAAAACCGATTTTCTTACTATACCCAGAACGTGACTTCTGTCCTTTGTGTCCACGACCAGCTGTTCCTCCGTTTCCAGTTGCCTGGCCACGTCCTTTACGACCGTCGTTTTTCTTAACAGCGCCTTTTGCAGGTCTTAAGTTATTTAACTCCATCTGTTATTTATATTAAGCTTCTTCTACAGAAACTAAGTGACTTACTTTATTTACCATACCAAGGATGTTAGGTGTATTTTCGTGCACCTTTACCTGGCCTATTTTTCTCAATCCAAGAGATTCTAAAATTCTCTTCTGGTTCTGTGTGCGATTAATCGCGCTCTTCACCTTTGTTACTTTGATTTTTGCCATTGTTCCTTGATTTATCCTTTAAACACTTTATCAAGTGAGATACCACGTTGCTTTGCAACTGTCTCTGCACTTCTTAATTGTAATAAAGCATCAAAAGTTGCTTTTACTACGTTGTGTGGGTTTGAAGATCCTTGATTCTTAGAAAGTACATCGTGTATACCTACTGATTCAAGTACTGCACGTATTGCACCACCTGCGATTACTCCTGTACCGGCAGCTGCTGGTAAAAGTAATACACGAGCTCCTCCAAATTTACCTTTCTGTTCGTGAGGGATAGTTGCTTTGTTAAGCGGTATACGCACTAGGTTTTTCTTAGCATCTTCCATAGCCTTTGCAATTGCAGATGCTACTTCTTTTGACTTTCCTAATCCGTGTCCTACAACACCATTCTCATCACCTACTACAACTATAGCAGAAAATCCAAAAGCTCTACCTCCTTTAGTTACCTTAGTAACACGCTGAACGCCTACTAGACGATCTTTTAAGTCTAAGCCACTTGGCTTTACTAACTCTACGTTTTTATAATCTTGATACATAACTTTATTAGAATTTAAGACCGCCTTCTCTTGCGCCCTCTGCTAGTTGTTTAATTCTTCCGTGGTAAAGGTAACCTCCCCTATCAAATACTACAGCTTCAACTCCAGATTTTGTAGCTTTTTCGGCGATTGCCTTACCTACAAGTTTTGCAGTTTCAGATTTGTTAGTTTTCGCAGCAGCGATATCCTTATCACGTGACGATGCAGCTGTAATAGTCTTCCCGTTAAGGTCATCTATTAACTGTGCATAAATCTCTTTATTACTTCTAAATACACAGAGTCTTGGTCTCTCCGCAGATCCAGAAATAGTCTTACGAATTCTAAGGTGAATTCTATTTCTTTTTTCACTTTTTGATAATGCCATTTCTCTATGTATTATGCAGATTTACCTGCTTTTCTTCTTATTACCTCTCCTACAAACTTGATTCCTTTTCCTTTGTAAGGCTCAGGCTTACGGAAACCACGAATCTTTGCAGCAACAGCTCCTACTAGTTGTTTATCGTGTGAAGTTAACTTCACGATAGGATTCTTACCTTTTTCTGAGATTGTCTCCACTTTTACTTCTGGAGCAACATCTAAAACGATGTTGTGAGAGAAACCTACAGCTAGATCAAGCTTATTCCCTTGATTACTTGCTCTGTATCCTACTCCTACTAACTCAAGTTGCTTTTCAAAACCTTTAGAAACTCCTTCTATCATATTTGCGATAAGAGCTCTATAAAGACCGTGCTTTGCACGAAGGTCTTTTTTATCTGATGCGCGCTCTAAAGTAATAACCCCTTCTTCGATTTTGATCTCAATACCAGAGTACTCTTGCGTAAGCTCGCCTAATTTTCCTTTAACTGTTACAATGTTATCAGCAAGAGTTACTGTAACTCCTTCTGGCACTGTAATTGGACTTTTACCTATTCTTGACATGTCTTTGTCTTTTTATCTGATTAGTAAACGTAACAAAGTACCTCTCCTCCAACATTATGTTGTTGTGCTTGCTTACCTGTCATAACTCCTTTTGAAGTTGAAACAATAGCAATACCTAAACCATTTAAGATACGAGGTATCTCACTAGATGAAGAATATTTACGTAAACCAGGCTTACTGATTCTTTGGATATCCTTAATAACTGCTTCTTTAGTAATGCGATCATACTTCAAGGCAATCTTGATAGTATCTTGCGCTTTACCTTCTACAAATTTGTAGCTAAGGATGTAACCTTGGTCAAATAAGATTTTAGTCATCGCCTTCTTAAGGTTTGATGCTGGAATCTCGACCACTCTGTGATTTGCTGCCGATGCGTTACGCACACGTGTCAGAAAATCTGCAATAGTATCTGTATTCATTTAATTATAGTTACGGTAGTGGTTTTCTCTATTTCCGCTTTCGCGAAAGCATAAAAAGAACCTTCTACCAATTTATACTCTTTAATCTACCAGCTTGCTTTCTTAACACCTGGTATCAACCCTTGGTTAGCCATCTGACGGAACATCACACGTGATATACCGAATTGACGCATATAACCTTTAGGACGACCTGTAAGTTTACAACGATTGTGCTGACGTATAGGTGAAGCGTTCTTAGGTAGCTTTTGCAGTCCTTCGTAATCTCCAGCTTCTTTTAAAGCTTTACGTTTTTCAGCATATTTTGCAACTGTTTTAGCACGCTTTACCTCACGGGCTTTCATTGATTCTTTAGCCATATCTTAGTTCTTTTTAAAAGGTAAACCTAATTCTTTAAGCAACGATTTTGCTTCCTTATCAGTTTGAGCAGATGTTTGAAAAGTGATGTTCATACCATCAATTTTCTTAATTCTGTCAATGTTGATCTCTGGGAAAATGATTTGCTCAGTGATACCCATACTATAGTTACCACGTCCATCAAATCCTGTTGCATTGATACCGTTAAAGTCACGTACACGTGGTAATGCAGATGTTACAAGTCTATCTAAGAACTCATACATACGCTCTCCACGTAAAGTTACTTTTGCACCAATAGGCATTCCTTTACGTAATTTAAATGTTGCAACATCTTTTTTAGACATTGTCGAGATAGCTCTCTGTCCTGTAATAAGAGTAAGCTCTTCTACAGCATTTTCAACTAACTTCTTATCTGCAACCGCAGCTCCAACACCACGAGATACTACAATCTTATTAAGACGAGGTACCTGCATAACGTTCTTATATCCAAACTCTTCTTGAAGGGCTGGCGTCACGCGGTCATTAAACTCTTGTTTTAGTCTTGGTACGTATCCCATCACTATAATATTTCGTTGTTAGACTTTGCAAAGCGTACCTTCTTACCATCTTCCATACGGTAACCTACTCTCGTAGTTTTACCATCCTTATCTAAAAGGGAAAGGTTAGATATTTGAAGTGGCGCTTCTTTTTCTTTTATTCCACCTTGAGGATTTGCGGCGCTAGGCTTTTCGTGCTTCTTCACCATATTAACACCCTCAACGATAGCTTTGTTCTTCTCGATAAATACTTTTACGACTTTACCTTCAGATCCTTTATGATCTCCAGCAATAACCTTTACAGTATCTCCCGTTTTTATTTTAAGCTTTGTCATCTTCTTCTCTGTATTAAAGCACCTCTGGTGCTAATGATACAATCTTCATAAACTGTTTGTCACGAAGCTCTCTTGCTACTGGTCCAAATACACGAGTACCGCGCATCTCACCTTGAGCATTTAAAAGAACACAAGCATTATCATCAAAACGGATATAAGATCCATCTGGACGACGTACTTCTTTCTTAGTACGCACAACTACTGCTGTAGACACGGCACCTTTTTTAACCTGGCCATTAGGTGTTGCATCCTTTACAGATACAACAATCTTGTCTCCTACAGAAGCATATCTTCTCTTAGTACCTCCTAATACACGGATAGTCAAAACTTCTTTTGCTCCTGTATTGTCTGCTACTTTTAATCTTGATTCTTGCTGTAACATTACTTCGCTCTTTCAATGATTTCTACTAGTCTCCAAGTCTTAGATTTACTCATAGGACGTGTTTCCATTATCCTAACCGTATCTCCTTCGTTGCAGTCGTTTGTTTCGTCGTGTGCTACATACTTCTTCGTTTTTAAAACGAACTTACCATACATAGGGTGCTTTACTTTTTTAACTTCGGCAACAACGATAGATTTTTGCATCTTGTTACTAGTTACTACACCAACACGCTCTTTTCTTAAATTTCTTTTTTCCATCTTAAGCAGCGTTATTGTTCTCTTTTAGTTAATTCAGTTGCAATTCTAGCGACTGTACGTCTCATAGAACGCAATTGAATAGGATTGTCAAGTGGAGAGATAGCGTGAGCCATCTTAAGATCCATATAAGATCTCTTTGCTTTACCAAGCTCTTCTTGCAATTCTGCTGTAGATAATCCTTTTACCTCTGATTGTTTCATAGTACTCAAATTTATTCAGCTGAAAAATCTCTAGCTACGACATACTTAGTTCTCACTGGTAATTTCTGAGCTGCAAGACGTAATGCCTCTTTTGCAACTGGCTCAGGAATACCTCCTAATTCGAACATAATGCGTCCTGGTTTTACAACTGCTGCCCAATATTCTACAGCACCTTTACCTTTACCCATACGTACCTCAAGAGGTTTCTTTGTAATAGGCTTGTCCGGGAAGATCTTAATCCAAAGAGTTCCTTCCCTTTTCATATAACGTGTTGCTGCAATACGAGCTGCTTCTATTTGTCTCGCAGTTACAAAAGCTGAGTCTAATGATTTTATACCGAACTGGCCATTAGAAAGCGTGTGCCCTCTTTGCGCTAGTCCTTTCATACGACCCTTCTGCTGCTTGCGGAATTTTGTTTTTCTAGGCTGTAACATTTTTTACTGTCTTTTTAAAAAATTACTTTCTACGACGTGGTCCTCTGTTATCCTTACGACCTCCGCCACCTTTAGACTTACTGTTTTGAAGTCCAACTAAAGGAGAAAGCTCTCTCTTGCCATATACTTCACCTTTCATAATCCATACTTTAACACCCAGTCTACCGTAGGTAGTGTGAGCTTCAACTAAAGCATAATCTATGTCGGCTCTAAAAGTTGATAAAGGAATACGTCCATCTTTATAAGACTCTGTACGTGCCATCTCTGCACCGTTCAGACGTCCAGAAATCTGGATCTTAATACCCTCAGCATTCATACGCATTGCAGCCGCAATTGCCATCTTTATTGCACGACGGAAAGAAATTCTTCCTTCTATCTGACGAGCAACACTCTGACCTACTAGAAATGCATCTAGCTCTGGACGTTTGATTTCGTGGATATTAATTTGTACTTCTTTACCTGTGAGTTTCTTAAGCTCTTCTTTTAACTTGTCTACTTCCTGACCACCTTTCCCGATAATGATACCAGGTCTTGCAGTAGTAATAGTAACGGTTACAAGTTTAAGCGTACGCTCAATGATAACTCTTGACACACTAGCTTTACTTAAACGAGCGTGAATATAACGTCTAATCTTATCGTCTTCGGCAAGTTTATCACCGTAGTCATTACCTCCGTACCAGTTAGATTCCCATCCTCTGATTATTCCAAGGCGATTTCCGATTGGATTTGTCTTCTGTCCCATCTAATTAATTGCTTTGTGTGTTATCTTTTGCTCCAAGAACCACTGTTACGTGGTTAGAACGTTTTCTTATTCGGTGCGCGCGACCTTGTGGTGCTGGACGTAATCTTTTCAACATTGTTCCAGAATCAACTTTGATCTCTTTAATAAAAAGATTTGCATCTTCGATACTTGCGTCTTCATTCTTTGCTTCCCAGTTTGCAACTGCAGAAAGAACTAGTTTCTCAACTTTACGTGATGCTTCCTTATTACTAAATTTCAATAACTGAAGTGCTCTTTCCACTTGCGTTCCTCGTACCATATCTGCTACAAGACGCATTTTACGTGGAGAGGTAGGGCAGTTATTCAATTTCGCGAAAGCGATAGACTTGTTAGCCTCTTTGCGACGATTTGCCGCTTCTTTTTTACGAACTCCCATCTCCTGTTATCTTTTACCTTTATTTTTCTTATCAGCTCCGTGTCCTCTGTAAGAACGCGTAGGTGAAAATTCTCCTAGCTTATGACCTACCATATTCTCAGTAACATATACTGGTACAAACTGGCGACCATTATGTACTGCAATAGTTTGCCCCACAAAATCTGGAGTAATCATAGAAGCTCTAGACCAAGTCTTAATGACAGTCTTTTTATTGCCTTCTACGTTTGCAGCAACTTTCTTTTCTAATTTATAGTGAACGTAAGGTCCTTTTTTTAATGAACGTGCCATATCTTATTATTTCTTTCTACGTTCTACAATATACTTATTACTCGACTTCGTCTTAGAACGCGTTCTGAAACCTTTAGCAGGCACACCATTACGGTTTCTAGGGTGACCTCCAGAAGACTTACCTTCACCACCTCCCATAGGGTGATCAACAGGGTTCATCACTACTGGACGTACACGTGGACGACGACCTAACCAACGGCTTCTACCAGCTTTACCAGATACAAGTAACTGGTGATCACTGTTAGACACAGCTCCTATTGTAGCCATACACGTTGCAAGAATCAATCTTGTTTCACCTGAAGGTAACTTTACAGTTGCAAATTTACCATCACGAGCCATTAACTGAGCAAATGCTCCAGCCGAACGAGCCATAACAGCTCCTTGACCTGGACGTAACTCTATACAAGAGATTATAGTACCTAATGGAATATCTGAAAGTGGCATCGCATTACCAATCTCTGGCGCTACGTTAGACCCAGAAACTAAGTTCTGACCTACTTGAAGACCGTTTTGAGCAATGATATACCTCTTTTCTCCATCTTGATAGTTAAGAAGTGCGATAAACGCAGTTCTATTTGGATCATACTGGATAGACGCAACAGTTGCAGGAACTCCTTCTTTGTTACGTTTGAAATCGATAATACGGTAACGCTTCTTGTGACCTCCACCTACTTGGCGAATTGTCATTTTACCCGTATTGTTTCTACCACCTGAGCGTTTTTTCGGAGCCAAAAGGCTTTTTTCCGGCTTATCAGTTGTAATCTGGTCGAAACCATTTACAACTCTAAATCGCTGCCCAGGAGTGATAGGTTTTAATTTTCTTACTGACATTTTGTTGTCTTAAATGTTGTTATAAAAATCTATTGTATCACCTTCCGCCAGCTGTACAATTGCTTTCTTAATAGCATTTGTTTTACCAGAAAGAACACCAGACTTCGTATAACGAGACTTGCGATCCGGGCGGACATTCATTGTGCGAACTTTTTCAACTGAAACACCATAAGCAGCTTCTACCGCTTTCTTAATTTCAACCTTATTTGTTCTCATACTAACTTCAAAAGTATAGCGATTCATTTCCTCACTATCTTTTGTCGCTTTTTCTGTAATAACAGGTTTTATTAAAATACTCATCGTGTCTTATTTTGCTAAGTTTGCCTCAACACCTTCTAAAGAACCCTCTAAGAATACAACATTATTTGCATTCATAATACCGTAAGTGCTTAATTCTGAGCTTTTTACGACTTTTGAGGACTTTAAATTGCGCGACGACAAATATACATTATTATTTGACTCTCCCAACACTATTAGTGACTTTTTATTTTCTAAGCCTAAGGCTTTCAAAACGTTCACAAAATCCTTTGTTTTTGGAGCGTCAAAATTGAAGTCTTCTATTACAGTGATTGCGTTATCGTTAGCCTTCATTGTAAGTGCAGAACGACGTGCAAGTCTCTTTAATCCTTTGTTTAATTTGAAAGAGTAATTTCTCGGTCTTGGTCCGAACATACGTCCTCCACCTTTAAAAACACCAGACTTGATACTACCCGCACGAGCCGTACCTGTTCCTTTTTGTTTTTTGATTTTACGAGTAGATCCTGCGATCTCTGCTCTTTCTTTAGCCTTGTGCGTACCTTGACGTTGGTTTGCAAGAAATTGCTTAACGTCTAAGTAAACAGCGTGCTTGTTTGGTTCAATTCCAAAAACAGCATCAGAAAGGTCTGCCTTTCTCCCTGTTTCTTTTCCTTTTATATCTACAACTGCTACCTTCATTACTTCTGAATGATTACATAAGCATTTTTGTGACCAGGAACACATCCTTTCACTACAAGTAGGTTCTTCTCAGCTACTACTTTCAATACTTTAAGATTTTGAACTTTTATTTTGTCACCACCCATACGTCCTGCCATACGCATTCCTTTGAATACACGTGCAGGGTAAGATGCTGCTCCAATAGAACCAGGAGCTCTAAGACGGTTATGTTGACCGTGAGTCGCTTGACCTACACCGGCAAAACCGTGACGCTTTACAACCCCTTGAAATCCTTTACCTTTTGAAGTTCCCGATACATCAACAAACTCTCCTTCAGCAAAATGATCTACAGTAATTGCATCTCCTAATTTAAACTCTCCTTCAAATCCTTGAAACTCGACAACTTTACGTTTAGCAACAGTTCCTGCTTTTTTGGCGTGACCATTAGCAGCTTTGTTTGCCTTTTTAACGTCATCGAAACCAAGTTGAAGGGCTTCATACCCGTCAGTTTCTTTGGTTCTGACTTGGGTGATAACGCAGGGACCTGCTTCAATAACTGTACAAGGAATGTTCTTCCCGTTCTCGTCAAAGATGCTAGTCATACCTACTTTCTTTCCGATTAACCCAGACATATTTATAAATATTAATTATTAAAATTCAATTCAAAAAACAAGGCCGAACACGTTCGACCTTGAATGTGTGTTTTCCGTTTTTCCCTCGCGCGCAGCTCAGGACAAGTTAGTGCGGTTATTATTTACGCTTTCGCGAAAGCGTAAACACCTATCACACCTTAATCTCTACCTCTACTCCAGATGGTAATTCTAACTTCATTAAAGCATCAATAGTCTTTGATGAAGAAGAATAGATATCAAGTAAACGCTTGTAAGAGCTAAGCTCAAACTGCTCACGAGATTTCTTGTTTACGTGTGGAGAACGTAATACAGTAAAGATTTTTTTATGTGTTGGAAGCGGAATAGGTCCAGTTACTACAGCACCTGTCGTCTTCACAGTCTTTACGATTTTCTCAGCACTCTTATCTACTAAGTTGTGATCGTAAGATTTTAGTTTTATTCTAATTTTTTGACTCATTTCCTTAGTAATTATTCGTTTGTACCTTTTGAGGCAGCGATTACTTCTTCTGCAATATTAGAAGGAGTTTCTGCATAGTGCGAGAATTCCATAGTTGAAGTCGCACGACCAGATGAAAGCGTACGTAACGTTGTTACATATCCAAACATCTCAGAAAGTGGCACAGTAGCTTTTACTGTCTTTGCACCTGCACGGTCTCCCATATCAGATACTTGACCACGACGACGGTTAAGGTCACCTACGATATCACCCATATTTTCTTCTGGAGTAATAACTTCAAGCTTCATAATAGGCTCCATTATAACAGCTTTTGCAGCTTTTGCAGCGTTCTTAAATCCAAGCTTTGCAGCAAGTTCGAAAGAAAGTTGATCAGAATCCACATCGTGGTAAGATCCATCTGTTAATGTTACTTTCATAGCATCAACCTCATAACCTGCAAGAGGTCCATTTACCATTGCCATTTTGAATCCTTTCTCTACAGAAGGAACAAATTCTTTTGGTACGTTACCTCCTTTAATAGTAGATTCAAACTGTAATCCTTCAGCGCCTTCTTCTGCTGGTTCAAGTGTAAATACGATATCTGCGAATTTACCACGTCCACCAGATTGCTTTTTATAAGTCTCTCTGTGCTGTGCTTTTTGAGTAATAGCCTCCTTGTACTCAACCTGTGGCTGACCCTGAGAAACTTCTACCTTAAACTCACGCTTAAGACGATCTACAATAATATCTAAGTGAAGCTCACCCATTCCAGATATAATAGTCTGTCCTGATGCCTCATCTGTTTTTACTTGGAACGTTGGATCTTCTTCAGCAAGTTTTGCTAAAGCCATACCTAACTTATCAACATCTGCCTTAGTTTTTGGCTCAACAGCGATACCAATTACTGGATCTGGAAAGTCCATAGATTCAAGAACAATTGGGTTCTTTTCATCGGACATTGTATCTCCAGTCTTAATATCTTTAAATCCTACCGCTGCTCCAATATCTCCAGCCTCGATAAAATCGATAGCATTTTGCTTATTAGAGTGCATTTGGTATATACGCGAGATACGCTCTTTTTTACCTGAACGGTTATTTAAGATATATGATCCAGCATCTAGACGACCCGAGTAAGCACGGAAGAATGCAAGACGACCTACAAAAGGATCTGTTGCAATTTTAAACGCTAGAGCAGCAAATGGCTCTTTTACGTCTGGCTTACGTAGCTCTTCTTTTTCTGTATCCGGGTTAATCCCAACGATACCATCTTTATCTGTAGGAGAAGGAAGGTAACGACATACTGCGTCAAGAAGGAATTGAACTCCTTTATTCTTAAAGGCAGATCCACATATCATAGGGATAATCGCCATATCCATTACAGCAGCACGAAGTGCAGCGTGCACCTCTTCTTCTGTAATAGAATCTTCATCTTCCATAAATTTCTCAAGAAGGTTTTCATCATATGTTGCAACCTCCTCAATAAGCATAGCTCGGTACTTACGAGCTTCCTCTTTCATATCTTCAGGAATGTCAATAACGTCAAACGTAGACCCCTGAGTTTCATCGTGCCATACAATTGCACGGTTCTTCACAAGATCAACAATACCTTTAAAGTCACCCTCGTCACCTATGTTTAAAACGATAGGCACAGCGTTTGACTTCAGCATATCCTTCACCTGCTGACAAACAGCAAGGAAGTTAGAACCTTGACGGTCCATCTTGTTTACAAAACCTATTCTAGGCACTTTATAATTATCTGCAAGTCTCCAGTTAGTTTCTGACTGAGGCTCAACACCATCTACAGCACTAAAAAGAAAAACTAATCCATCAAGAACACGTAAAGAACGGTTAACTTCTACCGTAAAATCAACGTGACCAGGAGTATCAATAATATTAAAGTGATAGTCTTTAGTTTCTGGAAGAGGCTTAGCGTTCTCCATTGGGAACTTCCAAGTACAAGTAGTTGCAGCAGAGGTAATTGTAATACCACGCTCCTGCTCTTGCTCCATCCAGTCCATCGTTGCAGCACCATCGTGAACCTCACCGATTTTATGACTTACACCCGTATAATAAAGTATACGCTCTGTAGTAGTGGTTTTTCCAGCATCAATGTGAGCCGCAATACCAATATTTCTAGTAAATTTTAAATCTCTTGCCATTTCTTAGAATCTAAAGTGTGAGAATGCTTTATTTGCTTCTGCCATTTTGTGTGTATCAACACGCTTTTTAACCGCAGCACCTTCTTCTTTTGCCGCAGCCATAATCTCTGCAGCTAGCTTTGCAGCCATAGACTTCTCATTTCTCTTACGAGAAAAGCTAATTAACCACTTCATCGCAGTAGAGATCTTACGATCTGGACGAATTTGGTTTGGTATTTGGTAAGTTGCCCCTCCTACACGACGACTACGCACTTCTACGTGAGGCATTACGTTAGACAAAGCATCTTTCCACAGCTCTAAAGCTGTTTTTTCTTCATTTGTGTTCTTTTCTTCTACGATGTCAATTGCATCATAAAATACTTTAAAAGCTGTAGACTTCTTACCACTCCACATCATCATATTAACGAAACGAGTTACTAACTGATCGTTAAATTTTGGATCTGGAAGAATAGGTCTCTTCTTGGCCTGTTTTTTTCTCATTACTTCTTCTTAAAGTGTTGTTGATTTACTTCTTAGGGCGTTTTGCACCATATTTAGATCTCGATTGCGTTCTTCCTGCAACACCAGCAGTGTCTAAGGCTCCACGTACAATATGATATCTAACTCCTGGCAAATCTTTTACCCTTCCACCTCTTACCAATACTATCGAGTGCTCTTGTAAATTGTGACCTTCTCCTCCGATGTATGCATTCACCTCTTTACCATTTGTTAAACGAACACGCGCAACTTTACGCATAGCCGAGTTTGGTTTCTTAGGTGTAGTCGTGTAAACACGAGTACATACGCCGCGGCGTTGTGGGCACGATTCAAGGGCCGCCGATTTACTCTTCTTGGTAATCTTGGTTCTTCCTTTACGTACTAATTGTGAAATTGTTGGCATAATTTCTTTCTACCTAATTGTTAATTTACTTAATATACCCATTTTAAGGGTTGGCAAAAGTATGAAATTTTTCTCAGCCATCAAATAGCAGCCTGCTAATTTTTCAAAAAAGTTCTGAATACCAAAAAACTAACATACTTTAGCAACAGAAAAACACGTTACCAAAACAACCATAAATCCATCCATTTTTTGAAGACCCACATATTATTACTTACACTATTTGTCTTCACCATTACATTAGGTGGTCAAAATTCAGGTTCAAAACTACTCCTACTACTAGAAGGAGAGAATAAAGAAGAAACTGAATTACTCAACACAATACCACACACTAAATCTTTTACCGAAGCTGCTTTACTCTATAACGAAATAGACAGCATCACAAACCAACTCATTACAGAAGGCTATTTTGATATTGAAAAAACAGTTCAACAAAATAATAACATCTACACAGCAATACTCTCACTAAACACTAGATACAATTCATTAACTCTTGACATCTCAAAACAACCCATTCTCAAAACTTATATTAAGGAGACAGCCTACACAATAGATAATGATCTTCTAATTATAGAAACCGCTTTCGCGAAAGCACTATTAGAGCAACTAACAACAATTGCCGCAAACAATGGTGATCCGTTTGCAAACTTTCGAATAACAGAACTCACAAAAACCAATAACATCATAAATGGTAGACTAGAAGTAACATCTAATCAACAACGAAAAATAACCGATGTGATTTATAAAGGATATCCAAATTATCCAACTACGCTTTTAAACAACATAACAAAAAAAGTACTCAACAAAACCTACAACCAAGAGAAGCTGAATACCATAAACGATGAGTTACGCAGTTTACGTTTTATAAGTACAACTAGAAAAGCTCAGGCTCTTTTTAAAAAAGATAGCACCACCGTTTTTTACTACATTAAAAAAGTAGATCAAAATCAATTTGACGGTTTTATTGGTTTTGCATCAAACGAAGACAACTCTTTAAGACTAGATGGCTACCTAGACTTGCAACTCATAAACAACTTTAACTATGGCGAAGAGCTATCACTTAACTACAAATCTGATGGGGAGGATCAATCACAACTTAAAATAAAAGCATCACTACCCTATATACTAAAGACACCCTTAGGAATAGAAAGCTCACTCTCCATCTTTAGAAAAGATAGCACATTCTCAACTACAGATATAAACATTCAGGCATATTACCACCCGACTACTAATCACAAAATCTCAACAGGATACAATAATATAACATCAGAAAACCTTCTCACCAATCAAGAAACAGAACAGTACGTAGCAGACTTTAATACCACAACAGGATACCTGGAATACCAGTATACCAAAAGAAACAATGACTATTTCTTCCCTATAACCACGCAATTTCATTTTCAAACTAATTACGGAACTAGAATTGCGAATATGACAAAAACACCACAGACCCAAATTTTATTAAAAATGAAAAGGATTTTCAATTTTAATAACAAAAACTCAGTCTACATTTCTGGATCTTTTAACAGTTTGTTTTCTGAAAACTATATCACAAACGAACTTTTCAGACTAGGAGGAATTACTTCTATAAGAGGCTTTGAAGAGAACAGCATCTTTGCAAATCTCTCTGCTATCATAAACACAGAATACAGACTAAAATTAAGCAATAGCCTATACATCAATACAGTAACAGACGGCGGGTATGTAGAAAATAGTATTACAAATGAAAAGAATCACCTGTTAAGCCTAGGAGCAGGAGCAGGAATACGGACTAAGGCAGGACTACTGCAAATCAATATTGCAAACGGAAAATTTAACAATTCCACATTTGACTTCTCAAACACAAAATTACATCTAATTCTTGCCGTACGCTTTTAAATAAAGGGATTAACACCATTTACAAAGCGTTAAAAAAAAACTAAATTTTAGGAACTATTAGTTGTGTAATTAACTTTTTATTGTGATTTTTGGCATTGGCTAATTCAAATAATTTATAAAAATGAAAACAAAGTTTAGTGGAATTTTAACGCTATTGCTAGCGTTTGTAGTGCAAGTTTCGTTTGCACAAACAACAGTTTCCGGAACTGTTACTGAAGACAATGGTCCTTTGCCTGGTGCAAATGTCATTATCAAAGGTACTTCTACGGGAACTCAAACCGATTTTGACGGAAATTACTCAATTCAAGCAAGTCCATCTGATGTACTTGTCTTTAGTTTTGTTGGTTTCGCAACACAAGAGGTTACAGTAGGAAATCAATCAACAATTAATGTAGCTCTTGCTGCAGACAATGCCTTAGACGAGGTAATTGTAACTGCACAAGGTGTTAAGCGTGAGAAAAAAGCGCTTGGTTATGCAGTAAGTGAGGTTGCTTCTGAAGAAATCGAAGGACGTACCGAAGGTGACGTTGCTCGTGTACTTTCAGGAAAAGCTTCTGGTGTACAGATTACATCACAGAGTGGTGCTTCTGGATCTGCAACAAACGTGGTAATACGTGGTTATACTTCTATTAATGGAAGTAACCAAGCATTATTTATTGTAGATGGTGTACCTTTTAGTAGTGATACTAACTCTCAAGGAAATTTCTTAAATGGAAACAATGGTTCTTCTCGTTTCTTAGATCTTGATCCAAACAACATTGCTAGCGTAAACGTTCTTAAAGGACTTGCTGCTGCAACGCTTTATGGTACAGCAGGACGTAACGGAGTTATCGTTATTACTACAAAGTCAGGGCAAAGTGGAGTTGGCGGACCTAAGAAAACTGAAATCACAATCAACCAGTCTTACTTTGTTAATGAAATCGCTTCATTACCAGATTACCAAGACAAGTTTGGTGGAGGTTTTGACCAATCTTTCGGATGGTTCTTCTCAAACTGGGGTCCAGCTTTTGAAGCAGGTGGTGTTGCAGGTTACTTAAATGAGCCTTCAGGACAGATCGACGAAAACGGTACAGTTGCTCACCCTTACTCAACTACAGGAGCAGATATCGGACAAATCTTAAGAGATGAGTTTGCTGGACAACGTTACGAGTACAGACCTTATAATAACGTATCTCAGTTCTTCCGTACAGGTGGTGTTTCTAACACTTCTATAAACATTAACGGAGCATCTGAAGATGGTAAAGTAAACTACAACTTAAACTACGGTCACTTAGAGGATAAAGGATTTATCCCTGGAAACCAATTACGTAGAAATAACCTTTCTGTAGGTGGTAGAGCACAATTATCTAATAAGTTTACAATCTCAGGAACATTAAACTTCTCTAGAACTGATTTCTCTTCTCCTCCAGTAGCTGCATCTCGTGGTAATGGTACTTTAGGATTCTCAGTATTTGCAAATGTATTCTTTACACCTCGTAACGTAGACTTAGCAAACTTACCATTCACAATTCCTGAAACAGGAGGAAGTGTTTACTACCGTCAAGGTAATGACATTAACAACCCTAACTGGATTGTACAAAATGCAAAAAATACACAGTTAACAAACCGTGTATATGGAACATCTACTTTACAATACGCAATTAGTGATAATCTTAACTTACAATATCGTGCAGGTGTAGATTTCTACAATGAGCGTAACGTAAGCTACGTAAATAAAGGCGGAGTTTTAGGTGCAACTGTTGATGATATTAACGGTGAATATAACACTTGGGATAACAACAACAGAATCTGGGATCACTACTTAGCATTAAGTGGAGATTACGATCTTTCTGAGAAAATAGGTTTAACGTTCATTACTGGAGCAACATCAAGATCTGTTGAATTTGATCAACAAGGTGTAGCTAGTACAGGACAACTTGTTTTTGGTGTACAGAGACACTTTAACTTCCTAGAGCAAGCTCCAATCCAATTTACATCTTACCAAAATATTGTAGGTGTATTAGGACAAGCAGATATAGATTATGACAATATGCTTTTCCTTACTCTTGCAGCTCGTAATGATTGGGTTTCTAACCTACCAAAAGAGAACAACTCACAGTTATACCCATCTGTAAGTGTATCTTTCTTACCTACTACTGCATTTGATGGACTTAAAGGTGATGGACTTAATTACTTAAAAGTAAGAGCTGGTCTTGGTACTTCTGCTGGTTTCCCTGGTGGTTTCCCAACAGTAAATACTGTTAACCAATTTACAAACCAATACATTGATCAAAACGCTGGTGGTGGTAACACTACAACTAACAGTGTAAGTAACTTCCAAGCTAATCCTGATCTTAAGCCAGAACTTATCTCTGAATTTGAAGTTGGATTTGATGCTCGTTTACTTAAGAACAGAGTAAGCTTAGATTTCTCTTACTTTAACAGATCTACTGATGATCTAATCGTATTTAAACCATTACCTCCATCAACTGGATTTACTTCTACACAGAGTAATATTGGTAAGGTTGAAGGTGACGGATTTGAAGTTGATTTAGGTGTTGACATCTTCCAAAGCGAAAATGATGGATTTAACTGGAACTCTAGAGTTAACTTTACAACAAGTGAGCAGATTGTAACAGAACAAGATGATGACCAGATTCTTTATGCTGGATCTACTGACCCAGTACTTGGAGCAAATGCTGCAATTAGAGGTGAGCAATTAGGTGTTATCGTTGGTACTAGAATCTTAAGAGATGATGATGGTAACTTTGTTGTAAATGGTGCTGGTAACTATGTTGTTCAAGATAACGTTATACTTGATGATGGTCGTAGCATTACACCAATTATTGGTAACCCTAACCCAGATTATGTATTAAACTGGATTAACTCATTATCTTACAAAAACTTCAATCTTGGTTTCCAAGTAAACCATACAAAAGGTGGAGATATTGCATCTTCTACAATTGGAGTATTATTAGGACGTGGTCTTATTACAGAAACTGAAGACCGTGAGAATACTTATATTCTTCCAGGTGTTCAAGCTGATGGTTCTGAAAACCAAGTACAAATTAACAATTCTCAGTACTACTTCAACAACGTACTTTTCGGCCCAAAAGAACTTCAAGTATATGATGCTTCTGTTCTTAGATTACAAGAAGTTTCTTTAGGATATTCTTTACCTAAAAAATTCTTAGAGAAAACACCATTTGGTTCATTTAGTGTTACAGCTAGTGGATTTAACCTATGGTATGACGCTTATAACACTCCAGATGGAGCAAACTTCGATCCTAACGTAGCAGGTGTTGGAGTTGGAAATGGTCGTGGATTTGATTACATCAACGGTCCTTCTTCAAAACGTTATGGAGTAAGCGTAAAAGCATCATTTTAATTAAAAGATATATAAAAATAGAATTATGAAAAATACATTTAAGTTCATAATGGCTGTTGTTATAGCAGGTTCATCTCTCTTCTATTCTTGTGAAACCACAGAACTAGAGTTAGTAAATGATCCTAACAACTTAACACCAGACCAGGCAGATCCTAATTTTCTGCTAAACTCGGTTCAACTGAACTACCAATTGAATGCACAGACATTCAATGGTAACGGTGGAGCACTAACCAGAATTCAATATTTTGGAAATAGAAACTACTTTGCTGGTTTAACTGGAGGTACTTTAAATGGTGCTTGGAGTCGTACATATGCAGGAATGCTTGTTGATGTAAGAACTCTAGAAGATTTAGATGCAGATCCATCATTAGACCTTCGTTTCCAAGTTGGAACAGGTAAAATAATGTTAGGACACTCACTACTTTGGCTAGTAGATTTTATAGGAGATATTCCTTTTGATGAAGCGTTTAATCCTACAGATTTCCCAAGTCCAAATGTTCAAGATGGAGCTTCTGTATATGAAGCGGCTAAAAATTTAGTTTCAGAAGGAAGCGCTACTCTTACTGCTTTAAATAATGATCTTACAGAATCTGAAGGTGATGTAAATACTGCAGTTGAAGATCTATTTTATGATGAAGATATTTCAAAGTGGTTAAAAGCAGCTAACACTATTCTAATGAAAGCAGCTATTACAACTGGTGATCTAACTACTTTCAATGCTATCGTTGCTGATGATAACTTTATTAGCTCTACTGAAGATGATTTAGAATTCAAATTTGGATCTAACTTATTAAATCCAGACAACAGACACCCAGATTACGCTAATGATTACACTCCTTCTGGAGGTAACTTATACCGTTCTAACTGGTTGATGAACTATATGTCTGAGACTAATGACCCTAGAATTAGATATTACTTCTACCGTCAATCTGATTGTACTCCAGGTGCTGGATGTCTTCCAGAAGGTAATGGAGAGACTTTATCTTGTTCTTTAGAGACACCTCCTCCTCACTATGCAGGATTTACGTATTGTTTCTTAGAAAACGGTTACTGGGGTAGAGATCACGGTGATGATGACGGTACTCCTCCTGATAACTTTTTAAGGACTGTAACAGGTGTATATCCTTCTGGTGGACTTTATGACCAAGCAGAATTTGGTAGTGTTTCTCAAGGCGCTGGCGGCGGTGGAGCTGGTATCGAGCCAATCATACTTGCTTCTTATGTTGACTTCTGGAGAGCAGAAGCGGCACTTGTAGCTGGTGATGCTGACGGAGCTGCTGATTTTATTGAAGCAGGTTTAACAAAGTCTATTGCTAAGGTTCAAACATTTGGAGATCTTGATGCAACTAATGATGGTTCTACTGAACCTTCAGATGTTGTTGTTGGAAACTTTATTAGTGATATCATAGCTGACTTTGACGCAGCAGATATGACTGGAAAGTGGAATATTTATGCACAACAATACTGGGTTACTCTTTATGGTGGGGCTGCTGAATCTTATAATTTCTACAGAAGACAAGGATTCCCAACTACGCTTCAACCAAACTTAGAGGCTGATCCTGGTAACTTCCCAAGATCATTCCCATATGCATCTTCTGAAATTGTTGCAAATCCAAATATTAATCAAAAGCCAGATCAGAATATACAAGTATTCTGGGACACGAACCCACCATCTTCACCGAACGGAGGATTCCCGGCTTCGAACTAACATTTAAAAAAAGATAAAAATGAAAAATATATTAAAATTTGCCTTCGCTGGAGCCATTCTTTTTGGAATGGCCTCTTGTGAGGACGATGAACAAAACACCACCGATTTTGTACAAGAGTCAGTTACTCGTGGTGCTGTACTTAGAACTTTAGACCTTCAAAATGACCTGCCGCTTACAGCAGCAGGTGCTGAAGTTGCTAACTTCTCAGTGAGTTTAGAAGAGCAAGATGCATTCGAAGGGGATTTACTTCAAAGTGTAGATGTTTACGTTACTTTCGCTGACAATACTCCTGGTCCAGATTCTGATAGTTCTGGAGCTATAACAGACGAAGTTTTTATTGAAAACGTTGATGCTTCAGCTTTTGTAGATGGTCCGTTTGGACTACCAAGAACAGAACTATTATATAGTTTTGATGAATTAAGAGCGCTTACTAATATTGCATCTGAAGATCAGTTAACAGGTGGAGATACCTTTACTATCCGTTTAGCACTAAACCTTACTGATGGAAGAGTATTTTCTGCAGATAATGCTGGAGGTGTTATTACAGGTGGTTTCTTTTCTTCTCCTTTTCAATATGTAGCAACTGTATCTTGTCCAGTTCCTGCTGATTATTTTGTTGGAGATTACTTACTTGAGAAAACAAGTACACAATCTAGTGCTTTTGGAGAAGCTTGGGGAACTGAAGTTGTAACAGTAGAAGGTACTGGAGCAGTTAGAGGTTTTGATTTTACTTACTTCCCAGGAGCGTTTGACTTTGGACAGCGTCTAACAATAATGATGAATTGTGGTGAGTTTATTGTATCTGGAACTTCATTAGCTGGAACTCTAGGATGTGATGGAACTACTATTGAGCAATCTCAAGGTGATGTTCCCCCTTCTCCTTATTCTCAACTATTCGAACCAGGTGACGATGATGTTATCGAGATTTCTTTCGAAGATTTTAATGGTGATGCTGGTTGTGGAACTGGAAGTTATGTAGTAACTCTTCAGTTAACTAAGCAATAGATTTATAATCTTAAGAATATTATTATATATTAAAAGCTCCGCTCTGCGGAGCTTTTTCTTTTTAAATCTCTTCTTTACTTTTAGACTAAATTAAATCCATATCTAAACTATACACAATCGTGCTAAACTCATACAATATATATAACTTAAAACCTCTCCCATACTTCTGTCTAATAATTATGACTATGAGTTTATGGTCTTGTAAAAATCCAGATACTAGAGTTACCCTAGACGACCTAGTATTACACTATGGTGGCGAAAGTTATTATAATTCTACAATCTCGTACACAGTTAACAATTTTAAATACGAAGTAGATAGAGATGGCTACAGAGTAGGACTATCGCTAATAGAATCGAATCGAGAGGGTGATCAATTAAAATCTATTCTTGAGAATGGCATTTTAAGTGAATACTTAAATGATTCATTAAGGAATGTGGATAGTGATAATTATTTAAAAAAGTCTCATTTATCTAATTTCACCTACAGCAATTCAATACCGTTTGTACTCACATCAAACGATATGGAAATTGACTCGGTTGGATTTATTACAAAAGGCACAAATAAATACCAGTTCATTAAAGTAAAAACCAAATTTGTAAGAGATATTGACATCAATGAATTCTACCTCTATATAGATCCTACTACAAAGGATATTATGTATGTAAGTCAGAAATTTGTTACAGAAAGCAAAGTTCCCAGAATTAAAAGATATTATAATCATAGAACAATAAATGGGATACGTTTTGCAGATTACACACAATTTGTTGCAAAGGAAGATACTATTGCCACGCCAGATCTTATAAAATATTTTAATGCTAAAACATTAAAACCTTTTAGTGAGATTAAGTTTGAAGATATTGAGGTTATATTTAAAAACTAACTATTACATAAAGCAAGCAATGACATTAAAATAAACTGTAACTTTGCGCTCCTAATTTTATCGCTATTAATAATTACTTAAACTATGGAAAAAACACTACAAATACACGGAACGCGTGCAATCATAGAAGCGATAGAAGCGGGCAAAGAAGTAGATAAAGTTTTTCTACAGAAAGGACTTCACAACTCACTACTGAGCGAACTGAATACACTTATCAAGAAAAATGGGATACAAACCTCTTTTGTACCTATTGAAAAACTTAATAAGCTTACACAACTCAACCACCAAGGTGCTGTTGCTACAATATCTCCGGTTAAATATCACGACTTTGAAGAACTTGTGAATATAACGGTAGAGAGTGGAGAAACACCATTATTTATTTTGCTTGATCAACTCTCAGATGTACGAAACTTTGGTGCAATTATACGTACTGCAGAGTGTACAGGAGCCCACGGTGTAATAATACCCAAAAAAGGAGGTGCTCCTCTCAATGGTGTTGCTGTAAAAACATCTGCTGGTGCAGCATTTAGTATGCCTATTGCCAAAGTTGATCATATAAAAGATGCTATTTACTACCTGCAAGGATCAGGAATTCAAGTTGTAGCTGCAACTGAAAAAACCGACAACAATCTCTACGACGTAGATTTTAAAGAACCTACTGCAATAGTAATGGGACGTGAAGATAGCGGTGTATCACCAGGTGTACTTAAAATTGTTGATCATCAAGCAAAACTCCCTCTTAAGGGTTCTATTGCCTCTTTAAATGTTTCGGTTGCCTGTGGGGCCTTTCTTTATGAAGCGGTGAGACAACGCTTATAAATCTTTCTGAGGGACATTCAGAGCTTGCGCATCATCACCGTCGTTACTTACAAAGTGATAAATAATTGTATAAGAGTCTGCCTCTGTGTCAATTTTTGGATCAGGGGGCAATTCAAAGAAGTTTCCATCTTCGTCAAACTGCCTCATAAAAGGATCATCTGCCTCATTATAATCAGGTTCCTCCCAAGCATATGTAATGGGTTTTGGTACGCTTTCGCGAAAGCGTAATGCAATTAAAGCACCAGCTATAAAACCAGATAGATGGCCTTCCCAAGAGATATTTTGGCTCGTAGGCATCGTGCCCCATATTAAACTCCCATATAAAAAAACCACAACAAGTGAAAGTGCTACTAGCCTGTAGTGCTTAGCGAGTATACCTTTAAAAAATAAGAAAGCCACGAGCCCATAAATAACGCCGCTCATACCAATATGATAAGAAGTGCGACCTACTAACCAAGTTCCTAAACCACTTAGAAACACTATTAAAACTAGAACTTTCCAAGAAATTGTTCTATAAAAATAGAAAAGGGCGCTACTTAAAACTAATAGCGTTGTTGTATTGTGCAACAAGTGCTTTATACCACTATGTATGAATGGTGAGAAAAGGACACCTCTTAATCCCTTAAATGTTCTGGGACGTACGCCCCATTGCGTAAAATCTAATCCAAATTTAATCTCGACCCAAAATACAAACCAGATAATGAGCACAAAAAGCAACGGGTACCCCACTACTCCATTATAGAATTTAAAATACGAAGATTCACTATCCATAAGCGCAAGCTTTGCCTCAAGAAAGCAATTTTGTGACCATAGTGTATCTAGATGAAAGATTGTCATACAAGACATTTTTAATTAGCTATTTTTGTATGATGAATACACCGCTTGCAGAACGCCTACGTCCTAAAAAACTAGAAGATTACTTGAGTCAACATCACCTAGTAGGTGAGAATGGCTCATTGCAACAGGCTCTCAAAGCCGGGATTATACCCTCACTTATATTATGGGGACCACCAGGTATAGGCAAAACTACACTAGCAACCATAATCGCCGAAGAGTCTAAAAGACCTTTTTATACACTAAGCGCGATAAACAGTGGCGTCAAGGACATTAGAGAGGTAATTGATAAGGCAAAGCAAAGTGGCGGCCTCTTTACTCAGAAAAACCCCATATTATTTATAGATGAAATACATCGATTTTCAAAGTCTCAACAAGACTCTCTACTAGGTGCCGTTGAGCGTGGATGGGTGACTCTAGTTGGAGCAACTACAGAAAACCCGAGTTTTGAAGTAATACCTGCACTCTTATCTAGATGCCAAGTCTACATTTTAAAACCTTTTGAAAAGAAAGACCTCATCCTCTTACTCAATAGGGCTATTAAAACAGATGAGCTCCTTAAGAAAAAAAATATTACCCTCTCAGAAACAGAAGCTTTATTAAGACTAAGTGGCGGCGATGCTCGTAAATTACTTAATATTTTTGAGCTCATAGTAACTACAGAAAATGATAAGGATGTAGTCGTTACAAATGATATGGTATTATCAAAAGTGCAACAAAACATTGTGCGTTATGATAAAACAGGAGAACAACATTATGATATCATATCTGCATTTATAAAATCTATACGCGGTAGTGACCCTAATGCTGCCGTATACTGGCTGGCGAGAATGATAGAAGGCGGAGAGGATGTGAAATTTATTGCAAGAAGACTTATTATTGCCGCAGCAGAAGACATCGGGAACGCAAATCCTACTGCACTAGTTATTGCTAATAACTGTTTTCAAGCCGTTACTACAATAGGATACCCTGAGGCTCGTATTATTTTAAGTCAGTGTGTGACGTATCTCGCAAGCTCTCCTAAGAGTAACGCTGCATATATGGCTATAGGAAAGGCACAACAACTTGTAAAGCAAACAGGAGATTTATCTGTACCACTACCCTTACGTAATGCTCCTACTAAGCTTATGAAAGAAATAGGTTATGGTGATGATTATAAATACTCACACGATTACCCTGGCAACTTTGTGCAACAAGAGTTTTTACCAAAAGAAATAAGTGGCACGACTCTGTATGAACCCACAGATAACACAAGAGAAAAAGCTATAAAAGAAAACCTAAAAGCCAAGTGGGGTTCTAAATACAATTACTAGTCTATATCTACCACTCTTATAGCGGCATCATTGACAGCAGAAATTAAGATATTTTTTGACAAGCCTTTATGAGCTATAGTTTGGATATCTTTTACATTACCATCTAGAAAAAGTAGCGTCTCTGCAGTTGACAGTGCATTATAACCATCTTTCTTATTTGATATTAAAATAACTCCTACTCCAGCATCATATCTAGGCGTTTCAACCTCCGTTTCATAAATAGCACCAGCAATAATTAAGTCTTCATACCCGTCTTTATTAATGTCCAGCACTTCTATAGCAAGCCCTGGCCCAGTTTGTGCTAAAGCTGGAAGTGTAGCCGTAGTAAAACCACCTTCCTTTTTACCTATAAGAAGTAATGAAGAGAATGTATTTACCTCCTTTGCATATGCATTATTAAGACCTTCTCCATAAATGTCTTGGAGGGTAGCATTTGCAAAATCAGAATATGTTGTAAATTTTTCAGAAATGAAGGGCATTTGCTGTGTGCTACATTCCTTACCTCTCGCAGGCACATAATTACCATTGTACTCATTACTTAACACAAGATCAAAAGTGCCATTGCCATCAAAATCGTTTGCAAAGACCTTAAATGGTTTTTTCTTTGATGCTTTGTACTTAATGTTATTACCTATGTTTCCTATCACATAATCCTTCACACCATCACCATTAACATCTGTTTCGGTCGCAGCAAACCATAAGCCTAAAGCTTCGTCTAGTTCTGGAAGAGTCTGCTTAACAAATGTGCCTCCTATGTTTTTAAGTAATCCTACGGGTGACCACTCGCCTACTATTAATAGATCATCCTTTCCGTCATTATCAAAATCTGTAGTGAGTACATCGTTTATAATTCCAAAATCTAAAAGGTCTGGCGCTACAGTCTTTGTTACATCTGTAAATACGCCTCCTTCATTTTTGTATATTACAGAGGCTGTACTTACTGGAAATTTACCCTGCTCTATACGATTACCTACTACTATGTCTTGATCACCATCTTGATCATAATCTATAGCTGCTATGCTCTTACTAAAAGAATAGCGATACTCACTATTACTATCAAATGCTTCTCTCTTATAGTTGCCACTCCCATCATTTATATACAATCTATTCTCAAGTAATGCGTCTTGTGAAGCAAACTCATTTCCTCCACTTAATACAATGAGATCTTGATCACCATCTTGATCTACATCTACAAAAAGAGATTCCATATCTTCATATGACTTATCTGTATTAAGACTAGGTTGTGAAGATTTAATAAATCCGGTTTTAGACTGCAGATAAATAGCGCCAGCTTGCCCAGCGGCACCACCTACATATAAGTCTTGAAGACCATCATTATTTACATCTCCCTTTGATATAAAAGGCCCCAATTGAGATTGCTTGTACGGTAACAGAACTTCTTTTTTAAAATCATTAAAATCATTCTCTTTATGAGTAAAATCTATCCCGTAGGTGGTTCTAGCTTTCGCGAAAGCGTACTTAGGCTCCTCCATTTCTATAACCGGAAGTCCTGTTAAACCAGCTTCACTTTCCTTTACAACCAGCATTTGATTTGCTCTTACATCTATAAACTCACTGCGTTTTCCAGAGAGCCATTGTACAACAACTTTATCTATATTTTCTTCGTCTCCTAACCCAAAATGCGCTATATCTTCTACAGCAGAGAGGTAGCCTCTGGTTCTTTTATTTTCGGCTACTTGTGTTCCATTTTTTGTAATGATTGTAACCTTAGCAAAATCTTCTGAGAGGGTACCTTCGGTTTTTACTTTTATGAAGTTTCCTATCTCATTTTCGACCGATAGGTTTTTAAAAAGAAAAGCTGTGTCGTCTATATTATTTGTGATAAGCTCTAGATCACCATCATTATCAAGGTCTGCATAAGCACCTCCATTTGAGTAAGATGCTACAGCGAGACCCCACTGGTAAGAGTTATTTTTAAACTCAAGATCTCCGTTATTTACAAAAGCAATATTGCTCAACTTCTCAGTAGGCATCGCATCATATAATTTTTGCTTCACCTCTAGTGGTACTACACCGTTAAAGGCTCGCTGCGTCTCACGTACTTGATTTTGAATATCGTTATCAAGCGCATAACGTCTGTATCCATTTGTGACATATACATCCCGGTCTGCATCATTATCCAGATCTGCCATTAGTCCTGCCCAGCTCCAATCTGTTTTTGCCATATGGGCTTGGTGCACTACGTTATCAAACCTGCCATTGCCACGATTGAGCTGCAATGAATTAAACATATACTGGTGCTGGAAACCTAGATCTTCTGTAAGCATATTAAAGCGTTGCTCATTCATACTAGCCATAAGGGTTTTAGAACGTACGTGATCACTAGCAGCCATATCTAAAACAAAAATATCTTGTAGCTTATCATTATTAATATCTGCTATATCTACCCCCATTCCATAAAAAGAAACTTGGCCGGTATGCTCCTTTATTTTATCTGTAAAGGTTCCATCTTGATTGTTTATGTACATCGCATCTGGCACATAATAGTCATTTGCAATATAAAGGTCTAGCCAGCCGTCATTATTTATATCACTCACCACAAGGCCTAGACCAAAGGCGGGTCTAAGCAAACCTGCCTTTTCTGTTATATTTTCAAACGTACTTCCCGTATTTTCATAAAGCTGGACACTACTTTTTTCTAAATTTTTACGAATCTCCATACTGGCAAAAAATCGCTTAGGATCAAGCCCATAGAGTTCATTTTCGTTTGATACAACAAGATCAAGGTCTCCATCTCTATCAAAATCAAAAAAAGAAGATTGTGTACTTATACCCGTATCTGCAATGTTGTATTGTTTTGCGCTTTCGCGAAAGCGGTTATCACCCTCATTTATATATAACAGGTTACCACGCTCTTGTGCTTGCTTAGGTCCTCCTTGTGATACATAAATATCTATGAGGCCGTCATTATTTACATCTGCAAATGTGACACCGTTTGCCCATTGTTTACCTGCATTAATCCCTGCAGTATCAGAAATATCTTCAAACTGTAAATCACCCTTGTTGAGATACAATTTATTAGCCACCTGGTTACCTGTAAAAAAGAGATCTTGAAGGCCGTCATTATTAATATCTGCCACACCCACGCCAGCGCCATTATAGAAATAATCAAAATCAAATAGATTTGCTAGTGAGCCTACATCTTCTTTAAGTGTATTTGAAAAAGTAATCCCGCTTGAATCGCTAGGTATTTGCTCAAAAATCTTTACATCCTTAGTGTTTACGACTTTTGATGGCCTAGTTTCTTTTGAAACAGTTTGTTCTGTCTTATCACCACAAGACAGTAAAAGTATACTTATGAGTAGTGTGTAAAATTGCTTCATTATTCCTTTGTAAATATCATTTCAACTACGCCCGCGATACCTTTTATTTTACGCTGTACAACGAGCCTACCTTCTAAGAAAAAGGCTGTCCCAGTAAAGTCTGTTGTAGTAACATCAAATGTTTCTTCATTACCCATCTCTGCAACGCCTATCTTTTTTGCGTCATCATAAAATGTGATCGAAGTACCCGTCTGTTTTGCTTTATAAAACCCATCTTCGCTAGTATATGTTGTAGTAGTTTTTACTTGACCAGATTGCGGAGCAACCGTCTCTGGTGCTGCTATATCTAATACTTTATCTTTACTCGCAGATGGCTGTAAGACAGTTTCTTCATTATTTACGACAACTTCGCTTTTTGTTTGTTCTGAAACCTGACGCTCTTCTACCCCAGCCGATGGGTCATAGCTATACTTGAGGGCTTCTATATCATAAAAAGCTTCACGCAAAGCAGCGTGGTATGCCTTTTTGTAATCCTTATTCTTACTCCTCCCTTCAGAAGTTTTAAATATCACTTGATCATTGCAATCTTTTAAAGTTACCGTGAGCTTGGCTTGTATAAAAGTAGACTCACTATTTACCTCTGCATACAGTGCATCACAAGGATCAATTGGGTTCTTGAGAATTTCTTTATCTTTTTCTAAATATGCTTGAAAACCATATTTATTAAACAGAAACTTTGTAAGACTATTTACTTGATATTGATCTGGTGACTTTAAAAAATCAAACTCCTCTGGTACAATAACATACTTATAATCATTTACAGATTGTGCGTTTAAGTTAATACTCATTAATGCTATAATAAGTAAAGTAAAAAAGTATTTCATTAGATTATAATTTATTATCAAAAACTAGCTGCATACCCAGCTGTAGACTTGCTCCTCTGGCTTTTGCAACATTTGTATATTGCATTAAATTGTCTGTGGCAAGATAAAGATTAAATTTATTAATTTTAGTACTTACTAAGAACCCTAGATTAGTGGCAGAACGCTTATCGTACGTATAGGTAAGTCTCGTAAGTAGGCCACTAGTCCAATCTTTATCATAATAAGCAGTAATGGCTGTTTGTAACCCTCTAGGTCTCCTAATAGTATTTAAATGAAGCCCTAGCTTATTTACATATTTTCTTGAACTAGAAGCCCGGCAATTACAAGTACCACTACGATCTTCACCAAAAGCATATTGTACAGATGTATTAAACTTTACTGGCCTCCAAGATGTGTAATTATTTGACAAGCTATCATTTGTGTTTATCGAGTCTTTAAACTCATCTTCTATATCTTGCCAATAGTCTGTAAACTCATCACCCTCAATAAGCGCAGGAAATGTAAGCTCTATACCATTGGTCTCATAGTTACCACTCGCTGTAAAATTGCGCACATCATCCTTATGACTTATAACACCTAAATCTATGACACTTCCTGTAATAGACCATTGCTCATTAATAAAATGAGTAAAACCTATATCTAATCCAAATCCATAGTTTTTACTTAAAAAGGCATTGCTTACAAGCTCTGTAACGTCTGTATCTATCTCGTCATCATAAAAAGACGCAACACCAGAGGTATTTGCCACGAGACTAACATTGCGCAGTGTATGAGTATAAAAATTAGGCCCATTAGGTGTTGTTCTTGTGGTAAAATCTCCTCTATTATTTATACTATTTACATTTGTGACGCTCATATACATTTTTGCTCTCACGCCTAGTTGCCAGGAATCGTTTATTTTTTTATTTATTCCAAAATGGTATACCGAAAGCGCCTCTGCTGTAAAAGCCAACTCAGAAAACTCAAAAGGTACATCTATATAACCTGCATTACCGTTATATGCAAGTGTTGCTAGATCTTTAGGAAAATATGAGAATACATCTATCTCGTGATATATTCCACCAGAATAATATATGTCTGATTTTGAAGAACGCCACCCAAATGAGAGGAGCTCCACTTGCACGTTTGCATTAAAATAGTCTGTACTACTCAAATCAAAAAGAGCATTACTAATCGCTTCATTAATAGAAATATCATCTCTAAAGATGTCATAAGCACTTACTCCAGATGAACCTGCCTCAAAAGACAGACCAGAGAGCAATGGAACTCCTATGTGTTTATCAAAACTTACTGCCGTCCCTGGATTGCTTAACAGGCTTTGCGGTAATGCATCAACATTATAGAGCTGAGGCCTGTTCTGAGAAAAAACATAAGACGTACAAAATAGGAAGAAGAGTACTAATCTATTTTTCATCTTACAGATCTGAAAATTCTAGAGAATAAATAGCTTTACTCTGTAAGTTCAATTCACCAGTTTGAGGTAATGTCCCGGCATCAATAATAACTTCATTTGCTAGTTGTATGGAATTACGGATACTTTGCAGCTCTTGTTGTGTTACAGTCTCTGTAAACTCTGTTACAACTGGCTCTCCGCTATTAGAACCAGAAACAGGAAAGATTATCTCATATTGTATAACTCCGTTCTCACTCAGAAAAATGGACCTATTTGTAATAGACTGGTTAAAACTATTTGTTGCTCTATATGTAATTTCTACCTCTACTAGATTTTCTTGAGTAACCTCATCATCTAGAAAGTTAAGCTGGGTCGTGTCTCTCAGTATTATTTGATTATTTACAATCTCCTCATTAATCAAACTAGTGTAGTTTACAGTAAAAAACAACAAATCTGCATCTAGCCTGGGTGTAAGTACGACCTCATCTAGGCGATCAAAATCTACATCATCTACACAAGAGCTACAATATAGCAATATCGAAAAGACACAACCTAAAAATAGTTTTACTGACGATGGCTTCATATGTGGGGTTCTTTATGTAATGCAAACGCTTGTAGTCTATGTGTTATTGCTATTATAGAAAACTCTTGAGATGTGTTATTTCATCTACAACCTTAATCTCTTGTGGAAGTTTTAATTTATGATAATTAAAACAAATGGCGTCCATACCTACTTTAAGCGCTCCTACAATATCTGCCTCATAAGTATCTCCTATCATTATACTTTGATCTGCCGCAACGCCAGCTTTATCCATTGCAAAGTGAAATATCTTTTCATTAGGTTTTTTAACCCCCACAGACTCACTAGAGGTCATCGTTTCAAAATATGGTGCAAGTCCAGATTTATGCATTTTTGTAGTTTGCACTTCGTGAAAACCGTTTGTAATAATATGCATCTTGTATCTAGGCGATAAGTAATCTAGCAGTTCTATAGTGCCTTCAAAAAGATGATTGTTTTCTGGAAGACATTCTATATAATCATCAGAGAGTTTGTCTATAATATCATCTGTGACGGAGATTCCCATCTTGTCAAATGTTTTTTTAAACCTTCCGTAACGTAGCTGGGCTTTTGTGATGCGCTCTTCTCTGTACCATTTCCATTGCTGGAAATTAATAGGGCTATACACCTCAAGAAACTCGTTGTAGTTAATACTGAGATTATTTCTTTCAAAAATCTTTATAAACGCAAGACCACTATTGCGATCAAAATCCCAAAGGGTGTGGTCAAGATCAAAAAATACGTCTGTAATTTTACTCATCTGCTAGTAGGTGTCTAAAAAGTTTTTTACTGTATATATCATCAAAAGAGTGATTTGAAAACGAAATTCTAAAGACCCCATTTACTTTCTTTATACGATCACTCAACGCTTTGAGGTTTACAAAATCTATAGTGTGATTTTTATAATTAATCACATTATCAGACTGCATACATACGGGATGTATAAGTAATGGCGTTTGTATCTCGTAGTCTAGATCATAAAATAAAAAAGATTGTGAGGTACCTGCTCTAAAACCAGTAATATCTGCATATCCCATTGTATAATCGCTCTGTATTTCTTGATCTAGAGCATCTCTGTATACATATGGTAAATTAAGTTTAAAGTTTGAGACGTGCATACTTCTCATAGGCCTGTGTATAATTTCCTCCAGACGTTTACGCTCTATTGCCAGCGCCTGTCTATCTGTCGCTGCTTGTGGTGATAATAGTAAACCTACGCTGCAATAATCACCTATCATTTTTATGGTACTTTGAAAGCTGCGTTTTGAGTGCTTTATATTTTTTCCTGTCTGCCCGTAATCACCTATTTGAAAAAATATTTGAAACGGAATAGCACTTTGTTTTTGCACGTTTGCAAGCCAGCCAAAGCTGTCATAAGGGTCCTTCCTTGTTCCGAGAAGTACTTGTGAGCGTTTTAAAATTTCGCGAAAGCGTAATTTTCCAAAATCTCTAAAATAACCCCCTACAGCACGCAGTACACCAAGTTTTTTATACTTAAATGCCTGAGGAACGGTAACGAGCATATGAACTTTATAGTCTGTTTTTTTTGTAATTAAATCTGGAAATTGAGTTGTAAGTACACGAGCAAATCGCTGTATCCATATATCTATCACAGGCTGCTCTAAAAAGTTGTGCATACCCGCTAGACTCTCACTTGCCGGAAAGCGACCTAAACAATCTTTTACGTGTGGTAAGTACTCCTCATACCTACTTAAGAGGTAAAAAGAAGCAGCAAAAATATCATAAGGAATTTGTGCACTAGCGTCTTTTATTTGAAAAAAACACGGTACACCTTCCCAGTCTTGCACAGCAATATCTATGGCTAGTATCCCTTGCTCAAAAAGTAAATCTACACTACGTATGTGCAACTCATTACCTAGCTTTTTTGACGTGTACGAGAGTTTTGCTCCTTCGTATGCAATAAACTCTTCTAGCTTAGTGGTAAATTTTACAGACACCCCCAGTACTCTAGTGCAAATATGTTTAAAAACATAAGAGACACGAGGCGTAATTTTGTGCGTGTAAACAAGTAACATATGGGGCGCTGCTGTTATAGAATACCATCATCGGCAAAGCTAAAATACTGCTTTTCGGTCACAATAATATGGTCTAATACTTGTATATCTAGGCTTTGAGCAGCGGTTTTTAACTTTGTAGTAAGCATCTTATCTGCCTGAGAGGGTTTGAGCGTTCCAGATGGGTGATTGTGCCCTAGTATCATCCCCACAGCACTAAGCTCTATGGCCGTTTTCATAACCATACGCACATCTACCAGCGTGCCTGTAAGACCTCCTTTACTTACCTGCTCCTTGCGTAAGACTTTATTAGAATTATTAAGAAACAACACCCAGAATTCTTCGTGCGGCAATTCTCCTATAATGGGTTGTAATATGGTATATGCATCTTTTGAAGAAGTAATACGCTTTCGCGAAAGCGTCTCTCCGCCACTACGTCTTCTACCCAGCTCTAGTGCCGCTGCGATAGTGACTGCCTTTGCCTCTCCTATTCCTTTAAACTTCATTAAATCCTTTACCGAAAGTTTACCCAGCTCAGACAAGTTATTTTCGGCTTGTGAGAGAATGCGTTTACTAAGGGATACGGCACTCTCTTCTCGCGAGCCAGAGCCTATAAGTATAGCGATAAGCTCTGCATCTGAAAGGACAGAGCGACCTTTAATCATTAATTTCTCTCTGGGTCTATCATCTTCAGACCAGTTTTTTATTGAAATGTAAGAGGACGTGTCTTTTACAGTGTTTTCTTGCATAAGCCTTAAATATAGGGTTTTACAATATTATATCTTATTGCATTTTAAAGAAAACATAAACATCAAGATTGCTCACATTTTTAAAGGAAGCCGTAATTATTGTACATTAATAGTCTAATATTGATATAAGAAAATTAATCGCAAAGAACTGGCTATGAAATCACTTTTTGACCCAACCACATACCAAGAGACAAAAACCAGAATACAAGCCTTACAACCAGATAGCGCAGCTCGCTGGGGTAAGATGAATGTAGGGCAAATGGTAACGCACTGTCAATTTCCTTTTAAGGTAGCACTAAGTGACAAACCAAGAAAAGCAAAGTGGAACCCTATTATGCGGTTATTTAAAAAATCTTTATATAATGATAAGCCCTGGCGTAAAAACCTGCCTACAGCTCCAGAGGCAAAAATCACAGATAGCCGTGATCTAGATCTTGAGCGTGAGAAACTTCTATCTATGGTAGATGCTTTTTATAACAAACGTGAGCAACAAGAGTGGCAACCACACCCTATGTTTGGCCACTTTACTCACGAGCAATGGGGACAACTTGAGTATAAGCACCTTGATTATCACTTAGGCCAGTTTGGCGTATAAATATTTGTTATGACAGAGATATTTACCTCTATATTTTTCATATTTGCCGTTATTGATCCCATAGGGACAATACCTGTTTACCTTGAGGCGACTAAGGAGTTTGACTTAAGGTATAAAAAGAAAATTGCCATAAGAGCCTCTGTTATGGCGTTTATGATATTACTCTTTTTTATTGTTATAGGCCAGCTTATACTTGAGGGAATGTCTGTCTCGCTAGACGCATTTCAGATTTCTGGAGGTGTGATTTTATTTCTCTTTGCCCTTACTATGATTTTTGGTGATGGCAAGCCAGATCAAGAAAAAAATGGCATCACAGATTATAAACACGTTACTATCTTTCCTATTGCGATACCCTCTATAGCGTCTCCAGGAGCTATAATGGCGGTTGTTTTACTCACAGACAATCATTTATATTCTATACAAGAACAACTTATCACTACCGTGCTTGTGCTTATAGTTATAGGCCTCACCTGCTTGATACTTTTAGGTGCAAATAGGTTACAACAACGTATAGGTAATTACGGAATTACTGTCATAAGTAAGATTATGGGACTTATACTCGCAGCTTATGCAGTACAGAGCATTCTATCTGGGATAAGTCACTACTTTAGTAAGATTTAAAGCAGTTATACCTACTTATCCAAGTGCACAGTACGTCTTAGTAGTGTGCGCCAAGAAAACTTAACCACATATTTAAGTTTTTTTCAATATTAAGACAGCGCACTACGTCTCGCTAGTTATAGTGCGTTTGTAAAATGACTTAAAAAAAGGGTTCCAAATAGATTGATTTTTTTAGGGTTGCGTTTACGCTTTCGCGAAAGCGTTATCCTATCACTTTTAAACCATTAAGTAACTCCCGATAATAGTTGACTTTACTTATCTAGCCTCATTTAAAACAGATTTGTACATTGCTATGGTTAATCAAAAAATCGAAAAACTATGAAATTTAAAGCTATTTACTTTCTCGTAATAATTATGGTATTTGCTAGCTGTGATGATGACAATGTTAACTTGAGCAGTATTGCAGATTCGGCTTCAAATGGAGCTGTAATAGAATTAGTAAGTACCACAAATAACACAATCTCTCAAGAAGATGCTCAGGGCTCACTAGAAGCGAGACTAGAATATAGGGATGATGAGAATGGGACACTTCTAGAAGAGATGAGAGTGTATCTAACCTACTACGACCTATCTGAGATGAGTGGAGACAGCACAGAGGCACTTGTAGAGCAAGAAATTCTTTTTGAGACTATTGCGGCTAGTAACTTTATTGCCGGCGAAAACAGCTTTCCTGTCTATGACCTAGCAATTACTGCAGATCAGTTTTTAAGTAACACAAACAATACATCTTCTAGCATTGCAGCTGGTGATATTTTTACAACAAGATTTGAATTATTACTTACAGATGGTCGTGTTTTTACTTCAACAAATACAGCTGTTAATGGTGGTCTCAACATAGATTTTATAATTAACACAGAGGTTAATTAAAGGTTTTATATCATAATCACCCCACTTCTACAGGGTGCTTCTTATTTTAAATAAGTAGCATTGTTAACTTTACAGGTATCCTTACTGATAAAAAATTACGTTTTCACGCAACCTTTTTATAACTTCTAGTCTTTATTATGAAGAACAGAAATAAGTTGCTATGAAATTGAAAATATCTTAATAATATATTGAAAGCTTAAGAACTCTTTTTACACCCCAAAAGATCTTAAGCTTTTTATATACTCACTGTTTAACATCAAATCTCTTGGAGCTAGAGAAGCTTTTAAAAAAATGTAAAAAGGGTGACCGTAAGGCACAGCAGTCTTTGTACAATGTATACAAGGATAGACTTTTTGCGCTTAGTATGAAGTATTGTAAAAACAGAGATGAAGCTCAAGATAATCTTCAAGACTCATTTGTAACCATATTTACAAAAATTAATACTTATAAAAATGCAGGCTCTTTTGAAGGGTGGATGAAGCGCATTGTTATAAATAAAGCAATAGATAGATATAAGAGAAAACCATATTTAGAGTCTATAGATGATCATCAGGTTCAAGAAGAGGACACGACTATAGATCAAGATGATACGGCTATACCCTTGCAAACATTACTCAAGCTAGTGCAAGAATTACCAGATAGATATAGACTTGTATTTAACCTGTACCAACTAGATAACTACACTCATAAAGAGATTGCAATGGCCTTAAATATAAGCCAAGGCACATCTAAATCTAATTTGCACAGAGCCAAACTAATATTAAAAGAAAGAATAATAGCCTTAACGGCTGCTCAAAAAAATTCCATAGTAAATGGGAACTAGAAAAGACATAGGCAAACTCTTTAAAGAGCGTCTAGGTGGTATAGAGCAATCACCAGATGCTGGACTATGGGATAATATTGCCGCAGAACTTGACCAGACTAAAGGCCGTCGTATAGCGCCATTTTGGTATTATTTTGGAAGTGCTATTATTATAGGAGCACTAAGCTTACTTTGGTTTGCTCAACCAGAGGAAGTCGTAAAAAAAGAGAAACAAAGCTTAGTAAATAGCGAGACTATTAAAGACTCTGATAACGTTAATATAGAAGATGCGTTAACCACAACTTCAAAATCTATAGAAGATAAAAACACTACAGCGACTACTGGTGAGCAAGATAAAGTACAAACGATACAACAAGACACCACTTACAACTCACAGACAGTAATAATTCAATCAGGGTTAGCTACAAATAGGCCAACTATTAATACTATTAGTTCTAGTAACAAAATCAATTACTCATTAATAGAAATTGAAGCGCTTAAAAACAACAGTGCTACTGCGGCTTCAAACAGTAACCGCAGTAACGAAAGTTACACCCCTCAACTTCATTACACTAGCAAAGGTAATGAAGAGGCTCTTGCAAAGTATAAAGCCGAGGTCAAGAAGGCATTAGAACTCGAGATTGCTCAGCAAAAAGAGCAAGCAGCTATAGAAGTGGCGGCTGTCATAAAGAAAAAGACAGATAGTATTAACAAGGTTGTACAAAAGGCGCTCACTTCAAACACAAGAGCAAAGAAAAAAATAAAACTACCTAAAACAGAAGAAGAACGTGCCGAAGATCGTAGAAACGCTACAGAATATGAGATTGCCATCTCTCCATACACCAGTGTATTAAGTTATGGTTCTGTAAGTAAAGGATCTTCTATAGATGATAGACTAGTAAACAATCCCCGTGACGCGATATCTACAGTAGGATATGGTATGCGCGTAGACTACACACTAGGCGAAAAAAGTAGCCTTAGACTAGGTATAGGCTATGCTCCATTAAAATATCAAACAGATAACTTTCAAGTATCTGTAACAGATGGAAATATTAATATCTATGAACTTTCTGCTATAAACTTAGCTAACTTAAATAGCGGTAGTAGTACAGAAAGCTCTCCAGAAGCGCAAAGTTTTTTTAATGCAAATGACATCGTCTCTATAGAGCAAAATATTTCTTACATAGAGGTTCCAGTAGGTTTCCAATATAGATTTATAAATAAACGTGTTTCATTTAGTGTAAACCCTGGTTTGAGCTTATTAATCCTGAGTAATAATGAAATATATGCAACCGCGGCCTCTGGACAATCCATATTTGTAGGTCGTGAAACTAATCTCAACGGGCTGAGTCTAGCATTTAACTTTGGTTTAGGTGGCCATTATAATATAAACGAAAAATGGCGTCTTAATGTTGAGCCTGTTTTTAGATATCAACTCAATCCTTATGCAAATAACCTAAGTAACTTTAGACCATATTATATAGGTGCACAATTTGGAATGTCTTACAAGTTTTAAAAGACTTTTCTCCAGTAAAAATAACTACTCAATAGATGGTTATAATTACGCTTTCGCGAAAGCGTAAAAAGCTCCACAAATACAGTAACACAATAAACTTAGCAACCACAGCCCTATTAAGAAGAGCTATGTAAAGGCTCTGTTAAAACAAGCTAAGATGGTTTACAGCCACTTGTACTATTAATACTTTAGAAGTCTATGTAATAAAAAAGCCGTTTCTCAAGATTGAGAAACGGCTTTATAAATAGTGACAAAGGTATTAGTTACTAGTTACCCTTTGCATTGTTTTTAAACTTATCAAACTTACCTAGCTTTTTTGCTTTAGGCCAGCTGTTGTTATCTGTATCAATATCTGCTGTTTCAAGATCTGGATCTACTGTAATTTTTACAATTTCCTTATCTGAAGCTATTGCTTTACTTACCTCTGCATCATTCTTTCTCCACACTTGTGCTGGGTATGTAACTTTCTTTTTTGATCCATCTGCATATTCATACTCAACAATAATAGGCATTGGGATTCCTCCTGGCTTCTCAAAAACTACTTTGTATAAAAACTTAGGGGTTTTGATCTTTGCGCGCTCTTCTGGAGTAAAGTTATCCATAAGATATTCTTTAAGGGTAGGTGATGCTTCTAGCATATCTTTACCTCTCATATCTTCTGTAAATTCTGGGCTATCTTCATCTACTACATAAATAGCTTGAATTTGACTAGGATCTGTAATACCATAACGAGCTAGTAATGCCTTTCCAGCCTCTGTTACTTTATCTGTCACATAGTACTGCTTTACATCTTTAAGACCTATATCTACAGCCTCTGTACTATAAAACCATCCTCTCCAGAACCAGTCAAGATCTACTGCAGATGCATCTTCCATCGTACGGAAGAAATCTTCTGGTGTAGGGTGTTTAAACATCCAGCGTTGTGCATATGTTTTAAACGCGTGATCAAAAAGATCGTGCCCCATTACAGTCTCTCTTAAGATATTAAGAGCAGTTGCTGGCTTACCATAGGCATTTGCACCTAGGTTAAAAGCGTTCTCTGGGTTAGACATAATAGGCGCTATATATTCTTGATTTCCTTTCATATACCCTACTATTTTAGAAGGTGCTCCTCGTCTTGATGGGTATGCGTCATTTCCTTTTATAGCTTCTGGATAGTTTTGACCAAACTCTTGCTCTGTAAGGTACTGCATAAAGGTATCTAGACCTTCATCCATCCATCCCCACTGGCGCTCGTCACTGTTTACAATCATAGGGAAGTAGTTATGACCTACCTCGTGTATAATTACTGAGATCATACCAAATTTTGTTCTGTCACTGTACGTTCCATCTTCGTTAGGACGACCATAGTTCCAACAGATCATAGGGTACTCCATACCTTGACCCTTTGCGTGTACAGAAATAGCCTTTGGGTAAGGGTAGTTAAAAGTATACTTTGAGTAGGTATCTAGTGTTTGTACAATTGCTTTTGTAGAGTACTCCTCCCATAATGGATTTCCTTCTGGTGGGTAGATAGAAATAGCCATTACATCACGCTCTGGAAACTTTACTGCCTGTGCATCCATTATGTAACGACGTGATGATGTAAATGCAAAGTCACGCACGTTTTTTGCTCTAAGCTTCCACGTTTGTGTTGCTTTCATTTTTCCAGCGGCCATTTTTTCTGCCTCTGCTTGAGTACGGATGATAACAGGCTTATCATAAGATTTTTTTGCCTGCTCCCATCTCTTCATTTCTTCTTTACTGTAAACATCTTTTAGGTTTACAATCTCACCTGTACCATCAAGTAGGTGATCTTTTGGTACCGTAATATCTACTTCATAATCTCCAAAAGGTAATGCAAACTCTCCGTTACCCCAGAACTGGTAGTTCTGCCATCCTTCTACATCATTGTATACTGCCATTCTTGGGAAGAACTGTGCGATGATATATCCTTTATTACCGTCTTTATAAGTTTCATAACCAGATCTAGCACGATCTACCGTGTGTTCTGGTATAAGATAGTTCCACTTTATAGAAAATGTGTAAGACTCGCCAGCTTTAAGAGGCTGTGGCATATCTATGCGCATCATCGTCCAGTTGATGGTGTGGTTAAGGCTACGACCATTAGACTTTACCTCTTCTATTTTAAAACCTCCATCAAAAGGCTCACTTTTCATATATGATCCCACAAAAGAACCTGGCTGCGATACAGCTCCAACTCCTCCACCGTTTTTCTCTTTGGCAGGTGAATCTTTCTCTCTTACGTTTTGATCAAGTTGTACCCATAGATACTCAAGATCGTCTGGAGAGTTATTTGTGTACGTAATTGTTTCAAACCCATTAATGATGTGTGTATCATCATTAAGTTCTATTTGCATTTTGTAATCTGCATTATTCTGGTAGTATGCGTGACCTGGCGCTCCAGAGGCTGTTCTGTACTGGTTAGGTGTAGACATTTCATTGTAAAGTTGTCTAAACCTGTTTGTGTTTTCGTGCCCCATTGCACGCTCTTCTGTTTGTTCTTCTTGAGCAAAAGCGCTTGTGCCTAGAAGTAAAAATGCTGCGAGCAGCATATACGAGTAACGAATCATAAGTGTGTTGAATTAGTTTTAGCTCTAAAAATAGCCATCCTTAGCAGTGTTTTGGGATAATTTTTAAAATTTTAACAACCCTTTAGCATTTCCCGCAGTAAGTAGAAAACTTTTCTTGTTCTTTCCTATAGTAGTATGTACCATATTTTTTTGGTCTGGAAACAAATCCATAAGTAGCTCATTATCTATCTCAAATGTTTTAATTAGTTCTACATCTGTGATTTCTACATAGCAAACCACATAATCATCTTCATACTCCTTACCTAAAAACTGGAGCTGTCTTTTTTCTCCATTTACGGTTATTATGAGCTTTTTTTGAAGGTATTTATTTAGGTAAAGGTCCAGTTTTTCTTGATTTGCGGTTGCATCTACTACAATGGTTTCATCATAACGCTCTTGGAGCACAGCTTCAAGATCATCATAAAATAACCGCGATATCATTTGTATGGATTTTTCTTGCTCGTCATACACTACATCCGTAACACTGAGGTAATATTTATGTAATGAGGCTCCCATAAGCAATGGAGCGATTATAAATAGTAAAAGAACTTTTCTCATAATGAATTTAGATGATGGGTTTACGCTTTCGCGAAAGCGTACTATAAAATTTTCAATAAATGTGCCATTACTTAATCTTGAGGTACAAGTTTTCTATAGTCTTCTGACTTTTTCATCATAAACTCAAGCAGTCCCAAGACATTATCTGTATCTACGAGCTCTTTTGCCTTTGGGTCTTCAAAGGTATAATACACAAAATCTTCTATAGATTCTTTATTTATAGCTAGCTCATTCATATACACACTATCTGAAAAGCTGTGCCTACTTTCTTGCACTAGTTTTTCAAACCTTGATATTTCAATATGTTTTTTGAGCATTTTTAATCTGCCAGTGATTGAGTTTATGAGTCCGTCTAGCGGGATGCCTCCCCCACTGGTTACAGCTGTATAATAGCGACGCTCTTCTACCGTGCGCGGTGGGGCTGTGTTTTCTGGTATACCTAAATCTGTAGGTGTGATTTTTATCTCATACTCTGTAGTACCCACGTCTTTTGTTATATCACCAGTGAGATCTATATTACTTATCGTTACTTGATCAAGCTCTGTAATTTTTGGTATTAAATACAAGGTGATTTTACCTCTATTGAACATCGTATTATTTACCACAAACTGTCTAGGCTCATATTGTACTGCGCTCACATTTATGGTATCATTAAGCCTCGCTTTTATAACAAATTTTCCGTTTTGTGAGGTTATCGTCCCTGTTCTTAATGTCATATTTACCACGGTAAGATTTGCCTTATCTATAGTATCATTAAGAACTTGACCCTCTAGCATTATTACATCTTGAGAATATAACACTGTGGAAATTAAAAAAAACAAACAGAAGTTTATATACTTAATCATCGTTAGTAGATTTATTAAGTAAGACGCCCTCAGACTCCTTACGTTTCAAATATGCGGTAGATTTTTGTAACATTAAACCTAAGATAGCCATTGTGTCGCCTTGATTTGATAAACGTACGGCTTTTTTATCTTCAAAAACATAGTATACAAAATCTTCTATAAGGTCTTCTGGTATATTTAAAGACTTCATATATGTACTATCAGAAAATGTTTGATGATTTTGCTCAACCATCATCTTAAATTTTGAAATTTTTAAATGCTTTTTTAGCATTTTGGTACGCCCGCTTATGGCGTTTATAAGGGAGCCTAGTGGACCAGCTCCTGCAGTAGCACTATAAACTCTACGCTCTTCTACTGTCATCGAAGGTTTTGCATTTTCTGGTATACCTAAAGATGACGGCGAGATAAACCTCTTAAGTGGCACTGCCTTGAGATCCTTAGTTATATCTCCCGTAAGATCAATGTTACTTATGACCACTTCATCTAGCTCATTGAGTTTAGGTATGAGATAAAGTGAGAGTTTCATACGTTTATATATGACTGGAGTAATTATTATGCGCTTACTCTCATACTGCACAGCACTTATGTTAAGCGTGTCATTTACTCGCACTGGTATTTCAAAAACCCCATCTAGATTAGTAACAGTACCCGCGCGCATATTAATATTTACAACTGTTATGGAAGCAACCTCAATACTATCATTAAGAATTTTACCTTCTAACATTGAGCTATTTTGAGCAGTGAGTAAACTACTCATACATAACAATATGGGAATTATATAGATGTAATGTCTCGCGATAGTATACTGTTTTATGTTGGTTGTAAAAATAGGTCAGCTCTTTACGCTTTAGGTTTAATGTTTTGTTAATTCACTTTACCTGCTCTAGTTTGTATTTTTGAATAAAGAATTGATATGCCAAAAAATATTATCGCCGCAAGCACCTCTACTATTTACGGAGGCACTTATTTAGAGTATCTCCTTCCAGAACTTAAAACGTTATTTCATAATGTAACTGAGATTATATTTATACCGTATGCTCGACCAGGTGGCATCACTCACGATGATTATACCACTATTGCTCAAAAAGCTTTCTCAAAAATTAATATCTCTGTAAGAGGCCTCCATACTTATAAAGACGCAACAGAAGCCCTAAAGGTTGCTCAAGGTATATTTACAGGTGGAGGAAATACGTTTGTACTAGTTAACCAGTTATACAAACTAGATGTAATGCACACACTCAGAGATGTAATCTTAAACGGCACTCCCTACCTAGGCACAAGCGCTGGGAGTAACCTTTGTGGCCTCACGATGCAAACTACAAATGATATGCCTATTGCCTACCCGCCAAGTTTTAAAACATTGGGAGTTTTACCTTTTAATGTAAACCCGCATTACCTAGATCCAGATACAGACTCTACGCATATGGGTGAAACCCGAGAGACACGTATTAAAGAATACCACATTTACAATACAGTCCCAGTGTTAGGAATGCGAGAAGGAAGCTGGATACGAGTAAAGGATAAAGAAATTACATTACAGGGTGACCACACAGCTCGAGTATTTAAACAAGATAAGGAGCCTTATGAGATTGACTCTTTGTCTACAATTAAATTATAGATTACGCTTTCGCGAAATAAAATAAAAAAGCCCTGTAGATATACAGGGCTTTTTCTTTGAGCGGGAGACCAGGTTCGAACTGGCGACATTCAGCTTGGAAGGCTGACGCTCTACCAACTGAGCTACTCCCGCATTTATTGAAGATTGTTCTTCAAAAGGTAATTAACAAAAGGCTTTACTAACAAGCCTAAATATTAAAGCGAGGCAAAAATAAATCTTTTTAAACGATACACAAGGAAAAAATTAAAAAATATTTGAATGCAACATTTTTATAAAATATGCATTTCATCGATACAAAACTGCGCTTCGTCTGAAAGTTACTGATTTACAATGCCCTTATTTTAACTTTGAACCTAGAATAAATTTTATTCTAAATTAGAACTAATAAGCTTTGCATTACGTATATATTTTTAACAAAATTTGTACAAGTAAATGTGTAAATTCCGCGAAAATGAAAATTGCTAATTTTATGATCCCTCAAATGAAAAAACTACTTACCCTAACAAGTTTTCTCATACTATCTATATCTGCCATTGGTCAGGTTAAGGTAGGTGATAATCCGAATACTATAGATGCAGCATCGCTACTCGAACTTGAAAGCACGAGCAAGGTTCTTGTGGCAACAAGAGTTAGTACTTCTCAAATGAACAGTATAACTCCTCTTGCAGGAGGTCTTGTTTTTAATACAGACGAGGGCTGTTTTTATCAATATGATGGATCTAACTGGCTAAGTCTATGCCAGATGGCTTCAATGATAATTGACAATGGAGATGGGACATACACCTATACAGATGCAAATGGAAATTCGCAAATCATAAACACTCAGGCATCTTCAAATCCTTATGATAACACAACATCAGGGCTTGTTGCGACAAATGTGCAAGACGCTATAGACGAAATCAATGCAGCAGCAGGAACAGTAGCCCTTGTAGATAATGGAGACGGTACTTACGTTTTTACAGATGCAAGTGGAACAGCCACGACTATCGCAGATACTTCTATCTCCACCTTAGTAGATAACGGAGACGGAACGTACACATATACAGACGAAACAGGAGCAACGCAAATTATAGACATTTCAGCCGAGGGTAATAGTTTTGATAATACAGGGACAGGTTTACTTTCTACAAATGTTCAAGATGCTATCGAAGAAATAAACGCGGCTATAGGTACGGTAGGCCTAATAGATAATGGCGATGGGACTTATCAATTTACAGATGCAAGTGGCACTACTATAACTATTTCTGACACCTCAATATCTACACTAGTAGACAATGGAGACGGAACATACACCTATACAGATGAAACAGGAGCAACACAAAATATAGACACAAACGCTTCTGCAAATCCGTATGACAATTCAACATCTGGTTTAGTATCTACAAATGTTCAAGATGCTATTGATGAAATCTTAAGCCAAATAAACTCCGTAAACGTAACACTTACAGATAATAATGACGGCACATATACTTTCACAGATGTTTTAGGAAATACAACAACTATCTCAGACACTTCGATCTCAACGCTAGTTGACAATGCAGACGGAACATACACCTACACAGATGAAACAGGAGCAACGCAAGTAATCGACACAAGCGCTTCTGCAAATCCATATGACAACACGACGTCAGGACTCGTAGCAACTAATGTGCAAGATGCCATAGACGAAATAAACGCAGCTGCGGGAACAGTAGCACTCGTAGATAATGGCGACGGAACTTACGATTTCACAGACGCAAGTGGAACAACAACCACTATCGCAGATACTTCGATATCAACACTCGTTGACAACGCAGACGGAACATACACCTACACAGATGAAACAGGAGCAACGCAAGTAATTGTCACAAACGCTTCTGCAAATCCTTATGACAATACAACATCTGGATTAGCAGCAACAAATGTGCAAGACGCTATAGACGAAATAAACGCAGCAGCAGGAACAGTAGCACTTGTAGATAATGGCGACGGAACATATGATTTCACAGACGCAAGCGGAACAACAACGACCATCGCAGATACATCTATCTCTACACTCGTTGACAATGCAGACGGAACATACACATACACAGATGAAACAGGAGCAACACAAGTAATCGATACAAACGCTTCTGCAAATCCTTATGACAATACAACATCTGGATTAGCAGCAACAAATGTGCAAGACGCTATAGACGAAATAAACGCAGCAGCAGGAACAGTAGCACTTGTAGATAATGGCGACGGAACATATGATTTCACAGACGCAAGCGGAACAACAACGACCATCGCAGATACATCTATCTCTACACTCGTTGACAATGCAGACGGAACATACACATACACAGATGAAACAGGAGCAACACAAGTAATCGATACAAACGCTTCTGCAAATCCATATAACAACACAACGTCAGGACTAGTAGCAACAAATGTTCAAGACGCAATTGATGAAATCAACGCAGCGGCAGGAACAGTAGCGCTAGTAGATAATGGAGACGGAACGTATGATTTTACAGACGCAAGCGGAACAACAACGACTATTGCAGATACTTCGATATCAACACTCGTTGACAACGCAGACGGAACATACACCTACACAGATGAAACAGGAGCAACGCAAGTAATCGACACAAACGCTTCTGCAAATCCTTATGACAATACAACATCTGGATTAGCAGCAACAAATGTTCAAGATGCTATTGATGAAATCAACGCAGCGGCAGGAACAGTAGCGCTAGTAGATAATGGAGACGGAACATATGATTTCACAGACGCAAGCGGAACAACAACGACTATTGCAGATGCTTCGATATCAACACTCGTTGACAACGCAGACGGAACATACACCTACACAGATGAAACAGGAGCAACGCAAGTAATCGACACAAACGCTTCTGCAAATCCTTATGACAATACAACTTCAGGACTCGTAGCAACAAATGTTCAAGATGCTATTGATGAAATAAACGCAGCGGCAGGAACAGTAGCGCTAGTAGATAATGGAGACGGAACGTATGATTTCACAAACGCAAGTGGAACAACAACGACTATCGCAGATACTTCGATATCAACACTCGTAGACAACGCAGACGGAACATACACATACACAGATGAAACAGGAGCAACACAAGTAATCGACACAAACGCTTCTGCAAATCCTTATGACAATACGACTTCAGGACTCGTAGCCACAAACGTGCAAGATGCTATAGACGAAATCAACGCAGCGGCAGGAACAGTAGCCTTAGTAGATAACGGTGACGGAACATATGATTTCACAGACGCAAGCGGAACAACAACGACCATCGCAGACACTTCTGTATCAACCCTAGTTGATAATGGCAATGGAACTTATGGTTATACCGATGAAACAGGAATAACCACAGTAATTGATACCAACGGCTTTAATATCACAAATACTGTAGCAGGCAATACAATTGCAACGGTTACTGACGCGGCAGGAAATGCAACAGATATTAATGAAACTGTAACAACATTTGCCGATGCAATGGATGGTTTAATTACCTATACAGATGAAAATGGAGATCCACAAACAGTAGCTAAGTCAGATATCACAGATAATGGAAACGGAACTTACACATTTACTAATAATGATGGGTCTGATGTAGTCATAAACACAAATGGGATAGTTGTTGCAGATATTAATGATGGAAAGGTTATTGCAACTATCACAGAAGCTGACGGAACACTAACTAATATAGAAGAAACAGTAACTGAATTAGCAATTGCTGCAGGGGAACTTACCTACGCAAACGAAGATGCTACAAATGCTAATGTAAATCTAATATCAGCAGACGCAGAGAACAACATCACTGCGGGTGCAGACGGAGCATTGTTTGTAGATGTAACGGCTGAACAAACAGTAACCGATGTTACAGATCTAAATGCTGCAGCAAACACAAACCTGATTGGAACATATAACAATGAGGATGCTACTCCTTTTGCTATAGAAGAAACAGTAACGGAACTAGCAATCGCCGCTGGGGAACTTACTTACGCAAACGAAGATGCTACTAATGCTAATGTAAATCTAATATCAGCAGATGCAGATAACAACATCACTGCAGGTGCAGACGGAGCATTGTTTGTAGATGTAACGGCTGAAGAAACAATCACAGACGTTACAGACTTAAATGCAGCGGCAGTTACAAACACCATTGCTACCTATAACGCTGAAGACGCAACAGCATTTACAATTGCTGAAACAGTTACTACGATCTCTGATGAAACTGACGGAAATGTAACCTTCACAAACGAAGCAGGTGCAACAATCACCGTGGCCAAAGCTGACATCACAGATAACGCAGATGGAACGTACACATTCACAAATAATGATGGTTCTGATGTTATCATCGATACAAATGGTGTCGCAATCACAGATGTCATTGCAGGTAACCTTATCGCAACAGTTACAAACGCAGATGGAACAGCAGTTGAAATTGATGAAACAATCACAGACGTTACTGACTTAAATGCAGCGGCAGTTACAAACACTATTGCTACCTATAACGCAGAAGACGCAACAGCTTTTACAATTGCTGAAACAGTTACTACGATCTCTGATGAAACTGACGGAAACGTTACTTTCACAAATGAAGCAGGTGCAACAATCACCGTAGCTAAAGCTAACATTACAGATAACGCAGACGGAACATACACATTCACAAACAATGATGGGTCTGATGTAATTATTGATACTAACGGTGTCGCAATCACAGATGTCATTGCAGGTAACCTTATCGCAACAGTTACAAACGCAGATGGAACAGCAGTTGAAATTGATGAAACAATCACAGACGTTACAGACTTAAATGCAGCGGCAGTTACAAACACCATTGCTACCTATAATGCTGAAGACGCAACAGCTTTTACAATTGCTGAAACAGTTACTACAATATCTGATGAAACTGACGGAAATGTAACCTTCACAAACGAAGCAGGTGCAACAATCACCGTAGCTAAAGCTGACATCACAGATAACGCAGACGGAACATACACATTCACAAATAATGATGGTTCTGATGTTATCATTGATACAAATGGTGGCGCAATCACAGATGTCATTGCAGGTAACCTTATCGCAACAGTTACAAACGCCGACGGAACAGCAGTTGAAATTGATGAAACAATCACAGACGTTACTGACTTAAATGCAGCGGCAGTTACAAACACCATTGCTACCTATAATGCTGAAGACGCAACAGCTTTTACAATTGCTGAAACAGTTACTACAATCTCTGATGAAACTGACGGAAACGTAACATTCACCAATGAAACAGGTGCAACAATCACTGTAGCTAAAGCTGACATTACAGATAACGCAGACGGAACATACACATTCACAAATAATGATGGATCTGATGTTATCATCGATACAAATGGTGTCGCAATCACAGATGTCATTGCAGGTAACCTTATCGCGACAGTAACAAACGCAGATGGAACAGCAGTTGAAATTGATGAAACAATCACAGACGTTACTGACTTAAATGCAGCGGCAGTTACAAACACCATTGCTACCTATAATGCTGAAGACGCAACAGCTTTTACAATTGCAGAAACAGTTACTACAATCTCTGATGAAACTGACGGAAATGTAACCTTCACAAACGAAGCAGGTGCAACAATCACCGTAGCTAAAGCTGACATCACAGATAACGCAGACGGAACATACACATTCACAAATAATGATGGTTCTGATGTTATCATTGATACAAATGGTGGCGCAATCACAGATGTCATTGCAGGTAACCTTATCGCAACAGTTACAAACGCCGACGGAACAGCAGTTGAAATTGATGAAACAATCACAGACGTTACTGACTTAAATGCAGCGGCAGTTACAAACACCATTGCTACCTATAATGCTGAAGATGCTACAGCTTTTACAATTGCAGAAACAGTTACTACAATCTCTGATGAAACTGACGGAAACGTTACTTTCACAAATGAAGCAGGTGCAACAATCACCGTAGCTAAAGCTGACATCATAGATAATGCGGACGGAACATACACATTCACAAATAATGATGGATCTGATGTAATTATTGATACTAACGGTGTCGCAATCACAGATGTCATTGCAGGTAACCTTATCGCGACAGTAACAAACGCCGACGGAACAGCAGTTGAAATTGATGAAACAATCACAGACGTTACTGACTTAAATGCAGCGGCAGTTACAAACACCATTGCTACCTATAATGCTGAAGATGCTACAGCTTTTACAATTGCAGAAACAGTTACTACAATATCTGATGAAACTGACGGAAACGTTACTTTCACAAATGAAGCAGGTGCAACAATCACCGTAGCTAAAGCTGACATCACAGATAACGCAGACGGAACATACACATTCACAAACAATGATGGTTCTGATGTTATCATCGATACAAATGGTGTCGCAATCACAGATGTCATTGCAGGTAACCTTATCGCGACAGTTACAAACGCAGATGGAACAGCAGTTGAAATTGATGAAACAATCACAGACGTTACTGACTTAAATGCAGCGGCAGTTACAAACACCATTGCTACCTATAATGCTGAAGACGCAACAGCTTTTACAATTGCTGAAACAGTTACTACAATCTCTGATGAAACTGACGGAAACGTAACATTCACCAATGAAACAGGTGCAACAATCACTGTAGCTAAAGCTGACATTACAGATAACGCAGACGGAACATACACATTCACAAACAATGATGGATCTGATGTTATCATCGATACAAATGGTGTCGCAATCACAGATGTCATTGCAGGTAACCTTATCGCGACAGTTACAAACGCAGATGGAACAGCAGTTGAAATTGATGAAACAATCACAGACGTTACTGACTTAAATGCAGCGGCAGTTACAAACACCATTGCTACCTATAATGCTGAAGACGCAACAGCTTTTACAATTGCTGAAACAGTTACTACAATCTCTGATGAAACTGACGGAAACGTAACATTCACCAATGAAACAGGTGCAACAATCACTGTAGCTAAAGCTGACATTACAGATAACGCAGACGGAACATACACATTCACAAACAATGATGGATCTGATGTTATCATCGATACAAATGGTGTCGCAATCACAGATGTCATTGCAGGTAACCTTATCGCGACAGTTACAAACGCAGATGGAACAGCAGTTGAAATTGATGAAACAATCACAGACGTTACTGACTTAAATGCAGCGGCAGTTACAAACACCATTGCTACCTATAATGCTGAAGACGCAACAGCTTTTACAATTGCTGAAACAGTTACTACAATCTCTGATGAAACTGACGGAAACGTAACATTCACCAATGAAACAGGTGCAACAATCACTGTAGCTAAAGCTGACATTACAGATAACGCAGACGGAACATACACATTCACAAACAATGATGGATCTGATGTTATCATCGATACAAATGGTGTCGCAATCACAGATGTCATTGCAGGTAACCTTATCGCGACAGTTACAAACGCAGATGGAACAGCAGTTGAAATTGATGAAACAATCACAGACGTTACTGACTTAAATGCAGCGGCAGTTACAAACACCATTGCTACCTATAATGCTGAAGACGCAACAGCTTTTACAATTGCTGAAACAGTTACTACAATCTCTGATGAAACTGACGGAAACGTAACATTCACCAATGAAACAGGTGCAACAATCACTGTAGCTAAAGCTGACATTACAGATAACGCAGACGGAACATACACATTCACAAACAATGATGGATCTGATGTTATCATCGATACAAATGGTGTCGCAATCACAGATGTCATTGCAGGTAACCTTATCGCGACAGTTACAAACGCAGATGGAACAGCAGTTGAAATTGATGAAACAATCACAGACGTTACTGACTTAAATGCAGCGGCAGTTACAAACACCATTGCTACCTATAATGCTGAAGACGCAACAGCTTTTACAATTGCTGAAACAGTTACTACAATCTCTGATGAAACTGACGGAAACGTAACATTCACCAATGAAACAGGTGCAACAATCACTGTAGCTAAAGCTGACATTACAGATAACGCAGACGGAACATACACATTCACAAACAATGATGGATCTGATGTTATCATCGATACAAATGGTGTCGCAATCACAGATGTCATTGCAGGTAACCTTATCGCGACAGTTACAAACGCAGATGGAACAGCAGTTGAAATTGATGAAACAATCACAGACGTTACTGACTTAAATGCAGCGGCAGTTACAAACACCATTGCTACCTATAATGCTGAAGACGCAACAGCTTTTACAATTGCTGAAACAGTTACTACAATCTCTGATGAAACTGACGGAAACGTAACCTTCACAAACGAAGCAGGTGCAACAATCACCGTAGCTAAAGCTGACATCACAGATAATGCGGACGGAACATACACATTCACAAATAATGATGGTTCTGATGTTATCATCGATACAAATGGTGTCGCAATCACAGATGTCATTGCAGGTAACCTTATCGCGACAGTTACAAACGCAGATGGAACAGCAGTTGAAATTGATGAAACAATCACAGACGTTACTGACTTAAATGCAGCGGCAGTTACAAACACCATTGCTACCTATAATGCTGAAGACGCAACAGCTTTTACAATTGCTGAAACAGTTACTACAATCTCTGATGAAACTGACGGAAACGTAACCTTCACAAACGAAGCAGGTGCAACAATCACCGTAGCTAAAGCTGACATCACAGATAATGCGGACGGAACATACACATTCACAAATAATGATGGTTCTGATGTTATCATCGATACAAATGGTGTCGCAATCACAGATGTTATTGCAGGTAACCTTATCGCAACAGTTACAAACGCAGATGGAACAGCAGTTGAAATTGATGAAACAATCACAGACGTTACAGACTTAAATACAGCGGCAAATACAAATCTTATTGCAACATATAATAATGAAGGTGCAACTCCTTTTGCTATTGAAGAAACAGTAACTTCACTAACCTTTGACGACACTACAAACGAGTTAGAGTTTATAGATGAAACCGGCACTCCAAACCCAGTAGATTTAAGTTCACTAGAACATACAGGAACTGAAGGTTCTATTTTCTTTGCAGGAGCAGACGAAACCCCTACTGAAGATAATGACCAGTTATTTTGGGATGCTGCAAATAATAGATTGGGAGTTGGTACTAATACACCAGATAACAAGCTACAAGTAACGGGAGCTATTCGTTCTGCAGGTTTTTTAAATTCTGATGGTAATGCTAGCGAACCTGCGTATAGATTTACAGATGACACAAATACAGGAATGTACAGTCCTGCGGCAGATGAAATTGGATTAACGGTTGGAGGAATAGAAGCAATCAATATTGATGAGACTAGTAACGCAACAACAGTAACAATTAATGAAACTTTAGACCTTGACGGGCCTGTACTTGACGAAAATGATTTACCTGGAACAGTAGGACAAGTACTAACAGCTACTGCAACCGGCACAGAATGGGCAGATGCCGCAGCAGAAACAGTTACAACTTTTGCACAAGACGACACCCCTACTACCACAGATGCTACAGCAACAGGAGAGATTACCTATACTGATGAGGCTGGTAATCCTTTTACCGCTCAAGTTGTAAGTGCAGATGCAGACAATGCGCTCTCTGTCGGAACAGATGGTGGAGCATTTATGGCAGTCGCTCCTACGGTTTATTCAGTAGGAAAAGTAGGTGCTGCTGGTGGTGGAGCACTTTTTAATGCAACTGTAGTAAATATAGGCACAGGAACATATAGAGTAACATTTACTACTGCTCTACCTAATGCAAATTATATCATTCAGTTAAGCCAGCCAGGAAGAGCAGGCGCAGGAAATGATGATCCAGGTATATCATACTCGGCACAATCTGGAGCTGGATTTACAGTTAACATTGGAGATAATGACAATGGTGGTTCTGACCGTGCATTCTTCAACTCAGAATTTATGTTTACAGTATTAACCATTCCAGGATTTTAATCCCCTACCCCTATTATGAAAAAAATATTATTTATTCTGTTTATCTCTGTGATCGCTTTCGCGAAAGCGCAAACCACAGACCCCGCATATTTAATAAATGTGCAGAAAGCATCACAGTCAGAAATAGACGCTTATGACCCAGCAGATCTGGAAATAGGGATGTTAGTCTATAATACGGATGTAAACCGCATATTTGAATATACCGCCTCAGGATTTTTGGCTATACTGACTGAAGTTGATGTTTCTGAAACTGTTACCACACTCGTAGATAATGGTAATGGAACTGCTACATATACAAATGAAAATAACATTCCTGTAACTGTAGGTATTGTTGGTCCTCAAGGACCAGCTGGACCGGCAGGTGCAGATGGAGCTCAAGGGCCACAAGGACCCGCAGGAGCAGACGGAACAACAGGACCGCAAGGACCAGTAGGTCCCGCAGGGGCAGATGGAGCAACAGGACCACAAGGACCAATAGGTCCGGCAGGAGCAGACGGAGCAACAGGACCGCAAGGACCAACAGGACCCGCAGGAGCAGATGGAGCAACAGGACCGCAAGGACCAGTAGGACCGGCAGGAGCAGACGGAGCAACAGGACCACAAGGACCAACAGGTCCGGCAGGGGCAGATGGAGCAACAGGACCACAAGGACCAGTAGGACCTAAAGGAGCAGACGGAGCAACAGGACCTCAAGGACCGGCTGGACCTGCAGGTACAGACGGAGCAACAGGACCTCAAGGACCAGCTGGACCTGCAGGTGCAGACGGAGCAACGGGACCTGCAGGACCTGCAGGAGCAGACGGAGCAACGGGACCTCAAGGACCGGCTGGACCTGCAGGAGCAGACGGAGCAACAGGACCACAAGGACCAGCAGGTCCCGCAGGTGCAGACGGAGCAACAGGACCTCAAGGACCGGCTGGACCCGCAGGTGCAGATGGAGCAACAGGACCACAAGGACCCGTAGGGCCATCAGGTACATATACTGGTTTTTTTATAATAGATAATACAACACTTACCACTACCGGGACATATACTCAGGCTATTGTTGGCATTCCATTCCAACCGTCGCAGGTTACTTTTAAGGCGCATCCTAACATAGGTTCGTTTAACATTAATGATGACAATGCGCTAGGAGCAAATAATACTGGTTTACTAGAAAACACGTTTGGGGCAATGAATGGATTTGCACGTGCAGGTAGCCCTATTGCACAGGCGGTTATATTTTCTGGCGGAAGTGGTAGCTCTATAAATAACATATCTAGATATGCTAATAATGCACAGTGCATAGGCTTAAGATATACTAACAATAACGGAAATAATCTAGGTGTTATCTCTGCATCTATGGCAAGCTTTACTGCAAATGGATTTAATCTTAATGTAACGTACACACTAGGTACGACAGGTTCGGCAGCAGTACAAAATGACATACTAGATGAATCTGTAATTGTTCTATTTACAGCATACGAATAAAATTACTATGAAACGTAACCCCTTATATATAACTATACTTCTTGTGTTTGTTTACGCTTTCGCGAAAGCGCAAACCACAGACCCTGCATATTTAGTTAATGTACAGAAGGCATCACAGTTAGAGATTGACGCATACGATCCCGCAGATCTAGAGATTGGTATGCTCGTTTATAATACAGATGAAAATAGGATTTTTGAATATACAAATAATGGATTTTTGGAACTTCTTACAGAGAAGAATATATACACTGGATGGTTTATCATTTCTGGCGAAGGAGTAGTCACAGTAAGCGACATTCCATTTACGCCATCACAGGTAACCTTTTCGGCGGCAGCAAATGTAGAGAGTCGGGATATTGATTCTGATAATGGCGTAGGAAACAATGATAGAGGCATTGACAACTCTTTTGGGTCAATGAAAGGGTTTGCAAGAGATGATGACGGCACAATAACGCAACAAGTGATGTATTCTGGAGGACACGGAAATTCTATAAATGACAACTCTAGATATGCCAGCAGTAGCAACTGTATAGGTATACGATACGGTGATCAAAATGGTAGTAGTCTAGGTAAAATAGAAGGAGCATTTACCTCCTTTACTGCAGATGGGTTTACTATTACTGTAAATTATACAAATGGTACAATTACTGCAAACAGCACAAACCCATTGGTGGACGTACAACCTGACGATGTTAATAATGAGGCGCTACTAGTTTTATACACAGCTTATAAGTAATGAGATATAGCACAACATATCACAAGCAGCCTGCTTCTATGCTAAGAAATAAACTTTCTAATAAGAAAGAACAAATTATGATGTTCACTTTGAGCTTAAATTTAACTATTCTAAAATCTGAAAGAGGTACTCTTAAAAACTGTGCACTATTTGTTTTGCTTGCATTAAGCGCTATCACTTTTACTAACGCACAAGTTCCTAATGCAGAGCTCCTACTGCGTGTTAATCAAGCTACAACAGTAGATATTGAAGCTATAACAGAGGCAAAAGAAGGGATGGTTGTTTATGACACTACTCTAGATAGGTTAAAAGTTTATGACGGTGTTGCGTGGCAAACTTTACAAAGTAGTCAAAAAGGAACAATCGTTTTAAATAGAAATGGAGGTAATGGAATTCTTCCAACAGCAACAAACACCTATTTTGACTTGCCCCTTACCAGCGCTCATATACAGACTAATGACCAAGATTTATTTACCGTGGTCGGAAATTCAGAAATACGAATAGAGCAAGATGGCGTTTACGCCTTATCTGCATCGTTATCTACCAGCAATATGCCAGCCGGAAATACAAAATATATCTTAGCAGCTAGACAAAATGGTAATCTTATAGGTTATCTTTCTAGAGGTTTTGTAACCTTACCTAGCAGAGACTACTGGGGTTCTTCTGGAACTATTTCCTATAGCTTTAATGCAAATGACATTATAAATTTTCAATATGTTCTCAATGCAGGAGGTCAAAATTTAAATGCCGTTTTTACTAATGCCTCAATAACAAAACTATAATATTATGAAAATTAGACTTATAGTTGCCTTCATTGTTCTTTTTAACGCTTTCGCGAAAGCGCAAGAATCCCTACACAACTTTGGAAATATCCAGATTCATCAAGACGGTGCGATTGGTTTTCACGGGGATTTAATCAATGACGGTGATTTTGATAACAATCTTGGTCTCGCTGGCTTTTACAATCCAACTGAAGAACTTTTTGTACTAGGTAATAACAAGCCTGTATTCTTCAATATGGAAGTTGACGTGCCAAATGACCTCAACTTTGAGGTATCTGTAGGAGTCACTAGCCTACTAGATTTTATAAATGGTAGAATTACCACTCCTCGTGAAGACCTTGGTATTAATCTTGACTTCACAAACAATGCGATCTATCTGGGTGAAAGCGATAGTAATCACGTAGATGGTTATGTTACAAATCAAGGTAACCTAGAATTTGACTTTCCCATAGGAGATGACTTTAAAATTCGCCAGCTTACGGTGATTCCTCTCAACCCGGCTATAACTACCTATCAAGCTGCATACTTTTTTGAAGATCCAGATACTCCAAGTACATTACCTGGATCATTTAACACAGACCTGTTTGAAAACACATTGTCTATTATAGATCCTAATGAGTATTGGGATTTGAACGGGCCGCTACCAGTACAAGCAAAACTGACTTGGGATGAAGATACTCAAGTGCCGGTACTTGCAGATGGCTTGAGCTCACTGCGTGTTGTAGGCTTTTCTAATGTTTTAAATAGATGGGTGAATTTGGGAAATGCTAGTTTTTCTGGCGATGAGGTAAATGGCGAGATTACTTCTGATCTTTTTGACCCTAACGACTTTTCGGCATACACACTTGGATCTGTTCTCAAAGCTGGAAGTGGTATAAATGTCTATACATTCTTCTCTCCAAACGGAGATGGAATTAATGAAACCTTTGTGATAGAAGGTCTTGAAACTAGTCCAGATAATGAACTGTTTATCTTTAATAGATGGGGTGTAGAAGTTTTTAGTATGAAAAACTATGACAACTCTTTTGATGGAACTTCACAAGGAAGAGTCACTATTGCAGAAGATAACAAACTGCCTGTAGGAACCTATTACTATGTCCTTAAACTTAAAGATCAAAAAGATCAAGCCGGTGCATTTTACATAAACCGCTAAATTTTTCCTAAAATCACTCATTGCTAGAACACTTTAATCTATATTTCAACCTTTAACAGAAAAAGGAGAGATATGAATATCCAGCATAAAGAAAGAGAAGATAGAGGTGTTTTTTATATGAAGGGAGATAATGGTATCATCTCAGAACTCGCTTACTCAAAAGATAGAGATTCAGTAATCACGATAGACCACACAGAAACCAAAATACCAGAAGAAGGCAAAGGATTTGCATCAAGGCTTGTGGCTCACACTGTTGATTTTGCAAGAGAAAGAGGGTTAAAAATAAATCCACTTTGCCCCTTTGCCGAAGTTCAATTTGATCGTAACCCAGATTATAAAGATGTACTGGCATAATGACTGTGCTCGAGACAAAACGTTTGTATCTTAAACCATTTACATCACAAGATGCAGAAAACCTTTACGCCCTTAATACAAATCTAGAGGTAATTAAATATACAGGTGATGCTCCTTTTAAAAACATAGAAGAAGCACAAGCCTTTATAAAAAACTATATTACAACAGTCTACCACAAAGCTCATACTACGACTCAAACAGGTTTAGGGAGGTATGCAGTAACACGCAAGAGTGACAATATTTTTTTAGGTTGGTGTGGCCTTAAGTTTAATCAAGATAATCGCCAGGTAGATCTAGGCTTTAGGTTTTTTGAAAAGTACTGGAATCAAGGCTATGCAACCGAGGCTAGTGAGGCCTGCATAAGCTACGCTTTTAAACAACTTCACCTACCCTATATAATAGCGCGAACTCATAACAACAATACCGCTTCTCAAAAGGTTTTAAAAAAGCTAAACTTTGTTTTTGTAAACAACATCACACATCACGATATGCCTACTAGGTTATATCATCTCAAAAATGAGGCTTATCAACTCAAAGAAATAAGCGCCAAAGAAACCTGGCCCGTACGGCATCCAGTTTTGAGAAAAGGGCGCCCGCTAGAAGATGTCTATATGGAGGCAGATGAGCAGGCAAGTACCTTTCACCTGGGTATGTTTCATAATAATGAGATTATAGGCGTTGCGAGTTTTATGGATGACAGTCACGAGGGCTTTACTGGCGCACAATATAGACTAAGAGGAATGGCGGTTTTACCAGAGTATAGAAGAAAAGGCATTGCAGAACTCCTATTAAAAAGAGGCGAGGCACTACTTAAAGAAAAAGGTAAAACACTACTATGGTTTAATGCCCGAGTTGTTGCTTTACAGTTTTATAAAAACCTAGGTTATCAAGTAGATGGCACCTTGTTTGATATTCCTAAAGTAGGACCTCATTATAGAATGAAAAAGCAGCTCTTATGAATAGAAGATCATTTTCAAAACTCACAGCATTAGGTATACTTGCCGCTTCCCTCCCACTTACGGCTAGGTCAGCAATCCTGGAGATGATAGACAGAGATGAGCTACTAGGCAAAGGTTCACCTCTGCTCACCAAGACTTCAACTTATAGACTTAGACCAGATGCCGCCATCGCTTTTGAAGAGATGAAAGCCGCTGCTCTTAAAGATGGTATAAAATTTCAAGTAGTGTCAAGCTACAGAGATTATAATCATCAAAACAGAATATGGGAGCGTAAGTATAAACGCTTTCGCGAAAGCGGTCTAAGCCACCTTGCAACCATCAATAAAATTATTGAGTACTCTACCATACCTGGCACCTCAAGGCATCACTGGGGTACAGATATAGATATAGTAGATGCAACACCAGGAGTTACTAGCGGATTACTGGTTCCGTCAAAATTTCACGGAAGTGGTCCCTTCTGTAAGTTTAAAGAATGGATGGATGCACACGCAAATAGTTTTGGCTTTTATCTAGTCTACACTGATACGTATGACAGGAAAGGCTTTAAATATGAACCCTGGCATTATAGCTACAAAGCACTCTCTTTAGACTACCTCAAAGCATATCAAGCGCTTGATATAAAGTCGCAATTACAAGCTGCAAACTTACTAGGAAGTGAGTACTTTACAGACTCTTTTATAGAGCGCTATCTTAAGGAAAATGTAGGTGATATCAATCCTGCGCTACTTCCTTAGTATTATAAATTCATAATGGCTTTGCGCTCTTGCAGAGCTTCTTTAAAATCTGACCTACTAGCAAGTGCTTTATTTATCCATTGCTCTGCTTTCTCTTTATCACCTTTATGCTTGTAGATTTGAGCAAGACGTAGATAGGCCCAATCCTTAGGCACACCATCTGCCGCAGAGTGATATTTTATATAATGGTGTAAACCTGTAATACCTTGATCGAGGCCTATACCATACTGCCCAGCTACCTTACCTAGCTGGTACTGCAACCTGTTTTCTTGAGCGTGTTTTTGTTGTGCCTCATAAGCCGTTTCAAAGGCTTTTTGTGGTTCGTTATTCTTCTCGTAATGCTCTTGTAATTTTGCATAACAAGTAACAGAACCACCTACCTCAACAGCTTTTATATAATTATACTCTGCTTGCTTAGGTTTATCATTATACTCTGCAATATAGCCGTGAGCGAGATATCCATCTACTTTTGATATATCTAGTAGCTGGTCTGCATATTTTCTTGCTTTTGCCTCACTACCGCCTATTATTCCTGGTATCTGAATATAAAACTCTACAAGTGCCCAGCGTGCTTCTATATGTGATGGATCGAGAGTCGCTGCAGTTTCAAATTGTTCTTTTATATCTCCTATCATTGTAGCAGCTCTCAGCTTGTTTACAGCAAGCGCTTTCATACCCAGTACACCCCCATATTTATAATGATAGTTTGCGTTGTTTGGATACTTTTCTACTAGGTCTTCGTAATAAGGAATTGCTCCATCCCAGTTTTTTGTATATCCTTCTATATCTCCAAGATATTCTAGAGTTTGAGGGTCTTTAGGATGTGTTTTTAAATAATTTAAAAAGAGCGACTTTGCAAGTTTGTACTTAGATTGTTTAAAATAGCTTTCCGCTTTCGCGAAAGCGTTATCACTCCCATTCTGAGCACAAAGCGCTACAGGAAACAATAGAATAATAAACCACTTTTTCATCATATTATTTTAATCAAATATATACCATTATGGTGCCAAAGTACAATTACTGCTCTGGCGGAAATTTGTTAAAAATTTTTTCTACTAACTTTTTAAAATGTGCATCCCGCTTATCAGGTTTTGCCTTTACTTTAATATCGCTCTCACATATAGCCTCCCATACCGTGGCTTGATTACCTAATGCTTTGTAAACAGTAACAACCATCTTGAGGTGTCGCTCTGGTCCGCCTATGGGTATACCGCCACTTACACCTACGCCTACAGTACCTCCACCGCCACCGCCTCCTACACCTACGCCTAAGGTGTTTCTAGAGCGTGTCTCATACTCTTCGGATGTAATTTTTATAAAAAAGTCATTAGTCTCTGCCTTAATATAACCGCGAGATTGCAACATACTATCTGTATACTTCACCACTCTACGCTCGTCAAATTCAAGTAGCCCAGTTGATTCAGAGAAGTCATAGTTATAAGAGGTAAGCTTTGAGAAATCTACCTTTGTATCATAGTCATAGTCTACAAATGTTGTCCCGCAACTCGTGAGTAGTACACATATAATGAGGCATAAAAAAATCCGCATAAATCTTTGTTTTGCATAAAGATAACAAAGGTTTACACGGATTATTATATTTTGTTAGTTCTTAACTACTCATTCATCATTTTCCACAAGGCGTCTTTAAGTTCTACAAGACCTTGTTGCGCAACTGCAGAGATAAATAAATAAGGAATAGGAACCTCTCTATCTAGCTCTTCAGAAAGCTCTGCCTTAAGCTCATCATCCAGCATATCACTTTTTGTAATAGCAATCATTCTGCTCTTGTCGAGCATTTCTGGATTATACTTTTTAAGCTCATTGAGCAAAATCTCATATTGCTCTGAGATACTATCTGCATCTGCCGGAATCATAAAGAGCAATGTAGAGTTACGCTCTATGTGGCGTAAAAATCGGTGGCCTATCCCTCTACCCTCTGAGGCTCCTTCTATAATACCTGGTATATCTGCCATTACAAATGACCTATAATCGCGGTACTCTACAATACCTAAGTTAGGCTTAAGAGTAGTAAACTCATAATTTGCGATTTTTGGTTTGGCCGCTGTGATAGATGCTAGTAATGTAGACTTCCCTACATTAGGAAAACCTACCAGACCTACGTCTGCCAGAACTTTAAGCTCTAAGGTAAGTGAGACTTCATAACCATCTATACCTGGTTGTGCATATCTAGGTGTCTGGTTAGTACTACTTTTAAAGTGCCAGTTACCACGACCTCCCATACCACCTTCGGCAGCGATAAACTCTTGACCATCCTCTGTGATTTCAAACAAGACTTTATCTGTCTCTGTATCTTTTATTGTAGTACCTAGAGGCACATCTATATAGGTATCTTCTCCATCTAGACCAGTAGATCTTGACTTTGCACCATTACCTCCGTGACCAGCTCTCAAGTGACGTTTAAATTTAAGGTGGATAAGTGTCCATAAGTTTGAGTTACCTCGCACTATAATATGTCCACCACGACCACCATCACCTCCGTCTGGGCCTCCTTTTTCTATAAACTTTTCGCGGTGTAAGTGCGCAGATCCAGACCCCCCATTACCAGAGGTTGTGTGAATCTTTACATAGTCTACAAAATTTCCTTCAGTCATCTTTCAGCTAGCCTTTTATATTTAATTGTAATGATTAGTTCTTCACTAATCTATAACGTGTCAATCACGTCACTTAATCTTGCAGTAATCTCTTCTATACTACCTACCCCATCTACTCCGTGGTACTTATCTTGTTTCTCGTAATATCCTTTTAAGATTGCCGTCTCTGCATAATATACTTTTATACGATTACGTATCACATCCTCATCTGCATCATCTGCACGACCAGAAGTTTTACCACGCTCAAGTAATCGCTGTACAAGCACCTCATCATCTACCTCTAATGCAACCATACCTGCAACCTCTGTATTTTTTGAAGCTAGTAATGTTGCAAGAGCATCTGCCTGAGCTTCTGTACGTGGAAAACCGTCAAAAATAAATCCTTTTGCATCTGCATTTTTCTCTACCTCTGCACTAAGCATATCTATCGTAACAGTATCTGGCACTAACTGTCCTTTGTCTATATAAGACTTTGCCAGTGTTCCAAGTTCTGTAGCGTTTTTTATGTTGTATCTAAAAACATCACCAGTACTTATATGTACTAGGTCATACTTCTCTTTTAAAACTTCGGCTTGTGTTCCTTTACCGGCACCTGGAGGGCCAAATAAAACCAGATTGGTCATATGAGTTTTTTTAAGTTTATATATTGATGTGAGGTTACGCCCTAGACCATTATAATCTAGACCAAACCCTACCACAAAATCATTAGAAATTTCCAGGCCTATATAATCTACCTTATACGGCTTCTTATAGGCTTCTGGTTTATATAAAAGTGAGGCTATACGATATGACGCTACCTCTTCTTGTTCAAGTATTTTTATAATAGTCTCTATGGTATTACCAGAGTCTACTATATCTTCTACCACAATTACATCTCGTCCTTTTAGTGATGGCTCTGCCCCCATTACAGTATGAATCTCATCGCTTTGTTGAGTTCCATCATAACTAGCTACCTTGATAAAGCTCATCTCGCACTCGTGGTCAAACTTTTTTATAAGCTCTGCACTAAATAAAAAAGCACCATTAAGCACTGTAAGAAACACCGGTCGCTTACCTCTATAATCTTCATTAAGACGCACAGCCACACCGTTTACAGCGTGTTGCACATCTGTTTTTGAAATAGATTTTTCAAACGTTAGGTCGTGAAGTGTAATTGTATTTTTCATAAATAATAAAGGGCAAAGATAGTATTTGAAAATCAGTCCTTATAGCTATCTCGATATGAATACATAATTATGAGTTACTCTCAGACGATTTTGTATTTTTGAACCACTATTTTTCGCTTTCGCGAAAACTTATATGCTATGAAAAATTACTTCTCTTCTCAATTTAAATTAGGCATCTTAGGTGGTGGTCAACTAGGTAAAATGATGCTTTACGACACCCGAAAGTATGATATACAGACCTACGTACTTGACCCAAGCAACGAGGCTCCCTGCAAGATTGCCTGCAACCATTTTACACAAGGTAGTCTTATGGACTATGATACTGTAGTAAAATTTGGCCGTAAAGTAGATGTACTCACCTTTGAGATAGAGAGTGTAAACATCGATGCCCTAGAGACGTTAGAAAAGGAAGGCATACAAGTGTATCCTCAACCATCAGTTTTACGCAACATACAAGATAAAGGTGTACAAAAGGACTTTTATAAAAAGCACAACATCCCGACGGCAAGTTATGAGAAGTACGCTTTCGCGAAAGCGGTAAAAGAATCTCCACAATGGCTAGACAACCTACCATTTATTTGGAAATCTTGTACAGGAGGCTATGATGGCAAAGGAGTATCTGTAGTGCGCACCGCAAGTGACCTTGACACTTTACCAGAAGTACCTTGCATAGCCGAAAAGATGATCCCATTTAAAAACGAGCTAGCCGTAATAGTAGCTCGCAATGTATCTGGAGAGGTTAAAACCTACCCTGTGGTAGAGATGGAGTTTCATCCAGAGGCAAACCAAGTAGAGTATGTTATCTGCCCAGCTCGTATAGATGAGACCGTAGCTCAAAAAGCACGAGATATTGCAGAGAAGGTTTCTAACGCTTTTGGTCACGTGGGATTACTTGCTGTAGAAATGTTTCAGACAGAAAATGATGAGATTCTTGTAAATGAAGTAGCTCCAAGACCACATAATAGTGGTCACTACAGTATAGAAGGAAGTTTTACAAACCAGTTTGAGCAGCACCTCAGAGCCATTTTAGATCTACCGCTAGGCAATACAGATAGTAAAGTGGCTTCTGTAATGGTAAATCTAGTAGGAGATGAAGGCTATACTGGCCCAGTAAAATATGAAAACATAGAGCATATAATGGGTATGGACGGGGTAACCCCTCATATTTATGGTAAAAAGGAGACGCGCCCTTTTAGAAAAATGGGTCACGTAACTATTGTAGATCACAATATAGAAAAAGCAAGAACTGTAGCCGAAAAGGTAAAAGGAAGCATAAAAGTAATCGCACAATAAATCAAACACGATGAAAGTAGGAATCATAATGGGAAGCACGAGTGACCTCCCAGTAATGCAAGAAGCTATAGACTTCTTAAAAGAGATGGATATCGATATAGAGGTAGACATTGTAAGTGCACACCGCACACCAGATAAACTTTTTGATTATAGTAAAAATGCACATACGCGTGGCATAAATGTAATTATAGCTGGTGCTGGTGGCGCTGCTCACCTTCCAGGTATGGTTGCTTCTTTATCACCATTACCAGTGATAGGCGTACCAGTTAAGTCTCGCAACTCGATAGATGGGTGGGACTCTGTGCTCTCTATATTACAAATGCCAGGCGGAGTACCTGTTGCAACAGTAGCACTAGACGGCGCAAAAAATGCTGGAATACTTGCCGCACAAATTCTAGGCGCAAGAGATAGCGCACTACAAGACAAAATGCTAGCCTATAAAGAAGGCCTCAAGCAAAAAGTTATAGAAGGCGCAAAAAGCATTAAATAAAAAAGACCGCTCTTACGAGCGGTCTTTATCAATGCAGTTGTGGGGGATTGATACTGTATTTATTAACCATTCTAAATATTAATCAAACCTTTTTAATATCTACATCGATTGGGGGAAATCAATTTCATATTTTCTCAAATATATATCTATTTCAAATAGACAGAGCGAACATAAAAAAAATATCGCATATATCGACAAAATGCGTTATTTTTTCGATAAATGACTCATTTATAACGAATTCTAATTTTCAAAGCACATATGTCACTTACATCTAATCCTCTTTTACAAGACTTTAATGAAGCTCCATTTAATACTATTAAGGACGAGCACTTTAAGCCAGCCTTTATAGAAGCGATACAAATAAATCGTAATGAGATAGATGCTATTACAAATAATACTGAGGCACCTACCTTTCAAAATACGATTGCTGCTCTTGACTATTCTGGACAACAACTAGATCGTATTTCTAGTGTGTTTTTTAACCTTAATAGCGCAGAGACCTCTGAGGCTATTCAAAAAATAGCACAAGAAGTATCGCCACTTCTTACCGCTTTTAGCAATGATGTTACTCTTAACGAGACACTGTTTGAGCGCATTAAAAGTATATACGCCCAGAAAGATGATTTGGATCTTTCTGTAGAAGAAAAAACGTTGCTAGAAAAAAAATATAAAAGTTTTGCTCGTAATGGGGCAAACCTACCTGAAGATAAAAAATCACGCTTACGCGAAATTGATACAGCTCTCGCAAAATTAAAACTCAGTTTTGGCGAAAATATCTTGGCAGAAACAAACAGCTACGAGCTTCACCTCACAAATGAAGAAGATCTTGCTGGAGTCCCTGCAAGTGCAAAAGAAGCCTTTGCAGCAGAGGCAGCTTCTAGAGACAAAGAAGGCTGGGTAGTAACACTTGACTACCCTAGTTACATTCCCTTTATGAAATATGCAGATAATCGTGAGCTACGCAAAGAGCTTTCTCTTGCCTTTGGCAGTAAAGCCTTTAAAGGTAATGAGTACGATAATCAAAAAAACGTCATTGAGATTGTTAACCTACGTCACGAGCGTGCACAGCTACTAGGTTATGACACGCACGCACATTTTGTACTTGAAGAACGTATGGCACAAACGCCAACTAAGGTTAAAGATTTTCTAAACGAACTCTTAGAAAAAGCAAAACCTGCAGCAGAGAGAGAGTTTGCACAATTAGAAAATTTTGCAAAAACACAAGACGGTATAGACGCACTTCAAAAATGGGATGGCTCTTACTATTCTGAAAAACTAAAAAAAGAACTCTTTAACCTAGATGACGAGCAACTCAAACCTTACTTCAAATTAGAAAATGTAATAAATGGTGTGTTTGAAGTAGCAACACGTCTCTTTGGGTTGCAGTTTGAGCAGGTAACAGATGTAGATGTATATCATAAGGATGTAAAAACCTATAGAGTTACAGATGTAGATGGTAATTACATCTCTCTTTTTTATGCAGATTTTCACCCAAGAAAGGGAAAACGTGGTGGTGCCTGGATGACCTCTTTTAAAGGTCAAAAAATTGAGAATGGAGTAAATGAGCGACCACACATATCTAACGTTTGTAACTTCACGCCATCTACACCTAGCAAGCCATCCCTACTTACTTTTAATGAAGTTACAACACTCTTTCACGAGTTTGGTCACGGGTTACACGGTATGCTAGCAAATACTACCTACCCTAGCCTATCTGGAACTTCTGTTTACTGGGACTTTGTAGAGTTACCTAGCCAAGTGCTAGAAAACTGGTGTTATGAAAAAGAAGCTCTAGAACTTTTTGCAACACATTATGAAACTGGCGAAGTAATCCCTATGGAGCTTGTTCAAAAAATAAAAGACGCAGCAACGTTTCAAGAAGGAATGCAAACATTGAGACAACTTAGCTTTGGGTTGCTAGATATGTCGTGGCACGGGCAAGACCCGAGTAATATAACAGATGTAAAAGCTTTTGAAAAAGAAGCCTTTGGCAACACTGCTTTATATCCAGACACTCCTGAGACCTGTATGAGTACAGCCTTTGCTCACATCTTTCAAGGAGGTTACTCATCTGGATATTATAGTTACAAATGGGCAGAAGTACTAGATGCAGATGCTTTTGAATATTTTAAAGAACAAGGGATATTTAATAAAGACGTGGCTACTAAGTTTAAGGACCACGTACTCTCAAAAGGAGGAACTGAGGACCCTATGACACTCTATAAACGTTTTAGAGGTCAAGAACCTAAACCAGAAGCACTACTCAAAAGAGCAGGACTTATAGATTAATATATTAAGTCGATTAAAAATAAAAAGGAGTAAGCGTGGCTTACTCCTTTTTATTTTTTTCTGCTATCCATTTTGACATAAAGAGTGTGCTGCGCATTGTGTGATGTTGTAGCATCTGGCCTGTAAAGTTTGCAGCACGATGCATAATCAAATTATCCATTAGATCCTGTAATGTATCTGTAAGCAGGCTGGCATAAGTATCTTTTTGAAAATTGGTATTAATTATCCTTACGCCATTTTCTTGGGCTTTTTGCCATTTTAACTCATTACTATATAAGGAGACTGCAGCTTTTATAAATGCATCATAATCATCATTTACACTGCCGGGCCAGTCTAGGTGCTGGCTCATTCCCTCTGCTCCTATCGTAGTTGTTACAGATGGAGTGCCACATTGCATCGCATCTATAAATTTACCTTTAAGACCAGCCCCATACCTAAGCGGCGCTAGTAAAACTCTGGCATTTCTTATCACCTGGTGAGCACTCTCTGCTCTTCCTTTTACCAAAAACCCTTCTTTGGGATTATGCAGCTGTAATGCCTTCTCTGGCACGTAAGCACCATAAATATGCATCTCTGCTTGCGGCAATTGCTGGCGTATGTGTGGCCAAATATATTTTTTTAACTCTAGGGTGGCATCCCAGTTAGGCGGGTGTATAAAATTGCCTATGGCTATAAAATGTGCGCGCTCTTTAAAAGGAACAAAATCAGTCTCAAGTGTAGAAACTAGAAAGGGCACATAGTGCAATAATGACGCAGGAACCTTGAAAAAAGTTTGTAGCAAATCCATCTCTACTGTTGAGATCATTAAGGTGAGATCACATCTGTAAATGGAGGCTATCTCCCTTTTGGCGATATCAGAAATTAAGTCCTTGTGTTCAAAAACTCGTTCTTCTTTTACGGCTTTCGCTCTTGCTTTTCTTAAGCAGTGCAGATCTTCGGTGTCTAGTATTTTTAGAGCATTGGGGCACGCTTCGTCTATTCGCCAGCCAAATTGCTCCTCTGCCATAAATCTATCAAAGAGTACGATGGTGGGGTTGTACGCTTTCGCGAAAGCGTTAAAAGAATCATCGTTAAGCTGTATCGTTGCGGTCTCAATATCAAAATCACTAAGTGAGATTGCATTTTGAGAAGTTCCGGCTGTACTTGCATAGGTGACATCCCAGCCTTTTTCTTTAAAAATAGTAAGCAGCTGTAACATCCTACTTCCTGCTGCCGAAGAAGTGGGCTCCACCCAAACTGTTGAGATTACAAGTACATTCATAATCCAAAAATAGGGATAACAAAACTGACAGTAAAAATTTAACTTTCATTTATTATTGAAATTACAATAACATTCTTATATTTGACGTATGGAATTTGATCAAGCAAAAAATAAGTTTATACAAACTTGGGGAGCGCTAGGTACGCAATGGGGTATTAATAAGACAATGGCTCAAATACACGCCTTGCTTATGGTGTCTCCAGAGGCGCTCAGTATGGAAGATATTATGGGCGAGCTTTATATCTCTAGAGGAAACGCAAGTATGAACCTGCGAGCACTTATAGACTGGGGAATTATCTTTAAAGAGTATAAAACGGGTGAACGCCGAGAGTATTTTGTAGCCGAAAGTAACATAGATGAGCTTGCTAGAAAAATAGCCAAAGAAAGAAGCAAGAGAGAGATAAAACCTACGCTACGTGTCCTGCAAGAAGTAAGTAGTATAGAAGAAACAGGCTCTACAGAGGCTGCCCACTTCAAGACCAAAACGGCAGAGCTTTATGAGTTTGTATCTAGGGCAGATAGTATGCTAGAAAAAATTACAGACTATAAAGAAAGCTGGATTACAAAAACAATTATGAAGTTAATGAAGTAACAATTGTTAACCTCAACATTTAAGGGGCACTGTAAAAGTGCTTTTTATTTCACTTAAAGTTTCAATAATTTCTGAAATATAAATATTATGAATATTCCCATTCCAAATTGGTTAATTATTATAGGCGGTATAGGCCAGATTTTTACAGCATTGATATATCCATATATCCGCCATCGCGTTTTTGACTGGTATACTGATGTGAAAAAATTAAAACCACTCAATCAAGAAATTGCAAAAACTTACGGTAGGTATATACAGGGTTTAAACTTTTCTTTTGGACTTATAGCAATACTTCTTACAAATGAATTACAAAACCAAAGCAAACTAGCAATAGCTCTCACAGGGTTAATCGCAGCTTACTGGGTAGGTAAAGTAGCTACACAGATTGCATACTACCCTATGTATGATATCCCTAAAGATAAAATTTTCAAAATAGGAGGCTATTGTATGAATATACTTTTTGTGCTCTTTGCAGTAGTCTTTACAATTCTATTTATTAATAATGTCTCATCTCTTTTAAACTGATAATAATGAAAACAATATTCCTAATCAACAAGACGCTTATTATTACTAATGCGATTTTATTTATAACAGTCTATGGCGGACTACTTTTCCTGCCCATAACTGGTGCCATACAATTATGTTGCTTTGTGTACCTCCTATTTCGCTGGTCTGACGTAGCGCCCCATCTTAAGAAGTACTTTATAATATATGGAGTTGTAACAGTCTTGAGCCTTTCGCTTCTTTTATGTTTAAACTATTTCTCATCGTTTGACTTCTTGTTTTGGCTTCCTATCATACTAGGCATTGCTCTAAGCATCTACTTTTTAATACTCACCTACAAGCAGAGCGAGTATACACTTACCTCGCAAGAAAAAGACATATCAATCGTATCAAATAAAACAATTTAGGCAATGATGAAAAAATTAATAATCGCTGGCGGTAGTGGCTTTTTAGGCAGTATACTTATTAACCACTTTCAAAATCAATTTGAGGAAATAGTTTTGCTTTCGCGAAAGCAAAAAGCATCTTCTCACAATGTTCGTACAGTACTGTGGGATGCAAAAAATATAGCAGGATGGAAAAACGAATTTGAAGATACAGATGTTGTCATAAATATGGCTGGTAGATCTGTAGACTGTCGTTATCACAAAAAGAACAGAGACGCAATTTTAAACTCACGAGTAGACACGACAACCATTATAGGTAAGGCTATCTCTCAGTGCAGCAATCCGCCACAGGTGTGGCTTAACTCATCTACAGCTACTATATACAGACACTCGCTAGAAACACCTATGACAGAGGTAAATGGTGAGGTAGGCACTGGCTTTTCTGTAGAAGTTGCAAAGGCGTGGGAGCAAGCTTTTTTTGACAGCGATACTCCACTTACTCGCAAAGTTGCGCTACGCACTTCTATCGTTTTAGGGAAGGATGGAGGAGCACTACAACCTATCAAAAAAATAACTCAGTTAGATCTAGGTGGCAAACAAGGCGATGGTAAACAAAAATTCAGCTGGGTACATCAAGATGACTTTGTGCGAAGCTTAGACTTTTTAATTAAAAACGATATTTTAAAAGGGCCATTTAATATAGTCTCCCCTATGGTCACAACTAATAGCGAACTTATGAGGTATATGAGATCTGTTTTGAAAGTTCCCTTTGGTCTGCCTGCGTCAAAACCACTTTTAGAGATAGGAGCTTTTATCATTAGAACAGAAACCGAATTACTTCTTAAAAGCAGGTATGTGATACCAGAACGGTTAATAAAAGCTGGATTTACGTTTACACACCCAGAATTAAAGAAAGCACTATATAACTTACTAGCTTAATAACTATGAGCACCATACAACTTGAAACCATAATTAATGCTCCGGTAGCGGCTGTTTTTAAACTATCGCTCAACATAGACTTTCATATGCAGTCTATGGATCAATCGCAAGAAAAAGCGATAGCAGGTGTAACTTCTGGTTGTATTAAAAAGGGTGAAACAGTTACCTGGCGAGGAAAACATTTCGGCCTCTGGTTAACGTACGCGAGTCTTATTACAGAGTACGAACCCTATACAACCTTTGTAGATGAAATGATTAAAGGTAGGTTTAAATCTTTCCACCACAAGCACATTTTCATAGACCAGAATGGTAGCACTAAAATGCAGGATATCATTACTTATAAAACTCCATATGGTCTTGCTGGAGACTTTTTTGATAAAACAATCCTCTATAATTATTTAACTCGTCTTATTAAGAAAAGGAACGCGCATCTCAAATACACACTAGAAAACGGTGGAGATTCCGCTTTCGCGAAAGCGTAAAAATACTGTTCAAAAGAAAAATTTTATATTTAGCTGTTATTTACATCCTACAAATGCGACCTTTACTTTATGGCAACTAATCAAATAGACCCAACAAAGTGGGTAGATCAATATTCTGACTACCTCTTTAATTATACGATTGCCCGTGTAAATGATCGCGAAGTGGCACAAGATCTTATTTCCGAAACATTTCTTGCAGGATTAAAATCTATGAAGAATTTTAAGGGTGAGGCGACAGAGCGCACCTGGCTCATCTCGATCTTAAAACGTAAAATTATAGATCATTATCGTAAGAGCAACTCTAAAAAGGGTAAGGCAGAAGTACGTATAAATTATAAGGATGAAGAAAGTGAAGGCGACTGGCTAGAAGAACGCGTAGCAGACCCCTTTGATAAAACAGCTGAAGATAGCATACAAAACGTAGAGCTAGGCGAGGCAATCTTTAATTGCTTAGGTAAACTACCAGAAAAACAAGCCCGTATTTTTAAGATGAAAACTATAGATGACTTTGATACTGAAGCCATTTGTAATGAATTTGATATTACTCCGTCTAATTTTTGGGTGATCATACACAGAGCCCGAACGGCTATGGCAAATTGTATGGAAAAAGACTGGCTATAACCCCAAGCTGAATAAAAAAATCGTAATCAATATGATTACATAGTTAAAAAGAAACCCTCTCAAGGGTCTAAATTTTAAGAAATGAAATTAAAAACAGAATGTCACGAGGCTAACCACATTTGCGACAAGAACCAGTATAAAGAGGCTACTTTTTTGGAAAAGGTGCGTCTCAATATACACCTTATTTACTGCCGTGCTTGTAGAAAATACTCTATGAGAAATTCTAAACTCACGAAGGCTGTAAATAATCCTACTGTGCAAACGGTAAGTACCTCTGAAAAAGAGGTTATGAAACAACGCCTCCAAGAACAGCTTAATAGCTCAAATAGTTAATCACAAGTACAAGCCACAGCCATAATAATGGTATTCCTTCTACCCAAAAGGAAGAAAAGTACATTGTAGCCGCAGAGCGTTTTTGTGATAGGTAGATACAAATACTAGTTACCATCATAATAAACAGCTGACTTAAAAAGGTATCAAGATTAAATTCATCTTTAAAGAATTCTAATATACAGCATAATAAAAGCCAGGTCACTCCAATGATTTTGGCTTTTTTTACACCCACTACTTGAGGCAAAGTTTTGAGAGCTAGATTATCAAAAACCATATCTCGTATTTCAAAAGGGATCATAAGCGCTAGCACAAATAATAAGCGCTGTACACATATAACACCTACATCCCAAGTAATAGTTCCATCTTGCAAGACCGGCAAGATTACGGTAACCCCACTCCACACGACACCTATTATAAAAATCTTGAGACCAGCTACACTACGCAAATTTCCTTTTACTTGTGAAGCTGTGTTTTTTGGCATAAAAAAAGGGATAGCATACAGCAGCGTCACAAGCCCCAGTATGCCACAGGCAACCCACACCTCTAGTGACATAAATAAGGAAGTTACCAGCATACCTACTCCACATATAACCGAATATATCTGGATTGTTTTTAGGGATTGTGCTAGACTACGGTGATGTAAACCAGCTATTTCGGCATATTTAACAAAATTATATCCCGTCACTGTGCTAAAAAACAAAAAACTTAGCACCATAAAATTAACGTTTATGTCTAATGATAAATAGGTAATCCAACCTAGTGCTACAACAGATAAACTCACGTGAGTACTACTATTTATATAAAAATCAAAAAGACGTTTTATGCGCTGCATTAGACAAAAGTACTACAACTGTTAATAAGCCACCTATATGGTTGAAAACATTAGTACTCCCATTGTGAATTATGTACTAAAAATCGGTTTCATTGCATTATTTTTGTGCATCCTTAAATAAATCAATACGATGAATACAGATTCGTTTGCATTACGCCACATAGGCCCACGTAGAAGTGATCTCCCAGAGATGCTTAAAACCGTAGGAGTTGAGACTATGGAACAACTCATTTTTGAGACCATTCCAGATAACATCAGACTCGACAATCCATTATCATTAGATCCAGCCATAAGTGAGCACGAGTTTGCTGCTCACATTACTGCACTTTCTAACAAAAACAAAGTATACAGATCATTTATAGGTCTAGGGTATAATCAAGCGATTACTCCTGCAGTAATTCAACGTAATATTTTAGAAAATCCGGGATGGTATACGGCATACACGCCGTACCAAGCAGAGATTGCACAAGGAAGACTTGAAGCTTTGCTCAACTACCAGACTATGATTACAGACCTTACGGGTATGGAGCTTGCAAATGCTTCCCTGCTTGATGAGGCAACAGCCGCTGCAGAGGCTATGGCACTTCTATTTTCTGTACGTAGTCGTGCACAAAAGAAGGAAGGTGTACACAAGTTTTTTGTGTCTGAAGAGATATTACCACAAACGCTGTCATTACTACAAACACGCTCTACTCCTATAGGAATAGAACTTGTAGTAGGTAAGCACGAAGACTTTGACTTTTCTAGTGAATACTTTGGGGCTATTTTACAATACCCAGGAGTATCTGGAAAAGTATATGATTATGCTGCCTTTGTAGAAAAAGCAAATGCTGCCGAAATTAAAGTAGCCGTCGCTGCAGATATATTAAGCCTTGTAAAACTACGTGCTCCAGGCGAGTTTGGAGTAGATGTGGTGGTAGGTACCACACAACGTTTTGGTATTCCGCTAGGGTACGGAGGTCCTCACGCCGCATACTTTGCAACTAAGGAAGCTTATAAGAGAAGTATCCCGGGCCGTATCATCGGTGTGACAAAAGACACAGATGGTAAGCGTGCTCTACGTATGGCACTTCAAACACGCGAGCAACACATCAAACGCGATAAAGCAACGTCAAACATTTGTACCGCACAAGTACTACTTGCAGTTATGGCAGGTATGTACGGTGTTTATCACGGTCCAGAAGGATTAAAAAATATAGCAAATAAAGTACACAATACTGCGGCAACTGTAGCAGATGCACTTGAAAAATTAGGATTATATCAAGTAAACGAGAGTTACTTTGACACTATCCAGATTAAGGCAGATGCTGCAAAGGTAGCTGCAGTGGCTCAAGAGATGGAGATTAACTTCCACTATCCAGATGCAGAGACAGTGGCCATATCTATACACGAGGCAACAACACTTCAAGATGTAAATGATATTATTTCCGCTTTCGCGAAAGCGTACTCAAAAGAAACAATCACAGTAACAGAAATCGCCGAAGGAAATGCGATACCTGAAGCAGTAGCACGTGAGACATCATTTTTAACGCTTCCAGTCTTTAACACATACCACTCTGAAACAGAGTTAATGCGTTACATCAAAAAACTTGAGCGTAAAGATTTATCATTAAATCACTCAATGATCTCTTTAGGGTCTTGTACGATGAAGCTTAACGCTGCTTCTGAAATGCTACCACTTTCTGATCCGCAGTGGGGGAATATGCACCCATTTGCACCATTAGACCAAGCAGAAGGGTACCAGACAATGCTTAAAAAACTAGAAGATCAACTTACCGAAATCACTGGTTTTGCAGGCACTTCATTACAACCTAACTCTGGTGCACAAGGTGAGTATGCAGGTCTTATGGTTATAAGAGCATACCACGAGTCTCGTGGAGACAGCCATAGAAACATTTGCCTCATTCCATCTTCTGCACACGGAACAAATCCTGCAAGTGCAGTAATGGCAGGTATGAAAGTAGTGGTAACTAAAGCGCTAGAAAATGGAAACATTGATGTAGACGACTTACGTGAGAAGGCTGAGAAGCATAAGGACAATCTTGCCGCACTTATGATTACATATCCATCTACACACGGTGTTTATGAGAGTGCTGTAAAAGAAATCACGCAACTCATACACGATAACGGTGGCCAGGTATATATGGATGGTGCAAATATGAATGCACAAGTTGCCCTTACTAACCCAGGTGCGATAGGTGCAGATGTGTGTCACCTTAACCTACATAAGACCTTTGCTATTCCTCACGGAGGCGGTGGTCCAGGAGTAGGACCTATTTGTGTTGCAAAGCAACTAGTTCCATTTTTACCATCTAACCCTGTAATTACAACCGGAGGAGATAAAGCTATTACAGCCATAAGTGCTGCTCCTTGGGGGTCTGCTCTAGCTTGCTTAATATCTTATGCATATATCACTATGCTAGGTGAACCAGGACTACGTCACTCTACTGAGTATGCAATCCTTAATGCAAACTATATTAAGGAAAGACTAGATGGTGCTTACCAGTGTCTTTATGTAGGAGAACGCGGTCGCGCAGCTCACGAAATGATTATAGACTGCCGCCCGTTTAAAGCAAAAGGTATCGAAGTGACAGATATTGCAAAGCGACTTATGGATTATGGTTTTCACGCACCTACAGTATCATTTCCGGTTGCAGGAACTATTATGATAGAGCCTACAGAAAGTGAAAGCAGAGAAGAGCTAGATCGTTTTTGTGATGCGATGTTATCAATAAGAAAAGAGATAGAAACAGCTACGGCAGATGAGCCTAATCATATTATGAAAAATGCTCCTCACACCCTAGCAATGCTCACAGCAGATACTTGGGACTTTACATACAGTAGAGAGCAAGCAGCATACCCACTAAGCTACGTTGCCGAAAATAAATTCTGGCCTACCGTACGCCGTGTAGATGATGCATATGGTGACCGTAATTTAATATGTACGTGTGCGCCTATAGAAGAATATATGGAGGCCTAACCCTCCTATCTAATCTATTAATGAAATGGTCTAAAGCGTATGCTTTAGACCATTTATATTATAAGAAAAAGTATAAAACATTATTTAAAATTAACAATATATCAATGATAGTGTAAGTGCGTATCATAACTCGCTTTAAATGGCGTTTAATAGGTTGAAAATTATAGATTTCATAAAATAAGTCAGATTAACAAAGCCTCACCGCTATCCCGATACATTTTAGTAACTTTACCAGATTACAAAACACCCTTTATGGCAATTAAAATTACAGGTTTAGGCAGTTTTATACCTGATGTGATTCAAAAAAACGACCAGTTCCAAAATCATACATTTTTGAATATGGACGGCTCTGCAATAACTTCAGAAAATGGAATTATTATAGAAAAATTTAAAGCCATTACAGGAATTGAAGAGCGACGTTACGCACCTAGCGAGATGAACTCTTCAGACTTAGGTTCAAAAGCTGCAGAGCGTGCGATTAAAGATGCAGGAATAGATCCAGAAACACTAGACTATATCATCTGTGCTCACAATTATGGTGATGTACAAAAGGGTTCAAATTTTAGTGATATTGTACCTAGTCTTGCATCACGTATAAAACACAACTTACGTATTCAAAACCCTAAATGTGTGGCTTATGATATCCTCTTTGGCTGCCCAGGATGGATTGAAGGTGTTATACAAGCTCAAGCATTTATTAAGGCTGGTATGGCAAAAAAATGTCTGGTTATAGGTACAGAGATGTTATCTCGAGTGGTAGATGATCACGATCGTGATAGTATGATTTATAGTGATGGCGCTGGGGCTAGTGTCATAGAAGAAGATGACAGCGATACAGGTATACTTGCTTTTGAGACGGCTACATTTACCTATGATGAGGCTTACTTCCTCTTTAATGGCTCTTCATATAACGCAGAGGCAAACCAAGACACAAAATACATCAAGATGTACGGTCGCAAGATCTACAACTTTGCCCTTACACAAGTCCCTCAAGCTATGAAGTCTTGTTTAGAAAAAAGCGGATGTAGCATAGACGAGGTAAAGAAAATATTTATCCATCAGGCAAATGAGAAAATGGACGAGGCTATCGTGAGTCGTTTTTACAAACTGCACGATTTAGAAATGCCAGAGCACATTATGCCTATGAGTATAAATAAACTAGGTAACAGCTCAGTTGCTACAGTACCTACCGTTTTTGACCTTGTACGTCAAGGCGCGTTAGAAAATCACGAGATTAACAAAGGTGATGTTGTTATTTTTGCAAGTGTAGGTGCGGGGATGAATATCAATGCGATGATTTATCGTTACTAGACAACCTTTACTTTTGTAAATAAATTATCAAGCATAACCATTTAATCAATTATTCTTGTACGAAAACACGTTTCCAAACAAGCGCTATAAGCACACGCTACATTTTTTAAAAGATGTGGTAAGCACAGACCAGAGCATACTTGACTTGGGCGTGCGCAATCCCTTTGTAGCATATATGGAGCGTGAAGGTTACAACGTACAAAACACAACTGGCGAAGACCTAGATCTAGACACCACCGCTGTAAAAAATGCAGATGCAGAGGTCGTTACGGCATTTGAAATTTTTGAACATCTACTCTCTCCTTTTACCGTATTGCAAGACATAAAAGCAAATAAGATAGTGGCGAGCGTGCCTCTCAAATTATGGTTCTCTCCAGCCTACAGATCTAAAACAGATATGTGGGACAGACATTATCACGAGTTTGAAGACTGGCAGTTTGACTGGTTATTTGAAAAGGCTGGATGGGAGATACAAAAGCGTGAGAAGTTTACTAATCCCGTAAAAAAGCTAGGCTTCCGCCCCTTGCTACGTCTCTTTACGCCTCGATATTATTTGATTTACGCCACTCGCAAGTAAGATGGATTTTTATATTGTCATCCCTTGTCACAATGAGTCGGCTTTTATTGGTCAGACGCTTGCATCTTTGGTAGCGCAAACGCATCTTCCTAAAAAAGTGGTAGTCGTAAATGACCAAAGCACAGATAATAGTGCCGAGATTGTTTCCGCTTTCGCGAAAGCGCACTCATACATACACCTACTCAACATCACAAGTAGCGACAAGCATCTACCAGGAAGCAAAGTCATAAACGCTTTTTATAAAGGTTTTGAAAGCCTAGACGATGAGTATGATGTGATTTGCAAGTATGATGCAGATCTCATTTTTCCGCCTAACTACATAGAAAAGGTAAATAATGCTTTTACAGAAAACAACGCTATTGGAATGGCAGGCGGTTTCTGTTACATTGAAAAAGACGGAAAATGGCAGCTAGAAAACCTTACTAATGAAGATCATATAAGAGGTGCACTCAAGGCATACCGCAAAGCTTGTTTTAAAGATATAGGCGGTATAAAGAAAGCTATGGGATGGGATACTATAGATGAGCTACTCGCAAAATATCATAAATGGGAGATTCACACAGATGATACTCTGCACGTAAAACATCTTAAACCTACCGGAAATACCTATAATAAAAGTGCACAATACAAACAAGGCGAAGCGTTTTATGGTATGCGCTATGGCCTTATACTCACACTCATAGCATCTACCAAGCTCGCTAAAAGAAAAGGTAATATAAAATTGCTCAAAGACTATATAAGTGGCTATCTTAAAGCAAAAGCTGCAAAAAAAGAATACCTCGTGACTCCACAGGAGGGTGCTTTTATAAGAACTACCCGCTGGGCTGGTATAAGAAAAAAGCTAGGGCTCTAATTCTTAACTTTTTCTTTAAAACAGTACCGTAGACATTAACTACATTTACAAAAATTGACTCATAATGAAGTTTACCTCTTTTACACAATATCTATCTCTTTGCCTTATTGGGCTTACTATTTCTTGCGCCTCTGTAAAGACCACAGCACAAAACAAAAAACCAAAAAATGTTATCCTTATGATAGCAGACGGAACTGGTTTAAGTCAGATCTCTTCAAGTCAGTTTTACAACTCACAGCCGTCTAACTATGACAGATTTAAACACATAGGGCTTATTAAAACTTCATCTGCCAGTGACCTTATAACAGACTCTGCAGCTGGAGCAACAGCATTTTCTGCAGGAGTAAAAACATATAATGGAGCTATAGGTGTAAATACAGATACCATAGCTGTACCTACTATACTTGAAGACCTGGAGAAAAGAAATTTTGCAACTGGTGTTATTGCCACCTCAACGATTACACACGCGACGCCTGCAAGTTTTTATGCACACCAGAAATATAGAAAAATGGAACTTGAGATTGCTCAAGATCTTGTCTCATCTGGTGTAGACTTTTTTGCCGGTGGAGGACGTAAGTTTTTTGAAAACAGAGAAGATGGCAATAATCTTGTTGCTGCCCTAGAAGGTTCTGGATATGAGATGTACTTAGATCGTCTTGACCCTTTACTTAAAATGAAAGCCTCAAAAAAATACGGCTTTTTACTTGCAGACTCAGGAATGCCTAAAGTACTAGAAGGCAGAGGTTCTTTTCTTTATGATGCTACAAAACTGGGAATAAAAAGACTCTCAAAAAACAAAGAAGGTTTTTTCTTAATGGTAGAAGGCTCTCAAGTAGATTGGGGTGGACATAATAACGATGGAGAATATCTAGTAAGCGAGCTTATAGATTTTGATACTGTAATAGGTCAAGTACTTGACTATGCCGTAAAAGATGGAAATACACTTGTAGTCGTAACTGCAGACCACGAGACGGGAGGTTTTACCCTCGCATCTGATGAGGGAGACTATAATAAAATAAACCCTTCATTTTCTACTGGTGGTCACAGTGCTACTATGGTACCTGTTTTTGCTTATGGCCCGGGCGCTGCAGAGTTTATGGGTATTTATGAAAATACCGCAATTTACACTAAGATTAAAGCTCTTATAAAAGAGTAGGTATTCATAAAGGTATCTTAAATACTATTTTAACATACTGATAAATCCCTACTTTAGCTTTCTAAATTACTTCAATGTCATACCTACACTCTATAGGAGCGTACTTTATAATGATCAAAGACACCTTTGTAAAACCTACAAAAGGTAAGGTATTGAGCGATCTTATTTTTAAAGAAATAGACGACCTTATTATAGGCTCTCTAGGTATTGTAGCATTTATATCTTTCTTTGTGGGAGGTGTAGTTGCTATACAGACAGCGCTTAACCTTAATAATCCTCTTATCCCAAAGTCACTTATAGGGTTTGCAGCAAGACAGTCTGTTATACTAGAATTTGCACCTACATTTATCTCTATTATTATGGCAGGTAAGGTAGGGTCTTTTATTACATCTAGTATAGGTACAATGCGTGTAACAGAACAGATAGATGCCCTAGAGGTTATGGGTATCAACTCTCTTAACTACCTCATATTTCCTAAAATCGTTGCAATGCTTGTATATCCATTTGTGATTGCAATAGCAATGTTCTTAGGCATCATAGGCGCATATACTGCTGCAGTTTACGGAGGCTTTACCTCAAATGATGCCTTTTTATCTGGGCTACAAGAAGACTTTATACCATTCCAATTATTTTATGCCTTTTTCAAGACATTCCTTTTTGCCTTTTTACTAGCAACCATACCCTCATATCACGGGTATTTTATGAGAGGAGGAGCACTAGAGGTAGGTAAGGCCAGTACAACATCCTTTGTGTGGACTAGTGTTGCAATTATCCTTGTAAACTTTATAGTAACTCAATTATTACTAAGCTAGATGATAGAGGTAAAAAACATACGCAAAGGTTTTGGAGATGTTGAGGTTCTCAAGGGATTCTCTACCACATTTAAACCAGGTCAAACTAACCTAATCATTGGTCAGTCTGGATCTGGAAAAACGGTTTTCTTAAAAACAATGTTAGGTCTTCACAAGCCAGATAGCGGTCAGATCATTTATGACGGTAATGCATACTCAGATCTTAATGAAGAGCAGCAACGTGACCTGAGAGAGCAAATAGGAATGGTTTTTCAAGGGAGTGCCCTCTTTGACTCTATGACGGTAGAAGAGAACATCGCTTTCCCGCTCAAGATGTTTACCAAAATGAAAAAAAAGGAACGCATCGCCAGAGCAAATGAAGTGATACAGCGTGTAAATCTCGAAAATGCAAACCATAAACTTCCCTCAGAAATTTCTGGAGGAATGCAAAAACGTGTTGCCATAGCCCGTGCTATTGTAAACAACCCTAAGTATCTTTTTTGTGATGAGCCCAACTCTGGTCTTGATCCAAATACGGCAACGGTAATAGATAATCTCATACGTGAGATTACTATAGAATATGATATTACCACAATCATAAACACCCACGATATGAACTCTGTAATGGAGATAGGTGATCACATTGTATATTTACAAAAAGGCCATCTCGCTTGGGAAGGAACGCGTCACGAGATTTTTAAAACAGATAATAAAGATGTGACAAACTTTGTCTATTCTTCTAACCTGTTTAAAATGGTGAGAGAAGCTCAAAACGCAAAGTAAGAAAGGTTTTAATTGCGCTTTCGCGAAAGCGTAATCAAAATACTAATAGCACAACTGTCTCAGTAATGGAGAAGAGCCACACTTTCCGTTACTTTCTTACCTCAACATTACCACTTACCACAACAGTATCTAGCGTAAAACGTTCTTTAATCCAGAGACCCATTTTTTGTTCTTGTCTTGATCTTACCTCTTGAGATAAACTATCTGCCCACATCACACGCACGACGGTGAGTGTATCTATAGCGCCACTAAAGTCTGTAGTAATCTCAGTCGCATACCCAAAACGCTTGAGCCCATCATAATTAATCTTAGCCTCATTGCGCATAGATGCAAATGGCAAAGCAGTACTTCTAAGTTGTGTCACCTCATTTTCTAGCAATCTTATTTGCTCATCTTTTGAGCTCATTGCTTCTTGATTTTTTACATATAGATCTTCTAAGATTCCAGAACGCACCTCTGTACTTAATCTAGCGGCTAGCTCTCCGCTTTGATCTGCACCTTGATGTACTACGAGCGTACAGTTCTCACAGTCCTCTGTTTTTTTAAATTCATCTTCCCACCTATCTATAATATTTTGAGGCACTAGACTCCCTATAAGGTAGACATCTATTCGTTTTTTCTCGGCGTCATCAGTTTCTTTTACAATCTCTGCACCTTCATACTTAATCGTATTCGTCACAAAAGCTTTTGCTTTTGCGATAAAAATTTGCTGATTGAGCAGTCTTAAGAAAGTCCATACACTAGGTACTAAAACAAGTACCGCTATGAGCGTAGCAATACGTGTTGTACGTTTCCTTCTTTTTTGATTTGCATATTTTACAAGCGGGAATTTGAGAAGCTTTGATACTGTAAATGTTGCTAGTGCTATAAATACAGCATTTATAGAGAACAAATACATCGCCCCAAGCGCCCAGTAAAGCCCCTCACTGTTACCTATAATAGATTGTGACAATCCATACCCTACAGTACATAAAGGCGGCATAAGTGCCGTTGCAATCGCTACACCAAAAATAACACTGGCAATTGTACCAGACTTAGTCTTTGCTACAATAAGTGCAAGACCACCAAAGATGGCTATAAATACATCAAGTATAGTAGGCCAGGTACGAGCCATAAGCTCTGGAGTTTCTTCCTTTACTGGTGATAAACTAAAATATAGCGTTGCCGTGAGCACACTAAGTACAATCATAACGGCAAGGTTTACAAACGAGCGCTTCATCATAAGCGCATCGTTTATAGCGATAGAAAGTCCTACACCCACAATAGGTCCCATAAGCGGACTTATAAGCATCGCTCCTATCACTACTGCCGTACTACTCACGTTAAGACCTATACTCGCCACAAAAATGGAAAATATAAGAATCCACGCGTTGTGCCCTTTAAAAGGGATATCCTTACGTATCGCCTCTACCGTAGTAGAGCGATCTGTGTCTTCTCGTATATCAAGAAGATCGTTTAAAAATTGCTTTATAGACTCCCAGACACTCTGCGCCTCATCGCGCATATCTTCTTTAGGATTTATATCTAACTCGCTAGGCTTTGGGTCAGGATTTGCCCCTATATTATCTTTATTTTCCACTATCCTAAATTATTACCAAATTTTGATTGTACCTCATTACGAATCTCCTTGATGTCTTGCTCCTTACTTTTTGGCACAATAACGAGAACATCTTCTTTTTCGACGATAATGTAGTCTTTAAGTCCGTCTACAACTACCACTTTATCACTAGCCGTTCTTATAATATTCCCCGATGTGTTTGTTGCAATCACACGTGCATTTACTACGGCATCTTCACCAGAATCGCCTTGCATTTTATCATATAGTGACCCCCAAGTACCTAAATCATTCCAGTCAAAAGTAGCTGGGACAACTTTTACATTTTGATGTTTTTCCATCACGCCAAAATCTATACTTATATTTTCTGCCTTTGGATACTCTTCATCTATAAAGGCTTGCTCCTCTGGCAAGTTATAAACAGCATTCCCCTTGTTAAATAACGTATACATCTCTGGTAAAAACTCTTTAAAACTATTTACCACAGTTTCTACACTCCAGATAAACATTCCGGCATTCCAGAGGTATTCTCCGCTGGCTACAAATTCTTTGGCAGTAGGGTAATCTGGCTTTTCTGTAAAACGTTTTACCGCTTTCGCGAAAGCGTTATCACTCTTATCATAATTTATATAACCGTACCCCGTATTAGGAAAAGTGGGCTGTATACCTAAAGTTACAATAGCCTCTTCCTTCTCTGCCGCATCAAAGGCTTTTTGTAAATCACCTACAAAGGCATCTTCATCCTCAATCCAGGCATCGCTAGGTGCTACAATCATCACCGCATCTGGGTTTTCCTTTTCTACCTTAAGTGCCGAAAGTAAAATACAAGGAGCCGTGTTACGCATTGCAGACTCTAGCACAATATTTTTTTGTGCGATTTTTGGTAATTGCTCTTTTACGAGATCGTTATAATCTACATTAGTAAGCACAAGTATTTGCTCTTCTGGAACAAGCTTTGAAAGACGCTTAAACGTTTTTTGTAATAAAGTTTCTCCCGTACCTAGCATATCGTGAAACTGCTTTGGGAAAGCTTGCGTACTTACAGGCCAAAACCTAGAACCTACACCTCCTGCCATAAGAAGGGCATAATAGTTTTTATTGTCTTTCATACTTGTGTTTATTTTAATTGTTCTACCTCTGCATTAGGTTGAAAAAGATACACTTTTCCGGTTGCAACTTCCACACACTCATACCTTTTAACTCTTTTATTTCCTTTCTGAAAAATTTTTCCATTTTGGATTCTAAAGGTGCTTCCTGTAGGTATTTCAAATATATAATTTTTATCAGACGGTGGGTCGTACATTTTTAAAGCTACAGAAAGATGTGCATCTGTATCACTACTTGCCTTTGGATTTTTAAAATGTCTTGCGAGATAAGGCAATAAATCTTGAGGAAATATCTCTGGCCGTATAAAGGGTAACATAAGGTGCTGGAAGGTATGCTTCCACTCTTTCCCGTGGGGTTTTATACGCCTACCGTATTTTTTAAACGCAACGAGATGTGCTATCTCGTGTACTAGCGTGACGAGAAATCTGTATTTGTTAAGGCTTACATTAACGGTAATCTGGTGTTGCCCGTCTGGTAATATTCTATAATCTCCGTGCCTGGTAAGTCGCTCATTTACAATTTTAAGATACACTCCGTGTTCTTTTATAAGCTCAAAAACAGGTGGTGCTGCCCGCTCCGGAATGTATTTTTTTAAGGTTTCAACCATACATTAAGGTGTACTTGCAGACACTTGCAGTGTTTTACCATTATAAAAAGCATTACCCTTACGAGAGAAGTCGTAAAGATAATCTGCCATTTGCACTGCACTAAGCGGCGCCTCATAACCCGGAAATGCTTCTTCTAGCATCTCTGTTTGTACAGCCCCTAGAGCTAGCACATTAAAAGCGATACCGCTTTCTTTATACTCTTCTGCTAGAAGTTCGTTCCAGGTGATAACTGCTCCTTTACTTGAGCTGTAAGCCGCAAGGCCAGGGAATTTCATACTCCCTTGTATTCCTCCCATACTTGATACAGTCACTACGTGGCTTCCTTTGCTCATATAAGGCAGCACTGTACGAGTCATCTCTGCTACACCAAAAACGTTGACACGATAGACTTGCTCAAAATCTGCAATGGTGGTCTCTGCAAATGGTTTGTTTAATAATGCACCTGCATTATTAATTAAGATATCGACACCTTCCCAGTCGCTTTCTATAAAGTCTACAACTTTTTGAAAATCATCTTGATTTGTAATATCAAATGGAAATGCAGTAAGGTTTTGTAGATTAATATCTGCACAACTTTTATGCTTTCGCGAAAGCGCAAGTACCTGATGCCCCTCCTTTGCAAACTGCTTTGCAAGCTCAAAACCTATCCCTCTACTTGTACCGGTAATAATAACTCTTTTCATAACCTGTCTTATCTACTCTTTGCTATTGCTTTACAACCTTTACTTCTTGGGTCTTGCTATTTACCAGTCCCTCTAGACCTGGTATAAATTGTTTTATGGCTTTTTCCATAAAAGCGATATCCATCTCTTCTACCTCATCATTTACACCGTGGTAATGATCAAAGTTTGTGAAGTCAAAAGAAGAAATCGTATGTGCAGGAACACCAAATTCTAAGAAAAACGGGTAGTTATCACTTCGCATAAATAAGTTAAACTCTTTAGCCTTTGGTAAAAAGCCTACCACCTTAGATCCAGCATATTTATTAAACACCTCGGGAAAATTAGACATCTCATATCCTGACGCATACACTGTGTGATCTTTTCCTACCATAGGCACTCCTATCATCTCTATATTAAAAACCATATAGACAGCAGTGTTTGCGACTTTCATTTCTTTAGCAAGATGCTTAGAGCCTAACAATCCTTTTTCTTCTGCCGAAAATAATGTAAATACGAGTGTTCGTTTATTGTTCTTTGTCTTAGCAAAATGATCTGCAAGAGCTAGTACAGCTGTTGTACCGGCTGCATTATCATTTGCGCCGTTTGCAATTACATCACCATCTACAGCTTTACCATTACCTATGTGATCGTAATGAGCACCTATAACAATAACCTCGTCTTTAAGCGCAGGATCTGTACCCTCAAGCACTCCTACAATATTATAAGCATCACGCCCCTTTGCTTCAAAATTATCTCGATAAGTATTATAATACGGTTTTACCCCTGCATCTTTAAAGCGAGCCTCTATAAACTGAGCAGCCATCTCTATACCTTCACTACCCGTATCACGGCCTTGCAACTCATCTGACGCCAAGAAGGTCATCGTGTTTTCTACAGATTTCATCTTCTTGATGTCTGGCATCACCATCGTTACCTGAGTAGGGCTAGACGCTTTTGCCTCTGGTACATTCTCCCCCTTAACACCTACTAATGGTGCTCCTGAATTACAAGCGGCAAGTAGTACCGCTGTGCTTATTACTACAAATTTTCTCATAAAGCTAAAGATAAAAAAACCCACGCAGATGCGTGGGTTTATACATTTATAATTACTGTGTGCCTATGCAAGCATAAGTACAGGATTCTCAATATATGTTTTAAGCGTTTGTAAGAATTGTGCTCCTGTTGCACCATCTACTGTGCGGTGATCACAAGCAAGCGTAAGCTTCATCGTGTGACCTACTGCAAGCTGACCATTCTTTACAACTGGCTTCTCTACAATAGCTCCTACAGATAATATTGCCGAGTTAGGCTGGTTAATAATAGACGTAAAGTCTGTTATTCCAAACATACCAAGGTTTGATATCGTAAAAGTAGAACCTTCCATCTCTGGGATGGTAAGCTTCTTATCACGCGCTTTACCAGCTAGTGTTTTTACCTCTGCATTAATTTGCTGTAATGACTTCTCATTTGCAAACTCTACTACAGGTACAACAAGTCCATCTGGCACAGCCACAGCTACACCTATGTGCACGTGGTGGTTAAGACGCATCTTATCATCAAACCATTGAGAGTTTACCTGAGGATGTTGCTTAAGCGCAATAGAAGTTGCTTTAATGATCATATCATTAAAAGAAACCTTTGTATCTGGCTGTGTGTTAAACTGCTTACGGAAACTCATCATATTCTCCATATTGAACTCAACGTTCAGGTAATAATGAGGTGCTGTAAACTTAGATTTACCAAGACCACGAGCAATCGCTTTACGCATTTGAGAGTTTTCTATCTCTTCAAAGCTTTCTTCTCCGGTTGCAACAAACTGCTGCACAGAACCGCCTGCTGAAGGTATGAAGTTCTCAACATCACTCTTTACAATACGACCGTTTTCTCCAGTTCCTTTTACTTGAGCAAGATTTATACCTTTCTCTTCTGCTATTTTCTTTGCTAGAGGTGATACAAAAATACGTCCTCCGCTTGTGCTAGTAGTTGTAGTTGCTTTTGCTGGAGCAGCAGCCTTAGGCGCACTGGTTGTATTTTCTTTTGAAGCTTTTGGCGCTTCTTTTTCCTCCTCTTTCTTTTCTTCTTTTTTAGGTGCAGATTTTGCAGGGGCTCCACCACTTTTTATAACTCCAGAGACATCTGTCCCTTCTGGGCCTATAATAGCGAGTAAGGCATCTACCTTTGCAGTTTCACCTTCATTGATACCTATATGCAATAGCGTTCCAGATTGAAAAGACTCAAACTCCATTGTAGCCTTATCTGTTTCTATCTCTGCAAGAATATCACCTTCTTCTACCATATCCCCTACGCTTTTAAGCCAGGTAGCTACAGTCCCCTCTTCCATTGTGTCTGAGAGTCTAGGCATTGTCACAACAATAACTCCTTCTGGCACATCGCTAGATGATTCTTCTTGAGTATCATCTTCGGCTGTTGCCTCTGCGTTATCTTCTGAATCACTTGAGTCTGAAGTTGAAGTTTCTTCTTCTTTCGCGGAAGCGTCACCATTAAGCAGTCCTGAGATATCTTCTCCTTCTTCACCTATAATGGCAAGTAGGGTATCTACCTTTGCAGTTTGCCCCTCTTCTATCCCGATGTGTAATAAAACACCCTCGTTAAAAGACTCAAACTCCATTGTAGCTTTATCTGTCTCGATCTCTGCTAGTATGTCTCCTTCTTCTACCTTGTCACCTACGCTTTTTAACCAGGTAGCGACTGTTCCTTCTTCCATCGTGTCGCTCAGACGCGGCATATTTATTACTTCTGCCATAACTTATAATCTATGAGGTATGAATGGATAATCTTCTTGATCGTACACTACGTCGTACATAACATTTACATCTGGGAACGGGCTTTCTTCTGCAAACTTCTCACACTCTGCTACGCGTTTCTTAACGTTTTTGCCCATTTCATCTATCTCTTCTTGGGTTGCATAACCTTTTTCTAAGATAACCTCCTTAACTTGAGTGATAGGATCTATTTTTTGATACTCTGCCACCTCATCTTTTGTACGATAGTGTTGTGCATCAGACATAGAGTGACCTCTATAACGGTATGTTTTTAGTTCTAAAAATGTAGGTCCGTCACCACGACGAGCTCTCTCGATAGCTTCGTCCATCGCTTCGGCTACGGCTACTGGGTTCATCGCGTCTACAGGTCCACAAGGCATCTCATATCCTAATCCTAGTTTCCAGATATCTTCGTGGTTTGCAGTACGTGCAACAGAAGTTCCCATTGCGTACCCATTATTTTCTACACAAAATACTACTGGAAGTTTCCAGAGCATTGCCATATTAAATGTCTCGTGTAATGACCCTTGTCTTGCTGCTCCGTCTCCAAAGTAGCAAAGCGTCACCGCACCTGTCTTGTTATACTTATCTCCAAAAGCCATTCCTGCACCTAGTGGGATTTGCCCACCTACGATACCGTGACCTCCGTAAAATCCTTTTTCTTTAGAAAATATGTGCATAGAACCTCCAAGACCTTGTGAGGTACCGGTTCCTTTACCATAAAGCTCTGCCATTACTCGCTTTGGGTCTACTCCCATCCCGATAGGTTGCACGTGATTACGGTATGCTGTAATCATTTTATCCTTAGATAAATCCATTGCGTGTAGTGATCCAGCTAGTATTGCTTCTTGCCCATTATACAGGTGTAGAAAGCCACGTACTTTTTGCTGAATATATACTTGAGCTAGCTTGTCTTCAAACTTGCGCCAGAAGAGCATCTCTTCGTACCAATTAAGGTAGGTTTCCTTCGTGATTTTTTTCATTTAAAAGCGTATAAATGCCACCCATTTTTAGGCGAATAACAAAAATAACGATTTAAAGGAATATGTAAAAACTGTAAGAGAGGAAAAATTACGCAATCGCTTTCGTAATAAATAGTTGCCTTTTTACGCTTTCGCGAAAGCGTACTCACACCCATCATAACCTAGGTTTTACTAATGAACCAATTATAGATACTTTGAAGTAAATAGCAGCGGAAGTATGTTTTCTAAAGATGCACTCTTAACCACCTTGCCCTTTTCTCCCATAAAATAAAGCTCAATAGGCGCCGCTTGCTTGATCTCATACTCTGCAATAGCCTGTCTACACACGCCACAAGGTGGTATAGGATCTGTTGTTTCTTTATCTCTGGCGCGTGCTGTGATTGCCATCGTGAGCATCTTTGCGTCTGGATACTGCGATGAGGCATAAAATATAGCTGTGCGTTCTGCACATAGACCAGCGGGATAACAAGCATTCTCTTGATTATTACCTGTAACAATTTCTCCATTATCTAGCAGAAGTGCTGCACCTACTAAGAAGTTAGAATATGGAGCATACGCTCGCTCCCTGGCAGCAAATGCTGCATCCATTAAAGATGAAATCGTTTCTGGAAGCTCATCCTTAGAGGAATACACATCAAGAAACGATTCGATTTTTATTTTTTCCATAAAGTTATTTCGCTTTAAGCGAAAGTCTTAATTCTAGTACTCGTCGTACTCTTCACCAAAGGTAAATGTAAGTCCAAAACGAAGCGTGTTGTCCAGAGGACTTCTTACAGATCCCGTCGAAAATAAATAAGATAGATCTAGGTCTATTGAGTTAAATTCAAACCCAGCTCCTAGTGTTGCAAATTTACGTGCTCCTTTTATATCGCTCTCATTAAAGTATCCCGCTCTTAAAGCAAACACATCATTATATGTATACTCTGTTGCAAGTGACCAGGTCACTTCCTTTAACTCTTCACTAAATCCATCTGGTGCATCTCCAAAAGATTGAAAAATACCTGAGAAGAAGTTTACATCATCATCTTGACCTGCTATGATTACAACATCATCTTCAGATGTGATTTCTCCATCCCCATTAGTATCTACTCTTCCTCTTAAAGGTGGTGTAGGTACAAGTAATTTATTAAACTCAAGGCCTACAAATATTTTATTATAACTATCTAGTATGAAGTCAAAACCTCCTCCTAACTTTAGGTTAGTTGGGATAAAGTTTTCTTGACCAGCATCGTCATAACTTACTTTAGGACCTATGTTTGAGATGTTAAATCCTGCTCTCCATCTACCATCAAAGTTGTTATATACCTGCTCTTCAGACTGGTAATAACCTGAGATATCTACCCCAAATGAACTCGCTGGACTCGCATCTGCAAACTCATCAAGTTGCTGTATACGTAAGTTACTCTGTAAAAAACGTCCAGATACCGCCATAGAGAACTGATCATCTAGCTTAAGAGCATATGTTGCGTCTATAGAAAATTCATTTGGCTTGATATCTAAACCAGGACCTTCTGCACCGGTTCTTGTATTAATTGTACCAAGACTAAAATAACGTAGACTAGCCGCAAATGCGCTACGATCATCAATACGGTTTGCGTAGACTGCCTGGAGCAGTCCTATGTCGTTTACTAGATTTCCTAAATAGGGAGTGTAGTTTATACCCACATTATGTTGATCTGGCAGAAAGGCTAGCTTTGCCGGGTTCCATTGCACCGCATAAGCATCTGGGCTCGTTGCAACTCCCTGCTCTCCCATACCTGCAGCACGCGCGTCTCCTGCGATAGCAAGAAAAGGAACTGCAGTGGTAATTGTATTTGTGTCATCTTGTGCTTGAACTGACACATTAGACAAAATAAAAGCTGCTACTAACAGCGATAAAAACTTATTCATACTAAAGGGTAATTTTGGTAAATATAGACTTTTATTTTTTTTATAATTATAAGATCACAAGCTTCTCGATTTTCTCCACTCGCTTGTTTGTTAACGTAGATTTTACGGTTATCTTATAGATGTACACACCTTTTCCTATTGCTTGCCCAAAGTCATCTAGACCATCCCAGGTGATATCACGAGACAAAAATCCCTCTGTCATCACAGACTGATTTATAGTCTTCACAACCTTACCTGTAACCGTAAATATCTGAACCTGAACATCAAGAGGCTCAAACGGGCGATTATGATTAAACCAGAACTCTGTATAATTTACAAATGGATTAGGGTAGTTAAGAACATTCTCAAGCTCTATCTCATCATCTCCAAGAACAACAAATTGCAGCTCTGCCGTAGATGAATTATTATATACATCCCAAGCTTTAAAAGAAAGTGTATGAGGACCCGGCTCTAAATTTCTAATTTTTCTAGCAGCTGTTCCTTTCATAAAATTATCAACTTCGGTCTCATAGAAGTCATTCATAATAATAGGATTAGTTTCATCTCCATCTATAATCGCTACTATATCGTGACCTATACCACTAGCAGTGTTTATACCATTCTCATCTTCGAGTTTTGCCAGAATAATAGGAGAGTCATTTGTAATACCACCGTTTACAAAGTTTTCATCATTCATAAAAAGACGTATCCTAGGTCCGAGGTTATCTTCTGGAGCATCTTCGTTAAGACCCCCTACAATTATGGTTTCATTTACTCCTGCCTGATCTTCTAAAACTCCCAGTCGTTCTGCATAAAAATTGAGTCTCCCGTTACCTAGTGGTATTGCTGTATCTCGTGGCATTCTAAATGTAAACTCAAAATTACCATTAGTCACTGAGGCCTGACCTCTATAGAGTACAGCTCCTAGTGTAGTAAAATCCATTATTGCAAGATCTCCTCCTATTTGTACTCCGTCATTACCTAGTGTTTGTCTCTCTATACGTTTATCATATAGAGTCACGGCAAGTGTGCCTGTATAATTTGTAAGCGTTTGACCGAATTCTGTGGTCACTCGTCCATTAATTTTTACAAGATCCAGTGCTTTCAGAACAGGTAACTCCTCAGTAACGGGTACGTCATTTACCGCACTCAATTGTATATCTGGTTTTGGAAAAGCTAGCTTCATAGCAGGATCGCCCACAAAGAATATTACCCTTCTTAACGGATCAGAAATACCATTTTTTGAAGCTCTTATATTTTCTGCGACGCTCTGTACCTCATTAGTCCCGAAAGAATAGAGTTGCTCTACGAGTGCATTATTAAATTGTACTCCAAGTGTTACTGTTATCTCACGAGTTGTAGTAACAAGTCCTACGGCTCCCCCTTCTGCATTCCAAAAAAGCTCTTCGCCACCGGTAGGTCGCTCTGGGTTATCAAATTTTCCAAATTCACACGTAACTGTCACTACAAGCGGTAATCGCTCACCATTATCAAGATTGTCAATTTCATTTTGAGTAACGATAGCCTCAGCTGCCAGGAGTTCTTCTCCACCGTGACCAAGGTAAGTCACAACGAGTGAACCTACTTCTATAGCATTTTCTATAGCTTCATTTACCTGAGGATACCTATCCCCACCAGCAGAAGATTGCTGCTGAAAAGCATCACTATGTATTTTTATCACATTTACAAAGGGCTTCTCTACACTTATCTGATCTCCTAGATTATCGAGCGTGCCCTGAAGCTGAGTAAACTCAAATGCCTCATCTACATCATCTGAGACAAGGACAAAATTATTACGCCACCTACCATAAGATGCTCTTGCGTCATAATTAATAATTTTATCTACTACTGTATTTGCCAGTTGTGGTGTATCTGCCACAATGCGCCCTACAGCCAGATCTAATTTATCTGAGGCGAGCATCCTTCCCTCATCTGGATCTAGGGAACCATAAAAATCGTCACTCATAAAAGAACGCACAAGACTAAAACTATCAAAAGTTTGATATGTGGGCATTACATTATTATTAGCTGTGATACGATTTTTATAATCTACAGAAGTATCACCAAAAAGGCATACGTATTTAAGTCTATTTGCATCAGACGATGCGTTTTCATAAACATATCTCACAAAATTGCGTATCGCCCCAATATCTTGTTTACCTCCACCAAACTCTTGATATATCTGCTCTAGCGTTACTGTCTTGACGTTAAGACCTCTAAAATCTCTATTATGTTGTGCTAACCTTTCGGCTTGTGACAACAGTGTGTTATCAGTTATCATAAGGTAATCTACATCTTGAAAGCTTCCGCTACTATTCAAAAATATAGTGCCCTTTAAATTTTGATTACTTACCAAGGCACTACCTCCCTCACGAAGCGGCTCATAATAATCTGATGGGTGTACCGCTACAAAACGCCTATCTGTACCAAGATTACTTTTAAAAGTAATAGCGCTCTGATCCTGTATCTGCAAAGCACGCACACTTGCCTGGTTTGTCACCTCCCATATCTGAGAATACCCCTGAGCATTAGAAAATGTATATGCCCCTACACCTGTCTCTAGAGCAGCATTTACATTGCGAAAATTAAATTGCTCTCCTGTACCACTTAACTGTGACGGCACCTCTAGACTTATAAAATCTAAATAACCGGTACTAGAAGGATTTCCACTATTATTGTAGGTAAGGGTAACCGTTACTTCTTCACTCGTAATGGGAACTTGCACTTCAAGCTCATCTCCCCTTGCAAGCACAATACTATTGATAGGTAAAATAGGTATAGAGCCTACACCAGCACCATTTACCGAAACATCAAAAGACGTAGAACTCTCTGATGTTGCTGCAGCCACGACTCGCAAGCTTGCTGTCTGACCGGGAACTACGTTTGTAAACTCAAAATCAAAAGACTGCTCATTCTCAAAACTAAAAGACTCTCCAAACCATCTTCTTCCTATTTTAACCAGACTTACCTCATCCTCTTCATAAAATTCATAGTCGTTATACGTAGTATAAGTTACAGCAGGTGTCCCGGCAGGTTCAATGTAGGACTGGATGCGCTGCCCATTATCTCCATCTACAGTAATATAATAGTATGACCTATCTGCATAGGGGTTAATATGTGTGTCTAACTCTTCGTGGTATTTTCGGGTGCTTTCTCCATAAAACAAGACACCATCATTTGAGTCAAAAGAGCCATCTTGACCTCCTTCTATCTGCACAGCAATCTCCCTTAAATCAAACTCTGTATTATCACTATTGAGAAATGGTAACGGCGAACCTCCATATCCATATACTTTTATTTTTGAAGGATCTATGTTGTTTACATTCATCCCAAGGCTTTGCAAAAAGTTCCGGCTTATGCGGTGCACTCCAGTTTCCTCTACATAGAACTTATAAAAATTACCAGTTGCAAGTACACTATTTGTAATAGGCAAGGATGAGAATTGTTGAGATTGCGCTTTCGCGAAAGCGTAATTAACCCCAGCGCTCACTACTCTCTTTATTTGGCCATTTTGATTTACAAAAGGATTAAATGTAATAACTCCATAATTTTTATCTCTAGCGCGAGCCGCCTTAATCTTAGGACGCACCTGTGATGGTAAATCATCCTTATTAACTAGCCCCTGTAGGTCGTATGGCAATGGCTCTAGCTGTATGTTTACAAACTGTGTTGTGACAGGATCCAGACGAGTAGCTGTAGGAAATTGCGTATGATACTCCCAGTTACCTTCATTATCTTGTGATAGATTAATAAACTCTAATGTGGTGCCAGCACTGGTACTCCTTGTCATCTCACCCCAATCAAGGCGTAATTGCTCCGTTTGTGAGAAAGCAGTGATTGTAAGTAATAAAAATAATAAGGTAATGGTAGATCTCATTAGTATGGTAACGCAGTGGCGCAGGGCTTAGTATTAAAGCTGAGGCAATAGCAGTATTTTTTTTGTATGGACAATAATAAAGAATAAATCACGCCGTTACTAATGAGTTACCTATAACTAGTTAATATTTTTTTGGGTTCGACGTCGTAAAATGCTTGCACTTTAACGAGTTATTACTATATTGCAACCCCAAATCTAATGAACCTAATACCTATGAAACCACACTTAGCATTAAAAATGCTGGCGCTTGCTGTGATATCTCTTTCAATAGCAAGTTGCAGTAAATCAAACGACTACAAAGATTCCTCTAGAGGAACTGGCTGGAAAGTAGACGGTAAAAACGGAGGTTTTAAACTTAAAACAGATTATGAAGAGCAAGCTACGGGACCAGGACTCGTATTTGTAGAGGGAGGTACTTTTACAATGGGTAAGGTACAAGATGACGTAATGCACGACTGGAATAACTCTCCAAACCAGCAGCACGTTCAATCTTTTTACATAGATGAGACTGAAGTTACTAACGGTATGTATCTTGAGTACTTAGATTATCTTAAAAAGGTTTTCCCACCAGAAGAAGAAAATTACAGAAACATTTACAAGGGAGCACTTCCTGATACATTAGTATGGAGAAACCGTCTTGGTTTTAACGAGACTATGACAGAAAACTACCTACGTCACCCTGCATATGCAAACTACCCTGTGGTGGGTGTGAGCTGGATACAGGCTGTAGAGTATGCAAACTGGAGATCTAACCGTGTAAACGAGTTAATTCTAGAAGAGCAAGGATTTACAGCTAGAGGCGCTAGATTTGATGTAGACGCAAGCTCTACTTTTGATACAGAAACATACTTAAACGCACCTACACTAACCTATGGAGGAAGTGATAGTCTTGCTCGTGGAGGAAAAGCTAGTGAGCGTAGAATGAAGCAAAATGATAGTACAAACATTTTTGTACAACGTTCTGACGGAGTTCTTTTACCAAACTATAGACTACCTACAGAAGCAGAGTGGGAGTATGCAGCTCTAGGTCTTACAGAGTTAAGAAGCTACAATGTTTATCGTGGTCGTAAAAAATATCCTTGGGATGGATCATACACAAGATCGTCTAGTAGACGTACTCGTGGAGATCACTTAGCAAACTTTAAACAAGCAGATGGTGATTACGGAGGAATCTCTGGATGGTCTGATGATAATGCAGATATTACCGCAGAGGTAAAGAGCTATGAGCCTAATGACTTTGGCCTTTACGATATGGCTGGTAACGTGTCTGAGTGGGTAGCAGATGTTTATAGACCTATAGTAGATGATGAGTTTAATGACTTTAACTACTACCGTGGTAACGTTTACACAAAGAATGCAATAGGAGAAGATGGAAAGGTAAAAGTAGTTACTACAGACTCTATCGTATATGACACACTTGCAAACGGAAGTATTATCGCAAGAGATTTACCTGGAGAAATACTACAGGTACCGGTAGATGAAGATGAGACTTACCTAAGAACCCAGTTTTCTACAAGTGACAACCGTAACTTTAGAGATGGTGACAGAAGATCTACAAGATACTTTGAGTCGTTTAATGACGATGCAGAAAACCCAGAATCTGGCAAAAAAATGTACAACTCGCCACAACATAGAGTTGAGCAAGATAGTGCCGGAACAATAGAGCGCCGTTATGATGAATCTAACAATAGAACGTCTTTAATAAACGACGAAGTGCGTGTTTACAAAGGAGGTTCTTGGAGAGACAGAGCTTACTGGCTTGACCCAGCACAGCGCCGTTTCTTACCCCAAGGTATGGCAACAGATGATATTGGTTTCCGTTGTGCGATGTCTCGTGTAGGATCAAAATCAAAAACCGGAAAGAGAGCTAGATAACCCTCTTAATTAACATATATCAAAAAGCCCTCTCTCGTGAGGGCTTTTTTAATACAACAGTTTACAAGATATGACTATAGCAGAGTTGCATTTTCATTTTTTAGATAGCAATGGTGTTTGTACAGATACAAGAAGCCTTGAAGAAAATCAAATTTATTTTGCGCTCAAAGGCGAAAATTTTAACGGAAATAAATTTGCCCAGCAAGCCCTCAAATCTGGAGCGTCTCTAGCAATTGTAGATGAAAAAGAATATGTTACAGATAGGTCTGTACTTGTAGATGATGTTTTAAGTACTTTACAACAACTTGCAAATTATCACCGTAACTACCTAGACTTACCCATCATAGGCATCACAGGTAGTAACGGAAAAACCACTACAAAGGAACTTATTTATGCCGTGCTGTCTGAGCAGTACAACGTTATTGCCACAAAAGGCAATCTCAACAATCACATAGGGGTACCACTCACCCTACTCACTATGGATGCTAGCACAGAAATAGGTATTGTAGAGATGGGCGCAAATCATCAAGGGGAGATAAAAATGCTATGTGAGATTGCACAACCTAATTTTGGGTATGTAACAAACTTTGGCAAAGCACATCTAGAAGGCTTTGGAGGTTTTGAAGGTGTTATAAAAGGTAAAAGTGAACTTTATAATTACCTCCGAGAAAACAATGAGCTCGTCTTTATAAATGATCAAGATGAGATTCAAGTACGACAATCTGCAAATATTGTTTCAAAAACCTTTGGCTCATCACAAAGCGAGTACCCAGTATATCTAGAAGATGGCTCAGGCAACTTAAAGATTACTGTGGGTGGAACTACGATTACAAGTAATCTCATAGGTACATATAACTTCTCAAATATTGCTGTAGCTATGGCTATGGGCAATCACTTTGACGTGCCACTTACCCACATCAAAAATGGCATAGAAAAATATGTGCCGTCAAATAATAGATCACAAATTATTGACAAAGACACATACAAGATTATACTAGACGCTTACAATGCCAACCCGACAAGTATGGCTGCTGCATTAAAAAACCTGCAAGCCACAGGCACAAATGCAATTGCATTTATAGGAGATATGTTTGAAGTGGGTGAAACCTCAAAAGCAGAACATCAAGCCATTTTAGACCTTGCACATAATCTTAACATCTTAAAAGTCTATGCGATAGGCCCAGATTTTGGAACTTCTTCTCCTCACCCTGAACAAAAAGTTTATGGGAGTTATGACGCTTTCGCGAAAGCGTACTCAAAACAAATACCAGCAGACACAACAGTACTCATAAAAGGATCGCGAGGTATGAAAATGGAGCGTATTTTAGATATTCTCGCCTCTTAACTATTGCTTCATACATAAAGCGGTGATGTTTTAAGAACTGCCGTTAATACCTTAACTTTAAAAGCCACGTACAAGTAAGGTTTTTAAAGTATGGATAAAAAATATATTGTTGCCTTTGACCAAGGTACCACCAGCACACGAGCTATCATTTTTGACAATAAGGGTACTATAAAGAATATTGCCCAAAGAGAACTCAAACAACATTACCCACAACACGGCTGGGTTGAACACGACCCTCTTGAAATTTATGAAGCCCAAAAATCTGTTTTTAAAGAAGTTACATCAACTTCTGATATTGGTGCGGAAGAAATTGCTGCGATAGGTATTACAAACCAGCGAGAGACCACCGTAGTCTGGGATAAAAATACTGGAGAACCTGTTTATAATGCGATTGTGTGGCTAGACAAGCGTACAAAAACTATATGTGAGCAACTCAAATCAAAAAACCTAGACGAGTATGTGCGTAAGAATACTGGGCTCATCATAGACTCTTACTTTTCTGGCACAAAGGTAAAATGGATTTTAGACAACGTACCAAGCGCATCTGATAAAGCAGCGCAAGGTGACCTCCTTTTTGGAACCATAGACACCTGGCTTATTTGGAAGTTTACAAATGGCAAGGTACACGCTACAGATCACTCCAACGCGAGCCGCACGATGCTCTACAATATCATAAATCTAGAGTGGGATAAAAAACTACTAGATGCACTTACTATACCTAGCTCAATGTTACCACAAGTACAGAACTCTGCATCACATTTTGGCGAGATTACAATAGATGGTACGAGTATTCCTATAAGTGGTGTTGCTGGAGACCAGCAGGCCTCTCTTTTTGGTCAAGGAGGATACAAATCTGGTGTGGCAAAAAACACCTACGGCACCGGTTGTTTTGTCCTTATGAATACGGGAAAGAAACCATTTAAATCTAAAAATGGGTTACTCACTACACTCTGTGCAAGCTTACCAGATGGCAAGGTAAAGTATGCACTAGAGGGATCCATTTTTGCAGGCGGCGCCTCTATACAATGGCTACGTGATAAACTAGATGTTATAGATCACGCTCAAGACACAGAAAGCATCTGTGTAAACACCCCAGCTACAGATGATCTCTATATCGTACCCGCATTTGCAGGGCTAGGCGCTCCGCACTGGGATATGGATGCAAAGGGAGCCATATATGGTCTCACACTAGACTCTACAAAAAATGATATAATAAAGGCTACGGTAGATGCCATTGCATACCAAACCAGAGATGTACTCGACGCAATGATAGAAGACTCTGGCAAGCAAATGAAAACCCTTAGAGTAGATGGGGGAGCTACGGCAAATAATTACCTAATGCAGTTTCAGTCTGACTTACTTAACGTACAAGTAGACCGCCCAAAAATGCTTGAAGTAACAGCACTAGGCGCAGCCTTTCTTGCAGGTATACAGTCTGGTATTTGGAACAAAAAAGACATTGCCAAGATACGCCAAGTAGACACCATCTTTGAACCTAAAATCACTCAATATGAGCGATCAAAAAAATATACCGGTTGGAAAAATGCTGTCGCAAGAACAAAGAGCACAACAAACCAAATGCTAGCTACGCAAGAAGACACACCACTTAGGTTTTCGGTACTTGATAGGCAAAGACAATTACAACGAGCGCAGCGAGAAAAATTTGACCTCATCATCATAGGTGGTGGCGTTACCGGGGCTGGTATTGCTCTAGACGCATCCTCACGAGGGATGAAAGTATGCCTTATAGAAAAAAATGATTTTGCCTCAGGAACAAGTAATAAATCTACAAAGCTCATACACGGCGGTTTGCGCTACCTAAAACAAATGGAAATAGGTCTGGTAAAAGAATCAGGTAGTGAGCGCGCTATTGTGCACACACTTGCTCCTCACCTTGTAGTTCCAGAAAAGATGTTATTACCCCTAATAGAGGGCGGAACTTACGGTAAGATGATGACCGCAATAGGCCTTAAAGTATATGATTTTCTTGCAAATGTAGAGGGAGATGATAAACGTAAAATGTTAAGCGCAGAAGAGACTGCATCACGAGAACCCCTACTTAATACCAAAGATCTCATAGGTGGTGGTTACTATGCAGAGTATCGCACAGATGATGCGCGCCTTACGGTAGAACTTCTTAAGAAAGCTGCAAGCTTTGGCGCTACCATAATTAATTATTGTGAGATGACCTCTTTTAAGTATGATTCAAAAGGTAAAATCAAAAGCCTACACTGCTATGACCACAATAACGATAAGTCGTTTAAACTTAAAGCACAAAACTATGTCTCTGCGGCAGGTCCCTGGGTAGATCTATTAAGAAAGAAAGATCACTCTATGAACAGTAAGCACCTTCACCTCACAAAAGGAGTGCATATCGTTTTCTCTAGAGAGCGTTTCCCGCTTACACAATCTATCTATTTTGACGTGCCAGATGGACGTATGATTTTTGCCATTCCGCGTGGAAGGTCAACCTATGTAGGTACTACAGACACAAATTACAGTGGCAATCTCAATAGAGTGGTTGCTACACAGGCAGATGCTACATATTTACTAGACGCTACAAATAATATGTTTCCAGACCTACAACTCAAAATAGATGACATTGAGTCAAACTGGGCAGGCTTACGCCCTCTTATACACGAAGATGGCAAAGACCCATCTGAGTTAAGTAGAAAGGATGAGATTTTTGTCTCAGAGACGGGTCTTATATCTATTGCTGGTGGCAAGCTTACGGGATACCGCAAGATGGCTCAACGAGTAATAGATAGAGTGCTTAAAGATATCCCAGAAAAGAAAAAAAGTCACCTCGTCACCTCGTATACAGATAAGATACCCCTCACTGCTACTCCATTATCAAATACCGAAGAGGTAGACGCTTACCAAGTCACTATTGCAAAACAACTTGAGACAGCGGGTATCATAGACTCCTACCAGAGCTGGTACCTCGCCACCACTTATGGTAAGCAAAGTGATACCATAATCTCAAAGATGAGTTACTTCTTAAATGATAATCCAGAAGAGCGACTTCTAAGAGCAGAGGTATGGTACAGTGTACACCACGAGATGACTAACAGCCTTTCGGACTTTTTTGTGAGGCGTACGGGTAGACTTTACTTTGACATCCATTCTGTACATCTCTATCGTGATCTTGTGCAAGAAGATATGATACAATACTTAGGGTGGGACGAAGCTCGTGTGGCAAAAGAAAACAAGTACCTCGATCTCTTACTACAAGACGCAAGTGCTTATTATGAAAGCGAGTTTGCCTAAAAAACTACACCCCATAGTTAAAACCATTAGTAATGAGAATTATACAATGATGAGGAGACCGCTTTCGCGAAAGCGCAATAAAAACACGCAAACGTTATAGTAACAAGGTTCGCAATAGAAGTGCTAATATTCTATTAAAAAGTCATATTTTAGACCCTAGACTAATAAATACTTAACCATATGGGACTCATTTCATTTCTTGGATTTACATTGCTAGTAGCAGGATACGCCTGGTGGAAAACCCGCGGCACAGACGAAAAAAGTGCAGACGGATACTACCTGGGAGGAAGAAGCTTAGGAGCACTTACCATAGCAGGGTCTTTACTACTTACAAACCTCTCTGCAGAGCAAATAGTAGGTCTCAATGGTCAAGCATTTTCTGAGGGTATCTTAGTAATGGCGTGGGAGACACTAGCAGCCATTGCGATGGTTGTGACGGCTGTTTATTTTTTACCAAAATATATGCACAAAGGTATCACGACCATACCAGAGTTTATAGAAGAACGCTTTGACGAAAACACAAAAGCCATACTCTCGATCTTATTCTTACTAGCCTTTGGGGTAGTTCTCCTTCCTACTATACTATACTCTGGGTCTATCGCATTTAGTACAATGTTTGACTTACCAGAATTACTAGGCCTGTCTGACGCTGCTACCATAATGGTATGTGTATGGACGATAGGGCTTATAGGTATTGTTTATGCCATATTTGGTGGACTTAAAGCTGTAGCCGTATCTGACCTTGTAAATGCAATAGGCCTCTTAATAGGTGGGTTGTTAATCCCTTATTTTGGACTTAAGCTTATAGGTGACGGTAATGTGGGTGATGGACTCAACGAGCTATGGACAGAAAACCAAGATAAATTTGATGTCACAGGTGATGTAACCTCTTCTATTCCTTTTGGAACTATTTTTACTGGGATGATGATTGCTCAGATTTATTACTGGGGTACTAACCAAGCGATTTTACAACGTGTTTTTGGCGCAAAGAGTCTTGAAGAAGGGCAAAAAGGGATGATGCTCGCAGCATTTGTAAAATTCTTAATACCTGTGATAGTAGTACTGCCAGGTATCATTGCGTGGCACCTTTTTGGTGAAAACTTAGAATCTGCAGATAAGGCGTACCCTGTCCTTGTAAAAGAAGTATTACCTCCAGCCCTTGTAGGCTTTTTTGCAGCCGTACTTTTTGGAGCGGTATTAAGCTCATTTAATAGCTTATTAAATAGTAGTGCTACACTGTTTGGTTTTGACTTATACAAGAAATTTTTTAAACGGGACGCATCAGAGCATAAAGCCGTAAAAGCAGGTAAGATATTTGGACTTGGCCTTGCGATTGTAGCTATGATTATAGCTCCATTTATTGCAAACGCGCCAGATGGATTATTTGATTATATACAGCAAGCACTAGGTAGTTTAAGTGTACCTATACTTTCGGTAGTATTAGTAGGTATTGTGAGTAAACGAGTGCCAGCAATAGGAGCAAAAATCGTGATGATTGCCGGAGTGATTATGTACTTAATAAGTATGTACCTACGTCCTATCTTTCAAGAAAATGCTCTTACCGAAGCTGCTGTAAATGGAATTACAGACGCTGGAGAACTGGCAATTATAGAAGCAGAGGCTTTTCCTCACTTTTTACACGTGATGGGTATCTTATTTGTAGTAAATATTCTTATAATGGTAGTTGTAGGTATGATAAAGCCAAAGCAAGATATCTACGTCCCAAAACAAACGGAAGCCATAGACACTACACCTTGGAAATATGCTTGGATTGTAGGTCTTTGTATCGTTTTACTCGTATTAAGCACGTATTTCATTTTTTAAAAAAGGGTTGAGTACGCTTTCGCGAAAGCAAAAAAAGAACACGCACCACTATGAAAATATTAGTCACCGGCGGATTAGGGTTTATAGGTTCTCATACCGTTGTAGAGCTACAAGCTAAAGGCTACGATGTTATTATTATAGACGACTGTTCTAATGCTTCTCAAGAGGTGCTTGCGGGTATAACTGCCATCACGGGTATAGAGCCAGCTTTAGAGATTTTTGACCTACGTGAGAAAAAGCTTGTTGAGGATTTTTTTAGTAAACACGCAGACATAGGTGGAGTAATTCATTTTGCCGCTTCAAAGGCGGTGGGTGAGAGTGTAAAAAACCCGCTTCTGTATTATGAAAATAATATAGGGACACTTACATACATACTACAACAGCTTAAAAAACTTGAGCTTCCTACATTTATTTTTAGTTCTTCGTGTACCGTTTATGGGCAGGCAGACGAGTTACCTATAACCGAAAGTGCACCCGTTAAACCAGCAGCCTCTCCATATGGAAACACAAAGCAGATAGGTGAAGAGATTATAAGAGATACCTGCTCAATAATGCCAGAACTAAAGGCGATAGCATTAAGATACTTTAATCCCATAGGAGCACATCCTTCTACACATATAGGTGAATTACCGCTGGGAGTACCAGCAAATCTTGTTCCCTATATCACTCAGACGGCTATAGGACTTAGAGAAGAGCTATCTGTTTATGGTAACGACTACCCTACTCCAGACGGCACAGCCATACGCGACTATATACACGTAGTAGATCTAGCAAAAGCGCACGTCGTAGCTCTGGAGCGTTTACTTAATAACAAGAACAAATCTAACTACGAGGTCTTTAATATAGGTACTGGTACCGGTAGCTCTGTGATGGATGTTATCACTTCTTTTGAAAACGTTTCTGGTAAAAAATTAAATTACAAAATTGTAGATAGAAGACCTGGTGACGTAGTTGCTGCTTATGCAGATACCACACTTGCAAATCAAGAGCTAGGCTGGACTGCAAAAAGTAGTCTAGATGATATGCTAGCAAGCGCTTGGAAATGGGAGCAAAAAGTGCGAAGTATTGAGTAACTTTATTCTCTCAATAAAAGTCACTCTACTCAAAAACTAGCTTATCAATAAGACCTCAAATCTCGTAAGGTATTACCTCTATCTCTGGGCGTTATACATCGTATTTTTCATTGCATTTGGCATTGTAAAAACTCAGTTTCCAGATCTATTTGAAGCGCAATATGAGCAAAGTTTCTTAAAGGAACTCTTGCAAGACAACCCGCTTAAGTTATTTGTACTCGCGGTAATATTTGCTCCCATTATTGAGGAGATGATGTTCCGCACGCTTATAAAACCTTCTCACGCAGATGTGATATTGCTTTTATGCTCCTGGCCACTTTTTTACTCAAATAAATTTATCCCTACAGATGTGCATTGGGCTGTAAAACTTGGGTTTATAGCCGTGTTCTTATTTACCGTGTTTACAATTCTCAAACAGCTTATACCCGAGCAAAGCACCCTCAAAATACGCAACTTTTTATCACGACATTCTACGGTTGTTCTTGTTGTGAGTTCGCTACTTTTTGGTATGGTACATATTAATAATTATGTAGACACCTTTGTGCTTAATGCAGCGCTTATTGCCCTTATTATACCTAGAATAATTTCAGGATTTATGATGGGATTACTTAAAATCAAAAATGAAAACATCGTTTGGCCTATGGCACTCCACGCGATGAATAACGGTTTTGTAATCATTATTTTAATTATTTCTCGTACCACAACAAGCTAGGTCAGTATGCGCCTCACTCCTATCACATTAAAAGATCTTTCTACCCTACGTGATCTTGCTATGCGCACATACTCGGCAGCTTTTGCTTCAAAAAATGCACCTGGTGTGATTGAGAGGTATTATGAATACGCTTTCGCGAAAGCGCACCTTAAAGAACAACTATCTAACCCAGATTCATACTGGTATTTTTACAAAGACCAAGAGGAGATTCTAGGCTATTTAAAACTCAATACAGGCAAGGCACAAACAGAATTTCAAGAAAAAAATGGATTAGAAGTAGAACGTATCTACATAGATATCCCCTACTTAGGAAAAGGCTATGGAAGCGAGCTTATAGAATTTTCGATTTCTAAAGCAAAGGAGTTAGAAAAAAACTACATTTGGCTGGGCGTTTGGGAAGAAAATCCAGAGGCCATAAAATTTTATAAAAAACACGGTTTTAAGATAGTAGGCACTCACGATTATGATATGATTGCAGAGATTCAAACCGATTATATAATGCGACTTGATCTATGAACAAGCAAATAGAGGCTATTTCTGTTTTTGATATGCTTAAAATAGGTGTGGGACCTTCGAGTTCTCATACGCTAGGACCGTGGAGAGCGGCCATTAGATTTATTGAAAAACTTAAGATCAAAGGTAACTTTGAGCTCATAGAGAGTTTAAAAGTAGACCTCTACGGCTCATTATCTCTCACTGGCAAGGGGCACGCCACAGATGTTGCCGTTATTATGGGACTTACGGGTGCAGACCCTACAACCTGCAGTATAGAAGACATCCCGACTACGGTAGAACACATAAAACTCTTTAGAAGGTTAGAGCTGGATGGGTCACTCACCTTTAGTTTTGACCCAGAAGAGGATATTATTTTTAATAGAAAATTTCTCCCTTTTCACCCTAACGGAATACGCTTTACAGCAACACTTACTAATGGGAAGAAAGTAAGAGAGGTGTACTACTCGATAGGCGGTGGTTTTGTAATTCAAAAAGAAAGAAAGAGAGCACAGCGCAAGAAGATAGCCTTTGAATGTTTCCCTAGGCCTATAGAAAAAGCAACCGAATTACTTAAATTCTGTAAGCAAGAAGGCAAGTCCATTTCTGAAATTATTTTAGAAAATGAATTGTACCTCAATACTCAAGAGGAGATTGATGAGCGTTTTACACAGATTTGGGATGTAATACTTGACTCAATGTATACAGGCTGTCACACCGAGGGAACGCTCCCAGGTGGTCTCAATGTGAGAAGACGCGCTTTTGACACACACTTACGCTTACAAAAAAACACAGCATACACAGATAAGTACGAGTGGATAGAAGCTATACGTGGGCAAGAAGTACGCTTTCGCGAAATATTAAAATGGGTATCCTGCTTTGCTCTGGCAGTAAATGAGGTAAATGCATCTCTTGGCCGCGTCGTGACCGCTCCTACTAACGGAAGCGCAGGCGTAATACCCTCTGTTCTTATGTACTACATCGTTATAGAAAATCACGATGCAAATTTTGAAGATATTAAAAGGTTCTTGCTCGTAGCCGGAGAGGTAGGAAGTCTCTTCAAAAAAGGAGCAACCATCTCTGCTGCAATGGGTGGATGTCAGGCAGAAATAGGAGTCTCTAGCGCTATGGCAGCAGCGGGTCTTACAGAGCTTATGGGCGGTACTCCAGAGCAAGTTCTTATGGCAGCAGAGATTGCAATGGAACATCACTTAGGTCTTACTTGTGACCCTATAGGCGGTCTTGTACAGATACCTTGTATAGAGCGCAATGCAATGGGAGCTATAAAAGCAATTAATGCCTGTGAGATGGCGCTAGATGCAGATGCTGCAAATGCTAAAGTCCCACTAGATAAAGTCATAGAGACTATGTGGCAAACAGCACAAGATATGAACACAAAGTACAAAGAAACCTCAGAAGGTGGTCTTGCGATAAATGTTGCAATGTCAGATTGTTAAAAATATAAAACCACCTATCACGCAACCTTAATTGCTATTCTGTATCTTGGTAAAGAATCCTCACTAAATCCTACCACAAATGAGAATTACTAGAAGCCTACTTATTCTTTTTTTATTTACAACTCACTTTGCACTATCACAAACTACCAGAGAAGAAAGAAAAGCAATACGTGTAGAGAAGCGTATTAAAAAAATAGAGCGGAGAGATAGCATCTCAAGAATACCCGTAAAATCATATGTGAGTCTTAGTTTAGTAAGTCCTATCACGCCTTTTCCTAGAATAAATGTAGGGTACACGAGATCGCTTAACACTCACTGGTCTGTAGGCGGTAGTGTGGGAGTAGGTTTTCAAGGACTACCATTTACTAGTGAAGAGTCTGAGAACTATAGATTGTTTGAAATACGTCCAGAGGTACTTTACTTTATAGGCAAAGGTGAAAAGTATACAAATTATATTGGGCTAGAGTTGTTTTACATAAACAGTAAAGAAACACTACTTTTTGACACTTTTGAGCCAGTAAATGATTTAAATGGAACTGTTACACAAGTATCATACGAGCGTGCAGATTATCAACGTGTGAAAAATGGATTTTTAGTAAATTTTGGAGAGTACACTAGATTATCAAATAAACTTATGCTCCGTGTTAACTTTGGTCTTGGTATACGTTTTAAAGATAATAGATATAGTGATATTCAAAATCCAACCTTTAATAGATTTGATTTTGAAGATAACTTTTTCTTCGGCGATACAGACCCAAAGCGTATCGAGGGTTTCACAACCGGTGTTGAATTTAATATGGACTTTAGATTAATATACAAGCTAGATTAGAGAGCTACTGCAGCTATCCTCGCTTCTCGCCACAACCCTCGCGATCACGTGTGTCTACTATGTAAAATATCTTCCAGACACCGTTGCGCTTAAAAAGTTGAAAGCTATTAGTCCCGCAATGACTTAGACTACCATTTATGTAAAAAGAATATGGTGTCCAGACATTTGCCATCTTGCCATCCATTTTTATCTCATAGCTATCTATACGCTCTTCGAACGTGGTACTCGCAGGTATACTACAAATAGACTTTAAAAACCCACTAAAGTCTTGCTTGCTCAGTTGTACCTCGCCTAGTTCTCCCTTGCCTATAGATTGCATCATTACATCTGGATGTACGACCTTTTTAATTAAAATAGAGTCTTGAGTGTGAAATCCCTCAAAAAAAGTTTGCACCACCTCCTTAACTACCTGTTCACTATAAACATCTTGATTTGCAGTCTTGTAGTAATCTTTATCTGCCTTTACAAAGGCAAATAATAAGAACACCGCAATCATAGGAATAAAAAGATATTTGAGTCGCATCTATAATGTTTAACACATAGGTATCTAATTTACTACTTTTGTAACAGAAAAAATAAACAAATGTCTACAGCCAAGAAAGAATATAAAAGAGTAACCGTAAAGTCTCTTACTGAGATGAAATCTCGAGGAGAGAAAATATCAATGCTCACAGCCTATGATTATACAATGGCTCAAATTGTAGACGGTGCGGGTATAGATGTGATTCTTGTAGGTGATAGCGCATCAAACGTAATGGCTGGCCACGAGACAACATTACCTATCACTCTTGACCAGATGATTTACCACGCCTCTTCTGTTGTAAGAGCGGCAAACAGAGCGTTAGTAGTGGTTGATCTACCTTTTGGTAGTTATCAAAGTGATCCTAAAGAAGCGCTAAGATCTGCCATACGTATTATGAAAGAATCTGGAGGTCACTCTATAAAACTTGAAGGTGGTAAAGAAGTAAAAGAAAGCATAAAACGTATCCTTAACGCAGGTATCCCAGTAATGGGTCACCTAGGACTTACCCCTCAAAGTATCTATAAATTTGGTACATATACAGTACGAGCTAAGGAAGAAGAAGAAGCTCAAAAACTCAAAGAAGATGCCCTTATGCTTCAAAAAGCAGGTTGTTTTGCTCTCGTACTAGAAAAAGTACCTGCTAAGCTTGCTCAAGAAGTAGCTGAGAGTTTAACCATACCCGTTATAGGGATTGGTGCTGGTGCTGGAGTAGATGGACAAGTACTTGTAACACACGATATGCTGGGTATGACTCACGAGTTCAACCCGCGATTTTTACGTCGTTATCTAGATATGCATACTGAGATGACCTCTGCTTTTGAGAAGTACAGTGCAGATGTAAAATCACAGGACTTCCCTAATGAAGATGAGCAGTATTAATAGTACGCTTTCGCGAAAGCGGTAACCACCCACAATGCACTCCACGCCAGAAAACCTCAACGTTATATATGAAGATAACCACATTATCGTGGTTAATAAACGTAGTGGTGATATTGTGCAAGGAGATAAAACGGGAGACTTGCCACTAAGCGAAGTTGTAAAAAAATATATTGCAGTAAAGTATAATAAGCCAGGAGCGGTTTATCTAGGTGTGGTACACAGGCTAGACAGACCTACTTCTGGCATTGTTATTTTTGCCCGTACCAGCAAGGCGTTACCACGTCTTAACAAGATGTTTTCTGAGCGACAGACTAAAAAAACATACTGGGCACTTGTAAAAAATCCGCCTCCGGCAGAGAGTGGCACGCTTACCCACTTTTTAAAACGCAACCCAAAACAAAACAAAAGCTACGCTCACAAACACGAAGTGCCAGACAGTAAAAAGGCTATTCTAGATTACAGAGTGATTAAAAAGCTTAAGACATTTTATCTTCTTGAGATAGACCTACACACTGGAAGACATCACCAGATACGCGCACAGCTTACGGCCATAGGTTGCCCTATAAAGGGAGATCTTAAATATGGTTTTGACCGCAGTAATCCTGATGGTAGTATAAGTTTGCTTTCGCGAAAGCTTACCCTCACCCACCCCGTAAAAAAGGAAGAAATGACCTTTGTAGCTCAAGTGCCCGAAGGAGATGCTGTGTGGAAGGCCTGTAACTAGGGGCTTCCTACTTATTTCGCGACGCTCTTAAGCTCTCTACCACTACACTAAATAAAATAAGAGAACCTCCTAAAACGGTACGCCATCCAGGTATTTCGTTAAGAAAAATAATACCAAGGATGATTCCGTAAATAGGTTGTACGCTTCCCATTAAACTAGCAGCCGTCACAGAAAACCTTTTAATACTAAAGAGAAACATCGTGTGTCCCAAAGCAGTAGTTATAAGGGCAAGCATCCCTATATAAGGAAGCTCTTTTACAAATCCTTCGGCCTCAAAAATGAAATATGCTGGTATAAGCATTATTGCTATCACCAGCGTTTGATACCACATCACTACAGACCCGTTGTAGGAGCCTATTTTTGTTTTTACCAAGAGGTTACGTATTGCAAAACATAATGCCGACAGTAAACCTATTAATATCGCAAGGAAGTAGTCGTTTTCTGTATCAAAAGAAGGCGCAAGAAAGTAAATGCCTATCAAGACAAGTACCCCTAGTAGCAAGTGCATTTTTGAAAACTGTGTTTTTAAAAACACAGGCTCGAGTAAGCTTGTCATTACTGGATATGTAAATAACGATAACATCCCTATCGCCACGTTAGACAATTGTAATGAGTAGAAATAGGTAATCCAGTGTAGCCCCATAAAAACTCCAGATAGGGCAATTGCGAGTATGTCTTTTCGCGCAAGCGTAAAAGAAAAACCTTTCCATTTTACAAATAGCCCCAGTAGTAACATTGCAAGAAATGAGCGTATACCGATGGTTACGGCTGGAGGCAAATCGATGTATCTACCTAGTACTCCCGAGGTGCTTACAAAAAGCATTGCTAGGTTAATTTCTAATATATGGCGGGTGGTGTTATTTGACATTAAATGGTGTTAGGGTATGTATGTTGTAAAAAGATAAAGTAGAAGATTACCTTATTAATTTTTGCGCTTTTTCTTTAATCACATCTGCAACCGGTCTATTTTCTATCTTACTTTCTAGCCAAGACAACACATCTAGATATAAGAAGGCTCTGCGCTCGTAAGGATCGTCTTCGTATTGTTTGAGCGTACTATGAAGTTTTTTAAACTCGGCTTTAAGTTCGTGAGGATAGATATCTCCCAGGTTGCGCACAAATTTAATCATCTCCTTTTGTACCTCGTGCATATCATCCATCTTAATAAGAAACTTATAGGTGCTTCTTAACAATGACTCAAGATGGTAATCTTTGCCAGCTTCATAATGAGCGATGAGATTAAGAATACGTGAGAAGCACATCAAGTCTTCACGGCTCTTAAGGCTATGATTATTTATAATTTTCTGGCAGTACTCAATACATTTTATGTTATCACCCGCCCCAAAATATAGACTCGCCATCTTGTAATAAAAGATCATCACGTGATGCTCATCTATACGGTATTTGGGCAATTTTAATCCAGTGAGCACCTCCTTAACGAGATCTTCACCATCTTTAAACTCGCCGATCATAAAGCGATGATTAAAGCGGTTACTACTCGTATATAAAAACAGGAGTGTATCTAGATTATCACCTTTAGGGAAGTTAGGGTTTTCCTTTACAGTGGTGAGCTTCTCTAGCGCTTCTCTAAATTTTGACTCGTGTTTGAGGTAAAATAATGACTCTAGTAAATAATGTATCCCTTTGAGATAAAAAACAGGGTTCTGTTTTATCATTAAAGGGTTCTCATCAAATAAGCGCACATAACGATCTGCATACTTGTAACAAGAAAGAAAATCTTGAATAAGAAAACTGTACCAGAGATGCGCTTTATATAACCACATCTTTTCTCTAAAATTGAGCAAGTCGTAATCATAATTAGGCAAGTGTCCATCAAAGTAATCTGTAAGCTCTTGCTTTTCCTTATCACTTTTTACATAGCCCGTTTTGAGCATAATACTATAAAGTTGCAACGACAAGTTAGATAGCTTACTCGCCATAACGTTTTGTTCACTAAGGCTTTTGGCTTGCACAGCAAGCTCATCTGCACGGGTGGCTATACTTCTGGTGATATACTGGGTTTCTATAATTTTTTCTAGCTCTACAATCTCGTATGCAACATTTTTCTCCTCATTCTCTAGCGCCATAGTTTTGGCTTTATCTAGAATTTTAAGGCTTTGCTTGTACAACCCTTTTTGATATAGTATGGTTGCAAAATCAAGCTGCTCTCGTATTTGCACACGTATATTTTGATGTGCAGGAGTAAGCCGCAGGCTTATTAAAAGTTGCCTATAAAGATGCGCTTTGAGGTTAGATAGTTGTGTTTTGGTAACAATTCCAGACTTTAAAATAGCAGCCTCATTGTATGTTTTCTCTTTGTCTAAAAATTCAAAAAGTTGTAAAAATTTTGCCTCGCTATTTCCCACTAGTCGGCCTACGTACAGCTTGAACTGTCGTTTTTCACTCTTAGATAATGACTTTATTAAAATAAATAAAGAGTCATTATGATCATTAAGCGTTGTAATGATTTTTCTCATAACTAATTGAAATACAGATATTTGATTAGACTAAAATTAACCTTGATATCGTAAGACCTCTCATTTGAAAGATTCTCAAAGAATAAGCAAGGTATAAATTCGTGTAGAAATGAAAGCTATGCAAAACGACAAAGTTCAGATTTTTGACACGACTCTTCGTGATGGAGAGCAGGTACCTGGTTGTAAACTAGACAAAAAAGAAAAGCTCTCTATAGCAGAGCGTCTCGATGTTTTAGGTGTAGATGTTATAGAAGCTGGTTTTCCTATTTCCTCTCCTGGAGATTTTAGCTCTGTAGAGGAGATTTCAAAACTTGTAAAAAACGCAACCGTATGCGGTCTCACTCGCGCAGTAGAGAAAGATATTGAGGTTGCCGCACAAGCTTTAAAATATGCAGTTAGACCTAGAATACATACTGGTATAGGTACTAGCGAGTCGCATATGAAGTATAAATTTAATGCAACACCAGAGCAGATTATAGAGCGCGCTGTAAAAGCAACCGCTTACGCGAAAAATTTTGTTGATGATGTAGAGTTTTATGCAGAAGATGCGGGTCGTACAGATAATGCATTTCTTGCAAAGGTGCTTGAGCGAGTCATCGCAGCCGGAGCAACCGTTCTTAATATTCCAGATACTACAGGATATTGTTTACCTGAAGAATATGGAGCAAAAATTAAATACTTGCGTAAAAACGTGAAGGGTATAGAAAACGTAACCCTCTCTTGCCACTGTCACAATGATCTTGGCCTAGCCACTGCAAACAGTATTGCAGGTGTGATAAATGGAGCAAGACAGATAGAATGTACCATAAACGGTATAGGTGAGCGTGCAGGTAACACCTCTCTAGAGGAGGTAGTAATGATCCTTAAACAACACCCCACACTTAATCTTCATACAGACATAAATACTCAACTCCTTTTTGACACGAGCCGTATGGTAAGTGATAAGATGGGAATGGTCGTACAACCTAACAAGGCCATTGTAGGTGCAAATGCCTTTGCGCACAGCTCAGGAATCCATCAGGATGGTATGATAAAAAACAGAGAGACCTACGAGATTATGAATCCTAAAGATGTAGGAGTAAACGAGACATCTATCGTGCTTACAGCAAGAAGCGGTAGAGCAGCACTTGCTTACAGATCAAAAAAAGTAGGATACGAACTAACAAAACTTCAACTAGATGCTGCTTATGAGCAGTTTCTTAATGTGGCAGATAGACAAAAGGAAGTAAAAGACAACGACATACATATGATTATGCAACACATACAGTGCAAAGCTGGAGCCGTAGCATAACTTATAAAACATCATAATTACACACGTAATTTACGAGAGTATACATAGCAATGGGAAAAACACTATTTGATAAAGTCTGGGATGCACACGTGGTAGACACGGTAGATAACGGACCCCAAATCTTATATATAGACAAGCACTTGATACACGAAGTGACGAGTCCGCAGGCATTTAATGAGCTTGAGGAACGTGGCATTGCTGTAGCGCGTCCAGATCAAATAGTTGCCACGGCAGATCATAATACCCCAACTCAAGATCAACATTTACCTATTAGAGATGAGATGTCTCGCAAGCAATTACAACAACTCACAAAAAACTGTGAGAAACATAACATCACCCTCTACGGTCTAGGTCACAAATACAATGGTATTGTACACGTGATGGCACCAGAACTGGGCATCACACAACCAGGTATGACAATGGTTTGTGGCGATAGTCACACCTCAACACACGGAGCCTTTGGCACTATTGCCTTTGGTATCGGGACGAGCCAGGTGGGACAAGTATTTGCGAGTCAGAGCTTGTTACTTAACAAGCCTAAAAGCTTACGCGTTTCTGTAAATGGAACTCTTGCACCGCACGTTTCTCCTAAGGACGTCATTTTGTACATCATCTCAAAAATTGGCACAAACGCTGGTACAGGTTACTTCTGTGAGTATGCAGGTAACGTTTTTGAAGAGATGAGTATGGAAGGCCGTATGACGGTTTGTAATATGAGTATCGAGATGGGTGCTCGTGGCGGTATGATTGCCCCAGATCAAACCACTTTTGATTATGTAGAAGGACGCAAATTTGCTCCGCAGGGTGACGCTTTCGCGAAAGCGGTATCCTACTGGAAAACACTCCCTACAGACCAAGATGCCACTTTTGACAAAGAATATCACTTTGATGCCGAAGATATAGCACCTATGCTCACCTACGGCACAAACCCAGGAATGGGAATAAAAATAAACGGCGCTATACCCGAAAAAGGCGATATGACCTTTGAGAAAGCGCTGGAGTATATGAACTTCAAAGGTGGAGCACAATTACTAGACACGCCTATTAATTATGTGTTTTTAGGAAGTTGTACAAACTCAAGAATAGAAGATTTTAGAATAGCCGCATCATACGTGCGCGGAAAACATAAAGCTGCAAATGTGAACGCCTGGCTAGTACCTGGCTCACAACAAGTAGCAAAGCAACTCGAAGAAGAGGGGCTTAAAGAGGTGTTTGAAGAGGCTGGGTTTGCCTTACGGCAGCCTGGCTGTTCAGCCTGTCTAGCGATGAATGACGATAAAATTCCCGCTGGAGAGTACTGTGTTTCTACCTCAAATAGAAATTTTGAAGGTCGCCAGGGACAAGGCGCAAGGACGATTCTTGCATCCCCCCTTGTTGCTGCTGCAACCGCAATAGCTGGTAAAATAGTAGACGTCACAAAAGAAGCTGTAGCCTAATGGAAAAATTTACAAAACTCATAAGCACAGCAGTACCACTACCTATAGAAAATATTGATACAGACCAGATTATCCCTGCGCGCTTCCTGAAGGCGACAGATAAGAAAGGTTTTGGTGATAACGTTTTTAGAGACTGGCGTTTTAAAAAAGATGGAACGCTGGATGCAGAGTTCCCTATTAATAAACCACAATATGCTGGAGCAAAAATTCTGGTAGCTGGAGATAACTTTGGTTGTGGGTCTAGCCGTGAGCACGCTGCTTGGGCAATTGTAGGGTATGGATTCAAAGTAGTCATCTCAAGCTTTTTTGCAGATATTTTTAAAGGTAATGCACTTAACAACGGCTTGCTTCCTATTCAGGTGACGCCAGAATACCTTAAGGAATTACTAGCAGGTATAGAAGCAAATCCTGAGTTACCTATTACAATAGATCTAAAAAATCAGGTGGTTGAAACCGCTTTCGCGAAAGCGGAATTTGCAATAGATCCTTACAAGAAGGTTTGTATGATTAATGGATATGATGATATCGACTTTCTACTAAGTAAAAAGGCCGAAATAGAAGCCTTTGAAAAAGAACGAATGGTGTTTTAAAAGAACACAATATATAAATGGTTACCAGATCCTCGCCTACTAAGGCGGGGATTTAGTACATAATTCAAACACACACTATGGATTTTAATATTGCAATCATACCTGGAGACGGGATAGGACCAGAAGTTACTGCTCAAGCAAAAAAAGCCCTAGAGGCAGTGGCAGACGAATACGGACATCACTTTACATATACAGAAGCAATGATGGGTGCTTGCGCCATAGACGCGACGGGCAATCCGCTTCCTGAGGAAACACTAGACATTTGTGAGGCATCTGACGCTATATTGTTTGGGGCCATTGGTGATCCCAAATATGACAATGACCCTACAGCCAAAGTTCGCCCAGAACAAGGCCTTTTGAGACTTCGCAAGTCACTAGGATTGTTTTGTAATGTACGCCCTGTAAAGGCTTACGAGCAACTTATAGATAATTCACCTCTTAAAAGAGAGATCATTTCTGGCGCGGATATGTCTATCTATCGCGAACTCACAGGTGGCATCTATTTTGGTGAGAAACATCTTAGTGATGATGGTCAAGTAGCCTCAGACGGTTGCTCATATTCTGTAAAAGAAATTACAAGAATGGCACATCTAGCCTTTAAAGAGGCTCAAAACAGACGAAAAAAATTGACGCTCGTAGATAAAGCAAACGTGCTAGAAACATCAAGGCTGTGGAGAAAAACAGTAACTGAGATTGCCAAAGGATATCCTGATGTAGCGGTAGATTTTCTCTTTGTAGACAATGCAGCGATGCAAATGATTTTAAACCCAAAGCAGTTTGATGTGATCTTAACAGAAAACTTGTTTGGTGATATTATATCTGATGAGGCAAGTGTAATTGGTGGTTCTATAGGACTTCTAGCTTCTGCCTCTATAGGTACAGAAAATGCACTTTTTGAGCCTATACACGGGTCTTACCCGCAAGCTACTGGCAAGGGAATTGCAAATCCGCTGGCTTCTATCTTATCTGCTGCGATGTTATTGAGACATCTCGGGCTTCAAGACGAGGCTGAAAGTATAGAAACCGCTGTAGAAAAATCTTTAGAACTAGGTTTTACAACAGAAGATCTCAAACCAGAAAACCCGTTAAGTACTTCAAAAGTGGGTGACTTTATTGCAGATTATATCTTAAACCCAGAAGACACCAACCGTAATTTTAATAACATACACGCAGGACAGAGCACGATTATTTAATAAGACTTTAGTTGTAAGAGTTACGCTTTCGCGAAAGCGTAATTCCACTCTTATTTTATCTCTATGATGTTTTAGCATTTATTTAATACACTGCTATGTAAGTTAGAAGAATAGAAATAGACCAAACTTTCTTTACTCACCAACATATTAAAAAGATGAAGAAGATTATTCTAGCATTAGGTATTGCAATACTTGCCTGTGTGTCTTGCCAAGAAACAAAAACTAAAACCACGACAACATCTAACGAGGTAGCTATAAATCCAGATCTTGCTGTAAAGCCAGACTCGTGGATTGAGAAACGTGTAGGTGAAGCGCAAGCTAGACTTACTAAAACAGATGCCGGAAAAATAGTGTGGCAAGCGATGGAAGCACACGGCGGACTGGATACTTATTTTAAAAATGGACCGCTTTCTTTTCACTTTGACTATAGACCTGAAGATGGGAGCACACGCCGTAACACTTATCAAACCATTGATACTTGGAGTAATAAGGCACGTCATCAACACGTAGAGGATCGCTCTCAAGAATTTGGGTGGACAGGTGAGAAAACTTGGAAAAAAGTGAAAGACTCTACCGCTTTTCCTTTTGATATGCGTTTTTGGGCACTTACTCCTTATTACTTTCTAGCGCAGCCTTTTATACTAGATGGTGAAGGTGTTAATCTTGAAAAGCTTGCAGATAAAACTCTTAATAATACTAGCTATGACGCTATAAAAGTAACATTTGCCGCAGGAACGGGAGACGCACCAGATGATTATTATGTACTTTATTTTGGGAAAGATAATCACAAACTAGCGGTAATACGTTACATCGTTTCTTACCCTAAATATTTTCCTGATGGTGGTCACCTACCAGAAAAATTAATGACTGTAGAGGGAACAACTATTGTAGACGGTATAGAGTTTGCCACAGGATATAAAACCCACTGGCTCACCGACAATGAAAAAGCTGGCGAGCATATCACAACTATTGATGTATCTGATATTACATTTAAAAAAGATATAGAAAACAGCTATTTTGATGTTCCTGAAAATGCTGTTTTGATAGAGTAGAGCTACAATAATCGTACTATCTAAAAACTTTAAATCCCATCAATCTATTGATGGGATTTTTTTATTTTCTTATCATTTGCTTTACCTACCGCGAGTTTTGCATCGCTTCATTACAAAATGCAAGCATAGATGGTTCTAAGGTTGATTTGTATAAAAAATAGCTATCCTAGTCATAACTTATGCGCTCACGTATCCCACCGCCGGCACGATGTATAATTACATCTGCCTTGCGTTTACGTGCAATACTCTTTGCTTTACGTATGGCAGTACTCTGCTTTTGATGCTTTGAAGTGATACGCTTGTTACCCTCGCGCCTCACAGCCCAGTCCCCTTCATAGGGCACAACGTGCTGATGCCAAGTACGTTTTCTACTTGCCTTGTGAGAGTTTTCATATACGCTTTCTACTATTTCTAGTAATGAACGCAAAAAGGTTTTAATACTACTCATAATACGAAGATACTATTTTACATAAGCTCATTATGTGTATAGAGCCTTCCATACTCATTAAGATACCGCCTTGTCGAATTTGGCTTGTATCTTATCAAGACCTAGGTTATGTATGCTTCCTAAGTGTGAGTGCTCCTTTGTATTTCCTGCTGTAAAAGAACCATTTTCTACCTGCTCCCCTATTTGCTTATATGCTTCTCTAAAAGGCACACCAGCGGTTACAAGATCATTAATAGCATCTACGGTAAAAAGGTGTTGATACTTCTCATCATCCAGATTAACATCCTGCACTTGTACTTGAGCAATAGAAAATTCAAAAATATCTAACACGACCTTAAGGTCCTCAACAGACTTGATAGCATTTTCTTTGAGTAACTGGTAGTCCCTATGATAACCACTTGGTAAATTATTTGTTATCATAATCATTTCTTTTGGGATTGCTTGCAACTGATTGCACTTACCACGAAGCAATTCAAAAACATCTGGATTCTTTTTATGCGGCATTATACTACTCCCCGTAGTAAGTGCATCTGGAAACTTAATGAACCCAAAATTTTGAGAGCAGTACAGACATATATCCATTGCAAAACGACTCAAGGTATTGGCAATATTTGCTACAGCTTGTGTTACCGTACGCTCAGACTTCCCTCTTGATAGTTGAGCTGCAATTACATTGTATTTTAAATCGGCAAATTGAAGTTGCTTGGTAGTCATCTCTCTATCGATAGGAAAACTAGATCCATAACCAGCTGCACTCCCCAGCGGATTTTGATCTACCACCTTCTGCGCTGCTTTGAGTAAGTAAAGGTCATCTATAAGTAACTCTGCATAGGCAGAGAACCAAAGCCCAAATGATGACGGCATCGCCACTTGAAGGTGCGTATATCCAGGTAGTAGGGTGTTTTTATGCGCCTCTGCAAGCTTTAAAAGTGTGTCAAACAATTTCTCTACTCCTTGTGTAATTTGAGATAATTCTGCTTTAAAATAAAGGTTTAACGCCACAATAACTTGATCATTACGAGATCTCGCTGTGTGTATTTTTTTACCGGTATCTCCCAGTGCTTTTACAAGATCACTTTCTATCTTAGAGTGTACATCTTCAAAATCTGCTTCTATAACAAATGTTCCTTCCTGCTCTTGCTTGAGCATAAGGTCTAATTGCTTATTTAAATGCTCGCTCTCCTCTTGTGTAAGCAAGCCTACAGATGCAAGCATCGTCGCGTGTGCCTTGCTAGCTAGCAAATCATACTTAGCAATATGGATGTCAATCTCACGATCATTACCCACCGTAAATGCTTCTATTTTTTGATCTGTTGGTATTCCTTTTTCCCAAAGTTTCATAGGTATCTTATTTGTAGGTTATGCTGTTCACACTATTGCAACAACCCATATTATTTATGCGGTTAAAAATTTTTCTAAGAGCTCGATGTATAATGCTATCCCCTGCTCTATCTCGTGTACATAGACAAACTCATCTGCCATATGAGAGCGAGTGCTGTCGCCTATACCTAGTTTTAAAGATGGACAACTCAAGCAGGCTTGATCAGATAAGGTAGGCGAACCGTAGGTTTCTCTACCTAACGCTATTCCTGCTTGTACTAATTTGTGCTCCTTTGAAATACGCGAACTATTTAATCGCAATGACCGTGGCTGTATTGTGTCACACGGCACATTTGCCACCATATAATCGGCGATTTCTTGGTTGCTGTAATGCTCGTTTACTCTTACATCTATGACGAGTTCTACCTGACTAGGCACTACATTATGCTGACTACCCGCATTAATTTGAGTTACGGTAACCTTAGTAGCACCCAGCGTATCAGACACTTTTTCAAAAGTTGTATTTTCAAACCACTGCAGGGTTTCTATCACATTATAAATAGCCATATTCCCCTTTATATGCGCTGCGTGACCTGCCGTTCCTTTTACTACGGCATCGAAAACAACCAACCCCTTTTCGGCAATGGCGAGGTTCATTAATGTAGGCTCGCCTACAATGGCAACATCTATCTCAGGCAGATGCGCAAGCATACTATTAAGACCATTTGGACCACTTGACTCTTCTTCGGCAGAAGCTACAATTACAATATTATGAGATAAATCCTCACGCTCATAAAAATGTACAAACGCAGTAAGCAATCCTACAAGACTTGCACCTGCATCGTTACTTCCTAGACCGTACAATTTTCCGTCCTTAATTTCGGCATTATAAGGATCTCTTGTATATCCTTTATTTGGCTTAACCGTATCGTGATGCGAGTTGAGAAGCAATAACGGTTTTGATGCGTCGTAATGTTTATTAAATGCGTAGATGTTGTTACGCTTTCGCGAAAGCGTAATCCCCTTCTCCTCTAGCCAGTTTATTATAAGTAAAGCTGTGCCATCTTCTTCACTAGAAAAACTTTGTGTCTCAATGAGTGATTGTAGTAATGCTACGGCGCTATCTATTTGAGTTTTTAAAGACATAGTGTCGTGTGTTTTATAGTGTTATCGCTCAATATATCAACCTCGCCCAGATGCACTCTCATAACGCCTTGATCTAGCGCCTCAAAAGCAGTATCCAGTTTAGGAATCATACCTTCAAATATTTGTCCCGCTGTTTTCATCTCTTTATAAAGCCCTTTATCTATGCTCGTCACTATCGATTCATCATTATTTACATCTTCAAGGACACCTGGTTTTGTAAAACAATAAAACAACTGAACGTTGTAGAAAGAGCTCATTGCTATCGCAATTTTGGCAGCGAGTGTATCTGCATTGGTGTTGAGTAATTGCCCATTACCATCGTGCGTAATTGCCGAAAATACAGGCACTTTACCGTCAGAAAGGAGGTCATTTATAAAACTCACATTGACTCTATCTATATCTCCTACAAAACCATAATCTACCGTCGTCACTTCGCGTTTATGCGCTCTCACGGCATCACCATCTGCGCCAGAAAGTCCTATGGTGTTTTTACCTTTTGCCTGTAGGCCAGCGACAAGCTTCTTGTTGAGAAGTCCGGCATACACCATTGTTACAACCTCCAGCGTAGTCTCATCTGTCACCCTTCTCCCTTCTACTTTTACTGGGACATAACCCAGCTGCTCTTGTAAAGCGGAAGCTTTATTTCCTCCACCGTGTATGATAATAGCAGGACCAGAAATTGCCTTAAAATGCGTGTAAAATGAGGTGAGCAGCTCATCATAATCTACAATGTCTCCACCTATTTTTACTACGGTGAGTTGCTGTTTATTTATCATTGTCCAGTATGTTTTTAAGCACCCATTGTGCAGCCCACGTTCTATTACCAGCTTGCTGAATTACAGCGCTTGACGCGGTGTCTAGCACATCATCTGAAATGACAACGTTACGGCGCACGGGAAGGCAATGCATAACTTTGGCTTGATTGGTTCCCTTAAGTTTTTCGGTATTAATCATCCAGTTACTGTCTTGCGATTGCACCTTGCCATAATCTTCATAGCTGCTCCAGTTTTTTACGTAAATGATATCGGCATTTGCAAAGGCTTCTTTCTGGTTATGAATCACCGGTACTTCTCCACGTATTTCTGGATTGAGATCATAACCCTCTGGATTAGTAATTGTGAAATTTACATTTGCCTTCTGCATCGTTTGTACAAATGAGTTTGCAACTGCGTGCGGCAAGGCTTTAGGGTGTGGTGCCCAGGTCAACACGATATTAGGCTTTTTATTTGCTGCACGTAGACTTTCGGTGAGTTCGTAAATCGTGATTGCATCTGTAAAGCCTTGTAGCGGATGCGCCGTACTGCTTTCTAGATTTACAACGGGCACACTCCCATATTGCATAAATGCAGCAAGTACGACCTCTAGCTCATCTTGACTTTTATCTAACAGCCCTGGAAAAGCTCTCACAGCTAGCACATCACAATATTGCGATAACACCTGCGCAGCCTCTTTAATATGCTCTGCTTTTGTGCCATCCATCACAGTACCATCTTCAAACTCTAGTTGCCAGCTATCACTATTTACATTGAGTGTCATTGTCTCCATCCCAAGGTTTTTGGCAGCTTTTTCGGTGCTTAGTCTTGTACGTAAGCTTGAGTTAAAAAATAGAAGACCTAAGGTTTTTTGTTTTCCCGCTTTCGCGAAAGCGTACGGATACTCCTTCATATACAGCGCTTCTTTAATCGCCATTTCTAAATTAGGAATATCATTTATGGATATGTAGTTCTTCATAACTCTTTGTGTAATGCTTCAAATAGTAAATCTATCTGTGGTTTTTGAATTGTAAGTGGTGGAAGTATTCTGAGCACGTGTTTGTTTTTTGCTCCTCCCGTAAAAATGTGATACTCGTAAATTAGTTTTTTGCGTAATGCTCCTACATCGTAGCCTAAGTCTAGCCCTAGCATTAATCCGCGACCTTTTACAGTCACCCTGTTGCCAAAGGCAAGTGCTTTCTCCCTAAAGTAGGTTTCCATTTCCTTTGCGTGAGACATCAAATGTTCCTTTTCAATCACTTCGAGAACCGCAAGTGTAGCAGCGCAAGCAAGATGATTACCGCCAAAGGTCGTTCCAAGCATCCCATATCGCGCCTCAATAGAGTGATGCACCAGCACACCGCCCACGGGAAAGCCGTTACCCATTCCTTTTGCAATCGTGATAATGTCCGGAGTGATATTATATTTCTGAAAAGCAAAAAACTCTCCAGATCTACCAAAACCAGATTGTACCTCGTCTGCAATGAGTTTTACATCATATTTTTTACAAAGCGCGGCAACATCTTGATAAAACAGCTCTGTAGATTGATCTAAACCTCCTACGCCCTGTATAAATTCTAAAATCACCGCACAGCAATCTCCTTGTTGCAAAGTTTCCTCTAGTTGCTCTGTATTACCCAAGTCAAGTATGGATACTTGGTGTTGTGCATTTATAGGCGCAACGATGCTAGGATTATCGGTAGCTGCTACGGCGGCAGATGTTCTCCCGTGAAAGCTATTTTTAAAGGCTACCACGCGACTTTTACCTGTGTCAAATGACGCTAGTTTTAATCCGTTCTCATTTGCCTCTGCGCCAGAATTACAGAAAAACAAATCATAATCTTCACAACCAGAAAGTGCTCCTAATTTCTGAGCAACCTCCACCTGCAGCGGATTCTGAACTGCATTAGAATAAAACCCAATGGCATCCATCTGCGTTTTTAATTTCTCTATGTAGTGAGGATGCCCGTGACCTATAGAGATCACAGCGTGACCGCCATATAAATCAAGATACTCTTGACCACTTTGATCGTACACATAGCATCCCTTAGCCTTAAGAGGAGCAACATCATAAAGTGGATATACATCAAATAATTTCATACTCTTTATTTTTAAGCACTATGAGATGCTATTAATTTTTTGATAACTAGCCACGATTCCCTTTATGAGAGACGAGCTTAAACCTGAGTGTTCCATCTCATTGAGACCTTCGATGGTACAGCCTTTTGGCGTAGTTACTTTATCAATTTCTGCTTCTGGGTGGTTTCCAGATTTAATAACGAGCGTGGCAGCTCCTAGACAGGTTTGCATAGCAAGTTCTTGCGCTTCTTTTGCGTCAAAACCTAGTTGTATGGCACCCTGCGTAGTTGCTCTTATCAATCGCATCCAGAAAGCAATACCACTCGCACAGATTACCGTAGCAGCTTGCATCTGTCCTTCTGGAATAATAAGACTTGTGCCTAGTTTATTAAAAATGGCTTCGGCTATGGCAATGCGCTTTTCGCCTACTGAATTGCTGCATAAACAAGTCATACTTTGCCCTACAGCAATAGCTGTGTTGGGCATCGCTCGTATAATAAATTGATCGTCTCCTACAATTTCAGCGATTTGTGGCACTTTGAAACCAGTTATCGTAGAGATAATAATGTGTTTCTCTGTAAGTAATTCTTTAATATCTTCAAGTATACCTGCAAAGTGACCTGGCTGTACTGCAAAAATGAGAATGTCGCTTTTTACAACAGCCTCACGGTTATCGCTAGTCGTTATTACTTCCTTGTAGGCATCCCATTTTTCGATGCTAGAAATATCTCTTTTAGTAAGATATAAGCTAGTCACCGCATTGTTTGTGATGAGTCCTTTTGCGATGGCAAGACCTAAATTTCCCGTTCCTATGATTGCTATTTTCATATGTCTATCTTAACTATTAGAGATAACTTGCTTTGAGTTGGAGTCCCGTATCTTGAGCCCAACCAAACATTAGATTCATATTTTCTACAGCTTGACCACTCGCTCCTTTTAAGAGATTATCAATCACACTGGTGATCAATAATTTATTGCCGTGTTTTTCTAAGTGTATAAAACAGTAGTTTGTATTTACCACTTGTTTGAGGTGTAAAGGTGCTTTTACCGCTTTCGCGAAAGCGGAGTCCTTATAAAAATCCTCATAAAGCGCATATGCCTCTTCAATCGTACCCTCATAAAATGTGTAGGCAGTTGCAAAAATCCCTCTAGAAAAATTACCACGCTGCGGAATGAAATGAAGTTCGCTATCAAAACTTTCTTGCAGCTGAACGACAGACTCTCCTATCTCCCCAAGATGCTGATGATTGAAAGCCTTGTAGTGTGAGAAGTTATTATCTCTCCACCCAAAATGCGTAGTAGCACTAGGCTTAACTCCCGCTCCCGTAGCTCCTGTAACGGCATTAATATGCACATCTTGGCTGAGTAATGAAGCGCTCGCCAGCGGCAATAATGCCAGCTGAATAGCAGTGGCAAAGCAGCCAGGGTTTGCAATGTTTTGCGCATTTTTTATTTCCTCTTTATTGATTTCTGGCAAGCCGTAAACAAATGTTCTATCCTTAAAAGTGACATCACTTTTGAGTCTAAACTCATTACTCAAATCAATAATCTTCGTACTTGAAGAAAAGTTATATTGCTCCAGAAATTTACCCGAGTTACCGTGACCTAGACATAAAAAAACTACATCTACACTTGTGTTTAACTCACTTGTAAAAGCAAGATCTACATAAGCAAGATCTTGATGAACAATACCTACTGCATTACCAGCATTACTTGTGCTGTATATAAAATCTATCTCAACTTCTGGGTGATGAATAAGTAGTCTAATGAGCTCCCCAGCAGTATAACCTGCGCCACCTATAATTCCTATTTTTTTCATTTGTTTTGGTTTGCTATGATTCTAGACTGATTACCTAATATTTTTATAAACCCTTTTGCTTCGGCGGCGGTCCATCCTTGGTTTTCTTCTCCATAACTTGCCACCTTAGATTGCATAAGGTCATAATCTGATGTGATGCCTACTACCTCAAATCTATATGGATGTAATACTACTTCTACTTCTCCAGTCACCGTATTCTGGCTGCTCTGTAAAAATGCTTCAAAATCTCTCATTACAGGCTCTAGGTATAATCCCTCATGTAAGTGAGTTCCATACCACAACGCAATGTTTTCTTTGTGTTGTAATTGCCATTTTGAAAGCGTGTGTTTCTCAAGAGTACGATGTGCTTCGAGTATAATTATTGGAGCTGCAGCTTCAAAACCTACTCTTCCTTTTATACCAATAATGGTGTCTCCCACGTGCATCCCGCGACCTATGGCATACTTGCTTGCGATGTCTTCTAGTTGCTCTATAATCTCTACTGGTGAACCTTGCTTTCCATTGAGTGAAGTAGGTTCCCCTTGTGTAAAGCCAATCTTTAAGGTTTGTGAATCGCTAGCCTCCAGCTGACTAGGATATGCATCCTCAGGCAGTGTTTGATGTGAGGTTAGAGTTTGAGCACCCCCTACACTTGTACCCCACAAACCTTGATTTATAGAATACTGTGCCTTCTCCCAAGACCAAGAAATACCGTGACTCTGTAGGTAATCGATTTCTTGCTTTCGCGAAAGCGTTTGATCTCTTATCGGCGTTATTATTTCTAACTCTGGCACAATGGTCTGGAACGTCATATCAAAACGCACCTGATCGTTACCTGCACCCGTACTACCGTGAGCAATAGCATCTGCGTTTTGAGCTTTGGCAAATTTTGCAATCTCTATGGCTTGTACGATACGCTCTGCACTTACAGAAAGTGGGTAACTGTTGTTCTTAAGTACATTACCGAAAATTAGATACTTTACCACCGTATCATAAAAAGTAGCTATGGCATCTATGTTTGTATATGATGTCGCTCCTAGTGCAAGCGCTTTCTCTTTATTATTTGCGATTTCTTGATCTGTAAATCCGCCTGTATTTACACTTACAGCGTGTACTTCATACCCCATTTCTGCAGTAAAATATTTTACACAATAGCTTGTATCGAGTCCTCCTGAGTATGCTAAGATTAATTTTTTCATTACTTATTTTTTTTAAGGAATAGCTTTTCCTTTATTTGTTTCAGCCTGTTAAAAACAGGTGCTTTTACAGTATTTTTTTCTGTAGATTTTGATTCTTTTGATGGGTCATAGAGCATCCCCGTGCATAAGCACATCTTTTGTTCTGTACGTGTGAGTACATCAAAGTTCTTGCAGGTCTGGCAACCTTTCCAGAAGCTTTCATCTGTTGTGAGTTCAGAAAACGTGACGGGTTTATAACCTAGGTCACTATTAATCTTCATCACAGCAAGACCCGTAGTGATTCCGAAGATTTTTGCGTCTGGATAACGCTTTCGCGAAAGCGTAAATATCTCTCCTTTAATTTTTTTGGCAAGTCCCTGTCCTCTGAAGTCTGGGTGTACAATAAGTCCAGAGTTGGCAATAAATTTCTCGTGTCCCCAAGCTTCTATATAACAGAAGCCCGCAAAAACGTCACCCTCTAAAGCGATGACAGCATTACCTGCTTCCATCTTTGAGATGACATATTCTGGAGTTCTACGAGCGATTCCTGTACCACGTACCTTAGATGACTCTGCGATGGTATCACAGATAATCTGAGCATATGGTGTGTGCGAAATCGTGGCTACAACAATTTGCATAGCGATGATTTAAGTTAAAATGTATATTGAAAATGTGACGGTTCCTTTTGTGGAAAACGGGATAGGACTCACCTGCCATCCCTCATTAATGAGCTACCCTTACGGGCGGCGGCGGAAGCGTCGTACAGGAACAGGAAGTAATTGCATAGCAGGTCTTGCAGCAAGAAGTGCTGTAAGGCTATTTGAGATATGTGCAATTATTCTATTCATACTAATGGCTCAAAGGTAGCAACTTATTTGAGCTAGCAATGCACTTTTAGAATTAATTATATAAAAACTACCTTTTTTATGTAATTAAATAAGATTTTTAGACTTGACTATAAGAATCTTAATTAATGGGTTTTAGATTGTGAAATACTCAACATAAGGGGTTTAAAACAAAAGAGGCTAGCGCATAATGCGCTAGCCTCTTTATAAAAATAATAACTAAATCTTACAGTTACTTTGCAATATTGACCGCTCTGGTCTCTCGTATTACGGTAACTTTTACTTGACCTGGGTAGGTCATATCTGTTTGGATTTTTTGAGAAATTTCAAAAGATAGTGATGAAGCTTTATCATCATTAACCTTCTCACTCTCTACAATAACACGTAGTTCACGTCCTGCTTGAATAGCATAAGCCTTCTTCACACCTTGGAATCCAAAAGCTATTTCCTCAAGATCTTTGAGACGTTGTATGTATGAATCTAATACCTGACGACGTGCACCTGGTCTCGCTCCACTTATAGCATCACAAACCTGTACAATAGGAGAAAGTAAACTTGTCATCTCAATCTCATCGTGGTGAGCACCTATAGCATTACATACGTCTGGCTTCTCTCCATACTTCTCTGCCCATTGCATTCCTAAGATTGCGTGTGGTGTTTCTGTCTCTGTATCTGGCACTTTACCTATATCGTGTAAAAGTCCAGCTCTACGAGCAAGTTTTGCATTTACGCCTAACTCTGCTGCCATCACACTACAAAGTTTTGCAACCTCCCTACTGTGTTGTAATAGGTTTTGACCATAAGAAGAACGGTACTTCATACGCCCTACCGCTTTAATAAGCTCTGGGTGTAAACCGTGTATTCCTAAGTCGATTACTGTGCGCTTTCCTACTTCTACAATCTCTTGCTCAATTTGTCTCGTTGTTTTCTGTACAACTTCTTCAATTCTTGCTGGGTGTATACGACCATCTGTTACAAGTTTGTGTAATGATAAACGAGCTACCTCACGGCGCACACTGTCAAAACAAGAAAGTATAATTGCCTCTGGAGTATCATCTACAATAATTTCAACACCTGTTGCTGCTTCAATAGCACGTATATTACGACCTTCTCTACCTATAATTCTACCTTTTACATCGTCACTTTCAAGGTTAAAAACAGATACACAGTTTTCTACTGCTTCCTCTGTTCCTATGCGTTGTATGGTATTAATGATAATTTTTTTGGCCTCTTGCTCTGCAGTCATTTTTGCCTCCTCGATAGAAGTTTGCACGTGCTTCATAGCATCTGCCTTGGCTTGGTCTTTCAAAGTAGTTACAAGTTGACTTTTTGCTTCTTCGGCAGACAGTCCAGAGATTACCTCAAGTTGCTGCACCGTACTCTGGTGCATTTTTTCAGCTTCGGCCTTTTTCTTATCGACGTATTCTAAGCGCTTATCGTAATCTTTAATTCTATCTTCAAGAGATTGATTTAATTTTTTATTTCGCGAAAGCTCACCACTTACTTGAGATTCTTTGTCACGAGTGCGCTTCTCGGCCTCGTTCATTTTTTTATCTCTTCCTAAGATTACTTTTTCGTGCTCTGCTTTAAGCTCGATAAATTTTTCTTTGGCTTGAAGTATTTTATCTTTTTTGATAGACTCGCCCTCAGACTTAGCTTCTTTTAAGATGCCCTGAGCACTTTTCTTTGCGCGTTTAATGATTTGTGATGCATTGTTACGTTCTAACATTTTTGCAATAAGGAATCCTAGTGCAAGAGCAATCACACCTACTATAAACAAGAGTGCGTTATGTTCCATAATTTTGACTTAATATTATAATGCCTTTACAGGCGCTACTGATGGTTGATTGTTAAGGTTTTTAAAAACCTCACTATCTCGCGATGAGATATAAAAAAAGCCCACATTGATAGTGCATTTCGTATAAACTCCTAATAGTAAGGATTAGAGCTATAAAGCTGATCAAGGTTCCGTCTACCTAGAACAAGTCTAGTAACGGCGTGCTTTTACAACTTAGAGTCACTCTTTATAAAAAATAACTGTTGAGTTTATCAAAATAATAATCAATGCAGGCAGTAATATGCTGTTGTATGTAAAGAACGTTATGACAAACTATCATCTAGAAGGTCTGCCAGCTTTTGTAATCTAGCCGCAGTTTCCTCACTTAGTGAGTCTTCACTTATAGTTTTTTGGGTAACCTGAGATGCAAATTGAAGTGCACACATTGCGAGTACATCCTGTTTATCTCTAACGGCATAGCTTTGCTCAAATTGCTTGACCATTGCCTCAATCTCTTTTGTTGCTTTACGCAATCCCTCTTCTTGGGATGGATGAATCGTGAGTGGGTACACACGATCTGCTATAGACAACTTGATTTTGAGCTTGTCTGCCATAATTTATTATTCTGCAAGTGATGCAATACAAGCATCTATCTCACGCACTAAAGAGTTTATCTTTAGTTTGGTTTCCCTTTTATAATCGTTACTGCCTAGTAATGCATTTGCGGTTTTGAGAGTCTTTATCTTCTGCTCACGATTTTCTAACACCTCTTTTAGTTTTAGATTTTCTTGTTGCAATGCGGTAAGTTCCGTTTCCAGTTCTACCCGCGTTTGCTTCACATCTTTGTATTGTTTCAACAAAGCAGCGATTTTGTACTCAAGAGAATCTACAACTTCAGAAAGACTACTCATAAAACATCTGCATTTCTACGTAACACAAAGTTAACATTTGAAAAATAGCCGTGCAATGGATAGTCGTTAAAATTTAAAAGTCGCAATTTGTGGTAGTAAATCAATACATTTTTAATGACAAATTTTCTTTTTTACGCTTTCGCGAAAGCGTAATCACACCCCTTATTATCCTAATAACAATTATCAAAATTAAATACTAGACGTGTCAACTCTTAGTAAAATGTATAAGCATAAACTTAATAACAAATGTTCTTGTGGGCCATTATACCTATTTTTGTAAAAACCAATTACCTACTGTGACTTTTACAAAAACAACCGAAACGGATTCTCGCTACGACAATTTAGAACATATGAGTACCTCAGAGTTGCTCATTAATATCAATACAGAAGATAAAACGGTACCGCTTGCTGTTGAAAAAGCGCTGCCTCAAATTGAAAAACTTATAGAATTGATTGTTCTCAAAATGAAAAAAGGAGGACGCCTTTTTTATATGGGAGCAGGCACTAGCGGAAGACTAGGAGTGGTAGATGCCAGCGAGTGTCCACCTACATTTGGTGTAAGTAAAGATCTAGTAGTAGGAATAATTGCGGGTGGTGACAAAGCTATACGAGATGCTGTCGAGTTTGCCGAAGATAGCACAAATCAAGGATGGAATGACCTTAAGGCACACAATGTAACAAGCGACGATGTGGTAATAGGTATTGCCGCATCTGGCACCACACCTTACGTAATAGCTGCTCTTGAGGCCTGTAATGCAAATGCTATTACAACAGGTTGTATCACTTGCAATGCTGGGAGTCCTCTTGCACAAACGGCTCTTTATCCTATAGAAGTAGTTGTAGGACCCGAGTTTGTAACTGGCAGCTCGCGTATGAAAGCAGGTACAGCACAAAAACTTGTACTGAATATGATCTCAACAGCTTCGATGATTAAAATGGGTCACGTTAAAGGTAATAAAATGGTGGATATGCAGCTTAGCAATGATAAGCTAGTAGATCGCGGCACAAAAATGATTGCAAACCACTTGAAAATAGACTACAACGAGGCCAATAGATTACTAACAGCACACGGTAGCGTGCGTAAAGCGATAGACAACTATGCACACAAATAAAGAAAAATTACTAAAAGGTGTTAAGCTTATGGGCGGTACATTAATACTTCTCATTACAGCTCCTATTGTTCTCAACTCTTCGTTTAAGAATCAAGACCACCCTATGTTTATACCTGTATTAGGCATAGGCATAGTTCTACTGGTTGCAGCGATTTATTTTGGTTTCAAAGGAATACGCACTCTTATGGGAGCACTCTTTAATGATTAGTTATCAAAGTAACAATCTATAAACT
>NZ_CP159329.1:440000-1670000 GCF_045055815.1 Dokdonia sp. LLG6352-1
TGTACGCTCCAGCATACCTCACAGTACACCTTCAACGCAAACAGAATGCTCCCCTACCGATCACTGCTCTTGCAGGATCCCATAGCTTCGGTAGATAGTTTATGCCCGATTATTATCCATGCCGGACCGCTCGACTAGTGAGCTGTTACGCACTCTTTAAATGAATGGCTGCTTCCAAGCCAACATCCTAGCTGTCAAAGCAGTCCAACCGCGTTTTTTCAACTTAACTATCATTTGGGGACCTTAGCTGATGGTCTGGGTTCTTTCCCTCTCGGACATGGACCTTAGCACCCATGCCCTCACTGCTGATTAACATTTTATAGCATTCGGAGTTTGTCAGGAATTGGTAGGCGGTGAAGCCCCCGCATCCAATCAGTAGCTCTACCTCTATAAAACTATAAATCAACGCTGCACCTAAATGCATTTCGGGGAGTACGAGCTATTTCCGAGTTTGATTGGCCTTTCACCCCTACCCTCAGGTCATCCCAAGACTTTTCAACGTCAACGGGTTCGGTCCTCCACTTTGGGTTAACAAAGCTTCAACCTGCCCAAGGGTAGATCACACGGTTTCGCGTCTACTCAAACTAACTAAAACGCCCTATTCAGACTCGCTTTCGCTACGGCTCCGATCCTAAAAATCTTAACCTTGCTAGTTAAAGTAACTCGTAGGCTCATTATGCAAAAGGCACGCCGTCAGTCCGAAGACCTCCGACCGCTTGTAAGCGTATGGTTTCAGGTTCTATTTCACTCCCTTATTCAGGGTTCTTTTCACCTTTCCCTCACGGTACTGGTTCACTATCGGTCTCTCAGGAGTATTTAGCCTTATGGGATGGTCCCCACAAATTCATACAGGGTTTCACGTGCCCCGCACTACTCAGGATACCACTATCTGTAACTGTCTTTACCTATACAGGACTATCACCTTGTATCGTTGCTCTTTCCAAAGCATTCTAGTTCATAAAGCACAAAATAACGTGGTCCTACAACCCCAGCAATGCCGTAACATTACTGGTTTGGGCTAATCCGCGTTCGCTCGCCACTACTAGCGGAATCACTATTGTTTTCTTCTCCTCCGGGTACTTAGATGTTTCAGTTCTCCGGGTTTGCCCCATTTCTGGTGATATATCTTCAATATACCGGGTTGCCCCATTCGGATATTTGCGGATCAATTCTTGTGTGCAGATCCCCGCAACTTTTCGCAGCTTATCACGTCCTTCATCGCCTCTGAGAGCCTAGGCATTCCCCATACGCCCTTAATTAGCTTATTGTACTTAATTGCTCTTTTAAGGGCTTATGTATAAAATACATAAACCTTTATATTATAATGAGTTATTCATATTATTATTAATTTGCGTATATAGCGGCTAGGCTATACACGACTTCTCGTATTCTTTAATTATTTCCCAATATGTCAATGAACGGTATCAACTACAAGTAAACTCGTAACTAATCGCCAACAATTTAAAATTGATAGCTTATGTGGAGAATATCGGAGTCGAACCGATGACCTCCTGCGTGCAAGGCAGGCGCTCTAGCCAGCTGAGCTAATCCCCCATTTCTATGAAATCAAGATGATGACATCAGATTTCGAATGACGAAGTAATGATTCTCAACTTCTAAAATTTCCTTCAAAATGTAATACGTATGAACGTCACGATTTATAAAGCTTTCGCGAAAGCATAAAAGTAGTCTCAGGCAGACTCGAACTGCCGACCTCTACATTATCAGTGTAGCGCTCTAACCAGCTGAGCTATGAGACTGTCTTAATAGTCTATAGCAATCAAGTGTAATTGTTAGTAAAAACTAATTCTTACTTACTCAATTCCTACTTCCTTATTAATAATTAAATCGACAGCTATTGAAAACTAAAACCTATTACTAACCATTCGGTTGTAAGTCGTTTGCTGTTTGTTAATGATATCGCTACATAATAAATTACATAACTCACAATAACAGGGACAAGCTCTAGAAAGGAGGTGTTCCAGCCGCACCTTCCGGTACGGCTACCTTGTTACGACTTAGCCCCAGTTACCAGTTTTACCCTAGGCCGCTCCTTACGGTGACGGACTTCAGGTACCCCCAGCTTCCATGGCTTGACGGGCGGTGTGTACAAGGCCCGGGAACGTATTCACCGGATCATGGCTGATATCCGATTACTAGCGATTCCAGCTTCATGGAGTCGAGTTGCAGACTCCAATCCGAACTGAGATAGGGTTTATAGATTCGCTCCTTATCGCTAAGTGGCTGCTCTCTGTCCCTACCATTGTAGCACGTGTGTGGCCCAGGACGTAAGGGCCGTGATGATTTGACGTCATCCCCACCTTCCTCACGGTTTGCACCGGCAGTCTGGCTAGAGTTCCCGACATTACTCGCTGGCAACTAACCACAGGGGTTGCGCTCGTTATAGGACTTAACCTGACACCTCACGGCACGAGCTGACGACAACCATGCAGCACCTTGTAATCTGTCCGAAGAAAACTCTATCTCTAAAGCTGTCAGACTACATTTAAGCCCTGGTAAGGTTCCTCGCGTATCATCGAATTAAACCACATGCTCCACCGCTTGTGCGGGCCCCCGTCAATTCCTTTGAGTTTCATTCTTGCGAACGTACTCCCCAGGTGGGATACTTATCACTTTCGCTTAGTCACTCAGTCCGAAAACCAAACAACTAGTATCCATCGTTTACGGCGTAGACTACCAGGGTATCTAATCCTGTTCGCTACCTACGCTTTCGTCCATCAGCGTCAATATATTGTTAGTGATCTGCCTTCGCAATCGGTATTCTATGTAATCTCTAAGCATTTCACCGCTACACTACATATTCTAACCACTTCACAATAATTCAAGACATACAGTATCAATGGCAATTCTATGGTTAAGCCACAGACTTTCACCACTGACTTATATGCCCGCCTACGGACCCTTTAAACCCAATGATTCCGGATAACGCTTGCACCCTCCGTATTACCGCGGCTGCTGGCACGGAGTTAGCCGGTGCTTATTCTTATGGTACCGTCATCAATCTACACGTAGATCTTATTCTTCCCATATAAAAGTAGTTTACAACCCATAGGGCAGTCTTCCTACACGCGGCATGGCTGGATCAGAGTTGCCTCCATTGTCCAATATTCCTCACTGCTGCCTCCCGTAGGAGTCTGGTCCGTGTCTCAGTACCAGTGTGGGGGATCTCCCTCTCAGGACCCCTATCTATCGAAGTCTTGGTAAGCCGTTACCTTACCAACTAACTAATAGAACGCATAGTCATCTTATACCGCCGAAACTTTAATTATTTAATGATGCCAAAAAATAATACTATGGGGTATTAATCTTCGTTTCCAAAGGCTATCCCCCAGTATAAGGTAGATTCTATACGCGTTACGCACCCGTGCGCCGGTCGTCAGCAAATAGCAAGCTACTCCTGTTACCCCTCGACTTGCATGTGTTAAGCCTGCCGCTAGCGTTCATCCTGAGCCAGGATCAAACTCTTCATCGTGTGTTGTTAATAATATTAACTCCTCACAACTCGAAATATCCGGTCAATAATAAACTTCTAGTTTTCAAATTCTTTGTAATAATACCCGAAAGTATTAATACGCGCTGTCAATTCAATAAGTCAATGAACTTTTCCTAATTCCTAAAAACTAGAAAATCAATGTTAATGCAAGAGGAATCGAACCCCTTTTTATCCTTCCAAAACATTCAAAAAAATTACTTGAACTTCGCTAGATGTGTTACTGTTTCTCTAAGCGGGTGCAAATATACAACTGTTTTTAATACTGACAACTTTATTTTGAAAAAAAAATTATTTTTTTCTGAAGCAATAAAAACAACAATCTTTAAGAACAACTCTTACAAATAAACCTCCATTTGTTAGCGGCTGCAAAACTACAACCTTTTTTGACTTTACAAACTATCTTTTGAAAATAATTTAAAATAAATTTTAAAGCCAATTAAACAAACATTTATAAGAACTACCGCTTGCAGTCAAACGGGTGGCAAAGATACACAGAAGTTCAAGCCTGACAAGTATTTTTTGATATTTAATTCAAATAAAAATCTAATCCTTTGACCTTGTTTAGTCTAGCTTTATTATTTCTTTATTGAAGCATTTTCACCACTCAATTACTGCTAAAAAAAATACCCGTAAATAGACCACAAAGACTGTTTTCTTCCTACAAATAGTAAAGGTGTCTTATTATAGAGCTTTTTGTGGATCTACTTAAGCTTTCGCGAAAGCGTAATTATTTAAAGAAAGAAGTTCCAAACGATACCAAAGCGTATATTAAAGTCTCTATATGGATACCCTGGTGCACTATAAAAGTCGTTACCTGTAAAACTACTATTAAAGTGTTCGGCCTTGAGAAAGATTCTGGTCTGGCGAACTTTCATATTAATAAAGAAGTCTAGCAGGGGAAAGTTCCCAAACTCTTGAGAGTTTTGCACATAAAATTCTGCGAGTATGGGGTCATATGCATTGAGATTATACTTTGTAAAGTAGTTTGCAGTAAACCCTGTTTGTAAAAAGAGTGCTTTTTTAAACAGACGGTCTGTGAAATATAAGCTTCCTCTACCCACGAAGTCTGGAACATTGAGTACACCCTCTGCCCCACTCACGTTTTGATATGTGGCGGTGAGATCTAGATTAAACTTCTTATACTTGATATTTTTACTAGCTGTGACCTGAAGATGATTTATGGACTCACTGGTTTGAAAAGAGTTTACAAGCGAGTCTACAGGATCTAATGCAAAATATGCATAGTCTTTTATAGTAGCGGCAGAGGCTTTGAGGTTTACCCACTTTTTTGAATCTAACTGAGCCGTGAGTGTATTAGTCTTTACAGTTGCATAAGCTTCTTGATTAGACCAGTTATAGTTTATATAGTTGCTCTGAAAAAGTAGATGGTTAAATCCTGCTGGTCTTGCATTGCTCAATATACTTGCCGAAAAGCGCTTGTCTTTATCTATAGCATATCCAGCCTCTCCATATATATTGTATCCATCAAAATCTCCTGAGACATTTACTTGAGCATCTCCCAGTATATCAAAACCACCTATTTTATTTTTATACCCTCCTCCTACTGCAATTGTGGTGGTTTGTATTCTATTAGGTACTCTTACCGTTTGCTCGTCTATACCATCACCATCTTGATCTATACCTTGTATAAGTACTGCATCATAGCCATAATTAAAATACGTAGCATTTGCTTGAAACTTGAGTTGCCCTAATTTTTTATCTTCATAAACAAGGTTTAGTTCGTTAAAGGTTTCTTCGTGATCTGTTCTATCAGAAAAGTCGGTTTGTCTAAATGCCTCTCCAAAAAGATCATTTGCTGCATCTTGGCTATATCTATAAAATTTATTCTCGCTATTAAAAATGTGACCTACTCTCAAACTATAGTCCTTAAGGCTATCTTGTTTTTGAATAATATTATAGTGATGGTTTACATACACTCTTGTACCATCTAGTATATTCTCGGCATCTTCAAAGTTTACTGGCAATCTTGATCTATCATCAAAATCTTCGTCACCACTATTAAACTGCTCTATACCTAAAGTGGTTAATCCTCCGTTTTCTTGATTACTTAAATCTTGAGCAACCCAGTGTGCCTTTATATAGTATCGCTTATTTTTTGTGTTATAGCTACCCGCAAATCTAAAATTACCCGAACTGGTTAATGCATTTTGATATTTACCTAAGCTACGCACTCCTTTATAAGCTATAGACATATTAAGTCTAGGGTGTATATTAAGGGTAAAGAAAGCATCTAGTTGTTGTCCTTGCTCAAAAGCGCTCTTATAAAACAACTCTGTGAGCGGTGTAGGTAGGTAGTGATACTTTATATCTTCTACCTCTTGATAAGCAAAGTGTCTAGCATTTGCAATATAGCCAGGCGTGGTGCGCCTGTTATTAAAATGATGTATAAGTGTATTGTTAGTTTGCCCGGTATTTGCAAACGGCAATAAACCATAGCGGTCTTTACGCAGGTAATTAAATTTATAATCCTTTTCTATAGTAAGGGTCGTATCTACATATAAGGTATCTCTTTTTACAGAGATAATCTTATAATCCTCTACAGGTGGTCTTTCAAACTCTTTAATATTTGTAGATTTTGCATCTCTAGCATTAAGCGGGTCGTTATTATCACCAAGACCTTCACTTCTTTGCAATGTAGGTGTTTGCTGTATAGGTGATGTTTGCCCAAAGACTGCTACTTGCGCTAGACAAAAAATAAACCCAAAAATCTTATTCATATAAACAATTTGATGTGTCAAAATTACATTATTTGCACCGATTCTAGTATTTTGACCCGTTCAATATATGCTTAAACTTAAATATCATACTCATCTTATAGAATGTGGCACAGACGAGGCTGGTCGTGGCTGTCTTGCAGGACCCGTTACGGCAGCTGCTGTGATGCTGCCCGATAGTTTTATAAACGAGATTCTTACAGATTCAAAACAACTCACAGAGAAGAAACGTGATTTACTCAAACCTATTATAGAGCAGCAAGCAATTGCCTACTCTTTTTCTCACGTGATGATGGAGGAAATAGACGAGATTAATATCCTTAACGCCTCTATCACTGCTATGCATCGTAGTATTGAAGGTATGATAGGTACGCTTTCGCGAAAGCAAAAAAAACCGCAACACATACTTGTAGACGGTAATCGCTTTAAACCATTTACTGGCATAGACCACACAACTGTTATTAAAGGTGATGGAAAATACCTCCCCATAGCCGCGGCATCTATCATTGCCAAAACAGAGCGCGACCTATTTATGGACCGCATACACGAAGAGTACCCTATGTATAACTGGAAAAAAAACAAAGGGTACCCTACAAAAGAACATCGAGAAGCGATACGCACCTATGGTATTACAAAATACCACCGCAAAAGCTTTAAACTATTACCCGAACAATACTCGCTAGACTTTACTTTTAAAGACCATAAGTAATATACTGTTGAAAAGGTGGTCAATAATATTATGACCACAAAGGCCGTAGGTCTCACACAAGACTGTATTTTTGAACAACCAGTCTTTACTATTTATGAAAATTCTATTATACCTCTCTGCCGTTGTTGTATTGCTAGCTAGCTGCACAACCTCAACAAAGAACTCGTCCTCACTCACAAAATACATTCCTCGTAAGGCATCTGTTGTTGTAAAAACTACAGATCTTAAAGATTTTAAAAGTGCGCTAGTCAATAATGATTTCATACAAGAGCTGGGCACCACTAGTCTATACAAAACACTAGTAGATAACCAAGCCGCATTTGCAGCTGTACAACCAGATGGAGAGACACTGTTTTGCTATACTAGGCTAGGACGCAAAGCCTACGACTTGAGCATTATCACAAAAAACCACCTAGGCCTTTTTAAAAATGACTCAACGCTTATAAGAGAAGCCTCACTCAATGACAAAAAAATTAAGTCACTAGGAGCAAATGCTCATTACCTTATATATAACGATGTTTTTATAGCAAGCACCTCAAAAATTTTACTTGAGAATGTGCTGAGAGAGAAAAATAGAGAAACGTACACAGACCCTATGTTTGACCGTGCCTATAATTCTTCTAGTAACAGTGCGACTGCTTCTATTTTTATAAAAGGATCTGAAGGAGGAGATTTATACAAAACACTCTTTCCTGCAGCTGGCGTAAATGCGCTTAAAGACTCCTTTACTTGGGCCACGGCAGATATTGACCTTGACCAAAATGATGTACGTCTCAATGGGGTGGTACTCGTACAAGACTCTACAAACTTGCGTCTCTCCCTACTCAAGAACACAAACCCTGTAGTAAACAGAATCACTAGCATCACTCCCACCGCTGCCGTAGCTGTAGAAGCTATAAGCTATGATAGCTGGGAACAACTTAAATCTAATAAAGCAGACTTGCTCAAGGTAGACCTTGCTCAATATAACATCCCGCAAGAAGACCTCTTTGCTAGTTTTACAGAGATAGGTGTTATTCATCTTGCAAAGAGTTCGGTGATTGTGGGTGTTTCGGCAGATGTGAGTGTTACAGATAATTTGCTTGCAAGCGGATCAGAGCTAGCGACCTTTAGAAAAGTTAAGATATATGAAGTTGAGAATGCTTCCGCTTTCGCGAAAGCGTACTCACCTCTACTCAACCTCTCTTCTCCAAAGATGTATGCCACAATAGATGACTTTTATCTCTTTGCCGAAAATCAAGAAGCACTAGAAACTGTTATTGCAAATTATCAAAACCAAGCAATATTAGCTACCAGTGCGGCATTTGCTCCTACAAAAAACGCATTGAGTCGTGCCTCGAGTTACTTGCACATCACAAACCTTGATAGCAAAAACTATAAGCAACTTGTATCAGAACAGGGACAAAAAAACCTAAAAGAAACTACGCTAGAAGGCTATCATTATGCCGCTCTACAACTTGTGCAAGAGAAAGATTACCTGCTGCTCAACACGACAATACTTAAGAATGAAGACAACACTACAGATGCTAGCATTGCACAAATTGCAAATGTGAAGCTCAGTGCACCTATTACAATGTCTCCACAGCTGGTAAAAAATCATCGTACAGATGGACAAGATATTGTTGTGCAAGACATAAATAACACTCTATACCTTATAAGTAATGCCGGTAAGGTATTATGGCAAAAGGATCTGGATGGTCAAATACTAGGTGATATGCAGCAGGTTGACATCTACCGTAACGGGAGATTACAGCTAGCCTTCACCACAGAGAAGTCTTTCTATATTCTAGATCGTAATGGTAATGATGTGGGACCATACCCACTGTCTTTTAAAGACACCATCACACAACCACTTGCGATATTTGACTATGATAACAATAGCAACTATCGTTTTGTAATTGTGCAGGGTGAAAAGGTACTTATGTATGATAAAAAGGCAAGCCCTGTTTCTGGATTTACTTTTAAGGAAGCTACGAGTACAGTTATATTTCCGCCAGCACACATACGTATTGCAAATAAGGATTATATCGTAATTGCCGAAAACAATGGAAAACTCAACATCTTGAGTCGTACTGGTACTTCTCGTATAGAGGTAAAGAAAAATATAAACTTTGGTGATGTGCCAGTTTATAGAAACAGAAATACGTTTGAAACATATACTGTAAACGGAGAGAAGGTAAGAGTCACTACAAAGGGAGAAGTCGTACAGACCATCTCAGATTTTGACTCAGACTCACGCATAGCGCTAGGCAAGTCTCTTGCGGTAGGGCAGCGAGAAAATGTACTATTAATAAACGGTAAGAAAAAAGAAATAGCTTATGGTTCTTATAGTGCTCCACAAGTTTTTGAAGCCGCAAAAAAGCAATACATCACACTTACTAATACAGAATCTAGTGAGGTGTATCTATATGACAGCAAAGGAAATCTACTTCCTAACTTCCCTATTTACGGTACATCAAAAGCCTCTGTAGGTTTACTAGAAAAAAACAAGTCACTAGGTTTTGTAACACAAGGTGGTGACAAGTCTATCCTTATTTATAAAATAAACAAGTAAAATAGATTTTAAGTAATTGAGAGATATGGAGATTACTCTGCATCTTCTGGAGTAACAAACTCCGCTTCAAAAAGGGCTGTAAAATGCTTTTTAAGCTTAGCCTTCACCTCCTCTTGATCTAGTGTAGCTTTACCTAGCTCTACATTAAGTGAGGTAACGGCCTTATCTTTTATACCGCAAGGTATCATAAGGTCAAAATAACCTAGATCTGCATTTACATTAAGGGCAAAGCCGTGCATAGTAACCCAGCGGCTCGCTCTCACACCCATAGCACATATCTTTCTAGCAAATGGCGTCCCTACGTCAAACCAAACTCCTGTCTCCCCTGGAGAACGCTCGGCTTTGAGTCCGTATTCGGCTAGAGTGAGAATAACCATCTCTTCAAGTAGACGTAAATATTTATGTATATCTCTAAAGAAGTTATCAAGATCTAATATAGGATATCCCACTATCTGACCCGGCCCGTGGTAGGTAATATCACCACCTCTATTTATTTTATAGAATGTAGCATTCTTTTCGGCTAGCTCTTTTTCACTCACAAGCAGGTTAGACATATCACCACTCTTACCTAACGTAAAAACGTGTGGATGCTCTACAAAGAGAAAATGGTTAGGAGTTACTAATCCTGCATCTTCTCTTCTGTTTGCAATTTTCATTGCAACAGTTTTCTTAAAAAGCTCATCTTGATAATCCCAAGTTTCCTTGTAATCGCGATGTCCTAAATCCTGAAAAATGATATTTTTATTCACGCCGCAAAGGTAAGAATTACTTCACATTAAAAAACCTCCTACCAGATGGTAGGAGGTTATAAAATATCGTTAAAAACAGCTCTTACTGCTCTTCAAGAACCACCTCAAAATTTTCTAATACCTTGCTCTTATTATTAAGCAAGCTGTGATAGTCTATTTCAAAAGTAACCGTCTTACCATCTGCTCCTATACTCGCTCCATCTGGCGTTACAGAAATAACCTTTCTAGGAAACACATACTCAAGTGTCATTGTAGACTTACTAAGCTCCTTATCCATCTGGGCGAGCATACCAGACATCATATCATTTTCATCTCCTACTTCTCCGCTTGAGCTTTGCCCTATAGTTTCTTGCGTCTTTTGTGACAAGACAACCTCTTCACCTAGATGTTCTGTAAGTGCTTTTGGGTCTGTTCTTCTAAAGGTATTATCTATAAATGTATATATCACCTTATCTGTACTAAGCATACTACTTGCAGGGCTGCTAGTAGCTTTCTCACTTCCTGGTGTTGTTTTCTTTGCTGTATCAAATACCTTCTCTATATCATAAGCGATACGCTCTATCTCATTAAACTGCTTGAAGTTCTTTATGATGGTAAGTACCATAACACCATTATCCTCATCTATATTCATTTGCATAGAGAAATCTCTTAGCGCTTTTATATCCTCTTGTTTAGCCGCTGGTAAGGTTGCAATACTATCTTTATAAGTCTCCAGAAAATCATTAAACACAACAAGTGTGTCCATCTTTTCCTTTTTCTTGTCTACAGATACTGGTCTTCCTTGGGCTCCCAGCGCCATAAGTTGAGACAAGTCTACTACAGACTCATATCGACCACCCATATCTTCATTAAAGACAATACGCTCTTGCATACTACAACTCACCAGCAATACAAGTAGCACTACTAGTGATAGGTAATTTTTTTTATTCATTTTTAATTTTTGGGATTGTTTAAAATAACGAGTGCTGCAATCACGCCGGGCACCCAGCCACAGAGCCAAAGTAAGAAAACTATTAATACAGACCCACACCCTTTACCTATAACAGAAAGGGGCGGAAAAAAGATGGCTAGTAAGACACGCCAGATACTCATATAATTTGATTTTGATAGGTTACCACAAAGGTAACACTTGATTGATGTACTTAATATGTCTACATATTATTAGAATTGTTACAAGCATTTCGTTTCTGACCCTGCTATGACTATCTTTGCAAGCTTAAAAATTACCGTATGCAACTGTCAGAACAAGAACAAGTACGCCGCCAGAAATTATCTCGCTTGCGCGAAATAGGAATCAACCCCTATCCCGCAGCACAATACCACGTGACTCACGCTTCCGCGAAAGCGAAAAATGACTACACAGAAGGTGAAAAAGTAGTAATGGCTGGAAGGCTAATGTCAAGACGTATACAAGGAAATGCCTCTTTTGCCGAAATACAAGACGGTGAAGGTCGCATACAAGTATACTTTAACCGTGATGAAATCTGCACAGGAGAAGATAAATCTAAGTATAACGAGGTTTATAAAAAGCTTCTTGACATAGGAGACTTTATAGGTATAGAAGGTGAGATGTTTACCACTAAGGTAGGAGAGATCACTGTGCTAGTAAAAGACTTCACTCTATTAAGTAAAGCACTCAAGCCATTACCACAACCACGCACAGATGATGAAGGTAAAGTGCACGATGCATTTACAGATCCAGAGATGCGTTACAGACAGCGATATGTAGACCTTACTGTAAACCCGCACGTAAAAGAAGTTTTTGTAAAACGTACAAAGCTCTTTAACGCAATGCGTAATTTCTTTAACGACGCAGGATACTTTGAGGTTGAGACACCAGTATTACAACCTATCGCAGGTGGTGCAGCTGCAAGACCATTTATAACGCACCATAACTCACTAGATATGCCATTATATATGCGTATTGCAAATGAGTTATACTTAAAACGTCTTATTGTAGGTGGTTTTGAAGGAGTATACGAGTTCTCAAAAAACTTCAGAAATGAAGGAATGGACCGTACGCACAATCCAGAATTTACCGCAATGGAAATTTATGTAGCCTATAAGGATTACAACTGGATGATGGACTTCTGTGAGCAATTACTAGAGACTTGTGCCATTGCAGTAAATGGTACAACAGAGGCTACCTTTGGAGAGCACAAGGTAGACTTTAAAGCTCCATATGCCCGCGTTACTATGGCAGATAGTATCAAGCACTTCACAGGTTTTGACATTAACGGTAAGACCGAAGATGAGATACGCGCCGCTGCAGAGGGTATGGGTATCGAGGTAGATGATACAATGGGTAAAGGAAAACTCATAGATGAGATTTTTGGAGAGAAGTGTGAGGGTAACTACATACAGCCTACCTTTATTACAGATTACCCTAAAGAGATGAGTCCGCTTTGTAAAGAGCACCGCGATAACCCAGAGCTTACAGAACGTTTTGAACTTATGGTATGTGGTAAAGAAATTGCAAATGCATACTCAGAGCTTAACGACCCTATAGATCAAAGAGAGCGTTTTGAAGCACAGCTAGAACTTGCAAAGAGAGGTGATGATGAGGCAACAGCCTCTATAGATTATGATTTCTTAAGATCATTAGAGTACGGAATGCCTCCTACTTCTGGTATGGGGATAGGGATGGATCGTTTAATAATGTTCTTAACAAATAACCAGTCTATACAAGAAGTACTTTTCTTCCCACAGATGAAACCAGAGAAGAAAGCACTTGACCTTAATGAAAATGAAAAAGCTATTTATGAACTACTCAAAAAGGAAAGTCCGCAGGAGCTTAGTGCTTTAAAGACAGCTGCCGGATTAAGTAACAAGGCTTGGGATAAAGGCATAAAAGGGCTTACAAAAATGGGCGCCGCAAAAGTTTCAAAAACAGATGATGGTCTATTTGTAACCATCGCAGACTAAGGCAATCGCCTTTCTTACTATATAAAACCTCTGTCTATCGGCAGGGGTTTTCTTATTTTTAGTGATGTGCTCAATGTTATAGTTGATAAATACATCTTCATTATATGAGTTTATGGGTATTTATTACGCTTTCGCGAAAGCGTACTTACACCTAGCGGCATTATACTTCCCTAAGTGAAAAGGACAGTTTACAGTCATATAACTGGCATTTGCGCATTTATAATTTTAAGAAAGGGCATCTCCCCATAGTTTTGATATAAACAAAAACACATTTATTATGAAAACAAAGCACATCACAACAAAGAAGAAGGTAACAGGCGCCATTGCGAGTATTTGTATGGTTCTAGCCTTCGTGTTTACATCTCAAACGGCACAAGCACAAGCCGTAGAGCGCACGGTATCTGGCGTAGTAAAAACGCATAATAGCGTTGTGCCGGGAGCAGCCATCGTTCTTAAAGGAACAAACATAGGTATTATGGCAGATGACGATGGTGCTTTTACTTTTCCGCAACCGCTTAAGGAAAATGATGTTCTTATTGTAAGCTCAATGGCTTTTGAAGATATGGAGGTAAAAATCGAACGTGGCACTACGTACATCGAACCATTTTTAGAAGGTACAGCCATTGTTATAGTAGGAGCTTTGAGAACTGCACCTGCCCAAAAGAAAGCTATACCTAAATCTATGTAACTATATGTACAAGCTTACGCTCTTTATATTCTTCATCTTCACAACTGTGACAAGTGCACAGCGCTCAGACTTTGCACACATTGATTTTACAACTGCCGATTATAAGGCATCACTTCTTGAAGGTGAAGAATTATACAATCTCCCACTATTAAGCCACAAACTCACCTCAACGCTTACTACAGATGTTGAAAAATTTAGAGCAATCTATTACTGGGTTACTCATAATATAAAAGGTAATGATGCACTTACACGCAAGAGCAAGAAGATGTATCTGGATAAAAGTTACTCAGATGCCAAACGTTCTGTGTTTAAGCAAGAAGTTCTTACAACATTAGTTAATGAAAAGGAAACACTGTGTACGGGATATGCCTATCTAATTAAAAAGCTTGCCCTATTATCTGGAATTACTTGTGAAGTCATAAATGGATATGACCCTACAAGCACATTTAGATCAAATGGGAAACTTATTGCAAATCACGCGTGGAATAGCGTACAACTTAACGGGAAATGGTATGTATGCGATGCTACCTGGTCTAGCGGATATACTGATGTTAAAAGCCAGCTTTTTATTTACGACTTTGACCCTAGCTACTTTTTAATGGAACCAGAGGAGTTTTTAAAAAAGCACCACGCTACTAATGAACAATGGAACGACTTACTTGTAATGCAATAATGATATTACATTTTACCACTGGGCTGTTTATCTAGCCACTGCAGGTAATAAATTACGTTTGTTAACACATCACCATCTACATCCCCATCTTGTGTATTGTTTATTGCTATACTAGCATTATAAGTGGGAATATAAATAAACAGCGTTCCCCAAAAACCAGAATGTAAATAGGTCTCTACGTCAAGTTTTTTACTGTAATAGCTATCAAAACCTAGACGCTGCTTAGGGACATTTCCTTCATCATACCTGCCATCTAGTAATAGCATTGTGTCTAAGGTATTTTTATTTTCAAAAACACGATTATTAAAAACCGCTTGAAGAAATACACTTAAATCTCTCGTAGTAGAAACCAGACCACCACCTCCATATAAATCTACAGAGTTATGCCACTTTGTAGCATCAAGATTACCTACATAGCGATGCACTTCTTGTGGTAACTCTTGCGTAGGTTCTTCTAGACTTTGTAAATAGGTAGACGTCATACCTAGTTCGTCAAACTTAAGTAATGACCTAAGTGCAGCCGCAAGATCGAGCTTAGTTGTGCGTTCTATGATTTCGCCAAGTAAGATATAACCTGTATCGCTATAATTATTTTCTTCTCCGGGAGCAGCATAAGGACTCCCATTATCTATTGCAAATTGTATTTGCTCTGTACGGCTCCATATTTTGTTTGGAGTTTTTGAAGTGGCTTCGATATATTCTGGCCCTCCCTCTGCATAATCATATAAACCACTTGTATGACCTAGACAGTGGCGTATAGTTATTTTATCTGGGTCATAACCGCCCTTTTTAAGTAATGCGATATGCTCCTCAGAGATATATTTTGAGATAGCATCTTCTAGCGATACTTCTCCTTGCTCATACAGACGTAATATCGCCACGGCTACAAATACCTTAGTCACACTCGCTATTCTAAAGGGCTGGTTTGCTTTTAACAACGCATCCTTATCTATACTATCATATCCAGCCGCTCCAGAAAAATCTATTTCGGCAAAAGGGGCAATTACAGATAATGAGACACCGGTTACATCTTGCTTTGTATCAGTAAAAGTGTCATCTAGAAAAAATTGCAGCTGCTTATCAGTATCTTGAGTATAGTTTACCTCTTGTGTACTGCTACAGCTTAGGGTTATAAAACAAAGTGCAATTAGGTATGGGATATATTTCATTCGTGTTATTTTTTACAAAGATTACGCTTTCGCGAAAGCGGTCATTGTAAATTTTCGTCAAAAGTAGTTAGGTCTTACTTCTATAAAAGATGGTGTCTTTAAGAGTTGTGACGGTGTATGATTTGTATATCTTTTTATCTCTTTAATAAAATGACTCTGATCGTAATATCCATACTTTACTACATAATGCTGCCAGTCGCTATTACGAGTAACATATAACTCACGTATGGCTTTTTTATATCGCTGAAGTGACTGAAACTTTTTTGGAGTGAGACCTGTATCTCTCTTGAAGTGACGCTCTAGTGTAGAATAGGAGTAATTTGTAGCCTTAATAATAGTTTGTATATCACAACTAGCGCTCACTTCTTGCGCCATTGCTACTACAAAACCTTCTCGCTCCTTTTTATACCTCTCTGCAAACCATTGATCTAATTCGCTCGCAATTTCTGAAGGTGATAATGTAAGTAGATGAATTTTAAGTAGCTCGACATCCATCCCAAAAACATCATCTGCAAAGGCGACGCTGTCTTTCATAATGGCTTCTGTATTAAGGTCTAAAAATGGTTTGAGCGAAGACAGTCCCCTGCTTTTAAATTTAATGATGATACAGCTTTTGAGATGCGAGAGATCTACAACCACTTCCTTATGAATAAAGCTATACAACTTACTTCTATTAGATGTATAAGTTTTCCCCATATAGCTCATTGTGTAATGACCATCTAGCACAATAATCATATCTGGAGTGATGCCAGGGTATGCATACATTGTAGGGCTTCCCATAGACAAGAGCACAGCATCTTTTACAATCCAGTAATGGTCTATGTGCTTTTTTACCTCTGGTATATGTGGCTCAAAAATCATAAGACCAAGCTACTCATTAAAAAATAGAAACCTACTCTTAAAAAACTGTTTTTAAAAAGTTCACTATTTTTTTAGACTCAATGGTAACTTACAAAATTGATTTACTATGAAGAATCCAGTTACTAAGAGCCTTATAATTTTTGACGGAGAGTGCGTGATTTTGCACAGGCTCAGTGATATCTCAAGCTTATGGACGAACAAATAGGTGCAGATAGAAGAAAATGGGAATCCCGCTTTCGCGAAAGCGTAAAAAATAACTTTACCACCTCCACCCTTAAAGAAGAAGACATCTTTATGGTGAGCTTTTTTGCTTGGATAAAATCTAAGCTTGACAATACACCACTTTATGACACTACCCTTCACTTGTTATGATTTTCTTAACAAGATAGGCGGGTTCTGGGCAGTACCTTTTACCCTTGTAAAACATCCAATTGAATGAATAGAAAATTATCCTACGTAATTGCTACACTACTAGCTATTACAATTGCGAGTTGTGGCGCATCACAATCTAAAGTTGCCAGCAAGGCAAGTGCCTCAAAATCTGCAAAAAAAGACAAAAAAGATGCCATAAAACCTTATGGCAAATTAATCACAAAAGAAGCAAAAACAGACGAAGGTCTCTTTACCGTACATAAACTAGACGGCAAGTACTTTTATGAGATTCCAGACACATTGATGGGTCGCGAGATGCTTATGGTCACTCGTATTGCAAAGACTGCCACAGGACTTGGCTTTGGGGGAGGAAAACAAAACACCTCTGTACTACGCTGGGAAGTAAAAGATAAAAAGGTATTACTACGTGTGGTGTCACATCAAATTTATGCCGCAGACTCACTTCCTATTTCTGAGGCTGTAAAGAACAGTAATTTTGAGCCAGTTCTGTATGCTTTTGATGTAAAGGCATATAAGAAGGATTCTGTTTCTGGCAATAAGAATATTGTGATAGACGCGAGCCCTTTATTTGAAACAGATGTTAAACCGCTAGGTTTACCACAGAGACGTCGCAAAAGTCTTAAGGTTTCTAAGCTAGATGCAAAGCGCTCTTACATAGATACGATAAGAAGTTACCCGCAAAACATAGAAGTACGTACCGTAAAAACATACAGCGGTAGTGCATTACCGTCTAATAATGCTACGGGTACACTCTCACTTATGATGAGTAACTCTATGATTTTATTACCAGAAGTACCTATGCAACGCCGTATGTTTGATGAGCGTGTAGGGTGGTTTGGCCGCGGGCAAACAGATTACGGTCTAGATTTACAAAAAAGTAAAACCATACGTTACTTAGACAGGTGGAGACTAGAAGTTAAGGACGAAGATATGGCAGCCTTTAAAAGAGGTGAGCTTGTTGAGCCTAAAAAGCAAATCGTTTATTATATAGATAGAGCAACACCAAAAAAATGGGTGCCATATATCAAACAAGGTATAGAAGACTGGCAAGTAGCTTTTGAAGCTGCTGGATTTAAAAATGCCATTATCGCGGCAGATCCTCCTTCTGTAGAAGAAGATCCAGACTGGAGCCCAGAAGATGTACGTTATAGTGTAGTGCGCTACCTTGCGTCTCCTATTCCTAATGCAAATGGACCTCACGTGAGTGATCCTAGATCTGGAGAAATTTTAGAAAGTGATATCAACTGGTACCATAATGTTATGACCTTATTACATAACTGGTACTTTGTACAGACAGCAGCGATTAATCCAGAAGCAAGATCTAACGAGTTTAAAGATGAGATTATGGGACGATTAATTCGTTTTGTGAGTTCTCACGAGGTAGGTCACACACTAGGTCTTCCTCACAATATGGGAAGTAGTGTCGCATATGCTGTAGACGATTTACGTGATCCTGAGTTTACAAAAAAGTATGGAACAGCACCTTCTATTATGGATTATGCTCGTTTTAACTATATCGCACAACCAGGTGATGGTGATGTAGCCTTGATGCCTAACATAGGTATCTACGACAAGTATGCTATTAAGTGGGGATACCGCCCTATACTTGAGGCAAAAAGTGCCGAAGACGAAAAGAAAACCCTAGACAGCTGGATACTTGAGCACGCTGGAGACCCTATGTACCGTTTTGGGAGACAGCAAAGAGGCGTTATAGACCCTAGCTCTCAAACAGAAGATCTAGGCGACGATGCTATGAAAGCTAGTGCTTACGGTATTGCAAACCTTAAACTCATAGTACCTAACCTTATCACTTGGACTGCAGAAGAGGGACAGAATTATGATGAGCTAGATAAAATGTATGGTCAAGTACTCTCTCAGTATAACCGCTATATGGGGCACGTTGCCGCAAATGTAGGTGGTGTATATGAGATGTATAAAACCTATGATCAAGATGGAGCTGTATACACGCACGTACCAAAGGAGAAACAAAAAGAAGCACTTACCTTCTTACAAGAAAACCTTTTTGAGACGCCAGAGTGGTTACTAGACACTAACATTTTTGATAAAATAGAAAATGCAGGTAGTGTAGAACGTATAAGACGTTTCCAGACTAGAACGCTTAACAACCTTCTAGATTTTGGAAGAATGGGACGTATGCTGGAGAACGAAACTCTTAATGGCAACAGTGCATATACCTTTATGGATATGATGGAAGATACTCGCGATGGTATCTTTAGTGAGTTAAAGACAAGAAGTACTATAGATATTTATCGTCGTAACCTACAGCGTGCATATGTAGAGCGTCTGGAGTATTTAATGACAAATGAGCAAGGAGCTTCTAGCCGTTTTAGCACTAGAACTTCTATTGATGTAAGCCAGAGTGACATTAGAGCCGTGGTGCGTGCAGAACTTAAAGATCTTAAACGTGATTTACAAAACAGCAGACTGCGTGATCGTATGAGTCGTATACACACAGAAGATCTTGTAGAGCGTATCAATTTAATACTTGACCCTAAATAAGGGATAATTTACCCCTAAGATTTCCCCTTCCGATATAAGCCGGCTGTCGTTGACAGTCGGCTTTTGTATGTAAAAAATTCTCGTTACCAGACTACTCTAGAGTTCATAAATTACTGAGGATATATACGCTTTCGCGAAAGCGCAACAAATCACAAATAAATCCTAAAAATAAAAATGGATTAAACTTTGTGCATTTTACACAGTCATATAAGTGTTCAGTAATTAAAAAAATAAAGAATATGAAAAAGTTAATAATGGCATTTTTAGTACTAGCTACTATATCAATGTCTGCACAAAGAGGACCAAGAGGCGGAGAAGACAGAAGAGGAAAAGACCTTACTGTAGAACAAATGGCTACGCTTAAAACTAAGAAAATGACACTAGCACTTGCTCTAGACAATAACCAGTCTAAAAAAGTGTATAACGTACTACTTGCTCAAGCAAAAGACCGCAAGCAAGCGATGGAAGCCCGCAAGGCTCAAACAGAAAAACCTGAGCTTACAAAAGAGCAAAAATTTGCTAAGGCAAATGAACGTCTAGATAAACAAATAGCTATGCAACAAGAGATGCAAAGTATCTTATCTGAAGACCAATTTAAGCAGTTTAAGAAGATGAGCGCAAAGCGCAAAGGTGAAGGAAGACGCGGTGGCAAACGTGGTAGAGGCCAGCGTGGTAAATAATGTTTTTATTGATTGATTAATTTGGTTTGAGAACGGCATCCTTTAGTTAGGATGCCGTTTTCTTTTTTATGTAAACTTATAAGGTTTTACTCACCTTTGCTACAGCAGCAATTGTATCATCAAGATCTTGATACGACAGTGCATCGTTTAAAAACCAGCTCTCATAAGCACTAGGTGCTATATAAATACCCTCTGCGAGTAAACCGTGAAAGAATTTCTTAAAGGTATCATTATCTCCAGCTGCCGCTGTTTTAAAATCTACCACAGCCTCTTTTGCAAAGTGCACAGAGATCATAGAGCCTAGTCTATTTATTGTAAATGTTACACCGCTTTCTGTAAGTACCTGTTCTATACCTTTATGTAGATATTCGGTCTTGTCTTTAAGGCTTGTAAATACTTCTGGGTTCTCATTAAGTTCTGTAAGCATTGCAAGACCTGCAGCCATCGCTAGCGGGTTACCACTAAGTGTACCAGCCTGGTAAACTGGCCCTTCTGGTGCGAGGTGACTCATAATCTCTGCTCGAGCTGCAAATGCTCCTACAGGCAGACCACCTCCTATTACTTTTCCAAAGGTTACAATATCTGCTTGTACATCCATAAGTTCTTGAACGCCTCCCTTTGCAAGGCGGAAGCCGGTCATCACCTCATCAAATATAAGCAGAGCACCATTTTCATCACACAGCTCACGAAGTCCTTGTAAGAAACCTTCGGCTGGGAGTATGCACCCCATATTACCTGCAACAGGCTCTATGATAATGGCTGCAATCTCTCCAGGGTTTGCGGCAAAAAGCGCTTTTACTTGATCAAGATTGTTATAGTCTGCTAGTAAAGTATCTTTTGCTGTTCCGGTAGTTACTCCCGGACTATTAGGAGAGCCAAAAGTCACTGCACCACTCCCGGCTTGTATTAAAAATGAGTCCGAGTGACCGTGGTAACAACCTGCAAATTTTATAATTTTCTCTCTTCCAGAAAAACCTCTTGCTAGACGTATCGCACTCATACAAGCTTCTGTACCACTATTTACAAAACGTATTTTATCTATACCTGGTACCATTGAGATGGCAAGCTCTGCAATTTTTGTCTCTATCTCTGTAGGCATTCCAAAAGAGGTTCCTTTTTGTGCTTTTTGCACTACAGCATCTACCACAGGCTTATGTGCGTGACCTAATATCATAGGCCCCCAAGATGCTATGTAGTCTATAAGCTTGCGACCATCCTCGTCATATAAATAAGCTCCTTTTGCTTCTTTTACAAAAATAGGATCACCACCTACAGATTTAAAAGCTCTTACTGGGCTGTTTACTCCACCTGGTATTACTTTTTGAGCCGCTACAAATAACTCACTACTTCTCTTATAAATCATATGCTATATATTTCACTCTGCTAGAGTGCTTTTTTCCTTTATGCCTTACTACAAATTTAATACCCTCTATCAAACGGCTTGATGTATAACACCTGCCCTTCAAAGATATTATCGCCATCGATACCATTCCATTCTTTAAGTTGGTCTACAGTTACGTCATACTTTTTTGCTAGACGATACAGCGTTTCACCCTTCCTTACAGTGTGCTGGTTATTATTATCTGTCACTTTCTTATAATCTTCTACAGGCTTACCTAGCACCTCGCCGTCGTACGTATATAACTTATAACGCTCTATAAGACTTATTAACTTTTGAGGATATTTTTTATCTGTTGCATACCCTGCTCTACGTAGTCCTTTTGCCCAGCCTTTATAATCGTCTTTTGGGAGTTTAAAGAGGTCGGTATATCGCTTACGCCCAGTTAAGAATAAAGAATGATCTCTATATGAGAATTTTGGTAAGCTATATTTTCTAAAACACTCGCCTTGCGTATCATCATCGTGATATACTTTTTGACCTTTCCAGTCGTGACATTTAATCCCAAAGTGGTTATTTGCCTTTTTTACAAGCTCCCCTTTTCCAGCACCAGATTCTAGAATTCCTTGTGCTAGCGTAATAGATGCCGGGATGCCGTAAAGCTCCATCTCTTCTTTTGCAATGGCAGCATATTGTTCTATATAACCGTCTACACCACCCTTTGGAACAGGATTTACACCATTATCAAGATTATCATCTGGTGTGGCAGCTTCTTCTACATCTAGCTCTGAGTTAGTCCTCTCAACCGTGCGAATTTTTTTTGTGCGTTTTGTGCTGCGTGTCGCCTTTTTTGAACCACCGCAACCCACTGTAATTATTGCTATTACCAGAAGTACAGTTAATCTTTTTAACATAAATCTATTGTATGAGTGGGAGTCCCTTTTTTGCAAGTCGAGTATTCATACCCGAGATGCCTTGTAAACCTCCCGTATGAATGGCTAAAATACGAGAATTCTCTGGGAAATACCCACGATTCATCAAGTCTGAAAGCCCAAAAAGCATCTTACCCGTATACACCGGATCAAGCGGAATGCCGTATGCATCCTTAAAGTCATTTATAAAAGTGATTAATTCTCTATTTACTTTTGCATATCCTCCACAATGATAGTCGGCTATGATTTCCCATTGCTCACTATCCACATATTGTGCTACCTCATCACGTACCCAATCTCCTTTTAGGGCGGGAAAGCCCAGCACCTTTTGATGTTTACCAGCACTATTTATGATACCGGATATCGTACCCGCCGTTCCTATAGGGCAACTTATATAATCAAACTGACTATCCTCTATAGTTAGAATCTCTTCACATCCTTTTATTGCAAGCGCATTTGTACCTCCTTCGGGTATAATAAATGGGTTATTAAAGGTTTTTTTTACGCTTTCGCGAAAGCGTAATTCATCCTTCTCCTTATAGTCAGTCCTAGTAACAAAATGAAATTCCATCCCACAAGAGTGAGCAAATGCTAGCGTAGGATTTTGAGCTAGTGTTTTTTTAAGATCACGGCCCAACTCCTCGCCTCTTATAACCCCTACGGTTTTAAAACCTTCTAGTTTACCCGCCGCCGCAGTAGCAGCAATATGATTTGAATATGCACCACCAAAGGTGAGTAATGTATCGTGACCAAGTGCTCTGGCTTGAAGTAGGTTATACTTAAGTTTTCTAAACTTATTACCAGAAACGGTGGGGTGTAACTCGTCCTCACGCTTTATGTAAAGTGTACAGCCATTTTGCTCAAAGACAAATTGATTTTTTGAAGTAAAACTCACAAGTTTATAAATAGGCTATAAAGCTCCAGAAGGGACGTTCTTGAAGATAATTAATTTCACACTCACGAGCATAAGCCTCTCGCTCAAAACTTATATTGAGATATGCCACATAATTATCTCTATACTGTATAAGCCTATATAGGTACTCTATTGCGTACCATATAAAGAAAGGAATTACCAGCATCTCGGCTTGTTGTCTTATGTGTATTTTTTCGTGATTAATAAATACCTCATCCTTTTTGAGATCTGGTGTGCGCATCACAATAAATGGCCAGAGTGTAACTCCCACAAAACGCCTGCGCAACAAGTATTTATTTACAACAAAAAACATAGGTCAAAAGTACTTTAATATCTTTTTTAAAAAACAACGCTAGCCATATATTTATCTACCGCATTGTTAACAGGTTAAGTAGTATTCAAAGTTTGTGCCGTATCCTTATCTTTGTATATGTCTTACTTAAAAAAACATATCCCTATAGAAGACGGCGACTATTACTTAACGCCAGAAGGCTATAGATGTTTTACAGAACAGTATCATCTCAAAAGAGGATACTGTTGTGAGAGTGGCTGCCGTCATTGCCCTTATGGCTATAGTAAAAAGACAAATACTCAAAATGGATAGACTGCTACTCTTATATCGTAAGTGTGTCTATAGAAGCTACCATAGAGTAGATATACGTTATCCATAGTGTGTGAGTAAGAGTTTTTAAACTAGTACTTACTTAATATCACTACTTATGACATTTCAACAACAACTACTTGAAGGGATTCCTGCAGTACTTCCTGCACAAAAGGAATATGATCCAGCTATAAACCACGCCCCAAAAAGAAAAAAGATACTCTCTCCTAGTGAAGAGAAACTAGCACTTCAAAACGCCCTGCGCTATTTTGAACCCCAGCATCACGCAACACTATTACCTGAATTCAAAAATGAACTAGATACCTATGGCCGCATTTATATGTATCGCTTTGCGCCAGAATATAAGATATATGCGAGACCTATAGAAGAATATCCGGCTCAATCTAAGCAAGCAGCAGCTATTATGCTTATGATTCAGAACAATCTAGATCACGCTGTCGCACAGCACCCGCTAGAGCTTATCACTTATGGTGGTAATGGAGCAGTTTTTTCAAACTGGGCTCAGTATCGCCTCACAATGCAATATCTCGCTCAGATGACAGATGAGCAAACGCTAGTTATGTACTCTGGTCATCCTATGGGCTTGTTCCCATCTCACAAAGAAGCACCTAGAGTAGTTGTCACAAACGGAATGATGATTCCTAACTATAGTAAGCCTGACGACTGGGAAAAATACAACGCCCTAGGCGTCACCCAGTACGGGCAGATGACGGCTGGCAGTTATATGTACATAGGTCCTCAAGGCATTGTACACGGCACCACAATTACCGTTCTTAACGCTTTTAGAAAAATAGGCAAATCACCCAAGGGAGGGATTTTTGTCACTTCTGGACTAGGCGGTATGTCTGGGGCACAACCTAAGGCTGGTAATATTGCAGGCTGTATCACCATATGTGCAGAAGTAAATAAAAAAGCGGTACACACAAGGCACTCACAAGGATGGGTAGATGAAATAATTGATAACACAACAGCTCTCGTTACCCGTGTACAGCAGGCACAACTTGATAAGGAGACGGTCTCCATCGCATATCACGGTAATGTGGTAGAAGTATGGGAGGCCTTTAATGAGCACAATATAAAAATTGATATAGGTAGCGATCAGACCTCTTTACATAATCCTTGGGCTGGTGGTTACTACCCTATGGGATACACTGTTGAGGAGGCAAATGATATGATGGCAAATGATGTAGAGCACTTTCGCGAAAGCGTAAAAACCACCCTTTGTCGTCACGCCGCAGCAGTAAATGCACACACCGAAAAGGGCACCTACTTTTTTGATTACGGAAATGCTTTTCTACTAGAATCAAGCCGTGCAGGAGCAGATGTACTCGCCGAAAATGGCATTGACTTTAAATACCCCAGCTATGTACAAGACATAATGGGACCTATGTGTTTTGATTACGGTTTTGGACCCTTTAGGTGGGTTTGCGCTTCAGGAAAGGAAGAAGACCTTGCAAAAACTGATGCGATAGCCTGCACTGTACTGGAAGAACTAGCAGTAAATGCTCCAGCAGAAATACAACAGCAATTACAAGATAACATCACCTGGATACAAGGTGCGCAACAAAACAAGCTCGTAGTAGGCTCACAAGCACGTATACTCTATGCAGATGCAGAGGGACGTGCAAAAATCGCACAAGCCTTTAACGATGCTATTGCTCGCAACGAGATAGGATTAGTTATATTAGGTCGTGATCATCACGATGTATCTGGTACAGACTCTCCTTACCGCGAGACGAGTAATATTTATGACGGCAGTCGCTTTACGGCAGATATGGCAATTCACAATGTAATAGGTGATAGCTTTAGAGGAGCTACCTGGGTGAGTATTCACAATGGTGGTGGTGTAGGCTGGGGCGAAGTTGTAAATGGTGGTTTTGGTATGGTAATTGATGGTAGTAAGGAAGCCGAAAGACGCTTACAATCAATGCTTTTCTGGGATGTAAACAACGGAATTGCAAGAAGAAGTTGGGCTCGTAATGAAGGTGCTGTTTTTGCCATAAAAAGAGCAATGGAAATCGAACCAAATCTTAAGGTCACCGTACCAAATATTGTAGAAGAAGATTTATTTAATAACATTTAAAAAAAACTACTATGAAAGCATTAAGACTTTTACCCTTACTAGGAGCCGTATTATTACTCGCTTCTTGTAGCACTGTGCGCGTAGCATCAGACTACGACAAAGACACAAACTTTAGTGATTACAAAACATTTGCCTTCTACAAGCCAGGTATAGATAAAGCAGAGATATCTGACCTTGATAAAAAACGTGTCCTACGCGCCGTTGAGGCGCAAATGCTCGCAAAAGGTTTTACAAAATCTAGCAACCCAGCTGTGCTTGTAAGCATCTTTACAAAAGCAAAAGAGCGTGTGGATGTATATCAAAACAACTTTGGCTTCAACGGTGGTTGGGGCTGGGGAGGCGGCTTCTGGGGCGGCCCTTGGGGATGGAATAATGGCTTTTACAACAATACCGTCTCAAGAACTACACAAGGAACATTGTACATAGACCTTATAGATGCAAATAAGAAACAACTTATATGGCAAGGGCAAGGTACAGCACCACTCGTATCTGGAGATGTAAACAAACGTGAGGAGCGCATTAACCTTATCGTACAAGAAATTATGGAAGTATACCCACCACAAGTTGCAGGTAACTAATCCATACTTTAATAGTAACAATAAAAAAAGCACCCATCTGGGTGCTTTTTTTATTACTTAAGCTAGCCATACTAGTAAGCAATTAACTCTTCTATCTTTTTCTTTACCTTCTCAGTACTAGGTATCATCGTTTGTTCTAACACATTATTGAGCGGTATTGCTGGCATATTTTCAGATCCTATGAGCATTACTGGCGCATCTAGATGTTGAAAACATTCTTCTTGTATACTTCCTTGCAGTCCTCTACTAAAGCCATTATTAGAAGGCTCTTCTGTTATAACAAGACATTTACCACATTTCTTTACAGACTTAAATACCGTCTCATAATCTAGTGGATGTAATGTTCTTAAATCTACCACCTCAACGCTATCTTGCAGCCCTAGCTCTGCACTAGCATTCATAGCCCAGTGCACACCCATACCGTAAGTGATGATAGAAATTGTTTCTTCATCTTCTTGCTTCCAGATTTCTTGTAGCACATTTGCTTTCCCAAAAGGAAGTACATAATCTTCATCTGGCATTACAGATGTAGCGCCTTGTGTTCCTTTTACCTTAGACCAGTATAGCCCCTTGTGCTCAAAAATCACAACTGGGTTAGGATCATAATAAGCCGCCTTAAGAAGTCCCTTAAGGTCTGCTCCATTAGAAGGATATGCAATTTTAAGACCGCGTATGTTAGTCACCACACTCTCAACAGAAGATGAGTGATACGGCCCTCCAGAACCATAAGCTCCTATAGGTACTCTCAAAATCATTGAGACTGGCCATTTACCATTACTCAAGTAACACGATCGAGATACCTCTGTAAATAGTTGATTGAGGCCTGGCCATATATAATCTGCAAATTGAACTTCTACAATAGGCTTGAGCCCTACGGCGCTCATTCCTACTGTAGACCCTACGATAAAAGCTTCTTGTATAGGTGTATTAAAAACACGGTTATCACCAAATTTTTGAGCAAGTGTCGCCGCTTCTCTAAAAACGCCTCCCAGTCTACCTCCTACATCTTGACCATACATCAAGCATTCTGGATGTTTACGCATAAGCTCCTCTACGGCAAACAATGCACAGTCTACCATCACTACCTTTTCCCCATCCTTTGGAGAGCGCTCGCCACGCTCTTCGGTGATTGGTGTGGGAGCAAAGTCGTGTGTAAATAAATCTGCTGGAACTGGGTCTTCGGCTTGTTGTGCTTTGTCAAAATCTTTTTGGACTTCCGCTTTCGCGAAAGCGGTCATATCCTCAATCTCTTTTTTATCAAATCCATTATTGAGTAGTAGCTCAATCATTTTTGGATACGGGTCGCGGCTTTGTGCCTCTTCTAAATCATCTCTGTACCACTCCATACGCACACCAGAAGTATGGTGATTAAGCAGGGGAACTTTTGCGTGTACTAAAAATGGTCTGCGCTCTGTCCTGATGGTCTTAATGACATTCTCGAGGGTTGTGTAACTCTCTTCAAAATCTGTCCCGTCTATAGTTACTGCTTCAAGACCGTGAAAACCTTGTGCGTACTCAAATGCATTTTGAGCACGGGTCTCGGCAGCATTTGCAGAGATATCCCAGCCGTTATCTTGTACTAAATATAAGATAGGCAACTGCTTGAGCGCTGCCATCTGGAAGGCTTCGGCGATTTCACCCTCAGTCACAGATGCATCTCCTAGTGAGCAAACTACAAAAGGTGCCTCTGTGCTGGAACTTACATTTTCAGCCTCATTCAGCCTAGTCGACAGCTTTTCAGAAAGTCCTTCTTTATAATAAAAACCCATTGCAACACCCGTTGCAGGTATGGCTTGCATACCTGTAGCACTACTCTGGTGTGGTATTTTAGGCTTATCATCATCTCGTAAACTTGGGTGAGAGTAATACGTACGCCCCGCCGAAAATGGATCATCCTTTTTTGCTAGCACTTGCAGCATTAACTCATAAGGCTTCATCCCTATGGCAAGAAGCATACTATCATCTCTGTAGTAAGGAAAAGCATAATCTTGTGGTTGCAACTGCATCCCTATAGCGGTTTGTATCACCTCGTGACCACGGCTTGTAGCGTGTACATACTTTGATACCACCTTAAAATTTTCTTCATATAACTCTGTGAGTGCTTTTGCTGTACTTACGTTATGAAATGCTTTTTTTAATACCTCTTTATTCATCTTACAATGTATTAATGTGCTGTAGTAAACTATTATTAAAGTACCGGTGTCATCCAGTTAAATGGGTCTTCGCCCCCTGTTTTGATATCGTTAAGCATATCATTTACCGCCTTACCTACAGGGAACTCTGTAGAAACAGGTATTACATCATCACCCCATCCTATTTCTTGTATATGAGCAATACCTACTGCAGTACCTGTACCAAAAGCTTCTTCAAGCGTTCCTTGTGCTGCAGCTTCTTTTATTTCTTGTATAGATATTTTACGCTCTGTAACTGTATAGCCTTTGTGCTTTAAAACATCTATCACACTTTTACGAGTGATACCGTGCAGCACAGACCCGTCTAGCGTAGGCGTTATAAAGTTGCCATCTACTTTAAAGAAAATGTTCATTGTACCTACCTCTTGTATATAGGCGTGCTCTTGTGCATCTAGCCATAGCACTTGATCATATCCTTTAGACTTTGCAATCTCTGTAGGGCGTATGGCGGCAGCATAATTTCCTGCAGCTTTTGCCTCTCCAGTTCCTCCACTGGCAGCACGTATATAATGCTTTTCTGCCCAAAGCTTCACAGGCTTTGTAAAAAATGGTCCGGCTGGTGAGCCTATGATGATAAACTTATAACTGGTAGCTGCACGCATCCCTATAAAAGGCTCGTCTGCATACATAAATGGCCTTAAGTATAATGCACTACCATCTACCGGCGGAATCCAGTCTTGCTCCATACTAACTAGCGCTTTTAAACCGTCTACAAAAAGATCTTCTGGAAATGCCGGCATTCCCATACGCTCTGCACTCGCGTTAAGACGGGCAGCATTTTCATATGGTCTAAAAAGTAGGGGTTCTCGCTTTCGCGAAAGCGTACTCTTCATCCCTTCAAAAATTGCTTGACCATAGTGAAGCGCCATTGCCGCTGGGTGTGTAGGTATCATTGCTAAAGGCTCTACGCGGGGGTTTTGCCACATACCATCTTCATAATCACAGATAAACATATGATCTGTAAAGGTTCTTCCTAGTGGGATGTTATCAAAATCTATACTCGCTAGTTTAGAATGTGTTGTTTTTGTGACTTCTATTTTCATAGCAATAGGTGTTTACCACCGCGTTATGCAGTGGCGTGGTGGTTGGTTTTTATAATGCTCTAGTGGTATCAAACTGCTCGAGATGGTCTGCTATTTTACGCAAGAAGCTCCCGCCCAGATAACCATCTACTATGCGGTGGTCAAAACTTAGAGACAGATACATCATCTGGCGTATCTCTATGGTGTCGCCTTCTGGGCGTTCCATTACCTCGGCTCTTTTCTTAATAATCCCTGTGGCAAGAATCGCCGCCTCTGGTTGGTTTATAATAGGTGTTCCCATCACACTCCCAAAGGTCCCTACGTTACTTATGGTAAAGGTGCTCCCTTTTACATCATCACCTCCTAGTTTATTTTCTCTAGCTAGTGACGCAAGTCTGTTTACCTCTCCTGCAATTTCTACAAGGTTTTTTTGATTTGCATTTTTTACTACTGGTACAATTAAGTTTCCAGAGGGTAATGCAGTCGCCATCCCAATATTTATATCTTCTTTGACAATGATATTTTTACCATCTACAGAAACATTGATCATTGGGAACTCTTCGACGGCTTTTGCAACGGCTTCCACAAAAAGAGGTGTAAACGTAAGACGCTCACCGTGTTTTTCTTGAAAGGCAACCTTATTATCATTACGCCATTGTACTATCTCTGTTAAGTCTGCCTCTACATATGCGGTCACGTGCGGGCTGGTATGCTTACTGTAGACCATATGATCTGCAATCATCTGGCGCATACGGTCCATCTCTACTATTTTACCTTTACCCTTATCGAGTTTAAGATTTGGTATTTTATAAGCATCTGGATCTGGTTGAGCTACTGGCTGTGCAAATTGAAATGGTCTACCATCATCTATATATTGCATTATATCTTTCTTTCTTAATCTGCCCTTAGTACCCGTACCGGGTATTCTAGCGATTTCTTCATAAGATATATGATGCTTGCGCGCAATACTATCAATAAGCGGACTCACAAAAACATTCTCGTTTGAGACAATTGCTCTTGTAGCTGGTGCTACTTTTTGTTTAGGTTGTTTTTTTGGTGTTTGCGCTTTAGTAGGCTGGGATTCTTTCTTTTCTGAAGGGTTGATTGCTTTTTCTGCATCTCCTCCTTGTGCTAGGTAGGTTGCGATAGGCTCGCCTACGGCAACAACGGCATTTGCATCATAAAGGTGCTTTTGCATCACTCCTGCGCTGGTAGCAGGTACCTCGTTATCTACTTTATCTGTAGCAATCTCTACAAGGATATCACCTTCTTCAAAAGATTCACCCTCGGCAACAAGCCAGTTTATGATGGTTCCCTCAGTGATAGACTCTCCCATTTTGGGCATTAATAAAGATGTTGTGCTCATAAGTATAGGTATTTCTATATCCATACAAATTACTACAGAATAAGCTAATTTTATTTATAAAATCTACTTTATACTTTCATAATAGAATAAACCACTATCTTATCTTATTTATTGTTTTTTTATTCTAAATAGCTCATCTTTACAGTCTAAATAAAGTGATTTATTATGCGACTAGATGCTACAGACCAGCAATTACTCATATTACTACAAGAGGATTCTAACCAAACGGTAAAAGCCTTGGCAGAAAAGCTAGGTAAGTCTACAACGCCCATTTTTGAACGTATTAAAAAGTTAGAAAAAGAAGGATTAATAGATGGCTACTCTGCTCGTATAAATGCAAAAAAAGTTGGGCTTAAACAAACCGTCTTTATCGCTATATCGCTGCAAGGACACACCCGTAGCTACCTAGAGAAGTTTGTAAATGAGATAAACAGCTTTCCAGAAGTAATAGAGTGTCACCGTGTGAGTGGAGGTTTTGACTACCTACTTAAACTTGTGGTTGAAGATATAGAAGCCTATGAGCGCTTTATCATCACAAAGCTTACCCTGCTCCCATACATAGGTAATTTACAAAGTCACATTGTACTATCAAGTAGTAAGGAAACTAATAGACTAGACTTGAGCTCCTTGTTTTAGTTTTCTTTTCTAAAATCTTGCAGCGTTTTATAAAAATCTTCTTGCTCTGGTCTGTCTAGAGGTATCTCTCGTAGTGGCTCAACCTCTCTTAAACTCTCGTGACAATCTGCTGGTAACTGCTGGTATAACCTTGTTCCTGCAGTTTTCCAAGCTATCATTTGATCTGTAACCTCCTTAATAACCTTTGCAGGATTTCCTACGATGAGCTGGCGAGGTTCAAAAACACTTTCGGCTTTTACAAATGCCATTGCACCTACTATACATTCATCACCTATAACAGCATCATCCATAATCACGCTATTCATCCCTATCAAGCAGTTACGCCCTAAGTTTGCCCCGTGTATGACGGCTCCGTGACCTATATGTGCGCTTTCGCGAAAGCGTATACTTTTACCTGGAAACATATGTACGGTACAGTTTTCTTGTACGTTTACACCATCTTCAAGAATGATCTCACCCCAATCACCACGTATTGCGGCACCTGGGCCTATGTAGCAATTTTTACCAATAATGACATTACCAGTAACCGCCGCCAGCGGATGTACAAAACTACTCTCGTGAACTATCGGTATATGTCTGTTAAAAGAATATATCATTATGCTAAAGTTGTTTTAAAGTGTGAATGGCACTCACTAGGACTTATTAGTTTTATTATAAATATACGACGTATATAAAAAGAGAAGGATTATGAAAGGAGATACAGAAATATACCACACTACAAAAGAGCGACTACATTTACACCAATTTGCAGAAGACGAGGTAATCAACAACGAAACTGATAAACGTAGGAGGTCACTTGCGCTCATACGAGCAATGCGACTGGGAAACCTCTTTAAAAATAAAGTCTCAATTTATTTTAGAGATTCTTTAAACCGTCTTATAAGAGTACACACCACAATTTGGGGTGTTACTCAGAGGGATGTTATACTTAAAAAAGGTACATTGATCCCTATACACAGTATAGAGCGCATAGATTAAAAAAAAGCTCTCGAGCACTTATTTAAAGCGCTTGAGGGTCTCTTTTGTAAAATCTGATAACACAAGCTTTCCGGATATAGCTGCACGCTCTGCAAGTAGCTCATCCCAGTGCTCAGTACCAGCCCACATCATCTTTTTCATCTCACGCATTGCCTCTGGATTATACTTGCAAAGATTTTCGGCAGTGGCTTGTACGGCAGCATCTAGCTCTTCTGTACTATCATAAACGTGTGCATATAACCCTTTTTGCCTTGCCCACTCTGCATCGTAAAATGTATTTGCATCGATAGCGATTTGAGACATCCCTGTAAGCCCTAATTTACGCTCTACAGCTGGACCTACCACAAAAGGGCCTATCCCTATGTTTAGTTCGCTCAGTTTTATACTGGCAAATTTGCTAGCCATACAGTAGTCTGTAGCACTGGCAACACCTACGCCGCCACCTACAGTTTTACCTTGCACGCGCCCTATAATAAACTTAGGACACTTACGCATTGCATTAATCACATTTGCAAAGCCCGAGAAAAACACACGTCCCGTCTCTTTATCATTAATACTTATAAGCTCCTTAAAACTTGCTCCTGCACAAAAAGTACGGTCACCTCCAGATTTAAGTACAATTACTTTTACGGCATCATTCTCACCAGCTTCTTTTATAGTCAAGGCTAGTTTTGCAAGTATATCACCTGGCAAACTATTATGCGCTGGGTGAAAAAACTCAATGGTTGAAATTCCGTTTTCTATATGTTCTTTTACGTGTGGATCACTCATATTGTAAAATTACTATTATCGATGCTTGTAAAAATTACAGGCAATACGTTTATTAATCTATAAGGTTAAATTGTTCAAAGTGGTGATTAAGATGCTTGCGCTCCATTAAGTACCACTCATATTTGTTAAGCTTGCCAAAGACTGCATTGTTAGTCGTTGCCTTTTTATTCTTCTTGTAAAAATCTAGATATGTCTTTCTTGCTTCTAGCATCGCTTTTTTTGCTTCATCTAGGTCTTTGTGTTGTAAAGCCGGTTGAATTCCTGCTTCATATAGCGGGAAGTTGTAATCTCTAGGCATTTTATTATAATCCCAGAGTGTTGCCGCTACCTTATCAATTACTTTTTCTGGTGTGGCCACTTCAAAATCTTGTATTTCACCAGCGGCTATACGGTAGGTTAACTCAAGGTGCTCTACCATTTGTCGTGGCGTCATTGTTCCCCAGGCTGGCTTTGTATCTTCATTAAGTTTTGAGAGACAAGTATCAATGCGACTCTCTGTCATCTCAACAAAGGTAGTTTGTTTCTTTTCTACCATTGTAAGGATGGTCGCCACTGCTACTAGCGCTTCAGCCTCTTCATCTGTCTTTCCATTTTCATAGTCTACTGGCTCTGCGTCAAACACCTCAACATACCATTTTACAATACCGCTAGGGTGTTCCCTACCGCTCACATCTCTCTCACGCTTTTCCTTACAGGTAAGGCGCACATATATGGTATCATTGTGATATAACGGTCTCAAGAAACGAATATCTTCAAGTCCATAGTTTGCACTCACCGGACCTTTGTTAGGGTACACAAATAATCCTGCAGCAGCCGAAATAATAAAGTAACCGTGTGCCGTTCTTTTCTCAAATATACTCCCGTCTAGACTGGTAATATCAGTATGTGCATAAAAGTGATCCCAGGTAAGATTTGCAAAATTCTGTATATCATTATCAGTAATCGTACGCTTATGAGTTTTTAAACTCATCCCTGGTTTAATATCTTCATAATGGTATGCAAAAGGATGCTGTTCTGCCTCCTTGTAATCTCCATTAGGCTGGTAGATACCTGTAATTTCAGTAAGGCTTGTAGGGCTTCCCTGCACGGCACAACGCTGCATATAATGTTTTATGCCGCGTATTCCTCCCATCTCTTCACCTCCACCGGCACGACCTGGACCTCCGTGTACCAGTAACGGTAATGGTGAGCCGTGACCCGTACTTTGTGGCGCACTGTCGCGGTTAAGTGTTAATATTCTTCCGTGGTGTGATGCTGCTTCTATGGTGTACGCTTTCGCGAAAGCGTCATCTGCAGTAACCACACTACTCACAAGAGACCCCTTACCCATCTGGGCGAGTTCTATTGCTTCTTCTACACCGTTATATGGCATAAGTGTCGTTACAGGGCCAAAGGCTTCAATCTCGTGCACCTGCGTATTTTTAAACGGATTATTTTCACGCATCACAATAGGGCTCATAAAAGCACCCTTTGCTCCGTCTGCACCCATCGCCTCTATGGTATCTGTAGATCCATACACCATATCTGCTGTTTGGGCTATTTTGGCAATTTGCGTTTTTATAGCATCACGCTGGTCATTATTAATGAGGGCTCCCATTCTTACCTCACGCAATTTTGGATCTCCTATAACCGTGCGTTCTAGCTGTTTGCCTAGAGCAATCTGCACATCTTCCATCAAGTTTTCTGGTACAATCACACGGCGTATTGCCGTACATTTTTGACCACACTTAGACGTAATCTCTTTACGTACCTCCTTAATAAAAATAGCAAACTCTGGTGTACCCGGTACAGCGTCTGGACCAAGTATTGATGCGTTAAGACTATCTGCCTCCATTGTAAAAGGCACACTCTCTTCTGTAAGTCTAGGATGTACTTTTAACTTTCTACCAGTATGCGCGCTTCCAGTAAAGGTTACCACGTCTTGACTATTTACGGTATCTAGTATAGATGTTGTAAGGCCTGAGAGTAATTGTAAAGCTCCCTTAGGTAATATACCGCTGTTTATAATCTCTCTCACAACAGCCTCTGTTAAGAAAGCGGTTTGTGGGGCTGGTAACACAACTGCTGGCATACCTGCCATCCAGTTTACAGCACATTTTTCTAACATACCCCAAACAGGGAAGTTAAAAGCGTTAATATGAACCGCAACACCTTTTTTTGGAACCAAAATATGGTGCGCCATAAAACGCCCTCCTCTTGATAAATCTATTGCATCACCTTCTACAGCATAGCTTTGATCTGGAAAGAGCTTACGCAAGCTAGCATTTGCAAAGAGGTTTCCAAAACCTCCTTCTATATCTACCCAGCTATCTGCTCTTGTTGCTCCGGTTTTGTAACTAATCTCATAAAACTGCTCCTTGCGCTTGTTAAGGTAAAGCGCCAGTTTTTTAATCATATTACCACGCTGCTGAAAGGTCATATCTCGTAACGCCTTTCCATTATCACGTCCAAATTGTAATGCACTGGCAATATCTAGACCTTCGGTACTTGTGAGACCTATTACATCTCCAGTGATGGCGTCATACATATTACGTGTATTGCTGTCATCGCCTTTTACCCAATGGCCATTTATATAAGATTCTAAAATCATAAAACGCTCGTTTTTGAAATCGGAAACTGAAATCGATATCAGCGCCGATGTTATTCTTTTTTTTGCTTTCGCGAAAGCGGTCTACCCTCGTATACGAATGACAGCTCCATTAATTTTTCCTTTTACAGATTTTATGTAACCCCCAACTACCTTATCCATAGGTACTGGCGTATTACCTGGGAAGAAATCTTTATACTTCTCAAACGCATCTTCTACCAGGTCTGCAGAAACAACATTTACTCTTAAACCACGATCTAACTCTAATGCCACCGCCATAACAAAACTTTGGATTGCTCCATTAACCATTGCGGCACTTGTAGTCATATACACAGGCTCATCTGCAAGAATTCCTGTTGTTAAGGTTATGGATCCACCATCGTTAAGATATTTTCTCCCTAATCTCACAAGATTAACCTGGCCCATCATTTTACTTTTAATACCTATGTAAAAATCCTCTTCACTTAGGTTATCAAATGTATCCCACTTTGCATCTCCAGCTACGTTTATAATTGCATCTACTGTACCTACAGTTTCAAACATTTTTATGATAGAATCTGCAGATGCTATATCTACAGTGACATCACCAGAACTTCGGCCAGCTACAATCACTTCATCTTCTTTAGAAAAGTGTGCTGTTATAGTTTTACCTATAGTTCCATTGCCACCTATTATCAAAATTTTCATATGATTCAATTATTAGATTATGAAACAGCCATATTTTCTATCACTGCAGCATACCCTTGACCTACACCTATACACATTGTCACAAGTGCATAGCGTTTTCCTTGTTCTTTAAGCTCTACAGCCGCCGAATATGCAATACGCGCCCCTGTTACACCTAGTGGGTGCCCTATTGCGATAGAGCCTCCATTAGGGTTTATTCTCGCATCATCATCTGCCAGTCCCCACTCACGTATACAAGCCAGGGCTTGTGAGGCAAATGCTTCATTAAGTTCTATAACATCCATATCTTCTAGTGTAAGACCGGCTTTTTGAAGCGCCTTGTTTGAAGCTTGTACTGGCCCTATTCCCATAATGCGTGGCTCGACCCCCACCACAGCAGAACTTACAATTCTTGCAAGTGGTCTAAGGCTATATTTTTTTACAGCAGCTTCACTTGCTATAATGGTTGCAGCTGCACCATCATTAAGCCCTGAGCTATTACCTGCGGTTACGCTTCCGCCCTCCTTTTTAAAAGCTGGACGAAGCTTTGCAAGCACTTCCTTTGAACTATTAGGCTTTATAAATTCGTCATCCTTAAAGATGATGGGATCTTTTTTACGCTGTGGGATTTCTACAGGTACAATTTCCTTTGCTAGACGGCCACTTTTTTGAGCAGCTGCAGCTTTCATCTGGCTGTGATATGCAAAGGCATCTTGATCTTCACGTGAGATGTTATATTTTTCTACAAGATTTTCGGCAGTGGTTCCCATTCCATCTACTCCGTATAGCTCTTTCATTTTAGGGTTGATAAAACGCCACCCAAAAGTCGAGTCATACATCTTACTATCACCACCAAAAGCCGTAGAAGGCTTTGCCATCACATACGGGCCACGTGTCATATTTTCTACACCACCAGAGATAAATAGGTCTCCGTCACCAGCTTTTATAGCTCGGTTTGCGTGTAAAATGGCCGAAAGTCCAGAGCTACATAAGCGGTTTACCGTCTCTCCAGGCACGGTAAAAGGTAGTCCAGCAAGCAGCAAACTCATACGCGCTACATTACGGTTATCTTCTCCAGCCTGGTTTGCACACCCCATAATCACATCGTCATATGCTTCTTTTGGGATATTTGGGTTACGTCTTACGACCTCGCGTATCACTTGCGCTCCCAAATCGTCTGTGCGCACAGCACTTAATGTTCCTTTATAATTTCCTATAGGAGTACGAACTCCGTCTATGATATATGCTTCCATATTTTGAAATTGAAGTCGAAATCGAAGTCGAAATCGAAGTTCTTTTTTTATTATTTAATCTATTTCCCAATCTTTTGAAGTACGATATACTACCCCTTTAAAAAGTGCAACAAGCTCGTCACCTCTTTTAATTTCAACAATATTAAAACCTACTTTAGTTTTCTGGAGGTTTACCGTTGCCTCTGCAGTGATGTAATCTCCTTCTTCTAAAGCTTCTATATGATTTATACTTGTCTCAATAGACACGGCATATTTTCCGTGTGTGTTTGCAGTAAATCCAAAAGCCGTATCTGCCAGTGAGTAACTTATCCCACCGTGAGCCTTACCCATACTGTTAAGCATCTCCTTACGTATAGTCATCCCCACTTTTACAAAACCTACTTGTGCCTCTATAATCTCAATACCTAGCCAACTGCTGTATGCGTCTTGAGATAACATTTTATAAGGTATTTGCGCTCCAGTCATAATAGCATCTAGATTAGGCAAAAAATTGTTTTCCCTCTTTTTCCATCCTTCTTAAAAGTGGGCTGCATCTGTATCTATCTTCTCTATACTCATCATACAGAGCATCCATTTTTTGTACACACCAGCTTATTCCTTTCTCATCTGCCCAGGCTAGTAATCCTTTTGGATAGTTTACCCCTTTGGTCATCGCATTGTCTATATCTTCGGCACTTGCTACATTCCAGAACAAGGCATCTGCTGCTTCGTTAATAAGCATTATAAGAATACGCTCAAAAATTGCTTCTTTATCTTGAGTAGCTGTTGCTGCTTGTGATGGCGCTTTCGCGAAAGCGTTATCTGCCTCCACATTTTTATAATCATAATAACCGCGTCCCGATTTACGACCTAGATATCCCGCCTGGCTATATCGCTGTTGGGTAAAAGATGGCTTGTACCTTGGATCTTGATAAAAGGCATTAAACACGGTTTCTGTAACCGTATAATTTACATCGTTACCTATAAAATCCATCAACTCAAAAGGTCCCATACGGAAACCTCCCACACTTTTCATAGCTGCGTCTATGGTTGCAAAATTTGCCACACCTTCTTCATACATACGTAACGCCTCCCCATAAAATGGTCGTGCAACGCGGTTTACAATAAACCCTGGAGTATCTTTTGCGATGGCTACAACTTTTTTCCAACGTGTAATTTCGGCAACGCAAGTGTCTAAAACGTTTTGCGAGGTTTGTACCGCAGGTATCACCTCAACAAGCTTCATTAATGGCGCAGGATTAAAAAAGTGAATCCCAATGCAACGCTCTGGATTTTGCAATGATGCTGCAATAGAAGCGATAGAAAGACTTGAAGTGTTTGAGGCTATTATCGCTGTATCAGAAACGTAGGTTTCTAACTCTTGAAATACTTTTTTCTTGACCTCCAGATTTTCTACAATAGCTTCAATGGTAAGATCTGCGTTTGCTAACTCTTTAAGCGTGTTAACATATGTAATATTAGCTTGTATTCTATCTTTTTCTGAGGCCTCTATGCGTCCCTTCTCTATAAGACGTTTGAGTACTTTTTCTAGTGCTTCCTTTGCTTTATCAAGCGCCTCTTGATTTACATCAAAGAGTTTTACAGCACAACCAGCAGTTGCAGCTACTTGAGCAATGCCAGAACCCATTGTACCAGCGCCTATAATTCCTATGTTTTTTATCATAAACAATGCTTATTTTTTGTACACCGAATATCGATTAATGAATATCGAATGTAGAAGTTTTTCTCACTCGTATAAAAATCAAATCCTATCATCTATTCTTTGCCTGAGAAGTTCTAATACTAGCAACAAAAATTGACACAAGCTCATTATTCTCTTTTATCAAGTTATCCACTGGATTATTATCCTTACTCAAGTCTGCACCCTTTTGTATTTTTAGATTAACTAATGACTCCCTGAGTTCCTTAAGACAAACCTTCATCTTGTGAATAAAATCTTTGGGCGACTCTGCTCCTTGTGCTTCACCATAATTTAACGCTGTAGAAGTTGAAGAACGAATGAGCTGTTTTGACAGATGTTGAGAAGCATAGCTACCATCTAGCTTGTTACAAATTTTTATAACCTCAACCGAAAACTGGATAAGCCTCTGTTCTAAATCAAACCTCTTCATTTACACAATCTACAAATTTATACTTCTATATTCCTTGTTCGATATTCTGCGGTTCATCAGTCTTTACTTCCCTTTAAAAACCGGACGCCTTTTATTTACAAAAGCGTCTACACCTTCTTTAAAATCTTCACTCTCTGATGCTTCTATTTGTAATTTACCTTCTAGCGCAAGTTGATCTTCAAGATTATTAGTCATAGATACATTAAGTAATCTCTTGGTGAGACCTATTGCCTTTGTAGGCATTTGCGCTAGTGTCACTGCAGTCGTGGTTACAGTATTATTAAACTCGTCTAGCGTAGTCACCTTATAAATCATACCCATCTTCTCTGCCTCTGTTGCAGATATTTTATCACCCAGCATCATCAATGCGCTTGCATTACCAAAACCTATGAGCCTAGGCAAGAAAAACGTACCTGCACTATCTGGCACAAGGCCTATCTTGCTAAAGGCTTGTATAAAACTTACCTTCTCGTGAGCAATAACAATATCACAGGCTAGTGCAATATTTGCCCCAGCTCCAGCGGCAACACCATTTACAGCAGCAATGATAGGTTTTTCAATCGCTCGTATTTTTTCTATAATCGGGTTGTAATGCTCTTCTAGTATTTTCTTAAACCCTGGATTTAATTCAGGGTCTGTAATTTCTTTTAAATCTTGACCAGCACAAAATGCCTTACCACTACCGGTGAGAACAATGGCTCTTACTTGTGCATCCTTACTACAAGCATCTAACTCATCTTGCAGTAAGAATGCCATCTCACGGTTAAAACTATTAAATACTTCTGGGCGATTAAAGGTGAGCGTTGCTACACCATTCTCTATTGATTTCTGTATACTACTCATATAACAAAGAATCCCGCTGCTGCGGGAATTATTTTAAACATTTAAAATAGTCAAAAGGTTCTTGACACGTATCACATTTAAACAATGCTTTACAGGCGGTAGACCCAAACTGACTGACCAGATGTGTCTCTGTAGAGCCACAGTTGGTACATTTTACTATCTTCTTATTTCCCAGCAGGGCTTCTTTATCTGCTTCTGGAGATAATGGTGCTGCAATACCGTATTTTTCAAGTGCCTCTCGACCACGTGGAGTTATCCAGTCTGTGGTCCAGGCCGGAGCGAGTACGAGCTGGATTTTTGCGGTTTTTCCCGCTTTCGCGAAAGCGGAAACAATATCATCTCCTATAACATCCATTGCAGGGCAACCGGAGTAAGTAGGTGTTATTTTTACACGTACAATACCGTCTTGCTCTATTGCCTCACGTACCACACCCATATCCATAATAGACAACACAGGAATCTCTGGATCGCTTACTCCTTCAAGTACTGAGATCAAATGCGGTTGTATGTTTTGCGTTTCTAATATCAATTTTTAAATATTGAATAAAGAATAACAAATATGAAACGCCGAAGTAATACTTCGATGTTCAAAATTCGATATTCTGTGTTCATAATTCTCTACCATTCCATATTTGGGTAGGTGCGTTGCATATATTGCATATCTGAAAGTATATATCCCATATGCTCTGTATGTATTCCTTGCTTACCTCCCTTGTGCCAGTACTTACTTTCTGGAATAGGTAATGTAGCTTCTTCAAGCACGTCTCCTATCATTTTATAATAGGTCTCTTTAAGTGCTAAGGTATCTACTCCTATGCCTTGGGCTATCATAGCCTTATCTGCCTCTGTCTGGTGAAAAAGCTCATCTGTATACATCCACAATTCATTTACAGCCTCAAGAACACGAGTGTGACTCTCTTCTGTACCGTCACCTAGCCTGCGCACCCAGTCTGATGAGAAACGCCAGTGATAGCTTACTTCTTTAATAGATTTTTTTGCAATGGCTGCCAGCGTCTCATCTTTGCTAGTTTCTAACGCTTTAAGAAATAAGAGATGAAAGGCATCAAAATAAAACTGACGTACGATTGTGTATGCAAAATCTGTATTAGGTTGCTCTACGAGTAACACGTTTTTATACTCTCTCTCTATACGTAAAAACGCAAGGGTATCTTCTGTAGCATTATCATCACCCGAGACTTGTGCCGCATACTGAAAATAACTGCGCACTTGTCCAAATAAATCTAAAGAGATGTTTGTACCTGCAATATCTGTCTCTAGGCTAGGGCCGTGACCACATAATTCTCCCAGACGCTGCCCAAGTATCAAGCTATTATCTGCAATACCTATGATGTAGTTATATAAATCTTTGTTCATAATAAACTTTTAAAAATAAAACTGAAATTGAAACTATAATCGACCATCTTAGGTCTATGTCTTCATTTTTTGAGTTTCAATTTCGATTTCACTATTACATATGTTTTACCTCATCTGGCAAATCGTAAAATGTAGGGTGACGGTATACCTTATCTGCAGCTGGTTCAAATAGCTCTCCATTATTTTCTGGATTGCTTGCTGTGATATTATTGCTTTCTACTACCCATATACTCACTCCCTCACTGCGACGTGTGTATACATCGCGCGCGTTCTCCATTGCCATTTCAGCATCTGCAGCGCGTAGACTTCCAAAGTGTCTATGCTCCAATCCGTTCTTGCTTCTTACGAAGACTTCCCAAAGGGGCCAATTCTTGCTCATACTAGACTGCTTTCTTAGTTTGATTTTTTCTTTCTTCTTTCTTTTTGGCGTGTGCCATTGCTGCATCACGTACCCACTCACCACGTTCCCAAGCGCCTACTCTATCTTTCATACGCTTTTTATTACTTGGCCCGTGACCTTTTACTACTTGCCAGAACTCATCCCAGTCTATTTCTCCAAAATCGTAGTGTCCCGTCTCCTCATTCCATTTTAAATCTGGATCAGGTATGGTAAGTCCTAGCAACTCTGCTTGCGGTACAGTTTGATCTATAAATTGCTGGCGTAGCTCGTCATTAGTCTTACGCTTTAATTTCCATTTCATAGACTGTGCTGTGTGCACAGACTCTGCATCTGTAGGGCCTAACATCATAAGTGACGGCCACCACCATCTATTAAGCGCATCTTGCGCCATATCTTTTTGCTCCTGTGACCCGTTTGAGAGTTTAAGCATAATCTCAAACCCTTGACGCTGGTGAAAACTCTCTTCTTTACACACTCTTATCATCGCTCGTGCATAAGGACCATAAGAAGTACTACAAAGCGGTACTTGATTTATAATGGCCGCACCATCTACTAGCCAGCCTATCGCTCCCATATCTGCCCAGGTAACCGTAGGGTAATTAAATATAGAAGAGTACTTTGCCTTACCAGAGTGTAGTTGCTCATATAACTCCTCACGCGATACACCTAGAGTCTCACAAGCCGAGTATAAGTATAAACCGTGACCTGCCTCATCTTGCACCTTTGCAAGTAACGCCACTTTACGACGTAACGATGGGGCACGTGAGATCCAGTTGCCCTCTGGCAGCATTCCTACAATTTCAGAATGTGCGTGCTGACTTATCTGGCGTATGTGAGTTTTACGATACTTCTCAGGCATCCAGTCTTTTGGCTCTATCTTTTCGTCACGCGCAATGCGGGCCTCAAAAAGATCTTCTAGGTTTTTTACTTCTTTATCACTCATAGCAATTTGTATTAGATTTCCGCTTTCGCGAAAGCTTAAACATCAAAATTTACTTTTACACGCTCTGTTGTAGGTACTGCCTGGCAACTTAATACTAGGTTTTGTGCTACCTCATCTTCTTCTAGCGCATAATTTATTTTCATCTCTACATTTCCTCCTTCTACCTTACACTTACAGGTAGAACACACCCCACCTTTACAAGCAAATGGAAGATCTGCCCCAGCACCTAGTGCCGCGTCGAGTATATTATCATACTCATCTGTCATAGTAAAGTGAAACTCTTTACCACCATCTATAATGGTAACCTCAACACCTTCTACCTTTTGCTCTGCCAGTCTTGCTGCGCGTTTCTTATCTTCTTCTGAGAGTCCTGTTACAAAGAGTTCGTAGTGTACTTTTTCTTTTTCTAAACCTGCCGCTACTAGCTCATCACGTATTAAGAAAATCATCTCCTCTGGACCACAAATAAAAACCTCATCTGTACTACTTACATCGATAAGCGTTTTAGTAAGCGTCTGTAATTTTTCTGAATTAAATCTACCGTTAAAAAGCTCGATATCTCGTTGCTCTTTTGTGAGAAAATAAAATATCTCAAACCTCCCAAAATATTGATTACGAAGCTGTTCTACCTCTTCTTTAAAGATAATAGATTTAACCGTGCGGTTCAAATAAAACAGCTTGAAGGTCGCGTCTGGCTCTGCTGCTAGATGTGTCTTTATGATAGACAGCATAGGTGTTATACCACTTCCTGCTGCAAAGGCTACATAGTTTTTTTTCTTTTGTGTATCTACAGGTACCCCAAATTTTCCACTAGGCGCCATTACCTCTAGTGTGTCTCCGGCTTGCAACTCTTCATTTACATAGGTAGAAAAGAGTCCTCCTGGTATTTGCTTTACAGCTACCTTCCACTGCTGCTCTAGCGGACTAGAACAGAGACTATATGAACGTCTTACATCTTCACCATTTATGATGGCTTTAAGAGTTAAATGCTGCCCTGCATTAAAACTAAAATCCTGATAGAAATCTACAGGTACGTCAAAGGTTACAACAGAACAGTCTGTGGTTTCTTTATAAATATCTTTTACTCTTAGAGAATGAAAAAGTGCCATAGTATAGTTTAGAACTATGTAAAACTAACGATTGTTAGTTAATATTACAACTATTTAACATAAACCACCAAAACACAACAAGTTAACCCTAAAAAATAGTGGCTTATGATATGTATTTCAATAAAAGTAAAGAGTGAGTTATGCAGTTTTCACCCCTTTAAGTAGGGTCTCACAGAGAGAATCGATGAGCTTTGATCGCTGTAAATCTGCTTTTTTAGGAATCCACAGATAGAGATTTCTTAAAGTTCCTAAGGTTGAAAAGAGAATCACTTCCTCATCTATATCCTTAAGTACATTTTGTGCTTTACCCTCTTTTATAATTTCTCTAAAGTGCTGCTCATAGCTACTACGTAAGGCAAGATATTTTTCTTTGCCCTCTCCTAGGTGCATCCAGTCATTATTGAGCGATGCCATTCCATAAGGGTTATCTGCCGTGAGATGCACGTGCTGAGCTATAACGGCTTCAAGTTTTTCTGCCACTTTTGTATCTGCAAGGCGTATGTCTTGTATGCCTTCGGTAAAGCTTTCGGCTATGTTTACTATTACCTCGTTAAGTATTTCTTCTTTTGAGGCAATGTGATTGTATAAACTTGCCGCTTTTACACCTACCTCTGCAGCGAGATCACGCATTGTTACAGCGCTATACCCTTTCTGTTTAAAAAGTCTAGCGGCTGTGATACAGATTTCTTGTTTTCGCGTAAGCGTAGTAGATTTCATTATGTGCAAGATAATGCACAACGACTTACTGTAAAAACATCTTACCTATTACAGCCAGATTATTACCCACTCAACATAAAAAAAGCCACCCTTAACGGGTGGCTTTACTCTTATATCAATTCAATACTATTGCTTTGTTTTACCATCACGTATCTTCTTGAGGTTCTTAGTCTCCTCTTTATATTCTTCTTGACCATCTTTGCCGTTCATCATTTTAGAACGGTTTTTTTCGATTTCTTCTTTATACTCTTTATTACCATCCATCACGGTCTTACGGTAGTTAATAAAAGTTTCCATTGCTTCTTCTCTTAAATCTTCATACTGCTCTGAGATTTCCTCAAGATTTTCTCTGAACTCATCATTGTCTACACTCATCTCTGTAGTGAGTTCCATATACTCTTTCTTAAAATCTGCTACATCTTCATTAATCTCTTCTGTGTCCATCCACATAGGCTTTGTAGCTTCTAAAGACATCACTGTAGGCTCCATAGCGCGTATCATTTTAATAGTATTAAAGTAATTTGCTCCTTTAAGTTTATACATCTGTGAGCTCAACTCATTAAAACTTGTCCAGCCGCTTATCCCTACCACGCCTGTCTCATTTATATCATCTTGGGTACCGTTCATCTCAACTGGCGTATTATTTACTGCCATTGTTTCGGTTTGTGCTTGTATTCCTGTTGCTATTGCAATTGCAAATAACGATGTGATTATTGTCTTCTTCATAGTCTTATATTTTTTGTTTGATACAAATGTATAAGGACATCGAGGCTACATAAAATATATAGTTATAAGCCTATGCTAAAGTCTGGAGACATCCTTAACATAACCCTACCGTCTCTTAACAAACGCTTGAGCATTAGCATAATTTTTCCAAATATTAACGAGTACTTATGATACTACTTATTCTAAAAACGGGGCTAATGGGCTTTATAACGCTTTCGCGAAAGCGAACTTATGAGATTCACAACCTAAGGGAGAGCAAAGCGATAAAGTGCAACAACACTACCTACAATTATGAAACAAATCTTGAAATTATATGAGGACAACCACGACTTATGAATTAATTTTACACTATGCATACAAACGTTGAGAGTAATCCTCTATTAGACAGGCTTCCGCCGCACTTAAAACAATATATCAAAGCACAAGATTATGAGCAGTACACGCCCATAAATCAAGCCGTATGGCGATATGTGATGCGCAAAAACGTAGACTATCTAAGTAAAGTAGCCCACGAGAGCTATGTAATGGGGTTAGAAAAAACCGGTATCTCTATAGATAACATCCCTTCTATGTACGGGATGAATCGTATCCTTAAAGAAATAGGATGGGCAGCCGTAGCGGTAGATGGTTTTATACCACCAAATGCCTTTATGGAGTTTCAAGCATACAAAGTGCTTGTCATTGCAAGTGATATACGTCAGCTAGAAAACATAGAGTACACCCCTGCGCCAGACATCATACACGAGGGAGCCGGGCACGCGCCTATTATTGCAAGTCCAGACTATGCAGAGTACTTAAGAAGATTTGGAGAGATAGGTGCAAAAGCCATCTCTAGTGCCCACGATATGGAAATGTATGAAGCTGTACGTACACTATCTATTCTTAAAGAGGCAGATGGCATCACTCAAGAAGCGATAGATGCCGCCCAAAGAAGTGTAGAACAGTTACAAAACAAAGAGGTACAGCCTTCTGAAATTGCACTTATACGCAACCTACACTGGTGGACGGTAGAGTATGGAATGGTAGGTACTGTAGAAAACCCAAAAATATACGGAGCAGGATTACTATCTTCTATAGGAGAGAGCACCTGGTGTATGACAGACGAGGTAAAGAAAATACCTTACTCGATAGATGCTGCATACCAAGAATTTGACATTACAAAACCGCAACCTCAACTCTTTGTCACACCAGACTTTGCATACCTAATGCAAGTCTTAGAAGAATTTGCAGGTACAATGGCAGTACGTAAAGGTGGCTGGCGTGGACTGAAAAAACTCATAGAATCAAAGCAAATAGGTACACTAGAACTCAACACAGGTTTGCAAGTAAGTGGCATATTTACAGAGATGATTCAAAATGACGATAATGAGGTCGTTTACTTTGCTACTCAAGGTGAAACAGCACTTTCTTATAGAGAGAAAGAACTTATAGGCCACGGAGTAAACCGTTACAAGAACGGTTTTAGCTCTCCTTTAGGTAAGCTTAAGGGCATAAATCTCTCTATAGAAAATATGGGGCCAAGAGACTTAAAAGCTTATGACTTTTATGATGGTAAGCCTATCTCTTTTGAATATGAAAGTGGTATTACCGTAAGCGGGTTAAATGTTACTGGGATGCGCAACCTAGGTGGGCAGTTAATGCTTATACAGTTTACAGATTGTACGGTAACTTATGGTGACAAAATTTTACACGACCCATCTATGGGAGACTTTGACCTAGTGATAGGCTCACAAATCGTCTCTGCCTTTGCCGGAGCGGCAGACTTCTTATCTTTTAATCTCATTACACACGTAGCAGAGACTAATACGGTAAAACCTACGCTCTCAGAAAAAGAAGACACGCTTAACAGACTTTACCAGCAAGTACGATTACAAAGAGAAAGCAATCAAATAGACAAAGAAGCACTTCTTGAGGTATTTACAAGCTTACAAAAAGACTACCCACAAGACTGGTTATGTGCCTTAGAAATTTATGAACTCACAAAAGACACCACCGTACTCGCACATCTTAAAGAGGTGCAAAAACACAAAGAGAAGGTAGCACACCTCATCACAAATGGCCTAGAATTAATACAGTAAACTATGGGATTTTTAAGTAAGCTTTTTGGTAATAAAAAGGATAAGCTTAATGAGTACATCTCTCGCGATGGTATTATTATAGACGTGCGCTCAAAAGCCGAGTATGATAGCGGCGCCATACCAGGCTCAAAGCACATACCTGTGCAAAACATAGCCGTCCAAGCCGCAACGATTAAAAAATGGAACAAACCTGTAATATGCGTTTGTGCCAGCGGTGGCCGCAGTGCTACAGCCGCAGCCGTCCTTAGGTCAAAAGGTGTTGAAGCTATGAATGGAGGTGCCTGGATGAGTGCTTATAAGACAATGAATGAATAACCCTTTTTTACTTTGATTATCTAGAAGTTCATAAAAGGATACACTTCTGTTAGAGCTTGCTGTTTTTTTGCAAGATCTGTAATAAATTTTTGGTGAGCAGCGCTGTCTTCATTAAAAGGTCTGTGAGCTAACCCCTGTTGGACTTGAGCTACTTTTTTCATTGTTTGTTGCGCTTTCGCGAAAGCGTACACTTCTACAAAACGCTCCCATACATAGGTAACAGCTTGCTCAGATGGGTGTACCATATCACTTGCATAAAAGCGATAGTCACGTAACTCATCCATCACAATCTCATAAGCCGGAAAATAACTCGCCTCACGACTATCTACAAGTTGATGAACTGCTGTAAGTAAATGTGATTTGCTACGGGTATTTTCTACTATACCATCTTTAATATGACGCACTGGCGACACCGTAATGGCAATCTCAATTTTTGGATTAAGAGTTTTTGCCAGCTCACAAATACGAGACAGACTCTGTTGAATTTCGGTGACAGATAGTAGTTTTTTAGTAAAAGCTTGTTGAGGAACCTTGTGACAGTTGGCCACCACCTCATCACGTTCAAGATGTTTATAAACCCAAGCAGTACCTAATGTGATAAATAAATGAGAAGCGTCTATGAGCTGTTGCCTGAGCAATTGCTGCGCCTCTTGTAAGTGTATCACAGCTCCTAGTCTCGTAAGGGCATTTTTGTCACTGTGTGCATAAAAAGATTTCCAGACGCCGTCTAGTTCAAAAACATCTGCTTCTGTATAGGTTTTATTTGCAACAGCATCTGCCACTAACCGTTCTAGTGCGACGGGATTAAAAATAATTCCAAACGGATTTGTAACCGCTTGGAATTTATAATATGATAGCTTGTCACCTATGTTCTGCGCAAAGCAAGAACCTAATAACAATAATTTATGATCATACCCAAATTGATGAGCAGCAGGCTCTAGCGGTATTTGGGTCTGTAGTTTCATTATACAAGATAGTTCTTAACCTCTGCAATGGCAGCGTCTATACCTGCTGGATTTTTACCTCCTGCAGTTGCAAAGAAAGGTTGTCCTCCACCTCCACCTTGGATGTGCTTTCCTAATTCACGCACGACAGTACCTGCGTTCAGATTTTTTGAAGCGACAAGCTCTTTTGAGATGTAGCAACTTAGCAATGCTTTACCGTTTTGCTCTGTTCCAAATAGCAAGAATACGTTGTCTTTATTCTCTCCTAATTTAAAAGCTAGATCTTTAATAGCTCCCGCATCTAGGTCTACCTTTTTTGCTAAGAAATCTACACCATCTATGTCTACAAATTCTTTTGCAAGATCACCACTTAGGTTTTGAGCCTTCTCTTTTATAAGTGCTTCTACTTGCTTTTTTAAAGCAGCATTCTCATCCAGTAGGTTAGTAATCGCCTTTACTGGATCTTGATTCCCTTTAAGGGTTGCTTTTACTTGATTATAGGCTTCGGTTTCTGATGTAAAGTAATCTTTGGCAGCATCGCTAGTAATTGCTTCTATACGGCGTATACCAGATGCCACTGCACCTTCTGAAGTGATTTTAAAATGCCAGATGTCTCCTGTATTTTTCACGTGTGTACCACCACAAAGCTCCATAGATTTCCCGAAGCGTATGGTCCTTACAGCGTCACCATACTTCTCTCCAAATAATGCTATCGCTCCTTCTTGTATAGCTTGATCATAAGGAATACCACGTTGCTCTTCTAGAGATAAGTTTTCGCGTATGCGTGCATTTACAAAATCTTCTACCTCTTTTAACTCCTCGCTTGTCACTTTAGAAAAGTGAGAGAAGTCAAAACGTAGGTTTCTGCTATGTACCATACTTCCCTTTTGCTCCACGTGTGTTCCTAGTATCTTACGAAGCCCTTGGTGCAATAAGTGCGTTGCAGTATGGTTTGCAGCCGTACGGCTACGTTGCTTCACATCTACCACTGCCTTAAACGTTCCCTCGGTAGATCTTGGGAGGTTTTTGGCAAGATGTATAATAAGGTTGTTTTCTTTCTTTGTATCTATGATATAAACCACCTCTCCGCTTGGAGTTTCTAGGTATCCTTTATCACCTACTTGTCCTCCTCCTTCTGGATAGAATGGCGTAAGATTAAATACTAGTTGATATAACTCCCCGTCTTTTTTACTCTCTGTCTTACGGTAGCGAGTGATTTTTACAGATGCTTCTAGTGTATCGTAGCCTATGAATTCCTCTTCGCTATCTTCTTGCAAGATATTCCAGTCGTCTGTCTCAACCTTGGTTGCTGCACGAGAACGGTCCTTTTGCTCTTTAAGAGCAGCTTCAAAGCCAGCTTCGTCTAGTTTTAGATTTTTCTCACTAAGTATAAGTGCTGTAAGATCTATTGGGAAGCCATAGGTGTCATAAAGCTCAAAAGCCTTATCTCCAGAAACCGTATCTCCAGAGGTATTTGCAATTACATTATCTAATAAGATGAGTCCTTTATCAAGTGTGCGCAAGAACGAAGCCTCTTCTTCTCGTATCACATTTGTAATAAGATTTTTTTGTGCTTCCAGCTCTGGAAAGGCATCTCCCATCTGGTTTACAAGTGTAGAAACCAGTTTATATATAAATGGTTCCTTAGTGTCAAGAAACGTAAACCCATAACGAATGGCACGTCGCAGTATACGTCTTATCACATACCCAGCACCTGTGTTAGACGGTAACTGTCCATCTGCTATAGAAAATGAGACAGCTCTCACGTGATCTGCAATCACACGTACAGCGATATCTGTTTCTTCTGTCTCGCCACATTTTGATGAAGTAATGGTTTCTACCTCACGCATAAGTGGTGTAAACACATCTGTATCATAGTTAGATTGTACACCTTGCAGGACCATACACAATCTCTCAAAGCCCATTCCCGTATCTACGTGCTGGTTAGGAAGCTTTGTGAGCGACCCGTTTGCCAGACGGTTGTATTGCATAAATACCAGATTCCAGATCTCGATTACGAGCGGGTGATCCATATTTACAAGTGACTTACCATCTACGGCTGCTTTTTCTTCGGCAGAGCGTATATCTACGTGTATCTCAGAGCAAGGTCCACAAGGGCCTTGAGCACCCATCTCCCAGAAGTTATCTTTCTTGTTTCCGTTTATAATACGGCTCTCGTCTATATGTTTTGTCCATATATCATATGCCTCTTGATCGCGCTCAAGTCCTTCAGACGCGTCACCTTCAAAAATCGAAACATATATACTGTCCTTATCTACCTTTACTACCTCTGTAAGAAACTCCCAAGCCCAAGCAATCGCTTCTTCCTTAAAGTAATCTCCAAAAGACCAGTTACCCAGCATCTCAAACATCGTGTGGTGATACGTATCTTTTCCTACCTCCTCAAGATCATTATGCTTACCAGATACACGTAAACACTTTTGGGTGTCAGTAAGTCGTGAATTTTTTGGCGTAGCGTTTCCTAAAAAGTATTCTTTAAAAGGAACCATTCCAGCGTTTGTAAACATCAGGGTCGGGTCATCCTTTAAAACCATTGGCGCAGAGGCGACTATGGAATGATTTTTGGACTTGAAAAATTCTAAAAACTGTTTACGTACCTCTTGAGATTTCATACGATAGAAGGTGTGGATAATTTATTTTATATTTGACTGTTATGAAGTTGAGAAATCACGCTTTCGCGAAAGCGCACAGCTCCATAAATAAACCTCAAAAATAAGCATTTTAACTTATGTCTAAGGTAAAATATTACTATGATAGTGAGACACTATCTTACCGAAAAGTAGAGCGGAAAAAGGGACGCACCTTTGGAGCTGCACTTATATTTATTGCTTCTTCTGCTCTTATGGGTCTTCTTATAACAATTGCTGTATTTAACTCTGGTGTAGATACGCCTAAAGAACGTAAGTTAGAGCGGGAACTTGCAAATATGTCTCTGCAGTTTGAGATGCAAGAAAAGAAACTCGATCAGATAGAACGCGTGCTTGCAAATGTAGAGGAGCGTGATAACAATGTATACCGCGTACTCTTTGAAGCTAGTCCTATACCTAATGATGTGCGTCTAGCCGGTTTTGGAGGAGTAAACCGTTATAAAAACCTTGAGGGTTATGACAACTCTGCTCTAATTACAAATAGCGCTAAGCGTATAGACCAGATTACAAAACGACTTGTTATACAATCTAAATCACTAGACGAGATTGCAAAACTCGCCGAAGAAAAAGAAGCTCTTCTCAAAACTATACCAGCCATACAACCGGTACAAAACAAGGACCTCTCTAGAGTTGCCTCTGGTTATGGTATGCGTGTACACCCTATTTTAAAGTATAGAAAAATGCACAATGGGATGGATTTTACGGCCCCTCCAGGTACACCTATTTATGCAACCGGTGATGGTACTGTAACAAAAGTAGGTTTAGGTAGCGGGTATGGTAAGATGGTAATTATAGAACACGGTTTTGGGTACAAAACCTACTATGCTCATATGAGCAAGTACAACACAAAAGTAGGACGCAAGGTAAAACGTGGAGAGATCATAGGTTATGTAGGTAACACAGGCCTCTCATCTGGACCACACCTACATTACGAAGTTTGGAAAAACGGTAAGGTGGTAAACCCAGTAAATTTTTATCACAATGACCTTACTCCAGAAGAGTATGATATTATGCTAGCTGCTGCCTCGTTAGAAAATCAATCGCTTGACTAATGCACATAGATCTTCCAGAAAAGAGATATTATAGTATAGGTGAGGTTGCAAAGGCCTTTGATGTAAACGCATCGCTCCTGCGCTTCTGGGAGAAAGAGTTTGACGTGCTTCAACCTAAAAAGAATGCGCGTGGTACTCGTAAGTTTACTCCAAGTGACATTAAGAATTTAGAGCTTATCTACCACCTAGTAAAAGAGCGTGGCTTTACACTAGAAGGCGCAAAAATCCATCTTAAGGAAGGAAAAAAGGAGATCTTGAGCAACTTTGACATTATACGCAAGCTAGAAGGCGTAAAGGCGCAGTTACTAGAGATTAAAGGTGACCTCTAGACTGCCTTGCTATATCTATTATAGCGAGTATGATAAATAGTGTACTTACTAACACAGCGCAAAAACTCATCACAGCATAATCTCCATATACGAGATGGTATAGTCCGGTAAAAACACCGAGCAATCCCATAGAGCCGAGTATGTGTATTAGTTTTAAGGTCATAAACAATTTATTCATTAAGTCGATAAGAGTGCAAAAATCATACATAAAATGTTATGACTAGGTGCTCTTAACAAAACCTTATCCTTAATAGTTACATAAATTAGTACCTTGCTTCTAGAATGGTAGTGTGTAACAAATACTACTATAAGACAACTAACAATCAAAACCAGTATTATATTATGAAAAAAGGACTTATTGCTATCATTGCCATTATCGCTCTTATAGCCATCGTAGGATTTATGGTAGGGCCTAAATTTTACAACACCGCAATTGACTTACAAGAAAATGCAACTTCACAGTGGGCAAATGTTGAGAGCTCATACCAACGTAGAGCAGACCTGATACCTAACATTGTAAACACCGCAAAGGGTTATGCAGAGTTTGAGCAGTCTACACTTATAAAAGTGACAGAAGCAAGATCTAAAGCTACCTCTATACAAATAGATCCTTCTAACATTACACCAGCACAACTCAAGCAGTTTCAACAAGCGCAGCAAGGACTTACCTCTGCCCTATCTAGATTACTTGCCGTTTTTGAGCGTTACCCAGACCTCAAGGCAAATGAAAACTTTAAAGAACTCATAAACGAACTTGAGCGCACAGAAAACCGCATAAACGTGGAGCGCAACAGATTTAACGAGACGGTAAAACCATATAACAAACACCTTAAAACGTTTCCTAATAACGTGATAAACTCATTTATAGGAAACTTTGCAGAGATGGATTACTTTGAGGCAGACGCTGGATCTGAAGATGCTCCAAATGTAGAATTTGATTTTGGAAGCTAGATGGCATCTACGGTAGAAGACTTTTTAAGTAAAGAAGATGAGCAGGCTATCATTACAGCCATACGCGAGTCTGAGCAACAGACCTCTGGAGAGATAAGAGTGCACCTAGAGCATCATTCTAAAAAGGATGCTCTAGTGCGTGCTCAAGAGTTATTTCACCTACTTAAAATGGACAATACTAAAGATGAAAACGGCGTGCTCATTTATGTAGCTGTAGATGATCATAAACTTGCCATTTGTGGCGACAGGGGGATTAATAACAAGGTCCCTGCAGACTTCTGGGAGTCTACAAAAGACAAAATAATTGCTCAGTTTAAGCAAGACAACTTCCGTGATGGACTTATAGATGGGGTGCGCTGTGCTGGTGAAAAGCTTGCACAATACTTTCCGTGGGAGCACGGAGATGTAAATGAACTTCCAGACGAAATAACGACTTCTTAATGCTAGAAAAAGATTTTTTTATGGGATTCCGCTTTCGCGAAAGCGCACTCACACTTCTTCTCTGTATTGTGAGTATGACGGCAGTTGCACAATACACAATACCAGATAAACCCACAAAGGCAAATCCAGATGCTGTTTATGACTACATAGGTTTACTCTCTGAAGGTCAAAAAAACGCTTTAGAACGTAAACTTATTAAGTATAGTGATACCACCTCAACACAAATTGTAGTTGCTGTAATCTCATCATCAAATGGTGAAGGTCTCGATATGTTAGGTGCAAAATGGGGACAAAAATGGGGAATAGGTCAGGCAGATGAAGACAATGGGATTCTTATACTCCTAGCAAAAGACGACCGAAAGATTGATATCAATACTGGCTATGGTATTGAGAGTATTATCTCAGATCGTGACGCAGAGCAAATCATAAATCGCATAATGATTCCGCAATTTAAACAGGGTAATTTTTATGCAGGCCTTGACCAAGGTACAGATGCTATCTTTCAAGGGTTGCAGGGTAATTTTACAGGCTCTCGACCAGATGATAGTGGTTTCCCCATACAACCTATCTTAATGTTTATCTTCTTTGTCATCATATTGATTATCATAAGTCGTAACAATCACCGTGGTGGTGGTCGTGACGGTGGTAACGGTACTAGAAGAACTGGCTCACTACTAGATGTTATTATACTCAGTAATATGGGGCGCGGCGGTTTTGGCGGCGGTGGTGGTTCCTTTGGAGGTGGCGGCAGCTTTGGAGGCGGCGGTGGCTTCGGGGGAGGTTTTGGCGGTGGCGGCTTTGGCGGTGGTGGTGCTTCTGGAGGTTGGTAAGTTCTTATTTTATCTACAAAGGCCTATTGCATCTTTTATTTAGAAAATGAACTGAGTATCGATAAGCTGCATAAACTCACGTTGTAACTCACAATTAGACTAATCTTAATATTCTAAACACCTCGCACTCTTATTACTAACATATTGCTTAACTTTAAGAAAAACAACAATTTATTAATTCTTAAAACCAATAAAATGGCAGTATTAAAAGTAATAGAAGTATTAGCAAGTTCAGAAAAAAGCTGGGAAAACGCAGCAGAAAATGCGCTCGAGCACGCAAGTAAGTCTCTTAAAAACATACGCTCTTTATATGTAAATGAGCAAAACTGTGTAGTAGGTGAAGACGGAAAAATTAAAGAATACCGTATGAACTGTAAGATTACTTTTGAAGTAAAATAATAAGAGGCTTTTTAAATAGCTATATAAGGTCCCGCTCTAAAGTGGGACTTTTTTTGTTTGTATTTTTACCTTATGAAATTACATATCCCTGTACTTGCCTTTATTACTGCGATTCTCATTACAAGCTGTGAGGGGAAAACCGACACTACTATGCAACACGATTATACAAACGACCTTATAAAAGAAACAAGTCCTTACCTATTACAACACGCCCACAACCCTGTAGACTGGAAAGCCTGGAACGACGAAACGCTCGCTCAAGCAAAAAAAGAAAACAAGCTCATACTCGTAAGTATAGGATACTCATCGTGTCACTGGTGTCACGTGATGGAGCACGAGAGTTTTGAAGATACTCTGGTCGCTCAGTTTATGAATGAAAATTTTATAAATATAAAAGTTGACCGCGAGGAGAGACCAGATGTAGATAATGTATATATGAATGCTGTACAGCTTATGACAGGTCGCGGTGGCTGGCCTCTTAATGCTGTAGCATTGCCAGATGGAAGACCAGTTTGGGGTGGCACTTATTTTTCAAAAGAAGACTGGCTCAACGCGCTAGGTCAAGTTGCAGACATCTACACATCAGACCCTAACAAGCTGGTGGAGTATGCAGATAAGCTAGGTACGGGGCTTGCACAAATGGACCTTGTAACACCTAACCCTAATAAACCCAGCTTTGTTATAGACACACTCCAAACATCTATTGAGAAGTGGTCACGACAATGGGACACACGTCAAGGTGGTCTCAACAGAGCGCCAAAGTTTATGATGCCTAATAATTATGAATTCTTACTGCGCTACGCACATCAAAATAATGATGACGAGATACTTGAGTATGTAAATACCACACTAGAGCAAATCGCCTTTGGCGGGGTAAATGATCAAGTGGGTGGTGGCTTTGCGAGGTATAGTGTTGATACAAAATGGCATATCCCCCATTTTGAAAAAATGCTATATGATAACGCTCAGCTCGTAAGTCTATACTCAAACGCTTACTTAAAGACTAAAAATCCGCTATATAAAGAAACCGTGTATGAGACACTCGAGTTTATAAAACGAGAGATGACCACTGCTCAGGGAGGTTTTTACAGCGCGCTAGATGCAGATAGCCTTACCCCAGACGGTGAACTAGAAGAAGGTGCGTATTATGTATGGACAGAAGAGGAGCTTAAGAACCTTGTAGGAGATGATTTTGAACTCTTTAGCGCTTACTACAATATCAATGATTACGGTAAGTGGGAGAATGATCACTATGTGCTTATAAGACAAGATCTAGATACAGATTTTATAAAGGAGTACGAAATTTCGCTAGAAGAGCTTACCACTAAAAAGAGTAAGTGGCGTGAGGATTTATTACGCTTTCGCGAAAGCAAAAAAGAAAAACCGCGCCTAGATGACAAAATTCTCACCTCTTGGAATGGCTTAATGACCAAAGGATATGTAGATGCTTACCGCGTGTTTGACGAAAAGGAATTTCTCGACGCAGCTCTCAAGAATGCAAATTTTGTGGTAGACAATCTGCTTCGTAAAGATGGAGGTCTTAATAGAACCTATAAAGATGGCAAGAGCACTATAAATGCATACCTTGAAGATTATGCTGCGACTATAGATGCTTTTATTGCCCTTTTTGAGGTCACTATGGATGAGCAATGGCTAGAGAAGGCAAAAAGTCTAACAGACTATACGTTTACTCACTTTCAAAACGCAGAAAATAAACTCTTCTATTTTACCTCAAACGAAGATCCTACACTGTCTTCTAGAAACACTGAGTTTTATGATAACGTGATCCCGTCATCAAACTCCATAATGGCGAAAAATATTTTTACCCTATCGCACTACTACTTAGATAAAGAGTATACAGATACCGCAGCTGCAATGCTCAATAATATGCAAACTAATTTTACACAAAGCCCTACGAGTTTTTCTAACTGGATGGACCTTATGCTCAACTATACAAAACCTTATTATGAGCTTGTAGTAGTTGGCCCAGATGCTCAAAACATTCTTGCAGAATTAGAGCAAGAATACTTGCCAAATAAATTAATTGCTGCCACTACTACCGCAAGCAAACAAGAAATTTTTGAAGGTAGATACCTAGAAGGTGAAACATTAATTTATGTATGCGTTAACAATGCGTGTAAACTACCAGTAAAAACAGTTAAGGAAGCCTTAAAACTCATAGAACTTTAACAGAAGTTTATCCCCACATTTTATAGAACCTTAGGGGTTATTTTCAACTTTGTAAAAAATACATTGTTATGAAAGACCCCCTAAGTACGTTAAGTCAGTACGAAGAATATATAAAACGCGCTGCAAACTGGATATGGGCATTTATCCCAGGGTTTATAAGTGCTATTATACTTCTATTTGTAGGTCTCTGGATCATACGTCTTATTAAACGTTTTACTCGTAAATTTTTCCAAAGAAAGGATTATGACCCTACCCTAGAAAAGTTTGCACAAGACCTTATAAACTGGACGCTTAAAATTATACTTTTTGTTACTGTAATCACTCAACTAGGAGTAAAAACTACATCGCTTGTTGCGATTATAGGTGCCGCTGGTCTTGCTATAGGTCTTGCGCTACAAGGGTCACTTGCAAACTTTGCTGGTGGTGTGCTCATACTATTACTTAGACCATTTAAAGTAGGAGATTTTATAAAAGCCCAAGGACAAGAAGGAACTGTTAAGGAAATTTCTATTTTCCAAACCAAGCTCAATACTTTTGGAAACCAACTTGCTATCATCCCTAATGGACAATTATCTAATGAAACCATTGTAAACTTTACAGAAGAGGGAATACGTAGAGAAGCCCTAACTTTTGGAATAGGTTATGACGACGATGTGAAGCTTGCAAAAAACATTCTACTAGATTTAGTAAATGAGCAAGAAACTGTGTTACAAGTAGAAGGAAAAGAACCTATGATAGTGCTCGCAGAACTAGGTGATAGCAGCGTTAACCTCTCATTAAGATATTGGGCACATATAGATGATTTTTGGAACTTACGATGGACCGTACTTGAAGAAGGAAAAGAAAGACTAGAGGCTCAAGGTATCACAATACCTTACCCGCAGCGTGATGTGCATCTGTACAAACAAGAATAGTTATAGATGAAAGACACATAAGTATAGACCTATGCTTACTATTAAATAATTACAAGAATATAACGCGCTCATAATTTTAATTATGAGCGTTTTTTTTAGTTTTAATGTATCAAAACAACTTAAACTAAAAACATTGTAATGGAAGACTATCAAAAATGGATTGATCTAGCTATCGAAAAAGGATCAGAATACGGGCTTAAAATACTTATGGCCGTTGTCATATGGATTGTAGGTAAATGGGTTATTGGGAAACTTATGAAAGTTTTCAAAAAAATGCTCGACAAGAACAAAAATATGGACAAGACCCTAGAAAAGTTCTTGTCTAACCTAGTAAGAACCATATTACTAGTACTTCTTATCATTGCTATTTTAGGTCAGTTAGGTATAGACACCGCTTCTTTTGCAGCGATACTTGCTGCTGCTGGTCTTGCTGTAGGTCTTGCTCTACAAGGATCATTATCTAACTTTGCTGGAGGTGTACTTTTAATACTTTTTAAACCTTTTAAAGTGGGAGATCTTATAGAAGCTCAAGGCGAAATAGGTGTTGTAACAGAGATTCAAATCTTTACGACAAAAATATCAACACCAGGTAATAAGCTAGTAATCTTACCTAACGGTGCACTATCTAATGGTAATATAAAGAACTATACAGAGCTAGGAGAACTACGTGTAGACCTTACAATAGGTGTATCATACGATGCAGATATTAAAGCTACCAAAGAAGCCCTAATGCGCGCTATGGAGTCACAAGAAAATGTACTTAAAGTACCTGCTCCATCTGTAAATATGGGTGAACTTGCAGAGAGCTCTGTAAACTATGAGGTACGCCCGTGGGCAACACCAGAAAACTACTGGGATGTGTACTTCCAAACTATTGAAAACTGTAAAATTGAGCTTGACAAAGCTGGAATTGAAATACCTTACCCTCACGCTGTCGAGATACAGAAAGAGGCATAATATCAAGTCCCTCATAATGACAACGCCCTTAATATTTACATTAAGGGCGTTTGTCATTTATAAAGCTGTGCTTATTTTTTCTTAGGCTTGCCAGCAATAAAATCTTTGAGATAATAAGGTTCAAAATAAGCTACATCTTCAAATAATCCTTCTTGAAACTTTTGGTTTGAAATAGCTGCCATTTGCGCAGCGCTAGGCAATTCATTAGTTACAAATCTAGCATTATGGTGTGTACACACTTCTTGAAATTTTTCAACTCCATTACCTATAAAGTGCACAATGCTCTTATCTAAATATTCGGTAAAAGAGGTTTCATCTAGTATTTGTGCTTCTGTACCTCTTATAACATTCCCCTCACTATCATAAATAGCGCTATACACTTCCATACGCCTGGCATCTAGCATAGGTACTACAAGCTCATTATGAGTAAGGTTTTGCTTTCGCGAAAGCGATCTAAGCGTCTCTACAGCTATTAAAGGTATATCTAGTGCAGCACAGAGACCTTTTGCCGCCGAAACTCCTATGCGCAGCCCCGTATAACTCCCTGGGCCTTTACTTACCGCTATGGCGTTTAGTTTTTCTTGAGCAACACCTGCTTTATCTAAAACTTCTTTAATAAAAGTGTGCAGCCGCTCTGCGTGAGAATACTTCTTTGCATTATCCTCCTGCATCATCACGACTTCTCCATTAATAGACAAAGCCACCGAACAATTTGTGGTGGCTGTCTCTAGACATAATATGTGTGTCATTCTTTTATTCTTCTGTATTCTTTTCTTCTTGATTTTCTAGCTCTACCTTATCGCCTGTTTTGAGTGATTTTGCTACTAAACTATAAGGCCCTGTAATAATCTCATCTCCTTCTTCAAGACCCGAGAGAATTTCAATTTTTGAATCATCTTGTATACCTGTAGTTACAACTTTGAGCTTTGCGGTGTCGCCATCTTTTATAAATACACACTCAAACTTCTCATCTGAGGTAACATCACTTGCTCTTGCACTAGATCTCTTAGTCGCACTAGTATCACTTTTTACAACTATAGCGCTTATAGGAGCAGCTAGAATATCATTACGTTTTTTTGTTATAATATCTACCGTTGCCGTCATCCCTGGTCTAAACGGTGAGTAAGTATCTTTTTTACCCTCTAGAAGATCTTTATACGACTCCTCAAGGATACGTACTTTTACTTTAAAATTTGTAACCTGGTCTGCTGTGAGGGTTGCTTGAGCAGAGTTTGCAATCTCTGTAACTACTCCTGCAAATTTCTTTTTAAGATATGCATCTACCTCAACAATGGTAGAGTCACCTACTTGTATTTTTACGATATCATTTTCGTTTACATCTACCTCTACCTCCATATTTTGAAGGTTTGCAACGCGCACAATTTCTGTACCTGCCATTTGTGCTGTACCCACTACTCGCTCACCTAGCTCAACATTAAGCATAGAGATGGTACCATCTCGCGGTGCAAAGATAGAGGTACGGCCTAAGTTATCTGTAGCTTGCTTCACTTGTGCAGCTACACTCTGTACATTATAAAAGGCACTCTGGCGATTAGCCTGTGCTATCTGGTAGTCAGACTCTGCGCGCTCAAAATCTGCTTTTGAAATAACACCTTTATCAAAAAGTGGTTTGTTACGTTCAAAAGTAAGTTTTGCTTGGTTGAGCGTGGCCTCTGCTTGTGATAAACCAGCACGGCTATTTTGCAAAGCTGCTTGAGACTGGCTCACTTGTGCTTGTACTAAGTCTGGGTTGATTTTAACCAGCAGGTCACCCTTCTTAACATCTTGCCCCTCTTTAATAGGTAAATCTATTATCTCTCCAGATACTTCAGAAGAGAGCTTTACTTCTATTTCTGGTTGTATTTTACCTGTGGCTGCAACTGTTTCAATAATAGTTGCTCTCTCAATTTTTTGAGTCTCGACAGCCTTAAAGTTTCCGGTTTTACCGAACGCCCCAGATTTCTTGCCGGCTATTAATGCTACAATTACAATGGCAACAATACCTAGTAAGATGAAAAGTGTTTTTTTACTCATTTTGGTTAGAATTTTAGTTCGGTAACTGGCACTCCAAAATAGAGCTCCAATACCTTTATGCGGAAAATATAATCATACTTAGAACGTGCAAGTTCTATCTGTGCGTTATCATAGCGTAATTTACTCTGGCTAAAATCAAAAGCGTTAGTAAGCCCTACATCATACCTGTCTTTTGCATATTGATAAGCTAGCTCTTGCGACTCTACAGCAAGTTTTGCTGCTTCATAACTTTCTTTTGCAGCTTTTGCATCTGTATACGCTTGGTAAACTGCTGTTCTTAAGTTTTGCTCTGCAAGCTCTTTTTGATACTCTGCACGCATCACGTTTACCTTGCTACGCTTTATTTGATTTTTTGTACTCCATCCATTAAAAACAGGCACTCGCAAAGATAAACCATAAGAGATACCATCATTAAGATATAACTGCTCTATAAATGGTAGAGGGCCTATCTCATTGCCTCCTATAATATTAGGCGTTAAGCTGGTTACCACATCTCCTGTAGCACCTACTACTCCTATAGGGTTACCAGAATCTATAACTGGATCATCTGGATCAAGAATCGTATTGAAACCACTTGCTCTGTTAGACTCTCTAGTATTATAATTAAAAAATGCATCTAGTGTAGGGTATAGCCCAGTCTTGCTTATCTCAAGATCTTTTTGTGCAATCGCCTCATTTTGTTCGGCAATTTTTACGTCGTATCTATTGTCTTTTGCAGAACTTATAAGTACTTCTGGTTGTGTCTCAAGTATACTCTCGCCTTGAACAGTATAATTACCATCTGCGATATCAAAATTTTCAAAATCTGATATATTAAGTAGCTGTGCAAGATTTACAAGTCCTATCGCTATTGAATTCTCGGCAGCAACGATACGTTGTCTTTCGCTTGCATTTGTAGCTCTTATCTCAAGTAAGTCACCTCTAGGTAATACACCTCCGTCTACCAGCTCTTGAGTACGATCTATTTGCTCTTGTGTAACCGCGTTTTGTGTAATTATCACCTTTGCACTTTCCTTTGCAAGTAGTACTTGTAGGTAAGCTACAGCAACATTAAGTGCTACATCATCTTTGAGCTTTGCAATATTATAGTCTGCCGCTATTTTACTAAGCTCTGCTCTATCTAGTACTTTATGATTTCTAAAACCATTAATTAATCGTACTCCTGAGCTTACTCCAAAAGACGAGTTACGTGTTTGTTGTGACTCTAGTACCCCGGTAAGAACGTTTTGCGTAAGACCTGTCTGCCAGCTGTTACTAGCAGTACCATTAAGTGTAGGTAAAAATGCTCCTACGGCATCAGATTTATCTATAGCTGCTGATTCAAGGTCTAGCGTAGTTTGCTGTATGTTGATATTATTCTCTATCGCATACTGCACACATTCTTGAAGAGTCCACTTTCTCTCCTGCCCGAAGGTGGTAAGAGCTAGTAAGGCTGTGATACTAAATAAAATGGCTTTTTTCATAATCTAGATTGATGTCCAATATGACTATTGAAACGGTTATATGTTACAAAAACTGTTAATTATTTTTTTTTGGTATAGGTGTACGCTTTCGCGAAAGCGTAAAAAAGAAACTCCTATCCACTCTTAATCAAGGGGTTTATCCCCTTCCACCAAATCCTGCTGGTGCTTTAAGTTGATTCCAAACTTTGATATTATCATCTGCTGTGATACCGCTCTTTACCTCTACAAAGATGCCATCGCTTACTCCTACTTCTATATCACGACGCTCAAACTCTTGATCTCCCGTAGCCACCTCAACATAAGGTGTTTTTGTTTTTGGGTCGTATTGTACAAGCGCTTCTTTTATAGAGAGTACATCTTCTGCCTTTTCTAAAATAATACTTGCATTTGCACTAAGGCCTGCGCGTATAAAGGTATCGTCATCCTTCTTTGCTAGGGTTCCTTTTATTTCAAATTGTATGGCACCATTTTCGGCAACGCCTTTTGGCGCGATGTAATCTAGCGTAGCATCAAAAACTTTATTTTCTATAGCTCCTACAGTAATCTCAAGTGGCAAATCTTCTTTTATTTTACCCACTTCACTCTCGTCTACCTTACCTTCAAAGATCATCTTTTCAACATCTGCTAGCGTAGCAACTGTAGTACCATCATTAAAGTTATTTGCCTCTATCACCTGGTTACCAGCTTTTACTGGCACGTCCAGAATCATACCTGTAATAGTAGATCGTATTTGAGTAGTTGCTGCGTTACCTAAGCCACTGGTGGTTCCCGTTTTTATAATGTCATAATTTTGAGAAGCGCTACGAAGGTTAACCTGCTCTTGCTTGAGCCTTTGCTCTGCAGCGTTATAGGTGTTTCTAATATTATCAAAATCATTTGCAGAGATAACACCTTTATCAAAAAGCGCTTTCTGTCTGTCATAAATGCTCTTTTGGTTTGCAAGTGCTAGTCTCGCTGTCTCTACGGTAGTTCTTGCTCCTGCAATATTATTTTTTGCATTAGTAAGTGATGATACGTTAGGCACTACATCTATCTGGGCAATAAGGTCACCAGCTTTAATATTATCACCCGCTTCTACATACACCTCTTTGATAATACCAGAAATGTTAGGTTTTATGAGCACTTCTTCTTTTGGGACAATACTTCCCGTCGCAACTGTTTTCTTTACAATTGTACGATTAGTCGCTTGCTCTGTGGTGTATACCACCGGGTCTTGTTTATCTTTTGTATAGATATACCAGATACCTATGGTGAAAAATACTGCGATTAGTACGAGCGTGATTATGGTTCCTGTGCGTTTCATTCTATTATATGATTGGATTGTATTATTCTATTCTTAATGCGTCTATTGGTTTCATTTGTATAGCTCTTGTCGCAGGTATAAAACCAGCGAGCAAACCAGAGATAATGAGTATGGCTAGGGCGATAAAAATTACTGTAATATTTACAGAAGGATTTGCAAAGTTATCTACCTTACCTACTTGGTCTAGTATACTATTCATCACCCATATAAATCCAGCAGCAACTGCAATACCAGCCATACCAGAAATTATAGTGAGTACTAGTGATTCTTGTAATATTTGAGATTTAATCTCCCAAGGTGTTGCACCTAGAGCGCGACGTACTCCTATCTCTTTGGTACGTTCTTTTACTACTATGAGCATAATGTTACTTATACCTATCACTCCAGAAAGCAGTACAAGAGACCCCACGAAGTATCCTACAAAAGTGAGTATTGAGAATAGCCCCATCACTCTCCCAAACTCTTCGGCAAGGTCAAAATGGCCTATGGCTCTTTTATCATCTGGGTGAATAGAGCGCTGTTCCCTCATTGTCGTAAAAACTTGTTCTTTTATACTGGTGATACTTGTACCGTCGTGAGCCGTGATAGCCATCCACCCTACATTATCTGCACGATTAAAAGCCTGCGAAAATGTAGTAAAAGGAACAAAAATTGTATTTGCAGACTCCTCTGCATCTCCACTACTTTTTGGGTCTTTAAATGTCCCTACTACCAAGAAGTTGACACCATTTATTTTAATGTAGGTATTAAGCGGTTCTTCACCTTTGTCATACAACCCCTTAACCACGTCTTCACCTATGACACATATTTTTCTTTTCTCTTCTATATCAGAATAAGAGATGTAGCGACCAGAAGTAATATCTTGTGGTTGCTGTTTTATAAATTCTGGATAATCACCGTAAACGCTATAAGCACCTGTTTTTTCCTTGTAGGTAACATTATTTGCACCATTATAACCTCCTAGCTGATTTCTAGGTGAGATGTATTTTAACTGTGGGTACTTTTCCCGTAAAACATCTACATCTTCTAATTTGAAATTGAAATAACGTCCCTTAGGCAAACCCTTATATGACATCGAGGTTCCTTGTGACCACATAAACATTGAGTTTGTGGCAAAGTCACCAAAATCTGCCGAAACGCCATTCTTCAACCCATTAGTAAGTGCAAGTAATAATACTAAAATAAGTATACCCCAAAACACACCAAATGCCGTAAGCAGGGTTCTAAACCTGTTTGCGTTAAGTGCTTCTAGTATTTCGTTCCAACGATCTTTACTAAACATTATATTCTTTTTTTGCTTTCGCGAAAGCGGTATAGCTCTCCATACTACTCATCTCTTAATGCTTCTATAGGTCTAATATTTGCCGCTCTTCTTGCTGGTATATAACCTGCAAGGGCTCCTGCTACAATAAGAATAATTACTGTTGACATTGCAGTCACAAAATCTACCTGAGGAAACTTGATGAAATCACTATCTATCTGTGGGCCGATTAACTCTAATAACCCAACACCTAAAAACAGCCCTAAGAAGCCAGCTATTGCGGTTATAAAAATAGACTCTTGCAATATCATCCCGATTATAGAGCTTGGTAATGCTCCTAGTGCTTTGCGCACACCTATCTCCTTAGTACGTTCTTTTACAATGATGAGCATTATGTTACTTACACCTACCACGCCTGCTATAATTGTGCCTATACCCACAAACCAGAACACCATACGTATGGTGTCTATGAGGCTATAAATTTTTTGTGCTTCTTCCAGATTATAACGCACACGCACGGCGCTACGATCATCTGGTGAGATTTGATATCTAGACTTAATCTCATCTTCTATACCTTGACTCACTGCTGCCGAAAGTGCTACGGCTTCGTCAAAATTATCAGACATCTTTACTGTAAATGCCATAGACCTTAACTTGTCTCCTGCATTAAAAACGCGTTGTGCCGTGCTGAGTGGTATAAAAATACGAGACTCCTCACGCTCTCCTCCAGGGTCTGTAAAGACTCCTGCTACGAGAAAGTTTATACCCATAATTTTTATTGTTGCTCCTACTGCTTGTTCTGTTTTAAAAAGGTCATTTTTTACCTTTTGGCCTATAATGGCAACTTTAACACCTTCTTCTTCATCCTTCTGAGTCAAGAACCTCCCTGCAGATAGTCCAGCATTCTCAATAAACTGCTGTCCGTAGTTTGCGCCTTCTATTCTATAATTACCAGTTTCGTTGCCATAGTTAACAAGTCCTCCCCAGATATTGTATAAACCAGTTTGATGTTCTATTGCTTCGCCAAATTTTTGATCTACATTTTCTAAATCACTATTGTGCATCTGGATACGACGGCCAGGATTGAGACCTGCGTACTCTTTTGTAGTAACACCTGTCCATACATTTACTCGGCTCTCTGCATCTTGAGCAAATTGTGTTTTTACTCCTTTCTGAATACCCGTACTAAAACCTAGAAGAATGACTAATATAAAAATACCCGAAGCTACAGATAGCCCAGTGAGAAAGGTGCGAAGCTTGTTCTTACCTATAGTTTCAAATATTTCTTGCCAGCGCTCTACATCAAACATGTAAACTTGCTTTTACTTGATTTACAACAGAGTCATCTATGATACGACCGTCTTTTAGATTTACAATGCGCTTAGTCATCTCTGCAATATCTGGTTCGTGTGTTACCACAAGTATGGTCTTACCCTCATCATTTATACCTTGTATGAGGTCCATTACTTCGTAAGAAGTTTTTGTATCGAGTGCTCCCGTAGGCTCATCTGCCAGTAGTACTTTTGGGTCACTTGCTAGTGCTCTCGCGATGGCAACTCTTTGTTTTTGACCTCCAGACATCTCACTAGGCAGGTGTGTTGCCCATTGTGCAAGACCTACCTTTTCTAGGTAATGCATAGCTCTATCTGTGCGCTCTGCGCGCTTCATACCTTGGTAATAAAGCGGCATAGAGACATTATCTAACGCATTTTTATAATTGATAAGATTAAATGACTGAAAAATGAAACCTAGAAATTTGTTTCTATACTGTGCGGCAACCTTTTCATTAAGATTTTTTATAGGAACATTATCCAGGTTATATGTTCCCTCATCTGCCTCATCTAGCATACCTAGAATATTAAGCAAAGTTGATTTACCAGATCCTGAAGAACCCATAATAGAAACTAACTCACCCTCTTTTACAGAAAAATTTATTCCCTTTAGAACGTGAAGCGAGTTGCTCCCCATTTGATATGATTTATGAAGATCTTTTATTTCTATCATAGTCAGCACTTTATGACAATATAGACAGATAATCTGTCACTAATTGTGAAATTCTTGTTAAGACTACTTCGGGTTGTTTTGGTTAGTCGTCGGTAGTGTATAGCATTATAGACTATTAAGGTGATTATGTGTTACAGTTGAAATTGTTAGGGTTTTGTTAAAATGAAACCCTACCTAAGATATAAACGTAGATTCAATAATTAACAACCAAACATTCTGAAACAAAAGCAACACATATCAAAATCATTAACCGCATTAACATTGTGCATTGCAGTGATATGTTTTGTCTCTTCAACAAAAGATGCTTTCATACAACTCACCCACACTATTGAGCACGCTATAGCACAAAGCGCACACCACGGTGCTCACCATCATAACGAGCACTCTAATCTGAAAGTAAATAATACTCAACACAACCATCAAAGCATCGACTTACTCGTCAAGCTATTTGACACAGATTTAGACAAGGAGGCTCCTCAAAAAAAAGAAAATTATAATACAGATAAGAGATTATCTATCTCTGGATATACAACACCTTCAAATCTACAAGCTCATACTAAAAAAGACAATTACTACTATCTTTTAAAACCATATACTTCTATACGATGGTTGCCTTTTGAGCCTCCACAAGCATAAATTACCTTTTATCAAGCTTATCTCTAAACCCACTCGGGACTAGGGAAGCTATATGCCATTCTCAAAATTCAATTATCAAATTATATTATATGAAATTCCTTATTGGAGCATTTGCTATGCTCTTTATTATCCCGTTATACGGGCAATCTATAACAGGTGTCGTGTTAGACACTAACTCGTCTCCTCTAGAAGATGTAAACATATTTAATAAAACCTCTGGACAACATAGTCATACTAACACTACAGGTTATTTTGCCATACCTAATACAAAAAAAGGCGACTCGTTATACTTCTCACGCATAGGTCACGAGACCCTGCTTGAAGTAATAAAAGATCAACAAACGTCGTTGCAAGTAATACTAACACCCTCATCGGTCTCTTTAGATCAAATTGTGATAGTTTCTGAAGTAGATCAACTAAGTCGCATTGTTGATATAGATGTAAAAAACAACCCTGTTAAGTCCTCACAAGAGATTTTAAGGAAAGTGCCTGGCCTCATTATAGGTCAACACGCCGGTGGTGGTAAGGCAGAACAGATATTTTTACGAGGTTTTGATATAGATCACGGTACAGATCTCGCGCTTAGCGTAGATGGACTGCCCGTAAATATGGTATCTCACGCTCACGGCCAAGGGTACTCAGATCTACACTTTGTCATACCAGAAACTATAAATAATATAGAATTTGGCAAAGGACCTTTTACTGCAAGTCAAGGTAATTTTGCAACAGCTGGATATATTGATTTGAAGCTAAAAGATGTTTTAGAAAAAAACCAAGTCACGCTAGAAGTTGGCCAGTTTAATACGCAACGCTTTACTGGTTTATTTCCTGTTATCAATAGTGATTATAATTCTCTATACCTAGCCTCTGAAGTTTATCTTACAGATGGACCTGTAAACTCACCTCAAAACTTCAACCGTATTAACCTTATGAGTAAGTACGTTTATGACCGCCCTGGTGAAGAAAAGCTAGACCTCACTGTATCGCACTTCCAAAGTAAATGGGACGCTTCTGGACAAATACCACAGCGCGCTGTAGATGCAGGGTTAATAGACCGTTTTGGAGCTATAGATGACACAGAGGGTGGCAACACAAGCCGTAGTAATGTGTCACTAAGCTACACCAAGAACCTAAATGAAAACGACTCGTTTACCACAAATGCTTTTTTATCTAAATATGACTTTGAGTTGTTCTCAAATTTCACCTTCTTTTTAGAAGACCCTATAAACGGAGATCAGATAAAGCAATATGAAGATCGTTTACTAATGGGAGTAAATAGCACCTTTGAGAGAAAAGGGAAAGAACTTGCTAGTTTTGATCTAGATTATCAAGCTGGCGCTGGCTTTAGGTATGATGACGTAAATGATGTTGAATTGTCGCGCACAAAAAATCGTCGTGAGACGCTTGAAAGACTTTCTTATGGCGATGTAGATGAGCTTAATGCGTTTGCATTTTTTAATGCCGAGTTTAAAAAAGGTAACTGGAATATTAACCCTTCACTACGTCTTGATTATTTTAAATTTGATTACAATAACAAGCTTAGCCCCGTTTATGACAACCGTAGCGAAAACAAAGTTGCTGTAAGTCCTAAGCTTAATGTAATTTATACACCCTCTACTACCTTTCAATATTTCTTAAAGACAGGTGTAGGTTTTCACTCTAATGACACACGTGTCGTTGTGGCAAATGAAGGGGAAGATATATTACCCGCTGCTTATGGTATTGACATAGGTACAATCATAAAACCTGCGAGCAGGCTAGTGGTAAATGCAGCGCTATGGAGTCTTTTTCTAGATCAAGAATTTGTGTATGTAGGTGATGCAGGTATTGTAGAACCTAGCGGTCGCTCTCGTAGAGTGGGTGTTGAGCTTGGGGCTCGCTACCAGTTTAACGACTGGCTATATGCTTACTCAGATGTAAATTACACCTATGCTAGGAGTACAGATGAGCCAGACGGAGCAGATTTAATTCCTCTCGCACCAGATTTTACAGCTGTAGGTGGTATTAATGTAGATAACCTAGGAGCCTTTTCGGGTTCTCTTGCGTATAGATATATAGATGACAGGGCTGCAAATGAAGACAACTCTATTATTGCAGAGGGTTACTTTATTACAGATATGAACCTTAATTATAAAGTAAACAACTGGACTTATGGAATCATTATAGAAAACCTATTTGACACAGAGTGGAATGAAACACAATTTGCAACAGAAAGTAGACTTTTTAACGAGCCAGATCCTGTAGAAGAGATTCATTTTACACCAGGTACTCCTTTCTTTATAAGAGGAAAAATAGCTGTGACTTTTTAGAATCACTAAAACACATTTTTTTAAGGGCGATTTATATAATCGCCCTTTTTTATGGGTTTTATATACGCTTTCGCGAAAGCGTAACAAAAAAAATCTCCCGATAAACACGGGAGATTTTTCTAATATCTTAATCTACAAATAACAATTATCCTTCAAAATCACCGTCATCATCACCACCACCGCGGTTACCTCTTGATCGTTGTTTTTTCTGATTAAAACGGTATGTAAATGCTAGGTTAAACGAACGCACTCTAAACTGAAACTCACTATCACTTACAAAGGAATCTGTTTGAGTAAGTGACTGTCTTTTACTTGAGTTAAAAACGTCATTTACATTAAAAGCTATAGTAGCATTATCATTAAGAATATCTTTACTAAAAGCTAGATTGGTAAATAAGAATCCTTCAGTTTCTGTTTGAGCATTGTTTCGTGGCCCTCTATAAAACACATTAGTTTGCCAGTCTATTTTATACGGTAATGTCACTTTTGCACTACCCCTTGTAAAGAAACTAAAGTTACTTGCCCCATAATCTACACCATTAAACTCACCCTCTGTTTCAAATAAAAATGCGTTTGCACTAAAGTTAAGACGTAACCATTTTTTTGGGTTATAAAGAACGCCCATCTCCGCTCCATATCGCTGGTTTGTGCTCAAGTTAATAGGCAGGGTTCTAATAATAGGAATTCCGTTTGCCGTGACTAGTCCTGTATCTTCTTGTATACGCTCAAAAGAGTCTGTCTCATACTGATAATAGATAGATGAAGTAAGTGTCACTTTATCCCATCTTTTTAAATATCCTATGTCATATGCACTTGCAAATGATGGTACGAGATCTGGATTACCTTGAAAAATGTTTGCCTCACTAGAACGTGATGGGAAAGGGTTTATAAAACGCCCTCTAGGTCTATTTATCCTTCTATTATAACCTAGTGTAAGGTTCTCACGATCGTTAAACTCATAGGTTAAGTTAAGTGTAGGAAATAAACCATCTGTTTTATTATCAAAATCAAGATTAGTACCCAGATCGCTATCTTCTACAACAGCATCTACAGCTCCTTGCTGTCTTGTGTTCTCATAACGCAGACCAGCTAAAAATGAAAAGTCTCCAAATTTATTACCATACTGTGTGTATATAGCGTGTACATCTTCTTTATAGGTAAAGATATTAGAAAGACCATCATCACGTATAAAAGCGCCGCCGGCTTCTTCTTGTTCTAGTAGTGTATAATCTGTAACTGTTTCTTCAAAATTACCTCTGTAACCAAACTCAAACTGAGCATTCTCACCTATAGGTCTTACATAGTCTACTTGTGCAAGGTACTCTGTTTGATCTTCTATTTGAGTAATATCTTCTGCAGGAAGGGTTACATCCATTGGGAAGGTATTAAACTCCGTAATGGTAGAAAGTTCTGTTTCTTCATTTACTGCATATTGAAATGCAGAGGTAAGCTCGTGACCGCTCTCATCAAACTTTGTAATAGAGTTTAAAGATAACTGGTATGTCTTATCATCTTCTACCTCGCGCTCTAGACGTGTTCTAGAGATAGCAAGGTCACCGTTTGTATCAAACTCATCTGTAAAGTTATCTGTTCCAGAGGAGTTATCACTTAGTCTTAAAAATCCGCTAGCGGTAACAGAAGTCTTTTCTGTCAAGAAGTATTCTATCCCTAGGTTAGTGTTGAAACCACCACGGTTTCTATCAAATTCTCTTGTTTCTTCTATAAGAGGATTTGTCACATCATCAGAAAGGAATCTGTTTTCAAAAAATGCATTACCCGGCGATGTACGTTTACTATAGCCCGTTGTATTAAAGATATTAAACTTATCTGTACGTAGGTTTATATTACCCGTGATGCCATAACGTTCTGGATCACCCACGTTAGTTTGTATAGATCCATTAAGACCTAGTGTTTTCTCTTTTCTTAGTATGATATTAAGTATACCTGCCGTACCCTCTGCATCATAACGTGCAGATGGTGATGTGATTACTTCTACACGCTCAATAGCATCTGCCGGAAGCTGGCTCAATGCATCTACAGAGCCAAAACCTGCAATAGCAGATGGGCGACCATTAATAAGGATACGCACGTTTTCATTACCACGTAGCGCGATTGCCCCATCTACATCTACCGTCACAGAAGGCACATTACTCAAAGCGTCACTTACCGTGGCACCACTTGTAGTAAGATCTTTACCTATATTATATATTTTTTTATCTAGTCTTACCTGCACCTCTGTAGTTTCGGCACGTACAATTACTTCATCTAGTGATTGTGAATCTATTGCTAGTGCTTGTGTAGGTAGCGTTGTACTTTTAAATAGTTTTTGACCAAGTAGAACTTTGGTCTCAAAAGAGATAAACTCAAATTTTACATCATATACTCCAGCAGCTACTTCAATGCTATAATTTCCGTTTGGGTCTGTGATTCCTCCAGTAACAACTTTGCCTTCACTATTTGTAAATGATACAGTTGCATACTCTAGTGGCACGTTAGTATCTGCCTCTAGTACTTTACCAGTGATAGTTACATCTGGTCTTCCTCCCTCTGGTCTCTGTGCAAACACTAGCGTAGTAAATGCAAGTAAAGTGAGGGTAAATAAATATTTCATCTCTTTGATAATTTGGTTCTGTTATGAGACACGCAAATTACGGCTGGGTTTAGTCCAGTTATACTAAGGTTTTGTTAAAGAATAAAACCTTATCACAAAAGATGAAAATATAAGGAGAGAACTAGTGATTATTCCTCTACCTCATTCTGAGAAGGGACCTTCTTTTTTGACTTATAAATAAAGTAAAATACGCCTCCTACTAAGATGTACGGTATTACCATTAGATACTTGATACCGTTGTTTATTCCCTTTGCAGTACTATTATCTTCTTCAGACTCAAGAACGGCGCGACACATTGCACACTGTGTGGTTGAGGCAGTGGTGGTTGCTTGTAAGTCCGCTTTCGCGAAAGCGCAACAAAAAACAATTACAATAGTGATGTACTTAATATATTTCATCTAGTGCACGTAGTATGGAGATATCATAAGGTAAACGATCACGCCGGTTATGGCAACATATAACCATATAGGGTAAGTGATGCGAGCAAGTTTTTTATGCTTATCAAATCGCTCTGCAAGCGCACGAACATACGTAAATAGCACAAGCGGAATGATAATGATAGATAGTGCGATGTGTGTGATAAGTATAAAGAAGTATACATATCTTATAAAACCTTCACCACCGTATGATGTAGAGTCTGACGTCATATGGTATGCCACATACATTAAAAGAAAAAGTACAGACAGACCTATGGCAGTCTTCATTAATCGCTCGTGTGTTGCTCTGTTACCATTTTTTATAGCTCTTACTGCAAGAATAAGTACAAGTGCCGTAAGCCCGTTAATACCAGCGTAGATAGGTGGTAAGAAGGTAAGTGGCTCTACATCTAGTCCAAAATCTTTGAGCTTGATGGTAAAAAGCACAGCGACAGCTACGGGTATCACTACAGAGAGTATAATAATCCAGTTTCTGTATTTCTTTTCGGTGGGGTTTTGGGTACTCATACTATTTTAATAATTTATTTATGTCTTCTATTAAGATATCTACTTCTGATGTTTCGCCTCCTTCTGGAACAACTTTGTCCATAGGCACAAAACCACGGTAATATGGCTTTGGGTTTCCATAAGGATCCAGTCTAGATCTTATAAAACCGTTTTGATCTACAAGTGCAAAAAGTCCTGAGTGATATAAATCTGTCTCATCTCCTTCTTCATTTGTTGCTAGGTAAAACCCTTCATTAGACAGCTTGCGTATCACAGATCTATCACCTGTCATAAAATGCCAGTTAGGGTTAGTTACCCCGTAATCTTGTTGATATTGTTTAAGCACCTCTGGCTGGTCGTGCTCTGGATCTATAGAGAATGAGGCAATTCCGAAATCATCACGACCTTCAAACTTCTTTGCTATAGCTTGCAGGTTATGACTCATAGGGATACAGATATCTGTACACCTTGTAAAGAAAAACTCCACTAGATATACTTTACCCTTATAATCTGCATTGCTTATGGTATCGTTATCTTGATTTACAAACTTAAAAGGAGGCACTTTACGATCTACACCATTTTGAGTAATATACACAAGACCATCTGGTGCTTCTTCTATAGGCACACCACCTTGTTGGTGCATTCTTCCGCCGCGAGATACATCATCATTTGCGAGGCGCTTGTATATTTTTGGGATTACAATAATTCCAAAAATTAATACGATGGCCGCAATGCCTATGTAGGTGTTTTTTCTCATTGGTTTTAAAAATCTATAAACGACTGTTAATCTCTGCGTTGTTCTATCTTAGGACTCGCATTGTTATTTTTCTTAAGCGCTAGTCTATACTCGGCTAGTAATATTTTAATATCATCCTTAAGGTATCCCATCTCTACAGCTTGCGTAAAATCATAGCCATAAGCATTTGCTTTTTTGTCTTCGTGACCAGAGCGTAGTGATAATGCTTTATCAATCAAGAACACATTAGGGTGACCACCATCACTCATCATAGATAAACCTGTGTCAAGTGATTTAAAATGTGCTGCCGTTTGCTCCTTTGTTGCCACTACAAAACGCATTTTTGAGGTGTCAAAAATACGAGCAAGCTCTGTTTTAAGAGCCTCTACCACCTCCTCACTGCCTTTATTTACAAAGAGTACCATTTGAAAATCATCATACCTCTCAAAGTATTTAAAGATCATCAAATTAAGGTTTGCGGTATATCCTTCATTTTGCATTAAACCATCACCTAGATAACCTACCAGTGTGATATGGTTATTTAATGTGAGTGGTACCTCTGCCGTTTGCACAACTTTATATTCTTGACTTGCATAACGGCTTACATCTTCCACCTTTTCTGTAACAAGTGGCAAGTTTGCAAAGTTATACACTCCAGATGCAAAGAAGAGGTAAGCAACTATAGGTAAGACAAAAAGCGATACCAGAACGAGTTTCTTTTTCATAATTACAAAGATAAATCCCAGACGGGAATCGAGCGAGGTATTCTTTTCAATTTTTGTGAAATAACGCTTTCGCGAAAGCGGAATTAAAACGCATAAAAAAAGCGACCCGAAAGTCGCTTTATAAATACTGTTTAATTCTTAAAAATCCCAACTCTGGAAACCGTTGTTGTAAACCTCAAAGATGTAATCTCCTTCTGTAAGTAGTATAAATACTAAGTAGCAAATAAGGAATATACCTGTCCAAACTACAGCTCTTCTTAATCCCTTAACCTCATCACGCATATGCATAAAGTCCCAAGTGATATAGTAAGCCTTAACTATAGTAAGTATAATGAAGATCCAGTTAAGAAGCTTCATTCTTATAAATGTAGTTTCTATTAAGAATTCTGGCTTATAGATACCTAGTACAACTTCTACAGCTGTTACTAAGGTTAAAAATATAAGTACACCCCAGATTTTCTGAATGTTATTTTTGAACTTTAAAGTTCCTCTAAATATTGCAAGTTTATGTTCGTGTGCCATAATATATAACTGTCTGCGTGGTAAATTAAACTAGGTAGAAGAATGTAAATACAAATACCCATACAAGGTCTACAAAGTGCCAGTATAACCCAACCTTTTCAACCATCTCATAGTGTCCTCTTCTCTCGTAAGTACCTAACACCACATTAAAGAAAATAATGATATTAATTAGTACCCCAGAAAATACGTGGAAACCGTGAAAACCTGTAATAAAGAAAAAGAAATCTGCAAATAGTGGCGCTCCATACTCATTGTGTATAAGGTTTGCTCCTTCTACTACTTGCTTACCGTCTTTGCTAAGCTTAGCAAGTGACGCTTCTCTAGAGAGTACTGTTTTCTCACCATCTTCTGTAAGTGTTTGTATACGTATAAGTGCATTAGGCGTAGCAGCAAATCCTGCTTTTACCTCCTCTATAGAGTACGTTGTAGGTGTAGCCTCTTGATCATACCAGATACCGTTTTTACCTAAGTGCTGCTCACGCTCGCTAGCCTGCTCAATAGCAAAATCTGCAAGGGCAAGGCGGTTACCTTCTGTATCTACAAACTGAAGGATTTTACCACCCTTAGTTTCTACGGCACCATAATCTCCTTTTATAAAAGTTGCCCACTCCCATCCTTGTGATCCCACGAAGATAATACCTCCTATAATCGTTAAGAACATATAGAATGCTACACTCTTATGCTTTAAGTGATGACCTGCATCTACAGCAAGTACCATAGTTACAGAAGACATAATTAAAACAAATGTCATAAAGGCAACATAGATCATAGGGAAGTTACCGTGTACAAAAGGTACGTGGGTAAAAACCTCATCTGCTATAGGCCAAGCATCAATAAATTTAAATCTTGAAAAACCGTAAGCCGCAAGAAACCCAGAAAAGGTTAATGCATCAGATACGATAAAAAACCACATCATTAGTTTTCCGTAGCTTGCTCTTAGTGGTTGATTTCCACCACTCCAAGTTCCTTCCTCAGAGTTATTATGTGTCACAGTCGTGTCCATTCGTAAGAATTGGTTAATTTAATGGTTGCAAAAATAAGTATTTTCTATTCGGAATTCAACACTCAGACTCCGATTTATAATGGTTTTAGATACGCTTTCGCGAAAGCGTTCTCACAATCTCTATTTTGTCACAAAGAGTAATACAAATAAAAAGACCCATAAAATGTCTAAAAAGTGCCAAAACGTGACTCCCAGCGACAATCCTAAATGGCTCTCTGCCGAATACTTACCTCTTAAATGATTGATAATTACAACCAAAAGAGCAATAAACCCAGCTACTACGTGTGCGATGTGAACCGCTATAATTAAAAATAAAAATGTCGTGGTAATATTACTAGAAGCTCCTGTAAAATAAAAGCCTTGCTCTTGAAATGATGCAAAACCAGCAAATTGTGAAGCCACAAAACCTAAGCCTAGTAAAAAAGTAATTAATAAGAGCGCCGTACCCTGACTCTTCTTATTATTAATTATCGCATTTTTTGCTAAATGTATGGTCACACTACTTATCACAATAAGCACTGTAGATATGATAAGTGCTTGCGGAAAATCATAAGTTTCTAGCCAGTCGCGACGTTCCATACTTACAATGTAAGCACTTGTAAGCCCTCCAAAGGTCATACATAAACTTATTATTCCAAACCAGAGCATTTGCTTTTTTGCACGCTCTTCTTTTAATCGTTCTCCTCCTTGGGTATAATCCATCTATCTTAAAAATTTATCTACAACAAAAACAATTTGAAGTAGTGTAATATACGTTACACTTGAAAGCATTAGTCGTTTGGCTGTTTTTGCATCTCTGTTCTGGTACAATTTTATTGCCCAGTACAGCATAAATAATCCCAGAGCACCCACTACAATAGCAGATATAGGTGATAAAAATAAATCTCCCGTTACCCCAAAGGCAGGGACAAGTGAGATAAGCACCGTCCAGACTGTGTATAGTACAATCTGTAAGGCCGTACCCTTATCACGTTTTCCCGTAGGTAACATAGCAAAGCCTCCTTTTTTATAGTCATCAAAAAGAAACCACCCTATTGCCCAAAAGTGAGGAAATTGCCAGAAAAACTGTATCATAAACAGTGTACCTGGCTCAATACCAAAATCATTTGTCGCAGCTACCCATCCCAGCATATACGGTATCGCACCTGGAAAGGCTCCTACAAAAACAGATAATGGTGTTTTAGTCTTAAGTGGCGTGTATAATAGTACATACATAAAAATAGAAATCCCACCAAACATTGCTGTCTGTGGGTTTATGTACCATAACGTACCAAGACCTAATATGGTAAATACAATTGCTATAGCAAGCGCCGTACTTACAGACATACGCCCAGAGGCTACGGGTCTGTTTTTAGTACGATCCATAAGTGCATCAAGATCTCGTTCTAGCACTTGGTTATAAGCATTAGACGCGCCTACCATAAAATAACCACCTACAGATAAGAGTGCCACTACAAGCCAGTCTATAGTATCTGCCGCAAGAAAGTAACCAGCAACACTAGAAAAGACAACACTTATAGATAAGCGCATCTTTGTGATTTCCTTAAAATCGTACCAAGCCGAATAGGTATTTGTATGTACTGCAACGTCGCTCAAAGGCTGTAGTTTTTGCTTTATTTTTTGTCGTGCAAAGATACCTCACAAAAGCAATCTGTACAACTCATAAAAAATGAAAGCTTTACACAAGGGATTGTTAAAATTGCGCTTTCGCGAAAGCGTAATTAATAACTTGCGACTACAAACAAAAATAGACTCACAATTATGAAATATCTTACGCTCTCGCTTGCCCTTTTACTCACAACGATAAGTGCCGCTCAAGGGCGCTTTGATAATGTAGAAATTACCGTACAAGAAGTGTCAGACCACATCTATATGCTACAAGGTGCTGGCGGAAACATAGGCATATCTACCGGAGTAGATGGTGTATTTATGATAGATGACCAGTTTGCCCCGCTTAGTGATAAAATTACCGCAGCTATAAAAACCATCTCAACACATCCTGTAAAATTTCTTGTAAACACACACTTTCACGGTGATCACAGTGGTGGTAATGCAAATTTTGAGGCAGCCGGCGCAATGATTGTTGCACACGATAATGTGCGTAAAAGACTATCAGAAAATGAAAATACTGCAAATGCAGGACTACCCGTAATCACCTTTAGTGAAGATGCAACCTTCTATCAAAATGGAGAAGATGTGTTTTTAACACACGTGCACAATGCACATACAGATGGTGATGCTTTAGTTTATTTTGCACAGAGCAACGTACTTCACACAGGCGACACATTCTTTAACGGGCGATTCCCCTTTATAGATATAAACAGAGGCGGGAGCATAGCAGGTGATATTGCCGCTGCAAAAAAAGGATTAATGCTCATAAATGATGACACAAAAATCATCCCTGGTCACGGGGCACTCGCAACAAAGGCAGACTACCAGAAATATCACGATATGCTCGTTACTGTATATACTGAAGTTAAAAAAGCTGCTCAAAACAATGTATCTTTAGAAGAAGTTACTGCAATGGAGTCTATAACAAGCTCATTTTTTACAGATACAGAAACAGCAAAAGATTTTATCTCTGGACCAAAATTTAGAAGCACAGTTTACAAAAGCATTTTGCAAGAGTTAGAAACGAATGAAAACTAAACGCATATGAGCTCAGAAATACACATCAAATCCATAAGGCCTTTTATAGGCTCAAAAGACTTTAAAACCTCAAGTGCCTTTTACAAAACCATTGGATTTGAAGAACGTATGATCTCTCCAGATATGACACTGTTTACAAGAGAAGACTTTGGCTTTTATTTACAAGATGCCTATGTAAAAGACTGGGTAGATAACACAATGCTCTTTTTAGAAGTAATACAGCTTGATGAGTATCTCTCACACCTACAATCTTTACAACTTAGTGAGCGATTTAAAAATATAAAGCTCTCTAGTATTGTAAATAATGACTGGGGACGCGAGTTCTTTTTACACGACCCCTCAGGTATACTATGGCACATAGGTAATTTTAAGTAAGATCAATCTACTAGATACTCCATAGAGTCATACACGAGACTCGATAAGGCATAAGCAGTTTCTTTCTTTTTATACTTTAGACCTATAAGCTGAGCGCCTTGATAACCTTTGCTAGCGTCTATGGCTATGCGAGAAGCATCCTCTTCTGAGATGACTAGGCAGAGCTTACCACAAAAAGCATCTCCATATGCACTCACGACAAGATACACTTGACCAAAAATCTCTTCCCTCATCTCATAGTAGTAATCTACATCTGGGCTTTCTTTTATAAGTCTATACAGCTCTGCTTGATACGCTTTGCTAGAGTAAATATTTGAGGCAAGTATTGGGTTGCGTTGTGTATTATGACACTCCTTTTTTTGAGCACAAGAGACAAGAAGCACAGCGACAACCACCCAGAGAAGGTTGGTTTTGGATAACATAGCACAATGGATTGATAAAGTAGTTTCTCGCCTTTACAAATAACGAGCACTCTTATTCAAATAGTATGTACTATCTATTTATCTAGTAATCGTAATACCAGTTAAAGAGATCTGTTCTAAAACCTACATTAAACCATAGTGTTTTAGTATCAATTCCAAGTGGCGCTTCTTGAACATCTGCCGTTTGAGAGCGATATATTGGGTTTACATATACTTTTAAATTTGTTGCAGGGTTTATGAGATACCCTAGCTCCAGATCGCCATACACACTAGTTACCTTATTTCCTTGAAAAAATGCAATCCCGTTATCTGAAGGTCTATTCTCATCATTACCATAAATGCTACCTCCATAATACACCTCGTTTATATCACCTATCTCAACTCCACGAGCACCTACAATAAGCTTTGCAGTTCCATACCAGCGATCACGCTCATATCTAGCGACACCTATGAGCTCCTTAAAGTTTGCGCCCCATTGGTGTGCTAGTGACTGGTTAGTGTGACCATAATTGAGCTGTATCTCATTATTAGAGTACACATATGGTCTCACTTGATTATACTCACCCTGTAGTGTAAGATTTTTAATTCCAAAGGCATCATAATACTTTGCTCCTAGCTGAAAACCTTGCTTATTTTTATAACTCTGGCTACCATTAAAAACATCTCCCGCCGAAAATTCGTCAATTACAATCTGCCCGTACACGTTTACTCGGTCATTTACCTTGTATTTACCTGTGAGCCCTATAAGTGCATTTCCTCCTCTTGATCCTGTAGAAAACTCAATGGCTCTGTAAAAAATTACTGGGTTTAAGAAATTAAAATCAAAACCTCTACCATTTTCATTTTCCCATATTACAGACTCAAAGAGACCTACGTTTAATCGTTTTGAGACATTCCAGCTTAGATAGTGATTACTCATATACTTTGTGCGGAAAGCACCATCTGCAGTTACCTCTGGTCGCACATCACGCAGCGAGGTCCACGTATTTGTATACTTAAACTTCCAGAATGTAGTATTGAGTTTTAAGTAAGGAAAATAACTGGCATTATCACTAAGTAACAATGATCTATACCCATCTCCTATAAATTGCTTACCGTGCCCTAGCTGTATATTAAAATACTTAGACGGTGTGTATGACACATACCCCTCTGCAACCGGGTAATCAAGATCGCCATTTGTGCCCTCCTTTGCAATACCTCTTCCCGGTATAACTGCTGGGTTTCCTCCATCTGGTCTTAATGACCTAGCTATGGCGTCAAAATATCTTGGGAACCGCCCTTGACTCTCATACACGGCTGCAAAGAAATTTATCTTCTTACCAAGCCCTCCTTGCACGTAAACAGCCCTGGTGTTGTTATAAGTAAAGTCATTAATTTTTGCATCGTCAGTTTCATAACCTAGTTGTAAATCTGCTGCAGGGTCTAGAGTGATCCAGTAATCTTCACCTTGTATTTGAACCATATGCTCGTTAGACCACTTTCTCCCAAACCACGTAGACTTCTCCTTAAGCAGTGCATCTTTCTTCTCTTTAAAATTATAATATGGGTTTACCGTGTTATATAAAAAAGGCTTGCTTGCCGTATGTGCATTTGTCCCCACAAGATTAAGCTCTTGGTCAAACCTACTATATACTTGATGTGAGAAAGGTATGTTTAGCCCACTCGTATATTCATTTTGATCATCAAACTTGAGGTTTTTAATGCGGTCATACTCTTGCTGCATAGGATTTACGGTTTCTTTTTCCGCTTTCGCGAAAGCGGAATTACCACCATCCTCCACTATCATCGTATCCACAACATTTCTATCTAGTGGTAATAAAACAGGCATTGTAAACTGCAGGTACGTAGGCTCTCCATTATAGGTAGCCGGAGCAACTTGAGGCAGCGTCTCAAAAACATCCTGAGCAGCGGTTTTAAGCTCTGGATACATCGCATCTGTATAGAGCAACTTAAAATCACCAGTTTTAGTAACCTCAAAAAGGATTACCATTTTACCTTGAAAGTTATCTTGACTCACCACAGCTGGCACCTCAAAATTGTCAAGTATATGCTGTATAAACTTCTCATTGAAACAATCTTGCAGTTGTGCAACACCTACGGTCTTACAGCCTGGAAAAACAGGATATTTTTCAAAATCACTAGTCGTAACTTGAGCTGTTATAGTAGTTGCTATAAAAGAGACAAAAAGAAGGAGGTATTTATGCATAATAAGCCGTGATGTTTGCAGCCGAAAGATAGGGTTTATTGCACAAAAAATCCCGTCACCTTAGGTAACGGGATTCTTAACGTAAATTAATTCATTTAGTCTCTGATTTCAAAGATTATAGGTAATGAGAATAAGACAGCTACATCTTTCCCTCCCTGCTTACCAGGAGTCATATCTGGTAATAATCTTGCTACTCGCAACGCTTCCTTCTCTAGTTTAGGGTGCGGGGCCTTTGCCATTACATCTACCACTTTACCAAACTTATCTATCTTAAAGTTTACGTAAATACGGTTTACACCCTCTAGACCTAAGCCCTCTCCTCTTTCGGCTCTAAACTTTTTAGTGACAAATTTTGAGATGTTTGCACTCATACAGTCACGGCGCTCGTCATTATCACTAAGACCTTCACAACCTGGAAAAAGCGGAACGGTCTCAATAGCAACAAAGGGAACCGTCTCCGGCTCAACAGGCTCCTCTACCTCTTTAACACTACCCGGTTCTACCATTTCTGTATCGTCTGGCTCTGAGTCTGATGTAAGATCTTCTACTAAGTCATTTACATCATCTTCTTGCTTTTTGATATTGTCAAGCACTTTCGGTTCTTGCTGCTTTTTAGGCTGTACCTTTTTCTTGACTTTTACCTCCTTCTTCTCTACCCGGACTTCACCTATCGTATAGACTTCGTCATAACTTTCGGTAGGCTCAACTACTGCAAAATCCTTTTCTACAGTGCGCATTTCTATAAAGAAGATGGATGCGAGAAGTGCTAAGATTAACCCAATTTGAAAATGAAGCGTGGGATTTCTTCGTAAATTTGCCTCGTGTTTACGGCTTGATGTGTACGTGCTGTTTTGGCGAACAGTCGTACCTTCTTTGGAATTTTCCATAAGATATGGTTTTAAAAATGTTGAACAATTCTTAAAACGAATCAAGAAGTAAGCCAAACTAAGAGATCACCTAGCGGTGGTCTCTTTTTTTTGACACAAAAAAAACTGCCTCATTGCTGAGGCAGTTTTTATATAAATTAAGTCGTATGGACTAGTCTTCTACTTTAAATGTAATAGGTAGAGAGTATAATACTCCTACTGGCTTACCACGTTGCTTACCTGGTGTCATTTTAGGCAACAATCTAATTACACGCTCTGCTTCTGTTTGAAGTCTAGGGTGCGGTGCACGTGAACGTATGTTTGTAATGTTTCCTTTTTTATCAATCTTGAAACTCACAAAGATTCTGTTTATTCCAGAAAGACCAAGGTCACTTCCTAACTCAGTATTAAACTTCTTATTTACAAGTTTACTTACCTTTTCAGACATACACTTTTTACGCTGGTCGTTGTTCTTCATAGACTCACAACCAGGGAAGATAGGCACGTTTTCAATAACTGCAAATGGTACATCTGCAATTTCTTCTTCTTCTTCTACTACCTCTACTTCTTCTACTTCAACGATTTCCTCTTCGGCATCTGTCTCTGTAGACTCAATTACGGTTTCCTCTATTTCTTCTTCATCTTCTACAACCTCGATAATTTCCGGCGCTGGTGGCGGCGGTGGTGGAGGTGGTGGTGGAGGCGTATTTAACTCCGTGATTGGAATTTCTTCGTCATCAAGATCATCAAGATCTAACTGCCCTATATCAACAGCAGCGTTGTCATACGTTTTCCACTCTATAGTGATATACGTAAGTGCTAGAACTGCGATGAGTCCTAACTGAAAAAAGAGCACACTCCTTTTACGAAGATCTGCTTTTGGATTTTTCTTGGGTTCCATAATTAATGTATTAAGTAGATAGCTAAAATAGCAAAATTATTATCACTATAGAAATTAATATCGCGTATTTAACGCTTTAAATTTCTTAAAAAACAAAGCAAAGCACAAACATCCAGAAAGGACACCTATGGTATTTGCAAGCACATCCCAGCCATCTGGTTGTCTATAAATGGTTAAGCTCCCTTGCATCACCTCAATCACTATGCCGTAACCTATTAAAATTAAAGCGATAATGAGATAGGTCTTAAGCTGTGTACTCTTTTTTACTGTTATTTTCTTATACATAAAGTAAAACAACAACCAGAGTACGGCAAGACCAAAATAAGCTCCTGCGTGCAGGAGCTTATCAAAGTTAGTTACTTTAGGAACTACGTCAACAGGCTTAATAAGTGAGCCTATAGTTAATAGTATTGTATAAAGAGTAGCAACAACTCCTATAATTTTACCCACCGATGAGCTCTCCATAAGCTTCTGCACTTAAAAGCTCTTCTATTTCAGAAGCATCAGAAAACTTAATTTTTATCATCCAGCCAGCTCCATATGCATCACTGTTTACTGTCTCTGGTTCATCTTCAAGACCTTCATTAAAAGCGACTATCTCTCCAGAAAGTGGCAAGAAAAGGTCAGAAACTGTTTTTACAGCTTCTACTGTTCCAAAAACTTCATCTTTATCTAAGGTCTCGTCAAGAGTTTCTACCTCAACGTATACGATGTCACCTAACTCTCCTTGAGCAAAATCTGTGATTCCTACTACGGCTACATCTCCTTCTATACGTACCCACTCGTGGTCCTTTGTATATTTCAACTCTGCTGGTATATTCATTTCTTGGTGGTATTAATTATGTGTTTAAAGTATGCTTACGCGAAAATAATTATAATCTTTTATTAAATATAAATTATATAGCATCTAGCTTTCGCGAAAGCGTAATTATTTTAGTTTCCAAAGTTATATCTCAAGGTAAATCCTGAACGAATCGTTGTTTGCGGAAATGCCGTTGATATGGCAAATGTCGAAAATGTATGATCGTAATAGAAAAGTGCTGTTAAGTTTTTAGTGAGTGCGTAGTCTGCTGAAAAACGCAAGCCGTATATGTCTTGGCCCTGCGTAGTCTGACTATTATCTATATCAAGGTATCTTATAATAGTCTCGTTTTGCCTAAGGGATAAATCTGCCTTAAAGTTTAAATCACTTTTAAGCACTCTACGTGAACCTCCAAAGTTTGTCACAAAACGAAGGTCTTTGATACGATACCCTAGTCCTAGTATGTACTCATTACCTTTAATCTCTGTGAGCAGGTTATTATCAAAGCTTAAGCCAAGTGCTCTATCGCGCTTAACCTCTGCAAGTATTTTGACTGAGTTTTTCATTTCAAAGTCTATACGTACTAGTGGTGTAAATTGCTCTGTGAGTGTAACGTTGCCTAGTAGTGTTTGATTTAAGAAGTTACCCGCTTGATCTCTCTGGGCTGTTTCTGGATCTCCATCTGTACTTCTATCATAAGCTAGGTTAGTCTGGAAATTATTTACAGAATACCCTGCTGTATAACCGTGTTGTATTGAGAACCTTTTAAACTTGCTTCTAAACCAGTCTAAGTTCATTAGTCCCGTGTACTTAATATTCCAGTTAGGAAGTGGCACATTTCTTAAGAAACCAGAATCTGTCTTGTTTACATCTTTACCTGTATAAGCAGATAAAAATGCTGGTAATAATACACGCTGGTTTGTTCTTCCAAAACCTTCTGGAAAACCGTTTTCATCTCTTTCAAAACCTGCTCCTCCATAAAAATCTGTGGCGAGCCTGTCTGCAACTGCTAACCTGTTTTCTCTAAACGTATTAAATGTTTCAGAAAAATCTGATGTGCTCTCATTAAAGGCTGTTGCAATGAGTAACGTTGAAATATTAAATCTACCGAAGCTATTACCCGTAAGAGACTCATACTGCAATGTCTCTGGATCTACACGGTAATTTTCTTGATAATTTTCTTGATACACTCTATTCATATTAAGATCAATATCAAGATCTTTTAAGAGTCCTATTCTTGCCTGGATACCTAAGTTTCTACTCTCGACCTCACGATACTGCTCATTAAAATCTTGAAATAATGTAAGCCATCCATTACTAGCTGCTAGTTCTCGCACCTCTGCCTGGCTACCAAAAATAAATCCTGGTGTAGGCTTTAAACTTCCTGTAAATCCTACAGATGGTAAATACCCTGGCAAGTAAATTCCATTATTTTCTTCGTAGTTGAATTGCACTCGCTTTATTGCTGTAAGTAAACTTACACCTGTGTTGAGGGCCTTATCTGAACCGCTCAAACCGCTACTATTCGAACCTTGGTCCTCGGCGATTTTACGTTCTCTATCTGATGTTTTGCGGGTATCTTCTGGTGATGGTAGCCCTCTAGGCCTAGAGGCTGTTGCTCGCTTCTTTTTCTTCTTATTAAGTCCTACATATTTATAGAGCTTTTCCATATCTAATGTACCATTTATGGCGTGGGTATTTGTGTTTTCTACACTATTCCCAATCTCTGGTATATTATCTAAAACTTGAAATTGCTGTGAGCCACGTTGCCATCTATAGTTTGCTGTATATGCATATGTAGCAGTTATCCACTCTGTGAACGGAAACTTATCAAATGGTAAATCATAGTTAAGCTGTAAAACTCCAAAATGTGTGTCTGGCGTACCTACATCTAAGAATCCATCATATATACCAAAACCAGCTACCTCTTGACCTTCATCATCTAGAAATGATGGAGAACCATCACTATCGAGATAGTTTCTCACCACACGATTATGATTCATATTGTAGTTAAATCTTAGACTTTTTGTGATAGGAAAGTCAATGGCATACCCCCAGTCAAATAAATAATTACGTTGAAATAAACGTGGTAAAGCTATATCACCATCATTTGCAAATACATCTCTAAATTTTTGCTCGTTACGCTGGCGCACAATGTTAGATTGCACTGCCACACTAGAAGGTAGGTAGTTGAAATTAAAATCCTTTAAGAATTTATAGTACTTCCCTGTAAAAAGGCTATCGTTCTTTGCAAATGGTTCGATAGGCTTTGAGTTAAAATTAAAATTGTACGTCCCTCCCAATCTCACATTTTGATCTAAAGATTCTTCAATCTCAAAATCCTTATGATCTGTCTGGCTATATGAATATGAGAAAGTAAGGTTTTCTATATCATATGGCATAGGTTTACGGTCTGTATTTGTGCGCTCCTTACGCACACCTATTGCATTAAAGCTTTGACGCTTTGTATAGTCTACAGCATAGTCTTCTATCTGATCTCTCTGCTCTTGATCTGCCGCATTATCAAGCGAGGTATCTAGCTCAACATCTTCATAAAGGGGATCAAACTTAGGTGTGATACTCTGCTCTCCTATAGAATAGTTAAGTGGTAATTGTACACCCCATTTTTTAGGTAATAGCTGTCCAGCGTTTAGGTTTGTAACTACATCATACTGCATTACATCTTCAAGACTACGTTCTCCAGCATTTTGCTCAACACTTCCAAAACCAACTGTGCTTACTCTACCGGTAGCAGATACATTTGCAAAGTCTGCAATGTTACCATCAAGACTTACAATACCTGCATATCCTCCATCATTAGTAAGGTCAGACAAACGAAGTTCATTAAACCAAACCTCGGCGCCAATTTCTCCAGGCGAGCATCCCATTGCCTGATTACTGGTAGGGTTACCATTTTTAACCCCTAGCATTAATGTTCTTACATCTCCAAAACTAGGAAGACCCTGTATACCTATACGAAGTTGTCCTTCCTCATAACAAGTTTCTTCTGGATTAAGAATACGATCTCCATTTTGATCAAAATAAGTTATATCATCTGGGTCTGATTCTACATCTCCTGCAATTACTTTAGATTTTATGGTTTGCAGTAATTCTAAGGACAGATCTAATTCATTTGCCGCTGGCCAAATCGCCTCTCTATCTTGATTTGAAACATTAAATGGTGTAGGTGCAAGTGGTAGCTCTATTTGATAGAAATTAGAATTAAGGTCGGTTCCCATTCTAATAAACCCTACAACATTTTGATTATCTAGCCCATTTTCAATAATAGGCTCTGCGTGCATAAACATCTTAAGATTTTTATACTGTCGCATATCAAGCGAATAATACTTATATACTCCTCGCGCATCTTGCTCTTCAAGGTTTTCAACTCTTAAAGAAAGAGACTGCTCGTTTTGTCTTATATTATTATTGTTGTTGTTAAGGCGCTCTCTTATTACACCTGGAGGTAATGCATAAGGAACAGGCTCTCTAGTTTCGTTTGCCTCAATATTTACGGCAGCAACTTCAAAAAGTGTGTTGTCACCATCATTTATCTCTGTATTTTCATTAGGATCTAAAGAAAGTAAATATCTTCTAAAATCTCCACGCACTAAATCTAGTGTTCCAAAACGAAGCACAACGTCTTCTTGCCACCCACTCATATACATACGCATAAAACGGATTGCTCTAAAGTCATTAATACCTCCTACCACATTAGTCGCCTGATTAATTGGCACTCTAAACTGCACCCATCTCGTAGGTAATTGTGATCCATTTTGAGTTGTTACTGTAAGCTCTCTTACATCTGTAACAAAGGGATTGTTTTCTACACTAAGTGAGGAAGGATTAATAGGTAATTCATACTCAAAATATGCATCTACCGTGTTCATTGTATTATCGCGGTTTACATCTTCTACATCTGGAAAGGTTGTAGAACCACGATTGGTTTGTGTCACCTCTACAGGTGAGTTCCCTTGATTATTATTATAATCTCTATAACGCTCTACAACTCCCCCCTCTGTATTGAGGAAGTAATTATAGTTATCACCAGCTGGGTCAGGTAAGTTTGCAAAGTTTGGAAACTCTACCATTTCTTCTGCATCACTAAGACCATCATACCCTATATCTTGATTGGTACGCTCCTGACCTTCTGTATCAAAAGCATATACTAATGACTGGTTAGTTGGCACTTTTCCCCATACCGTTTCTGAGGTTCCTACCTCTCCACCATCATTAGGTAATCCATTTTCATATTGCTTACGACCGTCCTTAAGGATATCTTCAGAAATACTACCTAGGTTTAAAGTTAGATTTCCTCCTGGGCTTGTGGTATCTCCATCTGCATAAAATGGATCTAATAACCAGAACTCAACAAACTCAACATTTGCTTGTTCAAAATCTGTAGAGGTTAATTGTCTTGTTATACCCCCAAAATTCTCTTGAGGGTTAGATAATGTTCCGTCTACAGCATCTGGACTAAAGTTATAAGGCCCCCTTTGATCTGGAAAATAAGCTAAATCAAGTGTGAAAAGAGCTTGCGTTTGACCAGATATGATATCTTGTTGTGGGAAAATTTCATCTCTGAACACACGACGTGTTTCTGGTAACGACAAGTCATCATCAGAGATTCCATCAGGTCTCTGGTTATTATAGAAAATAGGATCAATAGTATACCAAGCAAATTTTGCACGACGATATCCTGTTGCAAGGTCACCATTTGCAAATTCACCACCAAAACCTACTGGAGGTGATGACAAACTCCACTGCAATGGGCCTCCTACGTCTATTGATGTCTGCGCTCCTTCAAAGTCATCTATGTAAGAAGTAGCCTCACCATTAAAATCTGTTCCTTTAGGTTGACCTGGGAGCAAGTAAGCAACTTCTCCTCGCACAGATAAGTTAGAAGGTACATCTGTATCAATGTTAGGCAACTTATTCACCCATCTCGTTAAGAAAGGGAGCTCAGTTGAGTAGCTTGCATTAAGACCTACAATAGTATTATTTATAGGCTCAAAGTTATATGTGGCTTTTTGCGTAAGCGGTCTTTCATTTAAATTTAAAAAAGTACCTCCTACTATGAAGTTTTCACTAAACTGGTGTTCTACATTAATTCCTGTAAAGCGCTTATTTTGCTGTCCAAAAATGGTGTTATTCTCAACAGATGCAGAAATAGGAATTCCAGATGCCTCAAGTGATTTGTCTAAAATAATAACACGCCCTAATTGATAATTTACAGTATAATCAAGACCTTCTACAAGTACACGACCACCAGCCGTTACCCTAACAGAACCCTGAGGAATATTAAAAGCCCCTAATGGAATACCTTGCTCTTGTGCAGATTTATAACGCCCCTTTAGTAAGAACTTATTTTTTTCTGCATTATCACGTGCTATTGTTTTTGTAGACTGATAGAGTGAGCTATAAACATACTTATCTTGGTGTGCATTATAGGTGTCTTCATTTTCATAATTTTCCACACCATCGTTAACACTAAGTAACTCAAATAGATTTTCTCCAAAAGGCTCTACAGTAGTAAATATAATACTCCCATTTTGTACGTGTACGGTTACTCCGGGCACAAAATCAAAAAACCCATCTCCTCCTACTTGTGGATCACCAAAAGTGGTGAGTCTATCAAGATTAAAAAGTCGCAATAACGTATTACTCTCAAGTGCACCACGATCTTGACCTTCATCCATCGTATTGTCATTATTTACACCATCAAAGAGTGTAGGTAATGGCTCACCCGCGACTGGTGAGATAAAGTTAATAGGCGAAGGATCTGCATAAACTATATTAAGTCTAAACCCATCTTGCTCTAATTGAAAAGCACCTAGTGGGTAAATATTCTTCATCATCAAGTCCCAAATAGGCTCCTCAACATTTGTGAGGTTACTCTTAAGCATTTTTACGACAAGATTTACAGGGCTTCCTGCTTGACCTGCAGGTATAACAGTATCTAGTATACCGTCACCATCTGCATCTTGTCCGTTTAAAATACCATCCCCATTACTATCTGCATCTGCATCATTTGCAATGCCGTCGTTATCATCATCTGGGCGGGTTACCGGGCTATCAGCATCTGCGATATCTGGTATTCCGTCCATATCTGCATCTGGTCTATTACCCTCGGTAGCATTTACACCATCATTTGCAAATTCTCCTACTTGATACACTTGTCCTCCTACGGTATACTGGAAAGCGACTCCCAGCACCTCATCATTATTAAGGCGCTGGTTTAATGAGATATAACCAAGACCTGGATACAAAGTAAATTGTGAGTTATCTAGTTTACGAGCATTTTCTAAAAGCACATAATCTGTCCCATCTTGTACAGTTATATTCCCAAAACCTTGCCCTACTGTTGCAACATCTCGTATAGCTGGAGATAACTGCGACTGCACAGAAGCATCATTAATACCTCTCGGGTTGAAATCATTATTTGCGTTATCTGGAAAAGCATTAAAACTACTGTTTATAAAACCAGGGTTTGCTCCAGCGTTAATACCTATATTATCTGGGTTAGACTCACCTATATCTTGAATTGCAACAATGTTACGTGCATTTGTAGTTTGATTTTGTCTATTTGTAATCCATACTTCTACTCGAGTTACTTGCACCCCACTGTTATCTATAAAGGGATAATTTTTAAGCGCGTCGTTATAACTGTCTCTAAAATAATGTGCTAAGAAGAAGTGACGATTCTCATCATAGTTAAGCGCTGGAACTTCAAACTCTTGCACCGTCGCACCACCCTCTGCAGTAACAGTTTTGGGTTGTGACTGATTTTCTGAGAATACTGCGGTCACCCTAGTTTTACCAAACTGCAACTCAGTCTTAACACCAAAAAGGCTTTGCGACCCCTGTATCAATGCACTATTAAGAGGCATAGACACGTTACCCACTTCTATCTTCTGGATGATGTCATCCTCAGTAGGCGTGTATTCTAGTTTTATTTGATTCTGAAAATTAAAGGTAGACTCCGTATCATAGTTTGCTGTGATCTGGAGGCGTTCACCTACTTGCCCTAATAAACTAAGACTTATACGCTGGTCAAAGTCAAATGTAAAATTTCTTCTATTACGAGGAGAAAAAGCAGGGTTATCTTGCTTTGTAAATAACAGTCCGAGATCCATCTCTACAGAACCTTGTGGTGTAAACGTAATCTCATCTCCTCCAAAAATAGATTCAAAAAGATCATTTTTTACATACAGAGATTTTACAAGACTATTTCTAGAGTCATCCTCATCTGCACGGCCATCTATTGCTGTGATTTTTTCTCTAAAATATTGACGCATTTGTTCATCACGCACGCGTTTTTCATACTCTTCTGGAGTAAGTATAAGTGGGTAGGTTACATTAAAAGCACCTAGTTCTTCGGTATAAATGTATCTATCTAGTACAGGGTCATAGGTGTACTTTGCTACAATGCTATTTGGATTAGGTAACACAAGGCTTCCTAAAGAAAAAGTCGCAGGTGCGGTGCTCTCTTCACTTTCACTAGGCTCCTCTTCTTGTGCTATAGCACTTAGGTTACCTATAAAAATAACCGCAATAAACAATATCGCTACACGTAAATTCAAGTAATAATTTCGCTTCAAAATAGACCTACAGTTTTTTTAATGCCTCTTTAATAATAGTCTCTACGCTCGCGTCTGGCTTTTCTTTTGTGATAGCTAGACATACTTTCTCTGCCTGCTTACGCGCAAATCCTAAAGTCTCTAAAGCAGATAACGCCTCTTCTTTATTAGTATTGCTTTGCACAGCACTTTCGGTACTGATATCGTATACTTTAAGTATTTTATCCTTAAGATCTAAAATCACACGCTGCGCCGTTTTTGCCCCTATTCCCTTTATGCTTTGTATGGTCGCCACATCATTTGAAGCGATAGCCTGCTTTATTTGATTAGGCTCAAGTGAAGATAACATTGTTCTTGCGGTACTCGCTCCTATTCCAGAAACAGAGAGTAATAATCTAAATATCTCACGCTCCATCACCTCCATAAAACCATATAGTGTATGACTATCTTCCTTAACCTGGAGATGGGTATACAGCTTGAGCGCCTCACCATCACCTAGTTGCCCAAAAGTGTGCAAGGAGATGTTTATAAAATATCCCACTCCATTACAGTCTAATACAACGTGTGTAGGATTCTTCTCAATAAGTCTACCGCTTAGGTGCGTAATCATTTAACAGTATTTTAAGGTGCGTAAATGTAAGAAATATATGTCTAGGAGAAATGTTATTTATATCCTTACGCTTTCGCGAAAGCGCACAACCCCACCACACCGAAAAATTAGGCACTTACACCGTCATTTCTATTCTATTTTCAAAACAAAAAAAGGTTCAGAAATAATTCTGAACCTTTAAATTATGAGGTATTATTACGCTTTCGCGAAAGCGTAAAACCGCTTACTCCTGCTGCTTGTTAAAAAAATTTTCCTTCTTTTGAGCATCAATCACTGTGATAGCAGTCATATGCACCATCTCATCTACGCTTGCTCCCAGTTGCAAAATATGCACAGGTTTGCGCATACCAAGCATTATAGGACCTATATTATCTGCATTTTCTAGCTCTTTTATCATCTTATAGGTGATGTTTGCACTGTCTATGTTTGAAAACACGAGCGTGTTTACTTTTTTACCGGCAAGTTTTGAGAACGGAAACTTACTTTGCAACATATCTCTGTTAAGTGCAAAATCTGCCTGCACCTCTCCATCTACAATGAGCTCTGGGAAGTTGCGGTGTAAGTAAGATACAGCGTCGCTTACCGTTTTTGCCTTCTCGTGTGTAGATGACCCAAAGTTTGAGTAAGACATCATCGCCACCACTGGCTCTAGTCCAAACATCCTTACAGCCGTCGAAGTCATCTGGGCAATTTTTGCCAGTTCCTTTGCATTAGGATCTATGTTTATAGAGGTATCTGCAAGAAAGAGTGGTCCTTTTGAGGTAACCATCAGGTTACACGCGGCTACTTTTTGTACACCTGGCGCAGTACCTATTACTTCAAGAACCGGTTTTATCACAGATGGATAACTACGGCTAAAACCAGAGAGCATCCCATCTGCATCACCTTGACTCACCATCATAGAGGCGAAGTAATCTCGCTGTCTAAGTAGTTTTTGTGCTGCATAGAGCGTGATACCCTTGCGCTTTCTTGACTCCCAGTATATCTCACCATACTTTGCCACGTGAGCTTTCTCTTCGTCAGATTTTGGATCTATAATTTCTACATCTGCATCAAAACCTATCTCTTCTTTAAGTTCTAATATCACATCACGGTTCCCTAATAAAACGGGTATTGCGATACCCTCTTCGTGAGCGATTTGCGCAGCTTTAAGCACATCTAGTTGATCTGACTCTGCAAAGACTATACGTTTTGGGTTGCGGCGTGCGCGATCCATTAGTAATCTTACAATCTTGTTATCTTCACCCAGTCGCTCTAACAACTCATCCTGATAAACTGCCCAATCTTTTATAGGTTCTTTTGCTACTCCAGACTCCATCGCTGCTTTTGCAACCGCCGGCGGTATTGTAGTTATTAATCTTGGGTCAAATGGTTTTGGGATAATATAATCACGGCCAAAGGTAAATCTAGTCTCTCCATATGCGATATTTACCTGTTCTGGAACGGGCTCCTTTGCTAGTTGAGCTAGTGCTTTTACCGCTGCCATCTTCATCGCTTCATTTATAGCAGTTGCACGCACATCTAGCGCACCTCTAAAAATAAATGGAAAACCTAGCACATTATTTACTTGGTTAGGATGGTCAGACCTTCCCGTTGCCATTATTAAGTCTGGTCTTGATGCTATCGCAACATCATAATCTATCTCTGGAGTTGGGTTTGCCATTGCAAATACAATAGGATCATTTGCCATAGACTGTACCATTGTAGGTGTTACAATGTTACCCACTGAAAGACCTAAAAACACATCTGCATTAACCATTGCTTCCGCTAGTGTGTTAAAACTCTCTTTACTCTTAAACTTAAACTGCTCTGGAGATAAGTCTGTACGATCTTCTTTAAGAAGACCATTTATATCAAACATTGCAATATTTTCTAGCTTAGCACCAAGTAAATGATATAAGTTCATACACGAGATAGCTGCACTACCTGCGCCAGACACTACGATACGCACATCTTCTATGCACTTACCTGCTATTTCTAATGCATTGAGCATCGCTGCGGCAGATATGATTGCCGTACCGTGCTGGTCATCGTGCATTACTGGTATATCTAGCTCTTCTTTGAGCCTACGCTCAATTTCAAAAGCTTCTGGCGCCTTAATATCTTCAAGGTTAATCCCTCCAAAGGTAGGAGCGATATTTTTTACAGTTTCTATAAAAGCATCTACATCTTTTGTACCTACTTCTATATCAAAAACATCGATCCCTGCAAAAATTTTAAAGAGCAAACCTTTACCCTCCATAACAGGTTTTGATGCCTCTGGACCTATATCTCCCAGACCCAGCACTGCAGTACCATTTGAGATTACAGCCACAAGGTTACCCTTTGCTGTATATTTATAAACGTTATTTATATCTTTTTCTATCTCTAGACACGGCTCTGCCACACCTGGAGAATAAGCGAGCGCAAGATCACGCTGGCTTGAGTACTTTTTTGTAGGAACTACCGCAATTTTACCAGGTTTTGGCTTTGCGTGATATACGAGGGCTTCCCTCCGTCTTTTGTTCTGCTGACTCATAAAGTTGGTTATCTATTGACTTGCAAAAGTACTGAATTCCCTCTCGGTTATAAACTCAGTCTTGTTAACATCTACCTAATGGAGGTTATTATTTAAAATCTAGCAACTGGGTGAGTATGTCAACATTTTGAGGTAATCTACCCACGTGCTGTAATTTTATAGCAGCCAGTGACAGCGCCACTTTGAGACATTTTTTGATGTCATACTCTCTTATGTAAGCAAATAAGAATCCACTCCAAAAAGCATCTCCTGCACCCGTAGCATCAAGTATTTGCTCTACTCTTGCCGCTGGCTCAACAATCATTTCTGGAGGGTGATTTTTACGCTTTCGCGAAAGCTTAACCCCTTCTGATCCCAAGGTGAGGCAAACAAGCTCTACCCCGAAATCATTGTGAAAGAAATCAAAAATAGCCTCGTGGCTTCTTTTCTCACCAAAAAGGCGCTCCATATCATCCTCACTTATCTTCACTAGCGGGTTATATGAGCAATACTCTCTAAAAGTTTTTATCGCCTTCTCCCTATTAGGATAAATACGAGGCGAGTAATTAAGATCTATACTAAGTGTACAACCAGCTTCATAAGCTTTTTTTGCTTTGGCTAAAATTGTAGTTCTTGCAGGCTTCTTACTGAGGGCAAATGCTGTGGTATGAAAAATAGTAGTTTGTGCTAATAAAGCATCAGACACTTGGGTTTCTGAGATCTTAGTGTCTGCATATCGATAAGGTATAAAATCTGGTGTGCCCGTAGTTTTTGACACAAAAATCACACTTGTAGGGTTTTCAGGATCTGTCGCAATGAGATCTGTCTGCACGCCATTTTCGGTAAGTTTATCTTTAATGTAAACGCCTAGCCCATCATCTCCTATGGTGGCAGCAAGTTTTACTTTCATACCTAGTCGCGCGAGATTCATCGCTACATTAGTAGGACTACCACCTAAGTACCTGTGGTAATCACGTGTTTTATCTATACGCACTTCTTTTTGATGGCCTATAAAATCTATAAGCACCTCACCTACACATAAAATATCTAAGTCTCTTTTCACTTAAGTAGTCTTTAAATTCTAAAAAAATAATCTGTATTTTCATTTACATTGTAAAGTATGAAAGCACCAGCGTGAGCCAGTGCTTTCAGTTGGGTATTAACCACTTATCAGCCTCAAACGTCATATGATTATTGGATTTAATCTTATGAACAAGATGCTGTAAATTTTAGCAATAATTGAGACAGTTTATAGCTGTCAGGTAGTTCTTTTATAGTGGCTTAAGAAAAAAGAACTTCTATTGTTCTACTAATATACTAATAAGTTATTAGTACTAGACGGTTTAATGAAAACAAAGTGCTTATTCAACAACACCCTCATTTTCTACATCATACACTTCTTGTGCTTGTTTTGGTGTTAATCGTAAAGCCAAAAATGCTGAGATTAAAAAGAATACACCTGCAAAAAGAATGGCATTAATGGCGTTATCACCTAACAAATATTTATAGATAGGACCAAATGTTACCGTCTCTATTGCCATAGGTATTACAATCATCATATTAAGAATACCCATATAGATACCACGTTTACGCTGCGGTACTATTTTTGAAACCATTGTATATGGGATTCCCATCATAGCTGCCCACCCTATTCCAAATAAAATCATAGGTGCCAGTACGAGATTTGCATCTGCTATATACGGTATTAAAAACATAGCCAGCGCAGTCCCAAAGAGACTAGCTGCATATATCTTTCTTCCTCCATATTTCAACGTTAGTGGCACTAATACAAGTGCAACTAGTATGGTTGCAGAGTTATATGTCAAACTCATCTTAGCAGATTGTGAAGCAGCCTCACCTATACTAAAGTTAAGAGTATCTCTAAACATAGGCACATTAAACTGCCAGTATACAAATAATGCATACCATTGAAAAAGGTATACTCCAGCAACCTTCCACATAAACTTAGGCATAGTTTTTACCGTACTAGCAATCTCTATAAATGGCTCTTTAAATTTTTCTGCAAAAGTGAGCTTTCTAAAGCCCTCTATTTCTTCCATTTCTTCTGGCGAAGGCGGTATCTCTCTAGTCTTAGACACAGACCATAATATAGTAGTGATAGAAAGCACAGCCCCTATAAAGAAAGAGTAATACAACCATAGTGGAATACTTCCCGCAACTTCTTCTGCGAGACCTAGTATATCTTGAAAATAAATAATTGAGATCATTGCTATTACTGTCCCTGCACCTACAAATAAGCTTTGCATCTGGTACCCAAGACTTAATTGAGTCTTTGGAAGTTTGTCTCCTACAAGTGCTCTATATGGCTCCATTGCCATATTATTCCCTATATCGAGTATCCACAATAAAGAAACCGCAACCCACAGGGCTGGGCTAAAAGGAAATGCAAACAAGCAAAGACTACCCAGTAGAGCTCCTATAAGAAAGAATGGTTTTCTTCTACCAAATTTAGGAGACCACGTTTTATCACTTATAGCCCCAATTATAGGCTGTACAATAAGACCTGTAATAGGTCCTGCTATATTTAAAATAGGTAGCAAATCTTCGGCTGCGCCTAGGTATAAAAAGATAGGGTTGATGGCTGTTTGTTGTAGCCCAAAAGAAAATTGAATTCCTAAAAAGCCAACATTCATATTAAATATTTGCCAGAAGGACAGGTTGGGCTTTTTGATACTACTGAGTATTTTATTCATAAATATGCTGGATTTTAATTATGATTCAAGACAGTAATATCCGTAAAAATATTAAGATAACGTTAAGTGTCTGTAATTTTAAGGATTTCGCAATTGAGGCGTCAATTACGGTTGTTTTTTTAACGCATCGATATTTCGCTTCAAGCCAGAAAATTTGGTTCGCTTTACAGCAGATTTTCTAAATATTTCTGAGAACACCTCTTGGGTTATTTCATCCCATTGTTTTTTATCATAATTGAGCAGCTTAGGATTTGGGTTAAATAACGGCTCACTATGTGCTTTTGAAAATCGATTCCAAGGGCATACATCTTGACATACATCACAACCAAACATCCAGTCATCTAGTTGACTCTTTGCATACTCAGGTATTTCATTTTTAAGCTCTATCGTAAAGTAGCTTATACATTTACTCCCGTCTACCTTATACGGCTCCACAATAGCCTGTGTGGGACAAGCATCTATACAAGCAGTGCAGCTCCCACAGTGATCTGTAACAGGTGTATCATACTCAAGGTCTAGATCTACTACAAGCTCTGCAATGAAATAAAATGACCCTGTCTTTTTTGAAAGTAGATTACTGTGCTTACCTATCCACCCCAGACCACTCTTTGCTGCCCAAGCTTTATCAAGTATAGGAGCGCTATCTACAAAAGCACGGCCGTTCACCTCTCCTATCTGTTCTTGTATAACGTGCATAAACTCTTTGAGTTTATCTTTTATTACAAAATGATAATCACGCCCATAAGCATACTTAGAGATTTTATAAGACTCCTCATTCTGCAACTCTTGAGGGTAATAATTAAGTAGGAGTGATATTACACTCTTAGACCCTTCTACAAGTTTTGTAGGGTCAAGGCGCTTGTCAAAGTAGTTTTCCATATACTGCATCTCGCCGTGCATATTTTTATTGAGCCAAGACTCAAGACGAGGCGCTTCTTCTTCAAGAAAACCAGCTTTACTTATACCGCAAGACATAAAACCTAAGCGTTGTGCTTCTGCTTTAATAAATGCTGTATGTTTTGATTTATTCTCTATCACCCTATCTTGTAGTAAACTCTAAGACTGCATTTTTTGGCTTGAGGGTAATGAGCGGTAATATTTCTATAGGTGTGTTTATAGGAGTGATTTTAAAACGGGATACCATTTCGGTAACCGCAAGAATCATCTCATACATTGCAAAGTTATTACCTATACACATTCTAGGTCCCGCGCCAAATGGGAAATAGGCATCGTGGTACATCCCCGCATTTTCATCAAATCGAGTAGGATTAAATTGTAATGGATCTTCCCAAAAATCGTTGTGCTTGTGAATCTCAATACACGAAAACAATAAATTAGAACCTGCAGGTATCTTCATCCCATTATATTCGTCTTCTTCGATATTTACTCTGTCTATGAAGTAAGCTGGTGGGTAAAGTCGCATTGTTTCCTCTAGCACTTGCTTAGTGACTGTACAATGTCTTAAAAACTCGTTTAATGATGTTGAGTTCGCTTTCGCGAAAGCGTATTCCTCATAAATTTTATCTTGCCACTCTGGATGTCTTGCAAGTAATGAGGCGGCAAATGTAAGCGCATTTGAAGTTGTCTCGTGACCCGCTGTAAAGAGTATGAGAATCTCATCTATGAGCTGCTCATCATCCATACCTGTGCCATCCTCATAAGTAGACTCCAGAAGCATATCTAGTAAATCTCCTACCTTTTGTTGTGATGCTCGACGTTCTTCTACGAGTTCCATAAGTATATCACGCGCCTCTTGAGTAAGAGCCAGGTGCTTGTCTATAGGTCCAGCATACTTAAAATACCAAGTTTTATAAGGTTGTCTCAACTCTTTTACGAGCATCTTTTGAGCTTGCTCTGTAATGTATTGCAGGCGGTTTATCTTTTTACGATCTACCTCGGTCTGAAAGAGTGACTTTGCAACCGTATTAAAAGCAAGGTCATTAAATATCTCAAATACATCAAACGCCTCTCCTGTCTTTATGTTTTGTAGCTCCTCCTTTATTACTGTATGCATAGCTTCTATAAGCTGTGCAAGCTGCTTTTTATGAAAGGCTGGCTGTATGAGTTTTCGTTGTTTTTTCCATAGAGAACCTTCTGAGGTTAAAAGTCCCTCGCCTACATACTTTGCAAGATCTTTAGTCTGAATGGGTGACTTTGTATAGTTGCGCTGGTTTTTTTGCAAAGCATACTTTGCAAAGCCCGGATCTCTAGAGAAGACTACTTCATTACCAAAGCCCAATTGCAGCTTGAAAGTATCACCTTTACTCTCAAAATTATCGTGATGAAAAGGAAGCGGATTCTTTAAAATACTCCCAGCGTTTGCCAGAAACTTTAAAACCGAAACTGCTGGAATATCATTAGACATAGGGTGCTTTTATATAATATTTTAAATAGAATGTTTCTAAAACAGACCCCCCTGCACAGGGCCTTTTACTCTACCTAGATGCTTGTATGCATCCTCTGTAACTTCACGTCCTCTTGGAGTGCGCATAATAAAACCTTGCTGTATTAAAAAAGGTTCGTAAACCTCCTCAATAGTTTCGGCGCTTTCAGAAACGGCAGTCGCCAGTGTAGTGAGCCCCACAGGCCCGCCTTTAAACTTATCTATAATCGTAGCTAGTATTTTATTGTCCATCTCATCCAACCCGTGAGCATCTACGTGAAGTGCTTCAAGGCTATACTTAGCAATCTTAATATCGATACTACCATTTCCTTTTATTTGTGCAAAGTCACGCACTCTACGCAATAAGGCATTTGCTATACGAGGTGTACCACGACTTCTACCAGCTATCTCTATAGCAGCTTCCATAGAGATAGGTACACTAAGTATACTAGAGCTACGCTGTACGATGGTTGTAAGAAGTTCTGTTGTATAATATTGCAATCTACTAGATATACCAAAACGTGCGCGCATAGGCGCCGTAAGAAGTCCAGAACGGGTAGTTGCTCCTACAAGTGTAAAAGGTGCTAGATCTATCTGAACGGTACGTGCATTTGGGCCCGTCTCAATCATTATATCTATACGATAATCCTCCATAGCCGAGTATAAATACTCTTCTACTATAGGACTAAGTCTATGTATCTCATCTATAAATAACACATCACGCTCATCTAGATTAGTAAGTAATCCAGCGAGATCACCAGGCTTGTCTAGAACAGGGCCAGAGGTTATCTTAATATTTACCCCAAGTTCATTTGCTAGAATATTTGCAAGGGTAGTTTTACCAAGACCTGGAGGACCGTGAAAGAGGGTGTGATCTAATGCCTCTCCTCTAAGGTTTGCTGCTTGTACAAAAACCTTGAGATTTTCAAGCACTTGATCTTGTCCTGCAAAGTCGTCAAACGACAAAGGTCTTAACGCTTTCTCAATATCTACTTCTTCTCTTGAGTAACCTTCGTTTGTAGGATCCAAGTGCTCATTCATACGTCTAGGTGATTTCTATCAAAGATAAGAAATTGTCTTGTTTGAAACTTTACAGCACCCTTCCATTTAAGACTAATAAAGGATAATGTTACGCTTTCGCGAAAGCGTAAAACTAAAAAACCCACTCGTTAAGAATGGGTTTTAAGTAATCATAAAAGTATGATTTATGTTATGACATCTCTAGTGATGCATTTCTTCTTCATTGTCTTGAAGCGGAACTGTTTGCGGTACATAATCTTGACCAGCAATTACATAATCTGACTCATCTTTATTCAGCTTAGAATAATCATATGGCCAGCGGTGTACTTCAGGAATTGCACCTGCCCAGTTACCGTGTATATGCTTGTGATCTGTTGTCCACTCTAAAGTGTTGGATTTCCAAGGGTTTTTAGAACCTACTTTTCCATAGAACATTGAGTGTATGAAGTTGTATAAGAATACTAACTGCGCTGCTGCTGTAATGAAAGCAAAAATAGATATCGCTTTGTTTACATCTACAAGATCATCAAAATATGGGAACGCTGAGTTTGTATAGTAACGTCTAGGTAATCCCGCCATACCGATAAAGTGCATTGGGAAGAAAATACCATAAGCTCCAATAACTGTAATCCAGAAGTGAACGTAACCTAGGTTCTTGTTCATCATTTTACCTTCAAACATTTTTGGGAACCAGTGATACACACCTGCAAAAAGTCCATATAATGCAGAGATACCCATTACTAAGTGGAAGTGAGCTACTACAAAATACGTATCGTGTACGTTTATATCTAACGTTGAATCTCCAAGTATGATGCCCGTAAGTCCACCAGAAATAAAGGTAGAAACTAATCCTACTGAGAAAAGCATACCAGGGTTGAACTGAAGGTTACCCTTCCACAAGGTTGTGATATAGTTAAAAGCTTTTACTGCAGATGGTATTGCAATTAATAGGGTTGTAAATGTAAATACAGATCCCAAGAATGGGTTCATACCTGAAATAAACATATGGTGACCCCATACAATAGTTGATAAGAACGCTATTGCTAAAATAGAAGCAATCATCGCTCGGTAACCAAATATAGGTTTACGTGCGTTTGTAGATATTATCTCTGATGAGATACCTAGTGCTGGTAATAATACAATGTATACCTCAGGGTGACCTAAGAACCAGAAAAGGTGCTCAAATAATACTGGCGAACCACCAGAGTTATGTAATACCTCTCCTCCAATATAAATATCCGATAAGAAGAATGATGTACCAAAGCTTCTATCCATAATAAGCATTAAAGCTGCAGATAAAAGAACTGGGAAAGAAACCACACCGATAATAGCAGTCACAAAGAAAGCCCATATTGTAAGTGGTAATCTTGTCATAGTCATCCCCTTTGTACGAAGGTTAAGTACTGTAACTACATAGTTAAGTGAACCTAATAGTGATGATGCAATGAATATTGCCATCGCTACTAACCACAATGTCATACCCATTCCTGAAGCAGGTATACTGCTAGGTAGAGCAGATAGTGGTGGATAGATAGTCCAACCTGCTGCTGCTGGTCCCGACTCGACAAATAATGATAATACCATTATTACAGAAGAAAGGAAGAACAGCCAATAAGATACCATATTAAGGAATCCAGAAGCCATATCTCTCGCTCCAATCTGAAGTGGAATCAATAAGTTACTAAAAGTACCACTCAGACCTGCTGTAAGCACAAAAAATACCATTATGGTACCGTGTATGGTAATAAGTGCAAGATAAATGTTTGGATCCATCACACCGTCTTTACCCCAGTCTCCTAAGAGCACTTCATAGATAGTAAATTGGTGATCTGGCCAAGCCAGCTGTAAACGGAATATCAATGACATCCCAATACCTATAATACCCATTATCAAACCAGTAATTAAATACTGCTTTGAGATCATCTTGTGATCAGTACTAAAGATATATTTCGTTATAAACGTTTGCTCGTGGTGGTGCTCGTGATCATCGTGACCGTGATCTGCTGTTGCTGCGTGTGCTGCCATACCTAGATTCTTTAGTTAATTTTTCTTTTTCTTTTTTTATTCTTGAGCTGCTGCTATAGAGCTGCCAAATGTTTTTTGAGTTGCAATCCAAGCGTCATATTCTTCTTGAGTTTCAACAACAATCTTCATCTGCATATTATAGTGCGATGCTCCACAAATCTTATTACATAGCAAGTAATAGTCAAATTCATCATAAGCGTCTATTGGACCATCTCCTGCCGCTATAGAAGCTTTATTTTTTTCTTTTCTAATCTCTTTGATAGTCGCCATCTTATCTTTCATATAATCCGTATCACGAATCTCTGCAGTAGTTTTAGATGGAGTAAAAGAGAATTGGGTAATCATACCTGGCACAACGTTCATTTGCGCTCTAAAATGAGGCATATAAGCAGAGTGTAATACATCTTGAGAACGTAACTTAAAGATTACCTGGCGTCCTACTGGAAGGTGAAGCTCTGTTGTAATTTTATCATCCATTGCATCAGCATCACTTTCATCAACACCCACTGTGTTTGCTCCTTCAATGAAACGAACATTTGCGTTACCTAAGATATTATCCTCTCCGGCATAACGTGCTTGCCAACCGAAACGCTTTGCATATAACTCTACAACTATAGCATCCTCGTCCTCTTCAAAGTTCATTATATCTGACCAAGTAAAGAGACCATAGATAATAAGACCTGCAAGAACTATTACTGGAATAATAGTCCAGATAAACTCTAGCTTATCATTATCTGCATAGAATAATGCTTTTTGACCTTTCTTTCCTGAGTACTTATATGCAAAGTAATGAAGTAATGCCTGTGTGATTACTTGTACGAACATTATAAGTGCAAGAGAGATAAATAACAAGGTGTCATAATCTGCTCCGTGCTCAGAAGATGGTTCTGGCAAATAAAACTTACTGTAATTCCAGAAACAGTAAATAGTTATGGCATATAAAAATGTGATAAACATCAACATCAATTTACCATTGATTCTGTTGTCTTTATCGTCTGCTACTTGAGTATTTTCACTATTGGTCTTCTTATTAAACTGAGATAGTTTAAAAATCTTTGACATTTGCCAAAGTGTGACTACAAATAGAATTACTACGATGAGTGCTAATAAACCTGTCATTGCTTTCTAACTTCTTTAATCTATATTCTAATAGTGAAAGTGTTTACTTTCTTCAATAAGCGGATTACGCTTAGGCTCTAATGGACGTTTTGTAAGTGAACTGAAAACAATCAGTACAAACAATCCGAAGAAGAACATAAGTGATCCTATTTCTACAAATCCAAACGACCAAGCCCGTCCTACTGTACCTGGCATAACCATATTGAAGATGTCTACATAGTGACCTAATAAGATTACTATACCAGCCATTACTACAAACCAGTTAACTCGTTTGAAATCGCTATTCATTAATATTAATAATGGGAAAAGGAAATTCATTACTAACATACCAAAGAATGGTAAGTTATAATCTTCTATACGTTGTATGTAATACGTTACCTCTTCTGGTATGTTTGAGTACCATATAAGCATAAACTGTGAGAACCATAAGTACGTCCAGAAAATACTGAAACCAAACATAAATTTAGCAAGATCGTGTATGTGGCTATCATTTACACTCTGTAAGTAACCTGCACCCTTAAGTATCATAGTTATAAGAGCGATGGTTGTAATACCACAAACCATCATACCTGCGAGTACATACCAACCAAATAGGGTACTAAACCAGTGTGGGTCAATAGACATAATCCAGTCCCAAGACATCATAGATTCCGTATACAAGAAGAACACTAAAAATGCAGCTGCGATTTTAAATGACTTTTTGTGTGATTTGTTATCAGATGCTTCATCCTGCTCTTTTGAGAACTTTACGGCAAAGAATCTGTAGATGTTCCATCCAGCAATAAAAATTGCAGCTCTAATCAGTAACCAAGGCACATTTAACCATCCTGATTTACCAGCAATAAGCTTATCATAGTTATCACTTGCTGGATCAGTAATTCCATCTGCCATCCAGTGGAACATATGGTTAAAATGGAATCCAGATAATGCTAGCAAAACAAACATTATAATACTTCCAGGTAAAAGATATCCTGTTATACCCTCCATTACTCTAAGTAATAAAGGCGACCATCCAGCCTGAGCAGCATATTGTACTGCGTAGAATGCAAGACACCCTAGAGAAATCATAAAGAAGAAAAAAGCAGCGATATAAACAGCAGACCAAGGTTTATTTTGGTAACCTGCTAGTAAGTGCTCATTATGCTCTTCTTCGGTCATTACGTGACCGTCTTCTGCGTGTGCATCATCGGTTGCTACGTGGTGTGTATCTGCTTCGTGAGCATCTGCAACTGTTGCATCTCCGTGACCACCTCCGTGGGCATCACCTGCGTGCAAAGCTTCAATATCTGCTATTGTCTTTGGTAAGAAAACGTAATCTACAGCAAATAGGACAAATCCTACTACCATAAAGATAATCGCTGATAATTTTAAGTTTTTAGATAATGTGTACATATCTTAAATATCGGTTGTTCCGTTAGTTATTAGTGTTCGTTACCTGCTGCATTCATTGGCTCAGACTCAGGACCTGGTATAGCATCTACTGCACCTTCGTTAAGATCTGTATCAATCTTACCCTCTGTCATTTCCTCAATAATTTCTGCTGCTGTAAACGCTCTCTCAGGTTTTCCATCTAATGCATCTTTAAGACCCATTACGTAATGATCAACCATCCAAAGTTCGTCTTCTGTCATCTGCGATGCATAAGATCCCATAGAGTTAATACCGTAATACATCACGTGGTATACACTACCTTCTGTAATAGCTCTACCAGCATCATTATATGCAGGGACACCTAGTATTTTCTCTCTTTTTGCTAATGTTCCTTTTCCGTCACCTTTTACACCGTGACAGATACCGCAGTAAATATTATACAACTCATTACCCTTGACATAATTCTCCTCTGTATAAGGTAATGGGTTTTTCAGGTTCGCTTTCGCGGAAGCTTTTCCTTCAATAGTATTTTCATAATCATATGGTAACCACCCTCTCATCACCGAACCTTCTGCCGGTTTTAAAGCTTCATACCCTTCAGGAAATACCTCATACTTACCGTAAGTTTCATAACCTACAGATTCGTACATATTAGGCATATACTGATAGTTAGGTTTATTATCATCTTGACAAGAAATCATACTGCCAAAAGCGATAAACAAAACAGCTATTTTAAATATATTCTTCATTGCGTTGACTTATGCTTCGTTTGCAATTAAATTAATCTCTACAGCTCCAGTTGTTACTAAAAAGTCTGCAAGTTCCTTTCCATCTTTTCCAGTTGCATCAATCTCCATAAGGAAGTGATCATCTGTCGTGCGTAGATCTGGATTTTCAGCTTTCTTAAAAGGCCATAATTTACTTCTCATATAGAAAGTAATAACCATTAAGTGAGCTGCAAAAAATACCGTAAGCTCAAACATAATAGGCACAAAAGCTGGCATATTCTCAATATAGCTGAAAGATGGCTTACCACCAATGTTTTGTGGCCAGTCTTCGATCATAATGAAATTCATCATTAATGTTGCTACTGTAATTCCCACACATCCATATAAAAAGGCAGTAATAGCAAGACGAGTAGGTGCAAGCCCCATAGCCTTATCAAGCCCGTGTACAGGGAATGGTGTATACACTTCATTAATATGAAGATGTTTTTTTCTAACCTCCTTAACAGCGTTCATTAGAACGTCGTCATCAGAGTATATTGCGTGTATAACTGTAGATGCCATACTTAATTATTTAAGATTGTTAGCTTGACCCGCCCAATCATCACGCTCTGCGCGACCAGGAAATGATCCAGTTAGATTATCTAATAAGTTGTACTCAACAGAAGTCATTTTACCTACTTGCTCGTACGTATAAATTCCTAGCTCATTAAGCTTCTCTTCCATTTTTGGTCCTATACCATTAATTACCTTAAGGTCATCTGCTTTTTGAGTAGCAGCATCAAAGATTCCTAAACGGCTCACTAATGAATCACTACCGTGGTTATCTTCTGGAATAACTGTTTCACCTTCGGCAACCTCTTGAGGTTTTGCAATGTATGCACCATCAAGGTTAATCTTTACTGGCCCACCAGATGTACGAGGATCTGCTCCTGTACCTACTAATGATTGTCCAGACTCACGTAATTTTTTGTAACGCTCACCAGATGATTTCATAATAGTCTTTACCTCTGCTTGTGCAATCACTGGGAATGTACGTGCATATAATAAGAACAATACAAAGAAGAAACCAATAGTACCTATGAAAATACCTATATCTACAAATGTAGGTGAGAACATCGTCCAAGAAGATGGAAGGTAATCACGGTGAAGTGAAGTCACGATAATTACAAAACGCTCAAACCACATCCCGATGTTTACAACAATTGATATGATAAAAGAGAACATTATAGATCTTCTTAATTTTGGGAACCACATAAACTGCGGAGAGAAAACGTTACACGTCATCATTGCCCAATAAGACCAAGCATAAGGTCCTGTTGCTCTGTTTAAGAATGCATACTGCTCATATTCCACTCCAGAATACCAAGCCATAAATAACTCCGTAATATAAGCTACACCTACTATAGAACCTGTAATCATAATTACAATATTCATAAGTTCAATGTGCTGTATTGTGATGTAAGCTTCAAGACTTACAACTTTACGCATTATAATAAGAAGCGTGTTTACCATTGCAAACCCTGAGAATACCGCTCCAGCAACAAAGTAAGGAGGGAAAATCGTGGTGTGCCATCCTGGTATAACCGACGTAGCAAAGTCAAAAGATACAATTGTGTGTACAGAAAGTACAAGTGGCGTTGCTAGTCCTGCAAGAACAAGTGACACCTCTTCAAAACGCTGCCAATCTTTTGCTCTACCAGACCAACCAAATGAAAGTAAACTATAAATTTTCTTCTGGAATGGCTTAACAGCTCTATCACGTATCATTGCAAAGTCAGGTAATAATCCAGTCCACCAGAAAACTAATGATACAGAAAGGTACGTTGATATTGCAAATACATCCCAAAGTAGTGGAGAGTTAAAGTTTACCCATAAAGAACCAAACTGGTTAGGTATAGGTAATACCCAGTAAGCTAACCAAGGACGACCCATATGTATAATAGGGAACAATCCTGCTTGAACTACAGAGAAAATAGTCATTGCCTCTGCAGAACGGTTAATTGCCATACGCCACTTCTGACGGAATAATAATAGTACTGCAGAAATTAGTGTTCCTGCGTGTCCAATACCTACCCACCATACAAAGTTGGTAATATCCCAAGCCCAACCTACGGTTTTATTAAGACCCCAACTACCGATACCGTTTGTTACAGTATAGATAATACAGCCTATTCCCCATAAGAAAGCTACTAGTGCGATAGAGAATACGAGCCACCAAGATTTATTTGCACGTCCCTCCACTGGAGCAACGATATCTAATGTTACATCGTGATAGGTCTTATCTCCGGTAACTAGTGGTCTTCGTATAGGTGCTTCGTAATGCGCCATAATCCTATATAATTAGTCTTTAGATTAGTTGTTTTATACTTCTTCTGTATTACGTACCATTGTCTGGTAGAATACATTTGGTTTTGTTCCTACGTGCTCAAGTAAGTGATACATACGATCATCTTCTTTAAGCTCTGCAATCTTACTATCCTTGTCGTTTATATCTCCGAAGGCAAGCGCTCCTGTTGTACAAGCATTAGAACAAGCCGTTGCAAACTCTCCGTCTTTAACCTTACGCCCATCGCGCTTAGCATCAAGAATAGTCTTTTGTGTCATTTGGATACACATAGAACACTTCTCCATAACCCCACGAGAACGAACAGTTACATCTGGGTTGATAACCATACGCCCAAGATCATTGTTCATATGATAATCAAACTCGTCATTACCATTATAAAGGAACCAGTTGAAACGACGTACTTTATAAGGACAGTTGTTTGCACAGTAACGAGTACCTACACAACGGTTGTAAGCCATATGGTTTTGACCTTGACGACCGTGTGATGTTGCTGCTACTGGACACACAGTCTCACAAGGAGCGTGATTACAGTGCTGGCACATTATAGGCTGGAAAGCAACTTGTGGATTTGCAGCTGGATCTTCTAGCTCACCAAATCCTCCAAGAGAACCTTTATCACCACCTAATCCATCAAACTCTTCCTTCTTAGTATCATCTTGAGCAAATGTATCCTCAGATGAATAATATCTATCTATACGTAACCAGTGCATATCACGGCTACGACGTATTTCAGACTTTCCTACTACAGGAACATTATTCTCAGCGTGACAAGCAATTACACAAGCTCCACACCCAGTACAAGCATTAAGATCAATAGCAAGGTTAAAGTGATGCCCTACTGAGCGATCAAACTCTTCCCAAAGATCAACTTCTGGTGAAGTCACTTCATACTCTATGTGCGCTTTACTTACCTCAGGAACCGCGTTCCAGAAGTGCTTATCTTTTGTGTTAAATATCTCAAGAGTTGTCTCCTTTACGATATCACCACGACCCATAAGCGTGTTGTGCTGCTGTACAGAAGCAAACTCGTGTACACCACCTACTTTTTCAATAGTAACACTTTGAGTAGTCTGGAAGTTTTGCATTAAAGGGAATGCGTTAACACCCGTTTGCATCTCTTCTTGAATACTTTCTTTACGACCATACCCTAGCGCAAGACCTACAGATCCTTTAGCTTGACCTGGCTGTATCATTACTGGCACTTTCTCGATAGTTACACCGTTTACAGTAACATTAGCATAGTGACCATTAAGACCTCCATTTGCATCGTGACGTGCTTCTGTAAAGAATGAACTTCTATCAAACCATAAACCAAGTTCTTTGGCATCTGCCTCAGACATTGTCAAGTAGTTATCCCAAGTACAACGTGTTAATGGATCAGGCATCTCTTGTAACCAAGGATTGTTTGCCTGAGTACCATCACCCATTGATGTTTTTGTATACAACGTAAGCTCAAAGCCTCCATTACCCTCTTGCAATGTACTCGCAAGACCAGCGTCAGATGCTATAGAAGTGTTTGATGCAGTTACCGCTTTCGCGAAAGCGCTAGTCTCAATAACTCCTGCCTGAACAGACTTGTTAAATGCGATACCTGCCGAAGACATAGTCTCTTTAAGGTAGCTGTAATATGTTTTATCTACACCCATCCAGTTAAGTAAACTTTGCTGGAACTGACGTGTATTAAATATCTCTTTTATTGTAGGCTGCTGTAAACTTACTTCACCCATTTTAATCTGCACATCCCCCCAAGACTCAAGGTAGTGTGGTACTGGTGCAATATGAGTAGAAAGTGCTGCTGTCTCATCTGCTCTTAATGAACAAGCTACAGAAACATCAACCTTTGCAAGACCAGCAACAAACTCATCTGCATTAGGAAGACTATAAGCAGGATTTACTCCAGCCATAATAAGTGTTCCAACTTGACCAGCGTTCATCTCTTCTACAAGCTGCATCACTTTACGAGCATCTCCAGATCTTGTAAGCTTAGGCTTAGCAGTATCCATTACCACTTTACCTTCGTTAAAGTCAAGCGCGATTCTCTGCGTAGAAACATCTTGCACACCTGTTACAAGTAATCCTTTACTACCAGCAGCAAGAAGTGCCTTACGTGCTTGAGCAACTTTAGCCTTAACCCCTTCTGGAAGACCAGAAGCAGATCCACCTGCTAGTGCTTGCACTATTAATTTTTGTTGTGATGGTGTAGCTGGAACACGTACATCTGCATTTGCACCAGAAAGTGACATATTTGCCTCAAACTGGAAGTGCTTAGACATCTTTCCATTTTTAGGTACACGAGACTTACCATAAGCAGAGTCGTATCCACCACCATTCCAATCTCCTAAAAAGTCTGCCCCTACAGAGACAATCACTTCTGCGTCACCAAAATTATAATCTGGTAATGCACGGAAACCATATTTTATTTCAAAAGCATCTAAAGCAAATTGCTCTCCAGCAGCGTCATAAGCTACGTGAGAAACATTTGGATATTTTGCTATAAATTCTCCTATAAGTTTATCTGTAGATGGACTCGCAAATGTCTGAGTAAGCAATACTGCTTTCTTACCACTCTCAAGCGCAGCAACAACACCCTTATCTATATCTGTCCAAGAAACTTCTTCTCCTCCTGCCGTTGGAAATTGCGCACGCTTTGTATCGTACATTCCAAGAACAGATGCGTGTACACGAGCGTTTGCCCCAAAACCTGCTTTTGCAAGGTCATTGTTTTCTATTTTAATAGGGCGACCCTCACGAGTCTTTACAAGTACACTTGCAAAGTCAAAACCATCTGCAATAGTAGTCGCATAATAATCTGCAACTCCCGGTATTATTTGCTCTGGCTGCACCACATAAGGCACAGACTTTACAACAGGACCTTCACAAGCTGCTAGCGATGCTGCCGCTGTAGAGAAACCTACGTACTTCAAGAAGTCACGACGTGTAGTTTCTGTATTTTCAAGTGTTTCCTTATCACCTAAAAATTCATCTGTCGGAATTTCTTGTACAAACTCATTCTGTCTTAGTGCCTCGATAGATGCATCTCCGTGGAGCTCATCGACACTTTTCCAGTATTTCTTGTTTGATGACATATAATTGATTTATTAATTTGTGCCTCGACTACGCTCAGCAACCTTTATTAAGAGTTTCTTTCGAAACTTAAATTCTCTTTATTAGTAGTGACATTTACCACATTCTAGACCGCCCATTTGAGCAGCTGTCACTTTCTCAACACCATACTTCTTTGCAAGTTGCTCGTGAATCTCTTCGTAATATGCATTACCTTCAATCTTCACATTAGTCTCACGGTGACAGTTTATACACCATCCCATAGTAAGAGGCGCGTGTTGATACATAATCTCCATCTCCTCTACAGGACCGTGACATTTCTGACACTCTATACCAGCTACACTTACGTGTTGTGAGTGATTAAAGTATGCAAAGTCCGGAAGATTATGAATACGCACCCACTCTACAGCCTGCGTTTCCCCAGTATATGATTGTGTTGCCTCATCCCAACCTACAGCTTTGTAAAGCTTTTGGATTTCTTTATCATAAAACTCTTTAGAGTAATCTTCAGTAACAGAGCTAAACTCAGACTCAGGTCCAGCAACTTCTGCGATAGACTTGTGACAGTTCATACACACATTAAGAGATGGAATACCAGAATGCTTAGACACTCTTGCAGAAGAGTGACAGTATTTACACTCTATTGCATTCTCTCCCGCGTGAATTCTGTGCGAGTAGTGTATAGGCTGTACAGGCATATACCCTTGATCAACCCCTACTTGTGACATCCACCCGTAAGCAAAGTATGCACTTCCTAATAATAAAAAGATTACTGAAACTAATACTAAGAATTGATTTTCAACAAATGCTTTCCAGATAGGCTTACGCTTCTCCGCTACCGGCATTTCAATTCCTTGAGCAGAAGCAAACTTATTAAGCGTGTTATTTACCAAAAACAATACAGCAACAAGAAGCAACAACACAAATCCAAGAATAGCAAGGATAAGGTTATTTGAAACTCCACCTCCTTGATTTCCATCTGCACCTCCAACAACAGCTGTTACTGCTGGCGCTTCTGGTTTTGGCGTATCCGTGTAGGCAAGAATATTATCTATATCCGCATTAGACAATGCAGGAAAAGAGTTCATCACTTTATTACCATTCTCCTCATATACTTTTACAGCAAGAGGGTCTCCAGACTTAATAAGTCCTTGACTATTCTTGATCCATTTATATAACCACTCACGGTCGTACTTCTCAGAAACCTGATGAAGTAACGGCCCAGTCATAGGCTTATATAATTTGTGACAAGCTGCACAATTTGCTTTAAATAAAGCCTCACCAGCCTTAGCATCTGCCGCAGGTGCATCTTGTGCAAAAAGAGAACTAGATAAAGTGAGAAGCACTACCGCAGCTAGGGTAAGTATTCTCGAGAATGAATTTTGGCGTTTAACCTGTATCATATTAATATTGAATTAGCTTCAAAAAGATGGCACGGTTTTTATACTGTTAAGCTCGTTAAGAACCTGTTAAACCCGCGCACAAAATGGTATGCAAAAATACTACACAAACTGCATTTTTTGGGGCACCTTACAGGGGTTCTTACTAATTTATAATAGTTCTAAATAATAATATTAATTTGTTTAAGTTTTTATCTTTTACCTTTGTTCAAAATCAGCAAATTATGAGCGCACAACCGTTTCAACATATCGTAATTGCCATAGCAGTTACCCTTACTTTTTTCGCTTTCGCGAAAGCGCAAACTGCACAAGTAACCGTAAATCAAGACAATAGAATTACCGAATTACTTGATTTAAAAAGCAGCCTTACAAAAGACAACAAACTAGCAGACAGATATAAGATACAACTATATTCAGGGAGCTTAAACACTGCCAGCGCTACACTTAAGAAGTATCGTAACCGCATAGGCACCTGGACATCTGCCATTAAACACGAAACACCTAACTATAAAGTATGGATAGGAAACTTTAGAAATAGGCTAGAAGCAGATCGCGCTCTTATGGAAATAAGAAAGGAATTTTCTAGTGCTTTTATTTTTAAGCCAGATAACTAGCCCACAGGTAAAGACCCTATAAAACATCCTCAATACCTTTTTGATATTAAGGATTTTTTATGCTTTTAATTTAAACAAAACTCACACTCACAGCACATAATTTAACAAGCTCAAACTACCAAGCAAACGTGCTCTCACAAACGACAGTGCAATCCGTATGATAAAGCCATTTAAAAGGCCTAAAACTGCTCAAAGGGTGTTTTTTAGAGTAATTACTCGCTTTCGCGAAAGCGCATAAAAAAATCGCCTTAGATATACTCTAAGGCGATTATATATTAAATATAGCTTTCTATTATTTAAGCTTCTTCTTTACAGCTACCTCTTGGAATGCTTCTATAACGTCATCCAGCTTGATGTCATTGTAGTTTTTAATCTGCATACCACAATCGTATCCTTTTGAAACTTCCTTTACATCATCTTTAAAGCGTTTAAGGGCAGCAAGCTCACCTGTGTAAACTACTACACCATCACGTATAAGACGTATGTTTGAATTTCTAAATATCTTACCATTAGTAACCATACAACCTGCAATTGTACCAACTTTAGATATCTTAAAGGTCTCACGTATCTCTGCCGTACCTGTAATCTCCTCACGCATCTCTGGTGATAACATCCCCTCCATCGCATCTTTAAGATCATTGATCGCATCATAGATGATAGAGTATGTACGGATATCGATTTCTTCCTTATCGGCTACCTGTCTAGCATTACCTGCTGGACGCACATTAAACCCGATTATAATCGCATCTGAAGCTGAAGCAAGCAACACATCACTTTCTGTAATAGCTCCTACACCTTTGTGTATAATATTTACAGCAATCTCCTCTGTAGATAATTTTTGGAAACTATCTGTAAGTGCTTCTACAGATCCATCCACATCACCTTTAAGGATAATATTAAGTTCTTTAAAGTCTCCTAGAGCAATACGTCTACCTATCTCATCAAGTGTGATGTGACGTTGTGTACGCACGTTCTGCTCACGTTGCAGCTGTGTACGCTTAGTAGCAATATCTTTTGCCTCACGCTCATCTGTCATTACAACAAACTTATCACCTGCTTGTGGCGCTCCATCTAGTCCTAAAACAGAGACCGGAGTAGAAGGTCCAGCCTTCTTAATTTTCTTACCACGCTCATCGTGCATCGCTTTTACTTTACCAGAGGTAGTTCCCGCTAGTACGTAATCACCCACTTCAAGCGTTCCTGCTTGTACAAGTATGGTAGATACGTATCCTCGACCTTTATCTAAGAATGCTTCTACAACTGTACCGTTTGCATTTCTATCTGGGTTTGCTTTAAGCTCTAAGAGCTCAGCTTCAAGTAATACTTTCTCGAGTAGTTCTTTAACTCCCGTACCTTTCTTTGCAGATATTTCTTGTGATTGGATTTTTCCACCCCAATCTTCTACAAGAAGATTCATTTGCGCAAGTCCTTCTTTAATCTTCTCAGGGTTTGCTGCTGGAAGGTCAATTTTATTTATTGCAAAAACTATAGGCACTCCTGCCGCCTGAGCGTGAGAGATTGCCTCTTTAGTTTGTGGCATTATATCATCATCTGCAGCGACTACAATAACAGCAATATCTGTTACTTGAGCACCACGAGCACGCATCGCCGTAAAGGCCTCGTGACCTGGAGTATCTAAAAAGGCAACTTTTTTACCATCTTCTAGCTGTACACCATATGCACCTATGTGCTGTGTTATACCTCCACTCTCGCCTGCAATTACATTTTCCTTACGGATGTAATCCAGTAACGATGTTTTACCGTGATCTACGTGACCCATCACGGTTACAATAGGAGCTCTTTCTACTAAGTCTTCTGGAGAATCTTCAACATCTTCTATTGCATCTTCAAGATCTGCAGTTACAAACTCTACAGAGTATCCAAACTCATCTGCAACAATAGATAATGTTTCTGCATCTAGACGCTGGTTCATCGTCACCATCATACCCAGTGACATACACGCAGATATAATTTGTGTTACACCCACATCCATCATTGTAGCCACTTCACTTACTGTAACAAACTCTGTTACTTTAAGGATTTTGCTTTCTGCATCTTGTTGAGCTAGATCATCTTCTGTCTTTTGACGGTGCTGATCCCTCTTATCACGACGGTATTTTGCTCCTTTACCTTTATTAGACTTTCCTTGAAGTTTTTCAAGAGTCTCACGTATTTGTTTTTGTACTTCTTCTTCTGTAGGCTCTGCCTTAACAACACGCCCTCTACCCTTTCCAGAATTACTACGGTTGTTGTTATTATTGTTTCCGCCACGGTTATTTCCTCCCGGCTTACCTCCACCTGTACCAGGTTTTGTAATACGACGGCGACGTTTTTTCTTATCGTCTGAAGATGATTTCTTTTCGGGCTTCTTAAACTTAGAAAGGTCAATCTTTTGACCTGTGAAGTTAGGTCCGTCCAGTTTTTTATAGTCAGTCTTGATAACTTCATCACCTAGACCCACTTCTTTTTCTGGAGTATCAGCCTTCTTAGGCTCTTCCTTTTTAGCCGCAGGAGCCTGAACTTTCTTTGCTTCTTTTTCTATAGGAGCAGCTTGTTTTGGCTTTTCTTCTTTTTTCTTTTCTTCTACAGCAGCTTTTGGAGTAGGTTTTACCTCCTCTTTTACAGGGGCAGCAGGAACTTCTGGCTTTTTAACATCTTCCTTCTTGACCTCTGGCTTTTTCTCTTCCTTAACAGGTGCTGGTTTTCCAGATCCCTTTGAAAGATCAATTTTTCCTACTTGCTTTGGTCCATCTAACTGTGCTTTAGCTTTAACGACCTCTTGCTTTTTAGGCGCTGCTGCTTTCGCTTCAGCTTTTGCCTCAATTTCTACTTCACGAGCGGCGCGCAATGCTTCCTTCTCCTTTTCTTTTGCCTCTGCAACCTCCTTAGAAGCTACTCTCTTGTTGGCATCCGTTTGAAACTCACCCGAAAGCACCTCGTAAATTTCAGTCGAAATTTTCGTAGTCGGACGTGCCTCTATCTCCACACCCTTAGAATTTAAAAATTCTACGGCACGATCAAGAGAAATGTTCAATTCCCGTAATACCTTGTTTAATCGCATTGTTGCTGCCATAAACTGCTCTAAATTATTATCTATACCTACTTTACTATTGAGAGTAGGATACTTTATTCTTCAAATTCTTCCTTGAGGATACGCATCACATCAAGTACTGTTTCTTCTTCTAGATCTGTACGTCGTACAAGATCACTAACTTCTTGTTCGAGTACGCTACGCGCTGTATCGAGTCCTATTTTTCCAAAAGCTTCGATTACCCACGCTTCTATCTCGTCTGAGAATTCTGTAAGCTCAACATCTTCTTCTACCCCTTCTCTGTAAACGTCAATTTCATAACCAGTAAGCTGCCCAGCAAGACGTATATTATGACCTCCACGACCTATAGCTTTACTTACCTCTTCTGGCTTAAGCACTGCTTGCGCAGTCTTATTTTCTTCATCTATCTTAATACTCGTGATACGAGCAGGACTTAAAGCCCTTGTAATATATAAATTCAGATTAGTCGTGTAATTAATAACATCAATATTTTCATTACCCAACTCTCTTACGATACCGTGTATACGAGATCCTTTCATACCTACACAAGCCCCTACTGGATCTATACGATCATCATAAGAATCTACTGCTACTTTTGCCTTTTCACCAGGGATACGCACTACATTTTTAACGGTAATTAAACCATCAAACACTTCTGGTATTTCTGACTCAAACAACTTCTCCAAAAACAATGGAGATGTTCTAGACATAATAATTGCAGGCTTATTACCCTTAAGCTCAACGCTTTCTATCACCCCACGTACATTTTCTCCTTTTCTAAAGAAATCTGATGGTATCTGACGGTCCTTTGGTAATATAATTTCGTTTCCATCATCATCAAGCAATATTATTGCTCTGTGACGTATATGGTGAACCTCTGCTGTATACAAATCACCTTCTAGCTCTTTAAACTGCTTGTATATGTTTGTATTATCGTGCTCGTGTATTTTACTTATTAGGTTTTGACGCAGTGCCAAAATAGAGCGACGGCCTAAATCTATAAGCTTCACCTCTTCTGATACATCTTCACCTACCTCAAAATCTTCTTCAATCTTACGTGCATCTGTTAATGAGATCTCTTCATTATCATCTTCCACTTCTCCATCTGCAACAACCACACGGTTACGCCAGATCTCTAGATCTCCTTTATCAGGGTTTATAATTATATCAAAGTTATCGTCACTTCCAAAACGTCTCTTTAACGTACTTCTGAACACCTCTTCTAAGATGGCCATTAGGGTCACACGATCTATTAATTTATCGTCCTTAAATTCTGAAAAAGAATCGATTAACGCTAAATTCTCCATATCAACTTTTGTTAAAATTTAATCATCACTTTTGCTTGCACTATCTCACTATAAGAAATCGTTTCTGTCTTTTGAACAGTGACTTTCCCCTTTCCAACAGGTTTTGGCTCTCTTGTTTTCCAAGTGAGCGTTACATCTGTATCTGTAGCATCGGTCATTAATCCTTCGATTTTTGTCCCATCCTCTTTCTTAACCTCAAGATGCCTTCCTACATTCTTTTTATACTGCCTAGGTATAGCCAAAGGGCTTGTAGCACCAGCAGACATTACCTCTAAAGAAAAATCTTCTTCTTCCCTATCTAGGTTATGCTCTACCTTGCGACTCACCGCAATACAATCTTCCACCTTTACACCATCATCTCCATCTATGATAATTTTAACCTCGTTATTCCCTTGAATATCAAGACTAATCAAAAACAAATTAGGATTTTCATCCAGTGCCTCTTGTAGTAAATTGGTTACTTTTTCCTTCAACATATAAGCCTATAAAAAGAGGGGACCGCTGTCCCCTCTGTATTCACTGCGTCTTTCAACGGTGCAAATATACTATAAATTATCCGTTATTAAAAGCCGTAATAGCTCCCTATTATTTTGTAAATTTAAGAGACCCTTCTTTTAAAGTATTTAAAGCCATATAACTAGCCTGCAAGGCGTAGTACTATGGTATTGTTTAACTATAAACTATGCTCTTATGATCAAAAAAATACTTGTACCCACAGACTTTTCAGAACAGGCCGAAAATGCCCTAAGAGTTGCAGCAGATCTTGCAAGGAAACACAATGCCTCCATAAACCTTCTTCATATGGTAGACTTACCTATGCAACTGGTAGATGCTGTGTCTCGACAACAAAGCGATTTACCAGAGGCTATTTTCTTTATGAAACTCGCACATCAAAAATTTGAAGCAATGATGAATGCTCCATATCTAGATGGTATCACTGTAGAAGAAACTGCCGAGTTTGATGGAGCCTTTGAAGGCATTATGGACTACGTAGACAAGTACGAATCTGATATAATCGTGATGGGATCCCACGGCGATAGCGGGTTACACGAATTTTTTATAGGCTCAAATGCCGAGAAAGTAGTAAGAAACTCAAAAGTGCCCGTTCTTATTATTAAACAAAAGCACGAATTGTTCAAACTAGACAAGTTTGTGTATGTATGCGATTTTAAAGAAGAAAATCATACCGCCTTTAAAAAAGCAGCTGCTTTTGCACAAGACAGCGATATAAAACTACATATGCTCTATGTTAACACTCCTAGCAACTTCCAAACAACCCACGACATAGAAGAGATAATGAAAGAATTTATGGCAAAAGAACCAGACATTACAAATTACTCACTCAATATTTATAATGACAATAGTGTTGAGAGTGGGGTTCTCCATTTTGCCGAAATGATTAATGCAGGAATTGTAGGCATAGGCACTCACGGCCGAAAAGGACTCTCCCATTTTTTAAACGGCTCTTTAAGCGAGGGGCTTGTAAACCACGCCAAAAGACCCATCATCACTTTTAGAATTTAATTTCAATAATTTTTATTATCTACAAAACACTTTCACTCACTCTGAAAGTGTTTTTTTTATGCTTTCGCGAAAGCGTAATCACACCACACAACTGTGTTAACTATTTGCTAATTAGCATTTTATTACGATTTTACAATGAGAGATGTGAGTACATTTATACAAAACATTGGTTATGAACAGATCATTAAAACACACCGTTCTCACAGAATTGCATAATCTTATAGATTATAGTTGCAAATCACACCCTAGCCAACCTGTAGATTTTACAAGTCTTCACAAAGCACTTATTAAAAAATACTTTCAAGCAGAGGCAGTACATTTTGAGCCAGAAAATCAAGTAGTTATCCTTGAAGTAATGGTAGATAGCGCTCTTAAGGAGACCGCACGTGTTCAAGTACCTGTAAATTACAGAAGGTTTAATGACTTTTTAAAATCGTGTATAGAAGATACACATAGCGCATTACGTTTTTACAAAAATATGCTAACCTATTACCACGTGATACAGCCACTGTCTGCATAGACTTTTTGTCAGACAAGCCGCACGAAGAACCGCTTAATTTCCCCAAATTATTTCGTGATTATTGAAATAAAAAAAAACCCGACCTAATTAAAGGTCGGGTTTTTAAGTTGGCCCACTAGGTCTCGAACCTAGACTCTTCTGTACCAAAAACAGACGTGTTGCCAATTACACCATAGGCCACTATGTTTTTTCAATAGCGAGTGCAAATTTAAAGGAAAGTTTTACATTCACAAACATTATTTAAAAAAAAATGACTCATTTTTAAAAAAATGTTTTTGATGGCCTTGAAAACTCGTGATAACCAGCTATAAATGAATCTCAGAGCATAATTGTTAAAATTTCAAACATTCATTTTTATGAAATAATTAATGCCACGACTACGTTACCACAAATCAGGGGTATTGCTTAACTTCGTCCCTTTACAAAATATAACATAATGAGCGACTTCAACTTTGCGAAGTATAATAAGATTTTAGGGTGGACCGTATTTGCCATCGCCCTTATAGTATATTCTCTTACCGTAGAGCCTACGGCTAGTTTTTGGGACGCAGGAGAGTACATATCTACCTCGTCAAAACTTGAGATAGGCCATCCACCAGGAGCACCTCTTTATCAAATACTAGGAGCCTTTGTTTCTATTTTTGCTCCAGACCCAACTTATATAGCGCTTGCTGTAAACTACCTGTCTTGTTTAAGTAGTGCATTTACCATACTGTTTATGTTCTGGTCGCTTACTTTGCTTCTTACAAGAACGCTCACAGAAGAAAATGAACTTATCACAAAAACTAAGCAGCTTGCCATCCTTGCAAGTGCAGCTATAGGATCACTAGCATTTACATTTACAGACAGCTTCTGGTTTAATGCCGTAGAGGCAGAGGTTTATGCACCTGCTGCAGTTGTACTATCCTTACTATTCTATCTTGGGTTATTATGGGAACGTGATATGCACAAACCTCGTGGTAACCGCTGGCTCATACTTATCTCATTTATTGTGGGGCTCTCTTTTGGGATTCACTTTATGGGATTACTCACTATACCAGCAATAGGTCTTCTTTACTTTTTTAAAAATACAGAAAAGGTTACCCCAAAAAACCTTTTTATCGCGCTAGTTATTGTGGTAGCCATATTGATGTTTATTTTCAAACTACTCCTTCCTTACACACTATCGCTTTTTGGATACCTAGAAGTATTCTTTGTAAACTCTATAGGGCTTCCGTTTAATAGTGGGACTATTATTGCTGGCTTACTTCTAGTAGGATTGTTTTATTATGGGTTAACGCTTTCGCGAAAGCGTAACAAACCCCTCATACATACAATGCTGTTATGTATGTTATACATTTTTATAGGATTCTCAAGCTGGATGATGTTACCTATACGTGCAAATGCAGGAACAACTATAAATGAAAACAATCCTTCTAATGCACGATCACTACTCTCTTACTATAATCGTGAGCAGTATCCAGAAACAAAACTGTTTTACGGACCACAGTTTACAGCAGACTATGCAGGGCTAGATCCAGATACGCCCTACCTTGACAAGCCAAAGCTTTATGAAAAAGATGAAAAACTAGGCAAGTATGTAGTTGTAAACCAGTGGCGCAATGCAAAGCAAAATCTTGATGACGCTCACAAAGCTATTTTACCAAGAATGTGGAGCCCAGAAAATAATGCAAACTATATGCAGTATACAGGGCCACTTAAGTTTAGCATTAAGTACGACCCAAATATGTCTGAAGAAGATCGCCAGTATCTTCAAGATGTCGTAACTCAGTTTAAAATAGATTATAGAGAAGGTAAAGTAAATTATGAAGGGTATGATGCCTTTTTAAAAAGTCAGATAGGTCAATATCTTGATGTAGAAAAACCATCTTTTGGTGACAATATGAACTATATGTTCAGCTTCCAGTTTGGGTATATGTACTGGCGCTACTTTATGTGGAATTTTGTAGGTCGCCAGAACGATATACAAGGTAAAGGCGATGACTTTAACGGTAACTGGATTTCTGGTATAGACTGGCTGGATGGTATCTTTTTAGGACCGCAAGAAAACCTACCGTCTGATGTTGAGAACAACAAGGCGCGCAACACGTACTACTTCTTACCATTATTATTAGGATTACTAGGTCTACTCTTTCACGCAAGTAAAGACTGGAAACGCTTTGCAGTGTTACTCGTGTTTTTCTTGTTTACAGGCCTTGCCTTAAAAGTATACCTCAACGAGCGTGCTTTTGAACCTCGAGAGCGTGACTATGCGCTTGTAGGTTCCTTCTATGTGTTTGCAATGTGGATAGGTTTTGGTGTTTATGCCCTCTTTGATATTGTAAAAGATTTTATAAAACCTAAAATAGCAATGCCTATTGTGGCTGTAGTATGTTTACTAGCTGCACCAGTACTTCTAGCATCTCAAAACTGGGATGACCACGATCGTTCTGGCAGAAAGACAGCGCTAGCAATGGCAAGAAAATATCTAGACTCTGTAGATGAGAATGCCATCATATTTACCATAGGTGATAATGACACCTTTGCCCTATGGTATGTACAAGAGATAGAAGGCTATCGTACAGATGTGCGTATTGTAAATACAAGTTTAATAAACACAGACTGGTATTTTGACCAGATGAAGCGCGCAGCTTATAAAAGTCCGCCGGTGCCTAGCACCCTCACTCACGACAAGTATGCGGCAGATAATAGAGAGGCCTTGTTTTATCAAGAGACCAAAGACTCCATTATCCCAATCGCACAATGGATGAACTTTATCGCAAGTGACGACCCAAGGACTAAGGTTGAGTATGCAAAAGGACAGTTCTTTAATACCTTCCCTAGCAAGAAAATAAGAATCCCAGTAGATAAAGAATCTGTACTTAAAAACAAGATTGTCCCTATAGATGATGCAGATGAGATTGTACCATACATAGACATCGAGTTAAGTGGCAATGTGCTTTATAAAAACAGACTGCTTATGCTGGATATTATAGCAAGTAACAACTGGGAGCGTCCTATCTACTTTACAGGTGGAAGCTTTGGTGATGATGATTACTTATGGATGAAGGATTACCTGCAGCTAGATGGTGTTACCTACAAGCTCATCCCTATACGCACACCTATAGATCCTCGTAACCCGTATGATATGGGTCGCGTAGATGCAGATAAGATGTATGATATTGTAAAGAAATGGTACTGGGGCAATAGCGGTAGTCCAGACATTTATCACGATCGTGAGACGCGCACAAACGCAATTACCTACAGAGGTAATATGGCACGTCTAGTAGAGCAATTACTAGCCGAAAATAAGCCAGAAAAGGCTAAAGAGGTTATGGATCTCGCGATGGAGAAAATGCCAGTAGACATCTTTGAATTCTACACACTGGTTGAACCATACATCACTGGCTATTATGAGATAGGAGAAAAGCAGCGCGCTCAAGCCATATGGCAAGAAGTAGCTACAAAGTACCAAGAGCAACTCAAATACTTTAGCGCGCTAGATGCAGAGCTACAATACAAGTACTACGAAGAGATACTTACAAACATTGAGAAGTATAGAAGCCTTGTAGACCTACTTATCATAAATGATGATAGAGAGCTCTTTGAAAAAGAGGCTCAAATTTATGACAACTATATGCGCTCGTTCCCCTATCTACTAGGAGACGATGAGGAGCCAGAAAATGGTGCTGTAGAAGCGCCATTAGAAACTGTACCAGCAACGGGTGGTGCGATTAATGCAGACTCAATTATAGAGGAGTAGATATATTAGCACGTGTACTTAAAACTGTCCAGAGTCCCAGCATTCCTTAAGTGGTTATATCCACAATGGTATGTTTGGGACAAAAAGACTAGTAAGAAAACGGTCTATCTCACTTTTGATGATGGCCCGGTACCGGAGGTGACAGAGTTTGTTTTAGATACGCTTTCGCGAAAGCGTAAAAAACCCATTCCCGCTACCTTTTTCTGTATAGGTGATAATGTACGGAAGCATCCAGAAATTTTTAAACGCATATGCCAAAGCGGTCACTCCATAGGAAACCACACCCAGCATCACTTGAATGGATGGAAAACAAACACAGACGCATATATAGATAACGTTAGGCTCGCCGAAGAGGAAATATCGACTCATTTACCTAAGACAATAAATACTCCTACTGCGCCGCTCTTTAGACCTCCCTACGGAAAGATAAAACGCAAGCAAGCTAGAGTCTTAAAAAAACTTGGTTATACAATTATAATGTATCGCGTGATTGCCTTTGACTGGGATGCGCATACTTCTCCAGAACAGTGTTTTGATAATGTAATTAAGAAGGCAAAAAATGGAGATATTATCGTTTTTCACGACAGTGTAAAAGCCTTTGAAAATATGAAATATGCACTACCGCGCGCTATAGCGTATTTTGAAAAAGCGGGCTTTACTTTTGGAAGGTTAGAATAATTTAAGAGGCATATTCTTGCATAATACCTATAATGGTATTTGCATCTAGTTCACCACTCTGGCGCCATATCATCTCGCCATTTTTATAGATAATGAGCGTAGGCAAGCTTTTGATGCGTAGCGCATCTGCTAGTTCATTGTTCTTATCTACATCTATTTTTATGACTTTACCCTTATCTCCTACTGCCGCAGCAACATCTCTTAGTATAGGATGCATTGACACAGAGTCTTCATTCCACTCTGTATAAAAGTCCAGAAGCACTGGAATATTAAGGTCAATAAGTTCACCAAATTTTGACATACCCTACAATTTTAATTAAACAATCAGGGGTTTCAAGCTTCGTAAAGATAGTATTTTCTCCTTACTATGCGTTTTTACCACTTTTTTTCAACTCTATAACAGTTATCTCTGGCCAGATTCCTACCCTACCCGGAAAGGCTAGATACCCAAATCCTCGGTTTACATTTATGTATTGTTTTGCATCTTCATAAATACCTGCCCAGTACTTGTAACGCCACTTTACAGGACTCCATTTAAACCATCCTGGTATCTCAATACCAAACTGCATACCGTGAGTATGGCCGCTCAGCGTAAGGTGAAAATGCTCTGGGTGATCTTTTACCTCATACTCCCAGTGTGATGGGTCGTGACTCATCAATATTTTAAAGTCATCTTGAGCAAGTCCAGAGATTGCTTTATTAAGATCTCCAGCTTTTTTAAATCCGCCTTCACCCCAGTTTTCTACACCTACTATAGCGAGACGTTGCCCATCTTTTTCAATATAGTGATGCTCATTAAGGAGAAGCTTAAACTCCATCTCTTTTTGGATTTCTTTAAGTCTATCAAGATTTGCAATCTTAGCTTCTTGCGTAGGCCAGTCTATGTAATCACCATAGTCGTGATTTCCTAAAACAGAAAACTTACCGTCACGCGCCTTGAGTCTTGCAAAGGTCTCTTTCCAAGGCTCCATCTCTGCGGCTTCATTATTTACCATATCTCCAGTAAATAATATAGCATCACTTGCCTGCTCGTTTATTAAATCTATAGCGTAGTCTAGCTTTTCGGCATTATCAAAACTACCACTGTGCACGTCACTTATTTGAGTAATCTTGTATCCATCAAACGCTTCAGGTAAATCATCAAAACTGAGTGTATACTTAAGTACCTTAAAGTTATAACGTCCCTTAATCACACCATATAGAATAGATGCAAAAGGTATCGCTGCTAGACCCAGTGCAATCTGGCTTACAAACTTACGTCTGGATGGAATTGCACCGCCCTGTGTATTCCCAGTAAGCTTATTGAGGCCTCCCTTTATAAGCCTGAATATATCCTCACCAAACATTGTCGCGATAATGACCAACTTACAAACTATCAAAATCACAAAAGAGACGATAAAGAACTGTGTAAGCGGGCTCATATTGCGCCTACCTCCTGTAGAGAATTGATAAATCATCCCTCCTATTATAAATAAGGTAATAAGAAAGTATAGTATCGTACCCCATCTTCCTTTTACTAAAAATCTGAATGCTTGGTAAGCATAAATATCTAGGGCTATAATAAAGGCAATAAAAAATATGAGTCTAAGCACAAATAAAGAATTTTAACAAAAATAGCTGGTCACAACCTCTCAATACTGTATTTCACTTTTCTTTAACTATTAGTGAGCTACACAGTTACTTCAAGAATAGTAGCGCGGGCACTTATAAAGTGTATCGTATTGACCTTAGCTGGAAGTACAACTGTCTGACCTTGCTTAAAATCATAGGTCTTATCATCATACATAAAAGAAGTACTTCCTGCTACACACATTAGTATGGTAAAAGAATCTTGATGACTATAATCCCTAAGTAATTCACCTTCTAGATCTAACACAGCTGTCGTAAAGTAATGATCTTCTATAATTGGAACAGAAGTATTAAGCTCAGCGTTATAAGGAGTCTTGTAATATTCACACCCATTATAATCTAGCACATCTGTAGCCTGCTCTGTATGTAGGTCTCGTTTTTTACCAGTCTTTACATCCACCCTATCATAATCATACACTCTGTATGTCACATCTGAGGTTTGCTGTATTTCGGCTAGCATAATACCAGCTCCTATTGCGTGTATTCGTCCTGCAGGAATATGAATAATATCACCTTTAGAAACATTTTCCTTGTGAAGTAAATCGATTATAGAACCCTCACTAACTGCCTTAGTGTAATCTTCTGGCTTTGTATCATTCTCAAAGCCCACTATAATCTCTGCATCTGGCTCTGCATCCATAATATACCACATCTCATTTTTACCATAAGAGTTGTGACGCGCTTTTGCTATCGCATCTCCAGGATGTACCTGAACCGAAAGTGGCTTTTCTGTATCTAAAAACTTTATGAGTAGCGGAAAATGACTTCCAAATTTATCAATCACTGCTTCCCCTAGAAAGTCTGCACCATAACTAGTTATCAACTCATTGAGGGTTTTACCTGCAAGTGGCCCATTTGAGACAATAGTCTCACTGCCAGCGACTCCAGAAACTTCCCAAGACTCACCTATATGATCTCCATCAAATTCTTTATGAAGAACTGTACGTAATTTTGTACCACCCCAAAGGCGATACATAAAAAGAGGAGTAAAAAATAAGGGGTATAGTTTCATAATATTATAAGACTGCAAATATACGTATAGCTTACTAAAGTCGCTCTCTGCGATTATATCTTACCGGTGATCTGTATTTTTGTAAACGCTATGCTTATACTTACAGATGTCTTATTTTCTATTTCTGAACGGTTTAATGTGGGACCTATACAACTTCAAATTGAAAAGGGTACACACGCAGCTATTATAGGCGAGAGTGGTTGTGGCAAGACCACTCTATTGCAAATGATTTACGGCCTTTATGATTTAGACCAAGGCTCTATAGCTTTTGACAATAAAAAGGTCACTGGTCCCGAAGAAAATCTTATTCCAGGGATGCCATATATCAAATATCTTTCGCAAGATTTTGATCTTATGCCCTACACATCTGTGACAGAAAATATTCATAAATACTTAAGCAGACTAGAGCCAGAAACTAGCCAGGCCAGAACCGAAGAATTACTAGAAGTGGTAGAAATGACTCCCTTTGCTTCTGCTCACGTAAAAACGCTCTCTGGAGGACAAAAACAGCGAGTAGCGCTAGCACAAACACTTGCCAAAGAACCAGAGCTCCTATTACTAGATGAGCCATTCTCCCACATTGATAACTTTAGAAAAAACAAGCTGCGCAGGCGTCTCTTTGCGTATCTAAAAAAGCAAAACATCACCTGCCTAGTTGCTACACACGACAGTACAGACGTTTTATCATATATGAATAAGACTGTTGTTATGCGAGATGGAACTATAATCGCTCACGAGCAAACTCAAAAACTATATGACAACCCTCCATCCTATTACGTAGGCTCCCTTTTTGGAGATCTTAATAAGCTACCTAAGCAATGGTTTTTCCCAGATGCACAAAAAGATGAGCAGCTACTGCGCTACCCACACCAACTCACAATCTCTCCAGAAGGTATAAAGGTTGAGATTACCAAAAGTTATTTTATGGGAACTCATTATTTGATAGAAGCTTTGTGTGACGGGCAATCTATACTTTTTAATTCTGAAAGCAACCTTGTTAAAGGAGACACTACATACATTAATCTCAAGTAACTAGTAAATTGTAGTGATCTTTATTACGCTTTCGCGAAAGCGTACTTCATCACCTTCTCGTTTACCCATTAGTAATTGACCTATAGGTGAGCCTATACCTATTGCATAAAAAGTGCGACCATCTACTTTTATAGCTCCTACAGGAATAGAAATAAAATAGCAAGCCTGTGAAGTAACGACAACGCTACCCAAGTGCACTGGACCTTCTGAAAGATCAAGCTTTATTCTAAGAAAGACTTGTTCTAGTTTTTCTATAGCTGCCAGTTGCTTGCCGGCATTCTCACGTTCTAATTGCAACATCGCCCTGCCGGTCTCGTGTTTATCTCCAGCTGTACTCTTAGTCTCCTCTCTTAATGAAGTCGCTACATTATCTAGAATTTGCTGCACCACATCTCTGCGTTGCGCAAGATGCTCTTTACAAGATTTGAGAAGTTCTTCTTTTATTTCTGAATGGGTCATAAGTGATATTACGATCTTTAAAAATAGTCTATTATAAACCTACACTACGCAATAAGATTTGCCAAGTCTTCTCCCACTGTTGCGCCTATGGCAACACCCATACCTCCTAGCCGAACCCCACAATACGTGTGGTCTGATAATTTTTTAAGTAAAGGCTGTTTCTGGCTACCTACTCCCATAATGCCACTCCACCTATGTGCTATTTCAAACTTAGTATGTGGCAGTATAACTTCTTTAAGTAAGCGTTCTAGCTCTTGTTGAATGACTTCTGTTTGTGCGATTACAGTAGTTTCCTCTCCTTTAAAATCGAGGTTACGGCCACCGCCTAAAAGTATCCTACCATTTATATTTCTAAAATAGTAATATCCTCTATCAAGATGAAAAGTCCCTTTAAGATGTAAATCAGGTATTTTTTTAGTTATCAAAACTTGTGCTCGTGCAGGTTTTACTTGAGTAAGACCGAGCTTTTTTGCAAAGCCATTTGTAGCAATGAGGAGCTTTTTAGTTTTGAACTGTACAGAACTAGTGACAACGGTTACTTCACTAGCATTTTCGGCATAAGAAATTACGTTTGTATTATTCAAAATTAAGATTCCTTTAGACTGAGCGAGTTGCAATAGTGATTGCATCATACGTCCAGTATCTATTTGCCCCTCACTATTATTAAAGATAACTTGATCATAGATTCCATCACATTGCAGGTTATTTGATTTTAAGCTATATACTTCCTTTTTAAAAATAGGGAACAGCAATTTATTTATGGTAGGTATGGCTTCAACACATTGCTTATAGAGACTGTTATCCTTCTTTAAAAATAGCTCGTAGCCTCCGTTTTCTTGATAGTCGATACTCTTATCAGTAAGCAACGCTCGCAGTTTTGTGAGTCCTTCTATTCTTTTTTTTACAAGAGCTACAACTTCATCTTCTGAGTGTGATTTTAGATCATCTAGTATTTCTGAAATACTACCAAAACAGGCAAAACCCGCATTTTTTGTACTTGCACCATTAGGAAGCATTCCTCTTTCTAACACGAGTATCTTTGCTTTTGGAAACCTTTCGCGTAAGCGTAAAGCACACGTAAGCCCTACAATACCGCTTCCTACTACGGTATAATCTACATTAGTAAACCACGTTTCTTGCTCCCAAAAACTAAACACCATACATCTGTTTTTGTATAAAAATACATTTTATGTGTTAGTGACTCTAACTTCTCTCGTCTAAGGTGCTATGACAGCCAAAGGTTTTATCATCTTTATTCTTGTAACTCAACTGCTTTTTATAGCAGAACCAAATAGTTACCATAAGGAGTATCATAACAATGGTACTATTAAGGCCGAGGGCTGGGTTATGGGTGAGCAAAAGATTAAGTACTGGAAATTTTACCATAGTAATGGCGAGCTTATGTCTCAAGGTCACTATGCAAATAACCTTAAAACCGACTATTGGTATTTTTACAATTCCCAAGGAGAACTAGTGCGCGAGGGGCATTATGAGCAGGGAAAAGCGCAAAATTGGTGGATTTTTTACGATATTGCGCGGCAAGAAACACGCAAAACTCAATATGTTAATAATGAGCAAGAAGGTTTTTGCTTAGTCTATAAAAACAATAAACTCGTCAAAGTAGAAAAATACGAAGCAAATCAATTAAAAGGTGAATGGACCAGTGTAAGAGCTTTTCGCCGTGATAATCCAGACATCTCTTTCTACTAGCATTATGGAGCCCCTTATAAAAGTTATTATACCAGCCTACAATGAACAAGATTCTATAGGACTTGTTCTACAAGACATTCCCGCTATTGTTAATGAAGTAATTGTAGTAAGTAATGCCTCTACAGATAACACAGAGCAAGTTGCTCAAGAAAATGGAGCTACCGTTTTAAGAGAAGAGCAAATGGGTTATGGCTATGCTTGCCTTAAAGGGATGAATTATATTGCGAGCCATACTCCTAAGCCAGACATCGTTGTTTTTTTAGATGGTGATTATAGTGATTACCCAGAAGAGCTTACTAAGGTAATCGCACCTATTGTGCAAGACAACTGTGATATGGTGATTGGTGCTAGAGATAAACGCTTTCGCGAAAGCGGGTCTATGACAGGTCCACAAATTTTTGGAAACTGGCTAGCCACAACGCTTATGAGTCTATTTTTTGGCTCACGTTTTACAGATCTTGGCCCATTTAGAGCAATGAAATATGATAGCCTCCTCGCCTTAGAGATGGAAGATAAAACATATGGCTGGACTGTAGAGATGCAACTTAAGGTCTTAAAAAAGAAAATGAAATATACCGAAGTACCCGTAAACTACAGAAACCGAATAGGCGTTTCAAAAGTATCTGGTACTGTAAAGGGCGCAGTTATGGCAGGAGTAAAAATATTAGGGTGGATTTTTAAATACAGTTTTAAGTAATGATTTTAGAAATATCTATCATAGTTATCTACACGATATCGCTAGTTATCATATTTGCCTACAGTCTATCGCAACTCAACTTGCTTTTTAATTACCTAAGAGCGCAGCGCATTAAAGATGATGCTCCAAAGTTTAATTTTAAAGACCCGGCTCAAATCCCACTAGTTACTATACAGCTACCTGTATATAATGAACTCTATGTGATGGAGCGATTACTAGACAATATTGCGTTGCTAGACTACCCAAAGGAAAAGCTGGAGATACAAGTACTAGACGACAGTACAGATGAGTCTTTTGAGCATACAAAAAATCATATTGAGAGACTTAAAAATCAAGGTTTAGATATAAAGCACGTTACTCGTGAAGACCGTTCTGGCTTTAAGGCTGGTGCTCTTAAAGAAGGGCTTAAGGTTGCAAAGGGAGAATATATAGCCATTTTTGATGCAGATTTTCTTCCCGAGCCCAACTGGCTGCAACGCACAGTGCCTTACTTTAAAGACCGAAACATAGGTGTAGTACAGACTCGCTGGGGGCATATTAATAGAGAGTACTCACTACTTACTCGAGTACAAGCTTTTGCTCTAGATGCTCACTTTACACTAGAGCAAGTAGGTCGCAACAGTAAAGGTCACTTTATAAACTTTAACGGTACCGCAGGGCTATGGCGCAAGCAGTGTATTGAAGATGCTGGCAACTGGGAAGGAGATACACTTACAGAAGACCTAGACCTAAGTTATAGAGCACAGCTTAAAAACTGGAAATTTAAGTATCTAGAGGATGTAAAAACTCCTGCAGAATTACCTGTGGTTATAAGTGCAGCACGCTCACAACAATTTAGATGGAATAAAGGTGGTGCAGAGAACTTCCAGAAGATGTCTAAAAAGGTGGTCAAAAGCAAGAGCCTTTCTACAAAAACAAAGATGCACGGCATACTGCACTTACTCAATAGCACAATGTTTTTAAACGTGCTCATCGTAGCGATACTTAGCATCCCTATGTTATATATAAAAAACGAGTATGCTCACCTTAAGCCTTACTTTTATGTGATGTCTTTCTTTGTAATAAGTAGTGTGATATTCTTTATATGTTACTGGTTTATGTTTAAGAGTATTTACGGTGGCGGTTTTAAGCAATTTATACGTTATATAGGGATGTTCTTTACATTCTTTAGTATCGCAATGGGCTTCTCATTGCATAACTCCATAGCAGTAATAGAAGGGCATCTAGGGAAACGTAGTGACTTTATACGCACCCCAAAATTCAACATAAGCGAACTCAAGGAATCTTGGAAAGGGAACAAATACATCAAGAAAAACATCTCTATAAATGTGATTTTTGAAGGGCTATTAATGCTATACTTTGCCTTTGGGATGTACTCTGCCTTTGTGGTAGGAGATCAAGGAGGAGATTTTGGATTATTTCCTTTTCACCTAATGTTATTTATAGGTTTTGGGTTTGTATTCTTTAAGTCGTTAACGAGCAAAGCGTGATAGCAGCCCTATGGAAATATCAAAAAACCTCATTGCTTCTTGCAGTTGTTTCCCTTGTTGTTTACTACCTATTTGCACATCACTTACAAAGATCAGATTTTCCTCTTCTAGTAAGTCTTTACAGCATCTTGTTTGCCTCTTTTTACCTAATCGTACAGAGAAGTAAAAATGATTTTGGCCTCCTCTTTTTAATTGCCATTCTAGCTAGATTAATTTTTATAGATACCACGCCTAACCTCTCTCAAGACTTCTATAGATTTATTTGGGATGGCCGTATGCTCATACAGGGTTACAACCCGTATTTAAGCACTCCACAGAGTTATATTGATGCGGGTACAATAGGCATAGTAGCACAAGCTCAAGAGCTCTATGCAGGTATGGGCACACTCAATGCTAGTCATTTTACAAACTACCCACCAGTTAACCAGCTCATATTCTTAGTTGCAGCACTTTTCTCAAGTAAAAGTATACTAGGAAGCGTTATCACATTTAGAATAGTAATTATACTAGCAGACATAGGCACAATCATCTATGGTAAAAAATTACTTACTAAGCTAGGTTTACCCATTTATAACATCTTCTGGTATGCCTTAAATCCTTTTATCATCATCGAGATGACGGGCAACTTGCACTTTGAGTCTGTGATGCTTTTTCTTGTTGTACTATCCCTTTACAAGTTATCGCAAGGCAAATGGATTTTGAGTGCTGTATTCTTAGCACTCTCCATATCAACTAAGCTATTACCGCTGTTATTTTTACCCCTATTTATGCAATACTTCTTAACCAGAGGTGACGGTAAGACAACCCACTTTAGAAGTTCATATCCTTGGAAAGTCCGCTTTCGCGAAATAAAAACAAACACACCTAGACTCATTTACTTTTACCTCATCACTCTAGGAGTTGTGGTGCTTACATTTATACCATTTTTAAGCGGTGCTTTTGCTGAAAATTTTGGCACCACCATTGCCTTATGGTTTCAAAAATTTGAATTTAATGCAAGCATCTATTACATCATAAGGTATATAGGCTATCAAGTTATAGGCTGGAACATTATAGGAGATGTAGGGCCCTTGTTACCCAAAATTGTAGTTGTACTTCTTGTACTACTCGCTTTTATACGTAACAACCGAAGCTTGCAGGCTATGATAACAGCCATTCTCATAGGGATGTTTTTTTACTTCTTATTATCGACTACCGTACACCCTTGGTATGTAGCAACACCATTATTACTCTGTGTGTTTACTCGCTATCGCTTTCCTTTAGTCTGGAGCGCTACAATCATATTAAGCTACGCTGCCTATGGTGCAGATGGCTTTAATGAAAACCTATGGCTTGTCGCTATAGAGTATATCACTGTTATAGGATTTTTTGTTTGGGAAGTGTTTTGGAAGCTAAAACCCGCTACTCAACTAGATATACACTAGCCACTTTTCTATCTGTATAATTGCGACTAGCTGGGTCTGCTGTATTAAGCTCTAAAGTAAACATAAACTTATGTTGCATATCTGGAAAGGTTTCAGATACGAGCCAATCGTCATCAAAGAAAACAAGTGTATAAAAACTATCCTCACCTGGGATCACAAGCTCATCATCTTTACAAAGCCTTGGGATTTTTTGACCTGCAGCCCACACCATTTCTGGAGTGGCACCATTAAGTCCATACACAGGTAGTGCCGATAAGTTCTCAAAGGCTTTAAAAGAAGTCTCAACTCGCTTATCTAGTGAACTACTCTTGACAGACTGGTGAGCATACTTCTTAAATTGAGATCGTTCATTAAAACCGACATTTACGAGTAATACAAGAGCAATAACAAGCGATAGTAAGCTCTTATAGAGCTCCTTTTTTACTAGAAAGTAAATGATACAAACCCCAGCTAAAACAACAAAAACACCGGGTAGGATATCTAATACAGAGAGGTAAGCCAATTGCCACCCCAGTGTAAGCAGCGCTAAACCTCCCAGTATAATTAAAGTACCTATCAACCCAATATTGAAATAAACCGGCAAGGTCTCTCTTCTATCTGTAAGCTTACTAAAGCTCCTTACCAGATAATGTATATAAAAACCTATTGTAAATGCAAGCGGTATTAAAACAGGCATCAAGTAACGCGACTTTTTCTCTGGTATGATAGATAGTAAAACGACAGCCAGCAAGGTCCACAATAAGGTAAATGTGTACTCTTTACGGTGTAACACACGTGTTTTTAAATAAGGATAAAGGAGACTTATAAAAGCAGGTATCGTCCAGAGACCACTTTGCACAAAAAAGCTCCAGTAGTAATAAAAAGGACGCACATTATAACTTGTCCAGTTACCTGTCTCCCTTTCGGCGATTCTTGCAAAGGTTACGGGATCTGCACTTCTTACATAAATATACCAAGAGAAACCTATCACGAGCCCCATACATATGGTTATTATAAAAGGCAACCACTTTTTACGACTCGTCTCTCTTCTATATTGTATTAGGAATGCTATCACAAAGGGTAAAAACAGTGCATAGAGCGACACAGGCCCTTTGCTTAGTATAGATGCTCCTATGCATAATGCTGCGACTACCCATTTCAAGATATTACTTTCTCCAGACGGACTTCTTAAATTACTAAAAAGGTAATAAACCCCAGAGAGCATAAATGCGTGTGCATAAATATCCCAAGGAGCCTCAAAAATGATGAGCATCACATAAAGAGATGTAACACTTATCAATCCATTAAGTAAACTATGACGAGGAGAAAGAGTAAGCTTTCGCGAAAGCGTAATAACAACACTCCCTAATAATACAACCATAAGTACTGCAGGAAGTCGCATTGCCCAGACACTTTTTATACCAAACACATAGCCTGATAGTGCCGTAAGCCAGGTAGGTAATGGTGGCTTTTCATAACGGGGCTCTCCGTTCATTGTAGTGAGTAGCCAGTTATTATCTGTGAGCATCTCTCTTGCAGAGATAAAATTGCGCGCCTCCATTATGGTTACTTCTAGCGCATCTAGAAAAGGCAATAACATACCAAGCACCACAAAGGTGATGACGAGTACAGGACGCTTTTCTAATTGCTCTATCACGCTGTTTTTGATGTATAATAAAGGTAAATATTACGAGCGTAAATGAAAGTACCTAGCGAGTAAGAGAGGACCATCACATAATCTACTCTGTATAAAAAGTATACGAGTGACAGCAGTCCTCCAGTAAAAGAAAATAGCCAAAAGCCTAAAGGTAGTGTTGCCTCTTTATTCTTTTCTGCATAAAACCATTGGTATACAAAGCGCAGGGTAAATAATATTTGTGCTACAATACCTAAAGTAAGTAGCCAGGTAGCCATCTCATCTTTTGAGAAGAGAGCGGCTAGATCAAATTTTCCATTATTCCAGCCATATGTGATAATGCCTATGGGTATGGCTATAATGAGAAACTGAGACCATTTAGGCAAGAGTTTCCATTGCTTTTGTATCTGTAGGTTTCTTATATAAATGATGTATCCCAGCACTTGCCCCAGCATAAGCGGGAAGTCTGTACGGAAGTAACCGTATATAAACAGTACAAAGGACCCAGAAAGACTAAGCCACCAGAAGGTTAAAGGTGTTACTACCTTCTTGCTCTTTTCTGAAAGTAACCACTGCGATAGCATTCTTCCTCCAAAGAGGATTTGGGCAAGCACAGCAAGTAACGACAGACTATCCACGGCTGGAGTTTCCTACTTTATAATTAATATACTTTTTCTTCATCCATAGATAAGCAAAGCAATCCATAAGCGGCCCTAGAAGGCGGTTCCAAACCCCAAATTTTGCCTCACCCGCCACTCGCGGAAAGTGACGCACTGGCACTTGTTTTACTTTACCTTCTTGTAATAATATCATTGCTGGCAAGAAACGGTGTAATCCCTTAAACATAGGTATGCGCTGTGCATAATCTGTTTTGATAATTTTGAGCGGGCAACCTGTATCGTCCATCCCATCGTGAGTAAATGAACGGCGTATCCCGTTTGCAATTTTTGAAGACATATTCTTAACAAAAGAGTCTTGCCTATCTGCACGTACACCCGTAACTAGATCGTAAGCTCCTATCTCTTCAATAAGTATATTAAAATCATCTGGAGCCGTTTGTAAATCACTATCTATATAGCCTACTAGCTCTGTATCTGCGTGATCAAAACCTGCCTTTATAGCGGCGCTTAAGCCACAGTTTTCTGTAAAGGCGATGTACTCAAAGTCTGTGCTACGTGCACAAATGTCTTTTATGATATCTAGACTCGTATCCTTAGAGCCATCATTTACAAAAAGCACTTTACTCTTTGCTTTTGCGGTATTAAAATACGCGTTAAATTCAGATTCTACTCGTAAGAGATTATCTTCTTCATTATACACAGGTACAACAATGGTGAGACGATACTCCATAGACTATTAACCGTTTTTAAGATTGATCACCTCTTGTTTTGTAAGGTGACGCCAGTGACCACGTGGTAAGTCTTTCTTAGTTAATCCTGCTATAGTAACACAGTCTACACGTACTACCTCATAATTAAGGTGTTCAAAAATAGTACGTATAATACTATTACCAGTATTCTTAATACGAAGTCCTACTTCTTTCTTAGGAGCTCCATCTACAAAGCTTATTTCCTCTACCATCACGGTTTTACCTCCTATTTTGAGGCCTTCTCTTATACGCTCTGCATCTGCAGCTTTAAGATTATTAGATAGTTCTATATGGTATAATTTATCTACTCCCTTTTTTGAGTTTGTAAATCGTTGTACAAGCTCATCATCGTTAGTAAAGAGTAGTAACCCCATTGCGTTGCGCCCTAGTCTACCTATAGGTTGTATACGTGATTTTGTAGATCCCGCTACGAGGTCCATTACCGTATTACCTTTATCATTACTTGTAGTGGTTGCAAATCCTTTAGGCTTATTAAGTAATACATATGCCTTTGCCTCTGGGTTAATACGACGCCCGTCAAAACGTACATCATCTTCAATTTTTACTTGGTAACCCATCTCATTAATCACCTTACCATTTACGGTAACTTGACCTATAGATATATACATATCTGCCTCTCTACGAGAACACACTCCAGAGTTTGCTATATATTTATTAAGACGCATCGTCCCATCGTCCTTCTTACGTTGCGTTTGTTTTTTTGGTGCATCAAAGGCTTTATCTTTTGCCTTTGCGGTAGGTCTTCCTCCTTGTTTACGTACGGGTTGTGTGCCACGAGAACCGCTTTTTTGCTTTCCTCCTGCACCACTGCGTCCAGATGGTTTTCCTTTTCCTCGATTATCTGCTCCTCTGCTCATTACATTTTATTTAGGCTACAAAGGTAAGATTTAGTCTGTTGTGATTAGTAGTATGTATGTAGAATGTTGTGATAACCGCTTTCGCGAAAGCAATATAAGCCCACCACACCGCCTTAATATCATAAGTCACTCATTTTAAAACAGCTGCTTCGGCACAGAACTTGATTCTGTATAGGTGTTCAACATTTTTAAAACTTTATATTATGAGAAGACGTACTACTCCAGAAGTAAATGCGGGGTCTATGGCAGACATTGCATTCTTATTACTTATTTTTTTCTTAGTCACCACCACCATCGAAAAGGACAAAGGCATCGCCAGGCAGCTCCCACCAGCACTCCCAGATGCTACCGAAGCTCACGTAAAAGAAAAAAATCTATTACAAATTATGGTCAATCCTGAAAATGAAATTCTTGTAGAAGAAAAACGAGTCCCTATTACAGATCTAAAAGAGGTGGTTATTGCATTTTTAGATAACGGCGGCATACCACTGGGTATGGAAGGCCATTGTGATTATTGTCAAGGTGAGCATAGCCTACTCTCTTCAGATAATCCTCAAAAGGCAGTAATATCCCTCGCCCCAGATAGACTTACAGACTATAACACCTATATACAGGTGCAAGCTCAACTCACTGCGGCTTATGAAGATTTGCGCCAGAGAGCATATAAGCGATTATACAAACAAGACTATTCATCTATTAACAAAGCGGTGCGAGCAGGCACCTATGATGGCAATCTAGAGAAAGTAAAAATGCAACTTAAAAAAGTACGTTCCCTTTACCCGATGCTCATCTCTGAAGCTACTACAAAAAGAGAGTTTAGGTTGTAAACTCACAAAAGAGGTGTAATCATAATCTGGATTACACCTCTTTTACATTAATCATTAAACTTAACTACCCGCTGGCGTTCTCTGTTTACTGTAAGCTGAGTTACATCTGGACGTGAGTAGTGACCTGATGGGTCAAAGTTTTGTCGCTCCTCATATACCTTATTAAAATCTAGGGTGTAATAAATATTACCTTCTGTTGTGATATCTGGTGGCAGTATAAACTCTCCATCTGGGCCGGCAATACAAGAACCTCCGTTTGAAGAAACTTCTGGAGCACGTTTTAAAACTTCTTGTAAATGAGGTGTCCCCTTTGGGAAATCTGTTGCGATTGCCATTCTACTTGATACAGATATAACATAACTGCGCGACTCGCGAGCAATAAATCGTGTGATGTCTTTTGTATTATAATCACTGCCTGGCCATACGGCTATGTGCAAGTTTTCTCCCTGTGCATACATTGCAGCACGTGGTAGCGGCATCCAGTTCTCCCAGCAATTAAGACCACCTACAGTAAATTGTTTAAGCGGGTGTACTCGTAAACCGTGACCATCACCCGGCGCCCAGGTAAGGCGCTCATCATACGTAGGCTGCAACTTGCGGTGTACAGATTGTATAACGCCTTCTTGATCTATATACACAAGAGAACAATACAGACTAGCTCCACCCCTATCCATTGGTTTTTCTATAATTCCAAGATATATTGCAATATTATAATTTTGAGCAAGATCACATATCTCTTGTAAATCTCCTCGTTCTATATCTACCGCATTTCTAGTATAGTGTGCGTGAAGCTCTTTTACCACCTTTGTGTCCCAAGCAGCACCATCTGTAAGTGATAACCAGTATGGGTAACCTGGCAAAAGCCCCTCACCAAAAACGATGAGCTCTGCATCATTTGAAGCCGCTTCTATTATAGCTGTTTTTATTTTCTCAATCGTGGCATCTCGATCACCCCAGACTGGAGCAATTTGAGCAAGGGCAACTTTAAGGTGGTTAGGCTGTGACATATAGTGGTTACAGTTTGTTTAAATAGGTTATCATCATTAAAAATACATAATAGTAGTCGATGATAAGTGATTACGCTTTCGCGAAAGCGCACAAAAAGATTTGAAAATCGTTCACTATAATTAGGAATTTATCTTATTGTTGGGAATATTTCCATAATTTTGACATAAATCCCAAATTATGAATTTTGAACGTATTAAAGAAAAACTAAACATCCTTGCAGATGCTGCAAAGTATGATGTCTCTTGCTCCTCTAGTGGTAGTAAGCGTACAAATAAGAATAAAGGTTTGGGAGACTCAAGTGGTATGGGCATTTGTCACACGTACACAGAAGATGGCAGGTGTGTGTCTTTACTTAAAATTTTACTTACCAACCACTGCATCTTTGACTGTGCATACTGCGTCACTCGCAAGAGTAATGATATAAAGCGAGCTGCATTTAAAGTACAAGAGGTGGTAGATCTTACCATTAATTTTTACCGCCGTAATTATATAGAAGGATTGTTTTTGAGCAGTGGTATTTTTAAAAATGCAGACTATACAATGGAGCGACTTGTTGCTGTGGCAAAAAAGTTGCGCGAGGAAGAGAACTTTAATGGATATATACATCTCAAATCTATACCAGGAGCCAGTGACGAGCTTATGAGAGAGGCAGGCCTATATGCAGATAGATTATCTGTAAACATAGAGATTCCATCAGAAAAGGGATTAAAACTACTTGCACCAGATAAGAAACGGGAAGATTTTATAAAACCTATGCAAAAGGTAAAAAATGAAATCATACAGTACAAAAGCGAGAAGAAACTCATAAAAAGCACCCCTGTTTATGCTCCGGCAGGCCAGAGCACACAAATGATTATAGGTGCAAGCGGCGAGACAGATGCAGAGATTATGTATACCAGCGCATACTTTTATAAACAGTTTAAAATGAAACGCGTGTACTACTCTGGCTATATACCTATAAGCTATGACGAGCGTCTACCATCTATAGGCACAGAAGTACCTATGATGCGAGAAAACAGATTATACCAGACAGACTGGCTGTTGCGTTTTTACGGGTTTGACATACGTGAGTTACTTAATAAGGAGCACCCTAATCTTGAGACAGACATAGACCCAAAACTAAGCTGGGCACTACGCAATCTAGAGCACTTTCCCGTAGATATTAATAAGGCAGACCGGAGAATGCTCGCACGCATACCAGGTATAGGGATGCGATCTGTGCATAAAATTATACAAGCACGCCGCTATAGAAAACTAAACTGGGAGCACCTTAAAGCGATAGGCATCTCTATGAACAGAGCGCAATATTTTCTCATATGTGACTCTGCAACTTTTGAGACCAAAGACCGTACTGCAGCACAATTAAAGAGTTTAATTATGGGAACATCTGGCAGCAAGTGGCGTGGTGCATATAGTAACCAGCTCAACCTTTTTGGCTCAAATGCTCCTTTAACCACCTCTTAATATGGGAATGATAGATCAATACATATATGATGGCACCTTTGAAGGTTTTCTTTCGGCGGTGTTTGAGGTATATGAGCGCAAACCTTTGGTGGTAAAAATAGTAAGCGAGCGCATCGCTACCGAAAATTTCTTTGATGAAGAGCACACTGTCTACACAGATCAAGTAAAAGCAGACCGCGTATGGAAAGGCATACAAACCAAAATAGGCAAAAAAGCAGGCGACTGGATTTATCGAGCTTTCCTCAGTGAAAAACCAGATCGTGAGCGTGTGCTTCTGCGCATTATAAAAAAAGGTTTTTTAGGACATCGGGTTACAGAAGATTATGCAGATGTAGATGTTTTGAGACTGAGCAATCTTGTAAAAATGGTGGGTAGAGAAAAACACAGAATGGATGCCTTTGTACGGTTTAAACTCACAAAAGACAATGTTTACTTTGCAGAGATAGAACCAGATTTTGACACACTACCACTTAATGCGATTCACTTCAAAAATAGATATGCAGACCAAAAGTGGCTCATTTATGACAGGTGCAGACATTATGGAGTGTACTACGACCTGCATAAAATCTCATACGTAAAGCTAGAGATTTCAAAAGATATAAATACGAGTGAGGCAGCGCCTTTTTATTTCACCCACGACGAGATGCACTATCAAGATCTCTGGAAAAACTATTTTAAGAGCACAAATATTCCTTCAAGAAAGAATATGAGACTGCATTTACAACACGTACCTAGAAGATACTGGAAGTACCTTAGTGAGAAACAGCCGTAGCGATGGTTGCAATACTTAGTTCGCTTTCGCGAAAGCATAACTACTACTAGTTGAGTCCGCGTTTATCAATAAAGAAGCGTTTCATTATTTGCTCACACTCGTGCGCGAGAATACCGCGCTCTACTTTAGTTTTAGGATGCAAAGTTGTGCCCATTTTCTCATAACCACGACGTTCATCACTCGCTCCATACACAATACGACCTATCTGGCTCCAGTACAATGCTCCAGCACACATCTGGCAAGGCTCCAGTGTTACATACAAGGTGCACTGCTGCAAATATTTACCTCCTATATAATTTGAAGCACTGGTAATAGCCTGCATCTCTGCGTGCGCTGTTACATCTGTGAGACGCTCTGTAAGATTATGGGCTCTCGCTATAATCATATTATCTATCACAACAACAGCTCCAACGGGTATCTCACCTTGATCAAAAGCGGCTTGAGCCTCTTGTAGTGCTTTTTTCATAAAGTAGGTGTCGTCGTATGGTTCTAGCATCTGTTGTGTTTTATAGGATATAAAAATACAGATTCAAGACGTACCTTTGTGCGATGCAAAAAAGTATTCTAGATACCATTTTAAGTCCAGCGGACTTGCGCGCTTTAGCTCCGGAGCAATTACCAGTACTTGCACAAGAGTTACGTAGGTTTATCATAGATATTATTGCTACCAAAGAAGGGCACCTTGGTGCAAGCTTAGGTGTTGTAGAACTTACCATAGCACTACACTATATATTTAACACACCTAGCGATAACCTGATTTGGGACGTAGGTCATCAAGCTTACGGGCATAAAATCCTTACAGGTCGTAAAGACATCTTTCATACTAATAGACAAAAAGATGGCATAAGTGGTTTTCCTAACAGAGGTGAGAGTATTTATGACACCTTTGGTACAGGGCATAGTAGTACCTCAATAAGTGCTGCACTGGGTATGGCTATGGCTGCTGGTCTCAAAGGAGCACATAATCGTCACCACATAGCAGTAATAGGCGATGCATCTATAGCCAGTGGTATGGCTTTTGAAGGGCTTAATCACGCTGGAGTTACAGACGCAAATTTGCTAGTAATACTTAATGATAACGCTATAGGTATAGATCCTAGCGTAGGTGCTCTCAAGAGGTATCTTACAAATGTAAAAAAAGGTACCGCTCGAGAAGAAAATATTTTTGAGGCGCTTAATTTTAGTTACTTTGGGCCTGTAGATGGGCACGATTTAAATGCCTTAACTGAGGTTTTACAGGAGTTAAAGAAAGCTAATGGTCCTAAATTTTTACACGTAATCACTACAAAAGGTAAAGGTCTCGCTCTAGCAGAGCGTGAACAAATAACCTATCACGCCCCAGGCAAGTTTGATGCTACAACAGGCATTAGAGTGGCAAAAGATAGCACTCCACAACCTCCTAAATATCAAGACGTTTTTGGCCATACCATTGTTGAGCTTGCTACTTTAAATAAAAAAATTATAGGTATTACACCAGCAATGCCTACTGGCAGCTCTCTCAAGTATATGATTGAAGCTTTTCCAGATAGAGCTTTTGATGTGGGTATTGCAGAGCAACACGCAGTAACACTTTCGGCAGGACTGGCAACGGAGGGTATGGTGGTTTTTTGCAATATTTACTCAACGTTCTTACAACGTGCTTATGACCAAGTGATACACGATGTAGCGCTTCAAAACTTACCCGTTATCTTTTGTTTAGATAGAGCTGGGCTTGTGGGACAAGATGGTGGCACGCATCAAGGAGTTTATGATCTAGCGTATCTTAACTGCATTCCTAATCTTATTATTTATGCGCCTAGCGATGAGATTGCTTTGCGTAATATAATGTACACTGCCCAGCAGGGTCTCGACCATCCTATCGCGATACGTTACCCTAGGGGGAGAGGTGTTCATATAAACTGGCAATTACCATTTAAAGAAATCACTATTGGTAAAGGTTACAACGTTATCAAAGGGAAGAAGACTGCAGTTGTAACTCTAGGTAGCATTCTCAAAAATGTACTGACTGCTGTAAACGAGGTAAATGTAAGTTGTAGTGTGTATGATATGGGGTTTTTAAAACCGCTAGACAAGGCACTACTAGACACTATTTTTACTACTTATGACCATATCATTACTGTAGAAGATGGTTCTAAAATAGGCGGTCTGGGTAGTAGTGTGGGTGATTACGCTTTCGCGAAAGCATACAAAGGATCCCTTACCATCTTAGGCATACCCGATACTTTTATAGAACACGCTACGGTAGAGCAGCAATATGAAGAAGCTGGTATTTCTGTAGCTTCCCTTTCTTTACTTCTTAAAAACTTCGCATAAAAAAAATCGGCAGGCTTGTGACCTACCGATTTTAAATAATTTGGACTTAAAGCTACTACTCAATAATAAGTTTTGTAGTCTCTGTCCCTAAGTCTGTCTGTACTTGTAGTAAATATATACCTGTTGCCAGACCTTCTGCCTGTAATCTCACTGTATCTTGAAGAACAACATCTTTTGAGTATACTGTACGACCATTGATATCTACAATCTTCACCGTACCTGCTCCTTGAGGAGTTGCTACTGCAATGTTTATCTCTCCATTAGTAGGGTTTGGGAAGATACTGAATACACCGTCTCCTATCTCTGCAACAGAAAGTGGACCATTACAAGGGTTTAAGTTATCTGGTGGTAAATCTGTAGCAGATGTACCGTCTTCTCTTTCTCTCCAGTCACCTTGATCTGCAGACCATCCTAAACCTCTATTTGCAAAAGAATTCCAGATGATACAACCCACGGCTGCTTTTTCATCTTCATCTGCTAGGTAAGGACTCATCTCTACAGCTGCTAGTATGGCATCACGACCATCTACAAATCCTGGGTTACAAGGTTGTAACTTAAGACCATCTATCACTAATTGTAATGCGATGTTATTACCTCCTGTACCGTTGTAAATATCTGCATCAAAACCATATTCTTCTATAAGGTTCCAAGTCATATCCCAGATCATAGTCGTCCAAACATAACCTACTGGGTGAGGTGCTGTAGTACTTTCAAAAACAGCAACGCTGTCATAAGTTGAGTTGTTTACCGCAAAGTCTGTACTATAAGGAGTAGGCCTTATTCCTCCCCCATCTGTATCTTCTCCTATTGCAAAGGTCCCTATACCACGAACATCTGCCCCAGTATCTCCTTCTTCCATAGTAAGCATTAGCCCGAAATAATCTGACCATCCTTCACTCATCACCTCTGTAGCCTTACCAGCAACACATCCATTTGCGTCAAACTGAACGCAGGTACGCATACAGTTGGAATTATTTCTTCCTCCTGTAAGTCTGTTAGACACACCGTGCCCATACTCGTGTGCAATTATACCATTATCAAGATCACCATCTACTTGGTAAGGCCCTGCAAATAGAACAGATGCATTAATAGTTTCGCCAGCAATTAGTGCTGCTATAATCGCCTCACCATCTTCTAATGACACCATCAGGTTAGGTATTGTTACCTGATCTCCTACGGCTCCAGGAGCCATTGCAATAGGTGCATCTGCGACATTATTTACTACAATAACGGCTACAGCACCAGCATTTTCGGCAGCAAGAACTTTTACCCCGAATTCACAAGCTCCTCTTCTTAATACAGCAATTTTACCTGCTAGGTCTGCCTCATTTGTAATAACATCACAAGCATCTAACTCATCTGTAGACTCTCCTCCAGAGTTATCATCTATGGCAAGAGCAAGGTCTGCGACAAGGGCCTCCTCTTCTGGAATAGGCGCTCCAAACTGTGAAGGAACTCCCACATAACCTCCAGCTAGGGGTCCTTCGGCAATAGTAACTAGATCACCAGGAGGGCCTGATGCAGAAAATAAGAACATTTGCATTCTTGGATTAATTCCGTCTGGAGGCGTTGCAAAGTTTGCGTTATTTAATCCAGATCCATCTTGTGCATCTGCAACTACAAAGTCGTCACCATCTGCCATACCCGTATAGTTGGTTTGTTGAAAATTTCCATTTTCTTCATCAAAACCATATTGATATAATATATCGTGTACGATGTTATTCCAATAAAATAAGTTAGTTGTCGCTGCATCTAACATATTTACAGGATTTGTATCAAAATTGTAAGGAAAGTCAAAATTAAGGGCATCACCTCCGTCTGGTGACGCTCCTAAGGTTTCTTCATTATCTCCTGCGGTATCATCAAGTGCATATACATTGTTACCTCTTGTAATTGTAAATTCTGCACCCTCTACCCCGTCTGTATCGTGCCACCCGAAAGGTGATGCAACAGGGTCTTGAGGTTCTACTACTAAAGCTGCGTCTCCGTGGTTAGGACTTTCTAAAGGAAGTGGATATACAAAATACTGTTCTCCAGCTAAGGCTGCATTTGTTTGATTTGCCTTAAAAAGTGTAAAGTTGTTTTCTTCTTTTACTTTTCGACTTGTAACAGCTTTGTGGTTATGCGTTCCAAAAGAACAAGACACCACCCAGTCATTCTGGTCAAGAATCTCTCCGCTGCTTGCATCTATGCGCACACTCCACCAGTGTTTACCATCTAGTGTATGGATGTTAAGATCCCAAGCTAGTACAAGTGCATCACCTACCGGTACGTACACAAGCTCTACAGGTACATCTTCTAGAGAAACATTACCGGTGTTAAGCAAGAACTCCTTGGTAGTAACTGTTTCAATTATTGAGAAAGTCCCCGTACCTAATCCTAATCTCGTTGCTGCAGATGCTGCCGCTTGTAAAGGATTAAGTTGTGGAACCGTTGCATTAACACGTGAAGCTACGTTTGCCTCTAGTGTATTTGTCATATAAACGAGCTCTTGACCATTAAAAGCACCGTTTACAGCAGCATTAAAAATAGAAATATCATTGTATTTCTGTCCGGCATACACGTGCGTGATGCCTGTTTTTTGCGTTCTAGACTGACTGTATACATACAAGTCGTCTACATCTGAGGTTGTAATTCCAGACTCAGATCTTTGATTGATTAATTGTTCTTGCAATAGAGTTACATAATCTTGGGCCTGCAAACCAGCAGCACCAAACAAGAAAAGAATAGCAAGAAATTTTGAGTAGTGTTTGAACATATATTTAGGATTTTAATAAGCTCGGTAAAGTTATGTTAACAAATGTGTTAATACAAATGCAAAATAATGATTAACAGTCTTGTTTAACTAGAAATATTCATTCCCTTAAGCTGTTCAAAAATTTTCAACGACTTGCTATCTGTCATAACAGATACCTGATTGCATATTTCCAACAATTCTTGATAAAGAGAATTATCTTCTCCAGTACGTGTTTTAAATAATTGTATCACCAGCTTATCGTAGTGTGTCGGCTTTTCTGTAATAGCCTTACAACGCGCTGTTAATAATGTATTTAAAATTTCATATCCAGCAATCTCTTTTGAGATTACCTCGTCACTCTGGTAAATATTTGAGACACTTATTTTAAGTACGTCGTTAATTTGTGCCTCATAACTAGATTTATCTAATAAGCCTTTTGCAAAAGTACCATTGAGTATAGCCTCTTCATTATCCATAAATATAGAAACGGCTTCATCTATTAAAGTTCCTATAGCAAGCGCACGCAAATAACCTACCCGTGCAGACTTCTCAGTAAGAGCCGCATACTTAGACCTATTAATATGAGGAACTAACTTAATAAGATACTCTAATGCATACTCTTCTGGTATGAGTCCAAGATTAATACCATCCTCAAAATCTATAATTGTATAACAGATATCATCTGCCGCCTCCACTAGAAAAGTAAGTGGGTGTCTTGCATAACTTATATCTTCTCCTGTACGAGTCTGGATAAGTCCCAGCTCTTCTGCAACTTCTTTAAAAGCTTCCTTATCTTCTTGAAAGAAACCGTATTTCTTATCGGCTATATGCTTCGTAGGTTTGTGAGGTAGTGACTCTTTTGGATATTTCATAAAAGTACCCAGAGTCGCATAAGAGAGTCTCAAACCACCATCTGCACCTGGTCTTGACTCGGTGAGAATTTTAAATCCGTTTGCATTACCTTCAAAGCTACAAAGGTCTTCATACTCCTTTTCTGTAAGCTCAGACTTAAATCGTTTACCATCTCCATTTTTAAAAAAATCACCTATAGATTTCTCTCCAGAATGACCAAAGGGAGGATTACCTATATCGTGAGCAAGTGCAGCCGCAGCGACTATAGCTCCAAAATCATTCATCTTATAACCGTGTACTTCTGCCAGATGTGGGTATTTTTCTAAAATACGCTTCCCTACCTGCCTTCCTAAAGATCTTCCCACAACAGCAACCTCTAGACTGTGTGTGAGTCGTGTATGAACAAAATCTGTTTTAGATAAAGGGATTACTTGTGTCTTGTCTTGTAGACTCCTAAAAGCCGATGAAAATATAATACGGTCATAGTCTACCTCAAAACCTAACCTCGTTTCATCTTGCTCTGCTCGTAATCTTTTATTTGTATCTCCCTGTCTTTTGAGTGAAAGCAGGCGTTCCCATTGCATCATAGTTATCTATTTCTTAAAGGTAGACAAGATAGTGGGTTTTACGCTTTCGCGAAAGCGTAATCTACATCTCCTCACAAATGTTAAGTAAAACAAAACCTGTTAACATAAACCTAACATAAATATTACCTGTTGATAAAGGAAGCGTAACACACCCGTAACCCACCTGCTAGAAAATGTGATGATATTTGCAGCGAACAAAATAAGATTCAAAACTAACTCGATTAACAATGAAAAAATTCTTTTTAAGCGTAGCATTCGCAAGTGCACTACTAGTAAGTTGTGGAGATGATGACCAGCCGATAGTTATCACTGAAACTCCAACTGAAACTCCAACTGAAACACCAGATGATACTGTAGATGCTACACTTTCTGGTGAGATTAATGAAGATCTTACGCTCACGGCAGATACTATCTGGGAGCTAGACGGTCGTGTAACGGTTACTGCTGGTAACACGCTTACTATAGAGCCGGGAACAATTATAAAAGCTTTTGCAGGACAAGAGGCAAACGCATCTGTTCTTGTAATCGCAAGAGGAGGAAAAATTGAAGCAAACGGAACTGCAGCCGCACCTATCATTATGACATCCGCTGCAGATGGTATTTCAATAGGACAAACTGTAGGAACCCTTGATGAAAACACTCGTGGTTTATGGGGAGGTCTTATCGTATTAGGAAGAGCACCTATCTCTGAAGATGGTGATATAGAAGCAACACAAATTGAAGGTATCCCTGCAGATGATACAAATGGTCTTTACGGAGGTACTGATCCTGCAGATGATTCTGGAACTATATCTTATGTTTCTATCCGTCACGGAGGAACATTAATAGGAGAAGGAAACGAAATTAACGGTCTTACGCTAGGTGGTGTAGGTACAGGTACAACTATAGATCACGTAGAGGTTGTAGGAAACGTTGATGACGGAGTAGAATTCTTTGGAGGAACAGTAAACGCTTCTAACCTATTAGTATGGGCACAAGGAGATGACGGTATAGACATCGACCAAGCTTATTCTGGAACAGTTACAAACTCTGTAGTAGTAGCTGGAAACATTTCTGATCACGCACTTGAAATAGACGGACCAGAAGGATCTTTAAACGGTGCTTTTGTAATAGATGGTCTTACTATTATAGGTAGCGCTGATGCTTCAAATGGTGAGTATGCAGATTACCGTGATGGTGCTCAAGGAGCAACAAACAACGTATATGCTACAGGATTCCAAGATGGTAAAGATGTAGAGCTTGACAACAATGGAGTTGCTCAAAACTACATAGACGGTTTAGTAAGCTTCTCAAACTGGGTAATAAACGGACCAGCAGAGGCAAACAGCATCTTTGTAGAAAAAACTGGAGACGGTGAGTCTACAATAATCACTCCTTCATTTACAGATCAAGCTGCAGACTGGGCAACAACAGGAACATCTGGTGGTGCAGACCTTACAGTATTTGGATGGACATTTGCAGCAGCAAGTACATCTGGTGTGATTGACTAATTAATATAATATTACAATACACCAAAATTATCAATTGAGATTTGCCCGCTAGTTATAGCGGGCAATCTTATGAATTATAACACCTATGAAAACTTTAATTTATTCATTCTTTCTTTTAGTAACTGCCATAAGTTTACAAGCTCAAACTGGTACCATTGCAGGTACTGTAAATGACGGTCAACTTAATGACATTTTACCATTTGCAAACATCCTCGTTCAAGGAACTACTAAAGGAACCACCTCAGACTTTGATGGTAAATACACACTGGATGTCGAGCCAGGAACGTATGTAATCGAATTCTCGTTTGTGGGATACACTACACAACAAATTTCTGAAGTTGTGGTAAAAGAAGGAAAAACCACTGTACTAGACGTAACACTTTCTGGAGCGTCACTAGACGAGGTTGTCATCACAACTACTGCACGTAAAAACACAGAACAATCTGTTTTGAATCTACAGAGAAAATCTGTGCAGTTACTAGATGGTCTTTCATTAGAAAGCATCAAAAAAAGTGGAGCAAGTAACGTAGCCTCTGCTGTACGTAATGTACCAGGAGTATCTGTTCAAGGAGGTAAATATGTTTATGTACGTGGTCTTGGAGATCGCTACACAAAAACAATACTTAATGGTGTAGATGTACCAGGTCTAGATCCAGACCGTAATACACTACAACTAGATATCTTTCCATCATCACTACTTGAAAACATTATCGTAGTAAAATCATCTACTGCAGATCAACCTGCAGATTTTACAGGTGGAGTTGTAGATATTGTAACGAAAGACATCCCTAACGGAAAGCAGTCTAGCGCATCTATTGGGCTGGGTTACAATCCAGACTTTCACTTTAACAGTAATTATATCACTAACGAGTCTAGTGGTACTGACTTTTTAGGCTTTGACGACGGTTTACGTAGTAATCCTTTTAATGAGAACCAAGAATTCAACTTTCCTACTACCACGCCAAATACGGCAGAATTTCTTGCTGGAAGACTTAACCCTACCCTAGCAGCAGCACGTGAAAATAGTGGTGCAGATATGAGCCTGTCATTTACCACAGGTAACTCTTATGATGTAGGTGACAACAAACTAGGTTTTCTTGCTTCTGTTTCTTACAAAAACGAAACTACTTATTATGATAATTATGTAGACGGACAACGTTTTAGAAAAGATACAGATCCTAGTATTTTTGAGTTAAATACGGATAGAACGCAACAAGGTGAAAGAGGAGAAAACAATGTACTTATAAGTGCACTAGGAGGCCTATCTTACAAGACAGACCGCTCTAAGTATCGCTTTAATGTACTACACATACAAAATGGTGAGTCTGGAGCGTCTCTCTTGACACAAACTAACCGTATAGACAACAGTAACACGATTAAAAAAGATGTTCTTATTTACACAGAGCGTGGTCTTACCAACCTCTTTTTTAGTGGTAAACACACTAATGAAGATGCAAGCTGGACTACAGAGTGGAAATTATCTCCTACCTTTTCAAATGTAGATGACAAAGATTTCAGAACAACTCCTTTCTTAATTAATGAAGATTCTGGAGATTTTATTATAAGTCCATCTGAGTCTGGTGATGCTTCACGTTTTTTTAGGGAGCTAGATGAAATAAATGTAGCAAGTAAACTAGACTTAACACGGAAGCACCAACTTTTTGAAAAAGATGCTAAGCTTAAATTTGGAGGAGCATTTACATACAAACAACGTGATTTTACTACAGTACGTTTTTCTACACCATTTAGAAACTTCGACTCCACAATATTAAACGGAGATCCAAATGCTATTTTAGGTCAATATGCTTATAGCGCAACAGACGACTCTGGATTTTTTGTAAGACAAGATTCAAACGAAAATGATTCTTTCGATTCAAATATTAATATCGCTGCACTTTATGCATCAGAAGAGTTTAGACCTTCTAGCTGGTTTACAGCAATTGTAGGTTTACGCGCTGAGAAATTTGATCTTATTTATACAGGTCAAGACCAGAATGGAAACATTTTTGACGAAGAAAAAATCTTAGACAAATTTGATCTTTTCCCTTCAGCAAACTTAATATTTGATATGAATGAAGAAGGTGCTCAAAAACTGAGAGCTTCTTTTGCTAGAACAACAGCGAGACCATCTTTTAAAGAAGCTTCGCTTGCACAAATTTTCAACCCGATTGAAAATGAATTATTTATTGGTAATATAAACTTACAGCCTACCTACATTAATAACTTCGACCTTCGTTATGAGATTTATGGAGAAGAAGAAAAGAAGTTTGGACTAGGTGATTTCTTAGCACTTTCTGGATTTTACAAAAAGTTCAAAGACCCTATAGAACTTACATTCTTTGCAGAGGCTACAGGTCAGGTAACACCAAGAAACTTAGGAGATGCAGAGGTGTATGGAGTAGAGCTTGAGTTACGTAAAAGTCTTGACATTATAGGACTTGACAACTTTTCTCTTAACTTAAATACATCTATCATTGAGTCTAACGAGACGTATAATGAAGATGAACTTATCTTAAGACAAGCTTTATTAAAAGACGGAGAAGACTTAGGAGACGGGCGTGTATTACAAGGTCAATCACCTTATTTACTTAACGCAGGTATTGCTTATGAGTCTAAAGAAAGTGGCTGGAAATCTGGTCTCTTTTACAACGTACAAGGTAAAACACTGGAGATTGTTGCCGCTGGAGAAATTGCAGATGTGTATACACTTCCATTTAACGATCTTAAGTTTAACCTTTCAAAATCATTTGGAGAAGATCAAAATCAAACAATCACCTTCAAAGCAGGTAACTTACTTAATGATGATCGTGAGAGTGTTTTCCAATCGTTTGGAGCACAAGACCAGTTATACTCTAAGTGGAGCCCTGGACAAGATTTTAGCTTAAGCTACAGCTTTAAGTTTTAATCAACAATTATTTGAATTAGCCACAAAAAAAAGGTCTCCGCTATGGAGACCTTTTTTTATATAATATATGGGGAAATATGTTCGCTTTCGCGAAAGCGTAAATATTATCTATTGCTTACTACTCGTGTCCCTTCGTTTTTCCAAGTGTTTACCTCTGCAACTCTAGAATCTCTATAACTAACCTCCGTAAGCTTCTCTGATGACCAGAAAAACCAAGTACCTACTTTTTGACCTTTGTCGTATTGAGCTGTTGCAGTTTTGTTTCCATTACGATCAAAACTTGTCCATTCACCAGTAATTTTACCATCCTTTGTAAAGTAACCCGTCTGACTTACCTCTCCTGTATCAAAATGAATTGTCGCTTCAATGACATCTCCATTTTCTACATATGTGTTTTTTACAACCTCCTCTTGTGCCTGTACAGAAACTACCATTAAAAGTGCTGCCGCTATCATCATTATCTTTTTCATATTCTTCGCTTTTTAATTATTTACTCCGTAAAGATAACCTAAACTTTACCATTAATCAACAATAAGGTAACTTTTTATTTACATAAAATTTACATTAAAGCTATATTTATCTCATTTTCAGTTATTTATATAATTTATTTTAACAATTATAATTTACATACAGACAGATAGTTAGCATTAAAAAAGTCCATTTTACCATCACATTAGTAATAGTAATATTGTTCTTCACGCTATAAAACTTCTTATCTTTCGCACGACTTAACCTTTAGATAATACCTAGGGTTTTTAGATTTAAGATTTTTGCACTTTTAGTCTTTTCAGTACTTTTTATGGATAACATTTACATATTTATGATTGCCGCTCTTGCAATTCTTGCGATTGCAGATCTTGTAGTAGGAGTGAGTAATGATGCGGTAAACTTTTTAAACTCAGCTATAGGATCAAAAGCTGTCACGTTTAGAACAGTGATGATTGTTGCTAGTGTAGGTATTGCCTTTGGAGCCTTATCATCAAGTGGTATGATGGAGGTTGCTCGTAAGGGTATTTTTGACCCTAGTCAGTTTTACTTCAATGAGATAATGATCATATTTATGGCAGTAATGATTACAGATATCATACTGCTAGATATTTTTAATAGTCTAGGTATGCCTACCTCTACTACCGTATCTATTGTATTTGAGCTTTTAGGCGCAGCCGTGGTGATGTCTATTATAAAGATTTCTAACAATAGTGACTCACTCTTACAACTGGGCGAGTATATTAATACTGATAAGGCTACAGAGATCATTTTAGGTATTTTACTCTCCGTCTTTATTGCATTTTCTGTGGGAGCTATTATACAGCTCATTACAAGAGTACTCCTTACTTTTGATTTTCAGAAAAAGGCATCTTGGGTTGCAGCTGTTTTTGGTGGTATTGCCGTGTCTGCAATTTCTTATTTCATCATCATAAAAGGGCTTAAAGGTGCAGATATACTTCCTCCTGCTTTTAGTAGCTGGGCAAATGAAAACCTTATACAATTTCTAGGTGCAAACTTTATTGTGTGGACCATACTATCTTGGGTATCTCACGCAATTCTAAAACAAAACATTTATAGACTTGTTATCATACTAGGAACCTTTGCACTTGCAATGGCATTTGCTGGTAATGACCTAGTAAACTTCATAGGTGTCCCTATGGCAGCATATAACTCTTTTGGAGCGTGGTCTGGCTCTGGTATTTTACCAGATGCTTTTAGTATGGAGCAACTAGCCGAAAAAGTACCTACACAACCTATACTCCTTCTCATTGCAGGACTTATAATGGTGTTAACACTCTGGTTTAGTAAAAAGGCTAGACGTGTAGTAAAGACTTCTGTAGATTTATCACGCCAAGACGAGGTAAAAGAACGCTTTAAACCTAACTGGGTTTCTCAAAATCTAGTACGCCTAGTTATCATCGCAAATACTGGGGTTAATAAAATATTACCTGCTCCTATTAGGAATAGAATAAACAAAAGCTTCACCCCTGTCTTAATGACAAGCACAAAGGCAATAGACGCTCCAGCTTTTGATATGGTGCGTGCAGCAGTAAACCTTGTTGTTGCAAGTGTACTTATCTCAATAGCTACGGGTCTTAAATTACCATTATCTACCACCTACGTTACGTTTATGGTAGCAATGGGAACTTCTCTTGCAGATCGTGCGTGGGGAGCAGAGAGCGCCGTATATCGTGTTGCGGGAGTACTTAATGTAATAGGCGGATGGTTCTTAACAGCATTTAGCGCATTTACAGCGGCTGGTATATTTGCATACCTAATGTACTTAGGAGGTAACCTAGCGATAATAGGTCTTTTTATACTCGCCATAGCTATGCTCGTACGTAACTATATATCTACAAAAAAGAGTAATAAAAAAGCACAAATAGAAGAAGACTTACGTAAAGCAGAAAGCCAGACGATCTCTGGAATTATAGAAGAAAGCGCAGACAATATTGCAAAAACAATCTTACGTACTAATAAGATTTACACCGGAACCCTTAAAGGCCTTGCGAAAAATAAAGTGAGCAGCCTTAAGAAAAGTAGAGCTACTGTAGAGAAGCTCAATGATGAGATAGATGAACTGCGCAACAACATCTTTTACTTTATAAAGAATCTTGAAGAAACCTCTGTACGTGGCTCTAATTTCTACATTGAGATATTAGGCTATCTAGAAGATATCACGCAATCACTTGAGTACATCGCAAAGTCTAGTTACAAACACGTAAATAACAACCACAAGCCACTGCGCTTTACTCAAATCAAAGACCTACAAGAGATAGATAACAAGCTAAGTGAGTTCTTACAAGAAACAGCCACTGCCTTTAATGATCGCAACTATATGCGGATCGAGGCACTTCTAGGTAAGAAGGATGAGCTTTATGGCCAGGTTACAGATAAGATTCAAAAGCAAGTAGAGCGCACGCGCTCTGAGGAGTCTTCTCCTAAAAATACCACTCTTTACTTTGGTTTACTACTAGAGACAAAAGACCTAATTGAGGAAATTCTAAATCTTCTTGATTTATATAATTCAGAGCATAAGAGATCTTAATCTCATAATTTAGTTTACAAAAAGCCCTATACATCGCGTATAGGGCTTTTATTATGTAGGAGATAAGTACGCTTTCGCGAAAGCGTAACAGCACTAAAAACGTTAATGATACGTCAAAACGGCTGTTAATAATACTTAACGCCAGGCTTAATAGACCTTTGTTCACGTAACTTAGTTATCTAACCAAAAAAATAGATATATGTCAGATATAATAAAGGATAAAGAAGACCCAACTGAAGAGTATTTACTTCAAGATAATAAGAAAACTCGTTTTGGAGCTACGTTTATAATCATCACATTAGTGATTCTTATAATCGCCGTAGCAGCGACCTATTTTGTATTAGGATTCTAAGATTAAAACTGTTTAAATAAAAAACGGCTCTCTATAAAATAGAGAGCCGTTTTTGGTTAGTTATGTTTGACGGTTTATGAACCGCACATTAAACAATCGTCATCACCTTCGGCAGCTTTTGCTTGTGCTATGATAGCCTTCATTTCTTCTGGCGTCATAGGGGCTGTGTTAGGCTGCTGTGCAGTTGTTTGCTCTTTAAGTTGTGCTTGCTGTGCTTCATAAGCAGGAGCAGGCTCTTCTAAGCTCATTTGCACTTGCATATCTGCAACGTTTTGCGCGTGTTGAGCGATAGCATCTACCTTAGATATCTCTGCTTGTGGAGCAGGTATAGGTGCTGGTGCTGGTGCTTGAGTTGCCGTAAGCGTTTGTGCAGCTCTTGCCGCTACTTGCTGTTTTGGAGCTGTAGGTGCAGTAACTGGAGCTTCTTTTTTCTTTGCAGAAAGTGTAAATTTCTTAGCATCTACCGCAGATTTTGTACGGAGGTAATACATACCTGTTTTTAATCCGCTTTGCCACGCATAGAAGTGCATAGAGGTAAGCTTTGCAAAGTTTGCCCCTTCCATAAATAAGTTAAGAGATTGTGACTGGTCAATAAAGTACCCTCTCTGGCGAGACATATCTATAATATCTTTCATAGACATTTCCCATACAGTTTTATACAGTTCTTTTAAGTCTGCAGGTATCACATCTATCCCTTGTATAGATCCATTTGCACGCATAATTGCTGCTTTAAGATCATCATTCCAAAGGTTAAGCGCTACAAGGTCTTCTAGTAGGTGCTTGTTTACCACAATAAACTCTCCAGATAGTACACGACGTGTATAAATATTAGAAGTATATGGTTCAAAAGCTTCGTTATTACCAAGTATTTGAGAAGTAGATGCTGTAGGCATAGGTGCTACAAGTAGCGAGTTACGCACACCGTGCTCCATTACTTCTTTACGAAGTGATGCCCAGTCCCAACGACCACTTAATTCCTCATCTTTTATATTCCACAGGTTATACTGGAACTCTCCTTGTGAGATAGGTGATCCTTCAAAACTTTGGTAAGGTCCTTCTACCTTAGCCATATCTTTTGAAGCTGTAACCGCTGCAAAATATAGTGTCTCAAAAATCTCTTGGTTAAGCTTTTTAGCCTCGTCACTTGTAAAAGGTAAACGCAGTTTTATAAATGTATCTGCAAGACCCTGCACGCCAAGTCCAATAGGACGGTGACGCATATTAGAATTTTCTGCCTCAATTACTGGATAGTAGTTACGGTCTATCACCTTGTTAAGGTTCTTAGTAGCGCGTACTGTGATATTGTAAAGTTCTTGGTGGTCAAAAGCACCATTCTTTACAAACATAGGCAGTGCAATAGATGCAAGGTTACATACTGCCACCTCGTCTTCTGAGGTATACTCAAGAATCTCTGTACATAAGTTTGAAGAACGTATTGTACCAAGGTTTTTCTGGTTAGACTTACGGTTTGCAGCATCCTTGTAGAGCATATATGGTGTACCTGTCTCAATTTGAGACTCCATAATTTTCTCCCACAGTTCACGTGCTTTTATAGTCCTGCGACCTCTTTCTTCTTGCTCGTACTTTGTATAAAGCGCTTCAAACTCTTCTCCGTGTACATTAAAAAGATCTGGACATTCATTAGGACACATAAGTGTCCACTTTCCATCCTCTTGTACTCGTTTCATAAACAAGTCTGAGATCCACATTGCATAAAAAAGGTCACGAGCTCTCATCTCTTCTGCTCCGTGGTTTTTCTTAAGATCTAAGAAGTCAAAAATATCTGCGTGCCAAGGCTCCATATAGATTGCAAAAGAACCTTTACGTTTTCCTCCACCTTGATCTACATAACGTGCCGTGTCGTTAAACACTTTGAGCATAGGCACAATACCGTTAGACGTACCATTAGTACCTCCTATATATGCCCCCTTTGCACGTATGTTGTGTATAGATAACCCTATACCTCCTGCGCTTTGAGAAATCTTTGCTGTTTGTTTAAGTGTATCATATATACCCTCTATACTATCATCCTTCATTGTAAGTAGGAAACAAGATGACATTTGAGGCTTAGGTGTACCTGAGTTAAATAATGTTGGTGTAGCGTGTGTAAAGTACTTTTTAGACATTAACATATATGTCTCCTTTGCTGCCTCTAGATCGTTAAGGTGAATCCCTATAGATACACGCATTAACATATGTTGAGGACGCTCTGCTATCTGACCGTTAATTTTAAGTAGGTATGAACGCTCAAGTGTTTTAAAACCAAAGTAATCATATCCAAAATCACGGTTATAGATAATAGTAGAGTCTAGCTCATCTTTGTTATCCATAATGACTTTATACACCTCGTCTGCTACCATAGGTGCTTTTTTACCAGTACGTGGGTTTACGTATTGATACAGGTCTGTCATCACTTCAGAAAATGACTTCTTTGTGTTCTTATGTAGGTTTGATACAGAGATACGTGCTGCAAGCTTTGCATAATCTGGGTGACTTGTAGTCATAGACGCTGCAGTTTCTGCTGCAAGGTTATCTAGTTCACTTGTAGTAACACCGTCGTACAACCCTTCTATAACACGCATTGAGATCTTTACCGGATCTACAAAATCACTTAGCTCGTAACATAACTTCTTTACCCTTGCGGTGATTTTGTCAAACATAACCGGTTCCTGACGGCCATCTCTTTTTACTACATACATACACTTAAAATATTGTGAATTCTCATAAGTTTCCCCCTTTTTGAGAATTCGGTTAGAATTAGGGATGACAATCTCACTTGGAGAATGCATCCATTGGTTAATGTTATGGCGATTACGTGTTGTTACGCTTTCGCGAAAGCGGAAAAGAAAACCTCACCACTATATGTTTTTATCGTAACGTCTTAGAAAGATGCGTCAAAGCTTATAGACTGACCACTACCGTCGTCATCTTTATCTTTTACGACTCCTGCCTTTTGATACTCTCCTACTCGCTTCTCAAAGAAGTTAGTTTTACCTTGAAGTGAAATCATATCCATAAAGTCAAATGGATTTGCCGTATTGTATACTTTCTCACAATCGAGCTCCGTAAGTAAACGGTCTGTCACATACTCAAGGTACTGTGTCATTAAGTTTGAATTCATCCCGATAAGACTTACCGGAAGTGACTCTGTAATAAACTCACGTTCTATATCTAGTGCGTTTACAATAATCTCTGTAATACGCTCTTTTGGCACTTTATTTACAAGGTGGTGATTGTGCAGGTGCACAGCAAAGTCACAGTGTACGCCCTCATCACGAGAGATAAGCTCGTTTGAGAACGTAAGTCCTGGCATAAGCCCTCTTTTCTTTAACCAGTATATAGAACAAAATGCTCCTGAGAAAAAGATTCCCTCTACCGCTGCAAATGCGATAAGACGCTCTGCAAAGCTTGGTGAGTCTATCCATTTAAGAGCCCAGTCTGCTTTTTTCTTAATTGCAGGGAAGTTCTCAAGTGCGTTAAAAAGTTTGTCTTTCTCTACTTCGTCTTTTACGTAGGTATCGATAAGTAATGAGTAGGTTTCTGAGTGTATGTTTTCCATCATAATCTGGAAACCGTAGAAGAATTTTGCCTCAGAGTACTGTACTTCGTTTACAAAGTTTTCTGCAAGGTTTTCATTTACGATCCCATCTGATGCGGCAAAGAATGCGAGAATATGCTTTATAAAATAACGCTCATCATCTGTAAGTTTTCCTTTCCAGTCTACGAGATCTTGGTGAAGGTCTATCTCTTCTGCAGTCCAAAAACTAGCCTCAGACTTTTTATACCACTCCCAAATATCGTCGTGTTGTATTGGAAATATTACAAATCTATCTTTATTTTCTGCCAGGATTGGTTCTACGAAACTCATACTTTTTCTTTTAACTATTAATCTTTTTCTTTCTACTTGGGACTAACAAATATCAAGAAAAAAGAGCCGGACGATTCAGAATTAACAGTGTCGTTATTCACAAAGTTTTCAACACAGCCTAATTTTTACTTTTCATAAAAATTTCTAAAAATTAGTACGTAAAATATTGATATTTAGGTAATTAAACTCTATAATAAATCTTATTAACAATTATAATTTTAACGGTTCAAAACTAGCCTAGCAAGGGGTTTTAGGCTTGCTTAGAGCTGTTTTTAATAACGTCTTAATAAGAATTTGCAGAACCCATTTGTAGGTCTGACTAAAAAGAATCATGACAAAAAAAATTCCGTTCAAGAACGGAATTTTTAAAATCTTTTAAGGGTTATTTAATTAATAAAATGAGCAATGAAATCTCAAATTATACTTTGCCAGGCAGTCTTAATGAATTCTTTATTTAAGAAATGAAAGCAAGTGCAAGCAGTAGAATAACAATAATAATGATCGTAATTTTCATAAATAGGTAAGTGTTTATTGGGGTTGCTTATACTACAAATATCGTCTTTACTAACTTTTTCTACTAGGGTCAAAAGCCCCCTTTTTAAAATATGCTTTAAACCACAACTACCTAAAATGCAAAGAGTTGTGTTTATTTCGCTTTCGCGAAAGCGCAAAAAAAATCTCAAACCTATATAGTTTGAGATTTTTATATCAATAATTTGTTAGGCTATAACACCTTATATATTATCCTTTTAAACTAGCAGAAAGGTACTCACGATTCATACGTGCAATGTTCTCAAGAGAAATCCCTTTAGGACACTCTACCTCACAAGCTCCTGTGTTTGTACAGTTTCCGAATCCTTCTTCGTCCATTTGTTTAACCATATTAAGAACACGATCTGTAGCCTCTACTTGACCTTGTGGTAATAAAGCAAACTGGCTCACCTTTGCAGATACAAATAGCATTGCACTGGCGTTTTTACAACTTGCAACACACGCACCACAACCTATACAAGTTGCTGCAGCAAAAGCGTCGTCTGCATCTGCCTTTTCAATTGGAATTGAGTTTGCATCTTGTGTATTACCAGAAGTGTTTACAGAAATAAATCCTCCAGCGTGCTGTATACGATCAAAAGCCGAACGATCTACCATAAGATCTTTTATCACTGGGAATCCATCTGCTCTAAAAGGCTCTATTGTGATAGTCTCACCATCTTTAAACTTGCGCATATGTAGTTGACAAGTTGTTACAAGTCGGTCTGGCCCGTGTGCCTCACCATTAATAAACATAGAGCAAGACCCACAGATACCCTCACGACAGTCGTGATCAAATACTACCGGCTCTTCTCCCTCACTGATGAGCTTATTGTTAAGCACATCCATCATCTCTAAGAAAGACATATCTCCATCGATACCATCGATAGGGTATGTCACCATTTGTCCTTTAGCTTGTGCGCTTTTTTGACGCCAAATTTTTAACGTTAGTTTCATATATCTTTCTTATTTATAGCTTCTTTGTTTTACTTCAATATTCTCATAGTTGAGCTCTTCTTTATGCAATACTGCATCTTTTGGCGCTCCTTTGTATTCCCAAGCAGATACGAATGTGAAGTTTTCATCATCACGTAGTGCTTCACCTTTTTGTGGCCCGTCTAGCTCTACAGATTCTTCTCTAAAGTGACCTCCACAAGACTCATTACGAGTAAGTGCATCTTTTGCAAATAGCTCTCCTAACTCTAAGAAGTCTGCTACACGCAGTGCTTTCGCAAGCTCTTCATTAAACTCATTTTGAGTACCTGGCACTCTTACTTCTTTATAGAACTCATCACGTAATGCAGAGATCTCATCTATGGCGCTCTGTAGGTCTGTCGCATTACGAGACATTCCACATTTGTTCCACATAATCTTTCCAAGCTTTTTGTGGAAATAATCTACTGGTTTAGATCCTTCATTATTAATAAGCGCATCTACCTGCTTACGCACGTTTTGCTCTGCTTCTTCAAACTCTGGAGTTTCTGTTGAGATAGGTCCCGTACGTATATCGTGTGATAAGTAGTCACCTATTGTATATGGTAATACAAAGTATCCATCTGCAAGACCTTGCATAAGTGCAGAAGCTCCTAAGCGGTTTGCACCGTGGTCTGAGAAGTTTGCCTCACCTATTGCATATAGTCCCTCTACAGTAGTCTGTAAGTTATAATCTACCCATAGACCTCCCATTGTGTAGTGTACCGCTGGGTAAATCATCATAGGCGTGTTGTATGGATCTTGATCTACAATCTTGTTGTACATCTGAAATAAGTTACCATACTTTGTTTTTACAACTTCTTGACCAAGTTTCTTTACAAGTGCTTTATCATTTGCATCAAGGTGTTGTACATAAGCTTGCTCTTTACCATAACGCTCTATTGCTGAAGCAAAGTCAAGATAAACAGCCTCTCCTGTTTTATTTACACCAAAGCCTGCATCACAACGCTCTTTTGCCGCTCTTGAGGCAACATCACGAGGTACAAGGTTACCAAATGCTGGGTAACGACGCTCTAGGTAGTAATCTCTATCTTCTTCCTTAAGATCTGTAGGCTTAAGACGCCCCTCGCGTATTGCGATTGCATCTTCTTTCTTTGCAGGCACCCATATACGACCATCATTACGTAGTGACTCAGACATAAGGGTAAGCTTAGACTGGTGATCACCAGATACTGGGATACACGTAGGGTGTATTTGAGTATAACAAGGATTTGCAAAGTAAGCACCACGTTTGTGAGCTTTCCAAGCAGCAGTTACGTTAGACCCCATCGCGTTAGTAGAAAGATAGAATACGTTACCGTATCCTCCAGTTCCTAATACAACGGCGTGCGCACTGTGACGTTCTATCTCACCTGTGATTAAGTTACGCGTTATAATACCACGTGCTTTTCCGTCTACTTTTACGACGTCTAGCATCTCGTGACGGTTATACATTTTAATCTTACCACGACCTATCTGACGGTTCATTGCAGAGTAAGCACCTAGTAATAATTGTTGTCCTGTCTGACCTTTTGCATAGAAAGTACGACTTACGAGCACACCTCCAAAAGAACGGTTGTCTAATAGTCCACCATAATCACGTGCAAAAGGAACTCCTTGTGCAACACACTGGTCAATAATATTTGCCGAAACCTCAGCAAGACGATATACGTTAGACTCTCTAGAGCGGTAATCACCACCCTTTACCGTATCATAAAATAAACGGTATGTTGAGTCTCCATCTCCTTGATAGTTTTTTGCAGCGTTTATACCTCCTTGTGCAGCAATAGAGTGTGCACGACGAGGTGAATCTTGAAAACAAAAAGCTTTTACGTTATACCCAAGCTCTGCAAGCGTTGCTGCTGCAGATCCTCCGGCAAGACCTGTACCTACAACAATTACATCTATAAGACGCTTATTTGCAGGGTTTACAAGATTAATGTCATTTTTATGTTTTGTCCACTTATCAGCTAGTGGTCCTTGAGGTATTTTAGAATCTAATGCCATAGCTATATTTTTTAGTGAGGGATTTGGTTAAAGTGTAAGTACACAGCAATAAGTATAAAACCTACTGGTATTGTAACTGCCCAAACCTTTGCAAATTTTGAAAGTCCTTTTGAGTATGCATTATTAAACCCTACAGACTGAAAAGTAGAAGCAAACCCGTGCCATAAGTGTAGTGCTAGTAATACAAATGATATTACATAAAGTGCTACACGCACTGGGCTTTCAAACTTATGCACAGTCTCTGCATAATATCTAGTAGGGTCTTCTGGAGCAAACTCAACATATTTATGAATCATCTCTGGAATCCAGAAATCATAAAAGTGAAGACCTAAAAATGCAAGAATCACCAGTCCTGATAAAATCATATTACGAGAAGTCCAAGGTGCTGCTTCTCCTCCTTTGTAATTTGCATACTTGATAGGACGCGCTTTTCTGTTTTGTATTTCAAGCACGAAGCCCATCACAAAGTGAAATACCACTCCAAAAATTAATACAGGTTGCAATGCAAACTGCACAAGTGGGTTTGTACCCATAAAGTGGGACCAAGCATTAAACGTATCTGGATCAATTACAGCTGTACTGTTGATCACGAAGTGTTGTGTCAAAAAGATCACAAGAAAGAGTCCGGAAAGTGCCATTGCTACTTTACGCCCTATTGAAGATTTTAATAATCCGCTCATTTAGTTTTAGTTTGGAATAATCCCAACAAAAATACGGCGCAAACGTTGTTTTGGCAACCTTAGAGCGTTTGTATTCTCGCTATTTAGAATCATTATAAAAACCTTAACGTGGCTGTTCAAGATTTAGCAATCACCTCTTACGTAAACCAATGTTTGATTAAACACTTTCAAAATTTTTGAAAAAGGCTTTTACCACATAAAAAAGCCCATTACATCTTGCGAGGTAATGGGCTCTAAAAGCAATTTAAATATCCTGCTATTTGACTAACAGCGTTGCAGTTGCAGCTTCTGTATTACCTCCGCCACCGTCTAAAACAACAGTATATGTTCCTTTAGGGAGATAATATTTACCATTTTTAGTTTTCTTAATATTAAGAGAACTATCTGCTTTTTCAAGATGTTTTTTTCCTTTTTCAGTAATTGTAAGGTCATATGAGACTTGGTTAATTCCCGCTGCTGGATTTACCGCCATACGCTTTAGCTCCTTTCCTTCTGTACTTTTTACGACTAACTCGTATTTACCTGCGTTGCTCGTGTAGTAACTTATAGGCGTAGATGGCTCAAAAGGATCAGACCAATTACTCCAGCTTGTTCCCCATCTTCGGCTATGCTCAACTTCGGCGATATCAAAAATCTCTGCCGTTTTATTAAGAGACACATTTTGAATAGCACTAAGATCTGTTCTGTAGATGCTTCTTCCGTGGGTACCTAGCAAGAGATGGTTTGCTTTCTTTTGGATTTTCATATCGTGCACGGCTACAGCTGGAAGTGGTGCTGTACTGTCTCCAGATTCCGCTTTCGCGAAAGCGTGATAAGAATTACCACCATCTAGACTCACATAAGCACCATTATCTGTACCTACATAAACGATATTATCCTTTACTGGATCTTCTACAATAACATTTACCGGAGACATAGGGATGTTTGCCGAAATGTCTTTCCAAGTCTCCCCATAATTATCAGAAACATAGACGTAGGTTTTAAAATCATCCCATCTGTATCCATTAAGGGTTACGTATACACGCTCTTTTTTATGCTCACTTGCCACAATGCGAGATACCCATAAGTCTTTTGGCAATGTACCTGTAATGTCTTTCCAGTCGTCACCTCCATTAGTCGTTACACTTACCTTACCATCATCACTACCTGTATAAATAAGTCCAAACTCAAACGGAGATTCTGAAACTGTAGCGAGTGTACCGTAAGCGACGTTACCCGGCTTACCGCCGTTAGTAAGATCTGGGCTTATGGCTACCCAGTCATCACCTTGATTCATAGATCGCATTAACTTGTTACCACCCAGATATAAGATGTCTTGATTATGACTACTTAGTAAGATAGGCGTCTGCCAGTTAAAACGATAAGGCGTTTCTCCTAACTCGTGCTTGATATCAAATCTCTTGTTTTCGCCCGTCTCGCGGTTAATACGATAATAACTCCCAAATTGAAATCCAGTGTACACAATATTTGCATCTCTATTATCTACCTGCACTTGCATACCATCTCCTCCCATAATCATCTCCCAAGGGTACTGCCCTCTTTGCAACCAAGATTTATCTTGTGAGGCATTGCTAGGTGCAACCCATACCCCATTATCTTGAAGACCGCCATACACGTTGTAAGGCTCTTGATTATCTACCTGTATGTAGTAAAATTGCCCCACAGAAGGGTCGTTTGCTTTTATCCAGTTTGCACCATCATCATAACTTATGTTTACACCACCGTCATTACCATTTATAAGGTGATTTTCATTTTTTGGATTAATCCATAATGCGTGATGATCTGAGTGTACATTTTCTGCACTTATGCTTGTAAAGGTTTTACCTCCATCTTTAGACTTTACAATAGGTACTCCGTAAATATAGATATCTTCCTTATCTGACGGATTTACATTAATCTCACCAAAGTAATAGCCATAACTATAGTAAAGCGCATCTATGTAACCTTTATGTGTTTTTTTCCAGGTCTTCCCTCCATCATTAGATCTATAAACCTCTGCCCCTACTACAGGTGTGTCAAAAAGCTGCGTGTTTGCCGTTTGTAAATAGGTTGCAATATCTGCAGGCACAGCATCACCTTGTCTCACAATAGACTTTACGTTTGCCGCTCTGTACTTTTCTTGAAAGCCGTTAGACTTTAAAAAGTTATCGAGTCGCTTATTATCTAAGCTTAAAAACTGAGCAACACTCATTGTCTTAAAATCATCTTTATATAAAGCATCAGATTTTTGTGGTCGTTTCTTACCCTCTTCTCTTCTAAACTGGCTATCGTGCACAGCATACACCGTATTTTTATCATACACGGCAAGACCTATACGGCCTACTCCTTTACCAGCGGGAAAGCTATATAACTTTGTCCAGGTGTCACCAGCATCTGTACTCTTGTAAATACCAGAGCCACTACCAGAGCCTTCAAAATTCCACGCCTTTCTATCCTTCTCCCAAGAAGAAGCATACATAAGGTTAAAATCATTTGGATCATTATCTATATCAATAATACCAGAGGCATCATCTACATACAGGGTCTTTTTCCAGGTGAGGCCACCGTCTGTAGTTTTATAAACTCCACGTTCTTCATTTTTTGAGTACAAGTGCCCCACTGCGCCTACCACAACCTCATCTGGATTTTCTGGATTAATAAGGATGCGCCCTATATGGTGCGAGTCTGTAAGACCCATATTTTTCCAAGTCTTGCCACCATCTGTAGATTTGAGAAGACCTATCCCTGCATAACTAGAGCGCGATGCATTATTTTCTCCCGTACCTACCCAGATAGTATTACTAGGCCAGTGTACTGTTACTTCTCCTACGTTTTGTGTAGGAGCATTATCCATCACTGGGGTAAATGTGGTCCCATTATTATTAGTATACCACAACCCTCCAGAGGCATAACCTACATAAAACTCTGATGGCATATCTGGATTAATTGCTAGATCTACCACACGGCCACTCATAATAGAAGGACCTATGTTTTCAAAAGGAATATTTTTTACAAGACTATTTTGAGCTGCTAGCATTTTTTCTTTAACAGCCTGCTCTTGTTGTTGCGTTGTAGATGCAGCTTGCTGTGAGTTTCCATTTGCAAGCGCAAAAAGCAGCGCTCCAGATGCTAGAAAGTAACGTATGTTCATTTGGTTTGGATTTTATAAGGCAATGAAAATACGCAAAGGACTTATTTTAAGAAAACTTTTGGATTTAGTTTAACAAGTGTGAGTTCTTTTTTGGGGTTATGAGTTGTTACGCTTTCGCGAAAGCGTACCCAAATTTGTATTTTTACATTCTAATCTAGAGTTACAATGAAATACGACCTTATAGACAACGCACTTTTTATAAAAAATCGCAAGAACTTTATGGCCCAAATGAAGCCAAATAGTCTAGCCGTTTTTAATAGTAATGATATTTACCCCGTGAGTGCAGATAGCACACTCCCTTTTGAGCAACACCGTGATATTTTTTATCTAAGTGGTGTAGACCAAGAAGAGTCTGTGCTTGTTATGTTTCCGGACTGTCCAAAAGAGAAGTACCGCGAGATTCTTTTTGTAAGAGAAACAAATGATCATATTGCTGTCTGGGAAGGTGAAAAACTTACCAAAGAAAAAGCCACAGCTACTTCTGGAGTTAAAACGGTACTCTGGCTGCAAGACCTAGAAAAAGTATTTGCAGAACTTATGACCTATGCAGAGACAGTATATGTAAATACTAATGAGCACTACAGAGCAAGTGATGAGACAGAGACTCGTGAAGATCGCTTTACAAAATGGTGGAAAGCGAAGTACCCTGCTCACAGTGTAGCAAAGAGCAACCCTATCTTACAACGCCTGCGCTCTGTAAAAGATCAAATTGAGCTAGACCTTATGCAAAAGGCTTGCGATATTACTAATAAAGGTTTCCGTCGTGTGCTTGGATTTGTAAAACCTGGGGTATGGGAATATGAGATTGAGGCAGAATATATACACGAGTTTTTAAGAAACCGTTCTAAAAAGTTTGCATACACACCTATTATTGCATCTGGTAATAATGCAAACGTACTACACTATATAGAAAACAACCAGCAATGTAAGGCTGGAGACCTTATCCTTATGGATGTAGGTGCAGAGTATGCAAATTACTCTAGTGATATGACGCGCACCATACCTGTGAGTGGTCGTTTTACAGATAGACAAAAAGCCGTTTACAATGCTGTTTTAAAAGTAAAAGACGAGGCTACAAAACTCCTAGTACCAGGAACTTTATGGGAGCAATACCACGTAGAGGTAGGTAAGATTATGACTTCTGAGTTACTAGGCTTAGGGCTACTAGACAAGGTAGATGTACAAAATGAAAACCCAGACTGGCCAGCATACAAGAAGTACTTTATGCACGGCACTTCTCACCACATAGGTCTTGACACGCACGACTATGGTTTACTACACGAACCTATGCAGGCAAATCAAGTCTTTACCGTAGAGCCAGGAATTTACATTCCAGATGAAGGTTTTGGGATTAGACTAGAGGATGATGTAGTTATCCAAGAGTCTGGCGAGCCTTTTAATCTTATGCGTGATATCCCTATCACAGTACAAGAAATAGAAGATTTAATGAATAGCTAGACACGCTAGTTACATCATATAAAAAGCCCATCATTTATAAAAATGATGGGCTTTTGTTTTTATTAGATTCTCTAATTAAGCAACTGGGGTTGCAAACATATATTCTTGTAATAAAGAAAGTGCTCGTTTTTTATCTTCTGTGGCAACCAGTATAGATATGTTATGATCACTCCCTCCAAAGGAAATCATACGCACTTGCACATCTTGCAATACTTGGAATAGTTTATGCGTATCTGGATGACGGTTTACCGCATTACCCACTAAGCATATAATACTTTGCTTATCATCTACCACAACTTGTGAGAATTGAACAAGCTCAGTTAAAATGGCATCAAGATTACTCGTGTTATCTATGGTAAGTGACACTGCGATTTCTGATGTGGTAATCATATCTATTGATGTCTCGTAGCGTGCAAATACGTCAAACACTTTGCTTAAAAAACCGTGGGCGAGTAACATTTTGCTCGACTTTATTTTGAGTGCTGTTATACCATCTTTGGCAGCTATTGCTTTGATTCCTTCACCTTGTGATCTGTGCGTTATCACAGTACCAGACGCATCTGGCTCCATTGTATTTTTTAAACGTAACGGGATGCGCGCCTCTCGCAAGGGCTGTACAGTCTGAGGGTGTAATATTTTTGCACCAAAATAAGCGAGCTCTGCCGCCTCATCATAACAAAGGGCACCTATTGCTTTTGTCTCCTCTACAAACCTCGGGTCGTTGTTATGAAAACCATCTATATCTGTCCAGATTTGCACCTCGCTAGACTCAATTGCAGCACCTACAATGGTTGCTGTATAATCGCTTCCTCCTCGTTGTAGGTTTGATATCTCACCACTATAGTTGCGACATATAAAGCCCTGAGTGATGTAAATGGTATGCTGACCCGCGTTTTCTATCACACGCTCAAGATTTTGACGTATATAAAACTGGTCTGGCTCATTATCCTTATCTATTCTCATAAACTCTAATGCTGGTAATAAAGCAGCACTAAGGCCTTCTTGTTGTAAAAAGTGACAAAATATAAATGTAGACAACAACTCACCTTGAGCGACAATAGCTTCTTCCATTTGCAAAGTGATTTCCTTCTCTACCGTGATTCTCTCTACCTCTGCAAACACCTCATCTACATATCCTATAACCAGAGATTTAATATGTTTATCTGTAAACAATTGCTCAATAACATCATCATATCTAGATTGTAAATCTCCTCTTGTTTTATGTGCTGTAGCTACGTCACCTTCTCGTGCTGCAGTTGCAATAGCAACAAGAGCATTTGTAGTACCAGACATTGCAGATAATACAACAATTTTAGGTTGAGGTGAGTCTATGATATGACGTACAGACACCATATTTTCTAGAGATCCTACTGAGGTTCCTCCAAATTTTAATACTTGCATAGGTTACATTTTTATACAAATGTATTTCTGTGACTCATTCTAACCGCATAAATGAAGAAAATAGACTAATTTTGAACAAAATGTTAACTATATAACGATTTGAATACAATATCAGATTGCGTAGCGGCTATTATTGCAAAGCAGCCCTACCTAGAAGAAGCATTATCTCAAAAGATAATAAACTATGCCGCACTGGCCGAAAACTTAAATCCGCTGGTGTCTAAGATGCTTAAAAAGCCTGTAAAGGATGGTGCTATACTTATGGCGTTGAGACGATATGCTTCTCCTACAGATACTCAAAAATCATTACGACTCAAGGAGGTCCTTAATGGACTAGGTGATATCACGGTGCGATCAAAACTAATCGTTTTTACATTTCAAAACTCTGGAACTCTTATCCAAAATCACGCTCAGATACTTAGTACCATCGCTACAAACCAGCAAGTTTTTTACACGTTTACACGCGGTATACACGAGAGCACACTTATAAGCTCTGCTAGTGAGGAGGCACACATAAGAGATCACTTTAAAACAGAAAACATACTCAATTTTCAAGGCAACCTTTCAGCTATAAGTATACGATTGCCGCAAGGTAACACAGCTGTTGCTGGCTTATATTATCAGATTTTTAAACGCCTTGCTTGGGAAGGTATATCGCTTCAAGAGGTAATTTCAACTACAAATGAATTTATAATTCTGGTAGAAGATGAGCTTGTAGACAGAGCATTTTCTGCCATTAAAAAATTACAATCTTAAGTAGTACGCTTTCGCGAAAGCGTTAAAACATTTACCGCAATAAGTGTTATCACAGCAGGCAATAACCAGCCTAAGCTTACCGTGCCTAGGGGTATAAATTCTTGTATACTCTTCATTTGCTCACTAAAGCCTAATGATGCCCAGAAATCTGGCGCGCTAAATAAAATAGTCGCAATCACTACAGACCTAAATACAAGTACCGTTGTCCACTTATCTGGTAAGGCATTGAGTATAATCAACACAATGGTTATAGGGTAAATAAACATAAGTGCAGGTACAGCTACGGCAATAATAGACATTACATCTAGCTGTCCCATTACCACGCCCAGCAAACAACCTAGTACCGCAGTTATGTTATATGCAAGTTGCGAATTATTAAAAATTCCTTTTACAAAATCTGATGTACCTGTGACAATACCTACTGCCGTTGTAAAACAGGCAAGACTAACTAATACCGCAAGTACTCTACTACCCACAGCTCCTAGTGTGTCTACACTAAGCATAGATAATAAAGCCGTGCGATCTGTCACTTCTGCACCTCCGCTACGCAAAGCACCTAGATAGATAAGGCCGCCATAAATAAATAACAATCCTAAGCCAGCAATGATTCCTCCTTGTGTGATGATTCTCTTATTTTCGGTAGGGGTGCTGTTTTTAAAACCTAATGATATGACAATTACACCTCCTACTACAACACCTCCTATAGCATCAAAAGTTTGATAACCCTCAAGTATACCGCTCGTAATTGTATTGTCAAAAATAGAAGCGCGCATAGGCTCATATTCTCCAAAAAGCCCTACACCTATTACAATAGCTAGAATAATTAATATAGCTGGAGTGAGGTACTTACCTACAATGTCCATCATTTTTGATCTATTGAGCACAAAAACTAAAACAAGAATAAAATAGAGGCTACTTAAGGTTAAACTAGAGATATCAAAATATGGCTGTATGGCCATCTCATAAGTCACAGATGCGGTGCGAGGCGCTGGCAGTGCAATAGAGATGGCATAAACAATTACACCATATAATAAAGCAAATAGTGGCGATACCTTTTTTGCAAAGTCTAGCATTGTACCTTGCAATCTAGCGTGCCCATAAATGGCGAGTATAGGTATCACAACTGCAGATACAATAAAACCTAAAAGTACTAGCCACCACGAGCTGCCGGCGTTATAACCTAAAAATGGTGGTAAGATTAAATTACCCGCGCCAAAAAAAAGAGAGAACAGTGCAAAGGCTGTAATGAAGGTTTGTTTGGTCATTCTCATAGGTTGCTTGATATTTGCCCTCCAATATAGAACTAATGACCATTAACCACAAAGGTGCTTCCATTTTTTATACAGATACAGGATCTGGTACACCTATTATTTTGCTTCACGGTTTTCTTGAAAACCATACTATGTGGAACGCTATACAAAGTAAACTTGCATCTCGACATAGAGTCATTTGCATTGACCTTTTGGGACACGGTGCTTCTGGTCATACTGGGTATGTACACACTATGGACGATATGGCGGCCGGTGTACAAACAGTGGTTGACTCTCTAGCAATCACAAAAATGCATCTAGTAGGCCACTCTATGGGTGGTTATGTGGGTCTCGCTTTCGCGAAAGCGCAACCAGAACGTATCACATCACTTTGTTTACTTAACTCAACACCGCTACCAGATGACGACGAACGCGTAGCTTTGCGCACAAGGGCAAATAAGATGGCAAAAACACAGTACGAGCAGCTAGTACGTATGTCTTTTACAAATCTTTTTGACCCCAAGACAAAAGCAAAACACCGCAATCAAATAAGTGAAGCTCTAGATCACGCATTAAAAACTCCTGTACAAGGATATATCGCAGCTAATAGTGGAATGCAAGTACGTGAGGACCTCAGCGCTTTTTGGAAAAAAGCTCCCTTTGCACAAGGGATGATACTAGGAACTAAAGACTGGATTATAAATGCAGAAACTCATAAAGACCACTTTGAGAAAGACATAGCATTTTTTAAAATCATAGATAGTGGTCATATGTCTCATATCTCGGATACTGAAAACGTGACTAATTTATTGGAAGAATTTGTGACCAGTACAAGTCATTGAGACTGGTAAATCATTATATATTTAAGTTCTAATAAGCATAAAAAGATGGTTTGATGTCTAATCTTCTATGTTTGTAGCCTTGTAAATCGTTAAAACACTTTAACATATAAATTAATTTTAGTGCTTTTAGTCGATATGTTTGTGTATTTCATAGATATTTATTTACTTTGATATCCCAAATCATAAGAAATGAAATCCCTAGAACTCAAACCCCAACAACCTAAAAGAAATCAAATAGCCGCTGTTGCGTGTAAAATATTTGGACACAAGTATCGTATTACGAAGCGTTACCAGTCACATTTAAAAGAATTTGAATGTACGCACTGTAAAAAACAATATACGCTAGATGGTTACGGTCACTACACCCCACTTACTCCAAAAATGCGTCGCATTAATGAGGTATACGAAAATTTTTACATCACTAAAATGTCACGTACTTCTTAGTCTTCATTAGAAAGTGCATTCCAACCACGAGCTATAAGAGGTATCTTAGTATTTGCTCTTGTAATAAGGTGAGCTCCTTCTTTTTCTTCGGTCATATGGCCTATGATTGAAAAATTAGGGTTTGCCTTAATTTTTGGAAAGTCTTCCTGTTTAATAGTAAACAGCAACTCATAATCTTCACCACCACTTAATGCGATGGTTGTGCTATCAAGTTCAAACTCTTCACAACTACTTATCACTTGTGGATCTAGCGGAATTTTATCCTCATACAGATTACATCCAACACCTGAATTTTTACAGACGTGTAATATCTCTGATGACAAGCCATCACTCACATCTATCATAGATGTAGGCTGTACTTCTAGGGATTGTAAGATAGATTTTACATCCTTACGTGCTTCTGGCTTAAGTTGTCTTTCTATAAGATAACTATATTGCTCAAGGTCTGGCTGGCTACTTGGGTTTACTTTAAAAACAGCTTTCTCTCTTTCTAAGATTTGTAGCCCCATATATGCTGCTCCTACATCTCCAGATACTACAAGTAAATCACCAGCCTTTGCTGTAGATCTTTTAGTTAATTCTTCTGGTGTTGCTTTACCTATTGCAGTAACGCTTATAACAAGACCTACGTTAGACGAGGTTGTATCTCCTCCTACTAAGTCTACCTTATAATTATTACACGCAGTTTGTATACCCGCATATAACTCCTCTATTGCCTCTAGGGGAAATCTATTAGAAACTGCTATTGATACGGTAATCTGTGTAGCCTCTGCATTCATCGCATAAACATCAGATAGATTTACCATTACTGCTTTGTACCCAAGGTGTTTTAAAGGCACATAGCTTAGATCAAAATGCACCCCTTCTACAAGCAGGTCTGTAGTAACCACAACCTGCTCATCTGGAAAATTGAGAATTGCAGCATCATCACCCACACCTTTTACAGTAGATGTATGGTGTATTTTAAAGTGTTTTGTAAGGTGGTCTATAAGTCCAAACTCACCTAATTCTGACAATGATGTACGCTCTTGATTTTTATCTTCTAACATAGCCGCAAAGATAATCAAACCTAATTCTAAAGATCAATAAAAACTAATTTGACAGCTAGGTAAGTGTTAAATAGAGTAATCCTTTGTAGGGAATTACTCATCTCACTTGTTGCATTAGTATATTTATCTATTCTAATCCTCCACCTATGAGATTACAAATTACTCTAAACATTCTACTTGCAATTCTTTTTACCGTTTTTCAGGTAACGCTATTATCTAGTCAAACACCTTGTGAGAATGGTATGGCGGGTGAGTTTCCTTGTTTTGGTTTTGATCTTCAAGACAGACTTACTGAGGCAGACCTCAACACTACATTTGTAAATGACAGCTGGGGATGGACTAATCCTGATGATGGTAAAGAGTATGCCATAATAGGCTTACGCAACGGTACTGCTTTTGTAGACATATCAAATCCAAATGAAATTGTTCTTATAGGTACTTTGCCTACGCACACAACAGAAAGTGTATGGAGAGATATTAAGGTTTATGAAAATCACGCTTATATAGTAAGTGAAGCAAATGGCCACGGTATGCAAGTTTTTGACCTCACAAGACTTACAGATATAACTGCTACTCCTGTAACTTTTACAGAAGACGCTCACTATGATGGCTTTGGTAATGCACATAATATTGTAATTAACCCTGAGAGCGGTTATGCATATGCCGTGGGTACACAAACCTTTAATGGAGGACCTCATTTTATAGATATTTCTGACCCCACAAATCCTACGGCAGCTGGAGGTTATGGGCTCAATAATTACAGTCACGATGCACAGGTGGTAACTTATAGCGGTCCAGACACAGATTATACAGGTAGAGAAATACTTATAGGAAGTAATGCAAATATTGTCGCACTTGTAGATATAACAGATAAAGCAAATCCTGTTGAGATTTCTACAATTACCTACCCTACTATAGGCTATACACATCAAGGCTGGTTTACAGAAGACCAGCGCTACTTCTTACTAGGTGATGAAACAGATGAGATAGACTTTGGTTTTAATACGAGAACTATCGTTTTTGACTTTAATGATCTTGACAACCCTGTATTGTCTTTTGAGTATGAAGGACCCACAGAAGCGATAGATCATAATGGCTACGTACTAGGTGATCTCTTTTATTTATCAAACTACCGCGCAGGGATGCGCCTCATTAATATTTCGGGTATAGAAAATGGTAGTATAGAAGAGATGGGATTCTTTGACACCTATCCTGCAGATGATTCGGCGGGATTTGGTGGCGGACTTTGGAATGTCTATCCTTATTTTGAGAGCGGTAACATCGTGCTAAGTGGAGGCGGAGGTTTTTTTCTTGTAAAACAAAACAGCTCTCTGGGCGTTGATAGTATAGACAGCAAAGACATCTCTGTAGCTATGTATCCTAACCCAGCAATAGATGAAGTACATCTTTCTAGTAAAGAAATCATAGGTGATGTAAAGATTTACAATGTTCTTGGACAAATAGTTATTGCAAAGAAACTCCCTAAAGAAGGCACAATATCTGTTAGAGAGTTAAACAAAGGGGTCTACTTTGTTAAAACAGATTACAGCACAACACGACTTATTATTCAATGAAAATAACATCTTACATACTCATTCTAGCACTTCTAATTCTCTCTTGTAAAGATGATGATGCTACTGGGTTACCAGAACCCGAAGAGCCTACAGCACCAGAACAAGTAGTTACAGATATACTTGTACGTACACCTTGTACTAATGGATTTGCAGACATCTATCCCTGTGCAAATTATGATCTTATGTCCCATCTATCACAAGAGACTATAGGAGAACCGGGCTTTAATGATATCTGGGGCTGGACAGATGCTACAACATCACGTGAATATGCTATTCTAGGAGGCCAGGCAAGCACCATTTTTATAGATATAACAAATGCCCAAAACCCATCTATCATAGGTAAACTACCTACAGCATCTATAAACTCAAGATGGAGAGACATAAAGGTATTTAATGACCACGCATTTATTGTGAGTGAGGCGGCAAACCACGGGATGCAAGTTTTTGACCTCACAAGATTACGTAATGCACAAAACACCCCCATAACCTTTGATGCAGATGCATTATATACAGACATAGGCAACGCCCATAATATTGTAATAAATGAAGATTCTGGATTTGCTTATGTTGTGGGTACAGAAACATTTTTAGGCGGTCCACATTTTATAGATATAAGTACCCCATCTACTCCTATTGCAGCAGGCGGTTATGCAGGGTCTGGCTATACGCACGATGCACAAGTGGTAACTTATAATGGTCCAGATATGGATTATGTAGGACAAGAGATTTTACTCGCCAGCAATGAAGATGTTGTAGTCATAGCAGATGTGACAGATAAAGAAAATCCGCAGCTTATAGCTACCGTAAGTCAAGATAATGTAGGCTACATACATCAAGGCTGGTTTGATGAAAATCATACAATTTATTATGCAAATGATGAGTTTGATGAAACCGAATTTGGATTCAACTCAAGAACACTCGTCTTTGATCTTACAGACCTAGACAACCCCGTTTACACCGGTCCTTATTTTGGACCTACACAAGCTATAGACCACAATCTCTATGTAAAAGATTTTGATTTATACCTAACAAATTACACCGCAGGGTTACGCGTTGCAGATATAAGCGGCAATAGCCTTGATAACATAACAGACATAGGTTCTTTTGACACCCACCCAGAAAATAATGCTACAGAGTTTAATGGAGCCTGGAGTGTGTACCCGTATTTTGATAGCGGCAATATTATTATTTCAGACATCACACGTGGCTTATTTGTCATTCGTAAATCTGGTACTTAAAAATGAAAAAATATAACTTTATAAATATGATGTGGTTTACGCTTTCGCGAAAGCGTACCTACTCCCTTTATATACTTCTCCTCATCGCCATTGCTTGTAAAGATGATGAAGAGCTTCTTACAGACGATGTCACGATAACAGATGATGTAGTAAATACAGACGACACAGTGACTCCAGAAGAAGGCTTTACTGTGCAATACACAAGCATTTATGGAGGAAGCCAAGTAGACACTTTTCAAGCCGTAGCGGCGACTCCAGATGAAGGATTTGCTGCTCTAGGACATACACAAAGTGTAGACGGTGACGTTACAGATAATGATAGCCAGATTAATAAACTATGGCTTGTTAAAGCAGATCAAGATGGTGTTATACAATGGTCAAAAACCTATGGTGGAAGTGAGGATAGCCGAGGCACAAAAGTAATTACAACCACAGATGGAGGATATGCCATACTAGGCTACAGCGAGAGCAGCGATGGTGATATGACAGAAAATGCAGGCTTTTATGATCACTGGATTGCAAAACTTGATGCACAAGGCAATATACTCTGGCAGAAGAGCTATGGCTTTTCGGGTTCAGATCAGGCATATGGACTTATACAGACTACAGATGGCGGCTTCTTTACCTCAGGATTTCTAGACGTAACAGCATCTCAAGGAGAAGGTAATGACGGTTTACAAGACCCTAATAACACAAATGATAATAGTCGTGCTACGCTACACGGCGTAGGAGAGTTTTGGGGTCATAAACTGGACGCAAACGGTAACCTAGTGTGGAGAAGGTATTATGGAGGCACCAATAACGATAGGTCATATGAGGCTTTACAAGCACCAGATGGCGGGATACTTATGGTAGGTAACTCAGAGAGTAACGACTTTGACATATCAGACTCGCAAGGAAGTTATGACTTCTGGGCAGTAAGACTTAGCGCTAGCGGAGATTTACTCTGGGAGCGATCGCTAGGAGGTAGCCAGATAGAAATTGCATATACAGCTACCACCACGCCAGATGGAGCCTACCTACTAGCCGGTGACACGAGAAGTAGTGATGGAGATGTAACAAATTTTCGCGGAAGCGCAGATGTATGGCTGGTAAAACTAAGCGACCAGGGAGAACTACTCTGGGAGAAAACACTAGGCGGGTCCAATTTTGAAACCACTCGCAGCATCACACAAACGCCAGATGGGTATGCTATAACGGGTGCCTCGCGTAGCCTAGATGGACAGGTAACGACTAACAATGGCCAGAACGATATCTGGGTAGTCTCTATAGATCAAGACGGTGAGTTGATTAAGCAACAATCCTTTGGCGGTAATGGTCAAGATTTTGGCTATGGCATCACCGCCACTACAGATGGAACATTAATTATCGCTGGAGACACAGATAGCACAAGTGGACCCCTAGTTGCCTCAAAAGGAGCAACTGATGCCGTAATTATAAAACTTAACTAAATAGTACTATGAAACAGATAATCGCTTTATGTACAATCGCACTCCTCTTGCTATCGTGCAATGAAGATAATGATGATATGGATACGGCTTATGGATCATTAAACCTAGTCTTTGAGAACACCGTTGCGTCATCTCCACTCACACTCAACACGCAAACCTATGCAAACCTAAGTGGTGAAGGGTACACCGTTTCAGAACTAAAGTATATTATCTCAAACATACAGCTTACAAGGTCAGATAACACCGTTCATACGATACCGGTAGATAGAAGTTACTTTGTCATAAACGAGGCAGGTTCAAAAACGGCGCTACTAGATAGCATCCCAGTAGGTGATTATACGGGTATAAACTTTGGTTTTGGTGTAGACCCTACACGCTACCCTATTGAGTCTGGCTCTGTAAATTTTATTCCTACTGCAGAGGAGGCTGGTATGTTATGGACGTGGTCTGCAGGATATAAATTTTTAAAATTTGAAGGTACCTATTCAACCACAGTAGATACAGATGATGCAAACCCATTTACCTATCACGTAGGGAGCCACGGGGCAAATCTGGATAATTATAAGGAAATTAATCTCGCTTTCGCGAAAGCGGTAACCGCATCAACCACCACAACTCAAACTATTAATTTTGATGTGGCTAAGATTTTTGACAGCACAAACACAATGTCTCTTGTAGCCAAAGATGATATACAAGTAGACCCAGAAAATGCTCCAAAAATTGCCGAAAATGTACGCACAGCATTTAGTATAGAATAAATGAAACAACTATTATACATACTGCTTTTCATCTCAATCTCCTGCTCTACAGAAAGCACAGATGACACTAGCGTAATGACAGACGATGGCTACACGCCGTTACCAAATCCTGCGCTTAATTTTGAGATCCCTTCAAATTTTCCGGAGAGCACATATGACGTTACCCAAAATCCACCTACAGAGCAAGGTTTTGAGCTGGGTAAGAGACTATTTTTTGATGGCAGGCTCGCTTCAGATGGAGTCGTTTCTTGTGGTTTTTGTCACATTCAAGAGTTTGCATTTACCCATCATACACATATCACCAGTCACGGTGTAGATGGGCAAATAGGTAGTCGCAATGCACAGCCGTTACATAACCTAGCATTTATGGCAGACTTTACTTGGGATGGTGCCGCAACGTTTTTAGACTCGCAATTTATTATCCCTATTACGGCAGAAAAGGAAATGAACGAAACCATCTCTAATGTGCTTAATAAACTGCGTGATGATGACAACTATCCGCAGTTATATGCAAATGCTTTTGGCGACGAAGAGATTACAACAGAGCGCACATTTAAGGCATTATCACAATTTATAGTGATGATGATAAGTGCAAACTCAAAATATGACAAGTGGGAACGTGGTGAGGCCGTCACACTTACCCCAGATGAAGATGCGGGTCGCATTCTCTTTGATGCTAAGTGTGCTAGCTGTCACGCAGGCTCCTTGCAAACAGACCAGACATATCGCAATAATGGACTAGCCATAGACCCAGCATTTAATGATATAGGCAGGGAGCGTGTTACTGGGTTGCCAGAAGATAATAGAAAGTTTAAAGTACCCAGTTTACGTAATATTGAAATCACCTTTCCATATATGCACGATGGTAGATTACAGTCACTACAAGATGTACTAGACTTTTATACAGATGGTATAACCGCTAGTGATAATCTAGACCCACTTCTTGTACGCCCAGATGGCACACTAGGCTTAGATATTACTCAAGATGAAAAGGAAAAAATCATTGCATTTCTTAAAACACTTACCGATAACGACTTCTTGCTTGACAACAGGTTTAAAGAATTTTAACAATGCTTTTGGTTTGACCTGCACATAAGGCTTTTAAATCATAAAATAATCATAAATGCCATTAATTTCTAGCTAAATAAACAATGTTTAATTAATTTAACCAAAAATTAAACAAATTAGTTATGGACCTCTTACAACAAGCTGAAGTTTATGAAAATAGAACAATGAGTCATATGTCTACAAGCGACAGAGTTGCCGCTTCTAGAGAAGGAAAGAAACTCATTCTTGCCATAAACGAGATTTACAAAAAAACAAAAGATAGCCACCTTATGGAGGTTATGAAACGTCTTACAGTAAAAAAGAAAAAAATAGAAAAACGTATTAAGGGTAGACTTGCTGCTTAATTACATTTTTATAAAGGATTATAAGAGCGCATTTTTGCGCTCTTTTTTGTTGGAAAATCTTTTGGAACCTCCTGGGTTACCTTCCCTGTAGCTGCCCACTCTGCTCCTCTTTGTAGTGTTGTAATAAACCCAACACCCTCCATAGAGTAATCCATATGTCCTAGCGCTGTATGAAATACGCGACCCTCCTCGTAGTTTATAGCCATAAGTAATGGCTCTGTACGCCCAGACCCCTTATTTTCTGGTGCCCAGGGTTGTGCATTGCCGTCTACATCTGAGTATGCAGTGGCTAGTACTGTAACATTTTCGGCAGGACCACGCAGACGGTCATATAATTCGTCTTTAGTATGTAACCACTCTGCAGGTAGATCTTTCATAATAGGATGCTCTGGCGCTCTGGTCGTAATTAAAAACTCAACCTCTGGGCCGTGAGAAGATTCCTCCCCGTTTGCAGGAGCGATAACTTGCTCATCATTTTCATTATAATAGATCTGCTTTCCTTTGGTAAGGTCACGATGACCCCAACCACCTACACCTATCATCTTGTTATATGCCTCCCAGTTTCCAAAAGAATTATTTGCCGCGTGTACAACTACAAGTCCTCCACCGTTTGCCATATACTGCTCAAAATTAGATTTCACCTCATCTGTCCACCCGCTTGAGTCCATCCCAAAATTTGAAATAACCACATCATACTTATTAAATTGTGGATTAAAACTTGGGTCTGGCGTAATGGTATCTGTAGAAGTATGTACTCTATAATCTTCCCATCTATATAGATCTACCAACCTTGTTATACTATCGTGATTGATACCATCTACAGTGCCGTGGTGTGGACCTTGATACAAGTATTTTGCACGATGAAGGTCTACTATAAATAGGCCTGTTTCTTCAAGGTAAGATTTCATCATCACAGAAGTTTTAGGCCATACTCCGTGATTATTCTGACCATCTATTACGAGTGCACGCAACTTTTTGGGCTGCATCTCTTCTTGTTTTTCTGTTTGACCTTGCTCTCCACACCCTATTATTATAAGGGACATAAAAGTGAGTACTGCTAGATAGAGATGTTTCATATAAATAGTTTTTTTGATAATGTGAGTAGGTATCACGCTTTCGCGAAAGCGGACACTTAAAATAAAAATAATTTTGCAATGGCTGCTATAAGCACTACTATTAAAACATAGTAAGCCACCTTATCTGCTCCCTTATACTTTGTGGCAAAGCGAGCGGTGAGAAAACCTCCTATGGTTTGTCCTACAGCCATAATAAACCCTAGTTTCCAGTCAATAAGACCTTGAAAATGAAAGAGGCCTATCACGAATAACGTATAGAGACCTATGACAAATCCTTTAAGCGCATTACTTTCTATGATATTCATACGCATACCCAGCACCATAATAATAAGAAAGAAGACTCCCATCCCCATCTGTATAAATCCGCCATAAAAGCCTAGTGCAAATAATAGCGGAATGTAGATATACCACTTAGGTCTAAACTCAAGATCTGTCTCTCGCAACCAGCGTTTAGGTCTTACGAGTACAGCAACAAGCATAAAGAGCATCATAAATTTAAACACAGCTCTAAACTGCTCATTACTTACATTTATCGCAAGCAGGCCTCCCGCAACCGCGCCTATAAAAATGGGAATGATGTACTTTTTATGACGAGCGATGTTAAGCCTCCCGTTTTTATGAAACACCCACGAGGTTGCTGCACACTGTGTAAAGATGCCTATTCTGTTTGTGCCGTTTGCTACATTAGGAGGTAAGCCTAGCACCTCGGTTAGTATGGTGAGTGTTATGGCGCTACCGTTACCTGCAAGGGTGTTAATCCCTCCAGCTATTAAGGCTCCTATGATGGCGATAGCATATGTTTGTAATTCTGTCACTTTTTAAAAATTTAAGATCACCCCTCCATACATTGTAAATCCAGGTGCTGGCTCATAAAATCTATTGCCAAAAGCATTGATACGCACATTATCTGTGTATTCTTGATCGAGTGCATTATTGATCCCAAGATACGGCTTGATTTGTATTTTTCTAAAAAGTGTCTGGTAACTAAGCTGCACGTTTACCAGCTCGTAGCCGTCTATCTCTGTCTCATTACTATCTTGTGCAAACTGTGACCCTATAAAGTTTGCACTCACCCGTGCACTAAAACCTGCCTCTGTATCATATAATAATCCCAAAGTAGACATATGCTTTGCAATACCAGGCAAGGCATTACCCGCATAATCTGCATCTCCCACGGTAAACTCATCATAAGTAAAATCTGAGTAGGTATATGATGCTGTGGCTTGCAGGTTTTTTGAGAAGGCATACTGCCCCTCCACCTCAACACCTAGCCTGTTAGTTTTGCCTGCATTTCTATAAAACTCGCGATCTGGAAAAGCCTCTAGTTCAAAAGGCACAAGGTCGTCACGTGTATTTATACTAAAAGTGGTTACTTGATAACGCAGCTTGTTACTTAAGGCTCCCTTAACACCCACTTCAACACTTGTTGCTTTTTGAGGAGCTAAATTTTCATTAAAGCCGGAGAGACCATCTGGACTCGTAGACACCTCAGATAATGATGGAGTTTCAAAACTGGTTGACACATTTATAAAGGGTATAAACGCTTTCGCGAAAGCGTAACTCACACCCGCACTAGGATTAAAAGAATTTAAAGTCACACTCCCAGAATCATCTCCATCACTAAGAAAATCATCATCTGCCGAAAGTTTATTGTAATCAAATCTAGCCCCGGCGGTAAAAAGCCATTTATCAATATTGAAGTGATCTGTCAGGTAAACTCCAAGGTTTGTAAACTTTTCCTTTTGACTAAGAGAAAGATCTCCTTGCTCGCCTTCAAGGTTTTGAAACCTGCGGCGCCTGTCATTTTGAAAAGCAAAATCATACCCTACTTGTAAGGTGTTATGACCCTTAGTATATCTATAAGCTGCTCCCTGACCCATATAATTACGATTGAGGTCTACTATACCACCATTTTCAAAAGGAAGTAGTCCATCAAAAAGCCTATTGCTATAAAACCCATAGGTGGTGAAGCTGCTCTTTTTATTTATCAACCACTCTAAACTCGCTCCTACTTTAAGCTGTGAGATCGCTTCTCCTGTTTTAAAAAGCTGGTTGCGATCGCGGGCTTGTCTTCTATTTGTGTTTACCTCTTCTAGTGTTAACCCTCCAGGGTCATCTGCCTGCGGTGCATCTGTGTAATTAATTATGGTGGTTAGATAAAGGCTGTCTGCAAGTGCAAATCTTCCTTTAAAATTAGTATTAATTTGCTCAAAACCACTTTGATCTCTGTATCCATCAGACTGCATATAATTTGCGTGAAAGATATAACTCGCTAGTGAGTCTCCTATAGCTGCTGTAGCTTGATAATTTTGAAAACCGAAAGCACCAGCGCCCACCTTTATTTCAGTACCTAGATTTTCCGAATCATAAGACCTCGTTTTTATATCAATAACTCCTCCAGAGGCATTTCCGTAAAGACTCGAGCTAGGTCCTTTTATAACCTCTATACCATCTATAATTCCTAAAGTGAGGTTATCTAATTGCCCTTGACCATCTGGCGTAGTTTCTGGTATGCCGTCTACAATAAGTTTTATCCCACGTATCCCAAAACTAGACCGTGCTCCAAAACCGCGTATTGAGACTCTTAAATCTTGAGCAAAGTTCGTCACATTCTGAGTAAAAACTCCAGGAACTCCCTGTACATATTCTTGTAGTGATAATTGCTGTCGTGTTGCATCTTGTGGTACAGTTTTAATTACAGAAACAGCGGCAGGAATTCTGTCTAGAGTACTTTGTATTCTAGTAGATTGTATGATTACAGTATCTATAGTTTGCTCAGGTATTGACCCCGTCTGACTGTAACAAATTGATGCAAAAGCTAACAAATTGATAAGCGTTACGATGCGTGTCTTTTTCAATGGCTTAATTTTTACCGAAAAGTACTGCCTACCAGAAGAACATCAAAATAAAGCTACCTTTACTTATACCAATCATACAATTAAGATGAAAAAACTCAAGAAGTTAAAAAAATGGTTTTATAAGATTCTCGCAAAAGTAACTCCGGGCAAAACGAGCACGCGAGGAGCAGCGATTGCCCTGCTCATAGTAAGTGCCATTTTATTTACTATAGCAGCTATCGCTTCTGTCACAAAATCAAAAGACCCTTGGTTTTTACTCTTCTTTGCGGTCTTTGTGATAATCATAGTGCTTAGCGCATATTTCTTTTTATGGATTCTAAAGAAATACAACCGTATGCCTAAAATATTGAAGCTAGCGCTGCTCATTGCAACCCCTCTATTATTTGTAGCACTCGCCTTTGAGGGTATCTATGTGTTTTTTGCTTTTTGTATTATCTCCTTAATAGGTGGAGTTATCGCACTATTTACCACAAATGTATTTTCATCCTTATCTAAGGTTAAAAAAGGAATTGCACTTCTGTGCCTGCTAGTTGGCATCATAAGTTTGGTAAGTGTTATTAATGGATTACTCCCACGCGGTTTTGACATAAAACCAGTACTTAATGCTGCTGCACTGCATAAAAATGCAGTACAAAAAATAGAAGCTCCGTCACCTGCAGCACGAGGAGATTATACTGTAAAAAAGATAACATACGGTAGTGGTAAGGACAAACATAGACCAGAATTTGGCAAAGATGTCACCTTTACTACAAAACCCGTAAGTGGTGTTCCTTTTTTAGATAATTGGGAGGGTCTCAGTGGCTGGTATAGGGAACACTTTTGGGATTTTGATGACAAAGAGTTACCGCTTAATGGGTATGTATGGTATCCAGAAGGAGAAGGGCCATTCCCACTCGCGCTCATTGTACACGGTAATCACTTAATGTCAGACTTCTCAGATGTAGGTTATGAGTATCTTGGAGAGCTACTTGCTTCTAGAGGTATTATTACTGTATCTGTAGATCAAAACTTTCTTAATGGCTCTTGGGCAGATGTTACGGGCGGACTTGATGAGGAAAACGATGCCAGAGGCTGGATGCTATTAGAACACCTACGTGTATGGCACGAGTGGAACAAAACTGAGGATCATCCTTTTTATCAAAAAATAGACACAACTAGTATTGCCCTTATAGGACACTCTAGGGGTGGAGAAGCTGTAGGTCACGCCGCTTTTATGAATACCCTACCCTACTACTCTGATGATGCGTCCATACCCTTAGACTATAATTTTAATATCAAATCTATAGTAGCTATTGCACCGGTAGATGGGCAGTATCAACCTGGCGATGCGCCTAATGAACTAAAAGATGTGAGCTACCTTACTATACACGGTTCTCAAGATGGTGATGTGACTTCCTTTGCTGGGTCAAAACAATATGAGCGAATCACCTTCTCAGATAGCACATCACATTTTAAATCTGCGGTGTATGTACAAGGAGCAAATCACGGCCAGTTTAACACCAGCTGGGGAGAAAATGATACCTCAGATGCCAGCACTTATTTTCTTAATAACAAGCAGCTTCTATCTGGAGAGGAACAACGCGAGATTGCCCGCGTTTACATAAGTGCTTTTTTAGAAACAACACTTACAGATAAGATGAGCTATAAGCCACTATTTGCAGATGCTCGAACAGGCGCAGACTGGCTTCCAGAAACAATCTATTTAAGTCAGTATGAAGATAGCTCTTTTACTCCGCTAGCAACATATGATGAAGATTTTAATGTAACCACAGGCACAAAAGACAGCACTACAATTAAGAGTATAAATGTCACTGTCTGGCGAGAGCAAGAAATTAGTCTTAAATGGGGAGAAAAAGGTTCTCGAGCGGCTTACGTGGGCTGGCATTATAAAGATATAGAGGAAGGTCATCCTATACCAGACTCACTAGTGGCAACCTATGAGTATACTTTTAAGCCAGAGCCCTTAGATAGCACAATGGCACTCACTTTTACCCTCGCTGAGTCTACAGAAAATACAAACCCTAAATCTAGCGGAAAATGGAATGATAATGAAGATGAAGATGACCTTGAGACTGAAACTGAAGATGCTACAGAAAACGAGCTCGAAAAAGAAATTGAAAAGGAAAATGAAACAGATGATGAAAAGCTTGAGGACGACATCCCAGACGCACCTATAGATTTTAGTATCATCATTTCAAACAGCGATGGTCAAAAAGTTACCTTCTGCCTTAGTGATTTTTCTGCATTGCAACGCGAAATAGAAGTACGCATATGGAAGTCACAGTTTATCACAGATGATAGCGACTCAGAAAACATTTTTCAAACCTTTATGTTTCCATTTGCAGAGATTCAAGAAAGGAACCCAGACTTTGACATCTCCTCTATAAATAATCTAGTATTTAGGTTTGACAAAACCCCAGAAGGAGTAATCATTATAGATAACCTAGGCTTTATGAAAACCCTATAAATGACCTATGTACAACGCATAAAACACCATATACACCACAACTATAGAAAACACCTATCTCGCCATCTGTTAGTTATATGTTAGGATGTCTTGAAAAACGCGACTTAAGCCGTATATTTGCAAACTATTTGTACCCATTATGATTAAAGTAGATTCAGCAGCAAAAATTAAGATCGCCAGCCTTATGCAGGAGGACGGTTTTGATGTAACCACGGACTATGTGCGCGTAGGTGTAAAAAGTGGTGGTTGCAGTGGCTTGTCATATGACCTTCATTTTGACAAAGCTCATAAAGAAGATGATAAAGTTTTTGAAGACAACGATGTAAAACTAATCGTAGACAAAAAAAGTTTTCTCTACCTCATAGGTACTACGCTAGAGTATAGCGGAGGACTTAATGGTAAAGGTTTTGTGTTTAACAATCCCAATGCACAACGTACTTGTGGTTGCGGAGAAAGTTTCTCACTATAAATAAAAAATGTTAGTACGCTTTCGCGAAAGCGTACCCTAGCTAGAAAAAGATACAATGGCATATACTGAAGACGATTTAAGGGAAGAGTTAAAAACCAAAGAATATGAGTATGGTTTTTTTACAGACATCGAGACTGAGACTTTTCCTGTAGGATTAAATGAAGACATCATTCGTGCAATTTCTAAGAAAAAGGAAGAACCACAATGGATGACAGACTGGAGGCTTGAAGCTTACAAAGTGTGGCAGTCGATGGAAGAACCAGACTGGGCAAATGTAAATTATGAAAAGCCAGATTTTCAATCTATCGCATATTACTCTGCACCAAAATCTGTAGACCCTAATAAAACCCTAGATGATGTAGATCCAGATTTACTGGCGATGTACAAAAAACTAGGTATCTCTATAGATGAGCAAAAGAGAATGAACAATGTCGCGATGGATATTGTAGTAGACTCTGTATCTGTAGCAACTACATTTAAGAAAACACTTGCCGAAAAAGGGATCATCTTTATGAGTATCTCTGAGGCAATAAAAGAACATCCAGAATTAGTGCGTAAGCATCTAGGCACCATTGTTCCCGTAAAAGACAACTACTATGCAGCTCTTAACAGTGCTGTATTTTCTGACGGATCTTTCTGTTACATTCCTAAAGGGGTGCGTTGCCCTATGGAGCTCTCTACTTACTTCCGTATAAATCAAGGAGGTACTGGACAGTTTGAAAGAACATTACTCGTGGCAGATGAGGGTAGTTATGTAAGTTACCTAGAAGGTTGTACAGCACCTAGCCGTGATGAAAATCAACTACACGCCGCAGTGGTAGAGCTTATCGCTCTAGATGATGCAGAGATTAAGTATAGTACTGTGCAAAACTGGTACCCTGGTAATGCAGAGGGTAAAGGAGGTGTTTACAACTTTGTAACAAAGCGTGGTCTTTGTGAGAAAAATGCAAAAATCTCTTGGACACAAGTAGAGACAGGATCTGCCGTAACGTGGAAATATCCTTCTTGTATCTTAAAAGGTGATAACTCAATAGGAGAATTTTACTCTATCGCTGTGACTAATAATCACCAGCAAGCAGATACGGGTACAAAGATGATACACTTAGGTAAGAATACTAAAAGTACGATTATCTCAAAAGGTATCTCTGCCGGTAAATCTCAAAACTCATATAGAGGTCTTGTAAAGATTAACTCTGGAGCCACAAATGCGCGTAACTTCTCGCAATGTGATTCACTACTTATGGGCAACGAGTGTGGAGCCCACACCTTCCCATATATTGAGACAAAAAATAAGACTGCTCAGGTAGAGCACGAGGCAACTACCAGTAAAATAGGTGAAGACCAGATTTTTTACTGTAACCAGCGTGGTATTGATACCGAGAAGGCAATTGCCCTTATCGTAAACGGGTTCTCAAAAGAGGTGCTTAACAAACTACCTATGGAGTTTGCTGTAGAAGCTCAGAAGTTACTTGAGATAAGTCTAGAAGGATCTGTAGGATAGATTATCATTATATTCAATAAAACTTAAATATGAAAAAACTAGTTGTTATAGCAATCATTGCTGGCCTTTTTACTTCGTGTGAGGAGTTTAAAAAAGGGGGTGAAGATGGCAATAGAGATGCTCAAGAAAAAACGGAAGCTGATACTAATGAAACACCAGAAATAACTCTTTACAAATTTTCTGGAGGTACTGTACAAGCAAATAACCTTAATCTGTTTGCTCAAGGAGACACGTATAAAGGAGAGTCAAAAGAACTTGCAGATGCTTTTTATGTAATCAAGCATCCAGATGGAGTGCTGCTTTGGGATACAGGTTTACCAGAGATGCTAGTAGGCCAAGAGCCATATACACCAGAAGGCGGTGCTTTTACCATCTCTCGTAAAGACTCTATAAAGACACAACTTGCGAGTGTAGGTATGACATCAGAAGATGTAGATATGATTGCTTTTTCTCACATACATTTTGATCACACGGGAGCTGCAAATCATTTTCCTAAGGCCAAGTGGTTTGTACAATCTACAGAGTATGACTTTGCAAACAGTGAGGAAATTAAAGGAAATAGTTTTTATGCACCAGCTAGCTTTAACCAGCTTACTAATGTAGAAAAGCTAGATGGAGACAAAGATGTTTTTGGCGACGGTACAGTTATCATAAAATCTATGCCTGGTCACACTGCAGGACACCAAGTATTGTTTTTACAACTTAAAAACAATGGTCCTACTCTATTATCTGGTGATATATATCACTTTGAGAAAAATAGACAAGACGCTGTTATACCGCAGTTTAACTACGACATCCCAGAAACAGAGAAGAGTATAAAGGAATTTGAAGCTTTCGCGAAAGCGCAAAACGCAACGGTAATCATACAGCACGACGCCGAAGATTTTGCAAAAACACCAGCAATACTTAATTAAGAATGAAAAAATTTCTCCTCTTAGCGATAGCGATAATAGCATTTATTTCTTGCAAGGAAACCCCAGCAAGTAATCAAGTTGCTACCGAATTTGAAACACTAGAGGGAGAATTTATTTATCTAGCAGATGCTGCTGTACTTAAAGGAGACACTTTTATTTATGGCGTAACACTAGATGAAAAAATGTACGAGCTGGCAACTATTATAAAACCATTACAACGTGATGAGTTTGATATGGTGCCAGTAATCATAAAAGGAGAATTACACTCAAAAGCAGCTGGAGAAGAAGGTTGGGATGAGATTGTAACGATAAAAGAAATACTTGAAGTCAAGGCACCAACAGGTGAGGCTCCATTAAAATTAGAAGCAGGAGACAAACTCAAAACAGAGGGCGGATCTTTAAAAGTAGAAAGCGGTAAATAATCGCACAATTAGAACGTAGAACTATGTTATCAGTAAAAAATCTGCACGCAGGCATTGAAGAGAAAGATATTCTTAAGGGAATCAACCTTGAGATGAAGGCCGGAGAAGTGCACGCAATTATGGGACCTAATGGTTCTGGTAAAAGTACACTCGCTTCTGTTATTGCAGGAAAAGAAGAGTATGAAGTAAGTAATGGAGACATAGACCTTAATGGTGAGTCTCTATTAGAAATGGATCCAGAAGAAAGAGCTCACGAGGGTGTTTTCTTATCTTTTCAATATCCTGTTGAGATACCTGGTGTATCTGTAACAAACTTTATCAAGACTGCTATAAACGAGACTCGCAAAGCAAAAGGACTAGAAGATATGCCAGCTAGTGAGATGCTTAAGAAGATTAAAGAAAAAGCAGAACTCCTTGAGATGGACCGTAAGTTCTTATCTAGATCTCTTAACGTAGGTTTCTCTGGAGGAGAAAAGAAACGTAACGAGATTTTCCAGATGGCAATGCTTGAGCCTAAGCTTGCTATTCTAGACGAAACAGATTCTGGACTTGACATTGACGCACTCCGCATTGTTGCAAATGGCGTTAACAAACTTAAGAGTGAAGATAATGCAGTACTTGTAATCACTCACTACCAGAGACTTCTTGACTACATCGTGCCAGATTTTGTACACGTACTTATGAACGGTAAGATTGTGCGTTCTGGAGGTAAAGAACTTGCTCTAGAACTAGAAGAAAAAGGGTACGACTGGCTCAAAGAAGAAGTAGGTGCATAACTAGACCTGTTACGGTAGTGATTTAATATCACACAAACAGATCTTACAACAGAACAATATGAGTTTAAAAGATAAATTAGTAAGTAACCACATCGTCTTACAAGAAAGTATAGATGCAGACTCGCCTATCTACGGGATACGCAATGAAGCTATCAAAACTTTTGAGGCAGAAGGGTTTCCTACCAAGAAGTTAGAAAACTGGAAATACACCTCACTTAACAGCATTCTTAAAGAAGACTATAACATCTTCCCTAGCAAAGAAGCTGCTCTTGATTTTAAGGATGTAAAGCAGTATTTCTTAAATGATATAGACACCTATAAAATTGTTTTTGTAGATGGTGTTTACAGTTCATACCTCTCTGAAACTACACACGATGGTATAGATGTTTGTACAATGGGTGCAGCGCTTACAAAACCTAAGTACAAGCAAGTAATAGATGTGTACTTTAATAAAATTGCAAAAGGCGAGTCAATGGATGCATTGAACACGGCTTATGCAAAAGATGGTGCATATATCTATATCCCTAAAGGAAAAGTAGCTCAAAAACCTATACAGATAGTACACTTCTCTACTGGAGCAAATGATGCTATGATGTTACAACCACGTAACCTCATTGTAGCCGAAGAAAACTCTGAAGTACAAATTATAGAGCGTCACCAGAGTCTCTCTGAAAAGAAGGTCTTAACAAACGTCGTTACAGAAATTTTTGCAGATAAAAGAGCCCTTGTAGATTACTATAAGATTCAAAATGATAAGCTTGATGCTTCTCTTATAGACACCACAGAAATTGAACAACATAAAGAAAGTATCGTATCTGTACATACATTCTCTCTAGGTGGCAATATCACTCGTAACAATCTTAACTTTTACCAGAAAGGTGAGTATATGGACTCTATCCTTAAAGGTGTTACGATTATAGAAGGAAAACAACACGTAGATCACAACACGCTTGTGCACCACATCACTCCTAACTGTGAGAGTCACCAAGATTACAAAGGCATCTTTGCCGAAAAATCTACAGGTGTCTTTAACGGGAAGGTTGTTGTAGAGAAAGAAGCTCAAAAGACTAATGCATATCAGTCTAATAACAACATCTTACTAGATGACACAGCGACCATAAACTCAAAGCCTCAACTTGAGATCTTTGCAGATGACGTACGTTGTTCTCACGGTTGTACTATTGGACAACTAGATGAAAGCGCATTATTTTATTTACAATCACGTGGTATAGGTGAAAAAGAAGGACGCGCATTACTTATGTATGCCTTTGCAAATACCGTACTTTCTAGTGTTAAGATTCCACAGCTTAAAGCAAGAATTACAAAACTTATTGCAAAAAAAATAGGTGTAAACATCGGTTTTGATCAATAGGATTGATTTCAAATAATTACAAAAGCCGTTACCTAACCGTAACGGCTTTTTTTTATACCCAGAGATAAGCAGCTGTAAGTAATTAAAACACCTCCAGTTTGTATCTTTGTAACAAAGAAAAATGCTATGCTAGACATAAAAAAAATACGTGAAGACTTTCCTATTCTCAAAAGAGAAGTAAATGGAAAACCGCTTATTTATTTTGATAATGCAGCAACCTCACAAACACCACAGGTTGTTATAGACGCCATTGTAGATTACTATGCTAACTATAATGCAAACATACACCGCGGGGTTCACTCGCTCTCGCAAGAAGCCACAGATGCTTATGAGGAAGCACGTATAAAAATCCAGAAGCATTTTAACGCAGCACAGCCTTATGAGATCATACTCACTGCGGGCACAACGCACGCCATAAATCTAGTAGCAAATGGCTTTGCAAGTTTTCTAAAAAAGGGCGAAGAGGTGCTTGTTTCGGCGCTAGAGCATCATAGCAATATTGTACCGTGGCAAATGCTTTGTGAGAAGACGGGCGCTATACTTAAAGTTATACCACAAACGGAAAGTGGAGAACTGGATATGGACGCTTTCGCGAAAGCGTTATCACCACAGCTCAAACTGGTCTTTGTAAATCACGTATCAAACGCATTAGGAACCATAAACCCTATAGACGAAATTATTACCGAAGCTCACAAAGTAGGTGCAGCAGTACTTATAGATGGTGCACAAGCAACACCACACATAAAACCAGATGTACAAGCCCTAGATGCCGACTTTTACGTATGCTCCGCTCACAAAATATGTGGCCCGACGGGTGTAGGCGTGTTATATGGTAAAGAAGAATGGCTTACTAAACTCCCTCCTTATCAAGGCGGTGGTGAGATGATAGACCAGGTGAGTTTTGAAAAAACAACCTATGCAGGTCTACCACATAAATTTGAAGCAGGAACACCTAATATTTGTGGCGGTATTGCTACAGGTGTGGGCCTAGATTATATGAATGGGCTAGGTTTTGATAATATTGCAGCTTATGAAGATGAGCTTCTACAGTATGCCACAAAGCAGCTCCTCGAGATTGAAGGGCTTAAAATTTATGGCACATCTGCACATAAAACTGCGGTAGTTTCTTTTAATGTAGGTGAGATTCACCCTTATGACATTGGCACCATACTTGATAAATTAGGGATAGCAGTGCGCACAGGGCACCATTGTGCTCAACCCATTATGGATTTTTATAAAATACCAGGTACAGTACGTGCCTCATTTTCTTTTTACAACACAAAAGAAGAGATTGATACATTTATAGATGGAGTAAAACGCGCAGTTGCGATGTTATCTTAAAATAAGAATATGAAATTACTACTTCCTTTATTATTGTGCATAGCCGGGGCATTTACTAGTCAGGCTCAATTATCACAAACCGTTATGACCTTTGATGGTGATTTTATCATTACAACCATCGCAGGCGAAGATGTCTCAAAAAATGAGATATCACTCACTATAGATAATAGAAAACGATCAATAAATGGGACTACAGGTTGTAATAACTATATGACAGACTTTGCAAATAAAGGAACCATACTCCAGTTTTCATATATAGCCAGCACAAAGAGAGCTTGCCCGCACGACGATATTGAGCAATTATATTATGATAATCTAAGCGAGGTAACCTCTTTTCTAAAAAGTGGTGATACGATTACCCTTTATCGAGATAGTGAAGCGCTCATAGAAGGAATTTCTAAAAAATCTCTTGTTGATAACGATAAATAGTCATCTAAGTCTACAACCTATAACGCTTGATGATCAAAAGCGGTTATTTGAGTTAATGCAAGAGGTATATCCAGCTGCATACGGGCATTTTTGGAAGGATAACTGCTCTTGGTACTTAAACCATATTTACAGCTTAGAAAGCCTTAAAAAAGATCTTGCTACGCCACAAAGTCACTACCACTTCATACTTTATAATAATGAAACTGTAGGTATTTTTAAGTATGTGTATGATCAAGTATACACGCCACTATCACCGCTAGTAGGCTTAAAACTACATAGACTCTATTTACACCCTTCTGTACAAGGTAAGGGAGTAGGAAGAGATTTAATGCAATATGGAGAGCAGCTCGCTAGAAAGTTAGACTATAAAATAATATGGCTTGATGCAATGCATACACATACCCAAGCTCAACTGTTTTATAAGAAAGCAGGGTATATAAAAACCGAGTTTCAGTTACTTCCTTTTGACTTACTCAAAGATGAACATCGTAAAATGTGGTATATGCACAAAATGCTCTCCTCGCCAAAATGACAGTTAATCTTCTGGGCATTATCTTTGTAAAGTAATAATAGAATACAACACATACAGATATCATAATTATGGCTAGCATACAAGAAATACAAGACGAGATAGTAGATGAGTTTTCTATGTTTGAAGACTGGATGCAGCGTTATGAATATATGATTGATTTAGGCAAATCATTACCACTTATAGATGAAGCATTTAAAACAGAAGACTACATTATAAAGGGGTGCCAAAGCAAGGTATGGGTACACGCCACTATGGAAGATGGTAAAGTGACCTTTACGGCAGATAGCGATGCCATTATTACAAAAGGTATTATTGCGATACTCATACGAGCTTTTTCAAATCAAGCACCGCAAGATATTATAGAGGCAGATACTGCGTTTATAGATGAGATAGGTCTTAAAGAACACCTCTCACCTACTAGAGCAAACGGGCTCGTAAGTATGATAAAGCAGATAAAACTGTATGCCGTAGCATACCAGACGCAACTTAATTAAGAGCTATATTAAGCTTTCGCGAAAGCGTAATAAAATAATTTAAAAACAACCCTGCGCAAGCAGATTATATAAAACATATGGAAATCAATACCGAAGAGCTAGGCGACAAAATTGTACGCGTTCTTAAAACAATATATGATCCAGAAATCCCAGTAGATATTTATGAACTAGGACTTATTTATGATGTTTTTGTAAATGAGGATATGGATACTAAAATCCTTATGACACTCACAACGCCTAACTGTCCCGTAGCAGAAACTTTACCACTAGAGGTAGAAGAAAAGGTAAAGTCACTTAAAGATGTAAAAGACTGTGAGGTTGAGATCACTTTTGACCCACCTTGGACACAAGACCTTATGAGCGAAGAGGCAAAACTAGAGTTAGGAATGCTATAATTACCCAAATATGGCCGAAGAAATTATAAATAGGGTTGCAAATAGCAAGTTAATAACATTTGACCTTGAGGATCTATATCGTCCAGGTAACAGACAGCTTGTAGATATTTCTCAATGGCTAGATCAAGGTTTTATACTGCGCGAGAGTGAGTTTAGAAAAAGCATAAAGGAACACGACTGGAGTCAATATACTAATGCATTTGTAGCGCTACATTGTAGCACAGACGCCATTGTTCCAGCTTGGGCATATATGCTTGTAACCACTCATATGCAAGGCATTGCAAAAAAAGTAATTACAGGTGACTTAGCATTACTAGAGACCATATTATACACAGAAATTATACAAGGTATAGATGTGACTCCTTATGAGAATCTACCTGTTATTGTAAAAGGGTGTTCTAACAAACCCGTTCCAGAAAACGCCTATTTACTACTCATAGAAAAATTACAGCCCGTTGCTCGTAGTTTAATGTTTGGCGAGGCCTGCTCCTCTGTACCTCTATATAAGAAGGCCAAATAGCCATTGTTGAAAAATACGGATAGGCTCCGTATATTAGACTGCTTAATCCCTAAGAAGTTTTACTAATGCAACGCACACTCCTACTCTTTTTATTTTTATGCAGTACCATAGCACTTGGTCAGAAAAGTGACAAAAAGAAAGACTCACTTCCAGATGGCTGGAAAAGCAAAGGTCTTATGGAGTTGCTATTTAGTCAGAGTGCATTTAACAATGACTGGCAAGGCGGAGGAACTTCAAATGTAGCTGGAAACTTTAATGTTAATTGGGACCTCAATTACAAGCGAAATAAACTAACGTGGGATTCAAAGCTTACCGCAATACTAGGGCTTGCCGCTACAAAAGATCAAGTATATGTTAGAAAAACTACAGACAGGCTAGAACTTAATAGCTTAGTAGGTAGCCGTATTGAAAACTCTAAATGGTACTACTCGGGACTATTTAATTTTAGAACACAAATGGCACCTGGTTATGAGTTTTTTGACAGACAAGTGCTTAATGAAGCCGGTGAGGTCACAGAGACCGTGCAAGATCGTAAACTAATTACGACTACTTTCTCTCCTGCCTACTTACAACTAGGACCTGGTTTTTTATGGAAGGAGAGTAACGATTTTAAAGTAAACCTAGCTCCTGCAACGGCTCGATTTATATTTGTTAACTCTAGATTTACTAATGTAGACGAAACAGATCCTGCTGCGATAGCAGCCTACGAGCCATTTTTTGGAGTAGAAGCAAATGAAAATGTTCGTTTCGAGCTGGGGGCATCTGTGAGTGCTTATCATAAAGAAGAATTTTTTGAAAATATTGTTTTCGAAAACACGCTTAATTTATATGCAGACTACCTAGAAAACACAAAAAATGTAGATATAGACTACACACTTAATGTAGCTATGCAGGTAAATAAATATATAACCACAAATCTTGCTGTGCAGCTCATTTATGACGAAAATGCAATAAGTGGTTTACAAGTAAGGGAAGTGCTAGGCGTAGGCCTCAGATATGCCTTTATTGAATGGAAGTCTTAAATAGCTTCAAGGTTTTTATAAAATCACCATAGCCACCACGATAAAAACCACATTTACTCGACAAAAGGAGCTGTATTCGTAAAAATATCTGAATAATCTGCTAGTTTTTTATTAGTTATATATTTGTAATACAAAACTTAACTATAAATAATTATGAAAAGACTTATTGTATTAGGAGCCGCTATGTTCCTCGCAATCAGCTTACAAGCACAAACTGAAGAAGAGCTTAAAGCACAACAATCACCTAAAAAAGCAGAAATTGCAAAATTACAAGGAGAAGTTGACGCTCTACAAGCTCAGATAGATGCCCTACCGGGATGGAAGTACGGTGCTTTTGGAACTATAGGAGGTAATTTTTCTAAATTTAGCGATTGGTATTCTCAAGGAACACCTAACGTATCATCAGGTAACATAGGGATAACTGGAAATGTGTTTGCTAACAAAATGGATGCAAAATACTTCTGGAGAAATAGCCTTAATGTAAACTTAGGTTGGGTAAAGTTTGATAATGAAGATGATCCTACAGATGATGATAGCTTTAGAGAAGCTACAGATGTTTTTAATGTATCATCACTTTACGGTTACAAAGTAACTGAAAAACTAGCTGTATCTGCTTTAGGTGAGTACAGAACAACTATTTTAAACAACTTTAATGATCCTGGATACCTTGATCTAGGTGTAGGTGCTACTTGGACTCCTATTACAAATCTCGTAGTAGTTGTACACCCACTTAACTACAACTTTGTATTTTCTGATAATGATGCAGTCTTTGAATCTTCTTTAGGTGCAAAAATCGTTGCAGATTACACACGTCAGATTGGAAAAATAGCTTTTAAGTCTAACTTATCTGCCTTTGCAAGCTACAAATCTTCAGACCTTTCTAACTTCACTTGGATTAACTCATTTAACTACAAATTATTCAACCAGATAGGTGTAGGATTTGAGTTTGGTCTTAGAGGAAACAAACAAGAAAACCTTGCATTCCAACAAGGACTATTTGATGCTCAAGTACTACCTGTAGGAGAAGCACCAACTTTTGACAACATAGATTCTCAAATACAATCGTACTACCTATTAGGTCTTACATACGCATTTTAGAGAACACCACCTTTATTAAAGATTTAAAGCGAGTCCTAATGGACTCGCTTTTTTTATGTCTCAACTCGAAGATAAAATTTACACAACATCTTAAAATAAAAAAACCAGCCTAAAAGGCTGGTTTTTGTCGGGGTAGCAAGATTCGAACTTGCGACCTCCTCGTCCCAAACGAGGCGCGATAACCGGGCTACGCTATACCCCGAGCGTTTATCGGGGTGCAAATATACTAAACTCTAATAGATAACCACAAACTTTATCACATATAATTACAGTTATTCTATTCTTTTATAACTCTCACCTTCTGTAGGGTTGCCATCTTCATCCATCTGTCGTTGCTGGTAGCTATTTGCACCTAATAAAAGTTCAAATCTAAATACCCGTGTAGTGTCTACAATCTTCATCATAGGCCCAGAGGCATACTCTAGCCGTTCTTCCAGTATACCATCTTTTACCACATAGGTACCATAGCCAAACCACTCATTTGTATCTGCAGGATCATTACGTGTCCACATCACGCGACCCTTACTATACATCTTGACTTGCCTATAGCCATTTTGGTTAGGTAGTGTCTCAGAGATCATACCGTTCTCATACATCTGCTGGTTTTCTAGCTCCCAGACACCCTCTAGTGTAAAGGTATCTTCATTATTTAATAATCCATCACCTGTAAAAAGTGTAGCACCCATCACATAAAAGCAAACTAAAAATAAGGTCTTCATAATTGTAGGGTTTAAGTTAAAAATTTGACTTACAATACTTTAAGATACAAATTTTTTCAATCAATTGAGGTAACACATTTTTAAAATCACTATATCGCTACGCCAGTGGTTTTAGTATATTTACCCCTCACATACGGGTAGTAGCTTAGTCCGGTTAAAGTGCTGGTCTGGGGGACCAGAGATCGGAGGTTCGAATCCTCTCTACCCGACTAAAACCACTAGCATCCTAGTGGTTTTTTATTTTTTTCTTAATGATTATATATACGCTTTCGCGAAAGCGTTATGACCACCACACCCATTATCTCAGTCTTTTTTAAGATATTTAAAGAGTGAAAACAAAACAGCGCCTAGATAGAGCTTACAAGCAAGCAAAAGAAATAGCATTTTCTAACGAGGACAAGCTCATTTTCTTTTCTGATTGTCACAGGGGAGACAAGAGTTTTGCAGATGACTTTGCTCGTAATGAAAATATCTATTACCACGCACTTAAGCACTACTATAATGAGGGATTTACCTATTGTGAGCTAGGTGATGGAGATGAGCTCTGGGAGAATAGTTCTTTTGAGAGCATACTACGCGCTCATAAAAATGTGTACCGTCTTTTACAAAAATTTCATTTTGAAAATAGGCTTCATTTAGTATGGGGAAATCACGATATGGTATACAGGGATAAAAATTACGTAAAAAAGCATCTAAGCACGTATTTTGACCCTAAAGACGGTCGTGAAGAGGTGTTGTTTAAAGATCTTGAATATCACGAGGCCATTGTATTAAAACATAAAGAAAGTCACCAAGAGCTCTTTTTATGTCACGGGCATCAAGCAGACTGGATGAATTATCACGGCTGGCGCTTTAATAGATTTCTAGTACGTGTGCTCTGGAAGCCATTACAGATTTTTGGTATTTCTGACCCCACAAGTCCGGCAAAAAATTATAAGGAACTTATTAAAGTAGAGCGCCGTATAAAAAAATGGATCATAGAAAATAATAACCTTCTCACCATTGTAGGTCATACGCATAGACCACGTTTTCCTGAGCCTGGCGACATTGCATTTTTTAACGACGGGAGCTGTGTACACCCCAGAAGTATTACCGGTTTAGAAATTGAGAATGGTGCAATATCACTTATTAAGTGGCACATAGCGACCTCAGAGAGTGGTACTTTACAAGTAGTAAGGGAGCTACTAGAAGGTCCTACCGCACTACACGCCTATCAAGCATAAAGGCAAATAAAAAGCGCTACTATTTTAAGATTCTGGCGCAAGACGTACCTGTAAACCCTCCATCTCTGGTGAGATATGAAGCTGGCACCCTAGTCTACTATTATCTTCTACGTAAAAAGCTTCGGCGAGCATTGCGTCTTCATCATCACTCATCTCGGGAAGCTCGTGATCACTCTCTACATAACACTGGCAAGAAGCACACATAGCCATACCACCACATACCCCTATTGTGCCTTCTGGAGCAAGCTCATATGAACGTACAATCTCCATAAGATTCATATTCATATCTGTAGGAGCATCTATAGCGTGAGATACTCCGTCACGGTCTATTATAGTTATCTTAATATCTGCTGGCATAGCTTTTATTTACCTCTTACTTTGAGCTTACTCAATAGCTTTTACAACCGCTTTTGGCGCTTCTTTTTTAGTTCCATCAAAACCTGTTACACCACCCACTGTGGTATACTTCATCACATAACGCTTGTCTGGAAATATGCGCTGGTAAGCACTCTGGCACATAAGCGTAGCTTCGTGAAAACCACAGAGTATAAGTTTAAGCTTACCTGGGTATGTGTTTACATCACCTATGGCATAAATACCAGGTATGTTGGTTTGGTAATCGAGCGTGTTATCTACCTTGATGGCGTTTTTCTCTATCTCAAGACCCCAGTCTGCAATAGGTCCCAGTTTAGGCGCTAGCCCAAACAAAGGTATAAAGTGATCACAATCCTTAGTAAACACTTCTGCACCTTGTTTTATAGAGACACCGCTTACAGCGCCCTCACCTATCACCTCAACAACCTCTGCTGGAGTGATAAGTTTTATTTTACCTTGGTTTTTGAGGTCTTGTACTTTTTCTACGCTATCTAGCGCACCTCTAAACTCGTTGCGACGGTGTACAAGTGTCACTTCACTCGCCACATCTGCAAGGAAGATACTCCAGTCAAGAGCACTATCACCTCCACCAGCAATAACCACATTCTTATCACGGTATAACTCTGGATCGCGTATGATGTACTCTACTCCTTTGTCCTCGTAGCTAGCTATATTTGAAATAGGAGGTTTACGAGGCTCAAAACTCCCTAAACCTCCTGCAATTGCAACCACAGGCGCGTGGTGTTTTGTCCCTTTATTAGTCGTTACTATAAAGCTACCGTCTTCTTGTTTATCTATAGTTTGTGCACGTTCTCCAAGTGTAAATCCAGGTTGGAAAGGCTCGATTTGTTTCATCAAGTTATCTACAAGATCACCAGCAAGTACTTCTGGGAAAGCTGGAATGTCATAGATAGGTTTTTTAGGATATATCTCTGCACACTGTCCTCCCGGTTGTGGTAGGGCATCTATAAGATGGCACTTTAACTTTAATAATCCTGCTTCAAAAACGGTAAAAAGACCTGTAGGCCCCGCACCTATTATAAGAATATCTGTTTTAATCATTTACTTATCTATTTACGCTTTCGCGAAAGCGTACTACGCAACAACATTTATCACTTGCTCAATTTGCGGAGCGTGTTTTTTTATGGTCATCTCAACACCGCTCTTTAAGGTCATTTGATTAACGGAGCAACCTACGCAAGCGCCTTGCAGCTGCACGCGCACCACCTTATCATCATCTATCCCGAGAAGGCTTATATCACCTCCATCACTCTGTAAAAAAGGACGAATCTCCTCAAGAGCATCCTCTACTTTTTGTGTTAACTCTGCTGTGCTCATACTTAATTCTTTACGGCAGAACATCCTGCCATTGTGGTAATCTTAATTGCTTCGGTAGCTGGTAGGTCTGTGTTACGACGCACAGTCTCCTCAACAACATTTTTTGTCAAGTTATCAAACGCTTCCATAGTAGGCGTGTTAGCCTGTAATGCTGCTGGACGTCCTACGTCTCCTGCCTCACGAATACTTTGTACTAATGGAATCTCACCTAGTAAACGTACATCTAAATCTTCGGCGAGGTTTTTTGCACCTTCTTTACCAAAGATGTAATATTTATTATCTGGCAACTCATCTGGTGTGAAGTAGGCCATATTTTCTACAATTCCTAAAACAGGAACATTAATACTCTCTTGCTTAAACATTGCCACACCCTTCTTTGCATCTGCAAGTGCTACGTTTTGTGGTGTACTTACTACTACAGCTCCCGTGATAGGTAATGACTGCATTATACTTAAATGTATATCACCCGTACCAGGAGGTAAGTCTAAAAGCAAGAAATCTAGCTCTCCCCAGGCTGCGTCAAAAATCATCTGGTTAAGTGCCTTTGCTGCCATAGGTCCTCTCCATATAACTGCTTGATCTGGCTTTGTGAAAAATCCTATCGAGAGTACTTTTACTCCGTAGCTTTCTATAGGTTTCATTTTAGACTTTCCGTCTACATTTACAGAGAGTGGTCTCTCATTTGCCACATCAAACATAATAGGCACAGATGGCCCATAAATATCTGCATCAAGAATACCTACTTTAAAGCCCATTTTTGCGAGTGTCACTGCAATGTTAGACGTAACGGTAGATTTACCTACTCCCCCTTTACCAGAGGCTACAGCTACGATGTTTTTTATACCAGGTATCGCTTTACCTTTAATTTCAACTTTATCTTCCTTTGCGGGAGCAGTAACTTTTACATTTACCTTTACTTGTGCTTTATCAAAAACCTTATCGTGTATGGTTTTCATAATATCAACCTCTGCTTTTTTACGAGCTTGTAGTGTAGGGTTTTTTATAGTGATATCTACAATTACCTCATCGCCAAATGTTAGCACATTAGTAACTGCGCCACTATCTACCATATTTTCTCCAGCGCCAGGAGCAGTAATAGTTTTTAAAGCCTCGAGAATATCTTTCTTTTGTAATTTCATCTTTTAATAAGCAATTCAAAATCAGCCTTTAATTAGACTAATTCTAAATGCAAAGATACAACTGCAAAGGGGTAAATACCAATACTTCAATTTTCAAAATGTTTGACAATTTCAAAAAGAAAACAACACACACATTTCTTAGAACATTCTGAGCTTTATAGAGCGCCAGCAATCGCTATTTTAGAGTTCAATTACGGGATCCCAAAAGTGTTTTTTAAAATCAACAACCTTATCATCCTTGATTACTACACCTTCATTTTCAAGCAATTGTTGCATTAAGTTAGTTTGCGGGAAATGGTGTTTACCAGTAAGCAGCCCTACTCTATTTACGACTCTATGTGCTGGCACTTCTGGATGGTTACTAGCACCATTCATAGCCCAGCCCACCATACGACTACTGCGTGCAGCTCCAAGATACTTTGCAATCGCTCCATAACTCGTCACTCTACCATAAGGAATTAAAGCAGCTACGGCATACACCTTTTGAAAAAAGTTTTCTGTCTCTGGTGCGTAATTCATTCAAAGTAGATAGTGCGCACCAGCGTGATTAACATTAATATGACCATAAGGCCAGCCATAAAATAATTTGAGAATCGTGTAAAAGAAGTTTCTCTGTTTTGAATACGAGCAAAGAAGAGCACGTAAAGATATAATGCACTAAAAGTACCTACGGCAGCTGCTACTACAAAAATCACAATAGCCACAATATCATACTCTACTTTGCCGCTCACATTAAGAGCCGCTCCCAGCGCACAGAAATAAGGAATAGGTAGCACATTAAGTGCAGAGATAGCCATCCCTTTACCTAAGCTTTTTAAACCTCTATTTTTTGATATTTTTACCTTAGGGACTTTACTTTGCTTTGCTTTCACAAAGAAAAATATGGCCATTATCAAGAAAATAACAAGACCTGTGCGCAATAGCATACTCTGTACGTATGGATTTCCAAAAATATAGCGTGCAAGCAATACGGCTATAAGTGCCTGAAAAACTACAACAAAAGAAGCCCCAAGAGCCACTATGAGCCCGTTGTTACGGCCTCGCTCTACGCAGGTTTTTGCCACAGACATATTGATTAGTCCAGGAGGTATTACTCCGGCTAGCGCTGCAAAATAGGTTATTAAAAAAAGTTTGGTTGTCTCCAAGGGTGCCCGTTACTTGACTCTAAATTTAATATAAGTAATTGGTTTTCCCTGTTCTAGATATTGTTTTTCATAAAAAGTTTGAATCCCGACAACCTCTTCTGGCGAGTATTCATTTTTATACACATTATGATTTGCTTCTAAAATCTCGTGACCCTCACCGTGTAATAATCCCAGTGTGTAACCGTGCATAAACTCTGAGTCTGTCTTAAGATTTACACAACCTCCCTCCTTCAAAACATTCTTATATTTTTGGAGGAATTCGGTATTTGTCATTCGGTGTTTTGTGCGCTTGTACTTAATTTGAGGGTCTGGAAAGGTAATCCATATCTCATCTATTTCCGCTTTCGCGAAAGCGTACTCTATAAGCTCTATTTGCGTGCGCATAAAACCTACATTGTCAAGATTATCTTCTAGAGCAGTTTTTGCTCCTCGCCAAAATCGAGCACCCTTGATGTCTATACCTATAAAATTCTTGTCTGGATACTTCTCTGCAAGACCTACAGAATACTCACCTTTACCACAACCTAGCTCTACGACGATAGGGTTATCATTTTTGAAAAAATCCGAATTCCACTTACCTTTAAGAGGAAAAGTTCCATCTACCAGTTCTTCTCTAGACGGTTGTACAACATTTGAGAATGTCTCATTCTCACGGAATCTCTTAAGCTTATTTTTACTTCCCACAGGTATATTTAATGTTTTGGTAAAATTAAGGAAACTTTTACTACGGCTAAGAGATAGATATTTGCAATGTGAAAAGAAATAAGCACATACTAGTTGCTCCTCTTAACTGGGGATTAGGACACGCTACGCGCTGTATCCCGATTATTAATGCGCTTTTATCGCAAAATTACAAGGTTACCATAGCAAGTGATGGTGATGCGCTTAGATTACTTAAAAAAGAGTTTCCTAAACTTTCTTTTGTATCACTACCCTCTTATAAGATTGAATATGCAGAAAAGGGTAAAAACTTTAAACGCAAGCTTATATCAAATTTACCATCAATACGTAAAAGTATACGTAGTGAACATAAAGAGCTCGAAAAACTCATTCCTGCATTAAATATAGATGGAGTTATCTCAGATAACCGTCTTGGACTATATACAAATCAAGTGCCTTGTGTGATCATAAGCCACCAGTTACAGGTGCTAAGTGGCAGTACTACAAAGATCTCTACAGCAATACATAAAAAGTATATAGAGCGTTTTAATGAGTGCTGGGTGCCAGACTTTGATGGCACTTTTAACCTAAGTGGCATATTAGGTCATCCTGATAAAAATCTATCAATCCCTACCCGTTATATAGGGCCATTGAGTAGAATGAAGTCAAAACCTGAAGAAATAAAATACACAGCAACAGCTGTACTTTCTGGTCCAGAGCCACAGCGCACTATGCTAGAAGAAATTATCACAAAGAACTTTAAAAAACTTAATGGACAGTTTTTAATTGTACGTGGTAAACCTGAAGAAGAAAAAACCATCACTCAAACTAAACCTAATATCAAAGTAATTAATTTTCTCACTACAAGGGAACTTGAAAAGGTGATTAATCAAAGTGGGTATATCATAGCAAGATCTGGTTATACGACTATTATGGACCTAGCCGTGATGAAGAAAAAAGCTTTTTTTATTCCTACACCAGGGCAGTCTGAACAAGAGTATCTTGCGGCCTTATTAAAAGAGAATAAAATTACTCCCTTTGCCGTGCAGGATGAATTTAAAACCAAAGATTTATCAAAAATGTCTGTTTATCCCGGATTTGAACAGGCTATTGAGTCTAGTTGCTTACTCGATAACTTCGGCCTTTTCGAGCGTAAAAGAGAATTCAGACCCCACACCAAATTCGCTTTCAACATAAACTTTCTCCTCGTGCGCCTCAATGATATGTTTAACAATAGAGAGCCCCAGACCTGATCCTCCTACTCTGCGATTACGAGACTTATCTACTCTATAAAATCGCTCAAAGAGTCGTGGTAAATGATCTGGCTCAATACCTTCTCCATTATCTGTAATTCGTATAAGTAATTTGTTTTGAATCAAATCTTGTATACTTACCTCTGTTGTTCCATTTTCATTACCATACTTAATAGAATTACCTATTAAGTTTGTGAGTAACTGCTGTATGCGCTCTTGATCTGCATTTACCATAACCTCCTTTGCATAAGAATCATCAAAAGCAAGGGTTATATTGCGCTTTGCAGCTTCCATTTCTAGCATCTCAAAGGTGGCATAAATGAGTTTTACTAGATCAAAGTACTCATAGTTTATATTAAGATCACCCACCTCGAGCTTAGTAATCATATCAAGGTCATTTACGAGATAGATCAAGCGGTCTACACCTTTTTCTGCCCTTGAGAGGTATTTTTTTCTAACAGATTTATCTTTTATAGCGCCGTCTAGTAAGGTGAGTATATATCCTTGTACGGTAAACAAAGGCGTTTTTAGCTCGTGAGCCACATTACCTAAAAAGTTACGGCGATATTCCTCTTGGACTCTTAAAGATTCTATTTCTATTTTTTTACTCTTAGCATAACGCTCTACTTCTTCAGAAAGAGAGGCCATATCTGTAGTAATATTATCTGCTGTGAGGCTTACATCTTCTAAGAGCTTTACGTTATCATAAATCTCTCTTACCTTTTTAAAAATAAATAGTTGAGTTCTAAAGTGTATGAGTAAAAATGAAAGTATATAACACCCCAGCACTCCAAGACCCACAAGCCACCATACAGGCTCACTGTCTTGAATAAACTCAAGTAGTATAATAAGGAGTGCAAATAGCACCGTAATATAAGCTGCCGTGATGAGTGCAAATGAGTACGGCTGTTTTACATCTGAGGCCATTAGATCACAAATTTATAACCTACACCTTTTACAGTTTTAAACGATTCATCTCCTATTTTTTCTCTAAGCTTACGTATATGTACGTCTATGGTGCGTCCTCCTACCACAACTTCAAGACCCCATACTTTATCAAGTATATCTTCTCTTGTAAAAACCTTCCCAGGCTTTGAAGTAAGTAATGATAGTAGCTCAAACTCTTTACGAGGCAAAGAAAGTTCTTCTTTACCTTTAAAAACTTTGTACTCTTCTCTATTGATAATAAGTTTACCCACCTTAGTTATCTGAGAAGGCGCTTCTTCATTTTTAAATCTGCGCAGCAAAGCCTTTACCTTGCTTAAAAGCACCTTAGGCTTAATAGGCTTAGTAATATAATCATCTGCACCTGCGTCAAAGCCCGCAACCTGTGAGTAATCTTCTCCTCGAGCCGTAAAAAATGTGATGATTGTTTGCTCCAGGTCTTTATTAGAACGTATAATCTCACAAGCCTCTATACCATCCATCTCTGGCATCATCACATCTAATATGATGAGGTGCGGCTGATGCTTTTTTGCAAGTTTTACAGCCTCAAGACCGTTAGACCCTGTAATTACTTGATATCCTTCGTTTGATAAATTATACCCGACGATTTCTAAAATATCCGGTTCATCGTCTACTAGTAAAATTTTAAGGTCCTTTTTTTTCATTGTAATTACGGTTATATCGTATGGTAAATATACGTTGTTTTGAAGTTTTTGTTGTCACTAGAATTAGCTTGCAAAATATATTGTAATTATTTGAACCATATTAACATTGCGTTAAATCTTACGCTTTCGCGAAAGCGTTATCAATTATCACCTTCAATTTTATCTAAATTTATGGTCTAATCTAATCATTAAAGTATGAAACAAATTACTCTTTTAATTACCTTATTTCTAGCATCGTGCACAGTTTTTGCACAAGACCTAGTAATCACAGGTATTTTCGACGGAAACCTTACGGGAGGTACTCCAAAAGCAATAGAAATTTATGCACTAAATGATATTGCAGACTTAAGCACATACGGTTTTAGCAACTCAAGTAACGGAAATGGAATTTCTGAAGTTGAGTTTGCCTTTTCTGGGTCTGCTACCGCTGGAGACTATTTTTACATCTCTACAAATGAAGAAGATTTTATGACCTTTTTTGGGTTTACTCCAGACTTCATCTCAAATAGCGCAAATAACAATGGAGATGATTCTATAGCAATTTATGATAGTGTGGCAGATGACGGTTCTGGAACACTTCAAGGAACACAAATAGATGTTTATGGAGCTCTAGATACAGATGGTACAGGTGAAGCTTGGGAATATCAAGACGGATGGGCTTATCGTGTAAGCGGTACTGGACCTGACGGAACTACGTTTATGGTAGGTAACTTTACATACAGTGGGACTAATGCAAATGATGATGACACTACTCAAGCAGACGCTACAAACCCTTGGCCAATAGGTACGTACTCTACTACACCTCCAGCTTGCTCATTAGTACTTGGCACTGCTACAGCTACTTGTGATACTGAGACCACAGCTGTAGATGGCACAACAGTTATGATACCTTATACAGGTGGTGGAGACGCTACTTATACTGTAGCAATTATGAGTGGTGGAGGCGTTGTAGGAGGTGATGACCCTACGACTACGGCAAACGGAACAATCACACTAACAGAAGTTTCTGAAGACGTAACAATAACACTTGAAGTAACAAGTACAGATTGTATGCTCTCTATAGATGTTACAACACCAGCTTGTGAGCCAGCTACAGAAGTTGCAAATATCGCAGCACTTAGAGCGGGAACAATAGGTGAAGAGTACACCCTTACCGGAGAAGCAGTACTTACATTTCAACAAGATTTTAGAAATCAAAAATTTATTGAAGATGCCACAGGTGCTATTCTTATAGATGACAGCGCAGGAACTATTACTACTGCATATAATGTTGCAGATGGTATTACTGGTATAACAGGAGTACTAGGAGACTTTAACGGGATGACACAATTTATACCAAGTGTAGATCCAGGTGCTGCAACTTCTACAGGAAACACTATTACACCACAAGAAGTAACAGTAACTGAACTAGCTGCAAACCCTAATGACTATGAGTCTGAGTATGTAAGAATAACAGGTCTTACTATAGACAACTCTACAAATGCATCTTGGGTAAATGGTCAAGAGTACCCAATGACTAATGCAGATGGATCTTATATTTTTAGAACAACATTTTTTGATGTGGACTATATAGGTGAAGTAGTACCAACTGATGAGGCAAATATCTCTGGTATTATTAATGAACGTAATAATGGTGAGTACTTCATTACGGCTAGAGATGCAGCAGATATAGAGGCAGATGCAGTAGAGGCTACAGAAGTTGCAACACTAGCAGATCTAAGAGCAGGTACAGAAGGAACACTCTACACGCTTACAGGAGAAGCAATACTTACTTTCCAACAAGATTTTAGAAATCAAAAATTTATTGAAGATGATACAGCTGCAATCTTAATAGATGACAGCGCAGCAACTATTACTACGGCATATAATGTAGGTGATGGTATAGTAGGTCTTACAGGTACGTTAAGCTCTTTTCAAGGAATGCTACAATTTGTTCCTAGTGAGGATCCTGGAGATGCATTTTCTACCGGAAACACAATTACTGCACAAATGGTAACTGTAACAGAACTCGCTGCAAATCCTAATGATTATGAAGCAGAGTATGTAACTCTTACAGAAGCTACAATAGACACTGCAACAAATGCAGACTGGGTAACTGGCACAGAGTACGGACTTACTACTCCAGAAGGTGCATACACTTTTAGAACGACATTCTTTGATGCAGATTATATAGGTAACGCAGTACCTACGGAGGCTCAAAACATATCTGGTATCATCACAGAGCGCAATGATGGAGATTACTTTATCACTGCTCGTGATGTAACAGATTTTGAAGAGTTTTTAAGCATAGGAGAAACTACCGCTGTAACTATCGCTATGTTTCCTAACCCTGCGAGTGATCAAATCACGATAAGTACTGGGGTTAATACAGCAATGAATGTGTCTATTTTTGAGATTACAGGTAAGAAAGTAATTGAGACAACTACTGCAAACCCTATAGATGTAAGTGCGCTTGCCTCTGGAGTATATGTAGTACAAGTAGCAGATGCTACAAGCTCAACTACTGCAAAGCTTGTAATTAAATAAAGAATACACTTATACAACCTTTATAAAGCGCTCTCCGTACGGAGGGCGTTTTTTCTTTTATATCTTTGCTCAAATTCTAATAAATGCCTCAGCAAACCTTTTTAAATATCACGAATAATGAGCAATTTGAGAAGGAGGCGCTCGCTACATTCAGGTATCAGTTTGACCATAATAGCGTGTATAGGTCTTTTTGTGATTTACTATATAAACATCCCAGCGAAATAACATCAAGTAGAGATATTCCTTTTTTACCTATACAGTTTTTTAAGTCTCGCTCTATCATTTCTGGTAATGTAAAGCCGGCTATCACCTTTAGCAGTAGCGGCACTACTGGCAGCATCACCAGCAAACATCACGTGACAGATCTGAGCCTGTATGAAGATAGTTTTAGAACCGCTTTCGCGAAAGCGTACGGAAACCCATCAGACTTTGTAATACTAGCCTTGCTACCGTCGTATTTAGAACGATCTGGATCATCGCTTATTTATATGGTAGATGATTTAATTAAAAGTAGCAATCATCCAGACAGTGGCTTTTACCTTAACAATCTTGACGAGCTGGCAAAAAAATTAGTATCACTTGATACCTCTGAGAAGAAAGTCCTTCTTATAGGTGTTTCATTTGCACTTTTAGACCTTGTAGAAAAGCATACTTTTAACCTCAACAACACTATTATTATGGAAACTGGTGGTATGAAAGGAAGACGTAAAGAGATTATTCGCCCAGAACTTCATAAAATACTGAGCACAGGTTTTGGGGTAGAAAAGATACATAGCGAGTATGGTATGACAGAGCTACTAAGCCAAGGATATTCTTCTGGCGATGGGGTTTTTACCACTCCACCGTGGATGAAAGTCTACACACGCGATACAGAAGATGCACTCACCCTGCTCACAGACTCAAAAAGCGGCGGACTCAACATAATAGATCTCGCAAATAAAAATTCGTGTTCATTTATAGCAACTCAAGATCTGGGTAAAGTTTATGAGGATGGCAGTTTTAGCGTGATAGGAAGGTTTGACAATTCAGACATACGCGGGTGCAATCTTATGGCGCTTTAAAGATTATCTATATATACCGTGTAATTATCCCAAAATTTTTGCGACTTAACCTAGGTAGATATAACCAGATAAACACTTTATATGAGAACAATGGCATTTTTTATTATCGCATTAATAAGTCTCACAGCAAGCGCACAACAGACGGATTACAATCTTAAAAAAGGCTATGCTGCCGAAGGTTATGACGTAACCGAGTATTTTAACAACAAAGCTACAGAGGGCGATAAAAAGTATACAACTACCTATGATGGAGCTAAGTTTAAGTTTGCTAGTCAAGCTAACCTAGATCGCTTTAAAGCAGCTCCAGAAGACTTTATCCCACAGTATGGTGGCTATTGTGCCTATGCAATAGCAGATAAAGGCAAAAAAGTAAGTATAGATCCAGAAACCTTTGAAATAAGAGATGGCAAGTTATACCTGTTTTACAACTCTTGGGGAGTTAACACCCTTGATAAGTGGAATGAAGAGGGCGCAGAAAGCCTAAAGAAAAAAGCAGATATAGAGTGGCAATCTGTAAGGACTAAGAATTAAATACGACTTAATAATAGATTGGTTAGTTAGTTAGAAAACCCCAGATGCTCTTTTAAGAACACTGGGGTTTTCATTTATATAACTATTCTATTAGGTACTATACAGCGCGTATTAAGAAGTAGTTCTTCTTACCTCTTTGTAGTAGTATAAATGTATCATTTATAAGATCTGAAGATTGTATAGTACGATCTTCTCCCACCTTCTCCTTATTAAGAGATATAGAGTTTTCTTTAAGCGCACGTCTAGCTTCTCCATTAGATTTTAAGAAACCTGTTTTTTCGGCTAGAGCAGCAATCATATCAAGACCGGCTTCAATCTCTGTTTTTGCAATCTCTGCTTGAGGTACTCCTTCAAAAACATCTAGAAACGTAGCTTCGTCTAGTGATTTTAAATCCTCACTCGTACTTTTTCCAAAAAGCATATTTGAAGCTGCAATCGCTTTTTTAAGAGCCTCTTCATCGTGTACCGTAGTTGTTACCTCTTCTGCAAGTCTCTTTTGTAAAGCTCGCTGGTGTGGTGCTTCTTTGTGAGTCTCAATAAGAGCCTCTATCTCCTCACGATCTAAAAAAGTAAATATCTTAATGTACTTAGCCGCATCTTCATCACTTGTATTAAGCCAGTACTGGTAAAATTTATAAGGTGATGTTCTATTTGCATCTAGCCATACATTACCACCCTCAGACTTACCAAATTTGCTTCCGTCAGACTTAGTAATAAGTGGGCACGTAAGCGCGTAGCCCTTACCTCCAGCTATACGACGTATAAGCTCTGTACCTGTGGTGATATTACCCCACTGGTCACTACCACCCATCTGTAACGTACAGTCATTATTTTTATATAGATGTAAGAAGTCATACCCCTGTACCATCTGGTAAGTAAACTCTGTAAATGACATACCGTCTGCACTCTCACCTGTAAGGCGATTTTTTACAGAGTCTTTTGCCATCATATAGTTTACTGTAATATGCTTCCCTACATCACGTATAAAGTCTAGAAAAGAAAACTCCTTCATCCAGTCATAGTTATTTACCATAAGAGCTTGATTCTCTACCCCAGATGTAAAGTCTAAAAACTGTGATAACTGTTTGCGCACACATTCTTGATTGTGCCTTAGAGTCTCCTCATCGAGAAGATTACGCTCAGAAGATTTTCCAGATGGGTCTCCTATCATACCCGTAGCACCACCTACAAGAGCAACAGGTCTATGCCCAGCTCTCTGAAAATGTGCTAGTAGCATAATAGGAACAAGGTTACCTATATGCAAAGAATCTGCAGTAGGGTCAAAACCTACATAAGCAGAGCGCATTACCTCCATTAAGTGTTCTTCTGTTTGTGGCATTGCATCGTGTACCATACCACGCCACTTTAATTCTTCTACAAAATTCTTGATCATCTTATCGTTTTAACTGGAAAGGCAAATATAAAAATAAGCCATCACCTGTGATCATCCTTTTTCTGGAAAAAGACATTATATAAGAGGCGCCCTCATTACCCTCGTGTCGCGTATCTTTACAATATGATTTTAGTCACCGGAAGCACAGGTCTGGTAGGTAGACACCTACTCCTCTCACTTATAGAAAGTGGCAAACCCGTGCGTGCATTATATCGCAGCGAGCACAAAAAGGAAGAAGTGCTTGCGTATTACGCTTTCGCGAAAGCGGAATCTCACACGCACCTTATAGAATGGACACTGGGAGATATTACAGACATACCTGCCCTAAGTGCTGCCTTTGTGGGTATTACTCACGTTTATCACTGTGCCGCATTGATATCTTTTGATCCTTATCGATTTGATGAACTCACAAAAGTAAATGTAGAGGGAACCGCAAATGTTGTAAACTTAAGCCTAAGTAATAACGTAGAAAAATGCATTCACCTTAGCTCTATTGCTACACTAGCCAGCACACCGAATAACCCGATTACCGAAGAAAACTACTGGGACCCAGATGCCGAAAACTCTGTTTATGCACTCACAAAAAATGGTGCCGAGATGGAAGTGTGGCGAGGCACAGAAGAGGGACTCAATGCTGTCATTTTTAACCCTGGCATCATACTGGGAGAGGGAGATTACACCTCTGGTAGCGGCTCCTTATTTACTTATATTCTTAAAAAGAAGCTATACTACCCTACTGGATCTACCGGTGTTATAGATGTTAAGGACCTTATCGCTTTAATGATAAAAGGAATGGCCAGCTCGATACAACAAGAACGTTATATCGCTGTAGGTCATTCTATATCTTACCAACAACTACTAGCCACAATTGCAAAAACTCTTGAGACCAAAGCGCCCCAAAGAGCAATCTCTACAGGTTTTCTTAAAATCCTGAATATGCTCGATGCGATGAGAGGGCTTTTTACTCGTAAAAGACATATAACAAGTTTAAGTTATAAGTCTTTACAAAATAATAGTGTTTATAGTAACCAAAAGCTTTGCGAAGGTTTTGCATACACCCCTACTCCTCTTGTCGAAACTTTAGCGCGCGTAGCAAAACATATAAACTCCTAATTCTGTTTACGATATCTCCTAGCAAATGAGTCTGTAACAGTACGAGTAGGTAATCCCGAATTACCCTCTATAGTACGCTCACTTTGTTTTTCTTTCTGAAGTTCCTTTGCTCTAGCTGTTCTTAAAGAGTCTTTAAGCTTGCGCTCTGCAGTTTCTATAGAGTCGTCTACAGCTAGCTGGGCTTTTATCCTATCGAGTACTTTTGCATTCATTTCCCTATAAGCATCTATATCTGTGGTATAGTATGCTACATTTTGAGCATAGGTAGCACTATCTATATTAAACTTATCATATACATAAGTGTCTGGTTGGAGACCTATAAGTTTAAGCTTTGCAATGTTATATCCTTGAGCTGCATTAATTAATATAGACTCATAAAGAATCTCTTCCATCACGGGCTGCTCTATAAAACTTTCTGGCTTTTGAACCTCTGGAATTTCTTGACAACTAGCGCCAATAATCACTATGGATATTATTAGAAAAAGTTTTTTCATTACCTATCAAACGTAAGACGTTCTCCAAAAAGTTCATCATACACCTTAAAGTTTTTGTAAGCTAGACGCCCATTTACAAAAGTGTGTGTGATACGTGACTTAAAAGTAGTCCCCTCAAAAGGTGACCAGCCACATTTATAAAGAATATTATCTTTTTTAACCGTCCAAGGAGCATTAAGATCTACGAGCACTAGATCTGCCTTATAACCTTTTCTAATATAGCCTCGCTTTTCTACTTGAAAAAGTATCGCTGGATTGTGACACATCTTTTCTACAATTTTTTCTAAAGATATTTTACCCTGGTGATAAAACTCTAACATAGCGGGCAAGGCGTGTTGAACTAAAGGACCACCACTCGGGGCCTTTGTGTAAACGTTATCTTTTTCTTCAATAGTATGAGGAGCGTGATCTGTAGCAATCACATCGATCTTATCATCTAGCAATGCTTGAAAAAGCATATCACGATCTTGTGCGGTTTTTACAGCTGGATTCCATTTGATTCTAGATCCTTTTTCGTCATAGTCTGCATCAGAAAACCATAGGTGATGTATACAAACCTCTGCTGTGATTTTCTTTTCGGCCAGTGGGATACTGTTATCAAACAACTCTGTTTCCTTACCTGTAGATAAATGGAAGACGTGAAGTCTGGCTCCGGTTTTTTTCGCTAGCGCTATCGCTCTAGAAGATGAAATATAACAAGCTTCTTCACTTCTAATAATAGGGTGAAGATTCATAGGTATATCATCACCATAACGCTCTTTATATATTGCTAGATTCTCTCTAATGGTCTCTTCGTCTTCACAGTGGGTTGAGATAACCATATCTGTAGACTTAAAAATCTTTTCAAGTACAGCCTCGTTATCAACCAGCATATTACCAGTAGAGCTTCCTAAAAATAATTTAAGACCCGCAACACTTTTTTTATCAACTTTTAAGATCTCGTCAAGATTATCGTTAGTCCCTCCAAACATAAAAGAATAGTTTGCAGCAGATGTCTTGCTTGCAATCTCAAACTTTTCTTCCAGTTTCTCAACAGTAGTAGTTTGTGGGTTTGTATTAGGCATTTCTATAAAAGAAGTAATCCCTCCAGCAACAGCTGCTCTAGACTCTGTAGCTATGTTTGCCTTATGTGTTAAGCCAGGCTCTCTAAAGTGCACTTGGTCATCTATAACTCCCGGTAATAAGTATTGACCCTCTGCATCAAAAATATGCACATCTCCAGATTTTGCACTTATACTCTCTGCAATTTCCTCTATCACCCCATTGTGAATAAGTATATCTCCTCTTAAGATAGATCCCTCATTAACAATATGTGCATCTTTAATTAATATTTTTTCCATACTTATTTTTTAAATAAATGCTGTAAACGCATTTTTATAACTCCAAAAATCGCTTCTGAAATAATACCAGAGCTCATCTTACTTTCTCCTTTTGTTCTATCTGTAAAAACTACAGGTACTTCTACTATTTTAAATTTCTTCAAGTAAGCCTTATACTTCATTTCTATTTGAAATGCATATCCTACAAATTTAATATTATCTAAATCAATAGTTTTAAGCACTTTACTCCTATAGCATATAAATCCAGCAGTTGTATCATAAATATCCATACGCGTTATAAAACGCACATACCTTGAAGCTCCCCAACTTAGTAGCACTCTACCCATAGGCCAGTTTACAACATTTACACCCGTCACATACCTAGAGCCTATAGCAACATCTGCACCATCTTTTGCACAAGCGTTATAAAGCCTTATAAGATCGTTAGGGTTATGAGAAAAATCTGCGTCCATCTCAAATATATAATCGTATTCTTGGTGCAGCGCCCACTTAAAACCAGCTATGTATGCTGTTCCCAGACCATTCTTCTTTTCTCTATTAAGAAGAAATAGCTTTTCTTTATAAAAACCTTGAAGTTCTTGTACCTTTTGGGCGGTACCGTCTGGAGAATTATCATCAACCACAAGAATATGAAAGGCCCTCTGTAAGGCAAAAATATTGCGTAACAGCCTCTCTATATTGTCAATCTCGTTGTAGGTGGGTATAATAACTACAGCGTTTGCCATATAATCTTGTTTACGCAAATGTACTTATTTTAGAGTGTTCATTACTTGTACAACCGGCCTTTTGAAAGAATTTGTAGTATTTTTAACGGTCTATAAAGACTGTATATTTTGGAAACCATACTTCGCGAAATTACCTACCAAAACTGGATCACCATTTTACTGGTGACCTCCTTGGTCTTTTTAGCCGTTGCAAAGTTTTTATATGCACAACGTTTTGAAGACTTTATAACCATAACAGGAGCAGATCGATTTATTGTAACAAGATCAAGAGGTGTATATATATTCCACCCATTACAACTTATTCTTGCGACCATACAATGTATAGGTATATCTTTATTACTCTATGTTGCCTTTTGTATTACTACAGAGAAGTTCATACGTGATAATTATGACGTTTTTCTCGTCATCCTTGCGGGATACTCAACCTTTGAAATTGCGAAATTCTTAACAGAACGGCTTTCAACTTATGCATTTGACATTCATAAAAAGATGCAACCTTTCATTTATAAGCGTCTTAATGTTAAAAATATGTTAGGGTTATTTGCATTAATCAGTAGTGCATTTATCGTCTATCAACTAGAACCTCCTCATATACTTATCTATAGCCTCATTATACTCATTATTGTGATTTATACGATATCACAATTTTTACTTTTAAGACAGTATAGAGAACAAATTTTTAAACATCCTTTTTATTTTATTTTGTATTTTTGCACTCTCGAAATTGGACCCTACTTCATTTTGTATGAATTCATTACAAAGTAAAAGGGCTAATTAAAAAAATGGAGTCAATATGAAAGTGAAAACTATACTTGTTTCGCAGCCTAAGCCTAAGGTTGATAACTCACCATATTTTGAGCTCGAAGAAAGGCAGCGTGTAAAAATAGATTTCATACCCTTTATACACGTAGAGGGCGTTTCTGGAAAAGAAGTAAGATTACAAAAAGTAGATCTTAAAGATTATACGGCTATTATTTTAACTAGTCGTAATGCCGTAGACCACTTTTTTAGAATCGCAGAAGAAATGCGTTTTAAAGTGCCAGATACTTTAAAATATTTTTGTCAGAGTGAGGCTGTAGCATATTACCTACAGAAATATGTAGTATATCGTAAACGCAAGATTTATGTAGGTAAACGTACCTTCCCAGAGCTTATCCCGCTTATTAAAAAGCATAAAAACGAAACCTTTTTACTTCCATCTTCAGATAAGTTTAAGCCTATAGTACCAGAATTGCTTGACGAGCTAGGTGTAAAGTGGATGCAATCTACATTTTACAAAACGGTAGTAAGCGACTTATCACAATATGAAAATGTTTTCTATGACATCTTAGTATTCTTTAGTCCAAGTGGGATTGACTCTTTATTTAAGAACTTCCCTAACTTTGAGCAAAAGAATACTCGTATAGCGGTTTTTGGAAACACGACAGTAAAAGCAGCCGAAGAAGCAGGGCTAGAGATTAATATTATGGCACCTACTCCAGAAACTCCATCTATGACGATGGCTCTAGAGAAGTATATAAAATCTGTAAACAAGAAGTAAACACTTCTACTTACTATATAAAAAAAAGCCTGCTAGATGCAGGCTTTTTTATGTATCTCATTTACACTTTCCCATCTCACTATGAAACCAGTGATGGCGCCTCAATCGCTTCTAAGATACCATCCCACAAAACAAGTCGCACCTCTAGCGCACGTTTCGAAACCGAAATCACTTCTTGCCACTTTATTTGATCACCTCCACAGAGTTGTCTCACCATCTCAAGAGCCATAGGCCCGTGCTCATCTTCATCTAGCTCTATGTGTCTGTCAAAATAGTATTTAAAATCTGCAAGGTCCTTTTCTGGAAAGTGCGTTTCTATTTCACCTATGATAGCTGTAAACATAGATGGTATTAAATCTTCTCGCCCAAAGGTAAAAGCTGCGGCAATCTCGTGTAAATTACCACCCATTATAACCTCAAAGGTAAATTGCAAAAATTGCTGTACACTTTCTGGCAAGTGACCTGTAATATCTGCCAGTGTCTCCGTCCTATAATCTGCATTAACAACTCCTGCGATTGCTGTTGTATTTGCACCCGCCTTTCTCATTGCGTCTAGATACATCTCATAATGACTTACCCTTTGCCCTTGTGCATTAATGTCTGTCTCCTCTGCAAGCACAATCTCGTTTATAAGGTAGCGGGTTTCTGGATTGCCCACCGGTTTCCAAGGTAAGGTTGTACAGGTTAATCCACGCTGCAGAGCTTTAAGTAGTGACATAAAATCCCACACCGCATAGACGTGATGCTCCATAAAAACAACAAGATCCTCAGGAGTATGTATGCGTTTATAAAGTGGGTGGTTGAGTAATTGTTTCTGGAGTGATTCTATCTCTTTTTCGACTGTTGTAATCATAGCGTGATTTATTTTACAAAAATAAATACGCAGCAATAATAAATAGGGTTTTTGACTCTAAAGAAAATGTGAAAATTCTTCAGCAAATCTTCTTTGAGGGTTCTTATTACGCTTTCGCGAAAGCGTACTCATCACCCCACCACTTTATGAAATAACATTTATAGCTACTTATCCTTAAAATGACCTGTTATATTTCTATTTTTGCACATCTCAAACTGAGTAAGAATTATGTACAGAACGCACAATAACGGAAGCCTACGCGCCGCCGATGTAAATAAAGAAGTAACCCTAGCAGGATGGGTACAAAAATCTAGAGATAAAGGTTTTATAATCTGGGTAGATCTACGAGATCGTTACGGGATGACACAACTTGTTTTTGACCAAGAACGTACAGATGCTGCTCTTATGGAAGAAGCACGTAAACTGGGACGCGAGTTTGTAATACAAGTTACTGGTACCGTAGTTGAGCGTGATTCAAAAAACCCTAACATCGCTACTGGAGACATAGAGTTATTAGTATCAAAACTAGAGATACTTAACACTTCTCTCACTCCTCCTTTTACTATAGAAGATGAGACAGATGGTGGAGAAGACCTACGTATGAAGTATCGTTACCTAGACATACGCCGCAAGCCGGTACGTGAGAGTCTTATCTTTAGACACAAAGTCGCTCTTGAAGTACGCAAGTACTTGTCTGAGCAAGACTTTATTGAAGTTGAGACTCCTTACCTTATAAAATCTACACCAGAGGGAGCGCGTGATTTTGTAGTGCCTTCTCGTATGAATGAAGGACAGTTTTATGCACTACCACAATCACCACAGACCTTTAAGCAATTGCTTATGGTGGGTGGTATGGATAAATACTTCCAGATTGTAAAATGTTTTAGAGATGAAGATTTACGTGCAGACAGACAGCCAGAGTTCACACAGATAGACTGTGAGATGGCCTTTGTAGAGCAAGAAGATATTTTAAACATCTTTGAAGGACTTACTCGTCACTTACTTAAGGAAGTAAATGGGGTAGAGATTGAGAAGTTCCCACGTATGCTATATGATGATGCAATGCGTCTGTATGGTAATGATAAGCCAGACATTCGTTTTGGGATGAAATTTGGCGAGCTTAATGAGGTGGCACAGCATAAAGACTTTGGCGTTTTTAATAATGCAGAGCTTGTAGTAGGTATAGCAGTACCAGGAGGTAACTCTTATACTCGTAAAGAAATTGATAAAATTATAGAGTGGGTAAAACGCCCGCAAGTGGGTGCATTAGGAATGGTGTACTCTCGCTGTAATGACGATGGAAGCTTTAAATCTTCTGTAGATAAATTTTATGACCAAGAAGACCTTGCAAAGTGGGCAGAAGTAACAGGAGCTCAAAAAGGTGATCTAGTTTGTATACTCTCTGGTGAGACTAATAAAGTGCGTGCACAGATGAGCGCACTACGTATGGAGCTTGCAGAGCGCTTAGGACTACGCAAGCCAGATGAGTTTGCGCCACTGTGGGTCATAGATTTCCCGCTACTTGAGCTAGATGAAGAGACAGGACATTACCACGCAATGCACCACCCATTTACATCTCCAAAACCTGGTCAAATAGAATTACTTGACACAAAACCTGGTGAAGTAAAAGCAAATGCCTATGACCTTGTACTTAACGGTAACGAGATAGGTGGAGGTTCTATACGTATACACGATAAAGAAACACAGGCTATAATGCTACGTCACCTAGGCTTTTCTGAAGAGGAGGCAAAGGCACAGTTTGGCTTCCTAATGGACGCTTTTGAGTATGGAGCACCTCCACACGGTGGTCTTGCTTTTGGACTAGACAGACTTGTGGCTATACTAGGCGGCCAAGAGACCATACGTGACTTTATTGCTTTCCCAAAAAACAATAGCGGTCGTGATGTAATGATAGACGCCCCTGCTCCACTTGACAATGAACAACTGCAAGAATTGAATTTGAAGCTGAGAGGGTAATGATTAAGAAGGTTATTAAAATAACGCTAATAACCTTAGTAGGTTTATTTCTTATTGTGGAAGTGGGTATACGTATCTATAATTACAATATCTATGGAAAATATGATATAGATGAAGCTAAATACCCTCACGCAGTAGGATATATAAATCAATCTAAAGCACTTTATAATAATACTTACGAACTATGTGATGAGGATGCAATCTATGATATTCATTCACCACGCCATTTAAAGGTTTTTAAAAATTCTAAAAAAAGCTTTCGCGAAAATGTTAGTAGTAATTTTGATAGTTCACTTTATTCTGATTCTGGATATGTAACATTTAGGTTTATAGTAAATTGTAAAGGGGAACCAGGATGGTTTAATATTTACCAAACAAATCTGAATTATGAAGAAATAGCTTTAAACGAGAGCCTTGTTAGTGACCTTTTAGATTTTACTAAAAACCCAGACAATTGGAATGTAAGAGTCATAGGCACTAAAACCGTAGATTACTATATGTATGTAACGTATCGAATTGAAAATGGAAAAATCACTGAAATACTTCCTTAGCCTCTCACTTATTTTCCTTTTTGCCTGTTCTGAAGAAGAAACAAGTAATATGACCGCTTCAGAAAAGGTTAGTTTATCTATGAAAGTTTTTAGTGAAGGACGACATCTGTTTCAAGGCTCCCAAAAGAGTATGACACATATAGAAAAGGCTATAGAAATAGACCCAAATAACTCAGATGCTTTGCGCGAATTATCTGTAGCCTATTTAAAGCGGGGTTTAATGGCTGATTGGAAAATTAGATATGACAAAGCTGTGATTGCAAATCCTGATGTTTGGATACCTATGAGGGGATATTTACACTTGTTGTTCCATAGGGATTATGACGGTGCTATCGCAGATTTCAACACAGCAGATTCTCTTACCCCAAAATTTAAGGATGCTCCTCAAGGACAAAGCATTGATTACTGGCGAGGCATTGCCTACTTAGGTAAGAAAGATTATGAAAATTCTATAAAGAACTTTGAAAATCATATTTCGCTAGAAACTGCAAATACTGGAGAAGATTGGATAGAAACTACGACTTTCCTCTATCTCGGTATCGCCTACTATTATAAACAAGACTATATAAGTGCTGATAAGAATTTTGATAAAATACTGCGTTACAATAGAGACATTACAGCTGACGGAAATTATTACAAAGCTAAAACACTAATAGCTCTTGGTAATCATAAAGAGGCTCTGCCCTTTGCAAAAAAAGCACTTGAGCAATTTAAAAATGGAAGTTACAACAAACACGATTATGTAGAAGTAATAGAACAGCTATATGAGTCTGACATTACTGAATTAGTTGAAACTCTAGAAAAACAACAACATATTAAAAACACACTCCTTGGAAACCGAAGAATCACAAAGCAATAGCAAAGTCTTTAAGACTGTTCTTAAAACGATAGCTATCACTATGGTAAGTATATTAATACTAGCTATTATTGCTTTCTTTATAACCATTACATTTTTTGACTAGATGGATAAAGTGAGGCGTATTTTTATCATCGTATTATTCTTTATTCTTGCGGGTATGCTTGCTTATGGGTTTTACTGCAAAGCAAACATAGATGAAGCTCTAGGTCATAAGTTTATAGGACTATCTATCGCTGGAGGCTTCTTTATCTTGATGCCTACATTTATCTACCATAGATGGAAGGATCGCAAAGTTGCCGACTATATGCTTACAGATGACGCCTTTAAGAGAATGAAAGAATTTAACAACTCCAAGGATAAAAAGCACTGAATTTAAAGAGTTTACATTAATATAATCTTGGCACGAGTATTGGTTAACAAATAAAAGTGTAAGTTTGCACTTTATTAATTACATATTTTATAATGGAAGGAACAGTAAAATTTTTCAATGAGTCAAAAGGTTATGGTTTTATAACTAATGACGAGACTGGTAAAGACATCTTTGTACACGTTACAGGTCTTAACGGGGAAACTATCAACGAAGGAGACAAAGTTGAGTACGTAGAAGAAGAAGGAAGAAAAGGATTGACTGCTGCACAAGTAAGTGTACTGTCATAATTAAGATAGATACTTTTTTACGATTACAAAAAAGCTCGCCTATGGCGGGCTTTTTTATTGCCTTAACTTTTACAATAAGTAGTTCTAAAAAATTCGATTAAGAACAACGCTAGCATCCAGCAGTATGATGCAGAATACACCAGCGACTATAATAAACTTCAAAATATTATGGAGTAGCACATAATGAGGTCTTGCTTTAGACTGCCATAAAATAGCAAGAAAAAGGAGCAACAACACTACACTACCATAAAAATAATAGCTCATATAACCCAACTTAAAATGGTTTATAAGAAAGAATACGGGTATAACTGTAAGACCAGCTAGCAACGACAGTAGCCACTTTGAAGTAGTAGCGCCATACATTACAGGTATAGTACGATATCTCTGTGCAAAATCTCCCTTAAGATTCTCTAAGTCTTTTACCATCTCTCGCATAGCTATCACTAAAAACAAAAAGGACCCGTGTACAAATATCACTGGAGCCAGATTTCCATAATAGATAAACACAGCAAAGAAGGGTGTTATAGCAAGTGTTGCCGCCACGAGATTTCCTAAAAAAGGAATCTTTTTAAGCTTATGTGAGTAAATCCAAATACCAAAAATATAAAGCGCATAAAAGACAACGGCCTTAAAAGAGACATAACTAGCCGCTATAACTGCAAGAAAATTAAGAGTGAAGTAAATAGAAAGCTTTGTGTTTTGACTCACTAAGCGGTCTAGCATTGTTTTTTTAGGCCTGTTTATGAGGTCTTTTTCTGAGTCGTAAAAGCTGTTTATTATATACCCAGAGGCTATAGTAAAAACACCTGCAAGCACTAAAAAGAAAAGGTTAGGGTCAAATAATATCTCACTAAGCCTCTTATCTGGCGCAAGTATAAATATAGATGTAAGGTACTGAGCAAGTACAATAATAAGAATATTGTACCCTCTTACTACAGAGAATAGACTTACTAACTTAAGGATAAAACGTTTGTTTTTTCGCGAAAGCATAAGCTATCTCGTTTAATAAAAAATGTATGAAAATTAATTAGAACGTGTAAACCACTTCTAGCTTGTGATCTTTAAGAGCTGCTTGTGCCTTTTCAAGGTCTTCTGTAAAGCCTAGCATATAACCTCCGCCTCCTGAACCGCAAAGTTTAAGATAGTAATCATTAGACTCAATACCTTGTTTCCATAAGTCGTGAAACTTTGCAGGAATCATTGGTTTGAAGTTACTTAAAACTACTTTAGAAAGCTGCTTCACATTCCCAAAAAGTGATTTTACATCTCCTTTTAAGAAATCATCTATACAAGCATCTGTATGCTTTACAAACTGATCTTTAAGCATAGACCTAAAACCGTCTTGCTTCATATTTTCCATAAAGATATTTACCATAGGTGCAGTTTCACCTACAATACCACTATCTAAAAGAAATACAGCTCCTGTACCCTTTTCTGCTTGAGAAGGAATACCTGCAGCTTCAATGCTATCTTTACTATTAATAAGTATAGGAAGACTTAAATAACTATTAAGAGGGTCTAATCCAGAAGATTTACCGTGAAAAAATGATTCCATCCCACCAAAAATTGTTTTTAGTGTGAGCAACTTCTCTCTTGTAAGGTTTTCTAAAACGGTAATTTTATCTACGGCATATTTATCATAAATAGCTGCAACTAGCGCACCGCTACTTCCTACACCATATCCTTGTGGAATGCTTGAATCAAAGTACATACCCGCAGCCACATCTTGATTCATTTTATCAATATCAAAAGAAACTAACTCCGGCTGCTCTGTTTGTAAATCATTAAGATAAGTAACAAACTTTGCAAGCTTCTCATTTGAGTCCTTTGCCTCTTGTGAAGGGTTCTCCTCTATCTTTAACGCTCCGTTATAGAAGTTATAAGGAATAGCAAGTCCTTTTGAATCTTTTATAATTCCGTACTCGCCAAAAAGTAAAATCTTAGAATAAAATAACGGGCCTTTCATATGGGGTGCTCTTAATACCAGTTACAAATTTACAATTTTTTTGCTCCATTACCCACAAAGTCATTGATATAGTGGCCGTTTTGGCAAAATTTTGAAAGTTTAGTGGCTATAAAGTCTTGTACACTATGCTTCTCATTTTCGGGATAAAGCACGTGTACGTTTGCGCCAGCATCTAGTGTAAAGCACACCTTTGAGCCCGTTTGTTGTCTATAATCCCATATTTCATTTATAATCTCGAGCGTTTTAGGCTTCATCAATATAAAATAAGGGTGGCTGGTCATCATCATTGCGTGTAGCGTGAGTGCTTCACTTTCAACTAGTTTTATAAACGCATCTACATCTCCTACCTCAAAAACACGCATAAGCTCAGATAAGTTATCGTGAGCCTGGGAGAATCTCGCTTTCGCGAAAGCGTGACCGTGCATAAGACCGTGACCTACTGTACTACTTACTTGTTTCTCTCCTTTATCTACCAGTAAGATGGTGTCTTGATAATTTTTAAAATTATCGTGTACATTGCCATTATAACTTGTGCCAAAAATATCGCTACTATTAGATATCTCTTTATGGTTACCCCATACCACCAGAGGTCCATCTAGACTTCTACACGCGCTACCAGAACCAAGTCTTGCAAGAAAGCTAGCTTTTTGTAAAAAATAGGCGGGCGTCATATCTGGATTGCTCTGTCGCTCTATCTCCATAAGGCATAAAGCAAGCGCACTCATACCAGAAGCAGAACTTGCAATACCTGAGCTATGCGGAAAAGAGTTTGTCGTATCTATTACATACGAGTACTCCTTAACAAAAGGTATATACTTCTCTATACGTTCAAAAAACTTTGCGATTTTAGGTTTAAAATCTGGCTCAGACTTGCCGTCTAGCAGTACATCAAACTCAATCTCACCAGTAGCACTAGCAGCCTTTTTATAAGAAAGTGTGGTCGTAGTGTGACAGTTAGAAAGCGTAAAACTTATACTAGGATTTTGTGGTAATTGCTCACCGTGTTTACCCCAGTATTTTACAAGGGCTATATTACTAGGAGACTGGTAAGTGACAGATCCTTGTGTAAGTACTTTATAATTTTCTGAGGGTGTAAAATCGCTTTCGGTCATAGGGTGCTTATAGATATATGAGCAAAGATAGCAATATCAACGCTTAGACACCTCTAAGAATATTTACTACCTTTAAGACCAATCCTTTCCTTATGAACAAAGATTTACTAGTGCGTATTGTGCTTAGCATTATTATTTGCCTACTTGTAGGCACCATAGGTTCTCTAGCTACTCAATCTAGCATAGACAACTGGTATGTTAGTCTTATGAAGCCTAGCTGGAGTCCTCCCAACTGGGTATTTGCTCCCGTGTGGATCACTTTATACATTCTTATGGGGATTGCCGCCGGTATAGTTTGGAATCGAGGATTTTATCACAAATGGGTAAAAACGGCCCTTTATCATTTTGGGTTTCAGCTCATCCTTAATGGAATGTGGAGTATTATATTTTTTGGGTGGCAAGAGCCGTTTCTTGCCTTACTAGCAATTTGCGGACTATTTATCTTAGTGATATTTACTATAAAATGGTTTAAAGTAGTAAATCGATGGAGCGCTGCATTACTTATTCCTTACCTACTATGGCTTGCCTTTGCAACTGCTCTTAATTTTGAAATCTGGCGTCTTAATTAGAAAGTGCTAGCAATTTTACGATGGTCTTATAATTGCGGGTTGTAGCAAGCACGTTCAATCTTTTTTCAAAAAAAGTGTTTGTCGCCTTTGCTTTTCCGTATCCTTTCTCTGGATATATGTAAACACAATTTTCTGTAGCAATAAAGTGCTCGTTAGGTAACTCTAGATTATTTGCAAGCGCTCTATCTTCTGTACTAGGTATGGTATGTAACAATGCAAAATAACTTGACGCTAAATATTCTGGTGAGAGCGCATAATTCTCATAAACCTGAGTGAGCATTTTACGAGTGAGCACAAACACTGGGACCTCAAAACCGAATGCATCTACAATAGCTTTCTTTATAACAGCTGTTATCTCATCTATACTTTTCTCGTGAGATTTAAATATTATATTTCCACTCTGTATATAAGTCACCACGTCATTGTATCCTAGCGAAGTAAAAAGAGTTTTGAGGCCTGCCATTTTGATTTTTTTATGACCTCCTACATTAATCCCGCGCAGTAAACATATATACGTATTCATAAATCTACTTTTAAGAATCTATAGCCTGAGCAATGAGATAGCCTCCCGTCCAGGCATTTTGAAAGTTAAACCCGCCTGTGATTGCATCTATATTGAGCACCTCTCCAGCGAGATAAAGATGATTTACTTTTTTACTCTCAAAGGTTTTAAAGTGTACTTCTTTAAGGTTTATCCCTCCAGCAGTCACAAACTCCTCCTTAAAGGTGCTCTTACCATCTACCTTGTATCTGGATTGAGTAAGTTCTCTACTAAGAGATTGAAGTTGGCTTTTTGTAAGCTCTGCCCACTTTATAGATGGTTGTATTCCGGCTGCAATGAGTAAGCTTTGCCATAGGCGCTTAGGTAAGTCTAACTGTGCATAGGTGTGAGGCGACTGCTTTGCGTGAGCCATTTTGAGCTCCATAAGCATCTCTAGTGCCTCTTCTTGCGAGTAATGCTGCAGCCAGTTTACCTGTATGTCAAATTTATAATGAATAGCAGCAAGATCTCTCGCTCCCCAGGCAGACAGTTTTAATATAGCCGGGCCACTCATCCCCCAGTGTGTAATAAGTAATGGTCCTTCAGACTTTTGCTTTGTACCAAGTACTTTTATAGTGACATCTTTTGCAACACCCATTAACCCCTCAATACGTTTATCTTTTATATTAAAAGTAAAAAGTGACGGTACGGCGTTAGTAATAGTATGACCTAGTTTTTCGAGGAGTTTCCACATTTTAGGGTTACTACCTGTGGTCATCACTAGCTTATCGCAAGTAAACACCCCCTTACTAGTTTTTACAAAAAAGGTGTTGGTGGTTTGCGCTTTCGCGAAAGCGTCATCAAAACCTACATCTTGCACCGCGTGGTTAGTAAGCACTTCAATGCGATGCTTTTTTGCCAGAGAGATAAAACAATCTACAATAGTGGCCGAAGAATCTGTTACTGGAAACATTCTTCCATCTTCTTCTATCTTGAGCTCGACACCACGTTCTTCAAACCAGGCTATGGTATCACCCGTCATAAAAGTATGAAATGGCCCAAGCAGCTCTTTCTCACCTCGAGGATATTTTTTTGAAAGCTGCTTAGGTATAAACTCTGCGTGAGTAACATTGCAACGACCACCACCAGAAATTTTAACCTTAGTAAGGACATCTTTACCTCGCTCAAGTATAGCAATCTTGAGTTGCGGATTTTTTTCGGCAAGATTAATAGCTGTAAAAAAACCGGCAGCCCCACCTCCTACTATGAGTATATCAAATCTATTCATCTTAACATCTGGAATAATACGTTTGTAAAGATAAGTTTATTAAAGCCTTTACTATATAATTTACTTTGCTTCTATATTATATGGCCCCACCACCAAATACGTTTTTTAAAAAGCAAATTAAGGAGCTCTAAGTATTTTAAATAAAGTGGCTAATAATATGAGTACGCTTTTGCGAAAGCGTAAACCCAATTATAGGACCCGCATCACTTGTTTTACAAGTTGAAAATTTAACATTTACTAATGTTACGAAAACATTACGAAAAAGTGTTTTAAATAGCTAGATTTTAAAAAATCGTTTTTCATTTAGAGATTACACCCATAAAATTATGCGAAAACACGAATTTTGACTACCATTTTTTACTGAATTCCTACTAAAATGGGTTTGTTCACACGAAATCGTTTTCGTAACTTTATCGGGCAATGTGTATGGTCTTAACATAAAATTTACATATTTTTAGCTTTTAAAATGAGGTGATTACTCATAAAAAAACTAAGCAAACTAATTTTTAAACAAGATTCTTATGAAGAAAGTAATACTTAAAAGTATGCTCTTGTTTGTCGCAATTCTCTTTGTAGGGATTGCCCAAGCCCAAACAGTAACAGGTACAGTTACTGAAGAAAATGGCCCGCTACCGGGAGCAAACGTAATTGTAAAAGGTACCTCAAATGGTGTTACAACCGATTTTGACGGTAACTACAGTCTTAACAATGTTCCTAGCGATGCTACCCTAGTATTTAGCTATGTGGGATTTGCTACTCAAGAAGTAGCTGTAGGAGGTAGAAGTGTTGTAAATGTTTCTTTGGCAACAGATAACGCACTAGACGAAGTTGTACTTATAGGGTACGGTTCTACTACTATTAAAGATGCTACAGGGTCTGTAGACAACGTAGGATCAGAAGATTTTAACCAAGGGGTTATTCAATCTCCAGAGCAACTTATACAAGGTAAAACTGCCGGTGTACAAATCTCAGAATCTTCTGGTGAGCCGGGTGCAGGTATTGCTATACGTATACGTGGTAACAACTCTATACGTTCTGGTAACGACCCATTATTTGTAGTAGACGGTGTGCCACTTTCTGGTGGAGGAGCCCCTACTGTAGGTGTTGGAGCTGGTGTACAAGGTGGTGCTACTGGTGGTAATCCGCTAAGTTTTATTAACCCTAACGATATTGAAAGTATCTCTATACTTAAAGATGCATCTGCTACAGCGATTTACGGATCAAGAGGAGCAAACGGTGTAATCATTATACAAACTAAAGCTGGACGTGGAGCGTCTAAAGGTGTTTGGGAACTAACTTCTTCTGTAAGTTCTGCAAAGCCACAAAATAGTTATGACCTACTTAACAGACAGCAATTTCTTGATGCTACAGATGCAATAGGAGCTACTCCTCTTGTAGAAGGTGGTAACACAGACTGGCAAGATTACATTACTCGTAATGCTTTCTCAAGACAGACTGACTTAAGTTACTCTAAGAGTTACACTGGTGGTAACTTACGTGCATCTTTTGGATACGGAAACAACAACGGTGTGATTGAAAACTCAAGCCTTGAGCGTATCGCAGGTAGATTAAACTTCTCACAGCGTTTACTTAATGACAAACTTTTAATTACTGGTCAAGGTAGTATCTCTCGTATTAACAGAGAGAACCCTGCACTAGATGGTACTGCTGGTTCTACAGGAGATTTAATAGGTGCTGCACTAAGAGGTAACCCTACTTTCCCTTCTGATCCAGATTTTAATCCAGGTGGAGGTGTACTTAACCCAGCAAGTTTACTTCAGTACTTTGAGGGTAGAACAAATAGTAAAAGATTACTAGCAAATATCTCTGCAGATTATTCATTTACAGACGAGTTTAGCGCAAAAGTAACTGTAGGATATGACAAGACAGATGCAGAGGGTAGCGCAATTTACTCTTCTAGTATAGTAGGTCTTCCTAACACTTCTGGAATAGGTCGTGGAGGTTTTACAGAGACCGAAAATAAAAACTCACTACTTGAAGCTACACTTAACTACAAGAAAGACTTTGGAAACTCATCTTTAGATCTTTTAGCTGGTTATTCTTACCAAGAGTTTGACAATAGCGGTTATTTCTCAAATGCTGCTGGTTTTGGATCTCAAACACTAGAGCAAACTAGAGACGCTTTAAGTCGTCAGTTTGGATTAGTAGATGATGTACTTGATGGAGGATATGCTGTATTTGGATACGGTGCAGATGGTACATATTTAACAAGGTTAACTCCAGAGGTTCAAACTGGTCTTGAATTACCTACAAACTTTACACGTTTATTACCTGCTTATACAGCTGGTATCTTTGACTCTGTAGATGAGTTACAATCTTACTTTGTAAGAGCTAACTATACTATTGCAGATAAGTACTTATTTACTGGTACTTTTAGAGCAGATGGTTCTTCACGTTTTGGTGATAATGAGCGTTATGGTTACTTCCCTTCTGGAGCATTTGCTTGGAAGATATCTGAAGAAGATTTTGTAGGAGATAATATTTCTACATTAAAACTTAGACTAGGTGCTGGTATCGTAGGATCACAAGATGGTCTTGGTTTTGGACAGTTCTTACAGATTGAGAGAGCTGCAGGAGCAGGAATTGACAACAACCTTAATGTACTGGCAGGAGGAGTTCCTGGAACTTTTATTGACGGAGCATTTACTAACCCTGACCTTAAGTGGGAAGAAACAACAGACTTTAACGTAGGTCTTGATTTTGGATTTAATGATGATCGTCTTAACGGTTCTGTAAACGTATACCGTAAAGAAACTCGCGATTTATTACTTAATCAAGATGTTGCTGCACCTGCAGGAAGCGGAGGAACAGTTTTCCAAAACTTAAAAGATGGTGTTGTACTTAACCAAGGGGTTGAATTATCATTAAACTATGATTTCTTTGATACAGATGATTTCGGATTTGGAGCTAGCTTCAACATCGCGTATAACAAAAACGAAGTACAAGACACACCACTAAGCATCCCAACTGGAGCAATACGTGGTAATGGACTTACTGGTGCATTTGCACAACAACTGGAAGCTGGTCAACCATTATTCTCATTCTTTATGGCTGAGTTTACAGGATTTGACGGAGATGGTAACCCAACATATAGAGACTTTAACGGTGACGGTGTAGGAGATCCAGATTCTGACAAATTCTTTGTGGGAGAGAATGCTGTTCCTAAAGTAACTTCAGGTTTATCTCTTAATGCACGTTATAAGAACTTTGACATCGCTACTTACTTTAGCGGTCAGTTTGGATTCTCTGTATACAACGGTACTGCAAACGCTTTCTTTACAAAGTCTGCTCTTTCTATTGGTGGTAACGTAACTCAAGATGTAGTAGCCAGCAATGAGAATGCAAACTCTACAGTTGCTGTATCTACAAGATTCCTTGAGAAAGGAGATTTTATTAGAATGCAAAGTGCTTCTATAGGATATAACTGGCCATTAAGCGGTGAAGGGATGTTTGATTCTTTACGTTTAAGCCTTACTGGACAAAATTTATTCTTAATTACAGATTACAGTGGTCTTGACCCAGAAATAAGCCAAAACACTGGTTCTCTTAATGCTTCTGCGATTCCTACTGCGGGAATCGACTACGCTTCTTACCCTAGAGCCCGTACATTCACACTTGGTGTAAATGCAAGATTTTAAATAAAAAAAAGAAGAATTATGAAACACAACAAAAATTTATCAAAGATGGTTCGCAATATTGTGGGCATCTTTGCGGTGGCAGCACTAGCTGTAGGCTGTACCGATCTCGAAATTGAAGGAAACGAAGCAGGTATTGTAACAGACGCTAGTTTTGCTGGTGTAACAGATCCAGATTCTTTCATAGACAATATGTACGGATCACTTAATGGTTACATAGGAGATCAAGCAAACTTATTTGCTTTATCTGAAGTAACTACTGATGCGGCTTTAATACCAACGCGTGGATCTGACTGGGGTGATAATGGTATATGGAGACAGTTACACCAGCACAACTGGTTAACAACTCACACGTTCATTCTTAATACCTTCGTACAGTGGAACTCATTACATTTCCAATCTGCACAAGTACTATCAAGTTTAACTAACTCGTCTACTCAGAACAAAGCAGATGCTTACTTTTTAAGAGCATTAGGTATGTGGGTGATTCTTGATAACTTTGGACAGATCCCAGTAAGAGATCCAGAGGAAAATCTATCTGTTAACCCTGTTGTTTTAACTGGTGCAGAAGCTGTAGATCAAATCGTTTCTGACCTTAACGCTGCTATCACAGATCTTCCAGCTGGTGGACCTGGATCAGGTAACTCTAGAGCTACCAAAGCGGCAGCAAGATACCTTCTTGCAAAAGTGCTTCTTAACAAGCATATATACTTGGGTAATGAAACTGCAGATAGTGCAGATATGAACCAAGTAGTATCATTAGTAGACCAAATACAGGCAGAAGCTTATGGTCTTGAAGATGGATATTTTGATATTTTCAGAGAAGAACTTGATGACGAAACAATCTGGTTTATCCCTACAGGTGTAGGTAACCGTATCTGGAATGGTCTTCACTACAATATGTCACCAGAAATTGCTGGAGGTGGATGGAATGGATTCTCAACACTTGCATCTTATTATGACTTATTTGAAGGAGATCCTAATAATAATGAGCCAGGAAACGGTCAAGAGGAAAGAAGAGGTTTTGTACCAACATCAGGTCTTACTCTTGCAGAATTCCCAGAAGGAACAGATAGTAATGACAATGGTATTGCAGATGGAACAAGTATTGGTTTTGGATTCTTAATTGGACAACAATATGCAGATGATGGTACTCCATTACAAGATCGTGCAGGTAACCCACTCTTCTTTACAAGAGACTTTACTGATGCAGATGGAAACATAAGCCTTATTAACAACAACGAAGTTACAGGTATACGTGTTCAAAAATATGCTGCTCGTTATGGAGGATTTACTCCACACGAGATATTCTTCAGATATTCTGATGCACATATGATGAAGGCAGAAGCAATCTTCCGTTCTGGAGGTGATGCAACACCACTTGTAAATGAATTAAGATTATTAAGAGGAGCTACAGCCTTAGGTTCTGTTACTGCTCAAGATATTATAGATGAGAGAGGTCGTGAGTTTTATGCAGAATTCTGGAGACGTAATGATTTGATCCGTTTTGGTCAATTTACTTCAGACTGGCAACTTAAAGACCCTGCTGCTGTAGGAAATACAGATAAGAATTTATTCCCTATCCCAGCAAGTCAGCTTATTTTAAACCCTAACCTTACCCAAAATCCAGGCTACTAAACTTGGTACAATAATTAGCTTAAAAGAGGGTTAGAGTTTTCTAACCCTCTTTTTATATATTACATTCTCATAAGTAATTTATCTAAGTGAAAACTTCATTACCCCTACTCCTACTATGTATGTTTCTTTTCTCCTGCTCACAGCCAGAGAAAAATTACCGCTTTGTACATAAAATAGATACTGGAATCACTTTTACAAATGAGCTCACAAAATCACCAGAGCTTAACATACTTAATTATCTCTACTACTATAACGGTGCTGGCGTTGCTACAGGCGACTTTAATAACGACGGCCTAATAGACATCTACTTCACTTCAAATCTTCAACAAGATCATCTATATTTAAATCTAGGTGACTTAAAATTTAAAAATATAACCACCACCTCTGGTATAAACAACAGAGACGGCTGGACCACTGGCGTTACTACAGTAGATATAAATAGTGATGGATATCTAGATATTTATATCTCCAAAGTATCTGGTCATCTCAATCTTAAAGGCTCAAATAAACTATATATAAATCAAGGCCTTACAGATGGTGTACCTACTTTTAAAGAAGAAGCGTCCAAGTATCAATTAGACGTTAAAGGCCTCAACACTCAGACTGCCTTTTTTGACTATGACCTAGATGGAGATCTTGACGCTTACCTACTATCGCACTCACTCTACCCCAATGCTTACTTTGGCAGAGGGAGCCAGCGAGAAACTAGGGATACTATAAATGGCGATAGACTGCTAGAAAATAGAAACGGTGTTTTTTATAACGCTTCCGCGAAAGCGAATATATATGCATCAAAAATAGGCTACGGCCTAGGAATTAGTATTAGCGATATTAATAACGACGGTTATCCAGACATATATGTTGGGAACGACTTTTTTGAAGATGACTATTTGTACCTAAATCAAAAAAACGGCACCTTTAAAGAAATACATAGCAGTGCAGGAGTTTTAGGTCACACCTCGCACTTCTCTATGGGAAATGATATAGCAGATATAAATAATGATGGCCTTTCTGATATCATATCTGTAGATATGTTACCAGAAGATCCATACACCTTAAAAACATCTGGTGCCGAATATAACTACCCTATATTTTCAAATAATCTAAAGCAAGGCTACAAACCACAATTTATGCAGAACACGCTACACATAAATAGCGACGCTGCTACCTTTACCGAAACGGCATTTTTGAGCAACGTAGCGAGTACAGAATGGAGCTGGTCTCCCCTCTTAGCAGACTTTGACAATGATGGACATAAAGACCTTTACATTACAAATGGCATACTAGGAGCTACTAACGATATGGACTTTATCAATTTTATCTCTAATGATAATATTCAGAAACGTCTAGGTAAAAATATGACTGATGGTGAACTTCCTTTTATAGAAGAAATGCCTAGCAAAAAAACAGAAAATTACTTCTTTAAAAATAATAGAAACGCAACTTTTACAAACACCTCATCAGACTGGATAGCTCCTAAAACGTCATTTAGTAATGGAAGCTCATATGCAGATCTAGATAATGATGGAGATCTAGACCTCATTATAAATAATGTAAATGAAGCTGCTTACATACTGGAGAATACGACACAACAAATAGACACCACAAGAAACTATCTTAAAGTGGCTTTTAATGGTACGCATCACAATAAATTTGGTATCGGTGCAAAGGTGGAGGTATACAGTACGCAAGGTAAACAGTATTTTGAAAATTATACTACGCGTGGCTTTCTATCATCTGTTGCTCCAGAACTATTTATAGGTCTAGATACTGTGAATACCATAGACTCTTTAAGAGTGATATGGCCAGACGGAAAAACACAAAAGCTAAAAACTATTATTTCTAATCAAAAGATAACTCTAGATTATAAAAATGCCTCTGGCAATTTTTATGATAGTATACAGATAACTCCTATAACACGTTTTATAAATGACACCCTAATTCCCTTTCGTCATAATGAAAATGCTACCGTAGAGTTTAGTCGCAATCCTTTAGTACCATATAGTTCTACTAATCTTAGCAAAGCCATACGCGTAGGTGATATAAATAATGACGGCCTAGAAGATTTTATAACCCTAGGCGCAAAATCTCAAATAACTTCGTTACAACTGCAAACCACTTTAGGAAAATTTACTCAAAAAGAACTTCCTAATGATCACACACACGCAATTGCCGAAGATATAGACGCTATCATTTTTGATGCAAATGGTGACGAGCTCAACGATCTTATCATTGTGAGTGGTGGCAATGAGATACGAACAGGCAGTGCGCTACAACCTAGGTTGTATCTCAATACTCAAGAAGGGCTTAAACAAGTTGAAAACGCTTTCGACAACATCTTTGTAAATGCATCTACTGTTCGTGCAGTAGATCTAGAGCAAGATGGTGACCTAGATCTTTCTATAACAAGTGACGTTATCCCTCAAGAGTTTGGGACAACACCGCAACAATATCTTTTTAGTAATGATGGTGCAGGTAACTTTAGTAATATCACAAAGAGTTATAGCTCAGACTTTACAGACATTGGTAATGTGCGTGACATACAGTGGCAAGATATAGATAATAATGGTTATCCAGACGCAGTAGTTGCAGGTCACTGGATGGCTCCCACAATTTTACTCAATGACGGTAAGGAGCTTTCAAAACAACATAATAATGGCTTAGAAAACGCTACAGGCTGGTTTAATTCGTTAAAAGTAGAAGACTTTGACAACGATGGAGACCTTGACATAATTGCTGGTAACTGGGGACTCAACACCCGCCTCAAGGCTTCGGAGGGAGCGCCAGTACAGTTATATATCCAAGATTTTGATGATAATGCTAAACTTGACCCTATAGTAACCTATTTCTACAAAGGAGCAGAGACGACTATTGCCACAAAAGACGAACTTGTAAAACAGCTACCACAACTCAATAAAAAGTATCTTTCTTATAACGCTTTCGCGAAAGCGGAATTTAAAGATTTACTACCTAGCAACAAGCTTACAACCGCAACAGTAAAACAAGTCACAGAGCTTGCCTCTGTTTATTTTGAAAACAAAGGAGATGGCACCTTTACCAAAAGACAATTACCATTACCCGCACAAGTCTCATCTGTACACGACATACTTGTAGATGACATAAATAATGATGGTTATAACGACCTTATTCTAGTAGGTAATGATTACCAGATAAGTACACAGTTAGGCAGGTTAGACGGCTCAAAAGGTATTGTCCTTTACAATGATAAAAAGGGCTTTTTTAACGTGGCAGAAAAGACAAAATTCAATATTTTAGGTGCTTCCAGAAGCATTGACACAACTACGATATCTGGAGAAAAATACATCATCGTTGGTAGAAATAATGACACTCCATTGTTTCTTAGAAAAGAAGAATAAACTTATGGACATTTTAAAAACATACAGGCTTTTTGCCTTAGTAACTTTTACCATTTTTCTATGCTCTTGTAATAAAGAAAGTGCAAGTCTAGATATTGACACTAAGGAGACACTTTTTACACAAATGTCGCCAGACAGCACAGGTATTTCTTTTATAAATAGCATAAAAAATCAAGCAGATTTCAACATTTTTAAATACCGTAATTTTTATAATGGTGGCGGTGTTGCTATAGGTGATATAAATAATGATGGACTTGCAGATATTTACCTAACGGCAAATATGGGGAAGAATAAATTGTATCTCAATAAAGGCAATTTTAAATTTGAAGATATTTCTAAAAGCGCTGGTATTGAGGGTAACAAACCTTGGTCTACTGGGGTGACAATGGCAGATGTTAATGCAGATGGACTTCTAGATATTTATGTAAGTAATGCTGGCAACCTTAAGGAAAACAGTCACGATAATGACCTGTACATTAACAATGGTGACCTCACTTTTACTGAGCGCGCAAAAGAGTATAATCTCGCCACCTCTGGCTTTACAACACACGCGACCTTCTTTGATTATGATAAAGATGGTGATCTAGATGCATATATCCTTAACAATAGTAATGTACCTGTGAGTAGTCTAGGTAACAAAGGGCAACGGGATAAACGTGCACAAGATTGGGCAAATGTAGATAGCGATACTAGAGGTGTAGGTGATTTACTTATGCGCAACGACGGTGGAGTATTTACAGATGTAAGTGAAGAGTCTGGCATATATGGCTCTCTTATAGGATTTGGGCTAGGCGTTGTAGTTACAGATATAAATAAAGATCTCTGGCCAGATATTTATATATCAAACGACTTCTTTGAGCGTGATTATTTATATATAAATAACCAAGACGGCACTTTTACAGAAGAGATTAAAGAGTGGACCTCTCACCTATCACTCTCTGCGATGGGTATTGATATCTCAGACATAAATAACGATGGGCTGCAAGATATTTTTATCACAGATATGCTTCCCGATGGAGAGGAGCGCGTGAAGTCTGTAATGGAATTTGACGGTTATAATGTGTATAAACGTAAACAGCGTGACGACTTTTACCAGCAGTTCATTCAGAACACGCTGCAAATAAATAACGGCAATGGTTCATTTTCTGAAACAGCATACTTTAGTGGTGTTGAGGCCACAGACTGGAGTTGGTCGGGTCTTGTTTTTGATATGGACAATGACGGTTACAGAGACATTTACATTACAAACGGTATTAACCACGACCTCACAGATTTAGACTTTGTAGACTTCTTTGCAAATGAACTTATACGTAGTAAGGTCAATGGTAAAACGCACCCAGTTGATTCTATCATTAATAAAATGCCTGTAAAACCACTACCTAATTATGCTTATCAAAACCAGAAGGACTTAACATTTACAAACAAGGCACAAGACTGGGGCCTAGGCCTAGAGAGTATGTCTAATGGTGCTGCTTATGGTGACCTAGATAATGATGGTGATCTAGATATTGTGGTTAATAATGTAAATATGGATGCATTTGTTTACAGAAACAACTCTGTAGTAGATGAATCTCATAATTATATAAAACTAAACTTTGAGGGTAGTGATAAAAATAGATTTGCCGTAGGTACTACTGTACGTTTATATCACGACAATCAATCTATTTTACAAGAACTTGTTCCATCTAGAGGTTTTCAATCTTCTATGGAGTATGATATGACCATAGGTCTAGGAGCTTCAAAAACTATAGACTCATTGCGTATTATATGGCCTAATGACAAGACACAACTACTCAAAAACATTAATGCGAACCAAACACTTACGGCTAAAATTAGTGAGGCCTCTGAAGTATATAAATACCCAGTCAAAGAGTCTAACACCCTGCTTAGAGAATTAGATAACACACTCCTTACTTCACATCAAGAAAATGAGTACAATGATTTTGACTACGAGGGGCTTATTGCAAAGAAACTCTCACAAGAAGGTCCTGCTCTCGCAGTAGGTGATGTAGATGGAGATGGTAATGAAGATATTTTTATAGGTGGAGCAAAAGACCAAGCTCCTACCCTGTATTTACATAAGGGTAATGGGAAGCTTGTACCTTCTTCTATAAATTTTGATAAATCTGCAATTTTTGAAGATACTGCGGCCTCTTTTGTAGATGTAACTGGTGATGGCGCCTTAGACCTCATCGTAGCTACTGGAGGAAACCAGATAGATGGCGCTCCATTTTACAGGCCACGTTTATACGTAAATAAAGGTGACGGCTCATTTAATCCGGCTCAATTACTACCAGCTGTAAATCAAGGTGCCTCTGTCATCGCTCCTTATGATTATGACCAAGATGGTGATGTAGATTTATTTATAGGTTCTAGAAATACAACAAGCACCTACGGTATTAATCCAAAGCATTTGTTATTACAAAACAATGGTAAAGGTAGCTTTACAAATGTAACACCTCAACAAGGAGCTGTCCTTAATGTTGCTGGTATGGTTACAGATGCTGTATGGACAGATATAGATGGTGACACTATAAAAGAACTAGTACTCACTGCAGAGTGGGATACCGTAAAAGCATATAAACTAGAAAATGGAAAACTTGTGAGACACAACTCGAGTCTTGATAATGCTTACGGCTGGTGGCAGAGTATTGAAAGTGCAGATATAGATAATGATGGTGATCTAGATTTAATACTAGGTAATGAAGGAACAAATATTCATTACAAACCTACTCAAGATGCACCTATGAAGTTATTTATAAATGATTTTGATGCAAATAGTACGATAGAACAAATTACTACCATAACTCAAAATGGTAAAGATTACCCCCTACACCAGAAAAAGGAAATAATGGGACAAATCGTATCACTAAAAAAACAGAACATAAAAGCCTCAGATTATGCAAAAAGATCTATAGATGAGTTATTCTCTGCAGAGGTGCTGGCAAACTCTAAAGTAAAAAAAGTTAACACCTCTGAGTCTGCTGTTGCCATAAATGATGGAAAAGGAAACTTTACACTAAAGGCTCTACCTGCTGGCGTACAATTATCTTGTGTGTGCGGTATAAGCTGTACAGATGTAAACAATGATGGACTGCTTGATCTTGTTATGGGTGGTAATAACTTTGAGTACAAACCACAGTATTCTCAACTAGATGCAAGTTTTGGGAGTGTATTACTAGGTGATGGCTCTGCAAACTTTGAGTGGCAACCATATACTAAAAGCGGGTTTTATGTGCGCGAAGAGATGAAACACTTACAGACGTTTACAGATGCAGCTGGTAACACATACTTTATAGCCGCGCTTAATGACAGTAAACCTAGAGTTTTTGCGCTTAACAATTAACTATGAGAAGAGGTGCACTAGTACTTTTATGGATCGCACTTATCATTGTCTCGTGTACACGCGAGACTGTAGATGAGAGCTTGCCGCTTTTCAAAACTCCACCTGGACACAGTACTGGAGTCACCTTTGCAAATACACTTGCAGAGAGCGATTCTCTTAACATACTAGATTACCTCTACTTTTATAATGGTGGTGGCGTAGCTGTGGGTGACATTAATAATGACGGCCTACAAGACATTTACCTATCTGGCAACCAAGTACAAAACAAACTGTATCTCAACGAGGGTAATCTCAAGTTTACAGACATCACAACTAGCTCCAAAACTGGAGGAAATAACTCTTGGAGTACCGGTGCTATTATGTTTGATGCAAATGCAGATGGATACCTAGACATCTATGTGCGTGCTGTGGTGGGTATAAATGATTTCGCTGGTCACGATGAGTTATTCATAAACAATGGTGATGGTACTTTTACAGAACAAGCAGAAACCTATGGGCTTGATTTTAATGATTACGGGACTACAGCCGCAGTGCTAGATTATGATCTTGATGGAGATCTAGATATTTATTTACTCAACCACGCCATACACACAGAGTCCTCTTTTGGCAAAGCATCCCTGCGCAACAAGCGTACAAAAAAGACAGGCGACAAACTTCTCAGAAATGATGGCAACCGCTTTACAGATGTAAGTGAGCAGATGGGTATTTATGGAGGCATAAATGGTTACGGCCTCGGTATTTCGGTGGCAGATTTTAATCAAGATGGATGGCCAGATATCTATGTGGGTAATGATTTTCACGAAGATGATTACTACTACATTAATGAAGGAGGTGTACGCTTTCGCGAAAGCTTAAAAGAACACTTTCCACACACCTCAAGATTCTCAATGGGTAATGACAACTCAGATCTTAACGGTGATGGCTTCCCAGATATCATCTCATTAGATATGCTTCCAGATGATGAAGTTGCTCTTAAAGCGTCTGAAGGTGATGATAATATCCAAACGCAAAAGTTACGTACAGAGCGCTTTGGGTATCACTACCAGTTTACACGCAATATGCTCTTTATAAATCAACCGGGATATCAATTTAAAGAGCAGGCACTATCTTCTGGAATTGCTGCTACAGATTGGAGCTGGAGCGCTCTTTTTGCCGATTTTGATCACGATGGTGTACAAGATTTATTTATTGCAAACGGTATTCCTAAGCGACCTAACAATCTAGATTTTATAAACTTTATCTCTAGTGATAAAATTCAAAATCGCATTAACGAGTCCCGATTACTGGATAATGAAGCTCTAGACCTTATGCCCAGCGGGGCAACACCTAACAGGTTATTTAAGGGTGATGGAGATTTAAACTTTACAGATAAATCACAGACGTGGCTAGCATCTCAACCATCTGTTTCTGGCGCATCTGCCCTTGCAGATTTAGATAACGATGGAGACCTGGACATTGTAGTTAATAATATAAACAAAGAAGCAACGCTCTACATCAACCAGACAGATACTACGGCTACATATGTCCAACTCAAATTTGAGTACACAGCTAAGAATCCTTTTGGGATAGGTACTAAAGTATTTGCTTATGCAGGAGGTAAGACCCAGTACAAAGAGCTTTATACCGCCAGAGGGTTCCAAGCATCGTCACAGCCTCTAGTGCATTTTGGCTTTCCTAAAAATACGACTATTGATTCTCTCAAGGTTATATGGCCAGATAACACTTGCCAAACTGAACGCAACGTAACTACAAATTCATTGGTAAAGCTGTCACCACGGGCTTCAACACCTTTTGACTACCATAGTTTATTACCAAAAAATGAAAAACTCTTCTCAAAAACACCAGGAAATCTAGGCATAGATTACATACACAAGGAAGATGCTTATATAGACTTTAACCGCCAAAAATTAATTCCTTATCAACTTTCAGATCGGGGTCCAGCTACCGCAGTGGGTGATATAAATAATGATGGGGTGGATGATATTTATTTTGGTAGTTCAAAATTTACTTCGTCTCAAATATACTTGGGTGGAGATTCCGCTTTCGCGAAAGCGTATATAGAACCCTTAAAAAAACATAGTAAAACCGAAGACAAAACAGCAATCATTCAAGATGGTGAGATTATAGTAGGCACCGCTGGCGCAGATTTTGCACAAACTAATAGTGCTCTTGATGATTATATCTTAAAACTAGATGATAGCCTCTCAAAGCAACCTCTCAACTTACTGGGCAACACTTCTGTTATCGCTCCAAACGATTATGACAATGACGGTGATATGGACTTGTTTATAGGTCATCAAGTAATTACTGGCGATTTTGGTACAGCACCAGAAAGTGTGCTCCTCAAAAACAACAATGGCAAATACACTGTAGATAAAAATAACAACCTAGGTAATATAGGTATGGTTACAGATGCCGTGTGGACAGATCTTAACGATGATAACCAGAAAGACCTCATTGTAATAGGTGAATGGATGGCGCCTCAATTTTACGTAAATAATAATGGCGTGCTATCTAAAGAAAAGTTAATAACAAAGATGCTTACTGGTTTATGGCAAACCATAGCGCCTTTTGATATAGATGATGATGGTGATCTGGATTACCTGCTAGGCAACTGGGGAACTAACAGCAAGTTTACGGCTACAGAAGGTGCGCCGCTCAAAATGTATCACGCAGACTTTGATAACAACGGTCAGACCGAAACACTGGTTGCTACTTCTAGAAATGGTAACTACTACCCTATTCAAAATCTTCCTGAACTAGCGAAACAACTTGTATCTCTTAAAAAGAAATATAGTACAAATAATGATTTTGCTGGTAAAACTATCTCAGAGATTATAGGTGCCAAGAGTTTATCTAAGGCTCAAGAATTAAATGTTACCACTTTAAAGTCTGGATACTTAAAAAATGAAAAAGGTTCCTTTACTTTTGTACCTTTCCCATCATCATTACAAGTTGCTCCTCTACTAGATTTTGTAGTATTTGACTTTACTAATGATGGAAAAAAAGGGGCCCTCGTAGGGGGAAATTATTTTGGCACAAAACCGTATCACGGTAGGTTAGATTCGTTCCCTGGTGCTCTTATAAAATCAGAACAAGAAATAATAGATGGGTATACCATCGGATTAGATTTTGCTCAAAAGTCTGTTCGTAAGCTATCTATCATAACACATAATAACACAAATTACTTGCTCGTTACTTTTAATAATGAACCAGCACAGGTATATACAATAGAAACTACACAATAATGAAAACACAGTACACACTCATAGTCCTACTTACTGCTTTAATTACTTTAAGCTCTTGTTCAAAAAAGAGTGAGCCTATTGTGATTACTCCAGATCACTTTCATAATGCGATAGATAAAGTTACAGAAGTGATTATACACGATATCTTCTCGCCTCCAGTAGCTAGTAGAATTTATGCATATCCTAATATTGCTGCCTACGAGATACTAGCTCAAGACAATCCTACATTTTCCTCACTTTCAGGACAACTCACAAATTTTAAAGCAATCCCAACACCTGCAGAAGACGCATCTATCAACTATGAACTTGCGGCCCTCGTTGCTCATATGGATATGAGTAAACGTCTTATATTTTCTGAGCAAGATATAGAGACTTATAGAGATAGTCTTTATGCAAACTGGCAAGAGCTTAATGAAGAAGAGTTTATACACTCAAGAGATTATGGACTACAAGTGTCTAATCATATTGCAGCGTGGATGGATGGAGATAATTACAAACAAACTCGCACAATGCCTAAGTTCTCTGTACGTTCTGACGAGCCTTCTAGATGGCAACCTACACCACCCGCTTATATGGATGGAATAGAGCCACACTGGAATAAAATAAGACCATTTGTAATTAATACGGCAGACCAATTTAAACCTGTACCACCACCAGCATTTTCACTAGAAGAAGATTCAGATTTTTATAAAGAGCTTAAGGAGGTTTATGACATAAGCCAGCAAATAACAAAAGACGGAGATACCTCTGAGGAAATTGCCATAGCACAGTTTTGGGATTGTAATCCTTATGTATCTGTTACACGAGGTCACTTAATGTTTGCTACAAAAAAGATAACCCCTGGCGGTCACTGGGTGGGTATTACAAAAATTGCTTCAAAAAAGGCTGACCTAGATGTAGTACATACTTTGCACGCCTATACAAAAACAACCATAGCAATGTATGACGCTTTTATATCTTGTTGGGATGAGAAGTACCGCTCTAATTTAATACGCCCAGAGACGCTTATAAATGATCATATAGATGACTCTTGGAAACCTATTTTACAAACACCTCCTTTTCCAGAGTACGTAAGTGGCCACTCAGTAGTGTCTGGTGCTGCGGCAGAGAGCCTCACTAGTATTTTTGGGGACAACTTCTCTTTTAATGATAACACAGAGATTGCATATGGTTTACCTATACGTAATTTTAAATCCTTTAGAGCAGCAGCACAAGAAGCTGCTATAAGTCGTATGTATGGTGGTATACACTATCGTGCGGCTGTAGAGATAGGTCTTAACCAAGGAAAAGACCTTGGGCAATATGTCGTATCTCAACTTGATATGAAAACAGAAACAGGCGTTACTTCAAACTAAATCATCTATTATGAAAAAGATTATCGCATTCATAATAGTAAGTATCATAGCAACAGGCGTATGGTACCTATATCTTAAACCAGGAGACTTTACTGCAAAGATTAAGGCAAAAACTACTCTAGGTACTATAGAGCAATCTATAAAAAACTGGAAAGAAGGCGCGCCAGTCACAGAGGTACAACTGGGTGATGAACACACACAAATCATTCAAGAATTTACAGTACAAGACTCTACTCACATATATGAGTGGCAACTTAACAAAGTGCACGATTCACTTACAGAGGTTACGGTACACGTAATAGATCCCGCGCACTCTATAAACAATCGTATAAATGGGCTTTTTAAGGACACAGACTTTAAAAAAAGTGCTACTAGAACTGTACTAGAATTTAACGAGTTATTACAAGATCATCTAGATAGAATTACAGTAACCATAGTAGGTGAAGAAGAACTCCCAGCCAAGTTTTATGCCTATACAGAGCTTGAAGGGCTACAAATTCTCAAAGCAGACGGAATGATGCGCGATATAGGGCATTTGCAAGGTACAATGGCTACTTATGATATTGAGCTAGATGGACGCCCCTTTGTACAAATCACAGACTGGAACAGGGTAACCGATAGTATAAAATATCACTTTGCATTCCCTATGATAGAAACGGATTCTTTACCAGTAGTAAAAGACATTAAATATGGGTCAAGACCTGCACAAAGAGCACTCAAAGCTATTTATAACGGTAACTATATTACATCAGATCGTGCTTGGTATGCGCTTCTTAACTATGCAAAGAGCAATAATATTAAAGTAGATCTAAAACCTACTGAAGTCTTTTATAACAATCCAAATATGGCTGGTGACGAGAGCAGGTGGAAGACAGAAGTTTACTTACCCATTGTAGAATAATATGAGCTCATATTACAGTGATCAAGAGTTTACAGGTATAGATTACACTCAGCAACCTTTAGATAAAGGCGAGTATGATAATTGCACATTTATGGAGTGTAATTTTGAAAACCTTCATCTCTCAAACAGTACTTTTTTAGAGTGCACCTTTATAAATTGCAACCTCACTAATGTAAAGTTTGGTGGCACTAGTCTCAATCAAGTTTTATTTGACGGCTGTAAACTGCTAGGAGCAGATTTTAGTGTTTGTAATATCTTTATGTTGGGATTACGCTTTCGCGAAAGCGTTCTAAACCTCTCAAACTTCACCGCATTACCACTTAAAAAAACAACCTTTATAGACTGCCCTATGGCCGAAGTAGATTTTACTGAGGCAGATCTGAGCGAGGCTAGGTTTGACAAATGCATATTAACCAAAACCAATTTTGAAAACTCAAAATTACTTAGGGCAGACTTTAGGACAGCTATAGACTACACAATAAACCCTACACAAACGATACTAAAAGGAGCACTTTTTTCAAACGACAATCTTGCTGGACTTTTACGCTCTTCTGGAATAATAATTAAGTAACATTACTATAAAGGGGCATTTACCCCTACCTAAAACTTAAAGAAGCAATTACATTTACATCATTAGAATGAGAATCGAAATTGGGGGATTTAGAAACTCATTAAAGCCGCACTTATGTGCGGCTTTTTATTTTATGTACCTTGGTTATATAATAAACTATTATGCGTAAAATACTTTTTGGGGCAGCTCTTGCACTTGTGATTGTTTTTGGTGTACGTTATTGTGAACACACAAAAGATGAAAGTGAGCAGCTTAGAGCAAACACCGCGCTCATCGAGAAACAAATAAAAAACGTAGGGAAACTCATCGTTACAGAAGGTAACTATGCCCAAGTCTTTACCTATGAAGATTCAAAAAAATTCTATGTAGATGTGCTTTCTGCGACAAAAAAGGCCCTAGTAGTCGTAAATGCCGAAGCAACTATCGCTTACGATCTTTCTAAGGTTGCTACAGAGGTTGATGAACTCACAAAGACGGTACGCATTACCTATATCCCAGAACCTGAATTAAAGATTAATCCTAATATAGAATATTATGATGTGCAACAAGACTACCTCAACCAGTTTAATGCTCGCGATTATAATATCATAAAATCACGCGTGCAAAAAGGGCTTGAAAAGGAAGTTAAAAACTCTACCCTTTACTCAAATGCACAAAACAGACTTATCTCAGAACTTTCTAAAATTTACTTTCTTACTAACTCACTAGGGTGGACACTTGAATATAATGGGAATGCAGTTACAGATAGTACACCTATAAAATTATAGGCTTACCAGCTCTTTAAGCTGGTAATACCTCTCTCTTTTCTCCGTTTACAAGAATACTTAAGCCTTCTCCACTCACCAGTGTAAAGTTGGTTGCATCATTAGCCACTTCTACTTTTAAAATCTGGCCTCTAAAGTTTACTTTAAAACTGTAACCCGTCCAGGCATTAGGTATTTTGGTCTCAAAAGATAGTGTGTCATTCTTTACACGCATCCCTCCAAAGCCTTCTACCACACTCTGCCAGGTACCCGCCATACTCGTGATGTGCAGTCCCTCTTCTACCTCCTTATTATAATCATCAAGATCTAGACGTGATGTGCGTAAGTAAAACTCATATGCTTGATCCATCCTACCTAATTTTGCGGCTTGTATAGCGTGCACACAAGGGGATAATGAACTCTCGTGTACGGTAAATGGCTCATAAAAATCAAAATGCTTTTCTAGTTGCTCCTTAGTAAAGTGGTCTTCAAAAAAGTAGAACCCTTGTAACGTATCTGCTTGCTTTATGTATGGAGAGCGCAGTATGCGGTCCCAAGACCATTTTTGATTAATAGGTCGGTTTGATTTTGGTAAATCTGCTACGGTGATTAATTCCTTATCTAAGAAACCATCTTGCTGTAGGTACACACCATTTTCTTCTGAGTATGGAAAGTACATCTGCTCTGCAGTAGACCTCCAAGAAAGCATCTCGTCATAAGACAGATGCGTTTTTCCAGAAATACGTGACCAATCTTCTTTCGCAGTGTCTCTTAGCAGCTCTGCTTGTTCAAAAGCATACTCGAGACACCACTTTGCGATATAGTTTGTAAACCAGTTATTATTTACATTATTCTCGTACTCGTTAGGACCTGTAACTCCTAGAATCACATAAGCATTCTTAGCCTTAGAAAAAGTCGCCCTCTGTCTCCAGAATCTCGCTACACCTATAATTACCTCAAGCCCCATTTCTGGAATGTAGCTCGTATCTCCTGTATAACGCTCGTAATTATATATAGCATAAACCATAGAGCCGTTACGGTGTATCTCTTCAAAGGTGATTTCCCACTCATTGTGACATTCCTCCCCGTTCATAGTAACCATAGGGTATAGTGCCGCTCCGTTTGTAAAACCTAGTTTTTGAGCATTTTCTATAGCCTTATCAAGCTGGTTATACCTATAGGTGAGTAACTGTCTTGCAACACTTTGATCTTTGGTAGCCATATAAAATGGAATACAGTAAGCCTCGGTATCCCAGTAGGTAGAACCTCCGTATTTTTCGCCAGTAAACCCTTTTGGACCTATATTGAGACGGCTATCTTGCCCCGTGTATGTTTGATTAAGATGGAAGATATTAAAACGTATACCCTGCTGTGCTTTTGTATCACCCTCAATTGTGATGTCAGACATCTCCCAGGTTTTTGCCCAGGCTTCCTTTTGAGAAGCTAGCAAAGCATCATATCCTAAGCCTGTTGCTTTATTTAGTACGTCTGTTGCCACTGCTATGAGACCATCTTTATCGTGATTAAGGCTACTTACATAACCTCCTATTTTTTGTATGGCAAAGGTTTCTCCTTTGGCAACATCTGTCTTATACTCGTGACCTAAGTAGGTTGCAGTTTTTTGAGAACGCTTTCGCGAAAGCGTAATCTCATCACCATCTATAAAAAGCTTGTTTTGCATCATCGTACATACGTGAAACTCCGTCTTCATAGTATGTGCGGTGATGAAAGCCATATCATCATTTTCTGAAACTTCTAGCGTGTTCCAAAACTTGTCATCCCAGTTTGAATCTTCATTAGTGATACCGCTATCTAAATACGGCTCATAACTTATTGTAGCGTCTACATTAATAGGTGTCACTTCGTACTTAATTGCACCTACCTCATCCATCTCCATACTTAAAAAACGTGTTGCTTTTACTGCAATCTCAACGTCATTTTGTAGGGTGGCTTTAAAACTTCTGTACAATACACCAGCTTTCATATCAAGCTCACGACGAAAATCGTTTACCTCTTTACAGGTATGTAAATCCAGACTCTCTCCGTTTACTGTTACTTTTATACCTATCCAGCTAGGCGCATTGAGCACTTTTGCAAAGTACTCTGGATACCCATTTTTCCACCAGCCTACGCGGGTTTTATCTGGGTAATACACACCTCCTATATAACTTCCTTGAAAGGTCGCGCCACTATAATCTTCTTCAAAATTTGCGCGTTGCCCCATTGCACCATTACCTAGCGCCATAAGACTCTCTGATGATTTTACGTTATTTGGGTTCCATCCATCCTCTATAATGGACCAATCATTTGGAGTGATATAATCTATATGCATATTATGGTAGTCTTTCGTATGAGCTAGCCTCATACTTGATGATAGTTGTAGTTAGATTAAATTTATGCTTCTATAAGTTCTAGAAGGAAAGCATTACTCATCTCTGTAAAGTCTTTAAAAACGTAGTTTGCCTCGTGTAGCACATCTTGCTCTCCTATACCTATGCTTATCATACCTGCGCTGTTTGCAGCTTGTATACCGGCAATAGAATCTTCAAAAACGACACAATCTGTACGTTCTATTTTTAAAGCTTCTCCTCCTTTTAAGAATACTTCTGGATCTGGCTTTGCTGCTGTCACATCATTACCATCTACAATCGCTTGAAATTTATCTAATAAATCAAGCTTAGTCAAGATAGGTCGCGCATTTTTACTTGCGCTACCTAGTGCAATACCTTGATTTTTTTCTTCTAAAAAATCGAGTACTCTCACTACATCTGGTAAGATCTCACTGTCATCCATCCCTTTTATGTACTTAAGATACTCTTCATTTTTCTGGATGAGCCACCTGTCTTTTTGTTCTTGAGTTGCATCATATGAAGCTAGGTCTAGTAATATCTCTAGCGATCGCACACGGCTTACCCCTTTAAAAAGTTCGTTTTGCTCTTCTGTGAAGTCAAAATTCATCTCTTTGGCAAGGTTACGCCAGGCGAGATAGTGAAATTTTGCAGTGTCTACTATAACTCCGTCTAGGTCAAAAAGGAATGCTTTCTTTTTCAATTTCAATATATTTTCGGTCATCAGAGTTGTTTGGTTATAACTCGATGTGTTTGTGTTTAATTTTCGCGAAAGCGTAATAGCCCTATTTTACTCTCTTTGTGCTCTCACGCTCTATGAGACTTGTATCTATATATGCGGTGGTATATTGCTCTACCTCTTCTTCTGGTCGCTCTAGTTTATTGATAAGTAACTCTGCTGCCTTACGCCCCATCTCTTCTCCGTGCTGGCTTACTGTAGTGAGGCTAGGTACAAAGTGTTGAGATAACTCGCCATCTGAGAAGCTCACGATACTCACATCTTCTGGAATGGTTTTATCTGCTTCCATAATATATTTGGCAGCGGTCACGGCAAAAATTTCATTTATCGTAAATACACCGTCTATGTCTTTTCCTTTTAAGAAATGTTTGATACGAGCCTTTGCCTTATCATTAAGCTCATCTATAGCATCTAGTTTTAAAATTAGATCTTTATCTACGGTAATACCGGCAGACTCAAGGGCTTCCATATACCCCTTAGTACGCAACTTTCCTACGGTGATATAATCTTCTGTAGTGATGATGGCTATCTTTTTACAGCCTGTTTTAATCAAGTGATTTACGCCTAGCTTTGCCCCCTCACGGTCATCTATAAGCACTTTATCACAAGGTATCTCATCTACTATACGGTCAAACATTACAACAGGCATCCCTTGGTCTATAGCCTCTGTGAGGTGTCTAAAGTCGTCCTTTTGCATTGTTTCTTTTGATAAAGAAAGGATAAATCCATCTGTACTACCATTTGCAAGTAGCTCCATATTAAGAACTTCCTTATCAAAATCATTATTAGAAAGAGTGATAATCACATTATAATTGTGCTCCCTCGCCATTTGCTCAACCCCACGTATTACAGTGGTAAAAAAGTGATGCACTATTTGCGGTATAATTATCCCGATGGTGCGCGTCTTTCTGTTTTTAAGACTTAACGCAATATTATTAGGCTTATAATTATACAGCTTTGCAAAGGCTTTAATCTTCTGGCGTGTGTCTTCACTTATCTCTGCACTATCACGCAGTGCTTTTGAGACAGTAGAGATAGAAACATCAAGTTCTTTGGCAATTAATTTTAAGGTGAGTTTTCTTTTCATAATGGTATCGTAAAAATAGGCTTACTAAAAGCTATAGTACAATTTAAACAAATCCTTTTGGGTACGAAAACGATGTATTCTTAATAAGTTATTATATTTATTATCAAAATGTGAATTTTTGACCTATTTTAGGATGCTTTAACTAGTCCACCTATGAATTAAAATTAAACTAGGAGAGCCTTAAAGTTCTAAAATCATAGTAAAAAATGAAGCAGCTTCTTATCATTCTTGCACTTTTCACTCTTATAGGTTGTAAAGAAAAAACAACTCCTGTAAATGAAGTGGCTGTGGTAGAAGACCGCTTTCGCGAAAACTATCGTCCTCAATACCACTTCACTCCACCCACAATGTGGATGAATGACCCCAACGGGCTTTTATACCACAACGGCACTTATCACTTATTTTACCAGCATTACCCAGAAGACATAGTCTGGGGACCTATGCACTGGGGTCACGCCACCTCAAAAGATCTTATCTCTTGGGAGCACAAACCCATTGCCTTATATCCAGATGAGCTAGGTCTTATATTTTCTGGTAGCGCTGTGATGGATATACATAACACCTCTGGCTTAGGGACAAAAGACAACCCTCCTATGGTTGCTATTTTTACCTATCACCTTATGGAAGGTGAAAAAGCAGGACGTAAAGATTTTCAAACTCAGGGTATAGCTTATAGTCTAGATGAAGGTGAAACTTGGAAAAAATATAGTGGCAACCCCGTTATAAGTAATGACGAAAACATCAAAGATTTTAGAGATCCTAAAGTATTCTGGGATGACAATACTGAGCAATGGGTGATGACACTTGTCGCTGGTGATCACGCCAAATTTTATAGGAGCCCAAATCTTAAAAACTGGACTCTTATGAGTGAGTTTGGAAAAAATATAGGAGCTCACGGCGGCGTCTGGGAGTGTCCAGACTTATTTCCGCTCAAAGTTGAGGGAAGCGATGAGACTAAGTGGGTCTTGATTATAAGTATTAATCCTGGCGCGCCAAATGGTGGATCGGGAACTCAGTATTTTGTAGGTGACTTTGACGGGACCACCTTTACTACAAAACAAAAGGAAATAAAATGGCTAGACTACGGTACAGATAACTATGCCGGCGTTACTTTTAATGGACTGCCAGATACAGATCGTACGTTTATAGGCTGGATGAGCAACTGGAACTATGCCCGTGACACCCCTACAGAAGCGTGGCGCAGTGCTATGACGCTTTCGCGAAAGCTTACTCTTCATAAAAACAATAGAAATGGCTTTTACCTTAAAAACTATCCCGTCACCTCTCTAGATGAATATGCTTACGCAACCGTAGTACACGATACGATGAAGAATGGAATGTCTCTCTCGAGCAAAGATTATAACGAGCAACGCTTAGATTTTAAAATACCCGGTAAACTAGATGACTTTAAACTCAACTTTACAAATGTCAATAAGGAATCATTAAAATTTGGTTATGATAGCAGCACAAAGAGTTACTATCTAGACCGGAGAAAATCTGGCATTGTAAGCTTTGAACCATCCTTTGGCGATAAAGTTCACACTGCACCAGCCATTATTGACAGTCCTACTGATGTAGCTTATAGTATTGTAATGGATGCATCATCTATTGAGATTTTTATAGATGGCGGGAACACTGTATTTACAGATCAAATTTTTCCTACCACACCGTTTACCGCACTCACGTTTACAAGTGAGAATGCTACAATCGTAGATTTAAAAGTGAGCAAAATAAAACGAATATGGAAGTAGTGTAGAAGCACGCGACCTCATCACCCTAAACAAGGCATATGAAAGAAATTACAAAATGGAGTATTACCGTAGCCCTCGCTGGCTTTTTATTTGGTTTTGACACGGTAGTTATAAGTGGTGCAAACTCACCCATAAAGGAGTTATGGAATTTATCGCCATTTATGCACGGTACTTTTATAATGAGTATGGCATTATGGGGGACCGTGGCTGGATCTCTACTAGGTGGTTTTCCTACTAAAAAATTAGGACGTAAAAAGACACTCTTCTGGATAGGAATCCTCTTTTTTGTTTCAGCCATAGGCTGTGCGTTAGCACAAGACCCGTATTCATTTTCGGCTTTTAGATTCATAGGAGGCATTGGTGTGGGAGTCTCATCTGTGGCGGCACCTATTTATATATCTGAGATAAGCTCTGAGTCTAACCGTGGTAAACTGGGAGGTCTCTATCAGTTCTGGCTCGTCTTTGGTATCCTCATTGCCTTTGTGTCAAACTGGCTGCTTAAAGGTGTAGACGGTACAAACGACTGGCGATGGATGCTAGGTGTAGAAGCTATACCTGCACTTATATATACTCTTATGGTGATGAAAGTGCCTAACAGCCCGAGGTGGCTCGTACTACAGAAAAAAGATGATGCAGGCGCAATGCTTGTTTTACAAAAAATATATGAAGGAGCTGGGGCTGCACAGTCTAGACTAGAAGAAATAAAACTAGACTTACAGCAAACTAAAACCTCAGAAAATCTTTTCCAAAAGAAATATTCAAAAGTATTATGGTTAGGTTTTCTTATCGCCTTTTTTAATCAGTTATCTGGTATCAACTTTGTGCTCTATTATGCTCCACAAATATTAGAGCAAGCAGGTCTTGGCGGTTCTGAGTCGCTCTTTAACTCTATTGCGATAGGTATTGTAAACCTCATCTTTACATTTATAGGCGTGCGATTACTAGACAAGCTAGGAAGAAAACAACTTATAATGATAGGATCTGTAGGCTATATTGTGAGCCTTATTATGGTAGGTATTTGTTTCCAGATGCAACTAAGTCCAGCCCTCTTACTTACTTTCATTTGTACCTTTGTAGCGTCACACGCTATAGGACAAGGGGCTGTTATATGGGTTTTTATCTCAGAAATTTTTCCAAATCGCGTGCGCGCTTATGGGCAATCTTGGGGTACGAGTACACACTGGGTTTTTGCAGCTGTCATAACGCTCGTAACTCCATTTTTTATAGATGATAAAGAAGGCATAATGAGAGACCATCTTTGGAATATTTATTATTTCTTTGCAGGAATGATGGTACTCCAACTATTATGGGCAATTATTGCTATGCCAGAGACCAAAGGACGTACCCTAGAAGAACTAGAAAAAGAGCTTGTTACAGATGCCTAATACACCACTTAAAATAGCCAGTTACGGCGAGATATTATGGGATGTTTTCCCAGATGAGAAACGATTAGGTGGCGCGCCACTTAATGTTGCGCTACGTTTACACTCCTTTGGGGTAGATGTGTCTATGATCTCATCTTTGGGAAATGACGCTTTAGGTAAAGTAGCCCTGGCGCTTATAAAGGAAAAGGGGCTCGACACGGCTCTGATACAACGCAATGACAAACCTACAGGACAAGTAAAGGTCACCTTAGACAAAGCTGGAAGTGCCTCATATGAGATTGCTCAAGACACTGCTTGGGATGCCATCGCTTGGAATGAAAAAAATGCCGAAGCAGTCACCGCTGCAGATGCTCTTATTATAGGTAGTCTCGCTTTTCGCGAAAGCGGAAATATACTTGAAGCCCTTGATGAAGATAGCACTATGGCTGAAACTGCTGTAAATCTTGAAGCTATTGAGGTACTTGCCGAACGATCTAAGTTTACTGTTTTTGACCTTAACCTACGCGCTCCTCATTATGATCTTGAAATTGTAGCGAGCCTAATGGAGGCGGCAGATATGATAAAGCTTAATGATGAAGAGCTTGAGCTCATCGTGATGGCAATGGGCATAGAGGGTGACACACTAGAGGATGAGTTAAAAATGCTCAGTGCAATGACAGAGACTCCTACAGTTTGTGTAACGCTAGGGTCTGAAGGTGCGATGCTCTATCATAAAGGTGGCATACATACACAAGTAGGTTTTCCTGCAAAGGTGGTAGATACTGTAGGCGCTGGAGACAGCTTTCTGGCAACATTAGTTTTTGGGCTTCTCTCTGGTGAGACTGCCGAAGACGCCCTAGAAGTTGCTTGTGCAGTAGGTAGCCTGGTTGCTGGTAAAGCAGGTGCAAACCCTGTAGTTACTAATGATGAGATTAATAACCTATTAAGCTAGAGAGTAATTTTATAGCTACTCACCTATTTGATTCTTTTCCCTTGGGTGGTAAAAGATAATCCTTGTTGACCCATAGTAGAGCTCATTACACCCTCAAAAAGCGGCTCTGATGCTCCTGCAGGTGTACTCCACTCAAATATAAAATTAGACCCCGTACCACCAGTGACATCTTTTTCATCTATCACAATCTCTGTAGTTTCAAGTGGTGATAGATATATTGCATTATTAAAATATGTACGTACTAACCTGCCGTGTGTATCATAATATGATGCATTGTTTATATATACCGTATCTGTATCACTAGTATTACGTAAACTTACCATAGCCGTTAAGTTATGCGTTTTATGCTCTGAGTAACTAAAAATTTGAGAGTAGATAGACAGGTACGTCTTCCCTACAGCTAGCGTATCACCAGTGGGTAATGTAGCCGTTCTTGCTCCCCAGTTTTCTGGGTTTACAGAACTTACTTGAGCTTGCTCATTGCAGCTTATGACACTTAATGCCAAAAGCAAAATGCATATTATATGTACAGCAGTTGTTTTCATAATACTTAAAAGTACTAATTAAATAATGATTTCTTCACCGTATCGTAGTAGCTATCACTTACTGGTATTCTTTTATCTCCTATAATAAGATCGCGTCCTTTTAAACCCGTGACTTTATCACCGTTTACTATAAAAGACCTATGTACTCTTAAAAATGAGGTTGGTAAGGTTTTTATAAGTTTACTTAGTGACTGGTTTGCGATTATTTTTTTACCTGTTTCTAGATGGTAGTTTACATACTCGCTATCACTCTCGATGTAGCGCACTTCGTCTGGAACGATTTTATAAAGATCATATCCAGATTTTATGACTAGATGTGTAGGGTCTACTAGTACTTCTTGTAACGGAAACTTCTCTACTGCGCTTAAAAACCTGTTAAAGGTAATGGGTTTGAGCAGGTAGTCTAGAGCATTAAGTTCAAAACCCTTTAATGCATACTCAGAGTAAGCTGTTGTAAATATCACTTTACTTTTACTTGTAGCGATGATGCTCGCAAATTCTGTTCCTTTGAGCTCAGGCATTTGTATATCTAAAAATATAAGATCTACAGGATTTTCTTTTATAAATGACAGGGCTTCTATTGGGTTTTGAAAAGAACCAAAACTATTGAGATAGGTCACCTTTTGTACATAGGTTTCTAGTAGGGTTCTTGCTAGCTCTTCATCATCTATTATTATACAGCTTATGGTGCTCATTGTAAGTTTACTTTTAAAGCTACACTAAAGGTATCAGATTTTTTTATAGTAAGCTCGTGCTTTTGAGGGTATAAAATCTCCAGTCTCTTCTCTACATTTTGTAAACCTATACCTCCGGCTCCGTCTGTGACTAGCGGTTTTGAAGGCATACTGTTTTCTATATAAAAGTCTATGTGATTTTCTTTCGCTTTAAGCGAAATAAATACGTAGTTACTACCTCCTAGTTCTATCCCACTATGCTTGAAAGCGTTTTCTATAAAAGGAACAAATAGCATAGGAGCTACTTGTATATTTTCATTTGTGATATCTTGTTCAAAACGTATATTAAACTCTTTACTGCTTTTGAGTTTAAAGAGGGCAATGTAATGTTCTATATACTCCACTTCTTTACCAAGTGATACCTCTGGTCGTTCACAATCGTACAGCACATATCGCAACATTTGAGAGAGCGTGCTTATTCCTTCTTGCGTTTTATCTGAGTTTGTAACAGAGAGTGCATAGATGTTATTTAGCGCGTTAAAGAGAAAGTGAGGGTTGATTTGCATTTTTAAAAACTTAAGCTCTGCTTCTTTTAGCTCTGCTTGAGCATATGCATAACTCTTTTCTTTTTCTTGAGCATAAATAAATGTCTCTAGTAAAATAGCTGTAACACTTGATATAGTAAGGACTAATAAGTGTATAAAAAAACGAGAAGGCAACTTGCCAGGAGCTCCTCCTTGAAGTCCCATAGGTGGCGGTCTTCTAACAGGTGTAGGTGCAAACTCTGATGAGATATACGCACATAGTATCACTACAGGCACTGTGGCAACAATAAAGTAGAGGTACTTCTTTTTAAACAATAAGCGAGGCACTACATAATATACAAGTCCGAATAAAATCAATACTTGTAATACAAATGCGAGACCGTTATCTCTTATAAATATAGCATCGCGACCGCCAGATATCCAGAGCGTACTCCAGACTCCTAGCCATAATAATACCTGAGAAATATATCTTCCTAATAGATTCATAGCGCAAATAACGTAAATAAAAATTCATACAATCGCTGTTTTGAGGCAATTACAGCTATTGTTTTATCTCATTTATAGATAGAAATACGTCACTCGCAGAAAACCAAAGGTAACTGGCAGAAAACAGCCCATTTACAATTAACTAATTGCCAACTTTGGAGTCAAATAAGCGTAACACAAAAACAATTATTATGAAAAAGATAAATTTTAAAATGAGCGCACTAGCGATTGTATTTACGCTAGGTATTGTATCTGTTTCTTGTGCTCAAGGGCAAAGAAATAATGACCGAAAAGAGCCGCCTACATTTGCACAATTACTTAAAGATATGGACGCAAATGAAGATAATAAGCTCGACAAGTCAGAAATAAAAGGACCACTTAAAGAGGCTTTTAAAGAAGTAGATACTAACGAAGATGGTTTTATCACAGAAAAGGAGTTCAAAAAAGCTCCAAAACCTAAAAGAAGAGAACCGAGAGGTAAGAAATAGTATATAAATTGTTTGATTGATGTTTGGTTAGGGAGCTCCATAAGAAATTATGGAGTTTCCTTTTTTTTACTTATTCAACAATTAATCATCTGCATTAAAAACCTGTGATACAGCTTTTAGGACCATTCACTTAAAACTAACTAGCATTCACAGAATATTAAAAAACAGCATAGACAAACACGGTACATTTATAAAACAAACCCTTTAAAAAGCAATTATGAAATCGACCATCAAAAAAAATCTAGCAGCACTTTCACTACTACTAAGTGGTGCAATTGTGATACTTGTAGCTTGTAGTAATGATGATAGTAATGACACAACTACAACGACAGATGACGGCAATACAACCGCAGAGCTTCACGCAGCCTTTGCAGCGTTTGATCAAGATAATGTTTCAGTCCTACTAAGCGGTTCTAATGTTATTATAGAGAGTAATGGTTATCCTAACCATACCTCTCCCTACTGGTCTAATACTACAGAGCGTACCGCTACAGACCCTATGGGTAATGTACTCGTAACACCAGCAGCAGATGAGAATCACCCACTCTTTGTAGAGCCCACTCTCACAACTTATGAGATGATGGCACCTGGTAATATAGATGATTTTAATGGTTCATACTCGCTTACCGTTTCTTCATCACCACAACTAGCAAGTACAACCACGGCTACAGGTCTTGGCCCTATAGGTATTGCTGTAAGTGGCGCTATGATTTATGATGATCAAGAAGGCCCTAACGTACCACTAGATGATGCCGTACCATCCCTAGACTACACAGCAGCACACACGGGTCCACAAAGTTATCACTACCACCTAGAGCCAAAGGCTTTTAGCAACAATGATGACAACCTTATAGGGATTATAAGCGATGGTTTTTTTGTGTATGGTCGTATTTGTGCAAGTACTGGTAGCTATCCAGAAGATCTAGATGCATCTGGTGGGCATACCTCAACTACACAACACACAGATCAAGAGGAATATCATTACCACATACAAGATGAACTATATCTTAACCAGTACTACATCATATTTCCTGGAGATTATCAAGGCACGCCAAATGCGATACTATAGCCTAACACTCATAATATGCTTATTGATTATAAGCTGTAACCGTAATACTGAGGAAAAAGTCACAAACTATACACCCTCAGTAAACTCAAAGTTTGAATTAGCCGTCACACTAAACGAGTTAAACCTCCACAAAGGGCTTTTCTATTATAAGGGAGAGCCTTTTACAGGGGTTGCAACAAGCATATATCTTGATGGAACTATCTCTGAGAAGACCGCTTTCGCGAAAGGAAAAAAACACGGCGCTGAAGAAAAATACTTCTCTAATGGCGTTCTAAGTTTTAAAGCAAATTATATAAACGGAGTACGTAACGGGCAAACTATCTCTTGGTGGAGTAATGGAAACAAAAGATCTATAGCAAATTATGAAAATGGGATTCCCCACGGAAAGCAATATCAATGGTATACAAGCGGCGTTAAGTTTAAGGTAATTACTCTTGTAAACGGTCAAGAAGAAGGACTACAACAATCTTGGAGAGAAAACGGAAAAATTTATAACAACTATGAAGCAAAAAATGGAAGAATATTTGGGCTCAAAAGAGCAAATCTCTGCTTTCAGTTGGATGATGAGCAAGTACAACTTGTGGAGCGCTAGCCTTATTACTATACTAAGCATCATAAGCTGTACAAATACAAACACAGCCTCAAGTCGTGTAGAAATCCTCCCATATTATAACGAAGCCACATTTACTCCATTATGGCTAGATGCATCTTATACCACTAGCGACACCTTACATACAGTACCGCCATTTAAATTATATAACCAATATAACGACACTATCACACAAGATACTTTTAAAGATAAAATATACGTAGCAGATTTCTTCTTTACATTCTGTACAGGCATATGTCCAAAAATGACAAAAAATATGGCTTCAATTCAGCAAGCCTTTATAGATGATCCAGAAATACTATTAATCTCACACTCTGTAACCCCTCAACACGACACAAGCAAAGTCCTACAAGACTATGCAAGTCAAAACGGAGTTGTAAAAGATAAATGGCACCTTGTAACAGGGTCAAGAGATGAAATATATGACCTAGGTAGAAATCAATACTTCATAGAGGAAGATTTAGGTCTCAATAAAACCGAAGATGAATTTCTACATACTGAGAATTTTGTGCTCATAGATAAAGACAAACATATACGAGGTATTTACAATGGTCTCAATACAACATCTGTACAGCAACTTATAGCAGATATAAACACTTTAAAGGAAGAAAAATAATCCAGCAAAACTATACTTATGAAACATTCTAAAATCTACCTAAGTGCCATTATTATCCTTTGTTTGGGAATGATGAGCTGCACATCTTGTTCTAATGATGACAATTCTAATCAGGATAGTGATAACAATAGTGACGAAATAGTTGTAAATGTGAACCCAGAAAATTTTACAACAAACGGTGTTAACTTAACCATTGTTCCCTGCACACTCTCAGATGGCACAAATACAGATTGCTATCAGATTATCACAAACAGTACTCCGTCTGACCACGAGATGGGGCCTTGGTGTCCAGATAACATAGCAGATGGAGCAGACGCGGGAGGGATCTGGTTAGAAAATGGCGAAGTTTATGATGTAGATGGCGCTTTTATAGAAAATATGGCAGCCTTTTATGAAGATGATAACTGGTTAATGTATGATGAAAATGGTGACATATACGTAACAGACACAGAACAAGATTGTATAAATGCAGCAAACCCTGCTGTGGGTGAAGAATATGAAAATTTTTGTGTAGAATGTTTACCTTCTTATATCACAGATATATCTCAAACATACCTAATACCTATAACTCCAGTATTACAAAATACTTCTACACTTTTTGCTACAGGCCCAGGAGGACCTCCTGGACAAAATAGTGCACCGTCTACGCGAGGTATCGCCCTTAACGGAGTTGAATTTTCTGCACCAGCACCAGTAGATAATATTTTAGGAGCTTATACATTAGCCCCATTTGATGATGCGGGGGGTCATATTAATGTACACCAAGGATATCACTATCACGCAGCAACGGGCATTAGCCTAAAAGTAGAACAAGAAGATGGTCACGCCGCACTTATAGGATATGCACTAGATGGGCACGGAATCTATGAAAATAAAAATCAAGAAGTAATCGCTGCTTCAGATCTTGATGAGCTTCGCGGTCATACAGATGTTACTAGAGGTTATCACTATCACGTAGATAACGCAGGCAACAACAACTTCATAAATGGTCTCAAAGGGGCTTATGCAAACTAAATTTAGAATTATGAAAAAGTTTCTTCTTTCGACTCTAGTGATTTTAATAACATCAGTGAGTTTTGCACATCAAACAGAGGCCTCCACGATTATCTTAGCAGAAAAGCAAAATGATGTATGGGTATTACAAATTAATGCTTCTCTCACTGCATTTCAGCAAGAAATAAGGCAAGCATATGCCAGCACTCCATACAAGACTCCAGAGGAGTTTAGAGAAATGGTTTTAAATCATATTACACAGAATCTTAATCTAAGTTTTAATGAGAATCAAAATTACATCCTTACTGATGGTAAAGTGCAACTAGGTCACGCGACAAAGGTATTATTTACGTTAACTAAGGTCCCTTCTAATCTTGAGACTATAGACTTAACTAACACGCTATTTAAGAATATACATAACAGCAAGAGTGCTCTACTTATACTTAAAGAAGACTTTAAAAAAACAAAGTTTGTACTTAATAAGGATAATAATTACTCGCTATCGCTTTCGGTAACTGAAGATGAGTTTATAGATATAAATATTCAGAAAGCTTCGATGGGACCGGTATCATTTCTTTCTATACTTGGCATTGTTATAGCTATAGCTTTCCTAAGCAAGAAAGTATACAAGCGCGCTTAGACCTAAGAATAAAAAAGCGTTATTAATAAGAAATCCTCTTAGTATAAAACTAAGAGGATTTCTTTATTGTATAAATATGACGCATCAATTCTATCCTTTCACTTGAGAAAAAACATAAAGCATTTCTGTTGCAATTTGTGTACTACGCTCTAGGTATTTTTCCTTTTGCTGTGGAGTGCCGTCATACACCTTAGGATCTTCAAATGTAATAGGCACACGCTTTTCTGCACCGGCTACAAAGGGACATCCACCATCTGCTTGTGAGCAGGTCATTATTGCTGCAAAGCCAGCACTAGGATTAAAAGTATCATCCAGCTTTTTTGAAAACCCTATAACAGGGTGCTCATTTTCTGCAAACTTTATTGTGTAAACAGGGTTATCACCACTAGAAATAGTCTTTACTAAAAAACCTGTGTTTTCTAATGTTGTGGCAACTACCGGAAAAAGAGCTGTACGCTCCGTTCCGCCAGAATAACTACATACCTTCCCTATCTCAAAATAGTAAGCCATAACCTGTGCCCACACTTGAGCGAGATGACTTCTTCTAGAGTTATGTGTACATATAAAATTGAGTCTTATAATCTCCTGCTGCCTGTGCTTTTCTTTAACAAATGCTACTAACGGTTCAAGCGTCTCCTTGCGCTCTTTTGTAATACTATGTATATCTAAACCCTCTATAAAATCATTGATCTTTGGATATAGCGTTGATACTGTTGTGGTCATATAGATTTCTTTTTAAAAATGTGATTAACAACACGTACTATTAGGCCCACAGCAAGAAGAGCTTGTCTCTGCGACAATCTCAACAGCTGGCTCTACGCCAGGTATACCGCATTGATCTTTTGCTAGACAATCTGTTTGTTTTGAAGTAAGTAAAAAACTTGATCCATTAAAATCAAGTCCATATTTACCTATGGTGCTCGCTTGATACTCTACTTCTATCTCTAGATCTTCTATACCTAATATCTTTTCAGAAAGCTCAATAATATTTACCAACTTTTCTGGATGTAATCTATGGTCATAATCATCTGCATTCCATAGTTGGAAATTTACTACCTCCTCTTTTCGAACAGTACCACCGCAGTCTATAAAGTGTTTTGACACCTTACCTACCTCAGTCACGTGAAAATGACTTGGCACTAATTCTCCACTTGGTAGTTGGAAAGAAATTGTCTCCAACCCATTAAGTACATTTTTTACTTCTGACAGTTTCATAATTCTATTTGTTTATTGCGATTATACGATTAATGAGAATAATTTTTTTTTAGCAACAATCTGTTGCGAGAATATCTTGATCTAAAAATTGCTGCATTACTTCTTTCATACGTGTCCAATTTTCTGAATTGATACAGTAGCAAACACTCGTACCCTCTACATTACCTTTTATTAAACCTAAATTTTTGAGCTCCTTAAGGTGTTGTGAGATGGTAGGTTGTGCAAGACCTATTTCATTTACAAGGTCGCCACATACACAACTATTTATTTTAAATAAGTGCTGCAATATCGCTACACGAGCAGGGTGACCAAATACTTTTGAAAAAAGTGAAATCTGGTTTTGCTCATCTGTAAACATTTCGGTTTTTGTTAATCCCATCTTCTTATATTATTTGATTGCAATATTACGATTAATAAATAATACATACTCATTATAGTAAGTTAAAATTCCTTTTAGGATGAAATTTAATTATCACTTCAAGAAAACCACAAACTCAAATTAAACAATTATAGTAGGTAATAATTTGCAATAGCGTAAAATTTACGCCAAAATATTGCGAGTCTTATAATTATATCTATATTTGAGATACATAACTGGTAAACCAATTTGGAAAACCAGTTTAAAAAATTTAAATGCAAACAGTAATCACCCTACAATGTATACTACACGCTGCACGATATAGGTCTATTATTATCTTCTTATTATGTGTAGCTAGTATCTCTTGCTCGTCTACAGATGAGGGAGATAATGGCCCTTTTACACCTACGCCCCAAGTAGAAGATACACAAGGCACTACAGATAGTGAGACAGATACTAGCCAGTATGCCCCAATAGATTTTTCTAACTGGAAAGTGACACTACCTGTTGATGAAAATAATAACGGAAGCCCAGACGAATATCAACCAGCACAACTAGTTGATTTTGGGTATCAAAGCATAGAGGCAATAACACCATTTATGTATGATGATATTGAGGATACCTCACTCGTATTTCACGTGTATCCAGCTTCATCTACAGCAAATAGCAGTTATTCTAGAACAGAGTTAAGAGAACTCATAAACCCTTCTAATTCGAGAGATAATTGGACGCTAACCCAAGGTGGTACGCTCTCTGGGACTCTTAAAATGGAAGACATATCTCAAGATGCTAACTCAAGTAACGACTATCATCGTACCATCGTAATGCAAATACACGGTATCATATCTCAAGAAGATATGGAGACCCACGGCTTTAGTTCTAATAACGGCCCACCTCTCTTAAAAATGTATTGGAAAGACGGTTACATCTGGTCTCATAAAAAATCACTAGTAGATGAGTCTACAGAGGGAGATGCTTTACTAGACACCTCAAGCGATACTTGGGAAGACATAAAAGACAATATGGGTTATGTGGGGTTTGAACCTTTCAGTTTGAGCATTACAGCTAGTGACGCCCGTTTAGAGATACAGCTCAACGATCAAAGTCCATTAATCTATGAGGACGTGAGTCTAGAAAAATGGCCTTTTGAAAACTACTTTAAAGCAGGTAATTATTTAACCAGTACAGACGCACAGGCTTTTGCCACGCTTAAGTACTATAATATAGAGCTTACACATTAATAGTACGCTTTCGCGAAAGAACTCTTAAAACATCAACAATCACATTATGTATAAACATCTCATACTTCTTTGCTTACTCGTACTTTTAAGCGCCTGTAAAGAGGCAGCACTAGACGCAAGCCAGACCGTTACTACCATAGACCAGCTCAACACAGCTATTAAAAATGCAGAACCCGGAGATCATATTGTGCTTAAAAACGGTGTCTGGACAGATGCTGCCATAAAATTTTATGGTGAGGGTACAGAAGCAAATCCCATATCTCTTACAGCCGAAACTCCAGGTGAGGTTATCTTAGAGGGTAACTCTTCAATCAAGCTGGGCGGGTCGTACTTGCACGTGAGTGGTTTACATTTTAAAAACGGATTTACGACAGAAAAAGCGGTAATAAGATATAAAATAGACGATTCAAAAATTGCTTATCACTCTAGAGTGACAGACTGTGTGATAGAAGATTTTACAAACCCAGATCGAGATAGTAAAAACCACTGGATAGAACTGTGGGGGCAACATAACAGCTTTGACCATAACTACATCACTGGCAAAACAAACCAAGGTCCTACCCTGCGTGTGATGCTCAAGGGTAATGAAAATGTAAATACCTTTCATCAGATTAAAGACAACCATTTTGGCCCACGCCCTAGAAAAGGAGGTCCACGTGCAGAGACGCTGCAACTAGGAGACAGCTATACCTCTATGACACCAGGATATGTAAATGTAGAGCACAATTATTTTGAACGTTGTAATGGTGAGGTAGAGATTATCTCTAGTAAGAGCAACTACAATACATTTAAAAACAATGTGTTTTTTGAATCTGAGGGTTCACTGGTATTGAGACACGGTAATTATGCTACTATAGATGGCAACGTGTTTTTAGGTAATGAAAATTCAGAATTTATAGGTGGTATACGTGTCATAAACACGGGCCACTGGATTGTAAACAACTACTTCTATAACTTAAAAGGAAACGAGTTTAGAGCACCGCTTGCCGTGATGAATGGTATCCCAAAATCTCCACTTAATCGTTATAACCAAGTGACAGATGTTGTGGTTGCACATAACTCTTTTATAAACTCAAAGACGCCTTGGCATTTTGGTGTAGGGGCAAATTTAAGTCAGGCAGAGGTATTACCCGCTTCAGAGATTAGATCTGCCAGAGCAGAGCGTATGGTGGTAGCAAATAATCTTATATACACAGATGCGCCCACTGCCAGTGTTGTAAAAACATATGACTCCATAACGGGAGTGACTTTTAAGAGCAACTTTATAAATGTAAAAAACACGAGCGATTATAAGACAGATGGTATTATTACAAAATCGTTAGACCTATCACAAGGTGACAACTTATTTTCTGCGCCTCAAGGAGCGCAAAATGAACTTTACAACGGTTTTGATTTTGACCGTATAGATCAAGACTTATTAGGCAACAGCCGTGACGAGTCTAACCGTGCCGGAGCTATTGTTTCGGTATCAAGTAATCATAAAGAATTGCTAGATATCTCAAACTACGGGACCTCTTGGTTTAACACCAGACCAGCGCAAAACGCCCCAGAAACAATAACAGTTTCGACAGAAGCAGAACTGGCAAAAGCTATAAAAAATGCTAGCCAAGGCACTACCATAGATATAGCACCTGGCACTTATGAGGTGGATGGTAATTACGCTTTCGCGAAAGCGGTAACCCTACAATCTAATGCAACGAATAACAGACCAGTGATTACTTTTAAAAACGCTACCAAAGGTTTTGAACTACAACCTAGAGCAAAGCTTAAGCTTTCAAACATTATACTTAAGGGTGATAAGGGTACAGATGCATTTGCAACCCTAGAAAAAGGGATGGGCCAGGCATATGAATTATGGCTAGATAATGTTGAGATAGATGGTTTTAAAAGTGTGTTAGAAACTAGTAAAGCTTCGTTTGCAGATACAATCTCTATTAAAAATAGTACCATAAAAAACACTGCAAGAGGTATCCAACTTAATAAGGAAACTAATGACAAAGGAGATTATAACGCGGCTTTTGTTTTTGTAGAAGATAACAACTTTACAAACGTAGGGATGAATGTGCTAGACTACTACCGTGGTGGTTATGACGAATCTACTATAGGCGGTAGCCTTGTCGTGCGTGGCAATACATTTACACAATGTGGCGCTCAAGAGAAGAGTAATATCTTATTAAAAACGAGAGGAATCGTAAACGTAACTATTGCCGAAAATACCTTTACAAATAACCCTATAAAAACCATTGCAGTATTGTGGGGTGAAAAAGGACAAGAACCTGTGGATAATAAGATTTCAAATTCTGGAGAGATTAAAGTCGTGCAAAACTTAAAACTTAAGTTAGTTTACTAATGTTGCAACCTTTTAAAAAATACGGGGTCCAGCTATGCTTCTTATTACTTACCCTATCGGGATATGCACAGCATATTCCTTCTGAACGGGTAATTGCTATAGATGATATATACCCATATCTCAAAACTAGCGTACAAAAAGATCTAGGAGAAGTTTCTCAGGCTGGTCTCGCACTACATTTTAGAACTGTTTTTGCCTCTCGTTATTTTTATGACTGGCACGAGACAGACACGCGTTTTGAAGAGTACAAACGTCTTTACCCAAAGATGGAGACATATCACAAGGCTAGAGCTCAAGATCACCTAGATAAATTTGATGATAGCACGTTTTGGAAATTACCTTTTAACTATAAAAATGGAACTCCTATTAATGCATATGGTTTAAGACACCTTGCTAGGCAACATAAAATGGTAGACATTGCTTTTTTATACCGCTATGAGAATAAAAACCCATCTTACATAGACTATTACACATCGCAACTAGGATCTCTTAATAATGCTTTAATTACTAATAGTTTTGAAACCATAAATGATGGTAATGGCGTGTATGAATCTTTTAGATCTGGTTATCGCATTTTAAACTGGCTTCAAATACATAATGGATATCTGGGAGAAGCAGCGTACACAGACAAACATCAACTTAATACTATAGCCACACTACTTCAACACGCAGCACATTTATATAAAAACAATAAAGAGTTTAAACCTGGCAATCACCAGACCAGAGGTCTCTCTGCACTGGCTATGCTTGCTATAATATTAAATGACTTTAAAGATGCAGATGTGTGGTATACACACGCAATGTCACTTCTAGAAGAGCATCTTAAAAGAGAGATTAATAAAGATGGGTTTCAGTTTGAACGTACTATACATTACCACCAGAGCGACATAGACAACTATTTTTATGTTTACCAATTGGCTCAAAAAAGTAATATGCCCGTAAGTACACTATGGGAAGACAAACTCAAATCATTATTTACAACGCTCACCAAAATTGCCTATCCAGACGGAAGCGCTCCTGTACTCTCTGATGATACAGATACGCCTTGGGCAGAAAAAAATGACATCTCTGGGACACTTACACTAGGTTACCTATTATTTGATGATCTAGTAATGGGGCATTTTGCAAAGCAAACAGTACAACCTAAGTATTTATGGTACCTAAGCCGTAATCAACTAGAAGGATTAAAATCTATAAAAGCAAAACCACCAAAAACAAAGTCATATGCTTTTACAGACACAGGTTATTATATAATGAGAGGAGGCTGGAAGGCTAGTGATAAAATGCTCATAATATCTGCAGGTCTAGATAAAGACAAGCCAGACCACCAGCACGGAGATATGCTAGGTATACAAGCAATGGCAAATGAGCACGTAGTTTTACCTAATTACCAAGTACGCTACTCACTAGATGACCTAGAACTATTTAAAAATAGTGAAGTAAAAAATGTCGCGCTTGTAGACAGCATACTTCAAGGTAAAGACTACACATCTAATAAAGGAGGAAGTGGTTTTGGTAAATTTAAAAGTCTTCCAGAACCTAAGGTGCTGGGGTGGCTCTCTAACGAATCTATAGATCTTTTTATAGGCAGCCACGATGGCTTTGAGGAAAAAGGGGTTACATACACAAGACAAGTAATCTCTGTAGAAGATGATTTTTGGATCGTGAAAGACAATTTTTACGCTAAAGAAGCACATATCTATAAGCAACAATGGCAAGGTCACTACACCACAGAAAATGGTGACGAACTCTTACGTTCTAATTTTTCTAACGGAAGCGGTCTAGATATTTACCAACTCAATAAGGTGGATCGTGTAACTACTTCTGGAAAAAGAGGAAAACAATGGTCTACCATTTCTAAAGAAGGAGAAGCATCACATAGTTTTATTACTGTACTTTATCCTTATAGCACATATGACACCCGCATACGAGAGACTGATAAAAACCCCTCTTTAAAAGGGTGGTCACTTCATAATGGCAGTATAAAAATACTATCTAAAGGAAACACCTCCATTTACTTTAATATATCAAAAGCAGTTGTTGACACAGTAACTATAGATATTCCAGAAGGGGCAGATATAATGACTCAAGTAAACAATCAAGAATTAACCATCACACTACTAAGTGGCAAAAAAGTAGCGATTATTGTCACTCAAGATGCTATTGATACAAACTACACATTACAACCTGCAACAGAGGTAACTTATAAGATAAAGTAACTATTTATGACACACTTTAAACACTTAAAAAAAGCTATACAGCTCATCGCAATTGTAATGGTTGCTCTCTCTTGTAAAAATCAAGATCAAACTAATATAGTAAGTGACTCAGAAAATGTTGCAGATCACCCTAAACTAATGCTTACCTCAAAAAGTGTAGATGATATCAAAAGTGCATTAGGGAGTGTACCATTATTTGACAAATCGCTTGAGCGAGCAAAGCAAGAAGTAGACGCGGTAATAGCAGAAGGTATACAAGTGCCCATACCAAAAGATATGGCCGGTGGCTACACCCATACTCAACACAAAAAAAATTATGCCACTTTACAAAAAGCAGGTGCCCTGTTTCAAATTACAGGCGACGCCAAATATGCAGCGTTTACCAGAGATGTACTACTAGCATATGCAAAGATGTACAAGTCACTACCTCGTCACCCGCAAGAACGCTCATATGCCCGCGGAAAAATCTTTTGGCAATGTCTTAATGATGCAAACTGGCTTGTGTATATGAGTCAGGCGTATGACGGCATACGAGGATGGATCACAGAAGAAGAACGACAGACCTTAGACAATGAGTTATTCCGCCCCTTTGCAGATTTTCTATCTGTAGAAACGCCACAGTTTTTTAATAGAGTACATAATCATAGTACTTGGGGGACGGTAGCTGTAGGTATGATAGGCCTAGTGATGAATGATGACGAGCTTGTAGATAGAGCTTTATACGGCATAAAGGACGACGGAATAGACAGTGAAGCCCTTGACAATGATGGCGGAACGATAAAGGCAGAAGGACAGAAAACCGGGTTTTTGGCAAATCTAGATGAGCCATTTTCGCCAGATGGTTATTATACAGAGGGACCTTACTATCAGCGTTATGCGATGTATCCTTTCTTAGCTTTCGCGCAAGCGTTAGAGACTAAAAAACCAGAGCTCAAGATATTTGAATACAACGGTGGTGTACTTATTAAAGCGGTAGATGCCCTACTAAACCTTACAGATGCAGATGGTGAGTTCTTCCCTCTTAATGATGGACAGAAGGGAATGTCATACCAAACGGCGTCCCTAGTTTCTGCGGTAGATATTGCATACTATTATGGTAATCAAGACCCGAGATTACTATCTGTTGCACTACAACAAGATAATGTACAGCTAGATGCCACAGGCCTTGCCGTTGCTCAAGGTATACATCAAGGCAAAGCACAACCTTTTATAAAAGAGTCTATGCTCTTACGTGACGGAGCAAAAGGTGATGAAGGCGGTGTAGCTATATTACGTGCAAATTATGAGGGCGGCACAATGGCACTTGTTATGAAGAATGCCGCTCACGGGTTAAGTCACGGTCACTTTGATAAATTATCGTACTCCTTATATGAAGATGGTGAAGAGGTATTACAAGACTATGGCCTGGCGCGTTTTGTAAATGTAGAGCAAAAAAATGGTGGAGGATATCTTAAAGAAAATACAACTTGGGCAAAACAAACAATAGCTCACAACACCCTTGTACAAGATGAAACCTCTCATTACAAAGGTATATTTAAAGAAAGTTCAAAACATCACCCAGAGGTAACCACTTTTGAAATAAGCGACCCAAACATTCAAGTTGTAAGTGCGGTAGAGGCAAATGCCTACCCTGGCACACAGTTTACTCGTACTATGATGATGGTAACGCTAGACCATCATAAAAAACCGTTGCTTATAGATATTCTTAATGTGACCAGTGATAGCAATCACAAATATGACCTTCCACTCTATTATAAAGGGCAGGTAGTGGCGACTAACCTTGATTTAAACACTCCACCTCAACTCAGCCCTCTAGGCACACAAGCAGGTTACCAGCATATCTGGAAAGAGGCTACAGGCATCCCTAGTACAGAAAACACACAGATTACCTGGCTAGATAACAAGAAATTTTACTCGGCAACTGTTCTCACAGAGGGTAAAGACCAGTTCATTTTTGGTCGTGTAGGGGCCAGTGATCCAGAGTTTAATTTACGTCGCGACCCTATGCTTATACATCGTCGCAACAATATGAAGAATGGTCTTTTTGTGCAAGTAATAGAGTCTCACGGCACGTATAACCCAGTGACCGAAAAAGCAGAAAATGCCTATGCAGCTATTCAAAATATTAAATCACTAGCGTCACCTCAGGGGTATACAGCCCTCGAGCTTACCTTACAAAACAAAGACCGCTATGTAGTGATTGTGGTAGATTCCGCTTTTGCGAAAGCGCAACACAAACTAGAATTATCTAACAATACATACACCTGGAAGGGTACATATTATTTCAAACAACTTAAAAATTAAACATTATGGAATCATTTGGATCAAGTAAAGAATTTATACAAGGCGCAGACATTGAGTGGGAAGTAGTAGGTGAAGGCGTAAAACGCAAAATTATGGGCTATGACGATAAGATTATGCTCGTAAAGGTACATTTTGAAAAAGGAGGAATAGGACCTATGCACGAGCACTACCATTCTCAAGTAACTTATGTAGAGAGTGGATCTTTTGATGTTACCATAGACGGTAAGACTCAGACCCTTAAAGCTGGAGATTCTTTTTACATTCCGCCACACGATTTACACGGAGCTATTTGTACTGAAGCAGGGGTGCTTATTGACGTTTTCTCACCAATACGCGAAGATTTTATGAAATAGTTAATATTTTAACACTCTTTTTTTTGCATTAACAATTTATTATCATCATATTTGGTTTTCCAAAGTGGTAAACCAGTTTGGAAAACCAATAAAAAAAAGGACAGCTGCGACACTGTCCTTGATAATCACTTCTGGTAGGAAGTATAAATAAACTTAGAAAGTCTATTTGCTGTAAAAGTAGTAAAACGCATACAGAACCTATAGCACTTAATGTTTTTCTGAGGATTATTTAAAAAACAAATTAATTAAATCTTAAATCATTAATTATGAATGTAAAAACTAAGTTTTCCTTAGCCTTTTTTCTTTTATGTGGTGTATTGCTTTTTGGGCAAGACGCATATATTATAAAAGGTACCGTAGTCTCGGAGGAAGACAATGCTCCTATTCCTGGAGTGAGTGTAATTGTACAAGGTTCTCAAAACGGAGTCTCAACAGATTTTGATGGTAATTACCAGCTGTCTGTATCGGTTGGTGATGTCTTACAGTACTCGTATGTAGGCTTTGCTTCTAAGATTGTTCCTATTACTGGGCAAACTGAAGCAAACGTGAGTCTTAAAGTAGATGCAAATGCTCTTGAAGAGGTAGTTGTAATAGGTTATGGTACACAATCTAGAACAAAAATTACTGGAGCTGTAGGTAAAGTAAAAAATGAAGATCTAGATCAGATAGCTGTAGGTACGGCAAATGAAGCCCTCGTAGGTCAAGTTGCCGGTCTTAATATACAGGCTACGGAAGGCGAAGCTGGATCTAATGCTACAATAAACATTAGAGGTGTAGGATCTATTGCTGGAGACAGCGGGCCTCTTCTTGTAGTAGATGGCGTAGTTCTCGATGCAGACTTCCTAAACACTGTAGATGTAAACGACATAGACTCTGTAGAAGTTCTTAAAGATGCAGCATCTGCCGCTATTTATGGTTCTAGAGCTTCTGGTGGGGTTATTATAATAACCACTAAGCAGGGTAAAGAAGGTAAAACGGTTTTTAGTTACAACACCTTTACTGGTTTTAAAGAAGCAAGACAGAGTGATGCTTATGATATAAGCGTAGCAGCATCTCACGCTAGAGAGCTTGCAAATACTGGAGAACTTTCTCTAAGGTCTCAATATAGAGAGCTGCTAGGTATAGATGAGTCTTGGCAAGATCGCATTTTTGACGGCGGACAGATAGAAAGTCACTCACTGAGCGCAAGAGGTGGAAGTGAGAAAACAAAATTCAACACCTCACTTTCTTATGTACACGATGAGGGAGTACTTATTACAGATGACTTTAAGAAATATAACTTTAGACTTAAAGTAGATACTAAAGTAAATGACAACTTCTCTTTTGGGGCTAACCTTGCTCCTTCTTATACAAATAGAAGACGTTTTGATGGATCTACTCACGATATTTTAAGACAACAACCGTGGTTACCTATTTTTCACGATGCAAACTCTATTCAATATGTAGATCGCAACGTGTATCCAGATGTACAAATAGGTGATTATGCAAGAGAACGTCACTTTGATAATTATGATCTCTTTGGAGATGGAAGTGAGCTAGTGGATATAAGTACTACAAGTAACCAAAACCCTGCTGCAAAAGTATTAGAGCGAGATCGTACAGATAAGCAGTTTAGAATGTATGGTAACTTTTACGGAAAGTACAAGATTGCAGAAGGATTAAACTTTAAAGCTACTCTAGGTGGTGATTACCAGTCAAGAAAGCAACGTCGTTACCAAGGAGTAGAAGCTAGTCGTAACGGTGCATCTGCCGCACAACTAGATTTAGACAACTTCGAGCGTATACATATCCTTACTGAAGCATTACTTACTTATGATAAATCTTTTGGGTCGCATAACTTAAGTGCACTTTTAGGAGCATCTGCTGAGAAGTGGGATCGCGAGTATACTGCGGTTGCTGTAAACGGATTTTCAAATGACCTTTTACAAACTCTAGGGGGTGGTACAACGGTAATAGAAAATGTATCATATAATACTGAAGAGCGTTTACTTTCATTTTTTGGACGTGTAAACTATTCTTATGAAGATAAATATCTTGCCTCTGTAAGTTTAAGAGCAGATGGACACTCTTCTTTTGGAGTAAATAACAAATATGGTTACTTCCCAGCGGTATCATTAGGTTGGAACCTAGCGAGAGAAGATTTCCTCAGCGAAAGCGATGTAATAAGTAACTTAAAACTTAGAGCTAGTTACGGTTTTACAGGTAACAAAGACTTAAGCTTAGGTAGCGGTCTTATATCTGATAATATTGAACTATACCCATCACTACAATTATATGGGCCTAATTCCAGTGTCTTTAACAATGAGGTTGTAAATGGTCTTGCTCCTATAAATGTTGCAAACCCAGATTTACAGTGGGAACGCTCAAGCGAGGCAAACGTCGCTGTAGATTTTGGGTTATTCCAAGGGAGAATCTCTGGATCTATTGATGCTTATAACAAGACATCAGACCAGTTATTACTTAATGTACCAGTTTCTACAACTACAGGATTTAGTGAAGCATTAGCAAACAGAGGAGAAGTTGTTAATAAAGGTATTGAGATTGAGCTACGCACACGTAATATTACAAATGAAAACTTTACGTGGAGTACTACAATACTCGCATCTACTAATAAAAATGAACTAACGGACTTTGCCGGAGCAAGTGGACTTATTACAAATGTGGATAGCAAACGTGCTGCAGAGTGGATCACTCTTGAAGGACAGCCTATCTCTTCTTTTTACGGTTATGTAGTGGATAGAGATATCCCGCTTGAATTTATAAATGATCCTTATGCAGTAGTAGGTGGTGAAGCACAAGATGTTTATGTAAAAGATTTAAATGGTGATGGACTTATAGACGATGAGGATAAAACAATCATAGGTGATCCATTTCCAGATCTCATCTGGAGTGTTGCAAATGATTTCCAAATAGGTGATGTAGATTTTAGCTTCACACTACAAGGAAGCTGGGGTGCAGAGGTAAGAAACATTGCAGACCAGTATATCTTTAATCAATTTAGTAGTCGTGAGGATTTCAATACTGAAACAACTCCAGATCAACAATTCATTAAAGAGAAAATTTTTACTGATGATATTATTTCTGACGCATCATACGTAGCACTACGTACATTGAGCCTTGGATATACATTTGATAAAGATCTCATCTCACGTGTAGGTTTATCTCGTGCTCGTGTATATGCTTCAGGGCAAAACTTAATGTACATCACTGCAGATGGTTACACGGGATGGAACCCAGAATCATACCAAAATGAAGGAGCTCTCAATGTAGGATACCAACGTGGAGGATCGCCTATCGCTCGAACAATTTCGCTAGGAGTTAATTTAGAATTTTAAGAAAGACAACTATGAAAACATTTAAAAGATTATTGATGTTATTGATCGTAGTGAGCACTGTCTCTTGCGGCGATGACTTTTTAGAGCCAGTACCAACAGCGGTACTTGTGGGTGAGACATTCCCAAATAATGCAGAAGAGCTTGAATCTGTTTTAGTATCAGTTTATGACGCACTACAAGGTGTTAATAGCCTTGAGCTTACAGATGCAAGTCTTAATCACGCACAACAAATTGAGTTCTATGTAACAGAGATGCTCAGTGACAACACAAGATCAAAAAGTGGTGAAGGTGAAGCTGGTCAATTTGACAACTTTACAGTACAACCTACTAATGGTTTTGTATTTGACTACTACCGTAGTATGTATGATATTATTACGAAAGCTAATCTAGTTTTAGATAATATCGACTTAGCTGGAGAGGATGCTGCAACTATAGAAGGGGAAGCTAGATTCTTAAGAGGCCTAGCTTATTTCAACTTAGTACGCTCGTATGGTGATGTACCACTTATCGATGCACCTATACTTATCTCTGACTCTGAAGCACAGTTTACCAGAGTAGCAACAAGTGATATTTATGACTTTATTTTTACAGATTTTCAAAATGCAATCGGTTCTCTAGATGTTACGAGTACTCCTAACAGAGCTTCAAAAGCTGCTGCACAAGGTATGCTCGCAAAAGTATATTTAACACAAGGAACTAATTATGGTGAAGCTCAAGGTTTACTTGAAGATATCATAAACAGTGAGCAATATGCCCTTGAAGCAGATTTTAGAGATGTATTCTTTAATGAGGCAAATGGTGAAAACATTTTTACTGTAGGTTATGTAGCAAGCAACTCTCTTGAAAGTCAAAACTTCTCTGCAGAAATGCTTAACGGGGTAGGTCGTACAAGTGGAGTAAACTATGTGACAGATGAGGCTATTGCAGCTCTAGATGAATTTGGTGGAGATAGAGCACAATACTCAAAGCGAGTAGATGCACAACAACCTACACAAACTCAAGTAGTAAAGTGGATTCCTAATGGCGATGCAGATTTAGGTATTGCAGAAACGAGTAGTGACCCTACGAGTGCGGGTAATGACTGGATTATATTGCGTTATGCAGATGTGCTTTTAATGCACGTAGAGGCTATACTAGCTGGTGGTGCTCAGACTACCTCATCTAATGCTCTCGCATCTTTCCAAGCTATAAGAGATAGAGCTGGACTAGCAGATGATCCAGATAATCCAGATGATGATGCAAATACAGTAACTGTAATTACAAGAGATGATTTACTTGTCGAGAGACGTGTAGAACTTGCCTTTGAAAATCACAGAATACACGATTTAAGAAGATTTGGGGTAGCTCAAGATGTTCTTACTGCATTCTCAAATGCAAATGGACATAGCTTTAGCGCTACAGATTTATTATTACCTATTCCTCAGTTTGAAATTAACCTTAGTAATGGGTTATTATCACAAAACCCTGGGTACTAATCTAAAAAAATAAGAAGATGAAATATTTTTTAAAAACAAGCAAGATTGCCCTTTTACTTTTAGGGATGGTGGCGGCCATTTCTTGTGAAAATGAATTAGACCTTCCTGAGGCAGGAAGTCAAGAAGATACAACACCACCAGAAGCAAACTTTATTGCTACGGTTGATATAAATAATTTTGCACTTTACAACTTTGCAAATTTATCTACTAGTGCCACTACGTACTCTTGGGATTATGGTGATGGAAACACCTCTACAGAAGTAGACGGACAAAATGAATACGCAGCAGAAGGAACTTATACTATAACACTTACGGCATCTGATGCCTTAGGAGTAGTGAGTACTTTTTCTGATACAATAGAGGTAATCGAACCAGAAGAGCCAGAAGCTATTATTCCAGTAATTATAGAACCTAGCTTTGAAGACAATACCCTTCCAGATGGAACTGGTGATGGTCGTGACTCGTGGCGTAACTCAGACTTAGGCGGGGTGATTCAAATCAACACAAGTAGTACTGTACCAGAAGGTGGCCAGGCAGCAAAACTGCCAAGTGATGCCTCTAGAATAGGATATCAAGAACTTACAGTTACACCAAATACAGATTACAGAATTACATATTCTTACAGAATAGAAGATCCAGGAGGGTCTGCAACAGTATCTGTTTTACCTGGTGGTGGTTATGTAGATCGCGCTACTGCAGAAGCGTCTGCAATAGTTGAGTTTACAGGATCTGATGAAAGTTACACGTTAGTTACACTTGATTTTAATTCAGGTGCAGATAGTACAGTAAGTATATTCTTTTATAACGCAGGTGTAGAAGCACGTATAGACAACTTTACGGCGGCATTACAATAATATATATTTTGAAGAAAGCCACATTTTTCATATTACTATTACTTTCTACCACGCTGTCTTTTGGACAGCTGGTAGAAAGCAGTGGTAATAACATAAACGAATTACCAAAAGAAAAGAAAGCGAAAAAGAAGAAAAAGAAACGAAAAAAATATAAACTACCAGATATAGACCTAAACAATTGGAAGGTTACAATCCCTATAGGTGATCCTAAAGTAATTGAAGTAAGCCCTCCAGAAATTTTAGACTATGCAACAAATGAAACTTTAAAGCCCTATATGTACAATGATAGTACCAGAGGGGCTATTGTTTTTCACGCCTACCCTAGTAAAACTACCAGAAATACAAAATACTCCAGATCTGAATTAAGAGAACAAATGGTCTCTGGAGAAAATAATGTAAACTGGACCTTTGAACAAGGTGGTAATATGAAAGTCAAGATGGCTATGGATGCTGTCTCAAGAGCAGAAAATGGCAAATACCACAAAGTAATTATAGCACAAATACACGGCAGACTTACTAATGAGCAAAGAGACAGAATAGGTCAAAAGGATAATAATGCACCACCTATTTTAAAAGTATACTGGCAAGATGGTAAAATAAGAGTTAAAACCAAGGTTTTAAAAAGTCAAAATGTGATCGATGATGCCATATTACTTGACGAAGCTTGGGATGATGATAAAGGGTATACTTTTAAACAAAAAGTAGGATTTGGAAAATTCACATTAGAGGTAGATGTAGAAGATGGTAAAATGGTAGTATCGTTAAATAACCAAGAGTTTGCAGTTTATGACAGCACATCTATAAAAAGATGGAATATCTTTGAAAATTATTTCAAGGTAGGCAACTATTTACAAACAAGAGACGAAGGGGCCTTTGCAATAGTACGAGTCTATAAGCTTGATGTAAGCCACTAGTTTAAAATACACTAAAGTCTTATATTACAGTTACTCCCGTATAGTAAAGGTATAACTATAAAGTAAAAAATATGAATCTAGACATACGTACAAAATCTGAAAACGCTGAGGTCGAAAAGTCTATAATTGCTCAAATCAAAGAATTGATCAATTATAAGAACCTCGAGCCTGGAGATAAACTTCCTTCAGAGCGTATGCTTTCAGAAAAGTTTGAAGTATCTCGCGGCAATGTGAGAAGCGCTATTCAAAAACTTGAATTTTACGGTTTACTTAAATCTATTCCTCAGAGTGGTACGTTTGTAGCAAACATAGGTGTGATTGCTATGAATGGTATTATAGATGACATTTTAAGTCTAGAGACTCCACACTTTAAATCACTAGTAGAAACTAGAATTTTATTAGAACTCAAAACCGCACGTCTAGCAGCAATGCGCCGCACAGATGAAGATCTCAAAGCAATGCGATCTGCCCTTGATGCATATAACGAGAAGGTGCTTAATGGAGAAGATGCCGTACAAGAAGATTTGCTCTTTCACCTAGCAATTGCAAAAGCTTCTAGAAATAGTACAATGAACACTTTTATGCTTATGATCACACCAGAGATTATCACAAATTTTGAGAAATATCACGTGTGTGATAGCACAATGGCACAAACCAGTATAGGAGAACACGAGCGTATTTATGAAGCCATACGAGACCAAAAAACAAAGGTTGCAAAACAAATGATGAAAGAGCACTTTAAAGCACTATATCAATACTGTTACGATCTATAGTTTATGAGTATATACGCTTTCGCGAAAGCTTAAAAACAATCAAAAAATATTACAAATTTAGAATAGCTATTAAAAAATAGCCAGGGCGCACACTTTCTTATATGAAATAAGCAAGAGCCCAAAAAACAAAAAGATTATGAAACTTAAAGGACTAAGGTGGTGGATTATAGCGCTCATATGCCTTGCAACCATTATCAACTATATTGATCGTTCTGCCTTTGGAATTATGTGGCCAGAGATGGGTAAAGATCTCGGTATGGATGATTATGATTATGCCTTGATGCTCAACATCTTTATGGTGACCTATGCCGCCGGAAAATTTCTGTCTGGTAAACTTATGGACATTATAGGTACCAGATTAGGATTTGCTTTTTCTATCATACTATGGTCACTAGCCTCTGTCTTTCACGCATTTTCAAAAGGACTGGTTTCATTAGGTATTTTTAGAGGATTACTAGGTCTAGGAGAAGCGGGAAACTGGCCTGGAGCTGTAAAAAGTAACGGCGAGTGGTTTCCGGTAAATCAAAGAGCGCTTGCTCAAGGTATTTTTAACGCTGGAGCATCTGTAGGTAGTATCATAGCTCCTGCCCTTATAGCATTACTATACGGTACTTATGGGTGGAGAAGCACTTATATTATTATTGGAGCTCTAGGTATCTTATGGGTTATTCCTTGGTTTATTATCAATAAAGCTGCTCCAAAACATCACTCGTGGATCACAGATGAGGAAAAAGCCCTCATTATGGAAGGTAGAGCTATTGTAGATGAAGAAGCAAAAAAAGAAAAAGGACTCTCATTATTAGAAATTTTAAGTTATAAAGAATCTTGGGGTGTACTTGCTGCGCGATTCTTTATAGAGCCTATTTGGTGGTTATTTGTAGGCTGGATGCCACTATACCTCAACAGTCAGTTTGGTTTTAGTGTAGAAGAAATAGGATCTACTATGTGGATCTCATACGTAGGTGGTATGATAGGTAGTCTTGCTGGTGGATGGTATAGCGGTAAGTTAATGGCAAAACATACAGTAGACTTTTCGCGTAAGCGTACGATACTAATAGGAGCTACACTTATATTTTTGGGCCTTTTAGGTATCATTTTCTTAGTAAATGACAATAACCCTATGACGTTTATTTTTATAACAGGTCTCGTACTCTTTGGATTTCAGTTTGCCATTGGAAATATACAGACCCTCTCTACAGATTTATTTAGAGGACCTTCTGTGGGGACACTTGCAGGGCTTGCAGGTACAGTTGGTGCCATTTCTGTTATTATAATGAACTGGTTAATACCCACTATAGCATCTACATCATATACACCTGCTTTTATTGTAATCGCAATACTGGCTCCTATGGTAGTACTATCAATATTTGGATTAATAAGAAATATAAAAATTGTTGAAAATAACTAATTAATTAAAAAACTATGAGTAAAAATAAAGGGAAGGTAGCCATAATCACTGGTGCCACAGGAGGAATAGGTTTTGCTGTTGCAAAGCGACTTGGAGACGAAGGATATACAGTTATTATAAACGGTATACAAGATGATGAAGGTGCACAGAGACTTGAAGAGTTAAAAGCAGCTGGAATCACAGCAGAGTATTATGGTTTTGATGTGACTAAAGAAGAAGAGGTTACAGCAAACATCAAAAAAATAGGTGAAAAATACGGTAAGATAGACGTACTTGTAAACAATGCAGGAGGTCTAGGTGGTAGATCACGTTTTGAAGAAATGACAACAGAGTTTTACAGATTTGTAATGGCTCTTAACCTTGACAGTGTATTTTTTGCTTCTAGAGCGGCGATCCCATTCTTAAAAAAAGGTGATCACCCTACTATCATTAATTATACGTCTAACGCAGGATGGAATGCTGGAGGACCAGGTGCTGGTATTTACGGTACGTCTAAGGCTGGAGTGCATACTATTACAAGAGCGCTTGCAAAAGATCTAGCTGAGTATGGTATACGTGTAAACGCTGTATCACCAGGTACGATAGATACACCTTTCCACAAGCAAATTAAAGAGACAAAGCCAGAAGTATTTGCATCGTGGGCAAATAATATTATGCTAGGTAGATTAGGACAACCGGAAGATGTTGCAGGTGTTGTATCATTTTTAGCAAGTCCAGATGCAGCTTTCTTAACTGCCGAAACTATTCAAGTAGGTGGTGGTCAAGCATTAGGTATATAACTAGCATATGGGTAAAGTAGTCACCTTTGGAGAAATAATGTTGCGCCTCTCTACAGAGCGCTTCTTGAGATTCTCACAAGCCAAAACCTTTGGAGCTACCTACGGTGGTGGTGAGTTTAATGTAGCAGTATCACTTAACAACTTAGGTGTTCCTGCAGAGTTTGTAACACGTCTTCCTCACAATGAGATAGGTGATACTGCACTGCAAGAAATAAAAAAACTAGGTGTTGGTGACACACATATACACAGAGGTGGAGATCGATTAGGTATTTACTTTTTAGAAACAGGAGCCGGAACAAGAGCCAGCAATGTCGTTTACGACCGTGCTGGCAGTTCTATGGCTACCGTTACAAAGGGAGCTTTTGACTGGGAGACTATTTTTAAAGGAGCATCTTGGTTTCACTGGAGTGGTATCACTCCAGCCATATCTGAGCAAGCTGCTTTAGAATGTCTAGAAGCAGTTAAAATGGCAAAAAAGATGGGACTTACCATTTCTACAGATCTAAATTACAGGTCAAAATTATGGAAATGGGGAAAAGAACCTCACGAGGTAATGCCAGAGCTACTCAAGTATAGTAATCTCATACTAGGCGACATAGACACTGCATATTTTATGCTAGGAGAACCTAAAGTACAGCCCAATTATCACGACGAAAAGTCGTTACCCGTGCTGTATGATAAACTCTTTAAAATGTGTCCAGACCTAAAGCAAGTTGCGACCACATTGCGCTACTCTGTAAGCGCCTCTCACCAGCGCATAGGAGGAATACTATATGATGGTGATCAAATTTATAAAGCACACGTGCAAGAGGTAACCCCTGTGGTAGATCGTGTAGGTAGTGGAGACGCTTTTATGGGTGGTCTTGCATATGGCCTCATAGATAAACCTATGGATAAACAACGCGCAATAGATATTGCCGTGGCTTCTTGTTGCCTTAAACATACCATTTACGGCGATTATAACCTTGTATCTTTACAAGACATAGAGCGATTTATGGATGGAGATCAAACAGGTAAAGTTTCAAGATAATTATGGCAAGATTTACAAGAATAGAAGTAGCTCAAGCAATGAAAGACACAGGCATCGTGCCTTTGTTTTATAACGAGTCTATTGAGGTGGGTAAAAACATTCTCAAAGCCTGCCATAGTGCAGGTGCTCGAGTGATAGAGTTTACAAGTAGAGGTGATAATGCCCACAAAGTGTTTGATGCGTTGTGCGCTTTCGCGAAAGCGGAATTACCAGAACTCATACTAGGTGTAGGTAGTATTACAGATGGTGCTGCAGCATCGCTTTATATGCAACTAGGCGCAAACTTTATTGTAACACCAGTGTTACGAGAAGATATCGCCTTAGTGTGTAACAGAAGAAAAGTACTCTGGTCACCAGGCTGTGGGTCTCTTACAGAAATTGCTCGTGCAGAAGAGTTAGGTTGTGAGGTAGTAAAACTTTTTCCTGGAGGGATATATGGAGCTCAGTTTGTAAAAGCTATAAAAGGCCCGTGTCCTTGGACCTCTATAATGCCTACAGGTGGCGTATCTCCTACTCAAGAGAGTCTGGAAGAATGGTTTAATGCAGGTGTCACTTGCGTAGGTATGGGATCAAAACTTATCGCTCCAGATACGACAACAGGTGTTTGGGATTATAAAGCTATTGAACAAAAAACCAAAAAAGCGCTAGACATTGTAGCTTCAATTAAAAAAGTATAATAAGATTTTACAACACTCACAATATTTGAATTAGTTTGCTTACTACAAAAATGAGTGTATAATAAAGAGTATCGGGGGATGCTCTTTATTTTTTTGCCTTTTAATGAACGTTAGGAGGTTTCTAAGAAGCTAATGTCAGCATTACAACGTCTTACGCACAAAGACTTCCTGAAGCAACAAAAAGAGCCTTAAAAAGGCCTTTAATTACTCACGAGAATTTATCGCATAAAAAAAGCCGACTAATTAAAGTCAGCTTTTCTCGTTGTACAGGCGGAGAGACTCGAACTCTCACACCGTAAGGCACTAGATCCTAAGTCTAGCGTGTCTACCAATTCCACCACGCCTGCATTTCAATAAATCGTTACTCGTTTACTTCGTAACGGGGTGCAAATATAATACATTTTTTCAATTGCAAAATATTTTTTTAATAAAAATTGCAATTCGTTATTCGTATTTTTACTTCAAATATGAGATTACAATGCAAGATCCAAAAGAATATATAGCACAACACAAAGACAGATTTCTTAACGAACTTATAGAACTCCTTAAAATACCGAGTGTTAGTGCAGACTCTGCCTATGCAGAAGCCACACATCAAACTGCCGCTACCGTTGCCGAAAGCTTACGTAAAGCTGGTTGCGATACCGTAGAAATTTGTGAGACACCAGGCTACCCAATTGTGTATGCAGATAAGATTATAGATAAAAACTTACCTACAGTACTCGTGTACGGTCACTATGACGTACAACCACCAGATCCTATTGATCTATGGGACTCACCACCGTTTGAACCTGTAATTAAAAAAACAGACAAGCATCCAGAGGGTGCCATCTTTGCACGTGGTGCTTGTGATGACAAGGGACAAATGTATATGCACGTAAAAGCGCTTGAGTATATGGTTGCAAATGATAAGCTACCTTGCAACGTAAAGTTTATGATAGAGGGTGAAGAAGAAGTAGGAAGCGCAAACCTTGCTTGGTATGTAGAGCGTAACCAAGAAAAACTAGAAAATGACGTCATCCTTATTTCAGACACGGGGATGATTGCAAATGATATTCCTTCTATTACAACAGGTCTACGTGGTTTGAGCTATGTAGAAGTAGAAGTTACAGGACCTAACCGTGACCTTCACTCTGGTCTTTATGGTGGTGCCGTAGCAAACCCTATTAATGTGTTATCAAAAATGATTGCCTCACTACACGATGAGAATAATCACATCACGGTTAAGGGCTTTTATGACAAGGTAGAAGAACTCACACAGGCAGAGCGCGATAAAATGGGCGAAGCACCATTCTCACTAGATGAGTATAAAAAAGCATTAGACATAGACGCTGTATATGGAGAAAAAGGATATACAACAAACGAGCGCAACTCTATACGCCCTACCCTAGACGTAAACGGTATCTGGGGAGGATATACTGGAGAAGGAGCCAAAACAGTGATTGCAAGCAAGGCATATGCAAAAATATCAATGCGTCTAGTCCCACACCAAGAGTGGGAAGAAATCACAGAACTATTTAAAACGCATTTTGAGGGTATTGCTCCAGCAGGCGTAAAAGTTAAGGTAACACCTCACCACGGAGGTCAAGGTTATGTTACTCCTATAGATAATGTGGCTTATCAAGCTGCCGAAAAGGCATATGAGCAAACTTTTGGAAAAACACCTATCCCGCAACGTAGTGGAGGTAGTATTCCTATTGTGGCGCTTTTTGAGAAAGAGCTTAAAAGTAAAACAATCCTTATGGGCTTTGGTCTCGACAGTGATGCCATACACTCACCAAACGAACATTTTGGCGTATGGAATTACTTAAAAGGAATAGAAACCATCCCTTATTTCTACCAGTATTTTACAGAGATGAGTAAGTAGTACTACATCTTATTTAATTAAAAGCGCTTTGGTAATCTAGTAATTACTAAGGCGCTTTTTTTATTCCACTATTTTTCAAAAAACGAAGCTAGACAATAGACAGAAGCCTATCCCCTACTGATATTAACTAGGGTAACTACGCTTTCGCGAAAGCGTAAAGAGACACACTTACAGACACTTATCTTAAAATATTTTAACTCTACACTTGTAGAATCAAAATATTATTCTACATTTGTAGAGTACATTCTAACACTGTAGAACATTATGGCACTATCCACTTCTGAAGAACAGCTTATGCAATTGCTCTGGAAACAGGAAAAGGCTTTTATGAAAGATCTCATAGAAGCATATCCAGACCCAAAGCCAGCGACCACGACAATCGCAACGCTACTTAAGCGTATGCAAGACAAGAAGTTTGTAGATTATAAACAGTACGGCCGTTCTAGGGAATACTTCCCGCTTGTAAAGAAGACAGACTACTTCTCAAAACACGTTAATGGGCTGATTAAAAATTTCTTTAACGATAGCGCTGGGCAGTTTGCTTCATTCTTTACCCGTGAGACAGATCTCTCACAGCAAGAACTAGAGGAGTTAAAACAAATCATAGATAACCAACTTAAAGCCAAAAAGAAATGATACTCATCTATCTCTTAAAAAGCGCTTTATGTTTAGGCATCCTATTTGGCTTTTATAAGCTAGCGCTAGAAGGAAAAGCGATGCACCACTTTAAAAGATTTTACCTCCTGGCAAGTCTTGTATTTTCATTTACCATACCGCTTATCACCTTTACATACCAAGCAGCAGAAGCACCACAGATTACTCCCATATTTCAAGAATATGTTGAGACCGTTTCTGCGCCAAACCAAGTACCTCGGGTTGCCGAAGTAGATTACACAAACACCGCTATCTGGGGAATATACCTTCTAGGAGTATTCATTTTTGGCACTCGTTTTATTGTAAATCTTGTGCGCTTAAAGCGAAAGATACATCAGGCAGAGCTTCACCCATCATCACACTTTACGCTTGCCCTATTAGAGCAAGTGATGGTGCCACACTCTTTCCTAAAGTGGATTTTTGTAAACAGACAATCATACACACAACAGGAAATAGCTCCAGAAGTACTTGCTCACGAGGCAACTCACGTGCGCCAAAGGCACTCCCTAGATATTATTGCCATAGAGTTTATACAGGTCATTTTCTGGTTTAATCCGCTGGTGTGGCTTTATAAAGGTTCTATAAAATTAAATCACGAATTTCTAGCAGATCAAGGTGCTATAGTAGATAAAAGTAATATTGCTATATATCAAAACATACTCTTAAGTTATGCAAGCAGTACTCATCACACTGCGCTCGAGAGTCCTTTTAATTATTCATTAACCAAAAAACGAATCGTTATGTTATCACAATCATTTAGTCGTAAAAAAGTAGTGCTGCGCGCATTACTACTCATTCCAGTAGTTACAATTTGCCTACTACTCTTTAATCAAGGAATCATTGCTCAAGAAAAACCTAAAGAGCAAAAGGCACCTCAAACCTCAACCTACGCCACACAGTTTGTAGAAGGAGCTACACGTAATGGTAAAAACGCACTAGTTATAGAGGTACGAAATGATAGTATCTATATAAATGGACAATACAGTCCGCTTGACAGCTTTCGCGAAAGCGTAGATAACATCACCGCACAGTGGACAAAAGAAGAGTTTGCACAGCCGGTGAGGTCTATGATTTTTAAGGGCAACTCAAAAGGGTTTATAAATAAAGCCGAAGCTGTTTTTAGACAAACGCAATTGTATAAGGCAAATAACAGTTTACGCCTTATTCCTCCGCCACCTCCTGCGCCACCAGCACCTAGAGGAGAGCTTCCTCCACCGCCACCGCCGCCATCTCCAGAAGAACATTTGCTTAAAATGCACAAACTGAGTAGCCTTTTTATCTATAATGGCAAAGAAGTAACCTATGAAGAAGCTGTACGCCTTGCAAAAGGTGGTGTAACAGAAATTAAAACACCGTATCCTTACAGCAACCCACCCAAAACTTTTATAGGAAGTACAGAGCCAATTAAACCTAATGTAAATAAAAAAGTAGGCGCTAACCTCTCAAATAAAAAAGGGCAGGGAAACGTTTTTAAAGATCCTAATACGTACCAGACTATTTATCAAGAAGTCATAGATCCAGCTAGCAGCCTATCGCAAGAGTCGTACCCTAAGAGTGTTGGTTTTACAGTGAGTACAATAGACGAGGTGTCAGAAAAAATACGATCTACAGAGGCAACAGACAAAGCAGTCGCTTCTTTTTTAGAAGAAAACAATATTGATAGTAAGAATGTTACTCCTATTAGTACTAGTTACAGCAAACCCAACAAATCAACACGCGTAATGCAACGAACTAGTGTTATTAAAGCTAAAGTAGCTGGAAAACAAGCCGCTGTTTCAACTCAAAAAGGCAATCATTTTGAAGTTAAAGCAAGTTATGATGAAGATGGTTCTTTATCAAAAAACGTTGAACAGCACGCCCTAAATGGCGGTACTTTTGAATTTGAAGGAAAAGAAATCTCAAAAGAAGATGCTATTCTGAAATCTAAAGAACCTAATATTACCATACACATATCTTCTTTTCATAACAAAATGATTTTCATCAAAAACTTTCTAACTAGTAAAGCAAATTATTACTTAAATGATAAATTATTATCTGAAGATGAAATCACCCAGTTTGGTGCTAATTACAAAACTGTGCTCATTTCAAGAGGTTCTGAAAAAGAGAAACCATCTTTCAAATTTGTGAAAATCAAAGAATAATTACAAGCTACACTTCACACAGCTTAATTCTTAAAACAAAGCCAATAGCAAAGCCATTAATACAGATATATGTAGCTTTGCGGCAATGGATTATAAAAAGGAAATAAGCTGTTTTTTCTTTGATCATTTTATTGATTGGGGACTATCAGAAACCTTCTCTAAGTATCTCAATGCCTTTGTACTAGGTGTTATTGTGCTAGTGTTGGTTTTTCTGGCAGATATGCTCGTGCGTAAAGTACTGCGAAAGCTGGCTGCATATATTTCAAAAAGTACAAAAACAAATTTTGATGATCTCCTCATTAAAAACCGTGTGCCTAGAAGACTAGCACACATACTCCCGTTGTACTTACTTATAGGAGCGCTTCCATTTATACTAGATGATTTTCTTGAACTACAACACGTTTTTAGCGTGATTCTTAATCTTATAGGAATCATTCTTGCGCTACGTATCATAAGAGCCCTTTTACACACTCTTAGAGATTACTTTAAAACCATACCAGGCTTACGAGATAAACCTATAGATAGCTACATACAGGTCTTTATGATTTTTGCGTGGGTGTTTACCATCTTTTACGCCATAAGTCTTATAACACCTGTTTCACTAGGACAGGCCTTAGGAACTTTTGGTGCCGCCTCGGCCATTATATTACTTATTTTTAAAGACACTATTCTTGGGTTTGTAGCAAGCATTCAGGTTGCTATTAATGATATGGTGCGTATAGGCGACTGGATTACCTTTGAAAAGTACGGAGCAGATGGTGATGTGGTAGAGATTAACCTCGCAACGGTAAAGGTTCAAAACTTTGATATGACCATCACAACCATACCTACCTACGCGCTTATCTCAGACTCTTTTAAGAACTGGCGTGGTATGACAGACAGTCCTGGTCGTCGTATAAAACGTTCCTTGTATATAAAACAAGACAGCATAAAGTTTCTTACAGACGAGGATATACAGCGCTTTAAGAGAATAGGACTCATCACAGATTACCTCACAAATATGGAGGAAAAACTAGCCCGCATTAACGAGCGAGATAATTCTGATAAGTCTATCCAGATTAATGGTAGCAACCTGACTAACGTAGGTCTTTTTAGAAAATATATGGAGACCTATATTCAAAACCACAGCGCCATACACAAAGAGATGCTTCTTATGTGTCGCCAGCTGGCTCCTACTGCACAAGGTATCCCTCTAGAGGTGTATTGCTTTAGTAAAGACAAAAAATGGGAAAACTACGAGTACATAATGGCAGATCTTTTTGACCATTTTTTGGCTGCCGTACCTTACTTTGATCTTGAGCTCTTTGAGTACCCAAGTAGTCCAAATCGTGATAACTTTATAGACGTTTCTCAATAGGTTTTTTACGCTTTCGCGAAAGCGTAACACACACAACTGCAACAATCTCATATTTTATGAGTCTCTTAAAGCAAGAGTCTCACCTACGCCTACACCTTGTTATGCAATACATACGAAAAAGCAGGAAACCGTCGTTGTAGTACTCCACACCCTCATCAATCAGCCGGGTGCATAACAACCACCCACTCAAAAACTAACTAAACGAACCGTATTATGATTCAATCCTTTTTTATTCTCTGCTCTGGTGCAGATCGTGACGTTTTAGACACCTGCTCTCGCGGAGAAAAGAATAAATATGCTGGCATAGGTGCTACCGTATTTTTTACAGCCGTATTAGCCACCATCGCAGCAACCTATGCGCTTTTTACCGTTTTTGATAATGTGTATAGAGCCATACTTTTTGGTTTATTATGGGGACTGGTTATTTTTAATCTAGACCGTTTTATTGTTTCTACACTTAAAAAGCGAAACAACTGGTGGAAAGAATTTGGGATGGCAATTCCCCGCCTTATTCTTGCGGTAATTATTGCTGTAGTGATTTCAAAACCCTTAGAGCTTAAAATATTTGAGAAAGAGATAGACCGCGTGATGCTCAGTCAAAAAAATGAGTTTACCGTGCAAAATCAAGGTGAGATACTCGCACAATACACCCCAGAAATCAATAAACTGGATGCCCAAATAGCTACCGCAAAACAAGAAATCGCTACCAAAGAGACCGAAGTAAACAACCTCTATCAGATTTACATAGACGAGGCAGAAGGTACTGCTGGCACAGAGCTACTAGGCAAAGGCCCAGTCTATCAAGAAAAGCGAGACAAACACGATGCCGCTCTTGCAGAACTCACTGCTCTCAAAGCAACAAATGCAGAAAAAATAGCTCAAGCCGAAGCGCAAAAAATACAACTGCGCGAGGAGTTTAACACTGCTGTAAGCACGAGTCAGCCCATTATAAATAACTTTGACGGATTAATGGCGCGCATAGATGCGATGAAAGAACTGCCGTGGTTACCCTCGCTGTTTATTTTCTTACTCTTTCTTGCGATAGAGACGGCACCTATATTTTCTAAGCTTATCTCGCCTATGGGTGAGTATGATATAAAACTTGCAGACCACGAGCTCACCATAAAAGAATGGAGTGCACAAAAAGCCCTACAACGCAAGATCCTTACCGAGACAGATCACATTGTAAATGATCGCGTGTATACAGATATCGCCCAAGATGAAGAGCTATACAACTACAAGAAAAAGATGGCAAAAGAGATTTTAAAACGACAGCAAGATGCCTTTTACAGGCGGCAGACTAAAATTTTAGGATAGTCACATTTAGTCCTATATGCTATAATGTATCTTTATAGGAAATAGGCTTATTATGAAAATCGTTATCACGCTCCTGCTTTCTAGTTTCTTATTAATAAACTGCAAGCAACAACCTACAGTTGCTCAAGATAAGGCAGCCATTACCGCTGTCTTAAAAGCACAACAAGAAGCCTGGTCACAGGGAGATCTAGAAGCTTTTATGCAAGGCTACTGGAAGAGTGATTCCTTAAAGTTTTATGGAAGTAAAGGCCTTACCTATGGGTGGGACAAAACGCTAGCTAATTATAAAAAAGGATACCCTACGCTAGATTACACAGGTGAGTTGCAATTCGTAATAAAGGATATGACGCTCATAGAAGAAAACGCTTATTACGTGATGGGAGAATATCATCTCAAACGTAAAGTAGGCAATGCAGACGGTGTTTTTATCATCATCTTTAAGCGTAGTATAAACGGTGCCTGGAAAATTGTAGCAGATATGTCTTGCTAAAAGGTAAAGCGCATCTGTACATCAATCTCTTCTTCTTTTACAGCTTTTGCTGCATCCTTCTTTTTACGGTCTTCGGTATTGAGGTTAGACAGTGAGATGCCTAAAAGACGTACACTGTTTTTCATTTTTTCTTGGTACAATAAGTCCTTTGCCGTTTCTAGTATGATGTCTTTAGACCTCACGTATAAGTCTAGGGTTTTTGACCGGGTCTGTAGTGTAAAGTCTGAGTACTTTATTTTAAGAGTAATGGTCTTACCTGCTACCTTACTTTTTTCTAATCTTCTCTCCACTTCTTCGGCTATGTGTTCTAGCTTTTCAAGCATGAAAATCTCTGAGGTTATGTTTTCTCTAAAGGTACGCTCAGCCGCAAGTGACTTGCGTATGCGGTTAGGCTTTACTTCGCTATGTTGTATGCCTCTCACAATATCATAGTAGTAGGCTCCACTCTTTCCAAAGTTGTCACTCAGATATTCTTTTGATTTTAATTTGAGATCCATCCCCGTAAAAATGCCGTGTAGATACATTTTTTCGGCAGTCTTTTTTCCTATGCCGTAAAACTTTCTGATGTCTAGTTCCTCAAGAAAGGTGATTACCTCCTCTGGTGGTATGGTTTTCTGGCCATTGGGTTTATTAATGTCACTGGCAACTTTTGCAATAAACTTATTGATGCTTATTCCTGCACTGGCATTTAGTCCTGTTTTTTCCTTTATGCGTTGTCGTATCCACGAGGCAATAACCGTTGCGCTAGGCATTCCTACTTTGTTTTCGGTGACATCTAGATAGGCTTCATCTAGTGATAAGGGTTCTACAAGATCTGTAAACTCGTGAAAAACGGAGCGTATCTGAGCAGAGACCTCTCGGTATCGCTCAAAGTTAGTCTTTACAAAAATGAGCTCGGGACACAACTTTCGCGCAAGCGCACCCGCCATAGCAGACCGCACGCCAAATTTACGAGCCTCATAACTCGCTGCACTTACCACACCACGCTCACCACCGCCACCTACAGCAATAGCTTTACCTCGTAAATCTGGGTTGTCCAGCTGCTCTACAGATGCATAAAATGCATCCATATCTACGTGAATTATCTTTTTTATAGGCAGCTCAGACATTGTATGCAAGTTACAAAGTACTCAGAAGGTTTTGTACTATAAATCGTAACTTTGAGTATGTCTAAAACAGCAATCATACTCGGCGCCACAGGTCTTACTGGCGGACTTTTAACAGAGTTACTCATAAAAGACCCAGCATTTTCTAAAGTGAAAATATTTACAAGGCGGCCTACCGCTTTTACACACGAAAAAGTGGAAGAGATTATTTGTGATTTATTAGACACAAGCACCTTCAAGGAGCAATTTACAGGTGATGTTGTTTTTTGCTGCATAGGCACAACGAAAGCCCAAACGCCAGATAGAGATAAGTATCGCGCTATAGACTACGGCATCCCGATTGAAACGGCACAACTGGCAAAGCAACACGGGATAGCGAGTTATATGGTTATTTCTTCGGCGGGAACTTCGGCTAAGAGTCCGTTTTTCTATGTTCGCACAAAAGGTGAGATGGAGCGCGACTTGAGTAAGGTAGGAATTAAGAACACCTACATTCTTAAACCTGCTTTTATAAATGGCCGCCCAGATGACGCTCGCAAAGGCGAGAAAACTCTTAAAATGATGATGGCCGTAATGGACTTCTTTATGGTAGGACCACTCAAAAAGTGGAAGTCTACACAAGCAAAAGATATTGCTAGAGCAATGGCACAACTTGCAAAAGAAACAGTAACCCACACAGACATCACAAATATTGAGATTAAAGAACTAAGCAGTGCCTACCACGTTTAACCACATCACCGTTCCCTCCCGAGACCTTAAAGCGGCGATTGCGTTTTATACAGGCATTGGTATGGAACTTATTGAGCACGAGCCTCAGCATCACGCACATTTTGAAAACAAGGAGCACGAAGTCATTTTTACAGCTTATTATAATCCCAAACTTCCAGAACAACCCGTAACCGTTTACTTTGAAACAGACGGTATTGAGGTGTTTGAATTACGCTTTCGCGAAAGCGTACTCATCCTCACCATATACAGAGACTGGGGTGGAAAGGACTTAACACTACAAGATCCCAATGGTAATAATGTAGTGCTTTACCAAAAGGATACTCCTACGACCGTAACTCCCTGGCAAAAATAAATGCTATGAACCTCAACCAAATCACCGTACCGTCACTAGATCTTGAAACTTCCATTGCTTTTTATGAGCAACTAGGATTGCGTCTCATTGTAAAAGCCTTGCCACATTATGCACGCTTTGAGTGCACAGAGGGAGATGCTACGTTTTCTATACATCTTGTAGATGAGCTACCTGCAGGTGCTGGAGTAACGGTATATTTTGAAACAGAGCGTTTAGACCAAGAAGTGTCACGATTACAAGGGGAGAATGTTACCTTTGACCTATTGCCCACAGACCAGTCGTGGTTGTGGCGAGAGGCAAGACTTAAGGATCCAGATGGGAATCAAATTATTCTTTACTTTGCTGGTGATAATCGCAAAAACCCGCCGTGGCGCATTAACTAAAGGCTAGATATAACAGCAACATTATGTTAGAAATAGAACGAAAATTCCTAGTAACCTCAGCGGCTTTTAAAGAAGTTGCTCAAAAGGCAACTCGTATTACTCAAGGCTATCTAAGCACAGATCCTGAGCGTACTGTAAGAGTGCGAATTAAAGGTGAGAAAGGCTTTCTTACGATTAAAGGAAAATCAAACGATAGCGGTACTACCCGTGTAGAAGTAGAAGAAGAAATCGCAGTAGACAAGGCGCATTCGTTACTATCAATGTGTCTTCCTGGAGTTATAGATAAAACACGCTACGAGTATACCGCAGGTAATCACACTTGGGAAATAGACGAATTTTATGGAGAAAACGAAGGACTCACCGTTGCCGAAATAGAACTAAACGCTGAAGAAGAAAATTTTACAACACCAGAATGGATAGGTCAAGAAGTGACAGGAGATAACAAATATTACAACTCGCAGCTATCTAAGAATCCTTTTAAAAATTGGTGAAATGAAAATTATATTCACTTTCTTAGTACTCGTACTACTAATAAGTTGTCAATCTAAGGTTGAGACAAAAACTAGCGCAGTCGCAGCTTCACCTAGCAAAGCACAACAAATTGCAGATCTTAAAGCCAATGAATATGAGATATTCGATTATTACGATGATGATATTCAAGACACGGTAATTATGCAAAAGTATTTTTTAGCTTTTCTCAATACAGGACCTAATAGATCACAAGATGAGGAAGAAGCTACAAAGATTCAGAAAGGACATCGCGCACATCTAGGTCGTATGTACGAGTTAGGCTATGCGGATATATCTGGACCTCTAGAAGATAGCTTAGGGGTGACCCAAGGAATTACAATTTACAATGTCCCAAATCTTTCCACAGCAGATAGTCTAGTACGCTTAGATCCCGCAGTACAAAGTGGACGACTAGTGGTAGATATAAAACCATTTTGGGCTGGAAAAGGTTACGGCTTGAGATAAGAAACACTTACTTTTTATCAAAGCTATATTCTCTTTCCACCTTGCATATTCTCACCGTATAGTTATCGTACCAGTCTGACCTTCCCATACGTTGCGCACCTTGATGCTCTGCCTGGGCTTTCCATCTTGCAATGTCTTCTAGCGAGCGCCAGTATGATACCGTAATCCCTAGGTGGTCACTATCATTTCTAGCTCCCTCTACTCCCAGAAAACCAGGCATTGTTGCGGCCAGCTCCTTCATAAGATCTGCTGCTTGTTTATAGCCTCTTGTGCTACTGGTTTGTGTAGACGTAAAGATTACAGCGTAGTAAGGTGGTTGCATTATTCTGTTTCGATTTTATATAAGATAGGCTTGCTAGGTGTGGCATCATTTTCAAAAGAGGCAATCTGGAGATTAAGAAGATACGTCCCGTCTGGAATTTTATGCGGTACATAGATCATCTCTGTAATGGTTGCATCTAGTCGTATCTCACCATTTACATCCCAAAACGCGTGATGCCCCTTGAGCTCACCACCATCCTTCTCTTTATCTACACTAGGTAAATCTATGAGGAGGTGTTTTATACCGCTCTCGCGAAAGCGTACCATCGCCCTATCATCTACAAATGGCCAGTTTGTGTTAGACCAGTTCATTGTTTTCTTTTCGCGTGCGTTAGGCAATGTGCGTATCACCAAAGCTTCTGGTGATTTATCTTTAAGTAGGTTTTTAAACTGCTTATCACTTAGTATAAAATCATCATCTTCGTTATCAAGCGGCTCTGGTATGACTGTCACCACCTCTGCGATAAAGAAAAATGTTTTGAGATTTTTATTAATGCTATGCACCTTTTCTGTGATATGACCAGCGGTCTCTGTATGCGTCCCGTGAGAATGTGGGTTAAAGGTGATGGTAGTAAAATTTACATCGCCTCCCTTGCGCACACTTCCTACCCACTCGCCATCTGTGACTGTCTCAAACTTAGGCGGGTCAATATACCAAGCCAGCGGATTCTTCTTAGAGGTAAGGGGAATCGAGAGATCAATAGGTTTTGAAAGATTGACCTTAAAAGTTTCCTTATTATGAGTTATAGTTGCAAGCATAGCGTAATTAAAGAGAAAACTAAAGATAAAAATACTCTATTGATTTACCTAGAGTACTTAAACTCATTGCAACGAGTTAGGCTACTTTAAGTTGAGTATAAATAAGTCACTTGCAATACCATCACTTAAAAACTTTCCTTTTTTACTCACATAGACCCTATCTTCTTCTATAAAAAGCAAATGTTCCTCTATGTGTTTTTGAGCGTATTCTAAAAAGTAGTTATAAAAACGCTCGCCAAATTGTGTTTTTATCTCGAGTAAAGAAACTCCATACTGCGTGCGCAATCTCGTCATTACATACTCATTGTACTGGTCTGTAAGCGAGAGCTCTTCTACCTCTTGAGGTAGCTCTCTAGCCGTGATTGCTTTTATGTACTTTGGGTTGTTATTTATATTCCACGCGCGGCGCTTACCGTCATAGCTATGTGCAGAGGGACCTATACCTATGTATTTTTTTCCTTGCCAGTATGCCGTATTGTTTCTAGAATGATAACCCGGTTTTGCAAAGTTTGAAAACTCGTAATTCTCATAACCAGCAGCTTCCATCTTACGTATTAATAGCTCGTGATGCTCTTGTGCCACCTCATCTTCTACCGGAGGTACAATTCCTTTTTTAATAAAATTTTCTAGGGCCGTCTTAGGCTCTACCGTAAGCGCGTAGGCAGATATATGAGGTAGGTCTAGTGCTAGTGCTTTATCTATATTCTCCTCCCAGCGCTCACCACTCATCCCAGGGATTCCATAAATAAGATCTAGCGAACTGTTAGGAAAGCTTGCTCTTGTTAATCTCAGGCAGTCTAGTGCCTCTTGAGCGTTATGAGCACGATTCATTAATTTGAGATCTTCTTCATAAAATGATTGCACGCCTATACTCAATCTATTAATAGGCGATGCTGCGAGCTCTCTTATTTTTTGCTCGGTAAGATCGTCTGGATTTGCTTCTAGGGTAATCTCCGGATCTTCTTGAATCTTGTAATGTGTGTAGCAAGCATCTATAATTTGTTCAATCTCTGCAGTGTTTAAAACAGAAGGTGTCCCGCCGCCAAAATAAAGATTAGATACCTCATCATTTTCAAACTCGGCTTTACGCATCTCAAGTTCACTTATGATAGCCGTTATCATTTCCGCTTTTTTACCCATCGTGGTCGAAAAGTGAAAATCACAATAGTGACACGCCTGCTTGCAAAATGGTATGTGGATGTAGATGGATGCCATATGTTTTAAAGAAATATCACTTCTTAACTCGTTTTTCATTTTGCTTTACAAAGCTCTCCCAGCCTGAGTAGCTTTTACCTATTTCTACTTTTCCAGAATTATAAAAGTGACACACTGCGGCGGCAAGACCATCTGTAGCGTCTAAGTTTTTAGGCAAGGTTTTAAGTTTTAGTAAAGACTGCAGCATTCTTGCCACCTGCTCCTTACTTGCATTACCGTTTCCAGTAACGGCCATTTTAATCTTTTTAGGAAGGTACTCTGTGATAGGAATTTCTCGAGATAAACCTGCTGCCATCGCCACTCCTTGCGCTCTACCTAGCTTGAGCATACTTTGTACATTCTTGCCAAAAAACGGTGCCTCTATCGCAATTTCATCTGGGTGATACGTATCTATAAGATGTATGGTGCGCTCAAAAATGAGTTTGAGCTTCACATAAGGGTCATTATACTTTTGTAACAATAACTCATTGAGTTGCATAAACTCCATCTTTTTACCCACAACCTTGATAAGTCCAAAACCCATAATAGTGGTTCCTGGATCAATACCTAATATGATTTTTTCGTCTGCCAATGCTTTTATTGTTACTTTGTGCTCATCCTTAACAAAGAAATGAATGCCTAGATTATCTCACAAAGCTACGCAATTACTCTGGGCGACTCTTAAGATTCTCATTGTACTACTGGCTGGCTATTTTATTTATGACAAACTAGATCGCGGTGATTTACGGTCGCTACAATTTCAGCTTTCTGAAATTAACACATCATCGTTATATTTCTATATTATAATCATATTATTACTTACAGCTACCAACTGGTTTTTTGAAATCAAGAAATGGCAAACTCTAGTGAGTATAAATAGATTAGTACGCTTTCGCGAAAGCGCAATACAAACCCTCACCGCTCACCTCGTAGGGTTTGTAACTCCTGCCAAAGCTGGTGACTATGGCGCAAAGGCGCTCTATTACCCGAAAGAGCAACGCAAGCAGATACTCTTCTTAAACTTTATAGGCAATATGTATCAGCTGCTAGCGACGCTTATTTTTGGGAGCATTGGTTTAGGTATTATTGCCTTTTTTACTAGTGGGACAGCGATATTCTTTTGGAGTTTGAGCATATTTATGGCACTCGTATTGTACCAGATACTCCCAAAAATACTACGAAGTGTACACTGGACACTCAAGGGAAATCCTTGGTATAAAATCAAGAAGTACTGGAAATCTATCGCTGCACCTATTAAAAAGAAGGTACGCCTGTTTTCCATTATACGATATATCATTTTTGCACATCAGTTTTACCTTATTCTCTACCTGCTAGGTGCTACCACAAGTTATCCTTTCGTAATGGCTTGCATTTGTGCTACCTACCTTGTGAGCTCGCTCATACCTGTGATGCAGTTACTAGATGTTGTGGTGCGCGGTGGTGCGGCCGTTCTCATTTTTGGCTGGTTTAATGTACCCGAAGAGATTGTATTAAGTACTGTACTTTTAATGTGGCTGCTCAATGTAGTAGTACCATTATTACCTGGCGCCTACTTTTTGCTAGTGCAAAAGCCTACTAGCACCATAAAGACCGTATAATGATCTGGATGCTGTTTTTTGTTTTCTTGCTCTATGGAATTATCATCCTCGGGTTTGCGCTTGAGATAAAACACGCTGGCACGTTCTCACAAACTTGTGACATCCCAACTTCTACATTTACTGTTGTTGTACCCTTTAGAAATGAAGAAGCACATCTTACTGACTTGCTGCAATCACTAGCCGAGGTTGACTATCCACAAAACAGCTGGGAAATCATCTTAGTAAATGATGCCTCTACAGACAACTCTCTTGAGGTCATAAATAAGTGCATATCGCAATATGCGCTTACAAATATTGATGTTATAGATAACGTGCGCACCGCCGCATCACCAAAAAAAGATGCGCTCCAGACGGCCATCCATACCAGTAAACACCCGTGGATTGTCACCACAGATGCCGACTGTACCGTGCCCGCAAACTGGCTCAACAGATTAGACGCTATCATACAGCAACAAGCGCCACTTATGGTGATTATGCCCGTTGCCATTGCTACCACGGTTCAGCCTTCATTTTTAACTGCCTATGAGCAATTGGATTTTTTAAGTCTTATGGGTGCAACCGCTGGAAGCTTTTATATGGGCTTCCCTTTTTTATGTAACGGAGCAAATCTCGCTTATGAAAAAGAAGCCTTTACAGCCGTTCAAGGCTTTGCAAATAATAATCATATCGCTAGTGGAGATGATCATTTTTTACTCGAGAAATTTCAAGAGAAGTTTAAAAATAGGATAAGCTATTTACGCTCTCCAGATGCGATTGTAACCACACAGCCTCAAGAGCACTGGAACAAATTTATAGCACAGCGCACACGCTGGGCGGCAAAGTCTAGTGCTTATACCTTTTGGTTCTCAAAACTAATGGGGATTCTTGTTTTGGCAGTTAATCTTTTAAGTGTTGTGGGAGTTCTTTATTACGCTTTCGCGAAAGCGGAAACCCAATCCATCATACTAATGGGCTTAGTCATAAAACTAGTAGTTGATGTTATCCTCATTGACTCCGAAGCTTCTTTTTACAACCGAAAAAGATATTTAAAATGGTATCCAGTTGTGATGGTTTGCTACCCTTTTATAAGCACCTACATAGCCCTTAGATCGCTTACTACTGGGTATCAATGGAAAGGTCGCAACTACAAGAAATAGTTTGTGATGCCTTTCAATTACTCCACCTTTAAAACCACGGGGATTTTAAATCGTGTTTTTACGGGTACGCCTTCTTTAGTTGCAGGTTTTGCTTCTGGTAATTGTCTTGCGGCTTCGTGTATCCACTGTTCTAGGCGAGGGATTTCTGTGCGGATTTCTTGAGCGATTTTGAGTGTATCTATGCAGTACTTCCCTTTTTCGTTTACTACAAAGTCTACAAATATAGTGTCGTCTAGAGCGCGTTGCACTACGATAGTATGTTTTCCAAATGACTCGTAAAAGGTCTTTGTAACCGTCTCTTGAAAACAAGCCTTAAGCGGCTCCCCTTCTGGCAATGTAGCACAGGTATCAAAAGTGGGATACCCATCTACTCTATGTAAATCTATTGCCTTCCAACTCTCAGAAAGATACTGCGAAGAAGATATTTTTTTAGTTTCAATCTGGTCGCACGAAGTCATCACAACTACTGCTGTGATTATCAATAAGCCACGATGTAAAAACCATTTCATACGTAGCTCGAAAATACAATATTTAAACCGCTCCAAAAAGTAGCCATCACTGGCCTACTCTTTCTTCTCTTGTGCCTCAAAAATTTCTCTTTTGAGTAGTGTTATTCGCTCTTGAGCAATTCTTGCTAAGTAAGGACGCTTTTTTAATTTCTTAGACTGTGCCACAAACTTCTCATAGAGTTTGAGTACTTCTTCCTTATCTTCATAATAATTATCTGCAGCCACGGCGGTTGCATAGACCGCATCAAGGTTGTTTGCATCTTCCTTAGTAGAATTTCTGTAGTACTTCATCGCCTGCTCATAATCCTTCTTAAATTCATACGCTCGACCCATTGTATAATACACATCATCTAGTGGTAGATCTTTGAAATACAAGGCTTTTTTTCCATACTCTAAGGCCTTGTCATACTCACGATTAAAGTTATACAACCTAGCAAGGGTGATAAGTGTACCCCAATCTTCGTCATCATAAGCGAGTACTTCTTCATAAGCCTCAATAGCCTCTGGATACATTCTTTTCTCGTAGTAGGCACGCCCTAGTTTATTTCTCACAAATAAGGTATCTACTCCCATATCGAGCAACTGGTTAAAAAGATCTATTGCCTCTATCCACCAGCCTTTGTAATAGTAACTTTGAGCAAGTACGCCTATAATCTCAATATTTTCTGGCTCGCTTTCAAGTGCTTTTTTACAGATTGTCTCTACCTCTGGATAGTTTTTATGACCCAAGTGATACTTTGCAAGTTCAAACATTGCCTTTTGATGTGTTGAGTCCAGCTGGACTGCTTTTGCAAAAGCCTTTTCTGAGGTATCTATCTTTTCATTATCTACTTTTTTATTTAAAACTAAGGTGTCCTTTACCGCGGTCTTTTTAAGTGCTCGTCCCCATTGATAGTGATACTCGGCATTTGTAGGGTATCTCGTTGAAAGTATAGTAAAAACACTGTCTGCTTCTTTAAATTTTGATTTTGTGAGGAGTAACCTTCCATACTCGGTTGCGGCGATGGGTTGCTTATCGTTAAGCTCTAGTGACTTTTTATAAAAGTTAAGAGCAGCTGTTTTTGCTCCCTTTCCTTTATATGCTCTAGCTATTTGTAACCATATACGTGCCGTAGGTTCTTGAATCTTCTCATACTGGGCTATTGCCTTTGTATACTCACCAGTAGCGTATAAACTATCTGCAACAGCCAAAGCCGGAGCTTGCGCCCCGACTTTTGATATCATTCCAATTACAATTACTATAAATAGTTTTTTCATAGGTTACTCTGCTATTTGAAACGTGATAGGGAGACTGTAGAGAACGCCTACTACTTCACCATTGTGTTTACCAGGTTGCATTTTTGGTAACATAGATATTACACGCTGTGCTTCAGCATCAAGATCTGGGTGTGGCGAGCGTGTTCTTAAGTTTGTGATATATCCGTTTTTATCAATTTTAAAGCTTGCAAAAATTCGATTAGTACCCTTGAGATTTAGCTCTTTCCCTAATGCAACATTAAAATTAGCGCTAATTAAAGCGCTTACCTTTTGAGACATACATTTCCTTAATTGCTCATTTGAGGTAAGGGACTCGCAACCTGGAAAAACTGGAACCTCGTCTATTACGGCAAAAGGAATATTTCCGTTCTCATCTACATCATAAACACGTTCTACTTCGAGCACTTCTACTGTTTCGTCATCTTTTGCTCCCATACCGTGAGTATAAATACTCTTGTTGCCACCTTTTTGTAATAAGGTTTTATTAAGTTGATTAAAAAGTTTTCTCTCGCTCTCTGTAAGTTCTTCCTTTTGCTCTAGTGCAATTTGTAATTCTGCAATCTCTTGTTCTAGAGTGCGCTCACTCTCTACGCTATTGTCTTCAGAGCAAGAAACATACACGAGCATTGCAAGCACAAGTGGAATTAAAAGTAAATACTTTGCTAATGCGCTTTTTTGTGATTTTGATTTTTGTAACATAACGATTCGTTTTTTGATTAATGATTGATTAAAAAATGTATTTGTAAATGAGAGTTTACTTGTGCCAAAGGCAGTGTTAAGTAACTCTTCATAATAGGTGTATTTTGAGATACCTTCGGTTGCTTTTTGATCTGCTAGGTACTCGTGTACGATACTTATATTTTTTTGATATAAATAGGTAATAGGGTTAAACCACAGTACTACTTTCAAAATCTCAAAAAAGATGAGATCCCAAGTATGCCCTTGCTTTGCGTGTATCTGTTCGTGGGTAAGTATTTGCTTTCGCGAAAGCGTATCTATATCTGCCCCAATAAATATGTAATTAAAAAATGTAAAAGCCTCTGTAGATGAAGGAATCTCTATGATGCTAGACCCTTTCTGTTTATAAGAAAAGTAGCTGGCAAATTTTTTAATCTTTATGATGAGTACAACTAGACTAATCACCACACCTGCCATATAAATTTGTAACCACGGTATGGTAAAAGACTCTGTAACGGGAGCCGCATCTGTAGATGTAATCACTGCCGCATCACCTATTACAACCTCTGGGAGTACACTGGTAAATGTCTCTACAGGCACCACCGTTTGTAACATTGCGATTTTTATAAATGGCAATGCTAGTGCAATTACGGGAGTGACTAGCAAGTATATTCTGTTATATGAGAAAAAGGTCTCTTTTCTTAAAAGCAGGTAATACACTGCTAGAAATAATGCTTGAAAACAGATGACTTGTATAATGTAAGATCCCATATTTACTTGTCTTTATTAATTTCGCTCAGAATAGATTCCAGCTCTTTTACATCTAGATCATTCTTTTTTACAAAGAAGCTTACCATACTTTTAAAACTACCATTAAAATAGCTGTCCATCATTTTATGCATAGAGGCGTTGCTGTATACCTCCTTTGTCACAAGAGGGTGGTAGATATAGCCTCTTCCTTCCTTCTCGTGACCTACAAAGCCTTTGTTTTCTAAAATCCTTATGATGGTAGATATGGTATTGTAAGCAGGCTTAGGCTCTGGCATTTGCTCGATGAGTTGTGCCACGTTTGCCTTTTGTGCTACCCATAATAATTGCATTACCTCTTCTTCTGCCTTTGTAAGTTGTTTCATAAATACTGGAATTGAATAGTCTGTATGTCAATATATTGAACATCAACACATCAAATATAACTAAATATTTAGTTTAAACTAATGTTTTAGTTTAAAAAATGTAACATTATAGCATTTTGACGTCTTATAAGCGATGAATTATGTAGATCTTTTTTTGGTTTTTGTAGGCCTACTGCTGGTTATAGCTGGTATAGTGGGAAGTTTTTTACCTGTGATACCTGGCCCGCCTTTAAGTTGGCTAGGTTTGTTAACCCTTCACGTAACAGATGCTGTACCGCAAGACTGGACCTTTTTAGGCATAACCCTAGCTGTAGCAGTTGCAATCACCATACTTGATTATATCATCCCTGCAATGGGTACAAAACGATATGGGGGTAGTAAAGCAGGTGCCATAGGTACTACCGTAGGCCTTATTGTGGGATTGCTTAGTCCCATACCCTTGGGCTTTCTTATAGGGGCGTTTATAGGCGCTTTTATAGGTGAACTCAGCTTTAATAAGACAAGTACTCAGGTTGCCCTAAAAGCAGCGCTAGGATCCTTTATAGGCTTTATAGCTTCTACATTTATAAAAGCTGTGGTTACAATGGTATTCTTGGTCTTGTATATACTACAAGTTATTGAGCACAAAGACGTAATTTTTTCTTTAGGGTAGTGCTAACAAGTGTATGAGTGCGCTTTCGCGAAAGCGTAAAAAAACCCCTCTCCGTAAGAAAAGGGGTTTTAGATATAAGTAGTAAGTTTCTTCTAGTTACTTATTACAATAAATTCTGAACGCCTGTTAAGCTGGTGTGCTTCTTCAGAACATTGTACACCGTTAGAACATTCATTAGTAAGTTGTGTCTCTCCGTATCCTCTACCTGAGATTCTAGATGAAGAGATTCCCTCTGCAATGATATAGTTTACAGTAGATTTTGCTCGCTTGTCTGACAGACTTAAGTTATACGAATCATTACCTCTACTATCTGTATGAGAACGTACATCTATAACCATATTAGGGTACTCACGCATAACTGCAAGGACTTTTTCAAGCTCTAAGGCTGCATCTGGACGAATATTAAATCTATCAAAATCAAAATAGATAGGGTTGAGCTCAAGTATTTTTGCAAGGTCATCACCTACTTTAATAGGTTTTTGTAATAGGGATAACTCAAGGTCATTAGTCACTGTGCCAGAAACATCTGGTGTCTTTGTGATTGCCTCTGCTCCACTATAAGTCTCTTTTGCTCCTCGTATAATGTATTGTGTATCACAGTAAGAGTTATCAAAGGCATAATATCCGCTGGCTGTTGTCTCCACTGTAGTAACAACGTTTCCTTCATAATCCAGAAGTGTAACTGTTGCCTCTGGAATAGGTTCTCCAGAATCTTTATCTGTTACAACCCCTACAAGCTCAATCTCACAAGGTATTTCTTCTTTTGTAAATTTATAGATATCATCACTACCTACTCCTTTTTTACGATTAGAAGCAAAGTAACCCACCTTAGTCGTCTCGTTAACTATGAACGTAAAGTCATCATATGAACTGTTTATAGGCTCACCTATATTATCTATAACATCTTGAGCATTACCACGTGCATCTGGTGCTGTAGCAAATACATCAAGACCTCCAAGACCTGGATGCCCGTCTGACGAAAAGTAAAGCACTCCGTTGTCACTTAAAAATGGAAAAGTCTCTCTTCCTTCTGTATTAATAGGTCTTCCTAAGTTTACTGGCTCACTTACTACATCTGTACTATCTACATTTACTACCCAGATATCTGACAAACCTAATGTACCTGGCATATCTGATGCAAAATACAGCTTTGTATTATCTTCATTTAATGCTGGGTGTGCAGTAGAGTACTCATCACTATTAAAAGGCATTTCTACTGGTGTGCTCCAGCGACCATTCTTTTTACGTGATTTATAAATCTTAAGTTTATTAGTTCCTTCCTTAGACTTCTTATACGTTCCTTTATTATAATTGTTACGTGTGAAGTATACAGTTTGACCATCCTTTGTAAAGGTGGTTGTACTTTCGTGAAATTTTGAGTTGAGTTCTCTACTATAATTTTTTGGCTTACTGTAGCTTTCTGTCTGCTCTCCTACCTTAGTTTCATAAAGGTCTAAAAATGGTTCATTATTCCATTTATGTATTTTTTTTGAAACACCTCCTGTATCTCTCGAAGAAGCAAAAATGAGTTTACCTTCATACTCAGTAGGTGCAAAATCTGAGTAGCGCGAATTGATACTACGTATATCCTGCACAGTGTATGTGCTTTTTTTGTAATCTATGTTCTTCAAGTAATTAGGCTCTGCTTCAAAAAGTACCGCTCTAACATCATCTCCGTTAAGGTCATTAAAAGTAGCCATCATATCATCTGCCTTATCATAATTTTTTAAGGCGCGTAATGTTTGTGAGTACCTAAAGTAGTACTCTGGCTTTATCTCATCTGGAAAGGTTGATATTAACTTCTCATACCAAACTTGAGCATCTGCATAACCAGCATTGAAGTAATAACTATCTGCAATTTTCTGGAATAAATCTGCAGACTCATATCCTTTGTCTGCTACTTCAAGATAAATTTTACGTGCATCTACAAATGCGTATTGGTCAAACTTCTTATCTGCTCTATCTATTTTACCTTCTTGGGCATAAAGTCCTACTGTTCCTAAGAAAAGGATACATAAACAAATATTAATCGTTTTAATCATCATAATTGTAAGTTTGAATAAGTCAAAAATAACTTATTAAAAGAATCTAGGGGTTAACATTCTATCATACTCATTAAACAGCTCAAATCGTAAAAATACTTCAAAGCTACCATCGTTATAAAAGGTATCACCTAAGTCTGTACTCTCTCTATCGTAGGCAAGACCTATTAACATACTATCTGAAACTTGGAAACCTACCAGGCCGCTAAGTGCTGCACTCCATCTATATGCCGCTCCTAAGTGTAATTTTTCCATCACTAAGAAGTTTGCTGTAAGATCTACTTGCAATGGAGCTCCAGCAACCATTTTTACAAGTGTACTAGGCTTAAATTTGAGTTGATCACTTATATCAAAAGTATAACCCATAATACCATAATAATGTATACGCTCTCTAGCTATTACACTTGATGAGTTATTACTTAAATCAAAGTGCTCGGTCTCTATAAGGTTAGGAACACTTACACCTGCATAAAAATTTTCTGTGTGATAATACAGTCCTGCACCTATTATAGGAGAAAGCTTATTATCTATATTTTGAGAAAACCTTGGATCTGTTACATCAAAAAGCGTAAGCTTAGTAAAATCTACGTCTAGGATATGTCCTCCAGCTTTTAGTCCAAAGCTAAGTTTCCCATTTTCTGAAGTGTTGATTGTATAACTAAAATCTGCACCAACGTAAGTCTCTTGTGATGGGCCTAAAGCATCATTTACAATAGATAGCCCTAAACCTACTTTACCTTCTCCAATAGGAGAATGAATACTTAAACTTTGTGTTCTTGGGGCTCCATCGAGTCCTACCCATTGACTTCTATGTAATCCTACAATACTAGTTACACCTCTATTACCAGCATATGCTGGGTTAATAGCTACGGTATTATACATATACTGCGTATACTGAGGATCTTGCTGCGCAGAAAGGGACGTTGTACCAAGCGCTAAAATCAATAAGAATCCAAAAACTGAAACTACCTTTTTCATAAATCATTTAATTAAAATCACCGGCTGTTTTAAAAACTACCGGCGATTTAACATCTTTTATCGTGTTATATATAAGTATCCTGATTCATTAACTGTATCTCCTACTGCATTTACATATTCTAAAATCCAATAGTAGGTCCCTACAGGTAAATAATCATCTTGGCTAATAGTTGTTCTACCATTAGATAAACCTCTGAATTCATTGCCATCTACACCATAACGCTCTGCAGTGTACACCTCAATACCCCATCTGTTAAATATGGTTAAGGTATTATCAGGGAAGTTCTCAAGTCCTTGTATTCTAAAGCTATCATTACGGCCGTCTTGACCTATTGATATACCATTATTTACAATAAGACCTGCTGTCTGACTTAACACTGTAACAGTTGGATCATCAACATCTGTTGTTGGATCTTCTGGATCATCAGAAACATCTATCACTTCAACACCAAACGGTGCTAAAGCAACTGCTGTTGCAACGTTTACAATCTCTCCATTGGCTACATCCTCTTCGGTAATTATATAAACCGCAGTAAAATTAGCACTTTCACCAGGAAGTAACGTTACCGGATCACCTGCAACGATAACCATCGGGTCATCTACGTGAACATCCGTTAAAGTGACGTTTCCAGTGTTCATTACAACAAAAGTATAAATAATCTGATCACCTGCATTTGCAAAACCATCGGCATTAAAGTCCTGATAAGAAGCTGTTTTAGTGACGTTAAGACTAGGTAATTGGTCTATCAAAGTAATTGTAGGATCTTCTCCATCTCCATCTCCATCTGTATCTACATCTGTTGTATCCATTGGGTCATCAGACTGATCTACTACAATATCTCCAAGAGGATCTATTCCTTCTGCAAAAGCAATATTTATAACTTCTCCTGTGTCAATATCATCTTGTGTGATTGTATAACTACCTGTAAATACAACACTATCACCTACCATAAGCAATGCTACTGTATTTTCTTCTAGAATAATCATTTCATCAGAAACAACTACATCTGTAAGATCTACTGAACCATTGTTAGTTACCGTTAGTGTATAGTTTATTTGGTCTCCAGCATCAATAACACCATTTTCGTTAAGATCTACAATCTCACTAGACTTTGATAAATCAAGATTACCTGTTATATCATTATCTACGATAGTCACAGTTCCGCTTGGATCTGTATTGTCAGTATTACCACTAGTTACTGTTCCATTTACAGTGAAGATTTCATCCTCTTCATCAAGCTCATCATCTTCAATAGGAATCACAACCTCACCCGTAGTTTCTCCAGCAGGGATTATTACCGTTACAATTGTTTCTTCATAATCATTCTCTCCAGCTGTACCAGTCGTAGTTACTATCTCTATAACTGTATCCTCATCACTTGGGTTACTTAAGGTTACAGGAATGGTTACTGTACCAGCATCTTCATCTACGATCACATCTTCGATAGTCACTGTAGGCGCATCATCATTATCTACAATTGTAATTTCGCCTTGAGCGGTGTCATTATCTGTGTTACCACTAGTCACCGTTCCATTTACAGTGAAGATTTCATCATCCTCATCAATCTCATCATCTTCAATAGGAATCACAACTTCTCCAGCAGTTTCTCCAGCAGGGATTATTACCGTTACAATTGTTTCTTCATAATCATCCTCTCCAGCTGTACCCGTTGTAGTTACTATCTCTATAACAGTATCTTCATCACTTGGGTTACTTAGGGTTACAGGAATGGTTACTGTACCAGCATCTTCATCTACAATTACATCTTCGATAGTCACGATTGGAGCATCATCGTTATCGATAATGGTTACTGTTCCGCTAGGATCTGTATTGTCTGTATTGCCACTTGTTACCGTTCCGTCTACTGTAAAGATTTCATCACCCTCATCAAGTTCATCATCTTCAATAGGTATCACAACCTCACCCGTAGTTTCTCCAGCAGGGATTATAACCGTTACAATAGTCTCTTCATAATCATCCTCACCAGCAGTACCCGTTGTAGTTACTATCTCAATAACAGTATCCTCATCACTTGGGTTACTTAAGGTTACAGGAATGGTTACTGTACCAGCATCTTCATCTACTATCACATCTTCGATAGTCATTGTTGGAGCACCATCATTATCAGTAATGGTTACTGTTCCACTAGGATCTGTGTTTTCAGTGTTATCACTTGTTACCGTTCCGTCTACTGTAAAGATTTCATCACCCTCATCAAGTTCATCATCTTCAATAGGAATTACAACTTCTCCAGTAGTTTCTCCAGCAGGGATTATTACCGTTACAATTGTTTCTTCATAATCATCCTCTCCAGCAGTACCCGTTGTAGTTACTATTTCAATAACAGTATCCTCATCGCTTGGGTTACTTAAGGTTACAGGAATGGTTACTGTACCAGCATCTTCATCTACGATCACATCTTCGATAGTCACTGTAGGCGCATCATCGTTATCTACAATTGTAATTTCGCCTTGAGCGGTATCATTATCTGTGTTACCACTAGTTACCGTTCCATTTACAGTGAAGATTTCATCACCCTCATCAATCTCATCATCTTCGATAGGAATTACAACTTCTCCAGTAGTTTCTCCAGCAGGGATTATTACCGTTACAATTGTTTCTTCATAATCATCCTCTCCAGCAGTACCCGTTGTAGTTACTATTTCAATAACAGTATCCTCATCGCTTGGGTTACTTAAGGTTACAGGAATGGTTACTGTACCAGCATCTTCATCTACTATCACATCTTCGATAGTCACGGTTGGAGCACCATCATTATCTACAATTGTAATTTCGCCTTGAGCGGTATCATTATCTGTGTTACCACTAGTTACCGTTCCATTTACAGTGAAGATTTCATCCTCTTCATCAAGCTCATCATCTTCAATAGGAATTACAACTTCTCCAGTAGTTTCTCCAGCAGGGATTATTACCGTTACAATTGTTTCTTCATAATCATCCTCTCCAGCTGTACCAGTCGTAGTTACTATCTCTATAACAGTATCCTCATCACTTGGGTTACTTAAGGTTACAGGAATGGTTACTGTACCAGCATCTTCATCTACGATCACATCTTCGATAGTCACTGTAGGCTCATCATCATTATCTACAATTGTAATTTCGCCTTGAGCGGTGTCATTATCGGTGTTACCACTAGTCACCGTTCCATTTACAGTGAAGATTTCATCATCCTCATCAATCTCATCATCTTCGATAGGAATTACAACTTCTCCAGTAGTTTCTCCAGCAGGGATTATTACCGTTACAATTGTTTCTTCATAATCATCCTCTCCAGCAGTACCCGTTGTAGTTACTATTTCAATAACAGTATCCTCATCGCTTGGGTTACTTAAGGTTACAGGAATGGTTACTGTACCAGCATCTTCATCTACGATCACATCTTCGATAGTCACTGTAGGCGCATCATCGTTATCTACAATTGTAATTTCGCCTTGAGCGGTATCATTATCTGTGTTACCACTAGTTACCGTTCCATTTACAGTGAAGATTTCATCACCCTCATCAATCTCATCATCTTCGATAGGAATTACAACTTCTCCAGTAGTTTCTCCAGCAGGGATTATTACCGTTACAATTGTTTCTTCATAATCATCCTCTCCAGCAGTACCCGTTGTAGTTACTATTTCAATAACAGTATCCTCATCGCTTGGGTTACTTAAGGTTACAGGAATGGTTACTGTACCAGCATCTTCATCTACTATCACATCTTCGATAGTCACGGTTGGAGCACCATCATTATCTACAATTGTAATTTCGCCTTGAGCGGTATCATTATCTGTGTTACCACTAGTTACCGTTCCATTTACAGTGAAGATTTCATCCTCTTCATCAAGCTCATCATCTTCAATAGGAATTACAACTTCTCCAGTAGTTTCTCCAGCAGGGATTATTACCGTTACAATTGTTTCTTCATAATCATCCTCTCCAGCTGTACCAGTCGTAGTTACTATCTCTATAACAGTATCCTCATCACTTGGGTTACTTAAGGTTACAGGAATGGTTACTGTACCAGCATCTTCATCTACGATCACATCTTCGATAGTCACTGTAGGCTCATCATCATTATCTACAATTGTAATTTCGCCTTGAGCGGTGTCATTATCGGTGTTACCACTAGTCACCGTTCCATTTACAGTGAAGATTTCATCATCCTCATCAATCTCATCATCTTCGATAGGAATTACAACTTCTCCAGTAGTTTCTCCAGCAGGGATTATTACCGTTACAATTGTTTCTTCATAATCATCCTCTCCAGCAGTACCCGTTGTAGTTACTATCTCTATAACAGTATCCTCATCACTTGGGTTGCTTAAGGTTACAGGAATGGTTACTGTACCAGCATCTTCATCTACTATCACATCTTCGATAGTCACTGTTGGAGCATCGTCATTATCGATAATGGTTACAGTTCCGCTAGGATCTGTATTGTCAGTGTTACCACTTGTTACCGTCCCGTCTACTATGAAAATCTCATCTTCTTCATCTGTCGTGTCTTCTGTAATTGGAACTACAACTTCTCCTTCAGTCTCTCCTGCAGGAATCGTTATCGTTACAATTGTTTCTTCGTAATCATCCTCACCAGCAGTACCAGTCGTAGTTACTATCTCAATAACAGTATCCTCATCACTTGGGTTGCTTAAGGTTACAAGAACCGTTACCGTTCCAGCATCTTCATCTACTATCACATCTTCGATAGTCACGGTTGGAGCACCATCATTATCAGTAATGGTTACTGTTCCGCTAGGATCTGTATTGTCAGTGTTATCACTTGTTACCGTTCCGTCTACTGTAAAGATTTCATCACCCTCATCAAGTTCATCATCTTCAATAGGAATCACAACCTCACTCGTAGTTTCTCCAGCAGGGATAGTTACCGTTACAATTGTTTCTTCATAATCATCCTCACCAGCAGTACCAGTCGTAGTTACTATTTCAATAACAGTATCCTCATCACTTGGGTTGCTTAAGGTTACAGGAACCGTTACCGTTCCAGCATCTTCATCTACAATGACATCTTCGATAGTCACGGTTGGCGCATCGTCATTATCTACAATTGTAATTTCGCCTTGAGCGGTATCATTATCTGTGTTACCACTTGTTACCGTTCCGTCTACTGTGAAAATCTCATCTTCTTCATCGGTCGTGTCTTCTGTAATTGGAACTATAACTTCTCCTTCAGTCTCTCCTGCAGGAATGGTTACCGTTACAATAGTCTCTTCATAATCATCCTCTCCAGCTGTACCCGTCGTAGTTACTATTTCAATAACAGTATCCTCATCACTTGGGTTACTTAGAGTTACAGGAACCGTTGCAGTGCCAGCATCTTCATCTACAATTACATCTTCGATAGTCACGGTTGGAGCATCATCGTTATCGATAATGGTTACTGTTCCGCTAGGATCTGTATTATCAGTGTTGCCACTTGTTACCGTCCCGTCTACTGTGAAGATCTCATCTTCTTCATCGGTCGTGTCTTCTGTAATTGGAACTATAACTTCTCCTTCAGTCTCTCCTGCAGGAATGGTTACCGTTACAATAGTCTCTTCATAATCATCCTCTCCAGCTGTACCCGTCGTAGTTACTATTTCAATAACAGTATCCTCATCACTTGGGTTACTTAAGGTTACAGGAACCGTTGCAGTGCCAGCATCTTCATCTACGATCACATCTTCGATAGTCACGGTTGGAGCATCATCGTTATCGATAATGGTTACTGTTCCGCTAGGATCTATATTGTCAGTGTTACCACTTGTTACTGTTCCGTCTACTGTGAAAATCTCATCTTCTTCATCTGTCGTGTCTTCTGTAATTGGAACTACAACTTCTCCTTCAGTCTCTCCTGCAGGGATGGTTACCGTTACAATAGTTTCTTCATAATCATCCTCACCAGCAGTACCAGTCGTAGTTACTATTTCAATAACAGTATCTTCATCACTTGGGTTACTTAAGGTTACAGGAACCGTTACCGTTCCAGCATCTTCATCTACGATCACATCTTCGATAGTCACTGTAGGCGCATCATCGTTATCTACAATTGTAATTTCGCCTTGAGCGGTATCATTATCTGTGTTACCACTAGTTACCGTTCCATTTACAGTGAAGATTTCATCATCCTCATCAATCTCATCATCTTCGATAGGAATTACAACTTCTCCAGTAGTTTCTCCAGCAGGGATTATTACCGTTACAATTGTTTCCTCATAATCATCCTCTCCAGCAGTACCAGTCGTAGTTACTATTTCAATAACAGTATCCTCATCACTTGGGTTACTTAAGGTTACAGGAACCGTTACCGTTCCAGCATCTTCATCTACAATTACATCTTCGATAGTCACGGTTGGAGCATCATCGTTATCGATAATAGTTACTATTCCGCTAGGATCTGTATTGTCAGTGTTGCCACTTGTTACCGTTCCGTCTACTGTGAAAATCTCATCTTCTTCATCTGTCGTGTCTTCTGTAATTGGAACTATAACTTCTCCTTCAGTCTCTCCTGCAGGAATGGTTACCGTTACAATTGTTTCTTCATAATCATCCTCTCCAGCTGTACCCGTTGTAGTTACTATCTCTACAACAGTATCCTCATCACTTGGGTTACTTAAGGTTACAGGAACCGTTGCAGTTCCAGTATCTTCATCTACAATTACATCTTCGATAGTCACTGTAGGCGCACCATCGTTATCGATAATCGTTACCGTTCCGCTAGGATCTGTATTATCAGTGTTGCCACTTGTTACTGTTCCGTCTACTGTGAAGATTTCATCATCCTCATCAATCTCATCATCTTCGATAGGAATTACAACTTCTCCAGTAGTTTCTCCAGCAGGGATTATTACCGTTATAATTGTTTCTTCGTAATCATCCTCACCAGCAGTACCCGTTGTTGTTACTATCTCTATAACAGTATCCTCATCACTTGGGTTACTTAAGGTTACAGGAACCGTTACCGTTCCAGCATCTTCATCTACAATTACATCTTCGATAGTCACGGTTGGAGCATCATCGTTATCGATAATCGTTACCGTTCCGCTAGGATCTGTATTATCAGTGTTACCACTTGTTACTGTTCCGTCTACTGTTAAAATCTCATCTTCTTCATCTGTCGTGTCTTCTGTAATTGGAACTATAACTTCTCCTTCAGTCTCTCCTGCAGGGATGGTTACCGTTACAATAGTTTCTTCATAATCATCCTCACCAGCAGTACCCGTTGTAGTTACTATTTCAATAACAGTATCTTCATCACTTGGGTTACTTAAGGTTACAGGAACCGTTACCGTTCCAGCATCTTCATCTACAATTACATCTTCGATAGTCACGGTTGGAGCATCATCGTTATCGATAATCGTTACCGTTCCGCTAGGATCTGTATTGTCAGTGTTACCACTTGTTACTGTTCCGTCTACTGTAAAGATTTCATCACCCTCATCAATCTCATCATCATCAATAGGAAGTACAACCTCACCCATAGTTTCTCCTGCAGGAATGATTATGGTTACAATAGTCTCTTCATAATCATCCTCACCAGCAGTACCCGTTGTAGTTACTATTTCAATAACAGTATCTTCATCACTTGGGTTACTTAAGGTTACAGGAACCGTTGCAGTTCCAGCATCTTCATCTACAATTACATCTTCGATAGTCACTGTAGGCGCACCATCGTTATCGATAATCGTTACCGTTCCGCTAGGATCTGTATTATCAGTGTTGCCACTTGTTACCGTTCCGTCTACTGTGAAGATTTCATCTTCTTCATCTGTCGTGTCTTCTGTAATTGGAACTATAACTTCTCCTTCAGTCTCTCCAGCAGGAATGGTTACCGTTACAATAGTCTCTTCGTAATCATCCTCACCAGCTGTACCCGTCGTAGTTACTATCTCAATAACAGTATCTTCATCACTTGGGTTACTTAGGGTTACAGGAACCGTTACCGTTCCAGCATCTTCATCTACGATCACATCTTCGATAGTCACGGTTGGAGCATCATCGTTATCGATAATGGTTACTGTTCCACTAGGATCTGTATTATCAGTGTTACCACTTGTTACCGTTCCATCTACTGTGAAGATTTCATCTTCTTCATCTGTCGTGTCTTCTGTAATTGGAACTATAACTTCTCCTTCAGTCTCTCCTGCAGGGATGGTTACCGTTACAATAGTCTCTTCGTAATCATCCTCACCAGCTGTACCCGTCGTAGTTACTATCTCAATAACAGTATCTTCATCACTTGGGTTACTTAGGGTTACAGGAACCGTTACCGTTCCAGCATCTTCATCTACGATCACATCTTCGATAGTCACGGTTGGAGCATCATCGTTATCGATAATCGTTACTGTTCCACTAGGATCTGTATTATCAGTGTTACCACTTGTTACCGTTCCGTCTACTGTGAAGATTTCATCCTCTTCATCTGTCGTGTCTTCTGTAATTGGAACCATAACTTCTCCTTCAGTATCTCCTGCAGGAATGGTTACCGTTACAATTGTTTCTTCATAATCATCCTCACCAGCAGTACCAGTCGTAGTGACTATCTCAATAATAGTATCTTCATCACTTGGGTTACTTAAGGTTACAGGAACCGTTGCAGTTCCAGCATCTTCATCTACAATTACATCTTCGATAGTCACGGTTGGAGCATCATCATTATCGATAATGGTTACCGTTCCGCTAGGATCTGTATTGTCAGTGTTACCACTTGTTACCGTTCCGTCTACTGTGAAAATCTCATCCTCTTCATCTGTCGTGTCTTCTGTAATTGGAACTACAACTTCTCCTTCAGTCTCTCCTGCAGGAATCGTTATCGTTACAATTGTTTCTTCGTAATCATCCTCACCAGCAGTACCAGTCGTAGTGACTATTTCAATAACAGTATCCTCATCACTTGGGTTACTCAAGGTTACAGGAACCGTTGCCGTTCCAGCATCTTCGTCTACAATTATATCTTCGATAGTCACGGTTGTTGAATCGTCATTGGTAATTGTTCCAGTTCCTGTTGTGGCAGCAGGATCAATCGTACCGTTTGTAGTATTAGTAATCGTTACTTCAAATTCTTCATCTGATTCTACAACGTCATCACCATTTACCGTTACTGGGAATACAGCACTCGTCTCGCCAGCAGGGATCGTTACGGTTAACTCCGTTGGTGCTACATAATCTGTGTCACCAACCGTTCCTGTTCCATCAGCAACAGTGAAAGTTATTACTGTATCTGTATCGGCAGGAGCACTTAAGGTTACAGGGAAGTTCGCTACAACCGTAGTTCCATCATTTCCTTCTGTAACTGTTACATCGCCAATACTTACGACAGTAGCGTCGTCATTGGTAATTGTTCCAGTTCCTGTTGTGGCAGCAGGATCAATCGTACCATTAGTAGTATTAGTAATCGTTACTTCAAATTCTTCATCTGATTCTACAACATCATCGCCATTTACCGTTACTGGGAATACAGCACTCGTCTCTCCAGCAGGGATTGTTACAGTTAACTCCGTTGGTGCTACATAATCTGCGTCACCAACCGTTCCTGTTCCATCAGCAACGGTAAAAGTTACTACTGTATCTGTATCGGCAGGAGCACTTAAGGTTACAGGGAATTCAGCGACTACGGTAGTTCCATCATTTCCTTCTGTAACTGTTACATCGCCAATACTTACGACAGTAGCGTCGTCATTGGTAATTGTTCCAGTTCCTGTTGTGGCAGCAGGATCAATCGTACCATTAGTAGTATTAGTAATCGTTACTTCAAATTCTTCATCTGATTCTACAACATCATCGCCATTTACCGTTACTGGGAATACAGCACTCGTCTCTCCAGCAGGGATCGTTACGGTTAACTCCGTTGGTGCTACATAATCTGCATCACCAACCGTTCCTGTTCCATCAGCAACAGTGAAAGTTATTACTGTATCTGTATCGGCAGGAGCACTTAAGGTTACAGGGAATTCAGCGACTACGGTAGTTCCATCATTTCCTTCTGTAACTGTTACATCGCCAATACTTACGACAGTAGCGTCGTCATTGGTAATTGTTCCAGTTCCTGTTGTGGCAGCAGGATCAATCGTACCGTTTGTGGTATTAGTAATCGTTACTTCAAATTCTTCATCTGATTCTACAACATCATCGCCATTTACCGTTACTGGGAATACAGCACTCGTCTCTCCAGCAGGGATCGTTACGGTTAACTCCGTTGGTGCTACATAATCTGCATCACCAACCGTTCCTGTTCCATCAGCAACAGTGAAGGTTACTACTGTATCTGTATCGGCAGGAGCACTTAAGGTTACTGGGAATTCAGCTACCACAGTAGTTCCATCATTTCCTTCTGTAACTGTTACATCGCCAATACTTACGACAGTAGCGTCGTCATTGGTAATTGTTCCAGTTCCTGTTGTGGCAGCAGGATCAATCGTACCGTTTGTGGTATTAGTAATCGTTACTTCAAATTCTTCATCTGATTCTACAACATCATCGCCATTTACCGTTACTGGGAATACAGCACTCGTCTCTCCAGCAGGGATCGTTACGGTTAACTCCGTTGGTGCTACATAATCTGCATCACCAACCGTTCCTGTTCCATCAGCAACAGTGAAGGTTACTACTGTATCTGTATCGGCAGGAGCACTTAAGGTTACAGGGAATTCAGCTACCACAGTAGTTCCATCATTTCCTTCTGTAACTGTTACATCGCCGATGCTTACGACAGTAGCATCGTCATTGGTAATTGTTCCAGTTCCTGTTGTGGCAGCAGGATCTATGGTTCCATTGGTAGTGTTAGTAATCGTTACTTCAAATTCTTCATCTGATTCTACAACATCATCACCATTTACCGTTACTGGGAATACAGCACTCGTCTCTCCAGCAGGGATCGTTACGGTTAACTCCGTTGGTGCTACATAATCTGTATCACCAACCGTTCCTGTTCCATCAGCAACAGTGAAAGTTATTACTGTATCTGTATCGGCAGGAGCACTTAAGGTTACTGGGAATTCAGCTACAACCGTAGTTCCATCATTTCCTTCTGTTACTGTTACATCGCCGATGCTTACGACAGTAGCATCGTCATTGGTAATTGTTCCAGTTCCTGTTGTGGCAGCAGGATCAATCGTACCGTTGGTAGTGTTAGCAATCGTTACTTCAAATTCTTCATCTGATTCTACAACGTCATCACCATTTACCGTTACTGGGAATACAGCACTCGTCTCTCCAGCAGGGATCGTTACGGTTAACTCCGTTGGTGCTACATAATCTGCATCACCAACCGTTCCTGTTCCATCAGCAACGGTAAAAGTTACTACTGTATCTGTATCGGCAGGAGCACTTAAGGTTACTGGGAATTCAGCTACCACAGTAGTTCCATCATTTCCTTCTGTAACTGTTACATCCCCAATGCTTACGACAGTAGCATCGTCATTGGTAATTGTTCCAGTTCCTGTTGTGGCAGCAGGATCAATCGTACCGTTTGTGGTATTAGTAATCGTTACTTCAAATTCTTCATCTGATTCTACAACATCATCGCCATTTACCGTTACTGGGAATACAGCACTCGTCTCTCCAGCAGGGATCGTTACGGTTAACTCCGTTGGTGCTACATAATCTGCATCACCAACCGTTCCTGTTCCATCAGCAACAGTGAAGGTTACTACTGTATCTGTATCGGCAGGAGCACTTAAGGTTACTGGGAATTCAGCTACCACCGTAGTTCCATCATTTCCTTCTGTAACTGTTACATCGCCAATACTTACGACAGTAGCGTCGTCATTGGTAATTGTTCCAGTTCCTGTTGTGGCAGCAGGATCAATCGTACCATTAGTAGTATTAGTAATCGTTACTTCAAATTCTTCATCTGATTCTACAACATCATCGCCATTTACCGTTACTGGGAATACAGCACTCGTCTCTCCAGCAGGGATCGTTACGGTTAACTCCGTTGGTGCTACATAATCTGCATCACCAACCGTTCCTGTTCCATCAGCAACAGTGAAGGTTACTACTGTATCTGTATCGGCAGGAGCACTTAAGGTTACTGGGAATTCAGCTACCACAGTAGTTCCATCATTTCCTTCTGTAACTGTTACATCGCCAATACTTACGACAGTAGCGTCGTCATTGGTAATTGTTCCAGTTCCTGTTGTGGCAGCAGGATCAATCGTACCGTTTGTGGTATTAGTAATCGTTACTTCAAATTCTTCATCTGATTCTACAACATCATCGCCATTTACCGTTACTGGGAATACAGCACTCGTCTCTCCAGCAGGGATCGTTACGGTTAACTCCGTTGGTGCTACATAATCTGCATCACCAACCGTTCCTGTTCCATCAGCAACAGTGAAGGTTACTACTGTATCTGTATCGGCAGGAGCACTTAAGGTTACAGGGAATTCAGCTACCACAGTAGTTCCATCATTTCCTTCTGTAACTGTTACATCGCCAATACTTACGACAGTAGCGTCGTCATTGGTAATTGTTCCAGTTCCTGTTGTGGCAGCAGGATCAATCGTACCGTTTGTGGTATTAGTAATCGTTACTTCAAATTCTTCATCTGATTCTACAACATCATCGCCATTTACCGTTACTGGGAATACAGCACTCGTCTCTCCAGCAGGGATCGTTACGGTTAACTCCGTTGGTGCTACATAATCTGTATCACCAACCGTTCCTGTTCCATCAGCAACAGTGAAAGTTATTACTGTATCTGTATCGGCAGGAGCACTTAAGGTTACAGGGAAGTTCGCTACAACCGTAGTTCCATCATTTCCTTCTGTTACTGTTACATCGCCGATGCTTACGACAGTAGCATCGTCATTGGTAATTGTTCCAGTTCCTGTTGTGGCAGCAGGATCAATCGTACCGTTGGTAGTGTTAGCAATCGTTACTTCAAATTCTTCATCTGATTCTACAACGTCATCACCATTTACCGTTACTGGGAATACAGCACTCGTCTCTCCAGCAGGGATCGTTACGGTCAACTCCGTTGGTGCTACATAATCTGCATCACCAACCGTTCCTGTTCCATCAGCAACGGTAAAAGTTACTACTGTATCTGTATCGGCAGGAGCACTTAAGGTTACTGGGAATTCAGCTACCACAGTAGTTCCATCATTTCCTTCTGTAACTGTTACATCCCCAATGCTTACGACAGTAGCATCGTCATTGGTAATTGTTCCCACTCCAGTGTTTGCCGCTGAATTAATTGTTCCGCTAGATACACTAGCTATACTAACCGAAAATTGCTCATTATTTTCAACTTTATCGTCTCCATTAACGGTTACCGGAAATACTCCACTTGTTTGACCAGCAGGAATCGTTACTGTTAATACTGTCGGTGCTACATAATCTGCATCACCAACCGTTCCTGTTCCATCAGCAACAGTGAAAGTTACTACTGTATCTGTATCGGCAGGAGCACTTAAGGTTACAGGGAATTCAGCGACTACGGTAGTTCCATCATTTCCTTCTGTAACTGTTACATCGCCAATACTTACGACAGTAGCATCGTCATTGGTAATTGTTCCAGTTCCTGTTGTGGCAGCAGGATCAATCGTACCATTAGTAGTATTAGTAATCGTTACTTCAAATTCTTCATCTGATTCTACAACATCATCGCCATTTACCGTTACTGGGAATACAGCACTCGTCTCTCCAGCAGGGATTGTTACAGTTAACTCCGTTGGTGCTACATAATCTGCGTCACCAACCGTTCCTGTTCCATCAGCAACGGTAAAAGTTACTACTGTATCTGTATCGGCAGGAGCACTTAAGGTTACAGGGAATTCAGCGACTACGGTAGTTCCATCATTTCCTTCTGTAACTGTTACATCGCCAATACTTACGACAGTAGCATCGTCATTGGTAATTGTTCCAGTTCCTGTTGTGGCAGCAGGATCAATCGTACCATTAGTAGTATTAGTAATCGTTACTTCAAATTCTTCATCTGATTCTACAACATCATCGCCATTTACCGTTACTGGGAATACAGCACTCGTCTCTCCAGCAGGGATCGTTACGGTTAACTCCGTTGGTGCTACATAATCTGCATCACCAACCGTTCCTGTTCCATCAGCAACAGTGAAGGTTACTACTGTATCTGTATCGGCAGGAGCACTTAAGGTTACTGGGAATTCAGCGACTACGGTAGTTCCATCATTTCCTTCTGTAACTGTTACATCGCCAATACTTACGACAGTAGCGTCGTCATTGGTAATTGTTCCAGTTCCTGTTGTGGCAGCAGGATCAATCGTACCATTAGTAGTATTAGTAATCGTTACTTCAAATTCTTCATCTGATTCTACAACATCATCGCCATTTACCGTTACTGGGAATACAGCACTCGTCTCTCCAGCAGGGATCGTTACGGTTAACTCCGTTGGTGCTACATAATCTGCATCACCAACCGTTCCTGTTCCATCAGCAACAGTGAAGGTTACTACTGTATCTGTATCGGCAGGAGCACTTAAGGTTACTGGGAATTCAGCTACCACAGTAGTTCCATCATTTCCTTCTGTAACTGTTACATCGCCAATACTTACGACAGTAGCGTCGTCATTGGTAATTGTTCCAGTTCCTGTTGTGGCAGCAGGATCAATCGTACCGTTTGTGGTATTAGTAATCGTTACTTCAAATTCTTCATCTGATTCTACAACATCATCGCCATTTACCGTTACTGGGAATACAGCACTCGTCTCTCCAGCAGGGATCGTTACGGTTAACTCCGTTGGTGCTACATAATCTGCATCACCAACCGTTCCTGTTCCATCAGCAACAGTGAAGGTTACTACTGTATCTGTATCGGCAGGAGCACTTAAGGTTACAGGGAATTCAGCTACCACAGTAGTTCCATCATTTCCTTCTGTAACTGTTACATCGCCAATACTTACGACAGTAGCGTCGTCATTGGTAATTGTTCCAGTTCCTGTTGTGGCAGCAGGATCAATCGTACCATTAGTAGTATTAGTAATCGTTACTTCAAATTCTTCATCTGATTCTACAACATCATCGCCATTTACCGTTACTGGGAATACAGCACTCGTCTCTCCAGCAGGGATCGTTACGGTTAACTCCGTTGGTGCTACATAATCTGCATCACCAACCGTTCCTGTTCCATCAGCAACAGTGAAAGTTACTACTGTATCTGTATCGGCAGGAGCACTTAAGGTTACTGGGAATTCAGCTACCACCGTAGTTCCATCATTTCCTTCTGTAACTGTTACATCGCCAATACTTACGACAGTAGCGTCGTCATTGGTAATTGTTCCAGTTCCTGTTGTGGCAGCAGGATCAATCGTACCGTTTGTGGTATTAGTAATCGTTACTTCAAATTCTTCATCTGATTCTACAACATCATCGCCATTTACCGTTACTGGGAATACAGCACTCGTCTCTCCAGCAGGGATCGTTACGGTTAACTCCGTTGGTGCTACATAATCTGCATCACCAACCGTTCCTGTTCCATCAGCAACAGTGAAGGTTACTACTGTATCTGTATCGGCAGGAGCACTTAAGGTTACAGGGAATTCAGCTACCACAGTAGTTCCATCATTTCCTTCTGTAACTGTTACATCGCCGATGCTTACGACAGTAGCATCGTCATTGGTAATTGTTCCAGTTCCTGTTGTGGCAGCAGGATCTATGGTTCCATTGGTAGTGTTAGTAATCGTTACTTCAAATTCTTCATCTGATTCTACAACATCATCACCATTTACCGTTACTGGGAATACAGCACTCGTCTCTCCAGCAGGGATCGTTACGGTTAACTCCGTTGGTGCTACATAATCTGTATCACCAACCGTTCCTGTTCCATCAGCAACAGTGAAAGTTATTACTGTATCTGTATCGGCAGGAGCACTTAAGGTTACAGGGAAGTTCGCTACAACCGTAGTTCCATCATTTCCTTCTGTTACTGTTACATCGCCGATGCTTACGACAGTAGCATCGTCATTGGTAATTGTTCCAGTTCCTGTTGTGGCAGCAGGATCAATCGTACCGTTGGTAGTGTTAGCAATCGTTACTTCAAATTCTTCATCTGATTCTACAACGTCATCACCATTTACCGTTACTGGGAATACAGCACTCGTCTCTCCAGCAGGGATCGTTACGGTCAACTCCGTTGGTGCTACATAATCTGCATCACCAACCGTTCCTGTTCCATCAGCAACGGTAAAAGTTACTACTGTATCTGTATCGGCAGGAGCACTTAAGGTTACTGGGAATTCAGCTACCACAGTAGTTCCATCATTTCCTTCTGTAACTGTTACATCCCCAATAGAAACAGTGATCGTATCAAAAAAATCATTTTCCTGAGAAGATTCTAGACCAGTGATTGATGTATTAATTACATTATCATTAGCACCATCTACATCACTAGTAGAAGTAATACCTGTTGGGTCAACCTCAGTAATTGTAAAGTTTCCATTACCAGGTACTGTGAAACTGTATTGGCCATTTGAATCAGTAACAGTAGTTTGTGTTGAATCACCAGTAAGATTAATTGTCACACCCTGTCTCGGAACGTTATCAACGAAAACCTGACCACATATTATTGGATCAGTAAGAAGAACAGCCTCTTCTGGAGAATAAACAACATCTTCAAATAACAAAGAAAACTGTCTGTCTTCAAAACCAAGACCACCATTATAACCATCTTTACTTATAGTATACTCAATAGATGAAAATGAATTATAGTAACCTGTAAACGAATATGAATCATCTACATTTATACCGTTTACAATTCCAGAACCATTAGACTCACCAATAATCTGGTTTGCAGTTTCAATGATTATCAATTCAGAATCTGCACCATTTGTAAAGTATGCATCAGGAAGTTCCAGTTTCACCCTCTCCTTATCACCTGGCTGATTACTGTCTAAATCCAATGCTGTCAAGTATATTGACACTGTTTGACTAATATTTGTATCTGCAAGAACAAAGTTCAATGTAAATACAACCTCCTGACCATCAACACCTGGATCTCCATCAATCACTGGTTGAAATGCTCGATCAAAACCACCAACAAGTGCTGTTGAAGCATCAAGATTATCTATGCTACTTATTCCTGCACCATTAACGAATGCATCTACCGAAATTAAACAATCTATCCCTGGAGCTACATCGTTAAATCTAAACACATCATTGACTTCTACCGCATTGGGATCGCCAGATTCAGATTCTACTGTCATATTTGCACCGACAAAATTTGCGCTGTTTAAAACAATAGGGTCGTCATCACACGATCTAGGTGTAGATTGTGCTTGTATATTTTGACCAAACAGAAAAACACAAACAGGAATCAGAAAGTATTTTAAACTTTTTGAAACTTGATCAAGAGTAACTTTTTTCATAAACTATTAAAAGTGAAAGACAAGCTTTCGGGTTTGATTATCAATTAAGAGGGTGTAATTTAAAAACCAAAACAAATGTAGATTACGGAGATATAATGAACTTTACCAGCCAAACAACTAGCAGATTATCCGATAAACCGAGAAATTATATCGACATACTACACAAGTAAAATTTTTGTTAAAACAAAATTACACCGAAAACACAGTATATCTTATTTAACAAAATTTAACATTTTAAAAAAGGTCAAAAAAAATTTATTAACGCCCCGAAAGATACGTAAACAAAGGCATTAACAGAAATTGATCAAATTAGTTTCTAAATAAAATTAACATAAAAATGAACTTAAATCAATTTTTTACAAGTAACTCGCTATCAAGTAATTAGAAAAATTTTCTGTTTTTAAGCTATTTTTAACAGTATTTAATCAGTCATAGTAAATTATATTAACAAGTTTAATCTTACATTTTTATTGTATTTTATTTATTTGATAATTTGTTGCCAACTGCTAAAATTGGCTTATTTGTTATGAATATCCATTTTAAGATGATTTAAGGCCTGTAAAATAATTTCACAACAAAAACCATTTATGAATTTTGAAAGCATAAAAAAAGCGCTCTTTCAGAGCGCTTTTTAGAATTTGAATAAGAAAAAACTATAAATCGATTTGTAGCAATAGTTTTAATCAATTTTTATATTTCGCGAAAGCGTAAGGATTACCCCTTTATTAGGTTCCAAATATCGTTACCAAAAATGATCACCATTAGACCCATCACGATAACAAAACCTATTATCTGACCTCTTTCTAATGTTTTTTCTGAAGGTGCTTTACCAGAAATCATCTCATAAAGTAAAAACATAACGTGTCCACCATCTAGCGCTGGGATAGGAAGAATATTTACAAAAGCTAGCCATACAGAAAACATTGCCGTAAAGCCCCAGAATTTATACCAGTCCCATTGTGGCGCCATCATCTCAACAATACCTATAGGACCTTTTACTTTTTTATAGCCTTGTACTTTTCTATTAAATATGAGTTTAAATTGTCTTACTTGCTTTGTAAGTACATCCCAAGTTTTTGTGAGACCTGCTGGTATTGCCGCAGCAACGCTATACTCATCTTTAACCAGAAGTTCATTTACATTTGCTGCTACACCTAGCGCTCTATCTTGAGCTACCATAAATCTTTTCTCAATCTGCTCGCCATCTCTATCTAGTTGCATCACAACCTCACCACCCTTTGCGGCATCAAAGACAGACTGAAACTCTGACCACTCATTTATAGGTGTGCCATTTATATTCATAATACGGTCTCCAGCAAGCACTCCATTTACATACCCTATTGAGTCCTTTGCAACAACACCTATTATATTACTAAATCTTGGTCTTATAAAACGCTCCTCTGCGTCAAGCACAGATTTTTTTGCCTCATCTGGTATGGCAAATGTCATCTCATTTCCATCACGTACAACAGTTACATTGTCACCTAGTAAAATATCTATCTGGACATCATCAAAACGTGTGACTGTCTTATCATCTATTTTTATAACCTGATCTCCATTACGAAGGCCTATCTCCTCACCTATTTCACCTACTGCAATACCATATTTTAATCGGTCTGCAGGCACATACTCATCACCATAATACACAAGCATAGCACTATAGATAAACCACGCAAGCAGTACATTAACCGTTACACCACCTATCATTACAATGAGACGTTGCCACGCTGGCTTAGACCTAAACTCCCACGGTTCTGGATCTTTTGCCATCTGCTCCTTATCCATAGATTCATCTATCATACCAGCAATCTTAACATAACCACCTAGAGGTAGCCACCCTATGCCATAAACGGTATCACCTATCTTCTTTTTAAAAAGTGCAAACTTCACATCAAAAAACAGGAAAAACTTCTCCACCTTAATTCCAAACCATCTGGCAGGAGCAAAGTGACCAAACTCGTGTAAAACCACAAGAATAGATATAGCAAGCGTAAACTGGGCAATCTGTATAAATGTCTCCATAAAGGATAAAAATCAATTTTTAAAACGCACAAAAATAGGCTTTTCGATGCGCATAGTAAAGTTCTAGAGCTGTATGATAGCATTTTTCAAGCCATACTTAAAGTAAATGCCACGTGCATTGTAACTTTGTAAAAAAATTAAGCTATGCGACAGATTTTTAATCGCTATAAAATACTGCTCATTACACTGTTTGTACTATCTGTAATTATACTTACCTTAATATATAGTCAGCTTAAAGTTACACCTACACTACCCATATATCAGCCAGATATGGTTAGTAAAGAACTCGTAGACAGCACCCTTCAGTATGTCAAGAAATATCACAAAATAAGTGACTTTGCTCTTACTAATCAAAACGGTAATCTAGTAACTCAAAAAGACTACAAGGACCACATCTATGTGGCAGATTTTTTCTTTACCACCTGCCAGACTATATGTCCTATTATGACAGACCATATGGTAGAGATACAAGAAGAGCTCAAAGGTGACACACTTGTAAAACTACTCTCGCACTCAGTTATCCCTGAGTATGACACTCCAGAAATTTTAAAAGCATACGCCACTAAGAAAGGTGTAGATGATAGTAGATGGAATCTTGTAACCGGCTCAAAAGAAGAAATCTTTACGCTTGCGCGAAAGAGTTATCTCGCGGTAAAAGATATACCAGGTACAGAAGATGACCTAGATATGGTACATACCGAAAACTTTATGCTCATTGACAAAAAAAGTCAAATAAGAGGATACTATGACGGTACAGATCGCGAAGCCATAGATCAACTGCTAGAAGACATCGAGATTCTAAAACAAGAGTACGAGCCACGTAAAGCTTGGTATCAAAAGATTTTTTAGTTTGGAATGCGTACGCTTTCGCGAAAGCGTAAAATGCATTACTTTTGTTATCTAAATTCAATCTAAATAAACATTGAAAAAAACAGTAGCCCACTTACTAAAAGGAGAACGCGCAATCATTACAGATGTAATGACAGACGAGGTGCCTCTTAAACTACTAGAAATGGGCTGTCTACCAGGTAACGAAGTGCGTTTATTACAACTTGCGCCCTTTGCAGACCCTATGTACATAGATGTAAATGGTTGTCATATGGCGATACGTCGTGAGACTGCATTACACATTCTAATAGAAACGCCAGCATAACCCTATGGCAAAACAGCTCAACGTTGCACTCATCGGTAACCCGAACACCGGAAAGACTTCGGTATTTAATCACCTTACAGGCCTTAACCAGCAGGTGGGTAACTATCCAGGTATTACGGTAGAAAAAAAAGAAGGTGTATGTAAACTCCCTCGTGGTGTAAAAGCACACATATTAGACCTACCAGGTACGTATAGCCTTAATGCTTCTTCACTAGATGAGAATGTTGTAATAGAGTTACTACTTAACAAGAATGATAAAGACTACCCAGATGTTGCCGTTGTAGTATCTGACGTAGAAAACCTAAAGCGCAACCTTCTCCTCTTTACACAGATTAAAGACTTAGGTATACCCACCATACTCGCCATAAATATGGCAGACCGTATGGAGCGAAAAGCCATCTCTCTAGATATACCAGAGATGGAGAAGCGTCTTAAAACACGCATAGCTCTTATAAGCTCAAGAAAAAATACGGGAATTACAGAACTCAAAGAGCTTATATCTGAGTATCGCACGCTTAACACAGAGCCTTGTGTAAATGCATCTGTCATTGCTCCAGAATATTTTGATAGACTACGCAAAGCCTTTCCTAACCAAGATTTATATAAGTTATGGCTAGTAATTACTCAAGATGTAAACTTTGGTAAACTAGAACGTGGGGAGATGAAGAGTATCTCATCATTTAAGACCGAGTCTGAGAGTAACCTAAAAAGACTACAGCAAAAGGAAACCATCATACGCTATAAGTTTATAAATGAGACGCTCAACGAGACACAAACTATAGACGTAGAAAATGCAAAAGATCTAAGAGCGCGTCTTGATCGCATACTCACGCACAAAGTATGGGGTTACGTGATTTTCTTTGCGATACTCTTGCTTATTTTTCAAGTGATATATGACTGGTCGCAATACCCAATGGATGCGATAGATGCTGCATTTGCACATATGAGTGAGTGGGTGCAAGCCACGCTACCAGAAGGAAAGCTCACAGACCTACTTGCCGAAGGTATAATCGCGGGACTAGGTGGTATTGTGATTTTTATACCACAAATTGCCTTTTTATTTTTATTTATTTCCGTACTAGAAGAGAGCGGCTATATGAGTCGCGTAGTCTTCTTGATGGATAGGGTGATGCGCCGTTTTGGACTAAGTGGTAAATCTGTAGTGCCGCTTATATCTGGAACGGCCTGTGCTATACCCGCTGTAATGGCGACTCGTAATATAGAAAGCTGGAAAGAGCGATTAATTACCATACTAGTAACGCCATTTACCACCTGCTCTGCACGATTACCTGTATATCTTATTATTATATCACTGGTTATTCCAGATGAGAAGTTCTTATTTTTTAATCTGCAGGCGCTCACGCTTATGCTTATGTACCTCATAGGCTTTGGTGCTGCCATAGGCTCTGCGTGGATTCTCAATAAGATTCTTAAAATAAAAAGTAAGTCTTTCTTTGTAGTAGAAATGCCTAACTACAAACTCCCTCTTCTTAAAAACGTGGGAATCAATGTACTTGAAAAGACAAAATCTTTTGTAGTAGATGCTGGTAAAATCATACTCGCCATAAGTATTGTGTTATGGGTACTCGCTTCTTTTGGGCCTAATGAAAAGTTTAATCAGGCAGAAGATATTGTAACCACAAACCTAGAAGCACAAGGAGGTATCAACGCATTTACAGATACGCAGGCTTACCAAGCAGAAATAGACAAACTCGTTGCAAGCCAGAAGCTAGAACACAGCTATATAGGTTATATGGGTAAAGCCATTGAGCCTATAGTAGAACCACTAGGTTATGACTGGAAAATAGGGATTGCCCTTATCACCTCGTTTGCCGCTCGTGAGGTCTTTGTAGGTACGCTAGCAACAATTTATAGCGTAGGTGACGCCGAAGAAGAAACGATAAAAAATAGAATGGCAGGCGAGATCAACCCAGTACTAGGTACGCCTAGGTTTAACTTTGCAAGTGGTATATCGCTCTTATTATTTTATGCCTTTGCAATGCAATGTATGAGTACACTTGCCATTGTAAAGAGGGAAACTAATACCTGGAAGTGGCCTATGATACAACTAGGGGCAATGACAGTAATTGCATATATGGCTGCGCTAATAGCCTACCAAATGCTCAAATAAACTGTAAGGATTAACCATTAAGAACTACTAAGTAATATGGAGATTTTTCAAAAAATTATGGTGCTGCTCATCTTTCTTGCAGCTGTAGGTTACTTAATAACAAAATTTATCTATACCCCGTCTTTTTTAAAGAAGAAGGACGATAATGGATGCGGTAACGGTAGCTGTGGCTGCTAATTTCTTATCTCTAATCGTAAATAGTAGTCGCTTGACTTGATCTTAGAAGCCGCTGTAGGATATGGCGCTAGTCCTCTTATAAAAATTTCAAGACCGTCTTCTGTGTAGATAGCAGGTAATTGCTTTCCATTAAGTGTAACTTGCTTGGTGATTTTATCACCTTTATCATTTGTGATTTCTACCTCAACTTTTGCATTTCCTGCCCAAATACATTCTACTCCTTTTGGACACCTACTATCTTGTAACACTTGCACAAGTCGTAATGACGTATGACTTATAGGCGTAGCAGTGCCTTGATATGCCTTTACATATATTTTTGGGACTTCAACTTTTGTGGTGTCTTGCGCTTTCGCGAAAGCGGAAAAAAGCAGCAAACAAATGAGTGTAAGGTATGTTTTCATAAACAGCGGTTATTTTAAATCTTATGATTAGTTACTTAAATACTCCAAAACTAATGCCACGTTGCAAAATAACTATTAATTAACCTCTAAAGAGGAAGAAGTCATCCTTCATATGCTCTATTTTTTCATCCTTATTTGTGATGATGTATTCTAGAGCGAGGTCTGTAAACTCTTTTCCTTTTGTAGTAAGAGAAACAATGTTTTTATCTATGCGTACAAGGTTGTTTCTCTCGGCAAGGTCAAGTACTGTTTTAGAGCGTACCTTTTGCCAGTTTATATGCTCATTAAGATGTTTTACGTGGCGCTCACTCTCTTCTTCGTGGTTATTTAGGTGTAATAAAAATGTAAGAAGTGACACCTCCGTGCGCTGTTGTTTCTGGCGATACATCACTGCAATGAGACCTTTATTTGGCGCAAATAGATAGACCATTAGAAAGACTAAACCTAAGACGGTTGTCATAGACCCTGCAATAGAGGCATCAAGAAAATGAGCCACCCAATACCCCGCTATTGCCGAAAAGACTCCAAAAATAACAGAGAGCACTAGCATCTTTTTTAAATCTGAAGTGAGTAAATATGCCGTGGCCGCTGGGGCAATCATAAGCGCTACAACTAGCACTGCACCTACTGCTTCAAAAGCGCCCACCACCGTAACCGAAGAAACTGTCATTAACCCATAATGCAGAACGACAGGTGAAAACCCTAACGCTGCTGATAGTCCTGCATCAAAGGTGCTTACCTTAAGCTCCTTAAAAAAGGCAAATAGCATACCTATGGTTATTAATAGAATTGTACCCATAACCCATAAAGATTTTGGACCGATATCTGTACCAGACACAATGAGTCTGTCAAAGGGAGCAAAAGCGAGCTCACCTAGCAAGACGGCGTCTACATCTAGGTGCACATCGTTTGCATTTTTTGCAATGAGAATAACACCTATACTAAATAAGGCTGGGAACACTAAGCCTATTGCCGTGTCTTCTTTTACAAGTCCTGTTTTCTGTATTGCCTCTACGAGTACAACTGTAATCACTCCCATAAGAGCGGCAAGAAGTATTAAAAGCGGAGAGTTAAGGTCTTCTGTTATAAAGAAGCCTATCACAATACCTGGTAAGATAGAGTGACTTATGGCGTCACTTATAAGCGCCATCTTGCGCAATACAAGAAAAACTCCTGGTATAGCACACGCTATAGCGACTACTGCGGCAATAAGTTGTATTTCTACCTGAGCATCCATTAGTTATTCTTATAAAGGTTTACTGCGGCATCATAGCCTTTTTCTGTCATTGCCCATTTCTGACCTCGCACTTTCACCCATTCTTTCTCTTCCATCTCTTTAAGAGAAGTCCGGGTATATCCTTGGAAATTATTAAGAATTTTTATTGCGTGTGGGTGTGATATATTCTCGTGTGTTTTTGCAATATCAAACATAAATTGCAGGGTCTTTTGTAATTTGAGATCTCGTCTATTCTGATACTTGCGCAGCTGTTTAAACAAAATTCCGCGACCAGGAGAAAACACAAAAGAAACCACCACAAACACACCAGCTACCAGCACAATTACTGGCCCTGTAGATAGGTTGTTTTGACTCGCACTTATAGCTGTCCCAAATACACCAGAAAAGGCACCAAAAATCGCAGCGAGGACTATCATTACACTCAGCTTATTTGTCCACTGTCTTGCAGCTGCGGCAGGCGCAAGAAGCATAGCACTCATAAGTACAACACCTACCGTTTGCAATCCTAAAACAATAGCCAGAACAATAAAAAAGGTGATAAGCACATCAATAAATCTAGTATTAAAACCCAATGTCTTTGTATAATCTGCATCAAAGAGAAGAATTTTAAACTCCTTCCAGAAGAGTAACATAATCACCAGACAAATCCCAGTTACAATCGCCATCAAAATTACATCGCTCTCTACGAGGGTTGCGGCTTGACCAAATAAGTATTTATCAAGTCCAGCTTGATTTGCATTGGGCTGTTTCTGTATAAATGTGAGCAATAACATTCCAAAACCAAAAAATAATGACAACACAAGACCAAGTGCTGTATCACTCTTGAGGTGTGTTTTTGTAATCATACCTCGTATCCAGAAAGTACCTATCAAACCACTTACGAGTGCTCCAAGCAATAAGATATTACTATCCTTTGTACCGGTGATTAAAAAAGCTATTGCAATACCTGGTAGTGCTGCGTGTGAGATTGCATCACCTAGAAGGCTCTGTTTTCTCAATACCGCAAAACTCCCTAACATCCCACAGATTGCTCCAAGAATAGCTGTACCCAAGGTGATAGTCCTTAGGGTATAATCTGAAAATAATTGCGAGAAGTAATCTGAGAGTTCCATAAATTAATAGCTATTAGTTCTTAACCTTTAGCTTTGGGATTTAGACTTAATGAATTGAGAGCAATATCTAAATATCTATTAAATTGCGCATCAGAACTCCCTTGACCTTCACCAATGTTGAGTGAAATAGATAATGCTGTCCTGCGATATTGAGAGCTTAAAGCAAACCTCTCATCAACTGGGAACTTCTGAATTATTTCATAGACAAAGTCAACAAAGTCTAGTGATTTTTGATACACTTTTAGTTTTTCAAAATTAAATACAACTTCTTTACTCATTCTCTAAATATTCTAAAAGCTAAACTCTAAAAACTACCAACTACTGATTTACAGCTACTTTATAATTAATCCCATAAGTTTTGGTGAGATTATCATCATTAAAAATATCCTTTACTGGACCGGTAGCAATCTTCTTTACATTTAAGAATGTTACCCAGTCAAAATACTCTGGGACCGTTTGTAAATCGTGATGCACAACCACTACAGTTTTACCTGCTTTACGAAGTTCCTTTAAGATATTGATAATAGCAATTTCTGTCGTGGCATCTACCCCTTGAAAAGGTTCATCCATAAAATAAATAGCAGCATTTTGCACAAGTGCTCTGGCAAGAAAGACACGTTGCTGCTGCCCGCCAGATAGTTGACTTATTTGCCTACTTTTAAAAGGTAGCATTCCTACTTTTTCAAGTGCTTCTAGCGCTGCCTTTTTTTGCTTTGCTCCTGGTCGCTTTATCCACCCTAGCTTTCCATACGTTCCCATCATCACTACATCTAGCGCCGTAGTGGGAAAATCCCAGTCTACACTCCCCTTTTGAGGTACGTAGGCCACAAGCTTACGCTGCTTATCGTATGGTTTTCCATAAATAGAAACACTACCAGCTATGGGGTCTATAATACCCAAAATGGATTTTATAAGAGTAGACTTACCAGCACCATTAGGACCTACTATTGCCATAAGCACACCTTCAGGCACTTCAAGATCTATATCCCAAAGCACTGGCTTATAGTTATAAGCAACGGTGAGATCATCTACGCGTATGGCTATTTTTGATTCTGACATAGTTTTATTTTAAGGCTTCTACGATTGTAGTCACATTATATGTAAACATCCCTATATAGGTTCCCTCTTCTGTACCAGCATTACCCAGCGCATCGCTATATAAAGATCCCCCTATGGTTACTTCGTTTCCTTTAGACTGAACTGCGGCTTGCAATGCCTCTATCGTGCGTCTAGGCACAGAGCTCTCTACAAAGATGGCTTTCACCTTATTCTCTATTATAAATTTTGATAGACGCTGTACGTCTTGAACACCAGCCTCTGTTGCTGTAGATAGACCCTGCAAGCCTACTACCTCAAAACCATAACTCTTGCCAAAATAATTAAAGGCATCGTGTGCGGTAACGAGTATCCTTTTTTCGGGGGCGAGGGTGGCTACTTTAGCCTTTATTTGGGCTTCTAGGGTTTCTAGTTTTGCGAGGTAAGCTTTGGCATTTGTTTGATAGTGTTGTGCGTTCTGAGGGTCCTTTCGCGAAAGCGTACTTGTCACCTCTGCTACAAACTGCTTAAAGTAACTAATATTAAACCACACGTGAGGATCATAGTTAGACGCAAAATAGTCTGACCCTATGAGCGTACTTTTATCTAGCGCTTCTCCTAGAGCCACCTGCGTGACTTGGGTTGCGTTCATCTTTTCAAACACCTCTACCAGTTTACCTTCTAGGTGTAGGCCGTTATAAAAAATAACATCTGCACGAGATAATTTTGTCACATCGCCAGCACTTGCTTTATATAAGTGTGGATCTACTCCGGCACCCATAAGCCCTTGCAAGTTGATGTGCTCACCTCCTATGTTTTTTACAAGATCTGTAATCATAGAGGTAGTGGTAACAACGTTTAACCTACCATTATCCTCTTTATTTTCTTTACAACTTATCACGCTTAAAGCGAAAAATACAATTGCGATATAAAAACTCTGCTTCATTAATGTTGCTTTAAATTAAATGTGGATGTAAAGATTTTCGGCTATTTTTTTTGAGATAAAAAACTGCTCTCCCTGCACCTGAATAACCATTGATCCATCAAAAAACTCTTTACCAAGTACTTTAATTTTTGAACCTATCGCTATGCTACGCTTATCTAAAAACTGAAGAAAATCTGGACTTGTCTCACGTACACCTACTAACTGACCTTGGTTTCCTTTCTTAAGCTCGGCGAGTAGTTTCTTTTCGGCACTTTTGATATTTCCGTTTTTATCTGGAATAGGATCTCCGTGCGGATCGTAATCTGGATAATCTAAAAACTTATCGAGCCTGTTTATGAGCTCTTGTGATTTTATGTGCTCCAGTTGCTCTGCTATATCGTGCACCTCGTCCCATTGAAAATCGAGCGTTTCTAAAAGAAAAACTTCCCAAATACGATGTTTTCTCACGACACCTAGCGCCGCTTTTCTTCCCTTTTCTGTAAGTGTGGTGCCCTTATATTTCACATAATTCACCAGTTGCTTGTCTGCAAGCTTCTTTACCATATCTGTAACAGAAGATGGCTTGGTCTCCATCTCTCCTGCTATGGCATTAGTACTCACCCCGTGCTTTGCAATCGCCTCAAGATGGTAGATTGCTTTTAAATAATTTTCTTCTGACTTGCTGTACATACTCAATTAATAATATCAAATGTACGGATTTTTGCACCTATTATAATTATTTTTAGATAAGACTAACATTTTTATATAGCTTTGCAAAAATTTAAAATGCGTTATGCTTAAAGTATGTACATTCCTGATGCTGTTTTTTTCGCTGTTAATGTGCGCTCAAACCACTATCACAGGTAGGGTGTCAGATAGCAATGGTCCTCTTCCTTTTGTAAACGTATACCTCGCAAATACTACGCTAGGTGCATCTTCAGATAATGATGGTAGCTTTGAGATTTTAAATGTACCAGATGGAACTTATACCATTATTGCCTCTTTTACAGGTTATGAATCTGTGAAGAAAAACATCACTGTAAACGGTGGCACTATTACCGCAAATTTCTTTCTAAAACAAAACACATCTCTCGAGGAAGTCGTAATTTCTGGAACCCTCAAACCTGTGGTGCGTAAAGAAAGCCCAGTGCCGGTAGAGGTGTACTCTCAAGCATTTTTAAAAAAGAATCCTGTACCCTCGGTTTTTGAGGCGTTGCAAAATGTAAATGGCGTGCGCCCGCAGCTCAACTGTAGTGTGTGTAATACAGGCGACATACATATTAATGGTCTTGAAGGACCATACACGCTTGTACTCATAGACGGGATGCCTATTGTAAGTGGCCTTTCTACGGTATATGGCCTTTCTGGGATTCCTACTTCGCTTATAGAACGTGTGGAAGTTGTAAAAGGACCAGCCTCATCGCTCTATGGAAGCGAGGCAGTAGGAGGATTAATAAATGTAATTACAAAAATACCCGAACAAGCACCACGCTTTTTTATAGAAAACCAACTTACAAGCTGGGGAGAAAACAACTTAGACATAGGCGCTTCTTTTAAGGCTGGAAAAGCAAACAGTCTACTGGGTGTAAATTATTACAACTATAGCAATCCCGTAGATAACAACAACGACAACTTTACAGATGTAACGCTGCAGGACCGTATTTCGGTGTTTAATAAGTGGAGTTTTGATCGTAAGAATGATAAAGTTTTTAACCTAGCTGGACGGTTTTTTTATGAGGACAGATGGGGTGGAGAACTACAGTGGACACCCGCTTTTCGCGGAGGCGATGAGATATACGGAGAGAGCATTTACACACGTCGTTTTGAAATTTTAGGAAATTACCAACTACCCACTACCGAAGATTTTTTACTACGCTTTTCATACACAGACCACGATCAAAATAGCGTGTATGGTAACGAAGCTTACATCGCACAGCAACGCATAGGTTTTACCCAGCTCACCTGGAACAAAAAAATAAATAAGCACGACCTACTCCTTGCAGGTGGCATACGTTACAACTACTATGATGACAATACAACAGCGACTTTTAATGCAGGTGCAAATGCCGAAGAAGAGGTTGTGATCCCATCATTTTTAGTGCAAGACGAGATTAAATTTACAGACAAAAACACCCTGCTAGTAGGTGCGCGTTATGATTATGACTCACGACACGGCAGCATATTTACCCCACGCCTAGCTTATAGACATAAATTTAATGAAGATAATATTTTAAGGATTAATGCTGGTACAGGTTTTAGAATTGTAAGCCTCTTTGCCGAAGATCACGCCGCGCTTACAGGTGCAAGAGATGTCATTATCACAGAAGAGCTAGACCCAGAGCAATCGTATAATGTAAATCTCAACTACTTAAAGAAAATTTATAATCGCAATGCCATCTTAACACTAGATGCTTCTACTTGGTTTACACATTTTACAAATCAAATACTCCCAGATTATGATACAAACCCAAACCAGATTATATACAGCAACCTTAATGGCTACTCACAAACGTACGGTGCTAGTGTTAATCTAGATGCAACGTTTACAAATGGTATAAAAGGGAGTCTAGGAGTTACATATCAAGACGTATCACAAACCGAAGACGGCGTGCGTGATCGTCAAATACTTACCGAGAGTTATAGTGCTAACTGGTCACTAAGCTATAAAATAGAAAACCTTAATCTCAATATAGATTATACAGGTAGCCTATACGGCCCTATGCGATTACCCATACTGGGAGAACTAGACCCTAGAAAAGAATACAGTCCCACCTGGAGCACACAAAACATACAGCTCACCTATGACGGTATTACAAACCTAGAACTCTATGGCGGAGTCAAAAACTTGTTGAACTACACTCCTAACCGCAATAACCCTTTTATCATCGCCAGAGCAGACGATCCTTTTGATGAAAATGTAGTCTTTGATAATCAAGGGCAAGTAGTGCCTACGGCAGATAACCCAAATGCACTCACCTTTGACCCCAACTATATATTTGCTCCTAACCAAGGAATACGAGGCTTCTTTGGTATACGCTACACCTTAAACTAAAGTGTTAATCCTCATTAATTTAACACCTATGGATATAAACTTGTGTACTTTTCTCAAAAATTGAGAAGATGAAGAAGAAAACCATACGTGCCATTGCCCCATTACAATCTTGGGATATTTTTTCTGAAGGTCTGGCTCAAAATAGCATTAAAGCGAGAAAAAAAGCCGAACGAGAGCAACTTGCCGTTTTTAAGAAAAAATATAAGTGGAGGATTGATGTTACAGCAATAACAGATTGCGACTACACCACCATAGTTGTTACAGATCACACACAGCACATAAAGTGGGTAAATGCAGGCTTTAGCGATATGACAGGTTACCCTAAGAGTTATGCCATAGGGAAGCACCCTCGCTTTTTACAAGGCGCAAAAACTTCACCACAAGTACGTAAAGAGATTAAAACACACCTTAGTAAAGGAGCCGTAGTAGAGCGACAACTTCTCAATTATAAAAAAGATGGCACACCGTACCTGTGTGATATTAAAATTATACCGCTACACAACTCAAAAAGTGAAATCACTCATTTTATGGCACTAGAGAAACCTGCTAGAGTAGCCTAATATTTCTTTCTATTAAATATTGAGTCCTCCTTTTTTTGACTCATTAGTACAGCACACTTTTTTAAACTACTTGCACTCCACGCAAATCTAGGTGGATATTTTTGCGCTTTCGCGAAAGCGTTAGAAACTACTCCTAAACTCCTTAAATCTCTTTTAACAAAATATTAACTTTTTGACAAAAAAACTGTATATCACTACAAAACAGCTCTTTCTATAAAATCAAAACAACTAATTTGTTTTGACAGAACTCTGAAATAAAGGAAATCCGTAAAATAATCACGTAAGAATTTTCTACATTGCTCAAAATTACTTTCTAAAATTATAAGGTTAATTATGGGCTGACCACCCGCAGATGAAATGCAAAAAAACAAAACACATATTAATGTTAAAACCACAAACTAAATAATTTATAATCAATCAAAAATGAAAAAGCCTTTAATATATACCATTATTCTTCTAGTATTGAGCCTGAGTTTTTCGTGCTCGAAAGAAGAATTATCAATTGAAAATGAAAATAGTCTTGGAGAAATTATATATTTCGAAAGCAATGAGACTTTTAAAAATACGCTAAATTTATTTAATTCTTTTAATGAAATCTCTGAATTTGAAGATTGGAGTAGACAACAAAACTATAATTCCCTTTACTCTGACAAGAGCATTACTCTAAAAGAGCAAGAAGATTTGCCTCTATCATTCCTATTCCTATTAAATGAAAAAAGAGAATTTCAAATAGGAGATAGAATTATTAATTACAGTGAAGGTGTCTTTTATGAAAGGAATCTAAATGGTTTAAACCAATCTAATAAGATTTTTGCAAAAGTCGAGCAATCCCCTCTTTCAACAGATAACGAAGATGGCGTAACAGATAAAATCACATCTAATAGGGTTTCAATTAATGCTAATGGAGGGGAATACAAACAAGGATGGCGCGAATATAATAGACAAAAATATCGTACTCGCTGCGGCACACCATACAACAAAAGCCTAAAGTACAGACTCGTACACTACTTAGTGGTACGAAAAGTATCTGGTCCGTTTTTTACTCAGTCAGATCTAATTTTTAAATTGAGAATGAGTCAAAAGACGGGATCTGGTTGGAAATATAACAATACGACAACTGAAAGGTTATATGACCTCAATTTATCTGGAAGTTGGTACATTAAATACAAATATGGAGGAAATATAACCTCAGTTAAATCTTTTTCAATTAATGATAAAAATTACTGTTCTTCACCATTAAAAGGAACCAAATCCTTTTGGATAGGTAATTATAATTTTGTTAGTTCTACCCCAATAAGTCATTATGAATGGCGAGTTAATTTGAGTGGTTCAATATTTCACAAAGTTAATGGTGATACGAATCAGTTAAATACAACTATTAATTGGTAATATTTTTATAAATCGCAAATCCGTATAGAGAGATTATAGTTGGGGCTTATTTTAAAAATCCTAATAAAGAAATTAAGAAACTCTTATTGTGAGCGGTAAATATAAAGTCAATAAAAATCTAAAACATTCCTATATAAACTATAGGAATGTTTTTCTTATTTGGGAATTTTATTTGTTCCTACTTACATTGCTTATTTGTTGTCACGCTCAATGCCAAGAACGAAAACTTATAATAGTTGACAGTTTATCAAAAAAGCCTCTTGCATTTGCTCACATTTTTACGGGTAACAATAATGAAGGTCTTACTAGCAATGCAACTGGGGAAGTGATTTTAAAACAAGGATATAAGGAAGAAGCCATTACAATAACACATCTAGGCTACCACACAAAAACCTTAAAAAAAGAAGTATATAATGATACTATCTTTCTAAAACAAAAAAACACAAACCTACCAGAGGTGATTGTACAGAATAAAAAAGTACAAACCTTAGGATATACAAATCTTAAGAAAACTCGTTATATCACAACCTATGGCGAAAATATTATTCTAGCACAACACATACCTAATAAAACAGGCGCTGCGCATACCCTTAAATCGCTTCGCTACAAGATACGATCTAAGAAAAAAGATAGCCTTTTAGTAAGAGCCCACGTTTATAGCGTTGACCCCACCACAAAAAAGCCAGGTAAGCCATTATTAACAAAATCAATTATCTATCCCGTACGGAGAAAAAAAGGCATACTTAGTATAGATATTCAAGATCAATACATAGAGATGCCTAGCGAGGGACTCTTTATAGGCTTAGAGTGGCTAGGAGAAAATAATGATGCTGCATACGGATTTACAGCCGGCAACGACTCATCTATAAATGCATTTGTAACGCTTGCCAAGCTCAAAAATAAAATCTGGTTGCAATCACAAGTAAGTGGTTCTTACCTCAGAGCATCTTTTGGCGTAGAGGTTTATTGATTATGGCACCAGCTCCTTCACCCTTTCATACACAAGATCACCTTCCCATCCTCTGTAGGTGAGATAGTCTGCGAGTTTTTTACGCTTGCGGTATTTATCGGTTTCTGAGGAGAGTTGTTCATAACGCTTTCGCGAAAGCGTATTAAAAACCCTATCATACTCCGCTTCTTCTATTTCAAGTAGGGCTGTTTTGAGATTATAAGCGCTTATGCCGCGTTGTTTTAACTCACGAGTGATACGTACCCTCCCCCAGCTTTTATGACGAAATTTACCCCTTGCAAAGGCTTTTGCAAATCGCTCCTCATTTAAAAAGTTGTGCTCAAGTAGGTGACCTATCACTACATCTATAGCTTCTGGTATCATACGCATATCTCTAAGCTTTTGTTCAACTTCTTTATGACAGCGGTCTTGATAGGCGCAGTAGGCTTCCAGCTTGCGTTTTGCCTCTTCTACAGTATATGTTTTTACGGGTTTTTGCACTGGGCAAATGTACTTGTTTTACCGCGATATCATTTTTACAATAGGGCATAAAAAAACCCCATCCTCTATTGAGAATGGGGTTTTTACTAGTTTACAATCTTGATGTCCTTGCCAGAAGCGTCTGTAAAGTTATACTCGAGATACGTGTATGCATCTCGTGGCATTACCTTTACCCACTTTTTATGTTCTAAAAACCATTTAGAACGTATAGAAGGAAAGCCTTTAGTTAAATAGGCTGCAACAAATGGATGCGCGTGTAGCGTCACCTTTTTTGCACCAGATTTTAAAATACGGTTGAGTTGTCCTTGAAGCTTCTCTACTATTACAATAGGTGCTTCTATCTCATTAGTTCCGCCGTTCGGGTTTTCCTCACGGGTCTTAATGTTCATTTCTGGACGTACTCGCTGCCTAGTGATCTGGATAAGTCCAAATTTACTAGGAGGTAATATTTTGTGTTTTGCGCGGTCTTCTTTCATCTCGTCTTTGAGATGATTGAATAATTTGCGACGATTTTCAGCCTTTGCCATATCGATAAAATCGACTACAATGATACCTCCCATATCACGGAGGCTAAGCTGTCTTGCTACTTCTGTAGCAGCAATCATATTTACCTCGAGTGCTGTGTCTTCTTGACTCTTGGCTTTATTTGATCTGTTACCACTGTTTACGTCTACGACGTGTAGGGCTTCTGTGTGTTCGATCACGAGATAAGCACCACGGCTCATTGATACTGTTTGTCCAAAAGAGGTTTTAATTTGTCTTTCGATTCCAAATTTCTCAAAAATAGGCACTTGGCTATTGTATAATTTTACAATGCTCTCTTTATGAGGAGCGATCTCGCTTAGGTATTCTTTAATTTGATAATAAAGTGTCTCATCATCAACAGTGATGCTCGTAAAGCTATCGTTAAATATATCCCGCAGGATAGACGATGCCCTATTCATCTCACCTAGTACTTTACTAGGGTGGTGAGCACCTTTAATTTTTTTGCTCATAGTGGTCCATTTGTCCACTAGATTTTGCAGGTCCTTATCTAGTTCTGCAACTTTTACACCTTGTGCAACAGTGCGCACAATAACGCCAAACCCTTTGGGTCTGATACTTGTTACCAGTCTTTTAAGACGTGCTTTTTCTTCTTTGCTTTCTATCTTTTGTGAGATAGAGATGCGGTCAGAAAATGGCACGAGAACAATATAACGACCAGCTATAGACAACTCGCTACTTATGCGAGGCCCCTTAGTCGAGATAGGTTCTTTTGCGATCTGTACAAGTACACTTTGTTTAGACTTAAGAACATCGGCTATTTTGCCATTTTTGTCTATGTCTTTTTCAAAGGTGAAGTTTTGTAAGGAATAGTCTTTTAATTTACCTGTGCTTATACTTTTGATGTACTTAAGTAAGGTAGGCAGTTTTGGGCCCAGATCGTGGTAATGCAAAAATGCATCTTTCTCGTAACCTACATTTACAAATGCAGCATTGAGACCAGATACGGCCTTTCTCACGTTTGCGATATAAATATCACCTACGTTAAACTTATTTTCATCTTCATCTTTATGAAGTTCTATAAGTTTTCCATCTTTTAGTAAGGCAAAATCAACTACGGAGGAACTAGATCTTATGATCAATTCTTTATTCACGTTGTAGTAATTTTTATCCCAATATAAATCGGGATGGTTGATACTTTTAATTTATCACAGGTGTATAGTGTATGTGTTTACATACTGTGTGTAATAAATACCGTTGCAATAATGACGTATCTTAGGTAAAAGATAGTGCTGTTATTGCGATGTCAAAGAACGCGTTATTGCACCCTTAGGGTGTAATAAAAGAAAAAGTAGTCTTAAGACTACTTTTTCTTTTTGTGGCGATTTGCTCTACGTCTTTTCTTACGTTTGTGAGTCGCTACCTTGTGTCTTTTTCTTTTTTTACCGCTTGGCATAAAAATGATAGTTTAAAATATTACTTATTAGTCTACACTAACGTTCGTTTTTACACCTTCTACAAATACTTTAGCAGGCTTGAACGCTGGAATATTATGTGCTGGAATCTTGATAGTTGTATTTTTTGAAATGTTTCTACCAGTCTTCTCGGCTCTAGTTTTGATTATAAAGCTACCGAATCCTCTTAAGTACACGTTATCTCCTCCTTCTAATGAAGTTTTTACTTCCTCCATAAAAGATTCAATAGTCGCTTGTACGTCATTCTTTTCGATACCCAGTTTCTCAGAAACTTTCGCTACGATATCAGCTTTAGTCATAATGTCAAATATATTAGGGGGTTAAAATTCAAGATTGCAAATATAGGAATTAAAATATCAAAGAATCAAACATAATCTTTTAAAAAATAGACACATAACATCTAGCTTTGTATAAAACCCTATTTTATATTGTCTTTTTCTAACAAACTCATTACTTGGTATTTAGAACACAAGCGCGATATGCCTTGGCGCAATACCACCCATCCTTACCACATCTGGCTCTCAGAAATTATTCTTCAGCAAACGCGCGTAGCGCAAGGATTACCGTATTATATTGCCTTTACAGAAGCCTTCCCCACAGTACAAGATCTTGCTCAAGCTACAGAAGAAGAAGTGCTTAAATTATGGCAAGGTCTAGGCTACTATTCTCGTGGTCGCAACCTGCACGCAAGTGCAAAAATGATTGTAGAAGAGATGGACGGAGTTTTTCCTAACACCTATGAGGAGATTAAAAAACTTAAAGGTGTGGGAGATTATACCGCTAGTGCAATTGCAAGCATATGCTTTAATGAGCCTACTGCCGTAGTAGATGGTAATGTATATAGAGTGCTATCTAGAGTATACGGGATAGACACACCTATAAATAGCACAGCCGGTATAAAAGAGTTTAAAGCACTGGCGCAGGAGCTTATAGATGAAAACCGCCCTGCAGATTTTAACCAGGCTATAATGGAGTTTGGGGCAATACAATGCAAACCTCAAAACCCCTACTGCTTGCACTGTATCTATAATGATAGCTGTGTAGCATTACAACAAAATAAAGTATCTGAGCTTCCTGTGAAGCTTAAGAAGACTAAGGTTAAGCACAAATATTTCCACTACCTATATATTAAAGATAAGCAAGAGCAAACTATCATAAAGCAACGCACAGGCAAAGGCATCTGGCAGGGACTGTATGAGTTTCCTGTTATAGAAGAACTTGCGGCGCTGCAAGAGGGAGAAGGAGAGCGCTTTCGCGAAAGCGTAAAAAACCACCCCTTACTACAAGATCTGGTTATAAATGATATTGATAGATATAATGACACCCCTATTGTGCATAAACTGTCACACCAGCATCTACACACCACATTCTGGATAGTAACGGTAGATGAAATTACTGATAATGCCACACCTGTAGATAGGATTACCGAACTACCCGTACCAGTGCTGATAGGGAATTTTATAGAGAAGTTACTCTAGTACGGTTCTAAGCTCTTTTCTATACTCTGAAGGATTTTGACCCACAAAGGCCTTAAATTTTTTATTAAAGTGAGAGAAATTATTAAACCCACTGGCAAAACATACCTCTGTGATACTAAGGGGCTGCTCTGCAAGTAACTTTGAAGCGTGTACGAGGCGGTACTCGTTTACAAATTGCGTAAAGGTCTTATGAGTAATCTTTTTAAAGAAACGACAAAAGCTAGGGATGGTAAGACTTGTAAGATCTGCCATATCTTCTAGCGGTATTTCTTCTTTAAAATGAGTTTTTACATAATTAAAGACTAGGTTAATACGGTCATTATCTTTTACATCAGACAGTAATGAGAATCCATCTGCATTGAGAATTCTGTACTCCTCAGTATGTGCAAGATCATTAAGAATATTGAGTTGTGATACCAGGCGTTCAAAATCTGTTTGATTTTCCATTGCTTCCATCATCGCTCCTACTCTCGCCTTTGTCTCGCCAGAAAATACAATCCCACGATTTGCAACGTGCAATAATCTTTTAATACTGGCCATCTCTGGGATATTAAAGAAGTCTGCTCCTAAAAAATCGGGTTTCATATGTATGACGGTCTCACAGCTGTTACCTGTATCCTCATTTGTAAAACCACAGTGAGGTAAATTACTACCTACTATTATAAGTGTTCCCCAAGTGTAATAAGAGACGTTACTCCCTACCTGCCTTCTCCCTGTACCTCCGTTTACAAAAACGAGCTCTATCTCGGGATGATAATGCCAAACATTATTAACGTTTGTAGTTCGCTCATCAAACTTCTGGTATGCAAACGAGGTTCCAAAATCTGGAGAAATAGACTCAAAAGTAGGTTTTTGCAAAATCATAGTAGAGCTGCTTTACGAGGCAAAATTAAATAGGTTTAAATCCTTACATCACTAGAGATTTACCTCAATTATGTACTAAATTAACATTTTAAGATTTATTAACACATTACCGTGTTAATTACACACATATATTTGAAAATATGCGTGTAGTAGAAACTTATAATCGACCGTATGTTTGCAGTGTAAAAAATTAGAAATCAATCTTTTAAATTGAAATATTATGAAAAATGCAATCAAATTACTAGCAGCCTTTGCGATTTTAGTAACAAGCATTAAAGTTAATGCTACAGGATTAAACAATCCTCCTAAGACATCTGCAGAGAGCTTAGTTTTAAAAACAGACGGAGAGGTAGTGTATCTTAACCTACTTAACCTTGACCAAAGCCCTATAAACGTAGTAGTACGTGACGCAATGGGACGCATTGTTTTTACAGAAACTATTGAAGAGACAAAAACTGTACACAAGGCTTTTAACTTTACAAAAGCTTTCAAGGGTACGTATTATGTAAAAGTAAAAGACGGTGACAAGAGTTACACCAAAGAGGTGGTTATCGGATAAACAAGACTAGTTTATTTTGTGTAAAAATTAGTATGCTTAGTTTAATCCCTAAAAGGTGGTTCTTTTAGGGATTTTTTATGTCTTATTGTGAGGTATCTCTGTTAGTTTGGGAGACTAGAACTCTATATCCTTTATGTAATACAAGTGTGTTTTGGTAAACTTTCGCGAAAGCATAACAGCCTTGCATCGCAATATTTATTACATTTGATACTATGGCAGGAACTATCAATAAAGTGATCTTAATAGGTCACACCGGAGATGACGTAAAGATGAATTACTTTGAAGGAGGTAATTGTATAGGAAGATTTCCTCTAGCGACTAACGAAGAGTATGTAAACCGTACCACGGGAGAGCGCGTGAGTAATACTGAGTGGCACAACATTGTTGTGCGTAATAAAGCTGCCGAAATTTGTGAGAAATATCTGAAAAAAGGTGACAAAGTATATGTAGAAGGTCGCCTTAAAACTCGCAAGTGGACAGATGATAAAGGTATGGACCGCTACTCTACAGAGATACAGTGTCAAGAGTTTACCTTCTTAACACCTAAAGGCGAGAGTCAAGGACAAGGGCAGCAAGCCAAGCAACCTAGACAAGCTGCTGAACCAGCACAGCCTAAAGCGCAACCTTATAATACAAATCAACCTTCTCAACCTGCGCAACCTACTACAGACACCAGTGATGTAGATGATTTGCCATTTTAAGTTAATTTAAATTTTTGAACCTTTGGATCCCGATCCCGAACCCTTACTTATACTTTTACTCGCCCTTGACACCTCAAGTATTTTGAGTCTCTTGGCGCTTGTTATACTGCTCACGTGCTCTGCGCTTATAAGTGGTGCAGAGGTAGCTTTTTTTTCTTTATCACCTAGTGACTTACTAGAAACCGAAGAGCTCGTTGCAGATCGCAAGATGATGGTGGTAAAAAAATTACTCACCAAACCAAAAAAATTACTAGCAACTATACTTGTGGCAAATAATGCTATAAATATTGCTATTGTTCTCCTATTTGCCAGCCTGGGTGAAGTCATATTTGCAAATATTACAGCAGAGATTCTTACCATCCCTGTGCGCTTCTTACTAGAAGTGGTCCTTATCACGTTTTTGATATTACTTTTTGGAGAGATTTTACCTAAGGTATATGCAAACAGAAATAATAAGAAATTTGCAGCACTAATGGCATACCCGCTGCGTTTTTTAGATATGATCTTCACACCTCTTAGCAGTCCTATGCGACTCGCGACCATATGGATACAAAATAAGCTAGGTGAACAAAAATCTAGTTTTAATGTAGATCAATTATCACAGGCACTAGAGCTTACTAGTGAAGAAGACACAACAAAGGAGGAACAAAAAATTTTAAAAGGCATTGTATCCTTTGGTAATACAGATACAAAACAGGTAATGCGACCACGTATGGATGTCTTTGCCCTGAATAAGGATGACGATTACCAAAAAGTACTTAAAGAGATTACAGAAAATGGTTTCTCACGCATCCCCGTGTTTTCTGAGAGTGTAGATACTATAATAGGTATTCTCTATGTAAAAGATTTACTACCACATCTTACTAAAAAAGACTTTGACTGGACAAAACTTATACGCGAGCCCTACTTTGTGCCAGAAAATAAAAAGCTAGATGACCTACTCGCAGAGTTTAAAGAAAAGAAAAACCACCTAGCCATCGTAGTAGATGAGTACGGTGGCACAAGTGGACTCATCTCTCTAGAAGATATTATAGAAGAGATTGTGGGCGACATCTCAGACGAGTTTGATGATGAAAATATTATCTATTCTAAACTTGATGATTATAACTGGATCTTTGATGGGAAGACATCGCTCAAGGATTTTTATCGTATCATAAAACTAGAAGACACCACTACCTTTGAAAACAAGAAAGGTGAGGCCGAAACCATTGCTGGCTTTGTACTAGAAGTATCTGGCGGCTTTCCTCGTAAAAATGAGGTAATAAAGTATGACACCTATGCGTTTACTGTGGAGGCTATAGATAAAAAGCGCATCAAGCAAATTAAATTTACCATTACATCTTGAAAAACACAGCAGCCATACTCATCTTAATCACTGTAAGCATATCACTTATTTCTTGTGGAGGCGACGCCTTGCCAAAGCCTAAAAGCCAGCTTAGTTTATCATACCCTGCGCCTAGCTACAAGGCTACTGCTAGCGAATGTGATTATAACTTTGACCTCAACAAACTAGGGATTGTACGCTACAAAGATGACTGCTCTGCAGTAATAGATTACCCAACCATAAACGGCAGCATCTTTTTAACCTACCGCAAGGTTGATAATAATATTAATGCACTGCTCAATGACGCTCAAAAGCTCACCTATGAGCACGTGCGTAAAGCAGATAATATTATAGAAGAAAAGTATGTAAACGAGACCCAAAACGCCTACGGGATGTTTTATGATATAAAAGGAGATGCCGCCTCACAATCTCAATTTTATATTACAGATAGTACAAATCACTTTCTTACAGGTTCTATTTATTTTAATGCAAGGCCTAACTATGATAGTATCTATCCTGCAGCTATGTATCTCAAAAATGATATACGCCACCTTATGGAAAGTATAGAATGGCGTAAATAACATCGCCCTACTTTACCTCACAAACCTTTTAGATTTTTACCTTAAAAACGCCGACCTTTGCATTCTTAAATCAAAGCAATGCCAAACAAGTCATTAAAATGGATATATCTCTTTGTATTATCCATTATCTGGGGTAGTTCTTTTATCCTTATTAAAAAAGGGCTTGTAGGTCTAGATCCTCTGCAACTAGGGGCTTTACGTATTTTATTTTCGGCAACGGTGTTATTGCTTTTTGGGTGGAAAAGTCTCAAAAAGATAAAAAAACAAGACTGGAAGTGGATAGGTATTACCGGTATACTAGGTACAGGGCTGCCCGTATTTTTATTTGCCTTTGCAGAGACAGAGATAGATAGTGCTGTGGTAGGTATTTTAAACTCTAGCGTGCCCTTACTGGCATTTATTTTTGGGATACTACTCTTTGGTGCACAATTTATACAAAGGCAGTTTATAGGCGTGCTTTTAGGGCTTGTGGGTGCTGGGGCTCTTATTTATATAGGTGCTCAAATTAATGAAAGTCAAAATTATTGGTATGCCTCACTGGTTATTATAGCAGCCTCCTTTTATGCACTTAATGTAAATATTATAAAAAGACATTTGCAAGAAGTGCCTGCCATCGCTATTGCGGCTGGTAACTTTGTCTTTCTCATCATACCTGCGGCAATTATACTCGCTATTTCTGGTTTTTTTGATTTACCCGTTACTACAGATGCTACGCTACAGCAGTCTATAGGGTACATCGTGATCCTCTCTATATTTGGCACCGCACTAGCAAAAGTGATGTTTAACAAACTTGTGCAAATGAGCAATCCCGTCTTTGCATCTTCTGTTACCTACTTGATGCCTATTATATCTGTAATGTGGGGACTGCTAGATGGCGAGGCCTTTACAATGCTTCAGTTTATTGCCACCCTTATCATTCTTGCAGGTGTTTATATAGGTAATAGCGCCAGAAGAAAAGCATAAGCGCTGTAAAAACAACTTTTACTATGTAGGTTCACGCTTTCGCGAAAGCGTATTACCCCACGTTTACATTCTCAATAGTGAGTCGCTACGCTATTTATAAGAGAGAAACACTTTATTAAAAATCTCCTCACAATGTTATCTAAACATTAAGAAACAGCCTCATTAAGAAAACCTTAAGATATTTTAGCAGGATAATAAATAGCTTAGAAAGAATTGAAAGAGTTCTAAAGAAAATTGTCACTAGAGATACAGCAGCGTCTTTAAAAGGCGTTACACTCCTTCTCTACAATGAGCTTAAGAGACATAAATTATAAAAACACACATACGTATGAAAAGAACATTCTTTTTTTTACTACTAGCATCAATGTTCTTGATAAACTGCAAAAATGATGACGATGGTGATGACGGCCCTACAGACCCATTAGATGAACTCCCCGCTGCAACACAAACAGGAGCCCAGACGCTAGGATGCCTTATAAATGGGGAACCTTGGGTACCTCCTAGCATAGGGGCTAATAGGCCCAATGCCTTTTATCAATTTGTAGATGGGGCCTATACACTAAGTATTTCTGGTGTAACCGGAGGGGGTAGTGAATCCCAACAGATTATAGTGGGCTGTGTTGATGTGCCAGAAATCATAATTGAAGGTTCTTCGTATAATCTCTTAGATTTCGCATCAGGAAATTATTTCGCTGAATATACTGCATCAGCAGTTATCGAAGGCAGTCCTTCTGATGATAATCCTGGCGTATTGACAATTACCCGTTTTGATGACTCGATCATCTCTGGAACTTTTGAGTTTACCGTCTTAGACAATGATGGCAATGAGATTACCATTACAGACGGTCGCTTTGATCTTAATTATACCAACTAACATTTTTAAAACACATATATGTATGAAAAAAACACTCTTTCTTTTACTACTAGCATCACTGTTCTTAATTAATTGCAATAATGATGACGATGGTGATGACGGCCCTACAGACCCGCTAGATGAGCTCCCCGCTGCAACACAAACAGGAGCCCAGACACTAGGATGCCTTATAAATGGAGAGCCTTGGGTGCCTCCTAGCATAGGACCCAATAGACCTAATGCCTTTTATCAATTTGTAGATGGCGCCTATACTTTGGGTATCTCTGGAACCTCCGAAGAAGGTCAATTTTCGAGAGCTATTCGATTCGGCGGTATAGATGTTGTTGAAGAAATAACAACGGGCACGTATATCCTTCAAAATGATGACCCTGATAATTATTTTGGCGCTGTCACGCTTGAGGAGTTTCAACTTAATACCTCTACTACAGATGGAAACCCTGGTTTACTAACAATTACGCGTTTCGACGACTCCATCATCTCTGGAACTTTTGCGTTTACGGTCTTAGACAATGATGGCAATGAGATTAACATTACAAACGGCCGTTTTGACCTTAATTATACCAACTAACATTTTTAAAACACATATATGTATGAAAAGAACATTCTTTTTTTTACTACTAGTATCATTATTCTTAGTTAACTGTAATAATGATGACAATGGCAATGACGGCCCTACATACCCACTAGATGAGCTACCCGCTGCAACGCAAACAGGAGCACAGACGCTAGGATGTCTTATAAATGGAGAGCCATTTATCCCTTCTAATTTTGGAAATAGTGCTCCAAATGCTTTCTATCAATTTGTAGATGGGGCTTATACACTTTCTATTTCTGCATCGTCAGGAGGGGGTGATTCATTCCAGTCCATTCTTATTGGAACAATTGATAATCCACAAATTATTGATGAAAATAGCTCTTATGCATTAATAAGCTGTGCTTTACCTAACTATTGCGGCGAACTTACCTCATTTCCTGATGAATTGATAGCAGTCAACTCACAAAATAGTAACCCAGGTCTACTTACAATTACCCGTTTTGATGACTCAATCATCTCTGGAACCTTTGGGTTTACGGTCTTAGACAATGATGGCAATGAGATTACCATTACAGACGGTCGCTTTGATCTTAATTATACCAACTAACATTTTTAAAACAACTTTTACTATGAAGGTTCACGCTTTCGCGAAAGCGTAAAAAAAAGAAAAGCGGTCTACCGAAGTAAACCGCCTTTCACCAACTAAACTGTCGTTTTTCTAGCCTAATGGCGGCTGTCCATTCATAATCTCTTCACTTGCAAATGCTTCAAACTGCTTGAAGTTTTCTTTAAAAGATCTTGCGAGCTTGTTTGCCGTCTCATAATAACCTTTGTCATTATTCCACGTTGCGCGTGGGCTCAATACTTCTGTAGGCACTCCTGGACAGGTACGTGGTTGTGCTAGCCCAAAAACTGAGTGTATGTGATAGTCATCGTGCGTAGTTTCTTGTGGTAACTTACCTTCCATCGCAGCTTTAATCATTGCACGCGTATACTTTAACTTCATACGTGATCCTACTCCGTAAGGTCCGCCGGTCCATCCTGTATTGATAAGCCATACGTTTACTCCAGCCTCTGTCATTTTCTTACTAAGCATCTCTGCATATTTTGTAGGGTGAAGCGGCATAAATGGCGCTCCAAAACACGCTGAAAATGATGGTACAGGCTCATTTACTCCTGCTTCTGTACCAGCAACCTTTGCAGTATACCCACTTATAAAGTGGTATGCGGCTTGACCTGGTGTAAGCTTAGAGATAGGAGGTAGTACTCCAAAAGCATCTGCCGTAAGGAAGAAGATGTTTTTTGGGTTTTTACCTAGTGATGGTACCTGTATGTTCTCAATGTGGTCTATAGGGTAACTTACACGTGTGTTTTGTGTAATAGAGGTATCTTCAAAAGCTACATTACCTTGCTCATCTAGTATAACATTCTCTAGAATGGCTCCTGGCTTTATAGCATTGTAGATATCTGGTTCATTTTCGGCAGAGAGGTTAATCACTTTTGCATAACAGCCACCCTCAAAGTTAAAGATGGTGTTATCTTTAGTCCACCCGTGCTCATCATCACCTATAAGCTTGCGCTCAGGATCTGCAGAGAGTGTGGTTTTACCTGTTCCAGAAAGTCCAAAGAAGATAGCGGTCTCACCGTTATCACCTACGTTTGCACTACAGTGCATAGGTAATGTCTCTTTCTCTACAGGAAGTATAAAGTTAAGTGCAGAGAAGATTCCTTTCTTAATCTCACCTGTGTAACCTGTACCCCCTATAATGATGGTTTTTTCTGTAAAAGATAATATCGCAAAGTTGCTCTGGCGTGTACCATCTACAGCTGGATCTGCTAGAAAGCCCGGTGCGTTTAAGATAGTCCACTCTGGGTCAAATCCTTTAAGCTCCTCTTCTGTAGGTCTAAGAAACATATTATATGCAAACATATTAGACCAAGGGTACTCGTTTACAACGCGTATGTTGAGTTTGTAATCTTTATCTGCACACGCATAACTATCACGCACGTAGATTTCTTTTTCTGAGAGATAGTTTGCAACTTTTGTTTTAAGTTTTGCAAACGCCTCTTCTTCAAAGGGGAGGTTTATATCTCCCCACCAGACTTTATCTTCTGTTTTTGCGTCCCTTACGATAAAACGATCCATAGGAGATCTACCTGTAAACTTACCTGTGTTTACAGCGAGAGCGCCAGATGATGCGGTTTTACCCATATCATTTTCTACAGCAATTTGATGTAGTTTTTCGGGAGAAAGTTGGTAGTTGATTTTGGCATTTTTTATGCCAATTTGTTCTAATGAGAGTGTCTTCGATGCTAAGCTATCTGCGACCATACCAATGAGTTTTGTGTTGTTTTATGACACAAAAGTAAGAAGTCTAATCTAGGTACTATAACGTTTTCGCTGTTTTATTTAGATTTTATGAATTGTACTAGGAGTATTACCCAGCTCACAATGAGCAAAGTACCTCCTAGAGGGGTGATAAGAGCAATTTTTGTGAAGTTAAAACTGGTCAAATCATTAGTTGCAAGCCCATAAATAGAGCCAGAAAAGAATAGTATACCTATAACCGTAAGTATGAGAAGTATCCTCTTTGACTTTTCGCTTAAAGCGAAAACAGATATGAGCAATAGCAACAAGGCGTGATACATCTGGTATTTTACACCTGTCTCAAATGTAGAAAGTGCATCTGTATCAAGAACTTTTTCTAGCCCGTGAGCTCCAAAGGCACCAATAACTACAGCCGTTAACCCAAATATCGCACCCGCTATACGTAACTTTTTATCCATAATCTTACTATTATATGCTTTGCAAAAGTGTACATTTAAACCTGCATAAGTCAAACACAAAACTACAAAATACACCATCAATGCGAAAGATTCTAGTCATAGGAGCCGGTAAATCTACTAGCCAACTCGTAAACTATTTACTCAATAAATCTGCTGCAGAAGATTTGCACATTACCGTAGGTGACCTCTCTCTTGAAAATGCTCAAAAGCTTATAAATAATCACGATAACGGGACAGCCATCTCACTAGATGTTTTTGACAAAATACAACGAGAGCAAGCCATACAAGAAGCAACCATCGTTATCTCAATGCTACCCGCACGTTTTCACATAGAGGTGGCAAAAGACTGCGTGACCTTTAATAAGTCTATGGTGACGGCATCTTATATTTCAAAAGAAATGGAAGCGCTAGATACCGCTGTTAAGGAAAAAGGGCTTGTGTTTATGAATGAGATAGGGCTAGACCCAGGTATAGACCATATGAGTGCTATGCAGGTGCTAGATCGCATACGAGATAAAGGCGGTAAGGTGATACTTTTTGAATCTTTTACCGGTGGACTTGTTGCGCCAGAGAGTGATACAAACCTCTGGAATTATAAATTTACTTGGAACCCTCGCAATGTGGTACTTGCCGGTCAAGGCGGTGCGGCAGAGTTTATACAAGAAGGTACTTATAAATACATCCCTTACCAAAGACTCTTTAGACGTACAGAATTTTTAGAAATAGAAGGCCACGGAAGATTTGAAGGATACGCAAACCGCAACTCCCTTAAGTATCGTTCTATATATGACCTGGATGATATACCTACGCTTTACCGAGGTACCATACGTCGAGTAGGTTTCTCACGTGCCTGGCAATTATTTGTGTTACTAGGTATGACAGATGATAGTTATACCCTACAAGACACAGAGACAATGAGCTATCGTGATTATACAAATCTCTTCTTACCCTACTCACCTACAGACTCTGTAGAGCTCAAACTACGTCACTACCTTAAAATTGATCAAGATGACTTGCTCTGGGATAAATTACTAGAACTAGACCTTTTTAATCCTTCAAAAAAATTAGGACTTACAAACGCCACTCCAGCTCAAGCACTACAACGCATACTAGAAGACAAGTGGACACTCGCTCCAGAAGATAAAGATATGATTGTGATGTATCATAAATTTGGCTACGAGCTCAATGGTACTCGCAAGCAAATAGATGCAACTATGGTAAACATAGGAGAAGATCAAGTAGAAACTGCAATGGCAAGAACCGTAGGACTCCCAGTAGCAATGGCCACACTACGCATACTTAATGGTGAGATTACCACACCTGGCGTTCAGTTACCTATTAATCGTGAGGTGTATGAACCTATTCTCAAAGAGCTAGAAGAGTATGGCATCACCTTTAAAGAGTACGAGGTAGGCTACCTAGGGTACAACCCAGATAATGTAGGGGGATAGTTTTACGCTTTCGCGAAAGCGTCACAAAAAACACGCAACTCAATTACACATTACAAGTTATTACGTATCTTTCTCTTTCAATTTACAATCACAAGCGATGAAAATAGTTAAAGACGAACTAGTTATAGACGGTATAGATAAAATTATCTTGCGCCAGCTTATGGAAGATGCTCGTAAACCTATACTTGAGATTGCTCGTAAAGTGGGTATCTCTGGTGCGGCAATACACCAGCGTTTACGTAAGCTAGAAAAATCTGGTCTCATTGCCGGTTCAAAATTTATTATAGACCCAAAAGTACTGGGTTATCGTACACAGGCTTTTATAGGTGTTTATCTAGAGCGTGCGGCAAATAACGCAAGAGCCGTAAGACAACTTAAGGATATACCAGAGGTAATAGAGTGTCACTATACTACAGGTAACTGGTCTGTTTTGATTAAGATTCTTTGTAAAAACAATGAGGATCTTATGAACCTACTTAACAAGAAAATACAAGCTATAGACGGGGTTTCCCGTACAGAAACCTTTATCTCCTTAGACCAGCAAATAGACAGACAGATAAAAATATAAGCTAGAGCTTATATATACTTCATAAAAAAAGCCTCTCCATATGGAGAGGCTTTACTTTTTATAAAAAAGAAACTATAAATTATAGCCCTGGGTATGTGCCAGATAGTATCTCAATACCATCTATTACCCATCCTACAACAAAGAAACCTGCTGTAAGGATAAATAAAATGTTCCACCCTATAGGGCTTCCTAGGTACCACCTGTGTCCTGCAAAACCTCCTAAAAATAACCATAGAAGTATAGCTATAAGCTGGCGGTCTGCCTCTACTGCAGCAGGAGATGTAAGCACCTCTGCGGTGTCATCTTCTGTGAGGGTTACACCTTCTACAGCTGCAACAGCTGTTCTCTGTACTGGAAATCCAGCATAGGTATTTGTAACTGAAAGCAGTACAAACGCAAATAATAATGTAATTTTGAGTCTCATAATTTGGATGTGAATTGATTATCTATGAATAAATGTACTCAAAATAATTATATGACTTTAAAAGCTACATTACTTTTTATTTTATCGTTTTCTAGCTTTACAGTTTTTAGTCAACTCGATGATTATGAGTACACAGGAGTCATTAAGCTTAATGACTCTGCCTTTATATCATACAAGCTAGCCTTTGAAGAGTTAGATGGGAAGATACAAGGTTACTCTATGTCTGACCTAGGTGGTAAGCACGAGACTAAGTCTAATATAAAAGGTACTTATGACAGTGATAAAAAAGAATTCTCTTTTGCCGAATATGATATCATTTACACAAAATCTCCGCTAGGAGAAATTGATATGTGTCTGGTTAATTTTTCTACTAGAATGCGTAATCTAGAAAAAAACAAAGCATTTAGCGGTGATTTTAAAGGGCTGTATCCAGACAAAACAGCTTGCCTAGACGGGATGCTCATAATGGCCGCATCAGAAAGAGTACAAGAGCGTATTGCAAAACTAGACGAAAGAATACAAAAGTCTAAAAAAGTAAGTCAAGAAGTAAAGGATAAAATTTCTGCAAAGCGATCTGTAGACACACTTACTATGAGCGTAGTAAGAAAAGACGAAAACCTCAACATATTTGCAAAGAGTAAGGAGTTAACAATTTCCATTTACGACTCTGGAAAAGTAGATGATGACCGTATTAATCTATACGTAGACGACAAGCTTATACTAGAGAACTACGCTATCACTCGAGAGAAGAAAAACATACCCGTAACTATTACAAATAAAACCGCTGTCGTGCGTGTAGAGGCTGTAAATGAAGGAACCTCATCTCCTAACACCGTAAAGGTTGAGGTGCAAGACGGGCCAAGTCTTATAACCACAAGAACGAGTCTTAAAACTGGAGAAAAAGCAGCGCTTACACTTGTAAAGCAATAAGCACACTTCAAAAATTAATAAAGCCCTTATGTTATAAAACATAAGGGCTTTAAACTTAAAAGAGTTACGTGTTTTTACTGCACGCTTATCTCTATACCTGTCATATTTCCGCTTGTTACAAATAGTAACTCATCTGGAACAGCGACGTTTTCTAAATCTCCATTAAATGATCCGAAAACAAAATTAAGGTCTAGGTCAAAACTGTTAAGATTTATTGCACCTACAGTTTCTAGATTTGTTTTATAAGTTACACCTCCTGTTTCAAATTGTATAGAAGCTGGTAATGTTTCACTTGCTGTGTTATATGATTGTTCCATCACTAAGGGCGCATCTGGATTTGAAGAGCCTACTGTGAGGGTAAATGTCTCGCTCCCTATGTCGTTTGTAGCGGTTACTACAAAGAGTCTCCCATCATTACTTAGTACTGCCGTTGGGGTGTCTGAGATAAATGTAGCTCCACCTACAGAGGCTCTAAATTTTACACTAGGCGCTTCTGCTGGTCCTTCATCATCACCACAGCTTGTTATGAAGCCAAATGTTATTAATAGTACCGCAATCTTTAAAAATCTTAAATTCATTATATGTTTTTTGAGTGAACAGCAAAAGTAATCAGTTTCAAATAAATCTACGACAATAAAAAACCCACGCTATAAACGTGGGTTTTTCTATTTCATATTTTCGCGAAAGCGAAAAAATTGTTCTGTCTATACGACTCGCTCTTAGTATCTGTAGTACTCAGGCTTAAATGGCCCTTCTACTGTCACACCGATGTAATCTGCTTGATCTTTAGAAAGTGTTTCTAGCTCTGCTCCTAGTCTTGATAAGTGCAATGCTGCTACTTTTTCATCTAGGTGTTTAGGAAGCATATAAACTTCATTATTGTACTTCTCGCTATTGTTCCAAAGCTCGATTTGTGCTAGTGTCTGGTTTGTAAATGAGTTACTCATTACAAAACTAGGGTGACCAGTTGCACAACCTAAGTTTACAAGACGACCTTCTGCAAGAACGATAATATCTTTACCGTCTATAGTATACTTATCTACTTGAGGTTTGATTTCATCCTTTGTAGCGCCGTGGTTACCGTTTAACCAAGCCATATCGATCTCATTATCAAAGTGACCTATGTTACAAACGATTACTTTATCACGCATTGCCTCAAAGTGCTCACCACGTATGATGTCTTTGTTTCCTGTAGTTGTGATAACGATATCTGCATTACCTACTACGTTTTCTAGTTTCTTAACTTCAAAACCGTCCATTGCAGCTTGAAGCGCACAGATAGGATCGATTTCAGTTACTGTAACGATAGATCCAGCACCTTTAAAAGAAGCTGCAGTTCCTTTACCTACATCTCCGTATCCACATACTACTACACGCTTTCCAGCAAGCATAGTATCTGTAGCACGACGTATAGCATCTACCGCACTCTCACGACATCCGTATTTGTTATCAAACTTAGACTTAGTTACAGAGTCATTTACGTTTATAGCTGGCATAGGTAACGTTCCATTCTTTACACGCTCGTAAAGACGGTGTACACCCGTTGTAGTTTCTTCAGAAAGTCCTTTTATGTCTCCTGCTAGTTCTGGGTAACGGTCAAGTACCATATTTGTAAGATCACCACCGTCATCAAGAATCATATTAAGTGGCTTGCGATCTTCTCCAAAGAAAAGAGTTTGCTCGATACACCAGTCAAATTCTTCTTCATTCATTCCTTTCCAAGCATATACTGGGATACCAGCATCTGCAATTGCTGCAGCAGCCTGATCTTGCGTAGAGAAGATGTTACAAGAAGACCAAGTTACCTCTGCTCCTAGCGCTTTTAATGTTTCAATCAATACAGCTGTCTGTATTGTCATATGCAGACATCCTGCGATACGAGCACCTTTAAGCGGCTGCTCATCTCCATACTCCTCACGTAAAGACATAAGCCCAGGCATCTCTGCCTCTGCTAGTTCTATCTCTTTACGTCCCCAAGCTGCAAGGGAAATATCTTTTACTTTGTACGGTACGTACGGTACTGTCTTATTGCTCATTTTCTTATCTTTATCTTAAATTCATAGACCCGTTAAGGCGGTGCAAATTTACGCAATAACTTAGACACTCTAATGCCTCTTTACAAAACGATAACAGTTTCCCCTACTACAAAAGTATATATCTGGAAGATTGAGGAAAGTCTAGAAACGCTTAAATCTACCCTACCCTTAGGCGAAGGACAAACCCATATCCTTACACCGCATTGCCAAAAAAGACTTGACAGTATGAAGTCTGACCTGCACCAGCGTGGCTTTATGAGCATACGCCACCTACTTGCAGAGGCGGGTTATACAGATTTTGACCTATACTACTCTCCATCTGGCAAGCCTCACCTGCACGATGGCAAGCACATCTCAATAACACATAGCTACACATTTACCGCTATTATTATAAGTGATAACCCAGTAGGCATAGATATCGAGAAGCAGCGCGATAAGATTTTACGCATCGCTCATAAGTTTACACCTATTGAGGAGTATTACACCCTTACCAGCTCTGAGGCTCGCATACGTAAACTCACCTATGTATGGGGAGCAAAAGAATCGCTATATAAGCTATATAATCAAGAGGGGTTGAGTTTCTTAAAACATATAGACGTGCAAGACTTTGAGCTAGATGCCTCACAAACCACAGCAAGAGTGGTGTACAATGGAGCATCTTCAACCTATGCAATTTATCTTATGGAGTTTGAAGGTTTTACCTGCGTGTACGGTTTATAAAGTCTATTTATTGATAACTCAAAGGTGTTGTAGCAACTCTCACAGCAAGCACTTATTAATCCACATAATTAATTGTAAATTTGCCCCCTTAAATAGGGATGAGTACGCTTTCGCGAAAGCGCATATATAATACACTTACAATGAAATATCACTTTAACGAGATAGAGGCCAAATGGCAAAAATACTGGGCAGACAAGGGCACCTTTAACGCCTCAAACAGCAGTGACAAGCCTAAATATTATGTGCTAGATATGTTTCCTTATCCATCTGGAGCAGGACTGCACGTGGGGCACCCGCTAGGGTATATTGCCAGTGATGTGTATGCGCGTTACAAGCGCCTTAAAGGTTTTAATGTATTGCACCCGCAGGGTTATGACTCTTTTGGGCTTCCAGCAGAGCAATATGCAATACAAACGGGACAGCACCCTGCCGTAACTACAAAGGTTAATATAGAAGGCGGTGTAGATAACCAAGGCAATGAGATTGCTGGGTATCGTAACCAGCTTGATAAAATAGGATTCTCTTTTGACTGGAGTCGCGAGGTACGCACCTCAAATCCTGAATATTACAAATGGACACAGTGGATTTTTACAGAGCTATTTAACTCGTGGTACAATAATGACACAAATAAAGCAGAAGGTATAGAGACTTTAGTTTCCGCTTTCGCGAAAGAAGGAAATGGAATTATAAACGCTGCTTGTGATGATAACATTGAGCCATTTACCGCAGCACAATGGAACGACTTTTCTGAAAACGAAAAACAAGCCATACTCCTACAATACCGCCTCACCTACCTCGCCGAAACAGAAGTAAACTGGTGTCCAGCACTAGGTACTGTTCTGGCAAATGACGAGATTGTAAACGGCGTTTCAGAACGTGGAGGGCATACCGTAGTGCGCAAGAAAATGACACAGTGGTCTATGCGCATCTCTGCCTATGCAGAGCGTTTACTACAAGGGCTTGACAGCTTAGACTGGAGTGAGTCTATAAAAGAAACACAACGCAACTGGATAGGTAAATCTGTAGGAGCTACTGTATCTTTTAACTTAAAAGATCACGACAAAAAGATAGAAGTATTTACCACACGCCCTGACACTATTTTTGGTGTAAGTTTTATGACACTTGCTCCTGAGCTAGATCTTGTACAAGAGATTACTACTCCAGAGCAAAAAGAAGAAGTAAACGCATACATCGCCTCTACCGCAAAGCGTTCTGAGCGCGAGCGTATGGCAGATGTAAAAACAATCACTGGAGCATTTACAGGAGCCTATGCAGAGCACCCATTTACAAAAGAGCCTATACCTATCTGGATAGGTGACTATGTACTTGCCGGTTATGGTACAGGTGCGGTAATGGCTGTACCTTGTGGTGACCAGCGTGATTATGACTTTGCAAAGCATTTTGGGATTGCTATTCCTAATGTTTTTGAAGGGGTAGATATTTCTGAAGAAGCCTTTGCTGATAAGGCAGCTACCGTCATTGCAAATTCTGATTTCTTAAACGGATTAAAGTATAAGAAAGCAGTAAAACTTGCCATCTATGAGTTAGAAAAAATAGGTGCAGGTTCTGGTAAAACAAATTACAGATTACGTGACGCAGTTTTTAGCCGCCAGCGTTATTGGGGAGAACCTTTCCCAGTATATTACAAAGACGGGATGCCACATATGATTGATGTGGAACACTTACCACTGGAGCTACCAGAAATAGAAAAATACCTCCCTACAGAAGATGGAGAACCACCACTAGGCCGTGCAGATGTATGGGCGTGGGATAGTAAGACTAACAAAGTTGTTTCAAATGACCTTGTTCGTTCGAGCGCAGTCGAGAACTCCGAGGATAATGGAATTTACCCATTAGAATTAAACACAATGCCAGGCTGGGCAGGTAGTAGCTGGTACTTCTTTAGGTATATGGAAAAAGCACAGCGCGATGCTGTCTTTGCCTCAAAAGAAGCGATGGACTACTGGGGTAATGTAGATTTATACATAGGAGGATCTGAGCACGGTACCGGTCACTTATTATACTCGCGTTTTTGGGTAAAATTCTTAAAAGACAGAGGTCACGTAGGTGTAGATGAGCCTTTCCAAAAGATGATCAATCAAGGGATGATTTTGGGGACGAGTGCTATAGCTTATAGAATAAGTGGAACGAATACATATGTTTCTGCAGGATTAAAAAGTCAACACGATACTGAAGGTATTCATATCGATGTAAATATGGTGAACGCTTCTGATGAAATAGAAACAGAGACGTTAAAGAATTGGCAACCGCAATTTAAAGATGCTGAGTTTGTCTTAGAAGAAGGTAAATTCTTAGTTGGTCGAGAAGTTGAAAAGATGTCAAAACGTTGGTACAACGTTGTTAATCCTGATGATATTTGTGATCAATATGGAGCAGACACCTTACGTATGTACGAGATGTTTTTAGGGCCGCTTGAGCAAGCAAAACCTTGGAACACGGCAGGTATTACAGGCGTACACAACTTCTTAAAGAAATTCTGGAAGTTATACCATAATGGCGCAGAGGCTGCTTTTAATGTTACAGATACACCAGCAAGTAAGGACAGCTTAAAAACGCTACATAAAACCATAAAAAAGGTACAAGAGGATATTGAGAATTTCTCTTTTAACACCTCTGTATCTACATTTATGATTGCAGCAAATGAGCTAAGTGCACAAAAATGTACTTCGCGTGAAGTTCTTGAGCCACTTGCTATTCTTATTGCACCTTATGCACCACACATTGCAGAGGAGCTATGGAGTAAGCTGGGTCACACCGAAAGTATTTCTGAAGCTGGCTTCCCAGTATTTGAAGAAAAGCACCTTGTAGAAAGTGCAAAAAACTATCCTATCTCTTTTAATGGTAAAATGAAATTCACCCTTGAGCTACCATTAGATATGAGTAAGGATGAGATAGAAAAAACCGTGATGGCACACGAAAAAACACAAATGTATCTTGATGGCCGCACACCAAAAAAGGTGATTGTAGTGCCTGGTAAGATTGTAAACATCGTGGGTTAACACACATATACTCTTGCCCGTAAGTCATATTATGGGCAAGATTTAATTACATACTAATGTCTGGAATAGATGATATAGAGATCATAGGTCTCATTGCTGCTACACTGACCACTGCAGCCTTTTTACCCCAAGTATATCAAACTTGGAAAACTAAGGATGTCTCTGGCTTGAGCTTACCTATGTTTACAATGTTTTTTGTAGGCATTGTGTTCTGGCTTATTTATGGAGTGCTTAAAGAAAGTCTATCCATCATACTGGCAAATGCTATTACAGTTATCTCCTCATTTTTACTGCTGTATTTCAAAATCAAATACGGCAAAAAATAGTATTTACATATCGTTAAAAATGCCTATCTATTTTTAATAATATCACTTTTTACACCCCTGATTTTTAATATTTTATCAGCTTTCATTTTTTACATTTCTGCTACCTTGCCGCAAAAATTTAAGCGATGGTTATAGGGGTACCCACTGAGATTAAAAATAATGAAAACCGAGTGGGCATCACCCCAGGAGGTGTATATGAACTCACAAAACGCGGTCATACCGTATATATTCAAAAGGATGCTGGCGTAAACAGTGGTTTTGTAAACCAGCAATACATAGATGCTGGAGCAAACATACTAGACACCATAGAAGAGGTATATGCAAGCGCTCAAATGATTGTAAAGGTTAAGGAGCCCATAGCTCCAGAATACAGGCTTATTAAAAAAGACCAGATTGTCTTTACCTATTTTCATTTTGCCTCTAGCGAGCCACTCACAAAAGCAATGATAGCTAGCGGCGCTACTTGTATCGCATATGAAACGGTAGAAGAAGCAGATAGGTCTCTACCACTGCTTACCCCTATGAGCGAGGTCGCTGGGCGTATGTCTATACAACAAGGAGCAAGATATCTTGAGAAACCAGTAAAAGGGCGCGGTGTACTACTAGGTGGTGTGCCAGGCGTGAGCCCTGGTAAAGTACTCGTTCTGGGCGCAGGTGTAGTAGGTATACAGGCAGCCAAAATGGCTGCAGGTCTAGGCGCACACGTTACCATACTTGACATAAGTATGAAACGACTACGCTATGTAAATAATATAATGCCACCACACGTAGTTACAGAATTCTCAAACGAATTCAACATAAGGAAACATATCAAAACACACGATTTAATCATAGGAGGCGTTTTAATACCTGGAGCAAAAGCACCTAAGTTAATCACACGTGATATGCTCAAGGAGATGCGACCTGGCACCGTAATAGTAGATGTAGCGGTAGATCAAGGTGGCTGTGTAGAAACCTCAAAACCTACCACACACCAAGATCCCGTTTTTATCATAGATGATGTGGTGCACTATTGTGTTGCAAATATGCCTGGAGCAGTACCTTACACCTCTACGGTAGCTCTCACAAATGTCACATTACCCTATGTGCTCAAACTAGCAAATAAAGGATGGAAAACAGCCTGTGCACAAGATGAGGTTCTTAAAAAAGGGGTGAATATTGTTTCCGGAGACGTAGTTTATGAAGAAATCTCTGAGGTTTTTGATATCCCATACACACCACTAGCGATTTAAAAAGGAGGTTGTGTACGCTTTCGCGAAAGCGTAAAACTCTTTATAGACCTATCACTCCACTAAAGCAATAGATCTACCGACTATTGACACGAAAGGGGTTAGAAAATGTCGTTTTATATTTTGGCGTAGTTTGTGCTTTATACTTTTGTAACTTTAGAAACCTAAAACAACTAAAAAAATAAACGACTATGCTAGCAGGATCTATGGGTTACTACATTATAGTAGGAGCCATTGCACTCATAAGCGGACTTGTAAGTTCTAAGCTTAAGAGCAAATTCAAACATTATTCTAACCTACAACTACGCAACGGGATGTCTGGCGCAGAGATTGCCGAAAAGATGCTCGCAGATAATGGAATTACAGATGTAAAAGTAATCTCTGTTGCAGGCCAGCTTACAGACCACTACAACCCTAGAGATAAAACGGTAAACTTAAGTGAGGTTGTTTACAGCCAGAGAAATGCCGCAGCGGCTGCCGTGTCTGCCCACGAGGTAGGTCACGCTATACAGCACGCTACAGCATACAGCTTTTTACAAATGAGATCTAAGCTCGTACCTGTAGTAAATATTGCTTCTAAGATGAGTATGTGGGTAATTATGGGTGGTGTTGCACTTATGGCTACTACTAAGATAGGTGGTACTGTTGCCATTATAGGTCTTGCACTTTATGCAATGGGAACACTCTTTAGCCTCATCACACTGCCTGTAGAGTATGATGCAAGTAATAGAGCACTTGCCTGGCTCAAAACCGAAAATATGGTAACCCCAGAAGAGTATGATGGTGCAGAGGATGCCTTAAAATGGGCAGCACGCACCTATCTTGTTGCCGCTTTAGGATCACTTGCCACTCTCTTATACTTTGCACTACAAGTTTTTGGAAGTAGAAGATAAAAGACTATATAGTAGTTAATTACTTACTATAACCTGCCACAATGACGCGATAGTCAATCCTGATATGCGCATTGTAAGGTTTGGAATTATTATTGACTAACTTTGTATTACAAATTAGAATAACAATTTAACACGATATAGTTATGGCATTAGAAATCACAGATGCAACATTTGAAGAACAAGTATTAAAAAGCGATAAGCCAGTATTAGTAGACTTTTGGGCTGCTTGGTGTGGACCTTGTCGTATGGTAGGACCAGTTATCGAAGAGATTGCTGGAGAGTACGAAGGTAAAGCTATCATAGGTAAAGTAGACGTAGATGCAAACCAAGAATTTGCTGCAAAATACGGTGTACGTAACATCCCTACAGTACTTATGTTTAAAGACGGTGAAGTAGTAGGACGTCAAGTAGGTGTTGCTCCAAAGGCTACTTATACAGAAGCAATAGACGGACTTTTATAGTCTCCCCTATTTTAATAAGATTATCAGAAAGGTTTGGCACAGTGCCGAGCCTTTTTGTATTTTTAAAGCATTAGATAGAAGGTGTACGCTTTCGCGAAAGCGTAAAATACACACTTTACTATTTATTAGATTTATATTGTCTAACACCAATAGATTTTTGCGCAAGCGAAAATGACTAATAGCTGCCAGAGCAGCGATATTTATGGAAAAGAAAATAAAAGTACAAGACGCTATTGACAACCAGTTGCTCAATGATAGAAAGATATTCCTTTGGGGAATGGTAGATGATAAGAGCGCAAAGCACGTTATAGATAGATTACTATATCTTGACGCACAAGGGCACGATGAGATTCAGTTATTTATAAATAGCCCTGGTGGTTATGTAACTTCTGGATTTGCAATGTATGACACTATAAAGATGATTAAGAGCCCAGTCTCTACCATCTGTACAGGTCTAGCTGCTAGTATGGGATCACTATTACTCTCTGTAGGAGAAAAAGGTCGCCGCTTTATACAGCCACACGCTCGTGTTATGATACACCAGCCTTCTGGAGGAGCTAGAGGTCAAGCATCTGATATAGAAATTACCGCACAAGAAATTGTAAAAACAAAAGAGCTTAGCGCACAGATTCTTGCAGATAATTGTGGGCAAACTTTTGATAAAATAATGAAAGACTTCCAGCGTGATCACTGGATGGGCGCAGATGAGTCTGTAGACTACGGAATCGTAGACGGCGTTTACGAAGGATAAACCCGCTACTCTAATCACACATCGGAACTTGTTCTTCTTTTAGGGCAAGTTCCGATTCATTTAAGAGCATTTCTAACCGCTACACTCGCATAACGATGGATATAAAATCAGAACTTCATAAAACCTCAGGCTTTGGCAATTTAGAGCTACTAGCGCGCCAGGTGGTAGAGGGATTTATATCTGGTATGCATAAGAGTCCTTTTCACGGCTTCTCGGCAGAGTTTGCAGAACATAAGATTTACAACCCCGGCGAGAGTACAAAACACATAGACTGGAAACTCTATGCAAAGACAGACAGGCTTTATACAAAGCGATATGAAGAAGAAACTAACCTGCGCTGTCACCTTATTGTAGATAATAGTAGCTCTATGCACTATCCTGCTGTAAAAGAGCCTAGCATAACAGAGCTTAACAAGATAAGCTTCTCTGCGCTGGCTAGCGCAGCTATTATGAATCTTATGAAGAAGCAGCGTGATGCTGTGGGAATGAGTATCTATAGTGATACTTATGATTTTTACACAGGAGAAAAAGGTAGCGACAGGCACCACCATATGCTACTAGACCAACTTAATGGTATTATAAATACTACTCGCTCACATAAGGAACAACCTAAAGGAACAGACACTTATAAACACCTTCATCTTATTGCAGAGAAGTTAAAACGTAGGTCTCTGGTTTTTCTTTTTTCTGATATGCTACAAGACGATGTGGAGCAAGAGCAACTTTTTGAAGCCTTACAGCATCTTAAATACAACAAGCACGAAGTAATTTTGTTTCACACCTACAGTAAGGAGAAGGAATATAACTTTGATTTTGACAATAGCCCAAAAAAGTTTGTTGATGTAGAAAGTGGAGCATTTATTAATTTATATGCAGATAGTATACGTGATATTTACAAAAGCTCTGTAGAAACTTATTTTAAAACACTGCAAATCAAGTGTGCACAATATAGAATTAAGTACATTCCTGCAATTATAGAAAACGGCTTTAGCCCCATACTGACGACCTTTTTAGTAGAGCGTCAGAAATTTTTATAAAAATTTTAAAAAATTATTTGGTGCAATTAAAAAGGTGTTCTATATTTGCACCCGCAACAGAGCAACGATGAGTTGTTAGTTCTTGACAAAGGAAATGTAGCAAGTAAAATATTGAAGAATTAAGACAACCTCCAAGTCTATAACATAAGGGAACGGTCTGGTAGTTCAGTTGGTTAGAATATCTGCCTGTCACGCAGGGGGTCGCGAGTTCGAGTCTCGTCCAGACCGCATAATTAAGCCCACATTTGTGGGCTTTTTTTTTACAGTGTTGTGTTGGCCACGTCACACGTGGTAAGGGTTTGTAGTTGAATCCGATGAAGAGCTTTTCCTGATTGGAGAGGCTTTTTTTGTTTTTGGTAAGTTCTGGATATAATAAAGCATAAAAAAAGAGCACCCGAAGATGCTCTTTAACAAACAAATGCTTTAAGCCCCCCAAAAACTTAAAGCATTACAAGTATATAAGATTGTACTTTCTATACTTTACGGGAATCCACAATTAGAACATTTTTTCTTCTAAATTAGGCCCATATCCTTCACCAGAGCTACGAGATGTATTGCATTATTTGCTCTAAATTGAATTTTCAACTTATTTAGTTTCTTTTCAATAGCACTTACGCTAGAAGGTGATACATTCTTTTCTTTGAGATCTTTACTTATTTCTTCTTGAGAATAGCCATATGAGAGCAATCTAATAAGTGTAATGTCGTACTCATTTATTTCTAGATTTGCATTATTAGATAACGCCATTGCGACTTTAGGGGAGATATAACGATTACCCTCAGACACGGTTTTAATTGCGTCCTTAAGCTCTGAAATACCATCCCTACCTTTACACACAAAAGCATCTATATGGACATCATTATAGAGTTGACGTACTCTTTGAAAGCGGTCTTCTACAGAGTAGACTATTACTTTAATCTCGGGGTGTTCTTTTTTGACAACCTCTGCAAGCGCGTCTCCAGAAGAAAATCGCTGCCTTCTATGATCTGCTGTAAAAGACAAGTCGGTTATTAATAAGTCATAAGGTAAATTATCTCTGTCTGCCTTCTTGATTTGTAAATACGCCTCATCACAATATGTGACCTGTTTTGCTCCATTTATATTTAAACCACTAAGTGTATGCGACACACCTTCATTAATACTGACTAAGTCATCTGCTATTAGAACTTTTTTAAACATTACATCTGGATATTTGCCTGAAAACCTTTATTCTTTTCACTTTCAAATGTAACAGTTCCCTTAAAGGCTTTTATACGGTTTTCCACATTCTGCAAGCCATTTTTATTAGATAGTTCTGACCCTATGCCATTATCCTTATATCTGATTGCAATTTTTTTATGATCTTGATTAAACTCAATGAGTACCAAACTTGCCCTGCCGTGTTTTACTGTATTTGTAATAAGCTCTTGCAAAACTCTATAAATAGCATTCTTCTTCTCGTTAGATATTTGCGCCCATCTCACGCTATCACTATTTCTAGTAACAATATTTAGTGAGTCACTTTGATACCCCAGTAAAAGATCACTTAATGTAGTCTGAAAATTTTTACTGGCATCTATTGGACTTGTCTCTCTAGAGATATCTCGTGTTCTATTATAAATACTTTCTAGGTTATCCATAAGACCAGGATCCAGCTCCTTACTGCTCTGCATATGTGCCATTACTTTATAAATATCATTTGACACCTCATCGTGTATTTTTTTAGAAAAACGAGCCTCTGTTTTAAACATCTCCTCCATCCTTTTTTTCTTGTTTAACAGCCTAGAAATAATAAATACAGCAACAGCAAGAAGTATTAAAAAAATGACTAAAAACTGGTAAAATCTATTTTTAGTTTTTTCCTTTTGAGCAACTAGCTCACTCTCCTGAGCTTCATTTTGAAAGACACTGTAGTCATATTTTTGAGCAACATATTTATTTGCCACTTGTTCTTGCACACTCTGCAAACTATCTGACAATTGCTTATAGGCTAAGGCGTCTGTTGTTATACCCGCCTCAATGAGAAGTCCTAAAGATTCTTTTTTATAAGTGAGACTTCCTAGTGAGTTTGCAATTACATTTGCTTCTTGTGCATACTTACTTGCTTTAAGGAATTTGTCATTATTACCATAGTATTGAGAAAGATGTCTCTTAACAGAAAAGAGTCCGCGCACATAACCTATTGTCTTATTTATATCTTCTGCGCGCTTCATAAAAGAGAGCCCTTCGTAAGAACGCAAATGAGACAAACTATAACCATAATTATCAAGAATAGTAGCCAGATATTTTTTTTCTAAAATAGAAGTTGAATCAATTACAAAAGGAGCAAGCAAGTCTACTGCTTTTTGATAGTCATCACGATCCATATGGATTGAAGCTATATTATTTGAAAGGATTAAACTGTCTCTTTTTTTTGAAAGTAAAGGGAGTGTGTTTTTATAATACTTTAGGGCATTATCATCATCTCCTAGCCTTCTATAAAGTCTACCTAGGCGGTTTCCTAATCTAATTTTGATATCCTCTCTACCTATAGTTTGTGATGCTAGATCAAGAGACTTATAACTGTCTATAGCAGAGATTTCGCTTTTAAAAAACTCATCCATATTAAAGTATCCTAGCGAGATAAGATCAAGAATCTGTGCTCTATAATGTGGATCCTCTTTTTTAATATTAGTTTTTAATTCGTTTTCAAAGAAAACCACACCCTTTTGTATAGCTTCTTTACAAGTAGCACCCATAATAGAATTATAGTAGAAGGTTGTGCTATCAACCTCCTTGGTCTGGCTATGGGCGTGAGAAGTAAAAATTAAAAGATAAAATAGGGTAAGAAAAAAAATAGGGAAGCTTAGATCGTATTTCTTCATCTCTCAAATATATTATAATTTCTGTATCTGGTTTACACTTTACACAGGGAGAGATAAAATAGAAGTTTCTATTTTTTTAGTACTTTTAACATCGTTGTGTTGGCCACGTCACACGTGGTAGGATTTGTAGTTGAATCCGGTGAAGAGCTTTTCCTGTAGGAGAGGCTTTTTTTTGTTTAGAGCACATTCTAAAAAAGATGAGCGCAAAAGAACTTATTATAGCCAAAACCTTGCACAAACTATTGAGCATAAAAAAAGCCACACGGACTGTGTGGCTTTTACTCACTAGCTCCTCAACTAAGACTCGAACTTAGGACCCTCTGATTAACAGTCAGATGCTCTAACCAACTGAGCTATTGAGGAGTGTTACTTTTTGTAAGCGGATGCAAATATAAAGCTTTTTTACAATCATCAAAAAAAAATTGACGTTTTTTCGACTTTTTTTAGTGATTTATTTTACCTCTATAACTCAAGCCAAAACTGAACCTAGCAAAAGTAACTTACAACTACTTTTTATACAGCTTTTTACGTGTTTACATTATAAATTTCGCGAAAGCGTAACTTTTAAAATGAAAAAATCCCAAGTACAAAAATTTCTTGGGATTCTTCAAAAATGTTTCTATTTACAATGCTTCAAGTAGGAGAAGTACTGCTTTCATTTATGAATTCGGGGAAGTCATAAATGAGTAGTTTTAAATAAAAACAATATACCAACACCTGGTATCAACTATCATTTAGTAGGATTAAATGCTTTGCTTATGAAACAGTCTACTCTGTAAAACTCCTACCTCTTATATCAAAATAACATATGGCACTAGAAGTCAGTATGATAGATATAATTTGTTTCCTATATCTTTGTTATAATCCCTATGAACAAGTCATTTTATATCTTTTTTACCCTATTATCACTTACTACTAGTATTAGTTTTGGGCAATTAGGATTTTGTTCTGGAGATCTCGGTGCTCCCATATTTGTAGAAGATTTTGGGACGGGCACTAGCAATGGGCCTGCTTTAAGTACAGATATAACTTCTTATACTTATGTAGATAGCGGTCCAGAAGATGGCTTTTATACAATCTCTTCACAAATGCAACAACTAGGCGCATTTCATATAGGGCCAGATCATACTCCTGGTGATACTAATGGAAAGGCGTTTATAGTAAACGCGAGCTTTACAGCAGATCAATTTTATCAAAAAACAATAAGCGGTCTTTGTGAAAATACTTCATATGAGTTTTCTGCATTTTTACAAAACCTCTATAATATCAACTCTGCAGTATGCGGCGGAAACGGCATACCAGTAAATGTAAGGTTTCAAATATGGGATAGTTCTGACACCGTACTTTTGGCCTCAGGAGATACGGGCGATATTGCTGGAACGGCAAATCCTATATGGACCCAATACGGTCTCATCTTTGAAACACAAGCAGGACAAAACGAAGTCATATTAAGGATGATTAATAATGGCAACGGTGGCTGTGGTAATGATCTTGCTATAGACGATATAGTCTTTAGAGCCTGTGGAGATGTAAGCACTATAAGCTCAGATATATCTGGAGAAGAAGACATACTAATATGTAACAATCAGAATTCATTTACCACCACTCTCTCTGTTGCTCTAAGCAGTGCCGTTTTTTTACAATGGGAAGTGAGTAATGATGCCATAAACTGGACTCCTATTGCTGGGGCTACAAACGGCTCGTATACTACACCTGTTTTAAACACTACAACTTACTACAGAGTAAACACAGCAACAGATATAGCAAGTATAGGAAACCCACTTTGCTCCTTTTTATCTGAAGCATATTTAATAGACTTTATAGACGCCCCTCAAGCACCTTTGAGCGATGGCAATGTAAATGTGTGTGAAAACCAACCTTTACCACCTATCTCAGTCACTGTAGCTACAGGTGAGGATGTACAATGGTACACCTCAGCTACAAGTACAGAAATAATAGCTACTGGAAATTCTTTTACACCTACATCACCAGGGATCTACTATGCGCAGTCTTATGTGCAAGGAACAGAATGCGCGAGTCTATCACGCACACCAGTAATATTATCACAACTAGCAGCACCAGTTGTGACAAATCAGGTAGAGCAACGCAATATTTGTATCAATCAAGAGAGTATCGATCTTAATGCAGGTATTACAAATGTGAGCTACTTATGGAGCACGGGAGCCACCACACCAGATATAACAATCAGTAATGCCGGAACATATAGCGTGACAATGACAAACACTGCTGGCTGTAGTGTCACAAAAACATTTCAAGTAACTGGCATAGCGTCTCCCATCGTAGCAAATATTACAACTCAAGGCGAAAACATTATTATAGATGTTGAAAATGAAGGCAACTGGGAATACTCACTCAATGGCTCAATTTATTATACCCAGCCCATATTTAGAAATCAACCTGGAGGCATTAAAACTATTTTTGTTCGTAATACATCGGGCTGCCTTCCTGTTATTATAACGTACTATCATTATAATATTCCCACGTATTTCACCCCAAATGATGACGGAATCAATGACTACTTTTTATTACCAGACGCCACATACTTTAACACTAGTTTTATACAAGTCTTTAATCGTTATGGTAAGTTAATCGCTAGTGGTAACGGTACCACTTTTACTTGGGGTGGGCGATTTAACGGTAAGTTACTCCCGCCAGATGACTACTGGTACGTAATCGAGATAGATAATAAACGTATAACTGGTCACATATCACTACTTTTATAATACTATCTCTTAAAAATAACATCGTTTAAGCAATGAAAAATCACCTTCTCAAGACTACTCTAGCCCTATTTATTATTATCGCTTTCGCGAAAGCAAAAACAGTAACCGCTCAAACCAGCAATAAACTCTCACCTCAAGAACAGCGTATACTTACCCTAGTAGAAAAAAACTCGGCAGAGAGTATCGCATTTCTAGAAGAGGTAGTAAACATTAATAGCGGAACTCTAAATGTAAAAGGAGTAAAAGAAGTAGGCACTCGCTTCTCTAGCGCATTTACAGACATAGGTTTTAACACAAAGTGGATTGATATGCCCGCCGAAATGGACCGTGCAGGACATCTCTTTGCAACTACAGAGGGTACAAAAGGTAAAAGATTACTACTTATAGGTCATCTTGATACGGTTTTTGAAGAAGACAGCGAGTTTCAAAAATTTGAAATGGTAAACGACACCGTAGCAAAAGGACCCGGAGCAAATGATATGAAAGGGGGTAACGTGGTCGTACTTTATGCGCTCAAAGCTCTAAGACAAGCAGGGATGCTAGACAATGCACAAATCACAGTAGCCTTTACTGGAGATGAAGAAAGCACAGGAAAACCGCTCACTATAAGCCGTAAGGATCTTATAGAGGCAGCAAAGAATTCAGATATTGCTCTTGGTTTTGAAACCTCAACGGGTTTTGATAATGCAACCGTAGCCAGACGTGGCTCATCAAACTGGAATGTAACCGTTACAGGAAAGAGAGCACACTCGAGTGGTATTTTTCGCGAAAGCGTAGGTGCAGGAGCAAATTTTGAACTTGCACGTATTCTCAACGGTTTTTATAACGAAGTAAGAGGTCCAGAATTACTATCCTTTAATCCTGGTATGATGCTGGGAGGAACAAAAATGGATCTTGAGGCAAAACAAAGTAAGGGAAGCATCTTTGGCAAAGGAAATGTAGTAGCACAAACTGCATACGTACAAGGTGGCCTACGTTTTATATCTGAAGAGCAAAAAGAAGAAGCTCGTGATAAAATGAGAGCGATTGTTGCGAATAATTTACCGCAAACAAGTGCTGTAGTTGAGTTTGAAGATAGTTATCCAGCAATGCAACCTACTCCTAAAAATTATGCGCTTTTAGAAAAATTAAGTCAAGTAAGCCTCGATATGGGAGGGCCAGCTGTGGCAGCATACGACCCTGGAAAACGTGGCGCTGCAGACACCTCTTTTGTCGCAGAATATGTGGCTTGTCTTGACGGTTTAGGCACAATGGGAACAGGAGCACACACACCAAATGAGACTGTATACATAAACACCATAGAGATGCTTACTAAACGTACCGCACTATTAATTTACAGACTCATAAATGAAAAAAGATAAGTCCGCTTTTACGAAAGCGTAAATAAATACATCATACTCAAAAAAGCCATATCACTCTATGTTACTAGAAGTAGTGTGGCTTTTTAATATTGAAAAAACTAGTATTCTATGAGGCTATTAAATGCTCGTAGTACTTTTTCAGTTTAGCAATTTTGGGATCAATCACAACTCTACAATAGCCTTGTAATCTGTTTTCGTTGTAGTAATCTTGATGCTCTTGCGTGGCCTCGTAAAACGTAGGTAACTCAGACACCTCTGTAACTATAGGGTCTTCATAATACTCTTGTACAACTTTTATCACTTGCTCGGCTTGTTCTTTTTGCTCTTCATTGTGATAAAAAATTACAGATCTATATTGTGTACCTCGGTCTGCACCTTGCCTGTTTAAAGTAGTAGGGTCGTGCGTAGTCATAAAGACTGTAAGAATCTCTGCATAAGTAATCACAGTAGGGTCATAATCAAATTGTATCACCTCTGCGTGACCCGTAAGACCAGAGCAAATCTCTCTATATGTAGGGTGACCAGGCACGGTCCCTCCAGCATAACCAGAAACTACATTTGTAACTCCTTTTAGACGTTGTACTACCGCCTCTGTACACCAGAAACAGCCACCTCCTACGGTTGCTTGTTGTAAGTTATTCTTCTTCATCTAGGGGTGTGTCTATGCGGTTCCAAATTTTATCTGCTTTGAGCTCAAAAGTGCCTACAAAGTCCCAGTTACATTCCTCTGGCGAGATGAGTGATAAAAAAGGCTCACCTCCTCCTCTCTTGTATAAATGATAAACGGAGCCTACTATAGGCTCAAAAGAAAACTTAGCAGAGTATATAAGGTTATTATACTCAAACTGCTCCATCATTTTATCATACTGCGCTTTAAGCTCTTGATACTCTGTCTTAAATTGATGGTTAACCTTACTTATATTTGAGTTTTTCCAGGTAGTAACATCATCTGTTACAATGGCTGGAGCACCTAGATTTGTAGCATATGGAGTTAAGGCAGCATCATACTTCCCTTTTTCTTCATTAAACACAACCTGATCTGGTTTTTTCTTTGTCATCTTAAATTATCGTGCTTGGTGAGCGGAGTTATAAGTACGCTTTCGCGAAAGCGTGACAACTCATTTTTTGTACAAAGATAATGCTCAATCATTAAACAATATCTTAAAACGAAAAGCTTAACAGCGTCTTCACAGTTTAACCTACTGGATTTGCACTTATCTTCTCTTAGATATTTTATTATGTGTGATCTGTTTCTGTCTACTACACTTAAAACGGGCATCATCTATTCCATAATTGCGCTTTGCGGCGTGCTTTGTACTTCTACCCTGCACACGTGCGCGCCACATTCTAAAACTAGAAGGCTTCATCTCACGGCGCATAATATCTATAACCTCACGCTCACTTATCCCAAACTGAAATTGAATCGCATCAAAAGTGGTGCGATCTTCCCACGCCATCTCGATAATGCGATCTAACTGTCTATCTGTAAACTCTTTCATATTTCTTCTTTTTGTAATCTATTATTAATCCTATACCTGTCTATCTACTAAGGTATGTCGTTTTAAAATGCGCACGGCGTCTTGCTTTACGGCCGGACGCTCTTTGTACTTCCACATTGTGTCTGTAGCATATTTTTGGGTCTCTTTTATATTTACAATAGGCGCTGGGTAGTCCTTACCTATGGTTGTATTACAAAACTGCTGCTCGAGGAGGCTCATCGTCCACGGTTCGTGTATGTATGACAGCGGTACTTCACGTAGTTCTGGTATCCACTTTTTTATAAACTCTCCTTCTGGGTCGTGTTCATAACTGTTTTTTACAGGGTTATAAATACGCAACATATTAATACCGGTTTCTCCAGCTTGCATTTGTATTTGCGGGTAGTGTATACCTGGCTCAAAATCTAAAAATTGCCTCGCCAGAAATGCTGAGGCCTCTTGCCAGGGTTGCCACAAATTGTGTGTAAAAAATGACAACGTAAGCGCTCTCATTCTAAAATTGAGATAACCCGTTTCTACAAGGCACCTCATACAGGCGTCTACTAGCGGATAACCCGTTTTACCCTCTTGCCAAGCCTTTGCATAGACTGGGTTAGACACTTTCTTTAAACTATGGAAGCCTCTATTTACACTTACAAACTCCATTGTATCTTCCATCTCAAACTTCTGTATAAAATGAGCAGACCACCTAAGACGTGAGGTAAAACCATCTATCTGTCTTTTGTAAGGTGAGTCTTGTCGCAACTTTTTTGCTCGCTGCCATACCTCGCGCACCGAGAGATTACCCCAAGCTATATATGGAGACAAGCGACTACAACTCTTTCTAGCTAGTAAGGGTTTTGAGATATGAGCGTTATAATTTTTGATTCTGTCCTTCAAAAAGCTATCATAATAACGCAACCCCATTGTAGTGCCTCCTTTTTGAAATGCGGTATTTTCTGGTGTTTGTAAAGAGACACAATCAAAATACTGCTCAAGCACCTCTATTTCTTTCTTAGTAACAAGGTCTCCGCCTTGCGGTACAAAAATGCGTTGTGGCTCACTCATCCACCATTCCCAACCTTGTACCCAGCCTACTCTGTTGCTTAAGCTACGCCTTACGCCATTATTTATAAATTGTATCCATCGTATGTCTTGAGACTGCTGGTAGACCTTAAATGCAATATCTCTATCATAGGTTTTTCGAATCCCAGTTTCTACGTGAGAATAGACCCGTTTTATAGTGTAATGCTGCTGTAATTTTTTAAAAACAGGTATCACTTCTCCTTGAACAACAAGTATCTTGCTGCCATAATTTTCTAACCTGTTTTGTAAATCCTGAAGTGACTCTTTTATAAAATTAAAATGTCGCTCACTATAATGCGCATCATCCAGCAAGGAAGGTTCAAAGATATATAGCAATATTACAGGCTCACTATGTTGAAGTGCCTGCCACAAGTTTTCATTATCTTGGAGCCTAAGGTCTCTTTTAAACCAGTGTACGGTGATATGTGATTTACTTTTACTCAATAATTCTCTGGATGCTCTATAATATCTTGCGCTCGTTCTTGGTGTGCTTGCAAGGTCTTCTTATCCATTTTATCAAGAAGGCTAAGCATCATATTCATTCTATTATTGTTTTCAAAATGAGCACGTTTCTCACTTAAGAAATTCCAATACAAAGCGTTGAAAGGGCAGGCATCTTCTCCTGTTTTCTTACTCACTTTGTAATGACAACCCTTACAATAATTAGACATTTTATTTATGTAACTACCGCTTGACACATAGGGTTTTGTAGCAATCTTTCCGCCATCTGCCCATTGTGACATCCCTCTTGTGTTTGTAATTTCTACCCACTCTATTGCATCTATGTAAATACCCAAATACCACTCATCTACCTGTGATGGATCACACATTGTAAGCAGTGCATAATTACCAGTCACCATAAGTCGCTGTATGTGGTGTGCATAGGCATTATCAAGACTATTATTTATACTGCAGCTCAAGCAGTTCATCTTAGTTTTACCTGTCCAGTAAAAATCTGGTAATTCATTAGTATTTTCTAGCGTGTTTACGGTTGCAAATTCTGGCATTTGCATCCAGTACATCCCTCTCATATACTCTCGCCAGCCTAGTATCTGTCTTACAAATCCCTCTACTTGACTTATAGAAATATCATCGCTATGATCTCTCCAGTAGTCTATAACCGTTTCAATTACTTCTTGAGGATCTAGGAGTTTACTATTCATCGCAAAGCTCAATCTACTATGGTACAGATATGCTTGATCTGGATCCATAGCGTCCTGATAATCGCCAAAATGCACCAACAGGTTCTCACAAAAATATCTCAACACAGAAAGTCCATCTGCTCTACTAGTGGGCCAGTTAAAGTGCTTTTCGGTAATGCGACCTATGGTTTTTACTCCTTCTTTTTCTAATAGCTCAACAATCTTTCGTGCATCTTTTCTAAAACCACGCTCGTGTGGGATGAGGGTCTCACCCTTCCACTTATTGCGGTTACTGTGGTCAAAATTCCACTTTCCGCCTTCTGGATCTTTGTCATTTATCATCATAATGTCGTACCTCTTGCGCATCATACGGTAGAAGTATTCCATTGTAAATTGCTTTTTCCCTTTGAAGAACTCTTGCAAATCTGTGCGCGAACTCATAAAATGCTCTGTGTCGCACGATTGTACGGGAATGTTTACGCTTTCGCGAAAGCGTACTAATAACTCATCTAGTCTATACTCATCTGGTAATTGATATTCAAACTGCTCAATGTCATACTGGGCTATTAGTTGTTGAAGATTTTCTGTAAGACTTTGTGTGTTACGAGCATCATCTAGCTGGTAATAAACGACCGTATGACCTCGCTCTTGTAGCCAGCTTGCAAACTCGCGCATAGCCATAAAAAAGGCAACTACCTTTTGAATATGATGTTTTACATAGTCTGTTTCTTGGCGCATTTCTGCCATAAAGTACACCACCTCATCGTCCTGCTCTTGATACCAAGAGTGTTTATGATTGAGCTGGTCGCCAAGTATGAGTCGTAATTTTTTCATTTAAAAAAGTTCTTCCTGCGTCCATAGTCTGACATATTTCCCGCTCCCATCATACATATCTTGCTGCCTCTTGATGTTAAATTTACGGTCACGAGGGTCGTTACCTACCCCAGCATTATACATCCAGTTACCCCAGTTGCTGTGTACGTCATAATCTATGAGTATACTTTCAAAATATGCTGCGCCTACACGCCAGTCTTGCTCTTGTTCTTTTGCCCAAAAGCTAGCAACATTTTGACGACCGCGGTTAGACATCCAGCCAGTTTCCTTGAGCTCAATCATATTTGCATTTACAAAATCATATTTTGTATTCCCATTAATCCACTCGCGTTGGGCCTTATTGTTATGCTTCCAGTCATATTCTTTATTGAGAATACCTCCTATTTTAAAAATGTTATCACCGTGTTTAAGAGAGACGTACTTAAAATAATCTCTCCATATAAGCTCAAATATGAGCCAGTAGGTGTCTTGATTTTTTTTGACTTCTTTTTCAAATCTTTTTACCTCCCAATAAATCTGTCTTGCAGATATGGAGCCATTTGCAAGCCAGGCTGAGAGCTTAGAACTATAACCTTCACCTATGAGACCGTTACGGGTTTTCTTGTAATATGCAAGCTTTTGTGTGGTCCAGAAATAGTCATTAAGACGAGCCCAAGCAGCATCTTCTCCACCTTCCCAAGGAAATGCTGTGCGGTGATCTTTTACAAAGGTGTCTAATCCTAAGTCTTCTAGCGTAGGTATAGGAGTTATGGTAGTTAAGATATTTTCTTGCGGTAGTGCCGTAAGCTCTTTGAAGATAGGTCTCACATTACTTTCCTTCTCGCACTTTTTTCTAAACTGCGTAAAGATTTTAGGAACCTCTGTTATGCTATTGAAGGGAATATCGTCTGGGTGAAATAGAAACTGATCATATACCTCCTCGTTTTTTAATTGGGGTATTGCGCGCTCTACAGCGTTTGTAACTTTCACCTCTTCTGCCGTCCACTCTTTTTGAGAATATAAGCTCGTAACTTTATAACTTTTAACTACAGTGGTTATATGCTCTTCGGGCTTGTGATTATATACTAGCAAAGTGATATTGAGCTTGTCTAGATTTGCTTTTAGATTTTCTATTGTTTCAATAAGAAACTTAGCTCTATATTTTTCGGTCTTTTTAAAACCAAAATCACCCTCCTCATAATGACGAGGATCAAAATAATAAACACCTACAACTCTTTTACCAGTAGCAATAGCCGCCGCAAGTGACGCGTTATCTTGAACTCTAAGATTATTTCTAAACCATACCAATGCGGTATCCATATCCTAATTTTAGAATAAAGATACTATTGTTTATTGTTTTTTTAAAAAGATTAAACAAATTTTAACCTCATTATACAACATTAGCGTTAAGATTGAGTAGTTCGCTTTCGCGAAAGCGTAATAAAAAACACTTTACCTAACCTGATGAGCTGGTTTAAGGAGATCATTTACCGTTTTTACAGGATTGAACGTTAAGAGCGGCACCTCAATAAAGATGGTATTCCAGTGTGCCATTCCTCCGTTCCAAAGACCGGGGTGCTCAAGTGCTTTTATTTTCTGTCCCTCGTAACTTTTTGAAGCTATGAATCCGGCTTTATAGTCTACATATTTGAGAAGGTTATATTTCTCACCTTTGTAATTTTTTACTCCGCAAACAATATCTACTGGGTTGAAGTGAGTCGCATTTGTTACAATTTGTTGCTGTGCGTTATCACCAGGGTTGATTTGCACACTCTCTATAATCTGGAGACATTCCTTCCCATTTTCGTGACGAACCCAAAACGGACCACCACCTGGCTCTCCTTCATTTTTTACAATACCACAAACGCGTAGTGGCCTGTCTAGAAGTTCTCTTAAATACTCCACTTGATAGGTAGGCGAGTATCGCTCAAAATCTGATGCAACCTTTATAAAAAGCTCATTTTGTAGAAATGTAGCAATCTCTAAAATAACTTGCTCATTTATAGCTTCGGCATCATCTAGTTTATGCAAGTAGGCAAAAGATTTTTCTTGTATCTCAAGCAATTTACCTGCAAGCATTTTTTTAAAATGAGCAACCTTCTTACGATACTTGCTTACCACTACATTATCTATGTTTTTTATAAAAATAACATCTGCATCTTGCTCATTAAGGTTGTTTATAAGCGCCCCGTGACCACCAGGTCTAAAGACTAGTTGTCCCTCTTTATCCCTAAGCAATTCTCCATTACTTGCCAGTGCAACAGTATCTGTAGCTGGAGATTGAAATGAGTATGAAATGTCAAAAGTAGTTGCAGTTTTTTCTTGTACGTAGTCTTTACGTTTTTCAAACTGTTTTTGAAAACGCTCTAAATGTGCCTCAGAGATTGTAAAGTGCAATCGTGCTACTCCATCTTTTGCCGCATAAGATGCGCCTTCAAACAAATGCTCTTCAAAGGCAGTAGCAATATTTTTTTTATACCTGTGGAATGGGAATAAGCCTTTAGGTTTGTTTCCAAAATTAAGCTCATCTTCATTGAGCAGTATTTTTATAAACCGCAATCTATTTACATCTATATCTAGTGATTCTCCATCGCTGTACCTCTTCTTAATGCGCTTACGCACCTTTTTATAAAAAGGGAAACTATCTAATCCCACAAAAAATAGGCGTAGTTCTGGTACTCCCTTTTTATTAATGTAGGCGTTTATTGATCCCTCTACGGGATTGTAATCATCATAAAACTGAAAGAGAAATTTAAACATTCTAGTTGCCGCACCAGAGGCTGGTGTAAACTTTAATAACTCAAGGTTACCACTAGATTGATCAAATTTTTCTACAAGTGCTTTTTCTTGATCTGAAGATAAGATGAGTATTCCATTTCCATCTGTTGCGGCATCCCTTAAATCTGCAAAAGGAATTCCTTTGGTTAGACTCTCAAACTGACTCTGTACTTGCTCTAGTGCAATGCCTCTTTGGTCCAGTTGCTTTTTATCTTCTTCTGTTATTTTCAAACTAATAGTGTGTTAATTACCTGAGTTGCCTCAGTCACTCGCTCTTGTACTCGTCCCTTCATTATAATGTAGGGTCTATTATACTTTATCAAAGCGCTTTCAAAGGCTTTGAACATTTCTAACCGCCGGTCTGGCCTATCTCGTAAATCATCCTCTTCCCAGGGTGTATCTATGTAGGTTAAAAGATACAAATCATATTGATTTTCTAATGCTGTTTTTTCTAATAATTCTGGACACCACCCATCATAATATGCTTCACTATAGACCTTTGTAGTAAGTAAATCTGTATCACAAATGATAAGCCTATCTGTGCTTGCGGCTGCTTTATTTTCTAAATCTATCTGTCCAACAGCTATGGGAAGTAAATCTTTGGGTCTACAGATTTTCTGCTCCTTCTCCCAAAGTTCTTGTAAATACTCTCGTGCAAACTCTTCTACCAAGGGAGCGTTGTAATGCTCTGATAGCTTTCGCGAAAGCGTACTTTTCCCACTACTCTCTGGCCCAAAAAGACATACTCTTATACAATTGCTAGGGACTTGTCTAAGTTTTTCTTCCATTCTAAATAACCGAAAACGGCAATAATTGTTAATGCAAAATACAAGATACTACTAAAGGTTAAACCTTTATAAAAATATAAGGGCACAGTAATGATATCACCTATAATCCAGTATATCCAGTTTTCTATCTTCCGTTTTGCCATAAGCCACATCCCAACAAAGAAAATGCCTGTGGTAATCATATCTATATATGATGTCCAGTGTGAAATTTTATCAAAAGTGATGTATACGACATATGTAAATACCGCCGCGGCTATAAAAATACCCACAGAAATAATGTGTTCTTTTTTTGAGGTAGTGGTAATAGGTGTAACCGCTGTACCATCTACCGTTCTGGTCCAGATATACCAGCCGTAAACACTCATAATAAAGTAATATGCATTAATCATCATATCACCTAGCAAGCCCCATTTGAGTAATAAATACACAAAAATGGCTGTACAGATCATCCCCGTAGGAAAGACCAGAACGTTATTCTTTTTTGAATAAATAACCGATGCTATTGTAAATACAGAGGCAAGTAACTCTAATACGATATCTAGTGTATCATAACTCGCATATTGCCCAAAGAGGAAATCAAAAATCTGCGACATAGTCTGAGCGATCTGTTTTTACCATTTTTATGTAAAAGAGGCCTATACCCACTTCTTCAAAACTGCGCTTCATCTCTACAGTGAGAAGCCCCATAACCTCATCATAATCGCCATAAACCTGCGTAGCAAGGGGGTTTTCTATAACAGTGAGGCCTGAGTCACGTAGCCTTTTTATAAAATTTATAATATGCCCTTCATAATCATTCTGCAAAGGACTAAAAGTAAGGTCTACAGATATATTCATAATTTCTTATTTATTATAGACGTGCAAAAGTGCTCCCATCCCATAGTTTACGTGACCTGTCTTTACTAGTGCAGAGTTCTCGTTATAAGATTTGTCAAACACTTGCCATTTTTTATTATTAAAAAATACCCTTCTTACAAAAGTCTTCTGCGCAGGAAGATCATTTGTAAAAGGCAACAATGGTCTAAAAGTGACAGATACCTTTTGTATACCTCTAGGCGTTTCTATCTCATTATATTTTTTAGTCTGTATCAATTTTCCTTGAGGGTCTGCATAGCCTAGTACTTGTAAAGACGCATATAACCCACCTTTAGGAATAAAGATTTGGAATTTTGAAATGTCTAATTCATACATCTCATCATCTTGCTCGCTTACGCGAAAAACGATATCATCGTGTACCATAGCATCACCAGGCAATCCGTTATTATTTTTATAAAACTGAATTCTAAAAAGAGTAGAAAACTTCATATTACCCTTTTTTCGAAACTCCTTTTCTGAGTTAATAGGTAGCCAGAGTTGCGCCACTTTTGTAGACTTGCCCTCTTGTCTTTCAAAAAACACAGCCACCTCACTTTCTACGGTAGGAAGCCAGCTATTATAATAGTTGATGTGTGTAGTTTCTTTGAGCTTTTTCTTTTTATACTTGCCTTTTTTTTCTGAGGTGAGAACCACTTCCTCTAGCTGGCTTGCTGCAGGCTTTAAGAGTACTTGAGAAACCAGTCCTTCTGTAGCAACTGCCTTACTTTCAAAACCTATTGCCGAAATGTAAAGACTATCAATGTCTTTATATTTAGACGCCTCAAATCTAAACTCTCCCTCTTCTCCAGCAAAAGTACCCCGTCCATCTCCAAAAGAGATAGTTGCAAAAGAAACCGGCGTCTTTGTAACTGCATCTTTCACAAAGGTAGTCTGGCTATTTACAACCGCAGTTAATGTAAGTACTATGGCTAAGAAGGAAACTTTCATATAAACAAATGTAGTGGTTTTAAACCGTTAGTTATTCCAGGTGTTATCTTCAAAAGCCGTGCCTATCACTACTATAGTAGCCCCAGCGGTAAAAGCCGCTTGCATAGCACGCTCTGTACGTATGCCCCCACCTACAATTATGGGTATGGTAACGGCCTCACAAACTGATGTTATAATATTAGGTTGTACTGCACTTCTAGCACCGCTTCCCGCCTCTAGATATATTAGTTTTTTGCCCAGATATTGTCCAGCTAGAGCAGTTGTTATAATAGTCTCTGGTTCATCTTGAGATAGTGGTTGCGTATTACTCACTCTCTCAACTGCCGTTTGCGACCCGCCATCTATGAGAAGGTAACCCGTAGGTATGACTTCAAGATTACTTTGTTGTACTACTCGTGCGGCTTTTACTTGCTGCCCTATTAAAAACTCCGGATTATCACCAGAGAGTAGTGATAAAAACAGTAGCGCATCTGCCTCTGGAGTAACTTGAGTGTAATCTCCCGGAAATAATATTACTGGTAAATCTGTTTCGGCTTTGAGGAGTTGTACTACTTTTTCGGTTTTGCAGTTGTTATCTGTACTACCGCCTACAAAAAGATGTGTGGTTTGCGCGGGGATTTTTTTTAAGTACGCTTTCGCGAAAGCGCTACCCTTCCCATCACCATCTACCTCAAACTTATCTGGATCTATGAGTATGGCGAGCAATTGCTCTTTATACTGAGCAGCCTTTAATATATTTTCTAGTATAGACATTATAAACGAAGGTAGGGATTTATACAAAGTACAGGCAAGGCTAATTATTAACTCATAAACTTTCTATATTTCTCACTCAAAATGAGCATAAAAATTTACTCGCATAGTATGCTTGATAATCAAAAACTCTAGTATATCTTTGCGGCATCTCAAAGGGGTGCTTTTAAATAAGCTGAGATTATACCCATTGAACCTAGAACAGGTAATGCTGTTTAGGAATGAGAAAGAGGTCTGACTAAAACTATAACTATAACTGCGTAGTTTTAGTAAGGCAACACTACTCTTGAGACGTGCTTTTATAGCACACCCTCTTCAATATGTGCGCGCGGCACAGGTATGTTTTATACTAACATTTAAGGAATATTTGCCCTTTGTATTCGTAACCAAACTAATTACGGATGAAAAAGATCCTATTAAGTATGATGGCACTTGCAGCAATCACTGCTACTGCCCAACAAACTACTGTTATTGACACCACAAAAGTGGAGTCGCTAGATGAAGTACTGGTACGCTCTGTAAGAGTAAAGGCAGACTCACCTATCACGCACTCTAACCTTACAAAGGCACAAATCGCCCAGCGTAACTTAGGTCAAGACATCGCTACACAGCTTAACTTTTTACCTAGTGTTGTCACCACATCAGATGCTGGTGCGGGAATAGGGTATACAGGTTTTAGAGTACGTGGTACTGGTAACCAAGGTATCAATGTAACGATAAATGGTATCCCTTATAATGATGCAGAGAGCGCAACTACGTTTTTTGTAAACCTTCAAGACTTTAGCTCTTCTGTAGAGAGTTTACAGTTACAGCGTGGCGTAGGGTCTTCTACAAACGGACCTGGAGCCTTTGGAGCAAGTCTTAACATTCTTACAGATGCTATTTCTAAGGAGGCTTATGGTGAGATTTCTAACTCATTTGGATCTTTTGCAACACGTCGTCACAATGTGAAGTTTAGTACAGGGTTACTTAATGATCATATAGAGATATCAGGAAGATTATCACAAATAAAGTCTGATGGATATATAGATAGAGCATCTTCAGACCTTAAGTCTTACTTTTTACAAGCGGCTTATACAGATGATAACACGCTTATTAAGTTAGTTAACTTTGCAGGATCTGAGGTAACGTATCAATCTTGGTTTGGCATAGACGCAGAGACACTTGCAGAAGATAGAACGTTTAACCCAGCTGGTCAATTTACAGATGAGAATGGTGTAACGCGTTTTCACGATAATCAAGTAGATAATTACAAGCAAGATCACTACCAGCTACACTGGAACCAGCGTTATGATAACAACTGGAGTACACAGCTTAGCCTTAACTACACGTATGGTCGCGGCTTCTTTGAAGAATATAAAGAAGATGAAGATCTCGCATTTTACAGCATCGCTCCTGTAGTTATAGGTGATGAGACGGTAGAGACCTCAGATATTATAAGACGTCGCTGGCTAGATAATGACTTTTATGTGGCAAATGCTACGGTAAATTACAAGGATACAAGCCTTGACTTTGTAGGAGGATTATACGGAAGTGTATATGACGGTGACCATTTTGGCGAAGTGATTTGGGCACGTTTTGCTAGTGATAGTGAGCTAGGTGATGATTACTATTTTGGAACTGGTAAGAAGAAGGAGTTTTCTGCTTTCGCGAAAGCGAACTACCGTTTCAACTCAAAATGGAGTGGTTACCTTGACTTACAGCAACGTTTTATCTCATACACAACAGACGGAATTAACTCTGACATAACCGAATTTATTGTAGATGAAGATTATAGTTTCTTTAACCCAAAAGCGGGGCTTTCTTATAAGGTAAATGATAACAACCAGCTGTATGCATCTTTTGCTAGAGCAAACAGAGAGCCTAACCGTACAGATTTTGAAAACGGAGCACCACGTCCAGAGCGTCTTAACGACTGGGAGTTAGGATGGCGTCATAATACAGAAAAGGTAAGCCTTAATGTAAACGGATACTATATGGGTTACCGTGACCAGCTGGTGCTTACTGGAGCGCTAGATGACGTAGGAGCACCTATACGTGCAAATAGTGGAGAGAGCTTTAGAGCTGGTATTGAGATAGACGCGGCAATCGCTATAACAGATAAAATTACAGTACAGCCTAATGTTGCAATAAGCACAAATAAAAACAGAGATTTCTTTTTTGAGAGAGACGGCGTGCTTACTAACCTAGGTAATACAGACATCTCATACTCGCCTAACCTAGTTGCCGGTAACACCATTTCTTACAAGCCAGCACAAAACTTTAGAATAAGCCTTTTATCTAAATATGTAGGTGAGCAATACTTAGGTAATATAGACAGTGAGACTTCTAAACTAGATAGCTACTTTACAAATGACTTAAATGTTACTTATGAGCTTAAGGATATCCCAGTATTTAAGTCTATCGTTTTTAACGCGCTAGTAAATAACATATTTGATATTGAATATGTATCAAACGGTTACTTCTTTACCTATGACGATGATTTTTCTGTACCAAATGAAATCACAACTATAGAGGGAGCAGGCTTTTATCCACAGGCTGGGATTAACTTTCTAGTAGGTGCTACGATGAAGTTTTAAAACTAAATTTTGAATTTATGTTTTTTTAGCTTACTTTAAGTGTCAAATAATCAACAATTTGTAGCAGTTGGGGGACTGTAATACACTTTGTAACAAAAGAAGCCATCTTGTTAAGATGGCTTCTTTTCATTTAATTAAACACGGTAATCGTTCCTCCAGATTCATTTACTCTGTAATTAAGCATCGTGTAGGGCAACACCTCATCATTAGACTGCCCTGTAAATAAGTTATAACTATGCGCATCATCACACTGGCAGAAAACATTTATACCGTTTATCACCATTCTAGAGCAGTCGTTTGGAGCGTGGTTAGGGTCTGATGCTTCCCAGGCAATAAGACTGCTACCCGTATTAATCACAAAAAAACCTCTCAAACCACCATTAGACACATAAATAGGGTTACTAGGTATCTCAAGATCAAGCACCTGTATCGCACTAAGTTGTGTAGAAAAATTTACATCTAGCAAGAAGGGATTACGCTGGCCGCCATCATCACTTTCAGAACAAGAAGTAATAAGAACTAGAGCAAAAAGTAAAGCACAAATGTGACGCATAATGTTGTTTTTGATACGCTTTCGCGAAAGCGTAATTTTAATCCTATAAAGCTCGCAAGGTACTATAAAACGAGAAAGGATTTAAAATATTTCGTATATTCGTAAGGCACGTCCCGAAGAGGGACTTTTTTTGTGTTTGAGAGATTGACACATCATTTTAATACTAATTATACTTAAAACCGGATCTATTATGAGCAAGGTAAATTACTATACCCCAGAAGGACTTAAAAAACTTAAAGACGAACTTAATCACCTGCGTGATGTAGAGCGCCCTAAGGCATCACAAGATATTGCAGATGCACGTGACAAGGGAGATCTGAGTGAAAATGCCGAATATGATGCTGCCAAAGAAGCACAAGGAATGCTAGAAATGCGCATCTCAAAGCTAGAGGAACTTGCCTCAAACGCGCGCATTATAGACGAGTCGCAACTAGACACCTCAAAGGTGCTGGTACACTCTACCGTAAAAATTAAAAACCGGACTAACGGCGCGACAATGACCTACAAACTAGTAGCTCAAAATGAAGCCGACATCAAGAAGGGACTTATCTCTGTAGACTCACCTATAGGTAAAGGACTTCTAGGAAAAGAAGTAGGTGACGTTGCCGAAATACAAGTGCCTAGCGGGATAATGAAATTTGACGTAGTATCAATTACTAGAGACTAGAACAATGTCAAGCATTTTTACAAAAATCATAAACCGAGAAATCCCCGGCCACATTGTTGCAGAGGATGATAAGCATATCGCAATACTAGATATAAATCCTAATGCAAAAGGTCACACCCTTTGTATCCCTAAAAAAGAGGTTAACAAGATTTTTGACCTAGAGGAACAAGAATATCTTGACCTAATGCGTTTTTCTCGCAAGGTAGCAATCGCTCTAGATAAGGCAGTGCCTTGTAAACGTGTAGGCGTATCTGTCATAGGTCTTGAAGTACCACACGTGCACGTACACCTCATCCCGCTACAAGATATGGATGACATAAGATTTGAAAAGAAAGTATCTCTTACAGATGATGAATTTAAGGCGCTTATAAATGATATAAAGAAAGCTTTATAGAACACTACTAGTAATATGTTATTACTCCATAAATAACAACACATAAAATAACTAAAAGTCCAAGTCCTATAATATAGGTTTGGGCTTTTAATTTTTTATACGTTTCCTTTTTGGCAAGCTTATTATGGTACTCATAAAGGCGCTCAATATCTTCGGTCCAGCTTACGGGGTAGATAGGAAAATCGCAATGTTTACAAACCAACTCTTCTCTCACGACATCTGTTGCCTTTTTTGACCAGAAGGTATCTTTCCACTCCTGTTTAAAGCTTAACTCTAAGCCACTATTACTATAACACTCTGGGCAGTTGCACTGCAAGGCAGCCGTATGTATGGTTTTATAAGTTGTTTTCATAAATGTGATACGCTTGCACGTTACAAATTGGATGTTTTCATCACACCAGAGAGTGCCAGGTGCTGTAGTAAGATAATTGTTTTGGCATCTTTAATAATACCTTTTTTTACGTCTTGTAACGCTTTCGCGAAAGCGTACTCAACCACCTCAATATCTTCGTTTTCAATATCTAGACCGCCACCATCCGTTACTTTTTGAGCATCGTCATAAGCTGCTATAAATAGAAAAATGCGCTCTGTTACCGCTCCAGGAGAGGTAAAAATATCACCCACACTAGTAAGTGCTGGTATAACATAACCGGTCTCCTCCTCTATCTCACGTATAATGGCTTGCTCTGGCGCCTCGTCTTCTATGATACCAGCAGGCACTTCTGTTAAAAAACCATCGTCTCCCGCAAGATATGCAGGTAGCCTAAACTGTTTTATGAGAATGACCGTTTGCTTTTTTACATTATAAAGCAAGGCACAGGCTCCGTGGCCTCTGTCATATACCTCTCGCTTTACATCGCTCCAAGATTGGTCTTGGTTTTGATAACTGTAGGTTACTTTTTTTAGCGTTGCCCACTGATCACTTATGATCTCTTCTACTACGTTTTTTATGCGATTACTCATTATGCGAGACGTAAAGCTATTTGCATTGTTGTTCCTTTATTGACCTCAGACTCCAGTACTTTAATGCGGCCATCGTGATACTCTTCTATGATACGTCTTGCGAGTGATAGCCCTAGCCCCCATCCTCTTTTTTTGGTAGTAAAACCTGGTTCAAAGATTTTATTAAACTTAGACTTAGCAATGCCTTTACCCGTATCTGTAATTTGAACAATCGCAAAGCGTGTATCACGAGTGATAGTAATGGTTAACGCACCTTTACCCTTCATCGCATCTATGGCATTTTTTATAAGGTTTTCAAATGTCCAGCCATATAGTTCTTTATTGAGCATTACTGGTAGTTGCCCCTGCGGGATGTCTAGAGTAAAGGTGATGAGTTTTGAGCTGCGCTTGCTTAAGTAATCATAAGCCTCTTGTGTCTCTGCAATGAGGTCTACTTTTTTAAGATCTGGCACAGAGCCTATTTTACTAAAACGATTTGTAATAGTCTCAAGCCTATTAATATCTTTAGTCATCTCTGCAATATAGTCTGGATCTACATTTTCTGTTTTGAGAATTTCTGTCCATCCTACCAGTGATGAGAGTGGTGTCCCTATCTGGTGTGCTGTTTCTTTTGCCATCCCAGCCCATAATAAGTTTTGAGAACCCGCTTTTGAGGTGAGATAGTAAAAGTAAATTAAGGCTATAAAGAGAATAACTATCACGATAAGCGCAATAGGAAAGTACTTGATCTGGTTTATAATAGCCGAGTTGCCATAATATAGTGTTTGCTCCTCTACGCCATCAAAGGTGATAGCAATAGGTTCATTTACGAGTGCGTACTCTTCGGCTAGCTGTCTTAAATCTTCTTGCGAGAGCTTATCTGCATCTGGAATATTTTGAGGCACAAAGGTATCTGCCTCCAGTTGATACAGTAATAATGGGATAGTTCTATTATCACTTATGATAAGGCTTTGTAAAGAGGTAAGCTCGTTAGATAATATGCGGGTATCTCTATTACGACTTTCTAGGTTAACCTCACTTGTATTTGCAAGGGCTCTCATTGCGGCAGCATAAATCTCTACCTTAGACTGCTCTGCATCTTTAAGTTGGTCAAAAAATAGCGACACATTCCACAAGATGAGTGTGGTAATGATAAGCGATGAGATGATGATAAACCATCTCGCAATATGCGGCTGTGCGCTAAAATTCATACAATGCTATTTGGGTTAAAGATACAGACAATTCAAAAACCAACTATTCTATAAAACACGCTCAATATCTATTAAAAAAATGACCGCATCTTTATGATATGCTAGTAGTTAATTTCTACCATTTTCATTGGGATATAAAGTTGGTAATGGGTCACTCTGCCAGTACTCCTTAGTATGCACATCCATTACGGTAAGCGGTCCTTTAAAAGCGGCTCCCGTGTCTAGATTCCAAACGTTAGCTTTATTTACAGGCGTTGTTTTATTAATACGAGTAGTAGGTGTGTGCCCTATAAATATCTCAGCAAAAAGCTTTAATCGCTTAGGGTATAAAGCATCACTCTCTGCTATATCATCTCGCATAGCACATACCATTTCCCATAAAGTTCTATCCCAAAAGAAAACTGTGGTGTGCCACTCGTGCTCAGGCCCGTTAAGGTTCTGAAATCCTGCGTGACAAAACATTCTATTATGCTCATCTATATGATAGTCTTTAAACTTTTTGTAAAAATCCAGATGCGTCTTGATCTCATCTTTAGACCTACGACTGTAAGAGTCTATAGTGCTTTGTCCCCCGTGCTGTAGCCACTTAGGCGACATCTCTTTACCTTCTAGCCACTGCTGTACGAGGTCGTCGTGATTGCCTCGTATAAAGGTTGTTTTATTTGATTTTTGAAGCTCCATAAGCTTATCTATAACCTCTGCACTCTCGCTCCATCCATCTACATAATCACCTAAAAAAATGAGATGATCTTCTACTGTAACCTTTGCCCTCTCCATAGCTTGCACTAAGGCACGTAAACCACCGTGTATATCTCCAAAAATTAATGTTCTCATAAATCGTAACTGTCCTTCTTTTATACTTTATTCATACCTCACCTTTCTCAAAATACGCATTGTCTCCCGATATCTACCGTAGGCACCTCCTCTTATCTTTTTCATAAAAGGTTTGAGCTCTACTAGTTTTTGCATCGCACTATCAAAACCGTTGAGATAACAAATTAGATACGTGTTTGATAGATTATATAAATCCTTCCACTCACCTTGATTGAGTGCTATACCACGTTTAAGCTTGTAAAAAATAACATTGTTATTATTAAAAATATGATACAACGTCTTTCTATCTACCTTAGGTGGCTCAAACACCAAATTTGTATGAATGGTGTAGGTTCCGCTTTCGCGAAAGCGTATCTCAACCTCTTCTAGTGGGTAATATTTAAACTGCTCTTGTACTCCGAGATGCACATACTCTAAAATCTTAAAACAATCTTCATCATAGGTAATTGAAACCTCGTCCAGCGAAGAGTAAAATAATTTTACCTGCTCATTAATAAGCTCTATATCTACTCTTGAGTAATAGGTCTCACCCTTAACCACTTTTTTTACTCCTGCCCAGCATAGTACAAACTGCTCTTTAAAGACTTTATATGTGCTATCCCTATCTTTATGACGATGATTTACAAAATCCATCACACCGTCTAGTGTGAGTTTTATGCTGTTTTTTGCGTGTCTCTCTATTGCAGCAACAATGTCACTGTTTACATCTACTATATCAGACTTAAAGACCTTAGGCATAGAGATACTGCCATCTCTAAAAAAGACTGTACCTCCCCAGTATTTCCAAATATTGCGACGTAAAGCTGTAAGTTTATCTTGTGCTCTAATGGTTACAAGTCCCACCACCTTATCTGCTGGGAGATTAGGAAATGGTATGTTCTCATAAGAGATAATAGGCGGGTTATCTAGATATGCGTTTATGAGGTTTTGCAATTTACTATCATCAAAAAACGGCACGCCCATAATATCATTTTCGCCATCATCTACGCCTATAACGATGTATGAATTGTTTTTGGGGTTGCTATTGGACAGCGCACAGATATGTTTTAAAAATTTTGCTTTGCCCTCTTTATTGCTAATGTCAATCTTACGCTTCTTGTCATAAAAACTGTTCTCGTCATTGTGAGCGAGAAGATTTTTTACAAGAAGTCGTTTATTAATCATCGTGCTCTGTGCATTGTTATATTCTAGTCATTTCTATTAACTATCGTAGAGCTTGCTTGTGCTGTGGAGAGCACGACGAGATCTGCAATGTTTACGTGATAGGGTCTTGTGACTGTAAAGTGTATAATGTCTGCAATGTCTTCTGGTTGTAGGCAGTCAAAACCTTGATACACCTTATCTGCTCGATCCTCATCATTTTTAAAACGTACTTTACTAAAATCTGTTTCTACCATCCCCGGGTTTATGGCTCCCACACGTATGTTATGCTTATTAAGATCTAGACGCATCCCTTGGTTTATAGCATCTACAGCGTGCTTACTTGCACAGTATACATTGCCATTAGGATACACTTCTTTGCCAGCTGTAGAGCCTATATTTATGATATGACCTCTCTTACGCGCTGTCATCTGTGGGATAATTGCTTTACTCACATACAGCAATCCTTTTACATTAATGTCGAGCATTGCATCCCAATCATCTATAGAGCCATTTTGTATAGGGTCCAGACCGTGGGCATTACCTGCATTGTTAATTAAGATATCTATGGTATTAAAATCTTCTGGTAGACTTTGTATCGCAGCGGTAACATCTTCATCGTTACGCACATCAAATGTAAGTGTGTGTACAGGCACGTGCTTACCAAGCTCATTTTGTAGTTGTTTTAATACCTCCTCACGACGACCGCAAAGAATGAGACGTATCCCTTCTTGTGCAAATCGAGTGGCTGTTGCTTTACCTATACCACTGGTGGCTCCGGTTATAAGTGCTGTTTTCATAATATTTTCTTTATGCTACTTCTTCTCCTACGCTAGCTTCTAAGATGGTAAACCAATCTTTAAGGCTTAATGCTATTTTTTCTGCCAGTACAGCATTTGTAATACGGCTCGCAGTTGTGGTCCCTATAACTGGGTGTATACCCGCTGGGTGCTTGAGCAACCAGGCTAGTAATAATTGATCTTGTGTGGCATTGTACTTTTCGCATAACGGCTCTAGCGCTTTTTTAATGCGATCACTCTGCGGTGTCTCTTCTCTAAAAACAGATCCCAGCGGACTCCAACTCATAGGTGTGATCCCATTAGTCATCATATAGTCTAGACTCCCATCATCTAGGGCGCTGCGCTCTGTTATGGAGATTTCGAGCTGGTTTGCACTCACCTCAACGCTAGAAGCTACAAGTGCTGTTTGTGAAGCCGTAAAGTTAGAAAGTCCAAAGTTTTTAATCTTCCCCTGTTCTTTTAACTGGCTCACTGCTTCCGCTACCTCATCTGTAGCAAGCAGAGGACTTGGTCTATGTAATAAGAATAAATCAAGGTACTCTGTTTGTAGCTCTTTGAGAGACCTTTCGGCGCTGGCTATGATGTAATCTTTGTCGTACTGATAATGTTTTATGGTGTTTTCTGGCCTGTTGTCACCCATCATCTGGATACCGCACTTGCTTATAATTTGTACGGTTTCTCTAGGGATGTTCGCTTTCGCGAAAGCGCTACCCCACTCAACCTCTGTCGTATAATCGCCGTAAATATCTGCGTGGTCAAAGGTGGTAATACCTTGCTCAAGGCAGTGATGTATGGTCTCAACCATTTGGCGTTCATTAAATTGCTTGCCCCAAACGCCCCAGGTCATACAGCCTTGAATTATTCTTGAAAATTGCATCTGTAATTTTTAAATTTGATTTTATTAAAAGTAGTTGTTCTAAAACTACAGAAATGTGTGCGAAGCCCTTTATTTTCAATATTTTTTAACCAAATGTTAACAAGATTTTCAGGAATAAAATAAGACTTTGCGACGTTAGAAGTTTTTGCTTACTAGAATAAAGAATTATGGAAGAAAATACTACATCGATTGACATACAGGCAATCAATGAAAAAATTGAGCGTGAGAGTGCCTTTGTAGAGGTTCTTACAATGGAGATGAATAAAGTAATTGTGGGTCAAAAGCATATGATTGAGCGATTGCTCATAGGTCTTTTGGGTCGTGGTCACATTCTTCTAGAAGGAGTGCCTGGTCTTGCAAAAACGCTAGCCATAAACACCTTGTCACAAGCGGTACACGGCTCTTTCTCTCGTATACAATTTACGCCAGACTTACTACCTGCAGATGTAGTGGGAACGCTTATTTATAATATGAAGCTTGCAGACTTTAGTATCAAGAAGGGACCTATTTTTGCCAACTTCGTTCTTGCAGATGAGATTAACCGTGCTCCGGCAAAAGTGCAATCTGCCCTACTAGAGGCAATGCAAGAAAAGCAGGTTACCATAGGTGATGAAACTTTTAAACTAGATAAGCCATTTTTAGTAATGGCTACACAAAACCCTGTAGAGCAAGAAGGAACGTACCCACTACCAGAAGCACAGGTAGACCGTTTTATGCTCAAAACAGTTATAGACTACCCAAAACTGGAAGATGAGCAACTCATCATACGCCAGAACTTAAAGGGTTCTTATGAAAAAGTAAATCCTGTAGTATCTGTAGAGCAAATTATAAGAGCGCAAGAGGCGGTAAAAGAAGTGTATATGGATGAAAAAATTGAGAAGTATATTCTTGATATCATCTTTGCAACGCGTTACCCAGAAAATTATGGCCTGGCAGATTTAAAACCTCTCATAAACTTTGGAGCATCGCCTCGTGGTAGTATCAACCTTGCCACAGCTGCAAAGTGTTATGCATTTATAAAACGTCGTGGTTATGTTATACCAGAAGATGTACGTGCCGTGGTACACGATATACTGCGCCATCGTATAGGTATTACCTATGAAGCAGAGGCAGAAAATATTACCTCTGTAGATATCATAAACAAAATTGTAAACCAGATAGAAGTACCATAGACAGTCTCATAAAACAGTGAGAACAGTTACTATGCGATAAATTATAGTCCCAAAAAGAATTGGATACAAAAGAACTTCTTAAAAAAGTACGCAAGATCGAGATTAAGACACGTAGGCTGTCTGATCACATTTTTGGTGGAGAATATCACTCTACCTTTAAGGGTCGTGGTATGACTTTTTCTGAGGTGCGCCAGTATCAGTTTGGTGATGATGTGCGTAATATAGACTGGAACGTGACAGCACGTTACAGTGAGCCGTACATTAAGGTTTTTGAAGAAGAGCGAGAGCTCACAATGATGCTCGTGGCAGATGTGTCTGGATCTGAGTTTTTTGGAACAGACAAGCAGTTTAAAAATGAAATTGTTACTGAAATTGCGGCAACACTCGCCTTTAGTGCAATGCAGAATAATGATAAAATAGGTCTCATCCTTTTTACAGATGAGATAGAGCTATTTATACCTCCTAAAAAAGGAAAGTCTCACGTACTACGCATCATACGGGAGTTACTAGAGTTTAAACCTAGTTCAAAAAAGACAGACCTTGCACAAGCCATAAAGTACCTTAGTAATGTGATGAAAAAGAAAGCCATTGTTTTTGTGCTTTCAGACTTTATTACAGACGGCTATGAGCAAACAATGAAAATTGCTGCAAATAAGCACGATATTACAGGTATACGTATTTATGACCAGCGAGAAGAAAAAATACCTAGCCTAGGTATTGTACAGATGGAAGATGAAGAAACTGGCGAACTAGCACTTATCAACACAAGTTCAAAAAAGATAAGAACAAACTATGAGGTATACTATAAAGAGCGTGTTGCTTACTTTAAAGAAACCTTTAAGCGCAGTGGTGCCGGTGTTATAGATGTACGTACAGATGAAAGCTATGTAAAAAAGCTACTCGGATACTTTAAAAGACGTGGCTAGTAGCGATAAAAACCCCAAAGAGAAATACCTAATGAATACCTCAAGACAACATAACTTTAATACAGCTGGCATATCTAAGTCTGCCTTGTTTGTGTTTTTCTTGATCTGCTTTCTTTTTGCCACATCGTCTCAAGCTCAAGATGATGTACGTGCCACCATAGATTCTACAAGCATTCTTATAGGGCAACAAATTAATTACAAGATTGAAGTTCTTGCAAATGATGGTGAGGCGGTAGTTTTTCCAGAGGGTCAAACTTTTAACCCTCTTGAGGTTATAGAAAGTTATAAAATTGACACCGCAAGCTCAACTTCGGCAAGAGTAAAGCTTATAAAGAGATATGGTTTAACACAGTTTGATAGTGGTCGCTATGTCATCCCAAAGCAAAAAATAATCATAGGGACTAAAACTGTAGAGACAGATACTTTTCTAGTAGAAGTAAACAATGTTGTACTAGATACTGTAAACCAAGGTCTTTATGATATTAAACCTATTATAGAGTTACCTAGAGACTATAGCAAGTGGTGGAAGTACCTGTTATGGATCATCCCAGTACTTATTGCCATCGCCTTATTTTTATGGTTTTTACTACGTCGTCATAAAAAACAAAAAGAGGCAGAAAAATATGTGCCTCCTTTTGAGCAAGCTATTGCAACACTCAACGCACTAGATCAAGAAGATTATATCGCTCAAGCAAAATATAAGGAGTACTACACCGTACTTACAGATGCCATACGTCGCTACTATGATGAGAAGGTATATGATCGTGCTATGGAGAGCACAACAGATGAGCTCATTGCCCGTCTTGAGATGGAGCGTGACAGTGGGCACATTGACTTCAGCAGGGAGACTATTGTAAAGCTTAAAGATATTTTTAAACGTGCAGACCTTATAAAATTTGCACGTGTAAACCCGCCAGAGGGTAAGGCGCAAGCAGACCGTCTTAGTGTAGAAGAAATAGTAAAAGAAACTAAAGAAGCACTCCCACCTCCTACTGTAGAAGAGCTTATGAAGCAGGAGGATTATAGAGAAGCGCTTTCGCGAAAGCGTAAAAGAAAACTATGGCTTACCGCAATAGGTGGTGTTCTGGCCATCTTACTTGTAGCAACCACCGTAGGTATAGTTGTTAAGGGGTATAGTGAGGTTAAAGATTTTGTCTTCGGAAATATGACCCGTGAGCTTGCCGAAGGTTCTTGGATTACTAGTGAGTATGGAGCGCCATCTATGATTGTGAGTACACCAAAGGTTCTTACAAGACAAGAAGTGGCATTACCACCAGAGGCGCAAGGGCAAATGGAGGCAACCTCATTTGCGTGGTCTACTGTACCGGCAAATGTTTCTATACTCGTATTTCAATTTAAATTTCCAGAAAACGCCGAAGTAAAAGTAGAGCAGCTCATTGCAAATCAACTTGCGACGTTCGAGCAAAATGGCTTCTCTGCAGATGTTGTGAAGAATGAAAAGTTCAAAACCCCTAATGGTGCTGAAGGTCTCAAAACCTTTGGAAAAGGAACACAAATTATAGACGAAGAAAAGGAAATGATGGACTCTGGTGAGTATGCATTTTTAACTTTTCAGTCAGAAAGTGTGATCCAGCAATTATTTATAAGCTGGCACGATGAAGATCCTTATGGTAAACAAATCGCAGAGCGCGTGATGCAAAGTGTAGAACTGCAAGCAAAAGAAGAAGAGAAGTAATGCTAAGCAATTTTGAATTTTCAAATCCTGAGTTTTTCTGGTTGTTTCTTGCACTGCCAGTGGCAATCGCTTGGTACTTATGGAAACGCAAGAAGCAAACGCCTGCGGTAAAAATATCTAGCATTAAAGGTTTTAAAACGAGCACTAGCATTTTACCTAAACTCAGACCGCTTCTATTTATTTTGAGACTAGCGGCTCTTAGTCTTATTATAGTGGCACTCGCTAGACCTCGTAATGTAGAGGTATCTACTAAGACTAAAACCACAAAAGGGATAGATATCGTAATCGCGATAGATGTATCTGCCAGTATGCTGGCAAAAGATTTACGTCCTAATAGACTAGAAGCACTTAAAAAAGTAGCCTCAAGTTTTATAAATGGCCGTCCTAACGATCGTATAGGACTAGTAGAGTATGCAGGTGAGAGTTTTACAAAAACACCCATCACGAGTGATAAGAGTATTGTACTAAGTGCGCTTAAAGGCATACAGTACAACAGCATTATAGAAGGAGGGACCGCTATAGGTATGGGGCTAGCAACGGGTGTAAACCGCATTAAAGACAGTAAAGCATTAAGCAAGGTTATCATATTAATGACAGATGGTGAGAATAATGCGGGACAGATAGACCCGCGTATCGCAGCAGAGCTCGCACAAGAGTTTGGCATTAAAGTATACACCATCGGGATGGGTACAAATGGTACGGCACTATCACCTTATGCTCGTAACCCTAACGGTACCTTTGTGTATGAAAATATACAAGTTACTATAGATGAAGAGCTACTAGAAGAAATCGCCGCAACCACCGGAGGTCAATACTTTAGAGCGACTAACAACAAGAAACTTCAAGAAATCTATGACGAGATAGATAAACTTGAACGTACCGATGTAGAAGAGTTTAAGTATACAAATTATGAAGAAAAGTACAGGCCTCTAGTTTTACTAGCAGGATTGTTACTTATGATTGAGTTATTATTAAAGTATACTGTTTTTAAGAGTTTTGTATAAATAATATATGCTTTTGTAAAAGGCACCTATGTATCTATTAGAAGAAAAAATATGGTTTTGGTTACTGCTCGCTATACCAGCGGTAATACTCTTATATATGGGGGTGTTAATCTGGCAGCGCAGTGCTCAAAAGAAATTTGCAAGTGCAAATCTTCTTAAAAAATTAAGTCCAGACAGGTCTTATTTTAAACCAGGTCTTAAGGTCCTTATAATCTGTATTGCCATTGCATTTTTAGTAATAGGCCTTGTTAACCCAAAAATGGGAACTAAACTTGAGACCGTAAAGCGCGAGGGAGTAGATGTGGTCTTTGCCATAGACGTTTCAAAATCTATGCTAGCAGAAGATATTGCACCTAATAGAATTGAAAAATCAAAACAACTAGTTACTCAAATCATCAATAGTCTGGGTAGCGATCGTATAGGGATTATAGCCTATGCAGGAAGTGCATACCCACAACTACCTATCACGACAGATTATAGCAGTGCTAAGCTATTTTTAAGCCAGATGAATACAGATATGCTCTCTAGCCAGGGTACGGCCATAGGAGAAGCTATAGAACTTGCAAAAACCTATTATAATGATGAGGAGCAAACTAATCGTGTGCTCTTTATCATATCAGATGGTGAGGATCACGTGGGAGAAGCATCGAGCCTAGCAGAACAAGCAAATAAAGAAGGTATACGCATTTTTACCATAGGCGTAGGTAAAACCGAAGGTGGCCCCATACCTCTCAAGCGCAATGGCATTGTACAATCTTATAAGAAAGATCAAAACGGAGAGACCGTTATCACACGCCTAGACGAGGCTACTCTTAAGGCTATTGCAGAGCAGGCTAATGGTGAATATATAGACGGTAACAGCACGGCCACAGTGGTAGAAACGGTACAGAATTTGCTCAATGGTATGGACAAAAAAGAATTTGAAGCCAAGCAGTTTGCAGATTTTAAAGATCAGTTTCAATGGTTTTTAGGCGCAGGATTACTGTTCTTATTTTTAGATATATTTCTATTAGACCGTAAGACTAATTGGCTCAAAAAGTTAAACCTTTTTAATGATAACTAAGCAATGAAAAAGTTACTTACACTGGCGCTCGCCACACTAGCTTTTACTGCCATAGCTCAAGAAAAAGCAAAAGAAGGAAAGACACTTGAAAATCCGCTGGCAGGTGAGGCTAGAGAGTATATTCTAGAAGGCACCGAAGCAATGGTGAACCAAGAGGGTGGCATTGTAGATTTTGACGCTTTCGCGAAAGCGGAATCAAACCTAAGAGCAGCCATCTCACTCACACCAGAGAGTGTACCTGCAAAATATAATGCAGGAAACAACTATTACAAAAACAAAAAGTGGGAAGAAAGCACAAGCGCGCTGGCAAGAGCAGCAGCAGTTGCCCAAACTAAAAAAGAAAAGCACAAAGCATATCACAACCTAGGTAATGCACTCTTTCAACAAGAGCAATGGGATGGAGCTGTAGAAGCCTATAAAAATGCCCTACGCGCAGATCCTACAGACGAAGAAACACGCTATAATTTACAACTTGCCAAAAAAGAAAAAGAAAACAATGGCGGTGGTGGTAGCGATAATGACGACCAAGAAAACCAAGACGAAAACCAGGACAAAGACGAAAATAAAAAAGACGACAAAGGAGAAGGAGATAAAAAAGAAGGAGAAGACGGCGACAAGGAAGAAACAGACGATAAGGGCGAAGAAAAAGAAGACGAGGGAGAGCAGAAAGAAGATGATAAAGGAGACCCTAAAGACAAAGACAAAAAGCAAGATGGTGGCGAGGGTGAAGAAGATAAAAAACAACCACCACCGCAACCTAAGCAAGGGCAATTATCTCCTCAACAAGTGCAGAGTTTACTAAAAGCGATGCAGGACCAAGAGAAAAAAACCCAAGAAAAGATAAATGCACAGAAGGTAAAAGGTGCAAAAGTAAAAACGGAGAAAGACTGGTAATGAAGATGAAATCAAACATAGTTTACCTGTTTCTACTCATAGGGACAGTTTTATTTGCGCAAGACGTTCAGTTCAATGCAAAGTTGAGCAAGAATAGACTAGGTGTAAATGAGCGTTTACGTGTAGATTTTATAATGAATCAAGATGGAGATAATTTTAGAGCTCCTAGTTTTGAAGGTTTTAGCGTGGTAGGTGGCCCTAGCCAGACTACAAGCAGACAGTGGGTAAATGGTAAGAGTAGTTTTTCAAAAACATATTCTTATGTATTATCACCCACTAAGCGTGGTAACCTTGAGATAGGCCAAGCAGAAATAACAGTAGGGGGTCAAGTCTATAAATCACCGCCAGTACCAGTTACGGTTACTGCAGCTGTAGAGGTCCCAAAGGACCCAAATGACCCTACTTATCTGGCAAAAGAAAAAGTACATCTCGTGGCAGAGGTTTCAAAAAATAGCCCTTATCTCAATGAAGCATTTACTATTGTTTACAAGCTTTATGTCTCAAAAGAGACAAGTGTGAATAACTGGCGTGAGCTTGACTCACCAAAGTTTGCAGACTTCTGGAGTCAAAGCGCAGACGAGAAGCAGTTTAAAATTTATGAAGGCAAGTATAAAGGAGAAGATTATCGCTATGTTATCTTGAGACGTACTGTGCTCTACCCTCAAAAAACAGGAAAGCTAGAGATAGAACCTTTAAGTCTAAGTGTTGCCGTAAGTGTCCCTACTAATCGCCGTGACATCTTTGGACGTATACTCAGTAAAAGTGCAAATATTACAGTAAGCGCTCCTATAAGAACGGTAGATGTAAAACCATTACCAGATGCCGGTAAACCAGATTACTTTTCTGGTGCTGTAGGTGAGTTTGACTTTAAAGTCACTTCAACTAAGGATACACTAGATGCTGGAGAGGCTTTTCAGCTTAAGTTACAAGTACAAGGAAGAGGGAATCTCAAACTTTTTGAGTTACCTAAACCTAACTTACCAAGTACACTAGAAGTATATGAGCCAGAAAATAGCGATAAAATACGTACTAATCTTGCCGGTATGAGCGGCCTTAAGGAAGATACATATACAGTTGTACCACAGTTTAAGGGGAGTTACCCCATACCACCACTTTCATTTACGTACTTTAACCCTAAGACCAAGTCTTACGAACGTATCACCTCACAAGAGCGTGTGATTACAGTAGAAAATGGACCTACAGACACTGCAAGTGCAATATCTGACACTAATGATACAAAGCAGCAGCAAGTCGTAGCTTCAAATAATCAATTTCAGTACATAAAGACAACTGCAAACCTTAAACCAGTAACACAAGAAAAGTTTTTTAAGAGTACACTATTTTGGATGCTTAGTCTACTTCCATTTTTATTGATTCCTATAGCTATACTTGTACGTAAAAAGAAGGAGTCTTATGCAAATGATATCGCGGGTAATAGAATACGCAAGGCAGATAAGCTTGCTAGAAAATTTCTCGCTACAGCAAAGAAAAACCTAGGTAGTCAAAAAGAGTTTTACATCGCAATGGAGCGTGCACTACACAACTACCTCAAAGCAAAACTTAACATCACAACCAGTGAGATGTCTAAAGATCGCATAACAAGATTACTTAAAGAACGTGATGTAGACCAAAACACCACAATAGAGTTTATAAGTCTTCTAGAAAGCTGCGAGTTTGCTAGATATACCCCAGCCAGTAGTGTGGCAATGCAGCAAGATTATGATAAAGCCGTGAGAGTTATAAGTGCCATAGATAAACAATTATAAGATGAGAGACCTGATTACATACATCGCGGTAACTGTACTTATGCTTGCAGTTACACCTGTTATAGCTCAAACTCCAGAGCAATATTTTGAAACTGCAAATGCACACTATGCAGAGGGCAGGTATCAAGAAGCTATAGATGATTACAAAAAGATATTAGACAGCAATCAAGAAAGCGCTGCCGTATACTATAACCTTGCAAATGCCCATTTTAAACTAAATAATGTAGCGCCTAGCATTTACTATTACGAGAAAGCGAAGCAACTTGCTCCAGCAGATAGTGACATAAAAAACAATGCTTCATTTGCAGATAAGATGAAGATAGATGCCATAACACCATTGCCAGAAAACACGCTTCAAAAATGGTTTAACAGCATTCTCAATATTATGACTACAGACGGCTGGGCATATGCTACAGTCGCATTTGTATTCTTATTTGTAATACTATTTATAAGCTACTACTTTTCTGTAGCCTCTGGCAAGAAACGTTTATTTTTTGTGAGTTCGGTGACAAGTTTACTTCTTGCCCTCTTATCACTCGTGTTTGCTTATAACGCTTTCGCGAAAATTTCTAAAGACAACCCAGCTATCGTATTTGCTGCAACGTCTGAAGTAAAGAGCGAGCCAAACTTAAAAAGTACACAAGCTTTTATACTACACGAAGGAACTAAAGTGATGATTCTTGAAACAGTAGATAACTGGAACAAAATAAAACTAGCAGATGGTAAAACTGGCTGGATTCCTACGACAGATGTAAGAGCGTTGTAGTTATTTGTTCTACTTTTGTTATTCTAGGTATTATAAGTAACTTATAACAAGTCTACTTTAATTCTATTTATTTTTTTAAAACAAAGCACATTATCACAATTATTGCTAGTTTTATTACTAATTAAAAAAACAACCATTGTTTAAGGCAATCTCTTTATATGCACTCGCCTTTATGATGTCCTTCTCTATAATAGGACCATCATTTATAGCACTCTTTGAATCAGACAGCTCTATTGAGATTGTTCAAGATATCGAAGAGGAACAAAGTGAGTCTAAAAAGGAGCTAGAAGAATATGAGAAGTTCCTTACAGACGATCTCAGTTTTTCTATTATACGTACAGATGATCCTGTACTCGCTTTTTATTGCTATCTAGACAGTTCTTACGGCCACATTAAAGATGTGAGCTCTCCCCCACCAGATTACGTATAAAGATTACTTCATCTTTTGAGTACTTTGTGTAAATATCACCCATTACTCTTTTCGCGAAAGCGTTATTACATTTTAAAATCATCGCCTTATCCAACTATGGAGGGGTATTATCTTATTAATTATGTTCAAATATTTAAAAAACGACTTACCCGCTAGTGTCGTTGTATTTTTTGTTGCTTTACCATTATGTCTTGGTATTGCACTTGCCAGTGGCGCACCACTATTTTCTGGTCTTATAGCCGGTATTATAGGAGGTATTGTAGTAGGAGCCTTGAGTGGCTCTCAAATAGGTGTAAGTGGTCCTGCAGCAGGACTCGCTGCCATTGTACTTACCGCTATTGGCGCTCTAGGAGGTTATGAAAACTTCTTGGTAGCCGTAGTATTAGGAGGTGTAATACAGCTTGTTTTTGGATTCTTAAAAGCAGGTATTATTGGCTATTACTTTCCGTCTTCTGTGATTAAAGGAATGCTTACGGGCATAGGTATTATTATTATTTTCAAGCAAATTCCTCACTTTTTTGGGTATGATGCAGATCCTGAGGGAGACTTTGCTTTCTCGCAAATGGATGGAGAAAACACATTGTCTGAACTAGGAAACATCGCAGGCTCTATAAGTATAGGAGCTACACTTATAGGAGTTATTGCACTCGCTATTCTTATTTTGTGGAGCAACGTACTTTCTAAAAAAGGAAAGTTTTTCCAGCTAGTACAAGGACCTCTTGTTGCTGTAGCCGTTGGTATCATCTATTATGTAAGCACAATAGGAACAGATTATGCCATTAGTGCAGAGCACTTAGTGAGTGTACCTGTACCAGATAGTGTAGATAGCTTTATAGGGCAGTTTGCTTTTCCGAACTTTGGCGCAATAACAAACCCAGCCATATGGGTAACAGCATTTACTATAGCACTTGTTGCGAGTCTTGAGACACTTCTATGTGTAGAAGCAACAGATAAACTAGATCCAGAAAAAAGAGTAACACCTACTAACAGAGAGCTTCTTGCTCAAGGTACAGGTAACATTTTATCTGGTATGATAGGAGGACTACCAGTGACACAAGTAATCGTAAGATCATCTGCAAACATACAGTCTGGTGGTAAGACAAAGATGTCTGCCATCATACACGGTTTCTTATTATTAATCTCTGTGATTCTAATCCCTACCTTACTTAACAAAATACCACTTTCTGTACTTGCGGCTATATTACTTATTGTAGGGTACAAACTTGCAAAACCAGCTACTTTTAAAGCAATGTGGAAAGCAGGATGGAAACAATTTGTACCATTTATTGTAACCGTAGTAGGTATCTTCTTTATTGATCTTTTATGGGGTATAGGCCTTGGTCTTGCCGTAGGTATCGTAGTGGTTCTTTACAAGAGCTACAAAAACTCGCACTTCTTAAACAAAGAAGATATAAGTAACGGTACTCAAAAAATGAAAATGACCCTTGCCGAGGAGGTTACTTTCTTTAACAAAGGAGCCATCTTAAAAGAGCTTGACAACCTTCCAGAAAACTCTTACCTTGAACTAGATGTACGTAAAACAAGATTCTTAGATAACGATATCATAGAGATATTAGAAGATTTTGCTCTTAAAGCAAAGAGCCGAAACATCAACATCAAGCTTATCTCAGAACGTGGTATTATAGAGAACCCACCTAGTTATATTGAGTTTTTTAAACTAAGACCTAAAACAGCATAACAAAATATTAATGATCACATTTTTGTGATATACAACACACTATTATGAAAACATTTAATAAAGCTATACAAGACGCTACTACACCTCAAGATGCATTAGATATTTTAAAAGAAGGAAATAAAAGATTTGTTGCTGCAAAAGCAGCAGATAGAAACTTACTAGATCAAGTAAAAGATACTACTGGTGGACAATGGCCACACTCTGTAGTACTAAGCTGTATCGACTCTCGCGTACCTGCAGAGCTTGTTTTTGATCAAGGTATAGGTGATATCTTTAGCGCACGTGTAGCGGGTAACATCGTAAACGAAGATGTACTAGGTAGTATTGAGTACGGATGTAAAGTTGCCGGGTCGAAACTAGTGGTCGTATTAGGTCATACGATGTGTGGTGCAGTAAAAGGCGCTTGTGACGATGTACAACTAGGTAACATCACCGCATTATTATCAAAAATACGTCCAGCCGTACACGCAGTAGAGGAGCCTAAAGATGCTGCAGACCGCACTAGTGCAAATAAGACATTTGTAAACGATGTGGTTACAAAAAATGTACACTTAACGATAGAAAAGATGCGCGCAGATAGCCCACTTCTTACCGAAATGGAAAATGACGGTGACATCAAGATAGTAGGAGGCGTTTATGACATCTCAAATGGTGAAGTAACATTTGTATAGTAAAACCGCTTTCGCGAAAGCGTAACTCACAACAGTATACGCTTCATACAAACTAAAATGTTAAATTAGTAGGGTGGTTCCGTTAAGAAGCCACCCTATTTTTATGCAAAGAATTAACTTTCTATTTTGACACCAACCTAACCATTATGAAAAACTTCTTTAAACACCTTAAAGGCGATGCCTTTGGAGGAATTACAGCAGGTATTGTAGCTCTACCACTAGCACTCGCCTTTGGTGTGTCTTCTGGTCTTGGACCCAGTGCCGGATTATATGGTGCTATTTTTATAGCATTTTTTGCTGCACTTTTTGGAGGAACTCCTACTCAAATCTCGGGACCAACAGCTCCTATGACCGCAGTGAGTATGGTAGTTATCGCAGGTATTATTGCTACTTTTGATGGCGATGTAGATAAGGCATTACCAGCCATACTTACCGTATTTTTACTTGCAGGTCTCTTCCAGATTGTACTGGGAGTAATGGGCATAGGTAAATACATAAAATACATCCCCTACCCTGTTGTGTCTGGATTTATGACCGCTATAGGTGTGATGATTCTTATCACGCAACTTTTACCAGCTGTGGGGTATTATCCTAATCAAGATGAAAGTTATGTAGACAGTTTTAAGCCACAGGCGCAAGAAATTGTGCTCGATAAGATTTTACAAGACGAAGCAGGTGAAGGCCTTCTGGTTTTAGAAAACTTTGAAGAAACCATACGTAGAGCAAAACTTACAGACGATACCGACATTTACAAGGAGGCCGTAACTCTTGCAAAAGCATCTTCTTCTGGGGTGGTAGGTACTTTTAAGGTGATGGGACGCGCCTTGCAAAATATAAACTGGATAGAGCTTGCCCTAGCGCTTGCCACGATTTTTATAATTTATGGCTTTAAACGCATAACAACCGTTGTACCTAGTACGCTTGTCGCACTGCTCGTAGTGTCTGGAGTAGCATATATTGCACCTTTTGAATACCGAGCAATTCAAGAAATCCCAAGTGGGTTTCCCGTACCTAAGCTTTCTATCATTACCGATTTTAAGTTTAGCATCATATCTCCATATATACTCACGGCACTGTCTCTTTCGTTTCTTGGAGCAATAGATTCGCTGCTTACCTCTGTTGTGGCAGATAATATGACTAAGACTAGACATAAGCCTAACAAAGAGCTTATAGGTCAAGGTATAGGAAATACCATCGCTTCCTTCTTTGGCGGAATTCCTGGAGCAGGGGCAACCATAAGAACGGTAGTAAATATTAACTCTGGTGGTAAAACCAAATTATCAGGAATGATTGCTGGTGTATTACTACTTTTTATACTCCTAGCCCTAGGCCCTATCGCTTCACAAATACCGGCAGCAGTACTTGCAGGTATACTTATTACCGTAGGTATAGGAGTGATGGATTACAAAGGTCTTAAAGCCATCCCTAACCTTCCTAAGGATTTAAAGATGGGACCTATAAAACTAAGTTCTGAGGTGATTATAATGCTTGTGGTTCTTGTGCTATCTGTAGTGTGGGACCTAGTGGCTGCAGTAGGAATTGGTCTTGTGTTATCGTGTCTTATGTTTATGAAGAAGATGGGTGACTTTACCGCTAGACAGTCTAAAGTTTTTGACCTACGCGCCGCCGAAAAGAATAAAGTATTATGGAGTGACGAACTTATTTTTCCAGATCATCTCAAGGAGGAGGTATTTATAAAGCACCTTCGTGGGCCGTTATTCTTTGGGTATACGAGTGAATTTTCGGCACTTACTAAGCAAATTCCTGCAACAGCATCAGATGTTATCTTGCGTATGGGGCGTGTTCCTTATGTAGATCAGTCTGGTGTATATGCGATAGAAGACACGATTCTCCAACTTAACCAAGGCGGAATTAATGTGCATATTGTAGGCCTTAGAAAACAGCCTAAGTATATGCTAGAACGTATTAAAATCATCCCTGAGTTAATACCAGAAACAGAGGTTTATGACACTTTTGAAGAGTGTATAAACGCACTTAACACTCAGGTAAAAGACAGATATTAAATAGATGATGTGGGGAGTAATTACGCTTTCGCGAAAGCGTAACTATCAACATTACTAAATACTAGAAGAGTCGTCTGTTTCAGTCGGCTCTTTTTCTTTATCTGGGTTATAGATATCCTCGTCTTTGGCAGTTTTTATAATTGCCGGAAGTAATGCAGGAGCAAGTGGCTGTACGATAGGATATAAAATAGACTCTTCTTTATTATCATCACCTATGAGACTTATCTGGCGGTCTGCTGCATCTATAAACATAAGAACCACACTTAGTAAAAAGGCAAATTTTATAACCGCAAATGCAGCGCCTAGTAGCTTATTTACAATACCTAGCATTGCAAAATTTGCAACTTTAGTAAGCAGTTTTCCTGCGAGCGAGACAACCAAAACAATAATTACAAACGTTATTGCAAATGAGGTAAGCTTTATAATTTGCTCTCCCCACGCCGTTTTCTCAACAAGCCAGTCTGCCACATAATATGAGAAATGTATGGCTCCGTAAATACCTGCAATAAGGCCTACCAGTGAGGCAAGTTCTACAAAAAAGCCTTTACGTATCCCTTGTACTAAACCTAGAATCAAAATGATCCCAAAAACGATGTCTATTGTGTTCATATGGCTAAGATAAGTTTTTTACAGATTAATGAATTTTGATATTGTGCAAGTAGCTCACCTACGCATTGTATCTTTGTTATCTTACACTTGATGGATATCTTAACTTGTAAGACCCATCTATATTTTCTTAATAAAATAGGATCACAACTGCGGGACTAAACTCCCGATGATGCACATTTATGGCAAGAGACGAGCAACTTAAAGAGAGATATGAAGCGGTAGTACAAAAACTAGCCGACCGCTTTGCAGAGGGAGATACGGGAGCGATGGATCTAGACAGCATTATATATCTCATAGGTATACAAGAGCTAGGACAACTAGATAAAACCTTTAAGAAGGATGAAAAGATGAACTTGATGCATATAGCCATATGCCGTTTACTAGAACCTTTTGGGTACTACCAGTACGATTATGATGATCCAGATGGATGGCCACATTACAAAGTACTAGAAGCCTTACCACCACTTAAAGCTGGTGAGCAACAAATACTTATGAAAGATGCCATCGTGCAGTACTTTTTAGAAAAAGGACTTATTTCTTAAATTTTACTAATAGCAAACTCAGATTTTGTGGGTGTTTATTTTCGCACGCTCTTTTTAAGGCTACACCCCAATTTTATTCTTAAATTTGCGCTTTCCTTTTAGAGGGTAAAATCATCCATTATGTTAGATAAAATCAAAGAACACATTGAAAAAGTAACGGCCTTTAATGCCCAAACTTTAGAAGAGGTAGAGGCGTTCAGAATTAAGTATTCTGGAAAGAAAGGGCTTGTGAATGATTTTATGGCAGATTTTCGCAATGTGCCTAATGAGATGAAGCGCGAGTACGGACAGGTAATTAACACCCTTAAAGCGAGTGCTCTTGAAAAAGTAAACGAGCTTAAAGAAAAGCTAGAAGGCGCCGAAGAAGAAACAGCTACCGGAGATTTATCACGTCCAGGTGAACCTATTGAAATAGGAGCACGCCACCCTATCTCTATTGTAAAAAATCAAATTATTGATATTTTTTCTCGCATAGGATTCAACGTTTCTGAAGGTCCAGAAATAGAAGATGACTGGCATAACTTTACTGCCTTAAATCTTCCTGAGTATCACCCAGCACGTGATATGCAGGATACCTTCTTTATACAAACAGATCCAGACGTATTATTACGCACGCATACCTCATCTGTACAGGTGAGATATATGGAAAATAACAAACCACCTATACGTACAATCTCTCCAGGTCGTGTATATCGTAACGAGGCTATAAGTGGTCGTTCACACTGTTTCTTTCACCAGGTAGAAGGATTATACATAGATAAAGACGTATCATTTGCAGATCTTAAACAAACACTGCAGTACTTCACTACAGAGATGTTTGGAAAAAGTAAAATACGCTTACGTCCATCGTACTTCCCATTTACAGAGCCTAGTGCAGAGGTAGACGTATACTGGGGTCTTGAGACAGAGACAGATTACAAAATGACAAAGGGAACCGGATGGCTTGAGATTATGGGCTGTGGTATGGTAGATCCTAATGTACTTGAAAACTGTGGTATTGATTCAAAAGAGTACAGTGGCTTCGCATTTGGTATGGGTATAGACCGTATTGCATTATTACTACACCAGATCTCAGACATTAGAATGCTTAGTGAGAACGATGCACGTTTCTTAGAGCAGTTTAAATCTGCTTTTTAAAGTCATACTATCCCCTCGAGCGCAGTCGTGGGAAACATCATTTCTTTATTAAATAGGTCTTTACTGCGCTTGACCAGATTACAGCTATGCGCAAAGACATTATCATACCAGAAGTAAAAGACGTTTATATCGCTGCTGTGCAAGAGATGCACGAGGAGTTTAAAACACTAGACTGGAATGCATATATCATAAACGATGGCCTAGCACCACTCGAGATGGTACTTCTTACCGTACAAGGCTATAATGATAAGCAAATGACCACGCACACGCGTCACACCATAAAGGTGCTGCCAGCAAAGGGGTTTGCAAAGATTGAATTTATGCAAGAAGATATCTTTAAGCTAGACAACTTCTACTCGGTTACTTATTTTCTAGATAACAAGATGTATGAGAAGCGCTTTGAGTTTCCTGCACATACCATAAAAGCAGAAAGCGCCGTAGCGCTTCCTGTAATGGATAAAGATGGTGTACTAGCAGTGTAACTTATTACGCTTTCGCGAAAGCGGAACACTAAAACTTAATTAAGCTTCTCTGTAAGCTTTTTAAACACCTTCTTAGGATCTTTTCCTTTATAAAGAATACTGTGTACCGCCTCTATAATTGGAATTTTGGCTTGTTTTTCACGAGACTCATTAAGTTCTAAAGCACTTTTTGCTGCATAATAGCCTTCGGCAATCATAGACATTTCCATCTGTGCGCTTTTTACCGTGTAGCCCTTCCCTATCATATTACCGAACATTCTGTTACGGCTAAAAACAGAATAACCAGTAACCAATAAGTCTCCTAAATAAGCAGAGCCATTAATGTCTCTCTTCATCTTATGAGCACGTTTTACATAACGTTTAATCTCACGTATAGCATTACTCATTAACAACGCTTGAAAGTTATCTCCGTAGCCTAAACCGTGTGCAATACCAGCCGCGATGGCATAAATATTTTTGAGCGTAGCAGCATACTCAATCCCGATAATGTCATCACTAGTGGTACATTTTATATAATCACTAGATAGATTTTTTGCCACCAGCTTTGCATTTTCTTTATCTGCACAAGCTATTGTAAGATATGACAAGCGCTCAAGCGCTACCTCCTCTGCGTGACAAGGACCAGCAATAACCCCTATATTTTCAAAAGGTATGTTATATACATTGTGAAAGTGATCACCCACCAGCTTACCACTCTCTGGCATTATGCCTTTTATAGCAGAAATAATGAGTTTATTTTCTAAAGAAGCCGTGAGCTTTGCTAGCTCACCGCCTATAAATGCAGACGGCACTGCAAAGATGACTACATCTGCATAAGCAACAATCTCGTTTATATCATTACTTAACTTAAGTTGTTCTGGCTTAAACTCTACAGAGCTTAGGTAACTTGGGTTATGCTCTTCACGTTTGATGTGCTCAAGTGCATAGTTACTGCGCATATACCAGCCTACAGTCTCTAGGTTTTCACATAACATTTTTACAATAGCGGTTGCCCAGCTTCCTCCTCCTATAACTCCAAATGTGGGTTTACTCATCATCTGTATTTTATGTCTTAATTGTGCTCGTTACTTTTTCATCACGTTGCCTACCTTTTCTGGTAGTACCTCGTAGCCCATATTATATAATGTGAATCCAAAAATATCTGCATACTGCTCGATGGTTTTTGCTACTGGCGTACCAGCCCCGTGACCAGCGTCTGTCTCAATACGTATAAGTACTGGAGCATCTCCTGCTTGCTTTTCTTGAAGCTCTGCAGCAAATTTAAAAGAGTGAGCAGGTACTACACGATCATCGTGATCTCCCGTAGTAACCATTGTTGCTGGGTATGACGTTCCCGCTTTTACATTATGTACTGGAGAATACCCTTTAAGGTATTCAAACATTTCTTTACTATCCTCTGCTGTACCATAATCATATGCCCATCCTGCACCTGCTGTAAAGGTGTGGTAACGTAACATATCCATTACACCTACTGCTGGTAATGCTACTTGCATAAGATCTGGACGTTGTGTCATTGTTGCTCCTACAAGTAAACCTCCGTTAGAACCACCGCGTATTGCTAAGTACTTTTTTGAGGTGTATTTGTTATCAATAAGATACTCTGCGGCTGCAATAAAATCATCAAAGACATTTTGCTTTTGCATCTTAGTTCCTGCATCGTGCCATTTTTTACCATATTCACCACCACCTCTTAAGTTAGGCACTGCATAAACTCCACCTTGCTCCATCCACACAGCATTTGCAATGCTAAAGCTAGGTGTAAGACTTACATTAAAACCTCCATAAGCATATAAAATAGTAGGGTTCTTACCATTGAGCTCAGTTCCCTTTTTATATGTGATAATCATAGGCACCTTCGTACCATCTTTTGAGTTATAAAACACCTGCTTGCTCTCGTAAGCTTCTGGGTCAAAATCTATATCTGGTTTGATAAATAATTCTGAGGTACCAGATGCGATGTCGTATTTATAAATGCTGCCTGGCGTTTTATAGTTTGAAAAACTATAGTACAGTTCTTTTTCATCTTTTTCTGCGCCAAAACCTCCTACGCTTCCTACTCCTGGTAATTCTACATCGCGCACTAGCTTACCGCTGTAGTCATACTGTTTTACCTTTGAAACTGCATCTACCATATAACGTGCAAAAAATGATCCTCCTCCAGTACTTGGGCTCAATACATTTTCTGTTTCTGGTATAAAATCTACCCAGTTTTCTGGTGTAGGGTTAGATGCATCTACCGTTACAACACGCATATTAGGAGCATCAAGATTAGTTGCTATAAAAAGCTTACTTCCTACGTTTTCCATCACGTAGCTATCAGAATCTTCGTGACCAAGTATGGTTACAAAGTCACTACCTGGCTTAGTAAGATCTTTCATAAATAACTTTCCTCCAGAGGTCGAGCTACGAGCGCTCACAAGCAGATAGCGGTTATCTTTTGTAACACTACCACCTACATATCTATGTTTCTCTGCAGCTGTGCCGCCAAAGATGAGCTTATCTGTAGACTGTGCTGTACCTAATTTATGATAGTATAATTTATGCTGATCTGTTTTTGCCGATAGTTCGCTGCCCTTAGGCTTATCGTAACTAGAGTAATAAAAACCTTCATTTTTATACCAAGACATCCCTGAGAATTTTACATCTACTAGGGTATCTTCTACAATTTCTTTTTTCTCTGTATCCATTACCAGAATCTTACGCCAGTCACTTCCTCCCTCAGAAATGGCATAAGCAAGTATAGATCCATCCTCAGAGAAGCTAGCTCCTCCTAAGGAAATAGTACCATCTTCTGCAAAGGTGTTTGGATCTAGAAATACCGTAGCTGTACTAGGATCTTCACCTGTTTTGTAGCGGTAAATTACATATTGATTTTGGAGTCCGTCGTTTTTATAGAAGTACGTATAATCACCTTCTTTAAAAGGTGAACCTACTTTCTCATAGTTCCATAAAGTAGCAAGTCTATCTTTAAGCTCTGCTCTAAAAGGAATATTCTTGAGGTAGTCTTGCGTTGTGTTGTTTTCACGCTTTACCCAGTCCATTGTTTCCTCACTGCGATCGTCTTCTAGCCAGCGATAAGGATCTTGCACTTCTGTGCCAAAATAGGTGTCTACCGTATCTACTTTTTTTGTTTCAGTATAAGTTACAGCCATCGATGTTGATTGTTTTTCGGCGTCTTGATTACAGCTTATTATTGCGGTTGTAGCCAGTGCAAATAGAACTAGTTTTTTCATAACGTGTGGGTGTTTGAATGGAGATTCAAGATACGAGTTATTACGCTTTCGCGAAAGCATAAAAAAACCCACTCAAATAAGTGGGTATAAATATGTTATGGTGCGCACTACCTACACTAAATCCTTGTAATAAGACCAGTTGCGATAAATGAAGTAACCATTGAGGATCGCAACTAGTAAAGCTGGCACAATATTAGGCGGATCAAGCACTGCGTGAAAGAGCACAATATTTACCGAAATAGGTATAAGTGCTAGTAATGCCGCAGGAAATGCTTTTTTAGTAATAAATAGTACTCCAATAAGCGCTTCAAGCCCTCCTACAAGTGGCCACATATAACCACTATCTGTAAATGCCTGAAAAAGATTTGCTGCGCCTGCGTTATCACCAAATTCAAAATCTGGCATAAACCAGAAAAATTTGTTCAGACCAAAGGCAAGTAACATAAGTCCTAGGCCTATTCTTATAATTGTGTGTGCTAATTTCATTATGGTTGGTTTTATTGTTCCTAACCTTAGACGAAGTGAGCAGCACTTAATTACAAACCTACTCTTTACCGTCTAGCAGCTCTTGAAATTTGATCTTATACCTAGAGAGGTGCAAACCATCTATAAGACCGTGGTGTACGTATAAGGCAACAGGCATTGTGTAAACTCCTGGTTCTTTTTGAGTAATCTGGCCGTAAGAAATTTTTGGAACACTGTCTTTTGCTTTAAAGAGTCTTGAATGTGTGATTGCTGTAAAATCCATCCAGGGTATAGCAGAGCAATGCATCACATCATCTGTATTAATAGGCGGAAAAAGCTCATCTGACTCCTTTACACGCTCCACTTCACGCTCTACAGATTTTGTAAAAACCGTTATATCTGTATCGTAAGGAATGTAACTAAATCCAAACGTCTCATTATCTCTCATAAGCGTAGCGCTAGCGCTTATAGTATCTAGCAAAACCACCTCTCCATTAGGTCTAATGCGGTATCTAAAGTTTTCTATAGCCATAGCCGCCTCAAGAGATTTATGCAGGTAGTATACAAAAAGTGAGATACCCTGCTCTTTTGCTCGCTGCTTTGCAAGTGTCATATCTACTTGCCAGGTGATCCCAAAGTAAGGCTCTTCAAATTGTGAGAAAAACTCAAAATGCTTCTTACGTTTCCAGGTGGTGATGTCTATTTTTTTCAATGCTTGAGGTATTTATCACAAATATAAAAAGTCCCTCGCGATGAGGGACTTTTTATACACTAAGATATGTTAAAGCTAGATTTACACTAGTCCGTTTGCTAATAGGTACTCACCTATTTGCACTGCATTTGTTGCTGCTCCCTTACGAAGGTTATCAGACACAATCCACATATTTACGGTATTCTCTTGTGAGTAATCACGACGTATACGGCCTACAAAAACATCATTTTTACCCTCTGCATAAATAGGCATAGGGTACGTATTTGTATCTGGGTTGTCTTGTACAGTTACTCCAGAAGTTTCATTAAGAACCTTACGAATGTCCTTCTCTTCAAAAGGCGCACGCAGCTCTACATTTACAGATTCACTATGTCCTCCTACTACTGGAATACGTACTGCAGTAGCTGTAACAGCTATAGAGCGATCATCTAGTATTTTTTGAGTTTCGTTTACCAGTTTAAGTTCTTCCTTTGTGTATCCATTTTCTTCAAAAACATCACAAGCTGGTATGGCGTTGCGGTGTATAGGGTATGGGTATGCCATCTCACCTTTTTCACCCGCATATTCATTTTCTAGTTGCTCTACTGCCTTTACTCCTGTACCTGTGATAGATTGATAAGTAGATATGACTAATCTCTTTATACCGTACTCTCTATGTAAAGGAGACATTGCTAGCACCATCTGTATGGTAGAGCAATTAGGGTTTGCAATAATCTTATCTTCCTTAGTAAGCGAGGTTGCGTTTATTTCTGGCACTACAAGCTTCTTTGTAGGGTCCATTCTCCAGGCAGAGCTATTATCTATTACCGTTGTACCTACCTCTGCAAACTTAGGTGCAAACTCCTTTGAGGTGTTTCCTCCAGCAGAGAAGATTGCTATTTGCGGCTTTGCTGCAATAGCATCTTCCATAGAGTGAATCGTGTACTCCTTGTCTTTATAAGTAACCTTTTTACCTACAGAGCGCTCTGAGGCAACAGGTATTAACTCTGTAATTGGGAAATCACGTTCTGCAAGAACTTTTAACATCACTTGGCCTACCATCCCGGTGGCTCCTACTACCGCTACTTTCATAGTATCGTTTTAAAGAGGTTTGTAAACATTTTATTCGCTTTCGCGAAAAACTATTATAAAACGCCAAAGTTAGCACGGAAGCTCCATTAATAAGTCGTTAAAACTGTAAAAGTTAGTTACATATATAACAATCTGTTAAAGTTTGTTCATAACCTATAAAAAAACCACCTTGCTAGATAAACAAGGTGGTTTAAGTTAGAATATAATAGTGTAGCGGTTGCTACGAGTAATTACTTCTTAAGAGCGTCTCTGATCTCTTTTAATAAATCAATCTCAGATGGTCCTGGATCTGCTGGAGCTTCTTCTACAACTGGCTTCTTAGTTTTGTTGTAAGCTTTAACCATCATAAATAATACAAATCCTACAATGATTAAGTTTATGATCGCGTTGATCCACTTACCATACATAATTGCATTTTCTGCAGTTGTAACTGTACCATCTGCAGCTACAACAGCCTCATCAAGTACTACTTTAAGATCTGCAAAGTCTACACCTCCTGCAAAGTGACCTACGATAGGCATCATAATATCTCCCACAAAACCGTTTATTACTAATCCTATTGCACCAGCAAGGATAACAGCTACGGCAAGATCTATGACGTTACCCGTCATAATAAACTCTTTAAATTCTTTTAACATTTTAGTCAGTTTTTAAGGTTAATTTTTAAGCAAGATAAACAAAAAAATGAAAGCTTAAAGAAACGTTAATTTTTTTGATGTTAAGAATACTATTCTCGAAGAACGACACGTTTTACTCGCTGACCAACCATAGTAAGTAATTCGTAAGAGATAGACTGCACTTTTTGAGCTAAAGCATTTGCCCCTGTTTGTGTTCCAAAAATCTCTACATCATCTCCCTCCTCACAGGCAATGTTTGTAACGTTTACCATAATCATATCCATACAGACGTTCCCAACAAAAGGAGCTTTCTCTCCCGCAATCGTTACGTAACCTACGCCATTGCCGTAGGCTCTAGAAATACCATCTGCGTGACCTATAGGTATTGTTGCGGTTACCATCTTCTCTTTTGCAATAAGGGCTCTATTATAACCTACACTGTCACCTGGGTTAATAATATGTTTTTGTGAGATTACAGACTTAAGACGAGCAACTGGTTTTAAGTTTGCTGTTTCTTCTGGTGTATTACCATATCCATACAACCCTATACCTGTGCGCACACAATCATAGTGAGCACTGGGATAATTAATAATTCCCGAAGTATTGGTCATATGCATAAATGGTGCATAACCTAATTGGGTCTTTATTTCATTTGCTATTTCATCAAACTGGGCAATTTGATGCAAAGTAAAATCGCGCTCGTCAAGATCTTCACTAGCCGCTAGGTGTGAGAATAAGGATTTCACCTTTAGATGCTCGGATTTGAGTACGTTTTCGACAATCCAAGGGACATCTCCTGCTGTAAACCCTAACCTATTAAGACCTGTATTAAACTTAAGGTGAATGGGATATGCGGTTTGCTTTTTTGCTTTCGCGAAAGCGGAAAACATCTCCAGCATCCTCTTACTATAAATATTAGGCTCCAAACAGCGCTCTAGCAGCGTTTCAAAATTATCTGGCTGTGGGTGTAGTACTAAAATAGGAGTTGTAACTCCTGCATCTCTAAGCGCGACACCTTCTGAAACGTATGCCACCGCAAAGTAATCTACTTTGAGCTTTTCTAACTCTTGAGCAACCACTTGTGCATCGCTACCATATGCAAATGCCTTTACAACGGCCATTACTTTTACACCTGGCGATACTTTACTGCGCATATATGCGTAGTTGTGTCTTAATGCACTGAGATCTATTTCTAACCGTGTTATAGCCATCTAGCCAGGGTCTTGAGGAGTCTCTTTTTGAGTAGGAGTTATCTCTTCTGGTTGATCTACATCCATCTTACGAAGACGATCACGCAGCATTGCTTTAAAATATGCCGCTCTAGATAGAGGTTCATACTCTTCTGTCTCGCCTAGCATTACAATATCTTGGCCTTGCGCTTTTCTATAACTGTATTGTGCTAGATTACCTGTGCGAGTACAAACTGCGTGTACCTTAGTCACATACTCTGCTGTTGCCATAAGGTTAGGCATAGGCCCAAAGGGGTTTCCTTTAAAATCCATATCAAGTCCCGCAACGATTACTCTTATGCCTCGGTTTGCAAGATCATTACACACCTTTACAATCTCATCGTCAAAAAACTGTGCTTCATCTATACCTACCACATCACAATCATCTGCAAGAATAGGAATATTTGCTGCTGCTGGTACAGGTGTAGATCGTATCTCATTTGAGTCGTGAGAGACTACCATTTCTTCATCATAGCGCACGTCTACCGCAGGTTTAAAGATTTCTACTTTTTGTTTTGCAAACTGCGCGCGCTTGAGCCTACGGATGAGTTCTTCAGTTTTACCAGAGAACATCGACCCACAAATGACTTCTATCCAGCCAAATTGCTCTTTATGATTTACTGTATTTTCGAGAAACATTTTGTACTTTTCTACACCAAAACGAATTTAATTTCGTTTTATCAATCCCAATGATTAGGAGTAGGTAAATGTATCAAAATTACGTCGAAACCGACCCCACATATCTCAAAGTTATGAAGAAATCCATCAAGGCAGACCTTGTAAGCCTAGCACACAAAATATTACAACTACGTGATACAGCAGATTATACTAAGCTAGCAGCTACCTCTAGAGAACTACACGAAAAATTAACCGTACTGGCCTATGCAGAAAAGCTAGAAAAAACAGGTGTACCCACAATAGGTCTCAAAGATGTAGAAGATAATCTTGAGGCAGTAACTTCTATCGAGACCGTAAAGCAAGACCTATTTTCTGAACCTACAGAAAGTGAGCAGGCAAAAACTCCAGCTCAAATACTAGCCGAGAATGAAGCGCGCTATGAGGAGGCAAAAGGAACAACAGACCACCACAGACCTGATGGTACAGAGTACAATGATGAAGATCCAGTACACGAGCCCGTTATAGAAAAAATAAAAGATATGTGGCCAGAAATGGCACCAGAAGCGGCAGATATTGATAAGGTGATAGACTCCATCATCCCGCAAGAACCTGCTGTAGGTAAAAATGACAGCTTTACAATAGGCTCTGAGTATGGTCAAACACCCATATTTGAACCAAAAGAAACAACAACCGAGACTCCCAAAGAAGAAGAAAAACCTAAGAACCTTAATGATCGCTTAAAAACAGGGCTTAAAATAGGGCTTAATGATAAACTCTCTTTTATAAAACACCTATTTGCCGGAAGTACGTCTGACTACAACCGCGTGTTAAGCCAGCTAGAAACATTTGCTTCTGCTAGCGAGGCGAGAAACTTTATTACCCAGATGGTAAAGCCAGACTATAATAACTGGGAAGGTAAAGAAATACAAGAGGAGCGATTTATGGAGGTTATAGAAGCGCGTTTTAATTAAATCGCTATGAAAACACAACGCATCATTTACTGGATTGCTACCATAGGTATTTGTGCCATTATGTTATACTCTGCACAAATGTATTTTAGAAACACAGCGATGGTTGAGGGGTTTTTTGAATCTTTAAACTACCCCACATACATTGTTATACCGCTAGCCATATTAAAAATTGCAGGTGTTGCAATGGTACTCTGGCGAGGTATCCCCTGGCTTACTGAGTGGGCATATGCTGGTATTTTTATGGATGTTGTGCTCGCTGCGGCGGCACATTATAATGCAGACCAAGATATTACCCTCACACTTGTTACAACGGTTCTAGTACTTGCATCATATTTTTTTGGTAAAGAGGTACGACCTATGTATCGCTAGATTTACAGCTACAAACTGTCATTAATCACTAACTTTGCGGTATGTCAAAACTCTATCTCGTACCCACACCCATAGGTAATCTTGAAGATATGACCTTCCGTGCCATACGCATACTTAAGGAGGCAGATCTTATTCTTGCAGAAGATACACGCACCAGCGGTAAACTACTCAAGTACTATGAGATAGACACCCAGATGATGAGTCACCATATGCATAATGAGCATAAAACGGTAGATGCTATTGTAAAGCGCATTGCTGCTGGGGAGACCATAGCTTGTATAAGTGACGCGGGTACACCAGCAATTTCTGATCCTGGTTTTTTACTTACGCGTGCTTGTGTAGAGGCAGGTATAGAGGTAGACTGTTTACCAGGTGCAACGGCATTTGTACCTGCACTTGTAAATAGTGGCTTCCCTAATGATAAGTTTGTTTTTGAAGGTTTTCTCCCGGTAAAAAAAGGTCGCCAGACACGTTTTCTTGCACTTAAAGAAGAGACGCGCACGATGATTATTTACGAGTCGCCACACAAGCTAGTAAAGACCTTAGGCCACTTTGTAGAATATTTTGGAGAAGATCGCCCGGTTTCTGTCTCTCGAGAGATTACAAAACTACACGAAGAAACCGTGAGAGGTACCGCAGCAGAGGTACTAGCACATTATACAAACAAACCTCCTAAGGGTGAGATTGTAATCATAGTAGGTGGCAAAAGCAAGTAGTTAAATGGTTCTTATTACGCTTTCGCGAAAGCGTAACCTTAAAAATTATAAGTCGCCGCAAGTATTAAATTTCTCCCCGCCGCAGCTATTCCAGAAGAATAGGTACGGTAACGCTGGTCTGTAATATTCTCAAGATTTGCCGTAAAAGACCAACTGTCTGAAAGTACATATCTACTCGCAATACTCAAGTCATACCAGCTAGGTGAGAAGGGATTACCATCTCCGTCTAGTGCATAAAGGTGTGCGTTACTTTGCTGGCTAGGAGCAAGCTCATCAAAATCAAACTTACCGCTATATGCCACAGAGGCATCAAGTGTCCACTTATCTTTTGCCCAGATTAAATGCCCATTTCCAAAGAGTGGTGCCACGTGTCTAAAAGGCACATAACTCCCATCTTCTTCTTGCTCTACACCACTCGTGTAATTAAACTGGCTTGTGAGTCTTAAATGCTTTGTGAGGTTTGCATTTGCCCCTATCTCCACACCATATACCTCTGCCTTAGATGCGTTTTGAATAGCTTGGACATTACTAGTCTCACCTTGATACTCTATCTCTGTAACACCATTAAGATTAAAATCGCGACGCACCAGCGCGTTCTCCAGCAGTGTATAATACCCGTTTACATCAAACTGTAGTACGTTAGAAAAATTAAGACTCACGCCCAGCTCCCCATTATAGGCATATTCAGATTTAAGATCAGGGTTAGGCACAACAACAGAACCTGGCTCGCTATCAAAAATTTTACCCACATCATCTATATTAGGTGCTCTAAAAGCTGTACCTACATTTGCCTTAACACTTACTTTTTTTGACACCTCGTGAGTCACGCCAAAACTTCCAGTGAGATTACCCGTACTCAAGTCTGCGTTTTGAAAAGGAAATGCAAAAAACTCATTATTATCAGAAAAGTCTGCTGCTAGTAAGATGTGATTATAACGTAATCCCGTTTGTAAATGTGTGTTATCAGAAAGCTCTATTTGTGCACTGGCATAAGCTGCAAGCGATTGCCAGGTAGAGCCATCTGGATATCTCGACGCTGTGTTTGCTATGTCACCCGTAGTTATGTCTGTTACTTGACCATCTGAGTGTACTTTGTTATGTATATATTCAAGGCCATAAAATATTTTGTTTCTCCTAGTCTTAAGCTTCTTAACAAAATCTAACCCTACAGATATTGCATCTACACTCTCATCTGTCTCAAAGAAGTCTGTCGCGTTAAAATCCCGGTCGTTTCTACTTTCTTTAGAATTCTGGTAAGTAAAGGTACCTATCACTCTATCGTAGTACTGACCATTACCTTCTTTATTAACCTGGAGGTTAGTCATAAACCACTTTTGTGGACCATAAAACCACTCTGCCGATCTAAACTCGCCATCACGTTTTCTTGTTAATCGATCATAACGATCATAATCTGATGTGGCTGCATAAATCACCCCAAGGTTAAAATCCCACTTTTCATTAGGTGTATATCTAACCTTTTGCATTAGATTAAGTGAGTTAAAAGCAGAGCCTACTTGTACCAGTGCGTCTTCATTTGTGACAGCTACATCTACCCCATCTATAGTCTGTACATATTCAGAACGTAGGTAATCATCTGGACCGTGCTTCCCTTGTCGCTGGTTATCATAATCTGAGTAACTAGCACTTGTGAGGAAAGACCACTGCCTCTTACCCAGTGTGATATCAAAGTGACCCGTCTTCTCATTATTGGCCGTATTTACTCTGGCTACAGCCGTACCTGTTACCGTAAGGCTGTCTGAAAATGATAGTTTGGGCTGTTTTGTATAAAAATTCATCACTCCACCTACAGCGTCACTACCATAAATCACAGAACCTGGACCTAATAAAACTTCTGTGCGGTTTATAATAAAAGGATCAATAGATATCACGTTTTGCACGTTTCCTCCTCTAAATATGGCCGTGTTAAATCTCACACCGTCTAATGTGATGAGTAGCCTATTTGTAGAGAATCCTCGTATGAGTGGACTACCTCCACCCTGCTGACTTTTTTGAACAAAAACAGACCCACTTGTCTCTAGTAAATCTGCCGCTGTTTGCGGGTTTGCTCTTATAATATCTTTTGAGGTGAGGCCTACTATTTTCTGAGGTACATTCTTTCGGCTTTGTGCAAATTTACTCGCAGAAAGCACAATTTCTGTAAGCTGGTTATCCTTTTGTTTAAGAAAAATTCGGTTTGAAAATGCTGCTATTTGTGCTTTTGTATACTGAGCGTCCTTATGTGCGACTTCTTGAAAATAAAGGGTTTCCGCTTTCGCGAAAGCGGTCACATCTGCCTTACCATCAAAATCTGTGAGTGCACTTTTACTCTTGTCATTATTAAATATAGCAACCCCTATTATAGGCTCACGCGTGTCTACATCTAGTACTGTAATGACCTGAGAGTAAGAAGTAAAAGACAGCAGCAGAAATAGGGATAAAAGTATGCGCATTTAGCTAAAAATTGAGTTAAGCACCGCTAGTGAGCGAGGTTTCTTAAAACCTTGCAAATGTAACTCATAATACTGTAACAGTATATTGAGAAAGGAGGTGCGTTGTTTTTGATTTAGTTTGATTTTTGTAAGTGCATCAAAATTTATGCCTAAGAACCTTTTTAACAACTCAATTTCTTCTCCAGATCTACTATACAAAGTGCGCTCTGAAGACTCAAAATAACCATCTAGCAAATTAAAATATAGGTGATGTGCCTCACTATCATCTGGATAGAAGCCTAGATAACCGCTTAACTTCACTAAAAATAGTAGATGAAAATTTGCAATATCACTATGTAAATCTAGCCATAAGCTTGAGGCAACCAGAAACTCAAATAGCGGAGCATTTTCTTCTTCCTCTTGCACAGAAGATCGCAGCATATCTGATATAAAAAAAACGATAGCACTCTTTGCTACCTGTGTGTGCAGGCTCGTATAATGAGTAATGACTTTTGCTTCTCTTATACTCTCGAGGGTTCCCTTGTCTTTATGGTTTGCTTCTATCTCAAGATGGGTGAGCGGCTGAAACATTGCTACACGTAGCTTTCCCTTTTTAGATTTAAGAATGTTTCTGAGTAGGTACGACTTGACACCGCTGCTTTTTGTAAAAGCCTTTACAATAAGATCTGCCTCACCATACTTGAGCGCAGAGAATACAATAGCTTCTGTTTTTACTAGCATTATCGTATGATCATCACTTTTTCTATGGTAGTCTCTTGTATTTCTTCTGGAGGGCCGGTAATGAGTAATAAGTATACCCCAGAAGCCACCTTATGACGGCCAAAGGCTGTTGTATCCCACTCTATGCTGCCACCTGTGGTATTTTCTTCATAAACGAGGTTACCTACTAGGTCTGTAATTTTTACATTAGTACGAGCGGTAAGTCCTTCTATACGCACGTTACCATTAAAGCCTGGTCTCACTGGGTTAGGATATATTAGTACATTCTCCAGATTATCTGCAGGAGCAGTAGAAGTACCATCAAAAGATACCATACCTCTTACGGTACCAAAGTAAACACTCCCCGTCTCTGGATCTATCGCAACAGATTGTACCGTGTTAGACGGCAGTGGTGAGTTATCTGTAGTGAAGTGAAAAATGGTTTCTTGGCCATTAGGACTCACGTAAAACACACCAGAGTCTGCAGTGGCTAGCCACTTATTATTTGCTCCATCTACAATGATATCTGTTATCACTTGGTCATTAAGCAATTCTTGAGCTAGACCATCCTCTAAAAATATAATTGCATTTGCGCTTATCTGTGGGTTTTCAAAAATTTGTGATGGGCCAAATAGTACTCTAAGGCCTAATCGTGTTCCAATCCACAAAGCCCCATTTCTATCTACTGCTAGCGAGCGTATATCATCTATAGGTAAATTTGCTGCTCCATCTTCTCCTGCAAGTCTTGCAAACTCATTAGTAGCTGGATTATAAGCAATCACACCTCTTGTATCTGTCCCAAAAAACACAACACCATCAAGACCTATTGCAAGGGCATCAAGATTTGCATCACTTCCGGCTAGAATCTCCTCTGTGTTAAAAGAAGAAAATTGTCCTGCTGGACTTACCCTGTGCAAGCCTAGCAGTGATCTTGCATTAGTCACCCAGAAATTACCCTCAGCATCAAACGCTCCTCCGTTTACACGTACATCATCTGTAGTTGATGAAACAGGAGATAGCGAACTATTATTTTCATCATATAAAATACTAGGCGTTGCATCTAGCACCTCAACTAGACCTCCATTAAAAGAACTTGCATACACCTGTGTTGGGTCTAAGGGGTTTATAGCAACGTGCACAAAATTTGTCGCTCCAAAAAGATCTCCAGGGTTTATAAAACTCCACCCCAAACCCTCTTCATATCTACTTATTCCCTGTGTTTTGAGCGGGAAAGGATTATAAGAGACATCAAAATCTCCAAAAACAGACCACACGTTTCCAGCACTTGCTGCTACATCAAAATGTTCATTTTCAAGCGGACCATTAGGAAGTAGCCTTGCTACATCAGAAATATTATCACTAGAAAATCGCGCCACACCGGAACCAAATGTCCCAACAAAGATTTCTCCTTGAAGTGTCAATGTAGTAGTATATCTTGTTGTAAAACCTTCTATCGCACCATAGGTTTGAGCTAGATTTTGATTTTCATCATAAAGTAAGACGGTAGCATTATATGTTACAGATAAGAAATCTTCATTAGGTCTAATGTCTATTACCGTCTCTGGGTATGATTCAAAAATGTTATAATCTAACCCATTTTGAGAGATAAGAATCTGGTTATCTTCTTGTAAGTAAAGGTCATCGTTAAAACTTACAATCTCTTGATATGATCCAGTGCGTATAGTCTCCCAGTTATCAAAATCTATAATATTATCATTTGCAACAAGTGCCCTACGTAAACCTCCGTCACTAGACGCTGCATAGATGTATGGCTCTTGTATGGCTACACTACCTATATCTAGTAAGCCACCGCCGTTACCTATAAAATAAGAATCGTCAAACTCTAACTGGTTGAGTTCAAATAAAGAAATACCAAAGCTTGATGATATATAAACAAAGCCATTATATTCTTCAAAATGATTAATGCGCTTACGGTCTGGTGGGATAGCAGGTTTATTAAAAATATCTACCACTGTAAGAACATCTGTTCTATTACCTACTACAACATCTATAACACCATTTTCATACCCTATAAAAAGTGTGTCAAAATTTTCACTATAATAAATAGCAGATATAACATTACCAGAAAGACCATTTACGGTGGTTCTAGTCTCTATAGTCTCATCAAGTGTGTTATATATAAAAACAGCATTTTCTGAGGCCACATATACTCTATCATTACCAGAGGTCATATCAGACACTCGGTTATAAGAGTAATGTGCTGTCCAGTTTTCTGAAAAGTCTTGGGACATCACTGTAAATGATGTGAGAAGAATCAATAAGAAAAAACGCGTCTTCACTACCGGTAACTGTTTATTTGTATAAAACGACCAAATGTACAATTATTGCTTTGAGCACAGAAATGGAGCTAGGTTATGCATAAGATAGTTAGGTTTCTTGATTACGCTTTCGCGAAAGCGTACTACTACCCATAAAAAAATCAGACAGCCTGAGCTGTCTGATTGTAATATTATATTATATGTGTGACTTACTATACCACTCCTTGAGCTAGCATAGCATCTGCCACCTTTACAAATCCGGCAACGTTTGCTCCTTTTACATAGTCTACATAACCGTCTTCATCTTTTCCATACTCTACACACGCTTCGTGTATGTCTAGCATAATCTTGTGAAGTTTTTGATCTACCTCTTCAGCAGTCCAGTTAAAACGTAAACTGTTTTGAGACATTTCTAGTCCAGATGTCGCAACACCTCCTGCGTTTGATGCTTTTCCAGGTGAGAAAAGAATTTTTGCTTTATGGAAAACTTCTATAGCTTCTGGCGTACAAGGCATATTTGCACCTTCGGCAACGCATATACATCCGTTATCTACTAGTGTTTTTGCCTCATCTCCATTAAGTTCATTTTGTGTAGCACAAGGAAGTGCAACATCTACCTTAGTAGACCAAGGTCTTTGTCCCTCGTGATACTCTGCACTTGTGTATGTATCTACATACTCGCTTATACGACCACGTTTTACATTTTTAAGATCCATAATAAACGCAAGCTTATCTGCATCTATACCGTCTTTATCATAAATGTAACCTCCAGAGTCTGACATAGTCACTACTTTACCACCTAGTTGAGTAACTTTCTCTGTAGCATATTGAGCAACGTTTCCAGATCCAGAAACTGCTACTGCTTTGCCTTCAAAAGTTTCACCTTTAGTCTTAAGCATACTTTGTGCAAAGTATACATCACCATAACCGGTTGCTTCTGGACGCATTAATGAACCTCCATAAGTAAGACCTTTACCTGTAAGTACTCCTGTAAACTCATTACGAAGTCTCTTGTACTGTCCAAACATATAGCCTATCTCACGACCGCCTACTCCTATATCTCCAGCAGGTACGTCTGTGTTAGGACCTATGTGACGAGCTAGCTCGCTCATAAAGCTCTGGCAAAAACGCATTACCTCTGCATCTGACTTTCCCTTTGGGTTAAAGTCAGATCCTCCTTTACCACCACCCATAGGTAATGTAGTAAGACTGTTTTTAAACACTTGCTCAAACCCTAAAAACTTAAGAATACTCAAGTTTACAGAAGGGTGAAAACGAAGTCCTCCTTTATATGGCCCTATAGCGCTGTTAAACTCTACACGGTATCCTCTATTTACTTGAATCTCTCCAGAATCATCTGTCCAAGGCACTCTAAACATAATAGTGCGCTCTGGCTCAACCATACGCTCTAAGAGTTTCTTACCCTGGTATTTTGGATTTTTTTCTATAAAAGGAATTACAGTTTCTGCCACCTCGTGGACTGCCTGCATAAATTCTGGTTCATTTGGGTTGCTCTGAGCAACATAATCGACAAATTTTTTAATGCTGTCTGACATAAAAGGTATCTATTATGACAATGCTTTAAACATTGTTCTGTTAGAGCTACAAATATACATTATCCTTGATTTTTAGCGTGTTTTTTTTAGAATATCATAATTAAATATATAATTGTAAGATTACACTTACGTGAAATATCATTTTAACTCAAAAAACTCGATGTTTGACATATTTTTATATATTTGCTCACCTAATTACCTACTTATGAGAGCCAAGTACCTACTACTGGCATTATTATTAATGGTGATCACACAGCAGGGCTTAAATGCTCAGTTTGGGTTTTCACACGAACTTGGCGTTATAGCCGGTCCAGTTGCGTTTCAATCTGATTATGGAGAGCGTAGTAATGTTGAGACCAACCTTGGTAATGTAGGCTTTGGTGTGGGAATAGTGCACTACCTAAACTTTGCCTATCAAGCAGACTGTAACTGTTATTCAAAGTACACCTACTTTAATGATCACTTTAAGGTACGAAACGAGATAGACTTCCATATAACAAACTTAGACAACTTTGGCCCAGAGGCGAGTGATAACGATTTTGGAGGTATGCGATTACGCGCACATAAAGGAAGAACTCAAGTACTAGAGATAGGTTCACAACTAGAATACTTCCCTATGAGCATACGTGACTTCTCTGCTGGGGCCTATAAGTTTGCTCCATATGTAAGTGTAGGAGCTCACTTTGTTTCTTTTAATCCTAGTGCTACAACTTCACTACGTGAGGATGGTAATATCTTTGGACAAGTACTCAATCCTTTTACAACAGATCCTACAGATACGGGACCAGCTATTATAGAAGGTTTTAATGTAGGTGAAGGACAGATGGGTACAGGTATTGACACCCGTGTGGGTGATACTTGGGCAATAACTTGGAGTGTAGGTACTCGTTATAAATTAGGTATTCTAAGTGATCTTAATATTGATTTGAGATGGCACTACTACACTTCAAACTGGGTAGATGGACTTAATCCAGACCCAAGACCTGTAAACAGAGTAAACGACTGGATATTCTGGATGAATGTAGGGTATATCTATTACCTAGATTAAAATACTGATAAGGTGGAGAGTTACGCTTTCGCGAAAGCGGAATACTACTCAAGAGCCTGCTCAAGATCTTCTATTAAATCATCTACATCTTCTATCCCGACGCTTAGTCGTATTAAAGAATCTGTTAAACCTATTTTAAGCCTATCTTCTTTAGGTATTGCAGCGTGCGTCATTGTGGCTGGGTGACCGGCTAGACTTTCTACACCTCCTAGACTTTCGGCGAGAGTAAAGATTTTTAAATTTTTTATAACCTTGAGTGCATCTTCTGTACTATCTCCATATGTGGAAAATGATAACATCCCCCCAAAATCATTCATTTGTCTCTTAGCAATATGGTGGCTAGGGTGGTCTTCAAAACCTGGCCAGTACACCTTTTCTACTTTAGAGTGATTTTTAAGATAATGGGCAATTGCACGCCCGTTTTGACAATGCCTTTCCATACGTACGTGCAATGTTTTTATACCGCGCAGTGCGAGAAAAGCATCTTGAGGACCGCATATAGCGCCAGACGCATTTTGTATAAAGTAAAGCCTTTCTGCTAGCGTCTTTTCATTTACGATAAGTGCTCCCATTACTAGATCACTGTGACCTCCTAAGTATTTTGTAGCACTATGCATCACAATATGCGCCCCAAGATCTAGAGGGTTTTGCAGGTAAGGTGTCGCAAAGGTATTATCTACAGCAAGGAGTATGTTATTTTCATTTGCAAGTTTGGCCGCGGCTTGTATGTCAAAAATGTTCATCATCGGGTTTGTAGGAGACTCCATCCAGATCATCTTTGTATCATTTGTGATTTGAGTTTCGATATTTTTAATATCACTCATATCTACAAAATGGAAGGTAATACAATAACCTTCATAAACCTTAGTAAATAAACGAAAAGAACCACCATAGATATCGTTTGTTGTGATAACCTCATCTCCTGGTTTAAGTAGCTTCATTACCGCATCTATCGCAGCCACACCAGAGGCAAATGCCATACCAAATGCTCCATTTTCTATACTTGCAAGAGATTGCTCAAGCGCGTGACGTGTAGGGTTTGCAGATCTACTGTAGGCATATCCCTTATGATCACCCGGTGACTGTTGAGCATAAGTAGATGTCTGATAAATGGGTTGCATCACAGATCCATAAGCTGCATCTGGCTTCTGGTTACCGTGTATGGTTTTAGTATTAAATTTCATAGAGAGATTTTTATATAACAAAGCTACTTAACTCAAGTAGGAAGATAAAGTGCAGTGCACAATAAATAATTAAGGAATAACTAACTATTTAACATACTAACGTTTGTTAATAAGCCTTTTGTAAGATTTTATTCACAATACCCTACAATTTAATGACCATTTAACGAAAAAAAACAAATTAACCTACGTTAAAAAAGCCCTGTTAGCACAAATAACTTATATTTAACACATTGATAACCTTAAACAATATTAGTATGAAAAAAATTACTCTTTTATGTGCATTAGCACTTTTTACAATTTCAATGACTGCACAAGATGTTTCTGAAACATTTGATGACGGTACTGCGCCAGATGGATGGGAACTAACAACAGTTACGGGTGATTGCGACTGGGCTTTTACTGCTACAACACCAAGTTCGCAAGATGACTTTACTTCGACAGCAATTGTTTATGACGATGATGGATGTGGAAACGGGGCTGCCGCAAGTAATCTAACGATAACAACTGCTGTATATGACCTATCTGGAAGTGAAGGAGCTGCTGTTCTTACTTATGAAGTATGGTTTCAAGAATTTGGAGATCAAACATTTACTGTAGAAGCTTATGATGGGGCTGCTTGGAACACACTATTAGTTTATGATGCTAATACTGGTGGTGTTATAACTGAAACTATAGACTTAACAGATTATGTTAATACTGACTTCCAAGTAAGGTATACTTACGATGACAATGGAGGTGACTGGGGATGGGGTGCAGGTATAGATACCTTTGCTATTACAGGAGTACTATCTGCCGAAACAAATTCACTAGACGGATTTTCAATGTTTCCAAACCCTGCGACTAACGTATTAAATGTGACTGCAGCTTCTACTATTTCTAGCGTTAAAGTTTATAACCTTTTAGGTCAAGTAGTAGTAAACAAGGGAGTAAATGCACTTTCTGATGCTATTGATGTTTCTAACCTTAAAACTGGCGCTTACTTAGTACAAGTAACTGCAGAAGGTCAAACAGGAACTTACAAGTTTATGAAGCAATAAGTTTTATAACTTAAACTTTTTTAAAAGGCTACTCTTATAAGAGTAGCCTTTTTTTTATTGCAGCCTTAACCCTACATTTATCTAATGAAAAAAATACTGGCTCCCCTCCTACTTACTATACTATCTATCTCTATCGTGAGCTGTGAGAAAGAAGTTGTTTACGAAACTAATAGCACACGTTATACCACTAGCGACATAGATTTATGTGCAACACAGCAATGCCCAGACATAGATATTGACATTATTACTTTCTCTTCGCCAGAGACGGTTAAGGACATTGCAAATAAGTGGATTCTTGACAAGACAACTTCCATTTTGTATAATGCTTCTGAAGTGCCAGACCTTACTATAACAGATGCAATAGACTTATACATTAATGAGTCCCAAATTTCATATCCCGAAACTACTGAGCTCTCTGATGCTCACGAAATTCAAATAGAAACAGCGCTCTCATATGGGACTAATAATTTACTCTCTATTGTGCACTATACCTATCAATTTTCTGGTGGTGCTAGTGGGTATGACACAGCAAGCTACCTCAACCTAAATCCACAAAATGGAGAGCTATTATCAAAAGAAGCACTATTTACAGAAGATTTTTACGCTTTCGCGAAAGCGTACTTCACAAAAGAGTACCCACAGCAGGAGTATATCTTTAACAATCCCACGTTTTATGAGAGTCTTAAAGAAGTTGGTTTTACAGATGTAGGCGTAGTGCTTTATTACATAGATCTAGATACAATACAATCTGAAAATATGGTGGTTACTATACCTTGGGAAGAAGCAGAGAGTTACCTTACTTTTTAACGAGTTTTGACAACTGTATAACGCACCCTAGGTGTAAACCTTCGTGATAATTATTAAACTCCAGAGCTTCTCCGACGTTGGTAAGTGTACCGCCCGTAGTAGATAATGTGTATTCTTTAAAGTCTTTAAAAAGTCCGGCTTCATAATCTTCTTGTAATTCTGCTAGTGTTGTAAACAAGAGTGTATGCATTTGTGCCACCTCTTCTTGAGTAACTAGCCCTTCTGGTTTTGTACCTTTTCTATAGCGATCTATAAATGCCATATCAAGCTTAGTTTTAAGCCCAGACAGCCCGTATGTAAGAAGTTGCTGTGTGGCGATGCTATGACCTATATTCCATATAATGTTATTATTAAAACCCTCTGGAATTGTGTTAAGCTCCTCTGTAGTATGACTTTTTAAAAAGCGTTCTAAAAGTTGTCTACTTTTAAGGCAGATATCAAAGGTATAGGTCATAATGTGTAATTTTTGTCTAAAAATAATTCATTTTGGATGAGTTAGATGGTAATTTTGTAAAGTAATTTAATAAGCCACCATATTTTGAAAAAAATCATACACTTAGCTACTTGCAACACTTGCCAGCGTATTATTTCTGAAATAAACCCGTCTAGTGACGTTGTATTACAAGACATTAAAACCGAGCCTCTTACAGAAGATCAAGTTGTGGCTATGAAAGAAATGAGCGGTAGTTATGAGTCGCTTTTTAGTAAACGAGCACAACTCTACCGTAAACGTGGTCTTAACGAGCAATCTCTCTCTGAAGAAGATTTTAAAAATCTTATACTTGAACATTATACTTTTTTAAAGCGCCCGATTATGATTGTAGATAATCAAATTTTTGTAGGTAATAGCAAGAAGGTGGTTGCTGCTGCTGTTGAGGCATTTTCAAAAGCATAAAAATCTATGAGTAAGCGTCATCTCGCATTTCTTGCTGCCTTTGGCGCTAGTTTTATATATGGTGTAAACCACACGCTGGCAAAAGATCTTATGCCCACATACATTGAAGCATATGGTTTTATAATGCTTAGAGTGCTAGGCGCAGCGATACTATTCTGGATTACAAGCTTGTTTTTACCCTCAGAAAAGATTGACCCTAAAGACTGGTGGCGCATTATACTTTGTGCTCTTTTTGGGATGACTATTAATATGCTTATGTTTTTTAAGGGTTTACAGCTATCTACTCCTATAAACAGTAGTGTGGTCATCACCCTATCTCCAGTTATCCTTCTTATTCTATCTGCTTTATTCTTAAAAGAGAAAATCACTTGGCTCAAAGCCTCTGGTATTGCTATAGGCCTAGTAGGAGCACTTATTCTTATATTATTTGGCGCAAAAACTCAAGCTAATGCGCCCAATATACCCCTAGGTAACACGCTGTTTATAATTAACGCCATTGCCTACTCCGTCTATCTAATTTTAGTAAAGCCACTCACGGCCAAATATGCCTCGGTAACACTTATGAAATGGTTTTTCTTAATAGCAGTATTTACAAACGCACCCATTGCCTTACCTCAATTTCTCGAAGTACAGTGGTCTAGTTTACCACCTTCAGTCATAGGTGTAATGCTGTTTGTAGTAATAGGCACCACATACTTAACATACCTATTTAATGTATTTGCCCTGCGACAGCTCAAACCTTCTACGATAGGAGCCTTTATCTATTTACAACCACTCATAGCTACGCTTGTAGCTATTATACTAGGAGCAGACACCCTCACTACTATAAGAGTAGTAGCAGCTTCGCTTATTTTCTTAGGTGTATATTTAAGTACAAAACGAAAAAAAGCAAGTGTCTAATTATACGTGCACATCATATTCAAGTATAAATGATATAGATGATCGTGTTTTTATAACACTAGAGAGTCAGGACACTTTGTATTTTTCAAAACCATTCTTACACGCGTTTGAAAAGGCAAACCCGCTTATTACATACACCTACCTTCTATTTTCTCTCAATGACAAACCCGTAGCTCTTGCCATAACCCAGGCAATAGATATCTCATTAGATATGGCTTCAGAGAAAGTGCCACTCACCCAGCAACTAGCACGCAGTATACAATGCTACCTAAGCGGAAAGAAAACACATATATTAGTGTGTGGAAATATCTTTCTGAGCGGTGCATATGGTCTTTATGTAAAAACCGGTATAGATAAAAGAAGTGTGTATGATACGCTTTCGCGAAAGCTAAAAAAGCTCTCTATACCAAAAAAACCAAGCCTCTTTTTCCTAAAGGACTTTAATGCTACCGAAGATGCATCTGCTAGCATCGCAGAAAAAGAACACTTTCAATCTTTTACGGTAGAACCAAATATGAGGCTACATGTAAGGTGGAAAGACTTTGACAGTTATAAAAATGCCTTAAAATCTAAGTATAGAGTAAAGGTTAATAGAGCAGATACATTGAGCAATAACCTTACTGTACGATCGCTATCTGCATTAGAGATAAGAAGCAATAAAGACAGCTTACAGCTGCTATATAATAATGTAACTAGCAAGGCTGTTTTTAATACCCTAACTATTACTATAGAGACCTATGCACTACTAAAAGATGCTTTTAAAGACCGTATCATTTTTAAAACCTATAGTAGAGATGGGATGCTTGTGGGATTCTCAACCGCTTTTATTGTAGATGATGTGCTTGATGCACATTTTATAGGACTCAACTACGAGTTTAATAAAACAGATGCCGTCTACCAAAGAATGCTTAACGATTATATAAGACAAGGTCTCTCATTAGGGGTGAAAGAAATCAACTTGGGCAGAACAGCATCTGAAATTAAAAGTACTCTAGGTGCTGTACCAGAACAACTGCGGTGTTATATAAAACACCGTCGTACGGCAGCAAATATGTTATTTAAACCTCTTGTGCGTCAAATCGAAATGACAGAATATAAGCAACATACACCGTTTAAAAAATAAACTTTGTGCACTATCAATTAGTAGTATGTGCTTGAACTTTTTGACATTCAAATTCTCCTTCAATATAGCAAATTGTGTTAAAAATTTAACTTTTATTTTAAGTTTTGACTAGCAAAAGCAGTATTTAGATACATATATTTACACCAAACAATCTAAAAATCAACTCATTATGAAAACTCAAGAAATTGCAAACAATCTAGTAGAATGGTGTAATAAAGGAGATTATGCAAAGTGCTATCAAGAACTTTACAGCCCAGACATCGTAAGTCTCGAACCATCGTGGGCAGAACACTCAAGATCTGAGGGTATGGAAGCTGTAGGAAAAAAAGGAGAATGGTGGGAAAATACTTTTGATGTACACAGCACTACTGTAAGTGAGCCTACTGTGGCAGAAAACTGGTTTTCTGTACGATTTGATATGGATACTACTCATAAGCCTAGCGGGCAACGCAGTAAATCTTCAGAAATAGCAGTATATCAAGTAAAGGATGGAAAAATTGTTCAAGAGCAATTCTTTTATGATATGCCTGGACAATAGCAGTATCATTATAGGAGCAGCATCATACTGCTCCTATAATTTTTTTTTATTACTCTCTATCCCTAGGCGCCTGCCCGTGAGATCTCATATCTTCTTTAGTTAAGACTTTATAGTCTGGTGTTTTTGGGGCATTTTCGAGCATAGGCATTAATGCCTCTGGAAGGCCAGTAGTTTTACGTGTGGTAAGATCTATCCAAGCTCCTTGCATACTTCCGCGAGCTAGGTTTCTTCCTTTATAATCATAAAAGTTATGTACAAACTTAAAGAACATACCATCCTCACTAGCTCCTCCTAACTCAAAGGTCACAGTGATAGGTCTACCTTGAAAGGCTTCTTTAAAAAAGAATATTTGCTCGTGAAAAATCACTGGCCCTATGTTATACTCCACCATCTCCTTCTGGCTTAAACCATTCTCTATCATAAAGCCCATACGAGTATGAGACATAAAGTTTACGTAAGCAGAGTTTGCTAGGTGGCGATTTGCATCTATATCACTCCATCGTATATCAAATTCTTTTGTGTACATATATAAATTGTTCTAATTAAATCAAGTTTGTGACAATACCGTCTTGTCGTAAAATTACAATAATCGCTTCTTTGAGGTACAGTAGTTTTCGATAAAAATATCTTAATAAGCTTTTACAGAATGACTATATATAGGTATTACCCTCTCATAATTATGTAATTTTGTGATAGTAGTATGTTGTACTACAAAATGTTAAATATCTAAAGCTACATACCCTAAATGCCCATAGTTTCATCAAATTTTCGCGCAAGCGGACTATTTAAAGATGCTCATTTTTCTACCATTTACTCTGCAAAAATTAGGCGTGTAAAAGGGGTTAAACAGTCTAGAGAGCGTTTAGAACTTCCCGATGGTGACTTTATAGATATAGACTGGACAAATGCTCGAGTTTCAAGAAAAAATCAAAAGGTGGCTGTTCTCTTTCACGGCTTAGAAGGTGATGCACAGCGTCCTTATATGCTAGGCACAGCAAAGTTATTAAGCACAAATGGCTATGATGTTGCCGCTGTAAATTTACGGGGCTGTAGCGGCGTGCAAAATAGACTCTACCGGTCTTACCACAGTGGAGAAACGGGTGACATTGCATTTATTGTAGAAACACTTGTTAAGCGTAAATATGAAAAAATAGGTCTCTACGGTGTGAGCTTGGGAGGTAATGCTGTTTTAAAATACCTAGGAGAGCATACTAATATCCCTACAGAAGTTAAAGTAGCCTCCTGCATAGGTGTACCCGCAGATTTACGTATGTCTCTTGAGCAATTATCAAAAAAAGAAAATGTCATTTATCGCACTTCCTTTTTAGTACACTTACGTGCAAAGTATCGAAAAAAAATGTCTCGCTTTCCTGAGAAAATGAGTAAGCAGTCGTATAAGAAAATTAATAGTTTACAATCTTTTGACGATATATACACCGCGCCCGCTCACGGGTTTGAAGATGCACTAGATTATTATGCAAAAGCAAGTAGCGCTCAGTTTATAAAAAATATTAAAGTACCTACTCTTATCCTTAATGCAAAAAATGATAGTTTTTTACACGGTGACTGCTATCCTATAGAACAAGCAAAACAGTCTGACATCTTACATTTAGAAATGCCAGATCACGGAGGGCACGTGGGCTTTTATATGAAAGGAGAGTATTACTACAATGAGTTACGCACCTTTGACTTTTTTAAAAATTATATTGAGTAAAAAGCTGTTGTTGATTATCTTTAGAAACTTAAACTAAACTGAACTACTATGAAATTTAAAGGAATTATAGCTGCTCTTGCACTTGCGGGACTTATGATAAGCTGCGGCGGCGAAGAGAAAAAAGCCGAAAAAGAAACCGTAAAGATAGGCTCAAAAAAGACAACCAAAAAAGATGATGGAAAATCTGTAAATCTTGCACTTGCAGGAAATGACCAGATGAAATATGACAAGAGCGAACTTAAAGTTAAAGCTGGTCAAGAAGTGACTCTTACACTACGTCACACAGGAAAAATTGATAAAAAAATAATGGGTCACAACTTTGTACTACTTAAGCCAGGAACGTCTATTCCAGAATTTTCGGCAGCGGCGGCAGCAACTGGTGAAGCTGGTGACTGGATTGCAAATGAAGATCAGATCATAGCTCATACTAAGATGATAGGTGGTGGGCAGTCTACTACTGTAACCTTTACCGCACCAGAGGCTGGAACCTATGATTTTATATGTAGCTTTCCAGGTCACTCAGGACTTATGAAAGGAAAATTTATTGTAGAGTAATCTACACTATTTTAAAATTAAAAGCCCTGTAAACGCATTGTTTACAGGGCTTTTAATTTTACAACAGTTCTTCTAAAACTCTGGTCGCTTGCGATTTGCCTTTTTTTCTGACTGTTCCTTTTTGGCTTTAAGGCGTTTTAGCTTGGCAAGTTTAGAAGGCCGTTTCTTCTTTCTCACTTTAGGAACTTGTATAGCCACTTCTAGTAGCGAGAAAAAGCGCTTTATGACATCCTCTTTATTTTTATGCTGGCTACGTGATGCTTGTGAAGCAAGCTGCAGCACCCCTTCCTTAGTGAGTCTGTGAGCGAGCTTATCAGTAAGGCGCACTATTTCTTCTTCTGTAAATGCAAGGGTTTCTGGTAACGACCAGCTCAACTCTATTCTAGAACTTGTTTTATTTGCGTGCTGTCCACCCGGGCCACTGCTTTTTGAAGCCTTAAATGATAATTCTTGTAAGAGCTGTTCTCTATGCACTGTTTTTATTTCTTCGGCAGCGCTCGCTGCAGTAAATGACCTCTGCCCAGTTTTTTTCCCATTTTTTACGCCAGGTAAATGGACGTTTACAAACGGGACAATCTTTTGTGGGGAGGTCTCTCTTTTTCACGTAAGTGTACTTATTTATATCGTTCTTCTAGATTATCGAGCATTACTTTTGTGATGGCATCTAGGTCAAATTTATGCTCCCAGCCCCAATCCTTGCGCGCAACACTGTCATCTATAGACTCTGGCCACGAGTCTGCAATGGCCTGTCTAAAGTCTGGCTCGTAGCTTATCTCAAAGTTAGGTACTACCTTTTGTATACTTGCTGCAACATCTTCTGGGGCATAACTTACTCCGGCTAGGTTGTATGATGAGCGTACTTTTATATTCTTTTTTGGCGCATCCATAATGCCTATAGTTGCTCTTATGGCATCATCCATATACATCATAGGTAATATTGTTCCTTTATTAAGGAAGCTACGGTACTGGCCGTGTTTAAGAGCTCTATGATAGATGTCTACAGCATAGTCTGTCGTACCACCTCCTGGCTCTGTTGTATAACTTATAAGGCCTGGGTAACGTATGCTGCGTACATCTACATCATATTTATTATGGTAATACTCACACCAGCGCTCTCCTGTTTGTTTTGAAATCCCATACACGGTAGATGGCTCCATAACGGTGAGTTGTGGTGTATTTTGAGCTGGTGTAGTTTCACCAAAAACAGCTATACTAGATGGCCAGAACACTTTTTTTACCTTCTTATCTTTTGCTAGGTTAAGCACGTTAAATAAAGAGGTCATATTAAGATGCCAGGCCTTTGCTGGAAAACGCTCTGCAATAGCACTAAGCATTGCTGCCATAAGGTACACGGTATCTACCTTGTATCTAAATATTACATCTTCTACTGCTGCAAGGTCTGTGGCATCTAGTAGTTCAAAATGCCCCTCACCCATTATGTCTTCATTACCCTCGCGTATATCGCTGGCAACTACTTTATCTGCACCAAATCTATTTCTTAAGGTGAGTGTAAGTTCTGTGCCTATCTGGCCACAGGCTCCTATTATTAGTATTCTTGATTTCATTTGTGTGTGTTTTGAAGTACGCTTTCGCGAAAGCGTAGACAAACTTAGTCATAATTATTGCTCACATATATGCATTTGACCTACTTTTGTTATGTCTTTACGCTATATTTTATGAGATATTTATCTGTATTATTATTATTTATTTTGGTTTTTATGCTAAATGCTTGCTCTGAAAAGCAAACACCTCAAGAAATCACTACCCAAGAGCAAACACTAGGAAAAGACACTTTATCTATAGCAAAACCTAGTAATCTTAAACCTAAAATAGGCCTTAGACCACAAGCAAGAGAAGGTGTAGCAAACTGGCCTTTATACAGGGATCTATCTGTAGCGATAGATAGTTTACAAATACCTACACTGGGCGTTTTAAAAAATAAGATTCAAAAATTTGACAACTTATATGAGGCAAAGGCAGAAGCAGAGGAGGCAGAGGTGCAAGTTGCTCCTCAAGAAACATTGTCTAACGCAATACAAGCAAGACTCATTGCCATTGAGACAAAGGTGAAAGTGCTTAAAAATGAAGCTTTTTTAAACAAACCAAACTCAGAAACACTGTCTAAGCAAATAGGAGATTTACATAATGCTTACCAGGATCTTAATTTACAACTTAATGAGGCGTTCAACACAAGCTTTAGAGATTTACTAGAAGAAATAAAACTTGAGAATGAAGAGCCTGATGGTGATGGGGAAGAAAAAGAAATTCTTAAAGATTAATAAATACAGTAAATTATGAAGTTTATAGCTACCCTTTTTGTCCTTATAAGCATTACTACAACTACACTTGCGCAAGATAATGACTCTATTAAGACATCTATCACAACAGCCTTAGATGCGTGGCATCAAGCAGCATCTAACGCAGATTTTGATGCTTATTTTGGTTTGATGACAGACTCTGCAATTTTTGTAGGAACAGATGCAACAGAAATTTGGGATGTGGAGTCTTTTAAAAATTACTCAAAACCTCATTTTGATAAAGGTCGTGCTTGGTCATTCAAAGCTATAGATAGAAATGTATATGTAGAGGGATTAAACCCAAGTATTGCTTGGTTTGATGAACATTTAGAAACACAAATGGGGATTTGCAGAGGCTCTGGAGTTCTAAAAAAAGTAAACGGCAACTGGAAGGTGCACCACTATGTCTTATCTATTGCAGTGCCTAATGAAAATGTGTCTGAGCTTACCAAAATGAAAAGTGAATGGGACACTCGCTACATCGAGAAAATGCGCAAAAAACAGTAAGCAAAAGATGTTTATTTTATTAAAATCTCAGCTTTTTAAAGGTTTGCTTGATATTATGTAGATTTTTTGTTGGTTTTATAGAGAAATAATTGTGTAAAATACTTTTACTGCATTATATTTATCGCCTAATAAAACTACAATGAAAAAACTACTAGTACTAGGTCTTTGCCTAGTTGCGGGAGTATCTGTTGCTCAAATAGGTACATCTGCCCCGTGGATGGAAACTTTTAACAATCCTAACCGAACCACAGAACCCACTTTTCAAGAAATTGTAAATGCTTTTGAACTGTATTGGGAAGACAAAGATGAGACCGTAAAAGGAAGCGGTTACAAACCATTTAAAAGATGGGAATCTTTTCACCAAAATTATCTTAATGATGATGGTACCGTAATGACTCAAAAGCAACTTTGGGACGTATGGCAAGAAGTAAACAGCTCTTCACGAGCGGCACAAACAGATGAAAGCGATTGGGTAAACATAGGCCCTCTTACTCATACTAATACAGGCTCTTGGTCTGCAGGCCAAGGGCGTGTAAACGCGATGGCTGTAGACCCAGCAAACCCTGCTGTTATTTATATAGGTGCTCCAGCTGGAGGTATCTGGAAGTCTACAGACACAGGCGCAACGTGGACACCTCTTACGGACCAACTACCACAAATAGGAGTGTCTGGTATCGCTATTGATCCTACCGATAGTAATATCATATACATTGCCACTGGTGATGATGATGCTGGTGACTCTACAAGTATAGGCGTGATGAAATCTACAGATGGTGGCGTTACTTGGAACACCACAGGTCTTAATGAAAGTAATTCTCCTTTAACAATGAATGAGATTTACTTTGACCCTGCAGACAATAAAACACTATGGCTTGCAACTAGCGATGGTGTTTATAAAACGACAGATAGTGGTCTAACTTGGGAAAACAAAATCACAGGCGACTTTGATGACTTAAAAGTAAAACCAGGAAGCTCTGATGTGCTGTATGCAGCTACTTCAAATAGAGTTTATAGATCTCTAGATGCTGGAGAAACTTGGACAAACATATCTGCTGGAGTCATTACTGGTGCAGCAAGACTCGTACTAGATGTAACCCCAGCAAATCCAGAAGTACTCTATGTATTTAGATCTGATTCAAGTTTTGGTTCTGGATCAATATTTAAATCTACAGATAGTGCAGATAGCTTTATAGAAACTTTTACTGGAGGTCAAGATATTTTCCAGAGTACGCAAGCCTGGTTTGATATGGCGTTTGCCGTTTCAGACACAAATGAAGACGAAATTTACACAGGAATACTCAATGTATGGAAATCTACTAATGGTGGCGCAAACTTCACACAACTTAACGACTGGAGTTCACCAAACCAAGCAGCATATACCCACGCAGATATTCATAACCTACGATTTATAAACGGAACTCTTTATTGTGGGAGTGATGGTGGTATTTACACATCTACAGATGGTGGCGCTAGTTTTACAAGCATTACAGATGGTCTAGCAATAGGACAATTTTATAGAATAGATGTAGCTGCTACAGACGCTTCTCTTATTTCTGGAGGATTACAAGATAACGGTGGTTATGCTCGCCTTAACGAGCAATGGCAAAACTATTATGGAGCAGATGGAATGGAGAATGTATTTGATCCAAATGACCCAAACAGAGTTTACGGATTTATACAAGGTGGCGGTGGTCCTTATTTTTCAAATAATGGAGGAGCATCACTCGCAGGAGCTTTTAACGCTCCAGAAAATGGTAACTGGATAACACCTCTAGCCTTTGCAAAAGATAGTAGACTATATGCGGGATATACTAGTCTTTATGAATTAGATTTTTGTTCTAATACTTGGGTACAACGTTCATCGTCTTTTGGCACTCGTATTGATTACCTTGAGACAGACCCAAATGATGAAGAGGTAATGTATGTAGCGGTTGATAATCAACTATACAAAAGTTCTAACAGCGGTGATAATTTTGCTTTTGTGACAAACTTTTCAAATAATATATCTTCACTTGAAGTGAAAAATGGAGATAGCTCAACATTATATATTGTTACCGCTGGAACCTCAGGTAAAGTATATGAAGCAAACATTACAGGCACAGACATTACAGCAACCGAAATAACCGGCTCATTACCTAACATTCCTAAACTAGTTATAAAACATCAAAACTTACACTCAGAAAACCCACTATATCTTGGTACAGCACTTGGAGTTTGGAGATATGATGATGTTACAAACGACTGGGAGACCTTTGATAATGGATTACCTAATACTGCTGTACGTGACTTAGATATTAATGAGTCTAATGGTATTCTTACGGCAGCTACCTACGGTCGTGGCATCTGGCAAACTAACATAGATACAGAGCCCATAGCTCTAGATATCGCTACTACTTCATTAGCACCTATAGGTAATCAAGCCCTCTCTTGTGAAGAAATCCCTACAGAACTTACTTTTATAAATAGTGGTACAGATGGAGTTACAACTGCGACCATAAATTATCAAGCTGGTGGTATTTCAAATTCAATAGATTGGTCGGGATCGCTTGCATCACAAGAGTCTACTACAATTGAGCTACCAGTGCTAGGACTCTCTACAGGGACATATGAGCTTGTGGCAGAAGTTATATTAAATGGTGATCAAGTAGTAGATAATAATGACTCAAGAACCATTCTAGCCGTAAACGCAGTAGGAGAAGGAGATCTTATTAATGACTTTGAAACAGAAGAAGATGCACTTCTTGTACTTACTGAAAATAGTAATGCAAGTAATTGTGACTCTAGTAACACAACCTGGCAAAGAGGGATCCCTTCGGGCCCAGCTCTTAATCAAGCAGCATCTGGTCAGAATGTATATGCGACTAACTTAGCTGGTGATCACGGTGATAATATCAAAGAATTTTTAACTACTAAATGTTATGACATATCTGCACTAGAAGTACCTCAAATTTCATTTCAGATGGCTTTTGAGCTAGAAAATGATTGGGATATTATGTATATGGAGTATACTACAGATAATGGCGTTACTTGGAATATATTAGGAACAGCAAATGATCCTAATTGGTATAACAGTGATACCTTACCGGGTAACAACTGCTTTAACTGCCCAGGAGCACAGTGGACAGGTGACAACGACACATCTCTTAACGAGTATAGTTATGACCTTACTGCCTTTGCTTCAGAAACAAGTATGATTTTTAGATTTGTTTTCCACTCAGATCAGAACACGGTGAGAGAAGGTGTATTATTAGACGATTTACAAATAGGTCTTGAGCCACTTGCTATAGATGAAGTTTCTATTTCAGGTCTTAGCATTCACCCAAACCCCTCAAATGGCGTCTTTAACATCAACTGGTCACAAGGAACTCCGCTTACTATAGAAGTTTATGACATCTTAGGCAAGGTAGTTGTAAAACCTATTACAACCACTGCGGGTGAGACAAACTATCCCTTAGATATGAGTTCATTTGCTACCGGCTTATATTTACTTAAACTCAATACAGGTACAAAGCAAATAACCAAAAAGCTGATACGCAACTAACTAATCAAGCCCTCTTTTAAGAGGGCTTTTTGTTTTATTAACTTTGTAACAATCCAAAATTAATAACGTCTTATTCAGATATAATTTCAAACACTCATAACACTATGAAACTTTATAAATCGGCTGCAATTGTAGCCTCTTGTGCACTTACTCTAGTAAGTTGTAAAACAGAAGGTCCAAAAGATGAAGCCAAAACAGAAGAAATTCCAGGTATCGTACTTGAAAATATGGATACTTCCGTAACTCCTAATCAAGACTTTTACAACTACGTAAATGGCTCTTGGATGAAAAACACAGAGATACCTGATGATCGTACAAGCTGGGGAGGCTTTTCTGTACTACGTAAATCTACAGATGCAGATGTTCTTGCTATACTTGATGAAGCAGAAAAAAGCGGGAAGTACACTGCTGGCACAGACCAAGCAAAAGCACTAGCAATCTTTAATACAAAGTTAGATACGCTTGCGCGAAATGAAGCCGGATTAAAACCATTACAACCAGCACTAGATGATATTGCCGGTGTTACAAACCTCGCAGAGTTACAAACCGTACTTGCTACAAACCCTGCAGTATCTTCTCCATTTTTAAGTATAGGTGCTGGAGCAGATCTTAATGATAGCTCAATGAATACTGTTTATCTAGGTGCAAATGGTTTAGGTCTTCCAGACCGTGACTATTACATCTTAGAAGACAGTAAGTCTAAAGAGATACGCGTAGAGTATAAAAAGCATATTTCAAGAATGTTACAAATGCTAGGTGACTCTGAAGTAGATGCCACAGCAGCTGCAGAAAAAATTCTTGAGATGGAAACTGCACTTGCTATACCTAGACTAGATAAAGTAGAGAGCCGTGATGCTCGTAACTTCAATAATCCACGTTCTGTAGAAGAGGCAGATGCAATGCTAACATCTGTAGATCTTAAAAAGATGATCAAAGACTTGGGTATCAAAAAAGAATTTGACACCCTCACGGTAACACAGCTTAAGTATACTGCAGCCTTAGACAAATTTTTAAATAACACATCTATTGAAGATATAAAAACACTCGTACGCTGGGATACTTTTAATAGTGCTGCCGGTAGACTAAGTACTGATGTTGAAACAGCAAACTGGGAGTTTTATAGTAAATACCTAAGCGGTGCAAAAAAGCAACGCCCAGCAGATGAGCGTGCGCTTGCAACTGTAAACGGTACCGTAGGAGAAGCTTTAGGACAACTATATGTAGATGCAAAGTTTCCGCCAGAGGCAAAAGCAAAGGCAGAAACAATGATTGCAAACGTGATTGATGCTTACAAAAACCGTATCCAGAATTTAGACTGGATGGGAGAAGAGACTAAAGAAAAAGCAATCGAAAAGCTTGATAAATTTACAGTTAAGATTGCATATCCAGACAAGTGGGAAGATTACTCTACAATGGAGGTGTCTGCAGATAAGACCTATTTTGAAAATATGACAGCTGTAGGTAAATGGGGTCAGCTTAAAAATTATGAAGATATAGGTGAACCTGTAGATAAATCTAAGTGGGGAATGTCACCACAAACGGTTAATGCATACTTCAACCCGCTTAACAATGAGATTGTTTTTCCTGCAGCAATATTACAGCCACCATTTTACAACTACACGGCAGATGAGGCTGTAAATTATGGAGGTATAGGTGCCGTAATAGGTCACGAGATTTCACACGCCTTTGATGATAGTGGAGCACGTTTCGATGCAGATGGAAACCTAAAAAACTGGTGGACAGAGTCAGACCTTGAAGCTTTCACAAAACGTGGTAATGCACTTGCAGAACAATACAGCAATGTAGAAGTACTAGACAGCGTTTTTGTAAACGGTAAGTTTACACTAGGTGAAAATATAGGTGATCTAGGAGGAGTACTAGGAGCTTATGACGGTCTTCAGAAATACTATGCAGAAAATGGACGTCCAGAAAACATAGACGGCTTTACGCCAGAACAACGTTTCTTTATGTCTTGGGCAACCGTATGGAGAACTAAGAGCCGTGATGAAGCTTTAAGAACACAAATCAAGACAGACCCACACTCTCCAGGTATGGTACGTGCTGTACAACCTTTACTTAATGTAGATGCTTTTTATGAAGCATTTGATATAAAAGAAGGAGATGCAAATTACCTAGCTCCAGAAGATAGAGTGCGTATTTGGTAATACAAACACTTTATAAACTTAAAAAACCGTCTCATTAGGGACGGTTTTTTTATGCTTTCGCGAAAGCGTACTTAAACTATTTAATGGTTATAGCAATCTATAAATCAACCTGAAACTCGTAGTTCAAAACGGGTTTTACAACCACACTATTTACCTCTTTAAACGTGGCTGTATCCTCGTCTATGTACTCTGGAGGCTCAAGACCTAGTTCTTGTGCTTGCTGTGTATAATAGTCCTTTTTTGACGGGTGGCTAGGTGCAACGGCATTTATAATATGGCCGAAGGCGTCCTGCTTTACAATAGCCATTAAAATGCCTACACAATCATCTCTATGAATCATATTTACGGGAGCCTTACCATTAGTAAGCCCCTTACGACTGGCAAGAAACTTAACGGGGTTTCTACTACCTCCAAAGAGTCCTCCAAAGCGTACTACGGTGGTCTTAAAAGCACTGTTATTAAAGAAAATTTGCTCTACATCGTGTAATTGCTTACCGGCGTTAGTCTCAGGTCTAGGCGCGACTTTTTCTGTAACTACACCCTGTGAGTCATCATATACCGAGGTACTGCTTACTAGGATGACTTTTTCTATTTGTGATTTTTCTACTTGATGTAAAAAATGAGCCATTTTAAGCGCATAATTTGCTCCAGTATTTCTACGTAGCCCTGGAGGAATCATTATCATAAGCACATCGGTATCAATCAGCAAGGTGTCTACTAGTCCAGACACACCAGCCTCTGCTATAACAACTGGGTAAGCTGAAATGCCACTTTTTGTAAGTGCTTTTGCCTTCTCTGTATCTGTGACGCTACCTTTTACTTGGTAACCATATAATTTGAGATGTGATGCTAGTGGTTGCCCTAACCAGCCTAATCCTGCAATAGTTATTCTTTTAGTCATATGTGTCCCATTATCACGGGGATTTTAAAATACTGTACTATTCTTGTACCTGTAGTGTGTCACTTTGTGGAGTGGCAAATGCCAGCTCATTTATGTTAATCGCGCGCTCTATAATAATGGCATCATTTAAGACAAAGGGTTTAGGCATCATCGTTTCTGGTCTGGCAGATACTGTGAATTTTGAATTTTCTAATAAGTCAAAAGAGTATTCTCTAAAACTTATTTTTGGATCTACTCCGGCAGGCACCACAAAACTAAATTCAAGCTCCTCATCTGCTCCCATATAATAACTTAGTAGAGCGTTACTCCATCTCTTCTTATATAAAGATGCCGTGCTATCTGGCTTATATTCTTTTTTATTGTATGATAGCATTTTAAACGGCGTATTCTTATCTGCAAAGAGGCGTATTCTATTAATACGTCGCTGTGGTCTTATGCTCAACGTTACCTCTCTATTTCCATCTACAACCTCATCTTTTTCTTTGATAATGATAGTTTCTTCAAGGTCTATAACAGAGGTTTCCTTTGCATAGCTAAAGGAAGTATTATACTTGCTTCCAGAAGCATTTGTGATATACTCACTGGCAGCTTTGGGGTTAGACCCTAGATATCCCTCTACCCAACTATCTATATAATCATCATAGGTGACCCAGTAAGCATTACTATCACTATCATTGTGGTAATATAATAAGCTATTAGGCTTCTGTCTTTTCTGTGTATAATCAGACTTTGCGTGTGCTACTCCTAAAAACACAAACGTAAGTATTAAACCTATATAACCTAAAAAGCGCTTACTCTTATAATAGCCTATTACTGGTAATGATAAACCAAATACTAGTACTGTAAAAAGTATAGAAATCCAGTATGCAGATGGTCCTAAACCTACAGGAAAGAATTGTACTAATGGTGAAAAAACAAATACTCCTGGCGCTACCAGTAAAAGCATTAATATAACGCTTGGTTTCTTTTGCTTAATCATTACAAAAAAGGCAATAAGACTAAATAATAATGGAATAATAAAGTAGCCAGCCCCTTTAAGATATATAGCGACCATCATATTTATAATAACCCATAAAGCAAGTGGGGCTACATAAGTACTTGCTGTATGTTCTAGTTTACATAAACGACTATATACGCCGAAGCTAAACGCTAGTGACATCATCACAAAAGCAATCGTATACCAGTGACCATTATAAATAAATACTGGTAACATATCATTATACTGAGGGTATAATGATGGCATTAACCACACAAATATTTGTAGAAGTAGTAAAGCACATCCTAGGGAAATAAAAAGTGCTAAAAATCCTCGCCCTACAGGACCTCCCCTTAACTTTTTATCTCTAAAACCTTTAATTAATAAAAGTATGAACACTACCAAGGCAATAATAGCCATAGGTAATACCCAAGCAAACGGATATGAAACAAAAGTAAGTAGTGGTGTGTCAAAATATACCCTATCCTCACTAGATTTAATGCTAGATAAATCTACTTGAGCAAAGTGCTTGATAAGCGGCAATAAGTACTGTCCTTGATGCTCAAGTGTGCGCGGGTCAAGATTATCTGCAGTATCATTTACTGTATGATAATTATAATGACTGTCTATAAACGCAAAGAAAAAACCTGGTATATCACCATCTTCACGGAGCACTGTAGAGTCTGTATCATTAGGTAGCATTTTATAAATACTATACATTAATGATGTAGCCACGGGGTACTCAAGTCCAGCCTTCTCAAACTCTTTAATAAGATTTTCATTACCCCCATTAGTCTCCACAATCATATTAGAAGGTCCAGAAGAGCCTCTAGCTTCAAAATTTAAGGCAATACCCACATCTTTTGCCCAAGGGTGTTCTTTTACAAATAACGTAGCACCGTCTAGACCTAACTCTTCAGAGTCTGTAAATAGCACGATAATATCATTTTCTGGCTCAACTCCGGCTGCTAGATAGGCTCTTAAACTTTCTAACACAGTCACCACTCCAGACCCCGCATCGCTCGCCCCGTGAGACTTACTATGTGGAGCACTATCATAATGCGACATTAACAATACTGCCTTACCCGTGCCGGTTCCTTTATAACGTGCCACTATGTTTTTTGGCTTCACTAAGGTACTTGATCCCCACCAAGAGTCTAGTACATACCCCTCTTGCACAGAAGGCTCAAGACCTAGTTTCTTAAGCTCATCTATAATATACCCACGCACTTCTGCGTGTGCGGGTGACCCTACATAGTGAGGTTTTTGAGAGATTACTTTGAGTTGGCTCATTGCACGTTCTGTAGAGAACTCAGTGAGTGGTACATCTCCAGAAGATGCCGTCTCTGGCAAAAGCGATTTAAAGCTTAACCACACAAGAAAGAGGAGTACAAATAATGAGAAGAAATGTTTAAGGCGTTTCATTTGCTATTGGTTTGGTGCTTGTAAAATACAAATTTATAGGTTTGGAGTACGCTTTCGCGAAAGCGTAACACAACTTATTAAATATAAATGACTAACTTTAAGACAACAAAATCAGATAGTTATGGCAATTAAAAGTTTTATGGGTAAACGTGCAAAAGAAGTAAAAAGCACTGCAACAGATATAAAAGTAAGCGATTATATGAGCCGAAAACTCATCACCTTCTCTCCAGATCAATCTGTTCTTGAGGTGATGAATAGTCTTATAAAGCATAAAATATCTGGTGGTCCCGTGGTAAATGAACAAAATGAACTATTAGGAATAATTTCTGAGGGCGACTGTATGAAGCAAATCTCAGAGAGTAGATATTATAATATGCCTATGGATAATATGAAAGTGAGCAATCATATGGTATCTAATGTAGATACTATAGATGGTAATATGAATGTTTTTGATGCGGCAAATAAATTTTTGGAATCAAAACATAGACGCTTCCCTATTGTAGAAAATGGTAAACTAGTAGGCCAGATAAGCCAGAAAGATGTCCTTAAAGCGGCTCTAGAGCTTAATGGTCAGACTTGGAAATAGATTACATTGATTTTTCAAACCAAGCTAGCTCTATATTTTCTGGCTCGTAGATAAAATTATCTTTGCGCTCTAGTCCTATTTTTTCAAGCACACGGCAAGAGGCGCCGTTGCCCAGCTCTGCCATACCGCACAGTTTTTTGCCAGTGAAGTTTTCAAAAAAGTAATCTCTAGCGGCTATAGATGACTCTGTTGCATAACCCTTACCCCAGTATTGTGGCATAAAGCGATAACCTATATCATAAAAATCTGTATGACCGTTCATCTCATTTTCAAAATTCATTTTTAAGCCGGTCCACCCTATCCAGTCACCTGTAGATTTTTCGATGGCTGCCCAGCGGCCTATGCCATAAGTTTCATACTGCATACGTATGTAATCTACATATGCCCTTGCTTTACCCATACAACTTATAGGCTTATTGCCTAGATATTTATGTACCAGGGGATCACTGTCCAAGCGATACATATCTCCTGTATCCTCTATGACAATCTCCCTAAGAATTAGGTTTTTAGTTTCGGCGTAGATTTTCATATTAATTCTTTCTTTTTACGAGTGCGTAAAAGTCACCATCTAATGGTAAATATCCTTGGTCATATATAAAGTAGTATATAGTACCTGCTTTAGTCGTGTAAATGCTTGTAAAATAATTAAAGTCAAAACCCGCTGCATTTAGTTTTGCCTTAGTTGTTTTTGTCTTTTCCTCAGGATTGAGTTTTTCTAGTATACGGTAGTTTTTGCGCAACCTGTTATTTATGTTGCGCATCATATTTTTTGAGTCCTTATTCTGGCTGTTGTTACGAGCATTGCGACAAGAAGAACTACAATACTTCTTATCTGCTCTACCTATAATTTTATCTCCACATTCTGGACACGTTCTATCCATACTAGTTGTTCTTATAGATTTTTATATCTATCTCTCCTGCGGCATTCATATGTGCACGGTACATACCTGCTGTATTAAACTCCATCGCTACATTTCCATCTCGGTCTATAGATACAATTCCTCCAGTACCGCCTAGCTCTGTAAGCTTTTTCTGGATTACCTCTTCTGCCGCTTCTTGTAATGTAACTTCCTTATACTCCATAATAGCAGCGATATCGTGTGCTACCATACCACGCATAAAGAACTCTCCCCATCCTGTACTACTTACCGCACAACTTGCATTATTTGCATAAGTGCCAGCTCCTATAATAGGAGCATCTCCTATACGGTTATACCTTTTATTAGTCATTCCTCCTGTAGAGGTGCCTGCTGCGAGATTACCATACTTATCTAGTGCTGCACAACCTACGGTACCATATTTACTATCCTTTATAAAAGGATCCATAAAAGTCACTTTATTATCTAAGTCGTGATCGAGTTGCGTTTTTTCTTTATCTATTATTTTTTGGAGCGATTTATACCTTCTCTCTGTATAAAAGTAAGATCGATCTACTATCTCAAGTCCTTGTTCTGCAGCAAACTGCTCTGCTCCTTTTGCACTGAGCATCACGTGCTCAGACTTGTTCATTACAGCTACTGCAAGGTCAATGGGGTTTTTTACAGTAGTCACACCAGAGATAGCTCCCGCATTAAGGGTATTACCATCCATAACGCTAGCATCTAGCTCATTTGTACCATCGTGTGTAAATACAGCACCCTTTCCAGCGTTAAAAAGAGGGCTATCCTCCATAATATTGATAGCTGCCGTCACCGCCTCCATACTCGTGCCTCCATCAGAGAGCACCTTATGTCCCGCTCTTGTAGCCTCATCAAGTTTTGCTCGATATGCCCTCTCAAGAGAGTCGGTCATATTTTTTTTAAGAATTGTACCTGCTCCTCCGTGTATAACAAGACCAAACTTTTGATCTGCAGGTATAGATGATGCATTAATCTTATCCTCTTTTTCCTTAACAGGCATATCGCAAGAACATACAATTAAAGACAACATAACAAGGGTAACTAACTTTTTCATAGGCTTTTACTAAAATATATAGGTCTAATATAAGGAGAAAGAAGCATTTGAACGGCTTAAAAGTGATGAATACAGACACTTCCTACTTGTAAATTTTAAAAAAAACTACATTTTTTGTGTATTTCATCGATTAAATACACAAAGTGTACGATTAAGTGCAAATTATTTTTATCTTGCAGTCATAACTCATAACCCCAAATTATGAAACTGATTAACCAAAGTCTCTGCTTTTTTGCAGCAATGCTACTTATCTGCTCTTGCAGTACCGATCCAATTAACGAGTCAGAAGACCTGACTTCTAATCTTGAAGCTCCAGTTGATGTTGAAAACGACATCGAATTAGCCCAGGAGGTTCTTGCTGTATTAAATGCCCATAGGGCAACTTTAGGTCTTAATGAACTTCAGTGGCACAACTATTCTGAAGATCTTGCTGTAGGTCACTCTAATTATATGGTGGTACAAAGTCAGCCTAGTCACGATAACTTCTATGAGCGCTCAGCAATGTTACAACAAAGCGGTGCTCACATAGTAAGCGAAAACGTAGCATACGGTTATATGGACGCAGAGTCTGTAGTACAGGGATGGTTAGGGAGTCCAGCACATAAAGAAGCACTAGAAGGTGATTACACACATACAGGTATAGGTATCGTAAAGAATGAGATGGGTATCCCATATTACACACAACTATTCTTTAGATAACATAAAAAACCCCAAATCTTTTGATTATCATCCCCACCTGCTTACGTAGGTGGGGATGTTTTTTTTACGCTTTCGCGAAAGCGTACTACTTTTTGTACTTTTATAGTAACTAAATAAGACACATATGGCCATAGCACCTCCCTTTAATTTAAATAAATGGATAGAAGAAAATAGAGATCTTCTTAAACCACCCGTAGGTAATAAAAATCTTTACAAAGACGCTGGTGACTATATCGTTATGATTGTAGGTGGACCAAATGCCAGAAAAGACTATCACTATAACGAGACCGAAGAACTCTTTTTTCAACTAGAAGGACATATTGAAGTGCACGTACAAGACGAAGGTGTAAAGCGCACGATGAAACTAGGTCCTGGTGATATGTACTTACACCCAGCTGGGGTACCGCACTCACCAGTGCGTCACGACAACTCAATAGGACTCGTAGTAGAACGTAAAAGACTCGACTTAGAAGGAACAGACGGTCTTTTATGGTACTGTGACAATTGTAATAACAAACTACACGAAGTATACTTTAAACTTCACGATGTAGAAAAAGACTTCCAGTCACATTTTAAGGACTTCTATAATAGTGAGGAGCTTAGAACGTGCGACAACTGCGGTACGGTGATGGAAGTAGATGAACGTTTTACAGCAGATTGATAAAAAAACAGAATAATTTTTAGGGTGTATTTAATAATACACCCTTTTTTATGGAAACCTTTGAATTATTCTTAGATTTGACTCACATAGACATCTCATATATGTTTGTGAAGTATAAATAGAAATTAACCCTTGAGTAAGGCAACTTTACTGGTTTTCTTATCTCAGTTATTCATAAAAAAACGATGAGCACAGTAGCAAAAGATTTTGGAATGGACGAAGCGATGAAAATCCTCGGACTTTCTGCCATAAACGAAGGAACCTCAACGGGTCAAAAAAACTTTGGTAACGGTGAGATTATTGAATCACACTCACCAGTAGATGGTCAACTTATAGGTAAAGTAAAAACCACTACAAAAGAAGATTATGAGACGGTAATGAGTGCAGCTACAGCGGCGTTTAAAGATTTTAGAACAATGCCCGCTCCTGCTCGTGGAGAACTTGTACGTCAGTTTGGTAACAAGCTACGTGAGGTAAAAGAACCACTAGGAAAACTTGTTTCTTACGAGATGGGTAAATCATATCAAGAAGGTCTAGGAGAAGTACAAGAGATGATAGACATCTGTGACTTTGCGGTGGGGCTATCACGCCAGTTACACGGTCTTACAATGCACTCAGAAAGACCAGGTCACAGAATGTATGAGCAATACCACCCACTAGGTGTGGTAGGTATTATATCTGCCTTTAACTTTCCTGTAGCAGTATGGGCTTGGAACACGGCTCTTGCTTGGGTATGTGGTGATGTATGTGTATGGAAACCATCAGAAAAAACACCACTTTGTGGCGTTGCTTGTCAAAACATTATCGCAGAGGTGCTCAAGGCAAATGATATGCCAGAAGGTATCTCTTGTCTTATAAATGGAGATTACAAAGTAGGAGAAATGATGACTACAGATAAGCGTGTACCTCTAGTATCTGCTACTGGATCTACACGTATGGGTAAGATTGTATCTGCTACTGTAGGAGAGCGTCTAGGTACATCGCTTCTTGAACTAGGAGGTAACAATGCTATAATCGTTACGCCAGATGCAGATATTAAGATGACCGTTATAGGTGCCGTTTTTGGAGCGGTAGGTACTGCAGGACAAAGATGTACATCTACACGTCGTCTTATCATACACGAGAGTGTGTATGATACGGTAAAGGATGCTATAGTAAAAGCATATGGTCAACTACGCATAGGTAACCCACTAGATGAAAACAACCACGTGGGGCCACTTATAGATACAGATGCTGTTGCAAACTATAATAACGCCCTAGAGCGTGTGGTAGCAGAAGGTGGTAACATCATTGTAGAAGGTGGTGTTCTTACAGGTGAAGGTTATGAGAGCGGTTGCTATGTAAAACCAGCAATAGCCGAAGCTAGTAATGAGTATGAGATTGTACAGCACGAGACATTTGCTCCTGTTTTATACTTATTAAAATATACTGGAGACGTTATAGATGCACTAGAGTTACAAAATGGTGTAGCACAAGGTCTATCTTCTGCAATTATGACTAATAACTTACGTGAGGCAGAGCGTTTCTTGAGCGCGGCAGGATCAGACTGTGGTATTGCAAATGTAAATATAGGTACCTCTGGTGCAGAGATAGGTGGAGCCTTTGGAGGTGAGAAAGATACAGGTGGAGGACGCGAGTCTGGATCTGATGCTTGGAAAGTATATATGAGAAGACAAACTAACACAATAAACTATACCACAGAGCTTCCGCTGGCGCAGGGTATCAAGTTTGATTTATAGATTATACTCTTTATAATTATTAAAAACCGTTTCTTTTATAGGAGCGGTTTTTTTATGCTTTCGCGAAAGCGTCACCCGCACAAAAAAGCTATCTTTCTACCACATTAATTACGAGATCACATTTGAAGCCTGCACGACATATTTTACCTACCATTGTTTTTGCACAATTTTGTGGCACCTCGTTATGGTTTTCTGGTAATGCGGTGATGCCTGGGCTAATAAGTGATTTTTATCTTAATCAAAATGCCGTAGCACATCTTACAACTGCTGTACAGCTAGGGTTTATAGTAGGTACGCTTCTATTTGCCATTTTTGCCATTGCAGACAGATTCTCTCCTTCTAGAGTATTTCTAGTTTGTGCGATCACGGGCGCTTTGTTTAATGTTGCTATGATTTGGCAGGGTAACACGCTCTCTACACTGCTCTTATTGCGATTTCTCACCGGTTTTTTTCTAGCCGGAATATATCCTGTAGGGATGAAAATAGCAGCAGATTATTTTGACAAAGGACTGGGCCGCTCGCTGGGATATCTAGTAGGTGCTCTTGTGCTAGGCACCGCTTTTCCTCACCTGCTGGGCGATGTGCTATCCAGCATCTCTTGGCAAACCGTGATGATTATTACCTCTTGTACTGCAGTATTTGGTGGGATTTTATTACAATTACTTGTACCAGACGGACCATACAGAAAGGCCGGAAGCGCCTTAAGCTTTAAACAGCTAAAAGATATTTTTAAAGATCCTAATTTTAATAAGGCCGCACTAGGATATATAGGTCATATGTGGGAATTATACACCTTCTGGACGCTGGTTCCTGCCATTCTCATCATCTATCTAAAACAGCATCCAGCAACGAGCTTATCTGTAAGCTTGTATTCATTTATTATTATAGGTGCCGGCTCCATTGCTTGTATAGCTGGTGGCTATCGATCACAAAAAATAGGAGTTCAAAAAATGGCAAAACTCTTTTTACTCTTGTCTGGTATGTGCTGCCTTATAGCGCCGTTGATATTAAGGACAGCATATTACCCAGTTGTAATTGTATTTCTCATTTTTTGGGGTATGGTCGTCATTGCAGACTCACCACTTTTTTCTGCACTAGTAGCCCAGCGAGCAGCCCCATCTGTAAAAGGTACCGCTTTAACAATGGTAAATTGTATAGGGTTTGCTATTACCATCATAAGTATACAGACACTTGTGTTATTACAATCTTTTGTACCACTTATGTATGCCTTACCACTTCTCGCTATAGGTCCCGTTTTTGGACTCCTAGCGATGAGAAATAGATAATTATTTCTTTTTACGCTTTCGCGAAAGCGTAATCTCATCCCACTACAATTTTATTAAGATAAGGGCTTGCCACTTGCTGTCTATGACGTTATCTTTTTGTAAACATTTGAAAATCAGCAAAACGCACTAAACAATGTGTTTAACAAGGATTGAACTCCCAAAAATGCTCGATAAACCCATTAAAATCGTCGAGGAAATACATAAAGTTCTAACAATCAATGTGTAAAATGTTGTTATGTTAAAATTTTAACTAACTTTAAGACAAACGAACCATTTAAACCTAACCAATATGAGTAAGAAATCAGGATACCTACTTGGTATGCTATTTACGATTATCATTTGTATGATTTTGGCTTGGATTTTTTGTTGTGGAGCCGGCGCAAGCGCTGCTTCTACCACAGATAAGCAAGAAACAACAATAGATGATCAAAACGCAGTAGCTGCTGCCACAGCGGCCACCTCAATGGGCTTCAATTTAAGAGGCACAGACGGAAACTTTGCTTTTTCAAGCAACGACAATTTTAATTTTAATAGTTCAGACTTTGCTATCATTACTCCTGTAGTAGGAGATGTAAATGGTGGTATTGCAAAGCTTAAAGGCTATTTTGATGCAGAAAATAATGACAACAAAATGGTCAATATTACTGGCTATTATGACAGTGATGAAGTAAACAACTCGGCTTATGCAAACCTAGGTCTTGCACGTGCCACTGCTGTAAAAAATTACTTTGTAGATCAAGGTATCTCTTCAAGTCGTATTAACACCTATGGTGAGCTACGCGAAGAATTAGTTCCAGATGGCGACATCTATAGAGGACCTGTTTCATACAATCTCTACGCACAAGCCGCCGAAGATGAGGCCAAAGCGCAAGAAGAACTTGCAAATATGGCTGAAGCTATTAAGGCAGACCCGCTAGTAATTTATTTTGACTACTCAGAAGCTTCTGTAAACCTCAACGCTCAACAGCGTAAAAAACTAGGAGACATCACACGTTACCTTGATAAGGTTGAAGGATCTAGCATTACGGTAGAAGGGCACACAGACAGTGAAGGTAGTATGGCTACAAATGATAGACTGGGACTTGAGCGTGCAGAATTTGGTAAGCAATACCTTCAAAACAATGGGATTGCGGGTGCAAAAATCAAAACCGTTACAAAGGGAGAACGTAACCCTATTGCAACAAATGATACAGAAGAAGGCCGCGCTCAAAACAGACGCGCCGTAATAACTATAAACTAACTCATTAAAAAATATACATATGGATTTTTCAAATATAGCTTGCTGGATCTGGCCACTTATAGCCGGAGTAGTATGCGGAATTTTAGGATACTTACTAGGTAGACTCTTTGGTAGTTCTAAAGAAGAAACAACAACTCACGACACCTATGATTACAAGGCAGATCTTGATGCGTGTAGAAAGAAAACAGCCTCATTAGAAGCAGACCTAGAGGCGTGTAGAACAAAGCTTAGGGCTACACCTCCACCAGCGGCTCCAGCAGCAGCTAGTACCACTGCAAGTATGGCAAGCTCATTTGCAGCCGGTGCAGCGACAAGCGAGACCGTTATCTCAAATACAAATACGAGTGTACCATCACCGTCTATAGGTATCATAGGTGTACCATTTGATGCAGCAGCGGCAAAAGGCGTGTATGGTAAGAAAAGAATAAAAGAAGACGATCTTACTATTGTAGAAGGAATAGGTCCAAAAATATCTGAGCTCTTTCATAATCACGATATCAAAACGTGGGCAGCACTTGCAAGCACTTCTGTAGAGAAGTGTCAAGAGGTACTTAATTCTGGTGGTAAACGCTTTGAAATACATCGTCCAGGCACCTGGCCTATGCAAGCCGAAATGGCCGCTCTAGGTAAGTGGGCAGAGCTTAAAAAATGGCAGGACGAGCACGATTACGGTAAAGCTTAATTATAATAGACAAAGCTTTTTATAAAATCACTACTAAAAGAGCCACTTCATTACTGAAGTGGCTCTTTTTATTTTACAATGTTAAATTACGCGAAAAAATAAAATTTACTCTATAATAATTTTTGAAGCATACTGCTCACCATCGATTGTCATAGCCTTTATAAGATAAATGCCAGAGGCCAGATTTACATCCAAAAACTTATCATTGACTTCATTATCTCGAAGCATAAGCTTTCCAGAAATATCAAAGATTTCAATCTGTCCTACAGGTTTGTCTATATTAATTGTAAATCGCCCATTGCTTGGGTTTGGATAAACAGATAACGCATTACTCTCTACACTAGTAACCCCTAGCATTTCTTGATTTATATAAAGCCTTGAGCTTTCTATATCTTCACTTGATTTCCCGGTAATTGCTATATCTTGTGTTCCGTCACCATTTACGTCTGCAAAATCTAAAGAACCCTCTCTTACTGCTAGTATATTAGAATCTACAAACGGCGTATAAACCCCTAGACCATCATTAAGGTAAAAACTATAAATAATTGCATCATCTTCGTCAACTCCAGATATAAAGATATCTAGATCTTGATCGTTATCAATATCTTCAAAAACAACATTTCCTCTACCTACATTTATAAATGATTGAGTAGAGGCAGTGTATTCACCCATACCGTTATTTATATATAAGGTAGTAGATGGCTCCTGCAAGCCATTTACTAATGATAAACCGGATATGATAATATCAAAGTCATTATCACTATCAATGTCTGCTACTGCCACAGAAGAGGATATAGATCCTGTTAGAGAATTTGAAGACTCAATAAAAGTGCCATCTCCATTATTAAGATATAACTCAGACACTCTATTATTACTATTTCCGCTTCCTGTAATGAGTACATCATTGTCTGTATCATTATCTGCATCAAAAATGGCAATATCACCTAAAAAAACATCTTCAAAAATAGTTGAGACTTCTGTAAATGTAGCGTTTCCAGTATTCAAATAAACATTGGTTTGGGCTTCTGAACCAGTAAAACCTATTAATAAAACATCTAAAAGACCGTCGTTATTTAAATCTCCTAACTCAACTTTAGAACCTGCGACAGATTCAAATTGTACTTGACTTTGAACAGTAAAAACTCCACTCCCATCATTGAGATATAACTCTGTTCTTCTTGCCATACTAGTATTTCTTCCCGTAACAATTAAATCTAGATCATTGTCATTATCAATATCACCAAAAGATAGGTCCCCAGATGACAGCCCTTCTATATTTGATCCCTGGTCTAAGGAGTAATTTCCTTCTCCATCATTTATATAGAGATTTGCGACGTTTATAAAGTCTACATTTCTACCCATTATGAGTAAGTCTACGTCTGAGTCATTATCAACATCTGCAAACTCTAAGGATGAAAGGGTAAAGTTTTCAAAATCTGCCTGTGACACATCTGCTAGTTCATAGACATCTTGTGCAAGTAAATTCATAGCAGTTACAAGCATTAATAGTAAAGTAATTCGTTTTTTGATCATTCTATTTAATTATGTGATTAGTATGATCAAAACTAACAATCTTGTGAGTTGTTTCAAACTCTATGTAGTAGCATTATTTTTTTAAATAACTACTTAATAATACCTTGAGGTTTTCTAAATAGCCAGTGTAGACAGCTATTTTATAATGGAAGGAATACTTACTCAAACTACCACTATAAAAAAAGCCCTCAAAACCTAAGGTTTTGAGGGCTTTTACATTTATAAAATATTTGTTACTCTAGTGTGGCATCTAGGGTAATCTCGGCTTTCATAAGCTTAGATAATGGGCACACTTCTTTTGCTTTAGTTGCTATTTTCTCAAATTCTTCAGTTGAGATATTTGGAACCTTCCCTTTTGTGGTGAGGTGAATTTTTGTAATCTCCCCATCTTCAAAAGTTACATCTGCACTCGTATCTAGAGCATCTGCTACGTAGTCTTCTTCATTGAGTAAAAAACTAAGTTGCATTGTATAACATCCAGAATGTGCTGCTCCTATAAGTTCCTCTGGGTTTGTACCCACTCCATCTTCAAATCGAGTCCCAAAGGCATATTGTGCTTTATCTAGTACCGTACTTTCGGTAGAGATTGTTCCTTTTCCTTCTTTTCCGCTTCCTTCCCAGTGTGCGCTTGCGCTTCTTGTAAATTTCATTGTCTTTTTTATTTAAAGATATGAGTATTCCGCTTTCGCGAAAGCGGTATTAACACCTTATAACATTGCGTTTAACAAAGATTTACAACTCAAAAACTATCCCGCTCCCTGAGCAAAAACCACAATCACACCTATAATGATAAGTGCCGCAAGTATGGCAAAAAATATTTTCCAAAACGAATACGGTCTTTTACCAGAAAGCGCGCCTGTCTCACCGTTTACAAAGAAGTTATACTCCTTACCATTGTAACGATAAGAGCTCACATAAACGGGTAATAAAATATGCTTAAAGGTCTCCTCTGCAAGCTTCATATCTATAGAGGTTACTCGCTGCGTGTCGCCCCCTATATCTCCAGCGGCCCAGCTTGTGGCGATTTGCTTTGCCGTCTCACGTGACTTGGTATGACCATCTTTAAGAGGGATGGTATACTTTTCTGTCACAAAACCAGATAAGAATCCGCTACTGAAGGGTTGTAGCTTTTTAAGATCCCAGCGTGCAATTTTTGAGGGAACTCTACCAGCGCGTTGTTTTGATGCTTTTATGAGCGTGTCATCTACAAATCCAGACACGTGACCAGAGGCGGGATACCATCTTGTTTTACGCACTTGCCTGCTCTTTCTATTACCATCACTATCGCGATAGGTTTGTGTCTCATAATAATACTCACCACGCTGTCCCGTATAGCTTGCAGCAAGCTGTGCATCAAAGGTCCAATATGGCAAGTACAGCCCCTTTGTAAACTGAGGATCTAGTGAGGCTTTCTTCAGTTTATTAGGCGCCCACCAGAGACCGTTCACCCACTTTTTAAAGATTGTAAAAGAGGCACTCTGATCTATCTGAAATGGCAAGACAGCTCCTGGTAATATCCAGTCTTCCTTGCGGGCATCTTCAAGTATGAGGGGCATACTGCAATACACGCAGTGTAGGGATTTATAGTTTTCTTCTACGTGCTGGTTTGCTCCACAATTTTTGCAATGCAACATAGAGATCTCTTCGCTGTTTTTTTGATTACCCATACTTTCTAGGTATGGATACAGCTCCAGCTCTTCAAACTTGCTCGTGGCTAGTGATATCTCTTCTTTATGACCGCAATACTCACAAGTGATGGCTGTGGTACCTGGCTTATATTTGAGCTCTGCCCCGCAATTTATGCAGGCCTTTTTGAGTTCGGTTTTATGTATGGGGTTTTCTTCCATATAGGCATAGAGTAATTACGCTTTCGCGAAAGCGCACATAAGCTGATACATTGTAAAATTTTTAAACCGGCAGTGGCGGCGGTGTGTTACCTCCTAAGAACGACTTAAGCTCCTCTACCTCCTGCAATGCCGTCCATCCAGTCATACCTTGTTTCCATACAAGGCTCTCTTTATTGATAGTGCGGTTTGCAAATAAAGCCTTGAGCTGATCTATACCTACGGGTCCTTGTTGCGCACCGTTTACTGCATAAAAATATTGTACAGCGGCTGGCATAGGTGGCGGCATCATTCCGCCTTGATTCATTTGTGGTTGTGCTTGTTGTTGTCCTCCCATTTGTGGAGACATCATTCCTCCCATTTGTTGTGCGAGTACAAAGCCCATTCCCATTCCCATTCCTGCACCTGCTGTTCCGCCTTCATTTGCTGCTGCGGCTTCTATAGCTTTGGCAGTTTTGAACTTAGTAAGCTTATCTAGGTCAAGCTTATCGATACGGCTATATTCAAATATTTCTTTCTTGAGGTCTTCTGGCATCGATACATTCTCGATGTAAAACTTCTCAAGAGAAATACCCACAGACATAAACTCTGGCTTCATCACCTCTTGGCACGTCTCAGAAAGCTCAGACGTATTTGCCGCATAGAGCTCTATAGGGAGATTTGCTTCTCCTACTGTATCTGTAAATCTTGTTGCAATGAGACTTTTGAGGTGCTCATTAATTTCAAAATTTGTAAAGTTATTATCTGTCCCTACGATGTCTACAATAAACTTTCCTGCATCTGCAATTTTAAAAGCGTAGGTGCCAAAAGCGCGAATCTCAACTAGTCCAAAACGCTCATCGCTTAAGGTTATGGGATTTTTAGTTCCCCACTTCTCATCTGTAAATAAGTGTGTGTTTACAAAATAAACTTCTGCTTTAAATGGAGAGTTAAAACCATATTTCCACCCTTTTAGTGTTGAAAGAATGGGTAAATTTTGAGTAGTAAGGTCATATGTACCTGGTGTAAAAACATCTGCAAGTTGCCCCTCGTTTACAAAAACGGCTGTCTGTCCTTCACGCACAATGAGCTTTGCACCGTTTTTAATCTCGTTTTGATAACGTTCAAAACGGTGTGCAATCGTGTCATCTGTGTAGTCTAGCCACTCTACAATATCTATAAACTCATTGCTGAGCTTCTCCTTAATCTTGCTAAAAATATCCATAGGTTGTGTTGTTTTAACTATTGGTGGCTTGAAGATACAAAATGTTACAAAAAACCGGCTATTGTTCCCCCAAACAATAGCCGGTTTTAAAGTGCCTAAGCAAAGGCTAATTCAAACTTAAGATTTTTCTGATTTTCTAATTCTGATACTCATAGGAGCTACCATCTGGAAACTCAATAGAAAAAAATGACACGTCAAATTCTTCTTCTTGGCATATTTGCTCTAGAAGTCCCCATTCTTCTGTTTGCGATTTCATAATTGTTTTATTTAATGATTACTACAGCACAAATATGCAACCATAAACAGATTAGTATGTAGCTATAATGGCGCATATTGCTTAGGGTTTTTACCCCTAATCCTTCGGGTACATTCATCGCGACTTATGATTAATTAGTATCTACTGTTTTGTGTTAAGCTTTCGCGAAAGCGTAATAGACCCTATAAGATTTGGTATTTTTGAACCGTACATTTTAAAAGAAATTATATGCTTACTATAGATCCAAAAGATATTCCTGTTTCTGAGTTATTTGGTCACCTTACAGGTGCCGTGGGTCCACGTCCCATAGCATTTGCAAGTACTGTAGATAAGGATGGTAATGTAAATCTGGCTCCTTTTAGTTTTTTTAATGTCTTTGGGGCAAATCCTCCCATACTTGTGTACTCACCTTCTCGTAGTGGGAGAGATAATACCACAAAAAATACGCTAGATAACGTGCTAGAGGTTGCAGAGTGTACGGTAAATATGGTAAACTATGCAATGGTACAGCAAATGTCGCTCGCAAGTACAGCCTATGCAAAGGGCGTAAATGAATTTGTAAAAGCTGGTCTTACAGAGCTTGCCTCAGAAATGGTAACACCTCCTCGCGTGGCAGAATCTCCAGTGCAGTTTGAGTGTAAGGTAGTCGAGGTAAAAGCGCTGGGTAATGAAGGTGGCGCTGGTAACCTCGTGATATGCGAGATTCTTAAAATGCATATAGATAAAACCATTCTCACAGACGCTGGTACCATAGACCCACTTAAAATAGATCAAGTATCACGTATGGGTGGAAACTGGTATAGCCGTGCAAAAGAAGGGCTTTTTGAAGTGCCAAAACCTATTGCAAAAACAGGAATAGGCGTAGACCAAATTCCAGAAAACATACGCCTGAGCGATATACTTACTGGTAATGACCTCGGGATGCTGGGTAATGTAGAGCAACTCCCTACCCAGGCACAAATAGACACATTTATAGCAAGTGATGCACTTATAAAGGAATTAGTAAAAACAGGCGATGACCTTGCGATACACAAAAAAGCGCAAGAATTATTGGCTCAAAAAAATGTGAATAACGCGTGGAAGATTCTACTCGCAAAACGTTAGAATTTTCATAGATTTACACCCTAATAATTGAACACGATGGAAGTACAAGGAAAAGTAAAAATGATAGGTGAGACTCAAACTTTTGGGAGTAATGGGTTTAGAAAGAGAGAGATTGTTGTCACAACAGAAGAGCAGTATCCACAGCACATAATGGTGGAGTTTGTACAAGATAAAACAGACTTACTTAATAACTACTCTGTAGGTCAAAATGTAAAAATAAGCATTAACCTAAGAGGTCGTGAGTGGGTAAACCCACAGGGAGAAACAAAATATTTTAACTCAATACAAGGATGGCGCATAGAGAATCTTGCAGCAGCAAATGCTGGTGGAGGACAACCATTACCTCCTATGCCTCCTGCGGACTCTTTTGAACCTGCAACAAATCTTAATAGCGACGACCACGACGATTTACCTTTCTAAATCGATAAAGTACATAATCATAAACATTTAAAGCTCAGCACAATTACATTGTACTGGGCTTTTTTAATTTACCCCTATGAAAATATACGGGGAGTGCTCAAGTTGCCATAAGCATCTATTAATTCATACAGGTAATCACACAGCGTTTGAGACTAAGCTCAAAACGTCTGTACGTAAAAACTGTGCTCGTTGTGGAGTTACAAACACCTTTACACTGCACAATATAAAGGTAAAATCTCCAAAACGTGTCTCAAGCGCCATTGTAGAAGTTACCGTAACAGGATTCCTAATGCTTGTTGCAAGCTATCTTTTACTTGAAAATCTCACACAAGTAGCACTCGTTGCAATTATATACACCATCCCTGCGCTTTTATATATTTTATACACTAGAAAGAATTTTGACCGCATACAAGCGTTTAGTAGTAGTAAGGCATAGTTATCTTTGCCCTACCTATTAAATTAGATTGTGCTACCACCAACAGATCATCATATGTTTTCTAGCGACCCTTGGTTTCCAGACCACCATCTGGCAGACGAAGAGGGGCTCCTTATGGTAGGTGGTGATCTTACCCCAGACTGGTTATTACTTGCTTATAGATCTGGAATTTTTCCTTGGTATAATGAGGGACAACCCATCTTGTGGTGGACACCAGACCCTAGAATGGTTGTGGCTCCTCAAGATGTACACGTATCAAAATCTATGCGCAAATTACTGCGCGACAACCCTTTTACAGTTACTTATAATCAAAATTTTCTAGAAGTAATACTCGCCTGTAAGCGTATTAAAAGAGATGGACAGCAAGGCACCTGGATTACAAATGACGTAGTAGAAGCTTATCTAAGGCTTCACCAGCTAGGCTATGCCATCTCTGTAGAAGTCTGGTATGAAGACAATCTCGTAGGAGGTCTCTACGGTATAGACTTGCAAGATAAAGGTGTTTTTTGTGGCGAGAGTATGTTTGCCACTGTTAGTAATGCTAGCAAGGTGGGGTTTATTACGCTTTCGCGAAAGCTTACTAAAAATGGATATAAGCTCATAGACTGCCAGATGTACACAGACCACCTCGCAAGCCTAGGCGCCGCCGAAATACCTAGAGAAACCTTTTTAGAATATCTTAAATAGTAGCTTTACTACTCTTGTACCATCTTGTACCTAAAACAGTTTACATCGTGATCATTTACCATCCCTATAGCCTGCATAAATGCATAGATAATGGTACTTCCCACAAACTTGAAGCCTCTCTTTTTTAGATCTTTAGATATTTTATCACTTAGAGGTGTATTTGCAGGGCATTCCTTATAATCATTCCAGTGATTTTGTATGGGTGTGTTATCTACATAATCCCATAGGTATTTTGAAAAACTGCCGTATTCCTTTTGAATCTCCATAAACAGCCTTGCATTTGTAACCGTACCACGTACTTTTAGCTTGTTTCTTATAATACCAGCATCTTGCAAGAGTGATTGTATTTTATCTTCCTTATAAGCGGCAATGCGCTTGTAATCAAAATTATCAAAGGCAACTCTAAAGTTTTCTCTCTTTTTTAAAATTGTAATCCAGCTCAATCCCGCTTGAAAAGTTTCAAGAACCAAAAACTCAAAGAGTAAATCTTCATCTCTAAGCGGAGTCCCCCACTCGTTATCGTGGTAAGCCTCATATAAGTCATCACCCACACACCAGCCACATCTATGTTTTTCCATACGGTTACAATTTGTTTTTCTAACTCGAAAGATAGTAAGTTTGTAGTAAAGCCTGCGACATAATGGCTATGGAAACTATGCAAAAAACAACCGCACAACTAGTAACAGAAAGTCTCTCTGAGGCAATCTCTTACCAAGATTATAGAGTACTTACAGAAACTCACGCCCTAGAAGGTACAAATACAGGTCCAGAAGTCACAGAGGCATTGCACAACTATACAATGCTCAATCACAAACGTATGAAGCGTCTAGATAAGACTATAAAACTGTCTGAAGAGGCTCAAAACGTAATAAAGCAATATGACAATAAAACCACTTGGCTTGTACTAACAGAAAGCTGGTGTGGTGACGCAGCACAAACAATGCCTGTAATGCAAAAGTTTGCAGACCTCAACCCTAACATTGATTTTAAGGTCATTCTAAGAGATGAAAATCTTGAGCTTATGGATCGCTTTTTATACAATGGGGGTCGTTCTATCCCAAGACTTATTGCCTTTGACAATGAAACTCAAGAAGTACTTGGAGATTGGGGACCACGTCCATCTGAAGCTACAAAAATGGTAAATGATTATAAAGAAGCTCACGGTAAACTCACACCAGACTTTAAACAAGACTTACAAGTTTGGTATAATAAAGACAAAGGCCAGAACACCGTAGAAGATTTACTTCTTCTACTAAAGTAGATTAAGCTTATCCTTGAAAATCAAAAGTCACACTGCCTAGCTGTGTGGCTTTTGTTCCTTTATCAAAGTACGCTCTGTTTAAATATTTCATAGCCTGGTCTATAAGGCATCCATTTGCGCTTGAAGAAGCATTTTTATTAAACGTTTTTTTTACAATAACTCCCTTATCATTTACAGTAATATTTATGACCACCTTCCCAAAAGCGTCACAAGTATACACGGGATTAGGTAAAGCAATAGCTGTACGACCTACTAAGTTATAAGAAACAGTACTCTGTCTGTAAGCGCTCTTTTTCTTAATACCTCTAGCATCCTCCCTTGCCTCTATTGCAGCTTGTACTTCTTTCCTCTTTTCTTCTAGAGCAGCTTCTCTAGCCTCTTGCAGGGCGTTGAGTTGATTATCTGTGCGCTCATTAAGGTTTTCAACACTGCTTTGCTGGCGCTGTGCAATGGCCTTTCTTATCTCGTCCTCTTCTTGTAGCGCTTTAGATAATTCACTTGAGTTATATGCTTGGTTAGATAAACGAGTTCTTTGCTGTACAGGAGTTTTGGTTTCTTCCTCCGGTTCTTCTAGATTTTGAGTAATAACGGGTATTTCTATAAACTCCTCTGCTATCTCACCCTGATATGGTTTTACTCCCAAAAAGAAAAATACAAGCACTAGAAAACTCGCTCCAAAAACGGTAATGAGTAGTGCCTTATCTGATGGGGATAATTTCATAGGTATTTAAAAGTTACAAAAAATAAGCCATAAGTTATGGCTCGTGGGTGGCGCGCCTCTAGATATCGGCAGGATTGCTCTGCGTAATGTCTCTTATAAAGTCATCTAAAAGGTGTGCATTATCTACGCTATAGTCGCCTATTTTGGTTCTTCTAAGCGCCGTAAGATGGGCACCACTTTTAAGCCCTTCTCCAAAATCAAACGCCAGTGATCGTATATAAGTACCTTTACTGCAGCTTACTTTAAAGTCTACTTCGGGCATTTCAATACGCGTAATTTCAAAAGATGAGATGTGTATCTCTCGCTTCGGGATTTCTACTTCCTCACCTGCTCTTGCAAACTCATACAAACGTTTTCCTTCCTTCTTTAGTGCAGAAAATACAGGTGGACGTTGCATTATTTTTCCTTGGTACGCTTTCGCGAAAGCGTAAATATCCTCCTCAGTGATATGCTCGGTAGGGTATTCTTTATCTATGGCTGTCTCAAGATCATAACTAGGTGTGGTGCCACCTAGAGTGATGGTGCCAGTATATTCCTTCTCCTGTCCCATAAACTCGTGTAGACGCTTTGTAAACTTACCCGTACAGATAATCATAAGACCAGTAGCTAGCGGGTCTAGTGTGCCTGCGTGCCCTACTTTGATTTTTTTTATGTTTCGGTTCTTACGTATAAGCCAGCGCACTTTGTTTACTAACTGGAAGGACGTCCACTCAAGAGGCTTGTCAAAAATAAGCACTTGGCCATCTCTAAAATCTTGATCTGTAAGGCTCGTTATCTTAGACATAGACTTAGTTATAAAGTGAGAAACCTATCGCAATAAGTCCTACAATGAGGCAGTATATAGCAAACCAAGAAAGCTTACTTTTCTTCACAAGTTTTATCATCCAGGTGCAGGCTATAAGTCCTGCAACAAAGGCAGATATAAAACCTATCACTAGTACAGAGACATTACCCGTTTGAGTCGTAATTGCACCGTCCATAAGGTCCTTTGCAATTTTTCCAAAAATAAGTGGAATCACCATTAAAAATGAAAATCGTGCTGCCTTACTCTTATCATTACCCAGTAATACAGAGGTAGATATAGTAGCTCCACTACGTGAGATACCAGGTATCATAGCGACTGCTTGAGAAACGCCAATTATAAATGCATTTGAAAAAGTTACATTCTTTTGAGTGTCTTTTGCTCTATCTGCAAAGTATAGTAGTACCGCAGTTACCAGTAGCATACAGCCTACAAGCATAATATTTCCTCCAAAAAGTGCTTCTAGTTGCTCCTCAAAAAAGAGCCCTACAATAACTGCAGGTATCATTGACAAAACGATTTTTGCCGAAAATTGTGTTTCTTCATTCCACTTGAATGAAAACAATCCGCTTAAAATTTCTATGATATCTTTTCTAAAGACTACAATGGTAGAAAGTGCTGTTGCAAAATGTACCACTACGGTAAACATAAGGCTCTCTTCTGGTACAGAAGTATCTCCTAGTATAGCTTTACCTAGCTCGAGGTGCCCACTAGATGAAACAGGTAAAAACTCAGTGAGTCCTTGAATGACACCAAGGATAAATGCGTCAAGATTATTCATAGGGCAAAGATAAAACTGTAGTTACAAGCGGCAAAAGTTACTTGCCTTTATTAGGATTTAATAAGATGGCATATACTTCTATACCAAAACCTATAAGTATTACTGCTGGGGCAAGACGTATGCGTCTCCAAGAGTAGATCTCTGGGTTAAACACATTAGGGTCATCACTACCTCCTCCAGACATAAGTATAAAACCTAAGGCTATAACTCCAAGGCCTATAAGCATCCACGTAAAATTTTTCTTCCCAAATATAAATTCGGTAGTTTGTTTTGATACTTCTTTACGTTTTTGTTCTCCCATAATACATCTAGTAATTCGGCTAGTAGTATAGCTCGTCTGTGCGCAAATTTAAGAAACGTTGTGTTGCCAGAAAGGTACTAAACCAAGTAATGAGTATTCCCATTAAAAACACACCTCCAAATAATGCTCCTAGTACGAGCGGGTCATCTAGTAATGTAAGTTGCGGGAATGCTTTATTTGCATAATACAGCACTCCTGCCATACCTGCTATAGCGATAAGCGCACCTATAATCCCGAGGCGCACACTCTTCCATACAAAGGGACGTCTTATAAAACGTTTTGTGGCGCCCACCATTTGCATTGTCTTTATTGTAAAACGCTTTGCATACACAGATAGTCGTATAGAGCTATTGATAAGCAGTACTGCGATAAACGTAAATATGCCAGAGATAATAAGTATCCACAGGCTTATTTTTTTGATATTATCGTTAAGCAATGATATGAGAGGTTTATCATAAGTTACTTCTTCTACAAAGTCTTTTGATGCGATCTCATTTGCTATTTCTTCTACCTTCTCTGCAGATACATAATCTGCATTGAGGTATAAGTCTATACTATTTTGAAGCGGGTTCTCGCCAAGGTAGTCTACAAAGTTTTCTCCCAGGGCTTCACTATGAGCTGCCGCAGCCTCTTCTTTTGAAACAAATTTTATAGATTTTGTGTACGCTGCAAGAGAAAGTGTTTTCTCTAGCTGTTTCATCTCCACATCTTTTGCAGTGTCTTTAAAGTAAACACCTACGGCAATAGTCTCCTTAAAATAATCTGCTACCTTCTTGGTATTGAGTACTAGTAACCCCAAAATTCCCAAAAGAAAAAGAACCAAAGCAATACTAATCACCACCGAAAAATAGGAGGTAATTAATCGTCTTTTCTGGTATTTTTCAAAAGATGAACTCATTTGCTAGGGTTTTGAGTAAAAGTAGTAAATCCTACACACTCCGTTATCAAACGAAGAGATTCTGATTGTATTATTATTAAAAATACAGATTTACAAAAACCCATCACTCTCTACATAGGCATCTATCACACGCTGCTCGCCCTCTTTTCCTTCTTTACTGTTACCGTGTTCCATTCCTAAAACTCCTTTGAAACCACGACTGTGTATGTATTTAAATACATTTTTGTAGTTAATCTCACCAGAAGTAGGCTCATTACGACCAGGGTTATCTCCTATCTGGAAGTAAGCAATCTCGTCCCAGCATTGTTCTATGTTCGGGATTAAATTTCCTTCTTGAATTTGCTGGTGGTAGATGTCAAAAAGAATCTTGCACGACGGACTGTTTACAGCTTTACAAATTTGATATGCTTGTGGTGACTTAGATAAAAAGAGTCCTGGGTGGTTTCTAAAATTGAGTGGCTCTAGCACCATCACAATACCGTGCGGTTCTAGTAAGGCGCTTGCTTGTCTAAGGCTCTCCACTACGTTTGCCGTTTGAAAATCAATATTCTGACGCAAGTCTACGTGACCAGGTACCACGGTCATCCATTTTGCATTTACACGTTTTGCTACCTCAATAGAGCTCTTAATATCTGCCAGAAACTCGTCACGCCATTCTTGTTTTCCGCTGGCTAGGTTTGGCTTTGTCCAGTGTATTTTATGAGCCACAAAAACGCCCATAGTGAGACCACGCCTACGCATCACCTCTGCCATTGCTTCTTGTTCGGGAATGGGGCGGTTGCGCATTTCATTATCTTCAAAGGCGGTAAAACCTTGATCTGCCATAAAGTTGAGCTGATCAATAACATTTTTGCCAGCGAGCTCTTTAAACATACCTATGTGCGGGGCATAATTGAGATTAAAAGCGTGTGGTTCTGTTTCCGCTTTCGCGAAAGCGGAATCTCTCACAACCGCATCCATAGCGTGTATACCTACGGTCCCTAAACCTAAAAAGGAACCCGTGAGAGCTCCTTTTTTTATAAATTTTCTTCTGTCCATATAATTACAGTGAGTATGCTTTTCCTCCTGTTGCTTCCTCTACTGGTAAGCAACCTATTTGTTGTCCCGGTATAGGCTCATAAGCAAGTACGTTTTCTCCTATCTCTTCAGACTGTTTCCAGCCCCAGATAGTCATACCTCTTACGTTTTGCAGTAAACTAAAAGCGCCAGCATCTGGATCTACCTTTACCGTCTTATCTCTCTGGTACGCTTGGTAATACTCACCTAGACTTTTATTAAATACTTCTTCTTGTTCTTTTGAAGCATTTAGATATTTGGCTAGAAGCTTGTCATAATCTTCGGCCTCTGCATCTTCAAAAGTTTTACCTGTAGCATCTTGTAATCTATTTGCAAGTGCATCAAAACCAGCCTTGATTTGTGCTTGATCTTCAAGAGGTGTCACTTCGTTCCAATACATATCTATAAACTTATGAGCACCTACATCTACAGCTCCTGGTATTGCCTCGTCTGACGGGATGATAAGATCTACAATATGACGAAGCGCTTTACCTTGTGAGTTATTAATAAACACAGGTTCAAACACTGGCCCGTCTGCTTTACAGCTTTGTAGTAGGCTTAATACTGTAGGTGTTGCAACGAGTGCCACTCCACCTAATCCTAAGTTCTTTATTAATTGTCTTCTTTTCATCTTATGCTTCTTTTTTAATTTGAGCGGCAGCGTGATTTGCAGCACGTGCACTAAAAGCCATATAAGTAAGTGATGGGTTTACACAACTTGCAGAGGTCATAAATGCTCCATCTGTCACATATACATTAGGTACTGCGTGTAGCTGGTTATTACCATTACATACAGATGTTTTTGGGTCACGTCCCATACGTGCTGTACCCATCTCGTGTATACCGTTACCTGGAGCACTTGGGTCATCCATAGTCTGGATATCTTTAAAGCCGGCTTTTTTAAGCATATCTTTTGCACTTGCAATCATATCCTTACGCATTTCCCACTCGTTTTCTTTCCACTCTGCGTCAAAGTTTACTTTAGGTAATCCCCATTTATCAAGATCATTATAATCTAGGGTCATTTTATTCTCGTGATAAGGAAGACATTCTCCAAAGCCCATAAGACCTATTGTCCACCCTCCTGGTTCTTGAATTGCTTTTTTAAGCCCTGCACCATATCCAGCCTCTGCAATTTGAGGTTGATAATCACCACGACCAGCACCACCTTGATAACCGTAACCACGCTTAAAGGTTTTTTGATCTGTTACTCCTCCTATGTTTCTAAAACGAGGTATGTAAATCCCGTTAGGGCGACGTCCTTTATAATACTTATCTAAATCTCCATCCCACTTTGCAGTAGCTCCTGCTTTAAAGTGGTGATCCATTAAGTTATGCCCAAGCTCACCAGAGTCATTACCCATACCGTTAGGGAAGCGCTCACTCTTAGATTGCATAAGTATACTTGCAGATGCTATAGCAGATGCACAAAGGAAAACGACTTTAGACTTAAACTCTAACTTTTCATTTGTCTCTTGATCAATCACCTTAACTCCAGTAGCCTTACCGGTAGCATCATCATATATAACTTCTGTTACGATAGAAAATGGACGTAATGTCATATTTCCTGTACGCTCTGCAGCTGGTAGCGTAGATGAGTTACTTGAGAAATACCCTCCAAAAGGACACCCTCTTACACAGCGATTTCTAAACTGGCAAGCAGATCTACCATCATAGGTCTTTGCTCCTGTAATATGTGCAACACGCCCTATGGTAAGAAGGCGACCATCTTTATAATTTTCGGCCATATTCTTTTTAAGAACCTCTTCTACACAGTTAAGCTCCATAGGTGGTGAAAACTTTCCGTCTGGTAGTACCTCTAGACCTAATTTTTCTCCAGATACAGAGATATACTCCTCTACCTTATCATACCAAGGTGAGATATCTTTGTAACGTACCGGCCAGTCTACAGCAATACCTTCTTTTTTATTTGCTTCAAAATCTATATCAGACAGTCTATAACTCTGTCTACCCCACATAATAGAACGACCGCCTACGTGATACCCACGTATCCAGTCAAAGCGTTTTGTCTCATTATAAGGGTGATCAATATCATCTACAAAAAAGTGACGACTATCTGCCTTGTGAACGTATCCAGTACGAGCTTGTTTCTCATATCTAGCCTCCACTTCACGTGAGTTATTACCTTTAAATTTGTTGTCCCAAGGGTCATTGTGCATTGTAGGGTAGTCGTCTATATGCTTTACCATACGACCGCGCTCTAATACGAGCGTTTTCATACCGTTTTCACATAGTTCTTTTGCTGCCCATCCACCAGAGATTCCTGAGCCTACGACAATTGCGTCGTACATTTCGTTTTCGTTAGCTGTATTCACCATAAAATGTATTAATGAAAATTTATTGGGATATAGGTTACCAAATATATAAATTTTAAGTTGTTTTTTGTGAATATCTAAAAAAGACTACCTTAGTCAAACCCTATATTTAACAGTAAATGACAGGCGAAAACGTTATAGTTCTAGTCTTATTTAAAATTCATCTTATGAAAAATTATTTGTTAGGCGCTTTTTTATGCGCTTTTGTCCTTATTTCTTGTAAAGAGGAGGTAAAAAAAGAAGATAATTCTGCTTTCGCGAAAGCGGAAACCGAAACTTCTAAAGAAAATTTACTCAATTATAAACACTCACTTGCACAGTGGTCATTACATAAACCATTTTTAGAAGGTGATCTTGATCCGAAAGATTTTCCTCAAATTGCTAAAGATCTCGGTTTTACCGGTGTAGAATATGTAACGCAACTCTACCCTGAATTTCAAGACAAGAGTAACTACCAAGAAAAAGTGATGAACTGGGCTCGCGAAATGAAAAAACAGTCTGATGCGGCAGGTATGGATAACGTACTTATTATGGTAGACCGTGACGGTGAGCTTGCAGATCCAGATGCTGCAAAGAGAGCAGAAGCAATAGAAATACATAAATACTGGATGGATGCTGCGAAACTTATGGGAGCACACTCGGTAAGAGCAAACCTCTTTGGAGAACTAGATCCTGCAAAATGGCACGAATACTCTGTAGCTTCATTATCTGCACTGGGAACTTATGGTAAAGAAGTAGGTGTAAATATTATTATAGAAAATCACGGTGGCTGGTCTAGTGATGGTCAAAAACTTACGGCTGTTATGAAAGAGGTTAATATGGAAACTGTAGGTGTGTTGCCAGATTTTGGTAACTTTTGCATCAAAAGAGAAGGTGGAGAACGCTGGGGTGCACCTTGTGTAGAAGAATATGACACCTACGCAGGTATTAAAGAAATGATGCCGTATGCGAAAGGAGTGTCTGCAAAGTCATATAACTTTGATGAAAATGGTAATGAGACAAAATTAGACTATCAACGATTAATGCAAATCGTTGCCGATAGTGGTTTTGAAGGATATGTGGGTACAGAATACGAAGGGCCGCTAGAAGACCCAAAAGAAGGTATCGCTCTTACTAAAGCACTAGTTCAAAAATCAATAGACAATCTTAAATAAGCAATATGAAATCAACGACTAAGTTTCAATTATCCCTAATGATGTTTCTCGAGTTTTTTATCTGGGGAGGCTGGTTTGTAACCTTAGGTACCTTTATGGGTAATAACCTAAGCGCCGAAGGGGGAGAAATTGCAGCAGCCTTTTCTACACAATCTTGGGGAGCTATTATAGCACCATTTATTATAGGTCTTATTGCAGATCGATTTTTTAATGCAGAGCGCATTCTGGGAGTATTACATATTATAGGTGCCGTACTTATGTATTTAATGTCACAAGCAACAGACTCGGCTGTGTTTTATCCATATGTTTTAGGGTATATGATTGCTTATATGCCTACACTGGCGCTAGTAAACTCGGTTGCATTTAACCAGATGAAAGATCCATCAAAGGACTTCCCATTCATTCGTGTATGGGGAACCATCGGTTGGATTGTGGCAGGACTATTAATAAGTTTTGCTTTTGGATGGGACTCTCAAGAATCTATCGCTGCAGGTTTACTTAAAAACACATTTGTAATGACTGCTATTGCTTCTGCAATACTAGGAGTTTTTAGTTTTACACTTCCTAAAACACCACCAAGTGCAAAGGGAGAGAAAGTTGCAATTAAAGATATATTAGGTCTTGAAGCTTTAGATTTACTTAAGGATAGAAACTTCTTAGTGTTTTTCCTTTCTTCGGTACTTATATGTATTCCACTTGCCTTTTACTATCAAAATTTAAGTCCGTTCCTAACAGAGTCTGGTGTAGAAAAATCTACGGCTCTTGCTTCTATAGGTCAAGTATCTGAGGTAGTCTTTATGCTATTACTTCCTTTCTTCTTTAAGAAATTTGGGTTTAAGAAAACTATCCTTGTAGGGATGCTCGCTTGGACATTGCGCTACCTACTGTTTGCTTATGGTAACACGGGAGACCTTTTCTTTATGATTATTACAGGAATTGTTTTACACGGTATTTGCTATGACTTTTTCTTTGTGTCTGGACAGATTTACACAGACAGTAAAGCTGGACCAAAAATTAAAAGTGCCGCTCAAGGACTTATCACACTTGCTACTTACGGTGTAGGGATGCTTGTAGGTTTTTATGTGGCAGGGAAAATAACAGACGCAAATATTGTAGGTGAAGGTCACGACTGGAACTCAGTATGGGTATTCCCAGCAATTTTTGCAGCAGCCGTATTTGTGATTTTTGCACTGTTATTTAAGAGTGAGAAAATAGAATATACGGAGTAGTAGCAAAGTCTAAAAAAGTTCTTTCCCCTACCCTAAAGGGCGGTCTTTTCTTAGAATAAGCATATTTACTTGATATAATTAAAAAATAAAAACACAACACAATGAGCAATAAAATAAGATGGGGCGTCTTAGGTGGCGGCGGAGATAGTTTAATAGGTGTGTTACACCGCGTGGCGGCAAGTATGTTTGACGCATACCAGCTAGTAGGTGGTTCTTTTAACCCAGATATTACGGTAAGCAAAGAATTTGCTGCTCAAATAGGCATCCCGACAGATCGCATTTATAAAGATCTAACGGAGCTTATAGAAAAGGAAACCGCGCTCCCAGCAGACCAACGTATGCAAGTGGTATCTATACTAACGCCTAACTTTTTACACTTCCCGATGGCAAAGCAGCTTCTAGAAGCTGGCTTTAACGTGATTTGTGAGAAGCCTATGACGATGACGCACGCAGAGGCGCTAGAGCTTGAGGCTATCCAAAGGAAAAATGGTAACGTCTTTGGACTTACACATACTTACACTGGCTACCCTATGGTGCGCCAAATGAGGGAAATGATAGCAAATGGAGAACTGGGCGAGATACAGAAGGTAGACGCTCAGTATTACCAAGGCTGGATTAATAACCTCATACACGACAAGGAGCAGCGCAATAGCACCTGGCGTTTAATGCCCGAAAAATCTGGAATTTCTTGCTGTCTTGGTGATATAGGCGTTCACGCTTACCAGATGCTGGAGTTTGTAACAGGTAAGAAAATTAAATCTGTACTTGCAGACCTCAACCATCTATATGCAGATAATGAGATGGATATAGACGGCACCGTATTACTACGCCTAGATGAATACACAAAAGGTGTATTGCGATCTAGTCAAATAGCAACAGGAGAAGAGAACAACTTTACCGTAGCTGTTTATGGTACAAAAGCAGGTCTCAAGTGGGAGCAAGAAAACCCTAACTATCTCTATTTACTAGAAGATGGACAACCTATGCGCGTGCTTAAACCAGGCCACACTTATAACAGTGCGCTATCGCTAGACGGCACAAAACTACCTCCGGGACACCCAGAAGGTATTTTTGACGCGATGGGTAATATCTATAAAGGTGTTGCTAAGGCAATACGTGGAGAAGACTACAATTCGGGCGAGTTTCCGGGTATGACAGATGGTGTACGAGGAATGAATTTTATAGAGAAAGCTGTACAATCTCATCGTGATGGGAATGTGTGGGTAGACCTAGAGTAGTATAAGTACGCTTTCGCGAAAGCGTAAAAAAACAATAACTGAAAAGATTCTTGCCTTTGCGAGAATGAAAAAAATATATCCAATGAAAACAATAAAAGGACCCGCAGTATTTCTCGCCCAGTTTATGGATGACAAAGCTCCATTTAATTCGCTAGACGGATTGTGTAAATGGGCAGCAGACCTTGGGTATAAAGGAATACAAATCCCAACTTGGGAAAACCGATTAATTGACCTCACCACAGCGGGAGAGAGTAAAACCTACTGTGATGAGCTTAAGGGTAAAGTAAATGACTATGGGCTTGAGATTACAGAGCTCTCTACACACCTACAAGGGCAACTGGTTGCGGTACATCCTGCTTATGACTTGATGTTTGACAACTTTGCTCCAGACGACTGTAAAAACAATCCAAAGAAGCGTACTGAGTGGGCTCGCAAGCAAGTAATAAGCGCAGCACACGCAAGTAAACATCTAGGTCTTGATGTGAGTGCGACGTTTAGTGGTTCGCTGCTTTGGCATACAATGCACCCTTGGCCACAACGTCCTTCAGGACTTGTTGAGATGGGGTTTGAAGAACTAGCCAAACGCTGGTTACCTATACTTAATACTTATGATGAGTGTGGAGTAGATGTGGCTTATGAGATTCACCCTGGTGAAGATCTTCACGATGGTGTGACTTTTGAGCGTTTTCTAGAGGCTACAGGTAATCACAAGCGTTGTAATATCTTATATGACCCGAGTCACTTTGTATTACAGCAACTCGATTATATCGCATACATAGATCACTATCACGAGTTTATAAAGGCCTTTCACGTAAAAGATTCTGAGTTTAAACCAGATGGAAAGCGTGGTACCTTTGGCGGTTATAGTGACTGGCAAGATCGCGCTGGGCGTTACCGCTCTCCGGGAGATGGACAGATAGACTTTAAAACCATTTTTACAAAACTTACAGAATACGGTTGTGACGTTTGGGCAGTGATGGAGTGGGAATGTTGTGTAAAAAGTCCTGAGCAAGGAGCTCGAGAAGGCGCACCATTTATCACTTCACATATTATTGAGGCAACACAAAAACGTTTTGATGATTTTGCTGGAGAAGATATTGACAAGGAGCAGTTAAAGAAGATATTGGGACTTTAAAACACTATTATGAAAAAAACATTTTATATCGCAGCAGTGGCAATTTTCGCTTTAAGCTGTAAAGAAAAAGAAGTTACTACAAAACAAGAGGTTGAAGAAGTAGAAACGGCAACACAAGCATCTACGACCGAAGTTGTCCTTTTTGACGGCTCTAGCTTTGACGCTTGGAAAGGATATGGTACCGACGGTATGCACGACAACTGGACCATAGAAGATGGAGCAATGGCTTTTACGCCTGGGGAAGAAGGTGGTAAAAACATCATTACAAAAAACACCTATAAAAACTTTGAACTCAATCTCGAGTGGAAAGTTTCTGAAGGTGGTAACAGTGGCATCTTTTGGGGTGTAAAGGAATCACCAGAGTTTAAAGAAGCTTATGAAACTGGCCCAGAAATACAAGTGCTAGATGACGAGCGTCACCCAGATGCAAAGGTGGCAAATGGAACGCACAAAGCAGGATCTCTTTATGATATGATAAAGCCTGCAGACGATATGATTAATCCCGCTGGTGAGTGGAACAAAGTAACGCTTTATATCAATCACGATAGCAACCTAGGTAAAGTAAGCCTTAACGGTAAAGAAGCATACACCTTCCCCGTAAATGGCGAACAGTGGGATGCTATGGTTGCAAAGACTAAGTTTGCAGACTGGAAAGGCTTTGGTAAATATCAAGAAGGTCACATAGGTCTCCAAGATCACGGAGATAAAGTATGGTACCGCAACATTACAATAAAAGAATTATAGATTATGAAATTATACCATTTAGGAATTATCGCAACAGCACTAACCATTACATCGTGTGGCTCAGGAAATGTGGGTGACGAACCTACAAAACCAGAACAAACAGAAGTATGGGGTCCAAAACCTGCAAAGGTTGCCATAAACGGGCAAACCGGTATCCCCAGTGATGCTGTAGTATTGTTTGACGGCACAAACCTCAACGCTTGGAAAAGTAAAAATGACGGTGGCGCTCCTAAGTGGACGATTAATCAAGACGGCAGTATGACCGTAAAGGATAAAACGGGAGATATTGTGACCAAAGAAGACTTCGGGAGTGTGCAATTACACCTAGAATGGCGCAGTGACCCAAACAACACACAGACTAACCAAAACAGAAGTAATAGTGGTGTGTTTTTTCAAGGCTTATACGAAGTACAAATCTTAAATAACAATGACAATGACACCTATGTAAACGGTATGGTAGGCTCTATTTATAAGCAAAAAGCTCCAGACGTTATGGCTGCAAAACCTACTGGAGAGTGGAACAGCTATGATATTGTTTTTCACGCGCCAGCGTTTAATGCTGCAGGTGAAAAAACAAAAGCTGCTACAATCACCGTATTTTTAAATGGTGTACTCATACAAGATCACTACGAGATTAAAGGGAGTACAGAGTACATAGGTTTCCCAAAAAACAATGCTCACGGTGACGGCCCAATTATACTGCAAGATCACGGAGATATGAGTGGTGTAGGATATAGAAATATTTGGTTACGTAAATTAGATTAATGAACTTCCCTGCACTCCTTACAACATTTGCCCCAGCACTCATAAGTCTGGCATTATTTATAAATACACGTTACTTTCCGCCATCGCTGGGTAATCCTTTTTTATCAAAAGCTCCAGAATGGTGGATGAGAGATCAAGCCACTTGGGATAAAGCATACTCCTTTCTTGCTCAAAAGTACGGGATAGGCACCATTGCACTTTTTGCAATTTGTAGCTGTCTCCTCTTTTTAGAAAGCCCTTATGCCGCATACGGTGGTTATATAGCATTAGTAGCATATGTTGTGCTGGCTAACTACCAGGTGCGTTCTTATATGCAAGAAAAAGTAAAATAGGGTGTGATTACGCTTTCGCGAAAGCGTAAAAAACCACAGTCATTCTTAATTTTTCATTACTTACTGAACCATTATCTTTGCGCTATGATAAAATCAATGACTGGTTTTGGGAAGAGTGTCGTACAGCTTCCCGGAAAAAAGATTACTATCGAGATCAAATCGCTTAACAGCAAAAACCTTGATCTCAATGCACGTATCCCTTCTACATATCGTGAGAAGGAACTCGCACTACGCAATATGGTTGCAAAAGCTCTAGAACGTGGTAAGATAGATGTAGGACTCTACATAGAAAGCACTGGCGAAAACACCAATACAGCGATTAATGAATCTGTTGTAAACACGTATATGAAACAGCTGTCAAACGCTGTTGCTGGTGAGCCTAGCGAGATAGAGCTACTTAAAATGGCTGTGAGACTTCCAGATGCTCTCAAAACTGAGCGTGAAGAGCTTGATGAAAATGAGTACAAAGCTATTGTAACTAATCTAGAAGGTGCCCTTAAGGAGATAAACGCTTACAGACTAGATGAGGGTAACTCTCTCAAAACTGAGTTTGAACTGCGCATTAAAAATTTACAACATTTACTAGATGAAGTTATCACTCTTGATAAAGATCGTCTTGCAGATGTAAAGGTACGTCTGGAGAAAGCCGTTGCAGATCTCAAGGTTAATCTTGACGAAAATAGGTTTGAGCAAGAGCTTATTTATTACCTAGAGAAATACGATATCACAGAAGAAAAGGTACGTCTTAAAAATCACTTAGATTACTTTACAGAAGCACTAGATTCTGAAAATTCTAACGGTAAAAAGCTAGGTTTTATAGGTCAAGAAATAGGTCGTGAGATTAATACCATAGGCTCAAAGTCTAATTATGCACCTATGCAACAGCTAGTCGTGCAAATGAAGGATGAGCTAGAAAAAATAAAAGAGCAAGTATTAAACGTACTCTAATGGGAAAACAACCTGACGCACAAGAACTAAATCACACGGGGAAACTCATTGTTTTTTCGGCGCCTTCTGGTAGTGGTAAAACAACAATTGTAAGACATCTCTTGGGTCAGCCAGAGCTTAATCTAGAGTTTAGTATCTCTGCGACTAGTAGAGAACCTCGTGGCACAGAAGTACACGGCACAGATTACTACTTTATCTCTCTTAAGGAGTTTAAAAATCATATCAAAGCAGACGACTTTCTAGAGTGGGAAGAGGTCTATCGTGACAACTTTTACGGTACACTCTGGAAAGAAGTACAACGTATCTGGGCGATGGGTAAGCACGTCATATTTGATATAGACGTAGTAGGCGGTTTACGCATAAAGAAAAAATTTCCAGATAAGACACTTGCCGTTTTTGTAAAACCACCTAGTGTAGACGAGCTCAAAATACGTCTTAAAAAACGTAGTACAGAAAGTGAGGATAAAATCAATATGCGTGTTGCAAAAGCCTCTGTTGAGCTTGCCACAGCACCACAATTTGATCATATTATCCTTAATGATAACTTAGAAAAAGCACTTAATGAGGCTGTTGCACTCGTGGCTGATTTTGTAAAATAATAACTCAATGACATTACAAGATTTTAAAACCAAACTTACTAGCTCACCCACTGAGATTGAGTTTACAGATACAATGGCTGTTATAGAAGCTCTATATACTTTTACGCCTAGCTCTTTTAAGAATGGTGATATTCATAATGACGCAGGTGAGAACAATGGCTCCTGTAAGCTATTTGCATTTGCACAAGAGCAAGGATTAAATAAAAGTGACACGCTACAGTGTTTTGGCTCATATTACAGAGAAGATGTGCTACAAAACCCAGAGGGTACAGATCACCAAAATATTAGAAATTTTATCAAATACGGTTGGGACGGAATTGCCTTTGACACAAACCCGCTCCAAAAGAAATAACCCAAAACTTACTATCCCTTGAAAATAGGTCTATACTTTGGAACTTTTAACCCTATACACATAGGGCATCTTACTATTGCAAATCATATGGCTGAGTATAGTGATTTAGATAAAATCTGGATGGTTATCACGCCTCACAATCCTTTTAAGAAGAAGAGTAGCCTACTTAACAATCATCATCGCTACCAGATGGTTATGGAGGCTGTAGAGCATTATGACAAAATCGAGCCAAGTAATATTGAGTTTGACTTACCACAACCTAACTATACGGTATACACGCTGGCTCATCTAGAAGAAAAGTATCCTAAGCACGAGTTTTGTTTAATAATGGGTGAGGACAACCTTAAAAGTCTTCATAAGTGGAAAAACTATGAAGTTATTCTTGAGCGTCACGACATCTATGTATACCCTAGAATCTCTGAAGGTACGGTTGAAACACAGTTTGATAATCACCCAAAGATTCACAAAGTAGACGCTCCTATTATGGAGATTTCATCTACAATGATACGTAAGGGTATTAAGGAGGGTAAAAACATACGACCACTACTTCCCCCAGAAGTTTACACCTTCATAGACGAGATGAGTTTTTATAGATAATCCTGATGCCTAAAAGAGATCTCACCGACCAAAATGCAAAAGAAGCCACTTACTACGGGCTTATGATGGCTGTGTCTTTTCTAGTATATTTTATATTAAACAGAGTCATTGAGTCAAGTAATGACTTACCTGATTTTTTAACAGGTTTTGCCACGGCAATATTTATTGTTTCCAGTGTCTTTACAATTATAAAATACGTCAAGGCTCGAAAAGAACCTCATAATGCTCACTTGGGCAAAGCAAAACTCTTTGCAGGGCTCGCTGTGATATTCTGGGTGTTAGTCTTAATGAATATGAGCAAAGAGATTCTGCACATTTTTGGTTCATTAAACTAGATGAATTTAATACATAAAAAAGAACAAACATTCCAGACTATCGCCCTTCATATTTGTTCTTTTAATTAGTCTATAATCGCGCTTGAGCGCTTTCTTTTATTTCTCTAAGTGAGGAATACGTAATACTTGACCTGGATAAATTAAATCTACGTCTTTAAGCATAGGCTTATTTGCTTCAAAAATTTGTGGGTACTTCATTGGGTCTCCATACATCGCTTTTGAGATCTTACTTAAAGAATCTCCTTTTTCTACCGTATAAAAACGAGCTTCTGGCTCTGGGTTCTCTACAGTAAGTCTATCGTCTACCGTTGCAATACCTGTAGAGTTTCCTACTACAAGGATTACCTTTTCTTTTGTAGCTTGGTCGTGTGCACTACCTGCAACAACAGCAACATCACCATCTATAGATATATCTAGATCATCTACATCTAGACCAAGGTCACTAATAGTTTCTGCCATATTACTTGCTGCTTTTGCATTTTCCATTGCAATCTTTTCTTCTGCAACTGCTGCTGCTTCTGCTGCCTCTTCTTCTTCTGTTTTTCCTATCCCGAATACTTTTGCTCCGGCATTTTTAATAAATGAAAATAATCCCATAATTATAATTTTTAGTTAGTGTTTTTTATTGTGTAGTCAATTTACAAAAAAGTAGGTGTTTATACAGTATTGTTAAGAGGAGATTGGTAATAATAATCACTTAGTACTTTAGTCCTCAATTTTATGCATTATATCTATAGTTCTAATCGTTTTTTAAAACAGAAAACCCTTACGCTAATTAACACTTAGGTAAGGGTTTTCCAACTAAATAACCAACCAAAAAATCTTTATGCGTCACACTGTGGTTGTACAGTGCTCCTTTTTATTTTAACGCTTTTGCTTTTTTCGCCTTGAGCGCTTCTATTTCTTTTTTAATTTCTGAAGTCTTCTTACGTAACTTAGGTAAGGTTTTAGACTTCCCATCTTCTGAGGTTCTAAACTCTATATACCCTCTACCTCTAAACTGGTAGGTAGTACCTGTAGTTACTTGATATAACTCTATGGTCTCGTCATCTATAACGGTAAGGTCAAAGAACTCATTGTCTGGAAAATTGTAATCTAGTGTTAAAGTTTTCTGGTAAAAATCACCAGGCACATCATCTACATCATAAATCCCATCATAGTCCCAGTATATATTATTTACTGGTGTACCATTACCATCTTCTGAGCTTCTAAAGTTGCCAGAAACCCCTGCTGGTAAAAACTGTAAGTAGTTCTCATTATCAAAAGGATTGATTTCACCCTCTTGACTTGTATAGATTTTCTCCCAAGCTTCAAATTCTTGTAAGAAGTAGTGTATGTTATTGTAAAACACTAAGTCATAGTCAAAGGTGTTGCGCTGGTAACCTACCAGTATATATCTCGCTCCCGTAGACGGGTGATATAATTCTATCTCATTACCAGATAACTGGCGTACATCAAAGGTGTAATCTCCGTCTAAATCGTGATAAGCATCTAGCTCAAAACCAAAAGTATCATAGTTACCTACATCTATCCCAAACCCGGCTCCATTATACCCTAAACCAGAAAGGTTGTTATTTGCAAAAATATTTCCTCCTCTAAAAGAGACTGTAAATGCTTTCTGTAAAAATGGTACAACTATATTTCCAGATGAGGCATCTATATCTACATACCATATCTCATAATCTGTTAATACTTGATTAAGTGTAGGTCCATTATTAACCTCTACATATGGATCTACTTCTACAATCGCCTCTGTATAACACGAAGTAAACAAAATGGCGACGAGCGCTACTGCAATAAAATGTTTGATCGTTTTCATACTGTTTGTTTTTGGATTCCCTTAACAGTATTCAAACCACGTGCCAAAAATTCAATCAGCTCAAAATCAGCTATTTAAGAATATTTATTACTAGATAATTTCAAAGAGTTTTCCGGGGAGAGGCCTTATTACTCCTTTTAATTCCATTTGCAATAAGATGCTTGCAATCTTGTAAGTGGGCAATTTACAATTAAGAGCGATGATATCCATAAGCTCTTTACCATTGTCTTTTAAGAAGCGCCATACCAGTTTTTCTTCATCTGTAAGTTCTACAAAAAGTTGTTTTTGGATCACGGGAGTTTGTTCTTGCTCTAGTTTCCAGCCCAGTATATAAATAAGATCTGCAGCACTAGTCATAAGATTTGCTCGCTGCTGTTTTATGAGATTATTACAACCTAAGCTCTGCTTATCTTCTGCCCTACCCGGTACCGCAAACACGTCTCGATTATATCCATTTGCAAAGTCTGCAGTCACAAGAGAACCTCCTTTCTCTGCAGATTCTATAACGATAGTAGCCTCAGACAGCCCAGCAATAATACGGTTGCGCTGTAAGAAGTTAGTATGTACAAAACTGCTCTTACTCCAGAAGTCTGTCACAAAACCACCATTTGCCTCTACATCGCTCATATACTTAGCGTGCACCTTTGGGTAAATTTGATTAAGCCCGTGAGCCAGTACACCTACATTTTGCAATCCGTGCTCAATACACGCTTTATGTGTGGTAATATCTACCCCATAAGCAAAACCAGAGATAATAAGCGGGTTTAAGGGAGCTAAATCTTTAACGAACTTTTTTATAAAATGCTCGCCATAGGTAGTAATCTTTCTAGTCCCTACTATGCTTATAATTCTTCTATTATTCCAGTTTATGTTTCCTCTAGAAAATAGCAGCACTGGTCCATCTAGACAGTGTTTAAGACGTTGTGGGTATTGCTCATCTGTAAATGCACAGACGTTTATGTTGTTATCTTGTATGTATTTTAATTCCGCTTTCGCGAAAGCGTGATACTCCTCATTACCAAAAGCTTTAAGTTTATGCTCACCTATGCCATCTATCTTAAGCAATGTGCTCTTTTTCTGTTCTAAAACCGCCGTAGCCGAACCAAAGTGTTGAAGCAGTTTTTTTATAGAACCATCACCCAGATTTGGAGTGTATTGTAAGGTAAGAAGTGCGAGTAATTCTTTTTCTGTCATTAATGCTTGAAATTGAGGCTACTAAGTAACAACTATTATATCTGTTAATAAAATATATCTCGCCTTGTTGCGTGACTAGACATTTTGACTATTTTTGAGTTATGCAGTTAGACCAATACATAAGTGACCTTTTATACAGATATGAGTGTGTAATTTTACCAGGTTTTGGAGCTTTTTTGACTCAAATCCAAAGTGCGCAAATACACGCCACTACACACGCTTTTTACCCGCCTAAAAAGAAATTGTCATTTAATGCACAACTTACAGACAGTGATGGTTTACTGGCAAACTATATTGCAAAGACAGAGATGATTCCTCATAGTGAGGCGAGTAATCGTATTAAAACCTACGTGCGCTTTCTTTATGATAACCTGCATAAGGGAGAGTCACAAACGCTTACAAACATAGGTACACTATCTCTAGACGCAGAGAGTAGATTACAGTTTGAGCCATCATATCACCTCAACTATCTTACAGATTCTTTTGGTCTATCTTCTTTTACCTCGCCAGAGATTATGCGAGAAGTTTATAAAGAAGAGGTTACTGCACTTGAGGAGACAACACCTATTGCTTTTACACCAGAACGTAAGGCAAGTAACTCTTGGCTTAAGTATGCAGCAGCAGCGGTTATCGCTTTTGGTGTTCTTGGAGCGGCTAGCTTTAATTATGTTCAAGATGTAAAAGAGCATAACTATGTGGCACAAGAGCAAGCAAGAGAGCAGCTAGAAGATAAGATACAAGAAGCAACTTTTGTTATCCCTAATCCCTTACCAGCTATACAGCTATCACTTACAAAGCCTGCAGGTAATTACCACATTGTAGCGGGCGCCTTCCGTATGGAAGAAAATGCGCAGAAGCGTGTAGACCAGCTTACAGAAAAAGGATATAAAGCACGTACTATAGGGACTAACAAGTATGGACTGCATCAAGTAGTGTACGGAAGCTTTACAGACTCTCAAGAAGCGCTTTCAGAACTTAGAGCAATACGCAAGACAGATAATCAAGATGCTTGGTTACTCGTACAAAGTATCGATTAATACTCTTTATACATTTTACTGTTTCCCTTTTCTACTTTGGTGTACCTTTGCGCCAAAATTGAATATCTATGGATTCACGCACACCAAGCGACTCAAAAACAATACTTACAGATCTTGTACTGCCAAGTGAGACTAACCCACTGGGTAATCTTTTTGGAGGTGAGCTACTTGCTCGTATGGATAGAGCAGCTAGTATTGCTGCAAGACGTCACTCACGTCGTATCGTTGTTACAGCATCTGTAAACCACGTAGCTTTTAATAGAATGATTGCTCTAGGGAGCGTTGTTACTGTAGAAGCAAAGATTTCTAGAGCATTTAAAACATCTATGGAAGTCATTATAGATGTATGGATAGAAGATCGCGAGAGCGGCCTTAAAGCGCAAGCAAACGAGGCGATTTACACCTTTGTAGCAGTAGATGAGCAAGGGCAGCCTGTACCAGTACCTCAAGTCATACCAGAATCTGATCTTGAGAAACAACGCTATGATGCAGCCTTACGCCGTAAACAACTATCACTTGTGCTTGCAGGCAAGATGAAACCTGCAGAAGCAACAGAGCTCAAAGCACTATTTATATAATAAAAAAAAGCCTCCATAATGGAGGCTTTTTTTTATTTGTATCTATGGGCTATTACCACTTTTCTATTTCTTCTTTAATAGCCTCTTTTGTTTTTCCTGTTTTTTCTTGAATACGGCCTAGAACCTCATCCATCTTTCCATCTGCAAAGGTCTCATCATTATCAAAATGCTTACCATATTTCTGTTTGAAATCTCCTTTTACTTGATTCCACTTTCCTTCTAATTCTGTCGAGTTCATAATCTTTCTTTTTAAGTTCACCACTAAATTACTCACAATGAGATATCTATTGTAATAAGAGTGTATTAAAAAGTGTTATGGTTGTGCTAAAGTTTGCAAGCCTAGTAAACACTAAAATTTAATCCCTGTTCTTAATCTAATAGGGTGCGATAGCTCGTAGCTTACTGCAGGCGCAGCACTATTTTGATATACGGGTGCCATAAACTGAATACCTGCATCCCACTCTGGTGTAAATTGCACATCTATTCCCATAGTAGGGGCAAACTCTGTAAACATAAGCCCGCTGGTGTCAAGTCCTCTCACTACTTGCCCTTGTACACCCAGGTATGCACTTATACCCTTTGTGGCTTGATATCTAAAAATAAGAGGAAACTCGACCACCTCGTCATTACCTACACGTGACCTTGATATCCCACCCTGCAAGCTAGACTTATAACCTAAAGATGTCCCCACAAGTAGCGTGCGTGTTTGATCATAAAATTCTTTATTGGGTTCTCCTACATTACTAGGTAGCGCACCTATTGCGTTTAGAGAAAAACGAGGTTCTGCCGTGGTTGTGGTGTTTTGAGCACTAATAATTGAAGCGAATAAAATTAAGAGCAAGAGGCTAAGATGTTTCATAGCCCTAAATTTAAAACTTATGTAACGCGCTTATGTTAAGCTTATTACAAAAAACAGAGTTGAAATGCCAAATGATATTTAGAGGTACGCTTTCGCGAAAGCGTAAACCAGCAGCTATCGTCTACTTATCCACTGTGTAGGGTTGAGCTTAGTCTGGTTTTTACTTACCCTAAATTTAAGAATGCTCTTGCCCGTAAATGCATTACGAGAGACTTCACCTAGTGGCTGTTTAAGAGTTACTTTTTGACCTAGTTTTACTTTAATATTTTTAAGATTAAAATAGGTGGTAAGATAATCACCGTGCCTTATGATAATAGCAATGTTTGCTCCCTTTGCGTCTTGTATAGAAGTTACCTCTCCCTCAAAGATGGCTCTTACGGTAGCATTTTCTGTAGTTTCTATATCTACACCACTATTGCTTAAAGTAATCCCGGGTAAGGTAGGGTGTGCAGACTTACCGTAAGGTCTCACCACGCGGCCACGCTCTACTGGCCATATAAGTCTACCCTTATTACTAGAAAATTCTTTTGCGAGTGTAACCTCTGCTGGTGTGAGTGCAAATGTCTTACTGCTTGTAGATTTACCTGCTTTTTTATTACTAGCAGCAATAGCATCTGCAATGAGCTTATCTATCTGTCTATCTATGCGATCTGCCTCCTTTTGTTTCTTTTTGATCTGAGCGATATAGGTACTAGACTCTTTACGAATTTCTTTTATGAGTAGGTCCTGGCGTTGCTTTTCTTTATCTAGTTCCTTTTTTGCCGTTCTATTTTCGGCAATGAGGGTTTCTTTGTCCGCTTTTTGCTTGACTAGTTTTTTATTAGTCTCTTGTATAAGTATTGTGCGTTCCTTGATTTGCTCACCTTGCTTCTTGCGGTAGTTTGCGTACTGCTTCATATACTGTACACGCTTGTAAGCTTGCTTAAAATCTTCACTAGAGAGTAAGAACATCACCTTGCTTTGTCCGCTCTTACTTTTATACGACTTGCGTATCATCTCACCATAATCTTCTTTTAATATGGCGAGCTCCTTACGGAGGTTTTCCATCTTTACGAGATTTTCATTAATCTCTCTTGACAATAAATTGGCTTGACTATTTGTAACTCGTATGAGATCTGAGCGTAGTCTTATCTGGGTATCCAGGTCTTCTACTTGGGTGAGAATAGATATTTCTTTTTTCTTATTTGTTTCGCGTAAGCGTTGTAACTGTCGCATTTCTCTTTTAAGAGCCTCACGTCGCTGTTCTAGCTGCTTTTGCTTTGCAGACTGCCCAAAAGCCGCTTGCGTAGCAAAGAGCATCATAAAAACACTCAAGAGAGCTATATATATGCGCCTATCTCTTTGCATCTAGCTTTATTTCTTCATATCCAGAAGGAATACTAAAAGGCATACGTACCTCTCCATCTAAATCTATATCACGAAACTCGATTTGTACCTGTGACTGGTTGCGACCATCATCTGCAAGAATATCTAGCGAAAATGGGAAGGTCTTACCTCCTACCTGTTTGTAATTTCCGTATGCAATGTCTAAAGTCCCGTTACCATCTGTTTGCTCTATGCGTTGTTCTTGCGTGACGAAATTTTGAGTAGCAATCCCAAAGAAGATGAGTGCCTCCTTGAGTTGCTTTTTTGGTGTGACCTCATAACCCGTTTCCGTTTCTTTAAAGGTATACTTTCCCTCTCTTAGGTCATAAACAGTTTGTCCCGTAAGCAATCGCTGTAACTGGTAAAAATCTATATCTACTCCTAAGTACTGACTAAGAAATGTAAAGTCTCCATCAAAATATTGATTATTGAGCTTATCGTAAAATTGTACCTTTTGTGGTGTAATCAAGGCACGAGCACCAGAAAAACCAATGAGTGACGCGTTTAGCCAGATTTTTTTGTCTTTTTCTATGCGTATCGTAAGTGTTACTGTAGGCTTTGATCCTTTCTTATCTCTGTACTTTATCTTGGTACGGGCATCTAGCGTTTTATAAGTGAGTGCATTGTTGTAATACTCAGTAATAAGTCTTTTTGCAGAGACATCTTCGGCAGTGCTAGTACTCGCTGCTTTTTTTGCACCACAACTTGCGAGAGCAACTAATAAAATAATGTAAACGAGCTTTCTCATTATTATCCTTGCGCTTTTAATTGTTCAACTTTATTGTAGTATTTACTTGCTGTAGAAGCGTTACCGTCTCCTTTATGTGCATCGCCTAGTTGCTGGTAAAAATCTATTTCCATCTTTACATCATCTATCACATAATCTACACCTAGTTCAAGTTGATCTATGGCTGCTTTAAATTTACCTTGATTATTAAGTGCGACTCCATAAGTAAGGTATAATAGTGGCTGTGATGGATAAAGGTCTAGCGCATTTGCAGCAATCTCTTCGGCATCTTTAAAGCTTCCAGAGTCCAAAAGTAAAAGGCTTGTGTTTTTAATAAGCTCGAGATTTTCTGGATCACTTTGTAAAGCTTTCTTTAGATATGGTAGTGCCTTATCCTTACTTCCTTTTTTAATGTAATAAGAAGCTAGTTCTTGATAAATATTAGAATCTCCCACCTGTGTGTCAAAAACTGCAATGGCTTTTTCTAACTGCGGTTCATATTGTGGGTTACTGTTTACAAATAGCACAAAGTCATTAAGCACGCGATGCTTTGCTGCGGCACTCATACGAGTACTTTCCAGTACTTTTTGCATAGAGCTTATGGCCTCGTCTATTTTATTATCATTGAGATTAAACTTATACAGAGCTAGGTGTACCTCATCTGCATATGGGTTTACCTTTTGAAGTTCTAGAGCGGTTTCATACGCTTTTTGCGTATTTCCTTGCTCGCTATAAAGCAATATGAGTTTAAGATACTCTGCTTCACTTTTAGGGTTTGAAGCTATATTTTTCTCTATAGCTTTTACCTGTCTAGATGTATCTCCAGAGAGTAGATATAATCTGTTTTTTAATCTATCGCGATATATATCTGTACCTATTTCTTCATCAAGCTCATCTATAAGATCTAGCGCCTCGTTATATCTTTTTGTGCTTGTATAGATACGTGCAAGATCTTCTTTATACTGCACGTCAAAATTAATGAGATTTTTTACAGTAGCCTCAGCAGCATCATAATCTCGCTGCTGGAAGTAGACTTCATATAATGCTTCTAGTACATCTTCATTATTTGGCTCGAGTTCTAAAAACTTATTAAAATCTAAAGCAGCCTCATCATACTTTTTTAAGAAAACGTGATTTTTACCTCGCTCAAAATATAAAATAGGATGACTAGATGGTGACATTGAGATACACTTGTTAAGCTCCATAATGGCACGCTCATAATTCTCAATTCCCTTTTGTTTTAATGCTTCAAAAAAAGATGTCTGAAAATCGTCTGAAACATTACCTAGGTCATCTACATTCTCATCTGCAAAGGGATTTGCTTCTTTTAAGAATTGCCCATACGCACGATCCTTTACTAGTGTAAAAGCGATCGTGAGTATGAGTATGTAGATTCCTTTTTTCATTAAATATGATTATATAAAACTTATTTCATCACCGTGTAATCCCCTAGACTTACACGTGTGTGTTCTCCGTTATATTGTACTTTATTACCTATCATCGCTTCTGTCCACTGTGCGTTTTTTATCACACTATCTTGCTGGATTAAGCTGTGACTTATGGTACTATCTTCAATAGTTGTGCCAGCTCCTATCGCAACACCTGGACCTATAGTACAATTTTTAAGAACTACGTTTTCACCTATAAAACAAGGCTCAATAATCGTTGAATTCTCATTTACCACAGAGTTTGCTATAAGTTGCTCTTCCTTCTCATCGTGTAAGAACTGTAACATCTTAGAATTAGTATCTATGGCAACCTCCTTATTACCACAATCCATCCACTCATCTACAGTTCCAGTTTTGAAAATACGACCTTCTGCCATCATTTTCTTAATACCATCATTGATCTGGTACTCACCTCCATTCATAAGGTTTTCATCAAGAACTTCTTGAAGCTTCTCTTTAAGAACGGCTACATCCTTAAAATAATATATACCTATCACCGCTTGATCAGACACAAAGGTTTCTGGCTTCTCTACAAGCTCTACAATCTCATCTTTCTCATTAAGTTTTACAACTCCGTAAGCTTCTGGGTTAGGCACTTTCTTAGTCCAGATTACACTATCTGCCTCTGGGTCTAGTTCCAGGTCTGCGCGTATAAGTGCATCTGCATAAGCTATTACCGCAGGACCACTTAAAGAAGGCTCTGCACTCATAATAGCGTGACCAGTTCCTAATGGCGCTCCCTGGCGATAAATAGATGCCTTTGCTCCAAGACTCTCTGCAAGCTCTTCAAGTTGTGCAATTACAGCATCACCAAAAAATGTAGGGTCTCCAAGTACAAAAGCAATCTCATCTATAGGTTGCTTTAAGATCTTTGCAATATCTCGTACAAGTCTGTGTACAATAGGTGCTCCCGCTACAGGAATTAATGGTTTTGGTATTGTTAAACTATGTGGTCTCAATCTAGAGCCTAGACCGGCCATTGGTACTATTATTTTCATTTATTTAAATTTTTCTATAATAAGGTTGCTATTATGTTGATAAGTGTCATTTCCTATTTTACCCCGGTACTACCAAAACCGCCTTCACCACGATCTGTACTTGAGAGTTCTGTTACTTCTTCCCATTGCCCTTGCTCGTGCTTCGCAATGACCATCTGGGCAATGCGCTCTCCATTTTCGATTGTAAACGGTTCATTAGATAGGTTTACAAGAATTACTCCCACTTCCCCTCTATAATCTGCATCTATGGTTCCAGGAGCATTGAGCACAGTCACGCCCTTTTTTGCAGCTAGGCCACTACGTGGTCTTACTTGTGCCTCAACGCCTACTGGCAGTTCCATAAATATCCCTGTAGGAACAATAGCTCTTTCTAATGGACCTATCGTGATTGACTCTGTGATATTTGCACGCAAATCCATTCCTGCGCTAGCGATGGTCTCATAATGAGGAAGTGCGTGTGCACTTTTATTTATAACCTTTATTTTCATTTGTTCTTCTTTCTAACTTATTCTCGTACTGAGATACTATTATTTTTTAATTACGCTTTCGCGAAAGCGTACTCATCTTCTTTTTAATATACGCAAGAGTAGCTCTTTTTCGCGGAAGCTTATTACACCAATTAATAATATGGTCATTACAGCTCCTACAAGATACAGTCTCAAGCTACCCACGCCAAAGTAATCTCTAAATCCATAAAAATATAGACTAGACAATGCGATACTTAATACGAGGTACAAAAGTATATTTTTTAGATCATAAGGGATTGCTAAATGTTTGCGGCCCATTATATACGATGTGACCATCATCAAGGTGTATGCTGCACAGGTAGCAATGGCACTGGCTAGATATCCTATTTTTGGGATGAGTAAGACATTTATCACAATAGTAAGTAATGCCCCTGCAACCGAAATATAAGCGCCATATCTTGTCTTATCTGTTACTTTATACCAGACAGACAGCGTTTGATAAACTCCAAAAAACAGGTATGCAACGAGTATAAGTGGCACAATATTCATAGCCTCCCAGTAAGCAGGGTCGTCTAGAAGGATTACTTTCACCACATCTACAAGTACTACATACACAAATAGCGCAATGGCACCTAGAACCACAAATGCCTTTGTAATCTGGGCATACATATAATGTGCGTTTTCATTTTTTGCCTCGCTAAAAAAGAAGGGCTCTATCCCTATTCTAAAAGCTGTGGCAAACAGCGTCATCCCTATAGAAAGTTTATAACACGCACCATAAATACCCACTTCACTCTCTGCAATATCTTCTGGTAGCAACTTTTCTAATAAAATCTTATCAAAGGATTCATTTACAGCAAAGGCAAGACCCGCAATAAGTACGGGGGCACCGTAGGCAAGCATTTTTTTAAATAAAATCGTATCAAAAGAACATCTTGTAAAATAGGGCTTTATCACGATAAGTAGTATCAAAAAACTAGGTATACAAAATGCAATAAATGCAAGCTCAATTTTATCTGTGGGTAAATAACTGTTTACACTATCTAACTGCGGTAGCCACACAAGAAATACCACAGATAATCCTGTAGAAATAACAACGTTAAGTAACTTTATAAGTGCATAACGCATACTCTTATTTTGAGCTCGCATATATGCAAAGGGTATTACCGCAAGCGTGTCAAACGCTATGACTAAAATCACCCATCTCCAGTATTGCGCAGGAACATCAGATATACTTGATAGTGCATCTATCCCAGTAAATGCTATAATGACAAATAAAATGGTAGACCCTAGCAAACCAAGTAAAGAGGTTGATAATGTTTTTTTAGTATGCTTTTCATCATTAAAAAATCTAAAAAAGGCTGTCTCCATACCATAAGTAAGCAGCACGTTAAAAATCATTATATATGAAAACACAATAGTCATCTCCCCAAAGGCATCTGTATCTGGCAAGTAACCAGTATACAATCGCGTTAATAGAGCCGTGAGAACTCTAGGTAATACAGTTGCAAGACCGTATATAAATGTATGTCTAAAAAGATTTTTAAGAGCGCTCAAGAAGTAGTTGTTTACCGATCAAAAATAAAGAAATAAAGCCTAGTAGCCGTTTCCGCGTGGTCGCTGTTGTGGGTAATCAACCCCTGTTTTTTCAGTAATATTTGATAAAATACAATACTTTGTAAGCCCCTCTTCTTTGTAAATAATACCAGCTTGATCTTTTGATAGTTTAAAAGGAAACGTATCCTTTGCCGCAGGTGCCGTATTTGCAGCTTCTTGATCTGTGTCACTAGACATTATCACATCTTGATGTATTCCATTATCTGTTCTAAATCTAGCTACGTATCCTACATTACCTTGCATAAGCTTACCTACGCTTTCGCGAAAATAAACTTTCTCTAATGATACGTTACTAGGAACACTAGTGGGTATATAAAACTCTATACCAGAACCACCACCCGGGGCTCCAGCGACATACGTGTTATAGTGGGCAGCAATAGAAGCAAATGAGGGGTTTGATAAAGTCATCGTATCCTGATTTTCTAAAGATGAAGTAGACTTACATTGGGTTAGTAGTAGTGAGCTCAGTGCTAGGCTCAAAACTGTAAGTAGTTTATACATAATGGTGGTTGTTTATGAGTAATATACAAATCTCATTCCAAGATACGATAGTTCATCACAATTAGACTTCTTAGCATAAAAGAAAACCTCGAGATCATAGACACCTCGAGGTTTACACTCAAACCAAAATAATTGTGAAGAAAGAGTTTAAATATACCCTGCTTCATTAAAAAATAGGTGAAAACCGATAATCGTTTACTTTTTTATGATGCTCAAAATAAGGAGAAACAAAAAATGCCAGCTGAAACAGCTGGCATTAATAAAGTAATAAAATAGAGGGTTGACCCTATTGCTTGATAAGCTTTATAGACTGTATGCCTTGCTCTGTCACTACGTTTGCTATATATATTCCTGTAGTTAATCCTGAAGCATCTATTCTTGTCGTTGTATTTCCAGACTCTAAAGACATAACTTTTTTACCTAAAACATCATAAACAACAATCTCTTTTGTAGGTACGTTTGTAGTAAGAACCCATTCGTTTGTAGTTGGGTTAGGAAAAGCAGATAGGCCTGTCTCTGTAAGCTCATCTGTACTTAGTGTCTCATTATGTAAATACAAATTATCTATATAGATAGTTCTATTACCCGTATTTGCTCCTGCAAGCGTTAATACAAACTGTCTAAGTGCATCTCTTTGCTGTGTTGCATCTCCGTCTGTAAAGTCAGATAATGGCACATCTAGTGATACCCACTCTCCAAATGTTGTTACAGGATTTGTTAACTGAAAAGACGAAGTTTCACCTGCGTCACCTACGTGATTAGACCATTTTGGATTTGCAATAAGACCCGCCGAATTATCTGTATCTATCCAATAATCCATATGGAAAAATGTAAGTGAAGATAAATCTATAGGTGCTCCCCAGTCTACTAGTAAAAACTCAGAAGATGGTTGATTCATCGTGATTTTTTGGGTGTCGTTTCCTTCTACCTGGATTGTTTCTATATCTTGTGTTCCCACTCCAAAAGCTCCAAATACAGTATTCTCTTGTGTTGTGTAAGCATCGCTAAATAAAGAAAAAACATTTTCTGCATCTCTTTCTGGTGGTGTAGGAGCTGCTACAGTTGGAGCTGCAGGCTCTTCTGCTTCTCCTACTACTAGAGAAACATTATCTATAACAACGACTCCTGTCTCTGCACCCATATCAAATAATACTCGACTATTTGGAATTCCTATTCCACCAGCTGTAAGAGTAAGTTCAAAAGTTGTTAAAGTTTCTGTAAGTGTTACTGTTTCAACCGCCGCAGTAAAAGGTGCTTCATTAAGACCTATACCCGCAATAATTGTACGAGTTTCTCCAGCCCCAGTAGATGCGTCAAAGGTGAGTACATATGTTTCTCCCTCAGTAATAGAGAGGATCTGACTTAAATTTACGTCAAACGCGTTTCCTGCTGTCTCTACATTTGCAAAGTTAAAGCTGTTGCCGCCATCCTCTTGTACGTTAAAGGCATTCCCCGTCCATTCTACCATTCCTTCTTCAAAATCGCCATTATTAAGCAGGTTCTGGGCTTGCATTGCAAATGCACTACAAAAGATAAAAAGCAGTAAAGTAATTTTTTTCATAATAATTCAATTTAATTAATAATACGAAATTTAAAATTACAAGCTTATTTTGCCAAATCACCAAATTAGACCTATACAAATAACATACATCGTAATATTAACACCGTAAAATTGCGAATTATAGAATTTAAAATTGTTTTCGATGCTTTTTTAAAGGTCAAATCCATAATTAAAGTAACAATTCTTATTAACTTTGTTATTTTAAAAACTTTTCCTAAAACCTTAGCTTTTACTGCTGTTAAGAACCTTAGCTGCCTAGCTTATAACAGAATATATTCGTAATAAGACATAATTATAACTCGTATTGACAAAAACGTATTGTATACTTATAAACGAAGCTTACTTAATTCTTACGCAAACGTTATAAACTAATCATTGTTGTGGTTATGTTGTAGTAAATTACAACAATGATGTACTTATATAATCTCACTACGTAGAGGTCTTTACATCTTTATGAAGTAATCATTGAGCTGTATAGATCTGTCTAAATTAATTTTTTTCCTCAAACGATATCTTTTAATTTCAACACTTCTATGAGATATATTAAGTAGTGGAGCAATCTCCTTTGAGCTTAAGTTAAGACGCAAGTACACACAAAGTTTTAAATCATTTGCAGTTAATTCTGGGTGAATTTCTTTTACTTTTTTAAAGAAGTCTTTATCTGCGTGATTAAATGCTTTCTCAAAAAATACCCAGTCTTCGTTAGTACTAATATTCTTATCAATATCCTTGATAATCGCTTTAAGTTCTGGGGTAGGTTCAAGTTTACTAAGCTTTTCTTTTATAGACTTAAGCGTTTTACTTTTATTTACCATTGCCAGTGTAGAAGTTGCTAGCTCTCTATTTCTAGCACTTATATCATCTCTTAAATTTTGATTTCTGAGCTCAATATTTTCCTTTTCTACAGCCAGAGCCTTTAGATCCATATCTCTTTTTGTTCTTTCTAAAGCTTGATCTTGTTTTCGTTTGTATCTTCGTTTATTATGTTGTTGAAACGCTAAGAAAACAAGAATAGCGAGTATAGAATAGAGAATGATTGCCAGATATGATGTATACCAAGGTCTGTCTATCGTAAAGTTATGTGTAGCAACATTTTCTGAAACATTATCTCCTACCTTTGCCCTAACTTCAAATGTATATGAGCCTGGAGAAACATTTGCAAATTCTTGTCTATTTGTGGTTGTCCACTCACTCCATTCATCATAAAAGCCCAGCAATCGATATTGATAACTGGTTTGTTTAAATTTATCATATTGAGCCACGTGATAGTTAAAAGAGATATTATTTTCTTTAAAACTAAAATTTGAATCTTCAAAAAGTGACACGACGTGAGGTGTTCCCTCTATTGGATTGTTTTCTATACGGTTAATATGGACGCTATATTTCTCTTTATCATTGTAGGGCGAAAATATTAGATATCCGTGAGAAGTTCCTAATAGAAAATTATTTGATGAAATGGAGGTGATGTTTTCAAAACCTTGTGCGGCATTACGGTCTCGTTGCGGAATATAAATTTTATTAATAGACAACTCGGTGTCCAAAGGATCTTTAGAAAAGTAAACAACATCTTCATCTGTAAAAGCCCACATCTTGTTACTTTCATCATTTATGAGTTTGCCAGAAACAAACTTATTGTCATAAATGGCACTTATTTTATCTTCTCTACTAAATGTGTTGGTAATATCGTTGTACTTATAAATACCATTCTTATTTGCGTAGTAAATTGTATTGTCAAATTTAGAAAGGCTTGAATGTTCTCCTTTATTTACCGATGGATTCAGATCATATGAGCTTACCTGCTTGAGTGTACTGTCCATTTCAACTCTATAAACACCTTTATATTCGTTATTTACTAAAATAACAGTAGGCGAAATAAACTCAAAATACCGTGATGATATATCAAAGCCTTTAATTTTATTACGGAGTTGCCATCCATTTTCTGATTTTTCTAAAACATATAATCCATCGTAATTACCTTGTAAAAGCAGATTAGGATTGTCAGGTATAGTGCGTATCGTCCAAGTGCCTTGGGGTTTCGCAATTTGTTTTGCTATACCTTTTTCAACAATGTAAGTGCCATTATTATGACCGCAGAAAAGTATGTTTTGTATGACCTTTAAATCCCAAACCTGCTCCTCGGTACCCGGAACAAGTTTAAAGTCTTTACTATCCAGATTTCTATAAAATAAACCTTGATTTGTGCCTAGGTAAAGTGCATTATTATGAATAGCTGATACATATGTTGTACCCAACCTCCCTTGTTCATCGTAGTAATTACGTACGGGGCTCGTTGTGTTTATACAAGCAATTCCATTATCCAGACCTACCCATATATTCTTAGATTGATCTTCATAAATAGCCAGTACAGTATTATTACCAAGGCCTTTATTCTGAGTTACTTGGTAATCTAGTGTGCCATCTTTAGACAATTTTATAAGACCGTTTGCGACGGTTCCTATAACTAGTGATTTATCAGAAAGTTCTATAGAGCGATACAAGGTCATATCTTTAATATATGACGCTGCAGGGTATGCCCAAGCAGTAACCTCCGTAGGTGTAATTTTAAAAATCCCATGTTTTTGGGTTACTCCTAACCAATATGATTCTCGCTGGTAGAGCCCTATAAAAGTTTTATTTTTAAATACATCTCTTGTATCGTAGCTTCTGGCTTGACCATTTTCTATTATAAACAATCCCTTTCCTTGTTCTTGAAATAGTAAGTTACCGTCTATTTCAAACAGTCTGAAAATAGCATTCTTTATAGCTACAGCAATATAGGTTATGCTATCATCTTTAGGGTTATAAACATAAATGCCGTTAAGAGATTGTAAGAGCACTTTGTCTTTGTAAGATATAATCTTCCAGATTTGCTCCCCTTCTATCATTGAGTGGCTTAAAAGGCTACTGAGTGATGTGTATTGTAGTATACCATCACGGTCTTTTTTCCAAAATCCAAAATCCATATGAGCCCCTGTGTAAACTCTATCCCCTACAGCAGCAACAGATCTCAAAATTGTCTCGTTAGGTGAAGGTCTCAAGCTCCATTGAGCACCGTTGTATTGTAAAAGTCCTTTGTTGTTTGCAAAATAGATGATCCCATCATCTCCTTGAGATACTTGCCAGTTCTGGTTATCTGCACCGTAAAGTGACGGCTCAAAATTTTGAATAGGAGGTAACTCTTGTGCTAGAGCACAGTTACATAACAAGCTAGTTATGAAAATAGTAATTAGAAATGTGGTGTTCTTTACAAAATTCAAAGCCTATAATTCTTGAAATTATCTTGAAAAGATACCAATAATAACTCTTTTATCTTGTCATAGTTAGATTTAACCTATAACAAAAATCCCTAACCATTATGGCCAGGGATTTCATATTTCAAATTGTGTTGTATAATTAAATGACTTAAACAGCTATTAATTATTTAAAGCTTCTGCACCACCTACAATCTCGAGTATTTCGTTTGTAATAGCCGCTTGACGCGCTTTGTTATATTGTAACTTAAGTGCATCTCTAAGCTCTGTTGCGTTATCTGTTGCTTTGTGCATCGCAGTCATACGTGCACCGTGTTCTGATGCTACAGAGTCTCTTATACCTTTAAAAAGCTGTGTCTTTAATGCTTTAGGAATTAATCCTTCTACAATCTCTTCTTTAGACGGCTCAAAGATATAATCTGCAGTGGCAGTTGTTTCTTCTTGTACTGTTGCTACGATAGGTAGAAACTGCTCAGGAGTAACAATTTGCGTTGCTGCATTTTTAAACTTGTTATAAATGATGTCTATACGGTCATATTCACCAGCTTCAAAGCGAGCCATTAAGTCTTCTGCAATAGCTGATACGTTATCAAAAGTAAGATCATCGTAAATATCATTGTTATTTTCGATTACCTTAAAAGTCTTACCAAGTATAGCATCTGCTTTTTTACCTAAGGTTACTAGGTGTACTTCTTTGCCAGCATACTTTGCAGCAACACGTGCATTTACACCTTTAATTATGTTTGTATTAAAAGCTCCTGCAAGACCTCTGTTTGATGAAATAGCTACAATAAGTACCTTATTAATCTCACGATCTTCTGCGAGTTTACTTCCAGAATCTCCTTCTAGCGTTGCACTTAAGTTCTGTAAAAGCTCAGTAAGCTTATCAGAATATGGGCGCATTGCTGTAATTGCATCTTGTGCTTTCTTCAACTTTGCAGCAGATACCATTTTCATAGCACTGGTAATCTGCATCGTAGAAGATACTGATGAAATTCTGTTTCTTATTTCCTTTAAGTTTGCCATCTTGTATAAATTCCCGTGTTTACAAGTAAGACTTGTTAGGCACGATTTGTCTTTAATTTTGACAAGTCTCCCGCTTGCGCGGGAGTTGTTGAATTATATTTTTCGCGAAAGCGAAATTCTACTAGTTATAGTTAGCAGATAGGTCTTTTGCTACTGCTACAAGTGTATCTGTAACTTCATCTGTAAGCTTTCCAGACTTAAGTGTATCAAGGATACCTCTGTGCTTTGCGTTTAAGAACTCGATATATTCTGCTTCAAATTCTTTTACTCTGTTTACAGGCACGTCACGTAATAAGTTTTTAGAACCTGCATAAATAATTGCAATTTGATCTTCTACTGTAAATGGCGTGTTTTCTGCTTGCTTAAGTATCTCTACGTTACGCTTTCCTTTTTCGATAACGTTAAGGGTAGCAGCATCTAGATCTGATCCAAACTTTGCAAACGCTTCTAGTTCACGGAAAGCAGCTTGATCAAGCTTAAGTGTACCAGATACTTTCTTCATTGACTTAATCTGTGCGTTACCTCCTACACGTGATACCGAGATACCTACGTTAATTGCTGGACGTACACCAGAGTTAAATAAATCTCCATCTAAGAAGATCTGCCCATCTGTAATAGAAATTACGTTTGTAGGGATATAAGCAGATACGTCACCCGCTTGTGTCTCAATGATAGGAAGTGCAGTAAGTGATCCTCCACCTTTAACGATAGGTTTAAGACTATCTGGAAGGTCATTCATTGTTTTTGCAATAGCATCATCATTAATCACCTTTGCAGCACGCTCAAGTAATCTAGAGTGTAAGAAGAATACATCTCCAGGGTATGCCTCACGTCCCGGTGGACGACGAAGTAGCAATGATACCTCACGGTATGCAACTGCTTGCTTAGATAAATCATCATAAATGATTAATGCCGGACGACCTGTATCTCTAAAGTACTCTCCAATTGCAGCTCCTGCAAATGGTGCATATACTTGCATTGCTGCAGGATCTGATGCATTTGCCGCTACGATAGTTGTGTATGCCATTGCTCCAGCATCTTCTAGTACCTGTGCAATAAGTGCAACAGTAGAAGCTTTCTGTCCAATAGCTACATATATACAGTGTACTGGCTCACCAGCATCGTAAAATTCTTTTTGGTTAAGGATAGTGTCAATACAAACAGTAGACTTACCTGTCTGACGGTCACCAATTACAAGCTCACGCTGCCCTCTTCCTACTGGTATCATAGCATCAATTGCTTTGATCCCTGTTTGTAATGGCTCTGTTACTGGCTCACGAAAAACAACACCAGGCGCTTTACGCTCAAGTGGCATCTCATAAGTTTCTCCAGCGATAGGTCCCTTTCCATCAATAGGAAGACCTAACGTGTTTACCACACGTCCAGTAATACCTTCACCTACCTGGATAGATGCGATACGTTGTGTACGTTTTACGGTATCACCTTCTTTAATAGATGAAGAAGTACCTAATAGTACAACCCCTACGTTATCTTCTTCAAGGTTAAGAACAATTGCCTCAAGACCGCTTTCAAACTCTACAAGCTCACCATATTGTGCGTTTGCAAGTCCGTAAATACGAGCGATACCATCACCCACAGTTAGAACTGTTCCTACTTCGTCAAGGGAAGCTGTTGCTTCAAAACCTGAAAGTTGTTTCTTTAAAATTGCCGAAACTTCTGCTGGTTTAACTTCTGCCATTTGATCTAAATTTATAAGTCCGCTTTCGCGAAAATTTTCTCACCTCACGATGAGCCGTTTATTTATAAACTGTTACTAAATTCTCTTTTTAACTTGCCTAACTGGCTGGCGATACTTGCATTGTACTGTGTATCACCTACTCTTAATACAAAACCACCTATGATGCTCTCATCGATCTCGTTTGTAAGAGTTACGTTCGTGCTTCCTGTAAGCTCTTTTACTTTTGCAAGAACCTTAGTCTCCAGTTCTGGAGTTAAAGCTACTGCTGTAGTTACTGTAGCACTCTCAATCTTATTGCTCTTATTGTACTCTGCAATAAAACTATCTGCCACACCACCTAGTAAATTTGCTCTACTATTATCTACAAGAACATCTACAAGACCTAATGTCTCTTTTGTACCGCCTGTAAATACCTGACGTAATACAGCGCGCTTATCGTCTGCTTTTATTACAGGACTGTTTAAGGCATTGCGAAGTTCTTTACTTCCTTCAATAGTAGCCTTTACAGATTTCATATCATTTAAAACTGCCTCTACAGATCCATTATCTTTTGCAAGATCTAGTACTGCTTTTGCATATCGTATTGCTGCTCTACTCATAGTGATAGCGGCTTAAAATCTGTTAGTTTAATGTTGCTTGACCTAGCATCTTGTCTACAAGACCTAGTTGCTTTTCTTTATCAGAAAGCTCATTTTTTACAACCTTCTCTGCAATCTCTACAGAAAGTGCTGCAACTTGACCTTTAAGATCTGCGATAGCGCTCTTACGTTCTGCCTCAATAGCTGCTTGTGCTTGAGCTACCATTTTATCCGCAGCGTCTTTAGCTTCTACCTTAGCGTCGTCTATCATTTTAGTCTTCATCTCACGAGCTTCTTTAAGCATCGCTTCACGCTCTGCTCTAGCTTCTTTTAAAAGCTTCTCGTTATCTGCTTGAAGACTTGCCATCTCTTTCTTTGCATTTTCTGCAGCATCAAGAGCTCCTTGTATTCCTTCTTCACGCTCATTAAGTGCGCTCATAATAGGTTTCCAAGCAAATTTTACCATAAGGAAAATAAGCAGTAAGAAAAGGATTGTTTGTTTTACAAACAGGTCAAGTGAAAAATTCTCTAATAATTGTTCCATCTCAAAAGTGGTTCTGTGTTCTTATAATCTTTGTTTAATTAAATTCAACTCCTGTAACCAACCGTTACAGGAAATTGAATTTTTAGAGTTGATCTGGATTAAGCTCCTAATATAAGCGCTCCAAATGCAAGTCCTTCTAAAAGTGCAGCAACGATAATCATCGCAGTCTGGATTTTACCAGCAGCCTCAGGCTGACGAGCAATTCCTTCCATTGCAGCTCCACCAATCTTACCAAGACCGATACCACCTCCAATTACTACTAGACCAGCTCCTACTAAATTTGGGAACATTGGTGCTACTTCTTGTACTAATGCTAAAGACATAATAGTGTATATAAAAAATTAAACAAATAAAAATTCTTAATTAAGTGAAGTTCTTACGGATAACTTCAGTGTCCTCAATCTCCTCTCCTAGCTCGTCGTGCAGCTCTTCATCGTGATGATCATCTGCAACTGCCATACCTATAAATAGTGCAGAGAGTGTTGTAAATATATAAGCCTGTAAGAATGCTACTAGCACCTCAATAAGCATTATGAATAATGATAAAAATAATGATACAATAGTAGACCCTGTTGCAGATAAGCTTTCTTGCATAAGAATACCTACCGCTACAAGACTCATTACAACCGTGTGACCTGCAGTAATGTTTGCAAACAGACGTACTAATAATGAAAATGGCTTAATAACTAGTGTACCTATAAGCTCTATAATACCTAGTAATGGTCTAAATACATAAGGAATACCTGGCATCCATAACATATGCCCCCAGAAGTGTTTATTACCACTAAATACATAAATTACTAATGTAATAACAGCTAGTGCCGCAGTAACAGCAATCTGACCTGTAACATTAAAGCCGAATGGCATTAAACCTACAAGGTTAAGTATCCAGATAAAGAAGAATACAGTAAGAAGGTATCCAGTAAATTTTCTATAGCTCTCACCAATGTTTGGCTTAGCAATTTCATCACGTACATAAACCACTAGTGGCTCAAGTACACGTCCAAATCCAGTAGGAACTTGTTTGTTTTTGTATTGTCTTGCTAGTCTTGAGAACCAAAACAGCATTAATAAACCTATAAGTAATATCCCGAAGACACTCTTTGTGATAGATAAATCAAAAGGCTTTGAAGCATTTACTGCGTGGTGCTCTTCATCAAACTGAACAGCAGCCTCACCAGCATTAAGCTCATATATTTTACCGTGAAGTTTTACAAAGCGGCTATCACCTTTTTCTACAACGACAGTTCCATCATCATCGTGGTGAAACTCTGAAGACATAAAAGCTGTAAAGCCATTTTCTCCCCATAACATTACTGGTAAAGGAAAACCCCAGTGATGCTCAACTCCATTATCATCAAAAGTTGAGAATAAATGGAAGTCGTGAGAGTCCTTTAAGTGATGTTGTATGTACTCATTAATCTCCGTTCTTGTATTAACAGGATCACCCTTTTTTGCTCCATCTTTTCCGTAAACAGAAAAAGAAGTCAAAAGCACAAGAACTAATGTTAAAAATGAAATCGATTTTGATGCTATTTTCATTCCAATATTTTCAATAAATGACGTGGCCTAAAATTCTGTGCAAAAGTACTCATTTTCTTCAAAATAAAATAGATTTCGTAATTATTTCAATTTTGAGTCTCTCTATTCAAGATTTTCACAATAACAATTACCTCGTAAAAGATAAATATGAAGATGGGTAACAGTAGAGAAACACTGTCTATTTTACTCAAATCAGGTCCAAAAAAAATAACATCTCTAAAAAGAACACAAAAGAATAAAACTTTTACCGCCATAGATCCTAAGTATAAAAAACCTAATTGATCTTTAAACTCTTTTGTGAGCGAGGCAAGTAGCTCAAAGACTACCACAAGTACATAAGATGCTACTGCTTGATATATGTACACACTCCATAAACTGTATGGATGATAGATCTCAAATTTCAATGTGAAATAATAGTGAACGTTATAACTAATAAGAAATAAGCTTATAACACCCAGTGTATAAAGAATTAATTTTTTAATCAACACTTATTTATTGAGACGCATTACCCCTTTTATGACGAAGTAGATAGATAGAAAAATAGCAAAGAGTGTAACTGTTTTTTCTAAGTATGAAGTTTCAAATTTTTGATCTAGCCACACACCTAGTAAATTACCTAAGTATATAGTCACTCCCATCTGCAGGGCAATAGTAGAAAATCGTGCCCAGTTTTTAAGCGGAGCGTTCTCCTTTTCCTTTGGCATTAGAAAGTGATTTAAGATTACCTTTCATCTCACAAGATGCATTAAATGTAGCTCCAGGCTCTACAGCAAGTTTGCCAGTGATTACTTCTCCCTCTATATGTGCAGAGGTCTTTATAGATAGTAAATTTTTAATCTCTAATCTACCTACAATTTTACCCTCTACATCTGCATCATTGCAAATTATAGTGCCAGTTACAACACCTGTTTTGCCCACCACAATTTTATTTGGAGCAGTTATATTGCCTTCTATAACACCATCTATACGAAAACCTCCCTCTGAGGTTACATCTCCTTTAAGAGTAGTGCCTTGACTAATGCGGTTTTGCTGGTTTGTAAGAGCTGGTCCTTTTCCTTTTTTGTTATCTGAAAACATCTGTAAGGGGGTTATTTTTTAATCTCAATTTGTTTTTTGTGCCTTATAAGCATCAAAGTTTTTATGTACTTGGATGATCTTATAATTTTCTGAAGCAATAATAGTATTAGGTCGTGTAATTCTCACCTCATCATTTACTGCAAGTAATTCAACAAGACCTTCGGCTTGATTTCTACTATCTAAAAAGTGTATTACTACAAAAGACTCTTTCTCATTATATACATCTATAGAGGTAGAAAACTGTGTGTAACCTATTTTTTCAAAGCTCTCTACAAGTCTCCTCTGAAAATCGCGCGCTCCCTGCAAGTCAGAACTTGTAAACGAGTATAGCACCTTATAGTTTATAGAAATTGCCTCGTCATCAAAGTTTTCAAACTTCATTGTAGGCAAAGCATTACGCAATAAGTTTTGAGCTTTCTTACCTTCTTCTGTACGTGGGTAGGTAAGTGCTACATAATTAAGGCTCTCTTTGTAAGCATCATACCCCTTGTATCTGCCCAACACGGTTGCTTTAAGCAGTTCAAATTTAGGTAAATATGGATCTCCATAAAGTTGATCAATTTTCACTTCTAGATCTGAGAGAAGACCTGCATATTCCTGGTTTTGAAAACGCTTGTATAACCCTTTATAAATTTCTTCTGGAGCCTCTGCATCGGCCTCAAGTGCTGTGTTAGGATTATTTATTCTTGTAGCATAACGAGAGTCTGGATACTTTGTGGTAATCTCATTTTTATAAGTTTTCGCTTTCGCGAAAGCGCCCATAGAATCATACACTTGATACAAGTTATAGGTAGCTGGTAACACAAGTTTCTCATCAGGTTTGAAACTTAATAGCTTTTCTAAACGACTTGCTGCCAAAGGATATTCTTTAAACTTTTCTTTATAAATAAGACCTAGCTGAAAGTATGCAAAGTCTCGCTCTTTAATGAGGCTATCTATTTGAGTTCTATCTCTAGGTAGTGTTGCAATATAGTCTTGTGCTGTTTTCTTTTGTGTCTCCTCTTCTTCTTGGAGTGCTACCGGCAAGGGACCTCCGTTACTAGCTGGAGTTTGTTTTGATGAGAGGCGCCATCCATCTACTAGTCTTCTTTTACCCCATCTGCGCTCAAAGGCTTGCTTACCATAGGCAACGGCTACATCATTATAGAAGTAAAATTCACCCGGTGCTGCTTGCGTTTTTTTACGAGTACTAGCGTTACTATTAAAAAACTCGTTGTTACGTATTTTATCTACTCTAGCGATAGAGTCTGCAGCTTCTTTTGCTTTAAGCTCTGCAATATAATTTTCAAAATATGCTGTTAGATCCTCTTCAGACATTGTAACTAGCGAAATTATACTGTCATTACGAAGGGTAAGATCCTCATAAGCAATAACGTCTGTAAGGTTATCACGTTTCTTTTTTACAGATCTATACTCTCTTGTACGGTCGCTTATTTTACCGAGCATACTATCGTAATAAGCACCAGCAGTTTTATATGCGGCTTGCTCAAAGTTATAATCTGCAAGTGCAAGATAATCTCGTGATACAAGATAGTTATCTGTGCTGGTCTCCCTTAATGACTTATTATAGTTTGCAATAGCAGAGTCTTCTTTACCTAGGCTCATATAATAGGCAGCCTTTGTGTAATATATTTTATCTAAAAATGGTCTATTCTCTCTATTGCTTACCATTTTATCTAGGCGCTCTCTTAGTGCAAGAGTATCTTCTGTAGTAAGGTCACTATTACGTATTTGTTCCAGATGTGCATTTATATGATACTTGCGCGGTATCTTTCTATTAAGGTCTATTACTTCTTGAAAAGCAAGATTTGCACTATCTTTTTTATTGAGACGATTATACAGCTGCCCCTTAATGTAATTATAACGACCTCTTTCTTCATACTTACGAGTAAGGTCTGATGCTTCTTTTATATAAATAAGAGCACTATCTGGTTTGTTTAGATTAAGGTAGGCCTGGGCGAGCATTGCTTTTGCATCTGCAATGTCTTGGTTTTTAAGATTCTTCTCTACTTTAAAAATCTTATTGAGATTTTCTATAGCAATCTCATTATTTTCTAGCCTGATGTTTGTCTTTTCCTTCCAGACTTTAGCCTGAGCAATATTGTTACTCTTAGGGTAGTAAGCAAGTACGTAATTAAAAGCTTCGAGTGCTGGTACAAATTGCTGGTCAAAATATCTTGCTTTGCCTAATAGTAAGAAGGCCTCATCCATTTGTGGGTTGCGCTCTTCTCCATCTATTTTCATAGAGTGGCGTTGTATGGCTTTAATTGCTTTTTCTTCTGCTCTTACAAAGTTAGGATCTCTGTTTTCTTCACCTAATGATGTATTTTCTTCAAATGATATGCGCTCTATAGGTAGTACCTCCCAGTAGTTATCATCAAAGGTTTGTATAAGTGCGTTCTTACCTTCATCTAGGGCAACATTACCATTATATAGTGTATTGAACTCTGTGGTAACCGCGTGATAGTTGCGACTTATAAATGAATCTTTCTTGCGAGAGCAGCTCACAAGAATTAATACAAGAATACTTGTACAAAGGATACGTCTTAAGAGTATTATCAAACCTGTTGTGTTTTTACTAAAAGGAACTGTAATTTACCCATTTTAGTATGGAAGCGTGTAAAAATACATTTCTTTTTGAAAAAACATAGATTTCCCTCTTTTTATTAGGACTCTTCACGCCACATCCTGCTTTTAGTAAAATAATTTATGGATGTCATAAAAAAAGTTAAGAAAATTCTTAAAAAAAACCGCTGTTTTTTCGGTTGATAACTAGCACTTTAGTATTTTTACTGTTCAAGTTGCATAAACTTGAAGAATTAAGTTGGGGAACTTAGGAAATGGTCGCTTTATTGTGGCCATTTTTTTTACCCCTATTTTAAGCCACTATTCAACTACAACTTCATTACCCGCAAAGTAAGCCTCGAGATCTTTGAGAGTAGCTGGAGAGGTAATAATATCTTTTACTAAGCTCCCTTTCTCTAAAACTACAATACGCTCACAAACTTCTGTTACGTGCTGAAGATCGTGACTAGATACCAAGACAGTTACCTCTCTATCTGATGCCATCTTTTTTATAATTCCTTTTAAACGTATTTGCGTAGTAGGATCAAGATTTGCAAATGGCTCATCAAGTATAATTACATCTGGACTCCCTATTAATGTTGCTACAATACCTACCTTTTTTTGATTTCCTTTTGAAAGGTCACGTAAGTATTTACGTTTTCCTATGATCTCATCATTAAAGAAGTCTTCAAAGGTTGCTAGCAATGCATCTACATCTGCCTTATTTTCTCCTCTTAGATCTCCTATAAAATAAAAGTACTCTTCTGGAGTAAGGTATCCTATAAGGAAAGTTTCATCTATAAAGGAAGCCGTGTGTGTTTTCCAGTCTTCGCTCTCATTTACTTTTACCCCTCCATTTTCTATATAACCTGTAGAAGGTTGTATAAGATCTAGCAGACAGCTAAAAAGCGTAGTCTTACCGGCCCCATTATTACCTACAAGTCCAAAAGACTGACCCTTTGGGATTTCAAAACCTTCAAGGTTAAGAACTGTAACTCCGTTATATGATTTTGACAAGTTGTGTACTGTGATCATCGTCTCTCTATTTTGTTTGTTTGTAAGCTGCAAGCGTTTTATACTTCTCAGTCTTATATATTTTTATAATCTGGTCAAATACTTTGTCTCTAAAAGCAAAGCCTATAAGCCCTACTATAGCGACTAGTGCATAGCCCAGTGTAGGTCCTACCGTAAAGTGCCCTATCGCATAAAGTGCCATAGGTCCAAGCATTTTAGGTAAACTCACAAGCAGTGTTTTAAGGTTAAAAGAACTCTTGTCTCCAAAGGCCTTTTTGCCACTCTGTAAGTCTATAGGCGTTTTTATATAAGCCCCACCTAGTAATACAAGGTGTGCATTTATACCCATATTAAATATAGCTCCTACTAGTACTGCAATAAGTATATCCCACCCAAAATAAATATAGGGTATACATAATATGGCCGAAAAGAATGTAGCAATCACCACAAGTAACCACTTAGACTTTAAGTAATCTTTATAGGCAATATTTTGTGTCATCATAAGTGGGTAATAGGCACTATCCCAAGATGGAACAAACTGCCCAAAACTAAAGAGGAAACCACCACTCACAAATACTGCTGCAAACATCTTCCAGAAAGGACCATCATAAACCTCAACTGCACCCGTAAAAAAGAGCAACCCGTAAAACAAGAACATAACACTCATAAACACTGTAGTCTTAGAGCGTTTATTTCTCATTATAAGTCTAATATCATTTTTAAGAAAAGTAGACTGCTTCCCAAAACGATCTAGCCACCCTAAATCTCCGCCACTTGCTTCACTCACCTTTTTTGCCAGCCCTGCATCTAGATATAGTCTTGCAAGAAAGTACTTAAAAGCAACCGTTGCTACTGTAACAAGTAATGCTATAGGAAATATAACAGGCCACATATACTCATATAACCCTTGAAAAAACGGTTGTGTAAACGCCGTGATATCAAAATAGCCATAATACTGAGCAAAGCCTAAAGCGGCAAATAATGCTCCTACACTCAACACAAGCCACAGCTTATCATTTAAAAAGACATTAATAAAATTATTTGCATATATAAAGCAAAACATTGCCACGTGCCACGCAATCACACCTAGCGGATTAAAACCCTTTGCCAGTAAAACAATAGAAAATGGAATAAAGAAAAAAGCGTGCATCCAGTTCCAGAAGGCAAGTACCGTTTTACCAAGTGCAAACTTTACAATCTTAGTCTTTTTAAAAGGTAAAAGTAATAGCGGTTTAATATTTACCACAGGCATTTTTTGCCCCATATATCTTATTATAAGATCACCTACTATGTAGTAAATAACAAATGTATTTACGGTAGAGAAAGGCTCAAGGTCTGCTTTTTCAAGACCCATATATAAAAGAACTCCCATACCACCCAACCAGAAAATCATTGATAAGGCTCCAAAAACCATCAAAATTTTAAGTGCAAGGTTAGTCCCAAAAGCAGGACTTCTAAAAAATGCCTTCCACTCAAGGCTTACAAATTGTTTGACCATAATTTTCGGTTGTTTAGCGAGGTATAGGTATTTAAACTACTCGTAATGTTACACATAAAACGCATTGCTTTGTATTTTTGTAAAAAAAACGTCAATGTCTTCATTCCACACACTTCATATTCAGACCATTACAAGAATCACAGCAAAGTCTGTTGCTATTACTTTTGCACTTCCGGGTGCTTTAAAAGAGCACTTCACCTTTGCGCCTGGTCAATATATTACTTTAAAAACTACGATAGACGGTACAGAGGTTAGACGTGCTTACTCTATTTGTAGCACACCTCAAGAGGGGCTTACCGTTGCAGTAAAAGAGGTAGAAAACGGAACGTTCTCAACGTATGCAAACAGAGAACTTAAGGAAGGTGACACGCTAGAGGTACAAGAACCAGAGGGTAGATTTAAGATAGATAATTCCGCTTTCGCGAAAGCGAAAAACTACGCAGCATTTGCCGCAGGTTCTGGTATTACACCTATTCTGTCTATGATAAAGACAACCCTTACTCAATCTCCAGATAGCACTTTTGTACTAGTCTTTGGGAACCGAACGCCAGAGGAGGCGATGTTTATAGACGAGTTACAAGCCTTGAGATCACAATATACAGATCGCTTCTCTATAGAGTCTATTTACTCGCAGTCGCGTGTAGATGGCGCACACTTTGGCCGTATTATGAAATCTACGGTAAACTTTGTGGTAAAAAATAAATATGCCGAAAACAACTTTGACGATTACTTTTTATGTGGTCCAGAGGCAATGATTAATGAAGTAACTAAAGTTCTAAAAGAAAATGAAGTTGCAGACACTGCCATACATTTTGAACTCTTTACAGCAAGTACAGAAACTACAGAGATCGAGGCGCCTCTAGACGGTAAAACGGCAATAAAAGTACTTTGTGATGATGAGGAGTTTGAGTTTACTATGGATCAAGAGACAAACATTCTTGACGCCTCACTAGATGAAGATATAGACGCACCACACTCTTGTCAAGGCGGCGTATGTAGTAGCTGTATCGCACGAGTAACAGAAGGTACAGCTGTGATGTCGCAAAATCAAATTCTTACAGATGCAGAGGTTGCAGAGGGACTCATCCTTACCTGCCAGGCGCATCCTACCTCAGCTAGAATTGTGGTAGATTATGATGATATATAATTGAGGTTATAACATTTTTAAAAACCTGCCCGTTATACAACAGGCAGGTTTTTTTATGTCATTAAAGTATGTTGCCCCTACCTTAAAAGGAGATTATCTATTTTTAACCTATGTGGAACTTTTATCGTGACGTAACATTATATGCTGCTGCAGTCTGCATTTTATTTGGACTCGCGACAGTTCCTGCTCGAGATAGCATTATAAATGGTGTTCTGGTAACCATCGTTGTTTTTGGTGTGTTTGGGACTGGCTTGGGCGTTCTTGCCTTTGGTTACTTTCAAAAGCAACAGTATTATATGTACCATAATCTTGGTTTTACAAAGAGGCACCTCATCACAAGAACCTATTTGATAAATGGTGTTCTAGCCATAGTCTTGCTTATCATTACATCCTTCTTTGTATGATAAACGAGCTACAACTCATATCTGCACAAAAATCTTTTGGAAGCAAAGAAGTGCTCAAAGATGTCTCCTTTACACTACAGACTGGTGATATTTTGGGACTATTTGGTGCTAATGGATCTGGCAAATCTACATTGCTCAAGATACTTTTTGGCACCTTAAAAGCGACTAAAGCAACACTTACCATAAATGGCTCACCTACATCTCTAGAAAAGATTATTCCAAGGCAATATATAGGCTATTTACCACAAGAAAGCTTTTTGCCTAAACATTTAAAAGTAAGAGATATCATCCCGCTATTTTATAGTGATGGTGATGATCAAGACGCCATTTTTAGAGCTCCATTTATAGAAAAAATAGCGTCAAAAAAAGCGGGCGTACTCTCAATGGGTGAGATACGTTATCTAGAGCTGTTACTTGTAGCAAATCTTAATCACCCATTCCTTATGCTAGATGAGCCTTTCTCTATGATAGAGCCCTTGTATAAAGAAAAGATAAAAGAGTTTTTGTTTTCGCTTAAAGCAAAAAAAGGAATCATACTCACAGACCATTATTATACAGACGTACTAGACGTTACTACGAGTAACATTGTACTTTCTAACGGGTTTTCTTCGGTAGTATATTCGGTAAAAGATCTTAAGCTACAAGGGTATATTACATAAAAAAACCTGTCTCATCTTTATGACTTGACAGGTTTTGGTTTTATTTACGCTTTCGCGAAAGCGTACTTCTATATAAACTTCTTAATAATCATTGCTACAGGCTCTATCGCTGTGGTTTGCTCTATAGAAGGTCCTGCAACCCATACGGTTTTATAAGTAGCTCCCTGTGCGGCCTTTGTGGTATCACGCATACCCTTTGCAAAACGAATGGCTTTTACCCATTTTTTGAGCTTCTTATTTTTATTAAGAAGACCTTCTAGCCAGGTTTGTTTTGTTCCTATCTTTTGAACATAAGGTGTATTAATAACTGTACACGGTGTACCAGATATCTTTTGTGTCATCACGATATCTTTTGCTCCAAAGTCTACACAAGCTTGCTTGTACTCTTGAGACACAGGTGCCTCTTCTGAAGCTATAAAAGGGCTTCCTATACTTGCTCCTATCGCGCCGTAAGACATCGCACGATCAAGGTCGCTCTTGTTTGCAACCCCACCAGCAGTTATTACCGGTATCGCGCAGTTTTCATTAAGCTCTTTTATAAGTGCTTCTGGAGCGATATTACCTCTGTGGCCACCAGCTTGATTATTTACTGCAACTAGTGCATCACAACCCATTGCTTCTACCTTTTTTGAGTAGCTCAAGTCTGTAACGTCACAAAATACTTTAATTCCCTTTGGTTTTGCCTTCTCGATAACCATTCTAGGTGACCCGAGAGATGTGATAATGAAGTCTACACCTAGCTCACAAGCTGCTTCCAGCTGTGCTGGGTACTTCATATTAGATTTATTTACAATAAGATTTATCCCGAAGGCTCCTCCAGGTACTTTTGACGCTTTAAGCTCAGTAATGGCAGCTTTAAGCTCTTCTATAGTTCTATAATTAAGTGCTGGTACGCAGGCAGCGATACCATTTTCCATTCCGGCTTTTAACATTGCGACATTAGACACCAGAAACATAGGTGCCATAATAATAGGGTGAGTTATGCCCAGTAAGTCGTTAAGGGTAGGTTTTGTTGCGCTCATAGTTATATATTATACCACAAATATAGTACAATTTTACTGTGCGCGCATAGTATGTAACGCTAGATAGTTGCTTTAATCTTATCAATTACCTGTTCTGGCAAGATGGTTTTCATCACTTCTTCATAACCTTCTGGCACTAGATTGCCGTATATTGAAGTTGGGATTTTTGGATACTTTTCTCTGTCTGACACTATGCAGTGCTCTTCTTGATTAAATGGAGCAAAGCCTGCATAAGGATGTGTTACTCCCCAAAGGCTTATCGTAGGAACGCCATACATTGCTGCGAGGTGTGCGTTACCACTATCCATAGAAAGCATCCCGTCTAGCTGACTTATAAGATTAAGTTCTTCTTTAAATTTAAGTGCTCCAGCTACGACCTTTACATTTTTACAGGTATTTGAGAGGTTATTGAGTATAGTCACTTCTGAGGGTGCTCCAAATAGAAAGATATCATACTTATCTAATAGGTCTATTCCTTCTACTACCATTTTCATATAGTCTAGAGGATACTGCTTACCTAGGTGGGCGGCAAAAGGTGCTACTCCCAGCCACTTACGACTATGACCTGCTGTAAACTCAATGATTGCTGGCGCTCTATTGGGTTTTGGTAAAACCTCTGGAACTAGGTTTTTAAATTCTAGGTTGTCAAAAACAGCATTGTAGCGCTGTACAGTTGTTGCAAGTTGTGTAAAGTTCTTATCACTTTCTCTAGTGAGTGCTTTCTTTTCGGCTCTTCCTTTATCTAGAGTTGCACTAGGCAGATTAAGAAAGGTACGAAGCATTTTAGACCGTATCACATTATGCAAGTCTGCAACGTGTGTGATACCAAGCTTTTTCAGCTGGCGTGCGAGTTTCCATATACCCATCACTCCTTTATGTTCTGAAGTGACATTTGCAGCAACAAATTCAAGGTTAGGTATGGAGCTTACAATGGGTTTAAAAAATGGTTTTGAGAGAAAAGATATTCTTATATCTGGATTTGCTTTCGCGAAAGCGTAAACCACAGGCACCGTCATCGCTACATCTCCCATTGCAGAGAGCCGTATGATGAGAATATGTTTTTGTCTAGCCATTGTAAGAATGCACGATACCGCTCTTTAAAATAAAGAACGGTATCGTGCGTAAGGATTCATTACTTTTTAATGTTTCTTAGTACTGGGTTTAACTCATCGTCATTATACATTTTCATTTGCTTGTATACCTTCATATACTTGTCTCCTTTTGAGATGTCATCAAGTAAGGTATCTATTGCTGTAGAGAGGTCTACGCGTTGCTCTAGTAAAACATCTAGCTTAGTCTGGCAAGCAGCTCTGTGTGCATCACTTGCATCTTCACGTGTTGCTTCTTCTTGCATATGATATACTTTTAAAGCAAGTATAGATAAACGGTCTACTCCCCAAGCTGGGCTTTCTGTATTAATTGTTGCTCCTTCTTTTACAGTTACATCTTTATACTTCTCAAGAAAGTAGCTATCTATATACTCTACCATATCTGTACGATCTTGGTTTGAGGCATCAATCTTACGTTTAAGTGTAAGTGCAGCCACAGGGTCTATTTGAGGATCGCGTATAATATCTTCATAATGCCATTGTACAGTATCTATCCAGCATTTACGGTATAGCAAGTGCCCTAGTACATCTTCATTTTTATCATACTTGTTGATAAAAGGTTGATCTACGGTGTTTATTACGTGATAGGTGTCTATCGCTTCTTTAAAAATGGCATTTGCCTTATCTGTAAACATATTATTGTTTTTCTAAAATGTGTAAATACTCTATTGTGCTGCTAGCTTTGTGATGACGGCTAGCTGTTTTATCTGCTCTGAATCGTTTATAGCTGGTGGTTTTTACATCATATCTACCATACTGCTCCATCACCTTTTTAATAACTGATGGACTCATTAAACCCTCATTACTATAGCTTACAAAAATGTACTTAAACTGAGCATTTTTTATAAGCTGTTCAAAGCTTGAGACAACCGTTTTCTTACTACAATAAGCACTTTTATTATAGATGGGAAGACCTGTTTTTCCTCGTGGTGCAAAGATATTATATTTTGCAATGGTATTAAGTATGTGATAATTTGCACCATACTGCCGTACATTATATGGAGGGTCTATGTATAAAATATCTCCGCTTATTTTAGTAATAAGCTCGTTACCATCTTCTTGAAATACTTTATGAGCTGTCTTTGTAATCTCAAAAGTAGCCGGAGTAATGACCATATTCTTTGCGGCTCTAGGTTTTATAGTTTTGAGATAAGACCCATAAACAGAGGCTGTGTTTGCAATTTTATCTGCACTCTCAAGTAGGCTGGCTAGTAGAAAATAGTAGACATCTGTACTTATCGCTTTATTATGATACCATTTTTCAACCTCTGTGCGTATGCTATCAATTTTTTGAGCATTATGCTTGCTGAAATATAACCGATTACCCACACCTCCTTCTCCATATTGTGCGGCAATAAAACCTTCTTGCAGTGGTAATGAATTTAGGTTTTCTATAAGGTCATTATATTCAAAATTCTTATAGTTTCCTATATAATTACGATTGAGAACATAGCTATAAAACTCAAGATCATTTGCTATGACGGCTTTTACTTGAGATTTAAATACCCTACCTACTGCGCCTGTACCTGCAAAGAGATCGCAAAAAACTAAATCGCTTAGGTCTCGCCCACACACGCTATGTATGGTGTCTTGTATAAAGGAAGATAATCTATGTTTTGAACCTATATAATTCATCTACTTACCCATATAATGTCCGCCATTGTTTCCTTTCCTTCCTCGAGGGAAAGGACTTCCATTACTGCTGGTGTTTTCTGTTTTCCGTAGGGTTCTATGATGGATTTTATGAGTTCTATTTCGGCTTTTAGTTTCCAGTGTTCTCCGTTTTGGTCGTGCACGACTATAAATAACCTGTTATTGAGGTGAAAGCGTTGCCCGGTACTTTGGTGCTTGTAAAACCAGTGTATGAGTAGGGTTTTGTGCGCTTTCGCGAAAGCGTAATTCTCACCAAATCCTTTTGGGAATATACTTGTTTTATGGTCTATGCGCTCGCCTAGCCATCTAAAATCGTAGTGGTCTTCTACCGGATTAGGGTTAGGTGCGAAACCTGGTAGGTCTGTAAAAATTTTTTCTACAGCCTGAGCACTCCAGAAGTTGTACCATCTGTTTATGGCGTAGTTAAAGAAATCTTGTGTGGGAAAATTGTGCTCCTTTTGTTGTTCCTCAATTTGAACTAAAAGCGCTTCCCAAGACATTGTTTTATAAATAAACTTAGTCGCATCATCCCAAGTATCATTTTGCTTTCTATTCCAAACATAGGGAAGGTTACACCTTTTCTTTAACTCGCTCTCTATGTAGGATATATCGAGCTTCATTATGCGATATAGTTTATAAATACTGGAAGAAGGACAATAAGCCACAACAAGCTTTCCTTAAAAATAGGACTCTCTGTGTGTTCTAAAAAGTTACTTACTATAATGGTCATTACAGGTACAATAAGATACCACTCTGCGCCTGTTTTATGTGCCGAAAGCGCGATCACTAGTAAGCCTACAGCGAGTAATCCTAAAATTACAGAGTATCGAGACTTTGCCCCAGAAGAAGCATTTCTTTGCTCACCAAGATATTTCCATACTGTCCATAACATTAGTGCTATGAAGAAGGCAATGGGAATAAGAATTTTGACTTTATTATAAGCTCCAAAATCAAAAGAAACAGACTCAAATACAATCGTAACATCTCCCGGAGCTCCTGCTTGTAGAAGTAAAAAGCTATAATATATGACTGTAAATGATATAAATGCTATGAGAGGAATAAATAAATATCTCGGGTTTGAAATATTATATAATAAAAGCCCTAAGTAAATTGCTATTAAATACAACCAGCTAAAATAAAATGCGAGCGCAGCAAGGAGAATCCATAAGGTGGCGTCAAAAATCTTGCGTTCCATATATAACTCAGACTTAAAACTTATAATGCGTCGCAAGGCGATGAGTATAAAAAAGCCTGCAAGTAGTATCGCACCATCTCGTAAAGCCACTGGTAATGAGAGGCTAAAAGCGGCAAAAAGCAATACACCGTAAGCACTACGCTTAGTTAAATCATTTTTTTGAGCCACAAAATTGAGTATAAACATTGTGCTTATAAAAAGTAGCCACATCCCAACGAGTCGAATCACTTCTTGCCAGTTAAATGGCGTTACAAACTGCTCTCTATTACTATAAAAAAAGCCCAAAGTCATATAAATAAAGACGAGCACCACGGCTAGTGGTTTTGAAGTACCAAAAAATCTTGTGAGCATAGCTAGTTTTTTTCCTATTTTTGCAGTCACATCTATGGATGTACAATTAAGATTTCAATATTGTAAACATACAACATTATGAGTTTGAGAGGATTTTTTGAAGGAGTACAAGAATTTGCAGAAGCAACTTTATTTGCACCCTTTAATGCACTTGCAGAGTTAGAACTAAGTAACTGGTGGCTTGCAAATGGTGTAAACTGGATTTTTATGCTCATTTGTGCTGCTGCAATCGTATACTGGATTATGGAAATCAAGAAATATGATGCAAATGATACTGAGTATCGTGAAGCAAAAGCTCACGGTTTTTTAGGTAAAAACAGCGAGCTCGAGAGCAACATTTAATAATACTACTATAGGTCAAAGCCTATATCTGTACGATAATTGATCCTATCAAAATGTAGATTTTCTATATTTTGATAGGATTTTTTTATGGCCTGTTTGAAATCATCATCAAAAGATGTAATTGCGATAACACGACCTCCGTTAGTCACTACTTGCCCATCTTTTTCTGTGGTGCCGGCGTGAAAAACAAGCGAATCTTCTATAGTATCAAGGCCTGTAATGACTTTACCTTTTTCATATGCTTCTGGATAACCTCCAGATACGAGCATAACCGTTGCTGCACTTCTTGGGTCTAGTTTAAACTCCTGTTTGTCTAAGGTTTGAGCATCTACCGCCTTAAATAATTCTACAAGATCAGACTGTATACGTGGTAATACCACCTCTGTCTCTGGGTCTCCCATACGCACGTTGTACTCTATTACTTTAGGGTCATCTCCTACTTTGATAAGACCTATAAAAATAAAACCTTTGTACTCAATGTTTTCCTTAGAAAGCCCGTTTACCGTAGGTTTTACAATGCGCTCCTCTATTTTCTGCATAAATGCATCATCTGCAAATGGTACTGGACTTATAGCGCCCATACCACCAGTATTAAGACCTACATCTCCCTCTCCTATACGCTTATAATCTTTTGCCGTAGGGAGTACTTTGTAGTTCTTACCATCTGTGAGTACAAATACACTAAGTTCTATACCGTCTAAAAACTCTTCAATCACCACGGTTGCACTTGCATCGCCAAATTTTCCTCCCAGCATATTTGCTAGCTCTTGCTTTGCCTCTTCAAGATTGTCTATAATCAAAACCCCTTTTCCTGCAGCAAGACCATCTGCTTTTAATACATAAGGTGCCTGTAGTGTTTCTAAAAATGCCTGTCCCTTAACAAGTGTTTCTGAAGTAAAAGCCTCGTAGGCCGCCGTAGGTATATTATGAGCCATCATAAACTCTTTTGCACGCTCTTTACTTCCTTCTAGCGCTGCACCTACTTTACTAGGTCCTATAACAGCAACATTTTTAAGCGATTCATCTGCCTTAAAAAAGTCATAAACACCTTGTACAAGCGGGTCTTCTGGCCCCACTACAACCATCTCTATCCCTTCTTTTATTACAAGCTCTTTTATTGCATCAAAATCTGTAACTCCTATAGCAACATTTGTGGCTATTTGTGAAGTCCCGGCATTACCAGGCGCTACAAATAGTGAATCACAGTGGTCACTTTGAGCAATTTTGTATGCAAATGTATGCTCACGTCCTCCAGAGCCTAAGATTAAGATGTTCATTTGATTAGTTTTTAGGTTTAAGAGCAAAAATAAGTTTTGCTTGTGTAAATAGATGCGATGTCTCTATATTTTTCAATCGTGTTTTGTATTTTGGTGTTCAAAACTAAGGTGACTTGAAACTATTTAATAGAGCGTTACGAATGCGAGGGTTTGATACTGATTTTGCAAAATCAGAATTAGCACGTATTCAAAGCATACCAGAAAGTGAATATGAAGACTATATATCAGAACAAAAAAAAACCATAGTTACCTATCACGAGATTTATAACTCTTTCTATAAAAACCTACTTGTAGAGAGAGATGAAAAAGACTGGGAAACACTACCAATACTTACAAAAAAAGATTTACAACAACCACTAGAGCAAAGACTATCAGAGATTTATCATCTCAAAAATGTGTACGTAGGTAAAACCTCTGGTTCCTCTGGGACACCTTTTACTTTTGCAAAAGATAAGGATGCACACGCACTCACTTGGGCCTCTTTTATAGATAGATACCAGTGGTTTGATCTTGATCTAGACCGTTCAAAACAAGCACGATTTTACGGTATTCCGCTCAACGCTATTGGGTACACAAAAGAGCGTCTCAAAGACTTTTTAAGCAATAGATACCGCTTCCCGATTTTCAATCTAAACGAGAAAGTCCTTGAGTCTATTTATAAAAAATTTAAAAAAACAAAATTTGAATATATAAACGGGTATACAAGCAGTATTGTTCTTTTTGCAAAGTATTTAAAAAAGAACCACCTCATACTCACAGATGTCTGCCCTACTCTAAAAGCCTGCATTGTTACAAGCGAGATGCTTTTTCCAGATGACCGCAAGCTTATAGAAGAATACCTCAACGTACCAATTATTAATGAGTATGGCGCCTCAGAAATTGGGCTCATTGCATTTCAAAATAAAGACAATGAATTACAGGTAGACAGCGAACTTCTTTTTGTGGAAATTCTTGATGAAAATAATCGCTCTGTTCCCAATGGGGAGATAGGTCGTATTGTAGTCACATCACTCTATAATAAAGCACATCCATTTATACGTTATGATATAGGAGATATAGGTGCGCTTTCGCGAAAAAGTACTCCCAAAAAACCTATTTTAGAACAATTACAAGGCCGTACAAACGATATCGCTAGACTCCCAAGCGGAAAAGTAGTCCCAGGTCTCACATTTTATTATGTAACCAAAAGTATCATTCAAGACGATGGTAACGTGCAAGAGTTTGTTATAGAACAAACCGCTCTTGATACATTTAGATTTATTTACACAGCACAAAAACCACTCACTGTTAAGCAACAAGATGCTATAAAAAAAGCCACAGCAACCTATCTTGAAGAAGGATTAAACGTAGATTTTATCAAGATAACTACAATGGATAGGTCTGACCGAGGAAAATTAAAACAGTTTACATCAAAAATCTAACTGAACTTATCCATAAGTTCTGACTTGATAAACAGGCAAATACCTCTTTATTGGTAGTATTACAATTTCTATCTTACCATAAAATATCGTGTTATGCCAGCCTTTCCAAAACCTGCATTTACTTATAATTTTTCGGTTAAAGACCAGATAGACTTACTACTAGCTCATAAAGAAACACGTCACATTCCAGCAAAGTCTAAAACCAAGTTACTCATCTCTTCTTGGAACATTGCAAACTTAGGACTTCATAAACGCTGGACTATACACGCGGCCCTTATAGCAGAAATTATAGACTGGTTTGATCTTATTGCCATACAAGAGGTAAACGTAAATCTTGAAGGCCTTAGACAAATAGAGGCCGCATTACCTAGTCATTATAACTTACTTTTTTCTGATAAGGCTGGTAATAATGAGCGGTTTGCCTACATATTTGATAGCCGCGTAGTCAAGCAACTTGAGATGGTGGGCGAAGTAGCAATCCCTCCCAAGGATCATAAGTATATAAAATTACCTGGAGTAACTAGTTCTTTTACTGGCTTTGATCGCAATCCTTATCTAGGCTCTTTTCAATGGAGAAATACAAATTTTGTTTTACTTAATGTACACTCCTACTTTGGAAGTAACAGTAAGAAAAACATTCATCGTAGAGCTTTAGAAACTTATGCAATAGCTAGGCACACAGACTTGATGGGAAACTCTAAATATGCCTTTTCTGATAAAATTATTGCCCTTGGTGATTTTAACTTACCACTAGTAGAACCTGGTGACCTCATCTATAAAGCCTTAGTAAAACGTGGCCTAGAACTACCTAAACATTCTACTAAAGTATACTCAAACATTGCAGATGATAAAATGTATGATCAAATAGCCTTTTTACCTTCTCTAAAAAACACCATACAGGCAAATGGGACTTTTGATTTTGATAACGCAGTTTTTCCAGACTTATGGCAAGAAAGCCACAGTAAGTTTAAGTCTTATGTAAAGTATTACTTATCTGACCATAGACCTATCTGGATGCAAATAGCTTTCTAGTAAATTTCTATATATTTTGGTCTCACAAAGAAATACTCCATTAAAAATATCCCTAACCAGTATGCTGATTTAAACCAAGAATACTCAAGATGCTGATTGTAAAATTTAAAATTATACTTTACTAGTTGTACTTTATTTGCACTCATAGATCCATCTCGTATTCTATAAAAAGCTAGATCTTCTTGAAGCCCTAAGGCTTCTTCACTGCTTCTTTTTATTGCTTCAAGCCACAATGCCCAGTCTTGCCTTTTTCTTATGCTAGGGGCGCTTATTTTGCCTATCAGGCTAGCATTGTATACTCCAGTGAGATTACCTATGTAATTATTTTTGTGCTGTTTACTATACGTAAGAGAAGGCCTTGCGTTTATGCGCTTGCCTAGTGGGTTACCCTTATCATCTATTTGTATGTAGCTGGTGTATGATACTGCACAATTATGCTTTTGCATAAAGGTAATTTGCTTAGATAATTTTTCGGGGTGCCAAAGATCATCTGCATCTAGAAAGGCTATGTAGTCACCACTGGCAAGCTCAGTAGCTTTATTACGGGCGTAGGCGGCTCCTTTGTTTCGCGAAAGCGTAATAACACGTATCCTACTATTTGCACTAGCAAGCTCTTGTGCTAGTGATAGTGAGTCATCTGTAGAGGCATCATCTACAATAATATGCTCCCAGTTTTGATAGGTTTGCGCTTTTATGCTTGCGCTACAAGCTTGTATAAAACGTGCCGCATTATACAATGGCGTTATAATAGAAACTAAGGGTTGTGGTGTGTGGCTAGTAGGCTTTTTCATCTCCTACTATGGCTTTGTAAATAGTGGTAAACACAATTTTGATATCTAGAAATAATGACCAGTTCTCAACATAAAATATATCAAACTTTACGCGGTTTACAATATCCTCATCTGTCTCTACTTCACCTCTATAACCGCTTACTTGTGCTAGACCGGTAATACCAGGTTTTATAAAGTGACGTACCATAAACTTATCTATGCGCTCTGCATACATATGCGTGTGGCTTACCATATGTGGTCGTGGCCCCACTACAGACATATCTCCTTTGAGTACATTTATAAACTGCGGTAACTCGTCCATACTCGTTTTTCTTAAGAACTGACCTACGCGAGTAATGCGTTCATCATTTTTACTCACTTGTTCAAGATCTGCCTTTTCATTAGGTCTCATAGACCTAAATTTATAGCAGTAAAACTCGTGATAGTCAAGACCATTACGTTTTTGCTTAAAAAACACGGTTCCCTTTGAGTCCAACTTAATTAATATGGCGAGTATAGGTGTGAGCCAAGAAAGAACTCCTACTAGTACAATTACCGATAGAACAATGTCAAAAGCACGCTTTATAAACTGGTTAAGAGGCGTGTCTATAGGGATGGTACGTAATGATAAGATTGGAGTAATCCCCAAGTACTGGTACTCTAGTTTTTTTGTAAAAATCTCTCTGCTATCTGGTATAAATTTGAGAATTTTAAGATTGTTATCTGTAAACTCAGAAATTTCTCTAAGTTGCTCATTTGAGAATTGCTCTACAGAGCAGTATACCTCATCAATATTATTTTCTAAAACATATCTAAATATATTATCTAGAGAGACCTTAGGATTATTTATATCAAAAGTACTCTTAACCATATACCCGTAGGCCTTGTTTTCTAAAAAGAAGTTTTTAAGCTCTTCTGCTTGATTATTCCAACCTAGAATAACCACATTACGGTGGTTACCGCCTAGCACAGTTCTATAAGTTTTAAGTAAATAAAACACGCCAAACTTTACTATAGACACCCCAAGAAATACATACAAGACATAAAAAATAATACTACGCGGTGATGTGTTTACATCTTGAAAGAAACCATAAAAAGCAAATACTAATAAGGCAAATATGGCAAGTTGTAATAAAATAAGAGAGACAATGCGCGTGGGTCTTGTGTATCGATATACCTCATAAAAACCTGACTTAGTTGCGGTAAACACCCACGTAGCAATGATGTATAGAGAAAACAACAAGAAGTTTTCATTCATTACAAGGCATAGCTTAGCTAGCAACACGATAATTGCAAGGTCAATACAATAAATTGCTGGCCTTATATAAACTGAATATCTACCTACGCGTTGCGCCATACTTATTTACGTATGTGCTTTGAGAAGTCCTTATGCTCACTTTTATAGAGCTCCTCTTGTGTAAGGTTTTTAAAATATTCGAAGGTTTTTTTCATACCCTCTGCCCTACCTACGGTAGCTGTCCAGTCCAAAATCTCTTTAGCTTTTGTAATATCTGGCTTGCGCTGCATAGGGTCATCTACAGGCAAGTCTTTATAGATTACCTTTTGATCTGTACCTGTAAGTTTTATAATCTCCTCTGCAAAGTCCTTTATCGTGATCTCATCTGGGTTACCTATGTTTACTGGAAGTGCATAATCACTCATAAGTAGCCTGTAAATACCTTCTACTTGATCATCTACATAACAGAAAGACCGCGTCTGTAAACCATCTCCAAAAACCGTGAGATCCTCCCCTCTTAATGCTTGCCCCATAAAAGCTGGTATTACTCGACCGTCGTTAAGTCGCATTCTTGGGCCATAGGTGTTAAATATGCGCACAATGCGCGTCTCAAGCCCGTGAAAACGGTGATAAGCCATTGTGATAGATTCTTGAAAACGCTTTGCCTCGTCATATACACCACGAGGGCCTATGGTATTTACATTACCATAATACTCTTCATCTTGTGGGTGTACTAGAGGATCTCCATACACCTCTGAAGTAGAGGCTATGAGAATACGTGCATTTTTAACCTTTGCAAGACCCAGTAGGTTATGTGTTCCTAAGGAACCTACTTTTAAGGTTTGTATTGGAATTTTAAGGTAATCTATAGGACTTGCTGGTGAGGCAAAGTGTAATATATAATCTAGCTCACCGGGCACGTGTACAAAAGTGGTCACATCGTGATGATGAAACTCAAAGTGTTCTAATTTAATCAGATGCTCAATATTAGATAAACTACCTGTAATAAGATTATCCATCCCTATCACGTGAAAGCCTTCTTTAATAAAACGATCACATAAATGTGACCCTAAAAATCCTGCTGCACCTGTAATTAAAACTCTCTTCATTCTCTATTATTGGTTGATTGGGTAGCAAATCTTATGACGGACTGCTTGCCGTAAAAATAAGGAAGTATTCACTGCTTATAAAACTAAGCTCCTATAACCTTCTCAATGCGTCAGTAAAGTCTTTCAAAATAGCTTTTCTGGCATATTTTTCTACTATAAACTTCCTTGCGTTACTCCCCATTAACGTTGCTTTATCACTATTGGTACGTAAGCTGTCTAAAATAGCCACAATCTCTTGTGCATCTGTGGTGCTTTTATAATAGCCGCCTTGCGATACCTCTATAATTTTTGCAGGCTCTGCATCTGGGTGGCCGGTTATTATAGAAGGGCGTGCACTTGCCATCATTCCTAAAATTTTTGAAGGCATTACTGTGTCTACAACTTCGGCTTTTTGAAATAAGATATGTACATCTGCACTAGCTAGTAAACTCGCTAACCTTTCTAGAGGTATAGGATCATAAAATTGTACACTAGAGTCTTTAAGTTGATCTTTAAGAATCTCCATTTTTGCTCCTGCACCTACCACAATTACTTCAAACTTTGTAAAATCTAGTGCAGCAACTATTTTTTTAAAAAAAGACCAGTCTTGTTTATCTCCCACATTACCCGCATACAGAATACTAAACTTGTCTTGAGAAAAGTATGGGTGTTGTGCCACTTGAGACGGGTCACTCTCTGTGGCATCTATCCAGTTGGGCAGGTAATATGTAGTCGTATTTGTCTTTTCTTTAAGTTTAGCCAGCATAGTCTGGCTTATAGTGCTCACACAGTCTGCTTTGTCCAGTATAGAGCGCTCTAAACGCATTAAACCTTTATAAGCAACACTTTTACTTTCTGATGTTGTGGTAGCAAGTCCAGATTGAAAAGCTGCGTCAAATTCAAAATCTTGAATATGTATCCAGTGTTTTGCATTACGCTTTCGCGAAAGCGTATTACCTAACCACGCACTACTTGTAAATGGTATTACTGAAATCACAATATCGCACTCCTTTATTTGCTTAAAGTTAAAACGTGAGCCTAGCGTAAAGTCTGTAATATGTACCACACGCTTTAAAAAGGTGGGACTCTTAGGTGTAAACTGCTTGTATCTATAAATGTCTATAGATCCTTTTTTCTCGTGTAAGTAACTCCCTTTATCTTGATATGCTGGAGCAATCTCCCACTGCGGATAATATGGAAAAGCTGTGATGACAGATATGTGTGCACCCTGCTGCTCCAGGTACTCTGCCATCTGGGTACTGTATAAACCTATGGCCGTATCTTCTGGATAGAAGTTAAGGGAGATGAGAGTGATGTGCTTGCCTGTGAGATTATTCAATACGATCTTTTAATATAACTAGTGGAGAACCTATACCTACCTTACCTGCTGGTACGTTTTTAAAAACGCTACTTCTAGCACCTATTACGGTTCCGGCACCTACAGATACTCCTGGTGCTACGTAAACATCTGTAGCCAGCCAGCACTTTTCTGCTATGTGTATAGGCTTTGCATAAATATCAAAATGAGGTGAGCGATAGTCGTGCGAGCCTGTACATAAATAACTACGTTGTGATATAACGGCATTTGCACCTATCGTAATAGGCCCTAAAGTGTACAAAACGACCTCATCTCCTATCCAGCAGTGATCACCTAGGTTTAACTTCCAGGGGTAGGTTATCTGAGCGCTAGGTCTTATGATGACATTTTTGCCCACTTGTGCGCCAAAACATCTCAAAATAAAACGTCTCCAGCCGTATAAAAACTGTGGAGAGTGTTTAAAGAAAACAGCATATACCACACGCCATAGTTGTACTATAAGAGCAGACCGCCCACGAAAACCCTTTGGCGTTTTATATTGATCTAAATTCTGGTATTCCACTACTTTCTAAATATGGTTATAAGTCTACTGGTAAATGCCTTCATCGTGAAGTTTTCACTAAAATGTACCTGGTTCTTAACCCCAATATCAGAAATAATCTTGGGATTACTGGCAATACTTTTCATCTTTAAAACGAGATCTTCTACATTTTGTTTTTCAACAAAGAGACCTTGCTCTCCATTTTTTATAATGTCTGGTATTCCTCCTTGCGTTGTGGTAATTATTAGACTACCTGTTGCCATTGCTTCTAAGATGGATATGGGCTGTCCTTCCATTTTATAATATGTAGGCAGCACAAAGACATTACCCCACTCAAAAAGGGCTTTCTTTTCTTCTCCCATTACCACGCCTTTATAGTCTACATTTTTGAGTTGCAGCAATAATGGTTTTACTTGCATCCACATTTCTTTTGTGACGGCTCCACCTATTTGAGCTTGGTAAGAAATATTCTGATTTTGAAGTTCTAGAAGCGCTTTTAAAAATATTATAATTCCTTTTTCTTGCATTAGGTTACTCAAATAGATAAACCGTGGAGAGGCGTAGTCTTTTGTGATATCTGTTTTTAAATACTCTTGAGCAAAATTGGGTAGAATATGAATATTTTTTTCATCTAGAAAGGGTGTCAAATTTGGTTTTAATGACTCAGACAGCACAATCCCGTCGCTAGATAAAGACATAAGTTTCTTTGTAACCCATCTCCTTATACCGGACATTTGATGGTAAGCTGTACCTAGGTGATTGCCGTGTATATGGGTGATGATACGCTTTCGCGAAAGCGCAGCAAAAACTATAAAAACAGCATATTTAAGCACCCCAAAAAACGTTTGTCCTGGAGTGAAATAAATTATGTGGTTTGAAAAAACTTTAAACGCCTGTGTATTATACTTAAGGTTGTGCCAAAGTTTTTTAAAGGAAAATACGCCCAGCTCTTCGTCTAGATAACTAAAGGATGTATTTACCTCTGTAACGTTATAGCCCTCATTTTTAAGCACGCTACTTACTACCTGATTTGCTAGCGAAACGCCAGTGGTAGGCTCTGGTAGTGGTCCAATAAGAAGAACTTTTTTATGAGGCATCTGAGGGGTTTACAAAAAGTGTTCTGGCAGAAAGGAAGTTAAAGAATAATGCAAAATAAATAACTCCGGCCTCACGCTCTAAAATATTTGTGGTTAACATAACAATGCCATAAAATAATAGAACGAGTATAAAAAGTTCATTATTAAACCGTGTTGCAAAGACAAGATTAATAGCTAGTGTGCCTAAAAAAGCTAATAATAATATGACTCCTCCTATGGTTAATAAACTCAAAAACTGATTATGCGTGTTATATCTCCCTTCTTTTAAAACACTATTACCTGTGGTTTCATACTTTTTATTGAGCACATCCCTATAATCACCTATACCGTACCCCAAAATAGGACTTTCATATATGAGTTCTTTTGCTACGCCGTAAATAGTATATCTAATATTTGTAGACGTAGGTCCTCCCTCACCAATCACCTCAATTTTTTGAAGTTCTAAAAATTTATTTCTGGTGCGTGGTATGGCAATCATCAATACAACAAGACCTAGAATTGCAAAAATATAAGGCCGTACAATTGCTCTTTTGCGCTGAAATAGTATAAACAGTGTAGAGACAATCATAAGGGCTAAAATAGGCCCCTTCTTTGCATAAAGTAGCAAGAATAAAATGAGTATTGCGTCAAGTAATAAGACTCCTACTATTTTCCATTTACTTTTTAAGGAGCGCAATATGAACATTGAGAATAAAATCGCCACACTACAATGCATTGATAGATAGATAGGGTGTATTCCATATTTACCCACATCAACACGCATCACAGTTGGAAAATGAATGAGCATATCACTAAAACTATAATGTGTAATGTAAAACCATAAAAACGGAATCACATTAAAAAGAACAACGGTCACAAGATATACCCCTAGAAATTTTTCTAACCGAGAGTAGAGATATTTCATATCGTTTCTTGAAAACAAGGCAAAACAGAGCGGAAACAATAGTAATGACAAAAATGAGGTAAGTTTTCTTACTCCATAGGCGATGTTATTACTGTAAATGAGTGTTATCGCTATTAAAAAATAAACCGCAGCATTTACTAGAAAAAAGCGTGTGTTAAATGTATTTTTACTTTTAAAAAAATGATAAACTGCGACAGCACAAAACAACCCCACAGCAATAGATTTTACATTTGTAGGTAACAGTATTGATGCAAATAGAAGAAACAAAGCTCCTTCTAGATACACTAAGCTTTTGTTATTTGTTTTTGCCTCCATTTATATTGATTATTTAATCCATTTTTGATAAGGTAATCTATTAATCTAGCAATACCCATAACACCTATAAGAGTTCCCACGTAATACGAAAATCCATTTGCAAAATCTCCTCTTAAGAAAAACAGTAAGTGTATCGCAAAGTAAAAAGCCATAATTTTTTTAATAAGAATGTGGCTATGTAACCAAGTCAAAAAGTAAACTATTGCATACCCAAGAGCAATGGCAAGAAGTATAACACCTATAATCCCAAAATTTACATATCCCTCAGATACCATAGGGTTAGATAAGTTACTGTACGTAAACTCATAGTTGTCTATTAAGTGCTCGCCTACTAGCTGTCCCGTACTCACTGGTTTTCCTTCCCAGATTTTACGGGGTATAAAAAACAAAAATGCGCTTAAAAACTGGTATCCATATGAGAAGCCCTCGTACTTTACATAATCTATAGTGCCAACTATATTTATAAAGGCATCATAATGTATTGTATTAAAAACCTCACCTATCCCCTCTCCTTCAAACTCATCTAGAAGTATACGCGGCTGTATAATAATCTGTCTCAAAGAAGACTTTGCGTGCGTAATAATAGCCGAAAGTGGAAACACAACAACCATTGTAAAAAACATAAAAAACATCGTCTTCACATTACTATTAAGCAGTCTAGGTGCGAGGAGGTAAATTATAGAAATATAAATGGGACCTAAGGCATTTCTCTTTTCTACTAGCGGATTTTTAAACCATAATAGCAGTATCATAAATAAGACAAACATAACAGCCACAGCAAGCACATTTATACCCGACTTTTTAGACTGTTTATAATACTGCACCGATAAAATAACACCCCCTAGTGGTACTACAAAAAGTAGCTTTTTCCATATAAGTAAAGCAGTGCGACCTATGGATGAGGCCATCCATCCAGCACGAGCCATCTCGTTAAAAACAAACCCCATACTCACAATAAATACGAGTAAGGAAATACCTAATATTCCAAAAAGCACAAGAGGTAATCTTTTGTCTCTATTATAATTTGGGACTATAACCCTGGTTTTTCTAGTTTTTTTAAACCACGTATAAGCTCCGAAAAAACAGAGCGTAAAAAGTATTATTAATACATTACTATAAATAATGCCTGAAGATGTGTAAGGAAGCTTTGTTAAGAAATCTGCATTCTTATCTCCTATAACTCGTAGCTGCAATATGGGTGCTATGATAAAAAATAAGAAGTTAAAAACAATGTACACAGATATAAACGGTGAGTACTCGCGCTCTTGATATAAATGCCACCAGAACAACGCAAACAGAACAAGGTTGCTCATAAAAAATGACATCCACACCCATACATCTGTTGCAAAAGTTGCAAACAGTACAACACTTATCCCTAGATAAGCTAGTAGTAAGATGAGTCTACCTATCATCGTTTTGCGTAAGTTTATAAAACACCATTGCCATTGCCTCTACCGTATAACGCTCGCGACAGTAGGTGGAGATTGCATCTCTTTTTTCAATCCACTCTTCTCTGTATGAGAATATTTTTTTTACGCTTTCGCGAAAGCGTACCACATCATCTGTCTCATAAAACACCACATTACCGCCCTCTATTGCTGCCTCTATTTCTGGCGAGTGCGGTTCATCACGAGAGATAAGCATAGGTACACCAAAACCAAAACTTTGGGTAATAGATAGACCTACATAACCTGGCGAAACACTTAACAAGCTTGAAGCATAAAGTCGTTCTAACTCCTTTGTGTCACTTATATGCCCATACAATACCACACGATTCTCAAGATGATGTTTCTTTATAAATGTAGCGATTTTAGATTGTTCTTCTCCAGCGCCTACTATGAGAAGCTTTGTTTCTGGTGGAAGATCTGGTAAACACGCTTTAAATGCTTGGACTAAAAAGAGTGGTTTTTTTTCTGGAGTTAATCGCCCTACGTAAATAAGGTGGTGTTGTTTACCTGCAGCGACATTCATTACTGCACTACTCATAAGTGCGTTAGGCGCGGCGAGTATGTGTGTTGCGGGCATTTTTTCTTGTAACTCTTCCTGCTGTTTTTTAGTATATACCACGATGGTAGAAGCTAGTTTACGCATTTTATGACGCAAGCGGTCTGTAGGACTATTTTTACCCTTACGCGGCCAGGCGTGACCCCACAACACAGTTTTGAACCCCTTAGATTTCCGTTTGTATAACAACCACCAGTTGCTCAATATGCGAGGGTTCATCTCAAGTACAACAATACCTGGCTCTAGTGCTAGATGTTTTACTCCTCGTTGCCATAAAAAACGATTACCTAGTAAAAATTTGTTTTCTAGTTTTTTATGTAAAATGCTATTGTCTGTTTGTACAGACGGCTCAAAATAATGAGCTCCACCATATAGCGAGAAATTTGTATTCAGTAATCTGTAGAGTTCAGCATAGAAGCCTCCTCTATAATCTGGTAATGCAGTCTGTACAATGGTAAGTCTAGACGGCATAAGATTGGGGTTTAGACTGTTTAAAGAAATACACCCAACTTAATAACGCTAGCGCTAGTTCTGTAAAAACTACTGCTATCACAATACCATAAATAGGCCACACAGATACAAGTGCACAAGCCAGTACTACATTAAATACACCGCCTGCAAGTAGTATATTCATACGCTTTACATAGGCACCTACAGCAGGTAAGTATAAGGTAAGGATGAGCATATTAAGGCCTGCAAAAACGGTTGCCGTACATAATATCTTAAATGCAGTTGTATAAGCCGTTATGGCGGGATCATCAAATAACAGTTGTAAAATATCTTCTCCAAAGATGAGTATGATGGTTATAAAAATACCCGCCAGTATTATAATACCCGGCGCCATCTTACGTATACTCGCTCTTCTCTTTGCCTCATCCTGTACAGAGAGCCAGGGGAATACAGCTTGCATAATGGGAGAAAAGAAACCTTTGGCTGCCATAAAAATTCTTTCAAAACTACCGTAAATACCAGCAATAGCATCGCCTGCTATCATCCCCACTATAAATACATTTGCAGAGTTAAAAAGCCTTGCAGCTATATTAGACACAAAGATGCTTTTACTCTCTGTCATAAGTTCACCCATCATCTTTTTTGAAGGCTTAATGAGTTTTACAAACTTGAGACTTATGATAAAGCTTATAGTTCCGGCTATAAGAAAGCCTATACTGGTGAATAATGGCACATTGCTATAATCACCTACCTCACGAACAAAAATGAAGATAAGCGCCGTAAAAATGATTTTAGCAAGCACATTGAGTATGGCTATAAACTGCATTTTCTCAATTCCCTGGAAAAACCAATCTGGAAACAATGCTTGCCCTACTACTACACCATAACTTAACGCATACACCTCCCACTCTAACCTAAACCTAGGAAACGCAAGTATGATTATCGCATACACAACCGCTACTGCAACAGCCAGCAATAATTTTATAGATATCACTGCCGAAAAAACCTGAGATTTTCCTGAATCATTGTCTTTGAGAATAGATATCCTACGGGTAGCACTTAAGTTAAATCCAAACTCAACAAACACATATAAAATAGTGCAAAAAGATTGTGCAAGTAATACAAGTCCATATTTTTCTACACCTAGTGTACGTACTAGGTAAGGCAATAATATAAGAGGTAACAGAATATTTGCCGCCTGTATAAACAGTAACGAAACGTAGTTGCCGGCCATCTTTCGGCTTGCAGCATTCTCTTTTATGGATTTTAATATACTCAATTATGGTTTTATTAAAACTACTGTGTCTGACACACCGCTTGTAAAATGTAGTTGCTCCCAGCTACTTGTGAGTTCTGAAAACGCTTTCCACTCCTCTGGTTGTTTCTTTCCTTCTTTCTTGTAATTATAAGGTGTATGTGAATCAAGTGGTATATACCGTTCTGCATCATCTAGCAACAGATAACCTCCAGAGGTGAGCTTCTGTATAGCTTCAAGGGCAATACGATCACGATATTTACCATCTACAACCATAAAATCTATGGAGTTATTATCAAATTCTTTTACAATATCTAGGTAAGGAATTTGGCCTGACATATCCTGCTCACAAGATTTTAAGATATAGCGTACGTTTGTAAGCATAGCTTTTTCAAGTTGTTGTTTTACTTTTTGATACCAATCTTGATGATCTTCTATGCTTACTAAGTTCTTAAGCTTATGAGCATACCAAACCGTACTCCTACCGGATCCAAACTCTACGCCGGTCATCTCTTTATGTAAGTTTGTGTCTAGCCATTTTATAGCCCTAGGTGCAATCCAAGGTTTATCCTTATTAAATTGCTCATATACATAGAGTCCTATTCTGTTAGTTATATATCTAGGGGTCCAGATTTTGGGATTCATCTATTTCTTTTTTAAGTACCAGTTGTATAGGTTTACAACACCTTCTTCTAGGCTTGTTTTATGCGTCCACCCTAGCTCGTGTAATTTATTTACGTTAGTGAGTTTACGAGGTGTTCCGTCTGGCTTTGAGGTATCAAAAACAAGTTTTCCTTTAAAACCTACGATGCTTTTTATAAGCACGGCAAGCTCTTTGATGCTTATATCTATACCTGTACCTATGTTTATATGGGTATTCCTTACCTCATCGCTGTCACCTCTTACTTGGTCAAAGCTCGTTTTTTCCATTATATGTACACAAGCATCTGCCATATCTTGACTCCATAAAAACTCGCGTCTAGGACTACCTGTTCCCCATATCTCTACACTTTCGGCAGAGATGCCAAACTTTTTTAGGATAGGACGCGCTTTCGCGAAAGCGGAAACCTCTAGATCTTTACATACCTCATCGTTTTTATCTTCTGACAAGAGCTTTGCAAGATGCATTTTTCTAATAAGTGCAGGCAAAACGTGTGATTTCTCAAGGTCAAAATTGTCGTTGTACCCATATAAATTAGTAGGCATTACCGATAGAAAATCTGTCCCGTACTGAAGATTGTAACTCTCACACAGCTTGATTCCTGCGATTTTTGCAATAGCATAGGGTTCATTTGTATACTCTAGAGAGCCTGTGAGCAAGGCGTCTTCTGGCATAGGCTGTGGTGCGTTTTTTGGGTAAATACAGGTACTGCCTAAAAAGAGTAATTTTTTAACTCCGTGCTTATAACTCTGGTGTATCACATTGTTTTGTATCATAAGATTGAGATACAAAAAGTCTGCTCTGTAGGTATTATTTGCTATGATGCCACCCACCTTTGCGGCAGCCAGAAAAACATATGCTGGTTGTTCTGTTTTAAAAAATGTTGCTGTGGCAAGGGTATCTGTAAGATCCAGCTCTTCGTGTGTGCGCGTGACAATGTGATGATAACCCTTTGCTGTAAGTGCCTTTACAATTGCACTTCCCACAAGGCCTCTATGGCCTGCAACATAAATTTTTGCCTCTTTAGGTATAATTGTGCTACTCAAAATAGTTCATTGTTTGATACCCTCCTTCTTTAAGATAGCTGTCCTTTTGCATTAGCTTGATGTCGCTCTTCATCATATCATCTACAAGTCCTTGTAGTTTATACTCTGGTTTCCAACCTAGCTTATTATATGCTTTTGAAGCATCACCTATTAAGAGCTCTACCTCTGTAGGTCTAAAATATTTTGGATCTACCTCAACAACTACTTGACCTTCTTTTACGGGGTACTCAGGATTATTTGATGAGACTACTTTGCCTTTTTCTTCTACTCCCTTACCTGTAAACTCTAAGGTTACGCCTATATATTTAAAAGCCATTTTTATGAAGTCTCTCACAGTGGTTGTCTCTCCTGTAGCTATCACCCAGTCTTCTGGTTCATCTGCTTGTAAGATCATCCACATCATACGTACATAATCTTTTGCGTGTCCCCAGTCACGTTTTGCATCTAGATTACCTAGATACATTTTATCTTGAAGACCTAAGGCAATTTTTGCTGTTGCTCTAGTGATTTTTCTAGTTACAAAAGTCTCCCCCCTTACAGGCGACTCGTGATTAAATAATATACCGTTGCAAGCAAACATATCGTACGCCTCGCGGTGGTTTACGGTAGACCAGTATGCATAAAGCTTTGCTACTGCATATGGACTACGAGGATAAAACGGTGTTGTCTCGCTTTGTGGTACCTCTTGCACCTTACCATACAGCTCTGAGGTAGATGCTTGATAGATTTTTGTTTTCTTCTCTAATCCTAAAGCTCTTACAGCTTCTAGCAGGCGTAGAGCACCTAGACCATCTACATTTGCCGTATACTCAGGCATCTCAAAAGAAACCTGAACGTGGCTCATTGCTCCAAGATTATAAATCTCGTCTGGCTGTACTTCTTGTATAATTCTAAAGAGGTTTGTGCTATCTGTAAGATCACCGTAATGCAAGAAAAACCGTTGATTATCAATATGAGGATCCTCATACAAATGATCTATTCTATCTGTATTAAATAGTGACGTCCTACGTTTTATACCGTGTACTTCGTACCCTTTTTTAAGGAGAAACTCACTGAGATAAGCTCCATCTTGCCCTGTGACACCTGTGATTAATGCTACTTTATGACTCATAACGTGCGTATTGGAGTTTCTTAATTATTTAATGTTTCGGCTTTGTAAGAGCTGTACAACTTTATTGTACCAGAAACAAAAAGAAACAATATCACAAATAATAGCGGATAAATAACAATCATATTATCTAGAATAGATGTGTCTCTAGAAGCTTGAATGTCGCTTACAATAACGGCCACATCTGTATAGCTTACATCATCATTTTTAAGCTCTTCTAAGTTCCTTTGTAAGAGTGTTTTTACATCAAATAAATCTGAGATATTATCACTTCTATTATTAAAATAGAAACCATCTTCTTTAGTGCTATTTAAGAGGCCGTTTTCCTTACTGTAGGCATTGATAAGACTATTAATCTGTTCTATAGATTGCTCTTGGCTTTTAATAAACTCCGTATGAGTTACAAGGCCTTTTTCCTTGAGCTCACGTGCAAAGGGTTGATCATTAATGAAGCTCATAAGGCTCGCAATATCTTCTTTACCCTGCTCACTCTTGAGACCTACGGTGAGCTTGTGATATTTATAAGTAGACAGAAAACGATCTGTAGCAAAAAGCTCTCTATCATCTTCTAGTTTGAACTCACGAGTCATCTCACCTAGGGCTCTATCATTCTCACCTATATACGCTATGAGATCAAGGACCTCTACCACGGGAGCAACCTCTACAGAAGCCACACCAAAGGTAGATGGGTCTTTACCAAGAGAAGTAACAAAGTCTGTATCCCCTTCCGCTAGATTATTATTAAACTGGTTAATAGCAGTATAAACGTACGACTGACTTTTAAAATTAGTCTTAAGTAAAAGATTTGCCTCATATGAAGCTGCACCTTTTGTAAAGTAGCCAAGGACAATACCTGCGACTATAAGCAGTAGTATAATCCACCACTTTCTAATTATGAAATCTACTATTCTAAATATGAAGTAGATACAGTTTTTTATAAATCTGCCTATGAGAGAGAATATATCAGAAAGGTCCATCTCCTGCTGGCTAGCAGGTTGATTGTAATGATCGCTCATACGTATTATATTTTGGTCGTTAGTGGTCTGTAAGCCGATAAAGGTCCAAAATACAGTTTATAATTTAGACTCTTAAATTACTTGAATAATTGATCCAGTATTTTTTCTGTGATGAGGTATGTAGGCTTTACACCTGTGGTACCTAATCCTCCAGAAGCCAGTGTACTTCCCGTTTCTAGGGGATTATCACTAGCATAGTATGCATAACGCACTTTTACTGTTTCTTTTATACTTTTACGCAACTTTGCTGCGGCTTGTATCGCTTTTTGATAATGAGCACCTTCCATCTCTAGTCCAATAACGCTCCACGTACTGTCGTGAAAGAATTTAAGAATATCCCTGTTTTGTAGCGATGTCCCTAATACAGAAACCATTGCTCCTTCAAAAACGAGAAGTCCGTTATCTTCAAAGTCTTCTTTAGACAATTCATTTTCAAAAGGATAATTATCTGCAGTCCCTTCAAAAAGGTGTGCGCTAGGTATCATAAGATCTCCCTTTCCTCCTTCAAGAATACCGGCTTTACCCATTATTGATATAGAGTCTACATCTAGATATATCTTCTCCTCACCATCTTGATATGGTTTGAGTAGCTCCTCCATAGTTTCATAAGCTTGTTCTCCAAAGGCATAGTCCATCACAATAATTACTGGATGTTCTTCATCTTTCATCTCCTTCTTACAGAAATCATTTTCTGCCACAGGAAGCTTACACATATCAAAAATCTGAACGTTGATATTCGTTCCGCTTTCATCCGGAAGGTATATCATTCCGTTTTGTAACGCTACTTTTTGCACTTTATTACGTAATGCACTGTTCCCGCTATTACTAAGCATCTCATAAATATCGAGTTTAGACTTCTTGCGAAGCTCAGACTTAAGAGCAAGTGGGGCATACAGTGTATTCATTACAGAGTGCATATTTGCACTTATAATATGTAACGGTCTGTGTATTAAACCGTGTTGTTTTAAGGTAGCCTTAATATCATTTGCCCATACCTCACCGTGTATGTGATGACCTAGTCGCTCACGCAACACTGGGCTAAATGTAACCGTACGCTTGTTTTCTTTTAAAACCTCTGCAATAGCCAGTTTACCTAGCCAGTATATGATTTGTAAAAAGCGTTTGTTATTTGTTCTTGTATTAAACTCTGGAGCAATACTACTTACCTCTGCAAAAGTTCTTCCTAAAATGTTTGCTGTGTGAGTCATAGCGATTTCCCAACCCTTCTGGTCAAGATCATCATTATCCAAAACAGCTTTTTCTAACTTCTCCCAGTCACGTATAACCGCTCCCTCATCATTGATGAGTACACGCTTCATTATTTTGTGAGATTCTATAAAAAGAAAAGTAATGTGGGTAAGGATATCATATATCTCAGAACGACCACGAGTAATCTCGATGTTCATCTGTTCTTCATCTATACGATAGCAATTACGGCGGCGCTTAGCCGGTACAATAGGTTCAAAGTGGCTATTTTTATAACCCTCGTCGCTGGTAAGATTAATAAATCTACATTCCTCTATACCTTCTGGAAGTCTATCTATTACATAAAGAAGTCCATCTAGCTCGACTTTTTCTTCTGCTATAGTACCGTAAATTTCTGGTCTTAAGATTAATAGTGCTTCACGTAATGTTTCTCCAGAAACACCCATTGGTTTGTAGAACCCTCTATTAAAGAGGTGACGCATTGTGATATACATCCTTTCGATGGCGCTGCTACTCTCTTGTGCTCTTGTACGCCCTTGTTTTTTTAATATACTCATATTAAAGGTCAAAGGTAATGATTAGTATTTACATCTCACCCCTTGCAAGGCATAGACTATCTCGCCTCGGTACAAGCAAGTTACTGCTTTACTGCAAGAAGGTCTGCTATTTTTCTATCATTTGAGAGTCTTGGGATCTTGTTTTGTCCCCCCAGTTTTCCCTGTGATTTCATATATTCATTAAAGCCGTCTTTTGCCACTCTCGTTATTTTAAGAGGTTGTAGTACTTTACCCTCTATAAGATCAAAGTAGTAAGAATTTTGAGCTTGTAGTGAGGTGTCTAGCGCTTTCGCGAAAGCGTCTAAATCTCCCGTCCCCTCATTTTCAAATTCTATCATCCACTCGTGATAAGGCAGTCCAGATTGTGGTGCTACTTGTGGTGCGACAGTAAACTCGGTCACCTTGATATCTGTACCTGCAGATGCCTCAAGCATAGCCTGCTCTACTTCTTTACCTATCACGTGCTCCCCAAATGCCGAAATAAAGTGCTTAATACGACCAGAGACCATCACACGATAGGGTTTAAGACTGGTAAATATTACTGTATCGCCTATGTTATAAGCCCACAGGCCAGCAGTGGTAGATATAATCATTACATAGTTTACATCTAGCTGTACATCTTTGAGGGTGATTCTTGTAGGGTTTTCGTTAAAAAACTCATCTGCTTTTATAAACTCATAAAAGATTCCGTTATCTAGCTGCAGGAGCATTCCTTTCTCAGTCTGTGAGTCTTGAAAGGCAAAAAACCCTTCACTTGCAGGATATAACTCAATACTGTCTACACTTCTCCCTATAAGGTCTTCTAGCTTGCGACGGTATGGCTCATAGTTTACCCCACCATACACAAAGAGTTGATAGTTTTTAAAGAGCTCTCCTACAGTTTTACCACTCTTCTGGATAAGACGCTCATAATACATCTGTACCCACGGCGGAATCCCTCCTATAAGGGTCATATCTTGATCTATAGTCTCCTCTACAATCTTATCTACCTTATGCTCCCAATCTTCTATACAATTAGTCTCTAGGCTAGGAAGTCTATTTTTCTGAAGATAATTAGGCACATAGTGAGCTACTATACCAGATAGACGCCCTAGCTTAATTCCGTTTTTTTCGGTCATTATGGGGCTACCTTGTAAAAAAATCATTTTACCATCTACAAAGCTGGTATTACCCGTCTCTGCGATATATGATAATATGGCATTACGCGCACTGTTAGGGTGCGTCTTCATACTATCTTTTGTGAGAGGTATATACTTTACACCAGATGTGGTACCAGATGTTTTTGCAAAATACAAGGGTTTACCAGGCCATAAAACATCTGCCTCACCGGCAACCATCTTATCTACATAAGGTTTAAGCGCCTCATAATCTCTTATGGGTACGTGTTTTACAAAATCTTGATGGGTTTTTATTTTATCAAAATGGTGATCGTTACCAAAGTTTGTATACTGCGCAGCATCTATGAGCTTCTCAAAAACCTTTTGTTGAGTTTCTATAGGGTGATCTGCCCACTTCTTAATTTTACCCGTGATGTAAGAGGCAAAAATCTTTGCGCCAAAAGACTTTAATGACATTAGTTAAAATCAATAAAATTAACTGGGTTAATGGGGTATCCATTACTCCATAATTCAAAATGTAAATGTGGTCCTGTTGTGAGTTCTCCTGTATTACCTACAGTTGCCACAACTTCACCCGCTTGAACAAGATCACCTTGCTCCTTGTTAAGAGAGGCATTATGTTTATAAACGGTAATCAAGTTTTTAGGGTGCTCAATAATAAGTACGTGACCCGTCTCTGCTGTCCACTCTGCAAAAATCACCGTACCATCTGCCGCAGCTTTTACAGGGGCATCTTTTTCTGTTACAATATCTATCGCATAATGCTTTAAGGCAGCATTATAAGTAGATGTAATGGTACCTTGCACCGGTGGAAATAATGAAAAATCTGTATCCTCTACAGCCTTATCAAAAACGTTATATTTATCTTCTTGCTCTACCGTTTGTCTAAGCAAGCTATCTTCCTTGCTAGGTAGCACATAAATATCTTCTTCATTAAAAACCGCATCTCGTATAGAATCTCTATCAAACTCTAGCGCCGCTACATCGCCACTTAATACTCTGCGTATAGATGAGTAGTACTGCTCGTTAACTCGTATCGCATTTTCTAGCGAGTCTGTCTTTGCGACTAGTAAGGTTGCGTTGCGTTTAAGCTTTGTACTTGAGTAACCCGGGATATACTCTCTAAGTGGTGTAAACGCAATGAGTAATGTGGTTAATGCTATAAGTACAATAGCAGATACTCCCACTAGTATAAACACGTTAAGCCGTGTGAGTTTAAAAGAAATACGCTCCTCAAAAGTATCTTCATTAAGTATCACTAAGCGGTACTTATGCAGTAGCTTTTTTGCAATTTTCTTCTTTTTTGTTTTCTTTTCTGCCATCTGATTTACAAATATACTTTTTTAGATGTGATATAGTGTAGACCTATTATTACGCTTACGCGAAAATTGCCATCACACACTACAAAGCTCCTTATTCTGTCCTTTTTATGACTTTAACGCTCATATGTTTGTTTTCTTACTATCTTTGTTTTTCTAAAACAGAAGATGATGAACACATTAAGTATACTTTTAGGAATGGTAGGCCCTTGGCAAATAGGACTTATTGTATTAGTGGTTTTACTACTTTTTGGAGGTAAAAAAATCCCTGAAATGATGCGCGGCTTAGGTGGCGGTATTAAAGAATTTAAGAAAGCATCAAAAGATGAAGATGACGATCTTATAGAAGAGAAAAAATAAAATCTAGTTTTATACTATATAAAAAACCGCATAGCTCCTTGAGTTATGCGGTTTTTTTTAGTAATAGTAGTCAGCTTTTATGATTTCACCGCTGTTGTTAATTTCAATTTGATAATACCCGTGGTACATAGGGTATGATAGGATTCCTAACTCTTCATTTGGCTTACCATCCTTGCGTCTTTTCAAAACCTCTTGAGATGAATTTTTCAACGCATATATTCCATCAAACCTAATAAAAGAAATTGGATAATATTTTTGTCCAATAAGGACTAGATGATTTGTCCTTTCGTGTATATGGCTATAACCATTAACTAATTGGAATTTTCTAGTTAATCCATTACTCTCTAAAAGAATACAATAATTATTTTTAGGGTTCTTTTCAATTGCTTCCAATAATAACTTCTCAACTTTCGAGGGTAACAAATAAGGTATGCTATCATCTTTTGATGGACTAGTACTATTGCAGCTAGCAGTAAATACTATGATTAAAAAAAACCAATATACTTTCATATATCTACTTCAGCTTAGCGGACTTTAAAATGCTTTCTAGCTCAAACATATTATCACGCTGGTCTTGAGAAGGTGAGAATATAAAACCTTCTAGTATGAGGTATCGCCCATTTTCTTCATCACGTATTGCATAATTTACAAAGGGCCCAGCCATATAACGACCATCTACCTCCCAGGTTCCTTTAGTCTCGTAAGCAAACTTGCCATCTATCTCCGTCTCTTGTAAGTATGGTGAGAATGCTCTCTCTGTTATAAAACGGCCATCATCTACAGGTATTTTTTTACCACCTATAGAGTCACGCATACGTATGATATTTTTTATGGTAAGTGTATCCTTATCTATGGCTTGAAGTGGTACTTCGTATACCGTTATGTTCATATTCCCGCTACGTTTTAAATCCTTACGTATCCAGAAAATATCTGGTTTTTGCTCTGCATAACGATATGCTGTAGGGAAGTTAAAACGTACTCCAAAGGTTTTTTGAAGTGAGTCTGTCTCCTTAAGTGCTTTTTTTATACGACGCTGGTTTGCCACTAGCTCTTGCGCTTTAAGAGCTGTCACAATTTTTTCTTCATTATCAATAATGAGGTTTGCAATTTGTGTCTGGCTATTTCCAGTAACAATCACACCCGTTTGAGGGCGTGCATACTTATCTTTTACAATAGTAATGGTTGCACTATCTGCCGCTTTGATTTGAACAAAAATCCTGTTTTTGAGCAAAAACCCGCTAAAGGCATCTGGTGGTATCTGGTCTATAGAAAACTTAGGTTCTTCTCTAGGCAATCCATATACTGGATCTGCAAGAACGTCTCTTAGCGCATCTCCTATAGTGCCCTGCCATTGATCTTTAGTCACAATAACCTTTACGTTATTTATGTTTCCTACAGACTCTGTTAATATTTTTTTTCCATCGCCATTAGAGCAAGAAGCTATAAATGCAGTAGTTAAGAGGGCTAAAAATACTTTTTTAATCATATGGTTTTTTATTAGACTAGCACCCTGACATTACGAGGACACTGGTAGTGTTTTTATATCTATAAATTTCAAAAAATGCGCCAGGCACGTTAGACAGTGGTCTGTATTCTGATTGATCAAAATTCCATCCATTATGCCCTTTCTGGTCTGTAAAAATAGCATTGAGCGATTCTACCCATTTTACTATTGATGTTCTGTCTGGATTTGTAACGGTAAGGACCTCACCACTGGCAAGGTATACATCTGCACAGTTGCGCTTCTCATAGCTCAAACCGTTTTCAAATGTTTGTGTAAAACCACAATCTACCACGCCGTCTGATGGAATATGCTCTTTATCAGAAATAGGTTTATAGTGTTGTAATAGATACTCGTATACCGGATCTTTTTTTGAAGTGTTCTCTACATCCACAGGTTTTAGAGTAGTCTCTTGAGCTATGCTCACACCCACAAAACAAAAACATAAGACGTACAGAAGAGTTTTCATAACTAGTTATTTAGACACACGAAGTTTCATTCCTGGTTTGAGTTTTGTGCTACTAATATCGTTCCAAACTTTAATATTGTCAACACTTACTCCCGGAAATTTATTTGCAATCTTCCAGAGGGAATCTCCATTTTGAACGGTATAGATCTTTTTCCCTTTAAGAGAGACACTTTTCTTCTTGCTCGCAACAGCATTATTAGTCACTGGTTTTCTAGGGTATATTGTAAGTCGTTGCCCTATTTTAAGTGCGTTAGATCGTAGGTTGTTCCACTTTTTGATTTGGCTTACGCGCACGCCATATTTATTTGCAATTTTACCAAGGTAATCACCACTACGCACGCGGTATCTTACTTGTGAACTCGCTGTGAGAACTTCGGGTAACGGCTTTTCTCTTTTGTCTAATTCCGCTTTCGCGAAAGCGTAAATAGCCGCCTCATTTTGTACAAACTTCCCTACGCTCTCTATAGGAAGTCGCACATAATACTTCTTATTTTCTATCACAGGAATGATGTCCAACTTGTACTGCGGGTTTAAGAACTGTACAATCTCAAGAGGTACGCCCACAATGCTAGATACTTGGTCTAGTGCAATAGTTTGTTTCACGTGTATCGTGTCTGTCGCAAAATAATTTACGGGTGCTTTTTCTGGAGTGTAGCCGTGCTCATCTGCATATTCAAAAAGGTACATTGTTGCTAGAAATGCTGGTACGTATCCTGCGGTTTCTCTAGGTAAATTCTGGCGTATATTCCAGTAATTTTTATAACCTCCAGAGCGTCTTATGGCTTTAGAAACATTACCCGGGCCAGAGTTGTAAGATGCTAGGGCAAGGTCCCAGTCGCCGTGTATATTATATAGTTGTGATAAGTAGGCACAAGCCGCCTCTGTAGCAGCGATAGGATCCATACGGTCATCTACATAACTGTTTACCTCTAGATCAAACATTTTACCAGTTGCAAACATAAACTGCCAGAGACCGGTTGCTCCAACTCTAGATTTTGCTCTAGGTCTTAATGCACTCTCTACAATGGCGAGATATTTCATCTCAAGAGGGATGTCATACCTGTCTAGTCGTTCTTCAAACATAGGGAAGTAAAACTGGCTCACAGCCATTAACTTCTCCATAGTAGGTTTATGACGTTTTAAATAACGGTTTATCACGCTCTCTAGTGAGGGATTATACTCTACATTAAAAGGTGTGCGCGCATTTATAGCTGCGAGTCGCTTTTTTAAAGTATCTGTGGGTAACTCAAGCTTCACCTCTGGAAGGTAGGTCTGGCTGTTTCTTATAGCATTTATAGAGTCATAAAGGTCCATTCTGGCAAGTTCTTGACGCCAGCGCATATCTATGAGTGCTGCCTGCGGCTCATCTTCTAGTTTAAATGTTATTGAATCTTTTACCTGAGTAGCAATAACCGTTTGAGGTAGATCTTGTGATATCACATTTGTCTTCATCTCATTTACAATAGTGATAGTATCCGGTTGCAATATTTGAGTTTTTACTTGCTCACTAGCAGGTTGCTTAAGCTTGTATACCTCGTATGATAGTGTGTCTTGTGCTTGCAGCGATAGTGTAACTAGCACTAGGGAGCAGAACAAGAAAAGATTATTTTTTATGTGCATTTGGGTCATAGTCAAGAAACGAAAGATACGAGAAAATCGTATGGTTTTAAAAATTAGGAAAGACCTTAACGATTTAAGGTAATATATTACCAGAACAGCATTTATTTATTCAATAATTCACTTGTATTTTTTATGGCTATCACGCATTATAGGTCATTAAAAAAGCCACCGCTTAGGGTGGCTTTTAAAAATTTATGTGTTGTCATTATGCCTTAATCGCTGCTATACCTGGTAGTGTTTTACCTTCTAGCATTTCTAGCATTGCTCCTCCTCCGGTAGAGACATAACTTACTTTTGAATCAAAACCAAATTGCTTTACAGCAGCAACACTATCACCACCACCTACAAGTGAGAACGCTCCGTTTTGAGTAGACTCTGCAATACTATGGCCTAGTGCAATAGTACCTCCTGCAAAAGTTTCCATCTCAAAAACGCCTAGAGGTCCATTCCAAAGTATGGTTTTTGCTCTTTTTACAACAGCATCAAAATTTTCGCGAGAAGCAGGTCCCGCATCTAATCCTTGCCATCCATCTTCTATAGCTGTAATGTCACTCACTTTTGTATTTGCATCGTTTGCAAAATCATCTGCAGCAATAACATCTACAGGTATATGTATTTGTACACCTTTTTCTTTTGCTTGCTTAAGTAAGTCAAGCGCAAGATCCATTTTATCATCCTCACAAATAGAGTTTCCTATCTGGCCCCCCTGTGCCTTAATAAACGTAAATGCCATACCACCACCTATAATCATCTCATCTACTTTATCAAGTATGTTTTCGATTACAGTGATTTTTGAAGACACCTTAGATCCTCCTAGTATAGCAAGTACTGGCTTCTCGCTATTGTTAAGCACGCGATCAAGACTCTCTATTTCTTTTGCTAGTAAATATCCATAACACTTAGCATCTGGGAAAAATTGAGCAACTACTGTTGTAGATGCGTGTGCACGGTGTGCTGTACCAAAGGCATCATTAACATAAACATCTCCTAGAGTGCTTAATTCCTTTGCAAACTCTTCATCACCTGCAGTTTCCTCACTGTGATAACGTAGGTTCTCTAATAGTAAAATCTTACCCATCTCAAGGTCTTGAGCTGCCTGCGTTACTTTATCACCCACGCAATTATCTACAAAGTTTACCTCTACCCCTATAATCTCAGAGACAGTACTACATATTTGAGATAGTGAGAACTCCTCTTCTTCATTTTTAGGGCGTCCCAAGTGCGACATTAAAATAGCCGAACCGCCATCCTCAAGAATTTTTAAAATAGTAGGTTTTGCAGCCTCTATTCTGGTGGTATCTGTGATATTACCTTCCTCATCAAGAGGTACATTAAAATCTACACGTATAAGTGCTTTCTTATTCTCAAAATTAAAGTCGTCTACTGTGATCATATCCGTTGGTTTTACTAGCAAATATAATGGATACAGAGGATAATAAATGCGGTGATTCCTTTATATTTGGCGCTATGCTGTTCTCAAACGTTATAGGGCAAGATTTTATTAAAAATCACCTCACTACAAGTGTAGATGCAGGTCGTATTGCTCACGCTCAACTATTTGTAGGCCTTGCTGGCACAGGTGTCTTACCTATGGCCATTGCTTATGCCCAATATATTTTATGTAATAACGCTCAAGGCGAAAACAACTCTGGCGCGGCAGATTGCAATCTAAAATTTGAAAATTTATCTCATCCAGATTTACATTTTGCCTTTCCAGTTGCTACTACACCAGAAGTAAAAAGCCATCCCGTATCTAGTCATTTTATGAAACAGTGGCGCTCTTTTATAAAAGAGAACCCATACGGAGACCTTTTTGAATGGCATCAGCACCTAGGTATTGAAAAAAAGCAAGGTCAAATAGGTGTAAGTGAAGCTGCAGATATTAATAAGTCCCTTGCACTTAAAGCTTATGAAGGTGGATATAAAGTAATGATCATTTGGTCTGTAGATAAAATGAACACCGCTGCCTCAAATAAATTACTCAAGCTTCTTGAAGAGCCACCTGCACAAACCCTATTTATCCTCATTGCCGAAAGTGAAGACAGCATTATAGACACTATAAAGTCACGATGTCAAGTTCTCACGTTTCCGAAACTAAGTGAACCTCAAATTGCACAGGCACTAACTACAAAACACAATACACCAGAAGCCGAAGCAAATAAAATTGCACATCAAGCACAAGGTGATTATCAACAAGCATTGCATCTTTTACATCACGATGGAGATGATATACAATTTGAAAAATGGTTTGTTACTTGGGTACGCACAGCCTTCCAAGCAAAGGGTAAAAAAGAAGCCGTTTTAGGCCTTATTTCTTGGAGCGAGGAGATAGCAAAATCTGGTCGTGAGACACAGAAAAATTTTCTTGAATATTGTGTCCAGTTTTTCCGTCAGGCACTGCTTAAAAACTACAAGGCAAATGACCTTGTTTTTATGGAACCAGAAACGGGATTTGATCTTTCTAAGTTTGCTCCATTTGTACATAATAACAATATAATTTCCATTGTAGAAGCCATACAAGATGCCGAATATCACATAGAGCGCAACGGTAATGCAAAGATTATCCTTACAGATCTCTCTATTAAACTCACTAGATTACTACATCGCAAGAGTCAATAAATCAATTTATTACATATTTTTAGATAAGACTAAAATAATATTTAGTTTAAATTCCTAGGAAATCAATTCGCCTTCGGAAGATTACTCACCACAATACTTAAAAAGGCATAGCCTGGTATACTCCATCACGCCGGTTCAACTAAATTGAACATAGCATAACATTATTCACAAGCTAAAAATATGACTAGCCCTCAGATATATTTACACACAAAACACATCCTCATTACGGATCAATATTGTTAGTTAAAAGTAGATTATATTACAGTGATAAAGTTTCATAAAATAACGAGCATTATACGCTCTATTTATGATTTCAAATAGGTTACAAAACAATTAATAATTTAAGATAAATAATAGCTTACACTGAACTCTAAATTCAATTAAACACCTAAAAATTTAGCTTATAATATTCCTGAAAAAATCCCAAATAAATTAATATCTAAAGTCTACTTCTTCATATTTTACTAGTAAAATATTATGTGATAATATCATCTCTCTAACGCCACAATCTTAAATAGAAATGCAGATATGTAATTCTGCTCACGCAGTATTTTAGGCCGAGACCAATGGGATAATCTATTATTAGTAATTTTTGGGCATAAAAAAAGCGGTGATTTCTCACCGCTTTACCTATAATAAATAGATTTTATTTACTCCTTTGTAGTGTAATTGTCATTCATTTCTTTAAGAATAGTCTTTGTAAGATCTAATTCTTCCTTCCCAAAAAGAACACTTCCAGCATCGTTAGATCCATAAATGTATGAGTATCCATTTGCCTTACCGTAATCCTTAACTTTAGTTTTGACCTTAGTAATAAGAGAGTCTATTACCTCTTGGCTCTCTACTTGTAACTTTCCTATTCTAGCCTGGCGTTCTTGTTGTAACTGTTGTGCTTCGGCTCCAAGCTCATTGTACTTTTCCTCTTGTTTTTTACGAGACATAGAAGGTCCATTTTTTCTAAAAAGATCTTCTTTAATCTGGTAAGCTTTGATCTTAAGTTCAAGATCTGCCATAATCTCGTCGTTTTCTTTTGTAAAACGCTCTTTAGCATCTTTAAGCTCTGCATATTCTGTAAGTAGCTCTTCAGTATCTACAAAACCAGTCTTTTCTGTTTGACAAGCAACAGCCATCATTGCTGCAACAAGTAATACTCCTATTTTTTTCATTGTGTGTTTTTAATTAATTGCGGCGAAAATACTGAGAATCCATAACATTCTAACATTTTAAAATCGACAAGTTATATAGATGCATAAATTTCCAAATCCTCCTATTTTATTTCACGTGGAACATTGCACGCTAAAAACTTGTCAAAAAACGAGATGATAACAAAAAACAATCAATAAAATAATAATCAATAAGAAATTCCTATTAAAAAGCGCTTCTTAAAAGGCATCTTAGGTTAGTTATTACAATAGTTACATACACAGATAGCACTAAACCCACAAAACGCTCTTAAAACGGCTTATTTTAATTTTAAGCGTGTTTTAAGACATAAATTTGAGAAGAGTAACCTCCGTTTCCTTTTGCTCTCTTGTTTGAGCGTAGACCAGTAGTAAGAGCCTTAAAATAATTCATCTTACCAGATGTATATTTTTCAGAAAGTAGGCTTACGTAAAAAGCATCAAACTTCATAGGTAAAACTTCTACCAGTTTTAAATCACTTAATTGAAATAACATTTTTATAGACTGCTCAGAAAAATGATATAGGTGACGAGGTACATCATATGCAGCCCAAAATTCTTTGTAATGAGATGCATCATAAGATTCAAAATTTGGGACAGCTATAAACACGGTTCCATTTTTATTAAGATGGTTTTTAAGCCATTCTATTTGTCCTTGTAGATCATAAACGTGTTCTAAAACGTGCCACATTGTAATCACATCAAATTGCTCCTCCCCTACTTCTTCAATAGTAGATTTTAAATTGAGTCCTTTTTTTTGAGCTAGTGATTTGGCTTTTATGCTAGGTTCAACTCCAGAAGTATTCCAGTTATGTTTGGACAGATGTTCTAAAAAATCTCCAGTTCCGGCGCCGATATCTAAAACACGACCCAAAGATGGGTGATATTTTTTGAGGAGTTTACGCTTTCGCGAAAGCGTAATTCCCTTTACCGTTTGATAAGCAATTTCAAATAAAGAACGTTTGCCATCTGTATGAGATATATAATCTTCACTTTCATAATATGAAGGTAAACTCCCCAAAGTAGGTTTTGGCATCGTGTAATACATATGTAATTTCTCATCATATGTAAGCACAAATTCTCCTCCTGTTACAGAATGATCTTTAACTTTAAAATCCTTTTTCATTAAAATTGTTTCACGTGGAACGAAAAGAAAACTAAAATTACCTTCCCATATAAACTAACATCACACTTATATCTGAAGGAGAAACTCCACTCACTCGTGATGCTTGAGAAATTGTAGTAGGTCTAATTTTAGATAACTTTTCTCTAGCTTCAAATGATAATGATTTAAGCTTTGAGTAATCAAAATTATCTGGAATTTTGATATTCTCTAGACGTTGAAGCTTATCTGCATTTGCTTTTTCTTTTGCAATATAACCAGCATACTTTACTTTAATTTCTGCTTGTTCTAAGACATCACGCTCAAGACTATGCTCATCAATATATGCTGCAACCTTTTTAAACTGCTTCATATCCTCTAGATGTATTTGAGGTCTTGAGAAAACCTTAAACATCTTATCAGATTGTCGCATAGGAGAAGATCCTCGTTCTTCTAATATATCATTTACCTCCTCTGGAAGTATACTTGTATCCTCAAAAAACTTAACTAGATTGTCAGATTGCTCGCGCTTTTTTTCCATAGTCACAAGACGCTCCTCAGATGCTAGACCTACTTTATGTGATCTTGGAGTGAGACGCTCGTCTGCATTATCTTGTCTTAACAAGGTTCTATACTCTGCACGAGAAGTAAACATTCTATATGGCTCTTCTGTACCTTTTGTAATAAGATCATCTATAAGAACACCTATATAAGCCTCGTCACGTTGTAACGTAAATGGATCTTGATCGTGTACTTTTAAATGTGCATTCATACCCGCCATAAGACCTTGAGAAGCGGCTTCTTCATATCCCGTGGTTCCGTTAATCTGACCAGCGAAATATAGCCCGCTCACAAGCTTCGTTTCCAACGTATGCTTAAGCTGTGTAGGCGGAAAATAATCATACTCTATCGCATAACCAGGGCGGAAAAATTTTACGTTTTCAAAACCAGCTACACTACGCAAAGCTTTAAATTGTACATCTTCTGGAAGAGATGTTGAAAATCCATTTACGTAAATCTCACAGGTATCCCAACCTTCTGGCTCAACAAATAACTGATGTCTATCCTTATCTGCAAAGCGGTTAATCTTATCTTCTATAGACGGACAATACCTTGGCCCGAGAGATTTGATTCTACCATTAAACATAGGAGAACGATCAAAACCTTCACGTAATAAATCGTGTACCTCTGGCGAAGTATAACTCATATGACAAGGACGCTGATTAGTAAGCGGGCTTGTCTCTTTACTGTAACTAAACTTCTCTGGCACGTCATCTCCTGGCTGGATAATCATTTTAGAAAAATCTAATGATCTACCATCTACACGAGGTGGTGTTCCTGTCTTCATTCTACCAGAATCAAAACCAAAATCCAGTAGTTGTTCTGTGATACCAGTAGCTGCTCTTTCACCAGCTCTACCTCCTCCAAATTGTTTCTCGCCTATGTGGATAAGTCCATTTAAAAAAGTACCATTTGTGAGCACTACAGATCTACCTCTTACTTTAATACCTAAAGAAGTGGTTACACCAACTACCTTGTTATTTTCTACTAGAAGTCCGCTCACCATCTCTTGATAAAAATCAAGATTAGGTGTTCCCTCTAGACGCAATCTCCACTCCTCTGCAAATCGCATACGATCGCTTTGCACTCGTGGTGACCACATAGCAGGACCTTTTGATTTATTGAGCATCTTAAATTGTATTGCTGTCTTGTCTGACACAATACCACTATATCCTCCTAATGCATCAATCTCTCTTACAATCTGCCCTTTTGCAATACCACCCATAGCTGGATTACAACTCATCTGGGCGATGGTTTGTAGATTCATTGTTACAAGAAGCGTAGAACTTCCCATATTTGCAGCAGCAGCAGCAGCTTCACAACCTGCGTGACCCGCACCAACTACAATTACATCATATGTATCTTGAAATAAACTCATTGTTTCACGTGGAACATTAAACGTGTCCTTTATTGAACACTTTGTATTACGCTTTCGCGAAAGCGTGATTACCCTAACAGAAAATCGTGCAAAGATAAATAGTTTTAATCACTTAAAGAGTTAACGTTATAAGAAGCCAAAACTATTGAAAACTAGTCATTGTAAGAAAATTACTACTTAACGCAATGCCAAATAGGTATTCTCCTTACTACGCATAAGCTTTGCCTCCTCTGTACTCTTATCTTTATAACCGCAATAGTGAAGTATACCGTGTACCATAACACGGCTTAATTCGTCTCTAAAAGAGCAATTAAAATCTTGAGCATTCTCCTCTACTCGATCTACAGAGATATACATATCGCCACTTACTACATTACCTTGAGTATAGTCAAAACTGATGATGTCTGTAAATGTATCGTGGTCAAGAAAGTCTACATTGATTTTATGTAAATAAGCGTCATTACAAAAGATATAATTAAGCTCACCGACAATCTTCTTTTCTGCACTGATAACTCCTTCTAACCAAGAAATGATTTGTTCTGGATTAACTAACTCAAAATCATTTGTACTATTAAATTCTATCATCGCTCTTCTGAAAATAATCTTGCACCTTACGCTTATATTCTTCTTTAAGAGGAAGTGCGTTACGGTTAAGAATTTCTGTTGTATTAAAATATTTTTTCGCTTTTTCTAAAGCACTATTTACGGGATTTGAAAAACTCTTAAGATTTGTATTTGCCTCACGTTTTTCTTCTTGACCTTGCTCGAAAGTGGCTTCCTTGAGCTTCAATAATTCGTGCTTAAGTTTAGTCATACTCTGCATAGTCTCATTACTAAATCCTTTGTCTAATAATTGCTCCTCAACTTTCTGCATATCCTTTACAAGTTTTTTTGCGTCATCACCTAGACCTTCACGCTCAATTGCATCTTGTAACTGCTGTCGTAATTTAGACTGTTCCTTGTAAATTTCGTAAAGCAATCCTTGCTCATACTCATCTCCACTATTTTCACCTTCGCCATTACCAGAACCTTCTCCTTCACCATCTTTATCTCCATTACTTGATTCTTTACTGCCTCCTTTACCACCTTTTCCTTCACCTTCTTTTCCGCCCTCTCCATTAGATCCAGGTTGCTCCCCTCCTTTTCCTTCACCTTGTTCACCGCCTGGTTTATCTCCACCTGCCTTTTCTCCATTCTCAGCATCCTCACCATCTTTACCTTCCCCAGGTTTTTTTCCTTGACCCATTTTTTTATTGAGCTCTTCCTGACTTTGTATGATATCTGGCAATTGTTCACCTCCGCCACTTCCGGAACCTACTCCTACACCTTTCCCTTTTCCAGAACCTTTACCAGACATCATAGCATTTTGCATATCATCAAGAGACTGGCTTAGAAGATCAGCTAGTTCATTTGCGCCAGTAATCACATATTGCTGGCTACTTACACCTTGTATAATTTGATTTTCTGCAAGACGCTCTAACGCCTTATTCATATTATAATCTATGTCTACTAGTGACTCGTTTATTACTTCATCAAGCTTAGGTTGACGTAATGATAATGCATATAAGCTATCATCTATATGCTCAAAATTCTGTTTTAAAACATTCTGGCGTCTTAGCTTTTTAGCATAGTTAGGATTTTTATCATCCATACTTCTAAAGTTCATCATCACGACTTCTTCTTCAAAACTAAAAACTAAGAGGTTATCAAGTATCTGCCTAAGCATCTCTGCATCTTCTTCTAAAGCTTCCTCACCAGACATTTGCATTTGTGACTGCATAGACTGGCTCATTTGCTTCATTTTATCTGCTGCCTTTTTTTGTTTTTTCTGTGCTGCAGATGTGTCTTGAGGTTGCCCACTTTGTTGTTGCTGTTCTTGATTTTTTAATTCTTGTGAAGCTCCTTGTTGCTCTTCTTTAATCTCTTCTTGCTTTTGATCATCCCCCGGAATATCCATTGGCTTTTTAAGTTCTTGATTTTCTTTTTCGAGATCCTTAAGCGCTTCTTCTATATTTTTAAATTCTTCATTTAGTTCTTGCTGTTGTTCACTTGTATTTTCCGCTCCTTCTTTTTTACTTAATGCTTCTTGTTTTTCTGCAAGCTTTTGTAAATCATTTGCTATTTGCTCGGCCTTTTTTTGAACATAATATCTCTTTGTAAGTTCAACCATTTGCTCAAGGTTGCGCTTATTATTTTTATTCTGTTTTTCTAGTTCCTCTAGTTTTTCTGAGAGCTCTTCTTTTGGCATTTTTTCTCGCAGCTCGTGTAACTCTTTGAGAAGTTTTTCATTTTCCTTCGCCTTTTTTTCTTGACGTTCGAGGCGTTCCTTTAACCTCTCTTTGTCCTCATCTGTTTGTTCTTCTTCCTTTTGAAACTCATCCAGATTTTCTTTAAGCTGTTTAGAAAAGTCTTTCATCATTTCTTCTTGCTGCTGTTGTCGCTTTAAGAAATTGTCCAGCTTTTTTTGATCATTAAAGGTAAGTTCCTTTTTCTCTTTTTGAGTACGAGAGATTTCTTTGAGCTCCTCCTCTCGTTCCTTCATCTTTTGTAAAGACTTGTCTAGATTACTAATTGATTTTTGTTGTTGCTCTAGTTGTTTGTTTTTGAGTTCATCCTTTGTAAGTTTTGTGTAGCTAAAAATTGTACTCTTTGTGCTCTTGTAATTATGAACTGCATCATTATCAAAAACCTCAAAATAATACTCATAATTTATACCCTCCTGCAGGTCAAGATTATCAGGAAAGGCATAAACAAATTGATCCACATTACCGTTTGATATAGCAATACTCTTATATTGCTTTACTTTAGTTTCAGACGGGTAATACACGATTTGCAACTTAGTTAATCCATAGTCATCACTTACTTTACCGTAAAAATAGTTTTGTTGTTCGTTTACCGTATCTCTTTTTGCCTCTAGTAATAGTTGAGGGTATTGATCTTTTATAACTTGCAAGTTATAGGCAAGACTTTCATAGTTTTTTAATCTTGCATTGCTCGTACTTACCTCGTAGCTCGTATTATTATAAATACGCTTAGAAGTGCTGTAAGATGTACTGTTGTTTTTATTTTCGCTTAAAGCGAAAGAAATAATAGTATCCTTAAGCACAAGATCTACATTATCAGTTTGTCTTGTACGTAACTCCCAGCTCACGTTTGAGCCTTCTGGAATAATTGCATTTCCAGTATTTTTAATACGTTCTGTGCGCTTATTAGTGTGATTAGGATAATCTATAACCATCTCAAAATCAAGTAGTACCGGAACTCTAAGTATCTCAAGATCATAAGGTTGAGAAACCACCTTATTACCCTGAAGGCTAAAGGTCACATCTTCTGTAGGTTGCTCAAAAACATAACTATACTCTCCTGGAGCTGTTTGCTGTAAAAAATAAACCTCATCGTTAAAGCGTATACTTGCCTCCTCTGGAATTACATCTCCTACGGTACGCACTCTAAGTTCAAAATCTTTATTCTCTATAGCTTGTAAATCTTCATTTACCACATAAAAAGAAAAAGGAGCTGGTGGCTCATAAGCTTCATTATAGTTTACAACACGCTCATAGCTAGAAGAAAATACCTTTTCCTTACCTGCATAGTTTGCGATAAGAAATACCACAATCGGGATGGCAGCATACTTTAAGTACTTACTATTTTTTTTAAAATCTATGGCTAGCTTAAAAGGTACCGGCTCTAGCTCTTCACTCTTTTGTGCTATGCTCGCCAGCATAAGTTCTGAGTCTCCAGCATCTTTGTGTAGCTGGAATGTGTTTATAAGTTTATCACTTACCTCTGGAAAATAATTACCTATTATACTCGCAGCATCTTTGTAGTTAATTCCTTTTGAGAGTTTAAATAGTCTGGATAGTGGTAGTAAAATGAATTTGGCGAGAAGTGCTATTTCTACAAGAATAAAAACCCAAAATAAAACGGTACGACCTGCAGGACTGAGCCAAAAGAAATATTCAATTAAGAGGGTGAGTAAAAAATATAAGACTCCAAAAGCAAAAAACAAAATCACGCCTTTAAGCAACTCATTTGTGTAATACTTCTTAATAAAACCTTCTAACTTCCTCTCTATCTTTTCAAACCTGTTCATCATTATAGGTATTCTCTTTATAGCAACCTCTAAAGTACTATTTTATTATGTTTTAAGAATGTTCTATTTTGTCTACAATAATCTTGCCTATCCACACTTTATGCAAGATTATTACATTGTCCTTTCTAACAATATATTAAACACAGCACTTTTACCCTATGAAAGATCTCAAATATCTTACTGCCTACTCTACTCCACTATGTGCTTTTATAGGTCTTACTTATCAAGGTGTCTGGGTGTGGTTAACCCCAATTTATGCCTTTGTTCTTGTACCTATCATTGAATCAATTTTACCTGTAAACGAGGTTAATATAGATGCTCAAGAAAAGGAAGATAAACAATCATTACATTGGACAGATTTCTTATTGTATCTAAACATTGTGATTGTGTACGGTATACTATTACTTACATTAACCACAGTAACTACTCAAGAAACTAGCCTTGCAGAGCTTGTAGGCCTCATATTTTCTGCCGGTATTGTAATAGGCTCTAATGGAATAAATGTAGCTCACGAGCTGGGTCATCGTAAGAGTAAAATTGAGCGAACTCTAGGTAAACTCCTCCTACTGCCAGCACTCTATATGCACTTTTATATTGAGCATAACTATGGCCACCATCTTAAAGCTGCCACTCCAGAAGATCCGGCCACAGCAAAGTATAATCAATCGATTTATTCTTTTTGGGTTTCTTCTATTTACAAGCAGTATACAAACTCCTGGAGGATACAAATGGACCTATTAAAAAGAGCAAATAACTCTTTTTTATCTTTTAAAAATGATATGCTCTGGTATCACATTTTTCAAGCTAGTTATTTGTTTGTTGCTTATTGGTTTTTTGGCTCTTTAGGTCTTATGGTTGTAATTTTTGCAGCAATCGCAGGCTTTTTACTCCTTGAGACTATTAATTACATAGAACATTATGGGTTGAGACGTAAAAAACTTCCTAGTGGCCGTTATGAGCGTGTAAGAGAAGTACACTCGTGGAATAGTAACCACGTTTTTGGACGCATAATGCTCTATGAGCTTACCCGTCACAGTGATCACCACTATCGTGCAAATAAGAAATATCAATTACTAGATTATCACGACATAAGCCCGCAATTACCATATGGATATCCTACCAGTATGGTGCTATCGCTATTACCACCCTTATGGTTTAAAATTATGAACAAGCGAGTCCCAGCAGATCAGAGACCACAGGTTAATTAAATATAGTTCTACAAAATGTAATTAATAGGGTTACGCTTTCGCGAAAGCGTAAAAACTTTAAACCTCAAATCTCAAAATTTTACTCTTCTTAAAAGTATCTTTGCACAAAATCTAAGACTATGTCTCAAAATGTTAGAGTGCGATTTGCACCTTCACCTACTGGGCCATTGCACATCGGTGGTGTGCGCACGGCGCTTTTTAATTACTTATTTGCAAAGAAACACGGAGGTACTTTTATCTTACGTATAGAAGATACAGATCAAAATCGCTATGTAGCTGGTGCCGAAGATTATATACGTGAGAGTCTAGACTGGTGCGGTATCTCTTATGATGAGGGACCTACTAAAGATGGTGGATATGGACCATATAGACAAAGCGAGCGCAAGGATATGTATCATACCTATGCACAGAAGCTTATAGATTCTGGTAATGCTTACTATGCTTTTGACACTGCAGAGAGCCTAGATGCTCACCGAAAAGATCACGAGGCAAACGGTAAAACTTTTATATATAACTGGCATAACCGTCTTAAACTAGATAACTCACTAGTACTCTCTCAAGAAGAAACTAAACAACGCATCGCAGCTGGTGATAACTATGTGATACGTTTTAAATCTCCTCAAGATGAAGTTTTAAAACTTCAAGATGAGATACGTGGTGATATGGAGATAGATACAAACATACTAGATGATAAGATATTATTTAAGTCTGATGGTATGCCTACCTATCACCTAGCAAATATTGTAGATGACCACCTTATGGAAATCTCTCACGTAATACGCGGTGAGGAGTGGTTACCATCTCTTGCTTTACACGTATTGCTATACAGAGCATTAGGGTGGACAGCTCCAAAATTTGCACACTTACCGCTTATCCTTAAACCAGTGGGTAAAGGAAAGTTAAGTAAGCGTGATGGAGATAAACTAGGTTTTCCAGTGTTTCCGCTACAATGGCAAGATCCTAAGAGTAATGAGATCTCTTCTGGTTATAGAGAAGATGGATACTTTGCAGAGGCTGTAGTAAATATGCTTGCTTTTTTAGGATGGAATCCAGGTACAGAGCAAGAAATCTTTAGTCTCGAAGAGCTTATTGCTGCCTTTGACCTTAAGCGTGTTAATAAGGGTGGGGCCAAATTTGATCCAGAAAAAACAAAATGGTTCCAGCAGCAGTATATGCAAGAAACGCCCGTAGCAACTATTGCAACAGCTTTCTCTTCATTATTAATTGAGAAAGGTGTTGAGGCTACAGAAGGATATACTACACAGGTTGTAACACTTATAAAAGAACGTGCTGTCTTTATAGAGGATCTTTGGACCTTAGGTAGCTACTTCTTTACAGCTCCTACTTCCTTTGATGAAAAAGCATCAAAAAAGGCCTGGAAAGAAGGGACGACTGCTATTATGGAAGAAGTAAAAATCATTCTTAATAGTGTAAATAATTTTACAACTATAGAGGCACAAACAGCTCTTAAAGCTTGGATAGTAGATAGTGAACTAGGGTTTGGAAAAGTAATGCAACCCTTTAGGCTTTCGCTAGTGGGAGCTATGCAGGGACCAGATGTTTTTGATATTGCAACTACGATAGGTAAAGAAGAAACACTGCGACGTATAGATTATGCTATCGCTACGTTAGGATAATTATTACTTGATATTCTAAAAAAGAGGGAGTTTATAGCTTCCTCTTTTTTTTGTGCTTTAAAGATAAAGAACAATACCTCCAGCTAGTAAAGATGGAGATCCTTTAAAATTATTTGCATTAGGATCTACATCTAATAGATCTCGGTCATTAAGATTATTAAACATATTTGTAAATCCATATTGATATTGTATAATAAATCTCACGTGCTCAAAACCAGCGGTGATACCTATGATACCAAAACCATTTATACGTGATATTTCTTCAATATCTTCTGCTCTTAATGCTGTATAACCTTCTACAATATTATCTCTCTGGCCTGTCTGTCTTAAATTCATTTTACCATTAACAAGTAAGGCAGGACCAAAATCTATTGCAAGATGTTTTTCTATAAGATTATAACTAAATAATAGATTAAGCTGTGCTCCTATTACTGTATATCTTGTTTCTTCTAGACGTGACTCTCCTAGTGGACGACTTTGTAAATTTATATTAGCACTTAAAAAATCAATCCCATAAACGATTCCAAAATCGTTGTATAATCTACCCCTCGTGGTAAGACCACCTAGAAAACCAGTTTCTCCTTCTAGATTAAAGTTTTGAGTTTCTATATCTAGTACAGAGAGTTTTGCTTGAAGCCCTAATCTATTATAGTTACCTGGACTATAATAAGACTGTGCTGTTACGGTAAGCATACCTATAGCAAAGAATATTAAAAAAATTATATATCTCATATATTGAGGTTCAGACTAGAACGACTTTGATTAATCAGTTTGTAATATAGAGCAAGTTTATTTCGTTTCAGAAACTTTTAGCTTAAGTGTTACTTTTTCTCGATAATAGCTACTTATCTTTATGAGAATCTTTGTGAAAGGTTCAATAAACCATCAAAAACAATAATTATGAGTCAAGTTATTCTTCCTGTACTAATAGTCTTTACACTAATTGTATTAATCTCTGCTTTCTTTATGGTAAAACAACAAACCGCTGCTGTAGTCGAGCGTTTTGGGAAATTTGTAGGGGTACGTAATTCTGGATTACAATTTAAAATCCCTCTAATAGATAAAATTGCAGGACGCATCAACCTAAAAATTCAACAACTAGATGTTGTGGTAGAAACAAAAACCAAAGATGACGTTTTTGTAAGACTTAAAATTTCTGTACAGTTTCAAGTAGTTAAGGATCAAGTATATGATGCTTTTTACAAACTAGAAAACCCAGGAGATCAAATTACTTCATACGTTTTTGACGTAGTACGTGCAGAGGTGCCTAAAATGAAACTAGATGACGTTTTTGAGCGTAAAGATGATATTGCCATAGCCGTAAAGCGTGAGCTTAATGAAGCAATGTCTAACTACGGTTTTGACATCATTAAAACACTCGTAACAGACATTGATCCAGATTTACAGGTAAAGGCAGCTATGAACAGAATTAATGCAGCAGAACGCGAGAAAGTGGCTGCAGAGTTTGAAGCAGAGGCAGACCGTATCAAGATTGTAGCAAAAGCACGTGCAGAAGCAGAGTCTAAGCGTTTACAAGGACAAGGTATTGCAGACCAGCGTAGAGAGATTGCTCGTGGTCTTGAGGAGTCTGTAGATGTATTAAATAATGTGGGGATCAATTCTCAAGAAGCATCTGCTCTTATTGTTGTAACACAACACTATGATACTTTACAATCTATGGGTGAGCAAACTAACTCAAACCTTATACTTATGCCTAACTCACCACAAGCGGGTAGCAATATGCTTAATGATATGATTACCTCATTTGTAGCTTCAAATCAAATAGGAGAGCAAATGAAAAAAGAAAATGAAGCAAAAGGAATCATAAATAAGAAAAATAGAGATTCTCAAGAAGATTAAAATCATCTTTATAGTAAAAAAGCCCCAAGAAATCTTGGGGCTTTTTTTGTAAATAATAGTGCGATACTATGCTTTATATTCTCCTTTTTTATCTACTTCCTTAACGCGCTTATAGCCAAAGATTGCACTAAGTAATTTTGCTACTACTGCCTTTTGTACCAGTGAGCCCACAAGATTACCTATAGAAGAAACTGGAGACAACCCTGAGCTCATTCCAGTCTTTGCGCCATTTACATTAAGTCTTACCTCCTCCTCGCTTATTTGTCTCTTAAGCTTAAGGATTTTAAGATCGTGTTCTATCTGGTCAAAGTTATTATATACTCTCATCTATCTTGTTTTTTATAGGCATAGAAGCTCCTGCAGAGGGCGTTTCTTTAAAAGAATCATCGCTAAAGGCCATTTTACTATACTTTGTAAGTAACATACGCTCAAGTGGTTTTCCTGCAAATAAGAATACTAGTAAGAAAATGACAATATATATGCCACCCACTATAAAGTATCCTATACTAGCACTATCTAAGGCATCACCTATAATGATGGCAAGACCAATAGATAAGAATAGCAAAGCAAGAAGACCAAAAGTGGCCCTAAGTGCAAGATTTGCAGCACTTACTAAACCTCTCATTCCATTTTTAAACAGTGAGAGTTTATAGTACTCTGCAGTAACCTTAGCATACTGTTGCCCGTTATCTGTAAGTCCTTTTAGATTATTTGTTAACTTTTCAAAAGCCATATTTGATTGGTTTAGGTAGGCTTATGATAATGCTTTTTCTGTTTTTACCTTTGCCTTTTCTACGGTAGCATCTTTTTGCAACTTAGCATTTTGAAGTCTCAGTTCTGCAAGTTTAGATTCTAATGTTGCAATTACATCATCTGCTTTGTGACTTGCTGTAGAGATTGTGCTATTAAGTTTTTCTTCAAAAGATAATTTTGCCTGTTGTGCATTATCTGTAAGTGACTCTCTAGTCTCTTTAAGTTGTTTTACCAGCTTTTCTTGTTCTTTCTTAGCCTTTTTAGAAAGGTCTTTTCTAGTCTTAGTTCCTTTTTCTGGAGCATAAAGAATTCCTGCTGCTGCACCTATTGCACCACCTAGAACTAAAGCTAATAATGTGTTACTTGACTTACTCATATCTCTATTTTTTTTGATTAGTATTTGTTGTTTTGTAAAGATATTTTGATAGCCCATTATTCTCCGTTAATAACCGGTTAATATCCACAATACCAGCTCATAATAAATGTTAAAAAAACCCGCTATCTATCAAGATAACGGGTTTTTATGCCAATTTTAGTTAAAATAGAGATCCCTATTTCTTAAAACCTTGCTGCCGCTTCTTGCAGCAATTCATTCTTATCTTCTCTTGCTTTTTCGACAAATGCTTCTGCACCTTCTATGTCTTTAATGGTTTTGTTTTGCGCTTTCGCGAAAGCGTATAAACTCTCCATACCCGCAAGACGAGTTCCTACCTTTTTTGCCGCAGTGTTAAAGAATCCTTTTACCTCTTCTTCTGTAAGCTGGGTTGCTAGTTTTTGAATATCTGCTACTGTAGTAAGACGCTTCTCCTCTGGAAGATTTGCTAGCTTCTTACCTAGTTTATTTATGGTACTCAATGCAGATGCTTGTTGCTGCTGAGGTTTTGGTGCATTTTGTTTTTTTTGTGAAGCTTGCTTAGGCTTAATTTTTGCCCAAGAATCACGTAAACCTACCGTTCTGTTAAAAACAAGATGCGATGTTGTACTGTCCTTATCTACATTAAAGTATCCCTTACGCTGAAACTGAAATAAGTCGCCTACCTCAACATCTTTAAGACTAGGCTCAAGGTAGCCTGTAATGGTTGTTAAACTGTTAGGATTTATAAATTCCATAAAATCCTTGTCTTCGTGACCATCTGGATTTTCATCACTAAAAAGTCTATCAAACAAGCGCACCTCTGCCTTAATCGCGTGTTGTATAGATACCCAGTGAAGTGTTCCCTTTACGTTGCGCTTAGAAGCTTCTGTACCGCTTCCAGATCTACTCTCTGGGTCATAGGTACAATGTATCTCTGTGATATTTCCATCTGCATCTTTTACAACTTCTTCACCCTTTATGATATATGCATTTTTGAGACGTACTTCTTTACCCGAAGTAAGTCTAAAGTATTTACTACCAGCATTTTCTTTAAAATCTTCGCGCTCTATGTACAGCTCTTTACTAAAAGGAACTTTACGCTCACCTGCACTCTCATCTTCTGGATTATTTTCTGCATCTAGCCACTCTTCTTTTCCTTCTGGATAATTTGTAATCACCAGTTTTACAGGATCAAGAACTGCCATTACTCGTGGTGCAGTACGATTTAAATCTTGACGTATATGAAATTCTAATAGCGCTACATCTATCACATTCTCACGCTTTGCAACACCTACTGCATCTATAAAATTACGTATAGAAGCAGGAGTATACCCACGACGACGTAAACCAGAGATAGTAGGCATACGTGGGTCATCCCAACCAGATACAACACCTTCTTCTACCAGTTTAAGAAGCTTGCGCTTACTCATAATGGTATAGTTGAGGTTAAGGCGTGCAAACTCTCTTTGTTTTGGACGTAAATCTTCACCTGTATAAACTTGGTCAAGAAACCAGTCATATAGCTCTCTATGAGGCTTAAACTCAAGTGAGCATAAACTATGCGATATTTGCTCTATGTAATCGCTCTCTCCGTGTGTCCAGTCATACATAGGGTATATACACCAGTCACTACCTGTACGGTGGTGATCTTTATGTAAAACTCTATAGATAATAGGGTCACGCATTAACATATTTACGTGTGCCATATCAATCTTAGCACGTAGTATGTGTTCTCCTTCTTTAAACTCTCCTGCCTTCATTCTTGCAAAGAGGTCTAAGTTTTCTTCTACCGTACGATCACGATAAGGTCCAGGTACACCAGGTTGTGTAGGTGTGCCCTTTTGCTCTGCCATTGCCTCACTAGATTGTGAGTCTACATAAGCCTTTCCATCTTTAATGAGCTGGATAGTCCAATCGTATAATTGCTGGAAGTAATCACTAGAAAAACATACTTTATCCCACTGGTATCCTAACCACGAGACATCTTCCTTAATGGCATCTACATACTCTTGCTCTTCTTTGGCTGGGTTTGTATCGTCAAAACGTAAGTTTACCGGAGCACCATACTTCTCCCCTAGTCCAAAACTTATGCATATAGCCTTACAGTGCCCTATGTGTAAATATCCATTAGGCTCTGGTGGAAATCTAAAGCGTAAATCTTCTTTAGAATAAGACCCTTTAAGATCTTCTTCGACGATTTGCTCTAAAAAATTTAATGATTTATGTTCTTCTGTCATAACCTATAATTCTTGTGGTAAAATTAATCATTTTGACGATGGGTTGTGCAGGTGATTTAACTGGGATTTTTTACGCTTTCGCGAAAGCGTAATACAACCTCTATAAATCTTCTATATATAACTCAACACTTTCTACTTATTGTAACAAAACAAGATAAAACCCTACTCATATAGTAAGCAAAATACCTTTATGAAAACACTCAACTATACCTGTCCAAAATGTGCAAATACAACTTATAATATAGGGCAAATGAGAGCTACTGGTAGCTTTCTTACTAAATTACTTAATATGCAAACCGAAAAATACAGTACAGTTACTTGCAAAAAATGCTCATATACGGAATTCTATAAAGCAAAAACTAGTGCGCTGAGTAATATTTTTGATCTCTTTGGAGGATAGTATTCTTATTATACATTGTACGTATTGTAACTTTGACCACTTATAAACAATACCGCTATATGGGAAAAATAAGAGTAACAAACATACGTGCATACGCCTACCACGGTTGCCTCTCTGAAGAGACAGCCATAGGATCTGATTATAGAGTAGATGTAGAAATTGAGGCAGATTTATCTAAAAGTGCTCAAACAGACACGCTATCTCACACGGTAGATTATGTGTTACTTAACCGTATTGTTAAGGAAGAAATGGCAATACCCTCTGCCCTACTTGAGACCGTTTGCGAGCGTATACTGGTACGATTTTTTAATGAGGAAGCACTCATACAGGTAGCAACAGTAGAAGTATCTAAGGTAAATCCTCCTATAGGTGGCGATGTAGAAATGGTAACTGTAGAGCGTACTAAAACTCGTTAAGCATTCATTTTAAACAATATAAATGCTGTAAAAAAAGGATAAGGTTTTTATATCTCTTCTTGATAATGCATAATTGCAACTAGAAGGAAGTAAAAAAGTAGTGATTCTCATAAGTTATATCACAAATCTATTCCTATATTTGCACGCACAACTGGTATCGTGGCCGAGTGGCTAGGCAGTGGTCTGCAACACCATCTACAGCGGTTCGAATCCGCTCGATACCTCAAAAAGGAACTTCATACGGAGTTCCTTTTTTTATGCAGTATTATTATCTAGGTAATACTATCTGGTGTAATCTCCGGGATTTCTTGAAAACGCTCCATCTCCTGCTGTATATTAAACTCGTCTGAGGGTACAAAACCCTTAGTAACTAGTACAAGACCACAAACTATAAGAACAAGGCCTAAAACCTTTTTTAGTTTAAAAATTCTACGTGGAGTAAGATATCTTTTAAGTTGTTTTGCTAGAATAATCTTACCTAAGTCTGTAATAAAATAAGCACCTATCATCCCAATAAAAAACCCAAGAAGGCGCTCTCCATCATTTTCTACAGTAGGGCCTATAATTATTAAGATACCTAGCCAGAAAACAAGCACTCCTATATTTATAAAATTAAGTAAGAATCCTTTTATAAATAGTTGTAGATACCCTCCTTTTTTAACCTTTGCTCTATTAGGATCTAGGGCATCTCGTGTAGGTTTTTTAAGATAAATAGTAAGTCCGTACACTATCAATATAGCACCACCAAAAACATAAAGACCTGGCTGGTTACTTAAGTTTTCTAGTAATTGATAACTACTTAGGTAAGCAACCATTATAAAAATAATATCTGCTATGATAACACCTATATCAAAACTTAGAGCAGCTCTAAAACCTTTTGTAGCCGCCGTCTCCAGCAACACAAAAAACACAGGCCCTATTAAGAACGCTAGGAAAAATCCTAGGGGTATGGCCGTGTGTAGATCTTCAAACATAAAAGTATAGTGCTTTACACAAAGTTAGGTAAAGGGATTTACAAAAGAAAAGGGATGCTCACTGGTTATGAACATCCCTCTATAATTTAAGAATACATTATGGTTACATAATCTTTATACGCCCTCCAAAGGTGCGATGCTTCTTTACCTCTGCAGGATTACCGTAAATCACAATGTCACCACCGGCACGTATAGTAAGGTCTGCCATTTTACTCGCATAAGCCTCTACCTCTCCTCCAGCTTGCACAAATATCTCTGCAGTTTCTGTCTCTAGATTACGACCCTCATAAATGCCACCTGTATTTACTTTTACTCTCTGTACCGTTGCTTGACCACTCGCTTCTATAATACCTCCTGTAACAGCTCTTAAAAGGGCTTCTCGCACTTGTAAACCTACTTTAACGCGAGCTCCTTCTTGCATCTTAATCTCAATCTTGTCTTGTTCTATAAGCTCGTTTGAGGTAATAACAGCTCCTTCATTACCATCTATAACTTCTAGATTATTATAATGTACATATACAAAGGTCTTGTTACCATCAAAAATGAGATCTAGATCCATTTTAATCTTAAGTGTTCCATCCTTGTTTACCACATTAACCTGGCTTACGTCTTCACCAGTAATCACCACCTTGTTCTCGGTAGATTTTACAAGATTTACCACGATACGATCATACACTTTTACTTCTGTAAAATCTCCTACATTTTTTGTGATAGGATTTTGAGCAAAAGAAATACTCGTTATAAGTATGGCTATAAATGTTACTATTGTTTTCATAATAATTGTCTTTGTTTGTTATAGAGACAGGCGGTCCTCTTTATTGTTACAGTCTTACTATTAATGACGCTTTCCTTTCCAAGTACCGCCATAGGTATACCCAGGACTATTTTTGTGAAGATTACAACAGTCTTCACAAATAAAAACCCATTGCTTTTTACTGTGAAGTCGTACTCTAAAGGCAACTTCAGTTTCTGTATTACAGGTATGGCATTGTTTTGTTTTCATACAATAAAGCCACCCTATAAATTTTATAAAGTGGCTTATTTTTTTGCTTTCACGAAAGCGTATTTATTGTTGATGCAGCCCTTCCTTCACACCTACAAGTGTAAAGTCTAGGTGTTTCTTAACAAGGTCTGCTTCTTTTACTTTTACTACTACCTCGTCTCCTAGGGTAATCTGGTTACCAGACTTCTGCCCTATAACCGAGTAGCTATCTTGATCAAACTCATAATGATCTCCTTTTATGTCACGCAAACGCACCATACCTTCACACTTATTTGAGATAATCTCTACGTAGATTCCCCACTCTGTAACACCAGAAATAACACCCACAAACTCTTCATCTTGATGGTCTTGCATAAACTTGACTTGCATATACTTTATGCTATCACGTTCTGAACTTGTAGCAAGCTGCTCCATATGAGATGAGTGCTTACATTTTTGTTCATACTCTTCTTCACTAGCAGATTTTCCGCCATCTAGATAATGTTGTAATAAACGATGCACCATTACATCTGGGTAACGACGTATAGGTGAGGTAAAGTGACTGTAATACTCAAAAGCAAGACCGTAGTGACCTATATTTTCTGTACTGTAAACAGCTTTACTCATAGTACGTATAGCAAGTGTGTCTACCATATTTTGCTCTTTCTTACCTTGTACATCTACGAGTAACTGGTTAAGTGAAGAGGTCACACTTTTACGATCTGTGAGGTTCATTTTATAACCAAATTTACCTACGACCTTCTCAAGAGAGGCAAGCTTCTCATCATTAGGTTCGTCGTGTATACGGTATACAAAGGTCTTTTTAGGTCGTTGTTTACCTATAAACTCAGATACTTTTCTGTTTGCAAGTAGCATAAACTCTTCTATGAGTTTATTTGCATCTTTTGATGTTTTAAAGAAAACTCCTGTAGGGTTTGCATCATCATCAAGGTTAAACTTAACCTCTACTTTATCAAAAGAGATAGCTCCATCCTTCATACGCTGACGGCGCATAATTTTTGCGAGTCTATCTAGCTCTAAAGTTGCTTCTACAAGTTCATCTGTAACTGTATATTCTTCACCAGTAAGTGATACTCCCGCTGGAATAATGTTAGATCTACTCTCTATAATGGCCTGTGCCTCTTCATAAGCAAAACGTGCATCACTGTAAGTAACTGTACGTCCAAACCAAGAGTTTACAATTTTTGAAGTTTCTGGTACCATCTCAAATACAGCAGAGAAGGTATATTTTTCTTCATTAGGACGTAGAGAACACGCACCGTTACTCAATATTTCTGGTAACATAGGTACTACTCTATCTACAAGATATACAGAGGTTGCACGCTCATAAGCCTCATCATCTAGTATAGTACCTGGTACGAGGTAGTGGCTTACATCTGCAATATGCACGCCCACTTCATAATTACCATTTTCTAGTTTTTGGAAACTCAATGCATCGTCAAAGTCTTTTGCATCCTTTGGATCTATGGTATATGTAAGTACATCACGCATATCACGACGCTTTGCAATCTCCTCTTCTTTTATAGAAGTATCTATCTTATTTGCATACTCTTCTACCTCTTTTGGAAACTCGTATGGCAATCCATATTGTGCAAGTATAGAGTGTATCTCTGTGTTATGCTCACCAGGTTTACCGAGTACTTTTGTGATTTTACCATAAGGAGAGTCTGCTTTTTCTGGCCAGTCTTCTATGGTAACCACTACTTTATCACCATCTTGTGCATCACCTATTTTTTTAAGTGGTACAAAGATGTCTGTATACATCTTGTTAGACTCAGATGTAAGTACAAAGGCAAACTTTTTTTGGAGTTTTACAACCCCTACAAATTCTTCAGTTTTACGCTTGATGATTTTTGTAATCTCACCTTCGTGTTTCTTACTACGGCGCTGGCGGTATATGTATACCTCAACCTCGTCACCATTAAGTGCTTTATTTAAGTGATGTGGTGGTACATAAATATCTTGTTCAAGATCATCTACCATCACATAACCACCACCTTTACCAGAAACATCTAGTATCCCAGTGTGGTAATTTTTATTTGCTGCAATCTTAAACTGGCCACGTCCCTCTTCTACGATTTGTTCTTTGGCTTTAAGTTGCTGTAAGTTTTTGATTATTTGATTACGGCTAGATGGATCATCTACATCAAGTTTTGCCGCTATTTGTTTGTAATTGTAAGTTTTGTGATGATCTGCTTTTAGAATTTTTAGTATTCTTTCTGAGAGGTTTGTTATTTTTCCTGGTCCTCTCCTTCTCTTCTTCTTATTCATTTATTGTATATCTGGTACAAAATTAGTCTTAAAATGTTCAACTTCAGTATTTCTGTTAAAATTTTAAGTTTTTATAACCTTTCAGAAACAGGGTTTGTGATTATTACGCTTTCGCGAAAAGATGAAACGAGCAACTTATAAGAGTATGTAGCAAGAGCATTAAAATTTTATACTCTTTTAAGTCAAGACATTTTGATATGTAAAGAGTACCGTGCAAAAGCTATGCCTTAAAACATTTTATAACAGTCATTCTCAAAATTACGGAAACAGTAAATCTTAATCTCATATTACTTAAAACATCCCTTTTATGGTAACATTTTAAAAATCAAAACTTTAAAATTAACACTTAGACGTTTTATTCTTAAAAAAATCTTAAAATAAGTGTAACAATTGTATTTTTGTAGCGTCTTTATAGAGACCAGTACTATGAATAGATCAAAGCTTTTTCATAAAAACACTCTTCTATTTCTAATAATCTTCATTATTGGAATCATAGGCTTTGCTATATATATAAACGCAACCTTTGAGGAAGAAAACCCTAATCACACCTCGACACCGTTTTCTCAAGAGCGAGTGAGTTACCACTCATAGCCTAGCAACTTTATTTTTCTTTTCAGTTTCCTTTTTCACGGAAGTGAAACAAATCTCCTTGTCAACACTTTTTAAAACAGTCTTCTTTTCCTTTTTTTCTTCTAGTTACTTCTAGATGTTATTCACATATAATATTATATATATTTCTTTTCTTTAAAAATTTAAAAAAAAATTGATGCTTATTATATAGTGTGAATAGCGGTATAACTTTTTGAGCTGTTCTTTGTAAAAGTGACTTTTTGATAGTTATTGACATCTTATCTACGAGTTATTACTATTAAATAGAGTTGTAAATCTGTATGTTACGTTAGGTAGTTAACAAATGTTGATAACCGCACTTCACATATAATTGCTTATAACTTGAGTTATTAACTTATTAAAAATGGCTCCTTTTATTGCTCATAATTTTGATCATTATTTGGGATAGAAAAATTAGGTTTATATACCCTAAGTCCTGTATTGTATTTTTATTTTATAATCACAAATAGAGTTATCAGTATTGCTTAAAAGTTATTGACAATTACTATTAACAGGTTTTTCACGGTTATCAACAATTGTAAACAAAGGAAGAGGTTTACACACAACTACCTATTAAAGTTTTGATATACAGCATATTGAGCGTGTAACTTTATCAAAGAATAAAAAGAACACAAAATTATAGTCAGTATTAAATTACCGCTTAAGTAAAACGATAAAACAATACCGCTATTTACTAACTTTGTTACTCAAACAAACGTACTATGAAAATCTCTATAGGAAACGATCACGCAGGACCTAGTTATAAGAATGTTATTGTCAAGTTTTTAAAAGAAGCTGGGCATACTGTTAGTAATTATGGTACAGACACACCAGATAGTGTAGACTATCCAGACTTTGGACATCCCGTTGCGACAGATGTAGAGGAGGGTAAGGCAGATTTTGGTATTGTTATATGTGGTAGTGGTAACGGTATTGCAATGACTGTTAATAAGCATCAAGGTGTACGTGCGGCCCTATGCTGGATAAAAGAGATTGCCATTCTTGCTCGTGAGCATAATAATGCAAATGTAATAGCGATACCAGCACGCTACACTTCAGAAATGCAGGCGCTTGAGATGGTAAAAGCATTTATTACTACAGAGTTTGAAGGAGGCCGCCACCAGAGACGTGTAGATAAAATAGCTTGTAACTAGCCTTATAAAAATCCCGCTACGCGGGTATTACTTATGGACAAAGTAGCCCTTGATTTTAAAATCAAAAAGTTTGAATTTCTTACTACGAGCGAGTTGTACGATATACTACAACTTAGAGCTGAGGTTTTTGTAGTAGAACAAGACTGCGTGTATCAAGATGTAGATGGTAAAGATCAAGATGCCGTACACGTGATGGGTTATAAAAACGAAAAGCTAGTCGCATATACGAGAATTTTTGGACCAGGAGTTTATTTTGAAAATGCCAGTATAGGTAGGGTAGTAGTGCAAGAAAATGAACGCGCGCACACTTACGGCTATGACTTAATGAACACATCTATAGAAGCTGTAGAGCGATATTATGATGAGACAACCATAAAAATATCTGCTCAAACGTATCTCAAACGTTTTTACAACAATCTTGGTTTTAAAGAAGTAGGTGAGGGCTATCTAGAAGATGGAATTCCTCATATTGGGATGCTGAAAAACTAATAGCGAGAATTTTTACGCTTTCGCGAAAGCGTACTCATAACTTAAGCCGTAAACCTTACCAAGCCTCTGTCTCACAGATACACCTAAAAGAGGTTTTACTTTTAGAAAGCGTATCGGTTTTAATACGCTCACTTTGAATATTAAAGAGACTACCGTCATTAAGTAGTTCATCGAGATTATAAGTAATCAAATATCCCTCTGGATGATCTTTTACGCCAGCTTCTGATGCTTGTAATTGTTTTAAACGATCAATTTGTTTAAAATGATTAATCACGTTTACAAACTCACTTTCCGAAAGGAGCCTGTAGTATAGTTTTTTAGGAAATTGTTCTCTAGATTTTTTTGTCTTATTGATATGGTTAAGACGCAAAGTAGCCAGTTCTGAACGCCATTTACAAAAAAGAAGAGCTTCTTTATAATCTACACCTAGTACAGGGTACTTTGCATACACTGGGTTTTCAAGAAAATTAGTACTTCTCTCTCCATCACTCAAGGCTACTTCACTGGTATCTTTAATATTAAGTAAAGATGATAGCGCATCTGCATAACTGTTTTGTTGCAACACTTTTATTTCATCTGGAAGTGGCGCATTGTGAGTGGGTAATGCCTCAAACATTTTTGAAGACTCTGTAGTCCAATAATAATCTCGATGCCTCAAAAACTCTTTATACATTTCATTAGTCACGGGTTGTTTATCAATAAACATAGTATCTACCAGCTTGATAGTACCCGGAGGAATGTAGTTTTGATTAATACCCTCATTGATTATTGATGTAGGCTTGACCGCTTGAGAACAAGACAAAAAACTCATTGTAAGTATGCAGATTGCTACCGTAACTTTAACCATATAATTACTTTTTCTTAGGCTTTACTTTCTTCACATAAGTAACGAGAATCTCTACACGCTTATCATCTTTAGGGTCACCACCTAGTGGAAACCTACTGCCAAAACCTTGATATCGCATTCGTTTTTTTGCTACACCGTGGTCTGCAAGATAATCGTATATAAATTTTGCTCTCGCCTCAGAGAGATTACGTTTTCCAGTCTTTAGGTTAATACCATCACGGCCGTGGTCTACACAACACACGTGACCCTGTATCTTAAAAATAATCTCAGGATGTGCAGCAAGATATTTGGCTAGCTTATTAAGGTCCTTGCGTGACTTACCGTGTATATAGCTGTAGTTAGTTTTAAAAAGGATGTTTTTTAAAAGGATACGGTCTCCCTTTACAATAGGCTCATCTTCAAAGGTTTTATATCTATCCTTTGTCTCTTCTAGTTCTTTCTCTTCGGCAATGGCTTCTTTTGGAACTACGCGAGGTTCTAATAATGATACTATAATCTCTACTTTACGATTAAGGGTACGTTGCACCTCACTACCTACATCATCTAGTCTGGTGAGAAGTAGCTCTCCTTTTCCGTCTGAGTTTTTTATGATACTATCTGCAATACCTCTATCTACAAACTTTTGTTTAATAGTATTTGCACGCTCTTGTGAGAGCCAGTTATTATAGGCATCTGTACCCCGGTCATCACAATAGCCATAAATAGAGATATCTTCTATTTTATCTAGAGGCAAAGAGGTAATAAAGCGTTCTAGCTTTGCATTTTCTATAGCAACGAGATTAGATTTATCTGTCTCAAAAAAGGTTTCGTGTGTCTTATCTACCTGAGCAAAAGCTTGTACAGATAATAGGAGCAGGGCTATATGTAATGCAGCCCTTTTAATTATTTAAAATCTCGTTGTAGCGATTTTTATCTGCTAGTACTGCTAGCGCTTCCTTAACCTCTACATTATTTATAATCTGGTACTCATAAAGACCATCTCGATAAAAGTATCTCTTTACAATCTCATCTATGAGTAGATTTTCAATCTCATCTTGACGCTCATCTATAGATTTTTCTTTTGCTAGCGTTATCGCATTAGTAAGTTGACTATAAGCCGCCGATACTTCTGTTTTAAGATCATCCTTATCTGCTTGTTCTAGTGCCTTTGCAAATGCCTTTTCTGTACCGGTTTCATACTTAAAACCTGTACGATTTAAAAATGATTTAAAGTCTGCAAAATCTGCTTGTGACCACGAGAACTCACTCATATCGCTATACTGATGGTTATAATAGTAATCTGTAGCATATTCAAAAATCGCATTATCCTTGAGAAGGGCAGTAGTTACTGGGCTCAACTTTGCAGAGCTCACTTGTATATCTGGTAATACACCACCACCGTCTAGTACCTTACGACCGTTTTTAGTTTTAAACTCATTATAATCTGCAGCATCGGTGCGTACGGCATTTCCATTTTCATCACGATTCCAGTAATCTAGGGCTTGTATACAGCGACCAGAAGGCGTGTAGTAGCGAGATATCGTGATTTTTACAGATGTACCATAAGTAAGTGGTTTAGGGCGCTGTACAAGACCTTTACCAAAGGTTCTAGCGCCTACCACCACAGCTCTATCATAATCTTGTAAACCTCCAGAAACAATCTCTGAGGCAGAGGCAGACCTGCCATTTACAAGCACCACAAGAGGTATCTCTGTATCTACAGGTTCTTGCGAAGTCGTATAGGTCTTATTGTATTTTTTTACTACAGACTTTGTGGTTGTAATGAGAGACCCTTTAGGTAAAAAGAGATTACAAATATTTATAGCCTCACTTAGTAAACCACCACCGTTACCACGTAGGTCAAGTATAATCTTTGTAGCACCATCTGTTTTAAGACTCACAAGTGCCTCTTTTACTTGGCTAGATGCCTTTTTATTAAACTTTGTAAGCACTATGTACCCAGTATCACCATTTATGAGTTTTGAAAACGGGACTGCATCTATCTCTACCGCAGAGCGTTTTATAGTGGCTTTATCCGTTTTTCCTTGGCGCCTGTAGGTGATGACCACTTCACTGTTTGGAGCTCCTTTAAGTAAATCTCCAGCATCACCATCTACATCTGCCACGGTAATGTCACCTATTTTTATAATCTCATCACCTGCTTTAAGACCTGCTTTATCTGCCGGGTATCCTTTACGCGGTTCTATAATCGTCATTTTGCCGTCTTGATTGCGCACGGTGGCACCTATGCCAGAATAGTCTCCAGAGCGGTTAATTTTTGCATCTTCTACCTCTTGCTCGGTCCAGTATTTTGTATAGGGATCAAGATCTGCAAGCATACCTTCTATAGCGCTATCCATAAGCTCTGCAGGGTTTGTTTCATCTACATAATTCATATTAAGCTCCTTAAAGAGCTCTGTAAAAATTTCGATTTGCTTTGCGATTTCAAAAAAGTCGCTTTTAAAACTAACCGTACTGATACCTATGACAACAGCAATAACGGGAATGAATATTTTCTTTTTCATAATACAAGATGTCTGTAAGAGACTATAGTTGTGCGTATAACGCTTTCGCGAAAGCGTAATTATCTACTTTTTGTTTTTTTTAATCCATCTGCGTATAAAAAATACGCCTATACTTAACAAGATAAGAAAAGGCCAGAGATGCAACAAACTTAAGATGCAGGAGCTATCGCATCATTAAATCTTTTTATAAGTTTGACCATAGCCTTATGCAGCTGTTGTTGAGAGACTTCTTCTCGACCTGTATAGATAATAAGCATCACAAAGGTCGTGCCTTTTATACAAATCTGGTCTTTGTGTAAACGATATGACTCTCGCATCAAGCGTTTTATACGATTGCGAGATACGGCAAGTTTAAAATTGCGCTTAGATACAGAAACGCTCACTTGGTGTGATATGCCTTCTTCCTTGAGCGGTGTCTCCATATATATGAGCCGCAGCGGAAAAGACTTGACAGACCTTCCCTCTATAAAAAGCGCTTCTATGAGCTTCTTAGATTTTAGCTTTTCTTTTCTTGGGTATGAGTGTGCCATTGCTGGCAAAGATAGTAGAATTGAGGTAGGTAATGGAGGAGATATACGCTTTCGCGAAAGCAAAAAAAATCACAATACAGCACATCAAATATTGGAAAAAATACATTTTATTGGAAAATATCCATAATTTTGCCATCTATGAAGACAGAACCTCAAAAAGTAAAACGTGCTGTGACAGACTACTCGGGTAACCGGTCTGTACAAACAGGTTTCCCCAGTCCTGCGACACATTACCGTGAGCCTATGATAGACCTAAACAAGGAACTTAGTTCTTCTCGTGATGCGACCTTTTTTGTACGTGTAAAGGGTGATAGCTGGAAGTCACATAACATTCTTGATAAAGATGTTTTGATAATAGACCGCGCACAAGTAGCACAAGAGGGTAAACTGGCACTAGTAATTACAGAAGAGGGTTTTGATGTGCAAAGAATAAATGCTTCAAAACCTATAGAACTCTGGGGAATGATAAGTTACATAATACACAAGGCGGTATGATTGCGATGGTAGATTGTAATAGTTTTTATGCCTCTTGTGAGCAGGTATTTAGACCTGACTTAAAAGGTAGACCTGTCGCTGTACTGAGTAATAACGATGGTTGTATTATAGCAAAAAATAAAGAAGCAAAGGCGCTCACACATATCCCATATCGCGACCCACTTTTTAAAATAAAAGGGTTGCTGGCACAAAACGATGTCACGCTCTTCTCATCAAATTACACCTTGTATGGAGATATGTCTGACCGCGTGATGAATGTTCTGCGCGAGTTCTCACCTGCCGTTGAGGTGTACAGTATAGATGAGTCTTTTGTAGATCTCTCTGGGATGATTCACGTAGATCTTAATGCCTACGGTCATCAAATTAAAAATACAATTGTACAGCGCACTGGGATACCCGTAGGAGTAGGCATTGCACCTACTAAGGTACTGGCAAAACTTGCAAACCGTATTTCAAAAAAGGTAGCACACTTTGACCACGTGTATGTGATGGATACCGAGGAGCGACGCATAGAGGCACTTAACTGGGCAGATACAAAAGACATCTGGGGGCTAGGTAAAAAGCACGTGGAACGTCTCGCTCATATAGGTGTCTTTACAGCTTATGCATTTACAGAAGTACCACTGGCGTGGGTACGTAAAGAAATGACCGTAGTAGGGGAGCGCTTGTGGCGGGAGCTTAATGGAGAATCTTGTATTCCTTTTGAAACGCTTCCGCGAAAGAAAAAAGCAATAGGAACGGCAAAATCCTTTGGTAAAAAACTGGATAACCTACCACAAATAGAAGAAGCCTGCGCTTACTATATAAGTGAAGTAAGCGAGGTGCTACGCTCTCAAAAATGTTGCTGCACACAACTGCGTATATATCTTACCACAAACTATCACAGTACAAATGATGTGCAACACGCAGATAAAACAATTGTAACCTTATCTGTCCCTACTAATGATACCTTTATGCTTATCGTGGAAGCTAAGAAAGCCTTAAAGCGAATTTATAAGCCAGGATTTAAGTACAAAAAAGTGGGTGTAGACCTTTTAGGTCTCATACCAGAGGAGCAAGTACAAGGTAATCTCTTTATGCCCGAAGCGACGGGAGATAAGCGCCTCATAAAAGCCTTTGACGCGATAAATAATCGCTACGGGAAGTCTACAGTTTCGGCAGGATTATCTGGCACTTCAAAAAGTAATAAGGAATGGGAACTCATTAAAGAGGAGCGCAGCCCACGATATACAACCCAGTGGGATAGTTTACTGGAGATAGGGAAGGGGTAGTATTTATCAGACTATTCCTTTAGAGAGTTAAGCAGCTCTTTGTATTCCTCACTCAGTGTCATAAGTTTATCCATAAGCAAGAAGCTGTTTTTGGGTTTGAGGAGGTTTGTATCTAACTGTCGTGATTCACAATAGTCAAAAAAGTAGTAAGCACTATTTTCTGGTAGGCCTAGCTCGTTATATAAAAAGTCATCATTAAAGACAGGGTCTTCTTTAAAGAGTTTTTCTAATTGTAAGGAAGTAATGGCTGGAGTTGTTTTTGCATTTCTCCGTCCGTCCTTTTTCTTAAATAACTTACGTGCCTTTTTAAATAGTGCAACAAAGTTAATTCCGTAAGTAGACGCTTGTGGGACGTAGAGATGCCCGTTTTTGTCAATATCTCCTAGTATAGACTGCTGGACTGTCTGCTCATAAGCCGGCGCACTAAAAGTGGTTTCTTTTTTAGGCGTATTACGCAAGAGTACCTCGTCAAGTTCATTGTTTACTTTTTTTAACTCAATGACTATGGGGCTGGTCATATCTTTTGCGGTGATCACTTTAAGTTGAGGTGCATACGGAAAGAGATAGAAAGAAACAGAATCATTTACTGCTGCCGCAATAGTAAATGAGCCATTACTAGTGCTTTGGGTTTGTATATTTCTTGACAAGTTTTTTACACTTACACCAGGTAGTGTTTGCGTTGCATTATAAATAGTCCCTTCGAGCGTCTGTGCTGAGGTATAACTCCCCACCAAGCAAAAAAGAAAAAGTAACTTATAATTCATAAACGCTTTACTCACGTTTAAAAATATAAAACTATCATAGTATCAGAAGATTATGAATCATAAAGTCTTTATAAAAAAACCAGCTCGTAATGAGCTGGTTTAAATAAGTATACTAGTAAAGTGAGATTATTACTAGTTCTCCCACATATTCTATATGTCTACCAGTTTATCATAGATGATAGCGAATAAGAAACCGCAATCCTAAACCTCCATTGCTAGGAAGCGCTAGGTTAGTATCAGAATCTTCAAATTTTAAGTCTTTAAAGTTATTAAATACATCAAAGGTTGTATACACTAGAGCTAATGAGGTAGACCATTTTTCATCTTCATCAATAAATCCTTCTACTCCTAAACCAACATTAAAAAAGACCGAGTTATCACGTTCTGTAATAGTTTCTCTTAGTGGCAGGTTATTAAGTTTATCGCCTTCAAAAAGACGCGCCTTAAATGTAGTGTTTGCGGCGAAGGAAACATTTGTAAGTGTATATAACCATATACTTTCTCTCTTTGTGAGCCGAGTTACCAAACCCGCATTTAAAAGTAGTCCTCTTACTTGCGATCTTACTTGCTGCTCTAAGACACTACCATCTCTGTTAACAACACGTATTTGAGTGTTTGGAGAGGCTCCTAGATATCCTATACTTATCTCAGGAGAGAATCGTGAGTTGCTTAAAAACCCGATACCAATTTCTGCATTTGTAAATAAGTTATCTTCATAGCCTACATTTCTAAAACCAGAAAGTGATGAGAAGATATTAATACCATCTATCTGCCCGTATGAGAGCAATGAAGTAAACGAGAGTAGCAATAATAAAAGCCGCGTCTTCATTAGTTATGTTTAAAAATCACCCACCCTAGTTCAAAACCTATGAGAGGAAATGGTCTTCCGTTAGTATCTCTGCCATTAGATCAATATGCAAAGTCATAACCAAAGCCTATTTCAAAAAGTAAACTGAGTCCAGAATTATAACTACGCTGAAAACCCCAAACACCACCTAGCGTTGAGAAATCTGTAGACCGGCTTGCTTCACTAAACAAGGCTTCTTTATTTTGGTAATTATAGACTGCAGCCACAAAGTTTCCAGAATTACCGCTTACAGATTTACCCTTTGAGACTCTCTTTTTAAGGTTGTAATAATATTTGCCCTGTGCCTCATATTTTTGAAAAAAGGCAACTTTTTTACTTCCGAAAATATCAAAGTAAGTAGGAGTTATTCCCGCCTCTGCCTTTAAAGTAAAGTTATCATATACATTATACTCATAGTTAATAGATGGGGCAAAAAGCAAGTTTGCCTTTACCATTCCTTTCTCGAGAAGTGCATCTGTCTCTTGGGCATTTATCGTTGTTACTAAGGTAATAAGTAGTAAGAAACAACTAAGCGTAGTTTTGTAAATTTTTGGCGTAGTAAGCCCTGTAATTGTATTAAACCCAGAAGGGTTGTGATTAAATAGTGACATTAAAATTGATGATTTGATTGATGTGAGCTTGCAATATATATATATATATATCCAAAAAAGCATTCAAACAAAAAAACCAGCTCGTAATGAGCTGGTTTAATTAAGATCTAGCAATGTGAGGTTATCTTACTTGTTTTCCCACACATTATCTGTTTGATCAATATCTGCCATTTTTGACGTAGGATCAATCTTCATCATCTTTACTTTACTTATAGGTGCGTCTATCGTAAAGGTATATGTAGGGTTTGTCCAAGGCCAGTCTGCGAGTTGCTCACGAGTAATGTTTGGCGTTGGGTTTGGTTTTTCGGCACGCATCATACGCAGTGGCATATAGTATGATTTTTGAGAACCGTCTGCCATATCTACATAAAGATCTATAGGCATAGGCATTAACCCTTTTCGCGTAAGCGTAACCTTTGTTTTGTTACCATCTGCCTCAACGCTTGTGATACCGTAGTCTATGGTATTTGTAGTTTGTGTCCAGTCTGTAAGATACCAGTCTAGCTCCATACCAGAAACCTTCTCTGCCGTACGTTTAATATCGTTAGGCGTAGGGTGCTTAAAAGCAAAATCGTCAAAGTATTTTTTGAGCGTTTTCTTAAGGTTATCTTCTCCTATAACGTATCCTAGTTGTGCAAGAAATACGGCCCCTTTACTGTATGCAGCGATGCTGTAAGGCATATTCTCGTTGTAACGGTCTGCGTGTGTAGTTTGTGGTTGTTCTTTACCGCTTTTTACAAGGTAGTAGTACCCTCTGTATGATCCAGCAACTGGATTAGGGTTATCACCTCCTGTAAGTTCATTTTCGGCCAGAGCAGAGATATATGAGGTAAATCCTTCATCCATCCACTCGTGCTTTGCCTCATTACTTGCCAGTAAGAATTGAAACCAAGTATGTGCCATCTCGTGTGCAGTCACACCAAAAAGGCTCCCAAACTTGCGCTCACCAGTGATGAGTGTACTCATTGCATACTCCATACCACCATCTCCTCCTTGTATCACAGAGTACTGCTTGTAAGGGTATGTACCTACGTGCTTGTTATAAAAGGCAAGTAAGTCTGCCGTCATAGGCTGTAGTTTTTTCCAGTTTGCCTTTATAGACTCTTTATTTTTATAGAAGAAGTGTAGCTCTGTATCATTTTCTCCCATAATCACATCGTGTACATACTCAGGATCTGCAGCCCAGGTAAAGTCGTGTACATTTGGCGCTTTAAAGTGCCATTGTAATTTACCACGCTTTGCGTTTTTACCAGGCTCCATAGAAGTGCCAGCATACCCGTGACCCATATCTTCTGGATCTTGTAAATATCCTGTACCACCTACGGTGTAGTTTTCATCTATTGTGATTTTTACATCAAAGTCTCCCCATACACTGTGAAACTCACGAGCGATGTAAGGATGTGCGTGCCAGCCTTCAAAATCATACTCGGCCATTTTTGGGTACCACTGTGTCATAGATAGTGCGACACCTTCTTTATTGTTACGACCACTACGGCGTATCTGTACAGGTACTTGTCCTTTAAAATCCATATTAAAGGTTGTACTTGCTCCTGGTGCGATAGGTTCTGCAAGTTGTACTTCTAGCACAGTACCGGCTACCTCATAGTTTAATTTTTTACCATCTTGAGTAAGGCTGTTTACTTTTATAAAACCTATCTCATCTGGCCCTAGCTTGCTTATGCGATCTTTAACACGACCATCTGGATCTGCAATGTTGCGCGAGCGCACATCCATCTCACTACCTGGTTGAAATGCGTTAAAGTAAAGGTGATAATACACACGGTCTAGCGTCTCTGGTGAGTTGTTTGTATACACTAGCTTCTGTTTACCATCGTACTGATAGTTTTTTACATTCATATCGATCTCCATCTCGTAGTCGACGTGTTGTTGCCAGTAAGAGGTGTTGTTTTGTGCATACGCTTTCGCGAAAGCGAACAACGATACCATCACCAGTAATTTATAAGCGTTTTTCATTATAGATTGATTTAAAGTTAAAATCCCAAATTCCACTATCGAGGAACTTGGGATTTTTAGAAATTACTAAAATTATTTTTGTAGCTCTGCTAGTTTAAAAGCATTGTACATATTGACCATCTCACCAGATTTTGAAATATCGCTAAAACGCGCTTTCTTAGTCTCATCACCTCCTAAGATAACTTGAGTACCGGTAGCAAGACCACTAGCCATTATGATCTTTTTAATGTTTGCAGCGCTTAATTTTGGATAATAGCTACGTAGCATTGCTGCAACACCAGCCGTGTTAGGCGATGCCATAGAGGTACCTTGTAAGAACTCATACGTATCTTCAGGAGTAGTACTGTATATACGTACACCAGGAGCAAATACATCTACTTGAGACTTACCATAGTTTGAGAAGCTTGCTACAAGCTCTCCACCATACTTAAGGTTAAGTGCTCCTACAGTGAGGAAAGTGTCACTCATCTCATTTACATTATCTATCTGATCGTTAGGGTATACTCTATTTGCCGGATCATCAAGGCTTATCCCTTCGTTACCCGCAGCATTTACGATAAGTACATCCTTCTTTGCCGCATATTTTATGGCTTCATAAACCCACTCTGGATTTTGAGAGTAGTATTTTCCAAATGAGGTGTTGATCACCTTTGCACCATTATCTACCGCATAGCGTATTGCTAGTGCGATATCTTTATCATACTCATCACCATCTGGTACTGCACGTAGTGCCATAATCTTGATGTTTTTATTTGCAACACCATTCATACCCTTACCATTGTCACGCTCTGCAGCAATAATACCTGCTACGTGTGTACCGTGTTTTGCACCGTCTGGCTCTGGTCCATACACGTTGTTATTACCATAGTTTGTATCTGTGATATCATAAGGATCATCACCTAGTACTTTTCTAAAATCTGCTGTTTTGTTGTAGTTTGCCTCTAGCTGATTTGTAAAGTAATCTACACCATCATTTATATTTTTAATAAACTCAGGTATTGAGTCTGCATAGCTCAACATTTGTGTTAAGAACGCAACGTGTTGCTGCATCTCTGCCGTAGGGTTTGCAATGGCTTTAAGATCTGCCGCAGTATAATCTTCTTTACCCAGCTTTGCTTTTACAGCCGCGTGCGATGTTTTAAGTTGCCCTAAAATTTGCTCGTAACGTGTTTTGTTTGCTTGTGCCTCTGTTACTTTCGTGTCATACTCACTTTTTGCTTTTTGATACTGTTGGAAGATTTCTCTTTGGTTTGCTGGTATAGAAGCTAGTGTTTTACCTTCAAACTGGCTCTCGTATCTTTTTATAATACGTACAAACTCTAGCTGCTCTGCATTTACATCACCTAGAAAATTCCATCCGTGTATATCATCTACATACCCGTTGTTATCATCATCTTTACCATTACCCGGTATCTCGTTAGGGTTTGTCCAGATTTTATTTTTTAAATCTTCGTGTTCTATGTCTATACCAGAATCTATAACTGCAACAATAACTTGCTGTCCAGTTTTATTAGGTATGATTTCTTCATAGGTGCGATTTACACTCATACCAGGTATGGTGTCTGCTTTAAGGTCTGCATAGCTCCACGCTTTTTCTTGAGCATCTGTAAGGGCAGCTACTTTAAGAGGGTTGCTATCTACATTTTCTACCGGTACTGTAACGAGTGCACTAGGCGTGTCACAGGCTGTTAGAAAAGCTGCAGCAGTAGCTGCGAGAAGAAAGGATTTTGTAGTTTGAATCTTCATATTATTAATTAAATAGTTCATTAAAGGTAAAAATATCTTTTGCACGCACACCTTTTTCGGTATGTTGTACAGTAACAAGCTCATTGTGAGCGTCGTGTTCTAGCCAGAGGTAATAATTATTATCTGCCGCTTGTTTCAAAAATCGTTCTTTTTCATCTATAGATAGAAGTGGGCGTGTATCATAACCAGTCACATAAGGTACGGGTAAATGACCTAATGTAGGTACAAGATCTGCCATAAAAACGATGGTCTTATCTTGATACTGTATATGTGGTAACATTTGCTTTTCTGTATGACCATCTGCAAAGAGAATACCAAAACCTAGTTCGCTTGTTTCTTTAAAGGCATTTTCACCACGTTCTATAAAGTGTAGATGGCCACTTTCTTGCATAGGGATGAGGTTTTCTTTTAAGAAACTCGCCTTCTCTCTATTATTAGGCTCAATAGCCCACTGCCAGTGATTTTCATTAGTCCAGAACTTAGCATTTTTAAAAGCTGGCTCATAACCCGTATGATCTTTGTTCCACTGTATGGCCCCGCCTACGTGGTCAAAATGCAGGTGCGTCATAAACACATCTGTAATATCATCTCTATGAAAACCATACTGGGCCAGTGATGTATCTATAGAGTGATCACCCCATCTATAGTAATATCCATAAAACTTCTCAGACTGCTTGTCACCCATACCATTATCAATAAGGATGAGCTTATTTCCATCTTCTATAAGGAGACAGCGCGCTGCAATATCTATAAGGTTGTTACTATCTGCAGGGTTAGTACGACTCCATATAGACTTAGGCACCACGCCAAACATCGCACCACCATCAAGTTTAAAATTACCAGCCTCAATAGGATATATTTTCATAAAAACGTGTCAATAGTAGTTGGGATGGTATTTTTTACGCTTTCGCGAAAGCGGAAAACACCTCAAAAAAAGGCTTTTATCCATCACATAAATCTCTGCAAAATACCAAAAAGAGAGTTTTTAAACCCTTATATACATTAGTTTTTAACAAAGAATTGTAACTTCACAACGAAAGCCAAAAGCTTTAAAACACTAATATCGCATCAAAACTGAATTCATATGTTAGAACTAGCCGGAATCATAATTTTAGGGATCATTGCACAATGGGCTGCTTGGCGTTTAAAATTACCTGCCATTTTACCACTACTACTCATAGGTCTTTTTGTGGGGCCCGTATCTACACTTATATCTGAAGATGGTACAAAATGGATAGAACCTATCTGGAATGGAGAAGAAGGATTATTCCCTGGAGAGAGCCTATACTATTTTGTCTCGCTAGCGATATCTATTATACTTTTTGAGGGTGGTCTTACCTTAAAACGTGATGAAATAAGAAATGTAGGCCCAGTAATTACAAAGCTTATCTCTATAGGTAGTCTCGTGACGTTTATAGGAGCTGGTCTTGCTGCCTACTGGATTTTTGGACTAAGCTTACAGATATCATTGTTGTTTTCTGGATTAATCATTGTAACCGGACCCACAGTAATATCACCTATATTAAGAAATGTACCCGTAAAGCGTGATATCTCTACCGTTCTTAAATGGGAAGGGATTCTTATAGATCCTATAGGCGCGCTTGTGGCGGTACTTATGTATGAGTTTATATCTGTAGGGGAGGGCGCTGCTTTTACAAAAACAGCGCTAGTTGAGTTTGGAAAAATTGTGCTTTTTGGTAGTACCTTTGGGTTTACGTTTGCTCACGCGCTTGCGTTTATTGTAAAAAGAAAGCTAGTACCTCACTACTTGATGAATGTTTTTACACTAGCGGCAGTACTAGGCGTATTTGTGATGTCAGACCAGTTTGCTCACGAGTCTGGACTGCTAGCCGTAGTTGTAATGGGGATGGTATTAGGTAATATAAACCTACCTAATATAAAAGAGTTACTTTACTTCAAAGAGTCACTTAGTGTACTACTTATATCGGTACTATTTATTTTGCTGTCGGCAAATATGAACCTTGTAGACCTTGAGCTACTATATAGATGGGAGACACTGGCATTATTCCTTGTAGTGGTGTTTATAGTAAGACCTATAGGGGTTTTCTTGAGTACTTGGGGCTCAGATTTACAGACTAACGCAAAGCTTTTTATCTCTTGGGTAGGTCCACGCGGTATTGTAGCGGCAGGTATTGCTTCCCTTTTTGGGTCAAAACTTCTTATTAAAGGAGAGCCTGGTGCAGAGTATATCACACCACTTGTATTTATGATTGTACTGGGGACGGTACTTCTTAACGCGACAACGGCTAGGCTATTTGCTAAGGCAGTAGGCGTATTTTTAGTAAAATCTGAAGGAATACTTATAGTAGGTGCCTCAGAAATGCCACGTCTTATTGCTAAGTATCTTCAAAAAAATGGACGCCACGTAGTCTTGCTGGATAGCAACACAAACCACATACGTATCGCAAAAGAGGCGGGGCTTATGGCAATGCAGGCTAATATTTACTCAGACGATCTTACAGATGACGTAGAGCTAAGCGATATAGGATATCTAATGTCACTTACAGGTAATAGCGATATCAATAAGTATGCGATAAACCGTTTTAGAAAACAATTTGGAGAAAACGGAGCGTACCGTCTCATCTCAAAAAGAGAGATGGACAATATAGCACAGTTACCTAAAGAAGGTCTCTTCTCTGCAACAGATGATTTTATAAATATGACTGAGGTCACAAGGCAGTATCCTACCATAAGTGAAGTGCCTATTTCTACAAAAGAAGAGTACTCAAAAGTGGCAAAAATTATTACAGATGATGATGAGATGATTCCTCTTTTTGTAAAACAGAAGGATGGAACCATACATATTATAGGGTCATTTGTACAAGAGCTTGATGTTAAGTCTTTCCAGGGGAGCCATATTGTTTATTTAGGAAAACCTTTTGATGAAGCATTGCTTGAAACTGAAAAAGACAGCGATAAAAAGGTAGAGGAACCTTTAGAAAAGGAATAGGTTTTTAGTACGCTTTCGCGAAAGCGCTCTCAACCATTCTCATATCTATAGAAACGTTACTTTATGGCTAGTGGGTAATACTTTTTCTTGTAAAAGTAAATGAGCATCCCTGCCCTAAAAAGCATCCAGACCATAAAGGCACACCATATTCCCAAAATACCCCACCCCGTGTATTTACTTATATAAAGCACGGGCACAAAGCCTAAAAATGTGGCCACAAGAAGTGTGTTACGTAACCACCCCATTTCTCCTAGACCCTTAAAAATTGAGTCTAAAGTAAAGGCAATAGCGTTAATAGGTTGCATTACAATCACCATAAAAAATACGCCATAAAATACGATAAGTACTGCATCGTCATTACTAAAGAGTAAGCCCATAGGTTTGTATAGAATAGCACAGATAATCATCAAGAAAACAGCAACAACAAGGTTATATTTTATAACTCGTTTTGTGAGTAGCCAGAGGTTGGGGTAGTCCTTTGCACCTAGCAATCTACCGCTTAATAGGTTGCCAGCCGCTCCATAGCCATCTATAAAGAATGCTGTAAAGAGCCATATATTTGCCGCAATGGTGTGGGCAGCTACTGTCTCATCACTTATTGCGGTCGCCTCACGTACAGCAAGTACAAGAGCCACATTGAGAGAAAATGATCTTATAAAGAGGTTAAGACTCATCGAGATAAGTCTTTTAATCTCAGGGTGCAGCGGTAATCGTAGTCTAAGAGAAACGTCTGTCTTTATAAGTAAAAGCACAAGCGCTAGTATAGCCATTACAGCCTGTGCTGCGAGACTTGCCCAGGCAGCACCCTTAACCCCCATAGGCTCAATAATACCGTCTATCCCGTATACAAGCATAAAGTCAAGACCTATGTTAAGAGAGGCGCCTATAATAGCCACAATCATAGGCCAGAAGGTATTTTGTAACCCTCTAAAAATTCCAAACACGGCAAAGGTGAACAGTGTAAGCGGGAAACCCCACACGCGTATATTATAATAGTCTATACTTAAAGATAACACCAACCCCTTTGCATTAAGGAGCATAAAAATCTCTTTTACAAAGAAGTATGTACTCCCTAAAACAATGATAGATAGAATGATATTAAAGTAAATAGCCTGTGCAGGTAACACTTTAATATCTTCAAGCTTTCCAGCACCTAGGTTTTGAGATATTATGGCAGAAATGGCGCTACGTGTTTGCCCTAGTATCCATATAAGCATAGAGAGAAAAGAACCTACAATACCTACAGCAGCGAGCGCTTCGACACTATTTTCTGCGATGTTGCCTACTACTGCAGCATCTGTGCTAGAGAGTACAGGCTCTGCAATACCAGCAATAAGCGCAGGAACTGCCAGCTGCTGTATGCGCTTAAAGGAAATATCTATGTTGTGCGATAGTATAGTGATAACTCAGGCTTTAAAATAATTGAGTTACAAAAATACATCTTATATAATGCGCTCATAACAATAGAAGGGATCATTACTTTGCTTTGGAAAATAGATGTTACCCAGTCTTTTATAACCACGAGATTCATAAAATTGTTGATTACGCTTGTTTTGTGAGAATGTGTCAAGCCTTAAAGATGGAGCCCCACCAAATTGTGCAGAAAAGAGAGCATAATTCATCAACTTTGTTGCATAACCCTTACCCTGCATATCTGGATATACGGCTAGTCTATGTACGTAGATATTACCCTGGGATGGAGTTAACCATTCAACATCTTCATACTCCTTATCCATAACGGTAGACACCACGATGGTCCCTATGATAGCTCCGTCTTTTTTTAAAACCACAAGTTCCTCACGGTCTATATCTTGCTCAAAAGCGGCGGCACTAGGATAATGCTCATTCCATTGATAGATGCCTTTTTCAATCATAGATTTTGCGCACGCTCTAGTGAGCGCAAGTATCTCTGGAATGTCTATTTTTTCTGCCTTTACAATCATAGTTTAAAAGTATTTTTGTAATCTTATGTAAAATTACAAATTACGGTATGAAAAATATTCTTGTTCCTATAGGTTCATCAAAGAGTGCGGTTAACACACTTCAATATGCAATAGATCTTGCTCAAGAGGTAGATGCAAATGTGTATGTTATCTCAGTGTTTCAAGAATTTTCTAAGGCAGGAAGCGCCTCAAAGTTAAACACCGTTCTTAAAGAAGATACAGAAAACACACTAGAGAAAGTGGTAAGTACGGTTGATCATAAAGGAGTCTCTGTTGTATCACACCCTATAAAAGGTGGAGTGGTAGATGGTGTAGAGCGTTTTAATAAACACGTGCCTGTAGATCTTATGGTACTCTCACCGCGCAGTAACTCTGTACGTGACGAGGTCTATCTTGGTAATACAACTGGAAAGCTCGTAAAGAGTACTAATATACCAGCCCTCATAGTGCCAGAAAACGAAACCTTTAAACAGCCATCTCAAATACTAATGGCTTTTAAAAATGGAAACTTTGATAAAAAACGTCATCTAGAACCGCTTAAAAAAATGCAAAAGCATTTTGGCACAGAGATTCAACTTTTGCACGTAGAGACACCAGAGAGTGACGATAAGATGAAAAACGTATCTGACGACCTTAAGGAGATGAGTGCATCTTATAAGACCACCTCAAACGCAACTACCTATCAAGGTGTACTTGAACATTTTCAGTCTGTAAACCCAGATATAGTTTGTGTGGTGCGTAGGAAGAGAGGTTTCTTTAAAAAACTCTGGGAAAAAAATGTAGTACTCAAAAAAGAGTTCTTTACACCTAAACCACTACTCATTTTAAGAGTTCAAGAGTAAATTTTATTTTGGGGGATTAGCTCAGTTGGCTAGAGCGTTTGACTGGCAGTCAAAAGGCCACCAGTTCGAATCTGGTATTCTCCACGCTTAAAAAATAAAAACCCATCAATTCCTATTGATGGGTTTTTTATATGTTTTTAGTACGCTTTCGCGAAAGCGTAAACTACCTCTCTGTAAAAGGTATAGAAGGGTCTAATATTTCTTTTACCAATGTTTTTAAAACGCTCTCAAACTCCAAAAGGGTGTCTGTTGTGATCTCTTGGTTTCTATTGTATTTAAATGGTAGAAAGCCTGACTGTAGATTTTTGAAAGATATTATTCCCGCATTTACGGGAAACTGAAGAGGCTTCTTTTTGTTAAGCATAAATGCATACATAAGCACTTGGAATGCTTTTTCAAATTTACCTTCAGGCAGAAGCAAATCTTCATAAGACTTTAAGTTGAGATTGGTTTGTGTTACTTTACCGGTTTTATAATCTATAATGTTGAGGTGACCGTTGCGTTGTTCTACAAGATCTACCTTACCTCTTACAGTAATAGTATCTGTGAGGGATATATCACGTAAATCATCTTCTACCGCTTGTATTATGACAGTATCGCCCTTTTTAAGCAAGGATATCTCTCTTTTTAGGTAATTGTGAACATAGCGACATATAACCGCGTAGATGATCTTATTTTTACCTTCTTGTATATGAGTTAGACCATATTCTGATTTGAATTGATTACGTACCTCTTGCTCAATACCTTTAATGAGATCTTTTAAAATATCTTCTGTAAGTACAATACCTATGTGTGGTTTATAGAGTTCCTCAAGGGTGTTATGGACTATGGTACCCATTGTATTTGCTGCAACGGTTTCTTCTACCTCATCGCTACTATCTATACCGAGAATATAGCGCTCGTAAAATAGCACTGGATTGCGTAAATAGGTGGTAAGTGCAGAGGGAGATATGCCTCTTTTGAGAAACTGTGATAATTTTATAACCACCTCTGGTGTTTTTGCTATCACTTGCGACTTTTTGCTTGTACTGTGTGATGCAGGTGTAACTGTATATTTAGTAAGGTTATGAATTCCTTCTTCTTCTATCTGTCTTATAAAACGACTTTGCTCACTACTTCCTAGTCCGGTACTATGAGTTGTATATAATAGATCTACAGTAGAAGCCCTATGTAAAAGATGGTAAAAGTGATAAGCATATACTGCATCTTTTTCTGAATATGTAGGTAAATCATATAGCTTTTTAAGATCGTAGGGTATGTAGGAGTTTTGGCTCTTACCAGAAGGTAGTATTCCCTCGTTAACAGAGGTGAGGATTACGTGATCATAATCTAGTACACGAGACTCTAAGACTCCCATAATTTGTAAACCTTGATCTGGATCACCTTTAAGATCTATAGTTTCTGAAGAAATAATATCACGATAAAAGAGGATAAATGTTGAGATATCACTTATATGCTCTTTTACTTCCATAAGTGTTTTTAACTTATTAAAAGCTACATAAAACCCATAGAGATACTCTACTTGTAAACTGTTTTGAGTTTCGTCGTATATAGTTCTTAAGTCACTAATGATTTGAAGACAATTTGATACGGCGAGTTTTGGGTTATCATTCCATTCTAAAAATAAGGTCTTGGCAATATTTAGGTGCTCTTGGTTTACAGTATTTAGTAATACGTCTGTAGAGACATAAATGAGGTTTTTAGATATAATCTCTTGTTGTAATGTTGTGGCTGTTTCTTTTAGTAATGCCTGAGTTATGGGATTGCGTAGTACTTTTAAAACATCTTTGTAATAATACCCGTTAGTCTGTGGATTCTTTTTTAAACCAAGCAGTTGCTCAAAAAATGAAGCTGTCGGGGTTTTACCTATTGGAATACCCATAGTAATATTTACTTTATGGATGTGTGTAGGTAGTGCGTTAAGTACAGGTAATAATAATGCCTCGTCTCCTAGAATGATAGCAGTTTTGGAAAGTGCGTCTTGAGATGTTTTTTCAAGAATAGTTCCTAGAGTTTTGGCCTGTAGGACATCTTGTGAGCAGGCATAAGTATTTATATTTTTTGAAGTACTATAATTATCAAAACTCCAAGAAAAGTTATTGGTGCTGTAATATGCCCAGTCTCGCTTGTATTTCTTTATAAAGAGATTAGTCTCGTGATATGGGTTTTTTATAAATGACTTTTCTGTATCCCAATAAATTTCCGAATTTCCTGATGCTAGTATGGCCTGTATAATTTGTTGCTCTGCAGTATTAAGCGCATTAAAGCCCAGAAAAACGTGTCTTACTTGAGTAGAGGAAGATATGTAATGCTCTATAACCTCTACAGCTTGTCTATAAATATACCCTTGATGGACAGCATCATTATGAAGTGATTTCTCGCAAAAGACTGTGTAAATCTCAAGCAAGTTGTTCCAGAAGTCTATATAATTTACAACTATCTCATTTGTAGATGAAGACCAATGATCTGATAGTTCCTTTATATCTTTAAGGTGGTTAAAGACTTTTTTTTGATCGAGCAAAAACCGATCTATTTCATTAAAGTCACTCAATATAGATTGAGCCCAGCCACAGAAAGTTTGGAAGGTTACTAGCTTCTCCTTCTCTACAACTTCTGTATAACTTTCAAAGAGATTAAATATTAAGTCTACATTGCTCGCAGATTTTAATCCTGTTATGTGAGATATAAATTCTTCAATAGAGAAAATTTGTGGAGCAAATGAAGTTTTATGTGCCCGCTGAGCTATTTTCTTTCTAAGTGTATTACCAGCTCTTCGGCTAGGTAAAATAAATATGAGATTATCTTTATCTATTACACTTTCCTCTTCTAGTACGACGTCTATAAAACTTTGCATAGTCTAAAATAAAAAACGCCTCGCAATTGCGAGGCGTTTTTAAGATTATAAAAATCTTATTTTATTTCTATTGCTCTAGAATAGAAAGCTCAACACGTCTGTTTTCTTGACGTCCTGCAGCAGTTTTATTTGAAGCAACTGGTCTAGCTTCACCAAATCCTTTAGACTCTAAACGAGACGCTGGAATTCCTTTTCCTGTTAAGTAGCTTCTTACTGAAGCAGCTCTCTGGTCAGAAAGGTCTAAGTTATATGCATCACGTCCTCTATCATCAGTGTGACCTTCGATAAGGAAACGAGTTGTTGGGTACTCCATCATTATAGAAGCAACGTTATCAAGAGTAGCGTAAGATTCAGAACGTAAAGAAGCTTTGTTGTAATCAAAAAGTACATTCTTAAACTGAACATTAAGGTCATTAAGAACTTCTACAGATACTTCTGGACATCCATTGTTTGCTACAGTACCCGCAACGTCTGGACACTCATCATCTTTATCTAATACACCGTCACCGTCTTTATCTTGGTAAGGACATCCGTTGTTAGCACGTGGTCCTACCTCATTTGGACAAGTATCATCAGCATCTTTAATACCATCACCATCTGCATCTGGACAACCACCTAAAGCAGCGATACCAGCAACAGTAGGACAAGCATCCTTAGGATCAGGAATACCATCACCATCTGTATCAGGACAACCATCAAACTCTGCTAAACCAGCAACAGTAGGACAAGCATCTTTAGAATCTTGGATACCGTCACCGTCAGAATCTGGACATCCGTCAAACTCAGGAAGACCTGCAACTTCTGGACAAGCATCATCTTTGTCATATATACCATCACCGTCTGTATCTTTTCCTCCGAAAACAATACCTACAGCAGCAACGTGTTGAAAGTGCTTGATTCCATCATCTTCAAAAGCGTGCTTATATTTAGATTGTAAACCAATATTGAAGTTTTCTCCTAACCAAATTTTAACTCCGGCAGCAGCATTTGCAGTTCCAAAACCACCTAACTCACCGTCTAGTGAACTTTCTACCCACGTATAACCAGCACCAACAGAAAGAGAAGGATCAAACCATCCACCTTCACCATTGATAAGGTCTCTTAAGCTATAAGAGAAATCTCCATCAGCTCCGTAGTATTGTAATTCATTTCTTGGTCTTGAATCTCCTAATTTGTCAATTCTGTTTAATGAACCAGATACTCCAAATGTGAAACCATCTCCTAAGTAGCGAGAAACGTTTACATAAGAAACTGAAGGTACGATGCTCCAGTGATCTTCAACATTGTAGAATTCTTCAAATAAGTTTCCTCTTAATTCACCAGCTCCAGGAACTCCGTCTATTGCGTCACCTACTGGGTATGTGTCAATTGCGTTTACTCCGACTGAGATAGCCCAAGGATTGTTTGCGTCTTGTGCATTCACTGATCCTAAAGCAAGAATCATAAGTGCTGCAACTAAAAATCTGCTAAGATGTTTCATTGTTTAGTCTTAAATTTTAAGTGTTAATTACCGACAAAAGTAAGTTGTTAAAATTAATCAACAAAGCTAAAAGTACTAAATTTTTCCAAACCTCCCTTACAAACAGGGGGTAAGGACCGTTTAAATTACTTTTAAACCTTCTCCCACTTTTGTAAAAGCTGCTATCGCAGCATCAAGATGTTCAATAGAATGAGCAGCACTCAATTGTACACGAATACGTGCCTTTCCCTTTGGTACCACGGGGAAGAAGAAGCCTATCACATATATACCTTCTTCTAAAAGTGCGTCTGCCATATCTTGTGATAACTTTGCATCATAGAGCATTACAGGCACAATTGCCGAGTCTCCATCTATAATATCAAAACCAGCTTTTTTCATTCCTTTTTTGAAATATGCTGTGTTTTCTGCTAGCTTATCTCGTAAAGAAGTGTCTTTTTCTAATAAATCTAAGACTTTTATTGAAGCACCTACAATGGCTGGAGCAAGAGAATTTGAAAATAAGTAAGGACGACTACGCTGGCGTAGTATTTCTATAACCTCTTTTTTTGCAGTTGTATATCCTCCCATTGCGCCACCTAGTGCCTTACCTAATGTACCAGTAATAATATCTACACGACCTAAAACACCTTTTTCTTCTAGCGTACCTATACCGCGCTCACCTATAAAACCTGTAGCGTGACATTCATCTATCATTACAAGGGCATCATACTTATCTGCTAGATCACAGATCTTATCTAGTGGAGCAACAAGACCGTCCATTGAGAATACACCATCTGTAACTATTATTTTGTGACGAGCACCATTTTCATTTGCTTTTTTAAGTTGCTCTTCTAGATCTGCCATATCATTATTTGCATAGCGATATCTCGCAGCTTTACATAGGCGCACACCGTCTATAATAGAAGCGTGATTAAGCGAGTCAGATATGATAGCATCTTCTTTACCTAGTAGCGGTTCAAAAACACCACCATTTGCATCAAAAGCAGCAGCATATAATATAGTGTCTTCTGTTCCATAAAATTTGGCAATACGCTGCTCTAATTCTTTATGTATGTCTTGTGTACCACAAATAAAACGTACAGAACTCATCCCAAAACCGTGAGTATCCATAGTGTCCTTTGCAGCTTGTATTACTTCTGGGTGTGATGACAGCCCTAGATAGTTATTTGCACAAAAGTTTATTACCTCTTCTCCTGTAGAAATTGTGATTACCGCATCTTGAGGAGATGTGATAATGCGCTCTTTTTTATATAGTCCTGCATCTTTAATTTCTGCAAGTTCTTTTTGTAAGTGTTGTTGTATACTACCGTACATATGTGTTTGTTTTTTACAAAGGTATTAAACCGCGACTACTTCTATAGTGCTGTCTATATAAACAATCAGTTTATGAGTTACGTTATAACCCATCTCTTGATATAACCCGGCGTAGGTTGCAAGTTGTTTTGCATAAGAGTCGTTATGGGCACCCGTTTTATAGTCTATAATTATAGTACTTCCATCTGGAGTAACTACAACACGATCAGGTATGTGAAAACGACCATCACTAGCCAGTATCATACGCTCATTATAAACGGTGTTTTCTTCTTCAAAAAATAACTTTAGGTCTGGATGTGAGACAACCTGATTCATTATGCCCGTCATAACCTTTCGGCTTTCTTGAGGTATAATACCGTGGCGCACAGCATCATCAACTACCGCTGTAATTGTATTGTGGTCTGTAACAGCGGCCATTAACTCGTGTATGAGATTACCATAAGTAATTGCATTTTGCTTTTTCTCATCCCATAGAAAACTAGCCTGAGTAATTACTTGTATACCTAACTCTTCTTTGGCTGTAGACCGAATGGTGGGTGTAAAATTTTGATAATCAGAAGTTTTGTTTTTTTTAATAGCGGCTGTTTTGCTGCCAAAACTATATTCTCGCTGGTCGTTATTCCACAAATTGTTGTTTTGAAGATAATCGATAAAAAGGTCACTATATGAACCTATTTTTTTTACGCTTTCGCGAAAGCGTGATAACACATATAACCGCTCTGAGGCACGAGTTAGAGCTACATAAAGTACATTTATGGTGTCAAATTGTTGCTCATTATTTCTTTTTTCAAAAAGAGCAGCACCCGCCTCTCCAAAATCGTTAAGCGCACTATTATGTGGAACCATTAAGGTGTTAAAACCATTAATATCTTCATTTTCCATAGGGAACCACTGGTGCTCGCCACGAGTGCGATACAAGTCTGAGTCTGCATAAGGATATATTACTACTGGAAACTCAAGCCCTTTTGATTTATGAATACTCATTATCTGCACAGCATTGTCTTGTGCTGGTGCTACGATACTTGCTTTTTCTCTTTTTTCTTCCCAGTAGTCTATAAAACCTAAAACACCACCACTGTGAGCTTGAGCATAATTATAAGCCAGATCGAGGTATGCCACTACATATGCATCAGATATTGGAGCTAAGTAAAAGGAGCGTATAACGTACTCTATATACTCATAAAGAGAGAGGTTTTTTAAGTAATCGAGATGTATAAAAACATCAAAAGCTTTGAGCTGCTCTAAAAATTCTGATAATGTGCTAGCCGTATGAGTACTGTAAAAATTGTGGGTGTCTTTTATAGAATAATGTGTTCCTAAAAAGTAAAGTACAGCAAGTCTATACTCTAACTGTTTTGGAAAAGAAAGCATTGTAATAAAGTTGTGTATAAACTGCACGGTAGGAGAATTTTCGATAAGTAAACTCTCTGAGGAGACAACCTCTGTACCTGCCTCTTGTAAAACTTGAGCAATGTGTGTACCGTGTTTATTACTTCTTGTAAGAATACAAATATCCGAGTGCAAGTACCCTTGAGCCGTAACTTCATTAATGATTTCTATAACTCGTTCTGGGTATAGAAGGTCTGCCTCTTCGTTATTCTCATAATCGATAAACTCTAGGGAAACATATCCATTCTTTTTGCTAGTTGTGCCTTGTGCATTATCTGTTTTATAAATCTCACTATAGAGCTCATTATCAAAGTGTACGGCAAGGTGTGTAAAAAAACTATTATTAAAATGAATAATAGACTCATTACTTCTATAGTTAGTGTCTAGGCGAGCCACAGTAGCCTCTGTAGTAAAAGGATTAATCTGGTGGCTAAGAGCAATAAACTGCTCTGCCTCACCACCGCGCCATCTATATATAGCTTGTTTTGGATCACCTACGAGTAATAAAGAATTGCTTACTTCATCACTAGAGGCGCTACTTATCGTATTATCTATAAGTGGGACGAGATTGTCCCACTGCATCACCGAGGTATCTTGAAACTCATCTATAAAGTAATTTGTATATCGCTCACCGAGCCGCTCATATAAAAATGCAGCAGGTTGGTCTTTAAGCGATTTTGAAATAAGGGCATTAAAATCTGATATAAGCAATACATTTTCTTCTTCCTTAATAAGGTCGAGCTCCTTTTTAATAAGGTGTAAAACAGAAAGTGGTATAAGCTTAGAGCGAAAAGCCTCATACTTCTTTTGCTGCGAGGCAAGAGATTTTAGTTTTAAAAAGTCGTCTACAAAGCGATTTCTATTTGCATCTATTATAGATTTTATATCATCTTTTTGTCCCTTTGTGTAAAATGCATACTCCTCGATATTGTCTTTATAACCAGAACCAGAATATTTTAGACCTTTTATGCCACTAGCCACTTGTACTATAAACTTATAGTAATAGCCGCTGGCAAAACTTTTTTGATCTAGACCTAATGTGTGTATAAAGTCTAAAAGACTTTTACCCGTTTCTTGCTGTTTACTAGCCAGAGACTTAATTTGAGTGTTAAGAAATGTAGCAAGCTCATCAAAGTCTGATAATGATTTGCTTTTTAGAAGTTCTAGCGCCTTGAGATCATTTTCATTATGTAATAGCGTGGCAATTTCTAGTAAATCTCTACTTATATCCCAGCTCTTATCATCATCTGCTTTTTCAAGAGCAAAATCTACGAGTACCTTAGTAATGGTATCATCTACACCCACTTTTGCAACAAGAGCATCTACAGCTTGTGCGCTGAGCGTTTTTTGATCTAGAGACACTTCAAAACTGCTAGAGATATTAAGATCTTTTGCAAAGGTGCGTATAATTCTATGCGTAAGTGTATCAATCGTAACAATATCAAAAGCAGCATAATTATGTAAAATTCTATTGAGAATCTCCTTTGATTTATGGACCACCTCATCTACCGGCAAGTTACTAGCGCTAGCCAGATCATCTAGCATATCTGGTTTATCACCCTGCTTATAATCACCTATGGCTTTAAGAGTTTCGAGCACTCTGTTTTTCATCTCGGCAACTGCCTTGTTTGTAAAAGTGATTGCAAGTAAATGTCTAAACTTATTAGGATCCTTACTTTTAAGAAGCGTAGTGATGTATTGCTTTACAAGACTATATGTTTTACCAGATCCTGCAGAGGCATTGAGCACAATAAATGTATTCTTTTCGGTCATAGCACTAAGATAGCAAAAAGCCACCCATAAAGGTGGCTTTGTCAAACCTCAACCTAATAATTATATAGACACCTATAATACCCCTAAAATGAATGTCTATAATTATAAGACCTTTAATTTCTAAACGGTTGCGTTAATTTGTTGTGTTTTATTACGCTTTCGCGAAAGCGTACACCTATTTATAAGAATTCTATAACATAAAGAATACCTTACTTTATGTAACTTTGTTAAAATCAGAATTGAAGTTTAACCAAAAACGAAAGAGAAATGTCATTTACCTTACCAGAATTACCATATGCAAAAGATGCTCTAGAGCCTAATATAGATGCAAAGACTATGGAGATCCACCACGGCAAGCACCACGCTGGATATACTAATAAACTAAACAATGCCATAGAGGGAACAGACCTTGAAGGTAAGACTATAGAAAATATACTTATTAACCTAGATATGTCTAACACTGCTGTACGTAACAATGGTGGAGGTTTTTATAACCACAGACTTTTTTGGGAAGTTATGTCTCCAGACGGTGGAGGAGAGCCTACGGGTGAACTTGCAGAGGCTATAAACGCGGCTTACGGAAACTTTGAGTCTTTTAAAGACAAGTTCTCATCTGCAGCAGGAGGACAGTTTGGTTCAGGATGGGCTTGGCTATGTGTGCACGAAGGTGGAAAAGTTGAGGTTTGCTCAACACCTAATCAAGATAACCCACTTATGCCTAAAGTAGGTTGTGGAGGAACTCCTATCTTAGGACTTGATGTATGGGAGCACGCATACTACCTTAATTATCAAAACAGACGTCCAGATTATGTAAATGCATTTTTTAATGTAATAAACTGGGAAAAAGTAAGCGCTCTATATGCTCAAAACAAATAAGCGATAGTTTATATAAATTAAAAAGGTCCATTCATCAGAATGGACCTTTTTTTTATGTCTTAACTTTTTAAGAGGATCTTACTCTAGCAGAGTTTATAATGAGATGTGATAAAATCTTTTAATAAGAAATTGACTACATCACTTTATGTAAAGATTGCGCATAAAAAAAGGTGGAAAGATCCACCTTTTTTTGCCCCAAATCTACCATTAACTTAACCTACTTATGCTATGGCTTTGCTAATATAAGAGTCATTTTTTAAGTATGATGCAATTTTTAGATAAAAAACTCAATTTTTAGACGAAATACACAGTTTTTGAGCAATTTATGATTTAATTAAGAACGCCATTAGTAAGCTCTTTCTTTATTTCCTTCTACAAAGTTTATAAAGGCTTTATTTACTACACGGTGTCCACCGTTTGTGGGGTAGTCTCCGGTAAAATACCAATCTCCTAGGTTTTCTGGACAAGCTTCGTGTAAACTCTCTACCGTTTGATAGATAATTTCTACTTCGGTTTTTACAGTGTCATCTGTAAGAAGCTCTGCTATTTTTTGAGAAACCTCGCGCTGTGTAAATGGTTCGTAAATACGCTTTACATAGTTCTTAACGTGCTTATCTTTAAGATCTACTTGTTCTTTACATTGTTTATATACTTCATCTATAAGATCCTCCTTACCATTGTCTTTAAGTAAAGCTATAGCAGCCCTAAATGCTATAAAATCTTCAAGTCTCGCCATATCTATACCATAACAATCTGGGTATCTAATCTGAGGGGCGCTTGATACTACAATGATTTTGGCTGGATTTAAACGAGCCATCATTTTGATAATACTCTTTTTAAGAGTGGTACCTCGCACGATACTATCGTCTATAATTACTAGCTTGTCTTCTGGCTTTATTACTCCATAGGTAACATCATAAACGTGTGCTACTAGATCATCGCGACTACTATCTTCTGTAATAAATGTACGAAGCTTTGCATCTTTTATAGCTATCTTCTCGGTACGCAGTCGCTGTGATAAAATCTCTGTGAGCTGTGCTTTTGTAAGATCTCCCTTTGCAGCGAGAATTTTTTGTCCTTTTTGTCTATTGAGCTCATCTTGCGCTGCCTCTACCATCCCGTAAAAAGATGTTTCGGCGGTGTTAGGTATAAAAGAAAAAACAGAGTTTTTTGTATCGTGATCTATACTTTCTAATACTCGAGGCATAAGAAGACGACCTAGCATTTTACGCTCTTTATATATTTCGGCATCAGAGCCTCTTGAGAAATAGATACGTTCAAAGGAACAAGCTTTTCGCGTAAGCGGTTCTAAAATTTGCTCTACTGTAAGCGTTCCGTTTTTCTTTACAATAACTGCGGCACCTGGATCTAGCTCTTTTACTTCTTCAAAAGGCACATTAAAGGCTGTTTGTATAACTGGGCGCTCACTTGCTACCACGGCTACCTCGTCATTTTCAAAATAATATGCGGGACGTATACCTGCTGGATCTCTTAGTACAAATGCATCTCCGTGACCTAGAAGTCCGGCCATTGCATAACCGCCATCCCAATCTTTTGAGGCACGGCGTAAAATTTTTGCCACCTTAAGGCGCTCTGCAATTTGAGGTGAGGCTTGTTGTTTATTAAAGCCTTCCTTTTTTAGTTTTTTGTAAAGTTTTGCTACCTCATCATCAAGGAAGTGACCTATTTTTTCCATCACTGTGATGGTGTCTGCTTGCTCCTTAGGGTGCTGTCCTAATGACACGAGCTTGTTAAAAAGCTTGTTTACATTAGTCATATTAAAATTACCGGCAACTATGAGATTACGGTGCATCCAGTTGTTTTGACGCAAGAAAGGGTGTACACTCTCTACACTGTTTTTTCCAAAGGTGCCATATCGCACGTGACCTAATAGTAGCTCACCTATGTAAGGGACATTACTTTTTTGCCAGGCTACGTCATCCTTCTTATCTGGATTTGCCGTCATTAGGGTATTGATACGCCCATTAATCTCTGCAAAAATATCTTGTATAGGTTGTTGTGCCGTAGAGCGCTGTCTTGAGATGTAACGCTCGCCAGGAGCAACATCTAGTTTTATGCTGGCAAAACCAGCTCCGTCTTGACCACGGTTGTGCTGTTTTTCCATCATAAGGTACATCTTGTTTACACCGTAAAAAGCGGTACCGTATTTTTCTTTATAAAATTCTAGTGGTTTTTTTAGTCTTATTACTGCAATACCACATTCGTGCTTAATAGCGTCACTCATAGCTTTATAAAACAAAAGCGCTCCAGAAAATTGGAGCGCAGGATTTAGTCGTTTATGTTTATGTCAAATTGAACAAGTTGTTTAAACTGATGCAATCTTTCTTTTATTTCTTCTGGGGTTACAGATTGTAATCGCTCTGTTCCAAATTTTTCTACAGTAAAGGATGCTAGACAAGAGCCATATATAAGAGCCGTCTTCATTGTTTCAAAAGAAGTGTCTCCTGCTTGTGCAATATAACCTGCAAATCCTCCCGCAAAGGTGTCTCCAGCTCCCGTAGGGTCAAAAACGTCTGACAGTGGCAGCGCTGGCGCAAAAAACATTTTATCTCCTTCAAAGATAAGTGCTCCGTGCTCGCCCTTCTTAATGACTACATACTTAGGTCCCATCTCGTGAATTTTCTTTGCAGCAGTTACAAGTGAGTACTCTCCGCTCAACTGGCGCGCTTCCTCGTCATTTATAGTAATAACATCTACTTTTTTGAGCGTAGTTTTAAGCTCATCAAGCGCGATATCCATCCAGAAGTTCATTGTGTCTAGTATCACAAGCTTAGGCTTTACATCCATTTGCTCGATAACACTAAGCTGTACTTGTGGTTGCAAGTTACCTAGCATTACAATAGGTGCTTCCTTATGTGATGCAGGAACCTTAGGAGAAAAATCTGCTAGTACATTAAGCTCTGTTGCTAGTGTATCTCTAGAGTTCATATCGTTATGATATTTACCACTCCAGAAAAATGTTTTACCACCTTTTACAACCTCTATACCGTCTGTATTAATACCTCTCTCTGCAAGAAAATCAAGATACTCTTGAGGGAAGTCATCACCTACTACGGCTACAATGGCTGGATCAACATTATCAAACTGTGCCGCAGCAAGTCCTATATAAGGAGAAGCTCCCCCTATAATTTTATCTGTTTTTCCAAAAGGTGTTTCTATAGCATCAAAAGCGCAAGAACCAACAATAACCAATTTACTCATCTATAATTTTTGTGCAAATATACGGTTTTGAATGTTTGACAACTCAACTTTAAGGAGACCGCTTTCGCGAAAATTTTAAATTAAATTATGCAAATAAACTGGCAATAAAACTTTTTAAAGCATCCCAGTTTCTTATAACCAGCGTGGTAAGAAAAGCCGAAATTGCCATCGTATATATTTTCTTTTTTTCTGTTTTCATAAGATTATTTACTTCCTTCCAAAATCTGCTGGAATTTCTCCCCAGGCTTTGGTTTCCCATTTTACGATGGTGGTTGTGTAGGTGTTTGTTTTAAGCCACTGCTCTGCGCGTGTGATGAGGTCAAAAACATCTTTGTTTTTTTGACTTTGTTTGAGGTTAGTCTTGCAATGCTTCTTTTTTACCCAGCCTATCGCGATGCGTGAGTCACTATATATAAGACGGTCGCTACCTATCTTTTTTAAGTAGGCCAGCCCGTGTACAAGCGCTAGAAACTCTCCTATATTATTAGTCCCTTGTTTAAAAGGCCCTTGGTGAAAGAGTTGTTTTACTGTTTGAGTATCTACCCCACGATATTCCATCACGCCTGGGTTACCAGAGCTTGCCGCATCTACCGCGATAGAGTAGAGGTTAGGCTCGCCGTATGTTGCTTTTTCTTCGGCGGTGAGTACTTTTTTCTTTTTTGAGGAGCCTTTAAAGTCACTATAGTCTCCATTGTAAGCGGTTTTTGCTTTAGCAAAGGTTTCAAAACTCTTGTATTTTGCCCCAGCATAACCAGTAATCATTGCCTTGCAATCTTTCCAAGAGGTATAGATTCCAGGTTTTTTACCTTCCCAGACCACATAGAATTTTTCTTTTTTTGCCATCTCTCTAAGATAAGAACTTTGCGATTACCTCTGGAAAGTGCGTGTATTCTAGCTGGTGTATTTTTTCGGCAATTGCTTCGGGGGTGTCTTCTGGAGTGACTTCAACTTTGGCTTGAAATAAAAAATCTCCCTTATCATACTCGGGTGTTACTTTGTGTATGGTGATGCCTGTGTGGATTTTTTGAGTGGAATTTTTAAGGTATTCCGCTTTCGCGAAAGCGTAAACAGCCTCGTGCACATTCATCCCGTACATCCCTTTACCGCCAAAGTTAGGGAGCAACGCAGGATGTATATTTATGACCTTATCTGGAAATGCCGAAATGATTTTTTCTGGAAAAAGCCATAAAAAGCCAGCAAGAACGATAAGATCTGGCTTTGTTGCAGTGAGTAAATGCCGAACATCATCACTTTTATAAAAAGCTTTTCTGTTAAAACTTAATGCCGGTACATCTAGCTTTGTGGCGCGTTCTAAAACTTTGGCACGCGGGTTGTTAGTAAGTACTTGCACGACTTGTGCATCCGTACGATCCCGAAAATACTCTATAATACGCTGGGCATTTGTACCGTTACCCGAGGCAAAAATCACAATTCGTTTCATTTTTCTTGTTGCTGTTGTGGGTGCGAAATAAAGAAATATTAGTAACTATTTGAAGGTTATAGAAAGGAACTTATTTTATATTTCCGTAAATTACCTTCACATTTTTGAGTTGCAAACTTGTTTAACCGTAAAGTTTGTTATTTTTGCGACTTAAATAAAAATTTAAATTAGAAAATTATGTCAGACATTGCATCAAGAGTAAAAGCGATTATCGTAGACAAATTAGGAGTAGACGAAAACGAAGTTGTAACTGAAGCAAGCTTCACAAACGACCTAGGCGCTGATTCACTAGACACAGTGGAACTCATTATGGAGTTTGAAAAGGAATTTGATATCCAGATTCCAGATGATCAAGCAGAAAATATTGCGACCGTAGGTCAAGCAGTATCTTATATAGAAGAGGCTAAATAAGTCCCTACATATGGAGTTAAAGCGAGTAGTAGTTACCGGACTTGGTGCACTTACCCCGATAGGAAATAATATTCAGGAATACTGGGAAGGACTTTCTACAGGGAAAAGCGGGTGCGCGCCCATCACCTATTTTGATGCAGAAAAGTTTAAAACGAGGTTTGCTTGTGAACTTAAAAACTTTAATGCTCTCGACTTCTTTGATAGGAAAGAAGCTCGTAAGCTAGACAGATTTGCTCAGTACGCATTGGTAGCCTCAGATGAGGCTATCAATGATGCGGGCATAGACCTTGACTCTGTTGATAAATTTAGAGTTGGGGTTATATGGGGAGCCGGTATAGGTGGTCTAGAGACTTTTCAAAATGAAGTTCTAAACTTTGGTGCTGGAGACGGTACCCCTAGGTTCAACCCATTCTTTATCCCAAAAATGATTGCAGATATTGCTCCTGGTAATATCTCTATCAAGCACGGTTTTATGGGGCCTAACTATACAACGGTTTCTGCCTGTGCGTCTTCTGCAAATGCGATGATAGATGCTCTAAACTATATACGTTTAGGTCATTGTGATATTATTGTAACTGGAGGAAGTGAAGCTGCTGTTACACCAGCAGGTATGGGAGGTTTTAATGCAATGCACGCCTTATCTACCAGAAATGATGATATGGAGACGGCTTCTAGACCCTTTGATGCAACCAGAGATGGTTTTGTACTAGGTGAGGGAGCAGGAGCATTAATACTAGAAGAATATGAACACGCAAAAGCACGTGGTGCAAAGATTTATGCAGAGGTTCTAGGTGGAGGTATGTCAAGTGATGCTTATCATATGACAGCACCACATCCAGACGGTATAGGTGTAGAGCGAGTGATGCTTAATTGTTTACGAGATGCAGGTTTAAACCCTGAAGATGTAGACCACATTAACACCCACGGTACATCAACACCTCTAGGAGATGTTGCAGAGCTTAAGGCTATTTCAAAAGTTTTTGGTGAGCACGCCGCAGATATTAATATTAATTCTACAAAATCTATGACAGGTCACCTACTAGGTGCAGCTGGAGCTATAGAGTCTATTGCAGCAATACTTGCAATGCAGCACAGTCTCGTTCCTCCTACTATAAATCATACTACTGTAGATGAAAATATAGACCCATCTTTTAACCTTACGCTTAACAAAGCGCAAGAAAAAGAAGTAAATGTTGCAATGAGCAATACCTTCGGTTTTGGAGGGCACAATGCTTGTGTATTATTTAAAAAATTAGACGCTTAATATATAGATGAGTACGTTTAAAAAAATATTTAACTCTCGTGCTGAAAAGGACGGGAGTTTTTTTATGCGTATGCAATCCATTATAGGTTTTAAACCTAAGAATCTTGCAATTTATGAAAAGGCATTTACACATAGATCTCTAGGCCTTAAAAAGGAAGATGGAAATCCTCTCAACTATGAGAGACTTGAGTTTTTAGGGGATGCTATGCTAGGGTCTGTCATTGCAGCGCACCTTTTTAATGAAGTACAAGGAGGTAATGAAGGGTATCTCACAAAAATGCGATCTAAAGTAGTAAGTCGTAAACATCTCAATGAGCTAGGGCGTGATCTTAACCTTGTAAGATATGTGAAGGCTAGTATACCTATAGATAACTTTGGTGCAAACATACACGGTAATCTCTTTGAGGCCCTTGTCGGAGCTATATACCTAGATCGCGGTTATCGTTACTGTGAGAAGTTTATAGCAAAGCGAGTTATAGAGCCTTATGTAGATATTGAAAAACTAGAGGGGCGGATTATAAGTTATAAGAGCGTTCTTATAGAGTGGTGTCAAAAGGAAAAACATACTTTCAAGTTTGAAACTTTTGAAGATACGGGTCAAGATGCAGTAAAGCACTTTGGTGTGCGTCTACATATAGATGGTAAAATTATTGCCAAGGCACGTGCTACAAGTAAGAAAAAAGCCGAAGAGATAGCCTCAAAACGTGCATTTTATGCATATCAACGAGAAATTGAGTCACAGTAGACTTTAATTTATAAATCATTTCACTACATTAGCGACGTAATCATCTTTACCTTAGCAGATTAAGTTCTAGAGCAGAAATGCTCATAATTATGTCAGTGAAGTTTCCAAAAAAATATTATCTCGTATTTACACTACTCGCACTAGTTACAGCGCTTGCGGTAAACTGGGTAACTTCAAATATTGCCAAACAAAAAGAAGAGACACAATACTTACAACTTGATAGAGCAAATAAAAGAGCCGCATTTGAGTTACAAAGCTCTTTAAACACTTATGCTGCTCTTGTCTCTGGTATTAAAGCATATATAGAAATCACAGATGGTGAGTATCTAGAAGAGGAAGACATAAAGTACCTCTTAGATATGCAGCTTAGAGATCTATCCATACCTCCACCATTTAGTATTTCATACTTAGACACAAATCATATTTTTCAATTTGATTTTACAATGAAAAAGACTGCCCTTGAAAATTTGGAGGGTACTTCTTTAGAAAAAATCATAGGTAAATCTGGTATAAGTAGGATGGACACTTTAATGCGTAGTAGTAAATATTATGCATCAAATCCTACAAACCTTATAGAAGGTATTGTAGGTCTTCCGTTAGGTTTTGGCATACTAGATGACAATGGAGTATCTAAAGGTTATATTACAACCGTAGCAGAGTTTGCGCCTATAATAGATCGTGTTTACAAGAATGTAAACAAAGAAGATTTTGTCTATAGATTTCAAGCAGGAAACGGAAATTACTTTGACCGTGCAAAATCTTATAATGGTCAAAAGTGTTATGCAAAAACAGAAGACCCAGAGTACTTTAAAAACTTTAACATCCCAGATGAGTCATATGTATCAACCACAGTAAATTTTTATAACAAAAAATTTGTAGTGAGTACCGCATATAAACGCCCACAAGAGAATAGTATGGTTATGTTTATAACCTCTTTGATTTGGTACTTAGCCTTACTAGGCTTTATGCTATTTTTAGTTGTACAGTTTTACGTTTATGAGCGTAAGGACAAAATGATAGCAGCTCAAAATAAACGACTCTCAGAGGTAGTTGCTACAAAAAATAAATTTTTCTCTATTGTAGCTCACGACTTAAGAAGCCCTCTATCTTCTGTGATAAATTTTTTGGATGTTTTAAAGCAAGAAGAGTTTAAGAGTAAGCAAACTGCTGCTATTATAAATTCACTAGAAGATTCTAGTCGCAACAGCATATCCTTACTAGATAACTTGCTCAAGTGGTCTAAGCTAGAAACAGGTCAAATAAAGTATGAACCTATACCCCTAGATATTCTAGCTATTACAAAAGATCAAATTAAGGTATATAGCGATAATTTAAAGCAAAAAGGGATTAACGTACGTCTAGAATCTAGTTTTAAAGGCACAGTAGAGGGCGATAAAAATATGATTGCTACAGTGATAAGAAATTTATTATCTAACGCGATTAAGTTTTCAAATGACAATGATATCATAGTCATAGAGTTCTCAAAAACAGCTCAAGATTTTATTTTTACAATAGAAGATAACGGGATAGGGATGACAGATGCTTATCGAAAAAAAATACTCAGTCTTACAGAAACTACAGTTCAAAAAGGAACACGTAATGAGAAAGGCTCAGGGTTAGGCCTAATATTATCTAATGAGTTTATAAAAACCCACAACGGTGATTTAAGTATAGAATCTCAAGAAGGTAAAGGAACCATAGTCACATTTACATTACCTTTAAAATCATAAAAAAACACCCAATTTTAACGAAAACGTTTACGTAAGTTTTACATATCCCCCCACTTGCTTTAGATGCTTCTTTGTATCTTTCTCACTTGCTTTATCACTATGGGAATGTATAAAATTCTTTTAGAAGATTCCATTGGTTATGACTTCACACTCATAGCCATACACGGTTCATTAGAGCCCTATTATCTAGCATATTTACTTAATAAAAATTTAGAAGTTCGCTTATCCAGAACCCGCGAAGACCTCTTATTAACACAATATGATAGCACAACAAGATATCCTTGTTTTGAATTTAATGATAAGCAACAGTATATAGACTACTACGTGTTTTCAAACAAGTCTAAGGTGGCCATAAATTCAGAGGTCTCCACAGGGCTATTTGAAGCACAACAAAGCCTTAAAACGGCTTATTTTATACCAGAACTACAACAAGTAGACTATTTTATAAAAGTTATTGAGGATGGTAACGCTTTCGCGAAAGCAAAAACCTTAAAAATTTTGAATCAAATACCTCAGATCGTCACAGCATATGACGTAGATGTAAACGCACTAAAGAATAAAGAACACTTAATTTTTGAATAATGTCGACAAGAAAAAAAACCAAAATTGTTGCTACGCTAGGGCCAGCAACTAGTAAGAGAGAAGTTTTACTCGATATGATGAATGCCGGGGTAGACGTTTTCCGTATCAATTTTTCGCACGCAGATTATGAAGACGTTAAGGAGCGCGTTGCAATGATACGTGAGCTCAGTGAAGAAACTGGATTTAATACCTCTATACTTGCAGACCTACAAGGCCCAAAGCTTAGAGTAGGTAAAATGAAAGAAGAGGTAATCGTAAACCCGGGAGACATCATTACCTTCTCAACCGAAAAAGAATTTGAAGGAACAAAGGAACGCGTTTATATGAACTATAAGCAGTTTCCTAGAGATGTAAAAGCCGGTGAGCGCATCTTACTAGATGACGGTAAGCTTATGTTTGAGGTCATTAAAACAGACGGTAAGACAGAAGTAGAAGCAAAGGTGATACAAGGTGGACCACTACGTTCTAAAAAGGGAGTAAACCTACCTAACACTGATATATCGTTACCAGCACTTACAAAAAAGGATGTAAAAGATGCCATTTTTGCGTTAGGGCTTAAAGTAGACTGGATGGCACTCTCATTTGTGCGTCACGCAGAGGATTTACAGCAATTACAAAAACTTATTAAAGAGCACTCAGATCATAAAGTGCCTATTATTGCAAAAATAGAAAAGCCAGAAGCTGTAGAAAATATAGATAAGATTGTGGCTTATTGTGATGCTCTTATGGTGGCTCGTGGCGATCTAGGAGTAGAGATACCAGCACACGAAGTGCCACTTGTACAAAAGCAATTAGTTCTAAGAGCAAAAAAGGCAAGAATACCAGTAATTATAGCTACCCAGATGATGGAAACTATGATCTCAAGCCTTACACCTACACGTGCAGAAGTAAATGATGTGGCAAACTCTGTAATGGATGGAGCAGATGCGGTAATGCTGTCTGGAGAGACATCTGTAGGGAAGTACCCTGTACAAGTAATAGAAAAAATGGCGTCTATATGTCGTAATGTAGAAGATTCAGACCTAATAAAAGTGCCACAAGCACCACCACACATTAAGACTAAACGTTACATTACAAAAGCAATATGTTATCACGCTGCTCATATGGCAGATGAGATAGATGCAAAAGCGATTACAACGCTTACTAATAGTGGGTATACTGCTTTCCAAATTTCGGCGTGGAGACCATCTTCACATATACTTGTTTTTACATCTAACAAGCGCATACTTACACAACTCAACTTGCTTTGGGGGGTAAAAGCATTATTTTATGACAAGTTTGTAAGCACAGATGAAACTGTAGAAGATATAAGACAGCTTGCGGTAGATACTGGTATTGTACATAAAGGAGATATGCTTATTAATCTCGTTGCAATGCCATTACCAGAGAAGGGTATGGTAAATACGTTAAGAGTTTCAGAAGTATAAACGCTTTAAATTAATAGAAGAAAGGAGCCTATATGGCTCCTTTTTTATGCTCTAGATTTTGTCACCCACTATTTAGAGTCCTCTACTTCTGTAATGAGAAATCCATTCTGTGTTTTTGTTACTACAACCGTACGCTTATAGTTTTTAAGATTATAGGCATATGCTAGGTTTTGTATTTTGCCTTTGGGACTTACATTTATAGTAAGCTCGTCTGTAAGTGTTCTTTCTCTTTTTTCTTTGTTCAAAATTGTTACCGAGCCCTTAGTGTTGAAATTGGGCTGAATTTCTTTAGGTAAATTAAATAGGCGTTGTGTGATTTTATACGTTTCCTCCCAAGTTTTAGAGGGTAGCTCTATAGATGTTGTCATACCATATGCCTCTCCGTCTTTATGAGCCTTTGTAACCACATTTACTATATGATCTTTTGTACTTATGCGATTTGCATAATCTTTTACCGTCTCTCGAGGTTGAGGAGGGGCTAGAGTAGTGAGATATCCATTAAAGGCAAAACCAGTAGCTCCTTGATAACTTACCTCAACCATCTCGCCAGAGATACCTCCTAGGGTCATTGCTGTATGTTGTGGAGTACTTAAGTATTTTACTTGAGCACCATAAGGGAGAACAAGAAGTTTTTTTGATTTAAGATTTGTACCAGAGCGCAGAGATAAGCCTGAAGTTGCATTTACATAATAGTAAGTTTCTGTAAGTTCATTACTGGGAGAGGCAATCGCAATAAGCTCATTATTTTGTTGCGGTTCCTCCTTATTAGACTTAGAGTTACAACTAGCTAATGTTACAATTGAAATAATAGCAAGGGTGAAGATGTGGTTTTTCATAATTGATGATTTTGGTTAAACAATGTATCAAGAGAAACCACGATATGTGCCACAAATTACTGAGGTATCGTTAAAAAAATGATAAAACTACGACAACGCTTAGCCCTTGCTATTATTGCCTTAACGCAAATTAAAATTCAAAACCAAGGTTTATAAACCACTCGCTACTCTTTACTTCTGGACTATATGTATATTTTATTATAAGAGGACCCAGTAGGGTCTCTGCGCCATAACCTAAGGAGTATCCAGAATACTCTGGTGGAGGTAACCAGGACTTAGTACTATCAAAAAGGTCATACCCTACATTTGCAAAATTTGCAGAAACATTAATATGATTTTTGGGAAAAATCTCATAGTCTATATCAAATACAGCTTTTACATAACCGTCACCTAGTATGCTTAAATAATCATACCCCAAGAATGGGATAATATTATTTATTCTTTTTGCACCATATCCCCCTAGTGCAAAGTCTAGTGACCTATTATTTGTACCACCTAATTTAAATCCACCAGCGGCTTCAACTGTTGTCGTGATGCGATCTGAAAGACTTGCGGCATACATAAATCTTGCATTTGCAATACCAAACTCACTAAAATTATTATTATAGTCTGATGAAAATAAATAAACATCAAAATCTGCATCAAATAGCACTCCAGAGTTTGGGAAATACTTGTTATCAAGCGAGTCATATTTGAGTTGAGAATAAGCCCCACCCATATGACTTTTGTCAAAGATTACAGCGGTTTCTCCCTCTGTAGTAGGTAGTACAGTCTCTGTTTCTACATCAAGAAACTTATGCTGTACACCTATATTAAAAGAAAATTGTTTTGCCAGTATGGTTTGTAAATATATCCTATTTGATACATCTTGATAGCCTAGGTTAACGCGATTTATACCTTCGAGAGAAACCCCATCTGTGGCATCAAAAAGTTGGGCATTTACGCCTTTTTCAAAAGAGGTGTATGAAGACTTAAGACCCACGCTCCAGTAAAAACCTTTGTCTATATAGTAATCAAAATTATACCGAATGTTGTCACCTAGTATAAGATCAAAAGAGGCAACGTCATTTTTAAATAGAACTCTTTTTTTTGTAAAATTCACAAGGCCCGCAGTTCGATATAAATCATCATAATGTAACGCAAGGCGCAATGATTGTGTGCTTTTTGACTCTTGAAGCTCTAAGTGCAATACTTTTTCACCCGCTACATTTTGTAAGCGGTGGCCTATCTTTTCAAAATTTTCGGTTGCAGAGAGGTTATTTAATCCATTATAAAAATCTTCATAAGAAATTTTAACCGGTGGTGTGAGCTTAAGCTTCCCCAGTACGTAAGCACGTGTGTATTTTTCATTACCAGTAATACTAACGGTAGCAATTTGTATAGAATCTTTTATGGTGGGTGAAACACGCTTTCGCGAAAGCGGTTTTTGCCTCACCCCTATAGCTTGTAAAGTTTGAAACTGCTCCTTTGCCTTAGTCTCCCCAAGGTTTATTATCTCACGACCTTGATCAAAAGAGACCACAGAATAGTCATCTATGGCGGGTCTTATATAAACATCTGTGTCCTTCTTTTTCGTTTCCATCGCTTTTGCAGTGCGATAGTTATTAATCTGTAAGAGTACTTCTGTGGCAGATTTGAGGTGATCTCTACCTCGCAAGGTATCTTGTACATCTACTCCTATGATAATCTCCATCCCTTTATCACGTAACTCTTTTACCGGATAATTATTTACCACACCACCATCTATGAGGACTTTATCATCAAGCAATACAGGACTAAAAAGCGATGGTAAAGCCCCACTAGCACCTAGGGCCTCTGGTAGGTAACCTTCTTCTAAGACTACCTGTTCTCCATTTTCTACATCTGTAGCGATACACAAAAAGGGAATGGACAGCTTACTAAAATCTGTAAGGTCAGACACGTGATCAAGGTTCTTAACAAGAAGATTATAGGTGTTTTGTCCTTTACTAAGTGAGCTAGGTAGGGAGACCTTAAAATTGTCAAAAGGGAGGGTGATGGCATATCGCTCATCATCTTGACGCTCATAAGGAGTTTTTGCTCTACGAGGTAAATTATCCTGAATGATATTATCAAAATTTACCGCAGTGAAAATAGAATCTAGTTGTTGAGCAGTATAACCAGATGCATAAAGACCGCCTACGATGGCTCCCATACTTGTGCCGGCAATATAATCTATACGCACACCTGCATCTTCTATAGCTTTAAGAACACCTATGTGAGCAAGTCCTTTTGCACCACCACCGCTTAACACAAGACCTACTTTTACATCACCTTCTGGCACATCTTGCGCATAGATAGGTATGGCGAGTAGCGTTATTGCGATGAGGAGGAGTTTTCTCATTGTTTTACGTGATAGTGGTTATAGATAATTGTTGCTTTTGCTGGCCCTATCACCTCTGTAAGACTCTTTTTTGAAGCAGTTTTTACTTTTGAAACAGATCTATAATGTTTAAGTAAATCTACGATAGTTTTTTCACCTATACCTTTTATGGTATCTAGTTCTGTCCCTAGTGCAGCATTACTGCGCTGGTTGCGGTGAAAGGTAATACCAAAACGGTGAGCCTCGTTGCGTAAATGCTGTATGATTTTAAGGGTCTCACTTTTTTTATCAAGATATAGCGGGATGCTGTCACCAGGATAAAACAGTTCTTCAAGCCTCTTTGCTATACCTATAATTGCAATCTTACCACGCAGCCCTAAGTCATCTAGTGCCTTTACGCCGCTTGATAGTTGTCCTTTACCACCATCTACAATAATGAGTTGAGGTAGTGGTTCTCCTTCATTAAGCAAGCGTTTATATCTTCTAAATACGACCTCTTCCATACTTGCAAAATCATCTGGACCCTCGACAGTTTTTATATTAAACTTACGATAGTCACTTTTACTGGGTTTACCGTTTTTAAACACCACGCAGGCGGCAACGGGGTTTGTACCCTGTATGTTTGAGTTGTCAAAACACTCTATGTGTCTAGGCTCTTCACTAAGTCGTAGGTCTACTTTCATTTGTGCCATAATTCTATTAGTATGGCGATCTGGATCTACAATTTTAGTTTGTTTAAAACGCTCCATACGGTAGTATTTTGCGTTACGCTCAGAGAGTTCTAGTATGCGTTTTTTGTCTCCTAGCTTGGGCACAGTGATTTTAAATCTAGAGCCAAGATCTACCGGAAATGGCACATATATCTCTTTTGAGTTATGATCAAAACGTTGTTGTATTTCTATAATACCTAGCTCTAGCAGTTCTTTATCTGTTTCGTCTAGTTGTTTTTTGAGTTCTAAGGTGTGTGATTTTATAATAGCACCGTGGCTTATCTGTAAGAAGTTTACATAGCCGTAGCCTTCATCACTTATAATAGAAAAAACATCTACGTTACTTATTTTTGGATTTACAACGGTACTCTTAGACTGGTAGCCTTCTAGTATGTCAAGTTTTTCTTTAATGCGCTGTGCATCTTCAAACTCCATTGCTTCGGCGTGGGCTTTCATTTTTTCGCGAAAGCGAGCCAGAGAGTCCTTAAAATCTCCCTTCACAATCTGTCGTATGTGCTCTATATGCTCGTGATATTCTTGCTCTGACTGCTTGTTTTCGCAGGGCCCCTCGCAATTACCTAAGTGATATTCAAGACAAACCTTAAATTTACCAGCGTCTACTTTTTCTTTAGATAGGTCATAATTACAGGTGCGCAATTTGTAAAGATTTTTTATTAAATCTAGAAGTGTACGCACCGTTTTCATACTCGTGTATGGGCCAAAGTACTCACTACCATCCTTAATTAATCTACGCGTAGGGAACACCCTTGGGAAGCGCTCGTTTTTAATACAAATCCACGGGTAACTTTTATCATCTTTAAGCAAGACATTATACCGCGGCTGATACTCTTTTATAAGGCTATTTTCCAGAAGGAGCGCATCTGTTTCGGTCTCTACGACGATGTGTTTCATCTCGTAAATTTTTTTCACCATTGTGCGTATACGCCCGTTATCGTGTGTTTTGTTAAAATAAGATAACACACGTTTTTTGAGATTTTTTGCCTTACCTACGTATAGTAATTTTTCATTCTTATCGTAATATTGGTATATCCCCGGGCTGGTGGGGAGGGTCTTGAGTTGAAGTTCTATTGGAGCAGCAGGCATACCCAAAGATAGTATATGATTGGTATTACGCTTTCGCGAAAGCATAAAAAATCACGTTAAAATCTACTTAAAGAAAGCGCATATTTTATACCTTGCTATCATATGCCAAAACGTATAATAGGTCGCACAGACAAAGTAGACTTTCCAGAATTGGGACTTCAAGATATCGATGTAAAGGTTGATACGGGAGCTTATACCTCATCCATACACTGTCATAACATTGTGGAAGAGAAGGATAACCTTATTTGTACATTTTTTGGTAAAAAGCACCCTTTATACAATGGCCAAGTGATGACTTTTAGCGATTATGACATTGCTGCGGTGCGCAGTAGTAATGGAGAGATACAGTATCGTTATGAGGTGCAGAGCAAGATTACCGTATATGGAAAAACATATAAAATATCACTCACCCTAACCTCTAGGGAAGATATGCGATTTCCTGTACTTCTAGGTCGTAAGTTCCTTACCAATAAATTCATAGTAGACACCTCGCTTACAGATGTGTCTTATAACCTCAAAAAGAATGAATCTAAAAATTTTATCTCGTAACCCTAATTTATATAGTACGGCTAGGCTGCAAGAAGCTGGGCTCAAAAGAGGTCACAGTGTAGAGGTCATAGACCCTCTTAAGTGTGATCTTATTATAGAGAAGAAAAACCCTACGGTATTCTATAAAAATAGAACCCTTGAGACTGCAGATGCTGTCATACCACGGATAGGGGCGTCAATCACCTTTTATGGCACTGCCGTTGTGAGACAGTTTGAGATGATGAATACATTTACCACCACTACCTCACAGGCGCTTGTGCGCAGTAGGGACAAGCTGCGTAGCCTTCAGATCTTATCTAGATCTAAGCTAGGCTTACCTAAAACTGTTTTTACAAACTACTCTCGTGACGTAGGAGAGATGATTGCTCACGTAGGTGGAGCACCTCTCATTATAAAACTACTTGAGGGTACACAGGGGCTAGGTGTTGTTCTAGCAGAGACAAAAAATGCAGCAGAGTCTGTGATAGAAGCTTTTAATGGACTAGAAGCGCGCGTGATAGTGCAAGAGTATATCAAAGAAGCAAAGGGAGCAGATTTAAGAGCCTTTGTAGTAGACGGGCAGATAGTAGGCGCTATGAAGCGACAAGGAAAAGAAGGAGAGTTTAGATCAAACCTTCATCGCGGTGGTACTGCAGAGATTATAACCCTATCTGACGAAGAAGAAAATGCAGCCATCAAGGCGGCAAAAGCAATGGGACTAGGCGTAGCAGGTGTAGATATGCTACAAAGTGAGCGCGGGCCGCTTATACTTGAGGTAAACTCATCACCTGGTCTTGAAGGTATAGAGAAAGCAACTGGAAAAGATATAGCAAAGACTATCATACGTTATATAGAGCGTAGCATATAATTATCAAAACATTTGGCACACATAGATGAACATAATGTGCTCACCATACTAGGGGAGCAAATCTTACCAGGTAAGAGCGCAACAGTAAATTTTAATATTGCAAAATTATATACGGCCTCCTCTGTTGAGGTGCCTATCATTATAGAAAGGGCCGTACAGCCTGGCCCTGTCATATTAATTACATCCGGCATACACGGTGACGAGATAAATGGTGTAGAGATTGTAAGGCAGCTTATAGCAAAGAAGATAAACAAACCTAAAATAGGAACCATTATCTGTGTGCCAGTGGTCAATATTTTTGGTTTTTTAGATATGAAACGTGCCTTTCCAGATGGGAGAGACCTTAATAGGGTGTTTCCTGGTAATCCTAGAGGGTCACTGGCCAGTAGATTTGCCTACCAGTTTGTAAAGAAAATTTTACCCGTAGCAGATTTATGTCTAGACTTTCATACCGGAGGTGCCTCTCGTTTTAACGTTGCACAAGTTCGTATAGACCCGCTAGATGTAGACTCTATGAAGTATGCAACTATCTTTAATGCGCCATTTACATTACACTCCAAAGTAATTTCAAAATCATATAGAGCCACTTGTTCTAGAATGAATAAATCTACCATTCTCTTTGAGGGAGGTAAATCTAAAGTAAGCGATAAAGAAATTGCTCGACTAGGTGTTTTTGGTACAATGCGAGTACTTAATCATTTAGATATGCTTGATGATAAATTTACAGTACCAGAAGCACCAAAACCCTCAGTACTCGTAGAGAGCACTCGCTGGATGCGCGCACAATATTCAGGGTTACTACATACTAAAGTTTCTTGTGGTGAGCGCCTCACTGTAGGACAACATATCGCAACCATTACAGATCCTTATGGAAAATTTAGACACGTGGTGAAGGCAAAAAATGAGGGGTATGTAATTAATGTAAATGAGGCATCACTTGTGTATCAAGGTGATGCAATTTTTAATATCTCTAGAGAACATAATGAAGACCAAGATGAAGCAGGAGCTGAGGAAGAAGTATAAAAACCTTCGTAATGCCTTAACTCTAGAAAAGCTAGATGAACTAAGTCTTGAAATTGCAAATCAAGTATTGAGTCTTGATATATGGGAGCACGAGTTTTATCACATCTTCTTGCCTATAGAACGCTTACGCGAAATTAACACGGAGTTTCTTCTTTCGATTTTAGGAGGTAAAGACAAGAATATTGTACTCTCGTCATCAGATTTTAACGACAATACGATGAAGCATTATTTACTTACAGACAGCACAAAAATTGTTGTAAATAAGTATGGTATTCCAGAACCAGCTGGCGGTATTGAAATACCTGTAAAAAATATAGATGTTGTTTTTATACCTCTACTAGCTTATGATCAAGAAGGTAACAGAGTGGGCTACGGCAAGGGGTTTTATGATCGCTTTTTATCTCAATGTAAGAGTGATGTGGTAAAAGTAGGGCTTAGTTTTTTTGAGCCAGAAGAAGAGATAATTGTAAAAAACAGCCAAGACATTGCGCTAAATAGCTGTATTACACCGAAAAAGGTGTATCATTTTTAGGCTATTTTGATTTATTTGGTATATTCATAATCCCAAATCATATTTATGAATATAACTGCCTTTACAATGAAGAGAAGGAAAAATTCTCATACCCGCTCATCACCTATGGAAAAGTCTGATCAGTTTTCTATTGATAAATTTTACTATCAAGAAATTTCTGCATTAACAGAGGCTGGTGGCTGGAGTGTAGATTTTAAAAATAAAACCAGTCATTTTGACCATCAGGCACGTGTCATACTGGATGTCCCCAAAGATTACGTACCCACATTAAAGTCCGGCTATACATTTTATGCAGAAGAGCATCTAGATCGAGCAACAGAGTTCTTTTTTGGTTGTGCAGAAGGGAAACCATTCTCTACAGAAATAAAAATGCAAACTTATAATGGAGAGATTTTCTGGGCTATTGCAAAAGGAAAACCGCTTAGAGATGAATCTGGAGAGATTATAGGGATACGAGGAGTTTTTAGAAAAATAGATGAACAAAAGAAAAGAGAGCAACAACTGGAGCAATCTCTTAAGCTCATAGAAGCTCATAACTCTAGGCTCTATGACTTTGCACATATTATATCTCATAACTTAAGGTCACAGGTGAGCAATTTACAAATGTCATCCGCCTTAATGGATAGATCTACTCTTACAGAAGATCAAATAGAGCTAGTAAATAACTTTGAAAAAATAGGCAATAGCCTAGACGTTACACTTCAGCATCTTAATAAGATTGTAAGTGTTCATAATATCTCAAATACGAAATTAGAACCTGTCGTTATAAAAGACGTTTATGACCGTGTAGTCGCTGGCCTTAGCCAAGATATTAGAGCGAGTAGGGCGGTTATGTATACAGAATTTTCTGAAGTAGAAGAGGTGATGTACATAGAAGCTTATCTAGAAAGTATATTACAAAACTTGATAACTAATGCGTTGCGATACAAACATCCAGACCGTGACCCAGAAATAACTGTCTTTACCTATGAAGAAAATGGCAAGAAATACCTTATGGTACGAGATAATGGTTTAGGTATAGATCTAGAGAAGCACGGTAAAGATCTTTTTAAACTATATAAAACCTTTCACGGTAATAAAAATGCTTTAGGCTTAGGACTTTTTCTAACACATAATGAAGTCCAAGCAATGGGCGGAGACATTACTGTAGAAAGCAAAGTAGATAAAGGTTCAAAATTTATTGTTACATTACAGTAGATTTAAGTTAATTCCCCCAATCATATATGAATTACCCCATAAAACTAGCTTGTCTCATAGATGACGATGATATGTACGTGAGCCTACTTACCAAGCTCATAGACATACGTAAACTCGCAGAAGAAATACTTGTATTTAAAAACGGTGAAGAGGCGTTAAATCACTTCGTAAGCAGCTTTAAAGATCCTCAAGGACAGCCTGTCCCGCAAATAATTTTACTAGACCTCAATATGCCTATAATGGATGGATGGGGATTTCTTGAAGAATTGAGCAAGCACGACTTTCCAGCACTTAACAACTGTACACTGTATATTGTGAGTAGCTCTATAAACCCTGTAGATATAGAACGCTCTAAGCACTTTAACCTCGTAAAAGACTTTATTGTAAAACCTATAGGCCCTAAAGAGCTAGTAGAAATATTTTCAGAAGCACCTACTGTGCCGTAGTTACTTTTTCCTCTTGAGGAAACACGCGCTTGTTAAATACAAGTAGGATACCTACGCCCGTACTTATCGCCATATCTGCAATATTAAATATGGCATTAAAAAATGTAAAGGTTTTACCTCCTAAAAAAGGAACCCATTCTGGCCACATAGCATCTTGTATAAAAGGGAAGTAGAGCATATCTACCACTTTTCCAAAGAGAGGGTCTGCATACCCACCACCTTCTGGCATAAAGGTCGCAATCTGGCTAGGCGTGCTCGCGCTAAAAATAGATCCGTAAATAAGAGAATCTATAATATTACCTATAGCACCAGCAAAGACGAGTGACAGTGCGATAACCAGTAATTTTGGCGCATTGTTTTTTACAGACTTATATAAGTAATAGCCTATCACTGGAGCTATAATAAGTCTAAAGAGTGAGAGCGTGATTTTACCATATTTACCTGGTAGCTCTACGCCCCAGGCAGCTCCTTGATTTTCTACAAAGAAAATCTGAAACCAGTCTAGACCAAAAACCTGTATACTCTCACGTAGGTAAAAATTAGTTTTAATATATACCTTAAGTACTTGATCTACTAGAAGTATCAAGAACACAATAAGAGCAACTTTTTTTAAAGACATAATATAGTTTTGAAACGTGACAAAAATAGGGTATTCACAACGATTTTACTACCGTCACATCACCGTGTATACTTTTGATTGCGAGTAGTGGGCCTTCTGCTTGAGTAGGGGGGATATCAATCTTTCCATTTCTAGATTGTGCGGTCACATTCACCAGATTACTGGAGATATAAATACTCCCAGATATGGTGTTTATTTTTCCGCTTTCGCGAAAGCGGAATTCTTCCCCCTTAAAATGCCCGCGACCTAGATCTATGCGTACTTGGCCAAGCTTTCCATAGGTATCTACACTAGCCAAAGTTGAGTAAATAGAAACATCTAAACCTCTGGGAATAATAATCTCAAGCTCAATAGCCATTACCTTATGGGCAGCTAGTTTATCATTATAAGGGATGTAATCTGGAGTCTTTCCTGTAGTGATTTTAAGTACGCCATCGTTCGTGGAAGTATTAAGCATCGTACTTGCAAAGGTCTCCCCATCTATAATGGTCGCTACTGTAATCTCTCTTACCTCTCCTGTAGTAATCTTAATTTTAAAAATCTCATTACTATGTATATACAACTCCTTTATAGCTGTTGCATCATAAGTTTGTGAAAGTCGTTTTTGAGCATATAAACTCATCGTGACTAGCATAAATAATATGGACAAACGTAAACTCAAATACTAAAAGGGATTTATAAAAAAAGCGCTCATAAGAACGCTTTTTTAATTATAGAAGTATAACAACTATTATGACTGCATATTCTTTGCCTCAATGCTTAATGTAGCGTGAGGAACTAACTTTAAACGTTCTGGGTTGATAAGCTTCCCAGTCACACGGCATATACCGTATGTCTTGTTATTAATACGAGTAATCGCATTTTTAAGATCACGTATAAATTTCTCTTGACGTATAGCAAGTGCACTGTTTGCCTCTTTACTCATCGTGGCGCTACCTTCGTCAAAAGATTTAAACTGCGGTGACGTGTCATCTGTACCGTTGTTACCATCGTTGAGGTAAGCACTTTTGATAAGCTCGAGATCGTGTTGTGCTTTTTCGATCTTCTTTTCTATTAATTCTCTAAACTCAGCGAGCTGTGCATCGCCAAATCTTTCTTGTGTGTCGTTTGCCATAACTAGTGTTTTGAAATGGTTAAAAATGTTTTTATATCGTCAAAAGCAATCTCTAGCCCTTCACTTACTGTAGGTACAATTTCTAGAGTATCTGCTAGTGTTTCTGCTTTAATATAGTCTGCATTTGCAGCTACCGTTTGAGCAATTGCCGGCTCATCTTGTAACTGTATGTGTATGCGATCTGTCACTTCAAATCCAGAATCCTTACGCAGGTTCTGAATACGGTTAACCAATTCTCGTGCCACGCCTTCTTTTTTAAGGTCATCGCTTATCGTTACATCTAGTGCAACAGTTACTCCAGCGTTGCTCGCAACTAGCCAGCCTTCAATATCTTGTGATGTTATCTCAACGTCACCTGCCTGCAAAATAGTATTTTCCCCATTAATTTCAACGGTTAATTCTCCATCTTGCTCAATTTTTGCGATATCCTCAGCTTGTAAAGAATTTATCTTGCTGGCAACCAGCTTCATGTCTTTTCCAAAACGAGGTCCTAATACCTTAAAATTAGGCTTAATTTGCTTTACTAAGATCCCAGAATCATCAGAAATGAGCTCAATTTCCTTGACGTTTACCTCAGATTTAATCAAATCTGCTACGGCTAGGATCTCATTTTTGTCATTTTCATTAAGCACAGGGATCATAATACGCTGTAAAGGTTGGCGTACTTTGATCTTCTCTTTTGCTCTTAATGAGAGTGTTAGTGAGCTTACTATCTGTGCCTTTTGCATTTTGTGCTCAAGCGCAGTGTCTATATAAGCGGCATCGCTCACAGGGAATTCTGCGAGGTGTATACTCTCAAAATTTTCTTTTCCAGTAGCAGCGTTGAGGTCTTTATAGAGTTTTTCCATAAAGAATGGTGCTACGGGAGCACTAAGCTTTGCTACCGTCTCAAGACAGGTATATAATGTTTGGTATGCAGAGATTTTATCGGTAGCATATTCACCTTTCCAGAAACGTCTTCTACTTAATCGTACAAACCAGTTAGATAAGTTTTCTTGTACAAAAGTGTCTATCGCCCTTGTTGCTTTGGTAGGCTCATATTCCGCATAAAACTTATCTACTGTTGCTATAAGACTGTGAAGTTCTGATAGTATCCATCTGTCTATTTCTGGACGTTGAGCAAGTTCTATTTCCGCTTCCGCGAAAGCGAAATTATCAAGATTTGCATACAGCGCAAAGAAGTTATACGTGTTGTAAAGCGTTCCAAAGAACTTACGTTTTACCTCTTCTATTCCTTCCAAATCAAACTTGAGGTTATCCCAAGGGTTTGCGTTAGAAATCATATACCAGCGCGTTGCATCTGGCCCGTATTTTTCTAAGGTCTCAAAAGGATCTGTTGCATTACCAAGACGCTTAGACATCTTCTGCCCATTCTTGTCAAGTACAAGTCCGTTAGAAACTACATTTTTATAGGCAACATCGTCAAAGATCATCGTTGCAATCGCGTGTAGTGTATAAAACCATCCACGAGTTTGGTCTACACCTTCGGCTATAAAATCTGCTTTACGCCAAGTGTCTTCTACGAGTTCTTTATTTTCAAAAGGGTAGTGCCATTGTGCATACGGCATAGATCCAGAGTCAAACCATACATCTATAAGGTCTGCTTCACGCGTCATAGGCTGCCCGCTGTCTGATACTAGGGTGATTTTATCTACAATGTTTTTATGGAGATCTACAAGCTCATAATTCTCCTCACTCATATCGCCCACTTTAAACCCTTCAAAAGGATCTGTGTCCATCACACCTTTGTCAAGTGCTTTTTGGATTTCGGCTTTAAGTTCGGCTATAGAGCCTATGAGTATTTCTTCTTTTCCATCTTCGGTACGCCATATAGGAAGCGGTATTCCCCAGAAACGGCTACGTGATAAGTTCCAGTCGTTTGCATTTGCAAGCCAGTTTCCAAAGCGTCCTTCTCCTGTAGACTTAGGTTTCCAGTTTACGCCAAGGTTAAGCTCGTGCATACGATCTTTAAAATCGGTCACTTTTATAAACCAAGAATCGAGCGGGTAGTAAAGTACCGGCTTATCTGTACGCCAGCAATGTGGGTAACTGTGTACGTACTTCTCTACCTTAAAGGCTTTGTTTTCTTCTTTTAAGCGTATCGCAAGTTCCACGTCCATAGAACGTTCTGGAGCCTCACCATCTGCATAATATTCATTCTTGATATACTTATTTCCAAACTCTTTGAGCTCAGGGCGAAATTTCCCCTGAAGATCCACAAGTGGCACAAGGTTACCATCTTCATTTTTAATAAGAAGCGGTGGAATTTCTGGTGAAGCTAGTTTTGCAACCAAAGCATCATCTGCACCAAAAGTAGGTGCCGTGTGTACGATACCCGTACCATCCTCTGTCGTTACAAAGTCTCCTGCTATTACACGGAAAGCATCTTGAGGATTATCATTAGGCTGTACAAAGTCAAATAGTTGCTCGTAGCGAAGTTCAAGAAGGTCTGCTCCTTTAAATTCTCTAGCTACGAAGTATGGTATTTTTTTATCTCCAGCATTGTATGTGTCCAGTACTTCTTTCGCGGAAGCGGAAATAAATTTCTTGTCAAACTGCTTAGAGATTAAATTCTTTGCAAGGATAACCTTTACTGGCTCAAATGTGTACTGGTTAAATGTCTCAACGAGTACATAATCTATCTTTTTCCCAACGGTAAGTGCCGTGTTTGAAGGTAGTGTCCAAGGAGTCGTCGTCCAGGCGATAAAGTAGGTGTTCCCGTCTGCAAGTTCTTTTGCAAGTGGGTTTTCACCTTGATCTGTGATTTTAAATTGTGCAACCACCGTAGTATCTGTGACATCGCGGTAACAGCCAGGCTGGTTAAGTTCGTGAGAGCTTAATCCCGTTCCCGCCTTAGGAGAATACGGCTGGATGGTGTACCCTTTGTATAGTAAATCTTTGTTATAGATTTGCTTAAGTAGCCACCATACGGTTTCCATATACTTAGCCTTGTAGGTGATGTATGGATCTTCCATATCTACCCAGTAGCCCATTTTTTCTGTAAGGTCGTTCCAGATATCTGTGTAGCGCATCACGGCTTTTTTACAAGCCTCGTTATACTCCTCTACAGTGATTTTTGTGCCGATATCCTCTTTGGTAATACCAAGTTCTTTTTCAACACCAAGTTCTACAGGAAGTCCGTGTGTATCCCATCCCGCTTTACGCTTTACCTGAAAGCCTTTCATCGTTTTATAACGAGGAAAAATATCTTTAATCGCACGCGCTAGTACGTGGTGTACACCCGGTAGTCCGTTTGCCGAAGGTGGTCCTTCAAAAAACACATACGGTTTTGCTCCTTCTCGAGAAGTAACCGACTTCTCAAAAACGTCATTTTCTTTCCAGTAGGCAAGTACCTCGCTAGCGATGTTAGGAAGGTCTAATCCTTTATATTCAGTGAACTTAGCGCTCATTTTGTAGTCTTTAAATGTTGTGCGCGAATTTACGGGATTTTTAGGCAATAAAGAAGTGCCTCGAGATGATAACATCTTGAGGCACTTCGAGTATAATAAATTTATATATGATAAGGTGATTTACACGTGTTTCCCTACTTCAAAACCGTGTTTCCCGAGGTATTGATTTCCAGACTCTATGGCATCTTCCTCTAGGGTAGTTCCCATCGAGTCGTTCCAGCGGTTAAGGTATCCAAAGAGTGAAATCACTCCCAGCATTTCTACAATCTCACCTTCATCCCAGTATTTGTATAATTCTTCCTTGATTTTTGCATCTACGGCATTCGGTACTTGGCTTGCTGCTAGAGAGAAATCTAGCGCAGCACGCTCAGCATCAGAAAAGGCATCGTGTGTGCGATACTCCCAGATGTTATCTAGTTGCTCTTGCTCTGCTCCATAACGCTCTGCAGCACGTATAGCGTGCGCCTGGCAGTAACGACATCCAGTTGCATTACTAGACACCCAAGCAATCATACGTTTTAAGGCAGAAGTTACTCGGCCTTGGTTTGCCATCACGGCTTTGTTGAGATTTATAAATGCACGTGAGATATCTGGACGACGCTGCATTGTAAGTACCGAGTTGGGACAAAAGCCTAGTGTCTCATTAAAAAATAGTGCAAGTTCTTTGGTTGTTTCGTCGTGCTCGGCAGAGAGTGGTGTTACTAATGGCATCGTATATATTTTAAATTAATGTTCTTATTTACGCTTTCGCGAAAGCAATATAGGCATTTTATCTACCAATTTTGTACCTTCATTTTTTAAGAAAATCAAACATAAAATGGCTGGACATACAGTAACTACAATCTATAAACAAGGAATGCAATTTGAGACAGATAGCCCTACAGGTTATAAAGTACTCATAGATACTTCTCCAGAAAATGGAGGTAATAACGACGGGATGGGTCCTAAGGCAATGATGCTTTCTGGTCTTGCGGGATGTACTGGTCTTGATGTGGTATTTGTACTCAACAAGATGAGGGTAGATGTACCTAAATTTAAAATGGTCGTAAAAGGAGAACTTACAGAGGAGCACCCTAAAACATATCACACCGTATGGCTAGATTATCACTTTTATGGTGATGACTTGAATGAAGAAAAAATCCAAAAAGCAGTAACACTCTCTGAAGAGCAATACTGCGGAGTAATGGAAATGTTTAGAAAATTCTGTAAGCTAGAAATAGCAGTTCACTACCACCCAGAAGCAGCCTTAGAAACTAGCAACTCATAACCAGCAAGTAATGAGAAAACTGCTACTCTTACTCTGCGCGCTACCTACCATTGCAATCGCCCAAGATTCACAAGCTTTTACACGTGATAAAGAATTTTATGTGCGTGGTAACACAGCTGTAATAGGCAATAATATCTTGAGTAAAAACACCGAAAAGCCTTTTAATGACTTAGAAAAGGTGAACGATGAGTTTAAGATGAAGTATGTAGACATAGATAATGATGCCAGTACCTGGAGCTCTAGTAGCGCATATCTTAATCTCAAGAAAGATGTTAAGATTGTTTATGCTGGTTTGCACTGGTCTGGCACCTATAATGGCGAGCGCAGTGGCAAACGTATGAAAGATGGTAGGGTCTATCATAAAATGCTTGATGAGCGTGCTCACGACATACAAGAAGTGTTACTAAAATTACCTAACGGAGCTTATCAACGCGTGCGTGGTTCACTAGTGTATGATGGAGAAAATGCAACTAATGTTTCTGTAAAATCTAGAGCACCGTATGCGTGTGTGGCAGATGTAACAGAACAAATGCAGGCTTTTGTAGATGGGGAGATTACAGTCGCAAATGTAAGTGCCACTCAAGGTGAAATAATAGGAGGAAGCTCTGCTGGATGGTTACTATACGTGGTGTATGAAGACGATAGTGAGCCACTACAATATATCACCACGTTTAATGGACTTGAGTTTGTAAATAAAAAAGCCGTAGAAATTGATTTTGGAAATTTTCAATCCTCAGAAAATGGTGAGCTAGAGACTGCTGTAACTATAGGAGCACTCGAGGGTGATGGTAACTTAGGTCGTGATGAGATAAGTATTTTTGACCCTCAAACTAAAATATTTGTCACACTAGATAATGAGGTGAGAGCTTCTAGCAACTTCTTTAACAGTACGATTACTATAAACGACAAGCGGTTTACAAAAAGAGTGCCTAGTAGTCTTAATACGTTAGGCTTTGACCTTGCAAAAATTAAAATCCCTACAGCTCAAAATAAGATTATTGCAAATAGCACGGGTGGTGTAAAAATGAAATTTAAAACACGCTCAGATCGTTTCTTTTTATTTTTTACCGCTTTCCAAACCACCATAAGTGAGCGCTATTATAATGAGAAGCGTGTAGGATCGCCTACCTCAGAGACTGCTACCGTTGCTCCTGTAAAAGAACCGGTTGTACCTAAGCCTAAAAAAGTTATTGTAAATCAAAAAGTAGCAATTGCAGTGCCAGATGTTACCGTAAAAGAAGACAAAAAATATCAAGCACCAGCGGTGGTAAATAAAGACCTAGCCGCTTTATTAGAAAAGCCGTCAATTACTATAGAAGGTATAGCACCGGGGTATTACATTATTACAAACGCATTTTCTAACGCTGCAAATGCAGAGCGGTGGATGGAAACGTTACAAGAAAAAGATCTACAGCCACAAATGTTTTACCGCCCAGATAATAAGCTCTTTTATGTATTTACAGAGGCGGGTAAGGATGCGGTATCTCTGTACGATAAACTTAAAACGATTAAACAAATACCAGGTTTAGAAAAAACGTGGATGCTTAAAACGAATCTTAATTAATGCGCTGGACTTTAAAACCAAAACCAGAGGCACAAAAAGTAGCAAAACTAGCACAAGAGCTGGGAGTAGAAGCTCCTATTGCAACACTCCTTATTCAGCGAGATATTGACACGTTTGAGAAAGCAAAAAACTTTTTTAGACCCTCACTAGATGCTTTGCACGATCCATTCTTGATGAAAGATATGGATAAAGCTGTAGCACGTATCGAGCAGGCAATAGCTCAAGGCGAAAACATCCTAGTATTTGGTGATTATGATGTAGATGGTACCACGAGTGTTGCCTTAATGAGTTCTTATCTCGATACCATTCACCCGCAGGTGGCAACTTATATTCCAGATCGCTATGCAGAGGGTTATGGTGTTTCTTATATGGGTATAGACTTTGCGGCAGATAATGATATGACACTCATTATCGCTTTAGATTGTGGTGTAAAAGCGATTGAGAAAGTCGCTTATGCAAAAGAAAAAGGAATTGACTTTATTATTTGTGATCACCACAGACCCGGTAATCAGCTGCCAGATGCTGTTGCTATTTTAGACCCAAAAAGAGAAGATTGCTCGTATCCTTATGATGAGTTATGTGGTTGTGGTGTAGGTTTTAAACTTATAAGTGCAATAGCGCTTTTGCGAAAGCAAAATTTTGAAGAACTTCTTCCTTACCTAGATCTTGTTGCTACCGCAATAGGCGCAGATATAGTACCTATCACAGGAGAAAACAGAATACTTGCCTATCACGGGCTTAATGTGATAAACCAAGTACCTCGAGCCGGATTTGAAGCCATAATCAAGCAAGTCAAAAAGGAAACCCTTACCATCACAGATGTTGTTTTTATCATAGGCCCACGTATAAATGCCGCGGGAAGGATGGTGCACGGTAATCACGCGGTGAGCTTATTACGAGAGACAGATCTAGAGACAGCAACCAAGTTTGCATCTGAGATAGAGCAATATAACTCCGACCGAAAGGAAGCAGATAAGAGTATTACTCAGCAAGCCTTAGATCAAATTATAGAGAATAAAGAGGAGGGAAATAAAACCACCGTTGTTTTTCAAGAAGACTGGCATAAAGGGGTGATAGGGATTGTGGCTTCTAGACTTATTGAAACATATTACAGGCCTACCCTTGTTTTTACAAGAAGTGGTGATAAGTATGCAGCCTCTGCGAGATCTGTAAAAGGTTTTGATGTATATAACGCCCTACACGAGTGTGCAGAGCATATAGAGCAGTTTGGTGGACATAAATATGCCGCAGGACTCACTTTGTTACCAGAGCAATATGAGGCTTTTAAAGCAAAGTTTGAGGAGGTGGTTGCCGCTAGTTGTGATGAGCGCTTGCTAGTGCCAGAGATTTCTATAGATAGTGAGATAAACCTCGCAGATATTACGCCTAAGTTTCACCGTATTATAAAGCAGTTTGCACCGTTTGGGCCACGTAATATGTCACCTACGTTTATGACTAAAAACTTGACAGATACTGGTTATGGTAAAAAAGTAGGGGCAGATCAAACACATCTTAAAGCGGCTGTTGTTCAAAACAGCAGAGGTTCACAGATAGGGTGTATAGGTTTTAATCTAGGCGATAAGTATGATTTAATTACAAATAAAAAGCCATTTATGGCAGCCTACGCCATAGATGAAAATGAGTGGAATGGTAATGTAAGCCTCCAGCTTAGACTAAAAGATATTAAGTAATATCTAGGCCTTTCCTTATGATAATTTATTTCTTGAGAAACTCCTCGAGTTTAAAGCCATTCTCATCATACACTCCATAAGTGTAGTGTGCAATCCAGTCACCTATGTTGTAATAGGTGCTGTTTTCTCCCACCTGTATGGTCATAGGTAAGTGACGGTGCCCAAAAACAAAATAATCATAGTGAGCAGTCTCAAGTTTGCGCTTTGCATAAGCTGCAAGCCACTCGTTTTCTTCTCCGAGAAACACGTGATCATCATCACCAGAGATCAGCTTGTTTTTTACAGACATATACTGAGCAATTTTCATCCCAATATCTGGATGTCCCCAGCGAAATAACCACTGAAAAAACTTACCACGGAAGACTTTCTTCATACGCTTATAGCCCTTATCTCCAGGACCTAAGCCGTCTCCGTGACCTAAAAAGAACTTCTTATCATCTATGGTAAACACCTTAGGGTCGTGATATACGGGAATGCCCAGCTCTTCTTCAAAATAGCCGTTCATCCATAGATCGTGATTCCCTACAAAAAAATAAATCTCAATGCCCTCATCACGCATTTCGGCAAGTTTGCCTAGTGTGCGCACAAAACCTTTAGGCACTACCGTTTTATACTCAAACCAAAAGTCAAAAAGATCACCCATTAAGAAAATAGCCTGTGCATCCTTACGAGCCATCTCTAGCCACTGCAAGAATATGCGCTCTCGCGGTCTACTTTCCTCCATAGTGGGAGCGCCCAAGTGGTTATCACTTGAGAAGTATATTTTCTTTCCTTTTGGGAGGTTAATAGTCATTTAGAGTTGATCTGCCGCGTGCCACTCTGCGTAGCTTGTTGCTGTTTCAGAAAGGCGTAGTGAGTGTAATTTTATTGTATCTGGTAAAAATGATTGAATCTTTGCAGCAAAGTCTATCACCATCATTTCACTCGTAGGCTGGTAATCTACAAGTAGTACATCGTGACCACGATCAGATAGTTCTTTTGCAAGCTCTACGTGCGGTGTGTTTTTATTAAAAACGGTAGCGTGATCAAAAACGTTTACAATCTCTCTGTTTACAATTTTCTTTAAATCACCAAAGTCGATAACCATTCCCAGCTTTGCGTTGCCCATATCTGTAATAGGCTCTCCTATTACGGTAACGCTAAGTTTGTAACTGTGCCCGTGTACATTCTTGCACTTGCCGTCATAGCCATAAAGCGCGTGTCCTGTCTCAAAGGTAAACTGTTTTGTAATTCTAATTTTTGACATACTGTATTATTGGTTTTCGCTTTCGCGAAAATTGAAACCTATACGACTTAACGTCTGTTTCTAAATTTGTTGTACAAAACTACGATAATCAATACAAGTCCCAAGATGAGGAACAAACCGTTACCGCTTAAAAAGCTCATAATGTCCATACTATTTCTATTTTAGTTTATTAATAACCAACCACTTTACGCACACGATCAATAACTCCATTTGCAACCTTGGTCGCTTTTTCTGCTCCTACTTTTAATGCAGCATCTATCTCGTTGAGGTTATCCATATAGTACGCATACTTCTCGCGTTGTGCAGCATACTTCTCTATGATTACTTCATATACAGCTTGCTTTGCGTGACCGTAGCCAAAATCTGTACGTTTATAATTTTCGCGTAAGCGGTCTACTTGTTCTGGAGTTGCTAGTAATTTATAAAGGTTAAACACATTACAGCCCTCAGTTTCCATAGGTTCCTCCATAGGAGTGCTGTCTGTTTTTATCCCCATAATTTGCTTACGTAGCTTCTTGTCTGGCAAAAAGATATCTATAATATTTCCTTTAGACTTAGACATCTTTGCGCCGTCTGTGCCTGGTATATACATTGTCTCCTCATTGTGACTTGCTTCTGGCAGTACAAAAACTTCTGTTTTTGTAGCTGCGTGAAAACGGCTTGCCACGTCGCGCGTCATCTCAATATGCTGCGCTTGATCTTTACCCACGGGTACAACCTCTGCATCATACAGCAAGATATCTGCCGCCATAAGCATAGGGTAGGTAAATAAACCTGCGTTTACATCTTCTAGACGGTCTGCTTTATCCTTAAAACTGTGAGCAAGTGTAAGTCGCTGGTACGGGAAGAAACAGCTCAAATACCAAGTAAGCTCTGCCGTTTGTGGTACGTCACTCTGTCTGTAAAAAACCGTTTTATTAATGTCAAGACCAAAGGCCAGCCACGTAGCTGCTGTACTGTAGGTGTTGTGACGTAGCTGTGCTCCATCTTTTATTTGCGTGAGCGAGTGCATATCTGCAATAAAGAGAAAAGACTCATTTGCAGGGTTATTTGCCATCTCAATCGCTGGTATAATAGCTCCTAGTAAATTTCCTAAGTGTGGTGTGCCTGTACTTTGCACTCCGGTAAGTATTCTTGACATAAAATTTAAGTAAAAAGCAAAGTTAACTTTTTCTGTTCATTGCATAGGGTGAATTACCTATTTTTGGAAGAATGCACATATTAAGAAAAATAGCGGTCGCACTTTGGAAAGTATGGTTTTACTTTTTGATGCTCGTGGTCATTCTCATATTATCTCCATTACTTATTATAAGTATCCTTAAGGAGACTTGGTATGGTATGTTTTTTAGACTTGCTCAAATATGGGCACGCACAATTATGCTGCTTATGGGATTATTTCCAAAAGTGACTCGTGAAGAAAAGTTTGTACGTGGCAAAGGATATATGCTGGTGAGTAACCACACCTCTATGATGGATATCTTGCTTATGTTGCACCTTGCAAAAAGTCCTTTTGTATTTGTGGGGAAAGCAGAGCTTGCAAAGCTCCCGCTTTTTGGGTTTTTCTATAAACGTACGTGTATTCTTGTAGATAGAGGTAATGCGCGTAGCCGCAAGCAGGTTTTTGATCAAGCACAGCGCAGGCTCAGTCAGGGGTTTAGTATCTGTATTTTTCCAGAAGGTGGCGTGCCAGATGATACTTCTATCGTGCTAGATACTTTTAAGGACGGTGCTTTTAGACTTGCTATAGATCATAAGCTGCCTATTGTTCCTATGACGTTTTATGACAATAAAAAGAGATTTCCTTATTCATTTTTTGAAGGTGAGCCTGGTGTGATGCGTGCAAAAGTACATTCATTTATACCTACAGAAGGAATGACTCAAGACGATAAAAAGCCGCTTAGAGAACAAACTAGAGCCATTATTCTAGAAGAATTGAAAGGGGATTAAGTACGCTTTCGCGAAAGCGTAATAACCACCATAAAAAATAAAAGGCTCCGTAACCAGCGGAGCCTTTTTTGTTACCACTGCAAGCGCAATGATTACCTAACCAACTAAAAAACTAACCTAATACCAAGTAAACTACACTTGGCATAGCATCTTACTAGAACTTATAACGTACACCCGTGTATACCCCTAAGTAATACGGCTGAAAGTCTACCACTGTATTATCAAAACTGTTGAGTTGATACTTAAGTGACGGTTCTATATTAAATATGACCTTATCTGTCATTTTATAATCTAATCCTACCCCTATGTTTGTAGTAAAGCTTACGTCATTTACTCCGCTTGCTGTACCTAGGTTGGTACTAAACTCGTTTGATGAAAGAATTACCTCGTTATTATTAAGAAATAATGTACTTACACCTCCCACTAGTGATACCCCCACGCGTTTATCTGAGATCACATAAACTGCTTCAAGAGGTACTTCGAGGTAACTTAGTTGCTGTTGTAATGACCCATTTGCAGTGACTCCAATGTTTGGAATAGCGCCCTCTGCATTAAAATTATTTTGAGTCGTACTATTGTCTGCAATGGCAATAGTTTTTGCATTATCTGCATAATTTACTCCTCTAAGTGCACGCCCCAAGCTATTAGTAGAAAATGAAATATCATTTGTGTTATAACTAAGATCTACATTGTTTACACCAGTACGTATTTTTAATTTAGGACTGATGGCATAACTTACTTGTACTCCATAACTCAGATTTACATCACCAGATTTATCATTATCTGCAAATTGCTTATCAAGCCCAGACCCTCCAAAATCTCCATAATATACAGGCGCTGCTACAGCGCCTACATCCCATCTTGAGTTATTTGTGTTTTCTTCTTCTAGCGCAACTGTGTTTTCTTCTTTGTTAAGTTCAATTTGTTTTGCTTCTTCTACGAGATCTTTCTCTTTTGTGGCAACCGTTTCATTTGCTGCAACTGCAGTAGGCTTATCTTCTTTTCCTATTGTTGTTTTTTGATCTTTTGTTACTTGATTTGTGGTAGTTGCCTTCTTTTCTGTAGAAGATGTAGTCGTATTATTTACATCGCTGTATGCAATAAGTCCATTTGATTCATTACTAAGGGGCGATGTATTAATTTTAGAATTACTTCTAGATGTCTTACCACTCTTTAATCCACTAGCGGTACTAGTAGTAGTTATGTTGCTCTTTGATTGAGAATTTCTTTGAGATGAGTTGGTCGCAGCGATAACCTGCTCGTTGCTAGTAATCGTTGTTTGATCTGATGTTTGTTGTTCTCTAGTATCTATTGAATTTTTTACTACAGATTGATTTGTTTCAGATTGTGTGGTGATTGTATCTTGATTTACAAGAGGAGTCGCCTCAGTAGAATCTGAAGGGAGTAATAATGTGCCAAGTCCAAAAAGTAATACGAGTCCTGCGGCAATACCACCCACTTTCCACCATAGAGGTATAACTCTGCGGTTGTCTTTCTTTTGATTTTTGACAATATCTGCCCATACACGCTCGCTAGGGTGTGCTTCAAAGTTTTTGAACTTTTCTTGAAAAAGTCTGTCTATGTTCTTCTTCTCCTTCATTACTATAGGTGAGATTTACTCTGCAAGCTATGCAGACTCGTCTCAATTTTTTCTTTTAATATCATTCTAGCACGCGCAAGGTTTGACTTTGAGGTGCCTTGAGAAATAGTAAGCAATTCTGATATTTCTCTATGTGAATAACCGTCCATTACATAAAGGTTAAAAACCATTCTATAACGATCTGGTAACTCTTGTATAATACTAAGTAAGTAATCTAGTGGGATAGCATCTTCTTCTACCTCAACTTCTACCTCTTTAATATTTTCTTCATTTACAAGACTATAAACTCCTGGTTTGCGATACCGCTGTAACGCTGTGTTTATCACAACCCTTTTTAACCAGCCCTCAAAAGAACCTTTATTTTTATACTGAGTGATTTTATCAAAAATAGTTATAAACGCATCCTGCAGAATATCTTCTGCTTCGGTGTAATTAGGAGCATATTTGAGACAAACAGAAAAGAGTACACTCGCATAGCGCTTGTATAAATCGGCCTGTGCCTTAGGTTGCTTCTTTTTACAGTTTTTTATGAGTTGGTCTTGACTCAACTGTTGTTGGTTTTGTTTATGTTCTCATAAATATAAGAACAGATATCTTTTTAAAGGGTTCTTTCTTCCACTTTGTGATACCGTAAAATCACGTCTATTCGTATAACAGGGGTTTTATATTCTAGTTTGCAATTTATAGATGCAAAAAAGGTGCAAAGGTTGCGTGGTAATAAAAAAAACCTCCTGAGCAGGAGGTTTTTATATAAAATATGAGTGGGCAAATTATTCGTTGCTAGCTTTTATAGCAGCGTGTATTTTTGTCTCTAGCTCTTCCATAAGATCTGGGTTGTCTAGTAGTAGTGCTTTTACAGCATCTCTACCTTGCCCAAGCTTAGTGTCTTGATAGCTAAACCAAGAACCAGCTTTTTTTATAATCTCATAGTTCACACCTATATCTATAATCTCTCCTACTTTAGAAACTCCTTCTCCATACATAATATCAAATTCTGCCATACGGAAAGGTGGAGCGACTTTATTTTTTACAATCTTAACGCGGGTTTTGTTACCCATTACGTTTGCATTGCTGTCTTTTATTTGTGTAGAACGACGTATATCTAAACGTACAGACGCATAAAATTTAAGCGCGTTACCACCCGTAGTAGTCTCTGGGTTTCCAAACATAACTCCTATCTTCTCACGAAGCTGGTTAATAAAGATAACCGTACAATTAGTCTTGCTTATAGATCCCGTAAGTTTACGTAGTGCCTGTGACATTAATCTCGCGTGAAGCCCCATTTTTGAGTCTCCCATCTCACCTTCTATCTCGCTTTTTGGAGTAAGTGCCGCTACAGAGTCAATTACTACGATATCAATAGCGCCAGAGCGTATCAAATTATCTGCAATCTCTAGAGCTTGCTCTCCATTATCTGGTTGTGAGATAATAAGGTTATCTATATCTACATCTAGTTTTTCTGCATAAAAACGATCAAAGGCGTGCTCTGCATCAATAAATGCTGCAATACCTCCAGCCTTTTGCGCCTCTGCAATGGCGTGTAGTGTTAATGTTGTTTTACCAGAAGATTCTGGACCATAAATCTCAATAACACGACCGCGAGGATATCCTCCTACGCCCAGCGCTACATCAAGACCCAAAGATCCTGTAGGTATAGACTCAACATCTACTATGGCTTGGTCACCCATTTTCATTACGGCACCCTTACCATAAGTTTTATCTAGTTTATCAAGGGTGAGTTTTAGGGCTTTTAGTTTTGCATCTTTTTCGCTGCTCATATCTTCTTTTTTGTCTTGTAAAAATAACTTTTAAAAGAGGTTTTGGCAAGGTACGCTTTCGCGAAAGCGTAATAGTTCTCAACATTATCTCTTAATTAATATACTTATATAAATGAAGTATATATGAAGTCTGTATGGCGAAGATACTAAAATTTGGAATCTTTACTAATTTAAAAAGGAATTAATCCAATCTCGTGTAGAATAAATAGGTTTTTAATTAAAAAAGAGAAGTAAATGTCTAGCAGCTAGTGTGTAATGTAATTTTTTCTTTATACACGCAACCATTTGGAATTCTTACGTCTTTACTATGAAGTAGTATTGAAAGTTGAATTATTAACCCGTTTAAAACAATAATTCCCTTAACATAGGTTCGTTTTAAAATGATGCACGCACATATGAAAAGGAAGGCCCAAAGCGACATAGTGATATATAAAGAGTGCTTATGACAAAAGAAATAAGTAAAAATCTGAATTAGCCACGATTCACAAAAAATGCCTTTATATCGATGTAAAGGCATTTTTTGTGCCTTGACATTAGAAAATGTACCTTTGCCGCAATTATTTTTCTTTTAACTTAAACAAAGTATAGTATGCACCTGTACAATAAACTAAGCGCAAAAGAGAGAGCTCAGCTTATAGAACAAGCTGGAGAAGAACGTCTTACACTCTCCTTTTACAAGTACCATAAAATTGGTAATCCAGAACTTTTTAGAAATCACCTTTTCATTGCTTGGGATGCGATGGAGGCTTTAGGTAGAATATACGTCGCTCACGAAGGGATTAATGCCCAGATGTCTGTGCCGGCAAAGCGATTTACTGAATTTAAGGAACACCTAGACGGTATAAACTTCTTAGAAAATGTACGCCTTAATATAGCTAGAGAGCAGGATAATAAATCTTTTTTAAAGCTCAAGGTAAAGGTGCGTCACAAGATTGTGGCAGATGGACTAGAGGACGAGACTTTTGATGTGACTAATAAAGGTGTGCACGTAAATGCATCTACCTTTAATGAGCTCATAGAAGATGATAATACGGTGCTTGTCGATATGCGCAATCACTATGAGAGTGAGATAGGTCACTTTAAAAATGCAGTCACTCCAGATGTAGATACCTTTAGAGATAGTCTTGATATTATAGAAGAAGATCTTAAAAATCACAAAGAAGATAAAAAACTAGTAATGTATTGTACCGGTGGGATACGATGTGAGAAGGCTAGTGCTTATTTTAAACATAAAGGGTTTAAAAACGTGTTTCAGCTTGAGGGAGGTATTATAGAATATGCTCGCCAGGTAGAGGCAGAGAAGCTTGATAATAAGTTTAAGGGTAAAAACTTTGTTTTTGACCATCGTCGTGGGGAGCGCATTTCTGACGATGTTATTTCTAATTGTCACCAGTGTGGAAAGCCTTGTGATGAGCACGTAAACTGTGCAAATGAGGCTTGCCACCTTCTATTTATACAATGTGAAGAGTGTGCAAAAGCAAACCAAAATTGCTGCTCTACAGAGTGTGCAGAGATAAACGCACTCCCATACGAAGAGCAAAAGAAATTACGTTCTGGTAAAGGAAATAGTAATAAGATATTTAAAAAAGGAAGATCTGAGAAGCTAGCTTTTAAGAAGTAAGACTGTAGAAGTAGAACTTACAATTTTCTGTTTGGCAAAGGCGCTTGAGATTACCTATCTTTATCCATAGTTCAGTTTTGAACAAAAAAATAACGTGTTTACACTACTGTTGCAGTCACAGTGATTGATATAGAGTGATAAACCTTCTAAATATAAAATAATATGGCGTGTGGCAATTGTGGCACAGGTGCAGACGGATCTCCTAAGGGTTGTAAAAACAACGGAACCTGCGGGACAGATGGATGTAATAAACTTACGGTTTTTGACTGGCTTTCTAATATGTCTCTACCAGAGGGACAAGAAGCTTTTAATTATGTAGAAGTACGGTTTAAAAACGGACGTAAGAACTACTATAAAAATGATGAAAAAATCACCCTTAGTATAGGCGATATTGTTGCGACACAGGCAGAGTCTGGTCACGATATAGGGATGGTAACTCTTACGGGAGAACTTGTGCGCGTGCAGATGAAACGCAAGAAAATAAAACAAGATACACCAGATACTCTTAAAATTTATCGTAAAGCATCACAGCGTGATATAGATATCTGGACTACTGCTCGTGAGAAGGAAGAACCTATGAAGGTACGTGCGAGACAGATCGCAATACGCCTACAACTGCAGATGAAAATCTCAGACATAGAGTTTCAAGGAGATGCTTCAAAAGCTACTTTTTACTACACAGCAGAAGATCGTGTAGACTTTAGACAGCTCATAAAAGAATTTGCACAAGAGTTCCGTACTCGTATAGAGATGCGCCAGATAGGTTTACGCCAGGAGGCAGCTCGCCTGGGAGGTATAGGATCTTGTGGGCGTGAGTTATGTTGCTCTACGTGGTTAACAGATTTTAGATCTGTAACAACCAGTGCAGCAAGATACCAGCAACTATCACTTAACCCTCAAAAACTTGCAGGGCAATGTGGTAAATTAAAGTGCTGTCTCAATTATGAGCTTGACGCTTATATGGATGCCTTAAAAAGTTTTCCAAAAACAGAAACAAAACTTTATACTAAGAAGGGTACAGCAGTATGCCAGAAGATAGACATCTTTCAGGGTAGACTATGGTATGCTTATGAAGGCGAGTGGATGAACTGGCACGAGCTCACTACAGAGCACGCAAATGAGATTATCACTGCAAATAGAAAAAAAGAACCTGTTGCAAGTCTAGAAGAATTTGCATCAGAGCTTATTGTAGAGACTACTGTAGATTTTGGCAACGTGGTAGGGCAAGACAGTCTCACCCGTTTTGATAAGCCAAAAACAACAAACAAGCGCCGCAACAATCGCAAGAAAAAGCGTAGCAATAGTGATAATAAACCACAAGCAAAGCGCTCACAACCTAAAGGTCCTAAAAAATCAAAGCAAGGCGGCCAGAAGGGTAAAACTACTCATAAACCTCAAAAAGAAGGACAAAAACAAGGTGGTACAAAACCAAATAACAGAAATAAAAAGCGTCCTCATAAACCAAAACCTAATGCGTAACGTATTACTAGGTATACTCATCATATTTTGTGCGTCTTGCGATTCAAAGCAAGTGTACCATAGTTATATTTCGCTAGGTGACTCTTGGAAGATAGACGAGCCCGTTGTGCTAGAAGTTACAGAGCTAGATAGTATGCAGATATACGATACATTTATCACTGTGCGCAACAATAATGAATACCCGTACAGCAACCTATTTTTAATAACAGAAATGCAGTTTCCGCGCGGGAGAACCATTACAGATACACTAGAGTACGAGATGGCAAACCCAGATGGCACCTGGATGGGGGATGGTTTTGGAGATATTAAAGAAAGTAAATTAGTATATAGAGAAGGAGTGCGCTTTCGCGAAAGCGGAACCTACACCTTTACCATAAAACACGCAGTAAGAAAAAACGGTAATATAGATGGAGATGCAAATCTTGAAGGACTTACCGAAGTAGGCTTACGTATAGAAAAACAAGAATAAATAACTATGGCAACAAAAAAAGCTCCTAGAAAAACTGCCGAGAGTAGTGAGGATTACAGTAAATATATTTCTTGGTTTTGGAGACTTTTTGTGGGCGGTATAGCGCTGGTAGTACTCGTATTTTTACTTGCTAGCTGGAACGCCTTTGGAGAGCTTCCTACCTTTGAAGAGTTAGAAAACCCTGAGAGCAATCTTGCCACAAAAATCATCTCTGTAGATGGAAAACAGTTAGGGACTTATTATAACGAAAATAGAACTCCTGTAAAGTACGAGCAATTACCACAAAATCTAGTAGATGCTCTCGTTGCTACAGAAGATGAGCGTTATTATGATCACTCTGGTATAGACTTTAGAGGGACTACGAGAGCCTTTGCCTATTTAGGTCAAAAGGGTGGGGCAAGTACAGTAACACAACAACTTGCAAAGCTTTTATTTACAGGTCAAGCAGCGAGAGGATGGAAGCGTTATGCTCAAAAAATCAAGGAGTACGTTATCGCAACTCGTCTTGAGAGACAGTATACAAAGCAAGAAATCATTGCAATGTATCTTAATAAACAAGACTTCTTGTTTAATGCCATAGGAGTAAGCTCTGCCGCACGTATTTATTTTAATAAGGATGTAGAAGATCTAGAGCTACACGAGAGTGCGGTAATTGTTGCGATGCTTAAAAACCCTCGTCAATATAATCCGTATCGTAAAATATCTAGAGAAAAATCTCTAGGAAGACGTAATCAGGTATTCAAGCAGATGGAAAAAAACGGTATGATCACCACTGCCGAAAAGGACTCCCTGCAAGCGCTACCTATGGAAGTAAAATTTACACCAGAAGGTCACGCAGACGGTATTGCTACCTACTTTAGAGAAAATTTAAAGAAGTTTATGGCTTCTTGGATAAAAGAAAACCCAAAAGGGGAGGACCTAGAAGGTAATCTTACTTATTACAATATATATAGAGATGGTCTTACCATTACCACTACCATAGACTCTCGTATGCAAAAAATTGCAGAGGATGCTGTTGCAGCGCATATGCCTAGATTGCAAAAAGAGTTTGATAGACAAAACGAAAAAAATAAAACGGCACCTTTTAGAGATATAGAAGAAGAGGATGTAGACAGAATTTTTAACAATGCTATAAAAAGTTCTTCTAGATGGCGTAAAATGAAAGCGCAAGGAAAGTCTGAAGATGTAATAAGAAAGTCTTTTGATATAAAGACAGATATGACCATCTTCTCTTGGGGAGGTGAGATTGATACAGTAATGACTCCTCGTGACTCTATACGTTATTACAAAAAGTTTTTACGTACCGGTATGATGTCTATGGTCCCACAAACTGGTGAAGTACGTGCCTGGGTGGGAGGTAATAATATGACACACTTTCAGTACGATCACGTACAGTTAGGAAAGAGACAAGTAGGATCTACCTTTAAGCCATTTTTATATGCCACTGCGGTAGACCAACTCAAAATCTCTCCTTGTGATACCTTGCCTAACACAATTTATACTATAACAGCGGGTGCTCACGGTAACACAAAAAGCTGGTCTCCTGAAAACTCTGGAGGCGAGATGGGTGGAATGATTACTATGAAAGATGCTCTTGCACAATCTGTAAATACAGTATCTGCTAGATTGATGGATAAAGTAGGACCACAACCAGTAATAGACCTAGTAAGCAAGCTAGGGGTAGACACTAGTAACATTCCTGCGGTACCATCTATTGCCTTAGGAACTGCAGATTTAAGTCTTTATGAAATGGTCTCTGCATACGGGGCTTTTGCAAATCAGGGAGTCTACGTAAAACCACAAATAGTAAGTACCATACAAGATAAAAACGGGACTATTCTTTACCAGCACGTGCCAGAAACACGTGATGTACTAAGTGCAGAGTCTGCTTATGTAACTTTACAGATGATGGAGGGAGTAACCCGATCTGGTTCTGGATCAAGATTACGTCACACCACGAGAGGTAAAGAGGCTGTGTATAGAAAAGCGGTAACAGGGTATCCTTATGGATTTACAAACGCAATTGCTGGTAAAACAGGTACAACTCAAAACCAAAGTGATGGATGGTTTATGGGTATTGTTCCAAACCTCGTTACCGGAGTATGGGTAGGAGGAGATGATCGTGCCGTACACTTCCCAGGCATTAGTTACGGTCAGGGAGCAACAATGGCCTTACCTATATGGGGTATGTATATGAAGGGGGTTTATGAGAATGAAGATTTAAAAGTCTCAAAAGGTGAGTTTGATAAACCTAAAGATCTTTCGATTACCATAGATTGTGAAAACTATAAAAGTGAAAGCGTAAATGATGAGCTTCCAGATGAGCTAGATTTTTAACAACTCCATACTAATAATAGAATAAAAGAGCGCGATATATCATCGGGCTCTTTTTTTGTAGATGCAAATTTAATAAGTACGCTTTCGCGAAAGCGTAATCAATTACAAAATCCGTATTTTTAATCATTCAAAACCAAGAATATGATAACAAAAGAAGTTGCCGGAGTAGATGCGGCTCTTGAAGGTGTAACTAGCGGTATGACGATGATGCTAGGAGGGTTTGGCCTGAGTGGTATTCCAGAAAACGCTATTGCAAAGCTAGTAGAACTTAATGTAGATAATCTCACCTGTATATCAAATAATGCGGGAGTAGATGATTTTGGCCTAGGGTTGTTATTACAAAAGAAGCAGGTTAAAAAAATGATCTCTAGCTATGTGGGGGAAAACGCCGAGTTTGAACGCCAGATGCTTAGTGGAGAACTTGATGTAGAGTTAATACCTCAAGGTACACTTGCAGAGCGCTGTAGAGCTGCTCAAGCAGGCTTCCCAGCAATATACACACCAGCTGGTTATGGTACAGAAGTAGCAGAGGGTAAAGAGACAAGAGAGTTTGATGGAAAGATGTACGTGCTAGAGCACGCATTTAAGGCAGACTTTGCTTTTGTCAAAGCTTGGAAAGGTGATGCAGCGGGTAATCTTATTTTTAAAGGAACGGCACGTAATTTTAACCCTAATATGTGTGGAGCAGCAACCATCACTGTGGTCGAAGTTGAAGAACTTGTACCCATAGGTGAGCTAGATCCTAACCAGATACATATACCAGGTATTTTTGTACAACGCATCTTTAAAGGAGAGACGTACGAGAAGAGAATTGAGCAACGCACGGTAAGAACAAGAGATTAATTATGGCATTAGATAAAAATCAAATCGCACAGCGCATCGCAAAAGAGGTGCAAAATGGATACTACGTAAACCTGGGTATAGGTATACCTACACTAGTTGCAAACTATGTACGCGATGATATAGAAGTAGAGTTTCAAAGTGAGAACGGAGTATTAGGTATGGGACCTTTTCCCTATGATGGAGAAGAGGATGCAGATATTATAAATGCTGGAAAACAAACCATTACAACACTGCCTGGCGCTAGTTTTTTTGACAGTGCAACCAGTTTTAGTATGATACGTGGTAAGCACGTAGACTTAACCATACTAGGAGCAATGGAAGTCGCCGAAAATGGAGATATAGCAAACTGGAAAATACCTGGCAAAATGGTAAAGGGTATGGGGGGCGCTATGGATCTTGTAGCAAGCGCAGAAAATATAATCGTTGCAATGATGCATACTAATAGAGCAGGCGCGTCTAAACTTCTTAAACGTTGCAGTCTTCCACTCACAGGCGTAGGTTGTGTAAAGAAGATAGTAAGTAACCTTGCGGTACTAGAGGTGACACCAGATGGGTTTAAATTATTAGAACGCGCACCTGGAGTTTCTGTAGAAGAAATACAAGCAGCCACAGAGGGAACACTTATTATAGATGGTGATGTGCCAGAGATGCAACTGTATTAATGATTATCTATGACTTAAATAATAAGCCTCATAATTATACGTATGTGGTAGATAGACACTACGAGGGTTTAAGTGATAGGTTTTTAAAAAATACGTGTAAAGCACTTGATTTTCTTTATAAAACAAATGCGCTTACCATTACATATAAAGATGATGGTGTTGTGAAAACACTTGATATTATAGATGTGCTCGTTGCAGATGTTGTAAATGGTATTAATATCGTGTACTCACAGCGCAAGAATTATTATAGGCCGCCTACAAATACGGTGGGATTTTACGATACACACGGTATCGTTTTTAGAAAAAATCATCGTAAGCGATGGTTTTCAAAAAATAAGGGGTACAATTCTCCTATGGCTGTACTTGCGCACGAGCTTATACACTGCTATAATGAACTGTTTGAAACAGACGATTATAAAGCTAGAAAACTTAATATTACGTCTCGAAAGAAAAAAATAGACAGTGCGGGCAACGACATCTCATATCCTAATAAAGAGGAGGAGTTTGTCATAAGAATGACAAACCAAGTTGTAAAAAGATTAGGTGAAGATAAAAGGTCTAATTATGGAAGAAGTTATTATGAAGTAGAAGAGGTTACAGATACTCGAAAGAAAGGAAAACGGAAAAACAGAAGAATCTCACAAATATTTAACCACTCTTAGAGTGGTTTTTTTATGAAAACACACCCGCATTAATTTTAAAGATTTCGACAAAAAGCCGACTAAAAACTTAATTATTCGACGAAATACACAAAATATTAACATTTGATGATTATTTCTACTGTTTTGGTTGTTGTCTATTTATAATATTATCTTACATTTACATTCCCAAATCAAGTAATTGATTCCGATGAAGTGTAAAGTATATTCGATAATCTACATTTCACTTCATTATATAGTATAGCTTAAACGTATAAGAGTGTTTTGAGTTATGATTTGTTAGAAATCCGCGGGGGGAGCCCTGCGGATTTTGTTTTAATCCCTATTTGACGCAAGAATGAAAAAAATTACAAACTCAGCCAGACAACTCGCAACTGGAGTTCAAAATACTTTCTATTTTACATCAAACTGTATAAAACTAGCAAGAAAGGTCTTTATGATATAATCATAGTGACTAGATGCCTTTAGGTATAGCGCCTATTAATCGCTTAGTATAGGCCTTTATGGGGTTTTTATAAATTGCATCTGCATCTCCTATTTCTTCTATTTTACCATTATTCATAACCACAAGTTGGTCAGACATATATTTTACTACTGCGAGATCGTGAGAAATAAAAATATAAGTAAACCCAAAGTCCTTTTTGAGCTCATTAAGTAAATTGAGTACTTGTGCTTGTACAGAGATATCTAGCGCGCTTACAGACTCATCACACACAATAAGTTTTGGGTTTACAGCTATGGTACGTGCAATCCCTATGCGCTGGCGCTGCCCTCCAGAAAACTCGTGTGGGTATCTATTATAGTGTTCTTTCTCAAGGCCTACACGTTCTAATAATTGCATCACTCGCTCTTTACGCTCCTTTGTAGAGGCATATAGTTTGTGCACTTCCATAGGTTCTATAATAGCTTGACCCACGGTAAGCCTAGGGTTTAGAGAAGCAAATGGATCTTGAAAAATGATTTGCACTTCTTTACGTAAACTACGTAGCGCTTTGCCACGTAAACGTGTAATGTCTGTTCCTTTATATAAAATATGACCTGCGGTTGCTCGGTCTAGTTGCAAGATCGCATTCCCTAGCGTAGACTTTCCACATCCAGACTCACCCACTAGACCTAGCGTTTCTCCTTTATAGATTTTAAAAGTAACATCATCTACCGCTTTAAAGCCCTCAGCTTTGGTAAAGATGCCACTATTAGAAAAATAAGTTTTTTCTACATTGTGAACTTCTAGAAGTGGGGGTTGCTCATAAAGCTCTTTAAGATGTGCAAATCGTTCATCTGCTGTTTCAACTTGAGATAGTGTTTTATTATCGAGGTAATCTTGTATTGTGGGAAGCTTTTTAAGTCGCTCGTCAAGTGAAGGTCTTGCGCTTAGTAATGCTTTTGTGTATTGATGTTGAGGTGACTTAAAGAGTTGTTGTGCTTCTGCTGTTTCTACTATATCACCTTTGTACATTACAAGTACGCGATCTGCAATATCACTTACCAGCGATAAATCGTGAGATATAAAGATCACACTCATTTCGGTTTCTTGTTGTAGCTGTTTAAGAAGTAAAATAATTTCCTTTTGTACGGTGACATCTAGTGCCGTCGTAGGCTCATCTGCAATGAGAATTTTAGGCTTACAAGCAATGGCCATTGCAATCATTACTCGTTGTTTTTGGCCTCCAGAAATTTCGTGAGGATAAGCCTCATAAATTTTTGATACTGTAGGGAGTTTTACTTTTTCAAATAAAGCTAGTACTTCGTCTTTTATACGCTTTCGCGAAAGCGTAGTATGCCTTCTTAAAATCTCCGCTACTTGATCTCCGCAGCGCATAGAAGGATTAAGGCTGCTCATAGGCTCTTGAAAAATCATAGAGATTTCATTCCCTCGTATGGTTTGAAAATCTTTTTCAGAAAGTGTGGTTAGTGATTGCCCATTAAATGAGATAAGCCCCTCTATGTGAGTATGTTTTTTAGGAAGTAAACCTAAAATGGCTAGTGAAGAAACACTTTTTCCAGAACCAGATTCTCCTACAATGGCAAGTATCTCATTACGGTATAAATCAAAAGAGATACCGTGTATCACTTCATTGACCTCTCCTTGCTGTCGAAAAGATAGATGAAGCTGTTTTACAGAAAGAAGTTCTTGAGATTGCATAACTCAAAAATACGTTTTTTAAATACCAGATTGCATATGAGATTATAGTGAGTGCGTTTGAACATTATTATACAAATGAGAAGTCTTTAATTTTTGTTGAGCAATAAGTTAATTAAGGTAGAACATAGTTTAAATATTAATTTTTTGTTAAAAAAAATTGTGTAGTTCATCGAAAAAATTACGATTTCTTTAAAGATTTCACGTTATTTACTATCCAAACACAAAGTTTTGATTAAAAAATTATAAATAATCCGTTTTTAATCAATCTTCTCCAACATTAATTAAATAATCAACTTATGAAAAAATTGTACTCTTTTGTCCTACTGGTACTCCTAGCAGGATCGACAGCAATTGCTCAAAATGTAGATGGCATTGTCCAGAAATATTTGAGCGGAAATGCAGAAGAAGTAGGTCTAAAATCTACAGACGTTGCACAATGGGAAATAACAGATATTGTTCCATCACTTAACCCCGAGATACAGCACGTTTACGTACAGCAAAAGTATCAAGGAGTTCCAATCCAAAACGGAACATATAAGCTTACTGTAAAAAATGGACAGGTAACTTATGAGATTAATCAGTTTGTTAAAGACATAGCAGAAAAAAGCGCAGGCAGCACAGCTAGCTTATCTCCAGAAAATGCGATACAAAAAGTGGTGCAGCATCATAAGATACAAGCACCTCGCAATCTTTCTGTAACAAGATCTAGTGGTAACACTTTTGAGTATGCAAACTCAGGTATAAGTATAGAGCCTATTAAAGTAGAAAAGCGCTACCTATCTGTAGGAAACAAATTACACCTTACTTGGAATGTATCAATCTATCAACTAGATGCTCAACACTGGTGGAATGTAAATGTAGATGCTGCTTCTGGTGAGATATTAAAAACCGAAGACTGGGTAGTGTCTTGCTCTTGGGAAGACCCAAATCACAGCGAGCACAATCATACTAGTTCTAATGTAAAAGAAGATGTAGTTTATGGTCCAGTAAAAGCTACTACTGCAGCTGCAGTAGTGGGTGGAGGCTCTTATAATGTATATCCACTAGGTATAGAAAGCCCTAGTCACGGTAATCGCGCGATTGTAACAGATCCTGCTGTGGCAAATGCTTCACCATACGGGTGGCACGATACAAACGGTTCTGCAGGAGCAGAGTTTACTACTACAAGAGGAAATAACGTTCTAGCTCAAGATGATACAAATGGTAACAATGGTTCTGGAACAAGTCCTAATGGTGGTAGTGCTCTTAACTTTGACTTTGCACTTAACCTTAATAATAATCCTTCAACGTTTTTACCAGCAGCAACTACAAACCTTTTTTACTGGAATAATATTATGCACGATGTGTGGTACCAGTATGGGTTTACAGAGGCAGCAGGTAACTTTCAAGAAAATAACTATGGTAAAGGTGGTATAGGGAGTGATTCTGTAAATGCAGATGCCCAAGATGGTAGTGGTACAAATAATGCAAACTTTGCAACACCACCAGATGGTAGTAATCCGAGAATGCAAATGTTCTTATTTACTAACCCTACTCGAGATGGAGACCTAGATAATGTTATTATTGCTCACGAGTATGGTCACGGTATTTCTACACGTCTTGTAGGAGGTCCTAGCACAAATGCTTTAGGAGGTAGTGAGCAAATGGGTGAAGGATGGTCAGACTGGTTAGGTCTAGTGATGACTATACGCCCAGGAGATACTAGAGATACTGCCAGAGGGGTAGGTACATATGCTATAGGGCAGCCTACTACAGGTGCAGGAATTAGACCTACAAGATATGCTACAGATCTTGCTGTAAATGGTACAACTTATAATGATGTTAGTAGCCTTGTAGTACCTCACGGTGTTGGGTATGGTTTTGCAACGATACTATGGGATATGACTTGGGACCTTATAGATCTAGAAGGATATGACAATGACCAGTATAATGGTACAGGTGGTAACAACATCGCAATGGCTCTTGTTATAGAAGGTCTTAAGAATACGGCAAATAATCCTGGGTATGTTTCTGGACGTGACGGAATATTACAAGCAGATCAAGATCTTTATGGAGGACAGTACAACTGTTTAATATGGGACGCTTTTGCAAGAAGAGGTGTAGGTGTAGATGCTGTAGAAAATAGCAATGGTGGTACAAATACCAATACAGATCAAATTGCTTCATTTACAAGTGGTTGTTCTGGACCACCACCACCAGCATCTTGTAACTCTACTGTAAGCTCTTTCCCATATTCTGAAGGTTTTGAAAATACCTTAGGAGCTTGGTCACAAGACACATCAGATGATTTTGACTGGACAGTTCGTACAGGAGGAACACCTTCTAACAGTACAGGACCTTCGGGAGCTAATGAAGGATCATATTATATTTATGTAGAAGCATCTAGTCCTAACTTTGGGAGTAAGACTACTACAATAAACTCACCTTGTTTTAACCTTGCAGGAGTAAATGCTGCAGAGGCTACTTTTAGTTACCAGATGACAGGTAACTCAGTAGGTACAGTGAGACTAGAAGCTAGAGATGATAGCTCACAAACGTGGACAGAGTTGTGGTCACTAAGTGGAGATCAAGGAGCAGCTTGGCAAGATGCAACAGTAAGCCTTGCGGCATATGATGCCTCGACACAATTAAGATTTAGAGCAACAACATCTGCCTCTTGGCAAGGTGATATTGCTATAGATGGATTTGCTATAGAAGGTACTGCTCCAGCAGATACGCAAGCTCCTACAGCTCCTACAAGTCTTGTTGTTACAGATGTGACAACCTCTAGTGTTGCATTATCTTGGAACGCTTCTACAGATAATATAGGTGTTGTTGCTTATGATGTATACCAAGGGTCTAATAACCTAGGAGAAGTTACAGTGACTACTGCAAATGTTACTGGCCTTGCAGAGGGAACTACATACCAGTTTACTGTAAGAGCAAAAGACGAGGCAGGTAATGTTTCTGGAGCGAGTAATACGGCAACAGCCACTACAGAGACTACTACAGTTCCATCGGGTTGTACAGCAACCGCTGGAGCAGGATATAGTGAAAGTTTTGAAGCTGGACTTGGTCAATGGACTCAAGATAGCAGTGATGATATAAACTGGACACGTGATGCATCTGGAACACCTTCTAGTGGTACAGGACCATCTTCTGGATCACAAGGATCTTTCTATATGTTTGTAGAAGCATCTGGTAACGGGACAGGATACCCAAACAAGAGAGCGATATTAAACTCTCCTTGTTTTGATCTATCTACAGAGACAGAAGCAAACTTTACATTTGATTATCATATGTATGGTTCTACAAATGGAGGTCAGGTAGATCTAGAAGCGAGTGCAGACGGTGGTACTACCTGGACAAGCCTATGGAACCAGACAGGAAACCAAGGCAACCAGTGGAATGCAGTTACCGTGAGCTTAGATGCTTATACGGGAGGTACAGTTCAGTTACGTTTTAACCGTATTACGGGTAGCACGTGGCAGTCTGATGTTGCAATAGATAACGTTGCTCTTACTGCCGGTGGCGGAGGTGGTGATACTACTCCACCTACAGGCTACTGTGCAGCAAATGGTAATAACAGTACAGAAGAGTACATCGCACGTGTGCAGATAGGAAGTATAGATAACGCCTCTGGTAGAAATGCTGCCGGATACCAAGACTTTACAAATATCTCAACAGCCTTAAGTGGTAGTGCAACAATCACTATAACACCAGAGTGGCCAGGAAGCACATACAGTGAAGGTTATGCTGTTTTTGTAGACTGGAATCGTGATGGTGACTTTGCAGATGCTGGAGAAACGGCTCTTACCATCTCTGCAACGCAGGCTACACCAGTAAGTGGTACTATCACAGTACCATCTGGAGCGGCTCAAGGAGCGACTCGTATGAGAGTAGTTATGAGATATAACGCTGTGCCAGCTGCTTGTGGAAGCTTTAACTATGGAGAGGTAGAAGACTACATTGTAAATGTATCAAGTAGTGCAGCCTTTGGTGGAGATACAGAAGGTGACACAGCATTTACAGACTTTGGAAAAGGAGACTTCTCAATTTTCCCTAACCCGGTTACTCGTGGAGAATTAAATATAAGCTTACAAGGAGCAGAAGCAACCTCTGTAACTATATTTAACCTTCTAGGTCAAGCGGTTCATAAAGGTAATTTTGAAAACACAATTGATGTGTCGAGACTTGAAGCTGGCGTTTATGTCATTCAAGTAGAGACTGAAGGTTCAAAAATGATTAAACGCTTTATCAAAAAGTAAGGCCCGTCATTTATAAACATAAGAAATCCCGACTTCAGATGAGGTCGGGATTTTTTTTTGTTTTTATTACGCTTTCGCGAAAGCGTAAATAAAGCAATACTATTTATTTAAGAAGCTCTTAAACTCTTTGTTAGTAAAGAGTTTCCAGATGCCCAAAAAGCCAGCGATAACTTGTAAGAAGGTCCCAGCGGTTAATAATTCTGGAGCTCCTGGCCAGTGCATAATTTTAAATAATGCACCCAGAACAGTACAGATTAACCCTAAAATAAAAAGAGCGAGTATATGTTTTACTTTCATAACTATGGATTTTTTAAACCGATATTATTTCATCTTCATCAAGCAAGCGCTCGTTGCGTAGTTTGAGTAAAATTTGAGCCACGGCAACGGTGTCTTTCTCACAATATACGACTATGCGGTCTATGTCATTTTCTTCATAATACACCTGGCGCACCTGGCTGCCGTCTATATCATCTTTTGGAGAAGGTATTCCCAAAATTTTGGTCATAAGCTTGAGAGAGGTGTAGTGTTTATAGTCTCCAAACTTCCATAAATCTAGGGTGTCTATATGAGGTATCTCCCAAGGTTTTTTGCCAAAAAGATTGAGCTTTTGTGGTAGCGTAACTCCATTTATAATCATACGTCGCGCGATATACGGAAAGTCAAACTCTTTACCATTATGTGCACAGAGTAAGTGCTCGCGGCGGTTAAAATGATCTTCAAGTAAGTTTTTAAACTCATTAAGTAGCTTGGTCTCATCATCACCAAAAAAGGAGGTGGTTCTAAAGCGTTTACCATCTGTACTGGTATTAAAATAGCCTACAGAGATACACACTATTTTTCCAAATTCTGCCCAGATGCCGGCACGCTCGTAATAGTCTTCTGGTGTATACTCATCCTTGCGGAGGTATCTTGTTTTATCTGCATAAAGTGCCTTTTCTACATCGTCTAGATCAGAAAAATCTGGATGTTGAGGTACCGTCTCAATATCCAAAAAAAGGATATGTTCTAGTTGAAGCCTTTGTATCATTTTTTTACTTTTAAAAGTACGCTGCCACTCGCATAATTTATAATACGTTGACCACCACCATCAACCTTTAAATTTATGGAGTTGAATATTATTTTTACATCCACAAGACCATTTGTTTTACGGAGTGTAAGTTTATCTCGGTCGTTAATAGGTTTATTTATATCCTCACCTTCTAGTTGCTTTAAAAATGCCTGTGTGGGTATCGTGAGTGCTGTGCTGTCTTGTGTTGTGATAAGAATTTCTTTCCCATTGAGCATTACAGAAAAGCCTTCTTCTATATATTCTGACTGACCGTTGAGGTTAAAGTGAAAGTCCTGCTTCCAGTCATAGCCACGTATATCATATGCTGCACTAGAGGCGTTGTTAAAGTGTATGCTTTTCTTCTCTATATCACTAGCCGTCATTTTATACCCTAAGTCTTTTAAAATATAGTTAGACAACTTCCAGGTAGTTACATCGGTATGTTTTTCTACCGGGTTGTAACCTATGATGGGTTTTAGATCTTCTGCGGCATCGTGTTCTACGAGGTACCTCGTGATAGACGAAAATCTTCTATAAGCTACGGGGTCTGAGTTTTCTTTATTTTCCGCTTTCGCGAAAGCGGTATACATCTTTTCAAATTCGTCCATCTGGCTGCGTTTACTCACAGAGAAGGCTCCCCAAAACCCAAAAGTGCTCAATAAACCCATAACCGCAAGAGCCATAGGTAAAAACCGAAGCTGCTGCTTGCGACTGAAGAGTAAATAAAGCGTAGCGCCTGTTATAAAAATTGCAATTATAATAAGAAAATATCGCGGCTCTGTGATGCCGTAATCTGATACCCTTTTATAAATCGCAGCATAAAATAAGATGAGCAAGGGTAGCAATAACCAATATGCTAGCGGCTGAAAGTTTTTAAAAACCCTAGAGATATGAGTTGTTTTTAATGGGTGAATAATAAACTGAATGATAAATAGAAGTCCAGCAAGTGCGATAATAAGGTAGCTCACCCAGCCCTTAGGTAATTCCCACTGTATACAGATTTTAAGAGCATAGGCATATAGTATTGTGATGTAGAGTGCGGCAAGCGGTATGAGTATAAACTTTACAAAGACTTCAATAGCTTTATGAAAGTGCAGGTGGATGTTATGTTGTATCTCTTTAGGAAAATCTGATAGGTATACCCACGTATTTATGATTCCTAAACACAGCAGGAATAACTGGAAGTAACGCCTACCATTTATTTTCACATCAAAAAGATACTCTATGGCTAGCAACGCAAGCACAACACCTAGATAAAACACCCCAGAAAACAAGGCACTCCTAGCGATTGCCATAAGCATATCTGCCAGATAATTCCAGTAGGCTTTAGGGTGCCATACAGTAATAAAAGGAGCAAAGAGTAGCGCTAGATGACCTACTATAAATAGTACAAACCATCTTATATATGGGGTTTCATTATTATTTTGAAAGTCATAGTCAGGTAATGTAAAATAAAAGGCAAACAGAAGCAGTAAGATTACAACCTTGATCCACCAGAGTCCTATCCTTTTAAACTGCTCAATGTAAAACTGAGTTCCTATAAGCCAGCTCACACCTAATACCGCTGTTAGTGAGATGTTGTTATAGGTTTCAAAAATGTCATCTATATCTCTTTCGGCAAGTACAACTAGCAGTAGTGTAAATAATATAACCCAGATGAGTGTCACCGGAAATCTCTTAAAAGCAGCGAGTGCTTTAATCATAAATTCTGAAGGGGAAAATAATCGCATTGATTGATGATTGAATGTATCGAAAAATACAATAAATTAATAGAACTCCATACTAATCAACGTTTTGAGTCATTTCGTACCCTGCGTCTATGTAATCATAAAAGTCCTGAGTAAAGGGTTTTCCTTCTACCCAGTCACCACGATGGTGCCCTAGTCTTACAATAATAAGATTGTCTTCTGGTATGGTAATTACATATTGCCCTAGTATACCTCGCATTGCAAATATTTTTTTATCGCGATAGTTACTTAGCCAGAAGCCGTATCCATACTCCGTATCTTCAGCAAAACGTGGTTGTATGCTGGTTGTTACAAAATCTTCGGGAAGTAATCTTTTGTCATTCCAAGAGCCACCATCTTTATAGAGTTTTCCAAAACGGGCAAAATCTCTAGCATTACTTGCTACACAGCAATAGGTTTTTGCCAGCTTGTTATCATCATCATCTAGCTGCCATAGTGCTTCTTGCTCCATACCCATAGGTTTCCAGAAGCTGTCTGATAGGTATTGCGGTAGCGGTATGCCACTAGCTTTCTGTATCACCATACCTAGTAATTGTGTGTTGCCAGAGAGATATTTAAAAGATTGACCGGGTTGCTCTGTAACCTTGAGATTTAAAATAGTTTCGGCAAGGTCATCATCATAATAAGAACGCGCTGTGAGGCTAAAGGGGCTAGAGTAACTCTCATCCCAGTTGAGACCAGAAGCCATAGAGGAGAGATCTCCCACAGTCATACCAGAACCAGCAAATTCTATAAAAAAATCACTCACCGGTTGATCTAGTGATTTTATATAGCCGTCTTGTATGGCCTTACCTAGCAACGCGCTGGTTATACTCTTTGCCATCGAGAACGAGTTAGTCTTGCTGTTCTCGCTATAGCCCGTTGCATAGTCTTCATATAAAATACTGTCATTTTTAATAATTAAAAAGGCAATAGTCTCAAGCTCACTATTAATAGAAGATAGACGCTCTGTAGGTACGACGTTGTTATATTGCTTATGCCTTGGCCAGGTCTGTGGGGTGCTAGGTTCAATAGTTGCGTTATCAAAATAATCATAGTCGTCTATAAAAGCCGTAGTATGGCCAGTCATATATACCACGCGCACACCTTTTAAAATGTAGTCATAGTCTGTGATGTAAAGAGCCGCTATAATGATAGCAATAAAAAAAAGTAAGCCTTTAAAAAAATTTTTCAGATACCTCATTTTGTAAAGATTGATATTTTAAAAGTATTATTTTTTTGCTTTCGCGAAAGCGTTACTCATCTATTAATAAAAGCCTGATCTAAAATAAAGAACCTTGCGTCACTGGGCTTTCGTGTTCTAATAGCCACTTCTTGCGGTGCAGTCCTCCTGCATAACCAGTAAGAGACCCATCACTACCTATTACCCTGTGACAAGGAATGATAATAGAAATAGGATTTTTACCATTTGCGCTGGCTGCTGCGCGTATTACCTTAGGGTCACCCAGTTGTTTTGCCATAGCGAGATAGGTCGTAGTCTTGCCGTGAGGGATGGTGCAAAGTTCCATCCAGACCTTTTGCTGAAAAGTAGTTCCCTTAGGGGTAAGAGAGAGATCAAAATGACTCCTCTCTCCTGCAAAGTATTCTTTAAGTTGTTTTACAGCCTCTTGAAGAGCGTCTGGGATTACTTTTGTAATCACTCGACCGTCTTCTATAAACGTTGCAGCACAAAGTCCTTCTTGAGTTCCTTTTAACGATAATAAACCTAGGGGTGTTGATATAATAGCTGCTTCCATAGTTTCAAATATAGGGATTAAGTATGTTGTATATTGTGCTGTAAGTCAGTACATTTGACGGTTTTAAGGCAGGTGTATGCGTCTATTGATATTGTTTATAATCCCTATTATACTATTATCTAGCCATCTAGTCTATGGGCAAGATAATGCACTTGTTCTAGACGAAGGTAGTGTGTATACAATTGATGTGGCTCAAGAGCAGCATAAAAGAAAGGAATATACCAGCGCCATTAAAACGCTAGATACATTACTTAACTCTCCGCTGGTAGAAGAAGATGTAAAAGTGCAATTTCAAGGGTACACTTTACTAGGCGACATTTATCTCACACTCAAAGATACACCTAGTGCTCACGAAGCTTTTGAACGAGCTTTAACAATGGCACAAAAGTCAAAAAACGACACGTTACTTGCTATTTCTCACAGCAATCTAGGTAAGACCTATAGTATTTACCCCGAATTTGAAGAAAGGGCAACAGCTCTATTTAAAAAAAGTATAGACGCTTACACAAAGCTCAACTTGAGAGATATGGCACTACAGTCGTATATAGACTTAAGCCGTATGCATCTCGCTCAAGATAATATTGCAAAGGCGTATCCTGCGCTTATGGAAGCAAAAATGATGAGCCTTAGGGATACTCAAAATTATAAACCTAGAGCACAAATACTAACATTACTCGGGAAGTACTACATAGCCAAAGACAAAAGCACCCTAGCCGAAGAAGCTTTGCTAGAAGCCATAGATATCTCTTTTGAGCAAGAGCTCATTGCCGAAGAGGAGGAGGCACAGCATCAAATAGCAAGACTCTATGAAAAAGATAAAAAATTTGAGGCTGCCTATTACCACTCACAAAGGCAATTATTACTGGCAAACCAACTGTATAAAATACAAACGCAGCAAGAAATAAGACAAGCAAGTGCTCAGTTTGATTATAGAGCAAATAAGCGCGAACTAGAAATTACCAAAAAAGAAAAAAGCCTTACCGATATACTCGCCGCAAGTTCTCGCAAGGCAAATACAGTCCTCATTGTGGCTTCCTCCTTGCTGTTTTTAGGGCTTTTTATCATTTTCACGATGTATAAATCTCGTAAAAACTATAGTGATCGCTTACGCGAAAAAAACATAGAACTCACAAAAGCAAAAAACGAAGCCGAACAGCTCTCTAAGCTCAAAACACAATTTTTTTCTACCATAAGCCACGAGTTACGCACACCGCTTTATGGAGTAATAGGTATAGCAACCATCTTACTAGAGGATAAAAAAATTAAGACCCATCGTGATGACTTAAAGTCGCTTAAGTTTTCGGCAGATTATTTACTTGCTCTCATAAATGATGTGCTCCTTATGAGTAAGATGGAGGCAAAAGATATAAAACTTGAGCACGCACCTTTTAAACTCACTACTTTATTACATAGCATTACACGCTCATTTGAGTTTAGCCTTGAGCAAAACAACAATAAACTTCATTTACATATTGACCCAGAGGTGCCTAACGAGCTTCAAGGTGATTCTGTAAGGCTTTCTCAAATACTAATGAACCTTATAGGTAATGCCATAAAGTTTAATGAAAATGGCAATATCTGGGTAAATATACATCAGCAAGCTCGCACAAATGATGGGAGTCATAGCATCTTGTTTGTAGTAAAAGATGATGGTATAGGAATCCCCAAAAGCAGTCAGGCAACTATTTTTGAAGAGTTTACTCAGATTGAGAATAAAAATTATAACTACCAAGGTACAGGCTTAGGTTTGCCTATTGTAAAAAAGCTACTCGCATTATATAACAGTGAGGTTATACTAGAAAGTGATGAGGGTCAAGGAGCAACCTTCTCATTTGTCATAAAATTTAAAAAACCTAAGAGCACAGCGTTACCTCGTCAAGTTATTACATCAAATGAGTTGTTAGAGACAGAGAGTGTACACACACTACAAGATGCTCATATTCTTGTGGTAGATGATAACCGTATTAATCAAAAAATTACTCAAAAACTTCTTGAGAGTAAAGGTTTATTGTGTAGTCTAGCTAGTGATGGTGAAGAGGCCGTAGAGATGGCAAAAAATCAAGAATATAGCCTTATACTTATGGATATCCATATGCCTAAAAAAGATGGTATACAGGCCACAAAAGAAATTAGAACGTTTGATAAGTCTACACCTATAGTTGCTTTAACAGCGGTAGAGATACAAGAGATAAGACATAAAATTTATAAAGCAGGAATGGATGACATTCTAGTAAAACCTTATGATGTATCGCTGTTTTTAAGCGTGCTAGTACGTAATATTAAAAACAAACATATCGTAAACGCATAAAATGGCGGGTTTACTCACTCTTAGGGCTATTTTCGTCATAAAGGCCTAGAGCTTTGGCTCTTTTTTGCCAGTTGCGACGGGCTAGCGTTTGCAAGTCTGCTACACTATCACTTTCATCCATAATTTCTAGTCCAAGAAGAGTTTCTATCACATCTTCCATTGTCACCAGGCCACTCATAGTACCATACTCATCTACGACAAGGGCAATATGATTTTTTGTAGAAATAAGTTCTTCAAAAAGATCTGGAATAGGCAAATTACGTTTTGTTATTAAAATAGGACGTTCTATCTCTTTAAGAGTTGTTGTGTGATTATCTAGAGCCATCTCACGGTATACCTCGCTCTTTAAAACAATACCAGTGATGTGATCACGTGTTCCTTCAAAAATTGGAATTCTAGAAAAACGCAGTGATTGATTTTCTTCAAAAAAGTCTGCAACGGTTGTATTTGCATCTGCCATTTTTATGACTGTACGTGGCGTCATAATATCCTTAGTAAGTACCTCTTTAAAGGTAAGAAGGTTATTAAGAATTTTAGATTCACTTTCTTCAAAAACGCCATCTTCACCAGCCATTTGTGCCATTGCGGTAAAGTCCTCACGGCTTAGCACACTCTCGTGATGACCACCGCCACCTACCATACGAGTAAAAAGTTGTAGCAACCATAATACTCCTGTGTACTTTAAAAGTAGCACCATTATCTTAAGTGTCTTTGCAGAGAAGTTTGCTAGAGATTTCCAAAATTTTGCACCTATTGTTTTAGGTATTATCTCGCTAGCAATTAAGATAAGTAAGGTCATTATAGCAGAGACAAAACCAAGAAAATTAATCTCTGTAAAGCCTAAGTTTATAACAAACTCTGGATATAAATCTGCAGCTACAGTACCTACCATCATTGCACCTACGGTGTGTGCAAGTGTGTTTAAGGTAAGGATTGCAATAAGGGGTTTATCTACATCTTTTTTAAGTTCTTCAAGAGTTTCGGCGTAGGCTTTTCCTTCGTTTTTCTTGATGTTTATAAACGTAGGTGTCACGCTTAGAAGTACAGCTTCAAGTATAGAACACAAGAATGAAAAAAATATCGAAATCGTTGCCCAAAGTAAAAGTTGACCCATAGTTAGTTTGCTATTTATGTAAATGTATGGAAAAAGAGAGTATAGTAGAAGTGCTTTTACGCTTTCGCGAAAGCGTAATTTTATTAATCAACATCTGTATATTTTAAGATTGCAGTTGTTTGAGCAATTGATAAATCAGGGAATGTCAGACAAAATTTATCTGTTTTTTTCTCAAAATAAGGTCTCGTTTTTCCTGTAATATATTCGTTGAATACGGTATCATTCTCGACAACATTACTAATTTGATAGAGTGCCGGTCCAGTCATTGGTCTATATAGTTTATGGCAAGCCGCACAGTTTGCTTTAAACAAAAACTTACCTTCTTCTTCAACAGGAGACAACTCTTGCCGATGTGAGGATACTATATAGTCAATAGGGATTCCAGGCCCTGCGCACTCTGGACCTGAGTAAGATGATTCATCTTCATAATCAATACTCCAGAGGATATAACCTAGGAAAACAATTCCTAATAGCGCTACAGTATATATGACAGATGTATTACTTTTCATTATCTATTCTGGCTTCCCATAAACCTCTTTAAAAGTAAATGCTTCTTTGCTTGCGCCTTGCTTTTGTAAGAACTCGAGCTTCTCTAGTCCTTCTTGCGCTGTAGGTGTTGTGCCTGCCTTAATCCACCAGAGTACGTAGTGTGCCGTTCCATATTTTTGGAACCACTCTTTCTGGCGTTTCATAATCGCACTGTGGAAGGTTTTATAGGTGAATTCTCTTAGTGACGCCACATCTTTCCACACAGAAAAATTAATAAGCACCTGTTCATCGTTAAGCGCATTAGGAGCGGGTGCGGCTTCGGTATCTATAATGTCACGCCATATAAACCCTGGCGAACTTTCGGCTAGCTCATTTACACGGTCTGTATTATCTCTAAAGTCCTTCATCTCTGGATCTTCTATAGAGACACCCTTCATACGGGCTACATTGAGCTGTGCAAGGTGATATACCATTACCCGAGTAACTTTACCACATCTTTTGCAAAGTAGCTAGCTATTACTTGTGCTCCTGCTCTTTTTATAGCTGTGATTTGTTCCATCATCACGCTATCGTGATCTAGCCATCCTTTTTCGGCAGCGGCTTTAAGCATTGCATACTCACCACTTACTTGATAGACGGCTATCGGTACATTTACAACTTCTCGTAAATCACGTACAATATCTAGGTAACATAGTCCTGGTTTTACCATCACGATATCTGCACCTTCTTCTATATCCATCAGGGTTTCTTTAATCGCTTCGTCACGATTTGCAAAGTCCATCTGGTATGTTTTTTTATCTTTTGGAATATCTTTTAAGTCTACGGGTGCACTGTCTAATGCATCACGAAAAGGGCCATAAAAACAGCTTGCATACTTTGCACTATAACTCATAATGCCAGTGTTATAAAAACCTTCGTCTTCTAGCAGGGTGCGCATTTCAAAAATGCGGCCATCCATCATATCGCTTGGTGCAAGTACATCTGCTCCTGCACGAGCGTGACTCAATCCCATCTCGGCAAGTATAGCTGTGGTGTCATCATTTACAATCTCACCATTACCTACCACACCATCGTGACCAAATTTTGAGTAAGGATCTAGTGCAACATCTGTCATAACCAGCATATCTGGACAGGCGTCTTTTACAGTTTTTATAGCACGTTGCATTAGGCCGTCTGCATTAAGCGCTTCGGTACCAGAGTTGTCTTTTAAGTTATCTGGTACTTTTACAAACAGAAGTACGGCTTTAAGTCCCATTGCCCAGAGCTCTTTTACCTCTTTAGTAAGTAAGTCAAGACTGTAGCGATAATAATCTGGCATAGAGTCTATCTCTTGCTTTACTCCTTTTCCTTCTACCACAAAAAGCGGTACAAGAAAGTCATTTGGAGTGATATAGGTCTCTCTTACTAGTGAGCGCATAGCCTCACTGCTACGTAGTCTTCGGTTTCTTATAAGCATCGTTCTATCTTCTATGTGTTGAGGTAAATAGGTGTGTGATTTTAAATAAATCTAGTTTCAATATCTATCTAAACCTCGTATTTTGCATTACAAATTTACCAATTTAAACATCGCCTTCCTTTGCTCAAAGAAGCCTTTCAATTTATTTATCCTTGGCGCACCTATCAGGAGCGATTTTTAAAAGATTTTCAAGACCATATTGCAGATGATCACTTGCACGTAGTTGCCCCACCAGGCTCGGGAAAAACTGTGCTTGGTCTTGAGATGATGCGCCGTGTGGATAAGTGTACGCTTGTGCTCGCACCTACTATCACGATACGCAACCAGTGGGAGGAACGTATGTTTGAGTGCTTTATCGAGCAAGAAAAATGTACTATTCCGCTTTCGCGAAATATAAAAAAACCTGCACACATCACCTTTGCAACCTATCAATCATTACACGCATTTGCCAAAAATGAAATGGAAGGCGATATGGAACGTGTGCTTAATTTTTTCGCGCAAGCGGGAATAAAAAACATCGTACTAGACGAAGCTCATCACCTCAAAAACGAGTGGTGGAAACCACTTTTTGCACTTAAAGAACTGCCAGAGTGCACCATTACCGCACTTACGGCAACACCGCCATATGATAGTGATCAAGCAGAGATAGCAAAGTATTTTCAGCTTTGTGGACCTATAGATATTGAGATAAGCGTGCCAGAGCTGGTTAAAGAGGGAAACCTCTGTGCACACCAAGATTATATTTATTTTTCTGAGCCAGATGCTGCACAAATAGAATACATTTTAGACTATCGTGTTAAAGCAAAAGCAGTTATAGATGAGCTTGTTGAAAATAGTGAGTTTGGCAGTTTTATTATAAATCTCCCAGTATATAAAACACCAGGAAAACATCTTGAGATCATTTATAAAGACCCTAACTTTTATATAGCTTCTCTTGTCTATCTTAATGCACGTGGGTATAAAATCCCTAAGGTAAAAATAGATTTGCTAGGTGTAGACCTTACCCAAGAAAAGCTTCCTACCTTTAACCAAGAGTGGGCAGAAAAGTTATTGCAACCGCTACTAGTAGACGGCCGAGAAGATCATTATGAAGACGAAGAGGTACTCGCTACTGTTGAGAAGACACTTCGTAAGGTAGGTGCTTTTGATAAAAAACGTGTAAACTTTAAAGGCGAGCAGCAATTATATAAATCACTAGCCCAAAGCCCTAATAAGCTCAAGAGCATACGAGAGGTTATAGATTTTGAAAGTGCTCAAATGGGTGAAAACTTACGCGCTGTTATACTTACAGATTACGTGCGTAAGGAATTTATAGACACCTCTACAGAGGCGCTTGACACAATAAATAAGCTGGGAGTAATACCTATCTTTCACCATCTGCGATACTCACTTGAACAGCATCCAGGTAGGTGGCAGGGTAAGGATAAACTAGAAAAACTTGCCGTACTCACAGGTACCATTATCATAGTACATAAAACACTGGTAGCACAAATTACAGAGACCCTAGATAGTGATGATTTTACGCACGACGCATTAGGTGATACAGCCTTTGTGATAGTGCTACCTAGGGAAAAGATAAAAAGCCAGATGGTGAGCCTTATGACGGCTCTTTTTACAGACGGCCATATAGAAGTGCTAGTAGGCACAGCAGCATTACTAGGAGAAGGTTGGGATGCGCCAGCTATAAATACATTAGTACTTGCCTCTTACGTGAGTTCTTTTGTAATGTCTAACCAGATGCGCGGTAGAGCCATACGAGTACAGCCTAGTAATCCAGATAAGGTGGCTTCTATATGGCATCTTGCTTGTATAGATCCCACTATAGATGGTGGTGGTGAGGATGTGATAAAATTAACCCGACGCTTTGATGCCTTTTGTGGTGTATCATTAGAGGGAACTCCCTTTATAGAAAATGGCGCAGAGCGGTTTGCTCTACCTACCACTATTTTAGAAAAAGAAGTATTAAATAGTAAAATGTGTACCCTTGCGGGAAATAGGGGTGCGATACAACAGCGATGGGAGCAAGCTATAGGTACGGGAAAACTGCTAGTGCGCGAACTGAAATTAGACTTTAAACCTAAGGGGAAGCCGTTACAAAAAAACAGCGTTTATTATAAAGATGCTGTAAAATATGGAGTGCTACAGCTGGGGGCTTTACTCACGATTACCGTACCGGAGATTATTATTAATAATGCAGGAGCTTACTTCTCTAGAGGAATGGGCTTTTTTATATATGCAGTGCTAGGCACAGCGGCAATGGTACTTGCGCCCAAGACTTATAAAACTCTCGTGTTGTACTTAAAATATGGACGTGTCGATAAACTAGTATATAAAATTGGGCAAGTAGTGCTTAAAAGCCTACGAGAGCAGTACTACATCACCACGCAACTAGAAGCTCTAAAACTAGGTGTAGAGTATCTACCTAATGGTGCCGTCTCTTGCTTTCTTACAGGAGCTACTGCCAAAGAAGAAATCCTTTTTGTAAAGTGTATGGAAGAACTTCTCACGCCTATAGATAATGCACGCTATATGATTGAGCAGTCTGGATGGTGGCAGCGCAAGTTTGGCTTTGCAAATTATTATCCCATACCAGAACTCTTTGCAGGAAATAAAAAAGATGCTTCGCTCTTTTTTAACTTCTGGGGAATTTATATTTCAGAAAATGCAAGGCTCACTTTCACGCGTACTAAGGAAGGTAGAAAACGACTCTTAAAAGCACGTTTTCATTACTTAAATACCAAAGGCGGATTTAAAACCAAGACGAGTGCTATATGGAGATAGATTACTAAGAAACCCACTCCTTCGGTTGCTGCAGTACTTTTATTAATCGTTCTTCTTCGCTTCCAGGTGCTGGGTGGTGATTATATTTCCACTGTACTACGGGTGGTAGGCTCATTAAGATACTTTCAATGCGGCCATTGGTTTTTAGACCAAAAAGGGTTCCTTTATCGTGTACGAGGTTAAATTCTACGTAACGACCACGGCGTACCTCTTGCCAGTCTTTTTGTTCTTTCGCGAAAGCGGTATCCTTTCTACGCTCCACAATAGGGACGTATGCCTCTAAGAAACTGTCGCCCACAGTGGTCACAAAGTTGTACCAGTCTTGCATAGAGCGCTCTTCGGTAGCTTTGCAGTAATCAAAAAACAAACCTCCTATACCGCGACCTTCATTGCGGTGTGCGTTGTAAAAATACTCGTCACAACGTGCTTTGTATTTTGGGTAAAAGTCGGCATCGTGTGCATCACAAGCGGTTTTACACGTCTGGTGAAAGTGCGTTGCATCTTCATCAAAGAGGTAATAAGGAGTGAGGTCTTGCCCTCCACCAAACCATTGGTCTACAATGTTTCCTTCTTTGTCATACATCTCAAAGTAACGCCAGTTTGCGTGCACCGTAGGAACCATAGGGCTCTTAGGATGAAGAACCAGTGATAGACCGCAGGCAAAGAAATTTGCATCTTCTACGCCAAAGTATTTTTGCATTGCCTCTGGCAACTCGCCGTGCACTTGTGATGTGTTTACACCTCCTTTTTCAAAGATATTTCCGTTTTCAATCACGCGTGTACGACCACCACCACCTTCTGGGCGTTTCCAGTTATCTTCTTGAAAGCTGGCCTTACCATCTAGTTGCTCTAGTGTGCTAGTAATTTGATCTTGAAAATTGAGTATGTAGTTTACAAATTGTTCTTTCATTATGTGTTTTTTAGGTGGTGACCTATGCAGTCAAGCTAGTGTGATGATCCTTGTCAAGCAATTTTATGGTTTGTACCGTTGCGGCAGTTACAGATATGGGTAAAACGAGTATAATTCCCAGAAGTGGGATGATAAGAAACAGCATAAATACAATACCGTTACCTATGGCTTGGCCCTTGTTTCTTTTTACAAAATCTACGCTTTCTCTATACTTAAAATGACGTTCTAGTGTGTAGTCCATATTACCAAAACCTGCGTAGTAAGCTTGTGTAAGAAATAGTAAAATAGTGGCAGCAATACTCCCTATAATTGGGATAAAATTGAGCAGTAAGATAGGTAGTGTGATAAGCAGTTCTAGACCCAAGTTACGCACGTTTATGCGTATGCCTCGTATAAGTTGTTCGGTGTTTGAGGTGTCTCTATGAGTGTGATTTTCTCCTTTGAGGTGAGCTTCTATTTTTTCTGACACAGGGCTCATAAATGGAGCGCTCAGTGCCATTATAATGTGTTTATATAAGATAAGGCCTATAGCGATAATGAGTAGTGCGCTTACTATCTCTGCAAATATAAAAAAGGCGTGTCTTCCCGTTTCCCAAGGCCAGATTTGCTCTACCCAGTGACCTATGTTATCAGAAAAACCCCAGGCAGATGCCGCAATCATTGAGGCAGTAATAAGACTTATAGCCATTGGGATGGCAAAATATTTCCAAAGCCCAAGCTTTGAGATTAACCCAAATGATGATTTATACGTCTGTAATCCGTTTAAGATGCCTTTTATCATATGTTTGATTTATGATGCTGGTTATTCTATCTAACAAAGCTTAAAGATACTCACAGTTTTGTAGATATTTAAACCGTTTCCTCTATGTAAATGAGGTAACCACAACTATCTGCAAATTCTTGTTTTGCAGTACGCTTTCGCGAAAGCGGGACCATCTCCAGTAGTTGTGTCACCAGTTGCTCTTCGGTTTGCCCGCAAAAACTAGTGATGAGGTCGCGCCCCACGCGGTTATTATGCAAGTCCATCGCACGTTCTAAAGGTGCGTTAGGAGAAAAATCTTCGTGCCAGTCTGTAAACCGTTTTGCCCACGCAAGCGAGCGCTGCAGTGGCAAGCCTCGTTGCACACTAAGGTGTACGATAAGCATATTCCACAGGGCGTGTCTAAAAGCATTTTCTGGGCCGTTGAGGTGCTGTTTTTTGCCATAATGTTTATTGCATATAGCAACCGTTTTGCGAGTTCCGGTTATGGTAGGAATCACAAATCTAGGATGGCGTGCACTGAGCCAAAAAAGGCTCCACAGCTGTTTAAAATCCATAGATTTGACAACAGCCCAGACGTTCATTATGCTTTGTACTCTTTTACAGCTTCTATAAATGCACCTGCATTTTCTATAGGAATGTTAGGTAAAATACCGTGACCAAGATTTACAATGTACTTGTCTTTGCCAAACTCATTAATCATCTCGTGCACCATTCTCTTGATCTCGCTAGGAGGTGAGAATAATCGAGTAGGGTCAAAGTTACCTTGCAGCGTGATATTACCACCAGTAAGGTAGCGAGCGTTGCGTGCAGAGCAAGTCCAGTCTACACCTAGTGCAGATGCTCCAGACTTTGCCATTTTATCAAGTGCAAACCAGCAGCCTTTTCCAAAGGCAATTACGGGAGCCTCATCCTTAAGTGCATCTATAATTTGCTGTATGTATTGCCACGAGAATTCTTGATAATCTACCGGTGAGAGCATCCCTCCCCAGCTATCAAAAACTTGTACTGCATTTACACCAGCCTCTACCTTTTTCTTAAGATAAGCAATGGTAGTATCTGTGATTTTTTGAAGTAAAGCGTGCGCGGCTAGTGGTTGTGTAAAACAAAACTCCTTTGCCTTGTCAAAGTTTTTTGACCCTTGACCTTGCACACAGTAACAAAGTATCGTCCACGGTGACCCTGCAAAACCTATAAGCGGAATCTCGTCATTGAGTTTTTCCTTAGTCATCTTAATGGCATCCATCACATAGCCTAGCGTCTCATCGATATCTGGAACAATTACTTGCTCCACATCTTTTGCAGATCGTATAGGGTTAGGCAACCACGGCCCTACATTAGGCTTCATTTCTACATCAATATTCATCGCCTGAGGGATCACTAAGATGTCAGAAAATAAAATAGCAGCATCCATCCCATAACGACGTATAGGTTGTACGGTAATCTCACTTGCAAGCTCAGGAGTCTGGCAGCGTGTAAAGAAGTCATACTTTGCTTTAATTTCCATAAATTCTGGAAGGTATCTTCCAGCCTGACGCATCATCCATACTGGTGGACGGTCTACAGTTTCTCCTTTAAGTGCTCTTAAAAATAGGTCGTTTTTTATGCTCATATCTCTAGGTCTGTTCGAGCGCAGTCGAGAACTTAATTGTACTCTTATAATGAACCTCTCGACTGCGCTCGAGGGGACAATTTTATGTTTTTCTAGACGCTTATATTCTAGATTCTTCTTTCAATATTTTCACCGCCTTAGCAATGGTGCTTTCTATAGTTGTTGCATTAGATACGATTACTTTTTTAAAGTGTAATCTTGCCGTTGTGGCAGTGGTCTCACCTATGCAAAACGCTATGCTGTCTATTGCTCGTGTGTTTTTATTCGCTTTCGCGAAAGCGTTCACACCACTCGGACTAAAAAATAATATACCATCAAATGTACGGTCAAAGGACTGTGTTATTTGATGAGTTTCATAAACCACCACCTCTTCACACGCTACATTATTTTCTTTGAGTAATGTAGGTAACTCATCTCTGCGCTGTCTCCCGCAGAAGTAAGTGAATGATTCGTCTTTATAGTTTTTGGCTATAAAACGAGCCAACTCTTCTCCATTATCAGCTGTTTTTGTCACTTTTATGCCATTTTCGGCTAGAAGTGCTGTTGTTTTTATGCCAACAGCAAAACAACTTTTTATACCTTCTAATTCTTCATTAGAAAGGTTGTTACATAAAGCGCGTACTCCATTTTGAGAGGTGATAATGATATTTTTTAGCTTTCGCGAAAGCGTAAAAGCAACCTCTTGTGTGCGTATCGCATCATATTCCACAAATTGTAAGCCTGCATTGAGAAGTAGCTCTCGCTGGTTAGGCTTTAGTTTTTTTGTGGATAGCACGGTCATTTTTTCAAGCTACTCTTGATTTCCTTCATTAATGCTCTACCGCCATTATCAAGAACCTCTAGGGCACAGTCTGTACCAAAACCTAGTGCATTTTCTGTTGAGACTACTTGCTCAACTTCAATTTTTGTCACGCCGTCTAGTGAAAAAAGGACTCCCTTAAAACGTATGACTCCATCTATTTCTTGTGCTAGTGCTCCTATGGGTGCGGTACAACCGCCTTCTAGCGTGCGTAAGAACTCGCGTTCTATATGGGTGCACAATGCTGTCGTGCGATCGTTAAGTTTTGCGCAAGCTTCTTTAGAAAATGTATCTTCTTCCATCGCTACCACGAGCATAGCTCCTTGTGCCGGCGCAGGAATCATCCAGTCAAGTACTTCATAATTTTCTGGAAGTACATTGATGCGTTTAAGGCCTGCCTTTGCAAAAATCGCGCCCGTCCAGTCACTTTCTTCTAGCTTTTGTAAGCGTGTGTTTACATTACCACGTATATCTGTGGTTTTGTGGTTAGGGTAACGATTGAGCCACTGGGCTTGCCTCCTTAAACTACCTGTGGCGATGGTGCAGGCTTGCTTATAATCTGGCGCGCCTTTGTGTACTAAAATATCTTCGGTCTCTGCTCTAGGTAATACTGCAGCTTGCACAATCCCTATAGGTAATGCCGTAGGGACGTCTTTCATACTATGCACGGCAATATCTACCGTGCCATTGAGCATTGCAACGTCTAGTGTTTTTGTAAAAATGCCGGTGATACCTAGTTCATATAACGGCTTATCAAGTATGAGGTCTCCCGTAGATTTTACAGGTACGAGCTCTGTGGTATAGCCGTGATCTTCTAGTTGTTTTTGAACTGTTTTTGCCTGCCAGAGAGCGAGCTCACTGTCTCGAGTGCCTATTCGTATCGTTTTAGACATTATGTTGATCTAGTTGGAAAATAGTGGAAATTAAGGCAATGCTTTCTTCGGTTTCTCCATTTGCGTGACGCAGGTGATGTGCTACCTGGTTTGTGATTTTCTGAATGATTTTATCACTCATAGCTGTTGCCGTTGCCTCGCTAAAATCTGGAGTTTTCTTGCGTACATTTTCTAGCTCTGCAGCTTGTACTTCTTTAAGTCTAGCCTTGAGAGCCTTTACGGTAGGAGCAAACTTTCTGGTTTGTAACCAGGCGTTAAACTCATCTGTAATTTCCTTTATGATGGCTTCTGCCTGTGGGATATATCCTTGACGACGCTTAAGAGTGGCGTCTGTCATTTTTGATAATTGATCTAGATGTATGAGTGTGACATTCTCTATCTCTTCTACATCATTAGATACGTTTTTAGGTATCGATAAATCTAGTATAAGAAGTGGCTTTTTAGAATGAATGATCTCTTTGCTTACCGTAGGTTTTTGAGCTCCTGTGGCTACAACGAGTACATCTGTTTGTGCAATTTCACTTTCTATCTGGGCATACTCTTTTACTAGTAAGTTAAATTTACCAGCAATTTTATCTGCCTTTTCTTTAGTTCTATTAATGAGTGTGATGTGCTCATTTTTAGTGTGCTTCACTAAGTTTTCACAAGTGTTGCGACCTATTTTACCAGTACCAAAAAGAAGAATATTCTTTTCTGAGATATACGGCACGCGTGCCATTATATATTGTACCGCTGCAAAACTCACCGAAGTTGCACCACTTGAAATCTCGGTTTCATTTTTAATGCGTTTACTGGCTTGTATAACGGCGTTTACTAATCGCTCCATAAAAGGATTAATAAGTTGCAGTTTTTTAGAACGCTTAAAACCTATCTTAAGCTGACCTATAATCTCAAAATCGCCTAGTATCTGGCTATCAAGACCGGTACCTACTTTAAAGAGGTGAGCAATCGCGTCATCTCCCTTGTGCAAGTATGCCACGTCTAGAAACTCTTCTATAGTTCCGTGTGTATGCTCGCATAAAATTTTTACTAGTGTAATCGCGTCTGGTGCAAAGCCGTATAACTCTGTACGGTTACAAGTAGATATTACGGTAAGAGCCGTAACGCCTTCATCGCGAGCGCCATTAAGTATGGCGGCTTGTGCTGTTTCTGATATTGCAAAATGCCCACGCGTGGTCGCGTCTGCTTTTTTGTAACTCAGACCTATGGCATAAAACTGTTGCTCTCTATTCAAAAGTATAATTCTATTTGTATCCCAAATATGAGGGAGTGCAAAAATAAAGGTCACTCTCCTTAAAAAATAACGCTAGAAGAATCATTTGTGTCGAGAGCGGTTTATCACGTCTGTAATAAACCGTAAATTTGTGTAAGCTATCGTTATGACTGCTAGTGACAAAGGAATGTGTCTATCTTAATTTAGAGTGATTCTAAATAAAAAAGAGATCAATAAAATGGAATTAAATAAAAAAAGTAACGCTCAAGGTTTGCTTCAAGAGATTAAAATAGAAGACGGTTTTTATGTCTTACGTTTTGATAACAATGATTCTAATGTGAGCCAAGTGGAGCGAGAGGTAGATAGTAGCTTTATACAGTTTCATTTTTGTATCAAGGGCTCTGCGGTGTTTAATTTTAATAATGGAGCCTATCAACTTTCTATTACAGATGAGAATTCGCTGTTGCTATATAATCCGCAGCGTGATTTACCTATGAATTTGGAACTCGCGCCAGAGACCTGGCTAGTGAGTGTCATTATCTCTATCAAGAAATTTCATAGCCTATTTTCTAGCGAGGCAAATTTTATGCACTTTTTAAGTGATGAAAATAAAGATAGAAAGTACTACAAGGACGGCAGCATCTCACCTAGTATGGCGATTGTACTTAACCAGTTAATGAATTACAGCTTGCACCCTTCTATAATGCAATTGTATTTTAAAGGAAAAAGTTATGAGCTATTGAGCCTCTACTTTAATAGACCTGCAGATGTAGATATAGAACAATGCCCTTTTCTAGTAGATGAGGATAATGTGCAAAAAATAAAGCGTGCTAAGCAAATAATCATTGCAAGAATGGATGCACCACCAACACTAAGCGAATTGTCAGATGAGATAGGTCTCTCACTCAGTAAATTAAAAGAAGGCTTTAAACAGATTTATGGTGACTCTGTATTTAGTTTCTTATTTGACTATAAAATGGAAGTCGCACGCCAGTTGCTAGAGACGGGATCCCATAATGTAAATGAGGTAGGTCTTAAAGTAGGTTATAGCACGGCGAGTCACTTTATAGCTGCTTTTAAAAAGAAATTTGGTACCACCCCAAAAAAGTATTTAATGAGCTTGGGGTAGGTACGCTTTCGCGAAAGCGTAAAAACTAATACCATTATCACAAAGTCTTATAACAATCATAACATTTAAAAGAAGGTTAAGCCTTATTTTTGTTAAAGAAAAATTGCCAACAAATGAACAAAGGAGTTTTAATGGTCAATCTGGGGTCACCAGATAGTACAGATCCAAAAGACGTAAAAAAATACCTAGGCGAGTTCTTAATGGACGAGCGCGTAATAGATGTTCCTTATGCTGCAAGAGCATTGCTAGTAAAAGGTATCATTTTAAACACACGCCCTAAAAAGAGTGCAGAGGCCTATAGTAAGATATGGTGGGATGAAGGATCACCATTAATTGTTCTTACAGAACGCTTGCAGAAAAAAGTGCAAAGCCACACAAAACTCCCTGTAGAAATCGCAATGCGATATGGTACACCTTCTATAAAAGAAGGACTTCAAAAATTACACGATCAAGGGATTGATGAGGTAATGCTATTACCATTATATCCTCAGTATGCAATGGCAACTACAGAAACCATCTTAGTACTAGCCGAAGAGATACGTGCTGAGTTTTTTCCTAAGATGAAGATTACAGATGTAAAACCATTTTACAACAAGCCAGAGTATATCAAGGTGCTAGGAGACTCTATTGCAGATAGCCTTAAAGGTGTGGATTATGAGCATCTGTTATTTTCTTATCACGGTGTACCAGAAAGGCACATACGTAAGAGTGATGTGACGAGTATGCACTGTAAAATAGATGGTTCTTGCTGTATGTCACAATCTAAGGCACACGAGTTTTGCTATCGTCACCAGTGTTATGAGACTACCAGGCTAGTAGGCGAATATTTAGGGATGGAGCCACTTACATACTCTACCTCCTTTCAATCACGTTTAGGTTTTGACCCGTGGTTACAGCCGTATACAGACCGTACAATAGAACGTATGGGTAAAGAAGGATTTAAGAAAATGGCAATTGCAACACCAGCGTTTGTATCAGACTGTCTTGAGACGCTAGAAGAAATTGCGATGGAGGGTGAAGAAATCTTTCACGAGGCTGGAGGAAAGGACTTCCATACCATTCCTTGCATCAATGATCGTGATGACTGGGCAGGTGTAGTTGCAGGGTGGATAAATGAATGGGCGCTTGTAGAGACTGGTAAGGCTATTGCTTAACCTTACAAGTACGAAATTATATACAGCTATCCAACTTTTAACCTGACTTGAGAGGTGCAATATGAGAATGATGATTTATCTCCAAATTGGATAGTCTTCATAGCTTTCATTGCACTATCTAGACAGAAAAATGTTTTGATTTTGTAATCTGAGAATTTCTGTTCAAATCGCACAATTTCACGTGTTTGAAATGTATTGGCGACAACAAAAAGAGCGTTTATGTCCGGATAATAAGGACACTGTAAGTATACAAGTGGATCAATAGTAAAATCGATGGTTCGGTCAAATATGAACCCATATTTTAGTCCGTTGTAAAAAGATCGTGATTCTTCGTGAAGGGAAATTGTTTTAGGAAGATCCAAAACAATTCCTTCCTTGATTTTACATACTATAAAGGTTTTATAAAACTCAATCGATGCAAAACAAAGGTCTTTAACTTGAATTAGATTATTCATATGTTGAAAGTTTGGGGAACGTTAATATATTATAATTCAGTGTTTTAAATTGATAATACTTAAATGTAAAAAATGTCTTCTTTAAAGTAAGTTAATATTATTATAAGATTTTTCAATTAGGCATACTAAGAGTAATAACTAAAAATTGAGTACTAAAAAATCTACAGCCTTAGGCACACAACCCATATCAAAATTGCTTGTGCAGCAAGCAGTACCTGCGTCTATAGGGATACTTGTGATGTCACTTAATATGATTGTAGACACCATCTTTGTAGGAAGATGGATAGGTCCTCTTGCTATTAGTGCCATTACAGTAGTTATACCAGTCACCTTTTTTATAGCAGCTATAGGCCTTGCCGTAGGTATAGGTGGCAGTTCTGTACTGTCTAGAGCCTTAGGTTCTGGTGATGACGATAAAGCCCTGCGGGTTTTCGGTAATCAAATAACACTCACATTTCTAGTATCTGGATTACTAGCAATTCTAGGACTCGTTTTTCAAAATACGCTCATAGAGTTTTTTGGCGCAGATGACTCTTTTAAAGATATGGCGCTCACCTATTACCGCATTGTACTTTACGGTATTGTAATGCTCGCAATGTGTATGATGGGTAACAACGTGATTCGAGCAGAGGGTAAACCTAAATTTGCGATGTATGCGATGATTCTCCCGGCTATAGGTAATATAGGGATGGATTACCTTCTTATTAATGTACTAGGCTATGGGATGGAAGGTGCTGCCTGGGCAACGTTTGCGAGTTATGCGGTGTGTTTTGCTTTTATCGTATGGTTTTTCATTTTCAAGAGCGAACTTAGAATTGTACCTAAATGCCTTGTGCTTACAAGAAAAATCGTCTCAGAAATTTCTGGTTTGAGTTCTGTGACACTTGCGCGACAAGGAGTAATTTCTGTGCTTACTATATTACTTAACAATGTACTTATCAATTATGGCGACGCTCTAGACGTTGCTAGTTATGGGATTATAAGCAGGATGTTAATGTTTGCACTGTTTCCCGTGATAGGGGTCACACAAGGATTTATGCCTATCGCTAGTTATAATTATGGAGCAAACCAATATGCGCGCGTGCGAGAAACCATCAAGACTTCCATTCTTTATGCAGGCGGTCTTGCACTAGCTATTTTTATAATCATAATGATTGTACCAGATTTTTTTGTGTCTTGGTTTATAAGCGATAGTAATGCACAAGCCCAGGCGGTAGCAGATAATAAAGTATTGATGGAACGCACCCCTAATGCACTACGCACTGTCTTCGCTGCGACACCAGTGATCGTAATACAGTTAATAGGAGCTGTGTATTTTCAAGCCATAGGTAAAGCGATACCAGCTTTACTGCTCAGCCTTACTAAGCAAGGCTTCTTCTTAATCCCTCTTATACTCATATTACCTAGCTTTTTTGGTGTTTGGGGAGTGTGGATTGCATTTCCTATTGCAGATGTATTGTCTACCGTAGTAACAGGCTATTTTTTAAGGCGTGATGTAAAAAATAATCTTGTAGTAATAGAGGAGTAGTATTTCTGCGCTTTCGCGAAAAAGTGAAGCACTCCAAAACGTATCTCTGTCATTTCAAGCTTGCTGAGAAATCTCATAATTGTGAACCGTTGTTTTGAGTATTGATAGTTTCCTTGAGCTTGATGTGTGATCTCTCCTTTGTCGAGATGACGATTGCTTTTCTTTTTTCTTCGTTGTTGAGATGATAATAATGACGTTAATTTTATAGAGATTATAAGGTATACGCTTTCGCGAAAGCGTTAAAAATTCATCCTTGCTTCTTACTTCATAGAGAATTGTGTAATTTTCTTAGCTATAACAAACACAATCCAAATGAAGACAAAATTATGCTACCTATTACTGGCGATGTGCTCAGTATTATCTTTTGATACGTTTGCACAAACACCAGACCCCTCTACTTACGAAGCTTTAGAATATAGACTCATTGGCCCTTTCCGAGGTGGTCGAAGTGCTGCCGTCACTGGAGTGCCGGGACAGCCAGACCTATTTTATATGGGAAGTACTGGTGGTGGCGTGTGGCGCACTACAGATGGTGGTAAAGAATGGGAAAATATCTCAGATGGCTATTTTGGAGGAAGTATAGGAGCCGTTGAGGTTTCAAAAAGCGACCCAAATGTGATTTACGTAGGTGGTGGTGAGAAAACATTAAGAGGTAACGTATCTTCTGGGTATGGTATTTGGAAGTCTGAAGATGCAGGGAAAACCTGGATACAGTCGGGTCTTAAAAATAGCCGTCACGTACCTAGAATACGTGTACATCCTACTAATTCTGATATTGTATATGCAGGAGTTTTAGGTAACATTTACAAACCTACACAAGAGCGTGGTGTTTATAAAAGTACAGATGGTGGTAAGACGTGGAGAAAAACACTTTTCTCAAATGCAGATAGTGGTGTTGTAGATTTAATTATAGATCCAAACAACCCACGAGTACTGTACGCTACTACGTGGAATGCTCGTAGGACACCTTACAGTTTAAGTTCTGGGGGAGAAGGATCGGCCGTGTGGAAAAGTACAGACAGCGGTGAGACGTGGAAGGAGATTTCTACAAACGATGGTTTTGCCGAAGGTATACTAGGGATTATGGGAATCACTGTTTCTCCAGCAAACAGTAACCGTCTGTATGCAATGGTAGAAAACCAAGAGCAAGGAGGTTTATACACCTCTACAGATGCAGGTACTACTTGGAAAAAAATAAACAGTGAGCGTAAATTACGTCAGCGTGCTTGGTATTACACACGTCTATATGCAGATACTAAGGATGAAAATACGGTATATGTATTGAACGTGCGTTACCACAAATCTACAGATGGAGGTAAAACCTTCAGTACACATAACGCACCGCACGGAGATCACCACGACTTATGGATAGCTCCAGAAGACCCTAACCGTATGATTATAGGTGATGATGGTGGCGCGCAAGTTTCTTATGATGGTGGTCGCTCTTGGAGTACGTATATGAACCAGCCTACGGCTCAGTTTTATCGTGTGACTACAGATAATGCGTTTCCATACAGAATTTATGTAGCACAGCAAGATAACAGCACAATACGCATTCCGCACCGCACAGAAGGTGGTAGCATTACAGAAAATGACTGGGAGAGTACCGCCGGTGGTGAGTCTGCGCACATTGCTGTAGATCCAGAAAATAATGAGATTGTGTACGGAGGAAGTTACGACGGATTCCTCACACGTGTAAACCACGAGAAAAATACGGTACGTAGCGTATCTGTATGGCCAGATAACCCAATGGGTCACGGTGTGGAGGATATGAAATACCGCTTCCAGTGGAATTTCCCCATCATCTTTTCAAAGCATAACCCTAACAGGTTGTACACATTCTCACAAAGCGTGCACGTGAGTGAAAATGAAGGTCAAAGTTGGGAAGTTATAAGTGGTGATCTTACGACTAACGATCCAGAAAAAATGAAGTCTTCTGGAGGACCTATTACACAAGATAATACCTCTGTAGAGTACTACTGTACCATTTTTGCAGCGGCAGAGTCTCCTCTTAAGGAAGGACTTCTCTGGGTAGGTAGCGATGATGGCCTTATACACGTTACTCGTAATGGAGGGCAATCTTGGGAAAACGTAACCCCTAAAGGAATGCCAGAAAATATGATGATTAATAGTGTGGAGCCATCTGCCTTTGAAGAAGGGACGGCCTACGTGGCTGGTACACGTTATAAATTAGGTGATTTTGCTCCTTATTTGTACAAAACTACAGACTACGGTAAGTCGTGGAAAAAGATTACAAGTGGTATACCTGCAGAGCATTTTACACGCGTAGTACGTGAGGATCCAAAACAAAAAGGTTTGTTATACGCCGGTACAGAAACGGGTATGTACATCAGTTTTGACGATGGTAAAAACTGGAAATCATTCCAACTCAACTTGCCTATCGTTCCTATTACAGACCTTACGATTAAGGATGATAACCTTATTGTAGCAACACAGGGACGTAGCCTTTGGATTATAGATGATCTGGGAATGTTGCATCAGTCCGCTTTCGCGAAAGCGGGAACAAATAAATTGTTTAAACCCAAGAAAACGTACCGAATGGGCGGCCGTGGTGGTAGATCGAGCCTTACAGCTGGAACTAATCATCCTAGTGGTGTGATGACTTATTTTAACCTGAAGGATTTTGATAAGAAAAAGGATACCGTTACCCTTACTTATATGAGTATGGCGGGTGATACCTTACAATCATATAGTACAGGTAGTAACAAGAAAAAGCTAAAAGTCAAAAAAGGCGGAAATATGTTTGCTTGGAATACTAGAATAGATGGCGCAGAGCGTCTAGATGGTATGATATTATGGTGGGCAAGTCTTGACGGGCCACAAGCCGTACCTGGTAATTACAAAGTGTCACTTAATGTAAATGGTGATGTGCAAACAGAGACCTTTGAGATTGTTGCAAATCCTAATGCAGAGGCTACAGTGGCAGATATGCAGAAGCAACACGACTTTATTTCTGATGTAAATAAATCTGTAGACAGAGCGCACCAGAGTATCAAAAAGATTAGAAAAATCAATAAGCAACTCAAGTCATTTACTGCGCAATATAAAGACGACCCACGCACAGAAGCACTGCGTGAGAAGGCAAAAACAATGCAGGAAGAGTTTGGTAAGATTGAGAAAGAACTCTATCAGACTAAGAACCGTTCTGGTCAAGATCCGCTTAACTTCCCGATTAAGTTAACTAATAAATTAGGGCATTTAAATAGTCTTGTAGGTATGGGAGATTTTGGACCTACAGACCAAGACGTAGCTGTAAAAAATGAACTTACGGCAGCAATCAATACACAACTCAATGCCTTTGATACAATGCTAGATGCAGAGGTGTCAAAATTTAATGAAGAGTTTAATAGCTTGAAGTTAGATTACCTTTTTGTAGAAGATGTAAAGGAGTAAATAAAGTAATATTTTATTGGAAAGGCGCAGAAGAAATTCTGCGCCTTTTTTTTATGATTTTCTTAACCAACCTATTCTGTAAATTGTCATCTATATCAAAATATTCATTCATTAATAAATCAAAAAATGACAAAACTTAAAACAATTACGGGACTCTGTTTATTCCTTTTTGCAATGAGCCTTACTGCTCAAGAGACTGATAGTGGAGAAAATTTTACAAGAAAGGGCAGACTATTATTAGGTGGATCTACAAACGGAGGACTTAATTTCTCAAAAACTTCTTATGAGTTTGATGGGGATACTGTAAGTGAAGACAAGACTAATACATTTGTGCTGGAGGGGAAAGTAGGTTATTTCATAATTGACAACTTAGCGCTTGGTGTGCAAACAGGTATATCGAGATTTAAAAATGAAGATGAGGATGGTAATAATGAAAACACATCATCAAGTTTTAATGCAGGGCCTTTTGCAAGTTATTACTTTGACGTGGGTAACTCAAAAATAAGACCTTATGTGTCTGCAAGTACCGGTTTTGGATATTCAAAATTGGAAGGCACAAGTGCAGTTATTAGTAATGGTGGTTCAGATATTGTATTTCAGAGTTTTGAACAGAAAGATCGAACCTTTATGTGGTCTGCGGGTGCTGGAGTGGCGTTTTTCTTAAATAAAACAATCGCTATTAACGTAGAAACGGCTTATACTAATAGAACAAATAAAGATCCAGATGATGACTTTGACGCTAAGTTTACCACATCTAATTTGGGTATAACTGGAGGACTAAGTATCTTTTTTTAATATAGAGAAGTAAATTTTTTAAAAGGCGCAGAAGAAATTCTGCGCCTTTATTGTTTTGTCTTGCTTCGTATCTTTACCATTATGGCAGAATACTACCTTTATTTCAAATCCCTACATATCATTTTTGTGGTCACTTGGTTTGCTGGCTTATTTTATATGCCACGTTTTTTTGTATATCAAGTAGAAGCTAGTGAAAAACCATCACCAGATAAAGAGATACTTGGTAAGCAATTGGGGTTAATGGCACACCGCCTATGGAAGATTATTACAGGCCCTTCTATGGTGCTCACGGTGATTTTTGGGAGTTTGATGTTTTATATAAATCCAGGGCTTTTTAGTGCCCCGTGGATGCATATTAAACTTGCTTTTATTGTGTTGTTGTTTTTATATCATTGGAAAACCTGGCGTATACACAAGGCGTTTCAAGCAGGTACTTTTAAATACACTTCTAGACAAATGCGCCTTTGGAATGAAGGTGCAACGCTTATACTTTTTGCGGTTGTTTTTCTAGCGGTCACAAAAAGCACAACCAATTGGATTTTTGGAATGTTAGGTCTTGTAGGTCTGGCAGTATTATTGATGCTAGGCATAAAACTGTATAAGAAAATACAAGATAAAAATCCAGATGCCTAATGCTCACTTTTAATCGTACATCCCTCGGCACAAAAATCTTTACCTCAATGCTTGCATTGGTATTGATTGCCTTCTTGATGATTGCTGCTGTTACCTACTTTCAATACAAAGAGCAAATAAGAGACTATAATGAGGAACGATTAGAACGTAAAGAGTCTTCTATAAAGAAAACCATAGACTTTGTATTAGATAATACAAGCTATGAACTTAAGACCGAAAAAATCCCATATATCTTTAAAGAAAAGATATATGAGATTGCAAGTATACAGGGTGAGAATCTCACAATGTATGATCTAGATGGGGAGCCTCTTATCTCGTCTACAGATCAATTATTTGATAGTCCCGCGCAAAAGAAATTATGTCTAGAGACTTTAGAAAACTTAGAAAAATCTGAAGAAAAGCGATATGTGAATCAGCTGGATGGTGAGGTGTCTCAACAACTCTCTTACAGCTATATAAATGACCCTAAATATAGACCACTCGCCATACTTGAGATACAGTATGAGGATAGTGAGGCTTTTATTAATAAGGAACTCAGAGAGATATTGTGGCGTCTGGTGGTGGTAAATATCCTTATGGTATTAACGGCAATTTTACTCGCTTATTTTCTGGCGAGATATATTACAAAAACGCTCAAAACGGTAGAGGATAATATAAAAGAAACCCAACTAGATAAGCGCAACGAGAAAATTGATACTACAGAGCTTCCCTCTGAGCTCACAACCCTTGTAAACGCTTATAACGGGATGATAGACCAGCTAGAGGGAAGTGCTGCAAAACTCGCGCAAAACGAGCGTGAGGCCGCCTGGAGAGAGATGGCAAAGCAAGTAGCTCACGAGATCAAAAATCCACTCACGCCTATGCGACTCACGGTACAGAGCTTTGAGCGTAGGTTTGACCCAGAAGACCCCGAAGTTAACCAGAAGATAAAGGAATATAGCAGTACCCTCATACAGCAAATAGATACTATGAGCAGCATAGCCAGTGCCTTCTCAAACTTTGCAGATATGCCAGCACAGCAAAGCGAGATTCTTAATGTGCCTAATATCGTAAAGCTCTCTGTAGATATATTTAATGAGCGCTATATAGATTTCGCTTCTGCGAAAGAGGAGATTTTTGCAAACTTTGACCGCACACAACTTATTAGAGTAGTAACAAACTTGGTAAAAAATGCGGTGCAAGCCACAAAAACTACAGAAGACCCAAAAATCTTAGTGGAGGTAAACGACCTAGATACACAAGTAGAAATAACTGTGACAGATAATGGGACGGGTATTTCTGAAGATAATTTACCTATGATCTTTGAGCCAAAATTTACAACCAAAACCAGTGGTATGGGACTGGGCCTCGCAATGGTAAAAAATATTGTGGAGACCTATAAAGGAACAATTACCTTTACAACACAAGAGGGAGAAGGCACAGTTTTTAGAGTCATCTTCCCAAAATAAATAAGTATAAGCGTCACATTTTTGGCGTATAAAAAAGACTTTTATAAACTAACATATAGCTATGTACAATAACATACTTTCAGAAACTTCAGATAGCATCACGACTATCACGATAAACAGACCTTCAAAACTTAACGCTCTTAACAAAGAGACTATAGAGGAGCTTCATACCGCTTTCGCGAAAGCGGAAGAAGATACAGGCGTACGCGTTGTAATCATTACCGGATCTGGAGAGAAGGCATTTGTAGCAGGAGCAGACATTTCTGAATTTGCAAACTTCTCTGAAGAGCAAGGTGCAGAGCTTGCAAGAAAGGGACAAGAATTACTCTTTGACTACGTTGCCGAAATGGGTACCCCAGTCATAGCAGCCGTAAACGGTTTTGCACTGGGAGGCGGTCTAGAGCTGGCAATGGCAGCACATTTTAGAATCGCTAGTGATAATGCTCGTATGGGGCTTCCAGAGGTAAGCCTAGGTGTGATACCAGGTTATGGAGGTACACAACGCTTACCACAACTAGTAGGTAAAGGGCGTGCGATGGAGATGATAATGACCGCCGGAATGATAGATGCAAATACGGCACTTGAGTACGGACTTATAAATCACATCACAGCACAAGAAGAATTAGTGCCTCTAGCAAATAAACTAGGAGCAAAGATTATGCGTAACTCACCTATGGCAATTGCCGCAGCGATTAATGCTGTAAATGCAGGTTATGAAAATGGTGTAGATGGATTTGATACAGAGATAGAAGAATTTGGCGGGTGTTTTGGTACAGAAGACTTCACCGAAGGAACCACGGCATTTCTAGAAAAAAGAAAGGCTGAGTTTTAAGTCAGGTAAAACTATATGATTTAAAAAAGGCTGTAACCTAATGGTTACAGCCTTTTTTATTTTTTAGATCTCCCATCCCTTTCTATACTCACGTTTTACCCAGGCATTTGCCTCTTCATAGTTAGTCACGCGCATATTATCTCCATCCCACTTAATGGTGCGACGCCCGGGGTAGTTATAAGGGTCCCAATCGCCAGACTTTTTGCCAGGTTTAAATTCTTTCTTTTGGTATGCTTTTATAGCAAGATTCCCCATTAAAACAGCCTCGGTAAGTGGCCCGCCATAAGAAAATGGTGATGAGGTGCTGCCTCCATTTATACAAGCTTCTACCCACTCACCTGCGTGACCGGTGGTCACTCTTTTTATAGTTTGCGGCACTGCCGCCATATCTTTCATACGCTCGCTAGGTAATAAGCGAGGGTTGCCGCTATAGGTGTCTGTTATCATAATACCATCACTACCATAAAAGATGCTTCCGCCGCCGTCTTTACCTGGTGTTTCACCTTCGCCTAGTTCGCTTGGTAGGTCAGGCATAATACCACCATCGTACCAGTTAAGACCCACATCACCTTGCGTAGGTGACTTAAATTTAAGTCTTACAATAGAACTAGGAGGGCAGGCTTCTGGATAATCTGCCTCTACAAAATCTCCAGACCAAATGGTGGTACAACTAGCCTCTGCTTCATAAGGAAAACCAAGTTCTAGGGCTTTAAATGGAGTTTCCATAATATGGCAACCCATATCACCCATTGCTCCTGTACCAAAATCCCAAAAGCCACGCCACTTAAAAGGCAGGTAGTTTTCATTATAAGGTCTGTAACTAGCTGGGCCTAGCCATAAGTCCCAATCTAGATTTTTTGGGATAGGTTGCCCTTCTGTAATATGCTTAAACCCTTGTGGCCACACGGGTCTGTTTGTCCAGCAATCTACACGAGAGACGGTGCCTATAACCCCTGCATTTATCCACTCTTGTGTGGTTCTTATACCATCACTTGAGGCGCCTTGATTACCCATTTGAGTCACAATACCTTGCTCTTTTGCCACTTGCGCCATAAGCCTAGCTTCATAAATATTATGCGTAAGAGGCTTTTCTACATAGGCGTGTTTATTTTCACGCATAAAGGGTATGGATATGGTGGCGTGGGTATGATCTGGAGTACCTACCATTATAGCATCTATATCGTTAATATGGTTATCATAGAGTTTTCTAAAATCTCTATACGTCTTTGCTTTAGGGTGCATCTTAAAGCTTGCTGCACCGCGATTATCATCTACATCACATAGGGCAACAAATTTTACCTTACCATACTGGGTAAGCTCGTTTACAACACCGCCACCACGACCGCCTACACCTATGGCGCCTATGTATAACGTGTCTGATGGAGCAACGTGATTATTACCACCCAAGACAAAGCTCGGGACAATTGTAAAAGCCGCACTTGCTGCAGCAGATTTTTGAAGAAAAGAACGACGTTTCATAGGGTTTATGTTTTATAAGCTCACTAAAGATATTAAAATCATTTTAATAGGTGAAAATCACTTGATTGATTCATTTATAAATGATGTATTAGCATATGACATTGATTAATAGTGTTTTTGAATTAATTGTTAACTATTTTTTAACGCACGTGATTGTTACATAAAAGACTATTAACAGTCATATTTGCACTTCATCAATTAATCAATAAAATGAATCATTTTCGCTTAATTTTTACGCTTTTAGTATCACTACTAAGTTTTTATTCTTATTCTCAAACAGTTTTTAGAGGGGTGGTTCTTGAAGAAGGATCAAAAAAACCTATTGTGGCAAAGGTGGGTGTATCTGGTCAAGGTGCTGGTGTCACCTCAGGTACAAATGGTAGATTTCTATACAGAAAATATGACCAAGTCGTTTCTCCAGAAAGTGAACTTGTTATCTCTGCAAAAGGGTATGAGTCCGTAAGTATTTCTGGTGATGATCTTCGTAATTTATATAATATCACAAGTACCATTTATTTAAAGCCTGGTGTCTCTAAAGATGTAAAACCGCTTAACGAAGCAAAGGATGTAGTCGTTTTTTGGGACATTTCTGCTTCGGCAAAGAGCCAAAATAGTAATAAGGCTATAGATTTTGTTAATTCTTACCTAGCAACACTTTCGTCGCCAGCGGTTCGTTTTGTAGCTTTTAATGATAAGGTTGTTTTAGATAAAAAAATCACAGCCGCGGCAGATGGTACTTTCGCTTTAAGCGAAATAATAAAAAGTACTAATTACACTGGAGCGACAGATTACTCGCTTATAGATGGAAGTAATACTGATGTTGCTATTGTAGTGTCTGATGGGGAGCAAAGTTTTGGGAACATTGAGTTACCGCGCACTACTCGTTTATATACCGTAAATACGGTTGCCACTGCAAATCACGAGAATATGATGGCAGATGCCTCATTTTATAATGGGTCTTACATTCCTCTTTTTTCTACAAATCCAGATAAGGCTATAGCACGTATAAATGCAGGTGGTGTTTTTAAGAAGGCAGATTTTAGTAAAGCACAAGCAACAGTTAAAGGAATTGTGTCTAGTACAAATGGACCTATACAAGGCGCAGCAGTTTCTTTAAGAGGTACGCTTAACGAGTATCTTACTAAAGCAGATGGAACTTTTAATATACCTGCTGTAGAGGGTGATGTACTTCAAATAAGATATTTAGGAATGTATCCTAAAGATGTCTTGGTCACAAAAGATCCAGTCATACAGGTAGAAATGATACCACAAGCAGATATGCTTGATGAGGTGTTACTTACTGGTAATGCTAAGTCTAAAGAAAAGAAAGTAGATGCAGGAAACGGTGTTGCAAAAACAAAAGAATCTGTAGGTTATGCAGTAAATACAATTACGGCAGAAAATATAAGACCTAGTGCAACATTTCTGGGTGATGCAATACGTGGTAATTTTGCAGGGGTACAGGTACTTGGACCTCCAGGAAGCGAGAAGTTTTTAATACGTGGTGGTAATATGTCTATTAATAATGAACTACCTCCTCTATGGGTAATAGACGGAGCACCATTTTCTGGCGTACCGTATTATCTCGACCCTCAAAATATTAAAAGTATTACTATTTTAAAATCTGCAATTGCAACAGTACGATACGGTACAATTGCTAGTGGAGGTGCTTTTTTAGTAAAAACAAAAGCTGCAAATCCTGATGCAGTAAAAGGTAAGGGTAATGTAGATCAAGCTCTTATAAAAGGGAATGATTACAGTGAGACACTAGCAGATATGGTGGTAGAAACTTCACCTTATATTACAGCACTTGATAAAGAATCTACTGTAGCTGCAAAGTATAAAAAGTATCAAGCGCTTTCAAAAAACTTTAAGAATTCGGTTTCCTTTTATGCAGATAATGCAGAGTATTTTCAAAAAATAGCACCTGCAAAGGCAGAGCTTATACGCCTACAACTTGCTGAGGTGGCTGGAGAAAACGTAAAGGCACTGCGCATACTTAGTTACTTATATGAAGCCGCTGGCTCTTATAAACGTAATGCACAAGTAAGTGAGCGCATCGTAGCACTAGCACCTAGAGAGGCACAATCATATCGTGATCTGGCACTAGCATACACCCTAAGCGGTGATTATAATAAAGCGCTAGAGCTATATATTAATATGCTAGGAGAGCGCATACTAGGGGTAGATTTTTCTGAAATAGAAGGACCTCTAGGTAATGAGTTGAGACACCTTGTCGCACTACATAAAGATAAAATTGAATTTAACAGGCTACCTAACGAGTGGCTCACTAATGATCTTGAAATGGACATCAGGTTAGTCATAAACTGGTCTGAGCAAGATGCTCCATTTATTTTTCAGTTTGTAAACCCAAAGAAGAAATTTTACACGTGGGATCACACCTTATTTGATAATAAAGAGCGATTACTTAAGGAGCGTAAAATGGGATTCCAGTTTGAGGAGTTTGTTATAGATGACGCAAAAGCTGGTGAGTGGATTGTAAACGTACAGTATCTAGGAGAAGAGGCAACCTTTGCCATACCTCCTTACTTAAAGTACACCGTGTTTAGAAACTACGGAACTTCAAAAGAGACTAAAGAAGTAAAGGTTGTAAAGCTATTTGAGCAAAAAGACAAGGTGTCTCTGGGTAGAATAAACTTATAAGGTTATATCACATATACCGATATCTTAAAATTGTAAGATATATCTTTCAAAAAAGGCTTGCTTTAAAAAAAGTAAGCCTTTATCGGTTATACCCTATAACGCCGACATTTAAGTATCTTTAATTATCTAAAAACCAAACAGATGATTAAAAAGTACATTTGCTTTATTTTCTTAGTTCTTACATTTTTAAGCACTTCTTATGCGCAATATGGATCTCACGTTACCGTAAAGGGAAAAATTGTAGATAATAAAACCAAAAAAGCAGTAGAGTTTGCAAACATAGGCTTTGTGGGTGCAGCTATAGGAACTGTATCTGATGTTGATGGTAATTTTAGCCTCAGCTTTGCTCCAGGTTTACTTTTGGCTACAGATAAATTTCAGGTGTCTGTAATAGGTTATGAGCCACAAATATTTTCAAAAAATGATGTGCTTAAGCAGGTAGGAAAAGATTTTTTTATTTCGCTTAAAGCGAAATCATATAGCCTAGATGAGGTCATAGTAGGAGAAACAAAACGAACTAAAAGTACCGTAGGTGATCTAGATTATGACGACCGAATTATAGGTTACTGGAAAGATATAGAAGGTCTAGGAGGAGAGATTACTACTAAAATTAAAATACGCCGTAAAAACACAAAACTTCACAACCTCCAGTTTAAGGTTTTAGAAAATGGGGCAGATAGTCTACTTGTGCGCGTAAATGTGTACGACGTAAATCACTACGGGCTTGTGGGACAAAATCTCTTATCGCAAAGTATAAAACATACCATATCTACAAAACAAGGACTAGTCTCTATACCTCTTGAAGATTATGGAATCTATGTGCACAGTAATATCATTGTGGGTATAGAACTCTTAAAGGTATATGGAAGACAGATAGGCTTCTCACTAGCGGGTAGTATGAGTAAGGGTACTTCTTTTATACGTTATAAAAGCCAAGATCACTTTAAGCCGGTAGAGAATACCTCAATGGCGTTTAGACTTGACGTTTCAAACCCAGCACGTAAAGGGAGTGGTCCAGAAAAAAGGGATATTCCAAGTATGATTACACTCTACTGGGACGCATCTACAGTGCATAAAAATAGAAACCTTGAAAGTGAGATAGCATTAGTGAGTGATCTCCTTAAAAAGACAAAAGAAGCTCAGGTAGATGTGGTAAAATTTGCTCAAGGTTATGAAGAGACAAAAACCTTTTATATGCATAAAGGGAAGGCTGCACCTATAATATCATATCTTAAAAACACGACCTACGTGGGATCTGCAAACTTTGAAAACCTCACTAGGCCAGAGTTAAAAGAAAATGCCGCTGTCATTCTAGTTACTCAAGGGCAAACAGTTATTTCTAAAATAACACCTAGCTTTCCCTGTCCTGTATTTGTTGTTTCTAGTAACTATGATGCAAATAAAAAGAGTCTTGAGGATCTTGCATTATTTACAGATGGCGATTTTCTTGATGCCTCACTAGAGGATAAGAAAGATCTAATAAAAAGGTATACGCACTTTATAGAAGACAGACCTGTTCAGGAGTTAGCCACTTCTTTTGCTTCGGGTGGGGTAAGTTATCAAGGCAAACAAGGAGAAATAAAACTACAAGGCGCAAAAGTGACATTGCAAAACTCTTTTAGAACCGCAGAGACAGACGTAAATGGGTCATACCGCATAGCTGCAAATCCTGGAGATATATTAGAAATTTCATTCCCTGGTATGGAAAACCAGGCCATAAAAGTAGGAGAAAGAGGCAGGAATAATGTAAAAATGACAGCCATCTATGATGTGCTAGATGAGGTGATTCTGACTTCAAAGAAACAAGAAGAGGTGCTAGTGCAAACTACGCAAGGTTTACGCAATGAAGATGCCGTAGGCTACAAAAACAACCTCATAGATGAGAAAGAAATCACAGCAAAATATACAACACTGGGACAAGTATTACGAAGAGAGGCAGGTGTAGAGGTAAGACTAGATGTTTTTACCCGCAAGGAAGTCTACATCTTTCCGAGAACATTTTATAACTCCATTGAAACACCACAACCACCTATTATAGTTATAGATGGCGTTATCTATAATCAAACAGATGCTACAGAGCTCCCACAATTAGATATGCAAAATGTAAAATCTATAAATACAAATTCATCTCTTATTGCAACAACACTTTATGGTAGTATCGCTGCTGGAGGTGTTATAGAGATTAAGACAAAAACAGGTAACACAACCACAAAGGCTGCAAAGAAAAAGGCATCTGCACTAGCAACGGGTAATACCTATACAGAGCAGGTACCAGTTTTTGAAAACGCTCGTGCAGTTTCTAATACCTATAAAGCATTACAGCAAGGGTCAAGTCTAGAGGGTAGTAAAGAAGTATATTTTAATCTCCTTAAAAGACGTACTAACCCTGGCATCTCATTTTATATGGATGCTTATAATTACTTTAAAGATCAAGACGCACAGTTTGCAGAGCGTATTGTTACCAGTATTATCGCTGTTGCACCAGAAAATAAACAAGCATTACGTACGGCTACTTTTGCACTTCAAGAGTTAGGACTAGATGATAAAGTAGTGTCTGTAGTAAAGCATATAAAAAGCACAGCACCTCGTGATGTGCAGTCATATCTTGATCTTGCACAAGCATATGATAGTAACGGTGATTATCAAGCTGCTTTTGAAGAGTATAAAACTATTCTAGCAAATCAACTTGATGGAGTCAACTTTGAAAGCATTCAAGAAACTGCCGAAAATGAACTAAGAAGACTTGTAAAAATGCATAAGTCTAAGGTGTCATTTACAGATTTGCCACAGTCACTTCTTGATGTGTCTTTTACAAAAAAGAGACGTCTCGTGTTTGAGTGGTCAGATCCATCTGCTCAGTTTGAAATACAATTTGTAAATCCAGAAGGTAAATTTTTTACTTGGGATCATACAATGTATAAAAATCAAGAAGTAATGGCTTCACAACTCAAGACGGGAACTCTTGTAAAAGAGTTTGAGCTAGATGATCTATCACAAGGCAATTGGATAATTAACCTTAATTACGTGGCAGACTCAGCGATTACTAAGACCACACCTTTCCTTACCTACACCAGCTATGAGGACTATGCGACAGACACAGAAAAGAAAAAAGTAAAAATCATCCCGCTAGCACAAATCACTAGCAAAGTAACTATAGATAATTTCATCATCAATTCATCAAACTATGAGAACTAATGTATACATCATTGTCTGCCTATTGCTGGCAAGCTTATCGCTCAATGCACAAACCATTTTTAGAGGAACCGTGGTCGCCGCGGGGTCAAAAACGCCTATTGCAAATGCAAAAATAGGTGTCACAAATCAAGGCGTGGGGGTCACGAGCAATGCTCAAGGAGCATTTTCTTATAAGAAATACCACGAGACCTTGTCAGACACAGACCAGCTCATCGTATCTGCACCAGGTTTTGAAACCATACAATTAAACGCGACAGATGTGAGAGCCTTGCTCAATAGATCTAGCGCTATTGTTCTAGAAAAGGGTTCACCACAAGAAACCCCAGCAATCACACATCTCAAGATATTTTGGGATATCTCTGAGGGTATGCAAGATCGCAACCTCAATAAAGAACTTGCCTTTGTAAAACAATATTTGGCAGCTCTTAATGAGCCTAAGGTTACCCTTGAGGTGTTTAATAAGGATATCATAAGAACGGAGGTTTGGAAAAAGTGGGATGGAGATATGGACCGCTTTCGCGAAAGCGTAACCCAGCAAACCTATAATGCCCCGTCTAATTATAGTGTACTCAGTCTAGGAGGTGCAGATGCCGTTTTATTACTCTCAAATGGAGTGCCTAACTATGGTAAACTTAATGCAGATCAAGATATTCCAGTTGTACCATTTACCACAGTACAAACTACCGAAGGCCAGCAATACCTCGATGCCTTGGCTAGGTATACTTCTGGCACTGTAAAATATACAGTTGCTCAGGCACCAGTTGTTGAGAATGTAACCCCAACTGTGAATCGCAAAAAACGCATATACTCTGGTGAGATAACGTCACTTACTCAAAAAATATCTGGAACCGTAAAAAGCCTGGGGAAACCATTACAAGGAGCAACCATTGTTGTAAAAGGAGATTTAAAAGAATATACTACAGATGCAAATGGTGCTTTTCAAGTAGAAGCAGCAGCTGGAGATATACTACTTGTACAAGCGCTAGGGATGTTTCCTAAGGCAGTAGCGGTACAAGAGCAAAATAATTATGATATAAAAATGCTACCTAGTAGTGATCAACTAGAGGAGGTGGTGCTTACTGCAAGGCGTGAGAAAATTTTTGCAGGTGATAAAATTATAGAAGGTACAAATGAGCCTAATATGCCAGGAGGCATAACGAGCTTAGGGGATTTTTATATTACAGATAAAGACATCACACCAGATGGACAAAGTTTAGAACGTGTATTAAGAAAGAATTTTAAAGGTGTACAGGTTAGTTATACAGAAAAGGGTGAGGTAGTCACCATTTTTGGTAAGAGACCTAATTGGATTGTAAATGGGGTAATGGTGAGACAAGGACAACCTATACCATTATATATTCCAGATAATGAGATTCTCTCTGTAATTATAAAAGACAACCCACTTTCTACAAATATTAAATATGGTGGAGAAGGAGACCGAGGCTTACAAGTACTGGTAACTACAAAGAGTTATAGAAAAGATGCCATTAAAAACACAGCCCTTGTAACCGGTAATGATTATACAGAAGAGGTAGAAGACCGCTCTACTACTGCAGCACAAGTGACGGGAGTGGTTACAAGTCCCAAAGGGCCATTACAGGGAGCAGAGGTTGTACGTAAGGGTTCACTAGAAATTGCTTACACCAAGGCAGATGGAACCTTTAATCTCGCAGCAAAAAAAGGAGATGACCTCATTATCTCAAGCCTAGGGATGTTTACAAAGGAGATTGCGGTTACAGATGAGAAGGAGTATGCTGTAGCGTTGTTACCTAATAGTGATTTACTAGACGAGGTAGTCTTAAATGGAGCTAAAACCGCAAGGGAGAAACTCTTCAAGAAAAAGGATGCGATAAGGAACAATAGTAGTTTTGCGTCTAATGTATTATTTAAAGAGGAGTTTGAAAATAAAGGGTATTCAAATCTTATAGATGTGATGAATGGAAAGTTTGCTGGAATGGTATTGAGAGGGAGATATCCTGGGCGATATTTTGATAATACACGAGGTGGACGAGCATACGCTGTTATCATTGATGGTGTTCAACGGGAGCCTACTATTTTAGAAGAGATACCTCCCTCTAGTATAGCAATGATACAGATAACAAAATCAGTAGCCGCTGGAACAAAGTATGGCATAACAACTCCTAACGGATTAATAGATGTTACAACTCAGAGCTTAGCAGATTTTAAGAATAGAGATAAAAAACCTAAATCTGCCCTTATAACCGGTAACGATTATACAGAAGAGGTAGAGGACCGCTCTGTTACTACGGCACAAGTGACGGGAGTAATAACCTCAGGAGCAAAACCTTTAAAGGGAGCTGCAATCACAAAAAAAGGCACCTTTAACGAGGTATATACAGATGTAAATGGCCGTTTTACCATCACCGCAGCTATAGATGATGTCCTTGTAGTGAGTGCACCGACTATGTTTACAAAAGAGGTGTTGATAGAAACTCAAGATATGGGTGCTATTACCTTAACTTCAAAAAGCAATGATCTAGATGAGGTCGTGCTTGAAGGGCGTGAGCGTGTAGATAACACGGTAGAGACAGCTTATGGTAAAACCAGTGGTGATAAAATAGGTTATGCCACGGGAGAGATTAGTACAAGAGATTATAGTGCTGGGTACACCAGTCTAGACCAGCTCATAAAGGGTAAGGTAAGTGGTGTGACGGTAAACAGTGGTTTACTCACAGGTCAAGCAACTACTTATAAAATACGTGGCGGCTCACAATCTATTGCAAACGATGTACCTCCTATATGGATTGTAAATGGAACTCCATATCAAGATCCTCCATCATTTTTGGATGTAAACCAGATAGACAATATCTCGGTACTTAAATCTGTGGTCGCAACCTCTCGTTATGGGTCGCTTGCAGCAGGAGGGGCTTTTCTTATAAAAACTAAAGAAGCAAATTTTGAAGCAAAGGCTGCCCAAAATAAACAGAGCGCTCTAGTTTCTGGTAACGAGTATACGGGTGATGTTACTGGTAGTATAGACACCGCATTGCCTTCGTATATTTTACGCTTTCGCGAAAGCGGAACCCCGCAACAGCAATTTGCACTTTACAAGAAGTTGTCTCGTACCCAAGAGTCACCACTGGAGTATTATGTAGATGCCGCACAGTATTTTCAAACCATAGAACCAAAACTTGCAGATGAGGTGCGCTCAGACCTAGCCTACATCGCTCGTAATAATACAAAGGCACTACGCACACTGTCATATCTATATGAACTAGTAAATGATACGGGAAATATCGTGCTTGTAAACGAGCGCATTGCAAAAATTGCTCCTAGTGAGTCACAGTCATACCGAGATCTAGCACTGGCTTATCAAAATGATGCGCAGTATGATAAGGCACTTGAGTTGTACATAAATATGCTGGGAGAGCAAATAATGGGTGTAAACTTTAATGGCTTAGAGAAGCCACTGCGCAGTGAGTTGAGCCGTCTAGTTGCATTATATAAAGATAAAATAGACTATAGTAGATTGCCTAATGAGTGGCTACGCACAGACTTTAAGGTAGATATGCGTATGACCATAGATTGGTCTGATAAGTCGGTTCCTTTTGAATTTCAGTTTGTAAACCCACAAAAGAAGTTCTTTAAGTGGACACACACGCTAGAAGAAACCAGAGACCGCCTTAAAGCCGAACAAAAGGAAGGTTTTCAGACCGAGGAGTTTATTATAGATGATGCTCCTGCTGGAGAGTGGTTAATTAATGTACAGTATCTAGGCAATGAGGGTGATTATGTATTGCCTCCATTTTTAAAATACACCGTATACCGCAATTATGGGACTCCAAAAGAAACAAAGGAGGTACGTGTTATAAAACTATTTAAGCAGGTGGATAAAGTAACACTTGGTAAAGTGACGATGTAGACTCTAAGTCATAATTTTATATTGTAAAGCCCTCTTTTGAGGGCTTTTTGTGTGCTTATAACAGCACACCTTTCAATTCTAGAAAATAAGATTTCTATAACAGCTAAGCATTTTAAAATCTAGTATCTTGTTGTTCTTAAAGAAGAACAAATCTTAGGTGTCTACATATCTTGACACCTTGTACCAAACAGATTTAATGAAGACAGAAAAAACACTACCAGGTAATACAGCACTCCCATCTACCGCAGCAAATCTTGCAAAACTTATCGCTCAGGAAGATGGTGATTTTAAATACAAAGTAGAAGATTACTTTCAGACACCAGAGGCGTACGCTTTTAAACTCTCTCCAGACGGAAATTTTCTCTCGTATATGAAGCGTCGTGAGGGCGGTAAACGTGATTTGTTTTTAAAAAATACAACCACTCAAGAGGAGCTATTGCTTGTAGAGCAGCAAAAAGATCTAATACGTAGCTACTTCTGGGCGAGCCCAGATAGAATAGTCTACTCCCAAGATAAGGGCGGTGATGAAAATTACCACCTCTTTGGCGTAAACTTAGATGGTAGTGGTAATGAGGAGCTCACGCCTTTTGATAATGTGCGCGTAGGTGTACTTGCCACGCTCAAAGAAGACGAAAACCACGTAATCGTACAAATGAATAAGGACAACCCTGCGCAAGAAGAGCCTTATAAACTCAACATTAAAACGGGCGCTATAGAGAAGCTGTATACCGTAAAGGAAGGAGACAACCCTGTGGCTGGATACGATTTTGACAAAGACGGAAACCTAAGAGCTATCTCAAAAATCATAAACGGTGTCGATATGGAGCTCTTCTATAATGTAGATGGCGAGTTCAAAAAAATAATGGAAGTTCCCTTTGGAGAGTCCTTTGGTATTATTCGGTTTGATTATGCTTCAGATAATCCAGATGCGGCATATGTAATCTCAAATCTCGAGACAGATAAGATAGAAATACAACGTTACGACTTAAAGGCAAATAAGGTGCTCGAGACAATATATAGAGATGATACGTATGATGTGAGCGGGATTACGCTTTCGCGAAAGCGCAATTACGAGATTGATTACTACTCGCATAACGGTGAGAAGGCAGTCATTGTACCCGTAAGTGAAACTTATAAAAAAGTGCAGGCACGGTTACAAAAAGATTTTGGCGACAAAGATTTTTATGTAGTAGGAAGAACAGACGATGAGCATAAAATGATGGTCGTAGTAACTAGTGACCGCATTATAGGTGAGTACCATTTATATGATGTAGAAAAGGATACAGTTACCTTGCTTTATAAAATACTCCCACAACTGGAGGAGGAAGATATGGCTGCTATGGAGCCTATCACTTTTACCAGTAGAGATGGTGTGACCTTACACGGGTATCTCACCTTGCCAAATGATATCGCAAAGGGAGAAAAAGTGCCTATGATCGTAAATCCCCACGGTGGGCCTCAGGGTATACGTGATAGTTGGGGTTTTAATGCAGAGGCACAACTTTTTGCTAGTCGTGGCTATGCGACGTTGCACGTAAACTTTAGAATTTCTGGAGGATATGGTAAGGAGTTTTATACCTCTGGTTTTGGCCAGATAGGCCGCAAAGCGATGGATGATGTAGAAGATGGTGTAGATTATGTGGTAAGCCTAGGAGCAATAGATAAAGATAAAGTAGCCATTTATGGCGCAAGTCACGGTGGCTATGCCGTGCTGCGTGGTATGACAAAAACACCCGAAAAATATGCCTGCGGTGTAGACTATGTAGGGGTGAGTAATTTGCACACCTTTATGGGTACGATACCGGCTTACTGGGAGAAGTATCGTGATATGCTACATACCATCTGGTATAACCCCAACAAGCCAGAAGAGAAAAAAATAATGGATGAGGTATCTCCTGCACTACACGTAGATAAAATTGTAAAACCTCTTTTTGTGGTACAGGGAGCAAATGACCCTAGGGTTAATATAGATGAGGCAGATCAAATAGTAGCACAGCTACGAGCACGAGGGGTTGAGGTGCCGTATATGGTAAAGTATGATGAAGGCCACGGCTTTGGTAAAGAAGAAAATACCCTAGAGCTGTATAAAGCGATGATGGGCTTCTTTGCAACGCATCTTAAATAAATATTTTAGTAAGAGTTAAAAAGCCCTAAGCACTTATAATGCTTAGGGCTTTTTTATTAAATGATTGCTAGGTTTATTTTGAGCCTTCCCACTCACGGTAGAATTGCTCCAGAAAACCTTCCATATAAGTGTGACGTTTTTCGGCAATTTTTTTTCCGGTCTTTGTGTTCATACGGTCTTTAAGTAAGAGTAGTTTCTCATAAAAATGATTGATAGTAGGAGCGGTACTCTTTTTATACTCATCCACAGTCATATCTAACTGTGGTTTGACCTCTGGGTCATACAGTTTGCGGTTTTTAAAACCGCCATAGTTAAACGTACGAGCAATGCCTATGGCACCTATAGCGTCTAGCCTGTCTGCATCTTGTACAACATCTAGCTCTGGCGAGGTAAACTCTTGGGCCTTATTACCGCCCTTAAAAGAAATATTTTTTATAATCTGTACCACGTGCTCTATAACGGCGCTGTCACAGTTTTGACTTATGAGAAACTCGGTTGCCATTTTTGGCGCAACGGTTTCATCTCCGTTAAAAAATTTTGAATCTGCAATATCGTGTAGCAAGGCTCCTAATGCAACTACGAGCTCATCTACCGGCTCACCTTTTGCAATGTGCATTGCATTGTTATAAACACGTTCTATATGAAACCAGTCGTGACCACCTTCGGCATTTGCTAGGGTTGCTTTTACAAAGATGATGGTGTTTTCTATAAGAGTTTGCTGTTGGCTCATACTATAATTTAATAATGCTATAAAGATGGATTAAAGTTCGTGAGATTTATGGAGAGTAACAAGTACGCTTTCGCGAAAGCGTGTATAAAAAAGACCGCTCTATAAAAGCGGTCTTCATATTGTTACAAGAAGTGTTGTCCTAGCTTGCGTGCTCTTTAAAAGCATCCATAAGGTTTTCTGCAATCATCTCTGCAGGTCTTCCTTCAATGTGGTGACGCTCTATCATATGTACTAGCTCTCCGTCTTTAAAAAGTGCCATAGATGGGCTAGATGGAGGAAATGGTACCATATAAGAACGAGCAAGATCTGTAGCCTCTCCATCTACTCCTGCAAATACAGTATAGATGTTATCTGGCTTCTTACCGTTAACAACTGCGTGTACAGCAGCTGGACGCGCGTTACGAGCAGCACAACCACAAACAGAGTTTACAACCATAAGGGTTGTACCTTCTTTTTTCATTGCAGCTTCTACGTCTTCTTTTGTATGTAATTCTGTGAAGCCATTTCTGGTAAGGTCTTCACGCATTGGTTTTACTAAATCTGGTGGATACATAATCAATTTATTTTGAGTACAAATATACAAAAAGCATACCTTGATACTAAGACGGAAAAAATGGCAGATTATTATACAAACAAATCGTATTTCTATGAGGGAGGCGGTAAGTATGGCGGGATGGCGTAACAATTAAAAAGTCCTCACGTCTAATGGTTAGAACCCGTAAATTTGCGGGATAAGAATAGAATGTAAGTATGATTAAATATATAGGTGCTGTAGTAGGTTACTTTTTGGGACGTGGATTTTTTGGAGCTGTAATAGGATACTTTCTAGGTAGTGCTGTAGATATGTTTATGGACCAGGGTAAAAAAACGGGTCAAGGCGGTAGTACAGGCCAGCGTTTTAAAACCGTTTTTGAACAAGCTACACAGCAAAGTGTTTCTCCAGGAGATTTTGAGCTCAACTTGCTATCACTTGCTTCTATAGTCATTAAGGCAGATGGGAAGGTAAGTCAGAACGAGCTAGACTATGCCAGACAGTATTTTGTGAGAGCTTATGGTAAAGAGCGTGCAAATGCGACTTTTAGAACCTTTAATACTGTAATTAAAGATAGAGAGATTTCTGCCACACGTATATGTACCTACCTCAATAGTCGTACTCGTTATGAGGTGCGATTACAAATTTTACACTTTTTATTTGGCATTGCACAGGCAGATGGTCAAGTGAGCCAGCCAGAGGTAAATGTGCTAGGTACTATAGCAGGATATTTTAGAATAAATCATCAAGATTTTGAGAGTATAAAAAATATGTTTGTTAAGAAAGCAGACAGTGCCTATAAAATCTTAGAGATAGATAAATCTGCTAGTAATGATGAGGTAAAGAAAGCCTTTAGAACAATGGTTAAAAAGTACCATCCAGATAAACTTATGGATATGGACGAAGCCTACAGAGCCGGCGCCGAAGAGAAATTCCGTAATGTACAAGAGGCTTACGAGCAAATCCAGAAGGAACGCGGTATGTAATCTTACTATTTCTTTAAGAGTTCTTTGCGTTGTGGCTGCTTAACTTTGTTTAAAAAGACATAATGAAAAAGCCATCTACCCTATTTTTTGATGTAAATGAGACGCTTCTTGATCTTAGTTTCTTAAAAGAAAAAATCACCACTGCACTAGATGATAGAGGAGAGCTCGTCTCGCTATGGTTTAGCACCTTATTGCATTACTCACTCGTGGCAAATACGATTGAGGCTTATAAAGATTTTGGCGAGATAGGCGTAGCTGCACTACAGATGGTAGCTGCAGGTAATGATATCACACTCACAAAACAGCAAGCAGAAGCTGCTGTAATAAAACCCTTTAAAACCCTAAAGCCTTATAGCGAGGTAAGAACATCGCTGCTAGCATTAAGAGAACAAGGTTTTAGACTTGTAGCGCTCACTAACTCTTCACAAAAAGGCCTTGAAGAAAAACTAGAATTTGCGGGTATTGCAGATTGTTTTGACACCTTGCTTAGTTGTGAGCCTGTTCAAAAATTCAAACCGGCCCCAGAAGTATATAATTGGGCAATGACTACTATGGGTGTACTACCCGAAAATGCAATGATGATTGCTGCACACGGATGGGATATTGCCGGAGCGCAAAGCGTAGGTATGCAAACAGCTTTTATTAATAGACCTGGTAAGCAGCAATACCCACTTGTGCCAGAGGCAGATTATGTGGTAGATGATTTGAGCCAACTAGCAAGTGTACTCAAGTAACTCGCTATTTAAAAATAACTTTCAAGGCGGCTTTGAGAAAGGGAATTTTTGGTGCGCTTAACACCACTTTTAATTCATCTGCGAGGGACGACTCTTCATCCAGAAATCTAAAAATATGAGAAGCTTTTCCCTTTTTAAACATTCTGGTAAAAATTGAGGCGCCTTGCTCGTTATGCTTTGTAAGCACCTCTAGTAATACCGCATCATAAAAAGTCCACCTGTTTTTAATATTGTAGGATGTAAATGGAGTGTCAGATTTTAAAAAATCGATGAGATCTTTAGACTTCTTAAGTGTATGCGTAAATGTATAACCAGTACTTGCTTTAGTCCAGCCTCCTGCAGTTCCTATATGTAGTACGTGTGGTGTGTTGTACTGTGTAAAATCATAGGTAGTCATAGGGATGCTTCCTTGCTCACGATCTATAATCTCATAGTTGTCTACACCTAGATTTTTGAGATATGTTTTGATAGCATATTCATATTCGGCTTTAGAGAGGAGTTTTTCAGAAAACAGGGTGTACTCTAAAAGCGCCTCTGTGTTAGATGTAGGTAAGACGTACATAAACCTACAATTTCCCTTCTGCGGAATGCTAAAATCCATATATGTAGCCTGTTTTGGGTCAAAAACAGGTTTTTCGGCCTTCACAAACCATCCTATAAAATGTTGTTGTAGCACAACAGCTTGCGTTTGCTCCTTGAGCAGGCTGGGTTTATAAATGCTATTAAGTACCGCAGGACTCTCAAATATACCTATGTCCGTAGTTACTGTTGCTTTCCCATCTAGTGTGGTTGTAGTGCTAACAGATGCTTCTATAAACGTGATATTGCTATGTTGCGATAATTCCGCTTTCGCGAAAGCGTACAAACCAGCACTTTCTATCTTTTTATACGTGTAAGGCGCAATGTCGATATGACTATGCACTCCCTCACCTTTTATTAAAACTGAAGGCCAGGTATATGAAACAATCGCTTCATACATAGAAGGTTTTATCTCCCAGAAGCACCAAGTGCGGTCATTGCTTTTATTAAGGTCTTGGTCTATGATGGCAATACTTTTTTTTGCAAAAAAGGGATCTCTTGCCATACGCAAGGCAGTAGTAAGTCCAGAAAGACCAGCGCCCAGAATGATATAATCGTAGTGAGTTTGCACGTGATAAAGATACGTGTAAAAGATGGAGTGCTGTATCTTTGTAAGGTGACAAAAACGAGCATTCATAACAACACATTTACACTCTTACCTACGGGCACAATGTTCTGGGAGGAGCGAGAGATTCTTTTTATTGCAGATGTACACTTAGGCAAGGTGGCTCATTTTAGAAAACACGGTAGCGCGGTACCACAAGAGGCAATACTCAAGAATTTTGAATTACTAGACGAGGCTATTTCTTGTTGTGACCCTAAGGAGGTTTGTTTTTTGGGAGATCTTTTTCATTCTGCATTAAATATAGAATGGCTTTATTTTGAAAAATGGGTCAATGCTCAAGCAGCTCAGATTACACTCGTTACCGGTAATCACGACATCATAAATCCTGAGCGCTTTGAGCAATTAGGTATAAAAATGTTTGATGAGCGAGTGATAGATACATTTTTGCTCACGCACATCCCTGAGGAGCGTGATGGCTATTTTAATTTTTGTGGCCACATACACCCTGGGGTTAGACTTAAGGGTTTAGGAAGGCAAGTAATGAAGTTGCCTTGTTTCTTTAAAAAGGAGAACCAACTTATTTTACCTGCCTTTGGAGAGTTTACAGGTAACTACATACTTGAGCCAGAAGCTGGTGATGAGGTGTTTGTTGTAACTCCAGAAGAGGTAATCCTTGTGGAGTAGATTTGTGATTATGTTAATACAGCAAGTCTTTGCACGGCTGTAACTTTACTTAAAATAATGGCTATGAAGAAAATATACGCAATTGTAAATACACTATCTGTATTGCTTGTACTCGCAGTAAACGGACTCTCACAAGCCCAGCGCTGGAACGATACGACTATAGGTGAAGCTTCAGATAAGTATGAGAATTTGTTTACTCCAGCAGGATATGCATTTTCTATCTGGGGTGTGATTTTCCTAATGCTCATTGGATATTCGCTTTTTCAAATACGTCGTGCCTTTTTTAGCAAGAAAGAATCATCGTTTATTACACAGACCGGCTGGTGGTTTGCCATTGCAAATGTGCTTAACGCAGCTTGGGTAGTAGCATTTACGTATGACTACATAGGATTATCCGTTCTCATTATGCTAGGAATTTTGTCGAGCTTATTACTCGTAATCTGGCGTACTAATATGGAACGTTGGGATGCTCCTATTGAGGTGATTGCCTTTGTTTGGTGGCCTATTTGTATTTACGCTGGGTGGATAGCCGTTGCTACTATTGCAAACTTCTCTGCCTTCTTTTCTAGTATAGATCTAAAGGGTACAGAGCTTAACGAGATTGTGTGGACTATGGTAATGATTACTGTGGTCGTACTTATAAATGTACTTATGGTGTGGATGCGTAATATGCGAGAATTTGCGCTGGTTGCTGTGTGGGCACTTGTTGCAATATTTATAAGACATAAAGATCAATATGAGAGCATCGCTTACTACGCTTTACTAGGAGCAGTAATATTAGTAATAATTACAATGCTACACGCTTTTAAGAATAAGGAAACCGCTCCTCATTTAAAATTCAAGGAACGGTTTCTTGATAATTAAACCATACTCTGCATATCACTTGCAAATGTAGGATATGCAAAAATCGTTTCTCTAAACTGTGTACAGGTTAACTTCTGCTGTATTGCCATTGCAAATAAGTTAATCATCTCACTAGCCTCTGGCGCAAGAATCTCAGCGCCAAGTATCTCATCATTTTCACCTTTAAGCGTTTTGTAGCAATAGTTCTTTGAGTTTAATCTCTTTACACTAAACCAGTCTGGCACGTGCTCACTTAGTACTTTATAAGAAATGCCTTGCTCTTTTGCTTCGTCTTCTGTGAGGCCTACCATTGCTAGCTGTGGTGTGGTATAGACTGCTGTAGGTATTGCCGGAAAATCATATTTGGTATGTGTTCCAGTAGCCAGTTGTACACCTACGTGTCTACCTTCCTTACTAGACAGTGGTGTGAGTGGCAGAGAACCAGAGTCTGCTACATCGCCACAGGCATATACATTAGAGTTAGTAGTGCTTTGTAAATACTCATTTACCTTAATGCCTCTAGGTGTAGTTGCTACATTTCCTTTATCAAGCGCAAGCATATCTACAGAGGGCACACGTCCAGAGGTGTTAAAAACCATTTCGGCTTTTACGCTCTGCTCTTTGCCATCACGTGTGTAAAAAACGCGTGTATTTTTTTGAAGCATTTCGGCGCGGATAACATCTGCATTAAAAATAAAGTTGATTCCTATTTTTTTTGACTCTTCTTCTAAGAGCCCCGTGATACTAGCATCAAACATTTTTAAAACACGCTCCCCACGTTCTATAATTGTTACATCTACACCGCAGCGTGCCGCGATATGAGCAAATTCCATAGCGATATAACCTCCACCTACAAAGATAATGCTCTCTGGCAGGGCTGGTAATTCAAGAAAATCGTCTGAGGTTTTAAACAACTCAGCACCTTCAAAGTGTAGCGGTCTAGGGATAAGACCAGAGGCAATAACCACCTTGTCTACCGTTACTTTTTTACCCTCCACGCTTAGAAGACCTTCCTCTATAAATTGAGGCGACTGGTGGTACATTGTAATCCCTAGTTTATCTAGTGATTCTTCCGTTTTTATGGGCATTGCAGAGACAAACTTTTCTTTAAATTTTTGAAGCGCTTGCCAGTTTATTTTTGGAATTTCGGTCACGCCTACCGCTGCCATATCGCTCGTTCTAGCAATGATTTCACTGGCGTTAAGGAGTACTTTTTTTGGGTCACAACCTCTATTTGCGCAGGTGCCACCATACTCACGATTATCTGCAATGGCTACTTTCATTCCTTCTTTGGCACAACGTGTTGCCACCTGTCTACCTGCGCTGCCCGATCCTATTACAAAAACATCATAATGTTCAAATCCCATACCTTCTTTTTTTTATAAAGGTAGTACGGTAATCTGCATTTGGGTGTTATGAAAATTGTAAAATCTTAATCACGCTTTCGCGAAAGCGTACTCACAACTCTTATAAAATCTGTAAAAAATAATATTACTGCTGGTTTGAAAACCCGTCTACTACCGTTTTAGAAGTGCCGTCTATGGCAAACGTATTGTGACGTAAATTTTTAATAAAAATGAAGAAGAAAATCACATAAATCATTTGCGAACCTACCAGATCCCAGTCTTCCTTAAAAGAAGTTCCCGCCATTAATAATGTGATTAATACAAAACTTAATGCTGCGGCAAGACGTGTTTTAAATCCTATAATTAATAAGATGCCAAGTACAAGCTCAACAATAGGTAGTCCAAAAGCGATAGGCTCTACCAGAGCGGGTGGTAACATTGTTCCCTCAAAACCTTTTGATAGTCCGCTAGCAAAGCCTTCCATTTTAGGAAGTCGCACTACCCCGTGCAATAAGAAGTTGATACCTATGGTAATACGTGCAATTATAAATGCTAGCTGATGATCTGTCCAATGTTTCATACTTTAAAAGTAGAAAATAGAAAAGAGGTGTAATGTTATGAAAATGGTAAAAAGTAAATAGCGCTTTCGCGAAAGCGTACTCAAGACTATCTTTGTAAAAAATCTTATTTCTTGAGTAAATCAGAACTCTCACAGCACTTTGCACAGTCTCTGCCACTGCAGAAACTAGGGGAAGCTATTGCCCATTCTCAACGTATACAAGCAAAAGGTCTCACGGGATCGTCCTTATCTTTTGCTGTAAGTCAGCTTTTTGAAGGCCAAGAGCGCCCCGTATTATTAATCCTTAATGATAAGGAAGAAGCGGCTTACTATCTCAATGATCTTGAAGCCTTGCGCAAGGAAGAAAACGTACTGTTTTACCCTGGCAGTTATAGGCGTCCTTACCAAATTGAGGAGACAGATAATGCAAATATCTTGTTGCGTGCAGAGGTGCTTAATCGTGTAAACTCACGTAAAAAGCCAGCTCTTATCGTGACGTATCCAGATGCGTTATTTGAAAAAGTAGTGACACGTAAGGAGCTAGATAGACAAACGCTCAAGGTGACTGTAAATGATAAGTTATCGCTAGATTTTATAAATGAGATGCTCTTTGAGTATCGTTTTAAAAGAGTAGATTTTGTAACAGAGCCGGGTGAATTTTCGGTGCGTGGAGGTATTGTAGATGTATTTTCATTTTCGCACGACAGGCCGTACCGTATAGAATTTTTTGGCGATGAGGTAGATAGTATTAGAACCTTTGATGTTGAGAGTCAGCTGTCTTTAGACCAAGTAAAGAAAATATCAATAATGCCTAATGTGGAGAACAAGGCATTAGAAGAAACAAGAGCTAGTTTCTTAAAATATATCTCTGCAAAGACAGTTGTTTTTATTAAAAACAGGTCCTTACTATATGATCGTACAGATCAGAACTTTTCTAAAGCCGAAGAAGCTTTTGAAAACCTCTCACAAGAGGTAAAACGCAACTCGCCAGAAGAGCTTTTTTGTCACGGTAAAAATCTAAAAGAGCAACTAGATTCATTTATCACTATAGATTTAGGCAGTAGTGCAGAGGTAGGTGAGATAGAACATAGCATCACCTTTGATGTGGCGCCACAGCCATCTTTTAATAAGCAGTTTAACCTTCTTATAGAAAACTTAAATGATAACCACGCTCGTGGTTATAAGAATATAATCACCTGTAGTAGTGAGCAACAAGCAAAGCGTTTTCAAGACATTTTTGATGATGCAGATGCTATTGTATCGTCCTATGAGACCATTGTGCTATCACTTTATCAAGGTTTTGTAGATAATGACACAAAAATGGTGGTGTATACAGATCACCAGATCTTTGAACGCTACCATAAGTTTAATATCAAAAATGGCTATGCAAAAAAGCAAGCCATCACGCTCAAGGAGCTTACTAACCTAAGTGTGGGTGATTATGTCACGCACATAGATCACGGTATAGGAAAATTTGGCGGACTCAAAAAGATAGACGTTGAGGGTAAAATGCAAGAAGCCATCAAGCTCATTTATGGTGAGCGTGACATCTTATACCTGAGTATACACTCATTACATAAAATCACCAAGTACAACGGTAAGGATGGTAAGCCGCCACAAGTATATAAACTAGGAAGCCAAGCCTGGAAAAAGCTTAAAGCAAAAACAAAATCTAAGGTAAAACACATAGCCTTTAACCTTATAAAACTCTATGCAAAACGCCGCTTGCAAAAGGGATATGCCTTTGGGCCAGACACCCATATGCAGCACGAGCTAGAAGCGAGTTTTATATATGAAGACACTCCAGATCAAAGCAGCGTTACAGAAGATGTAAAACGCGATATGGAGAGTGATCGCCCTATGGATAGACTCGTGTGTGGTGATGTAGGTTTTGGTAAAACAGAGGTTGCCATACGTGCCGCGTTTAAGGCGGTAGATAACGGTAAGCAGGTAGCAATACTAGTTCCTACCACAATACTTGCCTACCAACACGCGCGTACGTTTAAAGAACGCCTTAAAGGTTTCCCAGTGACCGTAGAGTATCTCAACCGTTTCCGTACAGCCAAAGAAAAAAGAGAAGTGCTCGCTGGCCTCGAGAGTGGTGCGGTAGATATTGTGATAGGTACGCACCAGCTCACAAGTAAAAATGTCATTTTTAAAGACCTAGGTCTCCTAGTAATTGACGAAGAGCAGAAGTTTGGTGTAGCCGTAAAAGATAAACTCAAGACTATCTCAGAAACGGTAGACACGCTCACACTCACAGCAACACCTATACCTCGTACCTTACAATTCTCACTTATGGCGGCTCGTGATCTTAGTACCATCACCACGCCACCACCTAACCGTTACCCTATAGAAAGTAATGTTGTGCGCTTCTCAGAAGAGGTGATACGAGATGCCGTTTCGTATGAGATACAACGTGGTGGTCAGGTATTTTTTATTCATAATCGTATAGAGAATATAAAGGAAGTCGCTGGCCTCATACAGCGCCTTGTGCCAGATGCAAAAGTAGGCGTAGGTCACGGCCAGATGGAAGGTAAAGCCCTAGAGGCAAAAATGCTCTCGTTTATGAATGGGGAGTTTGATGTACTGGTCTCAACCACTATAATTGAGAGTGGTCTTGATGTACCTAATGCAAATACCATTTTTATAAACAATGCAAATAACTTTGGACTCTCAGACCTACACCAGATGCGTGGTCGTGTGGGACGAAGTAATAAAAAGGCCTTCTGTTATTTTATCACACCGCCATACTCTGTAATGACCGAGGATGCTAGAAAACGTATCCAGGCGCTAGAGCAGTTTTCTGTACTAGGAAGCGGTTTTAATATCGCGATGAAAGATCTTGAGATACGTGGGGCAGGAGATTTATTAGGAGGAGAACAGAGTGGCTTTATTAATGAAATAGGTTTTGACACCTATCAAAAAATCCTTAACGAGGCCATAGATGAACTCAAAGAAGATGAGTTTGCAGAGCTTTATAAAGATGATCCCGCTTTCGCGAAAGAAGAAAGAGAATACGTAAAAGACACCGTACTTGATACCGACTTTAGTCTTCTCTTCCCAGATGATTATGTAAATAGCATTACAGAGCGCCTTAGTCTATACACTGACCTGAATAATGTAAAAACCGAAGAACAGCTAGATGCCTTTGAGGCAAAACTTGTAGATCGTTTTGGCCCCTTACCAGATGAGGCCGAAGACTTGCTAGACTCTGTGCGCATTAAGTGGGTAGCAACTAAGATAGGTCTAGAGAAGGTAGTAATGAAAAACGGCAAACTCACAGGCTTCTTTATAGCAGACCAGCAAAGCTCTTTTTACCAGAGTCCTACCTTTGGTCGTGTGCTTAAGTTTGTACAAGAAAATGCATACCGCGTGAGCATCAAAGAAAAGAAACTGTCGAAAGGGCTTAGACTTCTCTTAAAATCTGACGATGCAAAAACTGTAAATGACGTAGTTGCATTATTAAGACCATTAATGCCAGCGAGTACTCAAAAAGTAACCGAAAAGACCTCAGTAGGTGATGAGTAAATCTTGGAAAACTTCGCTTGCGGTAATCGCTGCAATTATTACCATTATAGGTTTAGTAACTGGGAAGTTTCTGTTCTTTGTGATTTGGTTACCCTTGGGATGGCTATTTAACTCAAAAAAGGAAGACCGGGTGGACTAAGTATTCTTTTTTCTCAATGTGTATCTGTGTCTTGCTACTGACATCAGTGAGTCGTGCACAAGCACAAGATGCCGTAAAAACGGAAAGAGAATACCGAATTAAACCCGAGCTTGTACCGCAAAAAGCAAAAGATTTCATAGCAACTTTCAATATAAATCGTTCAGTAAAATGGCTACAAGAAGTAGGTGATGATGGCGCTAGTATTGAAGCAAAGTTTAAATACAAAGGACAACGTCACAGTGTAGAGTTTACAAAAGATGGTGTGCTACAAGATGTAGAAATTGTCATTGGCTTAGGAGATTTACCAGAAGATACTAAACAAGAGATAACCAGCTATTTTGCGCAAGAATTTGATTATTTTAAGGTAGAAAAAATACAAGCGCAGTATAATAATACGGTAAAAGAAATAATAAATAGGACTGCAAAAAAGCTCGTAGCTTCATCACTCATTCCGCATTATGAGGTCGTTGTAAAAACACGTAATTCTGGTAAAAAATCAAAGCGTTATGAAGTTCTTTTTAACGAGAAAGGAACCTTCATAAGTAGGTCTCAGGTAAGCATACGACGTGATAATATTCTACGCTTTTGAGTATGTTTAAATTCTCATCCTTTATACTCATATTTTTTACGAGCGCTTTGCTTTACGGTCAATCGCTTTATGAAGTGGGTATACTTCCAGAAGTAAATATTGGCACAAAAATCAATGCGCTGTGGAACATCAATGTAGAATTTGCGCCACGTTTTGAAGTAAGTGAAGGCGATTTTAAGGGTACTAATGATACAGATGTATTTTACTCCTTGCTAGATGTCACCACCGTTGCCACGCGCACTGTGGGAGTAGATGCAAAAGTGGGAATAGGATATTTAGCTCGTTTTCGTGATAAGGACCTTATACACCGTGCGATACAACAGTACTCATTTACCGTACCTTATTTTGGTTTTCGCTTGGGGCATCGCTTCCGTACAGATCAAACATTTAATGCTAGGCAAAAAGTTGAGTTTAGAGTGCGATACAGACTATCTTCAGATATATCGCTCAATGGTGAGTTTATAGACCCGGGAGAAGTGTATTTAAAACTAGGGAACGAGTATGTATATTCAATTCAAGGAGATGCAACAGATCTCGAGGTCAGGTTTGTGCCTACTTTGGGGTATTATGTAAACGATGCAAATAAACTAGAGATTGGCATAGACTACCGTATGGATTCATTTCTTAAAGCTACTGCAAATCATCGATTCTGGATAAATCTGGGATACTACTTGAGTTTGTAGGGTTGCGCTTTCGCGAAAGCGTAAGTAGTGATTTATTAAATAGCGCTAAAGACTAGCCAGCTTTTTTGAACTTTGAGGATTCAGATACCTTTTTAAAACTCCTCCTTTTACGTTATTCACGTCAAACTCTACAATAAAAGCATCGGGATCGCAGGAGTCTATGAGCTTGTGTATTTTGCGCAGGTGTATACGGTTTATCACGGTTTGTATCACACGGCGTTCACTATTTTGACCCGTACTGCCGTAACCTGCCGCCGCTTTATAGACGGTGATACCAGTGCCTAGTTCTTTAAGAATCTTTTGTTCTATTTCTTCAGATGACGGTGATATGATAGTAATGCCGATAAAATCTTCAAACCCTTCTATAAAAAAATCGATAAACTTTGCGGTCACGATGTAGGTAAGTATGGAATACAGAGCAACCTCTACACTAAGTACTAATGCAGTGATAATAAATAGAACAATATTGAATGCCAGAATGGTCTTACCTATGCTTATACCAAAAAGGTCAAAGACATAAATTCCTAGAATTTCAGATCCGTCAAGTACCGCACCGTTGCGTATACTGATGCCAATACCAGCTCCTAAAAACATACCACCAAAAATCGCAATGAGTAACTTATCTTCAGTGATAATAGGAAATGATTCAACACCTATAAGGACTGCTAGTATCAAGATGGACATTGTACTTTTTAAAAGAATATTTCGCGAAAGCTTATAAAATCCCAACACTAGAAACGGAATACTCACAATAAAAAGCAGTAAGGAGATGTCTAGATCTAACTTTTTACTTAATAAAATAGCGATACCCGTTGCTCCACCATCCAGAAACCCATTAGGTAGTAAGAAGGCCTTGAGGCCTATACTCGAGAGGGCAATACCTATAGCAATTTGTACATACTCAGAAAGTGATTTTAATATCTTTGCCATACCTTTTGGTTTTATGTTAAGATAGTTATTTCTCTTTCTTTTCTAAGCTCATTACAAAACTTATGAGGTCTGTATCTGCATCTTTACCATAGGCACTCGTAAGGCAACCTTTTATAGAATCATTAGTCTCTATCAAAAATAAAATCGAACTATCCCCTGGGTCATTCATTCCCTCGTGCCTGCAATATTCTATAAGTGTGAGGTCTTCTATTTGATACCAGCGATTATTAGTTCTACACAATAAACGCCCCTCTCTATACATAAAATCTGAGGTAAAACCTGCTACTCTCGCTGCTGTTATATCTTCTGTTAGGGTATTGCTTTGTGAGAGAATCATAAAGTAAGGTTTTGAGTACGCTTTCGCGAAAGCGTGATTAAAAATATATTAGCTCCAGTTTATAATGCAGAGGTAAAGCGGCATTCCCAGTGTGATATTAAAGGGAAAGGTAATAGCAAGTGCCATAGGTAAGTATAGGCCTTCGTTTGCTTTAGGCGCAGCGAGTTTCATAGCGGCAGGGACTGCAATATAAGAGGCACTTGCTGCAAGTATGGCAAAGAGTAATCTGTTACCTACAGATTCTGTTATAAAACCACTTAGTAAACTCACGATAATACCATTTACAATAGGGACGGCAATTGCAAATACATAAGGAAAAACGCCATACTCTTTGAGGCTTCCTATCTTTTTACCACTTGAGATTCCCATATCTAGTAAAAAGACAGCTAGAAAACCTTTAAAAATATCTGTGGTAAAAGGAGCAATGCCTTGTGCTTGTGCATCGCTTGCCATAAAACCTATGACGAGACTTCCTATAATTAATAGTACACTCCCATTAGTCACAGAGTGCTTGATAATACTACCCATAGAGATAGTCTTGTCTCTGTTTGCCGTAAATAGCATCATAAGAAGCACTCCTATTATAATAGACGGCGCTTCCATAATGGCCATAACCGCAACCATATACCCGCTATATGCAATTTGCTCCATATCTAGATAAGCGACTGTAGTAACAAAGGTTACAGCACTTACAGAGCCATATGCCGCGGCGATAGCCGCGGCATTTTGAACTCCGACGCGCTTTTTAAGTGTAAAAAATGCATACAGGGGAACTGAAAGAGCAAGGACTACTCCAAAAATTAATGACCAGACAATCTCCATATTAAACGCTGAGTGAGCGAGCTCTTGTCCTCCCTTAAATCCTATAGAAAGTAGGAGGTAAAGAGAAATAAACTTTGAAGAACTAGGCGGTATGGCTAAGTCACTTTTGAGTTGTACCGCTAGTAATCCTAAAAAGAAAAATAAGAGTGCAGGGTTGGTCAAGTTATCAACCAGTAGATGTAAGTCCATAAAAGAGGATTAGGTGTCTTAGTGTGGTAATTACTTTTTGATGCGTATCTCTACAGTGCTTTTTATTTCTAGTTTACCTCCATCTGCACGCACGTCACTTAAAAAGCTTTTTAATTTTCCTTTCTCATCTAGTAGCTCTATAATACGTCCACTATCATACTCACAGGCATCATCTATGTTACCTTCGGTGCGGCTTAAGCGTTGTAATTTGTGAAAGTTGATCTTCTTATCAAGCATTGCGTGTAAGATATCTCCAGCTTCGGTTGCTGTAAATACTCCATCTATGAGGTTGATTTTTTGATCTGTCATTGTTGCAGTTTCTGTTTGTAATGTTTTCATAGTAAATGATTTTTTTAAATGAATAAGAGATTAAGATGCTCTACTAGCAATGTTTATAAACACTAGAAGGGTTATTAAAAAACTAGCAGATAGAATTTCTTTAAGGAACAGGTAGTCTGAAAAAATGGAGAGTGTAATGGCTACCATAGGGATAGCAAGTAGCATCAAATTTTTTAAGACAAAAAATAGAGCCGTCCAGTTTATGGTTATACTGGTCTTGATCTCTTGAGGTGTGTACCTGTCATTTCTAAACGAGTCAATTTTTAATTTTTGTAACATAGGTTCTCATTGTTTTGATGGTGCAAAGATGTGGGCTAGAGTTCATATATTTTTATTTATATTTATAATGAATTACATAAATAATTTTAATGCATTATACATTGCACCAGCTTCAAGTCTTCTTGAAGGTTACAGAATTTAAGAGCATTACAAAAGCTGCAGATGAGCTACATCTCACGCAGCCAGCGGTCTCGATACAGATTAAAAATTTTCAAAATCAGTTTCCTATTCCGCTTACGGAAGTTGTGGGGAGACAATTATTTGTAACAGATTTTGGTGAAGAAATTGCAGCTGCAGCACGTAAAATAATTGCCGAAGTAGATGCAATTAATTACAAAACGATGGCTTATCAAGGTCAGCTCTCGGGTAAATTAAAGATATCAATCGTCTCCACGGGTAAATATTTGATGCCCTATTACATCACAGATTTTATGAATATGCATCCTGGTGTCGATCTAGAGATGGATGTGACAAACAAGACCAGAGTGGTACGTCATCTTGAAAAAAACGAAACAGATTTTGCCCTAGTATCTGTAGTTCCAGATCATATCGCGATAGATAAAGTGAGACTCATCCCTAACAAACTATTTTTAGTAGGAGGTAGGCAGCACACGTACTCAGGTAAAACCATTTCAAAAAAGGATTTTGATAAGCTACCCGTGGTGTATAGAGAAAAAGGATCTGCAACACGGGCAGCTATGGAAAATTATATTGCAGACAGACAACTTCCTACTCGTAAAAAAATAGAGCTTACCTCAAACGAGGCGGTAAAGCAAGCAGTGATTTCTGGAATAGGTATTTCTATACTTCCGTTAGTGGGGCTTAAAAATGCACTTACGAGCGGTGATGCTCAAATCATCCCGAGCAAAGGATTGCCTATCACCACACACTGGAATCTCATCTGGCAAAAAAGCAAGCAGCTTTCTCCCACCGCACAAGCCTTTGTGAGTTACCTCGAGGAGCATAAAACAGCGCTTAATGAGAAGCATTTTGGGTGGTTAGATACATATTAAAGGGTACGCTTTCGCGAAAGCGTAATACGTGCAAAACGTTGTCTTTACTGAAGTGACGTGCAAATGTCGGGTTAAATACTGTTCAAAAAACGAAACAAATCATAAATGAGCCATACTATTGCAGTGTAGAACTTCTTGTACATTTGATGCGCATCATTACAAGGCAAAACATTTATGATGAAACAACCAGAATTAGGACAAAAGATTTTAGAACTGCGCCAGCAAAAGGGATTAACGCAGGAAGAACTTGTAGCGCAATGTAATATCTCTGTGCGCACAATACAGCGCATAGAAGCTGGAGAAACAATGCCACGTGTTTACACGATTAAAACCATACTCTCTGCGCTAGATAGAGATCTAGATGACTTGCAAGAAGACACCATTTTTGAGGCTAAAGTAAAAAAAGCAATGCTTTTTGAAATAGATGAAAGTAAGGATGTATCATATCTATTTAAACAACTTCACATAGGCTGGATTGCTGCTATTTTGAGTATGATTGTGTTTATACTTCAGATTTTTGACACTTATCACTACGAGACTGAAAATGTATATTTTGCTGGAGATATAGGTTTTAGACTGCTAGCTCTTTTTGCAATCGTATTTTTTATATTTCATATGAGGGCTTTCATTTTAATAGGAAACCTCTTTAAGGCGAGTATATTAAAAGCGGCTGCACTAGTTTTTATCACGGTAGAGATTATTGCAAACTTAATTACCATTATAGATGTGCACGGCACGTATATCTCAGATATCGCTTATGGTATTATAACCTCAGTTTTGTATGGTGTAGCTTTTCTCGTTTTTGGATATGCGTTGTATAAGCTCAAAGGGTTAGGGGCCTTATCTCAAGGCACCGGTATCGGGTATATTGTACTAGGTGTTTTCTTTTGCACCATAATTTTGGCCATTGTAGCGCTGCCATTAAGTATCGTGGCACAGGTATTTAATATCCTTATTATTTTAAAAGCGATTGATATGATCAAAAAACAATTAGGCTAATAAGAACTATCATTTTAAAAGAAATAAAACGCATCCTCAAAATGCTCAAGGCATTCTTGCTTTGAGTTTTTGAGTACTGCGATAATGTCAAATCGTACTTTTACATCTAGGTCATTTTCTAGTACGTATTCATTTGACACTTTTACGATAGACTTTTGCTTACCAGTACTCACAAAACTTTGCGGATCGCCAAAGAAATCTGAGTTACGCGCCTTTACTTCTACCACAACGAGGACGCCTTCTTCCTTCTGGCAGATAATGTCGACTTCATTTTTTCCAAAAAACCAATTACGTTCAAGAATCGTGTAACCCTGCTTTATTAAATGCAGGGTTGCTAGTTCTTCGCCGTATTCGCCTAGTTCTTTTGGGGTCATCAGTTGTTTAGAGGTAAGTTATTTTAGTGTTATTTTGAGTAACAACAAGTTCAATCTCACTCCCCAACTTCAACGCATTATTATTATCTACGTGACCTGCTGGGAAGTCAAACGATACTGGGAAGTCACATTCTTTTACTGCATCTAGTACAATCTCTTGAGCCGTTTTTCCAAAAGGGATTCTGTTATCGTGCATCTTCGTCATACCACCCACAACCATACCCGCACAGTGATCCAGCATCCCGTTGCGTTTTAGATTGACTACCATTCTATCTATGTGATAGAGGTACTCATCTAGGTCTTCTATAAATAAGATTTTACCCGCTGTATCTAAATCGGAGCAACTACCACATAGACTGTAAAGTATAGAGAGGTTTCCGCCTACGAGCGTGCCTTTTGCAGTGCCTAGTCTATTAAGTTTATTTGTGGTGTTGTAACTAAAGTTAGGTTGCTCGCCAAAAAGGGATTGTTTTAATGACGCTTTCGCGAAAGCGGTATTATCTTCAAGAGAAACCGGCATTGTGGCGTGTATCGTTTTGAAGCCTATTTTATGAATGTGACTGTGTAAAACCGTCACATCTGAGTAGCCCACTATCCACTTTGGGTATTTGACAAACTTGTAAAAATCTAGATCATCTACTATGCGCACTGTCCCGTAGCCGCCGCGAGCGCACCAGATGGCTTTAATCTCCGTGTTATCCATCATTTGCTGAAAGTCTTGTGCTCTCTGAAAATCTGTCCCAGCATACTGATTGTCTTCTAGGCCTATGGTGTTACCCAACACGGGAACTAAGCCCCAACTTTCAAGAAGCGCGATGCCCTCTTCAAGTTCTTTTTTAGAAATTTTACGTGCCGTGGCAACTATTCCGACTTTATCGCCGTATCTAAGATATGGAGGTGTAACCATTGATTTATTTTTCACACCTCAATATACTAACATTTAAACTTTTTGGGTTTATAATGATCATTTACCTAAGTCCCCACTTTTAGTTATATTGAGGTGCTCTAAATCAACCCCTTATGGAAATTATCTCCTCTTGCAACACAGCTTCCATAACCCCATATGTACCTAGCACAGGTAACCCTTGGGATGTTATGAAGGTAAAACACTTGTATAAAAGACTCGCATATGGTGCCACGACTACAGTGCTAGATGCGGCCTTGTCACAAACGCCTCAAGAAGTTGTAGACACACTGTTACTAGAAGCTCAAACCACACCCAACACCCCTGCACCTGCTTGGGCTTATTGGGATTTGAGTGACTTTAATGATTATGATACAGAAAATAATGAGTTTATAAGCGAGTGGTATAGACAAGCGGCAAAAGATATAAGAGATAAAAACTTAAAAGGGCGTCTCACATTTTTCTGGCTCAATCATTTTGTGACGCAAATAGAAACCTACTTCTACGCACCTTATACTTTTCAATACTGGGATATACTGCAAACGCATTGCTTAGGTAATTTTAAAACCTTCGTAAGAGAGATGGGGCTCAACCCTGCGATGCTTCTTTTTCTCAACGGTTTTGAAAACTCTAGCCAAAACCCAAACGAAAATTATGCGCGTGAACTTTATGAGCTGTTTACATTAGGTGAAGGTAATGGCTACACACAGCAAGATATAGAAGAGACCTCCAGAGCGCTCACGGGGTATAACCACTGGGTAGAGTACGGGGCCGCCATTACATTTGATGAGAGCACCTTTGATAGTTCAGAAAAAACAATTTTTGGACAGACAGGACCCTGGGGATATGATGATGTGATAGATATTCTCTTTGAGCAAAAAGCGAGCATTATAGCCACTACAATTTGTACTAAACTATATACATACTTTGTAAGTCCAGACATAAATGATACTATCGTAGCAGAAATGGCAACGCTATTTATGGACCAAAACTGGGAGATTGAGCCAGTACTAGAGATGCTTTTTAAGAGCGAGCATTTTTTTGATCAAAATGCGATAGGGATGATTGTAAAAAGTCCGTATGATCTCATAATGACCTTTTATAACGAGCTAGATTTTACCTATAATGATACAGATGATGGTTTTGCGAGTTATGCAAATTATATCTCAGATATGCTGGGTCAAAATTTATTTCAACCTATAGATGTAGCTGGCTGGCAGCGCAACCACGACTGGATAAACTCTAGCACTCTTACCGGGAGATGGCTAAGCCTTGAGAACCTAAGTTGGAATTTCTGGCTAGAGACCGGGTATCAATATCGAGATTTTGCGCAAGCCCTTACAAACTCAAGCACAGACCCAGTAGTAATTACAAAAACAATAGTAGACTACTTTTTATCACGACCACTGTACACAGAGGCAGATTATGAGATAGCAGAGGCTATTTTTAAATGGGAAACACCAGAAAATTACTGGGAAGATGGTATATGGAACTGGAATTTTGATTCGGCGGCATATCAAACCATCTTGCTTATTCACCATATTTTTAGAATGCCGGAATTTCAACTCAAATAACCCTGCCCTATGTGTACTCACGATAAGAATCACGCTTTCGCGAAAGCAAAAAAAAGAACAGCAACGGGACCTACAGCAAGTCTTAAAGACGCACATCACGATGATGAGCACAGCACTTGGAATAGAAGAAGTTTTATGCAGGCTCTGGGTTTAGTAGGTGGTGGAAGCATTATGCTAGGAGGTACAAATCTTACAGCATCTGCACCCTCAAGATTAACAACAGCCCTCACCACTGCCGAAAATGAAGACCGCGTACTCGTTCTAGTACGTCTTAAAGGAGGTAATGATGGTCTCAATACAATTGTGCCGGTTTATGATTATGATTTTTATGCCAATAATAGACCATCTATAAGACATACAGAAAACAGTTTGTACAACCTCAATGCAGATTTTGGGATACCACAATCTATGGCAGACTTACAGTCATTATGGGGAGATGGTGCAATGCGTGTGGTACACGGTGTAGGCTATCCAGATCAAAATCTGTCACACTTTAGAAGTTCAGATATCTGGGCATCTGGAGATGCTGTAAATTATGAGGAGACGGGCGTGCTGGGGCGTTATTTTGAAAATTTATATCCAGATTTTCTTATTAATCCGCCAGAGATTCCTGCGGCTATACAGATAGGGAGTCAAGGTAATCTCATTTTTGATGGGGTAGATAATAGCTATGCATTTTCTGTAGCAAATCCTGCGCAACTTTCTAGCATTGCCGAAAATGGGCTGCTACACGATGTGCTAGATGTACCGGGATGCACCTTTGGTGAGCAGTTAGAATTTATGCGTGGTATGACTAACACCACATTTACCTACGCGAATACCATAAACGAAGCTTATGAAAATGCTACAAATGCCGTTGAGTATGATACGCAAAGCTTAGGGAGACAACTCGCTATTATCTCAAGAATGATCAAGGGAGGTCTAGGTACAAAGGTATATCTAGTGACGCTAGGCGGTTTTGATACGCACGCAAACCAGCAAGAAACGCACGATAATAGAATGGAGCAAGTAGCTCGTGGTATGAAAGACTTTTTTACAGATCTTGAGGCAAGCGGTATGCATACTAATGTGATGGCAATGACTTTTTCAGAATTTGGGCGTCGTATAGAAGAAAATGGATCAAATGGAACAGACCACGGGGCGGCATCGCCTGTTATGGTTTTTGGCCCAGCGATGCAGGGCAACGGTTTTGTGGGTACGCATCCAGATTTACAAGATCCAGATCAAGTAGGAAATTTAAAGTACGGTACAGATTTTAGACAAGTGTATGCTACAATGCTTAAGCAATGGCTATGTATAGATAGCGGGCTGGTAGATGAGGTGTTGCTCGGGCAATCTTTTGAGAGTGTAGACCTAGGTTTTGACTGTGAGTCTCTCTCTTCTGGAAGTTTTGATAGAGCAGATACTTTTCAGCACTGGAGCAGTGTTCAGGGTAATGACACTTTTATAGAGTTTACGATGAATAGCACGGCAAAGGTGACCGTTACCTTATACAATCTATTAGGGCAAGAAGTGGGTACAGTGGTAAATGACTTTATGTACGAAGGACCACAAAAGTTTAATGTTAAAGAACGCATTAATAAGCGATTGTTTACGGGACAATACATCTATCAGATTCAGTTTTCGGGTAAAAAATACAGTAAGAGTATTCTTGTAAAATAAGCAGTTTTATGTAGTTGTGAGTCCGCTTTCGCGAAAGCGTAATAAATCCCTCCTTACTTTGCATCATCTCAAGTTGCAGCTATTGTGACCTGGCTTGTAAAAGCTGTAGGTACTAGCTTGTTTTTCTTTATTTTTGTCGCTTCTTAAAGAACACAATATGTCTCAGAATCCACAACGATATACAATTACAGCGGCACTGCCGTATACTAACGGACCTATACACATAGGCCACCTTGCAGGAGTGTATGTTCCGGCAGATATTTATGCGCGTTACCAGCGTATGCAAGGAGCAGATGTTGCTTTTATATGTGGAAGTGATGAGCACGGTGTGCCCATCACAATCAAAGCAAAAAAAGAGGGCGTTACCCCTCAAGATGTGGTAGATAAGTACAATGCGATAATCAAAAAATCTTTTGAAGATTTTGGGATCACTTTTGATAACTACTCACGTACCTCTGCAAAAATTCACCACGATACAGCGTCTGAGTTTTTTAAGAATATGTACGACCAAGGTAAGTTTATAGAAGAAACTAACGAGCAGCTGTATGATGCCGAGGCAAATCAGTTTCTTGCAGACCGTTTTGTGACGGGAACGTGCCCTAAGTGTGGTTATGAGGAGGCTTATGGAGACCAGTGTGAAAACTGTGGTACTTCGCACAACGCAACAGACCTTATCAACCCAAAGAGTGCCATAACAGGAGCTGTACCTACACTTAAGGAAACAAAACACTGGTTTTTGCCACTAGATCAATACAATGACTTCTTTAAAGAGTGGATCATAAAAGGGCATAAAAAAGACTGGAAAACTAATGTGTACGGGCAGTGCAAATCTTGGATAGATGATGGACTGCGACCTCGTGCCGTAACTCGTGATCTAGACTGGGGAATCCCAGTACCGGTAGAGGGAGCAGATGGAAAAGTGCTGTACGTTTGGTTTGACGCGCCTATAGGTTACATCTCTTCTACAAAGGAGTGGGCAGCACGTGAAGGCAAAGACTGGGAGCCGTACTGGAAAGATGAAAACACAAAGCTACTTCACTTTATTGGGAAGGATAATATCGTTTTTCACTGTTTAATTTTCCCTGCGATGCTCAAAGGTCACGGTGAGTATATTTTACCAGATAACGTGCCTGCAAACGAGTTTTTAAATCTTGAAGGGCGCAAGCTTTCTACTTCAAAAAACTGGGCGGTATGGTTACACGAGTACCTTGAAGAATTTCCAGATCAGCAGGATGTGTTGCGTTATGTGCTTACTGCAAACGCACCAGAATCTAAGGATAATGATTTTACTTGGAAGGATTTCCAAACTAGAAATAATAGCGAACTCGTAGCCATTTTCGGAAACTTCATTAACAGAGTTACCGTGCTTACACATAAGTATTATGATGGTACGATACCAGAGCCGGGTGCGTTTAATGGTTTAGATACAGAGGTGCTAGATGCTATAAAAGCATACCCCGCAGTGATAGGTAGCAGTATAGAAAAATACCGCTTTCGCGAAAGCCAAACAGAATTTATGAACCTCGCTCGTCTAGGAAACAAATACCTAGCAGACGAAGAGCCGTGGAAGACGATCAAAACAGATGAAGAACGCACTAAAACAGTAATGTATGTAGCCTTACAAATTGCAGCTGCACTTTCTGTTTTAAGCGAGCCGTTATTACCGCATACAAGCGGAAAACTGAAAGATATTCTTAATGTAAGTTTAAGTGCAGATGAGAACGCTTTACAATGGAGTGATATATCATCTAAGGAGGTCTTAGTTCCAGCTGGTCATACCATTAATAAATCTCAATTACTCTTCTCAAAAATAGAAGACAGTCAGATACAAGTGCAGCTAGATAAGCTAGAAGCAAGCAAAGCTGCAAATGAAGCAGAAGCCGCTGCCGAAAATGCAGTTGTAGAGCCACAAAAGAACACAATTACCTTTGACGATTTTACAAAACTCGATATGCGAGTAGGTACGATTATCGAAGCAGAAAAGATGAAGAAAACAAAGAAACTCCTCATCTTAAAAGTAGATACAGGTATTGATGTGCGTACCATCGTTTCTGGTATAGCAGAGAGCTTTACTCCAGAAGAAGTAATAGGGAAACAAGTAACGGTACTTGTAAACCTGGCTCCTAGAGCACTACGTGGTGTAGAGAGTGAAGGAATGATCTTAATGACAGAGGATGCTAGCGGTAAGTTGGTTTTTGTGAATCCTGATACTGATGGTGTGGGGAATGGGAATATGATAAGTTAAGCGTGTGGAGGTTTTACAATACGTAATCAAAAGCTCAGGCTTATCAGAAAAAGGTGTAAAAAACACACTAGATCTCCTCAACGAAGACTGCACACTCCCATTTATAGCGCGCTACCGCAAGGAAGCCACAGGTGGACTAGATGAGGTGGAGATTGGAAAAATTATCGAGCTTAAAGAGCAGTTTGAGACTTTAGAAAAACGTAAAAAATCAATTCTTAAATCACTAGAAGAGCAAGACGTCCTTAGCAGCGAACTCCAAGATAAGATTGAAAAAACGCAAGATCTTGCTACCCTAGAAGACTTGTATTTGCCTTACAAGAAAAAGCGTAAAACGAAGGCCGAGACAGCACGTGTAAACGGACTAGAACCACTAGCCAAAATCATTATGTCTCAAAATGCGCAAGACCCAGAAGGACTAGCGCATCGATATACCAATAGCGAAGTACTAGATGCACAAAGTGCACTAGAAGGAGCACGTCACATTATAGCCGAGTGGATTAACGAGCGTGCAGATATACGTAACAATATACGTGAGCAGTTAAAACGTTTTGCCACCATAGAGACGAAGGTGGTTAAGAAAATGGCAGATGAGGAAAAAGCGCAGAAATTCCGTGATTATTTTGACTGGTCTGAGTCACTAAGCCGCTGTCCGTCACACAGACTACTTGCCATTTTAAGAGCCGAAAATGAAGGTTACATCCGTGTCAAAGTTGTCATTGATGATGAGCGAGCGCTTGACAAAATAGAGCGCAAACTCATACGCTCTCGTGGCGACAGCGCCACACAGATTGAACTTGCCATAAAAGATGCTTACAAGCGACTATTATTTCCTGCATTGAGCAATGAGCGTCTCTCAGAAGCAAAGAAAACAGCAGATGAAACTGCTATTCAGGTTTTTGCAAAAAATTTAAAACAATTACTCCTTGGTTCGCCGCTAGGTGAGAAGCGTATTCTTGCGCTAGACCCAGGTTTTAGAACAGGTTGTAAACTGGTGTGCCTAGATGCACAGGGACAGTTGTTACATAATGAAACCATCTACCCACACGCACCAAAAAACGATGACAAAGGCGCGATAAAAAAGATCTCAAGTCTTACAGATGCTTATAAAATTGAAGCAATCGCCATTGGTAATGGTACGGCTTCCCGCGAGACCGAAAGACTCGTAAAGCGCATCCATTTTAAGAATGCGATGGAGGTTTTTGTAGTGAGTGAGGCAGGGGCTTCTATTTACAGTGCAAGCAAGATTGCACGTGATGAGTTCCCTAATTATGATGTGACAGTTCGTGGTGCAGTTTCTATAGGTCGTAGGTTGCAAGACCCGCTGGCAGAGCTGGTGAAGATAGATGCAAAGTCAATTGGCGTAGGGCAATATCAGCACGATGTAGATCAGACCGCACTTCAAAAATCACTAGATCAAACGGTAGAAAACTGTGTAAATGCCGTGGGTGTAAATATAAATACAGCAAGTGCTCCGCTGTTGAGTTATGTGTCAGGTATTGGACCAAAACTGGCTGAAGGTGTAGTACGCTTTCGCGAAAGCGAAGGACCCTTTAAAACACGTCAAGAGATTAAAAAGGTACCACGTCTGGGAGGAAAAGCATTCGTACAAGCCGCAGGCTTTTTAAGAATCACGGGTGCCGAAAATCCGTTAGATAACTCGTCGGTACATCCAGAAAGATATAAGTTGGTTGCAAGCATAGCCAAAGATCAAAAAGTATCTGTTGCCGAAATGATAGGAAACACAAGCCTTCTTAAATCAATAGACCTTCAAAAGTATGTAACGGATGAGGTGGGACTTCCTACACTCACCGATATTATAAGCGAACTAGAAAAGCCCGGGCTAGACATTAGAGAAAAAGCAAAGGTTTTTACTTTTAATCAAAACATACGCACTATAGAAGATGTCCAGTCAGGCCAATTGCTACCAGGGATTGTAAATAATGTAACCGCTTTTGGAGCCTTTGTAGACATAGGTATTAAAGAAAGCGGTCTCATACATATTTCAAACCTTGCAGATGGTTTCGTGAGTGATGTAAGTGCTCACGTAAGTTTACAGCAGCAAGTTATTGTAAAAGTACTAGAAGTAGATATCGCAAGAAAGAGGATACAATTGAAGTTGGAGAAGTAAAATGTAAGATCCATTTTGAAACTTACCAAACAATAGTTGATGGCATACCAAATTTTGTAATAATATTTTATCTGACCTTATAGAAACGATGTTTTTAGATTTAGGTTGTGAAATATCTCCTTTGCAGTTTATATTTGAGTTTTAAGACATCAATCAATCAAATCATTTATGAAATCATTTTTCACCATTCTATTTGTACTAATTGTTTCACTAGTTTCAGCACAGAAGGCCGTTGTGCAAATTAAAGATGTAATAGGCGATGGAAAAGGTAAATTAAAAGAATCAATGACAGTAGTCAATAAGGAAGATGGTTCTTTTGTCCTTTTTCTTTTAGGGTCAAGGTCTACTGAAGCAATTTTATATGATAAGGATTATAAGAAAGTTTCTACCATAAAAGGAGATAAAGTCCTGAAAAAGGATGTTGCAGTAATGGGTTATACGATAAGCAATAACCAGTATCAACTAATTTCTAAAGGGTTTGATACGGGTTCACTCACAAGTACGGTTTTTGATTTTGAAAATCATAAAGTGACAACAAAAACCTTAGACCTAAATCTCAAGAAACAAACATTTATAGAGTTTTTTAATTTAGGGGATAAAATGTACTTGTTAACCATAGATAGGGATTCTTCTAATTTAATACACTACAGTGTTGATGATCAAGGTGTGGTGACACGTAATGAGATTGTAATAGAAAATACTTTTTATAGCTCTAAGGGTTTTGAGATGAATTTAAAGAAGATCCTTAGAAATAAGTATACTTCAAAAGTTTTGCCCGATGATAAAACGACAATGAAGCAAGCGGCAGAACTGCTTAAATTTTATTTAATTAATGATAATCATCTTGTATTTACCGTGGACTATAGTAATACTGTAGTCAATATTTTTGACATCTCTTTGAAGACTTTTGAAGTAAGGGAACAAACCTTTTTTAGGCCAAGGCCAAAAATTCAAGAATATGGATGGAAGGCAAATTCATTTTTAAAAGATCATTATTTGTTTCAAATTGTTTCTTCTAAAAAGGAAATGATTGTGACTGTTACAAATAGAAGGGATAGCACGCTAGTTAAACAATTTGGTGTGGAAAAAGATAATAAAATGGATTTTACTAATTCCTCAATTATATTAGCAAAAACAGAAGATGATAAATTAATTGAAAAAACATCTCAATTTCTTAGAAAAATAAGTAGTGATCGTAATGGTATTGCTGTCTCATCTGTAAATGGAAATTACCAAATCACCTTAGGAGGAAAACAGCTTATGAACGGCGGCGGAGGAGTAGCAATGATGAACCCTGCGGCAGGAATACCAATTGCCTCAGTAGGAGCATTTACTTTTGCATTTAATCCTTCTTTCTTGATGATGGATACAAATTCTGTAACACATTACACTAGTGTAGAGTGTGTGTTTGATAAGTCATTTAATCATTTGCCAGATGTAGAAGCTTCTTCACTTATGTTGAAGAGAAGAGACTTCCTTAGTCCTGATATAAAAAATGTAGCAGAGACATTTTTCAATATAGAAGACGACTATTTTTTGGGAATGTATTATAAAGAGGCAGATATGTATGTAATTAGAAAATTCTAGTCTTGCTCAAAATCGCATTCCACCCCATTTATAAACACCCACTTCCAGAGGGGCATCGCTTCCCTATGGAGAAGTATGATTTGCTTCCTAAGCAGTTAGTATATGAAGGTACGTGTACAGAGGATAACTTTTTTGAGCCGGTACAGGTAGCTCACGAGCATATTTTGAGATGTCATACTACAGAGTATGTAGATAATCTAAAAGCACTTACTATTGACCCAAGAGCACAGCGAAAAACGGGTTTTCCACTCTCACAAGAACTTGTTGATCGCGAATTAATCATCACTCAAGGCACCATTGATGGGTGTCACTACGCGCTAGAAAATGGTATTGCAATGAATATTGCTGGCGGCACACACCACGCTTATACAGATCACGGAGAGGCGTTTTGTCTGCTCAACGACCAAGCGATTGCTGCGCGATATTTACAAGCAAGCGAGCTTGCAAAAAAAATTCTCATTGTAGACCTCGATGTTCATCAAGGTAATGGAACGGCAGAGATTTTTACGGGTGATGATTCGGTATTTACGTTTTCAATGCACGGTAAGGCAAACTATCCTTTTAGAAAAGAAATCTCAGATCTTGATATTGCATTAGAGACCGATACAGGCGATGCGGAGTACCTGACTATTCTTAAAAAAACATTGCCAAATCTCATTAAAGAACAACAACCAGATTTCATCTTCTACCTATGCGGAGTTGATATTTTAGCGAGTGACAAATTGGGTAAATTGGGGTGTAGCATAGAAGGTTGTAAAGAGCGCGATCGGTTTGTGTTACAAATCTGTTACGATTTAAAAATCCCTGTACAATGTAGTATGGGCGGTGGCTATTCTCCAGATATAAAAGTGATAATTGACGCACACGCAAATACCTTTAGAACGGCACAAGATATTTACTTTTAGTTCAATCTTTCGTAAGGCTATTATTTCTTTTTTCGCATCAACTTCGCAGTCATTTTCTTGATTCTATCGGCTAGTTTTTCGCTGCTCAATTTTTCGCGTAAGCGGTCTGTAATTATTGGAAAAGATAAAGGGGTAGGTTGCTCGCAATCCATCCATACAATTTCTTGCGTCTCTATACGCTCAAGTGCTTGTTGCAATCGACCTTCTTCTAGTTGATGCTCAAAAGTCTCTGTAAATGCTTGTTGAAATAATAAATTATCTGCCTCATAATCACGGAACACATCAAAAAACAGCTGACTACTACTTTGCAGGTGTTTTTGTTTAATCTGTTTGTTTGGGAAGCCAGTAAAAACAAGCCCAGAAATCACGGCAATATCTCTAAATTTTCGCCTGGCCATCTCCGTAGCATTAAGACTATTCTGCAAGTCGTCGTGCATATATGCCGTCGTAAATAGGTCGTTATCTAGTAGCTGCTGTATGTCTATAGGTTGGTCTGAAAGTAGCTCAAAACCGTAGTCGTTAAAGGCGAGAGAGAAGGTGATAGGGTCTAGCAGGCTAAGGCGATACCCAAGTAAACTTCCCATAGCCTCGTGTACAAAACGACCTTCAAAAGGGTAAAAAACGTGATGATAACCATCGCGCGTTTTAAATGTCTCAATGAGCAGTTGCTCATCACTCGGAATGATGCTCTCTACCTTTTGCTGTCTAAAAATGTGCTCTAGCGCATTAATCTCTAGAGACCGCTTTCGCGAAAGCGAATTCCCAGTATAAAGTTCCTCTCGTAGCAGCTGCGACATCTGGCTGCTTAAAGTGAGCCTACCGCCCATCCACGAGGGGACTTTGTTAGTTTTCTTTGAGCTGTTGCGTACGTGCACTTCCATATTTTTAATACGGATAAATTCTAGGTTGCGACCTGCAAAAGTAAACACATCACCACGCGTTAACTTACTGATGAAAAACTCCTCAATAGTGCCTATGTAACCACCTTTTTGATATTTTACTACAAGATTTGCATCGCTCACAATCGTCCCTATTTGCAGGCGATGGCGCATTGCCACCATACGAGAATTCACTTTAAATCTGCCGTCCTCAAGAATCTCCACCTTCTTATACTCATCATAAGCTTGCAGGGATTGCGCACCCATCGTCATAAAATTAAGGCACCATTCCCATTGCTCTTTTGTCATTGCTTGAAAGCAAAACGTAGTCTGTATCTCGGGCCATATATCTTCGGGTAAAAATCCGTCAGACACGGCTAGCGTCACGAGATATTGAATCAGTACGTCAAAACTATTGAGATACGGAATTCTATCTTCTACAGTGTTTTCTTTAACGGCGCGCTGCAACGCAGAGGCTTCTACCAGCTCAATGGCGTGTGTAGGCAAAAAGTAAATCACACTCTCCTTGCCAGGGCTGTGACCAGATCGCCCAGCACGTTGTAAAAAGCGAGCGACGCCCTTTGGGCCGCCTATTTGGATAATGGTTTCAACAGGCGCAAAGTCTACTCCGAGATCAAGGCTAGAAGTACAAACTACCGCCTTGAGAGAGCCATTCCGAATGGCGCCCTCAACCCACGTACGCGTCTCTTTATTGATACTCCCGTGGTGCATTGCAATCTCTCCAGCATACTCAGGATGTGCCGCAAGAATACGCTGAAACCAGATTTCACACTGGCTGCGCGTGTTCGTAAACAGTAAAGTTGTCTTGCTGTTGTTGATAATGGGCACGACGTACTCTAGCAAGTGCAATCCCAAATGACCACGCCAAGGAAAGGTTTCCATCTCGTCTGGAATGATAGACTTGACAGTAATTTTTTTGTTGATGTTTGCTTTGATAATTACGCTTTCGCGAAAAGCGTCACTCTCATAACCCAGCAATACTTCTCGGGCTTGCTCTAGATTCCCAATCGTTGCCGAAATTCCCCAGATACGCATATCTGAAGCGACAGTTTTCAATCGGCTCAAGGCGAGTTCCATCTGGACGCCTCTTTTTGTGCCTAGTAATTCGTGCCACTCATCAATAATTATAGCCGAGCAATTTTTAAAAACCTTTTGATATCCTTTGGAAGCAATCAAAAGCATCAAGCTCTCGGGCGTGGTGATGAGCAAGTCTGGCATAGAACGTTTCTGCTTGGCACGTTCAGACTGAGAAGTATCTCCATTGCGTATTCCTACCGTCATCTGTGTGCCGAGATCTTGTGTGATACGAGAAGCCGAAAGCTCAATCTCATTAGAAAGCGAGCGCAGCGGAGTGATCCAAATGGCCTTTAGTCCTTTTTTATGTTTGGTTTTGTAATCAGGATTTTTCTTGATGTAATTAAGAACTACCGGAAACCAAAGTGCATACGTCTTACCACTCCCCGTAGGCGCATTAAGCAATCCATTTTTACCCGCAAGAAATGCCTTCCACGTTTGTTTTTGAAACGGAAAAGGTTTCCAGTCTTGTAACTGGAACCAGTTATTTGCGATATCGAGTAGTTCTTTTTGGGTCATATTCATAAAGTTCCCCTCCTTGAAAGGGAGGGGTGGCCACGCCTTAAGCGTGGACGGGGTGGGTATTACTTAAAATTATCACTAATATCTTTTAAAACACTTGGTAAAAGATCGAAAACCATTTTGTTTTCAAAACGAATTACTCTTAGTCCTTGATTTTTCAAGTATTTTGTTCTCATTTCATCGTACTGTTGCGCCAGCTCATTCATATGTACTTGACCATCTAGCTCAATAATTAACTGCTCTGATGCACAGTAAAAATCCACAATGAAGGGACCTATGCCGTGTTGTCTTCTAAATTTTTTACCATAAAGCTGTTTGCGTTTTAAGTGTGACCACAAAAATGCCTCTGCAGGAGTCAAATTGCTTCTCAATTCTTTTCTGAATTTCAAAGTTTCTTCTGGATTGTGAAGCTTTTGCTTTTTCATTTTTATTATGGCTTTTACCCCATCCGACCTAGATATTCTAGGTCACCTTCCCCTTTCTGGGGAAGGAGCTTTTGTTTAACTCTTTAATCTTTAGAAGCTTTCCATTCATAATCTGTGGAGATTCGGACATTGCTTTCTTGCACCATTATTTTGTGGGCGGGAGAGATTCCTTCACAACTTGCCCTTCGGCCTCGTTGCTCGGAATCATCCCTTTCAAATCCTCCAGTGTATTTGCATCTTCTATCTTCTTATCGTGTCGCCAGCGTAGCATCCTTGGAAAACGCGTGGCTATTCCACTCTTATGTCTTTTGGATAACGCTATGCCTTCAAAGGCAATCTCAAACACGTGATGAGGCGTTACAGATCTCACTGGGCCAAAACGTTCTAACGTGTTTTTTTTAATCCAGTTATCTACTTTTCTAAACTCGGCATCTGTGAGACCCGAGTAGGCTTTTGCAAAAGTAACGAGCTCGGTTTTATCTTCATTCCATAAGCCAAAGGTGTAATCTGTAAATAAATTACTTCGTCTACCGTGACCACGCATTGCATAGGTGAGCACAGCATCAATGGTGAGCGGATCTACTTTCCATTTCCACCAGTCACCTTTTTTTCTACCTACGCGATAGGGGCTGTCTTTACGCTTAATCATTAATCCTTCAGAGCGCATCTCTCTACTGCGGTCTCTTTCTTGCGCCATTGCTTCCCAACTATCAAACTCCATTGTTTTAGAAATACCTATAGGCAGACCCTTATCTGCGATATTGCAATATAACGATTCGAGGATTTTTCTTCTTTTCGCGAAAGCGATCTCACGCAAGTCTTTTCCTTCCCATTCTAAAATGTCATAAGCCTTGATAATTACAGGCACTTCTTTGAGCATTTTCTTGCTCACCGTCTTACGTCCTATACGCGCTTGTAAGTCGTTAAATGTGCCAATCTGCCCATCATAAAAAGGCAGTAACTCACCATCTATGACCGTTCCGTCTGGTATGTGTTCTTTGAGAATCTGTAGTTCTGGGTACTTATCTGTAACTAGTTCTTCACCGCGACTCCAGATATAAATCTCTCCATTACGAAAGATGGTTTGTGAGCGTATACCATCCCACTTATGTTCGGTAAGAAAGTCTGTCACATCACCCAGCGCCGAAGGTTCATCTTCAACTGCATAGGCAAGGTAAAATGGATACGGTCTTGAAAACTCTTGGCTTGCATCTTCCTCGATAACCAGATCGTGAAAGGTGACCGTCTGCGGTTTCCAGTCGCCCATTAATTTATAAGCAAGCACGTCTTCTTCTATATCTGTTGCTTGTGATAATGCACGTGTCATTAACTTTTGACTCACGCCTATTCTAAAGCCTCCGGTAATAAGCTTTGTAAATACAAAACGTTCATAATAGTTGAGATTTGCCCAGTTATCAAAAAGGTATTCCTTTTTCTCTTCATCCGTTTTTCGCTTAAGCGAAATCATCTCTTCCAGAAACTGAGTAAGCGACTTCTCAGAAGATGCTGTTGCTGCGGGAACCACAAGTGCTATCGTTTCTGCAAGGTCGCCCACAATGTGATAGCTCTCTTCAAATAGCCATAGGGGAATATTTGATAGTTCGCTCGCCCACTCTCTAAGTAAGGTTGTGTTTACGGGTCTTGGAGGGCGACGGTGCGATAAGATGGCAATCGTCCAGACCTTGTCTTTATCTGGCGCTTCTTTAAAATAATGCGCAAGTGCCTTGACCCTTTCGTTAGTCTTGTTTGTCGAATCTAGGGTCTTTATGAGTGCTGCAAATAGTTTCATACGCTAGTTTCTTCCTCCTCTTTTTTTGCATCTCCTTCTGCTAGTTCGCCTTCATATTGCGTTTCTTCTGTACGAGCATCATAACCCAGACCCCGTAAATAGCGCGAGAATATATCTGTATAGCCGTGTGTGCAGATAATTCTTTCTGCACCTGTAGCTTCTATACTTTGTAGTAAACTAGGCCAGTCACAGTGATCGCTTAGCACAAAGCCTTTATCAATCGCTCTGCGTCTTCTTGCTCCTCTAAAAGCCATCCAGCCGCTAGCGCTTGCAGTTACATATGGCACCATCTTGCGTATCCACGTACTGCCGTGAGTGGCTGGTGGTGCTAGGACGATACTTCCTTTAAAATCCTCTTTTTTTGTATCTCTAGTGATTAATTCTGTTGCCGGCATATCGATCATAGGGCGCAATACTTCGGTCATTTTTTCGATAGCGCCGTGTGTGAGTATCTTGCCTATACTCGGGTCAAGGTGTTTCAATAATCGTTGTGCTTTACCTAAACTGTAAGCAAAAAGGACAGAGCACTTCCCTTCGGCTTTGTTTTGCGCCCACCAAGTATTTATGTCGTGCATTACTTCGGCTTGTGGAGTCCACTTGAATGCTGGGAGTCCAAAGGTGCATTCTGTAATAAAAGTGTTGCATTTTACGGGTTCGTACGGTTGAGAGATACCATCTACTTCAGTCTTATAATCACCTGTAAATACCCACACTTCGCCCTTGTGTTCTACACGTATCTGACTAGACCCAGGAATGTGACCAGCGGGATGAAAGGTAAATTTTACATTGTTGATGTTTACGCTTTCGCGAAAGCGTACCCCAGAAACATTGATATCTCCCAATCTATGAGAAATGATAGGCACATTACTCTCGTGTGTGATGTACTGCTTATGTCCCCACCGACTATGGTCTGCGTGGCCGTGCGTGATGAGGGCTTTATCTACAGGTTTCCACGGGTCGAGATAGACCTTTGCGGGCGGGCAATAGATGCCCTTATCTGTAAATTCTAGAAGTGGCTTTTTCAACAGTTTGTTGGGTTTTTAGTAAAGATAAGGGAGATGATGTATTAGTCAAGTATCACGTGTAGAAGCAGTCCTTGGTTTGAGGTCTCACCTTCTGTCGCAGTGCTCTTGTACTTAACTTTAAACTTCTCGCCTGTTACTTCATTTGCTTGCAACTTCTTAAGTGAGATGCTTGCTTGTGAATCGCTCACAAGAATGAGAGGTTCTTGTTGCTCGTTTGTAAAAAAGAAGTAACCTCCCTCATAAGCATCAAAAGTGAGCGTTTCTGTAAGTACTTCTTTTTTGGTCGAACTAATCTCTGGTGAGAGCATTGTAAAAGAGATGACTGTCGTAAGTAATAATATGATGGTTTTCATAATAGTAGTGTTATGTTATAAGCTTTTCTTTATCAATTGTTTTGAAGAAGTTGCTCTTCTTCTATCATAAAGATAGGGAGGTGCGTGGCTTTTATTTTATTTATTAACCTGGTTTTGTGACTGCTAGTTAATGGTTTGTGAAAGGCAAGTGACTGTATATGCTTCTTTTTAATTACATAAATAACTTTTGGCATCAGATTTGTAACATTCAAAAAAAGAACGTGTCTCTTATGTAAATCAAAAAGCAAAACAGTATGAACACATCAGTAAAAAATCGCCCGTCTAATTATGACCAGGCAACCGAAAATATAAAACGCAATCTTGAAAGATACGGTAGATTACTGCATATGAAAAAGTTCAGAAATCCTGCTTTCACATTTGCAGACCGTCACTAGATATATATTATTTGAATTAGCTTTAAAAGCCCTAGATTTTAAGAAGTCTAGGGTTTTTATGTTGTAGTGCAATCTCGTAGCTTTACGATAAGCAACTACTATATGAATCTTACCTTAAGTATACCGGCTCTTTTGTTTCCTGCAATCTCTTTAACAATGCTTGCATATAACGCTCGCTATCTCGCTATTGCTGCACTTATTAGAAACTTGCACGCCTCATTTCAAGAGACAGGCTCTGAAGATGTGCGGCTTCAAGTAACTAAGCTAAGAAAGCGTCTATCTATCATTAAAAATATGCAGGCGGTGGCGATTGTAAGCTTTTTACTAGCAGTGATAACGATGTTTCTTATTTATATAGATATCACCTTCTGGGCAAACTTAGTGTTTGCTGTAAGTCTGGTTGCTCTTATGACCTCCCTTATTTTGTCACTTGTAGAGGTGCAGTTGTCTACAAAGGCGTTGAGTATACAACTTAAAGATATGGAGCAATAAAAAAGCCCTTATCTGTGAGATAAAGGCTTTCTTGTACCGAAAGTGGGAATCGAACCCACACTCCAAAGGAACGCGAGTTTGAGTCGCGCGCGTCTACCAATTCCGCCATTTCGGCTAGTGGAAACAACCGCTTGAGTTGTTTAGAGAGCACAAAATTAAAGAATATTTTTATCTACCCACCACAAAAGCACGCTTTTTGTACTGCTGCACTCATTTTTAATTACTATTTTTGCACCTCCTTAGAGGAAACATAACAACCGTAACTCATTATAAATGACTGCTACCGCACCGCAACCGAAGATTTTTGCTTGTCAACAAAGCAAGCCACTGGCTGAAAAGATTGCAAAAGCTTTTGGGCAACCATTAGGAAACGTAATCACATCAACATATAGCGACGGTGAGTTTCAGCCTTCTTTTGAAGAGTCTGTACGTGGATCACGTGTTTTTATTATAGGGAGTACGATGCCATCATCAGATAATATGATGGAAATGTTATTGATGCTAGATGCTGCAAAGCGTGCAAGTGCAAGACACATTACTGCCGTGATACCTTATTTTGGGTGGGCGCGACAAGATCGTAAGGATAAGCCACGTGTGCCTATTGCTGCAAAGCTTATGGCAAGCCTACTAGAGACAGCAGGTGCTACTCGTATTATCACAATGGATTTACACGCAGATCAAATACAAGGATTTTTTGAGAAGCCAGTAGATCATCTATTTGCAAGTACAATTTTCCTTCCTTATTTAAAGGGATTAGGATTAGAAAATCTTACCATCGCATCTCCAGATATGGGAGGTAGTAAGAGAGCTTATGCATATAGTAAAGCAATGGAAAGTGACGTAGTTATTTGTTACAAGCAACGTGCAAAGGCAAATGTTATCTCACATATGGAGCTCATAGGTAGTGTAGAAGGACAGCACGTAGTACTTGTAGATGATATGGTAGATACTGCCGGAACACTTACAAAAGCTGCAGACCTAATGATGGAAAAAGGAGCATTAAGCGTACGTGCAATATGTACACACGCCATTTTAAGTGGTAACGCTTATGATAAAATAGAAAATAGTCAACTGGCAGAATTGATCGTTACAGATTCAATCCCTAGAGACCATAAAAGTGATAAGGTAAAGGTATTAACTTGCGCCCCACTTTTTGCAGATGTAATGCACCGTGTTAACAGTAACACAAGTATCGCATCTAAGTTTATTATGTAATATTTTTTTTTAACTATAATTATTTAACAATGAAATCAGTTTCGATCCAAGGATCTAAAAGAGAAAGCGTAGGCAAGAAAGCTACAAAAGCCTTACGTAATGCTGGACTGGTACCTTGCGTAGTATACGGAGGGGACGAGCCAATACATTTCAGCGCACCAGAACTAGCGTTTAAAAATTTGGTTTACACTCCAGACGCGCACACTGTAGAGATAGAGCTAGACGGTGTAACCGTACAAGCTATCTTACAAGACATACAGTTTCACCCGGTAACTGATCGTATCTTACACATAGACTTCTACCAGATTTTTGAAGGTAAAGAAGTAACTATGAACATCCCAGTACACTTTACAGGTAACTCTAAAGGTGTTCGTAATGGTGGTGTTTTACGTAAAACAAACCGTGTACTACGTGTGAAAGCACTTCCTAAAGATCTTCCAGATTTTCTTGAGGCAGATATTACAAACCTTAAGATTGGAAATAAGCTTTACATAGGAGAGCTTCCACAAGAAAACATTACAATAATGCACCCAGACAACACAGTTGTATGTCAAGTGAGAACTTCACGTACTGCCGTTGTTGACGATGAGGATGAGGATGAGGATGATGTTCCTGCAACAGAGACTAGCGATGTAGCTGCTGTTAAGGAAGATTAATTTATCTCATAAATTATAAATACAAAAGCATCTCGTTCTTCGAGATGCTTTTTTTATTTTTATACAGTATTAAAATGAGTGGTACTTTGTGTAACAATCTCTACGATACACCCATTAAAACTCCTAACTATGCTCGCTTTTTTTGGTAGACTTTTTAATAAATCTAAAGAAGATGAAGCAGCAGTAGACCCTATGAAAAAATTTCTCATCGTTGGTTTGGGTAACATTGGTCCCAAATATGAAAACACACGTCACAATATAGGTTTTAAAGTAGTAGACGCTTTCGCGAAAGCGCAAGAAACCACCTTTGAAACCGAAAAGCTAGGTGACATCGCACGCACTAGAGTAAAAGGTAAAACAGTAATACTGCTGAAGCCTAATACCTTTATGAACCTAAGCGGTAAAGCCATACGATACTGGCTACAACAAGAAAAAGTCCCTGTAGAAAACCTACTAGTTATCACAGATGATCTTAACCTAGAGTTTGGGACCATACGTGTAAAAACCAAAGGCTCAGACGGAGGACACAACGGCCTTAAGGATACTCAAGCACAGCTCAATACCACTAAGTATAACAGATTCCGTTTTGGGATAAGTGATCAGTTTTCAAAAGGGAGGCAGGTAGATTATGTGCTAGGTGAGTGGACGGCAGATGAGAACGCAGCACTACCAGAACGACTAGATAAAGCCAGCGAGGTAATAGCCTCGTTTGTAAAAGCTGGGATAAATAATACAATGAACGCCTACAACGGAAAATAGTAGTGAAAACTCATAACAGCGCACATACATTTACCTCTCAAAAAGGAACCGTGGTGACCATAGGCACCTTTGATGGCTTGCATCTAGGTCACAGAAAGATTATAAACAGAATAAATGAGAGCGCCCGCGCAAATGGCTGGGAGTCGTGCGTACTTACTTTTTTTCCGCACCCGCGTATGGTGTTACAAAAAGACACCTCGCTCAAGCTTATAAATACCATTGCGGAGCGCGAGCAACTGCTTGAGAGTTTAGACCTTGATCACCTGGTAATACACCCTTTTACACTAGATTTCTCTCGTTATCACGCAGAGACTTTTGTAGAAGAAATACTGGTAAACAGCCTTAATGCAAAAAAAGTGATTATAGGGTATGACCACCGTTTTGGCCGTAATCGTGATGCAAATATTGAAGATCTAAAGCGTTTTGGAAAAACGCTGGGCTTTGAAGTAGAGGAAATCTCAAAACAAGAACTAGAAGATGTAGCCATAAGCTCTACCAAAGTGCGCAAGGCACTAGTAAGTGGTAATGTGGCACTAGCAAATAGTTACCTCAGTGCGCCTTTTATGCTTAATGGAGTTGTGGTAAAAGGTAAAAGCCTAGGTAGAACCATAGGCTACCCCACTGCAAACCTAGAAATAGCCGAAGATTATAAACTCATCCCTGCACAAGGCGTTTACGTAGCAAAAGCAATCATAAACGGTAAGCCAGTATTCGGGATGATGAATATAGGTACAAACCCTACGGTAGGAGGAGAGAAGCAAACTATAGAGACCTACTTCTTTGATTTTGATGAAGATCTTTATGGGCAACAGCTGGAGATACAACTACTAGAACGTATAAGAGAAGAAAAAACTTTTGATACCATAGATGAACTTGTCGCAGCGATGAAAACTGACGAAGCGTTTTCTCGTAACTACATAGCAAACCTAGAAAAATCAAATTCTCAAAACGCTTAACAAATGGGAATTAACAAGCTACTCTTTACAAGGATAGATAACAGCGCACTCATCGTTTTTAGAGTGTTTTTTGGTTTTCTTATTACGTGTGAGGCTTGGGGAGCACTCATTACGGGATGGGTACGTCGCATACTTGTTACGCCAGATTTTACCTTTAACTTCATAGGCTTTGACTTTTTACAAACCTTCCCTGGCCCTGGACCACAAATGTATGCTTGGTTTGGGTTAATGGGTGTTTTTGGGGTGATGGTAATGCTAGGCTTTAAGTATCGTGTGGCGATTGTAGGCTATGCGATTATGTGGAGTACGGTATATTTTATGCAAAAAACCGCATATAATAATCACTATTATCTCTTGATGTTATTGCTCTGGATTATGGCAATACTGCCTTCGCACAGATCTTTCTCACTAGATGCACGCTTTCGCGAAAGCGTAAGAGACCTCTCTATGCCACGATGGGTCACACTATTTATAATATTACAGTTGTGGATTGTGTATACTTACGCCTCTATTGCAAAAATATATCCAGACTGGCTAGATGCTACGGTGCCAGAAATATTAATGCGCGGTAAGAAAGATTACTGGCTCGTGGGTGGTGTATTGCAACAAAAGTGGACACACTGGGTGATTGCCTACGTAGGAATCCTTTTTGACGGATTAATCATCCCAGCATTGCTTTGGAAAAAGACGCGCAAGTGGGCATTTTTTATCTCTATTTTCTTTCATCTCTTTAATTCGTTTGTGTTTCAAATTGGGATTTTTCCTTATATGTCATTGGCGTTTACCGTGTTCTTTTTTGAGCCAAAAACCATACACCGTATTTTCTTAAAAAGGTGGAAACCCTATTATGAAAGCACAAGTGACGAGGTCATACTACCTAAATATAAAGGAGCTCTTCTAGCGATGTTTGCCGTGTATTTCATCTTTCAAATAGGTTTGCCACTACGCCAGCATTTTATACCAGATAATGTGTTGTGGAGTGAAGAAGGACATCGCTTGAGCTGGCGTATGATGTTGCGTTCTAAAAGCGGTACCGTAAAGTTTACGATAGAAGATAAGGCAACAGGAAAACGTACTCCGCTAGACCACAAAGAATATCTTACTAAAAACCAACAGCGCAACATACGCTCTAAGCCAGATGTGATTTGGCAATTTGCACAGCATATAAAACGTCTTAAGGCTGCTCAAGGAGAAGATGTGGCTATCTATGTGCGCTGTAGAGTACGCATTAATGGGCGCCGTTCTAAATTATTGATTGACCCTAAGGTAGATATTGCGAGCGTGAGCTGGCAATGGTTTGAGCATAATAGTTGGGTACTAGAAAGTGAGGATTATCTCAACGACAAACCATTTTTTCCTAATGTAGGCTCTTTAGAAAAGCAGGAAGATCTTCGTGACTCCACGAGAGTTCGCCCTCCACTAAGATAACAGGAGTATTAATCGTACCAGTTACACCTTGTGCCTCTAGTAGGTCCCACATTAATTTATGGTTCTTTTTATTATCTGTTATATTGAGAAGCTTAAATGGCACATTATTATCTAGCAAATATGCGGTAGATCGCTGGCAGCGAGGGCAATCTGTATTATCAAAAATGACAATACCTGTATTAATCTTTGAGAGATCTCTTAATACTTTGCCTTTAGTTCTGGCAGCAATGACCTCTTTTCTTACCTGTTGTTCTTTGATGTTAGGCACTTCCTTCCAGCTCGTGCTATATTTATAATTGTAAGCGCCTGCGATGGTAAATGATGCAAGTGTAGTTGTACTGCTAGGAGCAACCTTTTTTGTGATTGGTCTGGTATAGCCACGCAACCCTTTTCGCTGCGTGAGTGTAAGTGTTACCTCTTGTGTTATAGCAGAGTTATTGGTGCAAATAAACACTAGCTTTTGATCCTGCTCTGTTGCTTCTATTTTTACAGGTTGGTTTTGAGCCGTTGTAAACGTAGTGGTAAGGAGGAGTAGTGCTAGTATTAATTTCATTTGAGTCTTTTTTATAAAAATAATCAAAACCGCTCTGGGGGAACGGTTTTGATTATCAGTTGTTTAACTTTTATATTTCCAATAGAGAAAAACTAGAATTATGATAGTTATTGTGAAAAGTAACCTTAGAATAATTCTTTTAAGGTTGTCATTCCTTCTAATACTTCTTGAACAATATTCCAATTTGACCTGTTGTTTATAGCATTGCTAATATTGGAGATTTATCCGTTATCATCTACAAGATGTTTTTAGAAGAAGAAAATACGCAATAATTAGAATAGTTAACCGTAAACTTTTTTCCTTTCACCTCCTTGTAGCCATTGGGACAAGGTCATTTCTAATGGCATAAATTCAATTCCTGTACAAGTTTCTTCTATAAGCTTTGTGAGTTTTTCGGAAACAATATACTTTACAGTTCCCTCGACGTGTTGTAGGGCAAAAAAATCTTCAGAGATTGAAGGGTTTAATTTTACTTTTGATATAAATAACTGGCTAAAACCTAACTCTCTTTTTTTTTTCAAATTTTCTTTGAAAATTTCATTCGATTTGAAGGATAGATTTTGAACATAGTTTCCTCCTTTTGCTTTATTCATTTTTCCCAAAAACTGAGATTTGCGGAAGTCTATAAAATCCATATCAAATTCAAATATGTTTAAGCACCAATAGTCGTCAAATTGTTTGTCGCGATGAATTACAGGGCATTTAAAAAATTGAAATCCAGTTTTTCTATGATTTTCAAATAGTTTTTTCAGTTTACCGCTTACCAGCAACTTTCCAACAAAACCAATCCCTACGGTATGAATTAAATCTGTAGTTTTTGATGATTTAAATAATGAGGGTATGGATACAATGGGATCGAAATCTGCTTTCTCAAATTGAATGCGATCAATAAATTTTGGGTCATCCCAAACGTGACAATTATGAGTTACCTTTTCTATCTGCGGGTAGTGACCAATAATTTTCTTATTTCCAGAACTCCTTATAGAATAGAATGTCATTTTAAATCTATTAATTAATTACTCTCCGTCTGTGTAAAAATTCTTGAACTACTAATTGAAAATAGAATAATTACTTTAGCAGCCTTTACCCAGTCCATTTTCTGTTATTAGCACTCTCATTAATAGTGATTTATTCTATCTCTGTGGTGGTCGCTAGATGAAAAATACATTTTAAATTATTTTTTACTGCTTAGTCAATGTCATCTCTGTTGGTAATGACCACTCACCTGTGTAATTTGTATAAATTTTGACACCTTCACTAGTATAAAAAGATACCTCTGCTTCTGTAGGGGATGTTAGTATAAACTTACCTATCCTACTTCTGTTACTAGCGACGTCTTTTATAACAACTTCGTAAGTAGTGGGATTGGTATAATGCAAACTAAAACCATTGCCTAATCCAGGTAAAATTGTTGTTTTCTCTGAAATAGTAACTCCATTTACAGTATACTTATATTTTCCATTTAATGCATCGTGAAAAACATCATTATGAATAGGATCTACAACCATTTCAAATTTCTCCAAAGTTACTTCAAATGAGCTTGATCCATCAGTCCATAGCCATTCTCCTTCGAGTTGAGTTAGTTCATTACTAATATCTTTTACGTAGTAATTGTTGTCAGGCCAATCAAGAACACTAGTTCCTAATGGGAATATTTCTTGAGCTTTACAGGCCGATATTGTGCAACCTAATGCGATAATGTATAAAAGTTTTTTCATTATGTATGATTTAGTTACAATCTCTTTCGCTTAGATCGCCGTTATTTTTTATTTTAAGTCTGGTCCAAGAGGATAAGTCGTTGGTATCTCCTCGATGCATTCTTAGTCCAATATCATTTTCTTTAAATATTTCGAGCATCTGTCTTTCTATCGCTGCAGTATCAGCATTTTGTCTTAAGCCCTTACCATAAAAATAGGCATCTGTAAAGTCAATATTAGAAAAAACTGAGGCTCCAAAATTCAAAAAATCTTCTGAGTTTGTAATAGTAATAGCATATAAAGTATCATCACTAGGATCACTTATACTTTGCCCTGGGGATGTCATCACCATCGTAAAGTCGTCTGTGTCTGAGATCCTTCCGTTAATCATTAGATTATATAAGGTTCCTAAGTCCGCAGGAGAGAATACCGGTATAACTCCATTAGTGCCGTTATTGAAATGATTATGAATAAAAGATTCAATAGGATCTTGCGGTATTGGAGGGTTTTGAATTCCGTTTTGTCCCTCAATACTTTCAAATCTGTCATCATCTGAAAAATTAGTTACGCCATTGTTATCATTATTACCCCAATAGGCAATTTCAGTATTACCCGTGTTGTTGTCTATTAGCTCTTGTATTCTTTGTTGATAACTGGGACTATCGCTTAGGTTGCCTAACAAATTACAATCTGATAGAAATTCAACATCAAGTAAGATTACCACATCCGTATTCTCATCTTCTTCTGGATCATCACTAGGTTCATCTGCACAACTGCAATCATCATAATTGATATCATATATACAATCTAGATTACAATTTTGGGTTTCGTTTGGGCATCTCCTTGTGTTTTTAATAAAATCAAGCTTTAACACACCATTTTCCATTATTTTATCTCCACCACATGCCGTAATCCATCCCCCTGGCGCGTCACAATCTGGACATATTTCCCAAGGCCAATGACCCACACAAGCACAAGGATAAGGTATAAGCTCACAATTACCGCCTCCTCCAGGCCCATCATCGCCACCAGGTCCATTTCCGCCAGGTCCAGGTCCACCAGGCCCACCAGATCCACCATCTTCACCAACAGGACAGGGATTTCTAGTAAAGGAGTTTATTAATAATCCATTTTGTAAATTTAAGCTTACAGCGTGATAACCATCTATATTGTAATAAATAATTTTGCCAGAATAGCTAGAAGATTCAATACCATTCGTCAGATTATTATTATCTGAGGCTATCCTGTATTCAACAATATATGAATGTAAACCAGTACGTGTGTCCTTTAGTACAAGATTGAAAATAGAAATGCTATCAATAGCTTGAGATTCTAAAGTCCGCAAAAGAAACGTATAATTACTTCTGCCATAGGAGTTTGTAGCAACTTTTATCTCATTTGTCTGCAACTCTCCAAGCACCAAATCTGGCTCACTAGACCTCGTAGCTCCATCTTCCTTAAGAATAGAAAACCTCCCATCACGGCTTTTTGGTAGGCTATTTACATATCCCATAATATCAGGGATGTCTGCAGAGATTACTGTGGTTACCGTGCTGCTTGCAGTTGCTACAATAGTAGCAGGTGTGCTATTAAAACCATCATCTTCTTGGCAAGAAAAAAATAAGATGAGTATAAGGAACGCTAGTGCCATAGACACATAGTTTTCAGCTAAGTGAATTTTTTTTAAATCCATAAGATTAGTTTTTTGATTGATGAATGACTGTAAAATTACAACCACTCGCGGTTACAATTTTACGGATTTCCGTAAAACGGGCGATATTTTTTAAAATTTCTCTAGCTGCTTGTAAAAACTAGGTGGTGGCTTTCCTTTTACTTGCGGGCATTTCCTTAAATTTACCCTTTCGTTTTTAAAACCCATTTACTATGCTAGAAGTAGCACACATTAGAGAAAACAAAGAAGCTTTCGCGAAAGCGTTATCTAAAAGAAACATAGACGCCGCAACCTTGCTAGATCAAGTAATTGCTGCAGATGAGTTACGTCGTAATTCCCAGTCACAGTTAGATGAAGTACTTGCAGATAGTAATAAGTTTTCTAAGGAAATCGGGATGCTTTTTAAAAGCGGAGAAGCTCAAAAGGCAAATCTCTTAAAGGAGAAAACAGCCGGTCTCAAAGAGCAGTCTAAAACCCTACAGGAGCAGCTTAATGCGGCTACAGAAGAGCTTCAAAATTTACTATATCAACTACCTAACGTGCCTCACGATAGCGTACCAGAAGGTAATAGTGATGAGGATAATGAGGAGATCTTTAGAGAAGGAGACATCCCAGTACTACACGATGCGGCACTACCACACTGGGAGCTTGCAAAAAAGTATGACATTATAGACTTTGAGCTAGGTACAAAAATTACGGGAGCAGGTTTTCCGGTATATAAGGGTAAAGGAGCTCGCTTACAGCGCGCGCTTATCTCTTATTTTTTAGATAAAAATACAGCCGCAGGCTATACAGAGTACCAGGTGCCACACCTTGTAAATGAGACTTCTGGTTTTGGTACAGGGCAACTTCCAGATAAGGAAGGGCAAATGTATCACGTGACAGAAGACGACTTATATTTAATCCCTACGGCAGAGGTGCCGGTGACTAATATGTTCCGCGGTGATTTGCGCAGTCATAGTGAGTTGCCTATTACTTGTACGGGATATACACCTTGTTTTAGAAGAGAGGCAGGATCTTATGGAGCGCACGTACGTGGGCTTAACAGGTTGCACCAGTTTGATAAAGTAGAGATTGTGCGTATCGAGCACCCAGATAAGAGTGCTGCTGCGCTAGACGGGATGGTAGATCACGTAAAGACAATCTTGCAAGAACTAGAATTGCCATACAGAATCTTGCGTCTCTGTGGTGGTGATCTTGGGTTTACCAGTCACCTTACGTATGATTTTGAACTCTTTAGTACAGCACAAGATCGCTGGCTAGAGATAAGCTCTGTGTCTAACTTTTTGACCTTTCAGGCAAATCGTTTAAAACTTCGTTTTAAAGACCAAGATGGACAAAACAAGCTTGCACACACACTTAACGGTAGTGCGCTTGCATTGCCACGTGTACTCGCAGGGATTTTAGAAAATTGCCAAACTCCAGAAGGGATAAAAATCCCTAAGGCACTTGTGCCGTACTGTGGTTTTGATATGATAGATTAAAAAAATCACTTCCCACGCAAAGCCATTTCCTTATTGAGAAGGAGTGTACCCTTTGTAATGGAACACTATTATAATATAGAAACGTGCTGCAGCAATGCTATGGCACGTTTTTCGTTATCTTTAGGCTATGAAGAAGAGTTTGTTACTACAAGTTGTTATGGTGTTGCTGGTTTCCGCTTTCGCGAAAGCGCAATCAGAACAGCTAGCGCGCAATTATGCAGACCAAGGAGAGTATCAAAAAGCCATTATCTCTTATAAAAAAGCCCTAGTAAAACAACGCGGAAACAGCGTACTACTCGCTGGGCTTATAAAAAGTTACCAGCAACTAGAGCAGTATAATAAAGCTGAAGAGGTGATAAGTCAAAATCTTAAAACCACGAGAGATAAAGGGTTTTTGCTTGTAGAGTTAGGGTATAACCACCAGCTGCAAGAGCAAGACTCTATAGCCAGAAGTTATTATGATCAGGTAATTGAAGGTGTGGCACAAGGTACAATGAATCCTTATCGCGCCGCTCGCACCTTGCAACAGCATAGCTTGCTAGAAGAAGCCGTGCGTACTTATGAGGTGGGTATGGAGAGTAACCCTAGTGCAAATTTTAATATACAGCTAGCAAAACTATATGGGGAGCTAGGCGAAGTGCAAAAGATGTTTGATGCGTATCTAGATCTTATAAATAGAAGCGGGAAGTATGTGCAGGTGGCACAACGCAATTTCTCAATTTATATAAATGATGACCCGCTTAATGATGCAAATATCATTTTTAGAAAAACATTACTCAAGCGATTACAGTCTGAGCAAAACGTACTTTATAATGATTTGCTTAGTTGGCTATTTATCCAGCAAAAACAGTATAACAAAGCCTTTGCCCAAGAAAAAGCTATTTACCGCCGTACAGACGGTAGGTATGAAGGTTTAGAAAACCTTGCAGATATTGCGATAGAAGAAGGCGAGCTAGAAGATGCTAGAGAGATCTTACTATTTTTAAAAGAAAACATCGCAAATGAAGATGTAAAGCTAGAAGCCGAACAGAAACTTATAAAGATAGACATTGCTAGTGCTAGCACTGTAGATGCGCAAGAGGCTATAAAAAACAGGTATGAAGCAATTCTTGATGAGTATGGTCAAACACCATTTACCATACCACTACAGATAGATTATGCGCATTATTTAGCTTTTAATATGGAGCAGCCAGATGCCTCGATTACGTATCTTAAAAAATCACTTAAGTCACCGTTGAGAAGATTTGACGAAGCGCGACTCAAGATGGAGCTTGCAGACGTACTCGTGCTTAAAGAAAAGTTTAACCAGGCACTTATCTATTACTCACAGATCCAGAACAAGATTAAAAATAATGTCATCTCACAAGAGGCACGATTTAAAGTGGCACAGACGAGTTACTACAAGGCAGATTTTGACTGGGCAGAGGCGCAGCTCAATGTGCTTAAAGCGGGAGCCACACAACTCATTGCAAATGATGCCCTAGAGTTGCTACTCGTGATACGCGATAACTCTATGGATGATAGCTTGCAAACGGCGCTCAAAAAGTATGCTACGGCAAGCTTAAGAGCTTATCAGAACAAGACCGAAGAGGCAATCACGCTATATGATGATATACTAGAGGTTCATAAGGGAGAAAAGATAGAAGATGAGGCACTACTATCTCAAGCAAAACTTCTTGAAGCTAAAAAAGACTTCAAAAAAGCCGAAAAAAATTACCTCACAATCATAGAATATTATAGCGATGGCGTACTGGCAGATGATGCTTATTATCGCCTAGCAAGATTATACGAAGGACCGCTTAATCAGCCAGAAAAGGCAAAAAATAATTACGAGCGCATCATTTTTGACCTTGCAGACAGCATCTATTATGTAGAGGCGCAGAAACGATTTAGGAATTTGAGAGGAGACGCAATTAATTGACATGGCAAAGAAGAAAAAAATAGACTGGCTCAACCACTTTCTGGAATTTATTGTGGTTGTCATTGGTATTTTACTTGCTTTTCAACTCAATACGTGTTCTCAAGCAAGGAAAGAGGGGGAACTTGTTGATAGACACATTGAGAGTATAATCGATGAAACTGTTTACAATCAGAATAACGTAAAGAGGAGTTTAAAGTCTTCTAATGATATGCTAGCGCTAGTAGATACTCTAGCTGTAGTTGTAAATGATAAAGAACGTCTTAAAGGTGAGTACTGGCTAAGTTTTAAGTTACTTGCGGCAGATTATCTTTATATTAAAAAGAATGCTTACAATACACTTATGGCTACTGGCGACGTTAGATTTATAGAAAATCCAGTACTTCAAAATGATATTGTAGGCATTTATGAATATTATGGCTGGGCAGAGGGAGTAGATGAACAGAGCCGGAGTACAATGACAGAATATTATTATCCTTATCTGATAGATTATTCAAATATGACTTCGGATACACTGGAAAACCCAGCTCCTTATGAGACTCAGAAGTTTAAGAATATTCTAGCTTCATATGGATACGCTTTAAGAGAACGAATTAAAAAACAAGAGGATCTTGATAATGTAATTCAAGAATTTTTAGAAAAATATAAAAAGAACTAATGCTTATATATAACGTTACCATAAACATAGAAGAGTCTGTTGAGAAAGAATGGCTTACCTGGATGCAAGAAGTACACATACCAGAAGTGATTGCAACCGGAAAGTTTGAAAAAGCACTTATGACAAAAGTGCGCGCCGAAGAAGAGATGGGCGGAGTAACCTACTCTGTACAATATGGTTGCCCTAGCCAGCAGCACCTTGATGCCTACTATGCCGAAGATCAAGAAAGAATGCAAGCGTCTATTAACAAGTTTGCGGGTAAATTTGTCGCTTTTAGAACAGAGCTTGAGGTAATCTCACAGCACTAGTTCTCAGGCAAGGAAATACAAGTAACGCTTACTCACTAGCCCCACTACGATGTCAAAACAACAAAAGAAGAGAAAATTTGAAAAGCCGCACGCAAACCGTGGTCATCGCGATCAAGGGGTGAAGGCAAAAAAGCACTTGGGGCAACACTTCTTAGGTGACGAGTCTGTGGCAAGAGATATTGGGGACACGCTCACATTAGAAGGGTATAAACACATCTTAGAGATAGGGCCTGGGACAGGAGTACTCACCAAGTATATTCTAGCAAAACCAGCACAACTCACGGTGATGGATCTAGATACCGAGTCTATTGAGTATTTAAGAAGCTCCTTCACACTAGAGCATAAGCTCAATGATGAGAAATTTACCGTACTAGAAGCCGATTTTTTAAAGTACGACCTAGACACTATTTACCCTGGAGAGCCATTGGCAATTACGGGAAACTTTCCATATAACATTAGTACACAAATAGTTTTTAAAACTATTGAGCATAAAGAGCGCATCCCTGAGTTTACGGGAATGTTTCAAAAAGAGGTTGCCGCACGCATTTGTGCAGATCACGGGAGCAAGACCTACGGCATTTTATCTGTGCTAGCACAAGCATTTTATGATGCAGAATACTTATTTACGGTACCTCCCACTGTTTTTATTCCGCCACCTAAAGTAGATAGTGGAGTTTTACGCTTAAAGCGAAAAGAAAACTTTAAAGACATAGGTTGCACAGAAGAGATGTTATTTAAGGTTGTGAAAATGGCATTTCAGCAGCGCCGAAAGACGTTGAGAAACAGTCTTAAGGGTATGGGGTTAAGTGACCGCTTTCGCGAAAGCGAAATTCTCAATAAACGTCCAGAGCAAATCTCTGTACAAGGCTTTATAGAACTTACAGCAGCAATCACAAAAGATATACAAGAGCAGTAAAATCTCTAGGCATTGTAATTACTCTGCGCAAGGGGTTTTCCTATATTTGTACTACTAGTAAAAACAAACCTATGCAATTTCAACTCACAAGCAATCTCATAGACCAGATACAAGCACACGTAGCTGTTCAAGATGAGGTAGCCCTCAAAGAATTGCTTACAGATCTTCACCACGCAGATATTGCAGAGATTCTTGATGAGGTAGATGCAGATGAGGCTGCCTACCTAGTACTTCTCTTAGATAGTGAGCAAACTTCTGAAGCTCTTATGGAGCTAGATGAAGATGTGCGAGAAAAACTTCTAGAAAACCTAACTCCTGCCGAAATTGCAGATGAGGTAGAAGAAATGGATACCGATGATGCGGTAGATATGATAGGTGAGCTAGATGATGATATACAGCTAGCTGTAATAAACCAGATAGAAGACGAAGAGCATAAGGCAGACATACGTGAGATGCTGCAATATGATGAGAATAGTGCTGGTGGTCTTATGGCAAAGGAGCTTATCAAGGTAAAAGAAACCTGGACAGTGGCAGGGTGTGTGCGTGAGATGCGCCGCCAGGCAGAAGAGGTGACTCGAGTGCACTCTATTTACGTAGTTACAAAAGAAAATGAACTCATAGGGAGACTGTCGCTCAAAGACCTTCTCACCTCAGATACGAGAACAAAAATATCTGAAATCTATATACCTAAAGTAGACTCTGTAAATGTAAATGACCCGGCAGAAGATGTTGCAAAGGTGATGCAAAAGTATGACCTAGAGGCTATACCCGTTGTAGATGATAAGCGTGTGCTGCAAGGCCGCATTACAATAGATGATATTGTAGATTTTATAAAAGAAGAGGCCGAAAAAGATTACCAGATGGCAGCAGGTATCTCTCAAGATGTCGAGGCAGATGATAGTATACTACAACTCACTCGTGCGAGATTACCTTGGCTATTTTTAGGATTACTAGGTGGTGTAGGAGCTGCGGCTATTATGGGCGGTTTTGAAGAGGTGTTAAATGATCACGTGATTCTTTTACTATTTACACCGCTTATTGCTGCAATGGCTGGAAATGTAGGTGTGCAATCTAGTGCGATTATTGTACAAGGTCTTGCAAATGATGATGTAAAAGGAAGCATAGGTAACAGATTAATTAAGGAAATGCTGCTCGCAATGCTTAACGGTGCTGCGCTCGCCATTGTATTGTTCTTTTACGTATGGATATCAGAAAGTGCGGTAGACTATGCGACGTCTATCTCAATTTCGCTATTTGTTGTAATCATTGTTGCCGGGATTATAGGTACGTTTATTCCGTTGTTTTTACATAAAAGAGGTATTGATCCTGCGATTGCAACTGGGCCGTTTATTACTACAAGTAATGATATATTTGGAATACTTATTTACCTCTATATCGCAAAACTTATACTAGGTATTTGAGCCAGAAAAGCTATGAATATCACCTCACCGTACCAGCATCTGCTATAGATGTGCTCAACCACGTAAACAATGTAGTGTACTTAGACTGGGTGCAAATTGCTGCATCAAAACATTGGAACCACGTAACGAGAGACTATTTTAAAGACGAAGACCCAGCCGAAGAGCGACTAGGCATCAATAAAATGGCTTGGGTGGTGATGGATCACCATATAAAGTATCACGGCCAGGCATTTAAAGATGACGAGATTGTCGTAACAACTACGGTGGTTCAAATCTCTGGCGCAACCTCGCAGAGACATACCACTATAAAACGTAAGGGAGAAGAAAAAGTACTGGTGAGTGCAGTTACAAACTGGTGCTTGCTCAAAATGCCCCAAGGACGACCTATGCGAGTACCGGTGGAGGTAGCCCAATTATTTGCGTAGTATAAAGAGGACCTTATGTGTATCTTTATATCATAAGAAACGCATATGAAACCCATTAACATCCACGAGAAATTCACCAAATTTGATAAGCAATGGCATCCACATCAGATTGCTACGGTAGATGATATGCAAGTACTTCTAGCAAAGGTTTCGGGTGAGTTTGTATGGCACAGTCATAAGGATGAAGACGAGTTGTTTTTTGTGCAAAAAGGAGTATTAGAAATGCGCTTTCGCGAAAGTGGAAACCCAGAAAAAGAGTGGTCTGAAATTGTACATCAAGGTGGAATCATTGTTGTGCCTAAAGGCGTAGAACATTGCCCAACTACCAAAGATGGAGAAGAAGTACACCTACTGCTTTTTGAAAAATTAAGTACGGCTCACACAGGAGAAGTAATAGACGCCAAAACTCAAACAGATTATCCTAAAATTTAAAAGAGAAATATGAATAAGAACAAGATAGCAGGAATTATTGTTATGGCCATTGCGGGGATATTATTATACGCATTTGATAACACATCTGGAGGCATAGGCTTTGTAACTGGTGCAATGATGGCAATAGGATTAGGTCTCTTTTTAGGTTGGATTCCTGTGAGAAAAAATAAAACTAAGTAATGAAAATACTCCATCTAGATAATAACCACCCGCTACTGGTAAAGCAACTTGAAGAAGCAGGCCATACTAATGTTGAAAATGTTACTATCTCAAAAGAAGAGACAGAGGCGATCATAGCAGATTATGAGGGTATTGTAATACGCAGTCGTTTTAAAATAGATAAGCAGTTTATAGATGCTGCTCCTCACCTTAAATTTATTGCTCGAGTAGGCGCAGGCCTAGAGAGTATAGATATCCCTTATGCTGAGAGTAAGGGCATTTATCTCATCAGTGCGCCAGAGGGTAACCGCAATGCCGTAGGCGAGCAATCACTAGGGATGCTGCTTAGTCTTTTTAACAATTTAAATAGAGCAGATGCACAGGTAAAAGCTGGTCACTGGAACCGGGAGCCTAATCGCGGTGTTGAGCTAGAAGGAAAAACCGTGGGGATCATAGGCTATGGTAATATGGGGAAAGCCTTTGCTAGAAAATTACAGGGTTTTGACTGTAAAGTGCTTTGTTATGATATAAAAGAAAAGGTGGGTGATAGTAATGCTACGCAGGTGTCACTGAGCCAATTTCAAAAAGAGGTTGATGTTGTGAGTTTACACACGCCTTGGACTCCACAAACAGATAAAATGTTAGATGCTGCTTTTATAAATGCTTTTACAAAACCATTTTATCTCATAAATACCGCAAGAGGGAAATCTGTTGTGACAAAAGATCTTGTAGCAGCTATGAAAGCAAAAAAAGTACTAGGAGCTGGACTGGATGTACTTGAGTATGAAAAGCTTTCTTTTGAGAATTTATTTACCACAGACGGAAATTCAAACCTACCAGAACCCTTACAATATCTTATAGAGCAAGATAATGTACTCCTCACGCCACACATTGCGGGGTGGACGGTTGAGAGTAAAATAAAGCTAGCGCAAACCATAGTGGATAAGATACTGCAGCGTTTTTCTTAAATTGATGTTTTAAAAGATAAGTATATGAGTTTAGTGATAAAGAAATTTGGTGCGATTGCATTCTTTTTAGGTCTTCTAGGGTTTACACTCGCGCTTTATTTGGGTAAGAGCCTAGATTACGGTACGCAAGAACTCGTAGGTTGGGGAGTTATGGGTATGACGGCAGCGATGGTGTACTTTGGGGTGGCTTACCAGCGTGACACGGTTAATGCGGGTAAAATCTCTTTTGGTAGCGCTTTAAAAACGGGAATTATTATTGCTGCTTTAGGCGCTTTAGGTGTAGCACTTGCAGATATAGTGTATACCTTATTTGTAAATCCATCTTTTTTTCTTGAATACAATGATTATGCTAGAGATCTAGCAGAGCAGTCTAATAATCAAGCTGCGATAGATCAACTTGCTCGCCAGCGAGAGATGTATGAGGATTATAGTGATACTCAAATGTCATTTATAGCTGGATTAATGATGTTTGTAATGACGTTTATGCTAGGTTTTGTGGTGAGTTTACTTGCCGCTGTGATTTTAAAGAAAAAATAGTTCATCATACGATAATACTTTAATTATGAAAAGAGTAACAGGCATAGGCGGGATGTTTTTTAAGAGTGAAGATCCAGATGCTCAAAAGAGTTGGTATAAAAAGCATTTAGGGATTCCTACAGATCAATACGGCTGGACATTCTGGTGGCGTGATGAAAATGGTAATAAGTGCTCTACTCAATGGAGCCCTATGAATGCGGATACAAAATACTTCTCTCCCAGCAAGAAACAGTTTATGTTTAATTTTAGGGTAGATAATCTCATAGAGTTACTTAAAGTACTTAAGGAAGAAGGTGTCACTATAGTAGGAGAGGTAGAGGAGTATAGCTACGGTAAATTTGGCTGGATACTAGATCCAGAAGGAAATAAAATCGAACTCTGGGAGCCTATAGACAGCGTTTTTGAAAAAGATAATTAGCACGATAATCACGTACATCTTTTTTGTAGTTTTAAGGACAACAAACTAACAACCAATAATATGAGTACAGAAGACAACAAAATACCAGGCGACAAGCCCGAAAATGATGGCAAACGAATGGCAGACGATGCAAAAGATGCTGTAAATGACTTTGCAGAAGATGCTAAGGAGACTGCAAAAGAATTTGGCCAAAGCGCAAAAGAAGAGTGGGATAAAGTGACAGGAAGTACAGAAAGTAAAAAAATACTTGCAGGAATTTTAGCAATTTTTCTTGGAGCATTTGGAGTACATAAATTTATCTTAGGATACCAGAAAGAGGGTATCATAATGCTTGTACTAAGTGTTGTGGGAATAGTACTTTCTTGTGTAGGTATAGGTGTGCTTTTAGTTTGGGCTGTAGGCCTAGTAGGACTTATAGAGGGGATTATTTATCTCACAAAATCTGACGAAGAATTTTATAACACTTACCAAGCGGGTAGAAAACCTTGGTTCTAGTATAATTTAAAAGCTCAGTTTAAAACTGAGCTTTTTTTATTTTCTATTTTAATGTAATATTGCGATATTACATATTCAAATAAAACGTATTATGGGAGTTACAAAGAGACATATACACTCTATGAGAGCAAATCAAATTGCAGATGTTGCAAAGATTCTTTCTAATCCTGCTAGAGTGGCTATTATAGAATACATAGGAGATTGTGATGGCTGTTTGTGTCAAGATATATCAGATAAGATACGATTATCACAGCCTACAACCTCTCAACACCTGCAGGTTATAAAGAGAACCGGAGTTTTAAAGAGTCAGTTTAAAGGGAAGGCGCAATACTACAGTATAGATGCTCGTAAATGGGGACAACTACAGACCTTGTTTAATGACTTTTTTGAGCTTACAAAATCAAAAATGGCAGATAAGTAATGAGCACTTCACTATTGCATAAAGCTTATGATAGTGCGCTTTTTAAAAGTGAAGGAGAGCAACTTGTTAGTTTGCTGGCAAACTATCTACATACTACAACAACGGGTGGTTCAGATAAAGTGCTTAGATGGACTGAGCCAGAAGATGAGTACACATTTTGGCAACAGTACCTCTCAACATCACATAGTACTTCAGACTTTTTTAAAGAAGTACTAGAGCGATCTATACACACCCATCACCCTAAATATATTGGCCATCAAGTTGCACCCACTGTACCAGTGTCTGCTCTTGCAACATTATTGAGCGCACAACTTAATAATGGGATGGCAGTGTATGAGATGGGAGCTGCTGCCACGGCAATAGAGCGCCTTGTTATAAACACCTTTTGTAAGGCTATAGGGTACACAAACGGAGATGGATTTCTCACCTCTGGAGGTACCCTTGCAAACCTCACAGCGCTTCTTGCAGCACGCAGGGCTAAGGCTACAGATGATGTGTGGAATGAAGGTCACAGTAATAAACTAGCCATTATGGTTTCAGAAGAGGCACATTATTGTGTAGATAGAGCCGCTCGTATAATGGGACTAGGAAGTGACGGAATCATAAAAGTACCAGCAGGCGATAATTACCAGATGCAAACAGATGCTTTAGAGTTGCATTATACTTCGGCGATAAAAAATGGTTTTGAGGTAATTGCAATTATAGGCAGTGCGCCAAGTACGAGTACGGGAGTTTATGATGATTTGGAGGAGGTTTACGCTTTCGCGAAAGCAAAAAAAATATGGTTTCATATAGATGCTGCACACGGCGGTGCAGCCATATTTTCTAAAAAGTATAAGCACCTTCTTAATGGAGCCCATAATGCAGATTCTATAATTATAGATGGTCACAAAATGATGGGAACTAGCGCCATCACTACAGCCGTTATTTTTAAAAATAGCACAGATAGCTATGCTACCTTTGAGCAAAAAGCACAATATCTATGGGAGAAAAATGACGATGCAGACTGGTTTAATATGGCAAAGAGAACCTTTGAGTGCACAAAGAGTATGATGAGTGTGCGCTTTTATGCTATTATAAATGCATATGGTTTACAGTTTTTTGACGATTTTGTAACGACACTTTATGATGCTGCACAGCAATTTAGCAATCTCATAGCTGCTCAGCCAGATTTTGAAATTGCTCTTGAGCCGGTGTCAAATATAGTATGCTTTAGATATAAACCTTCTAATCAAGAGGATGTAAATGAAGTAAATAAGCGTATAAGAAGAGTTCTTCTAGAAGATGGAGAGTTTTATATAGTAGCTACCACACTGGCCGGTGAGTATTACTTACGCACTACGTTTATGAATCCTTTTACTACACAAAAACATACTGAACGCTTGATAACTATTATAAGAAAAGTAGCAGCTATACATCGTTAAAAATATAGTACTTACAAATAAATAACATCCTTGTGATTGTATCAAGTATAATTACCTGTCTTCCGTGCGCTCTTATTTAATAGACTAATAGGTGAAATCTTGTTACCAAAAGGTTAAGGATTAAGTTGGTCTTAGGTTTAAAATAAAATTTCTTACTTTAGTCTCATAATACAATGTTTCTTAGAGTATTATGTTAACTGTGTAAATGAAATTTTTTAGTTCCCCAACGTCGTTATTTCCATCATTTGATGAAAACGCATCTTTATTATTACAAGAAGCGGCATCAATAGGTATATGGGAGTATAGTGTAAGTGAAGATAAGGTGTATTGGAGTGTCGGTACAAAAAGACTACACGGCGTACCGGAAGATTATGAGCCCACTGTTACAGAGGGGATACTCTTTTATAAAGAGGGTTATCATAGAGAAAATATAGAGAGAGACTTTAATAATGCTATTTCTAACTTAAAGAAATTTGATGGACATTATGTTATTATCACTGCATCTGGCGAAGAAAAGTGGTTTAGGTCTGTAGGTGTACCTGTTGTTAAAAGTGGAAAATGTGTTAAGATATATGGGGTCTTTCAAGATATTGACTTTCAAAAAAAGGCGCAGATAGAGCTTAAGCAAAAAGAGCAAAAATTTAGGAAGACGTTTACAAACGCTCCTAATGGTATGGGTCTTATTTCTCTTGAAGGAAACTGGATACAAGTTAATCATCAGGTTTCTAAAATATTTGGTTATTCAGAGGATGAAATAAAAACAACAAGTCTTAGTGATTTATGTCACCCTGCAGAAAACCCAATTGAATTTACCCTTATAGAAAAATTATTATCAAGAGACATTGAAAACTATCAAGCAGAAAGACGTTTTATTCATAAAACAGGTAAAACTATATGGGTAGATCTTTCTGTATCATTAGTAAAATCTGAGCTATCCACTCCAGGGTATTTCATATGTCAGATTACAGACATAACGTCTCAAAAAAATGCAAACCAAAGAATAGAAGATCTTTTAAATAAGACAGAGGGTCAAAACGAGAAATTATTAAACTTCAAGCATATTGTCTCACATAATTTGAGATCACACACCAGTAATTTAGAAATGTTATTAAAATTTTTAAAACAGGATATACCTAGTATAAAGGAGCTCTCTGTGTTTAAAATGCTTGAAGATGCATTTAGTAATCTTGAGGAAACAATTGATAATTTAAGCGAAGTATCTTCGTTTGAAAACGTTACTGAAGATGATTTTGTAGAGATTAACCTTCTTGAAATTATAAACAAAACACTTGTAGGTTTAAATACATTATTTGATGAAGTGGGAGGTGAAGTAGTAGTAAATGTGCCTAAAGACCTTAGTGTTATGGCCGTCCCAGAATATTTAAGAAGTATTTTTCTAAATATTTTGTCTAATACCATATCATATAGACGAGACAACGAGTTACTTAAAGTCATAATTAACATTACACAAGATGATGATTATTTAATCATTCATTTTGTAGATAATGGTCTAGGTATAGATTTAGATTTACACGGTAGTAAAATTTTTGGTTTATATAAGACTTTCCATCGTAAGGATAACTCGAGAGGTCTTGGCTTGTATATTGTAAAAAGTCAAGTAGAAGCATTAGGAGGTTGTGTTCAAGTAGAAAGTAAAGTAGGTCAAGGATCGACATTTAAAATTTATTTAAAAAAATGAAGCAAATAGATATAGCTTGTATAATAGATGATGATCCGATTTTTGTTTTTGGAGCGCAGCGTTTAATGAAAATGAGTAATTTTTGTAAAGGGTTTTTAATTTTTCACGACGGTGAACAGGCGCTTAATCATCTTGTACCTGTACTTCGAGGAACAGTAAAATCTGCAATTCCAGATGTAATATTGTTAGACATAAATATGCCTATTTTAGATGGGTGGCAATTTCTTGATGGTATAATTACAATAGAGGTTGTCAAGGAGATTACTATTTTTATTGTAACAAGCTCAATAGATCCTAGAGATAAAGAAAAAGCCGAAACCTACAGTAATGTAAAAAACTTTATTGTTAAACCTATTACTCAAGATAAGCTCAACGACTTGATGTCACAAATGCCGGACTAGATTTTATGCTTTCGCGAAAGCTAGCGACCTAATTGTAGTTTAGCAATATTTTCAAATTGTTTTAGAGCCGATATCAAAGATTATATACTTTCTATTTTTTGTAACCACGCTAAGTGGAAAGCACTACATTTATGAATCCTTCCAGTACAAAAGCGCATACGTGCCTGATTATTAGAAAAATACCAACTATTGCAGGTGCCAGTTTTTAAGAGCATCTTTATAAGAGATTGAGGTGTTGAAAAGTTTTATACAGTGATCATTAGACCATTATTAAAAGAGGATTACACCCATTGCGCTCAGATTTATCAAAATGGGTTAGATACAGGTATGGCAACTTTTGAGACAATAGTCCCAGACTGGATGAGTTGGGATGCTAAGTTTTTAAAGCAGTGTAGATTTGTTGCAATTAAAGAAGAGGTTATACTTGGTTGGGTAGCACTCACTCCATTTTCTACCCGTAAAGTTTATAAAGGTGTAGCAGAGGTTACCTTATATATTTCTAAAACCGCCAGAGGCAAAGGAATAGGACGAGCATTACTTATGGCCGTAATAAAGGAAAGTGAGCGAGTGGGATTCTGGACTTTACAAGCCAAAATTTTTGCTCAAAATGAAGCTAGTATCGCTTTATTTCAAAAATGTGGTTTTAGAATAGTGGGTCTACGTGAGAAGTTAGGGATGAGAGATGGTACATGGCACGACAATGTGCTTCTTGAGAAGAGGAGTGAGCTGTTTTAGGTAGTATAAGGGAATAGGAGACTCTCTAGAATGGTATTTTAGTTAGGGGTTAAGAATTCATTATCAATGGATTTGTAAGTAATGAGTAACTTATAGGGCAAAATCTACCATATGAAAAATACAAACGACCTCTCGGCATTAAAAGCTTTGTACATTAACTGTACTCTTAAAAAGACACCACGTATGAGCCATACTCGAGCTCTTATGGAGGTATCAATGGATATTATGAAATCTGAAGGGGTCGCGGTAGAGCATCTACGCTTTGTAGATCACGACGTTGCTTATGGTGTATATCACGATATGACAGAACACGGTGAGCATAAAGATGAGTGGCCAGCTATTTTTAAAAAAATAGAAGAAGCAGATATTCTTGTAATAGGTAGCCCTATATGGCTGGGAGAAAAATCTTCTGTAGCGACAAAACTGATTGAACGCTTGTATGGAGAGAGTGGTAACCGTAATGAAAAAGGGCAATACTATTTTTACGGTAAAGTAGGTGGTTGTATTATTACTGGTAATGAGGATGGTATAAAGCACGTTGCTATGGGAACACTCTATGCTTTGCAACATATAGGTTACAGTATTCCTCCTCAAGCAGATTGTGGGTGGATAGGTGAGGCAGGACCAGGTGCTAGCTATAATGATGAGGAAAGTGGTGCAAAGAATAATGACTTTACAAATCGTAATACCACCTTTATGACGTATAACTTACTGCATCTTGCAAAAATGCTAAAGGATCAGGGTGGGTACCCTGCTTATGGTAATTCTAGAGGTGATTGGGATGATGGGACAAGATGGAATTTTGAAAATCCAGAATATAGATAGAGACTCTTGTACGGGCCTACTCCTCTTCTGGGGTGCGTTGCCCGTACTTTTTTTCTAGCTCTGCTTGAAACTCTTCCATAACAGGTTTTACAGTGCTTTCTGGAAGATCTGATATGCGTATATACATCAAGCCATCTATAGCATTGTTAAAGAGGGGGTCTACATTAAAGGCTATAACCTTTGCATTTTGTTTTATGTACTTTTTTATCAGTACAGGGAGACGTAAAGAACCTGGTTCTACCTCCTCTATAAGCTTGTCAAACTTGTTGAGATCTGCTTTACTTTCATCAAAAACAAATTCTTTGTCTGCATCTTTAAGTTTTACCTTCCACTCCTTTTTTGGGCGTATATACTGTGCCACGTACGGATCATAATAATGGGACTTCATAAACTCTATCATAAGAGATTTTGAGAAGTTAGAAAACTGGTTTGAGATACTTACACCACCTATGAGATATTTGTGTTCTGGAAAGCGAAGTGTGGTATGTACAATACCTTTCCACAATAGAAAAAGTGGCATAGGCTTTTGTTGATACTCTTTTGTGATAAAAGCGCGTCCCATCTCTATACTCTCGCTCATCATTTTGTGAAGCTCTGGTTCAAAACGAAAAAGATCTTGAAGGTAAAAACCGTCAATTCCATATTCCTTATAAATTTTTGACCCTAACCCCATTCTGTATGCTCCGGCAAGGGTGTTTTCTTTATTATCCCATAAAAACATATGGTAATAATACCTGTCAAATTTATCAAGGTCTATGGCTTCATTTGTTCCTTCCCCAATGGCTCTAAATGTGATCTCTCTTAAGCGGCCTATCTCTCGTAAGATGTTAGGCATTTCTTGAGCAGGTGCTAGGTAGACTTCGTAGTTTTTACTTTGTAGTAAACGACGGTCTTTTTCGCGCAAGCGTAAAATTTCATTTTCTATGAGATCACTACTTATTTCGGTTACGATCTTTTTAGGTTCTTTTGTGACCTTAAGCTTTTGCGGGATATCTTTAAGTAAGCTGTTTTTTTCAAAAGAGTTTGCAAGCATATATGTTTTCTTGCGTAAGAACTCTGTAAAATCTGCAAGTGACTCGTGCTCCTTTTGTGCAGCAACTTTAATAGGATTACCTATACGTACCTTTATGACTCTATGCTTTTGAGTTAGAAGTTCGCTAGGCAACTTTGCGGTACGTAGCGTGTCGCTTAGTCGTGATAGTTGATAAAAAAGCCTGCTATTTTTTGCGTGAAAATAGATAGGGACAACAGGAACCTCTGCTTTTTTAATAAGCTTCATTGCTGCTTCTTCCCACGGCTTATCTATAATGAGCTTGTCATCTTTATAGGTAGATACCTCTCCAGCAGGAAATACACCTAGAGGGTGACCGTCTCGCAGGTGTGAGATGGCGCTTTTAAAACCTGCAATACTAGATTTAACGTCCTTTTTATTTTCAAAAGGATTTACAGGCATCACATAAGGCTTAAGTGGCTCAATACGGTGTAATAAAAAATTTGCTATGATTTTAAAATCTGGACGCTGCTCGAGCATAAGTTTGAGCAGTAATATTCCGTCTATGCCTCCTAGTGGGTGATTTGATATCGTAATGTAAGCGCCACTCTTTGGGAGTCTCTTGAGGTCTTCTTCTGGGATTTCAAATTTGATCTTAAACTCGTCTAGTAGTGCATTGAGAAACTCGAGATCGCCTAGGTGCTTATTGCGATCATAGATTTTATTTGCCGTAGAGATTTTTAAAATCTTCATTAATGACCACCCAATAAAAGTGCCTACAAAACCGAATTTATCGACATTGATAGCGCGAGCAACTTCTTTTGCGGTGACTAGACCCATACAATTATTGGTAGTTTATTAAGAAGGCAAATATAACAAATAGGGGTGCTGTAATTAAATTTTGTTTAACCAATGAACAAGACCACATTAGTTTTGTGTCACAAGTTGCACTGTATTTTGTGTCACTTGCTTGAGAAGTACCTCTTTACCTTCTTGAAAGTTATCTAAAGCGTTCTGGTTAAAATGTCTAATAGTGTAAAGATGAACGTTACGCGTAACGGTTACTTTAAATTTTCCTTTGAGTTGATTTACAAGCTTTTCTAAGCCGTTAAACTTATTATCCACACAAAGAGAGAAGCTTATGGCAGAGTTCTGTATAAGATCTACTTTAAGCTTGTATAATGCTAATAGTTGAAATATCTCTGCAATATTATCTTCTACCATAAATGAAAAGTCAAGAGATGATAATGATATTAATACCTGGCTTTTCTTTACAATATAGCAGGGTACTTCTGGCACTAGCGATGCGACTGCGCTTACCATTGTGCCTGGGTTTTTTGGATTTAAAAAAGACTTCACATATAATGGTATCTCTTTGCGCTGTAGTGGTTGTAGGGTTTTAGGGTGAATAACTGATGCGCCATAAAAAGCAAGCTCTATCGCTTCTTCATAAGGTATCTGGTGCAAAAGCTCTGTATTGTTAAACACACGAGGATCACCATTTAAAACTCCAGGGACATCTTTCCAAATGGTAAGACTACGAGCATTGAGGCAGTAGGCAAAAATACCTCCCGTGTAGTCAGACCCTTCCCTGCCTAAAGTGGTGGTGAAGTTATTACTGTCTGAGGCTATAAACCCCTGAGTGATGGATAGCGCTGTGGGGTCTACAGATTCTTTTATGGCAAGTTGCGTTTTGTCCCAGTCTATGCGCCCGTCTCGGTAACTATTATCTGTTTTTAAAATAGTTCTAGCATCTAGCCAAGTGTTTCTTACTCCTTGATCTGTGAGATATGCACTTACAATTGTGGTAGACAGTAATTCACCATAAGGAACAATCTGGTCGTATACAAAATCATATTTTGGAGATTTGTTCCACGCGAGAAAGCCTTTTAACTCTTCAAATAATGCTTTTATAGATGTAAAAATAGTATGCCCAGGTGTAAATAGGTCGCTGGCTATCTGCGTGTGATAGTCTACTGTGGCTTTGAGATGTTCTGGCAGTAATGTTTTATCGTTAAAATAGGCATTTACAATTGCCTCCATCGCATTTGTGGTTTTCCCCATTGCAGAGATGACCACAAGTTTTTCTGTCACTCCAGTTTCATTAAGAACGGTGGCAATATTCTTTATGCCAGCTGCATCCTTTACAGAGGCTCCCCCAAATTTAAATACCTGCATATTAAAAAGTGTTGTGTTGTGTTTAAGTGCGCTTTCGCGAAAGCGTGATTACCACATTACATTACTAAGATGGCGTTATGGTTTTAATATATTTATGTAAACGCCCTTCGTCCATCTGTACTAGATACCAGTCTTTGAGGAATTGAGCACCACTTTTTTCATAAAAGTCAATAGCGTTTTTATTCCAGTCTAGTACGACCCATTCAACTCTTTTAACTCTATTTTCTTTACCAAAAGTCATTACTTGGTCATATAATTTTTTACCTACTCCTTTGCCTCGATATTCCTCTCTTACCACAAGATCTTCTAGGTGTAGTGATTTTCCGTCCCAGGTAGAAAAGCGATAATAACATAGCGCCATACCGATAACGGTGTCATTTTCTTTGGCTACAAAACAATAAAAAAGGGGGTTGTCACCAAATCCATTTTCTATTAAAATGTCTTCGTTAATTTTTACAGCATCTGGTTCTTTCTCAAAAACTGCCAGTTCGTTAATGAGAGATAATACAGCTGGCATATCTTCTGGAGTTGCCTTTTTGATAGCGAGGTTCATAAGCTTCTTGTTATTCTTAAAAAGCTAAGGTATATAATTACCGTAACTATTCTTGTGCGAAAACGTTGTCGTAAGTGCATTTTAGAATTACATTTACATAAATTTTAAAAACACTAAAGTGTCACGTAAAAATCAAACGCTAGGCGAATTTATAATTGAAAACCAAGCAGAATTCCAGTACTCATCTGGAGAGCTATCTCGCTTAATAAACTCTATAAGGCTGGCAGCAAAGGTTGTAAACCACGAGGTGAATAAGGCAGGACTAGTAGATATAGTAGGTGCCGCTGGAGAGACTAACATACAGGGTGAAGACCAGCAAAAGCTGGATGTAATGGCAAATGACACCTTCATAAGAACGCTTACTAATCGTAATATTTTATGTGGTATCGCCAGCGAAGAAAATGATGATTTTATCTCCCTAGAAGGTCAAAATGGTGACAATAACAATAAATATATCTTACTTATGGATCCCCTAGACGGATCTTCAAACATAGATGTAAATGTGTCTGTAGGAACTATTTTTTCAATATATAGAAGGGTGACGCCACCAGGTACTCCTGTGACTATAGAAGATTTTTTACAACCAGGGAGAGAGCAAGTAGCTGCTGGTTATATTGTATATGGTACCTCTACTATGATTGTCTACACAACAGGTCACGGAGTAAATGGATTTACTCTCAACCCTGCAATAGGTACTTTTTACTTATCACACCCTAATATGCAGTTTCCAGAGATGGGTAATATCTATTCTGTAAATGAGGGTAACTATGTACACTTTCCGGATGGTGTGAAGAAGTATATAAAATACTGTCAAGAAGAAGCCGAGGGACGCCCCTATACATCACGATATATAGGGTCGTTAGTGTCTGATATACATAGAAATATGATAAAAGGTGGTATATATATGTACCCAAAAAGTTCAAAAGCTACAAATGGAAAATTGCGCCTTCTTTATGAGTGCAATCCTATGGCTTTTATAGCAGAGCAGGCAGGAGGTAAAGCCAGTGATGGTTACACACGTATTTTAGACTTAAAACCTACAGAGCTACACGAGCGTGTTCCCTTCTTTTGTGGGAGCAGATTAATGGTTGAAAAAGCCGAAAGTTTTATGAATAACGACTAAAATTTAACATAAGGCATTATAAAGGGTTAATCAAAGTGTATTTTTTTTATATTTGATATACAACAATAAGGCTTAACCCTATTATGGCTAAAAATACAAAAGCAGAAAACCAGCAAACAGAAGATGTAGCAAACTCAAAAATTGAGGCAATTAAGAACCTTATTTTTGGAGAGAATATACAAGAGTATAATCACGAGTTTGAAGCATTAAAATCTGATATCGCACAAAAGCGAGAAGAGATGCTTGCATATGTAGATGAGGCTCGTAAGGAGATTATGACAGCTGTAGATAACCTCAGTACTGATGTTAACATACGCATATCTGATCTTGAACAGTCACTTAATGATAAAACAGAAGATCTAGATAATAAAAAGGTGAGCCGTGCTAGTCTAGGAGATCTTCTTATTCGCTTAGGCGAAAATATTAAAGAGTAATAGAATAGGTAACATCTTTAAATGACAACAGATGAACGTCTCGAAATTTTAAAGGAACTTTTACTCACAAATGAGAAAGAGCCTGAAAAAGACGTTTATAAGAAGATTAAAGCATTAGAAAATAGTCAGAAAAACTTATCTGACCGTATAGATCCTTTACTGGATGAACGTTTGCAGCAATTTGTTACCACAATGCCAGAGACTCTCGGGCCTGTAATTACTGAAACCTTAAAGACTGAGATTAAAAAATCTCAAGACGCCGTGGCTGAGGCTCTTTTTCCTATTATGGGAAAAATGATTAAGAAGTACGTTCAAGCTGAGGTCGCAAAATTAAGTGACTCCATAAATGAAAAAATAAACGCAACATTTTCTTTCAAAAATATTTTTAAGTCTAAGTCAAAAGAAAGGCCAACGGCTGCAATGATGCTTAAAGAAGAATATAAAGCGTATATTGAACAGGTACTTGTAGTTGAAAAAGGTTCTGGAATACTCAAAGCAAATTATGCTAAGAGCCAGACTATGGATGAAGATATGATGGCTGGTATGCTCACAGCAATAAAAAGCTTTGCAGAAGATGCTTTTGAAAAAGGTGAGATGGAGCTAGAGCGTATAGATTACCAACTATTTACTATACACCTTCAAAATTTTTCAAACTATTATATTGCCGTGATTATAAGTGGTATATATGATGATAAGTTTAAAGATAAACTGGAAGATGTCTTGCTAGACTTTGCTCAATACGTAGTAAATAAGGAAGACCTTGATGATAATATTATATTTGCAAAAAAAATAAAAGAATTTTTTACTGATGAGCGTATCTAAAAAAATTGTATTGTTAGGCCATTTTGGTGTGGGTAAATCGTCACTTCTTCGCAGGTTTGTAGAAAATACTTTCTCAGATAATTATGTCGTGACTATAGGTGTTCACATAATGAAAAAGGAAGTAGTTGTTGATACAAGTAATAAGGTTACCCTTATTATATGGGATGTTGAGGGTACAGATGATTTTACTAAGTACAGGCCATCATACCTTATGGGAGCTTCTAGCTTTGTATATGTTTTTGATGCGTCAAGGCCAGTTACTTACAGTGACTTAAAATATAATCTAGGCCACCTAAAAGAAAAGCACCCTAATGTTCCTGTGCACATAATCGGGAATAAAGTGGATTTAGTCGATGCTGAAGAAATAAAGCAAGCTCTAAAGGAGCAAGAAGTTCAACATAGTTATCTTTCAAGTGCCAAAACTGGCGAAAATGTTGAACAGCTGTTTAAGGACGTGGCAGCCCAATTGTTAGAAAATGCTTGATAACCTCAGACAAGATTTTATAAATAGAACTACGCAAGTAGTCGTAGTCAATAAGGAACTAGAGGTTATAGACTCTGACAATAATCTTTTTGACTTAAAAAAAAATTCTAATATCACGGATTTCCATCCGTTCTTTTATGCATTAAGTACTGTTTTTGAAGAAAACCTTCAAGAAGAAACTTTCTTCTGTGTACAGATGGAAGTGTTAAGTCGCCATTACTTTATAGATATAAAAACCTATCTACAAGAAGATGATGAGAGTCTTGTTCTCATCTTAAACGATCTTACAGATCATTATAAGACGGTGCATCAAATAAAGCAGGTGCGCAATGAGTCTATCATAAACTTTAATATATCTCAAGAACTTAACCAGCAACTAGAGATACAGCGCAGTTTTAAAAATAAATTCTTGGCAAATGTAAGCCACGAGATACGTACGCCTCTTAATAGTATTGTGGGCTTTATATCTGTATTAGAAAATACCGAGATCACAAGAGAGCAACTTGATGTATTACATATTATAAAAGATAGTTCAAAAAATCTTGTGACTATACTAGATGACCTAATGGATATCTCAAAAATTGAAGCTGGAAAGTTAGATATTAAAAAGCGACGTTTTGATTTTAGAGAGTTTGTAGAAAAGCTAGCAAAAACGTATCAAATACGTACAGATGATAAAAGACTGTCATTTGATTTTGAATTGAGTTCTAAGATACCACGTTTCTTAGTGGGAGATCATTTACGTATAAACCAAGTTATTGTAAACCTTTTAGAGAATGCGTTAAAATACACGCATCAAGGTGGAATTAAGTTTAGGGTTACTACGTCATCATTAAATGCACGCCGTATTCCAGTGACATTTGAGGTTACAGATACAGGTATAGGTATACCCAAAGAAAAGCTAGATAGTATTTTTGACAGCTTTACGCAGTTAGAAAAGCGAGGTCTTTTTGGAGGGTCTGGTTTGGGTCTGAGTATTGTAAAACAACTCACAGACTTGTTAGAGAGTGATCTAGAAGTTAAGAGTGTAGAAGGAGAAGGGTCAACCTTTAGCTTTACTGTATATATGGGAGTTTCTCATAATCAGAAAAAGGATAAAGGCGCAAAGAAAAAAAGAGTAAAGAAAGATCTTAAAGGGGCTAAAAGACCACGTATCCTGCTAGGTGAAGATGTTGAGGTAAATCAACTCCTTATGATGAGGCTTTTCTCAGATTATGGTGCCTACAGTTTAGATATTGCAAAAAATGGAGAAAGAGTAATAGAGTATCTAGACAGATTTCCATATGATTTAGTCATATTGGATTTAACTATGCCTATTATGGATGGTCTTGATGCAGCAGTACAAATAAGAAGTAGTAGTAATAAAAAAATAAGTAAACTACCTATTATAGCGCTCACAGCGAGAACATCTCAAGAAGAGCAAGACGCGGCAAAAGAAGCTGGTATGAATGCCTATCTCACTAAGCCTATAGATGCAGATTTACTATTCTCTACGATAGAACGACTTTTGAGTAGGTACAAGCGTAAGGATAAAGTACTAGAACTCTCTGAAGAAGAGGAGTAGAATTACAGTAAGCAATAAATTAAAAAAGGTCAAGATAATTTACATCTTGACCTTTTTTAATTTGGAAAAGCTAGTGTTAGCGATTCATATTTTTAATCTCTTCTTGAAAAGTTTCAAGATCTGCTTGTTCCTTAACAAGAGTAAGTGCTTTATGTACAACGTAGCTAGCATTATTTGTAGAAAATCCTAAACCTATAGCAAGACGCTCCAGTAAAGGCTCTTCTTCTTCAAACTCGTGATCTATATGTACCATACGAGTAAGATCATATAAGCGCTCTAATCTTCTATCATAAGTTGTAGGGGGATTGATAGGGTGAGACATATAATCTTTAAGAATAATTTCATAATCCTCTGCAGAAATAGAGAGGTTACGAGCAAGTCTATCTAAAAACGCTTTTTCTTTATCGGAGATCACACCGTCATCCATAGCGACACGCACTATAGCTGCAAAGTGATCCTCATTTCTTTGGCGGAAACCGCTATCATATAAATCTGCAAAAGACATATTTCTTATGTATTAAAAGTAAGACTCAAAGATAGCTATTTAATCAAGATTTATAATTTGTACATTTGATAAAAACCCCCTAATTTTTTTAGATGGATTCATTCTTGTTTTATTTTAAAGAAGGCCTCTTCCACGTATTAGATTGGAAAGCTTACGACCACATTCTCTTTTTAATTGTACTCACTGTACCCTACCTCATTTCAAACTGGAAAAAACTCTTTACCCTAGTCACCATATTTACTATAGGGCATACGCTCACACTAGCAATGTCTGCCTATGGGATTATACGTGTAAATAGCTCTCTGGTAGAGGTTCTCATACCCGTAACTATACTCATTACTGCGTTATATAATATTTTTACAGCTGGTAAGAAAAATAGAAATCTAAAATTAGGGATACATCTCTTTGCAGCGTTATTCTTTGGGCTTATACACGGCCTCGGGTTTTCTACCTATTTTAAGATGATGACCGCAAGTTCAGATAGCAAGTTACTTCCGTTACTAGAGTACACTTTGGGTATAGAGAGTGCTCAGATTATTATAGTACTCGTTGTATTAATAGTAAGTTTTATAGGACAATCTATTTTTAGGTTTTCACTACGTGACTGGGTGATGGTTATATCTTCTATTGTAATAGGGGTTGCCATACCGGTATTTCAAAATGCATTATCAAGTATTAATTTCTAGTAAAAATAGTACTTTAGGAGCGTAAAGGGTTTTTAGTACGCTTTCGCGAAAGCGCACTCATAATTACAAAATACACAATGGGGTCAAAACAGCATAAATACGATATAGCATACCTAAGAATGGCTCGGGAGTGGGGAAAACTATCGTATTGTAATCGCAAGCAGGTGGGGGCAATAATCGTTAAGGATAAGATGATTATCTCAGACGGTTATAATGGCACACCCACAGGGTTTGAAAATGTATGTGAAGATGAAGAAAATAATACAAAATGGTACGTTTTACACGCTGAGGCAAATGCTATACTAAAGGTTGCAAGCTCAACTCAATCTTGCCACGGTGCAACTTTATATATCACACTGAGCCCTTGTAAAGATTGTAGTAAATTAGTCCATCAAGCAGGTATAAAACGTGTGGTTTACCATAGCGCTTATAAAGATCTTACAGGAGTAAAATTTTTAGAAAAAGCTGGCGTTGAGATAGTGCACCTTCAAGATATAGACTCATAATGAAAATAAAGCGCAAGTACATACCCATACTATTTGGTTTAGGCATCGCCCTAGGGATTTTACTAGGGAGTATGTTAGACTTTGGTTATAACGATACTGCGCTCTTTGCATCAAACTCAAAAAAGGAAAAACTCAATAAACTTATTGATTACATAGACTATGAGTATGTAGATGCCATAAATACAGATAGTATAGTAGATGTTACAGTAAACGGTATTTTAGATAATCTAGATCCTCACTCAAGTTATATACCACCAGATGAGTACCGGGCTGTAGAAGAAAATATGAAAGGCGATTTTGTGGGTATAGGGGTTAGTTTTTATCCATATAATGACTCTATTGCGGTCATACAAGCTATAAAAGGAGGTCCAAGTGCTAGAGCTGGAGTAAAAGGAGGTGATCGCATTGTATATGCAGATGGAATAGATTTATCTCAAAACACTATTACAGATGATTCATTATCTCGTATTCTTAAAGGAAAAGTACGCACACCTATTGAGATTAAGATAAAAAGACCAGGAGAAGAAGACTTGCTTACCTTTAATTTTAACAGAGACCGTGTACCTATCTCTAGCGTTATAGGTAGTTATATGCTTACTGATGATTTAGGATATGTAAAAATTAATCGCTTTGCAGAGTCTACTCATAAAGAGTTTGTAGATGCACTTACGGTTTTAAAAAATCAAGGTGCAACTAGTATTGCTCTAGATTTAAGAGATAATCCAGGAGGCTATATCTCGAGCGCAGAGGGGGTAGTAGATGAATTTTTAGAAGAAGATAAGCTCATATTATTTACTAAAAATAAATCGGGTAAGATATCTAATAGTTATACAGATAACGGTGGTCTTTTTGAAGACGGTGAAGTTTTCGTACTTATTAATGAAAATTCGGCAAGTGCGAGTGAAATCGTTGCGGGAGCACTTCAAGATAATGACAAAGGCATTATAGTGGGGCGCAGGTCCTTTGGAAAAGGCCTTGTGCAGCGTGAGATGGATTTGGGTGATGGAAGTGCGGTAAGGCTTACAATAGCTCGTTATTATACACCTACAGGTAGATCAATACAAAAACCGTATGAGCTAGGAGATAAAGATTATTATGAAGATTATCTTAACAGGTATGAAAACGGAGAGTTGCGCAGTGCAGATAGTATTAAAGTGGCAGACTCATTAAAATTTAGAACCCCAAAGGGTAAGATAGTTTATGGTGGCGGTGGTATTATTCCAGATGTATTTGTGCCTAAAAACACAGACTATGAAGTTGAACATCTTAACTACGTACTGAGGTCTGGTTATATGCGCCTCTTTATTTTTGAACAATTAGAAAAAGATAGGCCTTACTATAACTCACTATCTATGGAGCAGTTTAAAAATGAAGTTACCATTACAGATGCTGTAATAGAAGATTTTATATCTTTCGCTCGTTTTAGAAAAATTACGTTAAAGGCTAGTAATTATAAAGAATTGTATAGAAGATATCTCAAAGCTACTATGGCTGGACAACTCTTTGGTAACAATGCTTTTGAGATGATGGTTAATCAAGAAGACGATGTGATCAAAAAGGTCATTGCTCTTTCAAAAGAAGAATAAACTATGTTAATGGTAGTAGCCGTTTTTGTATATATAATTGCCATCATCTTTAGGTTGATGGATAATAGTGCTGGGCTACTCATACGTCACGGCATATCTGTAAGTCCTTTTTATTTAAAACCACCAGTCATCTTAGAGCAAATAGAGCAGCTAGAAGATAAAAAACTCATACGTAAATTACATCGTAACTTATGGTATCAAAAGTTGCACATAGCTTTTACGGTCTTAGCTATATTAACTTTAATAGTTGGCATTATATATGAGATATATAACCCATACATCATTTACCTAATGTAATTACTTACCGTGCTTTTCGGCTATCTTACGAGAAGTACGTAATATTAAGAGTAATAAAATTGCACAAGCACAGGCTATGATACCTATAAGTGCAATGCTACTATCTCCCTGTAAAGGGTTAGAAAAATCAAGCAAAGTGAGATTGTAAATAAGAAGACCTAGTGCTAGTAAAATACCTATAGGGATAATAAATTTCATACGTCTATTTGAAAAGTTCTTGAATGTTTGCAGTAAATAACTTTACAGCAATGGCTAACAAAATTACACCAAAAACTTTATGTATGATAGCAATACCGTTCTTTCCTAAAAATCGTTCAATGTGTCTTGACGTTTTAAGTACTAGATAAACAAGCAAGATGTTAAGAACGACAGCTATGAGAATATTCATAAGGTCATACTCTGCTCTTAGTGCTAGAAGAGAAGTAAGAGTACCAGGACCAGCAATAAGCGGGAATGCTAGCGGAAAAACAGAAACCGTCTTTTTACTAAGCGTATCGTCATCTTTAAAAAGGCTCACACCTAGTATCATCTCTAGTGCAATAAAAAAGAGAATAAATGAACCCGCAACAGCAAACTCAAATACATTAATACCTATAACACCTAGTATACTCTCACCTACAAAAACAAATAAGGTCATCACAATAAGAGCAACTAGCGCCGCTTTCTCACTCTGTATGTGACCTGCTTTCTTACGTAGTTTTAAAACAATAGGGATACTTCCTACAATGTCGATAACTGCAAAAAGAACCATTGTAGCGGTTAGAATCTCCTTTATATCTATTTTCATTAGTGCTTTTTTTAAGACGGCGCAAAGATACCTCATATTACACGCTACATCTTTCACTTTTGGTGTGAATAAATTGTAAAGTTTTATTAACGCTTTCGCGAAAGCGTAATTCTTAATTATCTTTATACAAGATATTTAAAATGAGTATCTTAAATGTTAACTTATGTGAGAATCTTAATCACCTTAGTGTTAGAATAGCAGGTCGCTCCTCTATGGATATAGATAAAATCTATTTGAATCAAAATTATTTAAATGATAAACTATAGTTAGAGAGCGCCTTTTAAAATACTTTTATAATTCACCTAGAAAATAAAAAAAATGAAAAACACAGAGACCTTTGACCTTAACGACCCATCTGCTATAGCAAAATGTCCTTTTTTAGGAGGAGCCCATAAACAATTTGCTGGAGGAGGAACAACAAATAGAGACTGGTGGCCTAATGAGCTTAGACTTAATGTGCTACGCCAGAATGCTACAAAATCTGACCCTATGGGTGAAGATTTTGACTATGCAGCTGCTTTTAAAAGTTTAGATTTTACATCCCTTAAAAAAGATGTTATAGATCTAATGACAGACTCTCAAGACTGGTGGCCTGCAGATTATGGTCACTACGGAGGATTTATGATACGTATGGCTTGGCACAGTGCCGGTACATATCGTATAGGTGATGGTCGCGGTGGATCAGGTTCTGGATCGCAGCGTTTTGCTCCGCTTAATAGCTGGCCAGATAATGGTAACCTAGATAAGGCTCGTTTACTTTTATGGCCTATTAAAAAGAAATATGGAAACAAAATATCTTGGGCAGACCTTATGATTTTAGCAGGTAACTGTGCGCTAGAGTCTATGGGATTCCCAACATTTGGTTTCTCAGGAGGACGTGAAGATGTCTGGGAGCCAGAGCAAGATATTTACTGGGGTAGTGAAGTAGAGTGGGGAGCAAACGATGCCCGTTATAAAGATGGTGATCTAGAAGCACCACTTGCAGCAGTAATGATGGGGTGGATTTACGTAAACCCAGAAGGCCCTAACGGAAATCCAGACCCTATGGGTTCTGCGGCAAATGTGAGAGAGACCTTTGGCCGTATGGCGATGAATGATGAGGAAACAGTAGCACTTGTTGCTGGAGGACACACTTTTGGTAAAGCACACGGTGCGGCAGATCCAGATAAGTACGTAGGTACAGAGCCTCACGGAGCTTCTATAGAAGAAATGAGTACTGGATGGAAAAACAGTTACAAAAGTGGAGTGCTAGATGACACAATTACCTCAGGTATTGAAGGTGCTTGGACTCCTAATCCAACACAGTGGGATGCAGATTATTTTGACGTACTGCTTAACTATGACTGGGAACTTACAAAAAGTCCTGCAGGAGCATACCAGTGGACTCCTACAGAAGAAAGCAACGCTAGAATGGCTCCTACAGCAGGAGATGCTTCAAAAAAGCAACGCCTTATGATGACCACGGCAGATATTGCACTTAAAGTAGATCCAGAATACCTTAAAATTTCTAAAAAGTTTCACGAAGATCATAAAGCTTTTGAAGATGCTTTTGCACGTGCTTGGTATAAACTTACACACCGTGATATGGGACCATTATCTAGATACTTAGGTCCAGAAATGCCTGGGGAGAAGTTATTATGGCAAGATCCACTTCCAGAAGCAAATGGTTATACATTAAGTGATGCACAAGTTGAGATCCTTAAGAGCGCTATTGCAGATAGTGACCTTACCATAGCAGAAATGGTAACAACAGCTTGGGCAAGTGCCTCTACATATAGAGATTCAGATAAAAGAGGAGGAGCAAATGGCGCACGTATTGCACTAGCACCACAGAGCCACTGGGAAGTAAATAATCCAGAGCAGCTCAACAAAGTACTTATCTTTCTTAAGGATATACAAAACACTTTTGATGGAGAGGTTTCTCTAGCAGATTTAATTGTACTTGCAGGTAGTGTAGGTATAGAGCTTGCAGCAATGAAAGCTGGAAGAGAGATTACGGTGCCTTTTACTCCTGGAAGAGTAGATGCTACTCAAGAAGATACAGATATAGATAGTTTTGGATATCTAGAGCCAAAAGCAGATGGTTTTAGAAACTATGTACAAAGCTCTCAGAAAGCACAAGCTGCCGAGACTATGCTTGTAGATAGAGCACAATTGTTAGGACTTTCAATTCCAGAGATGACAGTACTTGTGGGTGGATTAAGAGTTCTAGGTGCAAACTATGATGGGTCAAAAGTAGGAGTTTTTACAGATAGACCTGGAGAACTTACAAATGACTTCTTTGTAAACCTTCTTGATTTTACATACACTTGGAAGGCATTATCATCAGACGATACGTTGTTTTCTGGTACTGATAGACGTACTGGTGAGATGAAATTTACAGGCTCACGTGCAGATCTTATTTTTGGATCAAATACCGAGTTAAGAGCTGTTGCAGAGGTTTATGGAGCAAGCGACGGCGAAGATCGTTTTGTAAATGACTTTGTAAAAGCATTTGTAAAAGTGATGGATGCAGATCGTTTTGACGTGAAGTAATATAATTACGCTTTCGCGAAAGCGAAACAAAAAACAAAAGCCGACTTATCATAAGTCGGCTTTTTTATTGAATTTTTTACAAGCTAGAAATTGGTTTCAAAAAGTCCAAGACACACTTTAATACCTTGTCTCATATTACCTATGCGTATATTCTCATTAGGATTATGCTGGTTGTTGTCCATATTAACAAGAGGCAAGATAACGGTAGGAAGATTTAAGGTATTAATAAGCGGTACAATAGGCACCGTGCCACCCATCATACGTATCGTTACGGGCTCTTCATTAAAAACTTGTGTTAATCGCTGCCTCATTTTTACACCAAAATCTCCCTGCGGACTTGTTCTAAAAGCATTTACAAGGGTTTTAGTCTTAACAGTTGCTATGCGCTTGTAAGCAAGGCGTTCTTGCGCAGTAGGGAGTCTGTCTAGTACAAAATACCCCTCATTGCTTATGTGCTTTTTAATTTTATCTAGCTGGTCATCTCCACTTATTTCTGGTACAAGGCGCACATCAAGGTGTGCAGTTGCGGTGCTAGGCACTACGGTCTTGAGCCCTTTACCTGTCCAAGAGGTGTTGAGCTGTCTCACATTAAGTGTAGGATATTGTAGCGCTTCTTGATAATTTTTACCCACACTTTCGGCGCTGTGTAAGCCTAGTTTTTTATTAAAGCTAGCAGCGGTAAATGGCACAGACTGCATAACAATTGCTTCTTCTGGGCTTATAGTAATACCATCATAATAACCATCTATAAGTACCTTGCCTTCATCATCTTTCATACTTGAGAGTAAATGGGATAGTCTAAAAGCTGGGTTAGGTACATAATTACCATAGTGACCACTATGCTGTGGTAAAGCTGCGCCATAGGTTGTAATCTCACAAGTGGCTATACCACGACACCCAAAGGTAAGTGTAGGCTTATTAGAACTATGCGCAGGGCCATCCATCACTATAAAATAGTCTGCAGTATAGCGGCTTTTATAGGTGTCAAGAGTGCCTAGTAGAGCAGTAGAGCCATACTCTTCTTGAGGGTCAAAAATTACTTTGATATTAAAATTTGGTGTTTTGCCTTGCTCCTGTAATATTTTTAATGCGGTTATGAACATAAGGATAGGTGCTTTATCATCTGCTGCGGCTCTTCCATATATGCGCCATTCATCATTTATTTTTTGGCTTAATGCATCCCAGCCCATTGATGTCCAAGTTCCAGATGGGTCTTGTTTTTTTAACACAGGGGTAAAAGGATCTTCTTGATCCCAGACTGCGGGATTTACCGGTTGCCCATCTATGTGTACATAAAAAAGAATTGTTTTAAGCGCAGGGTCATATACTTTTTCTGCAAGTAGTATAGGCAATGTCTCGCTTTTAAGACGCGTAGTTGTAAAGCCTAGTGCCTCATATTTTTTTTCTACCCAAGCAATGTTTTCGAGCATAAGCTCTGGACTTTCTGGGAGATTAGGAATGCTCACAAAATCTTTGTGCTGTAATAAGGTTGCTTTAAGACGTTCATCTATAACCGCATCATAATTACTTTGGGATAGTGCAAAAAGTGGGGTTAGACATAATATGTACAAGAGCTTTTTCATAGGCTTAAATTATATGTTGACATTAGGTTTACGCTTTCGCGAAAGCGTACTTATCACTCTAGAAAGATACACAATAGGACTATGTGTAAAAAGTGTGGTTTCTAAAACTAAGTGCAAATTAAACCTTATGACAAATGCCAAAGGTGGGTTGAAAAATGTCTTATAGTTTTAAGCACAAGGCAGTATCTTTGCCATCTATGTTTCAACTCAAAAAAACCATCGTATCTGAAGACATCATCGAAAAAGATTTTGTCTGTAATCTTAATGCCTGCAAGGGTGAGTGCTGTATAGCTGGAGAGGCTGGCGCACCACTGGAGGAAGATGAGGTGAAGATTATGGCAGACATCTATGAGGAGGTAAAACCATTTTTACGCCCAGAAGGTATCGCCGCTATTGAAGCACAGGGTACATCAATCGTGCGTGATGGTGAGCTTGAGACCCCACTTGTAAATGGTGCAGAGTGTGTATATGTGACTTTTAATGATAAAGGCTGGGCAAGTTGCGGTATAGAAGATGCATATAACGCTGGTAAAGTAGACTGGAAAAAACCTATTTCTTGTCATTTATACCCTGTGAGGGTACAAAAGTATAGCTCATTTTCGGCAGTAAATTATCACCGCTGGCCTATTTGTGACGACGCCTGTACACTGGGGCAAGAACTTAAAGTACCCGTTTACAAGTTTACTAAGGATGCGCTCGTCCGTAAATTTGGTGAAGAATGGTATGCAGAGCTAGAAACTACTGCTGCAGAAATGGGTAAATAAGAGTAAGGTTACTGTAGTCTTATCTGTAGTATAGTTGTCTTATCTTTAGTCATCATAAGAAAAAGAAACTGCGATGTACTTTACTTCAAAACTACCAGATGTAGGTACCACCATTTTTACAGTGATGAGTAAGCTTGCTCATCAAGAAGGAGCTATTAATCTTGCTCAAGGCTTTCCTGGATTTAATAGTGATCCCAAGTTACAACAACTGGTAACTAAGGCTATGAGTGATGGGTATAACCAGTATGCACCTATGCCTGGAGTATATGGCCTACGCGAGCAAATAGCAAATAAGATAAATACATTATACGATAGTTATTATCACCCAGAAAGTGAGGTGACTGTGACCGCTGGGGCCACACAAGCTATTTATACCATTGTATCTGCTTTTATAAGACCAGGAGATGAGGTAATTGTTCTTAAACCAGCATATGATTGTTATGAGCCAGCAGTAACGGTAAATGGAGGAACTATAGTCCCTATACAACTCAAGGCGCCGTTGTATAAAGTAAACTGGAGTGCGGTAGAGCGTGCTATAACGCCTAAGACTAAGATGCTTTTTATAAACACGCCGCATAACCCTACTGGTACTATACTTGATAAGGAGGATATGATGGAGTTGTCTAGAATACTAAAAGGCACAGATATTATCTTGCTTAGTGATGAGGTGTATGAGCATATTGTTTTTGATGGTAAAAAACACGAGAGTGTAGCTAGGTATCCAGAGCTACGAGCACGTAGCTTTATTACTGCATCTTTTGGAAAAACCTTTCACAATACAGGGTGGAAAATGGGATATACAGTAGCACCTAAGGCATTAATGGAGGAGTTTCAGAAAGTACACCAGTTTAATGTTTTTTCTGTACATCACCCATCACAAAAAGCCTTTGCGACATATCTTAAAGAACCAGAACATTACTTGAGACTCAATGATTTCTTTCAGCAAAAGAGGGATTTATTTTTAGACCTAATTAAAGACTCACGTTTTAAAGTAACACCCGCTGCTGGAACTTATTTTCAAATGCTAGATTATAGCGAGATAACGCAGGAGGAAGATGTAGAATTTGCAAAGAGGCTCACAAAAGACCATAAAGTAGCATCAATACCAACCTCAGTCTTTAATCTTCATCAAGAAGATTTTAAAATGCTTCGTTTTTGCTTTGCAAAAGATAATGAGACCCTTAAAAAAGCAGCAACTATTTTATGTGAGATTTAATCATCTAGTCTTCTAGCCACCCAGCCTCTCACAAGCTCTGCAGTTATACCAAAGGCTACGTGAGCCAGAAACTCATTTGCTTGTAACTTTACTGGGATGTCTTCTGGAGCTTCTTCTAGACCCATAAGTGGTAATGATGTCTCGTGTGTAGCAAGATATGCTGTCGTTCCAAAGAGGGCGCCCTCCACCACATTAGTCTCTGGCCTGTCACGTTTTGCATAACCTAGACTCGCGCCTAGTGTTACTCCTATTGGGATGTTTACCAGTTGTTCTGCTAGATCCCGGTTTGAAGCGCTTACGGGTTCACCCGTGAGTTTTTCAGAAATATTATCTACTAGTTTAAGTTGCGCGCTTTCTGTGTTAGGCTGTCTTACTGGTAAAAAACGTTCGATTGCAGATTTTACAATAGTACCTGCAAGTCCACCTAGTACACCAGAGATAACTCCTCTCGAAGCGGTAGATGCCATTGTATCTTTTTCTAGCCAGTTTGATAATGCAGAGTTACTCATTGTAATATAGTTTTGGTTCGTGTTTTTAAATATAGTTTAGAACTTGAGCTTAGCGTCTTAAGAGAATTGTAATTAACAAGATTTTAGCGAGGCTACTAGATGAACAAAGGTTTTTACAATGATTACTTAAATCATATTATAGGCAAATATTATGATTGCTTGTGAGCGCGATATTTGTTTTGTGATTATATTTATACATTAAGTTAGTTGCCTGCAATATGAAAAAACTACTATTCATAATAATTTCGATTCTGATTTTTAGTTGTAAAACTGAAAAACAAAAAACGGAATTGAATAATCTTTCAATTGAAAATCAGACGGACGTAATTATCGACCCGATTGAATACCCTGCGAAGTTTAAATACGGACTTGACAGTATTCCGAAAATAATATACTCGAATATGAATCTGACTGACGAAAAAGGAACAGTTTGGATTTCAATTAAAATAGATAGTATCGGAAATCTTGAGAAACCGAAAATAATGAAAAGTGAAAATGAAAAATTAAACTCGGAAGCTCTAAGATTGGCTGAATTAATCCCAAACGAATGGAGTCCGGCTGAATTAGGTCCTGAACGAATAAAAATTGCTTCGAAATATAATTTTCCAATAAAATTCGATGAAGCAGTAAAAATATTATACTCAGAATGAAAAAAATACTGCAGGCAACAATGTATAACCGCAATTACGGCGGATTCGACTACGTCCGAATCCACTTGGAATTGTTCACGCCAGTTCTAAACCGAAAATTAACGTATATTAACCCGTAACTGACGGTCATACGAGACCGATAGCACAACATATTATGAATGACAAACTTTTTGATGCCATACGCAACGGAGATGTAGAGATGGTAAAAGCAATTATAACGGCACACCCAGAGCTTATTAATATAAAAGATCAACGTGGTTCAACGCCACTCTTACTTGCGACTTATTACGGTAATCAAGATATGGCAGAGGCTATGCTTAAGCACAAACCAGATCTTAATGCAAAAGATGCTTCTGGTAACACGGCCCTTATGGGTGTTTGTTTTAAGGGTTATGCGGCCATCGCAAAGCTCCTTATAGATCACGGAGCAGATGTAAATGCTAGAAATTTAAATAGTGCAACCGCTTTGATTTATGCAGCAACTTTTGCACAGTCAGAAATTGCACAGCTACTTATAGATAATGGTGCAGACACAAGCCACGTAGACGAGAAAGGAAACACCGCTTACGATCACGCAAAAATGCAAGGAGCAGAAAAGCTAATGGCTATTTTAGAAAGTAAGTAGTAAATTTACGCTTTCGCGAAAGCGTAATTCTCCATCTTTACGCACTCATTTTTAATCTATCCAAATTGCGAGAGGTCAAAATTTGCATAGTCTTTTACCCAATGCGTGCATCCATTTTTAAACATTGCGTCTTTGTTTTTTGTGCCTATTCCTAAAAAGTCTATCTCAAGATCTTGTGCAGCTTTGAGATCCCAAAGACCATCGCCCACAGCAATGATGCGCTCAAAACTAGAGTGACCATAATGTGCCTTAGACTTCTATATGGCTTCTTTTACAAAACCTACTCGAGATACATTTTCTAGTGAGGTAGCGAGTACTTCTGGTATAAATGGCACACCAGACCCTTCCATCTTTACCACTGTTGCTTTTGGGAAAGCTCCCGTACCATATGCAAAAGGAATCTTTTCGTTTATGAGAACCTCAAGTAATGTTGTAGCACCTTTTATCTCTGGCACAGAAGGGTGTTTTATGAGCTCTTCTCCCAAGAGTGTGTCTAGTGTGTACCGTAAATCTTGTGGTGCTTTCTTGCCAAAATTACGCTCATAATTATACTCTAGTGCATAGCGGTCTGTATGATGCAGGTAGTTGTCATAGTCTGTATCTATATCTTTAAGACCTATATCTGCAAGTACTTTGGTTATTACAGGTAAATAGGTGGGTATGCTGTCTGTAAGTGTACCGTCTATGTCAAATACAATAAGTGTGTCTTGATTAATCATCTAAAAAGGTGTTTTAATTTCATCTCGCCATCGCTGTTGAGCTTATGAACAATTTTTATAAAAGCAAGCGCCGTGATTAAAGAGTCTCCTACTGCGGTATGCCTGTCGTGTAGTGGTATTTTAAGAGCTTCGGCAAGCTCATCTAGGGTGTAGCGCTTGTCTTGTAGAGGTCTATTTACTGGGTGTACTAGTCTCTTGTATAAAATCTCTGTGTCGAGTTGTCTATTTTTTAGCCTGCCTAGCCCAGCTCTTTTAAGTGATTGATTTACCACTGCTACGTCAAAGCCTACGTGATGCCCTACCAGAATATCTGTGCCTATAAAATCTAGACACTGGGCAATGGCTTCTTTTTCATTTACCTTGAGGTAATTGCCTTGTTTTAAGATTCCGTGTATTTGTGCGCTGGCTGGATTGTAAAAGTCTTGTTTTAAAAACAGCTCGAGCGTGTCTGCCGCAATAACTTGATTACCTACCACGGCAACACCACCTAGGGAAAGAATGCGATCTTTTTTATAATCTAGACCCGTGGTCTCTGTATCAAAAACTACAAATCTTGTGTTTTGTAAACCCTTGCTATCTGCGGTTTTTTTAAAGAAGCTTTTTTCCTTTTTTTCTTTCGCGAAAGCGTCAAGATACTTTATCCAAAACTCTGGTTGTGAGTCATTATTTTTTAAGAATAAGGACATTTAGCTTAAGTTTTGAGTTTGAAATCGCACACGTAGTACTTCTTGCACATCCCGTAAGGGTTTAAAACATCTCTTGAGTTTAAGTTTATCAGATTTTGATAATGACTCTAGTTGTATAAAGCGGCCGCTATCTCCGTTTTTTAAACCTTGTTGTACTCTAAATTTAAGTAGTGCTTTAAATGCATAAGCACAACTTTCATATAACTCTCGGTTTTCTGATTCTAGCATTGCAAGTTGCTCGTATCTAGTAGAAGTTCTATTTACATTTTTGAGACCGTGATATAGAGAAAGCACTCTTGCTGCACCTATAAGAGGTGCCATTGCTCTGTTTTTTATATCAAATTCATCTTTATGAGCCCCATCACTTTCTACCAGAAAGTTTCTGAAAAAACTCACCGGCGGCGGATTTTTAAGCGCATCTTTTGCCATAAATCGATAAAAAATGGAGCTATCGCCTAGTAAACTGTAAATATGAGTAGTGAGCTCGTCAACGAGTTGCTGGCTTCCAAAGGTACGCCTGTAATCAAAAAAGATACCCGAGAGTAGCATACTCTCTGGTGAGGGGTCATATATCCAGCCTTTAAATTTTTCTTTCCACTCACTTATGGGTAAACAATACAAAGGGTTGCTCCCCATCATATCTGCAGGACAATAATCATAGCCTATTTTATGCAGGCGTTTGTTCATACGGTTTGCCAGTCTTAAGAAATAAGTTTTTGTGGCTTCTTCTTTTTCTGCGGGGACATTTTCATAAACAAGGGCATTATCTTGATCTGTATATAACAGCTGCTCTTCCCTGCCTTGACTCCCTAAAGCTAGCCAAGTAAAAGGCACTGGAGGGGGTTCGCTCATTTTGGCTAGTGAGAGTTCCATCGTGCGATATATGAGAGCACCTTTAAGCTCAGAGAAGATATTGAGTATGTGCGATAGTGGTAAGCCTTGGTCAAGGTAGTTGGTAAGTATCACTGTTGCTTTCTCCCAAGACATACGTAGGAGTTTAGTCTTTTCTGCTCTTTTGATTTCTTTAATAAGCTCTGCGGGACTATTACCAAATGAGACTACAATGTCGTGCTTGCTTAGTATCCCTATTATAGCGCTTCTATCTGTTCCATCTTTTGTAATTACGAGATGGTTTACTCCGTACTTTATAAGCATAAGCTGCGCCTGGCCCACTGTTATATCTCCAGGAGCGCACACCACGGGATGAATCATTATATCCTTTGTAAGTGTGCTTTTAGTGTCTGTACCACTTGCAATGGCGTTGCGCAGTTCTCTATTAGTCAAAATCCCAACAGGAAGCTCGTTGCTAGTTACAACCAGGCTACCTATCCTGCTAGATTGCATAAGTTGTGCTGCCTCTTGCACAGTAGCACTTGGGACACAACTTACTACATTCTTACTATAGTTTGCTTGCTGCAAGCCTAGCAAGTCTTGATTGCGATCGGGCTCATAGATGTTGAGTAAAGATCCGTTTTGTTGTAAGGTGTAAGGATCCTTTATGTTTGAAGCAAAGCTGGCGATGAGGTAATTTGAGATGGCTTTGTTCGCTTTCGCGAAAGCGGAAAACGCTTCTACCGGTATCGTGTAGATAATAGTTTCCTCATTTGCCGTTGCTGTGGTACGGTAGGTGTTCTCACTTGTTACTTTAAGGCCAAATAAATCGCCCTCATCACAAATGTCTACCACCTTTGTCTTATTACCAGAAGGTCTGGTGAGTTTTATGGCTCCTTGCTGAACGATATAAAAGCGATCACTATAAAGCTCGTCTCGAGAGAAAAGAATCTGATCTTTATCTAGATAGAGCACATTTGCAAGTGTAGATATATTAAAGAGATCGTCACTCGCCATAAACTGAAAGGGCGGGAATTGTTTTAAAAAATCATATATACGTGTTGCGATTGTGTTTTGCATAGACAGTGCGACGGTACGTAAAGATAATAATGAGTTGCTAGCTTTTATAATAGTACAGTGGTTTTATATAGGCATACGTTTTATCTTTAGGCTATGGAAAGAGATCAACTTAATGTAGCAATGATACAAAGCGATTTAATCTGGGAGCAACCCGCCCAAAATCGCTTAGCCTTTGAAAAGCACTTTACACAATTACCAGAAAACTGTGATCTCGCCATCTTGCCAGAAATGTTTACAACCGGTTTCTCTATGAATCCAGAACCTCTAGCAGAGACTATGGATGGCATCACAGTGCAGTGGATGAAAGCACAGGCAAAAAAATATAAAACGGCTATTTGTGGTAGTCTCATTATAGAGGAAAATGATTTGTACTATAATCGTTTTGTATTTGTAACTCCAGAGGGTACGGTAGATTATTACAATAAAAGGCACACCTTTAATATGGCCGGTGAGGGTAAAAAATATCAAGCTGGTGATGCGCCCATCACTGTCACCTACCTAGGGTGGGAAATACTATTGCAAGTTTGTTACGATTTGAGATTTCCTGTTTTTGCAAGAAATACATCAGGCTATGATGTGGTCTTATATGTGGCAAACTGGCCAGAGGCAAGAGTAGGAGCGTGGGATACTTTATTACAAGCGCGCGCTATAGAAAATATGGCCTATGCCATAGGTGTAAATCGAGTAGGTACAGATGCAAATAACCTTAATTATGTAGGTCATACCGCTGCATATGATGTGCTGGGTAAAACTATGGCTATTGCAAGAGTTGAAGAAAAGGTAGTGCTTGCTACACTTTCAAAAAACCACATTAAAGAAACAAGAGCAAAGTTGCCGTTTCTTCAAGACAAAGATGTATTTACTCTGGGGTAGGAGCTTCCTGTGGCTGTTCTTTAGGGAGTAGCTCAAATCGCTCCTTTGCAAACCAGCTAGGTCGCACTTCTATCTCACCAGGGTAGTTTATTATAATTTCTGGCTGTCTCTTTAGTAAGAAGTTACCAGAGTCAAAGACTTTATTCTTATTTGCATCTTCTACAAGGCGCACTTTATACTTACCAGGCTTGAGAAGCTTAAACTCAAATACCGTTTCTTTTGAACTAAAGCGCTCTTCTACCACCTTTTCTTGACTATCGAGCAACTGTACGATATATGGGAATGCTTGTGCATTTACTAGTGTGAGCTCTATATCACCGTAATCACCTATTTCCTTAGTTTGGGCTTTGTAGCGCAAGGTGTCATTCTTTTGTCCAAAGTAATCTGTAATCGCATTTGGTAAGACCGTAATACTATATCTCGTTTTTTCTTCCTTCTTGAAGTCAAAATCAATAGCTGTACTATTCTCTACAAGGGCGTAGTCAAACTCTATTTCTGTAGAGTCTTTTATTACAGTAATAAGCTCTTTGTTTATACTATCTATGGGGATATTACTCTGTATACGATAAGCCTTATTAAATAAAACTACATTTCGGTACTTAGATGAAAATGAGAGCGAGTCTAATCTTGGTTTTCTTATACGTGCTTGTAAGGTGTCTGAGTATCCGGGAGCAGTAGCGTTAAATATAAGAGAGTCTATTGCCAGCTTAGGCTTGTACCAGTAGTAAAGGGTGTCTTCACCTTTTTTAGTAATTGTTGAGGTGTGCTTGTCTCCTGCATCTGTTAGAAGGTTAATAACAATACTATCTCTATATCCCGTGGTTCCAAAGGCTATTCTGCCTTCTGCTGCGTGCTTAGGTCTTGAGGCTTTATAAGCAGGAGCCTCTGTAAATAACTTTAAAGTATAAGAAGAGTCTGTAGGAACGTTAATAAACTCTTCTACAAAGGCAATTTTATCCTTTTTAGGCTGGAAGGTATAGTTTGCATCCTCATCTTTGAGGCCTATAAGCGCATACTTTCCAGGCTTGAGGTAGTCTAGTGTAAAAGTGTCTAAACTATCTAGCGTATTAGTAACATATAGAGGAGGTTTGTTATAAACCGTTGAGTCTGTATAAGTACTATCTGCTTCGTAAAGCATTACAGTAACAAAGTTGTCTGGCTTTTCTGCCACAGCATCTATAATTTTTCCAGATACTTTAAGGCTATCTATGTAGTCTCCAGTAGACATCACATATTTAAATGATGGGAAAGGGTTTCCTTCATTATTATCCACAATACTTAGTCCAAAGTTAAATACATAAGTAGTGTTAGGAGCTAGCGTATCTTGAATGTCAATTTTGATATATTTTGAAGCAGATCCCTGTGGAGAGATGACTCTGTTTACAATAGGAGGCGAGATGATAAGCTGCTTGCGCAAGTCTTTGAGCTTTACATATTCATCAAAGTAAATGCGTATCTCATCTCCATCAAAGTTGGTTGTAAAGTTAGGCGGTGTCGCTTTTACAAACACGGGAGGTAGACTATCCATAGGCCCTCCATCTGGTGAGCCGCGTTTTGCACAATTTACCAGAGTGAGTGCCATACCCACGATTACAAGAGCAAAAACGGTTGCTCTTTTTAAGTTCATAAAGTACCAAGGGTTATCTCTCATCTATTTGCAAAGAAACAATTAATTTACCCAAAACGAAATACCTATTGCGCTATTGCCATAACAGCAATACTTAACTTAATATTAGGGATTTTAAGCAGCTGCAATGCGCAGGCCTCCAGCGTGGCTCCCGTAGTGAGTATGTCATCACATAATAAAATATGCTTTCCTTCTAGCGAGTTGTCTACCGCTACGGTAAAAGCATCGAGCACCTCGTCACTACGAGTAAAACGGCCTTTAAAAACTTGAGTCTTCGTATTCTTAGACTTTATAAGCACATCATCTCTATATGTTGCATTAAGTGACTTTGCAAGCGCTTTACCAAAACCGGATACTTGATTGTAACCTCTTGTTTTCTTCTTTTTAGGGTGTATGGGTACGGGCACAATACAATCTATTTCTTTATAGTTATCAAGAGTAGCAAGGTCTGCACCTAGCCAGTTGCCTAAAAAGTCGCTTATGTTTTTGTGACCTCTATACTTTAAGTTATGTAAGAGTTCTTGTACGGGACCTTTTTTCTCAAAATAAAATAAGGCTGTCGCTTCTTCAAGATTGAGACGCCCGTAAAATACTTTTTTTATTGCAGGGTCGTTGTACCTATGAAAATCTGTAAGAGGGAGTGTATGTCTACACTGTGTGCAAATCATGATTTCTGCCTCAAGAAGCTCATTGTCGCAAGATTTACAACTTTCAGGAAAAAACAGAGATCGTAAAGATTGTAGCAAGGTTTTACTTTTTTTTTCTAATTTAACGCCTTTGAGCGAATAATAGACCATCTATGCGTACTAAAAGTACCAATAATACTTTACTAATTCTTGTTATACTGCTATGTCTAGTTGTCGCTGGGTTAGGGTATTATACGTACGATTTTCAAAGTGAGGTGCAAAAGAGAGAAGCACAATTACTCACAGAGAAAGCACAAATAGCTACGCAACTTGAGCAAGAAATATCAAAATATAGCACACTGCTAGAAGAACGTGATGCGTTAAAAACAAACCTTAAACAAGCACAAGTAAGACTTATAGAGCTCAAAAAGACACTTCAAGGAGAAGATGTTACTAGGTCAAAGATGCGACAATTTCAGCTCGAGATACAAAAACTACGTAGGGAGCGTGAGTATTTTATTACCGAAAATGACAGCCTTACGCTAGAAACTAAAAGGCTGGCAACACTCCAGCAAGAGACACAAAAAGCACTAGATGATGCAAAGAAGTCTCAAGACAGTATTCAAAAATCTAATAGAGAGCTTGCAAACAGGCTCACACAAGGAGCAAAGCTCACCGTGAGTAACCTCGCTGCACGCGGCGTTATACAACGCAACAGTGGCAAATTTGTGATCACCTCTCGTGCCAGTCGAGTAGAGATGATACAAGTATGTTTTACGGTAAATGATAATCAACTGGCAGTAGCAGGTGATAAAATCTTTTATGTGCAAGTTCTTAACGAGCAGGGTAAAATGCTAGGTGTAGAGCGATCAGAAAAGTGGCCTAGTGGAGAAGAGATTGTGTACAATACAAAAACTAAAATCCCGTACTCAAATAAGGCCTATACCATATGTGAGCTAGTGCTTCCCGTACAGCAAATAGATAGAGGTGCATATACTGTGCGCGTTTTCCACGATCAAGCAATGTTGCTCTCTACAACCCTTACCTTAAAATAGGTTGCTTGCAATTTCCATAACTACAGATGGATTACTATTTTTACCCCTAGTTAAATAAGTAAATATTACTCTCAATTATTGAGGTTTAAAGGGGTTTTTATTACGCTTTCGCGAAAGCGGAAACAGCTCCACATAAATCATCAGTATTATAACCATCTACATACTATGGCTCAACAAGACGATCAATTTAAAAAAGTAATCTCCCACGCAAAGGAATATGGCTACGTTTTTCAAAGTAGCGAAATATATGACGGACTAAGCGCTGTGTATGATTACGGTCAAAACGGTGTAGAGTTAAAGAAAAATATACGTGATTACTGGTGGAAATCTATGGTGCAAATGCACGATAATATAGTGGGTCTTGACGCGGCAATCTTTATGCATCCTACTACCTGGAAGGCCTCTGGTCACGTAGATGCTTTTAGTGATCCGTTAATAGATAATAAGGATTCAAAAAAACGTTACAGAGCAGATGTGCTAGTAGAAGATTACTGCCTTAAAATTGAAACAAAAATCGAAAAGGAAGTAAAGAAGGCTCAAAAGCGTTTTGGGGATGCGTTTAATAAAGAAGAGTTTTTAAGCACAAACCCACGTGTACTTGGATATCAAGAAAAGATAGATACCATTTTATCTCGCCTAGGTAAGTCACTAGAAAAAGAAGACCTGGCAGATGTAAAACTACTCATAGAAGAGTTAGGCATAGGTTGCCCACTAAGCGGTAGTAAGAACTGGACTGATGTAAAACAGTTTAACCTTATGTTTGGAACTAAGCTAGGTGCTAGTGCAGAGAGTGCTATGGATCTTTACTTGCGACCTGAAACTGCTCAAGGTATTTTTGTAAACTTCTTAAACGTTCAGAAAACGGGACGTATGAAGATTCCTTTTGGAATTGCACAAACGGGTAAGGCTTTTAGAAATGAGATTGTTGCAAGACAGTTTATCTTTAGAATGCGTGAGTTTGAGCAAATGGAGATGCAATTTTTTATAAAACCTGGAACACAAGGGGAGTGGTACAAACACTGGAAAGAAGCCAGAATGAAGTGGCACTTATCTCTAGGTATGGGAGAGGATAATTACCGTTTTCACGATCACGAGAAGCTTGCTCACTATGCAGATGCTGCGGCAGATATTGAGTTTAAATTCCCTTTTGGGTTTAAAGAGCTAGAGGGTATACACTCTCGCACAGATTTTGACCTTAAGGCACACGAAGAGCACTCTGGTAAAAAGCTACAATATTTTGATCACGAAGATAATGCGAGTTATACACCTTATGTTCTAGAAACATCAATAGGTCTTGATCGTATGTTTCTTGCAGTATTTTCTAATTCGCTGGTTGAAGAAGAGTTAGAAAACAACACAACAAGAACAGTACTTAAATTACCTGCTGTACTTGCGCCTGTAAAAGCAGCTGTTTTTCCGCTTGTAAAGAAAGATGGCTTACCAGAGGTAGCAAAGCAAATTATAGATGATCTTAAGTATGACTTTAATGTGTTTTATGACGAAAAAGATGCTGTAGGTAAGCGTTACAGAAGACAAGACGCAAACGGAACTCCTTTTTGTATTACTGTAGACCACGATACGCTAGAAGATAAAATGGTGACCATACGCCACAGAGATACGATGGAACAAAAGCGTGTTCTTATCACAGACCTCGCAGCAATAATTGATAAGGAAGTAAATTTTAAGCACTGGATAGCATAGTATTTATTATGCATACACTGTTAAAACGCCCATTTAGTGGGCGTTTTTTTATGCTTTAAGGTGTGTTTTTGTTATTTTTAGGAACTTTTTAACAAATTATTTATATAACCAAAAACTACAAAATGAAAAAAATTAACCTTCTGTTGTGCATTGCACTCTTAGCCTTTGGCTTTGGAGTTTCTGCACAGCAAGTGGAGCCAGTGGGTCCCTTTACTGTAACAACAGCAGCTACAGTAACACAAATGCCATCTATAGCTTCACGCTCAGAACTTATCCCTTCTGTAGATAAGCCAGTGCCTATGCAAGATGGTCGTGCCTCTAAGTATGAGATTGTACCTGGAAAGGGATCAACTGGAGATGATATTCTTGCTCATAGCCAGCATAGAAGTACTAATACCATACAAGGAAGAACGCCTAGTCTTGTTTTAGAAACAGCACTTTCTAACTCACAACCTACAGACCCTTCTGGAGCAGTTGGTCCAAACCACTATTTTGCTGTATTTAATACAGGATTTAGAATTTTTGATAAAGATGGTACCCCGTTAACAGCCCAATTAGGAACTGGAAATATTTTTCCTGCGTCTGGATGTTGTGATCTTACCGTATCATATGATAACCTTGCCGACCGATGGGTGGTTTCATTCTTAGGGGGAGGCGTACAAGTGGCAATATCTAATGGCCCAGACCCTGTAACCTCTGAGTGGACAGTATATAATTTCCCAAGTATATCTGACTACAATAAACTGTCAGTTTGGAGAGATGGGTACTATGTGACTGAAAATACTGGAGGTTCTACTAAGTTATGGGTTCTTGAAAGAGCATTTCTTGGAGATGGAACTCCAGATCCAGCAGCACAAATGGCAGGTTTTGAATTACCAGGTATTGTAACTAGTGGTTTCCACAGTCCACAAGCTTTAAATATTACAGACGATAATCACCCAACAACAGGAGGATGTCCTATTGTCTATCTTCAAGACGATGCTTGGGGAGGTGTAACAGCAGACCATATTAAATTATGGGAAGCAACAATGGATTGGGATACGCCAGCAAATTCTACAGTTTCTGCTCCATTAGAAATATCAACAGCACCTTTTGTATCTGTATTTGATAATGGGTCATTTGCAAACCTAACACAGCCTGGAGGTCAAGATATTGATGCTTTACAAGCTACAATTATGAATCAAGCGCAATTTAGAAAATTTGGAGACCACAATTCAGCGGTATTTAACTTTGTTGTAGATACAGACGGTAGTGCTGCAGAGCTAGCAGGAATAAGATGGGTCGAGCTTAGACAAGATAGTGATGGAGGTGCTTGGTCTTTATTCCAAGAAGGAACATATACAGCTCCAGACGGAAAACACGCTTGGCACGGTAGTATGGCTATGGACTCTCAAGGAAATATAGGCTTAGGGTATACAGCTATGGCAGGGCCAGACACACCTACAGATGGAAGTGTGGACTTAGTATTAAGTTCATATTATACAGGAAGGTATGCTGCAGATGCTCCAGGTACAATGAGTGTTGAAGAAACACTAATAGCAAAAGGATCAGGAAATATACCTGGATCTGAACGTTATGGAGATTACGGAAAGATGGATGTAGATCCAGTAAACGGTAAAGAATTTTGGTTCTTAAATGAATATGTAGGAGCGAGTGGTCGTGCTAATGTATTGGGTGTTTTTCAAATTGCACCTAACTTTCCAAATGATCTAGGTGTAACTAGTATTGATACACCGGTAACGGGTACACTAACAGCAACTGAAGATGTAACTGTAACTATTTTTAACTTTGGCGAAAATGATAAATCAGGGTTTGATGTAACTTATCAAATAGATGGAGGAGCTTTAGTGACGGAAGCATTTATCGGAACAATTCCATCTGCTACTTCTGCTACATTTACTTTTGCAACCCAAGCAGATTTATCTGCAGTAGGTCAAACGTATTCTATCGTAGCTTCTACATCATTTGCAGAAGATGAAGATAACTCAAATGATTCTACTACTAAGGAAGTAACTCATCTAAACCCTATAGACACTGGAGTTGTGACTATTACAACGCCAGAGTCAGGTTCAGGATTATCTGATGCAGAAGTTGTAACCGTAACTATTCAAAACTTTGGCGGAGAGACACAAACGTCAATACCTGTATTCTATACCTTAGATGGTGGAGCTCCTGTACAAGAGGCCTTTACAGGATCTATTGCTAGTGGAGAAACAGCGACATATACTTTTACTGCTACCATAGACCTTTCAGAACTTGGAGATTACACGATAGTTGCGGGAACCGAGATTACTGGTGATGCAGATGAGAGTAATGATGATTTTACATTTGAAGTAAGTAATTTCATATGCCAGCCAGTATCAAATTGTGCTGGGTTTGATGATGGAGTAACAGAGTTTCAGTTAGCAGATCAAGATATTTCTGTATCGTGTAGTACTACGTCAGAGGGGTATAGCGATAATTCTGATGTTGTTTTCAATTTTATTTTAGAAGAAAATCCATTTGTAGGTACTTTACAGATGGGATTTGATGATTCTATTTATGCGCTTTGGATAGACTTTAATGATAATAATGCTTTTGAAGATGATGAGCTTGTTTCGAGTGAGCAAGTTGCAAGTGCAAATTCAGATTTTGAATTTACAATTGATTTTAACGACTTTCCAGGCCTAACTACTGGAATGCATAGAATGCGTTTACGCGGAGAAGATGAGAGTACTGCTGGTGATGTTTTGGACCCTTGTGGGGATTTAGCCTTTGGAAGAACTAATGACTTTACGGCAAATATCACTGGTATGCTGTTAGGTCTCCAAGATGAAGAATTTGCCGAAGCAGATTTTTCAATCGTTGAATCATCAAAAAATAATTTTGATATCAATTTTATAACGAGCTATGAAGATTTAACTGGCCTTAGAGTTTATAATATGTTAGGACAGGAAGTTCTTTACTATAATATGACGAAGGAGGGTGATCGCTACACTTACAGTCTTGATATGAACTATGTTTCAAAAGGTGTTTATATCGTGCAAGTAGGAACGCTAGATGGAACATCTATGAGAACTCAAAAATTAGTTGTAAAATAAAAACAACATCTTATTATAAAGATAAAGAGCCGTTGCATTTGCAACGGCTCTTTTATTTTACATAGGTGATACTATTACTCAGCCATTTTAATTTCTGTAAGGTCAACAGGATTTGCCTTGTCACAACGTTGCATACGTCTTTGTGGTAAAAACTTGATCCATACGGTAGCACCGTCTTTCATAAAATCTTTATCTATAATCATAGGGTCTAAAAAACGACCGTCTTTAAGCTTTATCGTCCACTCACAATCACCTTCTGCCTTAGATTGTACAATTGTTCCAGATGTGTATCCCGTAGTATCAAATGACATAGTAGTTTCTTCTTTTGCTTTTTCCTCAGTAGTAGCTTTTTGACCGCAGCTTGCGAGCACAAGCCCTGTCACTAAGGTGATACCGGTAATAAATAGCTTTGTTTTCATAAATAGGTTATTTTTAGTGCTTTAAATATCGTAAAAAATTAGAAGAACGCTTTAATCTGTATGTTACCAGTATGAATTGTTCTAGTTTCTTCGCTCTTTCTTCCAAAGTAGGAGACATTAAGATCTAAGAACTTTGTAATTCTTTTTTGTGCGATTACATTCCACGTAAAATTTGATCCTGGCTGTAGTCCTTCTAAGATTTGATAAGCGACTGGGCTGAATGCGCTTCCGCGAAAATCATTATTTATAAACTTCATCTCACCCGAAACAGATATCTTTTCAAAATCTGCTAGTGCAAAGGAGATGCCAAGATTTTGTTGATCTAATCTTTCTTGTCCCTCGCTCTGGTTTTCTTTGTTTTGAAATTCATAAAACAATGATACCCTAGATTGCTTTCCAAAAAGGTATGACACCTTAGGATTAAAGCCACTATTATCAATATCAAAGTTACGAGAGACAAAATTTTCGGCGATACTCTGTGTACTTCCCACGCTAGTTTTAAAATTAAAAAGCCAGCTCTCCTTAGTCTTATGTAAAAAGTTAAGTTGATGTGTGAGTAATTTTCCTTCTTGCAACCCGGTAGAAAGTAATGTTTTTGAGGTGTTAGATAAAAAACTATATGAGGTGGTATACCGCTGTTTACCTCTGTTAAAGAATAGTGTGTTCCTCAAGTTTATGGTGGCACCTATTTCGTTTTCATCTTCGTTAAATGGGTTCAGACTAAAATCGTTAGAAAGACGCAACACCTTTTTGTCAAGTATATAACTCGTCTGGTTATAAAAATGTGACAAGAATTTTTTAATACCCTTCTGTCCAGACCACTGGCCCGGCTGCAAGGTGAGTTGCTGGCTTAATCTGTTTTGATGCGTCCGTACAAAAACTTGATTGGGTAACAAAACTCGTACATAATCTGCCTCATCTTGAAACTGTGCAATCTCAAATTCATCTAGCTCTTGCACACCATCGCCATTATAATCATTCCAGGTGTGTGTTCCTTGCCCCTCATCTACCTGTATATAGGTAAATTCTTGTTGAGGTTGTGTGCCACTATTTGTTTCATAAACAGTATTTAACCTAACAATATCATTTGCAAACCGCTGGTCATAAAGTAATCGTGAGTTAAGTGAGTTCTCACTCTCTCGCTGGTCTGTGTATACCAGGTTTCTGTAGTTTACAAAGATGGACAAGTTTGTCTTTTCATTTTTAAGAAGCTGTGACTTTAGGTAATACGTATTTGAAGTATTAACCCGCTCTATTGTGTTAAGTCGTAAGCTGTCATTAGTACGGTATTTAAAACCTGCTTCTACATAAATATTTGTGCTGTCACCTATCCCTGTGTAAAGGGCATACTCATTAAAGCGCTGGCTATCTGGTGTGATAGAGTCATTACTTTTTGCAATACGTAAGTTATCTTCTAGTTGCAGAGAGCTGCCCACCCACGCATTTTTTAAGTCATAAATCGCTCGTGCATTTACTCGTGTAAAGTTCGTACTGAGCAGTAAATCATCTGTAGACAGTATACTTGCGTTTGCGATAGTTTTTAGATTTCCTAATTGCCATCTACCTAAAAGACGATGTCGCAAACCGTTATAGTATCCATCAAAATGTAGATTTTGAAAAGTATACGTAAGTGCGCCATTTTGCAGATCTGTATAGTCAAGGCCTAGCGTGCTGTAATTTTGTGTACCTAGCAAGAGTCCATTTGCGTTTGCCAGCGAATTTTCCAAATTCCAATCACGATTGAACTCCACATTATAAAGCCCCTCTACATTTACAAAGTCTTCTTGGATATAATCCCAATTTACAAATGCTTTGAGAAGCTTGGTGCTATCTTTCTTGATAAGGTGTTGATTTACATCAAGGTGTAAAGCATAACCGTTATTATCACCATCATCTTGAGTAGAAAATGTGTTAGTGTCATTTTTACTCCCTGCAGCTTCAAAATTTATAGAGGTCTTCTCAGATGGTGTATAACTACCATTCACAACACCTAGTTGCAGTAACGTGGGTGAAAACAATTGTACCTCTGGCGCAAAAGACCCCTGTGGCACACCATTTACTGGAGCTACGTACTCAAAAGTGCGTTGTAATGTGTTTGTTGTACTCAAAACATAGTCACCCTGGTTAACACCTACATTAGTAAATCGCACTTGAAACAGAGACTCATCTGGGTCTGTGCTAAACTCAAAGACCTCTACACCATTTACTATAATCTGCCGGTATAGTATTTTATTAGTGTCAAAGGTATCGGGTACGGCACTGGGTGCTACCATTTCGGCAGTGTTATCTCCTGCGGCTTCTAGAATGGCAACTTGTTCGGTGGTTAGGTTTTGTTGTAAAGGTTGGTTCTTTACGTCACTTTCAGAATATACGTGAGCAGCAATTTTTAGGTTATCGCTTTCGCGAAAGCTTCCCCCCGCATAGGCCAGCACGCGAGTATATCTTCGCTCAGAAAATTGATACTCTACATTAATACGCATCTCGCTTGTGATGGGATATGTAGCGTTAAAACGTATTTCTCCAGCATTGTAATCTATTACATAATCTTCATTTTCTCCTCGTTGCAGCGGGATGCCATTTACGTATACTGTCTCGCTACCAGAGACCACAAGCACAAAAAGTTCGCCATTAGGTCCTGTGAGTTTATAAGGTCCTTGATTACCTTCTTGACCTGTAAATGTACTTTGTGTAAATACCCCACGCACGAGCGCCCCGGAGCCAAAGAGGTCTGTGCTTTTTGTGTCTGAGTGATTAATAGTGCCTGATAATGAAAGCCCTTGAATCTTTTTTGTAAACTGGCCAAAGTAGGAATCTGTGTTTTGAAGATTTATATCTCCTGCTCTTATATTCCAGTTGTCTGAAAAGAGTTCTATAAATATTTGATCAAATTCGTCCAGATTTTGAGAGTACCCTCCTTGCTGGCTTGGGATGTTAGCATCTTGTAAAGAAGCCCGTAAGGTGACTTTCTCACTAAGCTTACCACTTATTTGTAAATCTAGTTCGGAGTTGAGCGTGCTGTTTTGACTATTACCCACGGCGACTCCTCTTAAAATGCTACCGCTCACGTTAAGACCAGAAAAGGGCTGGGCGCTATTTTTTCTTTTATCAACACCAAGGCTTACAAGTTTATCTAGAGCGCCAGTGCTTTCTACGATTTGACTTTTATCAAATTTTGAGTAGCTGCGAGTGAGAAAATCTGGATACAGTTTGTATGTAATCTCTAGACTGTCTGGGAGTGTGGTTTTTTTCGCTTTAAGCGAAAGAATACTCTTTGCATAATCTACACTGTAAGAAGAACTGTCTACTGTCTTACCCGTGAGTGATTTTATACTAAAAAGGGATGGATTAATACTTACAGAGTCTATCACAATAGTATCTCTAGTCGCAACCTTTACTGTACGAGTTTGTTGAGCCAGTAGCGTGCTGGTAAATAGAAAACATATGATGACGTAAAATAACCGCATTTATAGTAAAACTCCATACTAGGCTTAATAGTACCTACTCGTAAAGGTAAACTTTATAAGGTTTTTAAGAGGAGTGAAAAAACCTAATTTATAACTTAGCACTTTAATAAAGCAACGTATGAAAATAGTATCTTATAATGTAAACGGAATTCGTGCTGCATTGCGCAAAGATTTTGCACTCTGGCTTAAGCAAACAGATCCAGATGTGGTCTTGTTACAAGAAACTAAAGCTACACCAGACCAGGTAGATGTTGCCGTTTTTGAAGAACTGGGATACGAGCACTACTGGTTTAGTGCACAAAAGAAAGGATATAGTGGAGTAGCCGTACTTACTAAAAAGACACCAAAGCACATAGACTATGGTACTGGTATCGCCTCTATGGATTTTGAGGGGCGCAACATACGTGTAGATTTTGATGACGTGTCTGTGATGAGTATGTATCTACCTTCTGGTACTAATAGTGCCCGCCTTGAGCACAAGCTGGAGTATATGGATTTATTACAAGATTACGTAAATGAGCTCAAGCAAGATAAACCTAATCTTGTGATAGGTGGAGATTATAATATATGTCACGAGGCTATAGATATACACGACCCTGTGCGTAATAAAAAGGTAAGTGGCTTTTTACCTGTAGAGCGCGAGTGGATAGGTAATTTTATGGAGAGCGGCTTTATAGATTCTTTTCGCCATCTTAATAAAGAACCAGATAACTATACCTGGTGGAGTTATAGAGCAAATGCTAGAGCAAACAATAAGGGCTGGCGTATAGATTATAATATGGTGAGTGAACCTCTTAAAGATAAAATATCACGAGCAATTATACTCTCTGATGCAAAGCATAGTGATCACTGCCCTCATATGGTAGAGCTTGACTTATCATAAAGATCACTAAATTTTACACATAAAATAAAGTTATAAAATGAAAAAAATACTGATATGCCTTCTGGCTGTGAGTGCGCTAGCATCTTGTGTACCTGCAAAAAAGTTTAAAGATCTTGAGGCAAAATATAGCCGCCTTAGAAAAGATAACCGCAATATGTCTAATGAGCTTGCCGAAGCAAAAGCTGCTCTAGAAAAAACTAAAGAAGAGCGTGATCTTGCTCTAGTAGATCTTGATGCATTATCTAATAAATACAATGAAGTAAGTGGAGAGTATGATGCTGCAAAGGCAAATCTTGCACAATTACAAGACAGCTATAATGCACTAGAGACTAACAGCAGTGCCTCAATAGCAGAAAACTCAAAGAAGAACAGACAACTGCTTGCAGAGCTAGAATCAAAACAAAATGACCTTGCCGAAAAAACAGCAGCGCTTGAAGCAGAGCGTAAGCGACTAGAGCGATTACAAAAAGATCTAGCAGATAGGTCTGCCAGAGTAGATGAGCTAGAAGGTCTTATTGCGGCAAAAGATGCAAAAATGAGAGGTCTTAAAGATGCGATATCTAAAGCGCTCACAGATTTTGAAGGTAAAGGCCTTACTGTAGAGCAACGAGATGGAAAGGTATATGTCTCACTTGAAAACAAGCTTCTTTTTGATTCTGGTAGCTGGACCGTGGGTACAAATGGAACCAAGGCAGTAAAGCAACTAGGTAGTGTGCTTGCAGATAACCCAGAGATTGCCGTACTTATAGAAGGACACACAGATAATGTGCCTTATGGAGGAAGTGGTAACCTACAAGGTAACTGGGACCTTAGTGCAAAGAGAGCAACATCTATTGTAAACATACTGCGCCAGAATAAAGGAATAGATCCCAAAAATCTTACAGCAGCAGGTAGAGGAGAATATGCTCCCGTAGCCGAAAATGACACGCCAGAAAATAAAGCCAAAAACAGAAGAATAGAAGTAATCCTTACACCAAAACTTGATGAGGTAAAGGCTTTGTTACAAGAGATAGATTAATAGTAAGCTAGTTTTAAGACACAACAAATGCAATACAATAAAATACCGCATACAGATATAGAAGTATCAAAAATATGTCTAGGCTCTATGACGTGGGGACGTCAAAATACTGAGGCAGAAGGACACGAGCAAATGAGCTATGCGCTTGATAATGGAGTAAACTTCATTGATACTGCAGAGATGTATAGTGTCCCTTTTAAACCCGAAAATCAAGGATCTACAGAGGCTATTATTGGGACTTGGCTTGCAAAAAATAAGAATCGTGATAAGATTGTGCTGGCGTCAAAAATTACGGGTCCTAGTCCTACTTTTAAACCTATAAGAGATAACCTAGGTTTTTCAAAAGAAGCACTAGAAGATGCTTTACACAAGAGTTTAAAAAGACTACAAACAGATTACCTAGATATTTATCAACTACACTGGCCAGAGCGCAATACAAACTACTTTGGGCAACGAGGTTACAAGCACGACAGTAGCGAGCAGTGGGAAGATAATATTGCAACCATTTTAGAAAGTCTCGACACCTATGTAAAGCAGGGTAAAATTAGGCATATAGGTTTATCAAACGAAGGACCTTTTGGGACAATGCGATTTATGGAAGAAGCTCGTAAAGGAGCTCCTAGAGCCGTAACGGTACAAAACCCATATAGCTTACTTAATCGCACAGACGAGGTAGGTCTTACAGAGGTGTTACATAGAGAAGGGTTAGGCTTACTGCCATACTCACCTCTTGGTTTTGGGCAACTTACAGGTAAATACCTTGATGGTTATCCAGAAGATGCGCGTGTTACTTTGTTTCCTAACTACAGTCGCTATCATAGTGATAACTCATTTGAGGCTACAAGACGTTATAAAGTAATTGCAGATAGTCACGGTTTAATCCTTACACAAATGGCGCTTGCCTTTGTAAATGATAGGCCATTTGTTACGGCAAATATTATAGGAGCTACCAGTATGAAACAGCTTAAAGAAAACATAGGCAGTGCATCTGTTTCCCTTTCTGAAGAGGTTCTTAAGGCTATAGATGAGGTACACGAGGCGATACCAAACCCTGCACCATAAATATACTGTACATCTTATTAAGAAGCGCTACCCTAGGGTGGCGTTTTTTTTACGCCTTCGCGAAAGCGTAATTACCCAAATAAGTGTCTCACGACATCGTGCACCTTGGCCACTTTTATCACATTTATATGATAGGTGTTATCTGGTATTTTACAGTATTTTGAAATAATAATACTGGTAAAACCTAGCTTCTCTGCTTCCAGAATGCGTTGTTCTATGCGGTTTACGGGTCTTACCTCTCCTGCAAGCCCAATCTCTGCAGCAAAGCACATTGCTTTATCTACAGGGATATCTACATTACTTGATAATACGGCTGCTACCACGGCAAGATCTATCGCAGGGTCATCTACAGAGATACCTCCTGTCACGTTAAGAAACACATCTTTTGCACCTAGTTTAAATCCAGCTCGTTTTTCAAGCACGGCTAGAAGCATATTGAGCCTCTTTACATTATAACCCGTAGAGCTACGTTGTGGTGTTCCATATACTGCGGTGCTCACAAGTGCTTGTATCTCTATCATTAGTGGTCGCATTCCTTCCATTGTAGTGGCAATGGCTGTACCGCTTAATTCCTCATCATTTTTTGATATGAGTATCTCGCTAGGGTTACTTACCTCCCTCAGACCGGAGCCTTGCATCTCATAAATACCAAGCTCGCTGGTACTCCCAAATCTATTTTTGTGTGCCCTAAGTATGCGATATACGTGGTTGCGATCTCCTTCAAACTGTAGTACGGTATCTACCATATGCTCCAGTATCTTAGGGCCAGCTATATTACCATCTTTTGTGATGTGACCTATAAGAATCACTGGCGTTGCTGTCTCCTTTGCAAAGCGTATAAGCTCTGATGTGGTTTCTCGTATTTGAGAAATACTGCCTGCTGTACTCTCTATATGATCTGAGTGTAGTGTTTGTATAGAGTCTATAATCACGATATCTGGCTGTACCTCCTCTACGTGTCTAAAGATGTTTTGGGTTTTTGTCTCAGTGAGAATGTAGCACTGGTCGCTTTCTGGATGTATGCGCTCTGCTCGCATTTTTATTTGTTGCTGGCTTTCTTCACCAGAAACATATAGTGTTTTATAAGGTAGAGCAAGACTTATTTGTAACAGCAGTGTACTTTTCCCTATACCTGGTTCTCCACCTAAGAGTGTAAGTGATCCTGGTACAAGCCCACCACCCAGCACACGGTTAAGCTCGCCATTTTTTGTATTCATACGCGCCTCAGAGGCGGTAGAGATGTCTGCTACTTTAAGTGGCTTGCTTGTTCTTGTGAGTCCTGAAACTTTGGTAGTGCTGCTTTTCCAATCTTTCTTATCGGCTTTTTGTACTACTTCCTCTACGATGGTGTTCCATTGTTTACAGGCGTTGCATTGCCCCTGCCATTTGGCATACTGGGTCCCGCAGTTTTGACAGAAAAAGGTGGTTTTAATTTTGGCCATTGAGAGAAAAGCTTTTGGCTAAATTAGGAAATCATATGATGTAATACTGGTGATACGGCAGTAAGATATGCACAAGATGGTGAGTAAGGTTGTAGGGGGTATGAGTACGCTTTCGCGAAAGCGTAAGCATATTAGGTTACCTTCTTTATTACTTCTGACCTATTAGACACATCTAGTTTTGCATAAATATTACTAGTGTGAAATTTTACCGTAGCTATAGAGATGTGTAAGGCCTCTCCTATTTGTTTATTTGTGAAACCTTTAGAGAGCTCTAAGAGTACTTCGGTCTCGCGCTTAGAAAGATTGTGACTTATACTGATTTGATCTACACTCTCTTGGAGTGTTTGCTCTTTTGTGTTTGCTACGTTTTGTAACTCTTTTACATAGTGTTCTAACTGGTTACGTATGTCGTGGTTTTCTCTTTTTATAAATTTAAAGCGATATAGTAGTGCTGTGCCTAGAATGAGCATTTCTATAATACCACCAAATTTTACTTGATTTGAAGTAATCTCAATAAATTGGTAACCAGTTACTCGCACAGCAAAGTGACCTATAGAAGAAAAGAGCAATATGAGGTATGCGACTACGAGTATGTATGCATAATTATATCTTCTAGCTATATACCAGCAAAGTAGCCAGCAACCAACAAGTAATGAAGACATCATATACCCTGCGTATCTAAATAGATAGAAGTTATCTAGCAGCAAACTCCCAGCATAAAATCCAGCAGATATGAATAGGGCTATATAAAACCATTTTTTAATGCCAGGAAGCACCTTTTCGATTCTCAAGAATGTAAAGCAGAATAATAGTGCTGTAAGCCCACAAATCCAGTGTAATAACATCTCTAGGAAATCATAGTAATCTATGAGACTTGGAAAGAAGTATGAGAAAAAGCCATCATCATAAAAGATACTTACAGAGGTGGCAAACAGGAAGTATACGTAGTATAAATACACCTTTTCATTAAAGGTGAAATACATAAATAAGTTAAGGATGATTACTAATAAGGCAAAACCAAAATAGCTGCCAAAAAATGCAAGCGATGTAAAGTTATTGCGCTGGTAAGTAATATTATCTACAATGGTAAGTGGAAAGTAAGCCTCGTGCCAGAAAAAAGTCTGTATATAAAATGTGTTTTTTCCTTGCTGCATTGTTGCAGGTACACTTGTGAGTCTCTCAAGCTCTGGCTTTTTTTTAATGTCAATATTATTTCCAGAGGTGCCTAGGTGTTTTAAAGTGTCATTTGATACTTGATAAAGAGAGAAATTCTTAATGTGAATGGAGGGAACTTTAAAGTGGTAAACGCCTTCTTTACTTTTTTTAAGATCTAGCGTGATTTTAAACCAGTACCATCCATTCTGGCTTCCCCAGTTTAAATCTTTTTGATCTATTGGTTTGAAGTTTTCTGTTAGAAGGGTGGACTTTGTGATACTATTATTTACATCTCTTATGTACTCAAAAGAAGTTACCTCTAGAGCATCTGCTACTTTTTGACTGTGAGTAGTGAAGCTAGTGGTCAAGAGAAGGGTTAATAGTAATATGTAGCGTAGTAGGATTGTCAAATCTAAATGGGTTGTTAAAGATGAAGTTTTTTTAGAATAATGGTGCTTTTGGTAATAAATACGGTGGTTTAGGTGAAAACTATACCTAGGGTATAGGTCAAAACCATCAATCTTTTGAGATTTTTGTGGTATACATTTCATTTGAGGGACTGAAATGTATGTGTAAAAAAAAGCTATTCATTAATAGTGGGTAGCTTTTTATTTTTTCGCGTAAGCGTTATTGTTTTTTACACAAGGTTAGTAGCCAAAATCCTCTTTTATTTTATCTGCTCTATCGAGCATAAGATCTTTAGTAAGAAAAGAAACTTCTTCTAGTAGAAAAGCATTTTGATAAGTGCGCATCGCTTTCTTAGGTTCCCCAGCCTTTTCAAGAGATAAAGCTAGGTAGTAATTACCTAGCATAGTCTCTGGATATTGTTTTCTAGCTAGTTGCCCCAGGTTTGCAAGCCCCGTCCAGTCTCCTTTCTTTTCTAAGGCTGTTGCAGTCGCAACATAATCATTGATTCGTATAGGGTCATCTAGGCCAAAGAGGTCTTTTACAGTAGCGTATTTATCTATTAAATAGTCATACGGAGCGTCACTTTTGAGCAAGTGTTCTTTGTATTCTGTCTTGCTTATAGGTCTATATACAGAAAACATTTGCTCTAATGCCTTTGGTATAGCTCTTCCCACGAGTGAGTAGTGAGTTGCTCCTTCAAAATTATCAAAATTGTATTGCAAGCTTTCATTCTTAACTTGTTTAATCTGGCTGTCTAGCTGGATAATAGAGTTGCGTAGGGCTCCTATATCTTCGGTTCCAGTAGCGAGGTAATAAAAGAGTTTTTGATCGATGGCTCCTAATCTAGCAGTAAGTCGTTCTTCCATTTGAGGAGCAATGTCTGGGCTAAGAGATATATATCCTTGAAAGAGTGCAGGGTCTTTCATAAGGTAATAGTTCATAAAATTTGCTGTGAGATCGTGGCCTACTGCAATTCTAAAAGTACTTGTTCTATAATTTTTATCTAGGTAAGGCATTAACTCTAGCCCTATAAATTCAAAAAACGAAGCACCTGTGTCTGATGGTAAGTTGCTTACCTCGTCATAATAGGTGTCATCATTGCGACTTTCTACTTGATTAATGCCCACAACTATTACTTGAGGCATTTCTTCCCAGTAGCTATAGTAATCTACATTACCAGCGACAGGCTCAAAAAGGTAATCACCATCCATAACAATAATAATAGGGTAGGTTTTATCTACATTACCCTCATAATTACGAGGTAGTTGTATTTTAAGCTGCCTCGTCTCTCCTAGAATATCTGAGGAAAGCTCTTTATAGTCTATTTGTGCAAATAGCGGTAGGCTTAAAAAACTGATAATGAGTGTGAAAAAACGTAATTTCATTTGGGGCTTGTTTTAGATTACTAAGCCCTAAAGTAGTAAAAAAATCAGCCTTTATTAAATATGAGTACTATTAAGGCACAAATACCTCCTACTACCACGTTAAAAATAGTTTGAGTACCCCAGAGTAACCATCCAAAAATGATACCTCCTTCATAACCAAAGAAGCTAAAAATTGCACCCATTGCTATAGGGTAAACACCCATACCAGCATTAGTCGCGCTCATAGCAAAAGCTCCTATTACAAAAGATGCAAGAATTACTCCTAGTGGTGCGCTTGCAATGCCGGGTACTGTAAATTTCATTACCCAAAACATTCCTATATACATAAACCATATGAAGAGCGTGTGAAAAATAAAAGCACCATTATGCTTCATCTTAAGTATGCTTTTGATGCCATCTAAAAGCCCAAGACCAAAATCTCTTATCTTTTTAATAAATGAGTGAGAGGAAGTTTTAAGTAATCTTAACCCTACGATACCCGTCGCAATCCCGACAATGAGAAGTATAATAAAACCCATAGGATTTGCATTATCTCTAAAATAAGAAACAAGAGCAGTAGACTGTAATGCGATTGCTGTAGCCATAACCAAGAGGAGTACAATTAAGTCTGCAATGCGCTCTGCTACAATAGTTCCAAAAGCTTTTTCAAAGGGTATATTATCTGTGCGTGACAGTGACACTCCTCGTAGTACTTCTCCAGATCGTATAATAAATGTATTTGCAAAGTAGCCTATGAGAATTGCCATAAAGCTCGAGCGAAATCTAGGTTTGTAGCCCAGAGGTTCTAGCAAAAATTTCCAGCGATAAGCCCTTGAAAAATGACTAAACAACCCAAAAAGTAAAGAGATAATTATCCATATAGGGTCTACCGTTTTGATAGCTTCCCACATATCACTGCGCTCTGTCACAGTCATTTCGTTGAGTTGATACCAAACCAAAAAAACTCCCACGAGTGGGAGTATAATTTTAAGCGCAAGGCTTGTATGTTTTTTTGTAAACAAGCTTACTTAAGTAAGTTAGTCTCTTCGTTAGGAAAACAAAGCGTAGGTTTAAACTCCTTAGCTTCGTCTAGCTCCATAAAGGCGTATGTAATAAGGATAAGGATGTCTCCCTTTGCCACTTTACGAGCAGCTGCGCCATTAAGAGTGATCTCACCGCTGTTACGTGGTCCCGGTATTGCATACGTTTCAAGGCGTTCACCGTTAGTTACATTTACGATTTGAACTCGTTCTCCTTCTATAATTTTTGAGGCATCCATAAGATCTTCATCTATAGTGATACTTCCTATATAGTGTAGTTCTGCACCCGTTACTTTAACGCGGTGTATTTTTGATTTTACAACATTTACTAGCATAGTGCAAAGGTAATAATAAGGTGTTTAATTTAAGGCGATGTTATCTATAAGTCTCACCTCGCCAGCATAAACGGCAAGGAAAGCGCGATATTGTTGATTTTTACGCTTTCGCGAAAGCGTACGAAGATTTTTGATATTTACAATCTCAAAATACTCCAGCTCTAGTCCATCTTTTTCTTTGTAGATAGACTCGATATATGCTTTCAATTCTCGTGCCGAAAGTGTGTCAAAATTATCTTTTACATACAATAGCGACTCGTATATGAAAGGAGCGATATCAAGTTGATGTGCTGTAAGTCTCGCATTGCGGCTACTCATCGCGAGACCATTCTCTTGGCGATGTATAGGGCAACCTATAATTTCTAAATCAAGATTTTCTATATCAACGAGCTTGCGCACAATAGTGAGTTGCTGGAAATCTTTTTCGCCAAAATATGCCTTATGAGGATTAACTTGTCTAAAAAGAATATTTAAAACGGTACCTACACCATCAAAATGTCCTGGGCGATGCTCTCCTTCCATTACGGTTTCTAAATGGCCAAAATCATAGCCTTTTGAAGACACATTATTCCCATAGATTTCTTCTGGAGACGGGTTGTAAACAGTGACCTTAGACCCATAGTGAGATAAAAAAGCGAGATCCTTTTCTATGGTTCTAGGATACTTTTCTAAATCTGTAGCGTTATTAAACTGCGTAGGGTTTACAAAAATACTTACCACAATAAGGGCACAGTCTTTGAGTGCATAGTCTATTAGTGAGGCGTGACCCTTGTGCAATGCACCCATTGTGGGTACAAAACCTACGGTTTTACCTTGCGCTTTTGCTTGACTGACGATTTTAGAAATCTGATTATGAGCTGTGATTGCTTGCACTTTACCAAAAATTTAACGGGGTGCAAACTTACTAATATTAACCCTAAGTGCGTAAAAATTCGTACTTTTGCGTGTTTTTTGAATAGAATAACAACCTAATTTTACATATATGAAAGATAAGAGGATATTGTACGTGTCATCTGAAGTGATTCCTTATCTACCAGAGACCGAGATTGCCTCTATGTCGTTTGAAGCTCCTCAAATGGTTAATTCCAAGGGAGGGCAAATACGCATATTTATGCCTCGCTACGGCAATATTAATGAGCGCAGGCACCAACTACACGAAGTGATTAGGCTATCAGGAATGAATCTTGTGATCAATGATTTTGATATGCCACTTATCATCAAAGTTGCATCTATACCTAAAGAACGTATTCAGGTTTATTTTATAGATAACGAAGAATATTTTAAGCGCAAAGCGACCTTTACAGACGAGGATGGAAATCTTTTTCCTGATAATGACGAGCGTGCTATTTTCTTTGCAAAAGGAGTGGTGGAGACGGTTAAGAAATTAAACTGGGCGCCAGATATTATACACGTTCAAGGGTGGCTAGCATCACTTTTGCCTTTATACTTAAAGCAATATTATGCCAGCGAGCCACTTTTTACACAAAGTAAGATTGTTACATCTGTGTATAATCAAGGTTTTGAAGGTTCATTAAATAGTGAGTTGCTCAACAAAGTTGCTTTTGATGGAGTTGATCCAGAGACTATAAAAGAGCTTGAAGATCCAACTTATGAAAACTTAATGAAGGTGACCATTAGAAATAGTGATGCAGCCATTGTGGGCTCTCAAGACTTAAACGAAAACTTGCTTAAAATTTTAAATACGACCAAAATCCCTGTTCTGCCGTATAAGAAGAAAGAGGAGTTTCCTCAGGCATACGAAGATTTTTACACTACCCAAGTTTTAGAAGAATAGATAGTTGCTATGAAGTTGAACAAATTATTTAAGCAAGCACTTGCAGTAGTGGGCCTTGCGTTATTGATTATATCTTGTGAGGATGAGTTTGGTTCTATAGGGACAGACATTGTAGGGCAAGTAAATTTTGAAACAGAGGTAGCTCAAGATTTTGAGGTTGCAGCATATAGCCGCAATTATGCAGATGCTTCTGGTTTTAATGGAGTGCAGACTAATGGTTCTCAAATTGGTGTTGTAGGTTATTACAATGACCCTACTTATGGATCTACTACGAGTAATTTTCTTTCACAAGTGGCTTTGTCAAGAACCAATCCTGACTTTGGAGATAATACAGAAGATAACCCTACAGTTATCGACTCTGTTGTCTTTTCACTAGCATATTTTGCGACTAATGAAGGTACGGATGATGATGGAGCTTCTACATATACACTAGATTCTATTTTTGGAAATACACCAGGACAGATGAAATTATCTGTTTATAGGTCTAACTTCTTTTTAAATAGCTTAGATCCAAATTCAGATTTTGAAGATGCCGCATTATATTTTTCTAATGAGATTGGAGATTTTGCTGGTGTAGAGGGAGATTTGCTATTTGAAGTAAGAGATATTAACAGTGCTGGGGAGCTGGAAGAAGGTTTTGTGCCAAGTGCAGAGGAGCTTGTTCTTACAGAGCCAGTTCTTGACGATGATGGAAACATACCAGAAGATCCAGAGTTTGAAGTTTCTGACAGGTTGAGCCCAAGAATTAGAATGGCTTATGATAATACCACAACAACAGGTGCAGAGGTTATTGCTTACTGGCAAGAAGCTATTATTAATCAAGAAGACACAGGAGTTCTACTTAATAGCAATACATTCAACGATTATTTTAGAGGTCTTTATTTTAAAGCAGAGCCTATAGATGATAAGGGAAGTACTATTCTATTTAACCTAACAGGGGTAGATGTAACCATATATTATAGCTTTGAAGGAGATGATGACTCAGGCGAACCAGGAGAATCTACAGATGATGGTGTAGGAGATATATCGCTCTCTTTAAGTGGTGTACGTGCTATAGGGTATACAAACGATTTTGGAATTAGCCCAATAGGCACAACAACCTTTAATGATAGCCAGAATACGGTAGATGGAGAAGAAAATCTATACCTTAAAGGTGGTGATGGTTCTATCGCGCTTATAGATTTATTTGGAGCAGATGCAGATGCAGATGGTGTTGCAGACCAACTCGAAGCTTTGCGTTCTTGTAATATCCTAATAAATGAGGCAAACTTAACTTTTTATGTAGATCAAGAAGATCTTAATGATGCAGGAGCAGGTCAGTTAGAGCCAGAACGTGTTTTTATTTATGACTATGATAATAATAGTACGCTTTTAGATGCTGCCATAGATGTAACTACAGGAACAAATGGCCCAGTTGATACGCGCATAAATCATTTGGGAAGACTTACTAGAGAAGTTGAAGATGATTTAGATAGTGATGGTGTAAGTTATAAAGTTAGAGTGACTCAGCATATCAATAATATTATCCAAAATGATTCTACAAATGTACGTCTCGCGCTAGCGGTTTCTCAAAATGTAACTGTTGAGAACACTGCGCTTATTGGAGGTACGGGTGATTCAGAAGATGGACAAAGAATTCCATTGTCTTCTGTTATCTCTCCAGAAGGAACGATATTGCACGGTAGTGCGAGTCCAAACGAAGAAAAGCGTTTGAGGTTAAGAATTTTTTACACACTAACAGAAGAAATAGATCCTACTAGCCCTTGCGGTATAGCATTAGGACTTTAAAAAATAATACATATGTGCGGAATTGTAGGTTACATAGGTCATAGAGATGCTTATCCTGTAGTTGTTCAAGGTCTAGAAAGGCTTGAGTACAGAGGTTATGATAGTGCAGGTATAGCACTATATGATGGAACGGACGTTAAGTTTTCTAAAACAAAAGGAAAAGTCGCAGATTTACGAGCTAAGCTCGAGTCAGATATCACTACAACTGGTGGTATAGGGATAGGTCATACAAGATGGGCCACTCACGGAGTGCCTAACGACGTTAACTCTCACCCTCACTTTTCAAATTCTGGAGATTTAGTAATAATACATAATGGTATTATTGAAAATTACGATCCACTACGTCAAGAGCTTATTAAGCGTGGCTATACTTTTGAGTCTGATACAGATACAGAGGTTCTCGTTAACTTAATAGAGGATGTCAAGAAAAACGAAGGTGTAAAGCTTGGTAAAGCTGTGCAGATAGCGCTTAATCAAACTATAGGTGCCTATGCAATCGCTGTGTTTGATAAAACGAAGCCAGACGAGATTGTTGTGGCAAGATTAGGAAGTCCGCTTGCAATTGGTGTGGGAGAAGATGAGTTCTTCATTGCATCAGATGCGACTCCTTTTATTGAGTACACAAAGAAAACCATCTATCTTAAAGATGGTGAGATGGCGGTAATACGCAATCATAAAAAATTAAAAGTACGTAAGATTAAAGATGACTCTTTAGTTGATCCGTATATAGAGGAGCTTCAGCTTAATCTTGAGCAAATAGAGAAAGGTGGTTATGATCACTTTATGCTTAAGGAAATTTATGAGCAGCCTCAAGCTATTAAAGATACCTTCCGTGGGCGTATGCTTGTGAAAGAAGGTATAATTAAAATGGCAGGTATTGATGATAATATCGAGAAGTTTAAAAACGCTCGCCGTATTATCATTATTGCCTGTGGTACTTCTTGGCACGCAGGTCTTGTGGCAGAGTATATTTTTGAAGAATTTGCTCGCGTTCCTGTAGAGGTTGAGTATGCATCAGAGTTTAGATATCGTAACCCGGTTGTCTTTAAAGATGATGTGGTAATTGCTATCTCACAAAGTGGTGAAACAGCAGATACGATGGCGGCTATTAAACTTGCCAAAAAACAAGGAGCATTTGTATTTGGAATTTGTAATGTAGTAGGTTCATCTATATCTAGAATTACAGATGCTGGAGCATACACACACGCAGGTCCAGAAATTGGGGTTGCATCTACAAAGGCGTTTACAACACAGATTACCATACTTACGCTTATCGCACTTAGGCTAGCGCAAGCTACAGGTAAAATGGCAGACTCAGAGTTTAGAAGTTACCTTCAAGAACTAGAGAGAATACCTGGAAAGGTAGAGAAAGCTCTTAAGTGTAATGATCAAGCAGAGCTCGTAGCAGCACAATATAAAGATGCGCCTAATGCACTTTACCTAGGTCGTGGGTACAACTTCCCAGTAGCGCTAGAGGGAGCATTAAAGCTCAAAGAAATCTCATACATACACGCAGAGGGATACCCAGCTGCAGAGATGAAGCACGGGCCTATAGCTCTTATTGACGAGATGATGCCAGTTTTTGTAATCGCTATGAGAAAAGGCCATTATGAGAAAGTGGTAAGTAATATTGAAGAGATTAAAGCACGTAGTGGTAAAATAATAGGTATTGTTACAGAAGGTGATACAGAGGTAAAACGCCTTGCAGATCACATTATCGAAATACCAGAAACACTTGAGCCACTCACACCTATACTTGCAACCATACCGCTGCAATTACTGTCTTATCACATCGCTTTGATGCTTGATAAAAACGTAGATCAGCCACGTAATCTTGCAAAGTCCGTTACGGTAGAGTAGGTAGTAAATAATTAGAATTTTTTAGAAGGATATTTTAAACTCAAGTTTAAAATATCCTTTTTTTATGTGTTACTTTTTGGCCGAGCTAAAAAGTTTTTGGCATAGAAATTATCACGGGTAATAACCGTAACCCCTAGTTTTTAGTACGCTTTCGCGAAAGCGTAATGATCACTAAAAAAAGCACTTCAAAAACTTACACTTTACACTTTTGCATAAAAAATTAAACAGTATCTTTGCACGACGAAAAACAACAAGTTTTTCGCTATTATTTTGCTAAACATTAATATAGAGACTAATGTCACAAGTTACAGGTAAAGTTGCACAAATTATAGGCCCAGTAGTAGATGTCGCTTTTGAGAGCGGAACTGAATTACCTAAAATTTACGATTCACTAGAAGTTACAAACTCAAACGGAACAAAATTAGTTCTTGAAGTACAGTCACACATTGGAGAGAATACAGTACGTACAATCTCAATGGACTCTACAGACGGATTAAGCCGTGGAGTGGATGCTGTTGCAACAGGATCTGCTATACAAATGCCTATTGGGGCAGATATTTATGGTCGTCTATTTAATGTAATAGGTGATGCTATTGATGGTATGGATGATCTTCCTAAAACTGGAGATGCAGGTTTACCTATACACCGTAGCGCACCAAAATTTGAAGACCTATCAACATCTACAGAAGTACTTTTTACAGGTATTAAAGTAATCGACCTTATTGAGCCTTATGCAAAAGGAGGAAAGATTGGATTATTTGGAGGAGCAGGAGTAGGTAAAACAGTACTTATACAGGAGTTGATTAACAATATTGCAAAAGGTCACGGTGGTCTTTCTGTATTTGCAGGAGTAGGAGAGCGTACGCGTGAAGGAAATGACCTTTTAAGAGAGATGCTTGAGTCTGGTATTATCAAATACGGAGATGACTTTATGCACTCTATGGAAGAAGGTGGATGGGATCTTTCTAAAGTAGATAAAACTGCGATGAGAGACTCAAAAGCAACTTTCGTATTCGGACAAATGAACGAACCACCAGGAGCACGTGCACGTGTGGCACTTTCTGGACTTACTATAGCTGAGTACTTCCGTGATGGAGCAGGAGAAGGACAAGGAAAAGATGTACTTTTCTTCGTAGATAACATCTTCCGTTTTACTCAAGCAGGATCAGAAGTATCTGCACTTCTTGGACGTATGCCATCTGCCGTAGGATACCAGCCTACACTAGCAACAGAGATGGGTGCGATGCAAGAGCGTATTACTTCTACAAAGAGAGGATCTATTACATCTGTACAAGCGGTTTACGTACCTGCAGATGACCTTACCGATCCAGCACCAGCAACAACCTTTGCTCACCTTGATGCAACTACAGTACTTTCACGTAAGATTGCAGAGCTTGGTATTTACCCAGCGGTAGATCCACTAGACTCTACATCACGTATCCTTACTGCAGATATCTTAGGTAATGAGCACTATGAGTGTGCACAAAACGTAAAAGAGCTTTTACAGCGTTATAAAGAACTTCAAGATATTATTGCCATCTTAGGTATGGAAGAATTATCTGAAGAAGATAAAATGGCCGTAGGACGTGCACGTCGTGTACAACGTTTCCTTTCTCAGCCTTTCCACGTAGCAGAGCAGTTTACAGGTATCCCAGGAGTACTGGTAGATATTAAAGAAACTATCAAAGGATTTAATATGATTATGGACGGAGAGTTAGATCACCTTCCAGAAGCAGCATTTAACCTTAAAGGAACTATCGAAGAGGCGATCGAAGCAGGAGAAAAAATGCTTCAAGAGGCTTAAGAGATTTTTAATTACGCTTTCGCGAAAGCGTACTATAAATTATAAACTATGCATTTAGAAATTGTAACTCCAGAGGCATCTCTAGTAAGCGGTGAAGTATCATCGGTTACCGTACCGGGTGTTAATGGTGAATACCAAATGTTAGATAATCACGCAGCAACTGTTTCTTTACTAGGAGCAGGTACTGTAAAGTTTGAAGGAAATCCTACTATAGCCGATGGTCAAGAAGGTAAATTTACCAAAACACCAGACGGTAAGTGGTCACTTGTAATTGCTAGTGGTACTGTAGAGATGAACAACAATAAAGTGATTGTGCTAGCAGATTAAAGCGCATTAACATACATTATTAAAAGCCCAAATTCTTATGAGAATTTGGGCTTTTTTATTCTTTTGGAAATAAATATTAGAGTTTTTATGTAGAATACTCCAGTATATCGCCGGGTTGGCAATCTAAGGCCTTACAGATAGCCTCAAGCGTAGAGAAACGCACTGCCTTTGCCTTACCAGATTTTAGTATAGAAAGGTTTGCTGTGGTGATGCCTATGATTTCAGCAAGCTCTTTGCTCTTCATCTCACGATCTGCAAGCACCTTGTCTAAGTTTATCGTTATAGGCATAGGTTATATGGTTAGATCGTTTTCAGATTTGAGGATGTGTGCATCTTTTAAAACCGTAGTAATTGTTATGATGGCTAGTCCCAATATGACAGTGTAGCTATTCTCAAAGGCATTAATAACCATTTGAGGAGCTTGGTTAGTTTCAGCTTGATTAAAATAGCTCATTAGGTATAATCTCCAGCAAAGAGAAATAATACCGTATGCGATAAAGGCTACAGCTCCAAAATTGAGCACCTTTATACTTCTCAAATTAAAGTATCCATATTGTATCATAAACCATAGTCCCTTAGCGACAAGTAAGTGAGCTGCGCATAATATAATGATAGTTGCTACATAAGTTGTGATGAGTAAATGACCCTCACCATCTGCATTGAGAAGATCATCTAAGTAGTTTAAAAAAGTGATATTGAAGATGACCTTAGCTAGATTTAAAATAAGTAAACCTACAATCACGCCCAGAAGTAGTTTTATGTTTTTCATAATAGAAAATTATATGGTTAGATTATTTTCTTCATTGATAGTCTGTGCTTTTGCAAATGCTTCACTCAAAAACATAAAGAAAAGCCCAAAGAGAATAAATACAAGCATCCCACCATCAATGTTTATTTTTAATTCACTCAGGACAAGGAGGTCTACGATAATCTTGACAATAGTTGCTCCAATTCCAATCGCTATAAAGTAGTTGCCTGCTTTTTTAAAATTACAGATAACCTTTTGTGTAAAATATACACCAGTAGCTAGGATATCCACTGTGTTTTTAATCAACCTAATGGATAGAAAGTATAGCAAGTATAGCGAGCCTATTAGAAAGAGAACGATAGCAGTTTTTGTGGAGGAAAGCGAGTTTATGTTTATTTGATCACCAAAAAATGAAACCTCAGTTTTCTTTCCTAGATATAGAAGAAATGGGATGGTAATAAGCCCTATCGCAAATAGTATTACCATTAGGTAGTAGTAAAGGGAAATTAGTTTTCTAAGAATTGCTAAATTTTTCATTTTATTATCGTTTTACAATAACAAATATATAAAAATTATTGAAAAACAATAATTTTATTTAAAAATCACACATAAAAAATCCCCAGCACTATTTTTAGTGCTGGGGATATAACCTTTAAGGATGGGCCTTTACTTTTCTTGTAGCCAGTATTTTTTGAGCTTACGAGCTTTTTTACCTGCATTTTCATCGGTGGCGATGGTGTAGGTAGGGTCTGCGCTTACTGTTAGGTTTGTGGTTGCCTCGCTACCAAAACGTTTATAAGTCACTGCAATCGTTTGACCTACAGTGAGCTTTTTAACTAGCGCATTATAGGCATCTACAGTAGTTATCGCTGCATCATCTATTGCAGTTATAAAATCCCCTTTATTAAGCTTTGCAACATATGCAGGCGAGCCTTTTGAAGTTGGGCTAGCAATTCGTAATCCGCTTTCAGACGCGTTTACACGTAGTCCTAGATAAGGCTTGTTTTTATCTTGTGTGATTGTAAGTCCCGCATTTGATAGTAGGTTTTGATAATCTGGCATCTTACTATCATAGATATATTGAGAGAAGAACGCTTTCGCGAAAGCGTCACCCGCATACCCAGAGAGTACATTTTCAAGATCTTGAATACTGTATGAAACCTCCTTTTTTCCAAACTGATTCCACACCGCTTTAAAATAGTCATCTAGATTAAGCCCTTGCTGGCGGAGTGAGAGGTCAAGCGCTAGACCCAGCACACTTCCATAAGAATAGTATGAGATAAAGGTGTTGTTTCTATTTACAGGATCTACAGAGGTCGCGGCATCTACAAAAGGTGCCTGGTAGCTCATCTCAATCGGGTTAAAATAATCGCGGGCAGGCGAGTTCCATACATAGTTGAATGTTCGGTTGAGTCCTTTTACATAATCTTCACTGGTGATAACGCCTGCGCGGGCAAGAATTAAGTTAGTGTAGTAGCTTGTAAAACCTTCGGCAAACCATAGGGATCCACTCATATTTGCCGCTGTAAAGTCAAAGGACTCGAGATCTGCTGGGCGTATGCGCTCTACATTCCACGAGTGAAAAAACTCGTGAGAAACCGTTCCTATATTGCCTTCCATACCACCAGCTGCTAGTGATTCTCTGTCGGTAAGTATGGTACTATTGCGGTGTTCCATTCCATCACCAGATACGTGAGGAGCGTAACAAGCAAGAAAGGTGTACTCGCCAAAATCATAGGCAGGCAACTCTCCAAACACTTCTTTTTGAGCAAGAACAATGGCTTTTACCTTTTTCCAGTAGGTGTCAAAATCTTCTGCACTGTCATCACTATGCAATGCAAAGCGTATGTTTTTACCATCTACCATAAACTCTCGCAACTGGTAATCACTTACCTCTGTAGGGCTGTCAAAAAAAAATTGTAAATCTGGTGCTGTAAATGTTGTTTGTGAGACATTTTTGAGTTGGCTAGCAACTTTCCAGTTTAAGTCTCTTCTTACATTAAAGTCTATCTTGATAGGGCGATGCTCTTCTCCCTCCATAAACATAAATGTAGCAGGCATATTGAGGTGTGCGTGTGACTCATCTATTTGTGAGTACGTACCATCTGCCCTATTTGCAAAGAGTGTGTAGGATACGTTTATTTCTCCATCGTGATTTTTAATTTCCCAAGAGTATGGATCTGGTCTGGTTGTCTCTAGTGTTTCTCCTTTACTGTTTGTTGCCTTAAAGTCAAATACATTTTTTGCAAACTCGTGTATAGCATAACGTCCCGGTGATGATCTACTCATACGTACGGTAACGGTCTTCTGTTTAAGTTCTGGGAAGGTGACAGCAATGCTAGCCTCGTGATGTACGGCATTCTCAAAGGAGATGCTATACTCATTAGTTTGAGCGATACAAAAGGAGCTTAAGAGTAATGCAATATGAAGTAATCTCATAAAGGAAAGTTTAGATTTTAAAAGTAAGAAACTAACGGCACTTCTATCCCTACAAAATGTCACATTGGTGAAGTATCTTTACCATATGTTACCAAAAAAATTACAGAAAAAACTAGATACTCGAAAAGCTACGCAAGCACTACGAGTGCTCACGCCTTCAGCAAATCTCGTTGACTTCTCGTCAAACGATTATTTAGGGTTTTCTAGTAATAGTAGCATCGCCCAGAAAATTACAGGACGCGCTCAGGCTATATTGCAAGAAGAGCAGCTCAGTGCAAATGGAGCCACAGGGAGTAGATTACTATCTGGTAATCACAAGCTATACGCTCGCACAGAGGAGATGCTAGCAGATTTTCACAAAGCAGAGAGCGCACTTGTTTTTAATAGTGGGTATGATGCAAACGTGGGCTTCTTTCAGAGTGTGCCGCAGCGCGGGGATCTTATACTCTATGATGAGTATATACACGCTAGTATACGAGATGGTATACAGATGAGCTCAGCTAGAGGCTATAAGTTTAAGCATAACGATATCGCCAGTATAAAAGAGCTGGTCTCTAGGTTGCGAGAGATGCATCACCTAGATGATCAAGAAGGTGCCATCGAGCTATACCTTGTGACCGAGTCTGTTTTTTCTATGGATGGTGATACGCCAGACCTTCTTGCTATTGCAGACATCTGTAAAAAAAATGGCATACACCTCATTATAGATGAAGCGCACGCAACCGCTGTGTTGGGACCTCAAGGCGCAGGACTCGTACAAGAACTACATCTAGAAGATAAAGTTTTTGCACGCATTATCACCTTTGGTAAAGGGATGGGTGCACACGGAGCCGCGATTTTAGGTAGTGAGGCTTTAAGGAGCTATCTGGTAAATTTTGCACGGTCTTTTATTTATACCACTGGGCTGCCTCCACATTCACTTGCCGTTATTTTAAGTGCTTATGAGCAATTGTTAGAACGTACAAATGAGGATGCGCCAGAGGTTGTGAACTTGCGCAAACTTATAAATCATTTTAAGGCCGAAGTACAAAGATTAGCTTTAGGTGAGCTCTTTATAGATAGTGACTCTGCCATACATTGTGGTGTGATACGTGGTAATGATGCGGTAAAGACGCTTTCGCGAAAGCTAAAAGAAAACAACTTTAACGTCAAGCCTATTTTATCGCCCACAGTGCCTCAAGGTCAAGAGCGCCTGCGTATTTGTTTGCACGCATATAACAGTAAAGATGAAGTTACTGAACTTCTAGAATTAATAAAAAGCCAATTATAGCGAGAAACAAGCTCAGTCATTAAAGAGCTTTGTTGAACTACAAAAGAATATAGGATGAAAGATAAACAAGCTACATATTTCATTACAGGGACTTCTACAGATGTAGGAAAGACAGTTGCTGCAGCCATTGTTACAGAGGCTTTGCAAGCAGATTACTGGAAGCCTGTGCAAGCTGGAGATCTTGATAATAGTGATACTCACAAAGTCAAGCGATTAGTTAAAAATGAAATATCGCAATATCACGATAACAGTTTTGCTTTACAGACACCTATGAGTCCACACGCGGCTGCTGCTATAGATAATGTAACCGTTACCGTAGATAAAATCAAAAGACCAGAAACCACAAACTCACTTGTAATCGAGGGTGCAGGCGGCTTACTAGTCCCTATAAATCAAACCGAAACCATTGCAGATGTAATAAACCCTACAGATAAAGTGATTGTAGTATCGCGTCATTACCTAGGGAGTATTAATCACACATTGATGACTATTGAATTACTCAAGGCACGTAATCTTGAGATAGGTGGTATTATATTTTCTGGAGATGAGCATCCTACCACAGAGGCTATAATTAAGAAAATGAGTGGTGCAACCGTAATAGGTCGTATTGATGAAGAACCCTACTTTGATGAAAATGTTATTGCAGAGTATGCAGAGCGCTTTCGCGAAAGTGTAATAAATCTCTAGACTATTTTTAAATTCTTTCTAACTAAGAAGGCTATTGCCTTAACTAACTTTGCACTAAACTTATAATTGTGACTATACTAGAAAAAGACAGCAAGCACCTCTGGCACCCACTCACGCAGCATCAAACAGCTAGAAATCCTATTGTGATTACACGCGCAAAAGGAGCCGTGATGTATGATGATGCTGGTAATGAGTATATAGATGGTATTGCATCTTGGTATACCGCAATGTATGGTCACGGTAATGAGTACATCACTAGCGCGATGCATAAACAAATGCAGCAGTTGGATTTTGTAATGTTCAGCGGGTTTACGCATCCGCCAGCAGTTACCCTTGCCGAAAAGTTGGTAGAAATTTTACCGGGTAACCAAGAGAAGGTTTTTTTTAATGATAACGGCTCGACAGCAGTAGAGGCGGCTATCAAAATGTCACTGCAGTATTATCACAACAAAGGAGATAAGAGAGATACGCTTATCGCTTTAGAAGACGGTTTTCACGGCGATACCTTTGGGGCGATGAGCGCCTCGGGTTTGAGTTCGTATAACGGTCCTTTTGAAGATTTTTTACTTAAAGTAGAACGTATCCCAACTCCGCAAGATGATAACCTTGACGAAGTAATGGCTATGCTAGAGGGGATACTTGCATCAAATAAATGTGCGGCTTTTATTTTTGAGCCATTAGTACAAGGTGCTGCTGGGATGAAGTTCCACTCGGTCGCGGGTCTTGATGCGCTTGTAAAAAAATGCCGAGAGGCAAATGTACTCACCATTGCAGATGAGATTATGACCGGTTTTGGAAAGACGGGAACCGTCTTTGCCTGTGACCAGTTAGATAATAAGCCAGATATAATGTGCCTCAGTAAGGCACTTACTGCGGGAATGTTTCCGCTTAGTATCACAAGTTGTACTCAAGAAATCTTTGAAGGCTTTTTAAGTGAGGAAGTACATAAAGGGTTTTTTCACGCACATACCTTTAGTGCGCATCCCGTAGGTTGCGCTGCGGCTATTGCAGGAATTGAAGTGTTGCAAACCGAAGAAATCACACAAAGTAGAGAGCGTATTAACGCTGCTCATATGGCATTTGCAGAAACTGTAAAAGCACATCATAAAGTGAATAATGTGCGAGTAAAAGGTGTTGTAATCGCCATAGATCTTACTATAGAGATGGCGCGCTATGGCAATCTGCGTGACGAGCTCTACCAGTTTTTTATGCAACGAGGCGTAGCACTTAGGCCGCTAGGTAATACCATTTATGTGCTACCGCCTTATGTAATTACAGACGAAGAGCTGGCCAAAGTGTATACCGCAATACAAGAAGCGCTAGATCATTTCTAGTTGTCTTCTAGCAGTAGTGGCGCCAGGTCAATTACTTGGTCACTGTCATCTATAGTGACATTATAAACCTCATACACTTTCTCATCATCCTCACCACTAGTGATGATATGTATGACGCCAGTTCCGTTAGGGCCTTTTATGGGAGTTGTCGCATTAGTTCTTTTTTCTCCATTATTAAAAGAGATATTAAAACTCCCAAAACCGTCACTTTCTATAGGTTCTCCTAGTACAGCAATCACTTCTTGGTTAGATTGTACTTGAGCCAGCGCCTCATCACTTCCAGAAGCTGTTTTGATTTTATTTGCAAAAGCAAATACGCCACCTACTATTAATATGACTCCTATTACGACTATAGAGAGGCATCCTCCTACGGGTACAGCCCATTTCCAGTTGCGTTTCCACCAGCTAGGCTTCTCTATAAGTTCATTTTGATTATCCATTGTGATTGATTTTTAGATAGGTAACAGTTATGAGGTAAAAGTTACACTTCTTTTTAAGAAAACTCAAAAATAGATGGGGTACGCTTTCGCGAAATTGTACTTTTGTAAATCCAATTTTAAACAAACTTATACTTTGAAAACTCCTATAGCTATAACCGGTCTAGGTTCTATCTCTCCATTAGGTTCAAATGCTGAAGAGCAGTGGAACGCATACCAAGAAACAACTACAAAAATTGCTTGGGAAGAAGAGCTAGAAGCATTTACTGCAAGGTTAACACCAGAGGGCCAAAAAGCTATTCAGGCTATACGTCGAGAAGATAAAAACTATTTAAGAATAGATCCATCTGTACTATATGCTCTTTATGCGGGTAGAATTGCTGTAGCGCAAGCAGGGTGGAAAGATGGAGATTTTGGTATAAACGTAGGTTCTTCAAGAGGTGCAACACAACTTTTTGAAAAGTTTTTTGAAACGTATAAAGAACGAAACATCGTTCCTACACAGGCATCACCATCTACTACGCTAGGTAATATTTCATCTTGGCTAGCAAACGATTTAAAATCTACTGGACCAGACATATCGCACTCTATAACGTGCAGTACTGCTTTGCACGCTTTATTAAATGGCGTGGCGTGGTTACAATCTGGAATGGCAAAAAAATTCTTAGTAGGTGGTTCTGAGGCGGCACTTACACCGTTTACCATTGCACAAATAAGAGCAATGAAACTCACACCTACAGAAGAGGGTACGAGTGCATATCCTAATATGGCGCTTAACCTCTTTAAAAAGAAAAACACAATGGTGCTAGGAGAAGCTGCAGCAGTAGCTTGTCTTGAGTTAGGAAAAAAGAAAAATGCACTTGCATATGTAACTGCAGTAGGGTATGCTACAGAGATGCTAGATCACGCAGTATCTATATCTGACGAGGGTCTTTGCTTCCAGAAATCTATGAAAATGGCACTGGGCAAAACAGACCTTTCTGAGATAGATGCTATTGTAATGCACGCACCAGGTACAATTAAGGGCGATACCTCTGAGATGGGGGCTGTAAAAGCCGTTTTTGGTGAAGAGCTACCTATGCTCACTACAAACAAGTGGAAAATAGGCCACACCTTTGGCGCAAGTGGTTTGTTAAGTTTAGAGCTCGCTATAAATATGTTGCAAGAGCAACGTTTTATAGGTGTACCATACCTCAAGGACAAAACAAAAGATCAAGCTCTTAACAAGATTCTTGTAAACGCTGTAGGTTTTGGAGGTAATGCCGTGAGTATTATAGTAGAGAAAGCTTAGGGTTGTATTACGCTTTCGCGAAAGCGTACCAAAAGAACTTTTAACACATAAAATTATACCAGTACTGGCTACATTTTTTTAAAAACTTAGTAATAGCCATTTACTTGCTTAAGACTATTTCATATTTTTACGTTATGACAGAAATAAGACACAACTGGACCAAAGAGGAAATACTCGCTATTTATAATAAACCTATGATGACGCTTTTGTATGAAGCGGCAACTACCCATCGCGAGCATCACGATCCAAATACGGTACAAGTTTCTACCCTTTTATCTATAAAAACTGGTGGATGTCCAGAAGACTGTGGGTACTGCCCGCAAGCGGCAAGATACCATACGGATATAGAAGGTAATGACCTTATGTCTGTACAACAAGTAAAAGCACAGGCTTTACGTGCAAAGGCGTCTGGAAGTTCAAGAGTATGTATGGGAGCAGCCTGGCGTAATGTAAAAGACGGACCAGAATTTGATAACGTACTAGAGATGGTGCGTACCATAAACAAGCTAGATATGGAAGTGTGCTGTACCCTAGGTATGGTGACAGAAAATCAAGCAGAGCGTCTAGCAGAGGCTGGATTATATGCATACAATCACAACCTTGACACCTCAGAAGATTATTATAAAGATGTCATTTCTACGAGAGCTTTTGAAGATCGTCTAGATACGATTTCTAACGTGCGTAAGACTAATGTGACCGTATGTTCTGGAGGAATCATAGGTATGGGAGAAGCTGTAGAAGATAGAGCAGGAATGCTTGCAGCACTTGCAAAGCTTGACCCACAGCCAGAGTCTACACCTATTAATGCACTAGTGGCAGTACCAGGTACACCTATGGAAGATATAGATCCTATATCTATCTGGGAGATGATACGTATGGTTGCAACTACAAGAATAGTATTACCACAAACGCAGGTGAGACTATCTGCAGGAAGAACAGAGATGAGTAGAGAAGGACAGGCTATGTGCTTCTTTGCAGGAGCAAACTCCATCTTTGCTGGTGATAAACTACTTACTACACCTAATCCAGATGTAAATGAGGATATGAAAATGTTTGATCTATTAGGTCTTACTCCTCAAAAGCCTTTTGTTAAAAAAGCGCAACCAGAATCTGTAGAAGCAGTAGATTCTAAGTTTGAATCACTTGGAGAAAAACCAAAATGGTCACGCCCAGGACACAAAATAGAGCGCAACGAAGAGGCAAAACTTGCCGGAAAAGCGCTTAAGTAGGCAGAACCATATTTGAAGTAATATCGTAGATATACGCGAGAGTATACCACAAAACACTAACTCCCTTCTGGGAGTTAGTGTTTTGTGATACTATAGCTTTACATAATTTAAGGTCATCTTATATGCAGTTACAAGAAATCACAAGAGTACATACTATAACCAAAAAGGAATTTTTACGTGATTACGTAAAGCTGCAGAAACCCGTGGTTATAGAGCACCTTATAGATGACTGGAAGGCTTATGATAAATGGAACCTCGCCTATATAAAAGATATAGCTGGAGATAAGGAGGTGCCACTTTATGATGATAGACCCGTAAAGCACGACGAAGGTTTTAACCAGGCGCACGCTACAATGAGTATGCGTGCATATGTAGACTTACTCAAAAAGCAGCCTACTAACTATCGCATTTTTCTGTATAACTTAATGAAAGAAGTTCCTTCATTAAAAGAAGATTTTAAGTTTCCAAAAATAGGTTTAAGATTGCTCAAGCAAATACCTATGCTGTTTTTTGGTGGAGAGGGGAGCAAAGTCTTTATGCATCACGATATAGACTGGGCAAATATCTTACACTTTCACTTTGAGGGTAAAAAGCAATGTGTGTTATTTCCTCCTAGTGAGACGCCACACCTTTACAAAGTACCTTACTCCCTCATTACCCGCGAGGATATCAACTTTGATGATCCAGATTATGACAAGTTTCCGAATCTCAAAAAAGCTAAAGGTTTTATTTGCCACCTTAATCACGGCGAGACACTGTATATGCCAGAAGGATACTGGCACTATATGAAATATGAAACTCCTGGATTTAGTATGAGTTTACGTGCGCTTCCGCGAAAAATGTCTAACCTCAGGAAAGCGTTGTATAATGTGTTCTATATGCGTCACTATGATAACTTTATGAGACGCCGAAAAGGACAGGCTTGGATAGACGAAAAAAATGAGCGTGCAATGAGCGTTTCAAAATAGTAGGGCTTCTTGACTTATTCTTTGGTATTGTATACTAAATCTTAAAATATCACTAACACAATACAATGACTTAGCATTGAGTGTGTTGTTTGTCTATCATAAAAGCTGTTATATCGATAATTTTTCATTTTTAACAGTTATGTTGTATTAGGAGTAATGTTTTTTTGATATTTGCTTTATACCCAACCCCTAGAATATTCAATAATGAAGAGAGTCCTCTTGATAGATGACGATAAGGCTGTAAATTTCTTTAATAAGCGAGTAGTCGTAGGCCACTCAGGATTTGAGCACATTAAAACAGTGCAAAGCGGAAAAGACGGGCTGTTATTTTTAGAACAAGTGCTATCTGGCAATGAGATAAAACCAGACATCATTTTTCTAGATATTAATATGCCAGCTATGAATGGCTGGGAGTTTTTAGATCACTATGAACTTTTTAATGAAGATTTTAGAAGTGACATACAAGTGATTATCCTTTCTAGCTCTTCAAACCCAGAACACGTAAAAAAATCTATAGTAAATTATGAGGTTCTCGACTTTATAAATAAGCCCCTTTCATTCAGCATACTAGATGACGTTTTAGAAACCGTAAATGACGCTTCCCTAAGGCTCGCAAATAATAAATAACACAACTTGGAGTATAAAGCCTTATTGATTGATGACAGTAAACCTGTATCCTATTTTAACAAAGTTGTATTAGAAAGATCTGGTAAATTTTCTTCTATTGAAGTAGCGAGCAATGGGCTTGAAGCTATTGAAGCTTTAGATGCTGGTTATCTAGCCGATATTATTTTTTTGGATATCAATATGCCAGTAATGAATGGCTGGGAATTTTTAGAACACTACCAGCAGCGAGAAAATCATAATATCCCTATTATATTGCTTCTTGCAACGATGCCCAGACAGGCAGAACAAGATAAACTAGCGACTTACCCATTTGTAAAAGGGGTAAAGAAAAAAATGCTTTCACCAGAGATGCTTGAAGAGGTGATCGATCAAATGATCTTAGTTTAAATAATGTGTAATGTTATAGCTATAATGCCTAAGTATACTAAGTCCTTACTATTTCTTTTCTTTATAATTTCAACAGTAAGTTATAGTCAAACTAGAGCAAAAATTGTTGGTGTAGTTACAGATAATTATGGCGTGCTTCCTGGAGCATTAGTCTCAATAGAGGGCTATAATAAATCAACACAAACAGATATAGATGGAGCCTTTAGTTTTGAAGTAGATGAGGGAGAGTATGTCTTATCTGCAAGTTTTGTAATGTATAATGTACAGTACAACACCGTCGTTTTAAAAGCGGGGGATATTAAGGAGATTAATTTTAAACTAGAAACTGGTTTTTCGGCAGATGAGCCTATTTCTCTTGGTACTAGATCAGACCCGGTCTCTTCGTTTCAAAACACAGCCTCTGTAGATATTATTTCGCCACAGCAAATTTCTAATTCTCCACAAATAGAGCTTAGCCAGATCCTTCATTATCTCGCTCCTTCATTTTATTCAACACATCAAACCATAGCAGATGGTACAGATCATATAGACCCTGCAACACTTCGTGGTTTAGGTACAGATCAAGTACTTGTATTAATTAATGGTAAGAGAAGGCATAATAGCTCATTACTTAATGTAAATGGCACAATAGGTAGAGGAGCTGTAGGAACAGATTTTAATGCGATACCAGTAAGCGCTATTGAAAGAATAGAGATTTTAAGAGATGGGGCAACTTCTCAGTATGGATCTGATGCTATTGCTGGTGTAATCAATATCGTATTAAAGAAACAGACCAATGCAATCACACTTGATAATTTAGTAAAAATTAATCAAGAGGGTGATGGTCTTACTCAGTTTGCAGGAGCAAATTTTGGGATGAAAATAGGTAAAGAAGGATTTTTAAATCTAACTGGAGAGTATAGAAAGAGAGAGGCAACAAACCGAGCTGGTAATTATACAGGCAGTGTTTATGTAGATAACGCAGAAGAAGACGCTAGTCTCATTGAGGAAAATGATTTTTATACTCAAACAGGTTACTCAGACAGACAGGTTATGCAAATAGGAAATGCTGAGACTCAAAATCTCGCAATTCATTTTAACGGCGAGATTAAAGTCTCAGATAGTGCGAAGGTTTATCTTAATGGTGGTAGAAATTATAGAGAAGGAAAGAGTGCTGGTTTTTATAGATTTCCAAAAGATCAGGACCGTGTGATAACAGATTTATTTCCTAATGGATTTTCGCCTCAAATTCTTACAGATATTCAAGATGATGCGGTTACGCTAGGCATAAAAGGGGTAAAACGTGAGTGGACTATAGACTTTAGCCATTCTATAGGTACAAATTCTCTCGATTATACGGTTAATAATTCTAACAATGCATCTATGGGTGTGGCTTCACCTACAACCTTTTATGCCGGAGGGTTTTTATATAGTCAGAACACATCAAATCTAGATCTATCTAAGTCTTTTGAATGGCGTTCTGGGCTTAATTTTTCTTTTGGAGGTGAGCTTAGAGTAGAAAATTACCAGATAGGAGCGGGAGAAGAAGCCTCATATATAGATGGAGGAAGTGTCTTTATAAATGAAAATGGAGAAGAAGTACCTAGAATTGCTGGAGCTCAAGTTTTTCCTGGTATACAGCCAGACAATGAGCTTAATAAGTTTAGAACAAATAGCTCTTTTTATGTAGATGTAGAGGCAAATGTTACAGACCAATGGCTAGTACAAGGAGCAGCGAGAAATGAAAATTATAATAACTTCGGGAATCAAATTATCTGGAAACTCGCCTCACGTTACAAGATATATGAAAATACCAGTATAAGAGGAGGCATCGCAACAGGCTTTAGAGCACCCTCATTACATCAAGTTTTTTTTCAGAATATAAGCACACAATTTATAGATGGAGATATTGTACAAGTGGGTACATTTAATAATGAGAGTGCCCTTACCGCACAAGCTTTTAATGTAGATAAGTTAAGGCCCGAGCTCTCTAACCACTATAGCGCAGGCTTAAGTAGTAAGATTAATGATTACTTATCTGTCTCGCTAGACTACTATTATATTTCTATACAAGATAGAATTGTTCTCTCTGGTAGAATTGCAGATGGGTATGAAAGTATATTAGACCCTTTTGGAGTGGGAGCGGCGCAGTTCTTTACAAATGCTATAGACACAAAGACTTCAGGATTTGATGCTTCTGTAGTATTTAAAAAATCATTGGGAAATGGAAATATAGAAAGCTACTTAGGTTTTAATATTAATAAAACTAAGGTGGGAAGCGATATTAGAGTTCCAGAAGCTTTTGAGGGGGCAGAAGAGGTTATTTTTAATAGAGAAGAAATAGGACGCCTTGAAAAAGGACAACCGGGTTATAAACTTAGTTTTAGAAATTTTTATGACGTTCAAAAACTCCGTGTTCAACTTAATAACACATTGTTTGGGCCAGTAACGTATTTCCATCCAGAAGATGGCAGCTCAAATAATTGGGTTCTCAATGAGTTTACTGGCAATATAGAGTCAAGAGATCAAAAATTCTCGCCAAAGATCATTACAGACCTTTCTATAGATTATCAGTTCAGCTCTAGAGTAAGAGCAGCGATAGGAGGAAATAACATCTTAAATGTGTATCCAGATAAGCATACCCATTCTTCAAATACAAGTAATGGCAACTTTATTTATAGTAGGAGGGTAGGTCAGTTTGGTGTACAGGGAGCAAATTATTTTATTAAAGTCGCTGTGAAGCTGTAATAGGTATATGATGAGGTCGGTTTCATTTTTTAAAATAGTTATTACCTACCTCTTTATAGGGGTATCTATTATTCTAAATGCACAGCAACAACCCAGCCAAGTCTCGAGAGTACAAAGAGCTATTTATATCTTTAATATAGCGCAGCAAGTAAGCTGGCCAGAACAGCTAGAAGAGCAGTTTGTAATAGGCGTGCTGGGCCCAGATAGAACGCTTATTGACCTCAGAGCAATGGCTCAACAAAGAAGAGTACAAGACAGACAGGTTGCTGTAGTAAACTTTTTATCCATAAAAGATATTCAAGATGTAGATGTACTTTATGTAAATAGAAAGTACAATTACCAGATGCCGTATGTCTTACAATCCCTAGAGAATAAGGGAGTGCTAGTTATTGCAGAAGACTACCTATTTAATTCCTCTATGGTTAACATAGTGCGGGTAGGAGAAACTTTTAGACACCAGATTAATCAAGGCTTATTAAGCCAAAATAGCTTTAAGGTAGCCCCGTCACTACAGTCATATGCAATTGCAAATTCAGAAAAATGGCAAGCACTTTTTGAAGAGGCGCAAGATTCTCTCCAGACAGTTCTTGCAAATGCAAAAGAAAAGGATGAGGTAATTAATCGTCAAGAACGTGAGTTATTAAGTCAAAACGAAATTATAGATACCATACAAGAAATTGTAAAGTATAAAGACAACTCTATACAAGAGTTGAGAGAAGTAGATAAACTACAAAAGAAAACTATAGAAGACAAAAGGGAGATTGCACAGCAGCTTGAGATCAAAATCAAAAATCAATTAAGAGAACTAGATAAGCAAGAAGTTGTTTTACAAAATAGCAAGAGAGAAATCAAGCTTAGGCAAGACAGTATTGAGGTACAAAAAGTAAGTATAAGTGATCAAAAAAAGGTGCTGCTCGAGCAGTCTTCAGAGTTAGACCTAAGAGCTACTGTAAACTGGTTACTTACAGGTATAGCGCTATTATTTCTTATTGCTGGTTTTGTACTATACAAGAATTATCGCACAAAAAAGAAACTTATAGAGCAACTCACTATTCAAAATGCAACCATACTTGAGCAAAAAGAAGAATTGAGTCAAAAAAATGAAGACCTGGAACAGTTTGCATATATCGCTAGTCACGACTTACAAGAGCCACTTAATACTATTTCTAGCTTTATAGGCCTCATAAGAGGAGATTATGGAGAACAGTTTGATGAGGTGGGAATGCAAAGTCTAGAATTTATAGAAGAAGCAAGCGATCGTATGGCTAAGCTTATAAATATGCTTCTTGAGTATTCTAGAATAGGTAAAACAAGAGTTTTTACTCAGGTTGACACTCATAAAGTACTGCAAGATTTAGAGAAAGACATTACATCACTTGTATCACGCACAGGTGCCACCATAAATTATACACAACTGCCAGTGGTGTCTGGCTCTGAAGTGGAGCTGCGCTTATTGTTCCAAAACTTAATCACAAATGCACTCAAGTTTTGCCCAGAAAATAAACGTCCCGTTCTCAATATAACCACAACAAAAGTGAGTAGTGTTGATAACCCATCGCAAGGTATGTGGCAGTTTGCCTTTGCAGATAATGGTATAGGTATACATCAAGCACATCAAGATCGCATTTTCTCCATCTTTCAGCGACTACATACTAATGATGAGTATGAGGGAACCGGTATTGGTCTTGCACACTGTAAAAAGATTGTAAGTATCCATAAGGGAAGCATTTGGCTAGACTCAGAGCTTGGTAAAGGCACCACCTTTTACTTCACAATACCCTACGGTATATAATTAGGGTTGTATTACGCTTTCGCGAAAGCGTAACCACAAGCAACACAAACTACATTTAAAACCTGCTACCAGTAATTTACTTAAATTGCTATGCACTAGATGTTGTTTTAAAACTAAAGCCTAAATGATGGAACTCACGTCAACCTATTGGAATAATCGCTATGCTGAGGGAAGTACAGGCTGGGATTTAAAAGAGGTCTCTCCACCTATCAAAGCCTACCTCGATCAATTAGAAAATAAGGAGCTTAAAATTTTAATCCCTGGTGGCGGTTATAGCTATGAGGCCCAGTACTGCTGGGAGCAGGGGTTTAAGAATGTGTCTGTAGTAGACTTTTCTCAACTTGCATTAGAAAATTTGAAACAGCGAGTGCCAGATTTTCCTAGTTTGCAACTCATACAAGAAGATTTCTTTACATATCACGGTCAGTTTGATGTCATTATAGAGCAAACGTTTTTCTGCGCATTGCAGCCAGATTTGAGACCTGCTTATGTTGCACATATGCATACATTGCTTAAGGCTAAAGGAAAGCTTGTAGGCTTACTTTTTAACTTTCCTCTTACTGAGAAAGGACCACCATACGGAGGAAGCACTACAGCATATGAAAACTTGTTTTCAGAATACTTTGACATTCATAAAATGGAGACTGCTTATAACTCAGTAGCTGCTCGTGCAGGTAAGGAGTTATTTATCAAAATGGTAAAAAAGTAAACTAGTAAATACCACAAAACAATGATCGTACAACTCGCCGAAGGAACTATTAAAACCAAATATGGCACTTATAAAGAGATACTCTTTTATGACGGTATCAAGGAATCTCACGCGCTAGTGATGGGAGATGTGAGCGGAGCAGAAGATGTGCTTTGTAGGGTACATTCCTCGTGCATTTTTGCTCACCATTTTAATAGTATAGAGTGTGATTGCCGTGAGCAAATGGAAATATCACAGCAACTTATAGAACGAGCAGGAAAGGGCATTGTAATCTGGCTAGAACAAGAAGGAAAAGGAAATGGTCACTATGCACTCCTCAATACCTTACCCCTTAAAAAACAAGGTATGCCGCAGGCAGATGCGTACGAGGCCGTAGGTTTTCATAAAGACAATAGAGACTTTTCGGCAGCAGCAAAGATTTTGAAACATCTAGAGGTAAATTCCATCACGATGATTACTGGTAATGAAAAGAAAACCAAAACACTCACAGACCTCGGCATACGTGTAAGTGGTATTCAACCTACGGAGTTGTAATGTGAGTACGCTTTCGCGAAAGCGTGATTTTAAAACAATACCGGTATCACATAATACGCCAGCGCAAAGAGTAAGCCCACCGAAATTAAATTTAAAACCACGCCCACACGTGCCATCTGGTCTACGCGCACGTGACCACTTGCAAAAACAATCGCATTAGGCGGTGTAGCCATAGGGAGCATAAAAGCACAACTAGAAGCAAGGGTTACGGGAATGACCATCTGTAGCATAGGCACATCCATCCCGATGGCAATACCTACCACAAGAGGTACGAGTATGGTCACGAGGGCTACATTACTCATTAACTCGGTCATAAAGAGCATTAAGAAAATAAGCACGGCAGTTACTACCCACATACTCCAGTCTTCTTGCTGTGAGATGTAATCTCCTATCATATCTATAAAGCCAGATTGCGCTAGTCCAGAAGCGAGTGCAAGACCACCACCAAAGAGAATGAGTATCCCCCAAGGTAATCGCGAAGTATCTTCCCAACTGAGCGGAAAAGAACCTTTCTTATAATTAATAGGTACTATAAACATAAGAAGCGCGGCAATGACAGAAATGGTCGTATCTGTAAGGGTAATATCTGGCAGCAGGTTGTTTAAATACGAGCGCAACATCCACGAGATTGCGGTAATGAGGAAAATGGCTAAAACCACTTTCTCACCCTTTGAGATAGGACCTAGTTTATCGAGTTCGGTTTGTATAATATTTGCAGACTTCCCTATGGTGCCTAAGCCGTTGCGATAAAAGACGCGGGTAATCATAAAGTAGGTGATAGTCATCAATAAGATAGAAAAGGGAACGCCCATTTTCATCCATTGAAAAAAGCCTATATCTACATTATAACTTTCGTTTAAAAAGGCAAGCATTACAGAGTTAGGCGGTGTGCCTATCAAGGTTGCCATCCCACCTATATTTGCGCCAAAGGCGATGCCTAGCATAATACTAAGTGCAAAGTTGCGGTCGTTTTTAGTAAATCCATCTTCGTCATCTATGAGAAGCTGTATAACAGATACAGCTATGGGGAGCATTACGACCGTACTTGCTGTGTTTGAAATCCACATACTCATAAGGCCAGTGGCAATCATAAAACCTAAGATGATACCGTTTGCTTTAGTCCCTGTGATTTTGAGAATTGACAACGCAATACGCTTGTGCAGTTGTACTTTTTCTAGCGCTAGGGCGATTACAAATCCTCCAAAAAATAGATACACAATAGGGTTTGCATAATTGCTTGCAACTTCTTTTATAGTACCTATACCAAGTAGTGGAAATAGTGCTAACGGGATTAACGCCGTCACAGAAATAGAAACAGCTTCTGTAATCCACCAGATAATCATCCATACGGCAATGGCAACCACTTTATCTATCGCTGGGTTGATAATATCAAAAGGCAATGCCAGTATGAGAATGCAAAGTAACGGGCCTGTGATAAAACCTATTTTTCGCGAAAGCGTAAATTCTTTCATAGCCCTAAAAATAGGTAAAAAAGAAAACTACCTACCCTTTAAAAATAGCGCAAGTCTTATTTTCCAGTACGGCATCTCCTCTTTGAAGTATTCATAAAAAGATTTGAGCTTGTCTGGATCTGCCACTTTTAAGATAGCGTCGTGTACTTGCTTGACCTCTACAGGCTGTATGAACTGGTAAAAATCTATCTCCATACCCTCTTCGTGCAGCTTTATGAGGTGATTGTAAACAGAGCCTATGGTGAGCTTGCGAGTCTCTGCAATTTCTTCAAGTGAGAGGCCTTGCTGGATGAGGTTTTTAGTCTCAAGATACGTTTTGCTACCGGTTTTAGGTTTTGGTTTTTTGAGGTGTTCTTTGATGAGTTTTAAAAAGTCGGCGCCATATTTTTCCATTTTGGCTTGCCCTACACCTTGTATGTCTAAAAACTGTTTTTGAGTCACAGGCTCTTGGTCTTCCATATCTTTAAGAGACGCATCTGAGAATACAATATAAGCCGCAACATTTGCCTCTCTAGCAAGTTCGGCTCTTAGCTCTCGTAGTTTGTCAAAAAGAGAACCTTTTGGTTTTTTAGGCTTACGTTCTTTAGTAATCGGTTTGGCTTTCTCCTTACTAGGTTTTGCAAGTTGTATCTTTTTACCGTCGTATAAAACTTCTTTAGAAAGCGGTGTGAGGAGAAGTCTTCCGCTTTCGCGAAAGCGTATTTCTAACAATCCTTGATTAATCATTTGTATCACATACTGCTGAAGATCTCGCCAAGAGACATCTTTTGCAGCGCCGTAAGTTTTTATATTTTGGTACCCTTTGTCATAAACCTGTGCGTTTTGAGAACCTCGTAAAACGTCTATCACGGTACCCATTGCTTCCTTTTGTTGCATACGCGCCACCCCGGAAAGTACTTTTTGAGTAAGTACGGTACCATCAAAATATGCGGGTGCATTTTTACAAATATCACAGTTGCCACAGTCTTGCGATAAAAACTCGCCAAAATAATTTATGAGAACCTTACGCCTACAGCTTAGAGCCTCTGCATATTGCTGCATACGGTCAAGCTTAGCCATCTGGTAGTCGGCATTTTTTGCTCCATCTATAAACTGGCGTAGCTGCATCGTGTCTGCATAGCTATAAAAAAGCACGGTGTGTGAGGGTAAGCCATCACGACCTGCTCTACCTATTTCTTGATAATATCCTTCAAGATTTTTAGGCATATTATAGTGTATGACCCAGCGCACGTTACTCTTGTCAATACCCATCCCAAAGGCAATTGTGGCACAAATTATAGGTGTGGTGTCGTTTATAAAATCTTCTTGCACTTTTGAGCGTTGCTCTGCACTCATACCTGCGTGGTAGGCGGCAGCGTTGTGCCCGTTGCTCTTAAGTTTGGCCGCGAGATTTTCTGTGCTTTTTCTTGATAGACAGTAAATGATACCACTCTCAAAAGGGTGATCTTCTAGAAAGTCAAGAATTTGCTCGTTTCTTTTTTGACCTGGTCGCACGTCCAGATAGAGGTTAGGTCTATCAAAAGAGGAGATGTATTTTTTTGCTTGTGGGATACTAAGTTGTTGTGCAATGTCATCTTGAGTAGACCTATCTGCAGTTGCCGTGAGTGCTACAAGTGGTGTTTCTGGGTAACGTCTTTTTAAATAGCCTAGTTGTGTGTATGCGGGTCTAAAATCGTGTCCCCAAGATGAGATACAGTGCGCCTCATCTATGGCAATGAGTGATATCTTTATTGTAGAAAGTACGGGGTCTAATAGTTGTAAACTCTCTGGAGCCACATAAATAAGATCTAGCGCATTGTGCTGTAGGTCTGACAGTACCTTTTGCGTCTCTTCTGGTGGTTGAGTACTGTTATAATAGGCTGCCTTAATACCATTTGCTCGCAAAGCATCTACTTGATCTTTCATTAAAGCAATAAGCGGTGAGATCACGAGGGCAACCCCGTCAAGCGCCAGGGCTGGCAGTTGAAAACACATAGATTTACCACCACCCGTAGGCATTATGACTAGTGCATCTTGCCCATTACAAATGGACTCAATAATCTCTTGCTGGTTAGGTCTAAAGCCATCATAACCAAAGTGAGTTTTGAGTAATTTATGTAAATCTTGTTGTGTGGGTAGTGCAGAATTTGTCATTGGGACAAAGGTACTCAATGTATGATTTTAATACCTCTATTTTATAATGGAGACTTAAGTTACAGCCAGACATATAAATAAAATTGAAGACGCATATATCTGACTGTACACTAAGTGATAAGCTACTAGTTATTCTTGCTAAGCATTAATAACTCATTGCACACAATCTCTGTAGTGTACCTTTTTACACCATCTTTATCTTCCCAAGAGCGGTTAGTAAGTTTTCCTTCTATAGCAATTTCTTGCCCTTTTTGTACATAGCTCTCTACTACTTTTACAAGGCCACCACGCACTACGATGTTGTGCCAGTAAGCGCGCTCTATTTTTTGTCCATTCTTGTCTTTATAAGAATCATCTGTAGCCATAGAGAAGTTGGCAATTTTGTTTCCGTCTGGAAAAGTTGTGATTTGTGGATCTTGACCTAAACGTCCAATAAGTTGTACTTTGTTGCGTAATGCATTCATAATAAAATTGTTTTCTTGAGCAGGTTAAGCCTGCCAAATTAGTTTCAGTTCTTTCTTGAGTCACTCCCAAGAAAATCATCGTTCTTGTGAACAGTGCAAATATGAAGCATAAAACAATCTCCATACATAAGGTAAACGCTTACTTACGTTTATAGTCGTTTGTAAATGATTGTAAGCATTTGTAAATGAATAAATTATTTATGAAATTTTAATACAAATAACTTATAGTCAATTGTTTAGGTGAATTATAGGTCTGTTTTGTAGAATTAGAGCGTATGCTATGATAGGTGATGCAATAATAAAGCAAGAAGCCTTTCTGTCTTATAAGGTTTTAAAATACTATCATCTATACCGTGTTTGCCTAGCTCATTGCTTTCATTATTATAGTTTGTCGCAGTTAATGCTATAATAGGAGTTGTAGTATTAAATTTTCTTATGGCGACGCTCGCATCTATTCCATTCATCACGGGCATATTAATATCCATAAGGATAAAGTCATACGTGTTTTCTTGTACCATAGATACAGCTTCTAGGCCGTTACTAGCGGTATTGTTTTCAATACCATATTGCTCGAGAACTTTTTTGGTAACTACTTGATTGATTTTATTATCATCTACGATCAGTATTTTTTTACCCTTAAGCTTATCATAACCAGAGATTTCAAATGGAGCTTCTACGTGTTCTTCACTCCCGGTTTCGAGATCTATTTCAAAGTAAAAGTTTGAACCCTTGTTAGGGCTACTTTCTAATGAGAGTTTACTTCCCAGTATTTTTAAAATCTTATTTACAATGGGTAACCCTAAGCCTGTTCCGTCTTGAGTAGTTAAGTTTTCTGCTTGGGCAAATTCATTAAAGATATTTGCCTGTTCTTCTTCTGGTATACCTTGACCGGTATCTTTTACTTCAAACAGTATGCTGTTTACTTTGCCTACTTGTTTTTTAAGACTTGCCTTTATGGTAATGCTGCCATCTTCTGTAAATTTACTAGCATTACTCATTAAGTTCATAAGCACTTGTGATATCTTGGTTTTATCACCATACAATGTGTTAGGAATCTTTGGATCGATAATGCTATGAAAACTATTGTTATTCTTCTTATTAATAAATTCTAGGTTTTGCCCTATGTGATGTATTAATCTATCTAGGCTAAAATTTGACATCTGTAGGCGCTCCCCTTCCTTAGAGCCATATTTATTTAAACTCAGTATGTCATTTACCAAAGCCAGTAAATAATCTGCCGAAAATTTTAATGATTTGAGGTCGTCATTATGCGATTTAAGCGCAGGATCTTCTAAAAAAACAGAGGATAGACCTATGATTCCATACAGGGGTGTTCTTAACTCGTGGCTTATTGTAGATAGAAATTTAGTATTGCTACTTGCTAGCTTTTGTGATCTCTTTTTTGCTTCAAGATACTGTCTGTTTTTTGCTCTCAAATTTTGTAAAAGCTTATTTCTTTTTGATCTTCCATATAAAAGGGAGGCTATTAGTATGAGTAGAATAGCCCCTATAGCTAGTGTGGTTTTAAGGAGCAAATTGTTTTTTTGAGCCGTTTGTGCCGCTAGATCATTTTCTAACTTAGATGCTCTAAGTTCTTGTTTGTATTTGTTGAGATTAAAACGCGAAGTAGCATTTTTTTCTTGTTTAATTTTATTGGACTCATATCGTTTTTCAACAAGAGCATCATAAACTTTACGCACCTCATTAATCTCTCTGTACATCCCTAAAGATTCATAAGCCTGCATTAAATTTTTATAGTTATTAATCTTATAATTATCATCTTGCTTCTCACCACCTATTTCCATAGATTTTTTTATCGCAGTAATAGCTTCTCGTGGTTTATCTTGTAATAGGTGTATGGCACCTTGTACATAGTAAACGGTACTCTCAAAATTTTGTTTTCTGCCATTAAAATCGTGAAGCTTGAGCAGGTCTTTTGCCTTATTTAGATACGGTTGCGCTCTATCTGGCTTGTTTATAGTAACATATAGTTCGGCTAGGTTATTATAGGCTACAAAATATGCTACCGTATTGTCTGCAACCTCTTGACTAAGTTCTAGTGACTTTTCAAAATACTCAATAGCCTTTTGCGGTTCTTGCTCAAAAAAAGTATTACCCAGATTGATATAAGCACTCACCATACCAAAGGTGTCACTAGCTTGCCTGCGCTCCTCAAGACTCTTTGTAAATAACTCTTCTGCTCCGTGTATATTATCAACTTGTATAAAGGCGTTACCTAAAGCGCTTCGTAGTCTAGCCGCAAGAGCTTGCTCTTCGAGACGCTGTGCGTTTTCAATAAGATAGGGAGAAACCTCAATGATTTTTTCATAACTAGATTCATTAAATAGTTCTAATATGAGAGGTAGATATGAGTTAATTTCATCTTTTGTAAGCTCTTTTTCTTGAAGCATTAAAATATCCTCTTGAGAAAATTTTTCTTGGCTATAAGAAACGGCTGGCTGTAGGAATAAAAAAAAGAGTAAAAATAAAACGCTTTGTCTTACCATAGTATATGATTTGGGAACATTAAAGTAGCTCTTATCAATTTTTTATACCCAAAATAGACGTAATTAATTGATTTTGTGATTTATATCTTGAAAATAATACATTTTATCGATAAAACTTGGGATTTTTTATTTTTTTGTAATTTTTAGTAAGTATTTCAATACCAATAACTTATTTATTGGAGGGTGCTTTAGAGTATTGAGATGTAAATCCTGTTCCTTTATAGTGTTGTGTGTATAGAGATTACGCTTTCGCGAAAGCGTACTTATATCTTTTTCTATTAAATAATTCCTTCCTATCTTTTATCTGTAATTAGAAAGCTTATGAGTAACTACCACATAAAAGGCCTAGAGGAGTATTTTCAGGTATACCGAAAGTCTGTAAATACCCCAGAAAAATTTTGGGAAGAAATAGCCGAAGAGAACTTTGTCTGGAGAAAAAAGTGGGATACTGTACTGCAGTGGGATTTTACAAAGCCAGAGGTAAAGTGGTTTGAAGGGGCGCAGCTCAACATCACAGAAAACTGTATAGATAGGCACCTGTATACTAAGGCAGATCAAACGGCTATCATTTTTGAGCCTAATGATGTAAATGAGCAAGCACAGCACATTACTTATAAACAACTGCACGAGCGCGTGTGCAAATTTGCAAACGTGTTAAAAGATCAGGGCATTGAGAAAGGTGATCGTGTATGTATATATCTACCTATGATACCAGAACTCTCTATAGCCGTACTCGCCTGTGCTCGTATAGGTGCGGTACACTCTGTAGTGTTTGCTGGTTTTTCTAGTACAGCACTTAGTACACGCATAAATGATGCTTCTTGCAAGCTAGTAATCACGAGTGATGGCTCTTATCGAGGTAAGAAAACCATAGATTTAAAAGGTATCGTAGATGAAGCACTTGCAGAAACACCTTGTGTAGACAGTGTGCTCGTTGTAAAAAGAATAGATACAGAAGTCGCAATGAAAGAAGGCCGTGATCACTGGTTACAGCCCTTACTAGAAAAAGCAAGTGCAACCTGTGAGGCAGTCTTTATGAATGCCGAAGATCCTCTCTTTATACTTTATACATCTGGATCTACTGGTAAGCCTAAGGGTATGGTGCACACCACAGCGGGATATATGGTATATAGCGCATATACGTTTAAGAACGTTTTTCAATATAGACAAGGAGATGTATACTGGTGTACGGCAGATATAGGTTGGATTACGGGTCATAGCTATATCATTTATGGGCCACTGGCAAATGGGGCAACCACAGTAATGTTTGAGGGTGTACCCACCTATCCAGACTGGGGTAGATTCTGGCAAATTGTAGAAAAACATAAAGTCACACAATTTTATACAGCACCTACGGCCATACGTGCGCTGGCCAAAGAGAGTCTTGATAATGTTACTAAGTATGACTTATCAAGTATTAAAATTTTAGGAACCGTAGGAGAGCCTATTAATGAAGAGGCGTGGCACTGGTATGATGAAAATATAGGTAAAAAAGGAATCCCAATAGCAGACACCTGGTGGCAAACCGAAACTGGAGGCATTATGATAAGTCCTATTCCATATGCTACACCTACTATACCCACCTTTGCAACATTACCATTACCAGGGATACAACCATCACTTATGGATGAAAATGGCACCGAAATCAAAGGTAATCAAGTAGACGGCCGTCTTACTATTAAGTTTCCTTGGCCAGGGATGGCGCGCACTATATGGGGTAATCACCAGCGATATCAAGAAACTTATTTTACCGCCTATGAGAACAGGTATTTTACGGGTGATGGCGCCTTAAGAGATGCAACAGGTTATTATAGAATAACTGGTCGTGTAGATGATGTTATTATTGTCTCTGGACATAACCTAGGAACCGCACCTATAGAAGATGCCGTAAATGAGCACCCAGCCGTTGCAGAGAGTGCCATCGTAAGTTTTCCTCACGATGTAAAGGGTAATGCTTTATACGGGTATGTGATTCTTAAAGAAACAGGAGAGAGTAGGGATCAAGATAACGTGCGTAAGGAGATTAACCAGCTTATAACAGAACGTATAGGCCCTATTGCAAAACTGGATAAAATTCAATTTACACCAGGATTGCCAAAAACAAGGTCTGGTAAAATTATGAGAAGAATACTCCGTAAGATTGCTAGTGGCGAGAGCGAGCAGCTAGGAGATATAAGCACGCTGCTTAATCCAGAAGTTGTAGCGACTATAAAGGATAATGCATTACTATAAAAAAAAGTCCTAAGTAGTGGTACTTAGGACTTTTTATAAATTCTAGTTGTTATCATTAAGGTTATCTCTAGGTTGTACGTACTCTTTTTTATCTTTTACTTGGTGATTTATTTCTTTACCGTGAGTAGCTTCTAGATTAATAGCTTGTTCTTTTTTACTAGTTTTCTCGGGGTTAGGTGTTGTCTTGCTCATAATTCTTATTTTTTTTGTTTACCTCAAGATACATTCATAAAATAGTGTATGCCATACTTTTAAAACTCTTTAACCTCTACTTGTTAATAAGTGTAAAAGTAGGTGAGTGAGTGTGGTTGTAATAACTTAGATTAACTTTGTACTACTAAAAACATTTGCTATGAAATCTTCATTTTCCGATATCATAAATTCTGACACTCCTGTGCTAGTAGACTTTTTTGCTACTTGGTGTGGGCCGTGTAAAACGCTTGGACCTATTTTAGAACAAGTAAAAGACACCCTAGGAGATGGTGTAAAAATTGTAAAGATTGATGTAGATAAAAACCAACCGCTGGCAGCAAAGTATCAAGTGCGCGGGGTGCCTACAATGATATTGTACAAAAATGGAAAACAGGTCTGGAGACAGTCTGGTGTACTAGACAAGACGACACTGGTTGATATCATTAAAAAATCGTAATATGATTTTATTAATTTCTCCAGAGCAAACTACCCCAGATGAGATAGAGACACTTCACCATTTATTTGAAGCAGGTTTAGCACATTATCATTTTAGAAAACCTGAAGCAAGCCTTGATGAACATATTACATACCTCAATCGAGTAGACACTCAGTATCACAACCTTATAATGACTCATAACTATCACGAGGAGCTTTGTAAGAAGTTTGACTTGCGTGGTGTGCATTTTGAAGAAGCAAAGTGGAGAGCTCAAGAAACTCGGTTAGAAGGGTATGTTTCCGCTTTCGCGAAAGCGAATAAAAAAGTATCATCATCATACCACGAGTTAGAAGATTTAGAAGCTCAGTCTGTAACTTTTGATTACACAATTCTAAGTCCCGTTTTTGCCGCTATTTCAAAAAATGATATGCAAGGTCGTGGGTTTGATGTGCGAGCAAGCGATAAGTTTATTGTAGGGATGGGAGGTATTAATGCTGTAACCACGCCAGAGGCAGTGGCACTTGGCTTTAAAGGAGTAGGCACTCTGGGAGGTATATGGAATGCACAAAACCCTGTGGCTGCATTTGTAGAAATGCAAGAAGCTTTTAAAGAGGCAAATACATAACCTATAGTATATTTACAGTATGGCAAAAAGAGGAACACCAAAAAACACAAAGAATAAGGCAAAGCATTCTAAACTTATGGATCGCAAGAAAAAGAAAGAGCGCGAAAAAAGAGAAGCGAGCCAAGAGCGACTTAAAGTTGCCAAAGAAAAAATGAAAGCTCTTAAAGAGAATGAAGAAGAATAAAAAACATCCTACGGGATGTTTTTTTTGTTGATAGTTAATTGTTTAGGTAACAATTAGGCTTTTACAGCGTCTTTGTAAAAACCTAGGCAACCATTTTAATTTTTGTTGCGTCTATATATAAAACAGCAATCTTATGACGGCACTTATAAAATTTATCTTAACACTCCTTATAGGTACATATGCAGCTACAGCAGTTGCTCAATCTTTTAACGCAACAGTACACGACGCGCGTACTAATGAACCTATCCCGTTTGCCACTGTAAAGCTGTCTAGAAACACTGGTACCATTACAAATGAGGAAGGCATCTTTACTATAGGAGAACGTAAACTAGCAAGCCTTAAAGACTCTGTATATATCTCTTCTATGGGATATGAGGAGATAGCTATTTTACCTAAAAAAGTAGGAGATACAATTATAAAATTAAAGGTAAAGACTAACGAGCTAGACAACGTTTTTCTTACCAATAATCCGCTAGAGGTAGAAGATATTATAGCGCGTGTAAAAGAAAATATTGCCACAAATTATCCCAACACACTTACCGAGAAAAAAATATTTTTTAGACAATCTGCGTCTAATACTATGGATAAAATGGATGTTGAGGTAGAAAAGACAACCATCCCAGAGTTTAATCAAGCATTTATGGACAGCCTGGTGGGAGCGGTCGAAAAGAAAAGTGATTATTACAGCGAGTCTGTAGGTACGCTTGCTGGCAACTACAATAAACAAAAACTTGTTATTGATAAAGCGGCAAAGCTCTATGATAAAAGTAAGAAGGATGTAGGTGTAGAGAGTTTTGGTAAAAGACTGGAAGAGATTGTTGAGAAGAATGTAAAAGCAGATTCATATTTTAAAATAAAATCTGGAATTATAGGTACAACCATAGAGGTAGACGACTCTACTAAGATGGGGAGCTCAAACGGCGGACTCAAAATTGAGGTAGATACAGATCAAGAAGAAAATGATAAAGAACAGGCCATCACAGCGAGTATAAAGTCTGATCTTTCTGATCTTTTTGAGGAGATGTTTTATAAAGAAGATACAAAGCTAGATTTTTTAACAAAGTCCAACCGTTACCGTTTTACAAAAAAGGAATTTACATCTATAGGAGATGCTATTGTTTATGTGGTAGATTTTGAACCTAAGGGTAGAAAAGATTTTAAAGGCACGCTGTACATTAATACAGAAGACTATGCGGTAATGCGCCTAGAGTATGAGAATGTGCGTAAGCTTTCTAGCTTTGGGATGTTCGGGATAAGCTATAAAAAGTACTTGTATAGAGGCAAGAGCATCTATGCAAAAGATAAAAATGGAGGCTACTCACTGCGATATATGGAGCTAGAAGATGGTGATAAAGTAGGCATAGATAGACCACTTAAAATCATCGAAAAAAATAAAAACGTAGCAGGCCGAAGAAAACAAAATGAAGTAGCGATGGAGATAGAGTTTGCAACTACGAGTTACTCAAAAAAAGAGCTTGTCGTGTTTAACTCTGTCGTAATAGACGAGCCAGCTTATAAAAATGTAACAGAGAGTGAAGAGCTAGAAGCGACCTACTTACCTAACTATGATCCTAATTTCTGGAAAGGGTACACTATTATGGAGCCTAATGCGGCCATACAGAGCTTTAAGTCAGAAAGCAAGTAACAATTCACCTCCCATATCATAATTAAGATAATGCCAGCATACTATCGAGAGTAGCTGGCATTTTTATGTATACAGGTCTAAGAGGGCTTTTAGTATCTTTACTTTATGGAATTAGTATTTATAGGGCTCGCAATAGGAGCGGTACTCTCATATTTTATATACAACTGGTTTTCTGGCAAATCAAAAACACCAGATGCCCACGCACAATCTGTAGTACTTATGGAGCGCATACGCACGGTATGTAAGTTCATAACCGTAGAAGGCGATTTTGCCGAAATATATCACTATGAAGGCCTCAAAAATAAATGGATGAACCTCTTATTAGGTTCAAAAAAAGCTATTGTACTCATAGATGCAAAGGCGCACATAGGTTTTGATCTTACTAAAATAAAGATGGAGGCAGATGATAAGAATAGAACCATAAAACTCTTTGGCTTTCCAGATCCTGAGTTACTATCTGTAGAGACAGATTTTAAGTATTATGACAAGAAAGAAGGCTGGGCAAACCCTTTTACTAGTACAGATCTTACCGAGATTAATAGAGAAGCAAAGCAGCACATACGCGATAAAATACCACAAAGCGGCTTGTATGAAGAGGCAAAATCTCAAGCACTTGAGACGGTGCAATTAATGCAAAAACTGGTAGAAACCATAGGCTGGAAACTAGACTACTCATCACTAGAAATATCAGACACTACAACGAGTAAACCTAAAATAGAAGCCTAGTGATACATCTCATTACAGGTAACACTGGCGCGGGTAAAACCACCTATGCCCTCGCTCTTAAAAAAGAGGTAAAAGGTGTCATATTCTCTATAGATTATTGGAACAAGACGCTCTTTCTAGATGACAAGAAAGAGACAGATGGTGTAGACTGGTTTTTAGAACGTATTAACCGCAGCGATGAGATGATACAGTCACTTATCATCCAGTTACACGAGGCAGGTACGCCAGCTATACTAGATTTAGGATTTGCAAAAGCAGATAGGAGAGCACGTTTTTACGCTTTCGCGAAAGCGCAACAAATCCCTTTCCAGTTACACTTTTTAGACATAGATAAAGAAGTTAGACAGCAGCGCGTGACGCATCGCAATCTAGAAAAAGGGATGACATATCAATTTGACGTCTCACCAGCCGATTTTGAATTTATGGAAACTTGGTTTGAACCGCTCACAAGTGCAGAGCGTAAAATCGCATATATCAAAAAGGGATGAATATAGAGGCCTTTAGAGAATATTGTATGAGTAAAAAAGGCGTAACAGAAGCGTTTCCCTTTGATGCAGATACGCTCGTTTTTAAGGTAATGGGTAAGATGTTTGCCGTGTGTGGACTAGAGCGCGTGCCTCTAGCTGTAAACCTTAAATGCGACCCAGATCGCTCTGTAGAACTGCGTGAGATGCACGACGGCGCCATTACTCCTGGCTGGCATATGAACAAAACACACTGGAACACCTGCGTACTAGAATCGCTACCCGTCTCGTTACTTATTGAGCTTACAGACCACTCATATAACCTAGTGGTTTCAAAAATGACAAAAAAACTTCAAGCCGAGTTAAAGGCGCTATAATATGAATACACCTACTACCTTTTATAAGGATCAAATAACACAACACAGTCAAGAATTATCTAAAGTCAAGACAAAACTCAATGTGTCAAGTACTGTGCGTCTTGCCGTTTTTATAGCCACTGGAGCTGGTATATACTTAAGTCTAGGTAATACACAATTGCTTATAGGTTGTATACTATTGGGTATTGTTGCTTTTGTAATACTAGTGGGGCGTCATAGTAAGTTACAGCACGAGCGAGATCTACTTAAAGCACTCATAGCGCGTAGTGAAGTAGAACTTAAAGTACTAGAGCGAGATTTTACAGATTTACCAGATGGGAGTGAGTTTCATAATCCGGAGCATTTATATAGTCAAGATATAGATCTTTTTGGCCGTGGTTCTTTTTATCAATACTTTAATCGTACAGCGCTACAGAGCGGGGCTGCAAGACTTGCAGAGATGATGCTCTCTAATGATACACTAGAGATTAAAAAGAAGCAAGAAGCCGTAAAGGAGCTTAGTACACTTGCCAGCTGGAGACTTAGATATGGAGCTATTGCATCGCTCGTAAAAACTGATGTCTCTGCGCAGGCTGTTGTAAGCTGGTTACAAGAGTATACCACTTTTGTACCAAGTATGATGAAAGTTTTTACAAAGGTCTTTTCTGTAATTTCACTGGCAGTAGTTGGAGCTTATTTCTTAGGGTTTATTGCCGGCTGGTGGGTGTTTGTCATTTTTGGTATAGGTTTATTAATAAGTGGGCGATATGTAAAAAACATAGGGTTACTATCGGCGCATACAAGTGCTATACAGACTACATTTACTCAATATGCAAGTTTACTTGCAGAGATAGAAGCTCAAGAGTTTACCAGTACACTTCTTAAAAATAAAAGAGAAAAAGTCATTACAGAAGCACAAGCAAGTTCTGGTATTTTGAAAAAATTCTCAAGACACCTTGATGCCCTAGATCAACGTAATAACATATTAGTAGGACTTATAACTAACGGGTTTTTTCTGCGTGATATAGGTGTTGTGTACAAGATAGAAGACTGGATTACTACAAACCGCGAGGCGGTAAATGACTGGTTTGAGGTGATATCATTTTTTGATGCTTATAATAGCTTGGGTAATTATACCTTTAATCATAGTCATCACGTCTTTCCAGAAATTGTAGTAGTTGGAGAAACCTTACGTGTAAAAGGAGCGGCACACCCGCTGCTAGATCCTGCCATTGCTGTGACTAATGACATTACTATAAAAGATGATGAGTTTTTTATAGTTACAGGAGCAAATATGGCTGGTAAAAGTACTTTTTTACGCACCGTCGCTTTACAAATTGTAATGAGCAATATAGGCTTGCCTGTTTGTGCCAGTGAGGCAGTTTATAAACCCATAAAACTCATCACTAGTATGCGCACTACAGATAGCCTTACAGATGATGAGAGTTACTTCTTTAGTGAGCTCAAGCGCCTTAAGTTTATAGTAGATGAGATTGTAAATGAGCGCTATTTTATCATACTAGATGAAATTCTAAAAGGAACAAATAGTACAGATAAAGCTGCTGGCTCCCGTAAGTTTATAGACAAGCTGGTAGGTAATGGAGCAACCGGCATTATAGCAACACACGACTTAAGTCTTTGTGAGGCTGCAAACGATCTTGCAGAGGTAAAGAACTACTACTTTGATGCACAGATTATTGATGATGAGCTATTTTTTGATTACACCTTTAAGGAAGGCATTTGTCAAAATATGAATGCAAGCTTTCTTCTTAAAAAGATGGGTATAGTAGATTAATGCCTTCACTTAATATGAATTACTAACTTTACGATAGTAACTTAAAACTTCTATTATGATACTTGGTGCCTTTTCTACGAGTCTAAATGTAAAAAACCTTAAAGAAAGCAGAACTTTTTATGAGACGCTTGGGTTTAACGTTTTTGCAGGTTCGATGGAGCAAAACTATTTGATTATGAAAAATCAAAATGCGCTCATAGGTCTTTTTCAAGGAATGTTTGAGGGTAACATCCTTACATTTAATCCAGGTTGGGATGAAAATGCCCAGCCTCAAGATGAATATGATGATGTACGAGTAATACAAGAACATCTCAAAGCACATAATGTGACACCCATTACTGAAGTAGATACCTCTACAAGCGGCCCTGGGAGTATGTTGTTTAAAGATCCAGACGGTAATATGATATTAATAGATCAGCACATATAATATTGGATAGTCTAACTCAAATAGTACTAGGTGCAGCCGTAGGAGAAGCTGTTTTAGGTAAAAAAGTGGGTAATAGAGCAATGCTCTGGGGAGCCATAGCTGGCACCATACCAGATCTAGATGTGGTGTGGAGATATCTTACAGATACTATTACAGCAACAGAGATGCACAGAGGTTTTAGCCACAGCATCATTTTTGCACTCATAGCCGCACCGTTTTTTGGGTGGCTTGTCCATCAGATAAAAAAGCGACCAGACGTAGGCTGGATGGGCTGGTCAAAACTTTTCTTTTGGGGTCTGTTTACACATCCGCTTTTAGATGCCTTTACAACTTGGGGCACACAAATATTTTGGCCCTTTCACTGGAGAGTTGCTTTTAATAGCATCTTTGTGGTGGACCCTTTATACACACTGCCATTTCTCATATGTGTCATTGCGGCGGCTACAAGGGGTAGAGGTACGCTTTCGCGAAAGCGTACTAACAACCTAGGTATTTATCTTAGTACGGCTTATTTATTACTTACGGTTCTCATAAAATTTGTGGTGCACCATAAAGTAGAAGCGTCATTGCAAGAGCAAGGAATTACGTATACTAAAATCTCGACCAGGCCTGCGCCGCTCAACACGGTTTTATGGAATATTAATGTCGATATCCAGGATACTTACCTTATAGGCGATTACTCGTTTTTTGATTCTCAACCTATAGTTTATAAAACGTTTCCTAAAAAAAGAGCGCAAGCCCAAAAGTGGATTGAGACAGATGAGGTACAACGCCTTATTACCATTTCTGAAGGATGGTACATCTTAGAAAAAGAGGAAGAGAACTGGGTATATAATGACCTCCGTTTTGGCCTCATTTCAAATGATGAAAATGATAGTCAGTTTGTGTTTAGATACCTTCTTACAGAAAATGATGGTACCATAACCGCCACCGAAGACCGACCTACTCCAGAAAATGGAAAGAAGCTACTCATAGATTTATGGCAACGACTTAAAGGCAATTAATCATCAAATCTGCCTGGAAATTGCTCACGCAATATCTTCATAAGACTTTCTTTTGTGAGTGGTTTGTTATCAAAATGACATAGTAAAGGATACTTCTCAGCCTTTTGCTTATCTACTGGTGATGTTGAGGTCGTGAGCATTGCTATAACAACACCTGCTTTCTGGTTAATTTCTAGATTTTCATAATGTTCTAAAAACTCAAATCCATCCATACCCGGCATATTAATGTCTAAAAAGATGAGGTCAGGTTTTGGGTAGTCCTCATCTATTAACGTTTTAAGGTAATCGAGACCTTCTTCACCAGAGTATTTTATTGTCACTTTTGCGGTAACTTTTGCTTTTTTTATGACTCTAGAGTGTACAAAGTTATCAGACTCAGAGTCATCTATAAGTAATATCTCTCTTAGTGGTTGCATATGGTTATTTTTTTAATGTAAAGGTAAAAGTACTCCCTTCACCTATAGTCGATGATACGCTTATTTTACCTTTATGGAGTTCTACAATTTTTTGACAGAAAGCGAGACCTATACCAGTACCTTCATAATCTTTTGCACTGTGTAGTCTGGTAAACATATTAAACACCTTTTCAAGGTGTTCCTTTTTAATACCTAGACCATTATCTATAACTTCAAATCTATAATATAGCTTAGTCTCGCTAAGTCCTATATGAATTTTTGGGGTACGCTCTGGAGGTGTAAATTTAATTGCGTTAGTAATAAGGTTTGTAAATAGCTGCCTTAGTTCTACAGGGTAACCAGGTACAATGGGTAAGGTGTCGTGAGTAATTACAGTTTGTGTTTCTTCTATTTTTGGGCCTAGGTCTATCTTAATCTCTTCTATAAGTTGAGAGAGCTCTACTTTAGATCGTGATCCAGATCGCCCTAACCTACTATAATTAAGGAGACCAGTAATAAGGGTTTTCATACGAGAAGTAGCTCCTTTTATAAACCCAAAATAAGTAGCGGCCTCACCGTCTAGCTTCTCTGCATAATCTTCTTCAAAGAGGTCTATAAAATTATCTACTGTACGTAGTGGTTCTTGTAAATCGTGAGAGGCAATGTATGCAAACTGGTTAAGTTGTTTGTTTTTATTTTCCATCTCGTGTATGAGATCCTCATTCATTGCCATTTGTGCTTCCTTAAGGGCAATCTCATCATCTCTAGAGTGCACTAGCTCGATTAACTTTTCATTATTTTCTGCGAGTCTTGAGAAGAGTGGCATAAGGCGTTTTTTTACCGCATATACATTATAAAGCATAAGCAATAGCGCAATTACCAGAGCGATAAGGCTCAAAACATAGATATTATCATAAGTAGACTTACGTTCTTTTAAAATTTCATTTTCTTCTACGAGCATAACATTCTTCATACTCTCTATATCTTCTATGAGTTGAAGTGTTTCTGCCCTACCCGATTTTTTTCTATTTTCATCTGGCGTGCGTAAGACGTAGTTGTCTAGGTTGTCATTCATCCCCTCGACGCGCTGGTTGAGTAGAGAGCGCATTTTTTTAAGGTTTTTGACCTGTATGGGGTCGCCTTCTATTTTTTGTTCTAGAACTTCTAGGCGATCATCAAGTTTTGCAACTTCTACTTTGTAATCTATACGGTAATCTGGGTCTTTACTTATGAGATAGCCTCTCAATTTTGTTTCGGCTTTGAGTATGGTTTCTGATACGCTGTGTATTTGCGCCTTAACTTCATTAGTATGTACTATCCACTTCTGAGAATATTGTGACGCTAGATAAAGTGCCCCTATAAGCAAGATGACTGCTAGGGTAGAAAAAAAACTAAGGTATAGGGACCTTACGATATTTTTAGACTGAGAGCTATCCATTAGTCTAGGGATAAAAACTTAAGTACTTTTTCTTTAAGTGATAGAATGGCTTCCTTGTGCTCATAGGCTTCAAAATCGTGGTGGCGTAGATAATCTGTAAGCTCTTTTTCTCTTGCATCTTTCTCGCGTTGTCTCTCTAGGCGTTTAATGAGATCTTGCTTTTCTGAAATAAATTTTTCAAAAAGAGGGCGCAACTTTTGCTGTAAATTCTGGAGATTTTCTTTTAAGAAAAAACCAGAAGCGCCACTCATAATAAGTTCGGCGGCTTTTTCTTCATTATTAAGATTTCCAGTGATGATAATGACTGGAATCTCTTTATTAAATTCTTTTACCTGTTTTATAACGTCAAAGCCCGTAAAACCCTCGAGGTTAAAATCACTTATCACGATGTCTGGTAAAAACTGCTTAAGAGCCACCGCAAGCGAGAGTTCCTTATCAGAAATACTTATTTCTACATTTGTGCAAAACTTCTTTATTTGCTTCTGGACTAAAAATGCGTCAGACACTAAGTCTTCTACAATAAGTATACGCAGAGGAGTATCTATCATCTGTATGTGGTCTTGGTTGTTAAGGTAAAGATATGTGTATTTAACACTTTATCGTCTTAAGATAATTATAAAAAATATAACTAGCGAGTTTGAGGTTTTGTCATTTTCCTTTTCTAAAAACTGTGGGAGTGATTCCTTTTATAGATTTGAAGCTTTTATTAAAATGAGATAGGGTTTTATAGCCGCATAGGTCTGCTATGGTACCTATGGTGAGATCGCTATCTGTAGCAAGATAAGTACAGGCTTTTGAGATACGTACTTCTGTAAGAAATGTAAAATACGTCTTATTTGTGCGTTGTTTAAAATATTTACAAAACCCGTGTGGCGTGAGTGCTGTAAGAGCGGCAAGTTGTGCTAGAGTGATGTCTTGGTGGTAGTTGCTTAAGGTGTAGTCAAAGATGGCGCTCATACGTTTTCCATCTTTTTCAGAGATATCGCGTTCGTATATAAATTCAGATAGGGGAGTGTGTTTTGCGACTTTGAGCGCGGTTATCATATCAATAAAATAGCCCAGCTTATAGATGCCTTTTGCTGTAGCGATGTAATTAAAAAGCGCAGCGATATCTGATGTTATGGAGGTTTTAAATCCCGCTTTCGCGAAAGCGTAAAAATCTACAATCCCTTTGCCCTCATCTAGTGCCAGAAATGTATTTCCAAAGGAGGCGAGACTAAAAAAAACCGTATGCATTAACGCCTGCTTACCATCGCTGTTAAAAACGTGCGGCTGGTGACTACCCAAAACAATAACATCTCCCTTAACAAAAGAATGGACCGCATCTCCTGCAAAGAGTGTCCCAGATCCCTCTTTTATAAAACTTATTTGCACCTCTTCGTGATTATGAAGCGAGTTATATAACACACCTTCATCAACTTGAAAAAGTATAGCAGCATTAGTAGGCTTGGGTATTTTAAAAGGCAGCACTTTCATAGAGCTAAGATACTTTTTTGCTTGATAATGACATCATAACTTAATATTTGGATAATATACAGTCAGCAATGGATAAAACAGTATTTAATCTAGAGGTAGTCGTACGGCTATCTTTGATAAAAAATTTAAAATATGGCGATAGAGTGGAAAGGTGTAATGCCGGCTGTTACAACCAAGTTTACTGATACTGATGAGCTGGATATACCAGTATTTAAAAAAAATATAAAAGCACAACTTGATGCTGGAGTACACGGCATAGTACTAGGAGGTACACTAGGAGAAGCAAGTACGCTAGAAGATCACGAGAAGCGCACACTTACAAAAGAGACCGTGGCTTATGTAGATGGTAAAGTACCTGTGATGATAAATATAGCAGAGCAGTCTACAAAGGGCGCTATTGCCGCAGCTCAAAAGGCAGAAGATGACGGTGCAAGCGGCCTTATGATGTTGCCACCTATGCGATATAAAGCGGGAGATCAAGAGGTGATACAGTACTTTAGTGATGTGGCTAGTAGTACAAAACTGCCCATTATGATTTATAACAACCCTGTAGACTATAAAATTGAGGTTTCCTTAGCGATGTTTGAGGTGTTACTAAAACACGATAACATACAAGCAGTTAAGGAGAGCACAAGAGATATATCAAACGTGACGCGCATTAAAAATAACTTTGGCGATAGGCTTAAAATAATGACAGGTGTAGACACACTTGCTCTAGAGTCATTGCTTATGGGTGCAGATGGTTGGGTAGCAGGACTTGTATGTGCTTTTCCAGAAGAAACGGTCGCTATTTACGAGTTACAAAAAGCAGGAATGATACAAGAAGCACTTGCTATCTATAGGTGGTTTTTGCCCTTACTAGAGTTAGATATAAATCCTAAATTAGTACAAAACATAAAACTCGCCGAGGTACATACAGGTATAGGTACAGAAAATGTGCGAGCCCCTAGGTTACCGCTTTTTGGGGAAGAAAGAGAGCACGTGCTCAGGATTATAACAGAAGGAATAGCCACAAGGCCTACGTTACCTAACTATAAAAATCTTTAATGCTTGCGCTAAGACCTTCTTGTGAACATTGTAATGTGCTCTTACCGCCAGAATCTGGTGAGGCAATGATTTGTAGCTTTGAGTGTACTTTTTGTGTCACTTGTGTCACAGAGCTATTAAAAGAAGTATGTCCTAATTGTGGAGGAGGGTTTGAAAAACGTCCCGTTAGGCCTAAAGAGTTATTAATAAAATATCCAGCATCTACAACCGTGGTTCATAAACCAGTAGCTATTGTAGCGCACCTTAAAACTATAAAAGCATAATGATTACAGGTAAAAATCAAATAGGGTATAAACAATCTGCAGAGGGAGCAAAAACCTACAAGACGGCAAACCCCGTGACCAATAGCGATAACCCAACAGTTTTTTATGAAGCCACCCAGTTAGAAATAGATGAGGCTTGTAATCTAGCAGCTCGCGCCTTTAGCACATATAGTAAACTCTCTGGTGTAAAACGCGCAAGCTTTTTAAACGCCATTGCAGATGAGATTGCGGCATTAGGCTCAGACCTAATAACTATGTATATGCAAGAAAGTGGTCTTCCAGAAGGGCGCGCTCAAGGCGAAAAGGGTAGAACGCTAGGCCAACTAAGAATGTTTGCAGAGCTTGTAAAAAAAGACACTTGGAGGCTACCGCTATTACAAGATGAAGGTGGTAATTTAAAAAAGACATACATACCGCTGGGGCCAGTAGTGGTTTTTGGTGCTAGTAATTTTCCACTAGCATTTTCTACCGCTGGGGGAGATACGGCAAGTGCACTTGCAGCAGGATGCCCAGTAATTGTAAAATCGCACCCTATGCACGCCGGCACAGGTGAGATGGTGGCGACAGCAATTACAAAAGCAGCACAAAAGACGGGAATGCCAGAAGGTGTTTTTTCTAACCTTAATAGTAGTGGTAAAGAGGTAGGAGAGCAACTTGTAAAACACAAGGATATAGCGGCAGTAGGTTTTACAGGCAGTCACCGCGCAGGGAGAGCATTATACAATATTGCTGCAGCTAGAGAGACACCTATTCCGGTTTTTGCAGAGATGGGAAGTATTAATCCAGTTGTAATAACACAACAGGCAATCTCAAAAAGAGCAGCTCAAATAGCCGAAACCTATGCCGCTTCTATCACGCAAGGGGTAGGACAGTTTTGTACAAATCCAGGGCTTATTATAACAGTAAAGAGCGAGGAGACAACACATTTTATAGAAATTCTAGCAAAACATCTCGAGGCCACTCCCGATGGCTGTATGCTTCATACTCGCATACAAGAAGGATATGAGAAAAGTAAAAATGAGATAAAAGAACAAGAGAGTGTATCTCTTAAAGTAGTAGGGTCTTCATCAAAACCTAACCATACCACAGCAGCACTAGCCGTAGTAGATGGAACTTCTTTTATCGCAAATAAGACATTACATAAAGAGGTATTTGGACCATTTTCTATGGTTGTACTTGCAGAAGATGAAAATGAGCTTCTTAAAATAATAAACAGCCTTGAGGGACAACTTACCGCCACGATTATTGCAGAAGATAATGAGACTACAGCCCTACAAGACATTACACTAGCATTACAAAATAAAGTGGGTCGCATTATATATAACGGTGTGCCTACGGGTGTTGCTGTGGTAGATGGGATGACACACGGAGGCCCTTATCCTGCAAGTACAGATAGTAGATTTACGGCAGTGGGTAACCATAGCATTATGAGATGGGTGAGACCTTTTAGTTTTCAAGATTTTCCAACGGCTTTATTGCCAGATTATTTAAAATAATATGAGATATTTAGTGTGGGTGATAGCCTTTTTTATGTCTACAACGACTATTGCACAAACTGCCACAGAGCAGCTCAAGCAATGTATTGAGGCGTCACAAAGTTTTAAATGGAACGAGGGTAGCAAGGAAGTGCATCCACTGGGGGTGTTTTCAAAAGAGCGATTTGAGAAGGAGTCCGCTTTCGCGAAAGCGCAACTCAAAAAACTTAACACCATCTCGCCAAAAACCTTGTCAGAAACCGAAAGGATATCTCTCGAGCTATTAAAATTTAAGCTGCAAGAAACCGTAGACTACTATGAGTATGAACGCTTTTTAAATCCGCTACTGTCTGACTCAGGTTTTCATAGCAGTTGGAACTATATGGTGCGGCCCATCACCTCATACAAGCAAGCTGTAAAGTATCTTGACAAGTTAAATGCTTTGCCAGAGGTGGTAAATCAATATGTGCCATTACTAAGAGAAGGAATAAAAAAAGGCGTGTCGCAGCCGCCGGTTATTTTTGAGGGATATGAGAGTACTTATAACTCGCAAATTGTAGCAGATTATAAAGACAGTTTTTACTACACACCTTTTTTAAATCTTCCAGAGTCAATCACAATGGAGCAGAAGGATTCTTTAGAAACCGCAGCAAAGCTAGCTATAGAAAACAGTGTGGTTCCAGCATTTAAAAGTGTAAAGGCTTTTTTTGAAAATGAGTATTTTCCTAACACACGTACTACCATAGGAGTGTCTGAAACCCCTAATGGAGAGGCTTATTATCAAAACCGTATACGTTATTATACTACATTAGATATCACGGCAGATGCTGTCCATAACAAAGGACTTGAAGAGGTTGCTCGCATAAAAAGCGAGATGGAAAAGATTATAAAAGAGGTAGCTTTTAGAGGAAGCTTTGCAGATTTTTTAAAATTCCTGCGTGAAGATGAGCAGTTTTATGCCAAAACTCCTGAGCAACTTTTAATGATTGCACGTGATATGGCAAAGCGGGCAGATGCGCAACTGCCTCGTTTTTTTAAAACATTACCACGCAAGCCTTATGGTGTAGCACCAGTACCAGATGCAATTGCACCTAAGTATACTGGAGGACGATATGTAGGTAGTCCAAAGGGAAGCACAAGCCCAGGTTATTACTGGGTAAACACCTACGACTTACCTAGTAGGACCCTTTACACACTGCCATCTCTTACTGTGCACGAGGCTGTGCCCGGCCATCACTTACAGGGGGCGCTCAATCAAGAGTTGGGTGATAGTATTCCTCAGTTTAGACGTAATATGTATGTAAATGCCTATGGCGAGGGCTGGGGCTTATACTGTGAGTATCTGGCAGCAGAGATGGGTATGTATACAACACCGTATGAGCGTTTTGGTCAACTTACCTATGAGATGTGGCGTGCGTGCAGGTTAGTTGTAGATACTGGTATACACGCAAAAGGTTGGACTCGTGAAGAGGTAGTAGCCTTTATGTCACAAAATACAGCATTGTCACTACACGAGATACAAACAGAAACAGATAGATATATATCCTGGCCAGGGCAAGCACTGGCTTATAAAATGGGTGAACTCAAAATAAGAGAGCTAAGAACACTTGCAGAAAAAGAGCTGGGCAGTCGTTTTGATATAAGAGATTTTCACGAGGTTATTTTAGAACAGGGTACAGTAACTCTGGCTATTTTAGACCGAAGAGTAAAAGATTGGATACAAAAAAGTAATTGATAGTGTAAGATTAAGCTAGTATTTATGTCTTTTACTCCTATGTAATTTAATTAATAGTTAACCTCACAGGAGTCAAAACATTGCAGAATCATAAGTGATGAAACATATTTTTAAATGTATTGATGCACATACGTGTGGTAATCCAGTGCGACTCGTTGCTCAGGGAGGTCCAGAACTTGCGGGCAAAACGATGAGCGAGAAACGCCAGCATTTTTTAAAAGAATATGACTGGATACGCAAGGGCTTGATGTTTGAGCCTAGAGGACACGATATGATGAGTGGTAGTATATTATTCCCTCCTCACGACCCTGTAAACGATGTTGCTATCTTGTTTATTGAGACATCTGGATGCTTACCTATGTGCGGTCACGGTACGATAGGTACAATAACAATTGCCATAGAAGAAGGGCTCATTATACCTAAAAAAGAAGGTGTAGTAAAAATGGAAGCCCCCGCGGGCCTAGTAGAAATCGCTTACCAAAAAACTAAGAATAAAGTAGATTGGGTACGTCTTACTAATGTAGCATCATATCTCGCTGCTACAGATCTTGAGATAGATTGTCCAGAGCTGGGTATAATACATTTTGATGTAGCCTATGGAGGTAATTATTATGCCATTGTTGACCCTCAAAAAAACTTTACAGGAGTACAAGATTTTACAGCTAGCCAGATTATCCAGATGAGCCAGGTGGTGCGAGAGCGTATTAATAAGAAATATTCTAATGCATTTATACATCCAGAAAATGACACCATAAGAGATGTCACTCATATGTTATGGACGGGTGATACTATTAACCCCGCTTCAGATGGGCGTAACGCTGTTTTTTATGGAGATAAAGCTATAGATCGCAGTCCGTGTGGTACTGGTACTTCTGCGAGGCTTGCACAACTGTATGCAAAAGGAAAGCTAGAGGTCGGTCAGGCATACACGCACGAGAGTTTTATAGGCTCTACCTTTATAGGTCGTGTCGAGCAAGAGACAGTAGTGGGAGGGTATAAAGCAATCATCCCTAGTATACAAGGCTGGGCACGCATTTATGGTCATAATACAATCACAATAGATGAAGAAGATCCATATGCTTTCGGATTTTCAGTAATTTAGAAAACGCAAAAGGTCTTGACTATGGCAAAGCATATTATCATAATAGGAGGAGGCATTGTAGGAGTGAGCTGTGCTTATTTTCTACACAAGGCTGGACATCAGGTTACTATTATAGATCAATCTAAAATGAGTGATGGAGCCAGTTATGTAAACGCCGGTTATATGTCACCCAGTCACTTAATTCCGCTCGCAGCTCCAGGGGTTATGAAGCAAGGAGTAAAGTGGATGTTTAATAAAAAGAGTCCGCTGTATATAAAGCCACGACTTAATGCAGACTTCTTAAAATGGTCTCTTGCTTTTAATAAGTCTTGTAATCAAAATCACGTACATCGCTCCATACCGGTAATGAGAGAAATGGCGGTTATGGGCAGAGATCTCTATCACCAGATAAAAAAAGAAGAGCGCTTCTCATTTCATATTGAGAAAAAAGGATTGTTAATGCTCTGCCAGACAGAAAAAGCCCTACATCACGAAGATGAGTTGGTGCAAATCGCAAGTAAAGAAGGCCTTAAAGCAAAAACAATAACAGCTCAAGAGGTACAGAAAATGATGCCAGAAACTGCGCTAGATATCGTAGGAGCTTCCTACTTTGAGTGTGACCATCATAGTACACCCGGTGAGTTTATGAAGGAGATAAAATCATACTTGTTACGTGAGGGAGTCGTTATTAGGCAAGAAGAAAAAGTACTTGATATGACAACTGCTGGCAGTAAAATAACCAGCTTGCATACAGATAAAGAAGTACTCACGGCAGATGAGTTTGTGCTAGCTGCTGGTAGCTGGACGAGTACGCTTTCGCGAAAGCTTAATATTAACCTCCTGCTACAAGCCGGAAAAGGGTATCGCATACAGACTAAAACTCCCACCGGAATTACCTATCCAGCCATACTTGCCGAAGCAAAAGTAGCCATCACACCTATGAATGGTTTTACTAGATTTGCCGGAACAATGGAGATTGCTGGTATTAATCACACTATTAATAAAACACGAGTAGAGGCAATAGCCCAGGGAGTAAAAAAGTACTTCCCAGAGGTACGCATTACAGAGCAAGAAAAGGAAGCCGCTGCGTGCGGGCTTAGACCTGTATCTGCAGATGGGATGCCGTACCTAGGTAAAAGTGCTAAGTGTGATAACCTTACAATCGCAACTGGTCACGCTATGATGGGTTGGACACTAGGACCTAGTACAGGTAAGTTAGTACAAGAAATTATAGATAATAAAACATCTAGTGTTGCCTTAGATATGCTCCATCCAGACAGAAAGTTTTAAGAATAATATATCAATAATAGACCAAGATGAGCGCTCACACTATAGATGTAACCATCCTTACTTGCCAGAAATACCTTAACCCAAAAGTTATAACCACCTATGAGCAAAATATTCTTGACGAAAGAAAGCTTATTACTCAAGCACTAGAGGATTTAGGTCTAAAGGTACATTGTGTTGCTTGGGATGATACAGAGTATGACTGGTCACAAACTAGAGCCGTGGTTTTTAGAACCATTTGGGATTATTTTGAGCGCTACGACGAGTTTTCAGCTTGGTTAGAGATTGTAAAAACAAAGACACAACTTGTTAACTCCTATGACCTCATACAGTGGAATATTGATAAGCACTACCTTGAAGATTTACAAAATAAAGGTATCGCTATAGTGCCTACTGAGTATGTAGATACAGGTTCTTACAGATCAATTGCTGAGGTTTGTTTAGAACGTGACTGGCAAGATGTGGTTATAAAACCTGCTATTGCTGGCGGCGCCTTTCACACGCATAAGGTACTAGAGTTTGAGCGAGCAGACTATGAAGAGGTTTTTGAAAACCTAGTAGCAGAGCGAGATATGCTCATCCAGCCATTTGTACCCACCATTTCCTCTCGTGGCGAGGCCTCACTTATGGTTTTTAATGGGAAGTTTACCCACGCCATTCTTAAAAAACCTAAGCAAGGTGACTATCGTGTGCAAGACGATTGGGGAGGTACGGTACATCCCTACTCACCTACACAAGAAGAAATCACCTTTGCCGAAAATTGTTTTAAAGCTTGCAGTACAATGCCAGCATATGGAAGAGCAGATATACTCTGGGGTAAGAACGGAGACATTCTTTTAGGCGAGCTAGAAATCGTGGAGCCAGAATTATGGATACGTAATGACCCAGCAAGCGCAAGGCAGTTTGCTCAAGGTGTTTTGGAGGCGCTTGTGTAGTAGGCTTTGTAGTAGTTTTGAGTACGCTTTCGCGAAAGCGTAAAAAAACCCATATATTTACACCATATGAATGCACAGGGCTGGATATACTTACCACTACTTCTTAATTTCCTCATAAAGAGGGACCCTGAATAGATGTCTTACTTGAATTTTGAGTAACTTTAAGACAATCTAAATTTTATAAAAATGCCTTTTTATCATAAGCTGGGAGAGATCCCACATAAACGTCACACACAGTTTCGTAAACCAGATGGTACCCTATACTCAGAGCAACTCTTTGGCACGATAGGTTTTGACGGGATGAGTACAAATAGTTATCACGTACACAGACCTACACAGGTTAAGGAGATACGCAAGCAATACTCTGTAAAACCAGAAATTGCTCGTGAGAATAATATGCAGTCATACCGTTTTAAGGGGTTTCAAATCAAACCAGAAAAAGATTATCTGGAGAGTAGAAAACCCGTTCTGACTAACAGTGATTGTACCATTATACTTGCTGCTCCTCAAGAACGCACGCAGGAGTACTTCTATAAGAACACAGATGCAGACGAGCTTATCTTTGTTCATAAAGGAACAGGTAAACTTAGAACTCACTTGGGCAATCTTGATTTTAAATACGGAGACTATCTTTTAATACCACGTGGTGTTATTTATAAAATAGATTTTGATACAGAAGATAATCGACTATTTATTGTAGAATCACGCAGGCCTATATATACGCCTAAGCGTTATCGCAACTGGTTTGGCCAGCTGCTGGAGCACTCTCCTTTTTGTGAGCGGGACCTTCGCCAGCCTTACGAGCTAGAAACTAATGATGAGAAAGGTGACTTTGTAATTAAAGTAAAAAAGCAAGATGATATCTTTGAGATGGTATATGCTTCTCACCCTTTTGACGTGGTGGGTTACGACGGTTACAACTATCCATATGCATTTTCTATACACGATTTTGAGCCCATAACGGGGCGCATACACCAGCCACCACCAGTTCATCAAACCTTTGAGACAGATGCCTTTGTAGTGTGCAGTTTTGTGCCTAGAAAGTATGACTACCATCCATTAAGTATCCCAGCACCGTACAATCATAGTAATATAGATAGTGATGAGGTGTTGTATTATGTAGATGGCGATTTTATGAGTAGGGCAGATGTAGAAGCAGGTCACATCTCACTACATCCAGCAGGTATCCCTCACGGTCCACACCCCGGCACTGCCGAAAAGAGTATAGGTAAAGAGGGTACAGAAGAGCTTGCCGTTATGGTAGATACTTTTAAGCCTCTTAAAGTATGTAAAGATGCAATGAGCATTGCAGATGAGAGTTACTACCAGTCGTGGTTAGATCACTAGGGTGGTTACGCTTTCGCGAAAAATTAAAAAACAACAAATTAATAAAACAAAGACAAGTTAAGAGCTAGTGCTACAGACTTGTAAATAAATATATAATATGGCAAAAGACTTAAAATCCGTAGACTACGGACTGGAAAAAATTTTTGAAGGAGCGCAAGATTTTCTTCCGCTACTGGGTACAGATTATGTAGAGTTTTATGTGGGCAATGCAAAGCAGGCTGCCCATTTTTATAAAACCGCTTTTGGATTTCAATCATATGCTTATAAAGGTCTAGAGACAGGCTCTAGAGATGAGGTGAGTTATGTAGTAAAGCAAGATAAAATACGTCTTGTATTTACATCGCCACTTAACAGTAAGTCACCTATAAATGACCACATAGTAAAACACGGAGATGGTGTTAAGGTGGTTGCCTTATGGGTAGACGATGCTAGAAGCGCTTATGAAGAAACAACAAAGCGTGGCGCAAAGTCATATTGTGAACCTTTTGTAGAAAAGGATGATCAAGGAGAAACGGTAAGAGCAGGTATTTATACCTATGGGGAAACCGTTCATATGTTTGTAGAACGCAAAAATTATGAAGGTGTCTTTTTACCAGGCTATCGCGTGTGGGAGTCAGATTACAACCCGACACCTACAGGTCTTAAATATGTAGACCATATGGTAGGTAACGTAGGGTGGAACCAGATGAATAAATGGGTAAAATTTTATGAAGACGTAATGGGCTTTGTAAACTTCTTAACTTTTGATGATAAGCAAATCCACACCGAGTACTCTGCCTTAATGAGTAAGGTAATGAGTAACGGTAATGGTCGCATTAAGTTCCCAATAAACGAACCTGCAGAGGCTGCCAAAAAATCACAGATAGAAGAATATCTAGATTTTTATGAAGGTGCTGGGGTGCAACACCTCGCACTAGCAACAGATGATATTATAAAAACGGTTGCACAGCTTAAGGCTCGCGGTATTGAGTTCTTGCCACCACCACCACAAACTTATTATGATGACATCCCACAGCGTCTGGGTGAGCATATGAAGGTGATGAAAGAAGATATCGAGCGTTTACAAGAATTATCAATTCTTGTAGATGCAGATGAGGATGGGTATTTACTACAAATATTTACAAAACCACTACAAGATAGACCTACCTTGTTTTTTGAAATCATACAGCGTATGGGAGCAAAAGGCTTTGGGGCAGGTAACTTTAAAGCGCTTTTTGAGTCTATAGAGAGGGAGCAAGCACAGCGTGGTACGTTGTAGTTTTGAGTGCGCTTTCGCGAAAGCGTAATTCCTTTTATTACTCAGAATCACAATATTTTAACGAAAACTTCGTCTTAGAAATAAGGCGAAGTTTTTTTGTTATCCTATTTTTGGAATAACAATTGTATTCTAAGGGTATAACCACCAAATAACCCCAGAAAATGAAATCAAAAAATAAACATATAATAATAGGTACCCTGCTGGCAGTCTTTGCTTTAACTACGGCTTTTGTGCAAATGCCAGATCCTCCTGTAACTAAAGCGCACAATGACTCGTATCAAGCTGGTGAGTGGCTCAAATTTAGAGTGCATTATGGATTGCTCACGGGTGGGTATGCAACTATAGATATCAAGGATGAGATGTTTAATGGCAAGCCTGTGTATCACATTAAAGGTTTTGGAGAGACTACGGGTATTGTGGGTCTTGCCTTTGGGGTAGAAGATTATTATGAAAGCTGGGTAGATAAAAAGACAGATTTACCTTATAAATTCTTGCGCAAAATAGATGAAGGTGGCCATACTAAAAATAAGGTGATTGAGTTTGACCAGCAAGCAAATAAAGCACACATAAACGACCTAAAGCATAACAAAAAGACCACTATAGATACGGAGCCAGGTATACAAGATATGGTATCTGCAATGTATTACCTGCGCAATAATCTAGAAACAGAAGAGTTAAAAGCTGATGATGAGATTAACCTCACAATGTTCTTTGATGGAGAAAATTATCCTTTTAAGATGCGTTTTTTAGAGCGTGAGACTATTAGAACAAAATTCGGAAAAGTAAAAACACTCGTGTTTAGACCACTGGTACAGTCTGGTAGAGTTTTTAAAGAGCAAGAAAGTCTTACCATATGGGTGAGTGATGATGATAATAAAATACCCTTGCGCATTAAGGCAAGCTTATCTGTAGGGTCTCTTAAGGCAGATCTTGATGCTTACAAGGGGCTTAAGTATCCTTTTGAGATGGTCTTTGACTAGGGATTTTTGTAAATTGCCATTTAATAAGATAGAGACTATAGCTACACACTTTTTAATCTTTTTTTGAGTTAGAACTTAAGCTTCTATAGTCGCAATTATAAATGAAGAAAACCATACAGCCAGATATTGAAAAAATCATCAATCAGCTTGATGATAAGTATGAAAAAATAGATCAAGATCTAGACGATCATCTTGAGGGCTTGTTGCAAAGTAAACCCATTACTTACTGGGATTATATCCATACAGATGCACTCTTAAGTTTACAGATACCGCGCACAAACTTTCCAGATGAGAATGTATTTGTGATGTACCACCAGGTTAATGAGCTTTTATTTAAAATGATACTATGGGAGATAGAGCAGGTCGCTCATCATCCAGATCTTACGGTAGATTTTTTTAGCTCTCGTTTAGATCGTATAAGTCGTTATTTTGATATGCTCACCAGTTCTTTTAGCATAATGCAAGAAGGAATGGAAATAGAGCAGTATATGAAGTTTAGAAAAACACTTACACCAGCAAGTGGTTTTCAAAGCGCGCAGTACAGAAAGATTGAGTTTGCAAGTACAGATTTAATAAACCTTATAGATGCCCGCTTTCGCGAAAACATAGATCGCAATACTCCTTATGAGCACGCGTTAGAACACTTGTACTGGCAAGCAGCTGGTAAAGATTACAATACGGGTAAAAAGTCATATTTACTATCTGCCTTTGAGGCAAAATATAAAAATGACTTTGTCGCCTTTACAAAAGAATATAATACCATAAATTTGTACGCTCGCTTTAAAAGCTTGCCTAAGGAAGCTCGTGAAGATAAGAAGCTGCTGGATGCAATGCGCCATTATGATTATACAGTAAATGTAACCTGGGTGATGTCACACTATCACGCAGCAAATCATTACCTCAATAATGGTAAAAAAGTTGTAGAAGCAACAGGCGGCAGTGAATGGACCAAATATATGCACCCTAAGTACCAGCGTCGCATTTTCTTTCCAGATGTCTGGAGTGAAGAAGAGCTTGCAAACTGGGGAAAGGACGTTTAAAACAACATACTTTTAGTGAATTATTATCGCCTCTACATTACACTATTTTTAAGCCTTGCCCTATTCTCTTGTGGAGAAAAGCAAGATGCTACTTCAACACCTATAGATCAAACGCTAGAAACCGAACCAGAAGTGATCAAAGAGTACGGTTACGTACTTGATGATTATGTGGTAGAGAGAGATACTGTGCAGTCTGGTGATAGTTTTGGTAAAATACTCTTTGACTCAAATGTAGATTATGCCACTATTCAAGAAATATCTGATAGTGTAAAAAATGTGTTTGACACACGTCGAATACGCGTAGGAAAGCCGTATATGCTGCTTAAATCTAAAGATACTCTAGAGGCAGCTCAGGTCTTTATTTATGAGCAAAATAAAGAGGATTATGTGGTTGTAGATTTTGAAGATGATGTTACTGCTGCTGCAAAAAAGCACCCGGTTACTATCGTAGAGCGCGAAGTTTCTGGAGTAATAAGTAGCAACCTCTCATCTACTTTTGACGATCTAGGAGCTAGTGTTTTAGTAAGTATTAAAATGGCAGATATTTATGCGTGGACTATAGACTTTAATAAACTAGATGTAGGTGACCGTTTTAAAGTGATTTATGATGAGCGATATGTAAATGACACCGTACCTGCAGGAGTCGGAAATATAAAGGCTTGCGTGTTTGAACATAGAGGGAGAGAGATTTATGCTTATAGATTTGAAAACGACTCACTGCCTGGAGGTTATGACTATTTTGATCAAAATGCCGAAAACTTAAGAAGAGCCTTTCTTAAAAGTCCGCTCAAGTATGGGAGATTATCATCTAGATATAATTTGAAGAGAAGGATAAAATATTACGGTTACAGAGTAAGACCTCACAAAGGAACAGACTTTGCCGCTCCCATAGGTACCCCTATTCTAGCTACGGCAGATGGTGTGGTTACCAAGTCAGAAAGACGTGGCGGTAATGGTAACTATGTAAAAATACGTCACAATGGTACGTATGACACGCAGTACTTGCATATGAAAAAACGTCTAGCAAAAGTAGGCCAGAGTGTAAGACAGGGCGATGTAATAGGTACTATAGGGATGACTGGTAACTCAGGAGGGCCTCACGTATGTTATAGATTCTGGAAAAATGGTAGACAAGTAGATCCATTTGCAGAAGACCTTCCAGCCTCAGAGCCTATGGCAGAGGAGCTGCTACCAGTTTTTGACAGTGTAAAGAGACCATTACAATTACAGCTAGACAATCTTCCTTTTATGACAGAAGCAGAAGATGATATTACAGAAGAGCAAGAAGCTACAGAGGCTTTACAATAATCACCTAGATACAACAAAATGAAAAATATAAACCCAACTACTACCGCAGCTTGGAAAGAATTGCAAGCGCATTATGAAGAGATAAAAGATACACATCTTACAGATCTTTTTAAAAATGATAAGCGCGCAGAAGATTTTTCAATTCTTTGGGATATATTTTATGTAGATTATAGTAAAAACAGAATTACAGAAGAGACAATGACTCTTCTACTCAAGCTAGCTCAGGAGGTAGGTTTACAAGAGGCTATAGATAGTTTTTTTGGGGGTAAAAAAATTAACGCCACCGAAGGGCGTGCTGTAATGCACACCGCACTACGTGATGAGAGTGAAAACGCTTTCGCGAAAGCGGAAGTAGATGCCGTAAAAAAATCAATACAGACCTTTACCGAAAAGGTGATTTCTGGAGCGCATAAAGGAGCTACAGGAAAGGAAATTACAGATGTTGTAAATATAGGTATAGGAGGTTCTGATCTAGGGCCAGTAATGGTGGTAGAGGCTTTACAATATTATAAGACACGTCTCAACACACACTTTATATCAAATGTAGATGGTGACCACGTGATGGAAACCATTAAAGATCTTGATCCAGAGACCACATTATTTGTCATAGTTTCAAAAACGTTTACTACACAAGAGACACTTAGCAATGCTACTACCGTGCGTAAATGGTTTGTGGATAAAGTAGGGGAAGATGCTGTAAAAAATCATTTTGTCGCAGTCTCTACAAATGCAGAAGCTATTGCAAACTTTGGAATCTCTCCAGATAATGTATTCCCTATGTGGAACTGGGTAGGAGGTAGATTTTCACTATGGAGCTCTGTAGGTCTTTCTATTGCACTTGCTGTAGGGTATGATAATTTTAAAGGCTTGCTTCACGGGGCGTTTAAAATGGATGAGCATTTTAAAAACACCTCTTTTGATAAGAATTTACCTGTAATAACAGCACTGCTTAGTGTGTGGTATAATAACTTCTTTAAAGTTGAGACAGAGGCTGTAATTCCTTATTCTCAATATTTGCATAGACTTCCCGCATATTTGCAGCAAGCTATTATGGAGAGTAATGGTAAAAGTGTAGATCGCAATGGAGAGCGTGTTTCTTATGAAACAGGTAATATTATATGGGGAGAGCCGGGTACAAATAGCCAGCACGCCTTTTTTCAACTTATTCATCAGGGCACAAAATTAATACCGGCAGATTTTATAGGTTTTAAAAAATCATTGCACGGAGAGAAGAGTCATCACGACAAGCTTATGGCAAACTTTTTTGCACAAACAGAAGCTTTAATGAATGGTAAAACAAAAGATCAAGTAATTACTGAGTTGCAAGCCGGAGGTTTAAGTCCAGAAGCAATAGAAGAGCTAGCTTCTTTTAAAGTTTTTGAAGGAAATAAACCTACTACAACTATACTTGGTGAGGCATTAACACCTGAGAGTCTTGGAGCATTAGTAGCAATGTATGAGCATAAAATTTTTGTGCAAGGCGTTATATGGAACATCTACTCTTTTGATCAATGGGGTGTAGAGTTAGGAAAACAACTTGCCAAACAAGTTTTATCTGATATAGATAACGATAAGATGACGTCTCACGATAGCTCAACTAGAACATTGCTAGAACGTTATAAATTGTAGTAATTTTCTTATAAAACATATGATGCACTAAAACCCCCTGAGAGCTTAATCTCAGGGGGTTTTACGTTCTGTTCTATTTTTCAAATTTTTAAGAGAATAAGTTAACCTTAAGTTAATATTGTTACTTGTGAATTTGAAGTAATTTTGCACTGCTAATTATTTAATAAATATCATGAAGAAAATTACATTTTTATCATTGATCGCTTTGTTTCTTGTGACAGCTTCGTCACTTGCGCAAGGGGTAACAACAAGTTCCATTGCTGGACGTGTGCTAGACAACACTGAAGGACCATTACCTGGGGCAAACATTGTAGCTACACACGTACCTACAGGTTCTGTTTATGGAGCAGTAACAGATTTTGACGGTTTTTACCGTTTACCAAACCTTAAATCAGGTGGTCCTTACAACCTTACAATTACGTATGTAGGTTTTGAAGATTATGCACTTAACGGTTTTAACTTAGGTCTCGGAGAGACTAAGAGAGTAAGTGTAACAATGCAAGAAAATGCAAATGCACTTGACGAGATTGTAATTACTGGATCTAATAACAGTGTGTTTAACACAAATAAAACTGGTACAGAAACTACAATTACAGAGCGTGACATCGCTACAATTCCTTCTGTATCTAGAGGTATAGCAGATTTTGCACGTGTTACTCCACAAGCTCAGATTACTGAGGGGAACGATGGTTTTTCTATCTCTCTAGGTGGTCAAAACAACCGTTACAACGCTATCTATATTGATGGTGCTGTAAACAATGACGTTTTTGGTCTTGCAGGTTCAGGTACTAACGGAGGTCAGACAGGTGTAAACCCGTTCTCTGTAGATGCTATTGAGTCTTTCCAAATTAACCTTGCTCCTTTTGATGTACGTCAGTCTGGATTCTCTGGAGGTTCTGTAAACGCAGTTACACGTTCTGGATCTAACAACTGGGAAGGAAGTGTATACGGTTTCTTAAGAAATGAGAGCCTTGCAGGTAAAACTCCTGTAGATTTAACAAATGAAGGTGACGATCGTGAGAAACTTGCAGAATTTTCTGCTAAGACTTATGGTATCCGTATAGGAGGTCCAATTATCGAAGATAAATTATTCTTCTTTGCAAACTACGAGCGTCAGGATGACGAGACACCTCAACCATTTACTTTTTCAAACTACCAAGGAAGATCTTCTGAGGCAGATCTTGCAAACCTTGCTAGCTTCTTACAGTCTGAGTACGGTTATAATCCTGGTATTTTTGATAACAATACTAGAACTTTAGAAAGTGACAAGATAAACTTACGTTTAGACTGGAACATTAACGAAAACCACAAAGTATCTATACGTCAAGGTATCGTTGAGGCGACTAACCTTGAAGCTCGTAACTCTGGAGAAAGAGGAATTGGTTTCATAAACGGATCTGAGTTTTTTGAAACAAAGACATATTCTACTGCATTTGAGTTAAACTCTACGTTTGGTTCTAAGTTTGCAAACAACCTTAAGATAGGATATACTTCAGTAAATGATGATAGAGATCCTTTTGGTAACCCATTCCCTACTGTAGATATTCAAGATGGAGGAGGTACAATCTCTTTTGGATCTGAGCCATTCTCTACTGCAAACTTACTAGAGCAGGATATCTTTACAATAAACAACAACTTCCAGATCTTTTCTGGTCGTCACGCTGTAACACTTGGTGCAAACCTTGAGATCGCATCTGCAAAGAACTTATTCTTTGCTTTTAACTACGGAGATTATACTTTCGAAGATCAATTTGATGATGATGGAAACTTAGTTTCTTCTGGACTTAACCAGTTCTTAACTGGTCAAGATGCAGACGTTTTTCAACACGGTTACTCTTTAGTAGGTAATGGTGCTGTAGGTGATGAGTCTGCTGGATCTGCAGATTTTGGAACTTCTCAATTAGGTTTCTATGTGCAAGATGAAGTACAAGTAACAGAAAACTTCAAAGTAACAGGAGGTATCCGTGTTGATATTCCTTACTGGGAAGATGGAACTGTAAATGATGACTTTAACACAAGAACAGTATCTCTTCTTACTGCTGCAGGTAAAGATTTACAAGGAGCACGTGTAGGTCAAGGAGTTGATGCTTCTGCTCACATCGCACCACGTTTAGGATTTAACTGGGATGTTTTTGGAAATAATACAACACAAGTACGTGGAGGATTAGGAGTATTTACTTCAAGACTTCCTTTAGTATGGCCAGGTGGTACTTATAACAACAATGGTGTAACTGGTGGATTTAGCTTTATCTTCGGAGAGCCTTTCCAAGCAGATGTAAACCAGCAAACACAAGTTGTTGCTGCAGGTTCTGGAGGAGTAGGTGGAAACATCGATCTTTTTGCTAAGAACTTTAAACTTCCACAAGTAGGTAAATACAACATCGCTATCGATCAAAAATTACCTATATGGGGATTAATCGCATCTGCAGACTTCTTATATAATGATGTACTTACAGATGTTTACTATGAGAACCTTAACTTAGGTGATCCAGTAGGAAACTATGATGGAGCAGATAACCGTCCATTCTACAACCGTAGTGATGAGATAGATGATACTTATGGTAGAATTATCCTTGCTTCTAACACAAACGAAGGATCTTCTTACAACGCTACGTTTACACTTAGAAAGCCTATCCAGAACGGTTTCCAAGGACAAGTATCTTACTCTTATGGAGAGTCTGAAAAAATCTTTGATGGTACATCTTCTCAAAACAGCTCACAGTGGAGAGGAATTCAAACTGTAAATGGTAAGAACTCTGATATTCCAGTTTCTCGTTCTGACTTCTCTTTAGGTAGTCGTATCTCTGCAAACGCATCTTACGAGATTGAGTACGGTGGAGACTTTGGAGGTAAAACTACAATTGGTCTTTTCTATGAAGGGTCACAATCTTCACCATATAGCTTTACATACAGAGAAGGTCGTGATTTATTAAATGATGATTCACGTGATAACGCACTTATTTATGTTCCAGCAAACCAGTCAGAAATTACTTTCTCTGGTGACGCAGCAGAGCAAGCTAGACAGTGGATGTTACTTGACCAGTTTATCGAGTCTGACGATTACTTAAGTACTCGTAGAGGACAGTATGCTGAGCGTAACGGTTCAAGAGGACCTTGGAACCACATCGTTGATCTTAAGTTCTTACAAGATATATATGTAAAAACTGGAGACAAGAAAAACACATTCCAGATCTCTTTAGATATCTTCAACTTTACAAACCTTATCAACAAAGATTGGGGAGTACGTAAATTTGTAGGATCTAACGTATCACCATTACAAACAGTTTCAACATCTGACGAGCAACCAGTATTTAGCTTTGTAGAGAGCTTACTTGAGTTTGATGATGCAGGAAACGTAATAGGTAAAAACGTAGATCGTATTGATGATTCAGGATTACAATCATCAAGATGGCAAATGCAAGTAGGTCTTCGTTATATCTTTAACTAAGAGCTATTATAAATTGTTTGCTTAGGCAATTTAAAAAGCCGCTACTGGAAACAGTAGCGGCTTTTATATTTATGAATTATCTTTGACACTCAACCATAATAAATATACATCATATGTACTCAGTTGTTCAGTTTGTCCACTCTTATTGGGCGTATTTAGTTCTTATCGTTCTTGTTATTGCAACAGTAAATGCCCTTTCTAAATTCTTTGGTAAAAAGGAGTATGGCGGTAAGGATATGAGTCTAGCACTGTTTACACTTATAACTATGCACATACAGTTACTTATAGGGCTTGTGTTATGGTTTGTGTCTCCTAATGGCTTACAAGCCATAAAAGCAAACGGAATGGGCGGTTTATCTAGTCAGGCTAGACAGCTAGCCGTAGAGCATCCTTTCCTTATGATTATTGCTGTAGTACTTGTTACTGTGGGGTATTCAAAACATAAAAAACAGCGCCTTTCTACGCCTAAGTTCAAGAAGATAGCAATATTTTATACACTTGCTTTAATTGCAGTACTTGCTATTATACCTTGGTCGCAGTGGTTTTAATATAGCCCTTTAGACTATACCTTTTATGGGTAGTGTTACGCTTTCGCGAAAGCGTGATTAAAACAAAAAATGTCCGCAATCTAATAATTAGATTGCGGACATTTTATTAACTATTATAAGTTGTTTTATTGGTCTTCTTTAATAAGGTATACATACACTGGGAAATGGTCACTGTATCCTCCTGTGTAGCCTCCATTTGCAAAGCTTCTGTAAGGGTATCCTTTATAACGCCCTTTAGGGTTGCTTAAGTAGTTCTTATTGTAAATACCTGCTTTATAATAGCGGTATGTGCTAAAATCTTTATCAAGCAAAGGTGCACTTATAATAATCTGGTCAAAAAGATTCCATCCATCACGATAGGCGAGTGTACCAATCCCTTTTTTAAACATAGGCTCCATAGGGTTGTAAAGCATATCATCTTTGACTTTTTCTTTCTTTCCAGACGCTTTCATTGTTTTCTTTACACTAGGGCTTGTAGGGTCGTCGTTGAGATCTCCCATTGTAATAATCTTTGCATAAGGATCATTGCTCTGCAGGCTATCTATAATTTTCATATTAAGTGCAGCAGCGGCGATACGTTTTTTACGACTTCGTGCTTCTCCACCTGAGCGAGATGGCCAGTGATTTACAATCACGTGTATCATATCACCATCCAGCAGCCCAGAAACCAAGAGCTGGTCACGCGTGTACACCCTTTTACTTGTGTCAACGTTATCATAAATAAGGAGCTCGTGCTTGCTAATGTTAGTCGGTTTAAAAAGCGCTTTTTGATACATAAGTGCTACATCAATCCCTCGTCTATCTGGCGAGTCAAAATGCGCAATGCCGTAATCCTTAGCAAGTAGTTTTGGATCATTTGCTAGTGCTTCTACTGTTTTTCTATTTTCAATTTCTGCAAGGCCTATGAGTGCTGGAGCATTATTTGTTACATCTGCTCCTATTTCTGAAATGACGCGCGCCATCTTGCTTACTTTATCTTGATAGATTTCTTCGGTCCAGTGGTCTTTACCATCTGGTGTGCGATCATCATCATAGGTGATGGGGTCGTTTTCTGTATCAAAGAGGTTTTCTACATTGTAAAAAGCAATGGTATGTGCACGATAGGTTTTGTCTTGTTGCGCTTTCGCGAAAGCGGTGACGGTCAATAAACCAAATAAGGCGAGTACTTTTAGTTTCATAAATTAGTCGTGTGTTATCTTTTTGTAAACTCTTTTGCAGAGAGCGTGCCAAAGGTACTGAAACGTTCTATTTTGCCTACTTTTGGCCGATAATCGTAACGGTTTCTTAATAAACCCACCAAATATTAATCATTTATGAAGCAATTTACTTTATCACTTTTATGTGTGTTTCTAGCAGCCACAGCGTGGTCGCAAACACAAATAAAAGGAACGGTGATGGATGCCATCACCTCTGAGCCGCTTCCAGACGTTACTTTACGTCTCGAAAAGAGCGCTGCAGAAACAATGACAAATGCTATGGGAGTATTTGTACTTAACAACTTGGCCCAGGAAGGAGATCAGATTCTTTTAGTTTTAAAAAATGGTTTTATCACCAAGAGGCTTCCTATTATTCTTACGACTGGGCAAACGCTCAATCTTGATGTGATTACACTAGATGTAGACATCTCTGCAGAGCAGCAGCAAATAGGGTTAATCTCACTTTCTGATAATGATCTTAACAGTGGTGATGATGATCTAGGTAACTTTAATGTATCAGGACTTCTATCTGCCGGTCGCGATGCTTTTTTAAGCGCAGCCGCTTTTGACTGGAGTGCAACTTTTTTTAGACCTAGAGGTCTCGATAATGCAAATGGCAAAGTGCTCATTAACGGGATTGAGATGAATAAACAGTTTAACGGTAGACCACAATGGGGTAACTGGGGAGGACTAAATGACGCACAGCGCAATCGCGAATTTTCTCAAGGGCTTACTCCTAGTGAATATAGCTTTGGAGGTCTCGCAGGGGTTACAAATATCGTAATGCGAGCTTCACAAGAACGAGAAGGAGGTAGAATATCTTATGCTGCTGCAAATGCCTCATATCAAGGTAGAGTGATGGCAAGTTATAATTCTGGTCTTAACGCAAACGGGTGGGCATATAGTGTGCTACTAGCAAGACGTTTTGGAGAAGAAGGTTTTCAAGATGGAACATTATATGATGCAAACTCTATGTATCTCTCTGTTGAGAAAAAAATAAATGATGCTCATAGTTTAAACTTTACGGGATTCTATACGCCTAACAGACGTGGTAGAGCGACAGCTATTACAGAAGAGCAGTTTGACCTAAAAGGAAGAACGTATAATCCTTTTTGGGGTTATCAAGATGGTGAGAAGCGTAATACAAGAGAGCGAGAGATAGAAGAGCCTGTTTTAATGCTTAACCATTACTGGACATTAAGCGATAAAACAACAATCAACTCAAACCTGGGCTACCAGTTTGGTTCTATAAAAAGTGGTAGAGTAGATAATGGTAGCTTGAGAAATCCAGCGCCAAACTATTATCAACTTTTGCCTAGTTATGCTTTACAAGATCCTAATCCTACGGCTTATGATTTTCAGAATGCATACCTACTAGAACAAGATTTTATAAATGATGGTCAATTTGATTGGAACTCTTTATATCAAGCAAATGCTAATGGAGGCAATTCTAATATCATACTTCAAGACGATGTGATAGATGATAGCCAGCTTAGTGCAAATGTGATTATTAACTCTCAAGTAACAGACGCTATCACTATAGATGGTAATGTGAGTTATAGAGGGTTAAAGAGCGAAAATTATGCACAAGTAAGCGACCTACTAGGGGGAGATGGTTTTCTAGATATAGATAACTTTTCTGTAAGTGAGAGTCAAGATGGGCAAGATGGAGATCTTGCACAGAGTGATGTACGTAACCCTAATAGAGTAGTAGTAGAGGGTGATCGCTATAAGTATAATTATGATATGGATGCGACCGTAGTTTCTGGCTTTGCACAAGCACAGTTTACTTATAATAAAGTAGATTTTTATGTGTCTGGTACAGCAAGTAATACTTCATACCAGCGCACTGGACTCTATGAGAACGGAAACTTTACAGGTAGTCGCTCTTTTGGACCTAGTGAGAAACTTTCGTTTACAAACGGAGGAATTAAAGCGGGCGCAACCTATAAATTATCTGGGCGTCACCTTATAGATGTAAATGCAGGATATTATTCTGTAGCTCCAGGTATACGAAATAGTTTTAGTAATGCGCGTCAAAACAATGACGTAGTGATAGGCTTAGAGTCAGAGCAAATACAGAGTGTAGATGCAAGTTATATTTTTAGATCACCTATAGTAAAGGGACGTCTTACTGGGTTTTATACTGGTTTTCAAAAAGGAACAGACATAGGTTTCTTCTTTACACAAAATAGTATAGCTGGTACAGAAGCTTCTTTTGTTCAAGAGGTACTCACTAATGTAGAACGTAGAAATATAGGAGCAGAACTAGGTATAGAAGCGCAGGTATTACCTACTCTTAAACTTAAGGCTGCGGCATCTGTAGGGCAATATACGTATGCAAATAATCCTAATATATACTATACATCAGACGATTTTGAGGGGCCTCAAACCTTTGGTGATGGGACAACTGCTATTAAAGATTTGCACGTTGCAGGAGGACCAGAAAGAGCCTATCAACTAGGTTTTGAGTATAGAGACCCAGAATTCTGGAACTTTGGACTTACAGTAAACTACTTCTCAAATTCATACTTAGACTTTAGTAACCTAGCTAGAACAGCAAACTTTAATCAAGACATAGATGGGCAGCCATTTAATGATTATGATACAGATGTAGCGAGAGACTTACTAAGACAGACAGAAATAGATGATTACTTTTTGGTCAATATTATAGGAGGTAAATCTTGGAGGGTAGGAGACTACTTTGTAGGCTTTTTTGCAACTGTAAATAATGTACTAGATGAGACCTACATTACAGGAGGTTTTGAAGATAGTAGACGTGCAAATTATAGGTCAAGCCTAGAAGAGGCACAAAGAGACACCCCAGTTTTTGGTGATCGTCTCTTCTTCGGTAGAGGAACAACATACTATGTAAACGCATACGTGCGCTTTTAATAAAACAATTAAGAAATATATTTAATATGAAAACAATAAAATTAACCCACGTATTTGCAGCCATTATTGCGTTGCTTACTATAACTAGTTGTGTGCAAGATGATGATTTTAGCACACCAGATCTTACCGCAACAGATCCTGTTCTTGATGGTGAAGTAATCTCTGTTTCTGCACTTAGAAACTTATTTCTTCAAGAAGGAGAAACGGTAGACCTTACAGAGTCTACACAGTATGTAGAAGGATTTGTGATAAGTAGTGATGAGTCTGGTAACTGGTTTGAAGAAATCATTATACAAGACAACGCTACAGCGCCTACTGCAGGAGTACGTATCTTAATAGACGAGAGCCCTCTATTTACATATTATGAGATAGGGCGTAAGATATTTGTAAAATTAGGAGGTCTTCACTTAGGTGAAAGTAACGGTGTGTTAACCCTGGGAGTTACAAACAACCTTGAGAAGATACCAGCTCCACTACAATTTGATTACATACAGCGATCTGCAACGGTAGAGACTATTGTTCCTGTAGAGACAACCATCTCAAACCTAAGTGAAGATTTAGAAAACATATTTATAAAACTTACAGATGTTCAATTTGCAAAAGAAGAAGTAATTGATGAAAGCCTTACTTATGCGGGTGAGCCACTAGATGAGTTTGATGGAGAGCGCACTATCTTTAGTTGTGCGACAGAGCAAACACTTATTTTAAGCACAAGTACCTTTGCAAATTTCAAGTCTATAGCGCTTCCTACGGGACGCGGAAGTATTTCTGGAGTACTTACTCGTAATTTCTTTGGAGAAGACTTTAATCTTGCTATAAACGACAGAAATGACGTAGTTTTTGATCAAGCAGAGCGTTGTGATCCGGTTGAGATAGATTGTGGTGTGGCAGATGCGGCAGGAAGTACAATTCTATTTGAAGATTTCTTTGAGACACAAGCTACAAATAGCCCAATATCAGGAAATGGATGGACTAACTACCAGCAAGAAGGGTCAGAAACTTGGGAGGCATACTCTAGTGGAGGTCAAAACGCCTCTTTAGGTATTTCTGCAAGAGTAGGATCTTTCCAGTCTGGAGATGATGCTACTATCGCTTGGTTAATCACACCTATGCTAGACCTTCAAGCTAATACTGGTGAGACACTTCAGTTTATGACTTCAAACAGTTTTTCAGACGGTAGTACGCTTGACCTTCTTTTTTCTAGTGATTGGGATGGTACTGAGGCTACTATTGCAACAGCCACTTGGGATGTTTTACCTGCAGGAGTGATTGTAGATGATGGAGATTTCTTTGGAGACTGGATAGACTCTGGTATTGTAGATCTTTCTTGTATTGAGTCTAACGGTTATGTTGCTTTTAGATACAGCGGGTCTGGTGATGCAGATTTTGATGGTACTTTTGAGCTTGACGAGATACAGATTAATGCAAACTAAGTAACGTAGTTATATATACGCTTTCGCGAAAGCGGAATAATACATTTTAAAAACCCACTGTTAGTATTACTAGCAGTGGGTTTTTTATTAAAGCATCAAGATAATCTAATTAGACTTCTGAAATAAATGTGCTTCTCGATAGTTGGCAACACAAGAGGCCAAAAAAATTGGCTGTATATAACTGTACGATTTCCTTGAGGGCCATAGGCTAGTTTGTAATGTCAGGTTACCACTAGTGCTTTATACTAATTTGATATTACGGTATAAAAAAACCGCAACAATTACGCATTGCGGCTTCCTGGATGGTTGGTTAGTTAATAATTATCCAGTTTATCTAGTGACTATCTTAAAGACAGAGCGTCTGTTAAGTTGATGTTCATCTTCTGTACAGTTTGTACCGCAAGCTATAGCAGGTTCAGACTCTCCTTTTCCTATACTTGAGATGCGGCTAGCATTTATACCTTTGCTTACTACATAATCTCGCATAGAGTCTGCACGACGTTGCGATAGGTTCTTGTTATAAGATTCAGACCCACGTATATCTGTGTGCGACTCTGCACTTATTACCATAGTAGGGTATTGCTTCATAACGTTCACAAGTCTATCTAGCTCTGCTGCCGCAGATGGACGTATGTTAGACTTATCAAAATCAAAGTAAATAGGATTTAAAACAACCTCTGTTTCTGTAACAACTACTTGATCTATAATAGGTTCTAGCGTTATAGTCTGGTTTATACCAGATTTACCTACTGTAATGTTTTGAGTTGCTTCTTTATAGCCATCTGCACTCGCAGTTATTGTGTATGTGCGATTACATTTAGACTGGTAGAGATATTTACCCGTTGTTGTGGCAGTGTCGGACTCACTTGTGTTATCTGTAGTATTATTTACAATCACAAGAGCTTTATCTATACCCTCCCCAGCTGGATTTACTACCGTGAGAGCAACATCTACATCACAAGGAGGCAGTTGTCCTAATATATAAATGTCATCTCCTCCTTTACCACCGGCACGGTTTGAAGAGATAAAACCTGCATCTGTATCTTGGTTTATATATATTGAAAAGTCGTCTGCAGGGCTATTTATCCCTGGACCTGCATTTTGAGGAATAGCATACGTGTTTGCCCCCTTACTCTCTGACATAAATACGTCAAGGCCTCCCATACCCATATGACCATCACTTGAGAAATATAAAGTGCCATCTTGAGCTATAAAAGGGAATACTTCTGTACCCTCTGTATTGATTTGATTTTTAAGTGCCGTAGGTGTGCCAAATGTTCCATCCTTATTTACAGCAACCATATATAAATCTGACCCTCCTTTTCCTCCAGGTCTATCACTAGAAAAATAGAGCGTGTTACCATCAGGACTAATTGCGGGATGACCGGTTGAGAACTCATCACTATTAAATGGAGCAGATTGTACATTTACCCATTCTCCTCCTACCTTTTCTGCAGTATAAAGATTAATTTGGTTTACGCCAGCCTCGTCCTTATCTAGATCTCCTTTATAATAGTCATTGCGGTCAAAATACATACGTTTTCCATCTGGAGAGATCGCTACTTTGGCCTCGTGATACTTTGTATTTACGTCACCTGTTAGTAAAGAGGCTGTTCCTAATTTTGATCCGTCTAGTGTCGCTGTATATATATCTAAAAAGGGTTCGTCATTTAGATTATGTTTTTTGCGATTTGTATTTCTAGCACTAGCAAAGTAAAGTGTGTTGTTACTTACCGCACTCCCATAGTCTGCATAACTTGTATTTAAAGCTCCGGCATTTGTTACGGTATAAGCAGGCTCTTGACTTAAAAGCTGGCTTAGATAATTAGAATTCTTTAAAAAACTAGCAGATCTAGAATCATTGGGTTTTGCCTGAGTAAATTTTTGCATCCAAGTTTTATAGTCTGCTGCGTTACCCTCTGCCTTAAGAGCTTGTGCATATTTATACATAAGATCTGGTGTGAGCTTTGCGCTTTTTCCTTTAGTAGCTCTTTTGTAAAAAGAAACTGCTTTTTTTGTATCGCCTAGTATTGCATAGCTTTCGGCGAGTTGTGCATATACATACTTGTCTGCTTTTCCCTTTTCTATAAGTTTGGTGTATTCAGTTATAGCTTCGGTATAAGCAAGTCTCTCAAACAGACCATCTGCTTTTTTTGTGTCTTTGTTTTGTGCTACGGCTCCTGTTGCTGTAAAAATTAGGAGCAATATATATAAGTAAAACTTCTTCATATTAGTGTGCTATGGTTAGGTTTAGAAGTATCTAGGTGAGCGTAATGCTTTTTTATTACGCAGAATGTTGTAGGTTATAATAATCTCGTGTGAGGATGGGGCTATGTTATTTATCTCAGAAGTTACTGCATCATAAGCATACCCTATTCTAAACTCTGGTGTTGCTTGAAAACCTACTATTCCACTAAAAGAATCATCATATCTATAAGAAACGCCTAGTTCAAATTTTTCTAGAAAGAGGGCATTAACATTTGCATCAAAAGAAACTGGCGCATCAAACGCAGATTTTACCATTACTGAAGGCTTAAGTTTTACATTATCTGAAACTTGAAAAACATAACCCGAAGTTATAAAGTAGTGATTAGTCTCAGAGCCTATTTTTAGTTCATTAGTATCTAGATGAACAGAGTTAAGTAAATTAGGTACAGAGAGTCCTACATAAAACTTATCGCTGTATAAGAAAGCACCGGTCCCTACGTTGGGATACGTTTGATTAATGTTTTGCGAGAAAAATGCATCGCCGGGATCTTGAAGTTCGAGGTCTACAAGGCCTACCTCGTGAAAAGTTGCTCCAGCTTTAACACCTAAAGCAAGCTTAAAGTCGTCACTTACATCTATGGTGTATGAAAAATCTGCATAAGCGTTAGTCTCTCTTACTGGGCCTAGCTCATCTCTTATAAGTGATATTCCTAGCCCCACTTTTTCTGAAACAGGTGAGTGTGCAGTAAATGTAAAGGTCTCTGGAGACCCATCTAAGCTTGACCATTGGTTTCTATATAATAGGTTTATTGCAAGACCCTCTTTAAGGCCAGCATATGCTGGATTTACCACATTCATATTATACATATACTGTGTATACTGTGGGTCTTGTTGAGCAACAGACTCGTCTACGTAAAATAGACTTAAAATTAGCGTTAGTAATAGTAGTTTCTTCATTGTTGTCTCGTTGTTAATTCAACTATATCGTAGGTACAATTAGATTTTTGATTATTCTTGATTTAAGTAAATCCACCCCGTAGCTTGAGTTCCATATGTTGGGTCTTCTCGTTCAAGAGAGATTACATAAAAATAAGTTCCTGTAGGCAAGTCATCACCTGCATCAGTTTGTCCTCTCCACTCATTTGTATATGAGTCTTGTTCAAATACTAGAGTCCCTAGACGGTTATATATTTGTAGATTGGTTATTCCAGATCTGTCAGAAAGGAAGCGTAAGTCAAGTGTATCATTGAAGCCAGGTGATCCAGATGGAGAAAGACCTTCGGAAATAACACAATTTCCTACCTCATATAGAGTCACATCTACCTGTGCAGTGCCAGAGCAAACCCCTCTAGTTATTTCTACAGTAAAGGTTTGAGTACCCACAGTAGTAGATGGTAATATAACGTCATAGGTAGCACTTGTAGCGCCATCTATTACAGTTCCATTTACAAACCACTGGAAACTAACTCCAGCCGCATCTGTTGTGGCAGTCAGAGTTTGTAATTCATTAGGACAAGTTTGGAAGTTGTCCATAAGCTGTACATCAAGAATGCTACCTGTAATAAGTATGCTATCTGTAGCAACACAACCATTATCTGAAACAACAACTTCATAATTGCCAAGCTCTACAACCTCTATTGATGAGGAGGTATCTGGTAATTCTATACCGTCTTGAAACCATTGATAAGTTACTTGTGATGGATCTATATTAGAAGGGCTTGCATCTAAGAAAATAGCATCTTCAAAACAAGTGTCAAAATCGTTTCCTAATTCTATAACAGGTGTTGATCCAAACTCAATATTTACAATTTGACTTTCAGAACAACCATCTACAGTAACAATGACTTCATAAACACCAGTTTCTGTAACAGTAATAGAAGGTGTCGTTTCTCCAGTGCTCCACTCATAAGAAGGGTTTGCTGTATTGCTTCCAGAAAGCGTTGCAGTGAGCTCTATAGAACTTACGTCACAAACAGATTGGTCATCACCTAGGTCTATATCAAAATCTGGACATACAATACTACAGTTGGTATTTCCATCACCACCGGTTTGACCTACACTTATAAATCCGCTTGATCCATTAAAATTCGTAATGAGAAGTATGTAAACCTCACCAACTTGAGCGTCAGGAATTGTAAATGTCTCAACAGCGGCTGCAGAGAAGCTACAATCTACACTTGTACTTGGATTTAAGTTCTCACAGGCGTTATCTGGACTGTCAAATGGTCCCCAAGCTATAAAATCTACATCTAGTTCAGTGCCTGTAGGGTTGCCATCTGCGTCAAAAGCTGTGTTTTGAACAATTTCTAAGTCTATATCACCTTCTTGACCTATTTCAAGGTAAAACCAGTTAGGGTTAGGTTGAGAAAATAAACACTCATAATCAATGCCATCTTGAGCCGAAGATCCATCAGAAGTATTTTCAAAAATGAGGCCCTCTTGACTACATAGTGGTTCAATATCATCACAAGTGGCTGGTGGAGTACATTCTATAGACAATTCAAAACCACCAGTAGCGCCATTTTCTCCATACACATAGATTAAATATTCTGTACCTACAGTTGTAACAAACTCAACTTTAGATTGCTCTGTGCCACCAAAATCGTCATTACCCTCTACACATACGAGCTCTTCACAAGAGCCAGAATAAATCTGTAAGCCAGTATCAAATGTTGAGTCAAGTAAACTAAATTCAGTGCTATCACCCGTACCAGTAAATGTAAACCAGACTCCTGGAGAGTCTCCTGTACCTATATTTCCACAATCTTCTAATGGAACATCTGTTGCTGGCGCTCCAACTATAGTTCCAGTAGCGGTATCACCACAAAGTAGTTCTTCTGCATCAAGGCAACCTTGAGGAGCTTCAATACAGGTGACAGTAAGCCCATAATCACCTACACTTGTTCCAAAGCCAAATACATAAATTGTATATTCTACACCTTCTTCAGATAGAAAGTCCACTTCAGATTGTAGTCCGCAAGAATCATCGTTTCCATCTACACAAGTTAAAGCGTCACAGGTACCTGTGAATACTTGAAGTTTTGTATCATATGTAGAGTTACACATTGCTAGTTGTATAAGCTCTCCTGTTCCAGTAAATGTATAGTAGTTTCCTGGAGCTCCAGGACCTGTTCCACAAGTTCCAGGCTCACCAGTTGAGGTAGATCCTACAGTTGTTCCTGTTATAGTGTCTCCACATACTAGTGGTAGGGCATCAGGACATAAATCATTTATATTACAACTAGAGCCATCGTCGTTAGCTTGATTAATTGTTAATGTATCGGTCCCAACACACCCTTCAAAGGTTGCAAAAACTTCATACACTCCTGGGGAAGTCGCTTCTAGTGTGGCAGAGGTCTCTCCCGTTATAAGAGTCCCGTTTAAAAACCATTCATAAGTTGATCCGTCAGGGTCTACATTAGATGGAGATCCATCTAGAGTGACAGCATCTTCAAGACAACTATTGATGTCTTCCCCAAGGTCTACAATAGGCGCTACGTTAAAAGTAGCAATAGCATCATCTGTATAGGTACATCCAGCATCAAAAATAGCTTGTACTGTATATGTTCCTGATGCTGTTGCGCTTATAGATGGTCCTGTTTCCCCTGTTATAACAGTTCCATCTAGACTCCAAACAAATGTTGTTGTACTTGCGGGTAGGCCTGTGTCTAAAGTTTCGGTTTCTCCCATACAAGAAACTACATCATCAATATTTACTGCAGGTTCAGAAATAAACTCGACTGTTATATCGTCTCGTACTTCACAATCTGGCAAATCTGTAAGAGTTACTACTACGCTATATTCACCAGGCTCAGTAACAACTAGTGTTGATGCTGTTTCTCCAGTTATAACTACGTCGTTAAGCAACCAGGTATAAGTTTCTGCATCTGGATCTGTAGCATCTAGAGTAACAGGGTCTCCTTCACAAGATGCAAGGCCATTTTCAACGAGTAAATCTTCACCTAGATCTGTATTTGTAACGTTAAAACTACCAGCCTCAATAAATACTGCAATATCAAAAAGACTATCTGTTTGGTCTGCTACCACAAGTTTAATCGTATATGAATTTCCCGGTACTACTGTGGTAGATGCGGTAAGCTCGACAGTTTGACCATTAAAGTTTGTTGCAGCTGTGTTTTCATCATTAAAAGGGAGGAAGTTGTACTGACCAAAAAACTCTTCATTTACTGCAGCACAATTATTAGGTACTTCAGGTCTTATGTTTGTCACTTCTATTGGAGTGTTTGTGCCAGGTAGTACAGCAAGGTTTACAGAGGTTCCTGTGTCATTATCTGTAAGTATAAAAGCAAAGGCATCTGTAAATGTGCACTCAAAATTTTGATTGTACTCCTCTGATGCCATTAAGAAATCAAAGCTCAATTGCTCAGTAAAGGGAGTAAAATCAAACTGTATAAATGAAGCGTTATTTGTTGCCGTTGCACCAGTAAAATTTTCTAAGTCTGTATCTCCTGGCCAGGCTGCCCCACCGTTGCTTTGTGTAGTAAGGTTAGGGCCCGGTGCTGTAGATACGCTACCAGAACTTAGTACTACTCCCGCTTGAAAGGGGAAGTTACTGCCATTTGCATTAAAAGCACCCACGCCATTTACAGATGCAAAATCTGTACCTGTACTTTGTACAAAGTTCTCAGTTCCTGCACAAGAGGCGTTTATGAGAATGTCTTCTACGAGTTGTTGTGTTGTTAGTGATTCGTCTACAGTAATTTGTGAAAATAATGCCGAAGGGATAAGCCAAAGTAGGGAAAGTAAAAGTCTCTTCATTTGATTGGGTTTGTCGTGAGTTATAGCCTTATAGTTGAATAAAGAAATATTCTTAAATCACATATAACTGCACAATTACGATGCAAATTATGTAATGAATACGCTATAAAGCTAAATTATATACACTGCTAAAGTGTAACAAATAAAGCAATCTTCAAACAATTAACAAAAATATTGGATATAATACTTTATAAACCCGACAACCGACTTCTTTCCTACTTGGTAAATTCTAGTTTTTAACAATTGCCGTTAAAATTGTATAGACAGGGAAGTGGTCACTATAGCCACCCAGGTAGTTTTTGCCAGCATATGTTCTAAAGGGATTACCTTTAAACTTCCCATCGTACTCTGTGAGATAAAAATCATTATAAATGTCAGACTTCTCATAAAGAAGGTCATTGTTATAAATGCGCACAAAGTTGTTTGAAAAGATAATTTGATCAAAGATGAACCACTCATAATTATAATTAAGACTACCCTCATATCTCGTCCCGAGATAAAGCATCGGGTTGTAAAAGTCAGTTTTAACCAGGTGTTTTTTTATGCTCTCACTATGTGGTCCATCATTAAAGTCACCCATTATAATCACCCTTGCTTCTGGATTTTGTGCGACAAGATTGTCTATAAGCTCTCGATTTTTTTGAGCGGCTTTTATTCGTTTGTGAGAAGTTTCATTTGCTCCTTTACGTCGAGATGGCCAGTGGTTTACAAGTATGTGTACCTCTGTACCGAGTAAGTTACCTTGCACATATAAAATATCTCTGGTATAATCACGATCTCCATCTTCTGTCTCTAGATATAATGTGACGGCCTCACTCTTATGTACTGTAAAATCTTTCTTCTTGTATAGAAGTGCTACATCTATACCACGCTCATCTGGAGAGTCATAGTGCACAATGCTATACCTTTCGTCATCAAGCTTACTGGTTTTTATTAGTGCTTCTAGTACAGCCTTGTTTTCTACCTCTGCCACGCCTAGTAAGCTTGGTGATGTCGTAGTCTCTTTTTTTCCTATTTTAGAAATAACCTTAGCCAGTTTTTTAACTTTTTTGTCAAACTTATAAGAGTTCCACTCCTTAAAACCACCTGGTGTAAAGTCGTCATCTAGTGTTGCGGGGTCATTTTTTGTGTCAAAAAGGTTTTCAAGATTATAAAAACCTATAGCACATTTTATTTTTTTGGTTTGCGCTTTCGCGAAAGCGGATGTATCCTCCATATTAAACAGTATCTATGAGACCCACAATTTAGTCAAAAAGACTGCAATCCATTTGCTACCTTTGTATTTATGCTGGAAGTTGAAAAAATAGAATATGAAAAGTGCATTCTTGTAGGGCTTGTAACCCAAAAACAAACGCACGAAAAAATGACAGAATACCTTGATGAACTCGAGTTTCTGGCCTACACGGCAGGAGCAGAGGTTCTTAAGCGTTTTAGTCAAAAATTAGAACGTCCTAACCCTAAAACTTTTATAGGGACTGGTAAGATGGAAGATGTAGCTGCTTATGTAGAGCAGCACGATGTAGGTACAGTCATTTTTGACGACGAGCTTACACCGGGACAGCAGCGTAACATTGAGGCACTACTTAAATGTAAAATTGTAGATCGTACATATCTTATACTAGATATTTTTGCACAACGAGCACAAACTAGTTATGCGCGTACGCAGGTAGAGCTTGCGCAGTATGAGTATCTCTTACCTCGTCTAGTAGGTTTATGGACACACCTTGAGCGCCAGCGTGGGGGTATAGGTATGCGTGGTCCTGGAGAGACAGAAATTGAGACAGATAGACGTATCGTACGTGACCGCATCACCCTGCTCAAAAAGAAGATGAAAACCATAGACAAGCAAATGTCTACACAACGTGGTAATCGTGGTGCACTGGTAAGAGTTGCTCTTGTAGGATATACAAATGTGGGTAAAAGTACCCTTATGAATGTGATAAGCAAGAGTAAGGTGTTTGCCGAAAATAAACTTTTTGCAACTCTTGATACTACTGTGCGTAAGGTGGTAATAGGTAATTTACCATTCTTACTTTCAGACACCGTTGGGTTTATAAGAAAGTTACCTACACAACTCGTAGATTCTTTTAAGAGTACACTAGATGAGGTGCGCGAGGCAGATTTATTATTGCACGTGGTAGATATCTCACACCCACAGTTTGAAGATCATATTAATGCCGTGAATAAGATTCTTGATGAGATAAAAAGTATGGATAAACCCACGCTTATGGTCTTTAATAAAATTGATGCATATAAGGCAGAGGCTTATGATGATGATGACCTTATGGTAGAGCGCACCGGTGCTCACTACTCACTAGATGAGTGGAAGGAGACCTGGATGTCACGCACTAATGGTGATGCGATATTCATTTCGGCGCTTAATAAAAACAACTTTGATTCCTTTAGAAAGAAAGTGTACGAGCGCGTGAGAGAGATACACGTAACACGTTTTCCATATAATGAGTTTTTATACCCGGAGTATATAGATCAATACGGACAAGAAGAGGAATAAAAAGAATAACGCTTTCGCGAAAGCGTACTTAAAACAACACAATTACAATTATGCTCATAATAGGTATAGGTGGAGGTACCGGTAGTGGAAAAACTACCGTAGTAGATCAGATAGTTTCAGACCTTCCAGAAGGACAGGTAACGGTTATCTCCCAAGACTCATATTATAAAGATCTTTCTAGCCTCTCTATGGAGGAAAGAAAGAAAGTAAACTTTGATCACCCTAATGCGATAGATTTTCCATTGCTGTGTCAACATCTCAAAGAACTTAAAGAAGGAAGGAACATATTACAACCAGTATATTCATTTGTTGCACATAACCGTACAGAAGAGACGGTGCTTACCACGCCTACTAATGTGATGGTGGTAGAGGGTATTCTTATACTTACAGATCCTGCTATTAGAAATCTTTTTGATATCAAAGTTTTTGTACACGCAGATAGTGATGAGCGATTAATACGTCGTCTCAAGAGGGATATTGCAGAGCGCGGTAGAGATCTAGATGAAGTGCTTAATAGGTATCAAACCACGCTTAAGCCTATGCACCAGCAATTTATTGAGCCTACTAAAGAATTTGCAGATATTATTATACCAAACAATAGGTATAATACTGTTGCTGTAGATATTGTACGAAGTATTATAAACGAACGTTTAAATTAAGGTTTTACTATATTTACTACAATGGGTGTCAAAGAGCTGAGGCAAAAAAAATGGTTTAGAGTATTGAGTAATAAATATTTACTCATTACCATCATTTTCTTAATCTGGATGCTGTTTTTTGACGGGAGTTCATACCTATTACATAGAGAGCTTAACCAAGAGCGAGATAAGTTAAAGGGTAACCGTGATTATTTTAAAAACGAAATTTCAAAGGATAATGCTCAAATACTACAGCTCAAAGATAGCGCAGGTTTAGAGCGGTTTGCTCGTGAAGAATATCTTATGAAAAAGGATAACGAAGAGATTTACATTATTGAATATCAAGATAGTTTAAAACAGGAAAATGAAGACTAGTTTATTTTCAGAATTTGATCCAGTATCTGCAAAAGCATACAAACAGAAAATACAGTTTGATCTTAAGGGTGCAGATTATAACGATACACTTGTCTGGCAGAGCTTAGAGGGTATACACGTACGTCCTTTTTACCATAAAGATGAGGTAAAAAAAACGGCAAACATCATACTACCTAAGCATTGGTTTATAGGAGAGAAAATTTTTATAAATCAAGCAGTACAGTCTGCAGAGACGGCAAATAATGCTATAGCAAATGGTGTAGAGGCTGTTTATTTTCAAGCCAATAAACCTTTTGATATAGCTGCGTTATTTACAACGCTTAGTGATACTTCGGTGCCACTGTATTTTGATCTATCATTTTTAGACGCTCAATTTTATAATGAGCTATATCGATATAGTGATAAGTATGAGCTCGTAGTAAAGCTAGATATTATTAACCATCTTGCTTTAGATGGTAACTGGTTTACAAACCTCAATAAGGATCATCAAGATTTTAAAGAAGTTATACAAGAAGCAGCGTCATCCTTTACAATAGACACTACACTTTATCAGAACGCTGGAGCAACTATGGTGCAGCAACTGGCATACGGTATGGCACAACTAGCTGAGTATTTAAACTTTTGTGAGCAAGAAAATCTTAAACTAGAAGAAGTAGTTGTAGAGGTAAGTGTGGGTGCAAATTACTTTTTTGAAATTGCAAAGCTTAGAGCATTAAGAGAATTAGCACAAACTGTTTTAAGTGCTTTTTCTTATCAAGACACAGCTATTAAAATCGTAGCACACCCAAGCCGTAGAAATAAAACTATTTACGACTATAATACTAATATGTTGCGTACCACTACAGAGTGTATGAGCGCAGTTTTAGGAGGAGCAGACTGGGTGGTAAATATGCCTTACGATGCATTATATCATAAAACAAATGATTTTGGACAGCGCATATCTCGTAATCAATTAATAGTGCTTAAAGAAGAAAGCTATTTTGATGCTGTACAAAATCCTTCAGATGGATCTTACTATGTTGAGGAACTCACCCATCAGCTAGCGGAAAAAGCACTTACGCTGTTTAAGGATATAGAGCGCAATGGGGGTCTATTAAAACAACTCAAAGATGGAACCGTACAACGCAAGATTAAAGAAAGCGCTACTAGAGAGCAGCAGCTTTTTGATGAGGGAGTCATTACTTTATTAGGAACTAACAAGCATCCTAATCAAGATGATAAGATGAAGGACAATCTTGAGTTATATCCTTTTGTAAAAATAAATCCACGCAAAACAATAATCGCACCTATAATAATGAGACGTCTCGCAGAAGCTGTCGAAAAAGAGCGTCTTAAAACTGAGTAGATATGATAAAAATTAATCAACTAGTAGTAGTGGTTCTCCTTTTGTCTGTAAGCCTAATATCTTGTGACAACAAGAAAGAACTTGCACTACAACATTCAGAAAAAGAAAGTATAACTACCTGTGGTGGTGAAGATAGTGCGTTGCTCAACGAGGCACTATATCAATTTGAGCAAGATATTACAGAGGCATATGATCCAGAGGCAAAACGTCTTGTAAGTGCTTACGGCCGCTACTTATATGTAGGTTTTACGGGTACAGCAGAGTTTGATAGAGTTGCAACAAGTCACTCGATTGCTATTTATAAAGAATTACGGGCTCGCAATATTTTGCTTGAAGATGGAGGTGCTAGTAATCTCAACTATAAGCATCCTGCAGTGCAGTGTGTTATAGATAATATGGAAGATAAAGATCTGTCTACCACTATAAATGCCCTTGTAGAGACTAATACTATGAGCCCAAAGTTGTTCAACTCACGTATGCGTAATTTTGGGAGACAAGCAAAAGACCAAAGAGTCACTGCGCTCTATGTGGCACTAGATGCATTTTATCAACATCTTGCGCCAGTAGCGCAAGTAGCGCAAGAAAGTAATGAGTAGAAGAGACGTACAACATATCACCCTTGGGGCTCAAGTAAAAAGTAGTTCTCAACAAGATGTGGTTTTAAAAACCACTGCCGAAAAGATAGATGTAAAATCTACCTATACTCCTGAAGATGTTCAAGATCTAGAGCACTTAGATTTTGTGGCCGGTATGGCGCCTAACTTACGCGGGCCTTATAGTACAATGTATGTAAGAAGACCTTGGACGATACGCCAGTATGCGGGTTTTTCTACTGCAGAGGATAGTAACGCATTCTATCGTAGAAACCTTGCCGCAGGCCAAAAAGGACTCTCGGTAGCTTTTGATCTCGCAACACACCGTGGTTATGATAGTGATCACGAGCGCGTAGTAGGAGACGTAGGTAAGGCAGGTGTGGCGATAGACTCGGTAGAGGATATGAAAATCCTTTTTGACCAGATACCGCTAGATAAGATGTCTGTCTCTATGACTATGAATGGTGCTGTATTGCCTATTATGGCATTTTATATAGTTGCAGCACAAGAGCAAGGAGTAGATACGGCGCTACTTTCGGGTACAATCCAAAATGATATTCTTAAGGAATTTATGGTACGTAACACGTACATATATCCTCCTACACCATCTATGAGAATTATCTCAGATATCTTTGAATATACAGCAAAGGAGATGCCTAAATTTAATAGTATCTCGATCTCTGGATACCATATGCAAGAAGCAGGAGCAACTTGTGATATAGAACTCGCATACACCCTAGCAGATGGACTGGAGTATATAAAAACTGGGCTTGCTGCCGGGATGGATATAGACAGCTTTGCGCCAAGGCTTTCGTTTTTCTGGGCAATAGGGATGAACCACTTTATGGAAATTGCAAAGATGCGTGCCGCCAGAATGTTATGGGCAAAAATTGTAAAACAATTTAATCCTAAAAATCCTAAGTCTCTTGCCTTGAGAACGCACTGCCAGACTAGTGGCTGGAGTCTTACAGAGCAAGATCCATTTAATAATGTTGCGCGCACAACTATTGAGGCTGCTGCAGCGGCTTTTGGAGGGACGCAGAGTTTGCACACTAACGCACTAGATGAGGCCATTGCCTTGCCTACAGATTTTTCTGCTCGTATCGCTCGTAACACACAAATTTTCTTACAAGAAGAAACACATATTACAAAAACCGTAGACCCGTGGGCGGGTAGTTATTATGTAGAGTCTCTCACAAATGATATTGCTCATAAAGCCTGGGAGCTTATTCAAGAAGTAGAGGAGCTAGGAGGAATGACTAAAGCTATAGAAGCTGGTATTCCCAAACTACGTATTGAAGAGGCAGCTGCTAGAAAGCAAGCCCGCATAGATAGTGGTCAAGATATTATAGTAGGAGTTAATAAATACAGACCTACAGAAGATGAGCACCTAGATATACTTGATGTAGATAATACAAAGGTGCGTGATGGCCAGCTTAAGCGTCTGGAGCAAATTAAAAATGACAGAGACTCAGCTAAAGTTTCTCAAGCTTTAGAGGCGCTTACAAACGCAGCTAGAGAGGGCAATGGCAATTTATTATCACTTGCGGTTACGGCAGCTAGAGAAAGAGCAACCCTAGGAGAAATTTCAGATGCACTAGAGGAGGTTTATGGGCGTCACAAAGCGCAGATACAATCCTTTAGTGGTGTATATAGCAAAGAGATGAAAGAAGATTCCGCTTTCGCGAAAGCGCAACAACTCGCAAACCAATTTGCAACGCAAGACGGGCGTCGTCCTAGAATTATGATTGCCAAAATGGGACAAGACGGTCACGACCGTGGAGCAAAAGTAGTAGCAACAGGATATGCAGATATAGGTTTTGATGTGGACATAGGGCCGCTATTTCAAACACCTAAAGAGGCAGCAAAACAAGCAGTAGAAAATGATGTGCACATACTAGGAGTCTCATCACTTGCTGCTGGTCACAAAACATTAGTGCCTCAAGTAATTGAAGAGCTAAAGGCGCTAGGAAGACCAGATATTATGGTGATTGTAGGTGGGGTGATTCCGCAGCAAGATTATGAATTTTTATTTGAGGCTGGAGCCGCAGCAGTTTTTGGGCCTGGAACAAAAATAAGTGAGGCGGCGATAGGTCTTCTAGAGATTATGATGGACTAGATGAAATATTACATCCTTACATATACTTTTGTAGAAAATTATTTGGAGAAAAGAACACCTTATCGCAAAGATCATTTTGAGGTTGCAAAAGCAGCTGTAGCTGCGGGCAGTCTTCTACTAGGTGGAGCTACAGAAGGTCCTGGTGAAACAGGTGTGCTAATCTTTCAAGTAAAAGACAAATCACAAGTTGAGACATTCGCGGCACAAGACCCTTATGTGAAAAATGGTATTGTTATTTCTTACGATATCAAAGAGTGGAATGTTGTGCTAGGTTCAAAGTTATAATAGTAGTAAACGTGTATTAAAAATAGACACGTACAAAAGGCTGCCACGCATCTGCATAAACAGAATCATTATCGTCAAAGAGTACATTGTAACGTATCCCGATTGCGCCTAGACTATTTCCTCCTACGTTGAGACGGTATCCCGCGCCCAGAAAGAGTGCAGTATTCCAAGAGTTTGGAATGTCTGGTAGTCCAGAAACAGATTGAAAAACGCGAAGTTGCTCAAACTCTCCAGAAAGCTGTAAGAAATCAAGCGGATTTGAAATGACAATAGCACTTGCCCCTACAAGGGTTGTTTTAAAATCTCCAAATTTTTGATAGGTGTAATTAAGTCCTGGTCCAAATGCGACATATTGATTGGGTTGATACAATGCACTTGGTGCAACTGTAATGTTAGTATTGTTTCGGCCAAAATTTAAGCCTAATCCACCGCCAAAACGCACCTTGCTCCAAAATTCACTTTTAGGTTTTGTAGTAATCTCTTGCGCTTGGGTTGTTGTTGTCATTGTAAAAAAGAGGCCCGTAAGTAGTATAATCCCTAAAAAATTGCATTTCATAGCTGTAGTGTCTTAATTCTCTGTTATAAATATAGGTATTATATGTCCAAAAATGTTAATTATCGTATTTTTGCTTTTCTAAAGTCGCAAGACGCAGAACTTAAATATCAAATGGATAGATTTTCATTTCTGAATGCCGCACATACCGCTTACTTTGCTGAGCTTTACGATCAATATTTACTTAACCCAGATAGTGTAGAAGCTAGCTGGCGCGCTTTTTTTCAAGGTTTTGACTTTGGGCTAGAAAGTGCAGAAGAGGTTACTGGTGATGTAGGAGGAGAGACTGTGGTTATTCCTGAAGGAATTCAAAAAGAATTTCAAATAGTAAAATTAATAGACGGATACCGTAACAGAGGTCACCTCTTTACAAAGACTAACCCTGTACGTGCACGTCGTAAATATGCACCTACACTAGAGATAGAAAACTTTGGACTCTCTAAGTCTGATCTTAGTACAGAGTTTGAAGCTGGTTCAATTTTAGGTATTGGGAAGAAGACGTTACAAGAGATTGTAAACCACCTTGAGGCCATATACTGTGACCACATAGGTATTGAGTATATGTACATTCGTAATCCAAAAGAGATTACTTGGATACAGAACTGGCTCAATAAAAATGATAACCATCCTTCTTTCTCAAAAGAGGAAAAAAGGCATATTCTCAAAAAATTAAATCAAACAGCTTCTTTTGAAGGTTTCTTGCACTCTAAGTATGTAGGGCAAAAACGTTTTTCTGTAGAAGGACTTGACGCTATGATACCTGGTCTGGATACACTTATCGAGAGAGGATCTGATAAGGGTGTTGAGCAATTTGTAGTAGGGATGGCACACCGCGGTCGTCTTAATGTACTGGCAAATATCTTCGGAAAATCACCAGAGGCAATCTTTTCTGAGTTTGACGGAAAAGAGTATGATGAGGATGAACTTTTTGATGGAGATGTAAAATACCATATGGGGTGGACTAGCTTTCGCGAAAGCGATAAAGGACACAAAATACGTATGGACCTAGCACCTAACCCATCGCACCTCGAGACTGTAGGAGCAGTGATAGAGGGAATGTCTCGTGCAAAAATAGATAATCAATTAGGAGGAGATGAGAAGAAAATCCTTCCTATTGCTATACACGGAGATGCTGCCGTAGCTGGTCAAGGTATTGTATATGAAATTGTGCAAATGGCACAGTTAGAAGGATATCGCACGGGTGGTACGATACATATCGTAGCAAATAACCAAGTAGGTTTTACTACAAACTATCTCGATGCGAGATCATCTACCTATAGTACAGATGTGGGTAAGGTTACCTTGTCTCCAGTACTACATGTAAATGCAGATGATGTAGAGTCTGTATGTCACGCATTTGCCTTTGCGCTTGATTTTAGAATGCAATTTGGCCGTGATGTATTTATAGACATACTGGGTTATAGAAAGTATGGGCATAATGAAGGTGATGAGCCTAGATTTACACAGCCTTTATTATATAAGGCAATCTCAAAACACTCAAATCCTCGTGATATCTATGCAGAAAGACTTCTTAAAGAGGGGGTTATAGAAAAGGGATATGTAAAGCAGCTCGAAAAAGAATATAAAGATGATCTTGAAGAAGATCTTGAAGAATCTCGTAAGAGAGATAAAACAGTAATCACTGAGATTCTTGCAGATGACTGGGAAGGGTATGAGATAGGAAGTAGAGAAGATATTCTTACTCCTGTAGATACTACCTATGATATAAGTAAGCTAGATGTTATAGCAGATGGTATTACTAAGTTACCAGAAGATAAAAAATTCATACGCAAGATACAGCGTATTGTTGCAGATAGAAATAAGCAGTATACAGAAAAGAATCAATTAGACTGGGGAATGGGTGAGCTTCTAGCTTACGGTTCTCTTATGGAAGAAGGATTTAATGTACGTATATCTGGACAAGATGTAGAGAGAGGAACATTCTCTCACCGTCACGCCATTATCAAAACAGAAGATGATGTAGAAGAGATTAATCTACACAACCGTCTAGATGTAGCTGGTAAGATGGATATCTATAACTCACTACTTTCTGAGTATGGAGTGGTAGGTTTTGACTACGGGTATGCGATGGCTGCTCCTAAAACACTTACTATCTGGGAGGCTCAATTTGGAGATTTTTCAAATGGTGCACAGATAATGCTAGATCAATATATAAGTGCTGCAGAGTCTAAATGGAAAACACAAAATGGACTCGTGATGTTATTACCTCACGGGTATGAAGGTCAAGGTTCTGAGCACTCTAGTGCACGTATGGAACGTTACCTACAGCTTTGTGCTACAGATAACCTCATAATGGCAGATGTAACAACGCCAGCAAACTTCTTTCACCTACTACGTCGCCAGATGAAGTGGAATTTTAGAAAGCCACTTGTAGTTTTTACACCTAAATCATTATTAAGACACCCTCTTGTAGTGAGTACTAAAGAGGAGCTTACCACAGGCTCTTTTCAAGAAGTTCTTGATGATACTGAGGTAGATAAGAAGAAGGTTACATCACTTGTATTCTGTACAGGTAAGTTTTATTATGACCTCTTAGAGCGTCGTAAGGAAAATGGACGTGATGATGTAGCCCTTGTACGTATAGAGCAATTATTCCCGCTGCCACAAAAGCAGTTAGAAGATATTATTGCAAGTTATCCTAATGTAATAGATTATGTCTGGGCACAAGAAGAGCCTAGAAATATGGGAGCTTGGGGTTATATGCTTATGAATTTTGATCAAGTAAAACTTAGAGTAGCATCGCGACGTGTATATGCATCTCCAGCTGCGGGAAGTAGTACAAGATCAAAAGCAAGACACAAAAAAGTAATAGATAGCGTTTTTGAAGCGCCTTTAAAATAGTAACAATTAATAGCCGCCAGCGTCCTTCATCTAAGTAAGTTGAGTAACAATGGCGTAACCAGAAACATTATGGTTTTAGAAATGAAAGTCCCTTCACCGGGAGAATCCATCACAGAAGTTGAAATCGCACAATGGCTCGTTGAAGACGGCGATTATGTAGAAAAAGACCAGGCCATTGCCGAGGTAGACAGTGATAAAGCAACGCTCGAGCTTCCAGCAGAGATGAGTGGAGTCATTACACTTAAAGCAGAAGAAGGTGATGCTGTTGAGGTAGGTGCAGTTGTGTGCCTTATTGATACTGCTGCAGAGGCGCCGGCAACAGACACCTATGAAGGTGGTGACGAAGGTGGTGGAGATGGTAAAGTAGAAGAAAAACTTAAAAAAGAACAGGCAGCAACTCCTAACACAGGAGAAAAAGCTCCAGCCGAAACTGAAAAGACATACGCATCTGGAACTCCAAGCCCAGCAGCAAGAAAAATTCTTGATGAAAAAGGAATGACCGCTAGCCAGGTTACGGGTACAGGTAGAGCTGGCCGTGTGACTAAAGAAGATGCTGTAAAAGCAACACCTTCTATGGGAACTCCAGGACCAGGTTCTAGAGGTGACTCACGTACTAAGTTATCTATGCTACGTCGTAAAGTTGCAGAGCGTCTCGTAGAAGCAAAAAATACAACAGCAATGCTTACTACCTTTAACGAGGTAAATATGCAGCCTATATTTGACCTGCGTAAGCAATACAAAGAGGACTTCAAGGCAAAGCACGGTGTAGGTTTAGGGTTTATGTCATTCTTTACACTAGCAGTGGTAAGAGCTCTTGAAATGTATCCTGCTGTAAACAGTATGATAGATGGTAAAGAGATGCTCACTTTTGATTATAAAGACATCTCAATTGCCGTATCAGGTCCTAAAGGACTTATGGTGCCAGTTATTAGAAATGCAGAAAACCTTTCTTTTAGAGGGGTTGAGAGTGAGGTAAAACGTCTTGCAATAAGAGCCAGAGATGGTAAAATTACTGTAGACGAGATGACAGGAGGAACCTTTACAATCTCAAATGGAGGTGTATTTGGATCTATGTTATCTACACCTATCATAAACCCACCACAATCTGGTATCTTAGGAATGCACAATATCGTAGAGCGCCCTATCGTAAAAGATGGCGAGATTGTAATCGCACCTATAATGTTTGTAGCATTATCTTATGATCACAGAATTATCGATGGTAAAGAGTCTGTAGGATTCTTAGTCGCTGTAAAAGAAGCACTAGAAGATCCTATTAACATTCTTATGGATGGAGATATCAAGAAAGCCCTAGAGATGTAAATCATTAGGATATAATAATATATGAAAGCCAACTTGTAATAAGTTGGCTTTTCTTTTTTACGCTTTCGCGAAAGCGGTCTCCATAGTGTTAATAATCAAAGCAACTAAGTTGTTTGATATAAGTTTTTAGAGTTGTGTAAAAAAAAAACACTCATTAAAAAAATTTAATGAGTGCTTTTCAGTTGGGGGAAAGCTTAGGTTTGCGTAATCATAAAAATAAAAACTCCCATTATAAGAAATGAGAGTTTTATAATAGCTTTTTTCAAATATCATCAAAATCTTGAATAATAACCCTCTTATGAAAAAAGCTACGGGGGAGTCACAAAGATATGATGGTATGGAGGTAAAATTTTACGGATTTCCTTTATTTGGGCGTTTTTTTTAATTTTTTTTGACTTTTTTTAAATCAGGCGCAAGTCGGCTAGTAAGCGTATGAGGTGTATGGTAGTTTTTGCACCAAACTCAGTGCGCAACTCACGCAGTCGCTTCTCAATACTACTGCGACTGTAAGGCTTCATATTTTTGGATTTAAAATAATGCTGTATTTCATCTTGTGTAGCCCCATCTGCGAGAAGACTTAATAGCTCGATGTCGTAGTTATTAAGTTCTACCAGATTTTTTTGTTTTACATTATCTGCAAGGTGTTGAGAGATGTATTTCTCACCTTTTGCGACTTGCTCTATGGCTTCCTTAAGATTTTCTAATCCTCGTCTATCTTTACAAACATAACCATCTAGCAAGCCCGACTTCCAGAGGCTGTCAAAACGTTGTGGGTGATCTTCCATAGAGTAAACGATTACTTTAATGGATGGGTCTACTTCTTTTAAAGCTTTAAAAAGATGCTCTCCAGAGGTAAGGCGTTCTTTGCGATGAGACTCTTTAAAGGAGAGATCTGTGATTAAAAGGTCAAAAGGAGCGTTATCTTGAATGGCCATTTTAAATTCTAAAAAGGCTTCATCACAGTACTCGACGTGTACAACTTCTGGTATTTTGAGCTGTTTAAGAATAGAGGAGACACCCAGTTTTATGTTATCTATGTCTTCGGCCGCTAGTATTTTTTTAAACATTGTACTGTAAATTAAATAGGGATTGATAATTCTGCTCTAAAACCTTCATCTACCGCAGAGTCAAATTTTATTTCTCCTCCTAGAGATTTGAGACGGGTTTGCGTATTTAACAAACCGCTCCCGCGATTATCTCTTGATAGTGATACTCCTTTACCATTGTCACTGTAATTAATTTCTAAAAGTTTATCTACACTCTTAAAAACTAGTGCTACAAGAGAAGCTTTACTATGCTTTCTCATATTAGTCATTAACTCTTGTAATACTCTGTAAATCTCGATTTTTACTTCGGGATTAATTACATTCCAGTTTATAGACTCCAGACCTCTTAGTATTAGTTTTCTTTCTGATGAGGTATATGTTTGTAAGTTCATTGCAAGCTCTGTCGGGAAGTTCTCATCTGTTTGTATAGGCTTAGTCTCTCTAGAGAGGTCTCTACTTAACTTATAAATGTCTTCAAGTCTATCTGCTACTGCAGGTGAGCTTATTTCGTTTTCTACCTCATTCATAACTAAGTAAATCTCGTTTGCAAGCTCATCGTGTAGTTTTTTGGCAAGGCGTTTTTCTGTTTCATAGCGATCTAGTATTCGCTGTTTTTTTGAGCGTTCTCTTTGGTATAGTATAAATATTAAACCTGTGATTAAAAGACCTCCTATGCCTACTAGTGCCCAGTTTCTCTTTCTTATAGCAATTTCTTCTCGTAACTGTGAGGCCGTAATTTTTTGTAAGGCTATGTTTTCCCGCTCTTCGGCCTTTTCTACATCATACCGCAGTTTTGCAAACTCAAACTTAGCTTTGTTTTGCGCTTTAGTTAGAGAATCTGATAAGCTTGTATATTCTTTAAAAAGAACATTAGATTCTTTGGTTACGGGGATCAAGTAATCGAGAGCTTTTACAACAGCTTCAGTATTCTTAGCATTAGAAGATATATTATAAGCTTGTTGTGCGTGATATGCAGTCTTTTTAGTATTTCCTAATGTCATATAAGCCTCTGCAAGGTGTATATGACTGGCATACTTTCCTGGTATGTCATCTATGCTAGTTCGTAGGTTTAAAGCTTCTTCTAGTAAGGGTATGGCGTCTTTGTGTCCAGCACGTGATTTTGCAAATGCATAGTTATCCTTGAGTCGGTATAATGTATTGAGTGATAAGCTATCTTTATAAGCAAGCCCTACCTCTAGTTGTTGTATAGCTCCATCATTATCACCAGATTTTAATAGTGTAATGGCATAATTATTAATTAGAGAGGCCTTACTTCCCTTGTTGTTCTCAAGTTGTAATGCTTTACGATGGTAGCGTATTGCCTCTTGCCACAAGCCACGCTCTCTATAAACCCTTCCCAGAATGTCGTAAAACCAAGAGATTTCTGAAGGTTCCTTTAATGTGTTACTATAGTCAAGAGCATTTACAATAGTATATTCTGCTCCATCCATATCGCCAAGACTGGTTTGTATGTAGCTCGCTTTTTTTGAAATTTTTATAATCTGTATACTATCCTTTAACTCAGTAAAGAGTTCTATGGCGTGTACATAGTTTGTAAAGGCCTCAGAGGTATTCTGCTTTTTCTTATAAATATCTCCTTGATTATCATAAGATTGAGCGATAAATCGCTTGCTTTTTAGTCTAGTTGCTTCGTCTAATACTGTTTTAGTCTGGGCAATTGCTTGATCGTATTGCTTATCATAATAATACAAATCACACCTATAGATTAGTTGTTCAAGGTATACAGAGTCAGACACTTGTCTTGACCAGTAAATTGCTTTATCATTTGCTGCCAGTCTATCTTTGTAGGATTCTTTTTTTTTACGGCTTAACTTTTTGTAGTACAGTAAACTATCCTCAGCATTATATTTCTGAGGTGCGAGGGTGCTGTAAACCGTAAAACTATACAGTAAAAAAAGGGATGACAGAATAAACTGTTTCATCCCTCTAATATACGAATTAGTAAAAAATATTAAGATGCAAAAGGTCTAATTATCCTCTTCATCTTCTTTCTCATCTTGTCCACCATTATCATCCTCTCCCCAGGTGCTTTCTATGCGATCACTTTCTTCGACCACGGTATCTGGAGTACAAGCAGTAAAAGTTACTCCCATAAATAAAAATGCTAAGATGTAAATTGTCGTTTTCATAATTTTAATGTTTCAGGGTTATAATTTTTTTGAAAGAATAAACCTACATAAAGAAAAAATATGCTGCATTTTACGGATTTCCTTTATGAAACCTATTGCCAATTATCGTTCTTTGTGTACTGATTATCTTTTAGATACGTAAATATCTAGCTTATCAAGAGTGCTAGATGGAAAACCGATGGAAAATCCTTTCCTGTTCTTAATAGTCTTGTATGTAAGAATGAATTAGAAAAAAAATACCATTATGATGTTTAGAAAAATTGTTTTGTCCGCTTTCGCGAAAGCGGAAACAGAAACCCCCGGAAACACGAAAACACAATGGGCAGATCACCTAGCAAATAGTTTATGGTGCGAGTGTAAGTATCAAATTTCAAGAAGAACGCTTCTCAATTATTACAATAGTTATGTAGATGGGGTTGATGAAGATGAGCTATGCCCTAACGCAAAGATGATAGAGATGCTTTGTAAGTATCTAGGGTATCCTAATTATGCCACTTATCTTTTACACCAAGCTAGTATGCAGGGTGTTAAGAGTAGCAAAAATCCGCAGGCATTTACTTATACGCTACAGACGGAGAATTATAAAGAAGAAGTTACAATACTTGTACGTAGAGAGCTAGTGCCTTCTCGTAATGTTGCTTAGTTTAACTTATAGTGTATTTTATTTTGATCTAGAGAATCTAGTAGTTCTTGGCAAATTTTGACCTTGGTCTTTTTGCTAGGCATTTTTACGTAGATTTTTTCTTTAGGTTCAAAGACTTGAAAGTGCAGTTTTGCACTACCCATATGTTGGTCTAATATTTCTTTAATTTCGGCTACACGAGCTTCAGCTACTTCATTAATGTCAATATTTATGGTGAGTTTTTTTGCATTATTCTCCATTACATCTTGAAGTTGCTGTATACTATTAAACTGTGTGCGAGGATCTCCTTTTCGACCAGTTTCCCTATTAGTAAAGCCGTCTTTTATAAAGACCTTTGCGTGTATAAAACTATTAGGTATTAAGAAGTGCCTCATCTTGAGGTACTCTTCTCCAAACATTCTAAACTCAAAACTATCTGTAAAATCCTCTACTGTAAAGGCGGCCCAGCCTTTACCATTTTTTGATACGCGATGTTGAACATCTGTAATCACCCCGCCAAAGGTGAGCTCCCTATTTACAAAAGCTTCCATCTGATTAAAGTGGCTAACTGTTGCGTTACAAAAGGTTTCCATCTCGGTTTTAAAATCATCTAGTGGGTGACCAGATATATATATACCTACCACTTCTTTCTCACGTTTGAGCTTCTCCATTGTACCCCATTCTTCACACGGAGGAACTTCTGGTTCAGGAATCTGTACCTCACTTGACTCGCCAAAAAGGCTTACCTGCGAGCTATTTTCATTTTCTTGATAACGAGCACCATACTTTACAGCTTTTTCTAAAAAGGTAATCCCATCACCATTATCATTAAAGAACTGCGCTCGGTGGGTGTCGCCGTCTAGTTCATCAAAACCACCGGCTAGAGCAAGGCTCTCAAAGGCTTTCTTATTTGCTGCACGTAAATCTACGCGACGTGCAAAGTCAAAAACAGATTTGTACTTACCATCTTTTCTATTTTCTACAATAGTGGCAACAGCTCCTGTACCTACGCCTTTTACCGCACCCATACCAAAACGTACAGCGCCATTATCATTTACTGTAAATTTTCTAAAAGATTCATTTACATCTGGGCCTAGTACTTCTAGTCCCATACGTTTTGCCTCTTCCATAAAGAATGTTACTTGCTTTATGTCATTCATATTGTTAGAAAGTACAGCGGCAAGATACTCTGCTGGGTAGTGCGCTTTTAGATATGCTGTTTGATAAGCAATCCAAGCATAACAGGTAGAGTGAGACTTGTTAAAGGCATACGCGGCAAAAGCCTCCCAGTCTTTCCATATTTTTTCCAGCTTTTCTGGATCGTGTCCTTTTGCAGATGCCTGTTCTATAAACTTAGGCTTCATTTTATCAAGAACTGCAATTTGCTTTTTACCCATTGCCTTACGCAGTACATCTGCCTCACCCTTTGTAAAGTCGGCAAGTTTTTGAGATAGAAGCATCACTTGCTCTTGATATACAGTAATACCGTAAGTCTCTTTTAAGTACTCTTCCATCGCTGGGAGATCATACTCAATTTCTTCTTCTCCGTGCTTCCTCCTTACAAAAGAGGGAATATATTCCATAGGACCTGGACGATAAAGGGCATTCATCGCAATAAGATCTTCAAAAACGGTAGGTTTTAGAGATTGCATATGCTTTTGCATACCAGGTGATTCATATTGAAAAATCCCTACGGTATCTCCACGCTGGAAAAGTTCGTATGTTTTTTCATCATCCAGAGGGAAGTTCTCTGGATCCAGATCAACATTGTGGCGATACTTTACAAGCTTAACAGTGTCCTTTATAAGAGTAAGGGTCTTCAGACCCAAGAAGTCCATCTTAAGCAATCCAGCTTCTTCTACTACAGAGTTGTCAAACTGTGTTACATAGAGATCTGAGTCCTTTGCTAGTGCAACAGGTACAAAATTTGTAATATCATCTGGCGTGATAATCACTCCACAGGCGTGAATCCCCGTGTTACGTACAGACCCTTCTAGCTGGCGTGCTTGCCTTAACATTTGCCCTTCTAGATTGTCTTGAGTCTCTATATTTATAAGTTCTTGTACCTTAGGTAAATCATCAGATCTAAAAGAACTACGCAACTCTGCATCTGTCTTGCCAAATATCTTGCGCAGCTTACTCATAGTAGGTATAAGCTTTGCAATACGATCTGCATCTCCTAGTGATAGATCTAGTGCTCTAGAGGTATCACGTATAGAAGACTTTGCAGCCATTGTACCGTATGTAATAATTTGTGCAACTTGATTTGCTCCATACTTATCTATTACATACTGCATTACACGCCCACGTCCTTCATCATCAAAGTCAATATCAATATCGGGCATACTCACACGATCCGGATTTAAGAAACGCTCAAAAAGTAGGTCGTACTTCATCGGGTCTATGTTTGTAATCCACAAACAGTATGCTGCAACAGATCCTGCGGCAGATCCACGACCAGGTCCAACAGATACATCCATATTACGAGCCTCGCGTATAAAATCTTCTACAATCAAGAAGTAACCCGGGTATCCTGTTTTTTCTATAACGTCAAGCTCAAAATCTAAACGTTCTGTAACTTCTTCTGAGAGTTCTTCACCATAGCGTTTTTTTGCACCTTCATAAACCAGATGTCTTAAAAAAGCATTTTCACCACGTTTTCCACCATCTATTGCATCTTCTGGAGATACAAATTCTTGAGGTATGTCAAAAGCTGGAAGCAGTACATCTCTCGCAAGTTCATAAGGTTCAATTTTATCAACAACCTCTTGTACATTTAAAATAGCTTCTGGCACATCTGCAAAGAGGATTTTCATTTCCTCTCCACTTTTAAAGTAGTACTCATCATTAGGAAGGCCATAACGATAGCCGCGACCACGCCCCTTTGGAGTAGCTACTTTTTCTCCATCTTTTACACAAAGCAATACATCGTGCGCATCTGCATCAGATTTATCTATGTAAAACGTGTTATTTGATGCGACGGTTTTAATATTATGCTTTCGCGAAAGCGCAATTAAAACAGGCATCACTCTATCCTCATCTTCTTGCCCGTGACGCATTAACTCTATATATAAGTCATCTCCAAACTGCTCTTTCCACCAAATGAGGGCTTCCTCGGCTTGATTTTCACCTACGTTAAGTATTTTGCTAGGTACCTCTCCATATAAGTTACCTGTGAGTACAATAAGATCATCGCGATATTGCATTATCACATTACGATCTATACGAGGTACATAATAAAAACCATCTGTGTAGGCGATAGAAGCCATTTTACAGAGGTTTTGATACCCATTTTTATTTTTGGCGAGAATCACTATTTGATACCCATTATCCTTCTGGCTTTTGTTTTTGTGGTCTACACAGACGTTAAACTCACAACCTATAATGGCTTTAAGAGGTACTTCTTCTGGCTCTTCGCCAGCCTCTACGGCTGCGGCATTTGCTTTTTTGACACCTGCGTTATGAGACTTTACGGCTTTTGTAAAGTGAAATGCACCCATCATATTACCCATATCTGTCATAGCGACTGCAGGCATTTTTTGAGCCGCAGCGGCTTTTACAATGTCTTGCACGCTAGCGGTAGACTGTAGTATAGAAAACTGTGAGTGATTATGTAGATGAGCAAACTTAACCTCAGAGAGCTTTGCAGCATTATCTTCTAGTTCTGTTTGTGATATTTCTGGAGCTTCATTTTGCGCAGCTAGTTTTTTGGCAATACGCTCAGAAGCTTTTTTGAGATTGATGTGCTTGAGCCCTATAAACTCAATGGGCTGCGGGTTTGCTTGAGAGAACCTGTCGAAATAGTCTGGCTGTACATCTAGCTCCTCTTTTGTATAAACACGCTGGCGTATAAGTTCTAAAAAGCAACGCGTAGTCGCCTCAACATCTGCCGTAGCATTGTGGGCTTCTCCAAAACCTTCACCAAAAAGATGTTTGTGTAATTCTGTAAGTGTAGGTAGTTTAAATTTTCCACCTCGCCCTCCTGGTAACTGGCAGAGTGTTGCTGTTTTTTCTGTACACGTATCTAGTACGGGTAGCTCTTGCAGGTCGTTACCAATGTTGAGCCTGTGAAACTCTGCCCCCATAATATTTGTATCAAAACCTACGTTTTGACCCACCACATATTTCGCTTGAGATAATGCAATATTAAACTTCTCAAGAACCTCAGATAGTGCGACTCCATCTTTTTCTGCCAGCGCTGTTGATATTCCGTGTATACGCTCTGCATCATAGGGAATGTCAAAACCATCTGGCTTTACTAGATAATCTTGGTGCTCTATGACTTGTCCCATCTCATCGTGCAGCTGCCAGGCTATCTGTATACAGCGTGGCCAGTTGTCTGAGTCTGTAATAGGAGCGTTCCAGTTTTTTGGAAGTCCTGTAGTTTCGGTGTCAAAAATGAGGTACATAGGCGTAAAAAATGTGGATAAGAAATGTACAGAATTTTACTCTTTAATATACCCTTAATTGATGTCAAATTTTAATGATTTATGCACAATAATATTACTCGTTATAAGTGGCTGATGATGAGAAATTGATGCAAAAAAAAATCCCAACCTACTGGTTGGGATTTTTCTCCTTTTTCAAATCCAATTTTTTAAAATGTCGCAATTATGCCCACTCTTCAAGAGTTTTTACTTCGTTAAGAGCATTCTGTATGCTATTACGTTGTTTTTCTAGTATTGTTCTTGTTGAGTTTGGTAATGAAGTCTCTGCGAGTACTTCGTTATATGTTTCTACAGAGGCCTTTTCTCCTCGTATTGCTTCTTCTAAAACCGCTTCGTCATTATCTGTTGTAAAAGCTGCTTTTACATCCATCCACGCTCTGTGCGCATCTGCTGTAAAGCTTGTTCCTTTGTCTACTTCTTGGCCAAAACTGCGTAACTCTTCCTTAATTTCGTGTCCAAAGTTATATCGATCTTGAGCACGGTTATTAAAAAAGTTTTTTAGTCCTGTGTTGCTTACTTTTTCTGCTGCTTTCTTGTAGCCAGCTTCTGCATCATATGACTTGGTTAATAAATTGTTTAACTTATTTCCTACTTCTTCTGTATAGCTCATAATATGTTTTTTGTTGTTAGTAATGATGTAAAGGTACAGGCAGACAGGGCTTTGGGATAGAGGTTTAACCACCTTTAACCTCATAGCGCTAGTTTTGGCGCATATTAACGTAAATCTGTGTTAAGTGTCTTAAAATACTTAACATAAAAGAAAAAGCACCCCTTGTGGAGTGCTCGTATTGTGCGTGGTTCCGCTTTCGCGAAAGCGTAATAAAATTTAGTAATTTATAGTAAATGCACCTTCTGTTACGTCAAACCCATCATCTGTTTGAAAAGAAAAAGTACCTACAATAAGCTCATTTGCTGCGTCATTTGTAATGATGGTAAGCTCTCCAGATGTAGCATTAGACACTCCATTGGGAACCGTATAACCAGCCGAAAGGTCTGGATTTGTACCTAATAAATAGTCGCCTGGCATTGTGTTGAGCGGAAAGTTTAACGCAAGAGATGTCGTAGAAGTTTGTCCCACTACGGTTATAAGATTACCAGATACCGAACTATTTATGATAGTAGGAGTAAACGTTATCGTATTTACCTTTGCAGTAAAGTTGTTTTGAAGTACAATTACTTCTGGTTCATTCATTAAAGGACTGAGAATAGGGACTTGATATGCAATACCTCTATAAAAGAAAACAGAGTCTTGCAGTGATTCTGTATATGCCGTAAAGTTAAACTCTCCAGAGAGGCTGTTGTCTCCGTTAAGAGTATAGGTGAAATTTCCGGTAGATAGCGCGTTAAGAGTGCTGTACTCTATGCCGTTCTCATCTGTATAGGTTGCGATGTTTGTGTTATTTGCGCCTCCTAGGGTTACAGGACTCTGGCTTTGATTATTAACGAGAATGTTTACAGCTTCAAGGCCGCGTTCTCCAGCGACTACTAGACTGCCATCTACGTTAAAAATGGCTCTTGAGTCGTTTGCTCTAAAGAGTAAGCTATCTTTAATTCCTTGTAAAGCTGGACTATTGTCTTCTATGGTACTACAAGAAGTAAAGAGCATTACACTCAAAAATGTAAGAAATAATACTTTCATTGAGGGGTGTCTTAAATATTTTGCAAAAGTACTCTATATTAAAGACATAACGTGTCGAAAGGATTAAAAATTGTAGTATATTTGCAGACTTAAATAAAAACAGGGGTCGGGTACCCCACAAATTAACTTTTATGTCAGTTAAAATTAGATTACAAAGACACGGTAAAAAAGGAAAACCTTTTTACTGGATCGTAGCAGCAGATGCACGCGCAAAGAGAGATGGTAAATACTTAGAAAAAATAGGTACTTACAATCCAAACACTAACCCAGCACAGATTGATCTAGATGTAGATGGAGCTGTAACGTGGTTACAAAACGGAGCGCAGCCTACTGAGACGGCAAAACGTCTTTTATCGTACAAAGGAGCAATGCTCAAAAATCACCTTGCAGGTGGTGTACGTAAAGGAGCGCTTACTGAAGAGCAAGCAGAAGAAAAATTCAACGCTTGGTTAGAAGAAAAAGCTTCTAAAGTAGCAGCTAAGAAAGGTGACCTTTCTAAAGCAGAAGAAAAAGCAAAAGCAGACGCTCTTGCAGCTGAGAAAGCTGTAAACGAGGCTCGTATCGCAGCAGCACAACCAGAAGTGGTTGCAGATGCTGAGGATGCTCCTGGTGCAGAGGGAGAAGCAGCAGCTTCAGACTCTGAAGAGTAAACAGCATTATAAGCCCACGGGCTTTATAAATGTAACAGAAACGTCCTAATGTAATTATTAGGACGTTTTCTTATTTTATAAGATATCATTGTATTTTTACAACCTATGAAAAAGGAAGAATGTTTTTACCTAGGTAAAATAGTACGTAAGTACAGTTTTAAAGGAGAACTACTCGCAAAACTAGATACAGACGAGCCAGAACAGTATGTAGATATGGACTCTGTCTTTATCGATTTTGGGCCTAGTCTTGTGCCTTATTTTATCGAGTCTTCACAACTACACAAGTCTACACTGCTCCGTGTAAAATTTGAGGATATAGATACAGAAGAAGATGCAGATGATATGATAGGAGCTGGTTTATACCTTCCACTAGACCTATTGCCAGAGTTAACCGGAGATCAATTTTACTTCCACGAGGTAGTAGGCTTTACTGCCGTAGACAAAGCTTTTGGTGAGATAGGTACCATCACTTATGTAAATGACAGTAATACACAGGCTATTTTTGAAATAGACCGTGATGGCTCTCAAGTACTCATCCCTATGGTAGATGATTTTATTAAAAAGGTAGACCGCGAGAACAAGCAAATGCATTTTGAATTACCTGAAGGCTTGATAGATTTATACATATAATGTCATCAAAACCCTTTAAATTCAAACAGTTTACCATCGCTCAAGATCGCTGTGCGATGAAAATAGGCACAGATGGTGTCTTGCTAGGTGCTTGGACGTCTACAGAGGCATATCCAGATAGCATACTCGATATTGGGACAGGCACAGGTGTGATTGCACTTATGCTTGCACAGCGCTGCGATGCACAAACTATAGATGCTGTAGAGCTAGATGATAATGCCTATGAGCAGGCTACCGAAAATTTTGAAAACAGTGACTGGGGCGATCGTCTATTTTGTTACCACGCACATTTATACGAGTTTGCGGCAGAGGTAGATGATGAGTATGACCTTATAGTTTGTAACCCGCCATTTTATACAGAAGATCTCACACAGGCCTCACAAGACGCATTAAAAGAAAAGTCGCAAAATGATGGTGCAGCCCAAGATGCAAGAGAGCAAGCAAGGTTTGAGTCTGCGATGCCTTTTGAATTACTTGTGGGAGCGGTGGCAAAGCTGCTTTTGCCAGAAGGTGCATTTAACGTGATAATCCCTTATGAGCGTGAGGAAGATTTCATTTTGCTATGTTCAAGAGCGCAACTTGTGCCTACAAGAATTACCAGAGTAAAAGGAACCCCAGACGCACCCGTAAAGCGCAGTCTTATGTCTTTCTCATTTGCTTTTCAAGATAAAGAAGTGGTAGATGGTGAAGACCGCTTTCGCGAAAGCGTAACCCAGCAAAGTCCCGCAGAGATAACAACGCTTATTATCGAAAAGTCACGTCACGATTATACTGACGCATATGTCTCACTAGTTAAAGACTTCTATATCAAAATGTAAGCTAGGTTTTGGGCATTGAAAACGTTTTCGCTACTTTTACGATGCAAAAAACTAAGCTATGAAACCAGATCTTTTTGAGGCTCCAGATTATTATAATCTAGACGATCTTCTTACCGAAGAACATAAATTAATACGTGATGCTGCCCGCGCTTGGGTAAAGCGTGACGTATCACCTATAATAGAACAAGCAGCGCAAGATGCAAAGTTTCCAAAATCGATCATTCCAGGCCTAGCAGAGATAGGTGCTTTTGGACCATATATTCCTGAGCAATATGGCGGAGCTGGCTTAGATCAAATTTCTTATGGTCTTATTATGCAAGAGATAGAGCGTGGTGACTCTGGTGTGCGATCTACTGCCTCTGTACAATCTTCACTAGTGATGTATCCTATATGGAAATATGGCTCTGAAGAGCAGCGCAACAAGTTTTTACCGAAACTAGCCTCTGGTGAGTTTATGGGATCTTTTGGACTTACAGAACCAGATCACGGATCTAACCCTAGTGGAATGGTCACAAGCTTTAAAGATATGGGAGACCATTATCTTTTAAACGGGGCAAAACTTTGGATCTCAAACAGCCCTTTTTGTGATGTGGCTGTAGTGTGGGCAAAAAATGAAGAAGGACGTATACACGGTCTTATAGTAGAAAGAGGAATGGAAGGATTTTCTACTCCAGAGACTCACAATAAATGGTCACTTAGAGCAAGTGCAACTGGTGAGCTTATCTTTCAAGATGTAAAAGTGCCTAAAGAAAATTTATTGCCAAACAAATCTGGATTAGGAGCGCCATTAGGTTGTCTTGATTCGGCACGTTATGGTATTGCTTGGGGAGCGATAGGGGCTGCAATGGACTGTTATGATACTGCATTGCGTTATGCAAAAGAGCGTATCCAGTTTGGGAAGCCTATTGCCGCTTTCCAATTGCAGCAAAAGAAGCTTGCAGAAATGATTACAGAGATTACAAAGGCACAATTACTAGCTTTTAGACTAGGACAGCTCAAAAATGAAGATAGAGCTACGTCTGCACAAATATCTATGGCAAAACGTAATAATGTCGAGATGGCTATAAAAATTGCTCGTGAGGCACGCCAGATGCTAGGTGGTATGGGTATTACAGGAGAGTATAGTATTATGCGCCATATGATGAACCTAGAAAGTGTAATCACGTATGAAGGTACGCACGACATACACTTGCTTATAACAGGGCTTGATATTACAGGAGAGAATGCTTTTAAATAGTATTACTCTATAGAGTAACTTTTAAAACTCTTTAACAGAAGCATAAAAAAACCCAATCGGTGTAAAACGATTGGGTTTTTAAGTTTAAAACTAGTGAGCTTAGTTTTCCTCAGGCATAAGGATAGATATAAAATACTTGTCATCTAGAAAACGCTGTGCAGCGCCTTGAATATCTTTTGCCGTTAGTTTTGCTACCGCATTTTCAAAGCCAAGAATAAAGTTGTCATCACGATCTTCTTGATACTTCTTTACAAGACTGGTGAGCCAGAAATTATTAGTTTTTACTTGCTCTTTATGCTGTACTAAGTAGGTCTCTTTTACCTTTGCAAGATCTTCTGGAGTCACGCCGTCTTTTTTAATTTTTTCAACTTCGGCGAGAGCGGCAGCCGTTAGTTTTTCTACATTTTCTGGGCCACAAGGGAAAGAAATACTAAAATCCATATCAGAAAAAGTAATCTTACTTAACGACCCTCTAGCACCTACACCGTAAACACCACCTTCTTCCTCACGTAGTTTTTCAACTAGCTTAATTGTGAGAACCTCTCCTAATGCTTTAACAGCCATCTCTGTATCTGGGTCATAGTCCATTTCTTCTCTCCAAGCTATAGATACCGAGCTTTTTGGATCTTTACCGCGGTTTACAACAAATTTGTCATAAGCATCTTTCTCTCTAAATTTTGTTGGAATATAATCTTCGTTACTTCCTAAACCTGGTAGAGGTGCTAAGTACGCTTTCGCGAAAGCGGAAACCTTCTCCTCATCTACATTACCCACAAAGAAGAAGTGAAAATCACCAGCATCTGCATAGCGTTCTTGGTATTTTTTATAAGCGAGATTATAGTCTGCTGCATCATACTTTTCTGGGGTTGGGAAACCGGAATAACGCGGATTTCCTTCTTGACGTCTGTCTGCTACTTCACTCTGGAAATAGAAATTGGGATTTGCCATTAGGTTACCTAAAAAGCTTTTTTGTTTTGAAATAAAAGAGTTGAATGCTTCCTCATCTTTATTGAGGTCTGTGAAGTATAAATGTACCATCTGGAAAAGTACTTCCAGATCCTTTGGTGCAGCAGATCCTCTAAAGTTTTCGGCTCCCTTTGTTAAGAAAGGTGACACATTAACAATTTTGCCACTCATAAATTTACTCATATCGGTAAGTGATAGTCCACCTATTCCAGCTTGTGAAAGTCCTTGGTTTGCAAAGGCTGTAGCTATCATTTCTTCATCAGAATATAAGCTTGTTCCTCCAGGGCTATAAGCAGAAAATAGAATTTCATCATTCTTAAAGTCTGTCTTTTTGATCGTTACTTTTGCACCGTTTGAAAGTGTCATAGTCTTAGTTCCTAGATCTTTATCTTCTATAGTAGAAACTATTGTTCCAGGAGCTGGCAATTTCTCAATAAGTGAGCTTCGTATCTCCTCATCTTCATAGGCTGTGATTTCTGCATTTTCTACCTCTTTAATAAGGGCGAGTACTTGTGCTTCTGTTACTTGAGTTAGACCTTCTTTTTCTGGCCCAGTGAGGGTGATTACACGGTTATCATCGTGTAAAAAGTAAGTAATAAGCTCACTCACTTCTTTAATAGTAATTCCTTTTAATAATTCTTTAGTGTTTTCATATTGCCACTTGATACCCGGGATAGGTTGATTATTAAGGTAATTGCTTACGTATTGCCCTACTATACGACCACTTTCTAGCTTGTCTCTATCGTTATACGATTTTTCTAAACGAGCAATAATGCTCTTTTTTGCACGGTCAAGCTCGCTTTGCTGAAAGCCATAACGCTTTACACGCTCATTTTCCAGTAATAGAGCTCTAAGTCCCCTAAGCTGTCCTTCTGCACTGGTTTGTGCTATAGATTGATATGCATTTTTTGTGCGTGCATAAGTGCCGCCGTAATAAGAAAATCCAAAAACAAAAGGAGGTTGAGCGCTGTTTCTTAGTTCATTTAAACGATTATTAATTAACTGAGAAAAAAGATTGCGCACTAGACCTTCCCTAAAGTCTGATATAGTTAAAGAAGGCTCTGCATTTTTACGATCTTTATACATCACATTCACACGGCTAAAAGCCGCTTCCTTATCTGAAGCAATTGCTATTAGTGTTTCTTTATGGTTAGGGAGTTGATAGCTTTTACGTTCTTGCCCATTTTCTGAAGTTGGTATTTTACCAAAATGCTCTTTAATTTTTTGCTCCATTGTAGCCACATCCAGGTCGCCCACAGCAATTACGGCCATTAGTTCTGGACGGTACCAGGTCTTGTAATAATCCCGGACATCGTCATATGTAAAATTTTCAAGATTTTCTTTTGTGCCTATAGGAAGACGCTCAGCATATTTTGAGCCGTACATAAGTTTTGGTAGCGTCTCACGTTGCATACGCTCATCTGCACCTAGACGTAAGCGCAACTCCTCAAGTACAACACCACGTTCTCCATCTATTGCCTCCTCAGATAGTGTAGTGTTATGTGCCCAATCCTCAATAATCTGAAAGCCTTTTTCTAACTTTTCTGGATCATCACTAGGGATAGGTAAGATGTAAACAGTCTCGTCAAAACTTGTGTAAGCATTAAGATCTGCACCAAATTTTACTCCTATACTCTGAAGGTAATCTACAAGATCATTTTTTTTGAAATTTTTTGTTCCATTGAAGTTCATATGCTCCATAAAGTGAGCAAGTCCCAGTTGTCTTTCTGTTTCCATAATAGAACCAGCATTTACTGCCAGACGAAGTTCTACTTTATCTTCTGGCTTCCCGTTATCACGTATGTAATAGGTAAGTCCATTTGAGAGCGTTCCTACTTTTACCTTAGGATCTACAGGGATTTTTGATGTAGGGATGGATTGAGATGTTGTTAAGTCTCCGTTGTTTTGAGCTAGCAACGCGCCAGCACTTAACAAAAGGCCTAATGATAAGGCTAATGTTTTTTTCATAATGATTGATGAATTTAATTTTTAAATGATTGTCTAGCAAAGTACTAGTTATTTAAATAGAGTCCAATAATTTTAGAAAAATTATAAGAAAAAACCCTAACACTTCTTAGTGAAGTATTAGGGTCATTATATTTAGAAGGAGTGTTTTCTAGCCATTAATAGCTTCTACCATATTAATCTTACCTGGTAACATTTGCTTAAGCATATTTTCTATTCCGTTTTTAAGTGTAAACGTACTAGAGGGACAACCACTACAAGCACCTTGTAAAATTACCGAGACGTTTTGAGTCTTCTCATCATAGTGTTTAAAAACAATATTACCTCCATCACTAGCAACGGCAGGTTTTACATATTCTTCTATAATATTTACAATCTCTTTTGAAACGTCATCTAGAGTTTCAAACTTTTCCTCGGCGATGGCGTCTACTTGTTGAGGAGTTTTGAGCTGCTCAGCAGTTACAATCTCTTTTCCATCTTGAATGTAGTCACGTATAAATTCACGTGTCTCTGTTACAACCTCATCCCACTCTGCCATATCATACTTCTGGACTGAGATATAATTTTCATCAAAAAACACTTCTTTTACAAATGGAAAGTGAAAAAGCGCCTTAGCCATAGGTGCATTTGCAGTATCATCAATGCTTTTAAACTCAAAAGAGGTTGTTACCAGCTTTTTATTTGCTACAAACTTAATAGTAGACGGGTTAGGCGTAGACTCTGCATATACTGTTACTGGTATTTTTTTGGCAGCAACATCTTCTATAATTACAAGCCCGTTATCATTAAGATAATCTTCTACTTGGTTTGCAACTTCTTGCTGCACATCTATCCACTCTACGATATTATATTTTTCTATCGCGACAAAGTTTTGTGCGATGTAAACAGTTTTTACAAAAGGTAAGTAAAACAGTTGCTGTGCAAGTGGAGAGTTTGCAGCCTCATCTATATTTTTAAATTCGTAGCTATTGTGATTAACAAGAAATTGATCTGCTTGAAATTTTTTGATTGCAGGATTTGATGTTCCCTCTACAGATATATTATATGTTGCCATAGGTGATCTTTTTTTGCAAAGGTAGGGAAGATGAGCCTTAAAATGTTATAGAATAGTATATGAATGAGTACTAGGGACGATGTTATTAGTTTTAATTGTACTAGTATTATATTTTGGTAAATATGCTGTTGTAATAGTATCTCCCGATATGAGTTCACTTCATATTTAAGGATATGTATTGTAAAAAGTCATATATTTGAGAGCTACGGAAGTAAAATCTTTTGTAGGCCTTACTTAAAAAATAATAGACTGCAGTCGCAAGGGGCAATATCCAATGCGATTTACTGTTGTATAGAAAACGAAAAACCTATGAGTTTGAAGAAATCCTACTTTCTAATAGCCTTGTTTTTTGCGCAATATGCTATTGCACAAGAGGGAATACCTGTATACCTTGATTACTTACAAGATAACCTGTATTTATTACACCCATCTATGGCAGGAGCTTCTCAAACCACAAAGTTAAGAGGAACTGCTCGTGGCCAGTGGGCAGGAGTAGATGATGCACCAGCATTACAAACGGTTAGTATGAATGGTCGAGTAGGTGAGAAAATAGGTGTAGGAGGTATCCTTTTTAATGATAGAAATGGATACTTTTCTCAGCAAGGTGCTTATGCAACATTTGCTTATCACTTAATGTTAGGTCGTAGCTTTGCAGATCTTAACCAGCTTTCTTTTGGTATAAGCGCTGGTATAATACAGGGTAAACTAGACGAGACTAATTTTGACCTCACAGATTTTGATCCAGTAATTTCCGGAATAGAGCAAAGCGATTCTTACTTAAATGTAGATTTTGGAATGTCTTATAACTTTTTAGACTTCTCTGCACATTTTACAGTTAAGAATGCAATACCTGCAAAGCGTGATATTTTCAGTGAAAATTTTGAGCCTAACAACCAGCGTCGCTATATAGTCTCAATGGCATATGCGGTAACACCTAATTATACAGACTGGAGTTTTGAGCCATCTGTAATGTTTCAAGCAACAGAGCAAACGGGTGAAGCTACACTAGATGTAAATGCAAAAGCATATTATAAACTTGACTGGGGACGTCTCTGGGGAGGTTTATCATATAGAAGAAGTTTTGACGGAGCAGAGTTTACAACCAACGGTGAAACTGTAGATGTACAAAAATTACAATACGTTACACCTTTTATAGGAGGAATGTATGATCGCTTTATTTTTGGTTACACATACTCTTACCAGAGCAACTCTGTAGTGCTCACTAATGGTGGTTTCCACCAGATTACATTAGGTCTTAATTTAGGAGTAAATAAAGATCCTTATGACTGTAATTGCCCTGCAATAAATTAACTGTTATCTAGCTTTCGCGAAAGCGTAATCACAATAAAAAAGCCTCATCAAATTGATGAGGCTTTCTCGTTTTTAAGACTTTGTCTAGACTTACTCATTAGAAGCCATAAGTGCTAAAAACTTATCTAAGTTGGGTAAAATAAGAATACGTGTTCTTCTATTTCTAGACATATTCTCTTTGCTGTTGTTTTCTACAAGTGGGACATAGCTACTTCTCCCAGACGCTATAAGCTTTGCAGGATCTACGTTATGTTTATTTTGTAATTCGCGTACTATTGCTGTAGCTCGCTGTACACTTAAATCCCAGTTATCTTTAAGGTAAGAACCCTTCTTAACGGTGCGGCTATCTGTGTGTCCTTCTACCATAACTTCTACTGCTGGCTCAGAATTTACTACTGCAGCAATACGTCTTAAAAGATCATCGGCCTCTTTGCTAACTTTATAGCTTCCTGAGCGAAATAACATCTTATCTGAGATAGAGATTTGCACAACCGTATCATCTATGTCGATGTTAATATCTTGGCTAGCGTTGTTTCCATACACATCACGATCTAAATTGCGTTTGAGCTTGTGCGATACGGCAAGATTCATAGAGTCTTCAAGTGTTTGTGCTTGTGCAAGCTCACTTGGGTCTACATTTGCAAGTGCTGCTCTAAGTTTCTTTTTTGTGTTTTCAGACATTACCGTACCATTTGTAGTAATCTCAAATTTTGAATCATTTGAGGCCTGTAAATCTGTGTTGGTGTCTTTAAGAGCGTTAATTTTATTATTATAATCATCTACACGTTGCTCTATAGCAGCATACTTTGCCTCTATTTCCTCTTTCTCTACTTTAGTTTTGGTGAGTGTCACCTTTGTAGTATCATACTCAGATTGTAGTTGGGTATATTTTTTCTTTGAAACGCAAGAGGTTATCATTCCTGCAGTAAGTGCAATAAGTAGGGTGTTTTTTGATATTCTTGAAATACTCATAAATCTTTAGTTTAGTGTTTACTTCTATCTTATACGGCTAGAGTGATTTGTATAGACGTTAAGAGAATCATAAAAACAATAATTGCCTCTAGTTGTCGCTAGAGGCAATTGAAATATAGATGTATCAAACTTATTCTTCCCAGTGGTAATCTTTTACTTTACCCTGCTTTTTTATTGCTTCAATAAGGGCGTTGCGCAGCTCGTTATCTTTCTTATTTGTCTTTGCGGCTACGTACGATTGACGCTTCTTATTAAGAGTGGCAATCTCCTCTTGTATTTTTTTACGTTCTTTCTTTTTTTGAGCGATGTACGCTTTTATTTCTTTTTCGTTCTTTCCTTTTAATTCCTTGGGAAGTTCTGATACTTCAAGCTCTTCTACAATTTCCTCATTATCATCTAGTGCATCTACAAGATCCCAGCTACTATTTTTATATAACCTTGAGCTCTTGCTTACGGCTCTTTTTACGGCATTTGCACTACCATATGCCTCTGCATTACTATCTTGACTGCTTTGTAGTGCCATCTTACTCGAGGCAAGATTTCCATACCCTACATAGGTTTTGTTAAGTGCTGCATTTTTATGTAAAATCTCATCATCATAAGGAGACGGGATATGTACCGTTGTACGGTCGCTATTTATTGCGATGTAGTCGCCCTTTGTAAGCGCAGCACCATCTTTCCAATGTGTTTTAACACCTTGATTATAATCACCACAAAAGATAGTGTTTATAGTTACATCCTTACCGCAAGCATTGCTGGCAGCACTTTCATAAGTAATAGGGCCTTGGTCAAAGGGTTCATTGCCGGCTATAAATATTAAATTAAGGTCGTTTGCATTTTTACCCCAGTCTAGTTGGTTGAGAGAGGTTTGTATCACATTACCACAATACTCGTTACCACCATTTGTTGTGAGTGAGAAAAGGTTTTTAGAAATCTCATCTAGATCTGTGCTAAAGGCGCTCACCATCCTAATGTATCCCTCTCTTGCATTAAGGCGATCATTACCGTATTCATAAAGGGCAATTTTAAGATCTGGTTGTGAGTCATTGCCGCATTTTGCAAGTGCAAGCTCGTTTACAAGTTCCCAGAGTTGAGCCCTTGCCTGGTCTATAAGACCATCCATACTATTTGAGGTGTCCAGCAGTAAAGCGACTTTTATGGTATTTGCGTCAGGTTTTGGTGTAGAGATGTGTAGTGATGAGGTTTCCGCTTTCGCGAAAGCGTAATTCTCCACTTTAAGTTCTCCTGCGATACTGTTTGTGAGTGTTCCCAGGGTAGCAGCAAGTAGCAATAGCGTTTTCATAAGTTTGTTTTTTGAGATGAATAAAAATGTCGAGAGTTATGTCTAATGTCTCTTTTTGAATTAGTTACAAGTCAAAAGTAGCTAGGACTTTGTCTAGAAATTATCGTTATTGAGTAAACTAGCACTACGGGTGAGGGAACGCGCCAGTGATTTGAGTAAAGTGGTAAAATATGGCTGTAAAATGCCATTTATAAGCAAGTTGCGAGGCCTTGTGATTTTAGGATGCTAGATTTATAGTGTATGTTTGATACCAATGAGAACTAGAATTTACATATTATGCATACTCTGTATTGCCTTGCTGTCACCAGCAATGCAAGCGCAGCAAAAAAATAGAGCCGTAAGTCGTAGCACAAACGAGATCTTCATTTTAAGAGGTAGTGTGCTAGATACTGAAACTATGAAGCCTGTAAACAAGGTAAATGTAGAGGTTACTGGAGGCGCTTACACAAAGACCGGCCGCGATGGGGAGTTTCGTATAGAGGCAAAAGTTGGTGATGAACTTGTGGTTAAAAGTGAAGATTTTGAAACCGTTTATTATACAGTAAAAGACAAGCAGCGCATTAGGGTAGAGGTAAGGCCGCTTGAAGAGGCTATAGCACTCGAGCAAATGCAAGATGTAGAAGAGGAGTTAGTAAGCTACAAAACATATCTCAGCGAGGCACAATCTGTATATAGGAGAGATGCCGCTGCTGGCGTAGATCAAGTTGCAAAAGCACTTGCCATAGAGGGCTTATCATCACAAGAGCGAGCAGAGAGTTTTAAGTTACTAGGTGATATTTATAGTTTCTGGAAACAGTATGACCTTGCCATTACAAACTATAAGCTTAGTATAAAGAATACCCCCAGCACTGCGGTAGAGATTGCTCTTGCAAAGGCATACTACAATAACAAAAGTTATCAAGAGAGTATACGTCTTTACAAAAGGTTAGAAAACAAAAAGCTCACACCCCAACAGCTTGTTACAGTAAAAGAAGGCCTGGGAGATGCCTATGTTGCGACTGGTGACTATGTGACCTCTATTACAAATTATGAAGCTGTAGAGCGTACAGTTTCAGAGCTTAATAAAGTCTCAGAAGCTGCACGTGTGCGCACAAAAATAGGTGATGCTTATGACCAGCAAGGAGCGCAACAAGAAGCAGCATCAAACTATAATAAAGCTGCGCAGTTATCTAGTCTTGAAAAAACAGAATCTTCTGTAAGAGCAAAAACAAACATTGCAGATTATTATAGTAGAAACAAGTCTTATGACGCAGAGATCGAGTTACGTAAATCTGCTATAGAAGACTTGAGTGTGGTTGCACCAGACTCTATTTCTAATGATGATGTGATTACCACTCAAAAGCAAAATTATAAGATAGGGTTTGCACTGGCTGCTCAAAATAAATACGACGAGTCTATAACATTTCTTAACAAAAGCATTGAAGAAGCAAAACGCAAGGAAGACCTCACGGTAGAAACTAATGCACGTAGAAGACTCTCTGAGGTATATAGAGATAAAGGTGACATAGATAAGTTTAAAGAAGCTTACGAGGCTTATAAAGAGGTGGTAGATCTTAGTTACAATCGTAAGGAGCAAGAGATCTCACAAGCTACAAGATTTGCAAAAGATATTACAGAACAACAAAACCGAATCATAAGCCTAGAAAAAGATAGACAACTCAATGAGAGTAGATATCAGCTAGCTTTTCAAGAGCAAGAGCTTGTAAAGGCACGTGATACTAGACAAAAGGTGATTATAGGGTCATTAATTCTAGTGACAGCCTTGCTTATGCTTACAGCTTTTGCAATGTACCGTAGTAGTAAAAAGCAGCAGTATGCAAATAATGTACTTGCTCTTAAAAGTCTACGCTCACAGATGAATCCACATTTTATCTTTAATGCCCTTAATTCTGTTAATAGCTTTATAGCTACTAATGATGAGCGCACTGCAAATAGATACTTGTCTGACTTCTCTATACTAATGCGTGCCGTTTTAGAAAATAGTGAGGAGGATTTTATACCACTCTCTAGCGAGATAGATCTCATAAAACGCTATACAATGCTAGAACATTTTAGGTTTAAAAATAGATTTGACTACGAGATAGAAGTAGATGAAGAGCTCGATGTAGACGCATTTATGATACCCCCTATGTTGCTCCAGCCTTATGTAGAAAACGCGGTATGGCACGGTATGAGGTACAAAGAAGAAAAAGGAAAACTACAAATAACCTTTGCTCAAAAAGATGAAGAAACTGCGGTAATAACCGTGTCTGATGATGGAGTGGGGCGCAAGCGAAGCAAGGAGTTAAAAACCGAAAATCAAAAGAAACAGAAATCTAAAGGAATGGGTAATATCAAAAAGCGTATTGCAATCCTTAACGAGATGTATGGCGATAGAATAAGTGTTGCGGTATCAGATATTTTTGAAAACGGAGAGGGAACACAAGTACAACTCTTTATTAAAAAAGCATAATTATGGAGCTCAAAACAATCATAGTAGAAGACGAAGAGACAAGTAGAGAGATACTGCGCAACTACCTTACAAAATACTGCCCAAAAGTAACTATAGTAGGCGAGGCCGAAAATGTAGACGAAGCACTTGTGTTAATACGCAATCATAAACTAGATCTTGTTTTCTTAGATGTGGAGATGCCTAAGGGTAATGCCTTTGACCTGCTTGAGCAAGTGGGCAATCGTACTTTTGAGACGGTTTTTGTCACGGCATATAATCAGTATGCGATGGATGCGCTTAATACACACGCCTCATATTATTTACTTAAACCCGTTTCTATAGATGAGCTTATCAAAGCAGTAGACTATGTGGCAGAGATAAAATCTAAAGAAAACGCACTAGAAAACAAGGTGCTTACCACACACAATATGGATAAGCAGGGTAAGATAACTATACCTGTACAAGATGGTTTTGAGGTGCTCCCGGCAAAAGATATTTTATACTGCCAGGCAGATGATAATTATACTCAGATTTTTATGAAATCTGGCGATAAGAAGCTAGTAAGTAAAACCCTTAAGTTTTTTGAAGTGGCTCTTACAGATTTCGGTTTTGCTCGCGTGCACAAGTCTTTTCTTGTAAATGTAAATGAGATCACTGGTTACAAAAAAGGAAAGGGTGGGAGCGTAGTTATGAGTACGGGTAAAGAAGTGCTTGTTTCGGCTAGTCAGAAGTCTAACCTGCTTGCTTACTTTCAATAAACGTTTCTAAAAATCTTTATGTGATATAGTAATTGTAGTGGTGGGTTTTACGCTTTCGCGAAAGCGTAATAAGACCTTTTTAAGCACCTTCACATCTCCATTAGTATACAGGTAGTGTTCACTTGACACATCCCCCGAAAGATTGTTTAAACCTTTTAAAACTGCCTCTGTTTGTCTAGCTACAGCTAGCCCAGAGTCTATAATTGCTACGTGAGGAGGCAGCATCTTTTTTAATAATGGGATGAGGTAGGGGTAATGGCTGCAACCTAGTACGAGGTAGTCTATGTTTTTTTCTACCATAGGCTGTATATAGGATTCTAGTAAGTTGTATAGCTCAAGATTCTCGAGATCTCCTTGCTCTATAAGAGGTACAAGACCTTCTCCTATTACCTCAATAACGTCTACGCCTTGTGTCCATCGCTCTGAGGTAGTTTGAAAAAGCGCGCTGTTAAGCGTGCCCTTTGTAGCGAGTATGCCTATTGCCTTACTTTGTGATTGTATAGCTGCAGGTTTGATAGCAGGTTCTATACCTATAAATGGAATTTTATAGTTTTCTCTAAGATAGTTTATGGCATTTGTAGTTGCGGTGTTGCAAGCTATTACAATAATTTTGGCGCCTAGATTAATGAGTTTTTCTGTGTTTTTTACAGAGAGTGCAATGATATCTTCTTTAGACTTTGCGCCATATGGTGCGTTTATACTGTCTGCAAGGTAGATGGTGTCTTCGCCAGGTAGTCTAGTCACTATTTCTTTCCAGATGGAGGTGCCTCCTATACCACTGTCAAAAACTCCTATAACATCCTTATTGCTCATAGTTCTAAAATAAAAAAAACTGCCCTAGAAAGGGCAGTTTTTATATACTTATTGATAATGTACTCAGTGAGTGGTTATCAAGCTTTAGATTTATATCCCTAGAGCCGCTTTTGCGTCTGCCATTAGATCATAACCATCTGCCATAAGAACGCCTCCTGCTCCTGGAGTTGAGTCAAGTACAAACTCATAACCTTTTGCTCGTGCTACTTTCTGGATAGCAAGTCTAGCTTCTTCTAAGATAGGTTTGATAAGCTCTTGTTGTTTTACTTCAAGTTTTTGCATTGCAGACTGTTGGTACTTCACAATGTTAGTACGAGTTTCTTGTACCTCGTTCATACGTCTTTGGTTCTCTTCATCTGTTTGCGTTTCTGCCTCACGGTTGTAACGCTCAAGTGTTTTTTGAAGTTCATTACCCATTCCTGAGATGTCGGCATCATATGATTTCTGTAGTTTTTCTAGCTCTGCCATAGCTGTCTTATATGAAGGCATAGCTTCTACAAGAGACTGCGAGTTAATGTGTGCAACTTTGCTTTGTGCTTGCATAGCGCTGCTCATTCCTACGATAAGTGCAATTGCTGCTAATACTTTTGTAAACTGTTTCATTGTAATCTAATTTGAGTTAAGTGTAAAATTTAATAAGGGTTATATACCTCCTCCATCTTCGCCATCTGCTTGTGAAGGGTTTGCTTTTCTTTTTCTAGCTTCTATAATAGAATCTCTTTTTGCTTTACGTACAGCAATTATAGAATCTTTTCTTCTTTTTCTTGCCTCTAGCGCTGCTTCTTTTGCAGAGAGCGCATCACCTGTTTTTTTATCTAAAGTAGGAGTTCCAGAATTTCTACTTGCTGCTTTTGCCTCACGCACAGCTGTAATAGAGTCTTTTTTACGTTTACGCTCTTCAAGAAGTTTCTTTCTTCTTTCTTCAAAAGCTGCTTGACGCTCTGCCTTTTGTGCATTACGTTCTTTATTACGTGCTTCTAGTGCTGCCTCACGCTCAGATTTTTTTGCCTCTATAGCACGTTGTCTTTCTTGGGTAGCCTTATCTTGCTCTACAGTTTTTGCTTCGTCTATATCAAAGTCTCTTTCTTCTTTCTTATTGTTTATCTGGTTGCGCTTTGCAGCACGAGTGATACTTCTTAATACTTGATCGCTTATGTTAAGACGGTCTGCAGTATAAAGCATCATAAGATCTGAAGATTTATCAAAAACTAAGTCAAATTTTTTGGCTGCAGATATCTCTTGCACCGCATTAAAAACTTGATCTTGTACGGGTTCTACGAGTTGTCTTCTCTGTATAGCGAGATCTCCTCCAGGTCCAAAGCGTTTTTGTTGATACTCTAAGATTTGATCTCTCTCAAAAGCAATCTCTTCATCACGCTCTTCTATAAGTTCTTTCGTTAATAGTGCTCGCTCATTATCTAGCTGTTTTTTCATTGCAGATACCTCTTCGAGCTTTGTTTCTATCTCTCCTTTCCATCTTGCAACTTTTTCATCAAGTTGTGAGGAAGCTTCTTGATATTCTGGTACATTCTCGAGAATGTATTCCATATCAATATAACCTATACGTACACCACTTGCTCGTTGACCTTGAACGCTAAGGCTTATAAGGAAAGTTGCTATTAATAAGATAAAAACGTTTGTCTTCATAATTTCAGAGTTGCATTAGAAATAATCGTGCCAAAAATTAAAACTGCTGTCCGATAATGAAGTGAGTTTCCCATCCATTTGCTCCTGTTGTACCAGGAATTGGGTCAAATCCATATCCAAAATCCAGACCTAATAATCCAAAGGCCGGCATAAATATACGAATTCCTGCCCCAGCAGATCTACTCAATTGAAACGGGTTATAATCTCTAAAATTGTCATAAGATGATCCTGCTTCTGCAAAAGTTAATGCATAGATGCTCGCCTGAGGGCTAAATGTGATAGGGTAACGCAGTTCAAGACTAAATTTATTGTAAATGGTAGCACCATCATTAGCCTGCCCTGTGCTTTGTAAAATAGCGCCTCTATCTATAGGAGTTACAGACTGGTTAGGGTATCCTCTAAGTCTTACAATCTCTCTACCATCAAGAGAGAAACCTCCTAGACCATCACCTCCTAAGAAGAAACGTTCAAAAGGTGGTACGCCTCTATCTTGATTATAAGCACCTAGCCATCCAAATTCTACTCCAGATTGTAGTACAAACTTACCTACAAGTGGTGTATACCACTTACCAGTAAACTTTACTTTATAGTATTCTAGCCAGTTAAAACGTTCTTGATCTATCTCTCCTACAGTTTTACCTGTGCTGCTAAGGCCATCTGCGATAGCCTCATCACGTTCTATAGCGAGACCTTCATAATCAACCCCGTTCCACGCTGAGTATGGTAACGTTAACTTTGCAGTAAGACTTATGTCAGATCCACTTGTAGGGAAAATTAATCCTCCATAAAGCTCACGTCTACTTAAACCTATAGTATAGGCTAAGTTTTCTGAAGCTCCATCTCCAAAGGTAAATAGACCTGTGTTGTAGTTTTGTAAATCAAAGTGCTGGAAACTTATAGCGTGTGATAAGCTAAAGTTTCTATCTGGCCATTTAAGACGCTTAGATAATCCTACAGAACCTCCCGTAATTAAGAATTTACTGTTTCTATCTACACGATCACTTGCGCTACCTGTTGTAATACCTGTAAACAGGTATTGTATAGTGTGCGAGAATGATGTAGAAAATTGTACTGGTTGTTTCCCTCCAAACCAAGGATCTGTAAGAGAGGCGCTATACGTCTGGAAAAACTGACTTGCTTGTGCTCTCAAAGAAAACTTCTGGCCATCACCCATAGGTAATGGGTTGTAGGCATCTTTATTAAATATGTTCTGTATAGAGAAGTTGTTAAATGAGAGTCCTAGAGTTCCCACAAAACCTCCACCACCAAAACCTCCTTGAAGTTCTATCTGGCTTGCTCCTTGCTCTACTACGTTATACTCTAGATCTACAGTTCCACCTACGGGGTCAAAATTATTAAAATTAGGAGTAAGCTGCTGTGCGTCAAAGAAACCTAATTGACCAAGCTCACGTATTGTACCTACTACTGCTTTCTTACTGTAACGCTGTCCAGGCTTGGTAAGTAGCTCTCTGTAAATAACTTTATCTTTAGTCTTGTCATTACCTTTTACAGTTACTTTATTAAAGTAAGCGAGTTTACCTTCGGTAATGCGCACCTCGAAGTTTATGGTGTCATTTTCTACACTAGTCTCTACTGGGTTTACATTTGAGAATAAGTAACCACTGTTTTGATAAAGATTTGCGATATTATCTGCATCAGGGTCTGTATCATCTTTTATACGTTCTTGAAGTAAAACACCATTGTAGACATCACCTCTTTTAAGACCTAACTGTCTACTTAGTTGCTCATCTGTATAAACTGAGTTTCCTATGAAGTCTATGTCACCTATATAATATCTACGACCTTCTTCAACATTTATTTCTACAGTTATAGTTTTGTCATTATTCTTAATGATAGAATCTGATACAATTCTAGCATCACGATATCCCTTTTCTTTGTACTTATTTATAATGGCTACTTTGTCGTCTTCATAGTCTGCCTTAATAAATTTTGACCTTTTCCAAAGACGCCAGATTTTTTTCTCCTTTGTGTTTTTCATTGACCCAAGGAGCTTTGCTTCTTGTAATTTTTCGCGGCCATTAAAGTTGATGTCTTTAATTTTTACACGCTCTCCTTTGTCAATATTTACAATCATATTGACTTTGTTTTTACCTAACGTGTCTGATGCAGGTACTGTATTTACAAATACTTTTGAGTTTAAAAATCCTTTTTTCTTATATGAGTTCTCAATATAGTTTGTAGTGGTGGTCTCAAGGTTTTCTGTGACTTTTGCTCCTTTGTTAAGGCCATTGTCTTTGATGAAGGTAGAACCTTTCTTTTGCTTAATACCTTTAAAGCGCACTTCATTAAGTTCTGGCACTTCTTTAATATCTAGCTGGAGATCTACTTTATCACCATCTATTGCTGTCACATAAAGATTAATATCAGAAAACAGCTCTAATGACCACAATTTCTTAATTACGTTAGAAACCTTTGTGCCGGGTAGAGATATACGTTCTCCTACTCTTAACCCTGTAAATACAATTACAGTATTCTCATTGTATGTAGAAGTTCCAGTAACCTTAATATCTGCAATTTCATACTTGATATTTGGATCTAGCGGGGTGTCTCTTTGTGCATTTACTAAGGTGCTACATAATAGGGCCAAAATAAAAATCCATCTGCCTGTTGCTCTTGAAAAAGTAGCTGTACTATTTAATCTGTTCACTTGTCTTTCCAAATCTTCGTTCTCTTTTCTGATAATTGTAAATAGCGTCATGTAAATGTTCCTTTCTGAAATCTGGCCACAATACTTCTGTAAAGTAAAATTCAGCATAGGCAATTTGCCATAACAAGAAATTGCTCACTCGTTGCTCTCCACTTGTACGTATTAACAGATCTACATCTGGTATGTCATAGGTGTAAAGATGCTGATTTATACAAGATTCATCTATTTCAGCTGGCGAAATTAGGTTATTTTTAACTTTATCGCTTATTTCTCGTACTGTTTTTATAAGCTCTTCTCTACTGCCGTAACTCAGTGCTAGAGTGAGTTTAAGCCTTTTGTTATCTTTTGTTTTTTCTATCACTTCATTGAGTTCTCGCTGGGCTTTCTTAGGTAAAGAGCTCGTTAAACCTATGGTGTTGAGCGCAACATCATTGTCTTGAAGTGTAGAAATTTCTTTTTTTAGAGAAGAGACGAGTAGATTCATAAGTGTATCTACCTCTGCTTTAGGTCTGTTCCAGTTTTCTGTAGAAAAAGCGTAGAGTGTAAGGTGGGGTATGCCCAGCTCTGCAGCAGCCTCAACAGCTTCTCTTACAGCTTTTGTACCTTTTTTATGACCAACGGCTCTAAGGAGTCCTTGTTTTTTTGCCCATCGTCCATTACCATCCATAATGATGGCAACGTGCTGGGGTAATTTATTTTTGTCAATGTGGGCGAGTGCGTCCATTATATATTTAAAATGCGCAGAAACAAGGTCTGCGGCCAAAGGTAAAGCTTACAGTTACACCTGTAAACACATACCAGTCATTATTATTTCTATTTCCAATACTTATCGTATTGTCCTCTCCTACGGGTGCGCTTCCATCCAGATTATCTGTAAATGTATAACGAGCACCACCTTCTAATGCAATAACCATAGAGTTAAAAGCTACTTTGTAGCCTAACACGATAGGCATTGCAAAGTCCAGAGAATTTCCATCTTGAGTAACGCCACTTACTCTTGAGATGTTTTCGTGATTAAATGCGGTTATACCTGAGTATAAGTATGGTGCATTTGCATTACGATCTTTAAACATATCAAATTCCCAAAAGGTATACTCCAGTCCCAGTGAGACCTCTTGTAAACTGTTTGTAAATGATAATCCTCTACTTTGTCTTCTAGCTTCGTGGCTATCTACATCATTTCCTTCTAGCTCTGTAAACAGGGCTGTAAACCTGAAGGAATGTCTTGAACTTCGGTTCCATTTTAAAATCGCTCCAAAAGCTGGTTTGTTCGGTGCAATATAATTAGTTGATCCAATGTCGCTTACAACATTTGACCCGCCAATAAAGGCTCCTATCTCATAGGTTTGCCCTTGCACTTCAAAATTCCAAAAAATGGCGATTAAAACAATCGTCAGGTACTTCATATAGCCGTAAAAGTTTGCAAATATAACAATTCTGTGATGGTACTGGCAATAAGAGGTTATTAAGATGATTATGTGTGTGTTCGCTTTCGCGAAAGCGTCTTTAAACCCTATATAGTCAGTCCTAAAAGAAAACAGCCTTTGTGCATAATTATTGTCTAGTTCCTTTTATCTTCTCCCCAGAGTAGCTTGTGTCTAAGTGTTTTTAGAAAGCTATCTCCTTCTAAACGAATGAGGCTTATCTTAAATGGTGCTTTTTGTAGCGTTATAATTGTTTCATTATCTACCGTAGCTATTCTTGAGTCAAGAGAGATAAGATGTTGATCTGCTCTTCCAGAGACGCTCAGCTCGATTGTAGTGTCGTCTGGTATAACTAGTGGTCTTGCATTAAGATTATGAGGCGCTATTGGTGTGAGTATAATGCTTGATGTTTGTGGTGTGATTACTGGTCCTCCACAGCTTAGTGAGTAGCCTGTAGAGCCTGTAGGTGTGGCAACTATAAGACCATCTGCCCAGTAGTTTGTAAGATTCTCACCGTCTAATTTTGTAGTTACAGAAATCATAGAGGTGGTGTTTTTTCTACTTACAGTGATCTCGTTAAGTGCAAAGTTGAGTTCTCCTATGGGGTCTTTTTTGCTATTGGTAGTGACTTGTAGTAGGCTTCTTTTTGAGATGCTGTACTTACCGGTAAGTATTTTTTCTATAGAGGCGGCGATGTCATTTTTCTTGATAGTGGCAAGAAAACCTAGTCGACCTGTATTTATCCCTATTATAGGTATGTTAAGATCTCGTACATATGTAACAGTTTTTAGAATTGTACCGTCACCACCTATACTCACAAAAAGGTCGTAAGTGTTATCTAGTTCTCTAAAGGTAGAAAAGTGATTGTAGTCCTTCTCTATGGTGTCATTCTCGTGTATAAGTTTGAGAAAGTTTTTCTCTATAATAACTTCTATTTGCTTTTTGTCTAAAATATCTAGGAGCTGCTGGATGTATTGTCCTGCGGCCTCGTGGTAGAACTGACCGTATATACCTATTTTCATAGTTAGTTATATGTTTAAGTATTTCTCAAGGTATTGTGATCGCTCACGTAGGTCTGTAAGAAATGTATCTTCTTGATGACTTGAGACTATTATATAGCTATATCTTCTAAAAGCTGCCAGTATATCGTTAAAGTTTGACCTTCCTATTTTAAGAGAAATCTCTGCTACATCATTTTCTATTTTTGAGATAAACATACCCCATAGTTTGCCATCATTAGACTCTACAATCTGGCTTATCTCGCTAAAAGAGTAGTCTTGCACTCCTTTTTCAATTACAACTACGCTTCCAGGCTCACTTATAAATGGTGTGTTATTAAAGAAATTCATCACATCTTCAAGTTCATAATAACCAAGATAGGTGTTGTTTTCTCCAAGTACTGGCATAAGGTTGCAGCCATTTTGAGCAAAGGCTTCTAGCACGTCTAGCCAATTAGTATCAAATCTTACAAAAAATTGCTCATACCCGTGGTTATAATCACTTATGGGGGTAGTTGCATCTAGGCAATGTGTATCATTCTCAGGGAGCGACCCTACATAAATCCCATCTCGCTCAATAGGCACGTGAGAGTATGTGGTTTGTGTAAAAATAGATTGTACCTCGCCTATATTCTCTTTTTCTGAGACAGGCTTTATGTCATTTATTATAAAATCTGTTAATGTCATAATGCAAAATAATGAAAAAATACCCGCCCAGCACTGGTCTCTTTGTATTTTTGTGATATCAAATAATATATGATTGCTATGACAAAATTAAGCGTAAATATTAACAAAGTAGCCACATTGCGTAATGCTAGAGGAGGGAATGTGCCAGATCTATTAAAGGTGGCAAGCGACCTTGAGAAAATGGGCGCGCAAGGAATAACCATACACCCTAGACCTGATGAGCGCCATATACGATATCAAGATGCTCGCGATCTAGTAGATGTGGTGACTACAGAGTTTAATATAGAAGGTAATCCTATTCAAAAATTTATAGATCTCGTACTAGAGACTAAACCTACACAAGTTACACTAGTACCAGATGCAGTAGATGCAATTACGAGTAATGCGGGATGGGATACAATAAAACATAAGGACTTTTTAAAGGAAGTTATAGCCGAATTTCAAAATGCAGGTATACGCACCTCAATCTTTGTTGACCCTATATTAGAAATGATAGAAGGGGCAAAAGAAACAGGTGCAGATAGAATAGAATTGTATACAGAAGCCTATGCAGATGGTTATACTGAAAATAAGGAGGAGGCTATAAAACCATATATCGCAGCAGCTTTTCTAGCTAGTGATCTAGGTATAGGCATTAATGCGGGACACGATCTTTCTCTAGACAATGTGGCATATTTTCATAACAGCATCCCAGACTTGCTAGAGGTTTCTATAGGCCACGCTCTTATGGCAGAGTCATTATATCTAGGTTTTGAGACCGTAGTAGCCTCTTATTTAGAAAAATTACAATAAATGATAATACACTCAAATATTATAGGAGAGGGTGAGCCACTGGTGATTTTACACGGCTTTTTAGGTATGGGTGACAACTGGAAAACGCTGGCAAAACAATTTGCTGCAGATGGTTACCAAGTGCATCTTGTAGACCAGCGCAATCACGGTCGAAGTTTTCATAGTGACACATTTAGCTACGAGGTGTTGGTAGAAGATCTAAAACTATATTGTGAAGAAAATGGACTTGATAAGATACACTTATTAGGTCACTCTATGGGAGGTAAAACAGCAATGCTCTTTGCGGTTACGTATCCAGCTATGGTAGATAAACTTATCATTGCAGATATAGGAGTTAAAGAATATCCCCAGCATCATCAGACTATTTTAGAGGGGCTCACAGCGCTTTCAAATAATAGTGAAGCGATGTCTAGTAGGTCTGGAGCAGATCAATTTCTAGCAAATTATATATCAGACTTAGGGACGAGAATGTTTTTACTTAAAAATCTTTATTGGGTAGAAAAAGGGGTTTTAGGTTTACGTATGAACCTAGCGGCTCTTATTCAAAATATTGAAGAAATAGGAAAGCCCTTACCGCTGGACGCAACTTATAGCGATGCTACTTTATTCCTTAGAGGAGATAAATCTAATTACATCCTCGAGGAAGATAAAAATGGGATTTATAACGCTTTCGCGAAAGCGCAAATCAAGACAATTTCTAATGCGGGTCACTGGCTTCACGCAGAAAATCCTAAAGATTTTTATAAAGAAGTGATAAATTTTTTATAGTATTGTCAATCACAAAAAGCTATGTATGCATAGTAAATGTGTAAAAAATCAAAGTTTCCTTTATAAATAGCTTATTTTTGAAGGTACATTTTTACGAATAACACAATTCCCATAACCTAAATTAAATTATGAAAAAAGTATTAAGTGTCATTGTTCTGCTACTTGTTTGTGCAGTGACGTACGCCGGAGGTTACCGAGTGAGTCTACAGGGACAACGAGGTCTAGCAATGGGTCACACAGGTGTGGCTTATGTAAACAGTGCTGAGATAGCATTCTTTAACCCAGGAGGCCTTGTGCACCTAGAAAGTAAACTAAGTATATCTGTAGGGGGCTTTGGAGTTTTTTCTGATGTAAAGTATCAGAACACAGAGTTTGGAACATCTTCACAAACAGACAGTCCTACGGGAACGCCTCTATATTTATACGCAGCTTACAAGCTTAGCGAGAAGTCTTCTGTAGCGCTAGCAGTTTATACTCCGTATGGTAGTACAGTAGAGTATCCAACAGATTGGTCTGGATCGCACTTAGTAAATAGTATAGAACTATCTGCTATTTTTATACAGCCTATATTTTCTACAAAATTAACTGAAAACGTAAGTTTTGGAGGAGGACCGATTCTGGCTATAGGAGGTGTAAACTTTAATCGTAATCTTACAAGAAGTTTAACAGACGAAAACGGAAATAGATCAAATGTAGAGGTTGATGCTTCTGGAGTAAAAGGATATGGTTTTTCTGTAGGTGGTTATGCTAAGTTTAGCGATAAGTGGTCTTTTGGTGTAAACTATAGATCTAGAATTGATATCGAGGTAGAGCAAGGAGAGGGTACAGCAACATTCTCAAATGTGCCTAACTCACCACTTGCACCTACTGTAAACGGAGATTTTGATTTTACAGCAACATTACCGTTACCAGCAGAGTGGACAGTGGGTGTCACTTATAAGCCTACAGATAAATGGGTTCTTAACGCAGATGTAAATTATGCAGAGTGGGATATATACAACTCTCTTGATCTTAATTTTTTAAATCCTGATGGATCTGTAGCACTAGAGTCTATTAACCCAAGAAATTACCAAAACGCTTGGACATTACGCCTAGGAGCAGAGTATGCCGTAAGCGATAAGTTTGCTTTAAGAGGTGGTGCTTATTTTGACGAGTCTCCAGTACAAGAAGGATTCTTCTCTCCAGAAACTCCACGTAATGATTCTTTTGGTTTTACAGGAGGATTCTCTTATAACGTAACACAGAAGCTCGCTATAGATGCTTCTTTCTTATACTTAGCCTTTAGAGAGGTAGATGCTTCTTATGATGCATATACAGAAAGTGGTGTTGAAGCTCCATTTGCGGGAACGTATAGATCAAGTGCATTTGCACCAGGTTTAGGATTAAGCTACAAATTATAAAATTACAGCAATGAAAAAATATTTTAATTATATCGCACTTCCTGCGCTTGCACTTGGCCTTGTTGCTTGTGAGCCAGAATTTGAAAATGAAATTGAGGATGGAACAGTATACACAAATGGAGAAGCAAACTTTTCTTCATATGTCGCTGTAGGTAACTCGCTTACTGCAGGTTTTGCAGATGGAGCACTTTATATAACTGGTCAAGAAAATTCATACCCTAACATTATGGCGCAACAGTTTGCGCTTGCAGGTGGAGGTGAGTTTACACAGCCATTAGTAAGTGATAACCTAGGAGGGTTAACACTAGGAGGTACTCAAATTGCAGATAACCGCTTTGTACTTGCGACAGATGCAAATGGTAATCCAGGACCAGCAGTATTATCTGGAACTCCTACTACAGAAATTACAAATGTTGTAACAGGACCATTCAATAATGTTGGAGTACCAGGCGCAAAAAGTTTTCACCTTGTGGCGCCAGGTTATGGTAATGTAGCTGGAGTACCTACAGGACAAGCAAATCCATATTTTGCAAGATTTGCATCAGAGGCTAATGCTACAGTTATGGGAGATGCACTTGCGGCAAATCCATCATTTTTCTCACTATGGATAGGTAACAATGATATTTTAGGTTTTGCAACATCAGGTGGTGCTGGAGTAGATCAGACAGGTAACCTTGATCCTACTACATACGGTCCTAATGACATTACAGATCCTAACGTTTTTGCTAGTGTATATTCTCAAGAAGTTGGACTTCTAGTAGGTTCTGGGGCACAAGGAGCACTTGTAAATATTCCGGATGTAACATCTATTCCTTTCTTTACTACGGTACCATCTCAGTCTATTCCTTTAGATGCAGGTACTGCGGCTACACTTAATGCTGCTTTTACAGCATATAACACTCAAGTGTTACCAGGTCTAGCATCTTTTGGAATCATCACTGCAGAAGAGGCTGCTGCTCGTCAAATCACATTTGCCGAAGGAGCAAACTTTATAACAATTCAAGATGAAGACCTTACAGATATCTCTGCAATAGTACAAGGACCTCCTTTTAACTTAGATCCTATTACTGCGGGATTATTATCTCAATTACGCCAGACTACAAATGATGATCTAGTGCCACTTACCACAGCGGGAGTGCTTGGAACTACAGATCAAGATTTCTTAAATCTATTAGTTTCTTTAGGAATCCCTGCAGAGCAGGCTGCACTACAGGCTATAAATGGAGTGTCACGTCCTTTACAAGACCAGTTTGTACTTACCTCACAAGAGCAAGAACTTATCACAGCAGCACAAACACAGTACAATGCCACTATACAAGCACTTGCGCAGGCAAATGATCTTGCCTTTGTAGATGCACGTTCTGCATTACAAGTGGTTGCAAATGGTGGTGTTTCTTTTAACGGTGGAGTGCTTACCTCAGAATTTGTAACTGGAGGAGCTTTCTCTCTAGATGGTGTGCACCCTACACCTAGAGGTTATGCATTTACAGCAAATGCTATTATAGATGCAATAAATGATCAGTATGGTTCTACAATACCAGGAGTAGATATCGGTTCTTATGCAACAGTAGCTATAAGTAACGATGTAAACTAAGTTTTACAACCTACATACTATATAGTAAAAGCGCCTTTTTATAAAAGGCGCTTTTTTTATGTGTAAATTTATGCTTTCGCGAAAGCGTATTTAACCCATAAAAACAACCTATTATGAATACAATTATTAAAATATTGCTTACAGCGGTTGCTGTGATCGTGCTTTCAAAGTTTTTGCCAGGTGTAACGGTAGATGGTTTTGTGACTGCTATCATTGTTGCAGTAGTGCTCGCGTTACTTAAATTTATAGTAAGGCCTATACTTGTGATACTTACTCTGCCTGTTACAATCGTGACATTCGGACTGTTTTTATTTGTCATAAATGCCATTATCATATTAATAGCAGATTATTTTGTGGGAGGTTTTTCTGTAAGTGGCGTTTGGATAGCACTCCTCTTTAGTATTTTACTCAGTATTTTTCAGAGCATATTATTCTCGCTACTTAAAGATGATAAGTAAGAGGACGTTAAGCACTTATTAAAAGATTGTTGGAGTTGTAAAAATATCGTATTTTTGCGCCCTCAAAATTACATTATAATGAATATTACAAAAGAGCAAATAGACGACCTTAACGCAGTAGTGAAGGTAGAAATCGTTAAGGATGACTATAACGAGAAGGTAGAGTCTATACTTAAGAACTATCGTAAAACAGCAAATATTCCTGGTTTTAGAAAAGGTCACGTACCTATGGGAATGGTGAAGAAGCAATACGGGATGGCTGTGCGTGTAGATGAGGTAAATAAAATACTTCAAGAAGCTCTAGGTAAGTTCTTACAAGAGGAGAAGCTTGACGTATTAGGTAATCCGCTTCCAAAAAATCAAGAAGATTTTAACTGGGATGCAGAAGATTATAACTTTGAGTTTGAGCTAGGAATGGCGCCTAAGTTTGATGTAAACCTTAAGCCTAAAAAAGCAATCACTAGCTATAAGATTAAGGTAGATGATAAAATGGTAGATAGTCAAGTAACTACTATTAGAAAACAATACGGAAAGTTAATCTCTCAAACAGAGGTTGCAAAAGACAGTGAAGTAACTGGAACATTTGCAAGTGAGAAAGCTGGTATAGATAACCAAGCTACTTTTGAGATAGAGCAACTTAAAGGGAAGAAAAATGTAGATGCATTTGTAGGAGCAAAACCTGGAGATGTAATTACGGTTAAGACTAAAAGTCTTTTCTCAGAGCCTGCAACATACCAAGCAGCATTAAAAATCTCTGAAGACGAAGCAAAAGACCTGAATGCAGAAGTTACTTTTACACTAACAGAAACAAACAAGCGTGAGCAAGCAGATCTTGATCAAGAGCTTTTTGATAAGTTATTTGGAAAGGACGTAGTAAAATCTGCGACAGAGCTTAAAGATAAAATAAAAGAAGATGGTGAGCGCCAGTTTACACAACAGAGCGACCAGCAACTTATGAATGACGTTACAGAGCGTCTTATTGATGAAACTAAGTTTGACCTACCTTCAGACTTCTTAGCTAGATGGATACAGTCTACAGGTGAGAAGCCTATGACAGAAGAAGAAGCAAAAGAAGAGTTTGCGCGTTCTGAAAAAGGATTAAGATGGCAACTTATAGAAGGTAAAGTCGTTACAGAAAATGAACTTCAAGTAACATTTGACGAGCTTAAAGATTATTCTAAAGATATGATCAAAGCACAAATGATGCAGTACGGGCAAATGAACCCAGAAGAAAAAGAGCTTGATGATATCGCAGCACGTATACTTGGTAATCAAGAAGAAGTAAAGCGTCTTTCTGAACAGCTTATGAATGTAAAAATGCTTACATTCTTTAAAGAAAATGTAAAACTTAAGGAGAAGGAAGTAACCTTTGACGAATTTGTTAAGGAAGTATACAATTAGAATACCTCCTAGATAATAAGTATCTTTAAAGCGTTTTACTAGACTAGGTAAAACGCTTTTTTATTAAAGAAAATATTGCTAGAATAGATATGGATTACGGAAAAGAATTTAAAAAATTTGCAATTAAAGATCAGGGTGTAAGCTCTAACTATTACGATAAAATCATAACGAGTATGCTTCCTCAGGGACTTACTCCTAACATTATAGAAGAGCGCCAGATGAATATCGCGATCTTTGACGTGTTCTCACGTTTAATGATGGATCGCATCATTTTCTTGGGTACTGGAATAAATGACCAGGTAGCAAACATTGTACAGGCACAACTACTGTTTTTAGAAAGTACAGATGCAAATAAAGACATCCAGATTTACATAAACTCACCGGGAGGAAGTGTATATGCGGGTCTAGGTATCTATGATACAATGCAGTTTATAAAACCAGACGTTGCAACTATTTGTACAGGTATGGCAGCCTCTATGGGAGCCGTTTTATTATGTGCAGGAGAAAAAGGTAAACGTAGTGGATTACCACATAGCCGTGTAATGATACACCAGCCTATGGGTGGGGCACAAGGTCAAGCAAGTGATATTGAAATCACGGCAAAAGAAATCCTTACGCTCAAGAAAGAGCTATACGATATCATAGCAAAGCACTCAGGTCAAGACTACGATAAAGTATATAACGATAGTGATCGTGATTACTGGATGAAGGCAGATAAGGCACTTGAGTACGGTATGATAGACGAAATTTTGAAGAGAGACTAATGAAGTTTACGCTTTCGCGAAAGCGTAATTCAAGTCAAAATAGTAAATAGAATGGCAAAGGAAGATTTAGAATGTTCATTTTGTGGCAGAAAAAAACCAGAGACTAACCTGCTTATTGCGGGGCTAGATGCACACATATGTGATAGATGTATCGAGCAGGCTCACGGTATTGTTATAGAAGAGTCTAAGGATGTAGCTACAAATGATCTTGAAGGAGAACTCAAGTTAAAGAAACCACAAGAGATAAAGTCGTTTCTTGATGAGTATGTGATAGGTCAAGAATTTACAAAAAGAGTAATGTCTGTAGCGGTTTATAATCACTACAAGAGATTGTTACAACCAGCTACAGATGATGATATCGAGATCCAGAAAAGTAACATCGTGATGGTGGGACAAACTGGTACCGGTAAGACGCTTATAGCAAAAACAGTGGCACGTATGCTTAACGTGCCACTTGCTATAGTAGATGCAACGGTTCTTACAGAGGCTGGTTATGTAGGTGAAGATGTAGAGAGTATCTTAACTCGCTTGTTACAAGCAGCAGACTATAACCTAGAGAAAGCTCAACGCGGTATTGTATTTATAGATGAGATAGATAAAATTGCTCGTAAGAGTGATAACCCATCTATTACTCGTGATGTAAGTGGTGAAGGTGTGCAGCAAGCGTTATTAAAATTACTAGAAGGAACGGTTGTAAACGTACCACCTAAGGGAGGACGTAAGCACCCAGACCAGAAGTTTATAGAAGTAAATACTGAGCATATCTTATTTATAGCTGGTGGAGCTTTTGACGGTATAGAGCGTCATATCTCTAAGCGTCTCAATATGCAGGCTATGGGATTTGTAGCAAGTAAAAGCGATGAGGCTCTGGAGAAGGATAATATGCTCAAGTATATTATACCTAAAGATCTAAAGGATTTTGGTCTTATACCAGAAATTATAGGTAGACTCCCTGTATTAACTCATATGAACCCGCTTGATGCAGGAACGCTTAGAGCAATTCTTACAGAGCCTAAAAATGCGATTATAAAGCAATATAAGAAGCTTTTTGCGATGGATGATATAGAGTTTAGCATTACAGATGATGCGCTAGATTATCTCGTTGATAAGGCTATAGAATATAAACTAGGAGCTAGAGGGCTACGTAGCTTATGTGAGGCTATACTAACAGATGCAATGTTTGATCTACCTAGCTCAGATGAGAAGTCGCTTAATGTGACTAAGACCTATGCAGAGGGTAAACTTAATAAGTCTACGCTCAAAAAGCTTAAAGCAGCTTCATAGCTGTAAAAAGTATAACAGATTGTATTAAAAGAAGCATCCTGACAAGGATGCTTCTTTTTTTGTTTTAAGCGTACCAAGTAAACATAAAAAAACAGCTATCGGTCCCCCAACTGATAGCTGCTTTACAATCATTACATCACGTAGTGATTGCTATTGTAATTGTTACTCTTTAGAAATTACTACAAACTCTATACGTCTGTTAAGTTCATTTTCTTGAGGAGTACACGATGTGCAATTTATAAGTAGTTGTTCTTCTCCAAAGCCTTGAGATGATAACCTGTCTTTTGAAATTCCTTTACTTAACAGATATTCCATCGCAGAGGCTGCTCTTCGCATAGATAGCCTTTTATTATAACTTGCACTACCTTGTGCATCTGTATGTGCATTTATTGCAATTTTCAATTCTGGATTTGCTTTGAGAGCTGCAACGACCGTATTAAGGGTTATAGTTGAGATTTCTTTGATTTTTGCGCTATCCAAGTCAAAAAGAATATTGTCTATTTTAATAATAGTTTTTTCTGCTGTTTTGACTATTGGGGCTGGAGTTGCCTCAAGTATCAGGTTTTTGACAAATATTTTATCCTCTTGAGCGGCTGTGTTAAACGTCTCTCGAGTAGTTTCAAATCTATCTTTATAAGCAATAACCGTATAGTTTACAAACCCTTCTACAGGAAAGTTATAACTACCATCTATATTAGAGCGTACACTTGCTACTTCCTCGCCATAATCATCAAGTAGAGCAACTGTGGCGTTTGCTAGCGCAATCTCTGTCTCTGCATCTATCACTTTTCCTGCAACACTCAGTGCTAGTATAGATTCTTCTATTTTATAAATATCATAACCTCCATTACCGCCATCTCTGTTTGAGGTCATATAACCTATATTCTCATTTGCCTGTATAAAGGCAACTTCATCCTTTGGAGAGTTAATGGTGCTTCCTAAGTTTCTTGTAGAAACAAAACCAAGCTTAGATTTTCTTGACCTAAAGATGTCATAACCACCTTGACTATCGTGTCCTTTTGAAGAAAAGTAAAGGTACTTGCCATCAAGAGAAGTTTGCGGAAACTTCTCATCAAGAACAGTGTTCACACTACCCTCAATCCTTTCTGCTTTTCCTATAAGTTCATTGTCTTTTACTGCAATTCTAAAAATGTCAAAACCTCCTATAGCTTCTGGTTTATTTGAAGAGAAGTAAAGCCACTCTCCATTTCTGCTTAAATGAGGGTTTTCAACTGAGTAGTCTCCATTTACAGATAGTGCAGTGATATTTATCCACTCACCTTCACGCTCTGGATTCATCTCTGCGCGATAAAGTTCAAAGCTTTGTGTATGATCTTCTTTGCTCTGTGTAAAATATAGGGTGTTACCATCTTGAGAAAAGGCAAGGGTACCTAGATTGTCATTGCGATTTAAAATAGAAGAGAATAATAAAGGTCTTTTCAAGTCATAATCATAGGTGATGTCTGAGCAATATAACTTAGTATATGGTTCATTTGATATGGGATCCTTTTTTGCAAGACCACCTATTTTACGAGCAGAAAATGAAATAAATTTCTCTCTAAAGAAGCCTATGCCGTAGTCAGAATATTTTGAGTTAATACCAGTGTTAAAGGTTTCAAACTTAAAACCATTATCACCGTAGAAGGGTTTTTCTTCAGCACTATAATTTGCTACATTATCAGCAAGTGCAGTATAGGTTAATTGATCTTGACCTAGTGCTGTAAATGTGCAAAGCAATAAAGCTGTAACTGTAAAAAAAGTTAGCGTTGTTTTCATCTCCTTAATTATGATTCTGGGGAATCGCATTGCTCTAAATTAAGAGTGATATCCCTAAGAATAAAGTAAAAGCCTGACTTTTAGATAAGAAGGTGTTTTTTGCCGATGAGCGACTAAAAAAGCATAATTTTTCAAGTAGCTCCCTACGTGTTTTGGTAATTAATTGATATGTAGTAGAGCTTCAATAAAGTCACGTTTATTAGATAATCTAGGGACTTTATGTTGTCCTCCTAGCTTATTATTCTCTCGTAACCAGTCATAAAAGAGGTTCTCTCGAGCTGCGTGTATTTTTGGAGCATTAAGCGTAGTGTTATTAAAACGTTTGGCTTGGTAGTCGCTATTTACCTCTTGCAGCGCTAGATCAAGTTGGGTATTAAATAACGTCATATCTTCTGGAGGATTTTTAAACTCTATAACCCACTCGTGAGCACCTTTTTCTTTACCATCCATAAATATAGGGGCAGCTGTATAATCCTTTATTTCACAGCCAGTCTCTTGTGTGGCTTTTTTAAGAGCCTGTTCTGCATTTTCTATGATAAGCTCTTCGCCAAAGACATTAATATGATGTTTTGTCCTACCAGTTACTTTAATTTTATATGGACTGGTAGAAGTAAAACGCACCGTATCACCTATTTTATACCTCCATAAACCTGCGTTTGTCGTAATAACAATTGCATAGTTTACGCCAGCTTCTACCTCACTTAGAGGGATGATTTTTTGATCAAGCGTTCCGTAGGTGTTCATAGGGATAAACTCATAAAATATCCCGTAATCTAGCATAAGAAGCAACTCTTTTGAGTCATTTTGCCCTTGTATGGCAAAAAATCCTTCAGAGGCATTATAAATCTCATAATACTTAAAAGAATCTGATGGTATAATTTTTTGATATTGATTAAGGTAAGGATCAAAATTCACCCCTCCGTGAAAGTAAACTTCTAAGTTAGGCCAGATGTCTAGTATACTGTCTTTTCCCGTAGTTACTAGTACATTATTGAGTAGTACAAGCATCCACGATGGGACACCTGCTAGACTGGTTACATCTTGCTGTATGGTCTCGTCTACAATAGCTTGCATTTTCACTTCCCAGTCACTTAACAATGAAATGTCGTGATTAGGAGTACTGCTAAATTCTGCCCAGAAAGGCATATTATCTATAAGTATGGCAGAAAGGTCACCATATACAGTACCATTATCCTGGTATAATTGCTTACTACCACCTAAGCGTAACCCTTTGCCAGAAAATAAGTGAGAACCTTCATTATTATTGAGATACATACAGAGTAAATCTTTACTTGCTGCATAATGACAATCTTCTAGCGACTCTGGACTTACGGGTATATACTTACTTCGTGCATTTGTAGTGCCACTACTTTGTGCAAACCATTTTATAGGGGTAGGCCATAAGATGTTAGACTCTCCTTTGCGACTTCTTTCTATATAAGCTTGATTCTCCTCATAAGAGGTGATGGGGATCGTCTGGGCGAAGTCATTATAACTACGTATAGATCTAAAATCATACTTTTTACCTATCTCGGTATCCTTTGCTTTATCGATAAGTTTTGCGCGCAATTCTTCCTGCACTTCGGCTGGGTATTTCATAAAAAGCTCCATCTGGTGAATGCGCTTTTTTAAGAACCAAGAAGCAATAGAATGCACTAAAGGGATCGGCATAAAGTTGGTATATTTACACGTGTGTGATGGGTTGTTTTTTTGCTTTCGCGAAAGCTAATTTAACCTTTTTTATACAATGCAGTAATCAAAATTCTTATAAATGCAATACCAAGGTGTCCTCAAGAAAATGCAAACGGAGCATACAGATCCTATAAATTATTACCTCGTGATGGAAGGTGATTTTATACAGGTGAATCAGTTGCTCAATAAGAGACTGCATATCGAGTTTGTAAAATATGAGTGCCTTGCCTGTGGGGAGAATAAAAAGATTTTTAGACAAGGATATTGCTATGATGACTTTTATAAAGTACCTCAAGCTGCAGAGTGGATAATGAAGCCAGAACTGTCTAAAGCGCATCTAGGAGAAGAAGATCGCGATCTCGCTTATGAGCAAAGCGTGCAACTGCAACCGCACATAGTTTATCTAGCAAATTCTAGCAATGTAAAAGTAGGCGTGACTCGTAAAACCCAAGTGCCTACAAGATGGATTGATCAAGGTGCACACGAGGCTATAGAAATTGTAGAAGTACCTAACCGCTACCTTGCAGGTATTACAGAACTTGCATTAAAGGAACACATTTCTGACAAAACAAACTGGCGTAAAATGCTTAAAAATGACATAGAAGATGTAGATCTTAAAGAGCATCGAGAAGCATTAAAACAATATATACCAGAAGAAGCAAAGCAATATTTTATCCCTACTAACGAGGAGACGCACGTGCACTTTCCAGTAGAGCGTTACCCAGAAAAACTTAAGACACTTAACTTAGATAAAACACCTGCATACGAGGGAACTCTTAAAGGCATAAAGGGGCAATACCTCATTTTTGAAGACGACACTGTTTTTAACGTGCGTAGCTGGGAGGGTTATGTAGTGCGACTAGAGATTCTTAACTAACTACTAGTTTTACGAGCTGTATCACCGAGAGTACAATAAGTGTGATCCCTATGTAACGATTAAGAGAATTAGGGCTAGAGGTAGACCTTTGTTTAATATGAGAACCAAACTTGCTATACATCAAGAGTGTGGCTATTTTACCTAAGAACACGCCTGCAAGCAATAAAATGGTCCATAGATAAGGATTGGACCCGGTGTTGAGCATCCATTTACGTAGTAGTGAAAACACAACTACCCAATAGATTAAAACGGGAGGATTTATAAAGCTCAAAATAAAGCCTACAAAGTATTGAGATTGTTTTCTTGGTTTTGGATTTTTTTGAGAATGCTTCTTTACTATAAAATAGACGCCTACAAGGGCAAGTAAAAATGCAACGAGATATTGTACCCAGTAGTTCATAGAGATAAACTCTTGTACAACCATCCCAAAGCTTAAAGCAGTAAGTGCAAGTAGTGACTCACCTAGGCCTGCGCCATAGCTCAACTTTACAGCATCTTGATAAGAACCTTTTACTCGTGCCTTAATCACTGCAAGGTTTGATGCTCCTGGTGGCAGTGCACCCATAACTGTAGCTGTAAAGCCTATGATGAAAGCAAGAATAATCATAAAGCATTAGTAGTTGTCATACTAAAAAACTTACGCTATATGCGCTTATTTATGCAGTAATAAGCTTTATGGATTGAAAGACAGCAGCACTTATAAGTACAATACCTATCACTATATTCATCTTATTTTCAAGATTAGAAAACTTCTTTGAAAAAAAATCACTCAGTCTTGCATATGCATAAAGCATCACAACTTTTCCTATTAGAACTCCCGAAAGAAAAGAGAGTATAACACTCCATGGGGAGTTTTTGCCTATAAATACATAGCTCGAAATAGAAGACAGCACGGCTACCCAAAAAATAAACATAGGGATGTTTAAAAAGCCAAGTAAGAAACCAGTGCCAAAGTTTTGATGCGCTTCATCTTCTGAGGTTTGTGAGCTGGATTTTTTTAGAATAAGTAAGATACCAGCTAAGAGCATTAATACTACAAAAGCAATCTGTATCCATAAATAATCTTGGTAGAGCTTTTTTACTAAAAAACCAAAACTTATAGCAAACCCTGCTACAATAGTTTCACCCAGTGCAGCTCCGTATGCAACAAACATCGCTTTAAATATGCTGCCGCCTGTAGCTTTTTTGAGTACAAGTAAATTAGTCGCGCTAGGGATAATTGTAGCGACTAGGGCAATCCCAAAACCAAGGAGTAATAAGAGTAAAATCAATTAAAGTGTGTTATAAGGATGCAAAATTAAATTATAGACACCTAGTTCTCATTAAGTTTATCATATCATTAGCATTTTAAGTAATCCTTAGTCCATTATGTGACGATGTATTTACGTTGTTTACCATCTCTTTGTCCTTTTTAAAAGCCTATCTTTGCAGACCTAAAAATTTTACAATGAGTACCATAGTAGCTATTGTGGGGCGCCCTAATGTAGGGAAATCCACTTTTTTTAATCGGTTAGTGCAACGTCGTGAGGCAATTGTTGATGCCGTGAGTGGTGTGACCAGAGATCGCCACTACGGAAAAACAGATTGGAATGGACGCGAGTTTACAGTTATAGATACTGGTGGATATGTTGTGGGAAGTGACGACATTTTTGAAGCAGAGATAGACAAGCAAGTAGAGCTTGCCATAGATGAGGCAGATGCTATCATCTTTATGGTAGATGTAGAGCACGGTATCACTGGGATGGATGAAGAGGTCGCAAACTTACTACGTAGATCTAAGAAGCCTATTTTTCTTGCTGTAAATAAAGTAGATAATAATAAGCGTGCAGCAGATGCTGTAGAGTTTTATAATCTTGGTCTTGGTGATTTTTATACCATTGCTGCTACAAATGGTAGTGGTACAGGAGATCTTCTGGATGCTGTAGTTAAGGCATTACCAGAAAAAGAAGAAGAAAGCGAAGAAGATGAGCTACCACGCTTTGCGGTAGTAGGTCGTCCTAATGCAGGTAAATCTTCTTTTATAAATGCATTAATAGGTGAGGAGCGTTATATCGTAACAGATATTGCAGGAACCACTCGTGATGCGATGGATACAAAGTATAATCGCTACGGTTTTGAATTTAACCTTGTAGACACGGCAGGTATACGTCGTAAGGCTAAGGTAAAAGAAGATCTTGAGTTTTACTCTGTGATGAGGTCTGTACGTGCTATTGAGCACGCAGATGTTGTACTACTTGTAGTAGATGCAACAAGAGGCTTTGACGGCCAGGTGCAAAATATATTCTGGCTTGCAGAACGCAACAGAAAAGGAATAGTAATCTTAGTAAACAAGTGGGACCTTGTAGAAAAGAAGACTAACACAATGAAAGAATTTGAAAAGCACATAAGACAGCAAATAGAGCCATTTACAGATGTACCTATTGTATTTATCTCTGTGCTTGAGAAACAGCGTATTTTTAAAGCTATTGAGACTGCCGTAAAAGTTTACGAGAGTAAAACAAAACGTATCAAGACCAGTGAGCTTAATGAGTTTTTCTTACCGCTAGTAGAGGCATTCCCTCCACCGGCTATTAAGGGTAAATATGTAAAAATCAAGTACTGTATGCAGCTACCTACACCGCAACCACAGTTTGCGTTGTTCTGTAACTTGCCGCAATACCTTAAAGAAGGTTACAGAAGATTTTTAGAAAATAAACTTCGAGCAGCTTACGACTTCTCTGGAGTGCCTATTTCTATTTACTTTAGAAAGAAGTAAAACCACTTTTATATATAAGAAAAGCGACCTCTATAGGTCGCTTTTTTTGTTTTAGATACTTGATTTAGTTTCAGTTGTGTGTTTTTTACGCTTTCGCGAAAGCGTGTATAGAAAGAATCACTCAAGACCTTTTTTTAAGGAGTATCTCAAATTGTTAAAATTATATTAAAAACAATATCCTGCTAAAACTTCTCACTAAAAGGTTGGTTATTTACGTACTCATCAATTAATCAGTACAATGCAATTACGTCATTTAGTAATCTTAGTTGGACTTCTATTAGTTTCAGCTTTCGCGAAAGCGCAAAACTTCTCAGTTACAGGTACACTCACAGACAAGGAATCAAAAGAGCCACTTGAGGCTGCTACCGTTTTTCTTGAAACCGTAAAAGACAGTACGCTCATCACGTACACCATCACAAATCAAAATGGAGCTTTTACCTTAGAAGGAAGAGCCCAAGAAAAGGATGCTCGAGTTAATATATCTTTTTTAGGGTATGAAAATTATAGCAAGCAAGTAGACCTTAGTGCGGGTGATATTTCTTTAGGTGTTATAGAAGTGGGGCTTGCGACTAACACACTGGGAGAGGTTGTGGTAAAAAGTAGAGCCCCCATTACTGTAAAAAAAGATACTTTAGAGTTTAACGTATCCTCTTTCAAAACAAAAAAAGATGCAAATATTGAGGACCTTCTCAAGGAGCTGCCAGGTGTTGAGGTAGATGAAGATGGTAAAATCTTAGTAAATGGTAAGGAAGTTAACCAGATACTTGTAAATGGGAAACCCTTTTTTGGCGATGATCCTACAGTAGCTACACGTAACCTTACTAAGGAGATGGTAGAAAAGATACAAGTGGTAGATACAAAAACAGATGACGAGGCCTTTGCTGGTGAAGATGGTGATCAAGAGAATAAAACCATAAATCTGACCATCTCTGAAGAGAAGAACAAGGGCGTTTTTGGTCGTGTAGCTGCTGGTGCTGGTACAGATGAACGCTTTGAGTATGCGGGTATTGTAAATGCTTTTGATAATGACAGGCGCATAAGTGTACTTGCTGGAGGTAATAATATAAACGAGGCTGGTTTTAGCTTTGGGGAGATACGCAAGATGTTTGGCGGCGGGAGAAGTGTTTACTTTAACGGTAATGGAAGTTTTGGTATAGACGGGCGCAGTTTTGGTGGTGGCCAGGGTATTACAAACAGTCGCAGCATCGGGACAAATTATACAGATGAGTATGCAAAAGGTTTTGATGCGAGTATGGATTACTTCTACTCTGCAGCAAACTCTTTTGACGAGACACGTATCGAGCGTGAGAACATCTTGCCAGATCGTCGTTTTTTTACAAATAGCAACTCAAGAAGTGATTCAAACTCTGATAATCATAGTGCAAATGCAACTATAAATATTAAGAAGGATTCTACTATTCTCATAAACATACGCCCTAAGTTTTCTTACGCAAAGAGTGAGACGCGCTATACTCGTGATGAAGAGTCTCTTGATGAAAATGGGGATCTTATCAACCAGTCTGATAATGCAAACTTTATAAAAGATCAAGGGAAGAATTTTGAAAACACATTAAGTATTACAAAAAAGTGGGGTGACAAAGGAGCCTACGTGCGTGCTCGTCTTCAGAACGAAATAAACAGACAAGAGAGTGAAGATTTTATAGTCTCTAATACTGCCATACTAGGAGATGCTCCAGAGCTTATAGAGCGCAACCAGGTTACAGATGGTGAGACTAAGCTGGATGGATACAATCTTAACTTTACATACCGCATACCCCTTATTGCAAAAAAGTTATTTCTAGATGCAGATTTTGGGCATCGTGATGATAGCCGAAAGCGATCAAGAACCACTTTTGATTTTGATGAAAACACGCAGCAGTATAGCACACTTAATGAGGCGTTAAGCACAGACTTTGAGGGACGCAATATGCGCACAACACCTAAGTTGGGGCTTAATTATAACACAGAAAAGTTTAATATAAACTTTGGAGCAGGTTATGTCTTTAGAACACTAGAAAATACAGATAACCTGCGCCCAGAACTTAACGTAAAGGAAAATTTTGAAGCGCTAGAACTAGACTCTTATATCAACTATCGTTTTAGCCCAAAGGCATCTTTATATGCCAGTGTGAGTAAGAGTAATAGTCCGCCAGATGTGCAACAGCTCAATCCTTTTGTAGATGTGTCAGACCCACTTAATATCACTGTGGGTAATCCAGATTTATCACCTTCTAATGTCTATAATTTTTATGGAGGGTTTAATAATTTTGACTTCCAGAAAGGGGGTGGCTGGTACTTAAACGGTAATGGTAGTGTTACAAATGATGCCGTGGTAAATAAAACTACCATAGATGAAAACCTTGTGCGCACCACTACTTATGAAAATGTAGATGGTAATTATAACGTAGGAGCCGGTGGTGGTTATAATAAAACGCTCAAGATAGATTCACTAAGAACCATAAAATATGGTGGAGGTATTTACGGGAACTTTGGCCGTAATGTAAACTTCAATAATGACGTGAAGTATGCAAGTAAAACAAGATCACTCACCCCAAGAGTAAATGTGACCTTTACTTGGAAAGACCTCTTTGAGGTTCGCCCTAGTTATAACATTTCATTTTCAAAAACTGAGTTTGGTCTAGATGCATTTGATGATCAAGAGTTTGTGTCGCACACATTGCGCTTGAGTACGGCTCTTTTTGTACCAAAAAACTGGGAATGGCGTAATGAGATAAACTATAACTATAACCCTAATATTGCAAGTGACTTTCAGCAAAGTGCTTTGTTCTGGAACTCAACACTAGCATACTCTTTTGCCAAAGAAAGAGCAACAGCTACACTTAAGGTGTATGACGTGCTTGATCAAAACACAAACGCCCGTCGTACGGCAAATGCAAACTTTATACAAGACGTACAGAGTACCGTATTGCAACAGTATTTTATGCTTAGTTTGAGCTGGAAGTTTAATACGCTAGGTAAAAAAGGCGAGACAGATAATGGTGGGATAATGTTCTTTTAGACGCTTTCGCGAAAGCGTAAAACTATTTGTAATTTAAAAACCTTATTTTCGACTAGCTATTAGTTAAAACGAGGTATGCGAGCATTAGTCATTTCAGGAGGAGGAAGTAAAGGCGCTTTTGGCGGCGGTGTTGCTCAATACCTTATGCAAGAAATGGGAAAGGATTATGATATGCTTGTAGGCACCTCTACAGGAAGTCTTTTAGTGCCTCATCTTGCGCTTCAAAATATCGAAAAGATAAAGGAGGTATACACCTCTGTAAATCAAAATGCCATTTTTAATGTATGTCCTTTTGTAATAAAGAAAGATAAATTTGGCGAGCAATCTATTGCTATAGATCACTGGAGCGTACTGCGCAATTTTTTAAAAGGCTCTAAAACCTTTGGAGAAAGTAAAAAGCTACGCAAGCTTATAGAAAAAACTTTTACGCGTCAAAATTATGAACAGCTACAGGCTAGTGGTAAAGAAGTACTAGTCACAGTTTCTAATCTCTCACTTCATAAAACGGAATATAAATCCAGTAAAGAAGAGACTTACGAAGATTTTTGTGACTGGGTCTGGATGTCTTGTAATTATATCCCTTTTATGAGCCTCGCCTCAAAGAATGGATGCGAGTATGCAGATGGAGGTTTTGGCGCACTTGTGCCTATTAAAGAAGCTGTAGAGCGCGGCGCAACCGAAATTGATGTAATCATATTAGAAACAGAAGTGACTTATTATAATAATCTCCCTTCTACTAACGTGTTCTCCCTGTTGAGCAATCTACACGGCTTTATGATGGACCGTATAGAAAAGCAAAATATTACCATAGGTAAATATGCTGCAAATCAAAAAGAGGCGATAATTAACTTCTATTATACACCGACGGTACTTACTACAAATTCGCTCATTTTTAATAAAGAAAAAATGAAAATCTGGTGGAAGAGTGGTTTTGACTATGCCAAGTACAAAAACGAAGAGCTCAACGAGATTAAGGTAGATGACGAGGGGTAGTATCCCGCTTTCGCGAAAGCGGAATATATATACGCCACATCATAACTTGAGTTACTACTTCATTAATTAACCGTATCCTTCACTGTTTCTTTTGTAGTTTTCTTTTTTCCAAAGAGACCACCTAATATTCCCGTGGCAACATCTTTAATAGCGTCTTCGGCTTTTGGGGTCGTGGTGGTGTTTTGAGGAGTCTGTGTGTCAGTAGTTGTGCTATCTGTCTCAGTAGTGTTTGGTGTTGTTTTGTTTCCGCCTAATAGACCTCCTAGCACATCTGTGAGTTTGTCTTCTACTTTGTCTTTTGCGCGTTGCTTCTGTATCTCTATAATCTGGTTAGTAAGTGCAGTGGTAGCTGCTTTTAAGTTAAGGTCTACCTTTGGCGCAGTAAAATTTCCCGAAAGGGAAACAGGAACGTCTATATGGATACTTTCTTTTTCGGCATCTGTAAGTTTTGAGAGTAAGCCGCTCACGTCTCCGCCTAGATATTTTGCAGGGAGATCAAGGTTGAGCGTGTAGTTCATCTCATTTGTAAAGCTATGTCCACCGCTTACCTGCACATTAATTCCTTTTACGTTAAAATCAAAAGGCTTTACAGCCACCTGACCATCATTAAACGTAAGGCTGGTTTTGAGCTTGTCTAGTTTAAGGTCGTCAAGGTTTATAAAATCAAGTTTTTGTGATAGGAGATTAAGAAGCGGCATTTTATCTGCATCAACATCTGCGGTCAAAATCTCTGCAAAGGCATTTCCAGAAATGGTACTAAGGATAGGGCTGAAGTTGTCATCCAGCTGTCCCTGCAATTGTATCTTGGTATTGAGCGCGCCTTGTAGTGCCTTTGCAATAGGAGCAAGTCCTTGCAGCATCTCGAGCTCCTTAAATGAGCGGTCTATGTCTATACTGCTCAAGTCTACAGTCATATTAAAAGTAGGAGCGCCATCACGTGTAGTGACAGATCCAGAGAGTCCTGCCGCACCGCCAAAGATGCCAGAGTTAAGGTTGCTTAATGATGCCTGCTCATTTGCAATGGTCACGCTACCTTTTGTGTTACTAAGTTCTAGCCCATCATAAATTACCTTTGCGGCATTAAAGTTTACAGAGGCATCTAGAAAATCTGGAATTTGTATGGCGGTATCACTCTCGCCTGTACTGGCTGGTGAAGTGCCTGTTGTAGTTGCAGTGCTGGTTGCAAAATCATCTAGATTAAACACCTTTGAGGTCACATCAAAACGCCCTTTTAAATCTTCCTTAGACATTACGAAAGGGATGAGGTTTTCTATAGATCCCGTTGCATTGATATCTGAAGTTCCACTTGTTGCTGCAAATGAGTTAAGTGCAATATTGCCGGTTTTAAAACTCACATCTGCATTTTGTATAGCAATGGGATTAGGCAGTTCTGGAGTGCTATAAGTGAAGTCACTAAGTGTAGCATTACCAGAGCTTTTTATTTTTTGATACTGTTGCTTCTCGACAGCGTTCATATCAAAACTCGTCACCACATCTGCAACCAGTCTACCTTGCAGCGGCTGGTCTAGATTAAGAGGATACACCTTGTCAATGTTACCTAAGTCTAGCGCACCATCTAGGTCAAGATTAACAAGCATATTCCCCATCAAGTTTTTAAGTGTTCCCTTTGCTGTAAAGGTGTCTTGGTCAATCTTAAAGCGTAAGTCGTTTATCTCGATATAAGTAAGTTCTGTAATGCCAGTATCATTTTTAATCTTTACATCTATATTGATGTTGTTCATTCTTTTAGGGAGATCAGGATACTTAAAAGAAGCATTATTAGACACAATCTCAATATCAAGATTTGGGATGTTAGTCTCCGTTGTTTTACCTTTTATAATTCCGCTTACGCGAAAGTCGCCACTCGTCTCCACCCCATCGAGATTTGCTCTATATTCCTTAGGGATTAGGGCTAGAAAGTTCTTAAAATCTGATGAAGGTGTTTTAAATGATAAGTCCATAAGATTGCCATCTTCAAGAAGCTCTATAAAACCATTAAACTCTAGTGGGAGTTCGTTTATTTTGGCTAAGTTTTCCTTAAAAGTATACTTCTGTTTTTCTAGCTCCATTTGGATTACAGCCTCGAGGTCGAGGTCGTGCCCGTCTAAGTAATGTGTGCCGCCATAATCAAAAGATACTACAGCGTGGGTCTTCGTATCTAGCTCACTCTCAATAGCCGAAAAATCTCCAGAACCCGTGTGGTTTACCTCTGTAAGTTCTAAGTGGGTTTGTGTAGAGCGATCGTCATAAATTATTTTTGAGTCTATGAGGCTGTACTCTTGTAAGTTAAAAACAAAAGGTTCTGAGCTCTCCTCAGTAGTAGTCTCTGTAGTCGGTGTCTCTTTTACAATATCATAATTTGCATTACCTAAGGAGTCTACTTGTACGTGTACGTTTGCTTCTAGAAGTGATAGTGCACCTATAGCAATAGGCTCATCTGCGGTGTTTTTAAAGAGCTGGGTAACGCCCATCTCAATGCGTATTTCTTTACCACTAGCAAGTGTGTCACCTGCAAATGGAGCGTTGTTTACTACCGTAAAATCATTTACTATAACCGTAGCATCAGGAAAACTTCTAAAGAGGCTTAAATCCAGAGAAGACCATTCTACTTGAGCGTTGAGGTTATTGTTTATGGTTTGCTTGAGGAGGTCTTCTAGTTTTCCTCTAAACAAAAATGGAGAAGCAGCCAGCACGATAACAAGTACAAGAACTACTATGCCTATAATTTTAAATATCTTTTTCATTTGTTGTTTTCTAATGTTGTCTTTTACTATCTGCCTTAGTGTGAATATACTTGTTTAAACAGGGAGCTTAATTTCTTCTCCTTCTTCAAGGTTAAAACGTTTCTTAAATAACCATACACCTAGATAAAGGAACGGTGTGTCGAATGCCGCTACGAGAATTTTAAATAAGAATCCACCTAATAATAGTCCGCCAAATAAATTCCACTCTATTAGTCCAAAAGCGCACAAGAGTAAAAGCACGCTTGCCGTATCTATAAATTGTGATAAAAAGGTGGAGAAATTATTTCTGAGCCAGAGGTGTTTGCCCTTAGTTACTCGTTTCCAAAAATGATAAATGTGTATATCTACATATTGTGCAAGTAAGTATGCCATCATACTTGCAAAAACTGCCAGCGCTGTAGCACCAAATACGGTGGTAAAGAGACTATCACTTACAGGTGACCAGCTAGTAGCAGGAACTACTTTTGCCACATAAACGATGAGTAGTGAAAATAGAGAGGCAAAAATGCCAGCAGTGACCATCTGGTTTGCTTTTTTTCTGCCGTAAATCTCGCTTACAATATCTGTAATAAGAAAGGTGATAGGGTAGGGAAGTATCCCTACAGAAATCTCAAAAGTATAAATGCCAAAAAAGTCCCAACTAAAGAATTTTTGAAATATAAGGTTAGATACCACCAGGGCACATATAAAAAGAGCACCTAGTATAAAATAGATACGATAGGCTAGTTGTAAGTCCTTTGAATTTAAGTGACTAGAGTTTTGATTCATTTTCTTAATAACTTCAATTTCAAAATTAGGGCATTGTGATTTTGATTTCCTTAATTTGTTGTGAAATCTTAAGCCCAACTTAGAACAGCTATCTCATTGCATACTATATACTTATCATTAGGCAGTAATCAAGGTAATACGTACGAGGCACTCAATAATGCAATTCAATTGCTTTTTGAGCGTGTAGGTCGTGTGCGCAAAATCTCACCAGTGTATCAAAGCCCAGCTTGGGGTTTTGATGGAGCAGATTTTCATAACTGTGCTGTAAAGATGGAAACATCATTATCTGCAAGTAAGCTCCTAGATGCAACGCAAGCTATAGAAAAGTTACTAGGCAGAGATAAAATAGAGGGAAAAGGATATCAATCACGATATATCGATATAGACATATTGCTATATGACGATGTTGTCAAGCAAACAGAGCGATTAACCATACCACACGCGCATATGCTTAAGCGTCGTTTTGTATTGCAGCCGCTCGTAGATATAAATGCAGAAGATGTAGCTCCTGTTTTTAATAAGTCTTTTACAGAGCTGCTAGAAGCCTGTGAAGATGATAGCACATTAACAAAGCAAGCAAAGTGGCTCAAGAAGCCACAAGACAGTATAGATCTAGGTGGTTACAATTATATAGCGATAGAAGGTAATATAGGCGCTGGTAAAACAAGTCTCGCTACAATGATTTCTGAGGAGTTTAATGCAAAGCTCATTTTAGAGCGATTTAAAGACAATGCATTTTTACCTAAATTTTACAAAGACCCAGATAGGTTTGCCTTCCCTCTAGAAATGTCTTTTCTGGCAGATCGCTATCAGCAATTGCTTGATGATATTGGTCAGTTTGATTTGTTTAAAGACTTTATGTGCGCAGATTATGATCGATATAAATCGCTCATCTTTGCACAAGTGACATTACAAGAAGAGGAGTATGGGCTGTACAAGCGTCTCCACGAGATGATGTATAAAGATATGCCACAACCAGACTTGTATGTGTACTTATATCAAAACACGGAGCGTTTGCTTAAAAATATAAAGAAGCGTGGCCGTAGCTATGAGAAAAGTATCGCTCCAGAGTATCTAGAGAAAATCAATCAAGGGTATTTAGATTTTATAAAGGGACAGCATAATCTTAATGTAAAGATTGTAGACATCTCAGATCTTGATTTTGTAAAAAACCGCGAAGACTTTTTGAAGGTGATTAACTCTTTTACTGCTTAGTTTTACAGTCGCTTATTATTTTAAATCACTAATGTATTTGTCCAAAAAGGCAAGGCGCTTTTTTGTCCATTCTTGCATATATGTAATGCCTTCTTCCTCATAAATAAAAGTGTCCCATACGAGCGCTTCTCTCTCGTAAACCTTCTTTTCTTTTAGTAGCTTATAGGTATCCATTTGTTTTTTGAGCAACTGCTCTTCGCTTAAAACTCCTTGTCGTAAGTTGAGCCATCGCGCTTGAAAACGTGCAATAAAATCATCTGCATCTGTGGCGATAAGCCTTCTTAATAGTCCGTTGCTTAAAAAGTCGTTTGTGGTATTAATACGCTTTCCGCTGTAAATGGTGCCTAGTGTTCCGTCCAGATCCCAAGGAGCATAAAAGTAGGGCGCTCCTGCATCATAACGTATCAGGTAGAGATTTTTTCCTAGATTATCTGGTGCTCGTAGGGCATTTATATATAAGAAGTAATCTATAGCATTATCAATTACAAATTGTTTTGAGATCGCTTTCGCGAAAGCGTCATCATCACTATTAACCACAAAGTCTGTAAAAGGATATACATTGTCCCAAGGCGCATTAGTAGGCGATGGGTATTTTATATCATAACCACCCCAACTGGCTAAAAAATTCTTTGCAGGAGGTATAGAGTCAAAGGAGCTGGCACCCAGGTAGCGTGCCCCTTGAAAGATCTCACCGCGTACGGTATCACCCTTGTTTTTCTTTATCTTAACTAGCTTCCGATCTACCTGCTCCTGTAGCAAGAAAAGACCTTTGTAGCGACCATTTATAAACACCTCACTATAAGCGGCGGTCGCACCAGCCTTTGCCTTAGGTTCTTTATCTAGATAATGTGGTGTGTAGATATCATTCCAGAGATTAAGTGAGATAAAAGAGCGCATACGTAAGGGCTCGTTATAAAGTCCATCCAGAATCCAGTCATCATCAGAGCGCATTCCAGCCAGCTTGTAGTCTTGATTTTCAAAACCTAGACTGTCTTTGTAAAAGTTGAGGTCATAGGTTTTCTTCTTAAAAACAAGCGAACTGCTACCTCGTAGCTCAATACCGGCATAACTTGTAAATGCGATTTCCTCATCTGCATACCCAATGCGACTCATACGTTTAGGCTCATTTACAATTTCTTGCGGAGCGTTTATAGTAATAAGCGGTAGGGATGTTATGTAAGCTTTATAGGTGTTGTTATTAAACTCGAGGGTGTGAGTTGCGCTGTATATAGAGTCTGTACTATGTAGGGTAAGTGCGTATGAATCATTACCCAGTGAGAAAACCTCTGTTTGTGATAGCTTTCTATTTTCTGGTATTTGTATGACGGCAATCTGTAACGAGTCGTCTATGGCAAGTTGCTCACTATGCCAGGTAGTTTGAGCACAGCTAGATAGGCTTACTGAGGCTAATAAAATAAATAGAAAATACTTCACGAGTAACATTGATTAGTTCTCGTAAATTTAAGCAAATGGAGTGCCATAATAAACTCTTAGTTAAAAGTTTACGTAAGGACTGCTTGTAAATGGGGTATGCTCGCTAGTATGTGCGCTTCATAAGCCCTTGCCCAAAAAGCCTGAGTGTTTCCTTTTTATCTTCTGATATATCTACATTATCAAGTGCGGTAAACGCCTTTTGAGTATACTTAGATATTTCTTCTTCGGTTGCTTTTGCGGCACCTGAGTCTAAAAATTGTTGCTTTACCGTCTCTATTTTATCTGTAGGATCTGCCGGTGAGATAGAGAAAAAGTGCTCTAGCTGTTGTGCATCATCCTTGTTAGAATTTGCTAGGGCAGTGAGGTATAAAAATGTTTTTTTGTTTTCTATAATATCACCTCCTACTTGCTTTCCAAAACTCTCTGGATCGCCAAAGGCATCTAGATAATCATCTTGTAGTTGAAAAGCCAGTCCTAGATCACGGCCGTAGTTATAAATACCTTCTTGACAACTCTTTGATGCGCCAGCTACAATAGCTCCCATTTTAAGTGCAGCACCTACGAGAACCGCGGTTTTATACTCAATCATCTTCATATATTCTGGGATGGTCACATCGTCACGCGTCTCAAAATCTACATCATACTGTTGCCCCTCACAAACCTCTATTGCTGTTTTTGAAAACAGTTTTGCCAGCTCCTTAAAGGTGGCTCCCTCATAATTTTCAAAAAGCTGGTAGGCACGTATGAGCATTGCATCACCAGAAAGAATACCCGTATTAATATCCCACTTCTCGTGCACCGTTTCTTCCCCGCGTCTCAAGGGTGCATCATCCATAATATCATCGTGCACTAGAGAGAAGTTATGAAAAATCTCTACTGCCAGCGCTGCATCTAGTGCATCCTTATAGTCTTTTTCAAAAAGCTCACACGCCATAAGTGTAAGTACTGGACGCAATCTTTTACCACCTAGTTGTAAGATGTAATTAATAGGCTCATAAAGATTTTTAGGTTCCTTCTCTAGCGCGTGCTTGTTGAGGTATTCTAAAAATATAGATGTGTATTCTGGTATGCTGTGCATAAATGGCAATTTTTTGTAAAAATAAGTGATAAAAGGAGATTATGCCCTATTACGCTTTCGCGAAAGCGTACAGTAAAAACTTACAGTTGTTAAATTTTAACTAAAGTTAACGGAAACTTTAAAAACTAAAAAAGTTTCCTACGTATCTTTGTGCCTTGACTATGAAAGAACAACTATTAAAAACTGCCACCGAACTGTTTTTAAATCAAGGATTTAAGAGCATTACTATGGATGATATTGCCCGTGAGATGGGAATGTCTAAAAAGACGGTGTACAGCTATTATGAAAATAAGGAGGCTATTGTCTCTGCCTGTGCTTTACACATATTTACTTCTGTGTGTGGAGGAATAGATGGGATATGCGCGCGTGAGATGAATCCTATAGAAGAGCTTTATGATATTAAAAAATATGTTCTTGAGCATATAAATGGTGAGCGCACCTCTTCTATGTATCAACTCCAAAAATACTATCCAAAAATACATCAAGAATTACGCAAGAGTCAGTACGACTATATGCAAAGCTGTGTGACTACAAATGTACTTAGAGGTATAGAGCAAGGACTTTTTATTAGTGAAATAAGTGTGCCGTTTGTGGTAAACATTTACTTCACCGGTATGACAGGTATTAAAGATGAGACGATTTTCCCTAGATCTGCTTTTCCCGTAGGAGACTTACACGATATGTATCTAGAGTATCACATACGCGGTATTGTAACCCCTAAGGGTAGAAAAATTTTAAATAAACTTATTAAATCTAACCATAACTAATGATACAGAGATTATATATAGCGCTAATGCTTCTTGCTAGTGTAGGTGTGACCGCACAGACTAGAAGTTTTACTGTAGAAGAGGCTGTGACTTTTGCTCTAGATAGCAACTACACAGCCATAAATAGCCGTCGTGATATCGCAAAGGCAATAAAGCAAAAGTGGGAGACCACAGCGAGTGGGTTGCCACAAGTAAGCGCAAGTCTAGATTATAATTATCAAATCAAGCAGCCTACACAGCTTATACCAGCCGAGTTTACTGGAGGAGAGCCAGGTACTTTTATACCCGTAGTTTTTGGAACACAGCAAAATGCTACTGCCACTGCTACGTTGAGTCAGCTTATTTTTGATGGGTCATACCTTGTAGGGCTACAAGCAGCAAAGACCTTTCTAGACTATTCTAAAAATGCAAATGAAAAAACACAACTCGAAGTACGCAAAGGAGTCATAAACGCATACGGCGGTGTGCTACTTGCACAAGAAAGTGTAGCAATTTTAGATAGAAACATTGCAAACCTAGAAGATAACCTCAAGGAAACAAAACTCATTTTTGAAAACGGTTTTGCAGAAGAGGAAGATGTAGAGCAGTTACAAATCACATATTTATCGCTTCAAAATCAGCGTGCAAATGCAAAGCGTATGGTGGTGATTGCAAAGCAAATGTTTAATCTCGCAATAGGTGTAGGCGTAGATGAGGAGACAGTTCTTAAAGATAGTCTAGAGTCACTTGCTGTTCCAGCACTAGGATTACTTAATGATACGCTTAACATTGAGCAAAATGTAGACTATAAGATTGTAAATAATCTTAATGAGCAAAGAGCACTAGAGCTTAAGCTAGAAAAGAGCAAGGCCTTACCTACACTAGGAGCATTTATAAACGTAGGAACCTTTGCAGGACGTAACGAGTTTAACTTTTTTGATAGTGATGAGAAGTGGTTTGCACAGTCTATTACTGGGTTCCAGCTTAACATCCCTATTTTTAGTTCTGGTATGCGTAATGCAAGAACAGCGCAGGCAGAGATTGCGCTAGATCAAGCAGCAACACAAAGAGAGGAGACAGAGCAACAGATAAAACTTGCTTATGCCTCTGCAAAAAGTGATCACGAGCTTGCGATAGATAACTACAACACTGCGCTAGAAAACATCAAACTTGCAGAGCGCATTGAAAATAAAAACCAAGTAAAGTTTAGAGAAGGGCTTAGTACGAGTTTTGATTTAAGACAAGCACAAACGCAGCTATACCAAGTACAGCAAGAATTAATACAGGCAATGCTACAAATTGTAACCACAAAAGCAGAGCTAGAGACTATTCTTAATGTGCCTAACTATACAAACAACTAGTTTTTAAAAAGAAAATCCAAATAGTACCAATCAGTAATAGAACAATGATGAAAAAATATATCACACTTGCCATCTTAAGTATCGCGCTAGCCTCTTGCGGTGGAGACAGTAACGAGAAATCTGTAGAAGCCCTTCTAGAGTCTGGATCTGTAGAGGAGTTACAGGCAAAACAAGAAGCACTTAAGGCAGATGTCGCAGCGACAAATGATCAACTAGCACAAATAGAAAAGGTGCTAGAAAAAAAGAATCCTAGAGAGAAAAAAGAGGTTCTTATTACCACAATGACGGTAAAAGACACCTTGTTTAATCACTTTATAGAGGTGCAAGGTAATGTAGAGACTAAGCAAAATGTACTTATCTACCCAGAGTATCAAGGTACCTTATCTCGTGTGGTTGTAAAAGAAGGACAGCGCGTGCAAAAAGGGCAAACACTGGCTCGTATAGATGACGGTGGCCTAAGCAGTCAAGTAGCCCAGATGGAATCTCAACTAGCACTTGCAAAAACTACTTTTGAGCGCCAGCAACGTCTTTGGGATCAAAAAATAGGGTCAGAAATACAATACCTGCAAGCAAAAACACAATATGAGTCATCACAAAATATGGTGAGCCAGATTAGAAGTCAGCTGGGTAAAACAACGGTTACAGCTCCTTTTTCTGGAGTAATAGATGAGGTGATTACAGACCAAGGTACAGTGGTTGCTCCAGGTATGGCATTATTCAGAATCGTAAATCTGGATAATATGTATGTGGCGGCAGAGATTCCAGAAAGCTACCTACCTACAGTAACTGCTGGTAAAAAGGTAAAAGTAGAGTTTCCAGTACTAGGAGAGTCGGTAGAGACTACCGTGCGCCAGACGGGTAATTATATCAAGCCATCAAACAGAAGTTTTGCGATAGAAGTAGACGTTCCTAATAAGGATGGAAAGGTAAAACCTAATCTTACAGCGAGACTTTCTATCAACGATTACACGGCAGAAAGTGCAATTTTAATCCCTCTCAATGTGATTAATGAAAATGCAGCTGGTGAGCAATTTGTGTATACCGCTTTCGCGAAAGCGGACGAAATGGTAGCACAGCAAAAAATCATCACTACAGGTAAATCACAAGGATCTAACATAGAAGTACTATCTGGTCTAGAAGTGGGAGATAAAATCATTGTAGAAGGTGCGAGATCTGTAAAAGATAACCAGCCAGTAAAAATCTTAACATACTAAGCGATGACAGATAAGAAAAAGAAAAATGTAAACAAGGAGTTTGCGATTTCAAGTTGGGCGATAGATAATCCTACGATTATTTACGTTCTTATGGCGCTGTTTCTTGCCTTAGGGATGGGAGCCTACCTAGGAATGGCTCGTGAGAACTTTCCAGAAATTAATGAGACAAAAATTTATATCTCTGCACCTTACCCAGGTAACACTGCCGAAGATATAGAACGTCTCATAGTAGACCCTCTAGAAGATAAACTGCAGAATCTTTCTGACGTGGTAGAAGTATTATCTACCTCACAAGAAGATTATGCAATCATCACAGTAGAGTTTAAAGAAGGTGTAGACGTGCAAGTTGCAAAGCAACGTGTTAAGGATGAGGTAGACTCAGAAACTGCAAATGAGGACTGGCCTACGTTTAACAACGCTAAGGTAGAGCCTAATGTTTTTGACCTAAGTATCTCAGAAGAGACACCTATTCTTAATGTAAACGTATCTGGTAACTACCCTACTATTAAACTCAAGGAGTATGCAGAATACCTGCAAGACGAGATAGAGAGTCTTAAAGAAATCAAGGAGGCAACCATACGTGGTGCTCAAGAACGCGAGGTAGAAGTAGCGGTAGATGTGTATAAAATGATTGCTGCTCAAGTAAGTTTTAACGACATACTTGCTTCTATAGGTAACGAGAATATGACCCTCTCTGCAGGTAACCTTATAAGCAGTGGGCAGCGTCGTAACATACGTGTTATAGGAGAGATTCAAAGCCCAGAAGAGCTTGAAGACTTTGTGATCAAATCAGAAAATGGAGCGATATACCTAAAGGATATCGCCACTGTATCATTTACAGAAGAAGATAAAACTACTTATGCACGTGACCTTACGCTTTATGATGGAGACACCGTAGATGATGAGGAGATAAGCGAGACAGTGGTAATGCTAGATGTAAAGAAACGTTCTGGCGAAAATATGATTGAAGCCGTTGAGCAAATCAACGAGATTATCGAAAACGCCACGGCAGAGGTCTTTCCTCCAGATGTAGTCGTACGTACGGCAAATGACCAGAGTGCCAAAACAGAAAACCAAGTAAACGACCTAGTAAACAATATCATCTTCGGGATTATACTTGTAGTAGGTGTACTTATGTTTTTCTTAGGATTTAAAAATGCACTCTTTGTAGGTTTTGCGATTCCTATGTCTATGTTTATGAGTTTTATGATCCTTAATTTAATGGGTTATACGATGAATACAATGATACTTTTTGCCCTCATTATGGGACTAGGTATGCTTGTAGATAACGGGATTGTGGTGGTAGAAAACGTATACCGCCTTATGGATGAAGAAGGTATGGGACGTATAGAAGCGGCCAAAAAAGGTATCGGAGAGATTGCTTTCCCTATTATCATTTCTACACTTACAACCGTAGCAGCCTTTGTACCGTTAGGATTATGGCCAGGTATTATGGGACAGTTTATGATTTACTTCCCTATCACATTATCTGTGGTACTAGGTTCGTCATTATTTGTGGCAATATTTATAAACTCGATGCTCGTATCACAGTTTATGAATACAGAGGAGAAGGCGCTTTCGCGAAAATTTCTAATACGCACATCACTCATAATGTTGCCTATTGGGTTAATGATATTATTTTTAGGTGGAAGCATACGCGGTCTAGGGAGTCTAGTGCTAGCGACTATTATCTTTATGTGGATCTACAAATACCTACTTAAAGGTGCTGCAGATGTTTTTCAGCAGCGTTTCCTTACGTGGCTTGAGAGGGTCTACAAGAATTTCTTAGGGTGGTCTATTAGAGGCTACAGACCTTTAGCATTTGTTATTGCTATATTTCTGCTATTGTTATTAACGATGGGTGGTTTTGTTGGTTCTATGATGGCAGGACGCACAGCTGTTGAGTTCTTCCCAGATAATAAGCCTAACCAGATTACGGTGTATATCGAGTATCCAGAAGGAACAGCCATCGAGAAAACAAATGCCATTACTAAAGAGATAGAGCAGCGCGTCTTTAAAGTATTTAATGACGAGGCATATCTCGAGGGTGAAGATTACAATGCTCTTGTAGAAACTTCTGTATCACAAGTAGGTGAAGGTGCAGGTAATCCTCAAACAGATGGCGGTAGTGCTGCCGAGATGCCGCATAAAGCAAAAATTACGGCAACGATGCGTGAGTACAAGTACCGTAACGAGGCAGATAGTGAAGAGCTACGCTTTAAAGTGCAAGACGCCGTGAGAGGTGTGTATCCAGGAGTGGTGATTACAGTAGAAAAAGATGCTGCAGGACCACCGCAAGGGTATCCTATTAACATCGAGCTAGAAGGTAAAGATTACCAAGAACTCATCATCGCAGCAGAGCAAATGCGTAACTACATAAACAGCCGTAACGTGCCAGGTGTAGATGAGCTTAAGATTAATGTAAATAGAGGTAAACCAGGTACAGAGGTCATCGTAGATCGCCAGAAGGCTGGAGAGCTAGGTGTGGCAACCGGTCAAGTGGGTATGCAGCTGCGTCGTTCTATCTTTGGGGATAAAGCTGGAGTATATAAGAAAGACGGAGAAGATTATGACATCTACGTGCGCTTTAATGAAGAGCAGCGTTATGATAAATCTGCTTTATTTAATCAGAATATCACGTTTAGAGACCCAGCAACTGGGCAAGTAAAAGAAGTGCCAGTGAGTGCTGTTACTACTACAAAAAATACATCATCTTTTAGCGCAATCAAGCACAGAGATTCAAAACGTGTGGTAACGGTATATTCTAACCTTGCTGCTGGATTTACAGATGCGGGTGTGGTAGTTGCAGCCATTCAAGAAGAGATGAAAAACTTTGATGGTGTGCCTAAGGATATTAAGGTAAACTACACAGGGCAAATTGAAGAACAAGCTAAAGAAATGAACTTCTTAGTAAGTGCCTTCTTTGGAGGTCTTGCGTTAATTTTCTTCTTACTTATTTTCCAGTTTAGCTCTATATCAAAACCTGTGATTATTATGATTGCAATCTTCTTGAGCTTTATAGGAGTTTTTGGAGGTATTATTATAAGTGGAGCGCCTTTCGTTATCATAATGACTATGATGGGTATTATCTCACTTGCTGGTATTGTAGTAAATAATGGGGTGGTACTTCTGGACTACACGCAGTTGCTAGTAGATAGAAAAGAGGTGGCGCTAGGTCTTGAAGACAAGCAATTACTTGATAAAAAGACAATGCAAGAATTGATAATAGAAGGAGGTAGAGCGCGTTTACGCCCAGTATTGCTTACTGCCATCACAACCGTTCTTGGTTTAATACCGCTTGCAATAGGAATTAATATTGACTTTTTTGGATTGTTCCAAGAGTTTGATGCAGGGATTTATGTAGGAGGTGATAACGTGATTTTCTGGGGGCCACTTGCGTGGACAGTAATCTACGGATTAATCATAGCTACCTTCCTTACTCTTATTATTGTACCATTGCTATATTACATAGTATATCGAATTAAATATAAAATACGAGGTGGTAAAGAAACAGCAGAAGAAGAAAAAGAGCTGCCAGAAGCAGCATAATTTGTTAGTTAGTTAAGTGTGGAAAAGCGCATTCGGCAATAAGCTGAGTGCGCTTTTTTTGTGGGTAATTACGCTTTCGCGAAAGCATAAAAAAACACCCTATATCCAGGGTGTTTTAGAATTGCTCAATAACTTAATATTAAAGTTCTGTAAGTGGTATTGGGAATTGAGAGAATACATCATCATTTGCTCTGTCTATAGGGAGCTCATCAAGACGATTATAACGACGTACATCAATCCATCTATGTCCTTCTGCATAGAGTGAGTATCTACGTTGTGTAAGCATCTCATCTGTAAGAGAAGCAGCATCCATAGCTCCGGTATAAGGATCCAGTCCAGCACTTTCACGTATGATATCTAAAGCTGTTACTGCTTCCATAGGATTGATCGTAATGTTTGCCTCTGCGTATAATAAGAGTAGTTCTTCTTTACGTATGATTGGAATAGGGTCTACGTTACTAGTATATCTAAACACGTCATACTCTCCAGTAAGACCATCTAGAGTAAGAGCAGATTCTCTAAGCACAACTTTGTCAAGACGTTGGTCATCTGTCTCAGCATCTGTAATAAATGATGGTTGTGCGATACGCGCACCAGCAGTAGATGAGTTGAGAGCAAAAAACATAGGGTTAAGAATATCTGTCTGGTCTTGAGTGAAGTTGTGATAAACTCCTAAATCTAATTCATTATTATCTAGTGTTAAAAATGAATCTTCAAGAGATGATAGTACACCAGCAAAATCGCCTTGATATGCAGCTACACGTGCCGCAAGCGCATTGCTTACTTGGCTAAAGCTTGCTGGAGTATCAAAATCTCCAAAGCCAGAAGAAAGTACAAATGGAAAGGCATCACCACCAGCACTTAGGTCTAAGGCAGCGGCATCTAGTGTTGATTTTATAAAGCTTAGCGCTTCGCTTTTTGAAACAATAGGCCCCAAGTTAGTCTCATCTGCCACATCTATGCGTATACCTCCTTCATCAGTAAGATTAAGGTTGAGCAGTAGCTCGTGAGCAATCATTGTATTAAGAAACCCTCTTGTAGCGCTAAGCTCTTCGTCTGTAAATATAGCAGAGAGGTCTTGTGCATCGAGAAAACCTAAAATAAGATTTGCATTTTTTACAGTTCTATAGCGGGCTGACCAAGGTGTTGTGATATAAAACGTGTTATTGTCTAGCACAGAGTTCTCACCACCTAGTAAATCACTAGTAAAACGCGGGTCAGAACTTGAGAATCTATAGTATTCTCTTCCTATAACTCCACAGTCGTCATAATAGGTGCCAAGCCCAACTCTTGAGCTGTATAAAATCCCTCCTACGAGATCTTGTAAGTCACCCCTTGTTAGGTTTTCTGCAAAAGCATCAACCTCAGGGTTATTTAAATCTGAATATTCTTGAACTTCACAAGAATAAAACCCGGCGCAAATACTTAGTGCGAGTAGGCTTTTTATAAAATATTTTTTCATCTTTTTATATTAAAAGTTTACAGCTAGGTTAAATAAGAATCGCTTAGAAGATGGGAAAGGTGTAACCTCTACACCGGTAAAGATACCGCCACCACCAAAGTTTGATACTTCTGGATCATAACTGTTATAGTCAAATATGTTAATTAGGTTAGTACCTGAAAAGCCAACTTTTATGTTGTCTATATTACCACCTAAAAAGTTATCTAAAGTAGCAGAAGGAAGCGTGTAGTATAAACCTACTTCACGTAATCTTAAGTAAGATGCATCCTCTACAAATACGTCTGCAGATGATCCTAACTGGCTAACTCTGTATGGTCCATTTGCGAGGGTCCCAGTTGGGTCCAAACCAAAATCGTCATAATCTGCACTTGTACCATTAAGGTCAGATAGAAGTGTGGTTAAGTTGATGTTATCTCCACCTTTCTTCCATTGCCATAAAAATGATAATTGAAAGTCTTTGTATTGAAGACTATTATTTAAAGCCATTTGAAAATCTGGCTCAGAATCTCCAAACTTCTGGAATCCATTTGCTCCAGGATTAGGGCCTATACCTACAATTTGCGTAGCACTTGACCCTTCTTCGATTCTAAAGGTTCCTAATGTTGCTCCAAAAGCACCTACGTTAAAAGGATCTACATCAAGACGTGTGATTTTTGAAGTGTTTTTAAACCAGTTTACACTAGCATCCCAAACGAAGTTTTCTGACTCGATGATAGTACTGTTAAGAGAAAGCTCAATACCTTTATTCTGTAATTCTCCTGCATTAACAAACTCGCTAGTAAAACCTGAAGATGGTGATAGTGCAGAGTTAAGAATTAAATCATCTACAGTTTTGATATAATATGTTGCAGAAAAATCTATCTTATTATTAAAGAAAGTAATATCTGTACCAAATTCAAGTTCTTTTTGACGCTCTGGGCTTAATCCAGCGTCTCCACGTACACCTACAAGACTTATACCTAGTAATCCATCTGTAGAGAATGAAGTATATGAGGTAAATAGTGCGCCAAAAGGAGCAAAGTTACCAGCCTCTCCATAAGCCGTTCTAAGCTTAAGTTTGTTTATAAAGCCATCTTCTTTCCAAAAATCAAACTTGTTGATATTTGCAGCAAGGGAAGCCTTTGGATAATAGTTTAACTTATTTGCATCTCCATTATTTGAAGATTTATCGCCTCTAAGACCTATAGCTCCTATAAGTTTGTCTTGGTAGTTAATCTCTTCTTGTACAAAAAATCCAGCATCTTCTTGAAGTAGTCTAAACTGGTTAGTACCCGTATTAGCCGCTTGATCAACATTAGTTTCAGATGCTACAAGGCCACTTGCTGTGATAAGTTGTGTGTTTCTGTCAAAATACTCACGAGTTATACCAGCTTGAGTTCTAAATGACAATTCATTATCTGTTCTGTAGTTGTGTACTAAGAAAGCTGCAAGGTTGTAGTTTCTATTTTGTGTATCTCCTTGTACGGCCACACCATTTTGTCCTCCATTTGCTGGTTTTTGAAACTGTAAGTCTTTTGGGAAGATAGCTCTTGACTTCTGTCCATAGGTGTCAAGTCCACCACGCATTATTAATTCTAAGCTAGATTTTTCAGCCTTAAAAATATCAAGGTTTGCAGAGGCTCCTATGATAAATCTATCTACTGTTTCTCTATTTGTAACTCTATCGCGTGTCTGTAACGGGTTAGAAGCACCAGCTGGGTTGTCTGGATATACACCATTTTCATCTGGAAATAATTCTAACCAAGGTGTTGTTCCTGTTAATGTAACTCCAATAGTTGTCCCTGAGTTATCATTGTTAAAGAAACCACGATCAGACTTTGAGTTGATATAGTTTGTGTTAAGAGATACTTTTAAAAAGTCTGTTGCTCTGTGATCTAAATTTAATCTAAGAGAGGTTTTTTCATATCCAGTATTTTTTACGATACCATTTTCATTGCTATGTGTTACTCCAGCATAAAATCTAGTTTTGGTATCACCACCACTCATACTAAAGTTGGTTTTACTTATAAGACCTTTCTCGCCAAAAATTTCTTCTTCATAATCTACTAGGCGTCCCTCATCTCTAGCTGCTATAAAAAGCGGTACAGCGTCTGCGCCAAAACTATCTTCCACACGTTGCTCATTGTAGTTACGTAAACCTAAGAGTTTAGTTACCTGAGTCCATCCAAAGGATTGACCAAATTTAAACTGTGTTTCTCCTGCTTTACCTTTCTTAGTTGTTATGATTACAACACCAGCGGCAGCACGAGATCCATATATTGCGGCAGCAGAGGCTCCTTTTAATATCTCGATGTTTTGTATGTCATCTGGATTAATATCTGCTATTCTGTTTGTTGGGTTGTCTTGGTTTGAAGCACTACCTCCAGCCGATGCTGCCGATACTGCATTAAGACCTGCAGAGATAGAAGAGTTGTCTACATATACACCATCTATAATATATAGTGGCTGTGTGTTACCTTGTATAGAAGTTGCTCCACGTAATTTTATAGAAAGTCCTCCACCAGGTGCTCCAGAGTTTTGACTCACTAGCGCTCCGGCAAATTTTCCATAAAGTGCACCGTCTAGTGTAGGTGGTGGTGTTGTGCCTGTAATTTGTTCGGCAGAGATTGATGCAACCGCATTTGCTGCGTTAGATCTTTTTACAGAAGACGCAAGTCCAGAAATAACAACTTCATCTAGTGATTCAGAAGATTCTTCAAGAGTTACATTAAGTGTTTGTGAGCTAGTAACTGCGATTTCTTGAGTTGCGTAGCCTAAATATGTAAATTCTAAGGTTCCAGAGTCGCCAGATAATGTTATAGAATAATTTCCGTCAAAATCTGATGTGGTTCCGTTTGATGTTCCTTTTTCAATAACGTTAACAAAAGGAATTGGGTTATTTCCCGCGTCACTTATAACTCCAGTAACGACAGATTGTCCCATCATTGCACAAGGAATTAAAAATAACAAGAAATAAACCATTTTGATGAATGGATGTTTTTGTTTCATATAATTTGTATTTTAAATTTACATCCAAATTATAAATAATATTTAATATAAATTACATATAAGTGTGTATTTGTTAATAGAAAGCTTAATTATATATGTTTTTTAAGGATAATTCATATTTTTATTGTAAATAGTGATTTTTCTCACAGTGTTTGTTGTAGGTTTTCGTATTTAATAGTTTGAAAATATTAAAAATAAAAACACAATAGAATATTTCTATTATTTTTGGGCGATTTTAAATTGGTTTAAATCGATTTTATATACAGTGGTTTGTGTTTGTATGCTGATTATAGCAAAAAGCTCTTAAAACGCTTTATTTACGCTTTCGCGAAAGCGGACTAAAAAAATGTGTAAAACTGGGGATAACATTCTTTAGGTCATTAATGTCAACACAAAAGAATGGCGTATTTTTATTTTCCTTAAAAATTACAGTTTGGCAAAGAAGAAAGTGACCCCATTAATGCAACAATACAATGGTATCAAGGCAAAATATCCTGATGCTTTGTTACTCTTTAGAGTTGGCGATTTTTATGAAACATTTGGTGAAGATGCAGTAAAAGCTGCTGCCATTCTCAATATCACGTTAACCAATCGTAATAATGGTGGAGAGCGCACTGAGCTTGCGGGCTTCCCGCATCACTCACTTAATACATACCTGCCTAAACTCGTAAAAGCGGGTTGTCGTGTCGCTATTTGTGATCAACTTGAGGACCCAAAACAAACAAAGAAAATCGTAAAGAGAGGCGTTACAGAGCTTGTCACCCCTGGTGTCGCGATGAATGATGATATACTCTCTGCAAAGACAAATAACTTTCTGGGAGCAGTATATTTTGAAAAAGACAAGGTGGGTGTTTCTTTTTTGGACGTGTCTACAGGAGAGTATCTTACGGCTCAAGGTGATGTTGCTTATGTAGATAAGTTGCTCCAGAATTTTACTCCTAGTGAATTACTTGTTTCTAAGGCTCAAAAAAAGAAATTCATAGAATCGTATGGGCCAGATTATCACACTTTTTATCAAGAAGATTGGGTTTTTCACATAGATTATGCGAGAGAATCATTGCATAAGCACTTTGATGTGAAATCTCTTAAAGGTTTTGGTGTCGAGCATCTTTCGGCAGGTATTATAGCTGCTGGAGCCGCTTTACATTATCTAGGAGAGACGCAACACCATAAGCTACAGCATATCACAAGCATAAGTCGTATTGCTGCAGATGATTATGTGTGGATGGATCGCTTTACCATACGTAATCTAGAGCTATATAACTCTGCTTCTGGCGTAAAGGCTATCACCCTAATAGATATAATAGATAAAACCACTTCTGCGATGGGTGGACGTCTTCTCAAAAGGTGGCTTGCATTACCGCTTAAAAGGCTAGACGAGATAAAGCGACGTCACGAGGTGGTCTCATTTTTATCAGACAATGGTGATATTTTTGATAAAATGCAGTCTCATATCAAACAGATAGGAGACCTCGAGCGTTTAATAAGTAAGGTTGCCACAGGCAAGATTAGTCCTCGCGAGGTGATACAACTCAAAAACTCACTTGAAGCCGTTGTCCCTATTAAAGCGCTAGCTTCTGCTACAGATAATGAATCGCTTAAAATTATAGGTGAGCAGTTGCAAAACTGTGAAGTATTACGCTCTAAAATAAAAGAAACCTTAAGAGAAGAAGCTCCTGTCTCTATAGTAAAGGGCGGTGCAATTGCACCTGGTTTTCATAAAGAACTAGATGATTTAAGAGCATTATCACAAGGAGGTAAAGACTACTTAGAAAAGATGCTGGAGCGCGAGACAGAGCGCACAGGTATTACTTCTTTAAAAATAGCCTCAAATAACGTTTTTGGGTATTATATAGAAGTAAGAAACACGCATAAAGATAAGGTGCCTGAGGAGTGGATTAGAAAACAAACTCTTGTTAATGCTGAGCGTTACATTACAGATGAGCTTAAGGAATATGAGGGTAAAATACTTGGGGCAGAAGAGCGTATACAGGCCATAGAGCAGCAACTGTTTGCAGAGCTGGTGAGTTGGGTAGGTGGTTTTATCCCGCAAGTACAGGTTAATGCAACACAAATTGCACAACTTGATTGCTTGCTTGGGTTTACACAACTGGCAAGAGAAAATAATTATGTGAGACCCTCCCTAGATGAGTCACAAGTAATAGATATAAAGGAAGGGCGTCACCCTGTTATAGAAAAGCAATTACCACTAGGTGAGGCATATGTTACAAATGATGTATATCTAGATAGTGCAGATCAACAAATGATTATGATTACTGGACCTAATATGTCTGGTAAGAGTGCTATTTTAAGGCAAACAGCGTTAATAGTGTTGCTTGCTCAAATGGGAAGTTTTGTGCCAGCGCAAGCGGCTCACATAGGCTTAGTAGATAAGATTTTTACCAGAGTAGGAGCTAGTGATAATATATCTATGGGTGAAAGTACCTTTATGGTAGAGATGAATGAGACAGCTAGTATACTTAATAACTTGAGCGACCGCAGCCTTGTGTTGCTAGATGAGATAGGTAGGGGGACAAGTACCTATGACGGTATATCTATAGCCTGGGCAATAAGTGAGTACCTGCACGAGCACCCTGGTAGGCCAAAAACGCTTTTTGCCACACACTATCACGAGCTCAACGAGATGTGTGAAACCTTTGAGCGTATTAAGAACTTTAACGTCTCTGTAAAAGAGCTTAAAGACAATGTCTTATTCTTACGTAAACTCGTGCCAGGAGGAAGTGCGCATAGTTTTGGTATACACGTAGCAAAAATGGCGGGAATGCCACAGCAAGTACTGCGTCGCGCTACTAAGATGATGGGTAAACTAGAAAAGTCTCACGGTAGTGAAGAGCTTACGGGTACCTTAAAAGATGCTGCAGAGGAAGAAATGCAGCTTAGCTTCTTTAATCTAGATGATCCATTACTAGAAGAAATAAAAGAAGAGATATTGCATATAGATATTGACACGCTTACACCGGTTGAAGCGCTTATGAAACTCAACGAGATAAAAAGAATGCTTGTTAAGAAAAAGAATAAATCAACATCTTAATGTATTAACATTAAATTGATTAAAATAAAAAAGGCTTCCTAAATGGAAGCCTTTTGTACTCGAGACGGGACTTGAACCCGTACGTCCTAATGGACATTGGATTTTAAGTCCAACGTGTCTACCAATTCCACCACTCGAGCATATTCTCACGGATGTGAAAAGAAAATTGGTATATTTTCTATACGCTTTCGCGAAAGCGTAATTATTTAAAATTTTGAGCGAAAGACGAGATTTGAACTCGCGACCCCCACCTTGGCAAGGTGATGCTCTACCCCTGAGCTACTTTCGCATTTCATTCTGTAAAGAACATCACTATTTCTCATAGCGGATGCAAATTTAAGTCTTTTCTAGTTTTTACAAAGGGTTTTCTACATTTTTTTGACAAAATAAAATTAAGGACTGCTAGCCCTAGAGGGAATGATGTTTCTCACTCTGAGATTTTTTAAAAATTTCCAAACCGAACCTTAAGGCAGTTCGTATGTATTTATAATTTGTGATTTTAGGCCTATTGTTAATTACTTATTATTGAGGCATTTATAAAAAAACAACTAAAGCCATTCGTCGATACTAAACTGTATTTCATCGATATAAATAAGATCGTCAATCGTTAAAAAGTTAAATATCAACGATTAAGTGTATGTTAATTGTAACTTATACAAGTAATTAAATTAGATTTGTAAGTAATGTTTTGTCTTCCTCTTTAGGAGAAGCGCATATCTAGTTTTATTGATAGTTAAGCTTTAAGACGAAATCGTTAAGGTGTTTAAAAAAAGAATTTATATATGGGAAAAATTACTATTCCTTCTGGACAGATTAAAAAATCATCTTTCTTATCTTATAAGAGTGAGATGGCAATGTCAATAACTAGTGTGAAAAGTGCTCTGGGTAAACTCGGTGTTTTTTCTGTGCTGTATATGCTTTTAATAGGTTCTTCTCTAGCAGCACCAAATGAAGTGGTTGAGAGCTGTAGCGATGAGTTAAAAATAAGTGCCTTTTATGCAGATCCTGTTTTGGATCTTAACTTTTATGCTGCAGGAGTTGATAATGAAGTGCAGTGGAATGTTCCATCTAATGGTATTAGTCCTTTGTTCAAAGTACCTACACTAACTTCTGATACGGGCACTATATTAAGTGCTAGTATAGATTTTACGGGTGTCGTAGATGCTTCAGAATTTCTTTATGTAACTACTGGTCACATACCTAATGGATTTTTTCAGTTTGACTTAGATGATACTAACGCTCCTCAAAATTTCACTGTCAACTCAACCACGCTAACGGTTGTTCAGACAGGTTCTGATTTTTTAATAACAGAGGCATCTGGTAACCCAATACCTAACGATGATCTTATAGCATTTTTTAAAACGCTTTATTATAGAAATACTACGGCTGCCCCAACGGCAGGTGTAAGGAATGCAACTGTGACAGTGACAGATCCAAATTTGGCAACAGCTACCGCAGTGAGTCAAACGAGAGTTTTTATAAATGGCCCAGTAGCAACAGATGACGCAGGCTCTGTCGCTGCAAATACAGTAGGGGGTATACCGGGCAATGTTTTAGCTAATGATACTGGTAATTCAATAGTGGTCTCTGAGGTAGATGTATACGCTACAGCCGTGGGTAATTCTTATGAAACTTTATATGGTTCAATTATTTTTCAACCAAATGGAAGTTATGTTTATGATGTGGATGAGACAAATTCTTCTGTTACAGGTTTGAAAAGTGGAGAGTCTATCGATGATATAATATCGTATACAGTTCAAGACAATGCTTCGATTATTGATTATGGTATATTAACCATAACCATTGATGGTGTTGACGAGGCGCCTGACGCTGAAGATAACAATGATTCCATTACAGTAGTTACAGAAGTTGATGTTTCTGGAAATATTATTACTGATGAGGGTGTGAATGGGGTTGATGCTATAGATAGAGGGTTAAGTACACTAGTATGGGAAACCGAATTTAGTGCCCCTGGAGGTGTCTTCGGAGGTTTATCTGGACCTGTAGATATGGAGATGAGAACTATTGATGGTGTAACTCTAAACTTTCAATCCACTGACCCTTCCAATATTGGTGTCGCTAATCAAAATCAAGTGGTATTTCAAACTGGAGTGAATGGTGGTCATCAGGGTTATCTTTTATACTCCATAGATGCCGCTACGAGTCCGTCTCAAGATACGGAGCTTATTATAGATTTTGATGAGCCCGTATTTAATTTGGGGTTTTTAGTAGTGGATATTGATTTCTCCCAAGCTACAAGCTGGCAGGATCAAATTAGAATTAATGGATTATTAGACGGTGTAAGTTCTATTTATAAAGTTGTTACGACTGGCGGCGTAGTTGAAGCAGGAAATAATACTTTTTATGGTACTGGAAATGCTATTCCACAAGATGCCACAGGTAATGTTAACATTGTTTTTGAAGAGCCTATAAATCAACTAATATTAAGTTATAATTATGGTCCTGATGCAACTGACAATGATAAAGCGGGACAAATTGCAGGAATATCAGATATATACTGGCAAGGCAAGGCAGAAAATATTGTTATAATTGAGATTGATGGAAGTCCTGTTGCTGTAGGTGGTTCTGTTTTTGTGGGAACTTATGGAAGTATTGAGGTATTCCCTGATGGAACATATACTTATACCCCAGATACAAGTAATCCCGCAGTCGCTGGGTTATTGACAGGGCAGACGTTAACAGAAGATTTTGATTATGTATTATCGGATGGTGTTGCAACTGATCAAGCACAACTCATAATTACATTAAATGGAGATAAAACTGCGCCTGCCATAACGATTGATACTCCTATTGAAGGTGATAATATTGTAGATAGCGCAGAGGTAGGTAGTGTAAGCACTTCTGGAACTACAACAGATGTCGAGGATGGTCAGATTGTAACCGTAACATTCTCAGATGGTACAAACACTGTTACGACCACCGCAACCGTAACGGGTGGCGTATGGACGGCTACAGATGTGGATATTTCTAGTCTTTCAAATGGTCCCATCACTGTTACTGCAGATGTTGCTGACTCTTTTGGTAACCCAGCAAGCGATAATACACCTATTACTTTAGATAAAAATCTAGGTTTACCAATTGATGCGATGGACGATAGCTACACAGCTACAGCAGAAGAAGGAGTTAATGGCATTACCTTAGGTGATGTACTTTCTAATGATGTAATTAATGGTGTACCTGTTGATCCTGCAGATGTTACAATCACTCCAAATACAGATGGTCCACTTACGGTGAATGCCAATGGCACAGTAACCGTAGCAGCGAACACTGCACCTGGTGCTTATACAGTAGATTATACAGTTTGTCAAGATGGAACAACCCCCCCTAACAGCAACTGTGATACTGCGACAGCTACAGTAGTGGTAAGTGCACCGGACCCAATCGATGCGATGGATGATAGCTACACAGCTACAGCAGAAGAAGGAGTTAATGGCATTACCTTAGGTGATGTTCTTTCTAATGATGTCATCAACGGAGTACCTGTAGATCCTGCAGATGTTACAATCACTCCAAATACAAATGGTCCACTTACGGTGAATTCGGATGGCACAGTAACCGTAGCAGCGAACACTGCACCTGGCACTTATACAGTAGATTATACAGTTTGTGAAGATGGTACAGCACCACCTAACAGTAACTGTGATACTGCGACAGCTACAGTAGTGGTAAGCGCACCGGACCCAATCGATGCGATGGATGATAGCTACACAGCCACTGCAGAAGAGGGGGTTAATGGCATTACCTTAGGTGATGTTCTTTCTAATGACGTAATTAATGGTGTACCTGTAGATCCTGCAGATGTTACAATCACTCCAAATACAGATGGTCCACTTACGGTGAATTCGGATGGCACAGTAACCGTAGCAGCGAACACTGCACCTGGCACTTATACAGTAGATTATACAGTTTGTGAAGATGGTACAGCACCACCTAACAGTAACTGTGATACTGCGACAGCTACAGTAGTGGTAAGCGCACCGGACCCAATCGATGCGATGGATGATAGCTACACAGCCACTGCAGAAGAGGGGGTTAATGGCATTACCTTAGGTGATGTTCTTTCTAATGACGTAATTAATGGTGTACCGGTAGACCCTGCAGATGTTACAGTCACTCCAAATACAGATGGTCCACTTACGGTGAATGCTGATGGCACGGTAACCGTAGCAGCGAACACTGCACCTGGTACTTATACAGTAGATTATACAGTTTGTGAAGATGGTACAGCACCACCTAACAGTAACTGTGATACTGCGACAGCTACAGTAGTAGTAAGCGCACCAGACCCAATCGATGCGATGGACGATAGCTACACAGCTACAGCAGAAGAAGGTGTTACTGGCATTATCTTAGGTGATGTTCTTTCTAATGATGTAATTAATGGTGTACCTGTAGATCCTGCAGATGTTACAATCACTCCAAATATAGATGGTCCACTTACGGTGAATGCCGATGGCACAGTAACCGTAGCAGCGAACACTGCACCTGGTACTTATACAGTAGATTATACAGTTTGTGAAGATGGTACAGCACCACCTAACAGCAACTGTGATACTGCGACAGCTACAGTAGTAGTAAGCGCACCAGACCCAATCGATGCGATGGACGATAGCTACACAGCTACAGCAGAAGAAGGTGTTACTGGCATTATCTTAGGTGATGTTCTTTCTAATGATGTAATTAATGGTGTACCTGTAGATCCTGCAGATGTTACAATCACTCCAAATATAGATGGTCCACTTACGGTGAATGCCGATGGCACAGTAACCGTAGCAGCGAACACTGCACCTGGTACTTATACAGTAGATTATACAGTTTGTGAAGATGGTACAGCACCACCTAACAGCAACTGTGATACTGCGACAGCTACAGTAGTAGTAAGCGCACCAGACCCAATCGATGCGATGGATGATAGTTACACAGCTACAGCAGAAGAAGGTGTTACTGGTATTACCTTAGGTGATGTTCTTTCTAATGATGTAATTAATGGTGCACCTGTAGATCCTGCAGATGTTACAATCACTCCAAATACAGATGGTCCACTTACGGTGAATGCGGATGGCACAGTAACCGTAGCAGCGAACACTGCACCTGGTACTTATACAGTAGATTATACAGTTTGTGAAGATGGTACAGCACCACCTAACAGTAACTGTGATACTGCGACAGCTACAGTAGTAGTAAGCGCACCAGACCCAATCGATGCGATGGACGATAGCTACACAGCTACAGCAGAAGAAGGTGTTACTGGTATTACCTTAGGTGATGTTCTTTCTAATGATGTAATTAATGGTGCACCTGTAGATCCTGCAGATGTTACAATCACTCCAAATACAGATGGTCCACTTACGGTGAATGCGGATGGCACAGTAACCGTAGCAGCGAACACTGCACCTGGTACTTATACAGTAGATTATACAGTTTGTGAAGATGGTACAGCACCACCTAACAGTAACTGTGATACTGCGACAGCTACAGTAGTGGTAAGCAAACCGGATCCAATCGATGCGATGGACGATAGCTACACAGCCACTGCAGAAGAGGGAGTTAATGGCATTACATTTAGTGATGTATTAGCCAATGACACTTTAAACGGAGCGACGGTAGATCCAGCAGATGTTACTTTAACCGCTACACCAACAGCGGAATTGTCAATAGACCCTGCTACTGGAGATGTTATAGTTGCCAGCGGTACTGCACCTGGTACTTATACAATTCCTTATCAAATTTGTGAGACAGCTGTTCCATCAAATTGTGATACTGCGACAGCTACAGTAGTGGTAAGCGAACCAGATCCAATTGATGCGATGGATGATAGCTACACAGCTACAGCAGAAGAGGGAGTTAATGGTATTACCTTAGGTGATGTTCTTACTAATGATGTAATTAATGGTGTGCCTGTAGACCCTGCAGATGTCACAATCACTCCAAATACAGATGGTCCACTTACGGTGAATGCTGATGGCACAGTAACCGTAGCAGCGAACACTGCACCTGGTACTTATACAGTAGATTATACAGTTTGTGAAGATGGTACAGCACCACCTAACAGTAACTGTGATACTGCGACAGCTACAGTAGTGGTAAGCAAACCGGATCCAATCGATGCGATGGATGATAGCTACACAGCCACTGCAGAGGAAGGTGTTACTGGTATTACTTTTAGTGATGTATTAGCCAATGACACTTTAAACGGAGCGACGATAGATCCAGCAGATGTTACTTTAACCGCTACACCAACAGTGGAATTGTCAATAGACCCTGCTACTGGAGATGTTATAGTTGCCAGCGGCACTGCACCTGGTATTTATACAATTCCTTATCAAATTTGTGAGACAGCTGTTCCATCAAATTGCGAGACTGCCATAGCTACAGTAGTAGTAAGCGCACCAGACCCAATCGATGCGATGGACGATAGCTACACAGCCACTGCAGAGGAAGGTGTTACTGGTATTACTTTTAGTGATGTATTAGCCAATGACACTTTAAACGGAGCGACGGTAGATCCAGCAGATGTTACTTTAACCGCTACACCAACAGCGGAATTGTCAATAGACCCTGCTACTGGAGATGTTATAGTTGCCAGCGGTACTGCACCTGGTACTTATACAATTCCTTATCAAATTTGTGAGACAGCTGTTCCATCAAATTGTGATACTGCGACAGCTACAGTAGTGGTAAGCGAACCAGATCCAATTGATGCGATGGACGATAGCTACACAGCCACTGCAGAAGAAGGAGTTAATGGCATTACGTTAGGTGATGTTCTTTCTAATGATGTCATTAATGGTGTACCTGTAGACCCTGCAGATGTTACAATCACTCCAAATACAGATGGTCCACTTACGGTGAATGCCGATGGCACAGTAACCGTAGCAGCGAACACTGCACCTGGTACTTATACAGTAGATTATACAGTTTGTGAAGATGGTACAGCACCACCTAACAGTAACTGTGATACTGCGACAGCTACAGTAGTAGTAAGCGCACCAGACCCAATCGATGCGATGGACGATAGCTACACAGCTACAGCAGAAGAAGGTGTTACTGGTATTACCTTAGGTGATGTTCTTTCTAATGATGTAATTAATGGTGCACCTGTAGATCCTGCAGATGTTACAATCACTCCAAATACAGATGGTCCACTTACGGTGAATGCCGATGGCACAGTAACCGTAGCAGCGAACACTGCACCTGGCACTTATACAGTAGATTATACAGTTTGTGAAGATGGTACAGCACCACCTAACAGTAACTGTGATACTGCGACAGCTACAGTAGTAGTAAGCGCACCGGACCCAATCGATGCGATGGACGATAGCTACACAGCTACAGCAGAGGAAGGTGTTACTGGTATTACTTTTAGTGATGTATTAGCCAATGACACTTTAAACGGAGCGACGGTAGATCCAGCAGATGTTACTTTAACCGCTACACCAACAGCGGAATTGTCAATAGACCCTGCTACTGGAGATGTTATAGTAGCCAGCGGTACTGCACCTGGTACTTATACAATTCCTTATCAAATATGTGAGACAGCTGTTCCATCAAATTGCGAGACAGCGACAGCTACAGTAGTGGTAAGTGCACCAGACCCAATCGATGCGATGGACGATAGCTACACAGCTACTGCAGAAGAGGGGGTTAATGGCATTACGTTAGGTGATGTTCTTTCTAATGATGTAATTAATGGTATACCTGTAGACCCTGCAGATGTTACAATCACTCCAAATACAGATGGTCCACTTACGGTGAATGCCGATGGCACAGTAACCGTAGCAGCGAACACTGCACCTGGCACTTATACAGTAGATTATACAGTTTGTGAAGATGGTACAGCACCACCTAACAGTAACTGTGATACTGCGACAGCTACAGTAGTGGTAAGCGCACCGGACCCAATCGATGCGATGGACGATAGCTACACAGCCACTGCAGAGGAAGGTGTTACTGGTATTACTTTTAGTGATGTATTAGCCAATGACACTTTAAACGGAGCGACGGTAGATCCAGCAGATGTTACTTTAACCGTTACACCAACAGCGGAATTGTCAATAGACCCTGCTACTGGAGATGTTATAGTTGCCAGCGGCACTGCACCTGGTACTTATACAATTCCTTATCAAATTTGTGAGACAGCTGTTCCATCAAATTGCGAGACTGCGACAGCTACAGTGTTAGTAAGCGCACCAGACCCAATCGATGCGATGGACGATAGCTACACAGCCACTGCAGAGGAAGGTGTTACTGGTATTACTTTTAGTGATGTATTAGCCAATGACACTTTAAACGGAGCGACGGTAGATCCAGCAGATGTTACTTTAACCGCTACACCAACAGCGGAATTGTCAATAGACCCTGCTACTGGAGATGTTATAGTTGCCAGCGGTACTGCACCTGGTACTTATACAATTCCTTATCAAATTTGTGAGACAGCTGTTCCATCAAATTGCGAGACTGCGACAGCTACAGTGTTAGTAAGCGAACCAGATCCAATTGATGCGATGGATGATAGCTACACAGCTACAGCAGAAGAGGGAGTTAATGGTATTACCTTAGGTGATGTTCTTACTAATGATGTAATTAATGGTGTGCCTGTAGACCCTGCAGATGTCACAATCACACCAAATACAGATGGTCCACTTACGGTGAATGCTGATGGCACAGTAACCGTAGCAGCGAACACTGCACCTGGTACTTATACAGTAGATTATACAGTTTGTGAAGATGGTACAGCACCACCTAACAGTAACTGTGATACTGCGACAGCTACAATAGTAGTAAGCGCACCAGACCCAATCGATGCGATGGATGATAGCTACACAGCCACTGCAGAGGAAGGTGTTACTGGTATTACTTTTAATGATGTATTAGCCAATGACACTTTAAACGGAGCGACGATAGATCCAGCAGATGTTACTTTAACCGCTACACCAACAGCGGAATTGTCAATAGACCCTGCTACTGGAGATGTTATAGTTGCCAGCGGCACTGCATCTGGTACTTATACAATTCCTTATCAAATTTGTGAGACAGCTGTTCCATCAAATTGCGAGACAGCGACAGCTACAGTAGTGGTAAGTGCACCAGACCCAATCGATGCGATGGACGATAGCTACACAGCTACAGCAGAAGAAGGTGTTACTGGCATTACGTTAGGTGATGTTCTTTCTAATGATGTAATTAACGGTATACCTGTAGACCCTGCAGATGTTACAATCACTCCAAATACAGATGGTCCACTTACGGTGAATGCCGATGGCACAGTAACCGTAGCAGCGAACACTGCACCTGGTACTTATACAGTAGATTATACAGTTTGTGAAGATGGTACAGCACCACCTAACAGTAACTGTGATACTGCGACAGCTACAGTAGTAGTAAGCGCACCAGACCCAATCGATGCGATGGACGATAGCTACACAGCTACAGCAGAAGAAGGTGTTACTGGTATTACCTTAGGTGATGTTCTTTCTAATGATGTAATTAATGGTGCACCTGTTGATCCTGCAGATGTTACAATCACTCCAAATACAGATGGTCCACTTACGGTGAATGCCGATGGCACAGTAACCGTAGCAGCGAACACTGCACCTGGTACTTATACAGTAGATTATACAGTTTGTGAAGATGGTACAGCACCACCTAACAGTAACTGTGATACTGCGACAGCTACAGTGTTAGTAAGCGCACCAGATCCAATCGATGCGATGGACGATAGCTACACAGCCACTGCAGAAGAGGGAGTTAATGGCATTACATTTAGTGATGTATTAGCCAATGACACTTTAAACGGAGCGACGGTAGATCCAGCAGATGTTACTTTAACCGCTACACCAACAGCGGAATTATCAATAGACCCCGCTACTGGAGATGTTATAGTAGCCAGCGGTACTGCACCTGGTACTTATGCAATTCCTTATCAAATTTGTGAGACAGCTGTTCCATCAAATTGCGAGACTGCGACAGCTACAGTAGTGGTAAGTGCACCGGACCCAATCGATGCGATGGACGATAGCTACAATGCTACAGCAGAAGAGGGAGTTAATGGCATTACGTTAGGTGATGTTCTTTCTAATGATGTCATTAATGGTGTACCTGTAGACCCTGCAGATGTTACAATCACTCCAAATACAGATGGTCCACTTACGGTGAATGCTGATGGCACAGTAACCGTAGCAGCGAACACTGCACCTGGCACTTATACAGTAGATTATACAGTTTGTGAAGATGGTACAGCACCACCTAACAGTAACTGTGATACTGCAACAGCTACAGTAGTGGTAAGTGCACCGGACCCAATCGATGCGATGGATGATAGCTACACAGCTACAGCAGAAGAGGGAGTTAATGGCATTACCTTAGGTGATATTCTTTCTAATGATGTCATCAACGGAGTACCTGTTGATCCTGCAGATGTTACAATCACTCCAAATACAGATGGTCCACTTACGGTGAATGCTGATGGCACAGTAACCGTAGCAGCGAACACTGCACCTGGCACTTATACAGTAGATTATACAGTTTGTGAAGATGGTACAGCACCACCTAACAGTAACTGTGATACTGCAACAGCTACAGTAGTGGTAAGTGCACCGGACCCAATCGATGCGATGGATGATAGCTACACAGCTACAGCAGAAGAGGGAGTTAATGGCATTACCTTAGGTGATATTCTTTCTAATGATGTCATCAACGGAGTACCTGTTGATCCTGCAGATGTTACAATCACTCCAAATACAGATGGTCCACTTACGGTGAATGCTGATGGCACAGTAACCGTAGCAGCGAACACTGCACCTGGCACTTATACAGTAGATTATACAGTTTGTGAAGATGGTACAGCACCACCTAACAGTAACTGTGATACTGCGACAGCTACAGTAGTGGTAAGCGCACCGGACCCAATCGATGCGATGGACGATAGCTACACAGCCACTGCAGAGGAAGGTGTTACTGGTATTACTTTTAGTGATGTATTAGCCAATGACACTTTAAACGGAGCGACGGTAGATCCAGCAGATGTTACTTTAACCGTTACACCAACAGCGGAATTGTCAATAGACCCTGCTACTGGAGATGTTATAGTTGCCAGCGGCACTGCACCTGGTACTTATACAATTCCTTATCAAATTTGTGAGACAGCTGTTCCATCAAATTGCGAGACTGCGACAGCTACAGTGTTAGTAAGCGCACCAGACCCAATCGATGCGATGGACGATAGCTACACAGCCACTGCAGAGGAAGGTGTTACTGGTATTACTTTTAGTGATGTATTAGCCAATGACACTTTAAACGGAGCGACGGTAGATCCAGCAGATGTTACTTTAACCGCTACACCAACAGCGGAATTGTCAATAGACCCTGCTACTGGAGATGTTATAGTTGCCAGCGGTACTGCACCTGGTACTTATACAATTCCTTATCAAATTTGTGAGACAGCTGTTCCATCAAATTGCGAGACTGCGACAGCTACAGTGTTAGTAAGCGAACCAGATCCAATTGATGCGATGGATGATAGCTACACAGCTACAGCAGAAGAGGGAGTTAATGGTATTACCTTAGGTGATGTTCTTACTAATGATGTAATTAATGGTGTGCCTGTAGACCCTGCAGATGTCACAATCACACCAAATACAGATGGTCCACTTACGGTGAATGCTGATGGCACAGTAACCGTAGCAGCGAACACTGCACCTGGTACTTATACAGTAGATTATACAGTTTGTGAAGATGGTACAGCACCACCTAACAGTAACTGTGATACTGCGACAGCTACAATAGTAGTAAGCGCACCAGACCCAATCGATGCGATGGATGATAGCTACACAGCCACTGCAGAGGAAGGTGTTACTGGTATTACTTTTAATGATGTATTAGCCAATGACACTTTAAACGGAGCGACGATAGATCCAGCAGATGTTACTTTAACCGCTACACCAACAGCGGAATTGTCAATAGACCCTGCTACTGGAGATGTTATAGTTGCCAGCGGCACTGCATCTGGTACTTATACAATTCCTTATCAAATTTGTGAGACAGCTGTTCCATCAAATTGCGAGACAGCGACAGCTACAGTAGTGGTAAGTGCACCAGACCCAATCGATGCGATGGACGATAGCTACACAGCTACAGCAGAAGAAGGTGTTACTGGCATTACGTTAGGTGATGTTCTTTCTAATGATGTAATTAACGGTATACCTGTAGACCCTGCAGATGTTACAATCACTCCAAATACAGATGGTCCACTTACGGTGAATGCCGATGGCACAGTAACCGTAGCAGCGAACACTGCACCTGGTACTTATACAGTAGATTATACAGTTTGTGAAGATGGTACAGCACCACCTAACAGTAACTGTGATACTGCGACAGCTACAATAGTAGTAAGCGCACCAGACCCAATCGATGCGATGGATGATAGCTACACAGCCACTGCAGAGGAAGGTGTTACTGGTATTACTTTTAGTGATGTATTAGCCAATGACACTTTAAACGGAGCGACGATAGATCCAGCAGATGTTACTTTAACCGCTACACCAACAGTGGAATTGTCAATAGACCCTGCTACTGGAGATGTTATAGTTGCCAGCGGCACTGCACCTGGTACTTATACAATTCCTTATCAAATTTGTGAGACAGCTGTTCCATCAAATTGCGAGACTGCCATAGCTACAGTAGTAGTAAGCGCACCGGACCCAATCGATGCGATGGACGATAGCTACAATGCTACAGCAGAAGAGGGAGTTAATGGTATTACCTTAGGTGATGTTCTTTCTAATGATGTAATTAACGGTATACCTGTAGACCCTGCAGATGTCACAATCACTCCAAATACAGATGGTCCACTTACGGTGAATGCTGATGGCACAGTGGCCGTAGCAGCGAACACTGCACCTGGCACTTATACAGTAGATTATATAGTTTGTGAAGATGGTACAGCACCAACTAACAGTAACTGTGATACTGCGACAGCTACAGTAGTAGTAAGCGCACCAGATTCAATCGATGCTATTGATGATGATTATAGCCAAACGCCTATTGATACAAGTTTAGAAGATGTAGTAGTAGGTGATATAACCATAAATGATTTAATGAATAATGTGCCCGTAAGTGATACAGAAATTTCAATTTCAATTGCTAGTAATGGTGGAATAAACGGACTAATAATTGATTCAGATGGGCTTTTGATAGTTCCTGCAGGGACTTCTCCTGGAAACTACACAGTTTTATATACGATATGTGAGGTTGCAGTGCCAACAAATTGTGATACTGCATCTGTTCAAATATATATTGGAACTTGTACTGATTTCCCTAATTATGATTGTGATAATGATGGATTAACAAACAATGAAGAGCTTACTGGAGTTGACGATCCTACCACCCCTGCAGATCCTGATGGTGAGATTACAGATCCATTAGATATTGATAGTGATGGTGATGGAGTATCAGATGGTCAAGAAGCGCTTGATGGTACAGACCCTAATGATAATTGTAGTCTAGTAGTAGCTAACCAGACAGAAATGACTGATGCCGCTTACGACAGTGCAGATTGTGATATGGATGGTCTTACCAATAATGAGGAGGCCACCGGAATTGATGATCCATCAACTCCAAACGATCCAAATGGTAATACTACAGATCCACAGAATCCTGATAGTGATGGAGATGGGGTAACCGACGGCGATGAAGCTGGTGATATGACCGACCCTAATGATCCTTGTGCTCTTGAGATTGCTAGTCAAACGGTAACGCCAACGACAGCTTGGAATGATCTTGATTGTGATATGGACGGTTTAAATAACGGTGAGGAGCTTACTGGAGTTGACGATCCTACCACCCCTGCAGATCCTGATGGTGAGATTACAGATCCATTAGATATTGATAGTGATGGTGATGGAGTATCAGATGGTCAAGAAGCGCTTGATGGTACAGACCCTAATGATAATTGTAGTCTAGTAGTAGCTAACCAGACAGAAATGACTGATGCCGCTTACGACAGTGCAGATTGTGATATGGATGGTCTTACCAATAATGAGGAGGCCACCGGAATTGATGATCCATCAACTCCAAACGATCCAAATGGTAATACCACAGATCCACAGAATCCTGATAGTGATGGAGATGGAGTAACCGATGGCGATGAAGCTGGTGATATGACCGATCCTAATGATCCTTGTGCTCTTGAGATTGCTAGTCAAACGGTAACGCCAACGACAGCTTGGAATGATCTTGATTGTGATATGGACGGTTTAAATAACGGTGAGGAACTCACAGGAATAGATGATCCTACCACTCCTGCAGATCCTGATGGTGAGATTACAGATCCATTAGATATTGATAGTGATGGTGATGGAGTATCAGATGGTCAAGAAGCGCTTGATGGTACAGATCCTAATGATAATTGTAGTCTAGTAGTAGCTAACCAGACAGAAATGACTGATGCCGCTTACGACAGTGCAGATTGTGATATGGATGGTCTTACCAATAATGAAGAGACAACAGGAATTGATGATCCATCAACTCCAAACGATCCAAATGGTAATACCACAGATCCACAGAATTCTGATAGTGATGGAGATGGAGTAACCGATGGCGATGAAGCTGGTGATATGACCGACCCTAATGATCCTTGTGCTCTTGAGATTGCTAGTCAAACGGTAACGCCAACGACAGCTTGGAATGATCTTGATTGTGATATGGACGGTTTAAATAACGGTGAAGAGCTTACTGGAGTTGACGATCCTACCACCCCTGCAGATCCTGATGGTGAGATTACAGATCCATTAGATATTGATAGTGATGGTGATGGCGTAACAGATGGTCAAGAAGCGCTTGATGGTACAGATCCTAATGATAATTGTAGCCTAGTGGTAGCTAACCAGACAGAAATGACTGATGCCGCTTACGACAGTGCAGATTGTGATATGGATGGTCTTACCAATAATGAGGAAACAACAGGAATTGATGACCCATCAACTCCAAACGATCCAAATGGTAACACCACAGACCCACAGAATCCTGATAGTGATGGAGATGGAGTAACCGATGGCGATGAAGCTGGTGATATGACCGACCCTAATGACCCTTGTGATTTACAGGTGAGTAGTCAATCTATTGATCCTACTCAAGCTTGGAATGATCTTGACTGTGATATGGATGGTTTAAATAATGGTGAAGAAATAACGGGTATAGATGACCCTGATACCCCTGCAGATCCAAATGGAAATACAACAGATCCTACAAATGCTGATACAGATGGCGATGGAGTAACAGATGGAGATGAAGCAGAAGATGGTACAGACCCTAATAACCCTTGTGATTTCTTAGTTGGTAGTATTACACTAACTGTAGGAGGTGATTTTGACACCCTTGATTGTGATGGTGATGGAGTTACTAATGGCGATGAGATTGCAGATGGTACAAATCCGTTTGATGTTTGTGATTTTGTTGCAGATAGTCAAACACTTCTAACGACACCGGAGTTTGACAATGCAGATTGTGATAACGATGGGTTAACAAATGAGGAAGAAATAACAGGTATTGATAATCCAAATACTCCTGCAGATCCTAATGGTAATACTACCGATCCAACAAATCCTGATACCGATGGAGATGGAGTATTAGATGGTAGAGAAGGTTTAGATGGAACTAATCCTAATGATTCTTGTAGTCTTGAAGTAGAAAGTCAGACAGTAAACGTGAGTCAAGATTTCCTTGATGGAGATTGTGATGGTGATGGTATACCTAACGGAGATGAATTAGGTGATGAAAATGGTAATGGAATAACAGATTTCTTAGAGGTTAACAATAATAATCCTAATGCGACCGATGGTTTAGAGGTATTTGATATAATGACTCCTAATGGCGATGGTTTAAATGATGTATTTGTCATAAGAGGTATTAAAAAGTATCCAAACAATACTGTACGTATTTACAACCGTTGGGGAGTAGAGGTTTATGGAGTAAATGGTTATGGTCAGGATGGTCAGTACTTTAGAGGAGAGAGTAATGGTCGTGCTACTATAAACGGCGATCAGCTTTTACCAGTAGGAACGTATTACTACACTGTAGAATATACTAATGCTTCAGGTAAACTTCAGCAACTTGCGGGACCTTTATACTTAAACAGATAATAATAGATACTAATATTCGGTGTACTTGTAAGAGTACACCGGATTAAAATAAAGCAATATGAAAAAATGTTTTAACACTATATTTGTTGTGTCATTGCTCATTTTAACGCTGAGTACAGTTCAGTTAAATGCCCAGCAAGACGCACAGTATACACAGTATATGTATAATACGTTAAGTATTAATCCTGCTTATGCGGGTTCACGTGGTGGTGTTAGTGTGCTGGGTCTTCACAGAAGTCAGTGGGTTGGTCTTGACGGCGCACCTCGTACACAAACCGCTTCTATCCATTCTCCTATAGGAGACTCTCAGCGTGTAGGTTTAGGTCTTAATATCGTTCAAGATGATATTTTTATCACCAGTGAGACCTATGTAGACCTTGCCTTTAGTTACTCAATACCTACATCAGATATTGGTAAGCTTAGTTTCGGATTAAAAGGAGGGGTACACTTATTAGATGTAAACTATTCAGAGGCTTCGCCATTTCAGAATGGTGATGCGCTTATTCAGAATAATATAGACAACCAGTTTTCACCTCAAATAGGAGTGGGGTTATTTTATTCTACAGATCGTTTTTATGCTGGTTTAAGTGCTCCAAATTTATTGGAGACCGATCACTTTGATGATAGCCAAAACACGAACGATCCTAATGCTACTTATCTCGCTACCGAGCGTATTAACTACTACCTCACTTCGGGTTATGTTTTTGATATTACTCCAGACTTTAAGTTAAAACCTGCTGCTATTGCAAAGTGGGTATCTGGAGCGCCACTACAAGTAGATGTTACTGCAAATGCTTTATTATATGATAGATTAACCTTAGGTGCTGCTTATAGGTGGAGTGCTGCTTTAAGTGGTCTTGTAGGTTTTCAGGTGACAGATAGTTTAATGATAGGCTTTGCTTATGATCGTGAGACTACCGAGTTACAACAGTTTAACAACGGTAGTTACGAGGTGTTTTTAAGGTTTGAGATTTTAAAGAAACCTAAGCGTTTGATTTCCCCTAGATTCTTCTAATTAGATATATTAATATTTTTTTGCTTTCGCGAAAGCGTTAGTTTAAATAGAGCTGACTAAAATTATTTTGTATGAAACAAAGATTACTAAAGAGCTTACTAGCATCAATAATGTGTTTGCTGTGCTTTACTGTTACGGCACAAGAGGGTAAGGTACGGGAAGCGACTGAAAATTTTGATCAATATGCCTTTGTAGATGCTCGTAATTTATATTTACGAGTTGCAGAGAGGGGTTTTAGATCACCAGAGGTTTTAAAGAAACTAGGTGATGCTTATTATCTCACTGCCGATTATAAGCAGGCTGCAAAGTGGTATGGTGAACTTTTAGGTTCAGAAAGTGATACGCTTGTTGCAAATGCTGAGTATTACTTTAGATATGCTCAGTCTCTTAAGAGTATGAAGCGCTATGATCTGGCAGATACTCAAATGGATATTTTCAATAGGTTAAATGGAGATGATTCTCGAGCAGAGCGTTATGTAGCCGAGCGTGATTACCTCAAGGAAATCGAAGCGCAGTCTGGTAGATATACCATTGGGAAGGTTTCTTTTAACAGTGAGCTTCAAGATTTTGGTCCTAGTTACTATGGTGAGGATCTTGTTTTTTCTTCAAATCGCGAAGTGGCTACTGGAGACTACATACACGATTGGAACGATCAACCTTTTTTAGATCTTTTTGTTGTAAGAGATACAGAGACTAATGATCCTACTATTAATCGTCTATCAGATGAGATAAATACTCCTTATCACGAGAGTACTTCTGTGTTTACAGAAAATGGAGATGTTGTTTACTTTACAAGAAATAACTATTCAAAGAAGACAAAGTTAAAGAGAGATGAGGATGGTACGACAAAGCTAAAGTTATATGTGAGTGAAAAATCTAATGATGGTTGGTCTGTTCCTGTAGAGCTTCCTTTTAATAGTGATGAGTTTTCTACTGCACACCCTGCTTTGAGTCCTGAAGAAGATATTTTATACTTTGCCTCAGATAGGCCTGGTACAAAAGGCTTAAGTGATTTATGGATGGTAACCATTAATGGAGATGGTAGTTATGGTGAGCCTGTAAATCTAGGCGATCGTATCAATACCGAGGGTAGAGAGACGTTTCCTTTTATCAGTTCAGATAACAAGCTTTTTTATGCTTCAGATGGGCATCTTGGTTTAGGAGGTCTTGATATTTTTGTTAGTAAGTTAGACGCGGCTGGTAGTATAGGAGATTCTTACAATGTAGGTAAGCCTGTAAACAGTAGTGCAGATGATTTTGGGTTGATATTAAACGAGGAGATAGGTACGGGTTATTTTGCCTCTAGCAGGGCTACAGGTCTTGGTAATGATGATATTTATAGTTTTGAGCGTAAACAAAAGTTGCTTACAGATTGTGCTCAGAATATTACAGGAGTTACAAAGGATGTAAAGACCGATAGGATACTTCCTCAAGCTACGGTAGAGTTACGCAATATTGCAAATGAAGTTGTAGGGACAAAAATAAGCGACAATGCGGGACGTTTTAGTTTTCCAGATGTAGATTGTAATACATCATACATAGTACGTGCTAGTAAGTCTTTATATGAGCCAGCAGAGGCCATAGTCAACACCACATCAGAGGTAGGGCTGGTTTTAAACAGAGATTTATACTTAAAACCACCATTAAAGATAGAGTTAGGAGACGATCTTGCAAAGACACTAGAGCTTAATCCTATCTACTTTGATTTTGATAAGCATAACATTCGTACAGATGCCGCATTAGAGCTTGAGAAGGTTATCGCAGTAATGAGGGAGTACCCAAGTCTTAAGATCGATGTACGCTCACATACAGATAGTAGAGCTCCAGATGCTTATAATATGAGTTTATCTCAGCGTAGAAATGTATCTACAATACGATACATAGTAGATCAAGGAGGTATTAGTATGTCACGACTTACTGGCAGGGGATATGGAGAGACCCAACTTACTAATGCTTGTGGTAATGGTATAGAATGTACTGAAGAGGAACACCAACTTAACAGAAGGTCTGAATTTATTATAGTGGCAAAATAAAAGTCATTTATACATAATTAAAAAAGCCTCGCTCAGAAATGAGCGAGGCTTTTTTAATGGGTAGTGTTTACCTAGTCTAGTTAATTCTTTTAAAGTCTTTTAGTCTAAGTTTTATGCCTTTATTGCACATAGATACCTACTGGCTTCAATTAAAAAACAAGTTTTTGTAAAAATTTTATAAAAAATTAAATAGAATTCTTGTCTAATTGTAATTTAAAACGCACTTAATCGTGTTTTATTAACTTTTTATCGATATTAAATATTTAAATACAGGTTCTTGGTTATATTAAAAATAACTTAATCTATCTTTCGAGTAAACTATGGCCAATTTTTTGGATTCACATAAAGTAATATTATAGTATTCGCTTATGAAATCACTACTACGTAATTTATCTTATCGGAACAATTTTAAAAATTCAATTTTTGGATTTTTATTACTTTCTTTCTTAGTATCGCAAGTCGGTAATGCACAATGTAACATTACAGTTATCTCTACATCTATGATATCTGCTTGTGATGATGGAGGTACTACTCCAGATCCTAGTGATGATACTTTTACTGCAGATGTAACAGTTACATTTGATATGGCTCCGGCTACGGGTAGTCTTGACATTACTGGTGATAATCTAAATGCTGTAACGGTTTTGGTTGCAGATTTAGATACGGCAACTTCACACACATTTCAAGATGTTCTGTTTACGGCAGATGGAATGCTCCAAAGTTTGACTGCTACATTCTCAGATGATGCAGCTTGTACTTTTACAGATCCTATGGCAGTTTCGGCTCCAGCTTCTTGTAGTCCTGATTGTATTATAAATGGTATAGTGGCAGATAATATCTCAATCTGTAATGATGGAGGTACACAAGGACCAGGTCAAGATGGTGATGATACATTTACTGCAGATATAACTGTAACATTTGATTTTCCGCCAACGACAGGAACCCTCAATTTAACAGGAGATAATGTTTTTGATCAATTTGAAGGTGTTGGTACGTTAGACTCTCCTACAAGTCATACGTTTGTGGGCGTTGTGTTTCCATCAGACGGAGGGCCGGTAGACTTAACAGCTGCTTTTTCTGATAGTACTTGCCCTTTTAATCTCCCTAATACATTTACAGCACCGTCGCAGTGTAGTGTGCCCGTTGGTGATGGAGGTTTAGTAATAGATAAGTCTCATTGTGATTGGGGGTATACTACAGATGATAGGTATAGAATACGTTATGAAGGAACTTTAACTAACACTGGGGCGAATCCGGTATACAACATAAATATTTCTGACGATTTGGGTACGCCATTTTTAGGTGACGCAAATATTGTGAATATAGTTTCAAGGTCTGCTGGGCCTTTAAGTTTAGGAGTAACTCCTAATGGCTCTTTTAATGGAACTACACAAGAAGATGTTATTATAATTGATACATTACAAGAGTTAGGTCCAGGAGAAAGTATTACTTACGCATTTTGTATTGAGGTAGATGCTGTTGCAGGTTTGGACGGAGCTACAGTTATTAATGAAATTTTTGCAACAGCAAATGATGCAGTGACTGGAGATCCTTATATAACGAGTGCTACAGATGTTGAGTTGTTTGAGGAAAACCTTTCTATATTGAGCGCTGGGCTTCAAGTAAATGATGCTACTCCTCCTATTAATACAGATGGGACTTCTGATTTTTTCTATACAATTACACTTAGAAACTCTGGTTCAGGTACAGCAAGTAATGTGCAATACGTAGATTCATTTGATCATTTGTTTAATTCAGGTATCCCAATCAATACATTTACTGTAACACAGCTTACAGGAACGTTAGCTGCAAATCCAGATTTCGATGGAGGCTCGGGAGTAATAGGTACCTCCACAAATCTTTTAGTTCCAGGTCAGAGTATGGCCTCTGGAGAGACAGCATCTTATAGAGTTGATTTGAATGTAGGGCCTACAGGAAATCAAACAGTAAGGAATACGCAAGGTGTTTTTTCTGGTGAAGATTCAAATGGAACGGCTGTTTCGGACATATCAAGAAGAAATACAACAGCAGAGCACGATGATGAGCAGTGTTTTTGTGATCAAACTCCGGTGCAACTTTTATTCACACCAATTCCTGTAATCACAAAAACAATTATTAATAATGATCCCGCTGGCACCTTGGGCAATAGAGATGTTACTTTTCAAATAGAAATTCAGAATGATCCAACGTCTCCGGTAGACATATTTAATTTACAAGTTGTTGATGATATTGAAGCGATGTGTCCTGGAAATATTGTAAGTATTGGGGCTCCACAAATAGTAACGTCAACAGCAACAGTAGATCCAGTGCTCAATGCCTTTTATACTGGACAAGGACTTAATAACATTTTTGAAAATAATACAGGTCAATTCGCTCCAGGCGAAAGACTTATTTTAACAATTGATGTTGAAATTACATTACCTTGTACTATGGAAAATGTAGCTACTTTCACGGCTACAGATCCAAATGGCACAGTAGTAGGGCCTGTCCAATCGTCTGTAATATTAAATAACCCTCCCGAGGCTGAAGATGATATTGATGTTACAAATGTTGATACGCCAATTACAATAGCTCCTTTAAGTAATGATTCTGATCCAGATATGGACCCTATTATTATAACCGAGGTTGATGGGATGCCTATTACAGAAGGTGGTGCGCCAGTGTTACTTTCAGATGGTACTATTGTAGAATATGTGGGTGGTGAGCTCATTATTACACCTCCTCCTGGAAGTAGTACTCCTATATCTTTTCCTTACACAGTAGCAGATCCTTTAGGTAATCAAGATACAGCAAATGTGTTTATTACGGTAAATACCTGTACAATTGCAATTATTTCTTTAGACAATATTAGTGCGTGTGACTCAGGCGGTACGACCGGTGATGCATCAGATGATACATTCACAGCAGATGTTATAGTCGAGTTTACAAATCCACCAGGGTTAGGTACTCTAGATCTAACTGGTGCAGGAATAAATGAGTTCGTTCCAGTGTCTTCAATACCAGCGGGTGCAACATCATACACGTTTTCTGGTTTAACCTTTGCTTCAGATGGTGCAGATGTTATTTTGACAGCAACATTTGTAAATCCAAGTGGCTGTACAGATACACAAGTAGCAGGTACAGCGCCAGATTCTTGTAGTGTTGCCGCCGCCGATGTGGGTATAACTAAAACATTAAATCAATCGGGACCTTTTGCCCCTGGAGATACGGTCTCTTGGAATATAGTTGTAAGTAATTTGGGAACAGATACAGCAACAAATGTATTTGTTACAGATACTCCTACAAATGTTACTATTACAGGAATAACTGGAGCAGGTTGTGTAACCTTCCCTTGTAATGTCGGGACAATATTGCCTAATTCACCATTTAGTGATGTGACTTTAATCGTGACAGGTACAATAGATGCTGCTGGACCTTTTACAAATATTACATCAGTTTCAGCAGATCAAGTAGATGGGAATCCTGCAAATAATGTGGATGATGGTACAGACGGAAATAACGATGGAATTGCAGTTGGTGAGGCAGATTTGGTTACTGTTAAAACCTTGGTAAGTGGTAATGCTACACCGGCGGAAGGAGATACAGTATCATTTACAATTACGGTTACGAATAACGGTCCAGATGATGCTACTAATGTTTCTTTAGTAGATGCAATCCCAGCAGGCCTTACTGCAACTGTCAATAACGGAAATACGGGAGGTGACGAGCCTTCTACATATACTGATCCAAACTGGACAATACCTTTAATAGGTAGCGGACAATTTGTTACTTTAACAATCGAAGGTGTTGTAGATGGTGGCGAAGATGGGAACACGATAACAAATACAACTACTGCGGCGTCAACACCAGATCAAACAGATCCTACTACTGCTGGAGATGATTTAAATGAAAGCGTAACAGTAGATGGGTGTATTGATACTGACGGTGACGGTGATTGTGATAGTACAGATCCAGATCCTAATGACCCTTGTAATTTCACTCCTGGAAGTATAGCTGATACTAGTAATCCAATATGGGCTGCTGCAGATTGTGATGGTGATGGTGATCCTAACGGTACTGATCCTAACCCTACAGATCCTTGTGATTTTAGTGCTGGTACTCCGGCTCCAACTAATCCTATGATGGCTGGTACTCCAGCTCAGAATGCATATGATATTTGGGCTGCTGCAGATTGTGACGGCGATGGTGTCACTAACGGAATAGAGAATGATACAAATGGTACAGATCCTTATGATACTTGTAGTTATTTACCCGGAAGTCAGGATTATACAATAACGACTACAGAATTTCAAGATGCAGATTGTGATGGCGATGGTGTAACAAATGGAAATGAAATTGACCCTGATGGAAATGGTGTTGACGATGGTAATGGAACAGATCCAACAGATCCTTGTGATTATGAACCTTTGCTAGTTACTCAAACACAAAGAGGAGACTGGTTAATAGCAGATTGTGATGGTGATGGTGATCCTAATGGAAGTGATCCAGATCCAATGAATCCTTGTGATTTTACACCAGGAACTCCAGTGCCAACAGATCCAATGATGGTTGGAACACCAGAACAGACAGCTTATGATATTTGGGCTGCTGCTGATTGTGATGGCGATGGAACACTAAATGGTACAGATACAGAGCCTTATGATCCTTGTGTAGACGATGGAACGATAGGCGATGAAGACACTACAAATCCAATCTGGCAAGCTGCCGATTGTGATGGTGATGGAGAGACCAACGGTACAGAAGATATGAATGGTTCAGATCCTTACGATCCTTGTAGTGTGAGTGGGGTACCAACAATACCAGCACCAGCAGATCCGAACTATGATGTTTGGGCGGCTGCAGATTGTGATGGCGATGGCGAGACCAATGGTGAAGAAGTAATGAATGGTACAGATCCGTTTGATCCTTGTAGTGTTACGACACCGACGGTTCAGGTAGATCCTATGGCTCCGGGTACTGCTGCTCAGAATGCTTATGATGTATGGGCTGCTGCAGATTGTGATGGCGATGGTGATCCAAACGGAACAGATCCAGCACCAGAAGATCCTTGTGATTTCACAGCAGGAAGTACACCAGATCCGACTAATGCGATTTGGCAAGCTGCCGATTGTGATGGTGATGGTACGCCAAATGGAGTAGATCCAGATCCACTTGATCCTTGTACGGATGACGGGGTGATAGGAGATGAAGATACGACGAATCTAATCTGGCAAGCTGCTGATTGTGATGGGGATGGAACACCAAACGGAACAGATACAGCGCCTTATGATCCTTGTGTAGACGATGGAACGATAGGCGATGAAGATACGACCAATGCGATTTGGCAAGCCGCTGATTGTGATGGTGATGGAGAGACCAACGGTACAGAAGATATGAATGGTTCAGACCCTTACGATCCTTGTAGTGTGAGTGGGGTACCAACAATACCAGCACCAGCAGATCCGAACTATGATGTTTGGGCAGCTGCAGATTGTGATGGCGATGGAGAGACTAATGGTGAAGAAGTAATGAATGGTACAGATCCATTTGATCCTTGTAGTGTAACCACACCAACGGTTCAGGTAGATCCTATGGCTCCGGGTACTGCTGCTCAGAATGCATATGATGTATGGGCTGCTGCAGATTGTGATGGTGATGGTGATTCTAATGGAACAGATCCAGCACCAGAAGATCCTTGTGATTTCACAGCAGGAAGTACACCAGATACGACTAATGCGATTTGGCAAGCTGCCGATTGTGATGGTGATGGTACGCCAAATGGAGTAGATCCAGATCCACTTGATCCTTGTACGGATGATGGTGTGATAGGCGATGAAGATACGACCAATGCGATTTGGCAAGCTGCTGATTGTGATGGCGATGGAACACCAAACGGTACAGATACAGCGCCTTATGATCCTTGTGTAGACGATGGAACGCTAGGCGATGAAGACACTACGAATCCAATCTGGCAAGCCGCTGATTGTGATGGTGATGGAGAGACCAACGGTACAGAAGATATGAATGGTTCAGACCCTTACGATCCTTGTAGTGTGAGTGGGGTACCAACAATACAAGCACCAGCAGATCCGAACTATGATGTTTGGGCAGCTGCCGATTGTGATGGTGATGGAGAGACTAATGGTGAAGAAGTAATGAATGGTACAGATCCGTTTGATCCTTGTAGTGTAACCACACCAACGGTTCAGGTAGATCCTATGGCTCCAGGTACTGCTGCTCAGAATGCTTACGATATATGGGCTGCTGCAGATTGTGATGGCGATGGTGATTCCAATGGAACAGATCCAGCACCAGAAGATCCTTGTGATTTCACAGCAGGAAGTACACCAGATACGACTAATGCGATTTGGCAAGCTGCCGATTGTGATGGTGATGGTACGCCAAATGGAGTAGATCCAGATCCACTTGATCCTTGTACGGATGATGGGGTGATAGGCGATGAAGATACGACCAATGCGATTTGGCAAGCTGCTGATTGTGATGGGGATGGAACACCAAACGGTACAGATACAGCGCCTTATGATCCTTGTGTAGACGATGGAACGCTAGGCGATGAAGACACTACGAATCCAATCTGGCAAGCCGCTGATTGTGATGGTGATGGAGAGACCAACGGTACAGAAGATATGAATGGTTCAGACCCTTACGATCCTTGTAGTGTGAGTGGGGTACCAACAATACCAGCACCAGCAGATCCGAACTATGATGTTTGGGCAGCTGCCGATTGTGATGGTGATGGAGAGACTAATGGTGAAGAAGTAATGAATGGTACAGATCCGTTTGATCCTTGTAGTGTAACCACACCAACGGTTCAGGTAGATCCTATGGCTCCAGGTACTGCTGCTCAGAATGCATATGATGTATGGGCTGCTGCAGATTGTGATGGTGATGGTGATTCTAATGGAACAGATCCAGCACCAGAAGATCCTTGTGATTTCACAGCAGGAAGTACACCAGATACGACTAATGCGATTTGGCAAGCTGCCGATTGTGATGGTGATGGTACGCCAAATGGAGTAGATCCAGATCCGACTGATCCTTGTACAGATGATGGTGTGATAGGCGATGAAGATACGACCAATGCGATTTGGCAAGCTGCTGATTGTGATGGCGATGGAACACCAAATGGTACAGATACAGCGCCTTATGATCCTTGTGTAGACGATGGAACGCTAGGCGATGAAGACACTACGAATCCAATCTGGCAAGCCGCTGATTGTGATGGTGATGGAGAGACCAACGGTACAGAAGATATGAATGGTTCAGACCCTTACGATCCTTGTAGTGTGAGTGGGGTACCAACAATACCAGCACCAGCAGATCCGAACTATGATGTTTGGGCAGCTGCCGATTGTGATGGTGATGGAGAGACTAATGGTGAAGAAGTAATGAATGGTACAGATCCGTTTGATCCTTGTAGTGTAACCACACCAACGGTTCAGGTAGATCCTATGGCTCCAGGTACTGCTGCTCAGAATGCATATGATGTATGGGCTGCTGCAGATTGTGATGGTGATGGTGATTCTAATGGAACAGATCCAGCACCAGAAGATCCTTGTGATTTCACAGCAGGAAGTACACCAGATACGACTAATGCGATTTGGCAAGCTGCCGATTGTGATGGTGATGGTACGCCAAATGGAGTAGATCCAGATCCGACTGATCCTTGTACAGATGATGGTGTGATAGGCGATGAAGATACGACCAATGCGATTTGGCAAGCTGCTGATTGTGATGGCGATGGAACACCAAATGGTACAGATACAGCGCCTTATGATCCTTGTGTAGACGATGGAACGCTAGGCGATGAAGACACTACGAATCCAATCTGGCAAGCCGCTGATTGTGATGGTGATGGTGAGACTAACGGTACAGAAGATATGAATGGTTCAGATCCTAACGATCCTTGTAGTGTTAGTGGTGTTGCTACGATACCAGCACCTGCAGACCCGAACTATGATGTATGGGCTGCTGCCGATTGTGATGGTGATGGAGAGACTAATGGTGAAGAAGTAATGAATGGTACAGATCCGTTTGATCCTTGTAGTGTTACGACACCGACGGTTCAGGTAGATCCTATGGCTCCGGGTACTGCTGCTCAGAATGCTTATGATGTATGGGCTGCTGCCGATTGTGATGGCGATGGTGATCCAAACGGAACAGATCCAGCACCAGAAGATCCTTGTGATTTCACAGCAGGAAGTACACCAGATACGACTAATGCGATTTGGCAAGCTGCCGATTGTGATGGTGATGGAACACCAAATGGAGTAGATCCAGATCCACTTGATCCTTGTACGGATGATGGTGTGATAGGCGATGAAGATATGACCAATGCGATTTGGCAAGCTGCTGATTGTGATGGCGATGGAACACCAAATGGTACAGATACAGCGCCTTATGATCCTTGTGTAGACGATGGAACGCTAGGCGATGAAGATACTACGAATCCAATCTGGCAAGCCGCTGATTGTGATGGTGATGGTGAAACAAATGGAGACGATCCAGAGCCATATGATCCTTGTATAGGAGTAGAATTGGCTAATGTTGATTTATCAGATAACAATACGGATTGGTATAATGCGGATTGTGATGGTGATGGTGTGCCAAATGGAGTTGAAGTAGATCCTGATGGAGACGGTACTGCCGGTCCTGATGGAACAGATCCGAGCGATCCTTGTGATTCAAATATAAGTGATGTTAGTTTACCACAAATGGGAGATTGGTTAATAGCCGATTGTGATGGAGATGGGACACCAAATAGTGTAGATCCAGATCCACTTGATCCTTGTGTAGACGATGGTGCGGTAGGCGATGAAGACACTACGAACCCAATATGGCAAGCTGCTGATTGTGATGGCGATGGAGTAAGTAATGGAGATGAGGCTGCTAATGGTACAGATCCATTCGATCCTTGTGATTTTGATCCTTCGTTAGTGACCTTATCACAGATGGGTGATTATTTTGATGCTGATTGTGATGGTGATGGAGTAACTAACGGTGATGAGATTGCTGATGGTACCGATCCAAATAATCCTTGTGACTTTGATGTTGCAAGTCAAGATGTGACTACGATAGCAGAGCCATTTATTTCAAGTGACTGTGATGGTGACGGCGAGACAAATGGAGTAGAGATAGCAAACGGAACAGATATATTCGATCCTTGTGATGTAACGGTTGCAACGATTCCAGATGCTGCAGATGAGAACTATGCTATATGGGCTGCTTCCGATTGTGATGGTGATGGAGTAAGTAATGGAGATGAGGCTGCTAATGGTACAAATCCATTTGATTCTTGTGATTTTGATCCTTCTTTAGTGACCTTATCTCAGATGGGTGATTATTTTGATGCTGATTGTGATGGAGATGGAGTAACTAACGGTGATGAGATTGCCGATGGTACCGATCCAAATAACCCTTGTGACTTTGATGTTGTAAGTCAAGATGTGACTACGATAGCAGAGCCATTTATTTCAAGTGACTGTGATGGTGACGGCGAGACAAATGGAGATGAGATAGCAAACGGAACAGATATATTCGATCCTTGTGATGTAACGGTTGCAACGATTCCAGATGCTGCAGATGAGAACTATGCTATATGGGCTGCTGCGGATTGTGATGGCGATGGAGTAAGTAATGGAGATGAGGCTGCTAATGGTACAGATCCATTCGATCCTTGTGATTTTGATCCTTCTTTAGTGACCTTATCACAGATGGGTGATTATTTTGATGCAGATTGTGATGGAGATGGAGTAACTAATGGTGATGAGATTGCCGATGGTACCGATCCAAATAACCCTTGTGACTTTGATGTTGTAAGTCAAGATGTGACTACGATAGCAGAGCCATTTATTTCAAGTGACTGTGATGGTGACGGCGAGACAAATGGAGATGAGATAGCAAACGGAACAGATATATTCGATCCTTGTGATGTAACGGTTGCAACGATTCCAGATGCTGCAGATGAGAACTATGCTATATGGGCTGCTGCGGATTGTGATGGCGATGGAGTAAGTAATGGAGATGAGGCTGCTAATGGTACAGATCCATTCGATCCTTGTGATTTTGATCCTTCTTTAGTGACCTTATCACAGATGGGAGATTATTTTGATGCTGATTGTGATGGTGATGGAGTAACTAACGGTGATGAGATTGCCGATGGTACCGATCCAAATAACCCTTGTGACTTTGATGTTGCAAGTCAAGATGTGACTACGATAGCAGAGCCATTTATTTCAAGTGACTGTGATGGTGACGGCGAGACAAATGGAGATGAGATAGCAAACGGAACAGATATATTCGATCCTTGTGATGTAACTATTGCAACGATTCCAGATGCTGCAGATGAGAACTATGCTATATGGGCTGCTGCCGATTGTGATGGTGATGGAGTAAGTAATGGAGATGAGGCTGCTAATGGTACAGATCCATTCGATCCTTGTGATTTTGATCCTTCGTTAGTGACCTTATCACAGATGGGTGATTATTTTGATGCTGATTGTGATGGTGATGGAGTAACTAACGGTGATGAGATTGCCGATGGTACCGATCCAAATAACCCTTGTGACTTTGATGTTGCAAGTCAAGATGAGACTACGATAGCAGAGCCCTTTATTTCAAGTGACTGTGATGGTGACGGCGAGACAAATGGAGATGAGATAGCAAACGGAACAGATATATTCGATCCTTGCGATGTAACTGTTGCAACGATTCCAGATGCTACAGATGAGAACTATGCTATATGGGCTGCTGCCGATTGTGATGGTGATGGAGTAAGTAATGGAGATGAGGCTGCTAATGGTACAGATCCATTCGATCCTTGTGATTTTGACCCTTCTTTAGTGACCTTATCACAGATGGGTGATTATTTTGATGCAGATTGTGATGGTGATGGAGTAACTAACGGTGACGAGATTGCAGCAGGAACAGACCCATTTGATCCTTGTGATTTTGATGTTGAGGATATTACTGTAACACAAACAACAGCGTTTTTAAATGCCGATTGTGATGGAGATGGAGTAACCAATGGTCAGGAAATTGCCGATGGTACAGATCCAAATGATCCTTGTGATTTTGATATTGTAAGTCAAGATATAACAATTGTGGAAGGCGATTATTTGGCTGCAGATTGTGATGGAGATGGAGTAACCAATGGTAATGAGATTGCGACTGGCACAGATCCAAATAATCCTTGTGAATACGATGCTTCAATCCAAGATGTTACAATGGTATCAACACTGTGGTTGGCACTAGATTGTGATGGAGATGGTGTTTCAAATGGAACGGAAATAAATGATGGAACTAATCCGCTTGATACTTGTGATTATTTAGAAGACAATCAGGATATCACAATAGTGACAGATGAATGGAACAATGCAGATTGTGATGGCGATGGTGTAACCAATGGTCAGGAAACTATAGATGGAACAGATCCTCTCGACGCTTGTGATTTTGATCTCGATAATCAAGATGTAACTATAGTAGGTGATATTTATTTGAATGCAGATTGTGATGGTGACGGAGTAACCAATGGTAATGAGATTGCGACTGGTACAGATCCAAATGATCCTTGTGAATATGATGCTTCAATCCAGGATGTTACAATCGTATCAACACTGTGGTTAGCACTAGATTGTGATGGAGATGGTGTTTCAAATGGAACGGAAATAAATGATGTAACTAATCCGCTTGATACTTGTGATTATTTAGAAGAGAATCAGGATATCACAATAGTGACAGATGAATGGAATAATGCAGATTGTGATGGCGATGGAGAACCAAACAGTTCAGATACAGATCCATTTGATCCTTGTGCTGGTGATACAGATATAGTAACTATTCCAGATCCAACGGATCCAAACTATGATGTTTGGGCAGCGGCAGATTGTGATGGAGATGGAGAGGTTAATGGAAATGATCCAGATCCATATGATCCTTGTATAGGAGGAAACATAGCAAATGTAAACCTGTTCGATAATAATTCAGATTGGTATATGGCAGATTGTGATGGAGATGGTGTAACAAATGGAATAGAAGTAGATCCTGATATGGATGGTACAGCTGGTCCTGATGGTACAGATCCAACCGATGCTTGTGATTACAATGTTGATGATGTTAGTTTACCGCAATCAGGAGATTGGTTAACAGCGGATTGTGATGGTGATGGTAATCCAAATGAAACAGATGACGATCCATTAGATCCTTGTGTTGATGCTGATCTTACTATGGTAGATCTTACGGATACAGATTCAGATTGGTATAATGCAGATTGTGATGGTGATGGGACTATCAATGGTGAAGATCCAGACCCATTAGATCCTTGTGCAGATAATGGAGTAATAGGTGATGAGGATTCAACAAATTCTATATGGGCATTAGCAGATTGTGATGGTGACGGAACTATCAATGCAAATGATCCGGATCCAAATGATCCTTGTGTTGATGATGGTACAATAGGTGATGAAGATCAAAACAACCCAATTTGGCAAGGTTCTGATTGTGATGGTGATGGTGTTTTAAATGGTCAAGAGGTTATTGATGGAACAAATCCATATGATTCTTGTAGTTACGATACCGCAAACCAAGATATCTCGATAGTGACATCTCAGTGGGAAATGCAGGATTGTGATGGTGATGGTGTAACAAATGGTGATGAAGTAACCGGTGGTACTGACCCTGTAGATCCGTGTGATTTTGAGCTTGATGATGTTAGTCTACCTCAATCACCAGCGTGGAATATGCTGGATTGTGATGGCGACGGAGTTACTAATGGTGATGAATTGGAAGACGGAACAAACCCATTAGACTTGTGTGATTACATATTAGATAGTCAGACTGTTACACCTAGCCAAGAATGGTTAGATACAGACTGTGATGATGATGGGACACCTAATGGTAGTGATAATAATACAGGTGATCCGTGTATCTTTGATTTAGATAACTTAGATCTAAGCACTATTTCTGAAGAAAACGCTTTAGCAGATTGTGATGGAGATGGCGTTACTAATATTGACGAGCTTGATCCTGATGGAGATGGGATGATAGGACCTAATAATACAGATCCAAATGACCCTTGTGACTTCAGTTTTGAGAATCAGTCTGTAGAACCAAGTGAAGAATGGAATGATCTTGATTGTGATGGCGATGGCGTTACTAATGGAGTAGAAATATTAGATGGTACTAATCCATTAGATCCTTGTGATTTAAATCCAGAAAATCAAGATATGACAGCTACAACTCAAGAGTGGAAAGATCTAGATTGTGATGGTGATGGTATACCTAATGGAGATGAATGTGGAGATGAAAATGGTAATGGTATAATTGACTTCTTAGAGGTTAACAATGGTAATCCTAATGCGACCGATGGTTTAGAGGTATTTGATATAATGACTCCTAATGGCGATGGTTTAAATGATGTATTTGTCATAAGAGGTATTAAAAAGTATCCAAACAATACTGTACGTATTTACAACCGTTGGGGAGTAGAGGTTTATGGAGTAAATGGTTATGGTCAGGATGGTCAGTACTTTAGAGGAGAGAGTAATGGTCGTGCTACTATAAACGGCGATCAGCTTTTACCAGTAGGAACGTATTACTACACTGTAGAATATACTAATGCTTCAGGTAAACTTCAGCAACTTGCGGGACCTTTATACTTAAACAGATAATAATAGATACTAATATTCGGTGTACTTGTAAGAGTACACCGGATTAAAATAAAGCAATATGAAAAAATGTTTTAACACTATATTTGTTGTGTCATTGCTCATTTTAACGCTGAGTACAGTTCAGTTAAATGCCCAGCAAGACGCACAGTATACACAGTATATGTATAATACGTTAAGTATTAATCCTGCTTATGCGGGTTCACGTGGTGGTGTTAGTGTGCTGGGTCTTCACAGAAGTCAGTGGGTTGGTCTTGACGGCGCACCTCGTACACAAACCGCTTCTATCCATTCTCCTATAGGAGACTCTCAGCGTGTAGGTTTAGGTCTTAATATCGTTCAAGATGATATTTTTATCACCAGTGAGACCTATGTAGACCTTGCCTTTAGTTACTCAATACCTACATCAGATATTGGTAAGCTTAGTTTCGGATTAAAAGGAGGGGTACACTTATTAGATGTAAACTATTCAGAGGCTTCGCCATTTCAGAATGGTGATGCGCTTATTCAGAATAATATAGACAACCAGTTTTCACCTCAAATAGGAGTGGGGTTATTTTATTCTACAGATCGTTTTTATGCTGGTTTAAGTGCTCCAAATTTATTGGAGACCGATCACTTTGATGATAGCCAAAACACGAACGATCCTAATGCTACTTATCTCGCTACCGAGCGTATTAACTACTACCTCACTTCGGGTTATGTTTTTGATATTACTCCAGACTTTAAGTTAAAACCTGCTGCTATTGCAAAGTGGGTATCTGGAGCGCCACTACAAGTAGATGTTACTGCAAATGCTTTATTATATGATAGATTAACCTTAGGTGCTGCTTATAGGTGGAGTGCTGCTTTAAGTGGTCTTGTAGGTTTTCAGGTGACAGATAGTTTAATGATAGGCTTTGCTTATGATCGTGAGACTACCGAGTTACAACAGTTTAACAACGGTAGTTACGAGGTGTTTTTAAGGTTTGAGATTTTAAAGAAACCTAAGCGTTTGATTTCCCCTAGATTCTTCTAATTAGATATATTAATATTTTTTTGCTTTCGCGAAAGCGTTAGTTTAAATAGAGCTGACTAAAATTATTTTGTATGAAACAAAGATTACTAAAGAGCTTACTAGCATCAATAATGTGTTTGCTGTGCTTTACTGTTACGGCACAAGAGGGTAAGGTACGGGAAGCGACTGAAAATTTTGATCAATATGCCTTTGTAGATGCTCGTAATTTATATTTACGAGTTGCAGAGAGGGGTTTTAGATCACCAGAGGTTTTAAAGAAACTAGGTGATGCTTATTATCTCACTGCCGATTATAAGCAGGCTGCAAAGTGGTATGGTGAACTTTTAGGTTCAGAAAGTGATACGCTTGTTGCAAATGCTGAGTATTACTTTAGATATGCTCAGTCTCTTAAGAGTATGAAGCGCTATGATCTGGCAGATACTCAAATGGATATTTTCAATAGGTTAAATGGAGATGATTCTCGAGCAGAGCGTTATGTAGCCGAGCGTGATTACCTTAAGGAAATCGAAGCACAGTCTGGTAGATATACCATTGGGAAGGTTTCTTTTAACAGTGAGCTTCAAGATTTTGGTCCTAGTTACTATGGTGAGGATCTTGTTTTTTCTTCAAATCGCGAAGTGGCTACTGGAGACTACATACACGATTGGAACGATCAACCTTTTTTAGATCTTTTTGTTGTAAGAGATACAGAGACTAATGATCCTACTATTAATCGTCTATCAGATGAGATAAATACTCCTTATCACGAGAGTACTTCTGTGTTTACAGAAAATGGAGATGTTGTTTATTTTACAAGAAATAACTATTCAAAGAAGACAAAGTTAAAGAGAGATGAGGATGGTACGACAAAGTTAAAGTTATATGTGAGTGAAAAATCTAATGATGGTTGGTCTGTTCCTGTAGAGCTTCCTTTTAATAGTGATGAGTTTTCTACTGCACACCCTGCTTTGAGTCCTGAAGAAGATATTTTATACTTTGCCTCAGATAGGCCTGGTACAAAAGGTTTAAGTGATTTATGGATGGTAACCATTAATGGGGATGGTAGTTATGGTGAGCCTGTAAATCTAGGCGATCGTATCAACACCGAGGGTAGAGAGACGTTTCCTTTTATCAGTTCAGATAACAAGCTTTTTTATGCTTCAGATGGGCATCTTGGTTTAGGAGGACTTGATATTTTTGTTAGTAAGTTAGACGCAGCTGGTAGTATAGGAGATTCTTACAATGTAGGTAAGCCTGTAAATAGTAGTGCAGATGATTTTGGGTTGATATTAAACGAGGAGCTTGGTACAGGTTATTTTGCCTCTAGCAGGGCTACAGGTCTTGGTAATGATGATATTTATAGTTTTGAGCGTAAACAAAAGTTGCTTACAGATTGTGCTCAGAATATTACAGGAGTTACAAAGGATGTAAAGACCGATAGGATACTTCCTCAAGCTACGGTAGAGTTACGCAATATTGCAAATGAAGTTGTAGGGACAAAAATAAGCGACAATGCGGGACGTTTTAGTTTTCCAGATGTAGATTGTAATACATCATACATAGTACGTGCTAGTAAGTCTTTATATGAGCCAGCAGAGGCCATAGTCAACACCACATCAGAGGTAGGGCTGGTTTTAAGCAGAGATTTATACTTAAAACCACCATTAAAGATAGAGTTAGGAGACGATCTTGCAAAGACACTAGAGCTTAATCCTATCTACTTTGATTTTGATAAGCATAACATTCGTCCAGATGCCGCATTAGAGCTTGAGAAGGTTATCGCAGTAATGAGGGAGTACCCAAGTCTAAAAATTGATGTAAGATCACATACAGATAGTAGAGCTCCAGATGCTTATAATATGAGTTTATCTCAACGTAGAAATGTATCTACAATACGATACATAGTAGATCAAGGAGGTATTAGTATGTCACGACTTACTGGCAGGGGATATGGAGAGACCCAACTTACTAATGCTTGTGGGAATGGTATAGAATGTACAGAAGAGGAGCACCAACTTAACAGAAGGTCTGAATTTATTATAGTGACAAAATAAAGGTCATTTATACTTAATTAAAAAAGCCTCGCTCAGAAATGAGCGAGGCTTTTTTAATGGGTAGTGTTTACCTAGTCTAGTTAATTATTTTAAAGTTTTACGTCGTTATTGCTTATAGATTAATCCATCTTTCATAACAAAAGAGACACTTTCTGTGGTTGCTATGTTTTGTGTAGGGTCATCATCTGTAGCTATAATGTCTGCGAGGTAGCCTGGGGCTAGTACACCTAGTTTACCTTCCATATCTAGAAGTTTCCCGTTTGTAATAGTTGCAGATTGTATTGAAAACATAGGGCTCCATCCATAATCTACCATATATCTAAACTCTTTTGCATTCTCACCGTGAGGAAATACGCCTGCATCTGTCCCAAAAGCAATATTTACTCCAGATTTTGCAACCATTGTAAATGTCTTTTTAAGTGTTGTATTTACCTTTTCAATTTTAGGTATGATGATGTCTGGGTAGTAACCTTTTACTTTAGCCTTGGCAGCGACGTACTTTCCTGCAGATAAGGTGGGTACGAGATAGGTGTTGTGTTTTTTCATAAGCTGCACCGTTTCTTCATCCATAAATGAGCCGTGCTCAATGGTCTGTACACCCGCTTTAATAGCACGTTGCATACCTTCTTTACCGTGTGCGTGCGCAGCTACGTGCATTCCGTACTCCTTTGCAGTGCGTACAATCTCATCTACCTCTTCTTGTCTAAATTGTGGGTTATCACCATTTTTACTCACACTAAGAACACCTCCGGTGGCTGTGATTTTTATAAGGTCAGCGCCATTCTTATAGCGTTGTCTTACCGCCTTTCTTGCGTCATCTACACTGTTTATAACACCTTGGGCTGGGCCAGGGTCGCCCATATTTACCTTTTTAAAACCATTAGTAGGATCTGCGTGGCCTCCTGTGGTTCCTATGGCCTTTTCGGCAGTATAAATACGAGGGCCTCGAGTGGTTCCTGAGTTAATGGCGTTTCTTAAAGATACATTTACTCCAGAGCCGCCTAGATCTCTTACTGTTGTAAAGCCTGAGAGTAATGTTCTTTCTGCAATTTCGGCTGCTGTAAAGGCTACGTCTGCCTCATTCTTAGTAAAGGTCTCAAGATACTGTTTTGGGTTTGTCTCGCCTTCTATGTGCACGTGCATATCTATAAAGCCAGGCATTACCGTTTTGGTTTTAAGATCAATTATGCTTTGTCCAGCTTTCGCGGAAGCGTACCCCTTCTCAACACTCACAATTTGATTACCTAGTACGGTAATGGTTTGCTCTTTTAAAACCTTGCCATTTTGAGTATCTATTATTTTACCACAATGTAGTAACGTCTCTTGTGCAAAAGTGGTCATACTCACTAGGCAAGCAAGTAGAAAGGATAGCGTATGTTTCATAGATTATTTATTTACAAAGTCAATCACGGTTTTCGTTATAAAAGCAATCTGGTCGTCTTCTAGCTCTGTGTGCATAGGTAGAGATATACAGTCTTTTACAATAGCATTAGTCACAGGGAAGTCTGCCTCATCATATCGCTCATCTTTATAAGCTTTCTGGCTGTGCAGTGGGATAGGGTAGTACACGCCGCAAGGTATCCCATTCTCATTAAGGTGTGCTACGAGAGCATCACGGTCTGTGTCTACTACACGTAGTGTATACTGGTGAAAAACGTGGCAATCACAACTATCACAAACTATAGGTGTAATAATCTTTTTATTACTCATAAAGGCTTCTGTATACTTGCGTGCAGCATCGCGTCTCGCTTTGTTATATGAGTCTAGATGTGGCAGTTTTGCTCTTAAAACTGCTGCTTGTATAGAGTCCAGTCTACTGTTTACCCCTACTACATCGTGGTGGTATCGTACGTACATACCGTGATTTACCACACCTCTTATGGTATGGGCAAGGTCATCGTCATTTGTAAATATTGCACCGCCATCACCATAGCAACCTAAGTTTTTTGAAGGAAAAAAAGATGTTGTACCTACGTGACCTATCCCTCCAGTTTTTGTTTTCTTACCATCACGGCCTGTGTAGTTTGAACCTATACCTTGTGCGTTATCTTCTATAACAAAGAGGTTGTGTTCTTTTGCTAGATCCATAATAGCATCCATATTTGCTGCTCTACCAAAAAGGTGAACAGGCACAATAGCCTTTGTTTTTGGTGTGATAGCTCTCTTAATAGCTTCAATGTCGATATTAAAATCTACCGGGTCAACATCTACAAGAACCGGAGTAAGTTTTAAAAGGGCAATCACCTCTACAGTTGCTGCAAAAGTAAAATCTGCCGTGATGACCTCATCTCCTTGTTCTAAGCCTAGACCCATTAGAGCGATTTGAAGTGCATCAGTACCATTTGCACACGGTATAACGTGCTTTACGCCTAGATACGCTTCCAGTTCGGTTTGAAAGCTTTTTACTTCAGGTCCATTTATAAAGGCAGTGTTTGCAATTACCTCTGCAATGCTGCTGTCTACTTGTTCTTTTATAGTCGCGTATTGGCCTTTAAGATCGACCATTTGTATTTTTTTCATTAGATATGGGAGAAAGGCAAGTGACCTTTCTACAGAGTGGTATTTTAATAAAAAGCGTTGATTTTACAGAAAACAAAAATACAAAATCTCCATCTCCTACTCAGACCTATTTAATTACAAAGTGTATTTTTGACCTATGCACACACTGTATTCTTTATTAATGAGGTTAGTCCAGGCTGTATTACCGCTTGCTGGAAATTTTAATAAAAAGCTTCAAAAGTCTATTACAGGTAGAAAGGATACTATTAAGATTTTAAATGCGGAACTCATACCTACAAAGAAAACGTTGTGGATGCACGCCGCTTCCCTAGGAGAATATGAGCAGGGGGTACCTATATTAAAGGCCCTTGCTGAGCACTATCCAGACCACCAGTTGGTGATAAGCTTCTTCTCTCCCTCTGGATATGAAATAAAGAAAAATAACGCTTTCGCGAAAGCGACGATCTACCTACCACTAGACACCACATCAAACGTTAGTACCTACTTAGATACCATAAAACCAGAGGCAGTTTTTTTTGTTAAGTATGAATTCTGGCCTAACTACCTAAGAGAGCTACAACGCCGAAAGATTAGAACCTTTTTGATTTCTGGGGTCTTTAGGCAAAGTCAACCTTTTTTTAAACCTTATGGTAAATGGATGATCAAATCATTAGAGAGTTTTGAGCATTTCTTTTTACAAGATCAAAACTCTGCCGAAGCTTTAGAAAAGCTAGGATTTCAAAATTATACAATAAGTGGAGATACTCGTTTTGACAGAGTGAGCCAGCAGCTTACAATGGATAATACACTTGATTTTGTTTCACAATTTAAGAATGATAATCTCTGTGTGGTATGCGGAAGCACTTGGCCAGAAGATGATAAATTAATTATAGACTACATAAACAATCACGAAGGCAAGGCCAAATTTATTATCGCTCCACACGAGATTAAAGAAGAAAAAATATCAGCATTTATAGGAGCTTGTACCGCTAGAGTCGCGCGTTACTCTACAATGGATATAAATACTTTAAAAGATTATGATGTACTTATAGTTGATACGATAGGACTTCTTACTAAAATCTATAGTTATGCAGATGTAGCTTATGTAGGCGGTGCTATGGGGAATACAGGATTACATAATATTTTAGAACCGGCGACCTTTGGAGTGCCTATTCTTATAGGTCCTCATTTTAATAAATTTCCCGAGGCAAAAATACTCCAGCAGCTTGCTGGATTATATGCGGTTGCGAGTCAAGATCAATTTGACGAGCGACTCAATAAACTACTCAGTGATGACAAGTTTAGAGCTCAGACAGGTATGATTGCAGGGCATTTTATAAATAGTAATACTGGGGCTACGCGAGCTGTAATAGACTATATCAAAGACAGCAATTAAGTAAGCACAGATACGGCTTCTCTCAAGTATCTTCTAAAAGGGAGCATCTCTTTATACATTTCAATAAGTAGTGCGTCAAAATCTTTTGATAAAACTTGCTTTCGCGAAAGCGTAGTCTCCACTGCAAATGTTTTATACCTAAGTAAGTCAATATGGGGGTGGTCTTTAGAAAAACCCTTTGGTGCGGTTTTTAGTTTATCTTGACCCCATAGGTTTCCAAATGCTTTTATAAAGCTAGGTTTTTCTAATATAGCTTTGAGTTCTTCGCCGTTATAATCTATCGCATCGCGTATACTATCTAGAATTTCTTTTTTAGGCTTCCAGTAACCACCGGCTACAAGATTATGTTTGAGACCTATCTCAATGTAAAAATCCCCTTGCTTAGTTCTTTGATCCAGTCCTGCGCCTATATGGTCTTTGTAAATAGGCTTGTTAGGGTGAAACATTAGATTGTTATTGATACGGTTTATAGCCTTTTTACCAGGTGTATCGAAATACGCTTCATCTATCTCCGCCAGCTTCGCATTAAGTTTGTTAAGCCAGTTTATATGGTTGTCTCTAATATGATGATACTCTTTGCGATGAGCATCCATCCACTCTTTGGAGTTGTTTTGTTGAAGTTTTTCGAGAAAGTCGTAGGTATCTTGAAAGTTCATTTTTACTTTAAAATTAACAGTTTTAGGTAATATAGAAAGTATGAGGGATAAATGTTAACGTAACTTTAGAGCTTATTGGTAAAGCTTTGTGCGTGAAGCCTTATTAATCAATCTACATTTGTAGTACACTAAACCAATATGATTATGAAAACATTAAAAATAGGAGCAATTGCTCTAGGTATTATGGCTGTATCATTAACCTCTTGTAAAGAGAAGAAAACAGAAGCAGAGCAGGCTATAGAAGAAGCAAAAGAAAATGCCGCTGAGATAAAAGAAAAAAATACAGACGACGGTTATAAATTAAAAACAGAAAATGCAAACGGTTCTGAGACCAAAGTAAAGGTAGATGAAGATGGAGAGGTTAAAATTAAAACAGATTATTAGTCTGTTTTGTAACGGCACGTAAAAAGGATAATACAAGTTATTGTATTATCCTTTTTTTATGCTTTAAATTCTGTCATCTGCGCTTTGAGTTCAAGCATAGACTGTTGTAGCTCTTTAAGTAGGCTGTTACTACTACCTTCATCTAGATTAAAAGTGAGCTTACTATTTACTTGCCATATTTCTTGTATGTCGCTTACGGTAACCTCATAGGGTGCATAATCTTCATTGCTTGATATAAGAAGTACGCGCGATGAATCTGGAAGTTTTTGTAGTTTTTTTACCACAACAGCATCTTGCATAACAATGACATATACTTTATTATCACTAGCATACTCAAGACTTTCTACACCCTTTGCAAGTACCCAGTCTTCTGGTCTAAAGTTAGGGAGCATACTGTCGCCCTCTACTTGAAAACCTCTGTAAGTAGCATTACGGTATTGAGGTATAGGGAAGTCAAAGGCAGGCAGGTTTTGATACCACTCTACATCTGCAATATTATTAGGATAACCCGCAGCGGCTTTTTGATTTACTAAAACCATATTTTCATTATCCTCCTTATCTACTATGACAACCTTAGGACTTATGTCTCCTTTATCTGGGTTAAGGTGCTTCTGGTTACTGTAACCGTAAATCCATAGTGGGTTTATTTGAAAAAGGCGCAGTAGCTCTGTAATAACTTGGCCAGAGAGTTTTGTACGGCCGCGCTCTATATCTGCAGTACTATTTTTTATGCCTAATTTTTCGGCAAACTCTGCTTGTGTGAAGTCGTGATCTTCACGCACTTCTTTAAATCTACGTATTTCTGAAGGTAAATCATTTGTTCCCATACGGTAAATGTATGAAAATTAGGAATATTTCCAAATAAAAATTATTTTATCTAAAAACATCTTTTTCAGCACTTTGGACGTATAAAGAACATAACATTTTAAAAACAAGTGTTGTATAAGGCAGATTGTCGATGTATTTGTGTTTTTTATCGGTTAAAGATTGTAGTAAATATCTAATATTGCTGATTAAATGTGAAATTATGTTAAATTTGCACCTCACAACTATCTAAACAAATTTCTATTATGAAAAAATTATTATTAAATGTTGCTGCACTAGCCCTTATCGTAGGAGCAGTTTCTTGTAGAGAAGTACAAGAAAAAGCAAATGAAGCTGGAAACGCTGTTGAAAATGCTGCAAATGATGCTGCAAACGCAACTGGTGATGCTGTAAACAGTGCTGGTGATGCTCTTGAGAGCGCTGGTAACTCTGTAAAAGATGCTGCAAATAACGCTGCAAACGCTGCAGGAGATGCTGTAGATGCAACAGGAAACGCTATCGAAAACGCTGCAGATGCAACAGTAGAGGGAGCTAAAGATGCTGCAAATGCAACTAAGGATGCTGCAAACAACGCTATTGATGCAACTAAAGATGCTGCAAACAATGCTGTAGACGCAACAAAAGACGCTGCAAATAACGCTGCAAATGCAACAAAAGATGCTGCAAACGGAGCTGTAGATAAAGTAAAGAAGGCGACAGGTCACTAAGAAGACACTTAACCATCATAAATAAAAAAACCAGCCTAACAGCTGGTTTTTTTTTATGTTGTAAAATAGAGTAATACTATTCAGGTAGTATAGCGCTACTTGCAGCTACATCTCTGTTTATTTTTCTCATAAGGCCTTGTAACACTTTACCAGGACCTACTTCTATAAACTCTGTACCACCATCTGCAATCATTTGCTGTATGGTTTGTGTCCATCTTACTGGAGCGGTAAGTTGTGCTATTAAGTTTGCCTGTATTTGGCTAGCATCTGTTATAGCGCTAGCAGTTACATTCTGGTATATAGGGCATATAGGTTTTGTAAACTTGGTTGCCTCTATAGCCGCGGCTAGTTCTTCTCTAGCTGGCTCCATCATAGGTGAGTGAAAAGCTCCTCCTACAGGAAGCACAAGCGCTCTACGTGCACCTTTTTCTTTCATAGTCTCACAGGCTTTATTTATGGCTTCTATCTCTCCAGATATTACAAGCTGGCCTGGACAATTATAATTTGCGGCTACCACAACTCCTGGTGTTTGCTCACACACCTCTTCTACCACTGCGTCTTCTAGACCTAATACGGCTGCCATAGTAGATGGCTGTAGCTCACAAGCTTTTTGCATAGCCTGTGCACGCTGGCTCACAAGCTTTAATCCATCTTCAAAACTTAATGCGCCACTTGCTACAAGGGCAGAAAATTCTCCTAGTGAGTGACCAGCTACCATTGCCGGTGCAAAATCTGTCATAACAGATTTAAGTGCTATAGAATGTATAAAGATAGCCGGCTGTGTTACTTTAGTTTCTTTAAGATCCTCTGCAGTTCCTTCAAACATTACATCAGTAATATTAAAACCTAAAATATCATTTGCCTTTAAAAAAAGATCTTGAGCATCTGGGTATTTTTCAAAAATGTCTAATCCCATTCCTGAGAACTGAGCACCTTGACCTGGAAATATATATGCTTTCATAAATTTATATTCGTTAGTAGGTGCAAAAGTACAAAATGAGAGAGACTCAATGAGGAGATATACGCTTTCGCGAAAGCGTACTAAAAACTACGTATAAGTTCTTTACTCTACTTTCTCTTCCAGCTTTGAAAAGTAAAGCCGCTTTTATGTTTGTCATCTACATCGTGAAAGGTACTGTTTACAAGTTGCCACTCACTCTCTGGTATTTCTGGAAAAAACGCATCTGCCGCATACTCGTTATGTACTCGGGTAAGTTCTATATGGGTGGCATATGGCATACCTAGTTTATAAATCTCGCCACCGCCTATAATAAATGTGTGAGCCTCTTGCTTACAATATGCCAGCGCATCTTCTAGGGAATGCACAACGGTAGCACCTGGTGCGTTGTATTGCTTATCTCTTGTAATGACTACGTGTGTTCTATTAGGTAGCGGTTTTGGGAAAGACTCCCAGGTTTTACGCCCCATAATAATATGGTGACCTGTGGTGAGTTTTTTAAAATGACGAAAATCATCTGGAAGATGCCAGGGTATATCGCCATTTTTACCCAGTGCATTATTTTCGGCAGCTGCTGCTATCATTGTTATCATAGGGGAGTATTCTGGTTGTCTAGTGAGGTGTTTGGGTCTGTTAAGATTGGACTTTTTTTTTCTGGTAACGGGTGTGATACTTGCACACTCTCTTCTAGCTCTGCGATGCGTAGTTTTTGTTTGGCTACGAGTCTGTCTAGGTGTTTTTGTTCCCACTCCTTATTCATAAACTTGCTCATTACAATGACGTTTATGAGATGTATGAGAAAGAAAAATGTCCATATAAGAATTGCCCATACAAACCAAGGAGTCTCAAAAGGTTTAAACTCTTCACCCACATTAAGCACTTGATTAATTACAATAAGAAGTATTGCTCCTGCTAGAAAAGCTACAAAATGCCTGTAGAGGTTTTTCTTTTGCCTTACGCGAGCTTGAGCGTTTTCTATAAGTTCTTTTTGAACTGGGTCTATAGATGTTGTTGTTTTCTTTGAGAATAGTGCCATAAAATGCGACCTTTATATGATCATATAAAATTAGCCTTTTAGAACGTCATTTTAAAAATAGCTTATGAAAAATTTTGCCAAACTCTTCCCAATCCTGAGTCAGTACACCTATCTCAATACACCTTCTTCTGGTTTACTCTCTGTGCTCGTGATGGAGTGGAGGCAAGAACACGATCTTGATTTCTTAGTACAAGGAAGCTTGCTCAAAGAAAATCAAGGTAAAATATTAGGGTCTGTGCGTGAGAAGGTAGGCAAGCTTTTTTCTTGCGAGGCAAATAGAGTAGCCCTTGTTCCTAATTTTTCATACGGTTTTAATACGCTACTTGAAGGGATTAAAAAACACAAAAAGGTACTGCTGTTAGAAGGAGATTACCCATCTATAAACTGGCCTTTTGAGAGTAGAGATTTTGATGTCAAGTACACCCAGATTAGTCCTAATCTTGAGGAGGTGGTTGCACAAGCTTTTAAGAAAGATACGCCAGATATTTTTGCATTCTCACTTGTGCAGTGGCTGGATGGTTTAAAAATAAACCAAGGGTTTCTTAAAGAGTTAAAAGCGCTATATCCTGATACATTATTTCTTGCAGATGCTACACAGTATGTAGGTACAGAGGTGTTTGATTTTGATAACTCTGCACTAGATGCTATGGGGGCGAGCACCTACAAGTGGATGAATGCTGGGTATGGTAATGGTTTTTTCTTGTTTAAAGAAAGTATTGTAGATCGTGTAGCGCCTAGCACAACAGGTTTTAATTCTATACAAGGAAAGTATAAGCCTCAAGAAGGTAACTTTTTGGGTCGTTTTGAGCCGGGACACCAAGACACGCTCAATTATGGAAGCCTAGGTGTAGCAATAGATGTTATAAATCAACTTGGTATGGGGCTTATAGATAAGAGAATTAAGGATATAAATCTGAAAGCCAAAGAGATGTTTTTAGAAAATGGACTTCTTTCAAAAGCAATTGCAGAGCGCGAGAGTCACGGTGCATTTTTTAATATAACAGGAGATGATAAAACTATCATAAAACTAAAAAACCAAGATATACTTACGATGGTGCGAGGAGAAGGCGTGCGGGTAGGTTTTCATTACTTTAATACAGAAGATGATCTAGCACATTTACTTAAAGCTATCAAGTCATAATCGATTTGTTTTGTGGTTTTTACTGTAAATTTTACGTGAGTGACGTGTTAATTAATCATCATAAAATCAATTTATGATGCCTTCAAACGTTTTCGATTTACTAGATATCAATTTTAAGAGGTGCAATATTATTAAATCGTGAATAATGAGCTCAATAGTCTGATTATCTGTTTTTTATAACGTGCTAATCCTATCTTTGTACTTTATCAAAAACAAAGAATTATGGCGCTTACTAAGAAATTTTTAAAAACAAAGCCTGTTTGTAAAGTAACCTTTGCGATTGCTGCTGCAGATGCAGATACGGTTGCCGTAGCAGGTGATTTTAATAACTGGGATACCACAACACCTCTTAAAAAACTTAAGAACGGAACCTTTAAAGGTACCTTTGATATCCCTACAGAAAAGTCATACGAGTTTAAATATGTAGTAGATGGAGAGTGGGTAAATGAAGAAGCTGCAGATGGTTACCAATGGAATGATTATGCCGCTGCCGAAAACAGCGTTTTAGAATTATAACGTTAAGTTTTCCCCCAACTTATAGTGCAAAAAGCCATTTTCGGTTAGAAAATGGCTTTTTTTTATTACAAAATAAGATTACTCTACTACCTCGACACCACGCCAGAAGGCAACCCTATTCTCTATACTTTTTGCTAGCTCACTTACTTCTGGATAGTACCAAGCGGCATCAGTATTTTCTTTTCCATTCACCTCTATTGAGTAATATGATGCCTTCCCTTTCCAGGGGCAGGTACTGTGTAAATCACTAGATTTAAAATATTCTTTCTTTATAGCATCGTGCGGAAAATAGTGATTATTTTCTATCACTATCGTATCGTCACTTTCTGCTATTACTTCGTTGTTCCATATTGCTTTCATAATTCTTTTTTTTTAGATGTTGTTACGCTTTCGCGAAAGCGTACTCTTATTTCTTTTCAAATAAATAGTTCTTGTAATATCCCTTACTATCTGCAAAGTCGTTTATAATATTAAGCCCAGACTCATTTGCAAGCCACTCTACAATGCTGTCGTCATACTTCTGGCTTATCTCTGTATGTATGGTCTCCCAGGCATTAAAGTGTACATCAAGATCTAGAGCGTTAATACGTACATCTTGATCTTGCTTACTCACGAGATAGCTCTTTGCAGTTCCTGTTTCTGGATCGTAAACCTCCCAGTGTTTAAACTGGTCTGGATTAAAAGTACCATCCATCTCATCATTAATGCGGTGCAGTAGGTTTTTATTAAAAGCAGCGGTAATACCATCTGGGTCATTATAAGCATCAAGTATCACCTGCGGATTCTTTTTTTGGTCAAACCCCATAAAAAGTAAATCTCCCGGGCTCATTGCTTTCTGAATATTTGATAAAAAGTCTATAGCCTGCGGGTGTAAAAGGTTCCCTATGTTTGAGCCTAGTACTACAATTACTTTTTTACGAGAGTTGTAATTTGCTAGCCCTTCTAGTACGTCAAAATAGGTGCCCTGTTGTGGTTTTATATCTACTTGCGGTAAATCGATATTCATACTTTCTTCTAGACCGTCTAGCGCATTCTGACTGATGTCTATAGGGAGGTAAGTAAAAGTGTCTCCGCGAGTTACTAGGTGTTCTAGTAAAATCTTTGTTTTCTTCCCGTCACCAGCCCCTAGTTCTATAAGCTCAAAGCCGCTTTTACTTGTAAAAGCTTGTGCAATGGCAGTTTTATGTGTTTCAAAAATTTCATACTCACAATCTGTGAGGTAATAGCTAGGCATTGCCATAATGTCTTGAAAGAGCTTGTCTCCCTTCTTATCATAAATAAATTTTGAAGAAAGATATTTTGGAAATGCCGTAAGCCCTTCTTCAACTTCTTTATGAAATGCGGTTGCTATGGTTGGTTTAATTTGTGTCATATATGTAATGGTCGTGTAGTGTGGTAATAACTTACTATTATTTTGCTAGGCGTAGTCCTGTAAATTGCCATCGCAATCCAGTTTGAAAAAAGTTGCGATAGGTGTGTCGTGAATGTCTACTTGGTGTTGCCACGGAGCCACCTCTTAAGACCTTCTGGTTTACCATAAACTTACCATTATATTCTCCCAGTGCTCCCTCTTCTTTTTTATAGCCAGGGTAGGGTAGGTAGGCGCTCTCTGTCCACTCCCAGCGGTCTCCCCAGTCTAGATGTTTACTTGCTACTTCCCACTCAAATTCTGTAGGTAAGCGTAGACCTTTGTATTGTGCATAAGCAAATGCCTCGTAGTATGAGATATGAGCTAGAGAGGCACTCTTGTCTATTTCTTGTAAGCCTTTTTCTAGTGTGTAGTGATACCATTTATCACCTACTTTATGCCAGTACATAGGACATTCTATATTGTTTTTTTGAACCCAGTCCCAGCCTTCGGCGTGCCAGAGTAATGTTTTATTATATCCTCCAGCTTCTATAAAAGCTATCCACTCACCGTTTGTTACAAGAGTATTAGATATTGCATAGTCGTGTAGGTATACTTTATGACGCCCCAGCTCATTATCATAGCAAAAATCTGTAGTGTTATGTCCTATTTCATATACACCTTCGGTTATATGGGTCCATTGAGATTGTGGGATTTCTTTTACGCTTTCGCGAAAGCTAATATCTCCTCCGTAAACAGGCATAAGTGGGTTGTTGCCTAGTATATATTTTATATCTGTAGCGAGTAGCTCTTGGTGTTGTTTCTCGTGATGTATGCCTATGGTAAGTAACTTAGTCACCTCTGCCGAAACGTCTCCTTCTAGAAGATCCTTAAGGGCCTCTGTCACATATTTTCTGTAAGCATATACTTGATCTACCGTGGGTCTGGATAGATTACCTCTGTCTGTGCGCACAACACGCTTACCCACACTCTCATAATAGCTGTTAAAAACAAAAGCAAAGTCATCGCTAAAAAGTGTGTAACCTTCTTTATGATGTTTTAGAATAAACTCTTCAAAAAACCACGTAGTGTGACCTAGGTGCCACTTAGGTGGCGAGACATCTACTATGGGTTGTACAACATAGTCTTCTATCTCAAGTGGTTTACACAGGCGCTCTGTGTGCTGTCGAGTTTCAAGAAAAAACTCAAGTAAATTTTCTGTAACAATCATAGCGGTGACAATTATAAGTCACATAAAGTTACGGGTTTTTAAGTGTGTGTAAAATTTTATGACCTCATTTGGCAAAATGTTAATATTTAGGTTAAATGATACACCAAGTTTAATCGAGTAGGTAGGTAGTATTAATAGGTGATGGGTATTGTATATTCTGCAGCTACTTTTTTACCTCCTAGTTCTCCAGGTTTAATTTCTGGAATAGATAAGATGACTTTTTTGGCCAGTTCTTTTATTTCTGGTATTCCTCCCTTTATACTTCGTATTCTAATAGACCCATCTTTTTGAACATAAAAGTTTACTGTAACCTTCTTATACTCTAGTTTTTCCATAAGATCGTATGGAATTTTAAAATTGGTCGCTATATGCTCACTTAAAGATTCGTCAAAACACCTTCTCAGTTTATATATATTCTCAAAATTACAGCCAGGCCAGATGGGAGGGCGCTCAAAGGCTTTTACACCGGCTTGCGAGCCGTAAAAATATTCTTTGCTGTCTGAGTAAGATTGTGCCTGTAAAGAGGTGGCACATACAAGTAGTACGAGTATAGATATCAAGCGATTCATAAATGTTGATTTGATGATGAGTGATAAATATATCTATTAAAGTAGGAGGATATGGAAAACACCGATAACTATTTACTATTGAGATAGCTATAAATGAAAAGAGGAGCAAAATCTCTTTTGCTCCTCGCTTTATAGTAATGTATGTTCTTACAGCCTTACAAAGTAAATGCAAGTTTAAGATCGCTATCCTTTTTTGTTCCTCCCATATTGCCGGGAATTACTTGAGGCATCATCATAATCACTCTTTTTACTTCTTTTTGTACTCCTGGAGACCCGCCTTTTACAGATCGTATCACAGGCTTACCTTCTTTGTTTATAAACATATCAATTGCCACCTTGCCTTTTACATAGTCTGATGGAAATTTAAAATTCTTAACAATATGTCCTGCTAGTTTCTGGCGTAAACAATTGTTTTTTTGATTGATAGACCCAGTACATCCTGGCCAGGTAGGTGGAACCTCTGCAACTTTAAGAGTTGTAGACTTTCTCATAGTCACGCCTTCTTGTGCGCTCATAGTTGTAAAAGCTGCAAAAAAAGCAAGGGCAAATAGTAATTTTTTCATTGTTGTAAGTAGGTTAATTTGAGGTTATACCGCAACAGCTCCTTTAATATGAGGATGCGGATTGTAATTTTCTAAAGTAAAGTCATCAAAAGTAAAGCCAAAGATGTCTTTTACCTCAGGATTTATTTTCAAAGTAGGTAAAGTACGAATTTCTCTTGATAATTGAAGTTCAACTTGTTCCATATGATTACTGTAAATATGTGCATCGCCAAAGGTGTGAATAAAATCTCCAGCCTCATAGCCACATACCTGCGCCATCATCATTGTAAATAGTGCGTAGCTAGCTATATTAAACGGAACTCCTAAAAAGATATCTGCACTGCGCTGGTATAGCTGGCAACTTAGCTTTCCATCTGCTACATAAAATTGAAAAAATGCGTGACAAGGAGGTAGGGCAGCCTTACCATTTGCAACATTTTCAGAAAAAGAAACAGAGGTATCTGGCATTACAGAAGGATTCCAAGCGCTTACCAGCATCCTGCGGCTATTAGGATTTTTTTTAAGTGTCTCTACAATATCTTTAATCTGGTCTATCTCGTCACCATTCCAGTTGCGCCACTGGTAACCATAAACGGGACCTAGGTCTCCATTCTCATCTGCCCACTCATTCCAGATGCGCACACCATTTTCTTGTAAATACTTCACGTTAGTATCACCTTGTAAAAACCATAAAAGCTCATAGATGATAGATTTAAGGTGTAGCTTTTTTGTAGTAACCATCGGGAAGCCTTCTGAGAGGTCAAAACGCATTTGATACCCAAATACACTTTTTGTTCCTGTACCGGTGCGATCGCCTTTAAAGTTACCTTCGGCGAGTACGTGCTTCATTAAGTCGTGATACTGTTTCATACATCTAGTTTACTAAGTGATAATTGTAAGGTGCTTATGCTGGTGGTGATTACGCTTTCGCGAAAGCGTAAAAAGTCTTTTGCAAAGTTTAAGCAAAATAAAAACACCTACCATTTTCTACAACGAAAGGTGTTTCTACTTATTATGAGTTATTAACGTACGGGTTATTTACCGCCTAGTGAGGCGCGATCTTCTGAGCGTTCTAGCCTGCGCTGTATTTTTTTTATCGCAGACTCTATAGATTTTTCTGGTTCAATCACATTGTATGTTCCCCAGAATTCTGGATCACCAAAACCTAGGTTTTGATCTGCCATAATGATATATTCATCTATCTCATCATCACCTTCCCAAGAGGCATTTGCTGGGGCGAGTTGCCAGTCTGTAACAGCCATCTCACAAGAGAGTGTATAGATGGATTTAAAAAAGCGTCGCTTTTTCTTTACCTCAAATGAGAGATCTGCTTTGCTATATCCATAAACCCACCTGCCATTTTTCTCGCGATAATTAACTTCATAAGAAATGTTGCGTGGTTTTATTTTTACATTACTAGGCTTGCGACGCACAAACATTTCATTCACCTCGTCTGTATTATCAAGTTTGAGCGCATAGGTTGCTTTTACAAGTGCGAGGCTGGTGGCTCCTATATATAAATTACCTTCATATAAGGGTGTAAGTACTTCCCCGCGTTGCTTAAAACGTATGACAAATACATTCTCACCATTAATTTCTGATACTTTGCCAAATCTGAAGGTGTAAGCATCCATCGTTTCTGGGCTAAAGATATATTCTGGATACTTCATTACGTCTACATATAATGTGCTAAAAGGGCCTCCTTGTAGTTTAAGGGCGATGGTGTCTAGCTTAGAGTAATCTGTGTCTTTTCTAGATTTTACAAGTCTTATTTGATCCTTCTTGCTGTTTGCATTAGGTTGCTTATAGATGTTTACAACGGCTTCTGCCAGCGATGCGTTTTTACTGCGTTTTTTTATGGTCTCTCTATAAAATGCAGTCATTACGGTCTCATTACCTAGATAATTATCTTTTCTTTTATTGAGTACTTTTTTTACAAGGGCCTTTGCATCTGTGTAGGCAACAAGATTTGCTGGATCAAGATTTATGATGCTATAATCGAGTTTAATTTTGAGTGGCTTTTTGAGATTTTCTGGTAATAGAATAATCTTTTCATTAAAGCCAAGCGCGGTAATTTTAAGCTGCTTATTTGCGTCTTTCGCTGGTATTTTTAAAGCAAACTCACCTTCATTATTTGATACAGTGCTTAGGTTAGTTCCCATAAGAGTAACGGTTGCCTTAGCGATTTCATCTTTGGACTCAGATTCGGCTATTTTTCCTTTTACTTCTATATAGTTTGTGATTTTTTGGGCATAGGTACTTGGTGTAAATGCAAGTATTAGGCATAGTGCAAGTAGCCACGAGAGCTGGCTAGTTAGCTGTTTTTTGTGCGTTTTCATAAGCGGTTTTTTTAGTATGCAATCTATTCTACCCCATTAAGATACGACAAAAATTGATGTAGGTAGTACACTTTTGTCGGGTGTTGTAAAGATTGCTTTCACCCAGTAGATAGTTTTGCTTAATAAACGTGGGTGTGACTGATTGCGCTTTCGCGAAAGCGTAAAAAATCTAAAAAAAGAGTGGTGCTAGATATTGACTACCCTATAATCATACCAGCAATGGTTGCAGATATAAGTGAAGCTATAGAACCTCCTATAAGTGCTTTAAGACCAAAACGTGATAATTGCGTGCGCTGCCCTGGAGCTAGAGACCCTATACCACCTATCTGAATACCTATTGAGGCAAAGTTTGCAAATCCACAAAGCATATATGTTGCCATTATGATAGACTTCTCATAGTTGAGGTGTACAACGTTTGTGGTGTCTTTAAGCTCTGCAAGCTGTATGTAACCTACAAACTCGCTGGCTGCTAGTTTTATACCTAGTAGTTGTCCCATCATCGTTGTGTCTTCACTAGCTACACCTATAAGCCACATAAGTGGTGCAAAGATGGTTCCTAAAATAGCTTCTAGTGATAGTTGTGGGTATGCAGAGTGTGTAGCTATCCAGCCGTTAAGTGTCGTGATTTCACCTATCCAGCCTAGTAGGCCATTTGCCATTGCTATAAATGCTACAAAAACAAGAAGCATAGCCCCTACATTTACAGCGAGTCTTAATCCTTCTGTTGTTCCGTTTGCAATAGCATCAAGTACGTTTGCTCCTATCTTATCGTTTGAAACGGTTACATCTGTATTTACTTCTTCTGTCTGGGGGTATAATATTTTTGATATTACAATTGCTCCTGGTGCCGCCATTACAGAGGCTGCAAGTAGGTGCTTTGCAAAAATAAGTCTAAGCGCTTCGTCTTCACCACCTAAGAAACCTATGTATGCCGCAAGTACTGCCCCAGCAACTGTAGCCATACCTCCTATCATTACAAGTAAGATTTCTGACTTGTTCATTTTTTCTAAGTATGCCTTTATAAGAAGCGGTGCTTCTGTCTGGCCTAAAAAGATGTTACCCGCTACACTCAAACTTTCTGCTCCAGAGATACCTAAGAGCTTTGATAGTAACCACCCAAAGGCTTTTACAACCTTCTGTATTATTCCAAAGTAGTACATCACAGAGGTAAGTGCAGAAAAGAATATAATAGTAGGTAATACTTGAAAAGCAAATATGTACCCAAAAGTTGAGGTGTCACTTACGAGACCTTGAAATAGGAAATCACTCCCGGCAAGCGTAAATTCCAGTATGCTTACAAAGATGCTCCCTATAAAGTCAAAAATGCTTTCTACAAAAGGGACTTTGAGTACACAAACAGCTATAATAAGCTGGAATGCGAGACCTAGCCCTACTGTTTTCCAGTTTATCGCTTTGCGATTACTACTAAATAACACAGCAATGATAATAAGGGTAATCATACCCAAAACACCACGACCAAAACTCTCAAAGGTAAAACCTTGTGAAGGGATAACATCTACAATAGCCTGTGATTGCTCCTGCGCAAATGTTGTAAGTGAACTCATTAATACTAATAGGGTGAGTAGTAGCTTGCGCATATAAAAATGTTTAGTTGCGTTTTGAGATTTCATCTCGCACTTTTGCAGCAGTCTCATAGTCTTCACTATTTACGGCTTGCTCTAATTTGTTGTGTAGTTCTTGAAGTGACATTTTTTTATAATCATCACCGCTTGATGTAGGCTCTTCTTCCAGAATGATTTCATCCATTAGGACTTCATCCTCTTCTGTAAACTCCTCTGGGTTTGTGTTCCCTTTGAGAAAGATACCTGCTTTATCAAGTATGTTTTTATAAGTAAATATAGGTGCTTGAAAACGTAGGGCTAGTGATATAGCATCACTGGTGCGTGCATCTATAATTTCTTCTATTTTGTCTCTCTCACAAATTATACTAGAGTAAAAAACACCATCTACAAGTTTGTGTATTATTACTTGTTTAATGACGATATCAAAACGATCTGCAAAGTTTTTAAATAAGTCGTGTGTGAGAGGTCTGGGTGGTTTTATTTCCTTTTCTAATGCAATTGCAATAGACTGTGCCTCAAAAGCTCCTATTACTATAGGTAACTTACGTTCTCCGTCCTGTTCAGTAAGAATAAGGGCATACGCGCCATTTTGAGTCTGGCTGTAGGAGATTCCTTTAATATTTAAACGCACTAAGCTCATAAGTTGCAAAAATAGGAAAAAGGGTTTATAAGTTAAGAAGTTTATACGATTTGCCGTATTGTTATCTTAATTACAAGGTAATGTGCAGTCTGTTAGGTAGATAAGGGTAAATAAAAATGAGCTTAAATAGAATTTAAGCTCATTTTATATAACTAATAATATATTTCTAGCTGTTAGAAGCTTTAAAGGCTTTAAGCTTCTCGTTGAGTTGAGGTACAATTTCAAAAGCATCACCTACGATACCATAATCTGCTGCTTTAAAGAAAGGAGCTTCTGGATCTGTGTTGATTACTACTTTTACTTTTGAAGAGTTAATACCCGCAAGGTGCTGTATAGCTCCAGAGATACCTATCGCGATGTATAGGTTAGAAGCAACAGGCTTACCAGTTTGCCCTACGTGCTCACCGTGAGGTCTCCACCCTAGATCAGATACTGGCTTAGAACAAGCAGTTGCTGCTCCAAGTATGTCTGCCATTTCTTCTATCATTCCCCAGTTTTCTGGTCCTTTCATACCACGACCTGCAGAGACTACAATCTCAGCATCTGCGATAGAAACCTTGTCTGTAGCTTTATCTACAGAGGCAACCTCTACACCAAATGTTCCTAGATCTGCACTAAAATCTTCTGTTGCAGCAGCGGCGCTGTTTTCTTTAAGACCATATGCGTTCTTACCAAGACCTACAATTTTTACATCTGTAGAGATCTCTGTAATGTTAAATGCTTTGTTGGTAAAAGCAGTACGCTTTACTTTAAATGGAGCTGCGCTTTCTGGAAGTGCAACTACATTTGATGCATATCCTGCCTCAAGCTCTACCGCTAGTAAAGGAGCAAGATACTTTGCATTTGCGCTCTGGCTTAATACAACTACTGTTGCACCTTCTGCCTTTGCTGCAGCAGCAATACCCTTTGCATAAGCAGCTGCATTAAATGCGTCTAGCTTACTGTCTTTAAGGTTTAAAACTTTATCTACACCATAGGTTCCTAGTGGCGCTGTGTCACCCCCATTTACTGCAATAGCAGTAACAGAAGTTCCCATCATATCTGCAACACCCTTTGCATAAGATGCTACCTCAAGTGAAGCTTTTTTAAATTCTCCGTTTTCTGATTCTGTGTATACTAAAACTGACATATTATCGTACTTTTTAGATAGCTTTCGCTTCGTTATGTAATAAATCGATGAGCTCGTCTACAGTGTCTACAAGTTTTACGGCTCCTTTTGGTGCTGGCTTTTCAAAGGCAACAGCTGCTGTTTCGGTTGCTGCGCCAGTAGGTTCTACCACACTTAATGGTTTTTTACGAGCCATCATAATACCTCTCATATTAGGTATACGTAGGTCGCTCTCTTCTACTAGTCCTTTTTGACCTCCTATTACAAGAGGTAAAGTTGTAGTAACTGTTTCTTTACCACCATCTATTTCTCTAGTTGCAGTAGCGTTTGTGCCATCTACTTCTAGTGAGATACACGTATTTACAAAGTTTGCTCCAGTAAGACCTGCAAGCATACCTGGTACCATACCACCATTATAATCTATAGACTCACGGCCTGCAATTACAAGGTCGTATCCTCCGTCTTGAACTACTTTTGCAAGTTCTTTGGCAACTTGAAAACCATCTTTTGCTTCTGTATTAACACGTATAGCTGTGTCTGCACCTATTGCAAGTGCTTTACGAAGTGTAGGTTCTGTTTCTGGTCCTCCTACGTTTACTACGTCTACAGAAGCTCCTTGTTTTTCTTTAAACCACATTGCTCTGGTTAATCCAAACTCATCATTTGGGTTGATCACAAACTGAACACCATTAGTATCAAACTTGGTGTCTCCTTCAGTAAAGTTAATTTTTGAAGTCGTATCAGGTACGTGACTTATGCACACTAATATTTTCATAGAATTTGTTTTTTATAAAGATAAAGGTACGCTTTCGCGAAAGCGTAAACTCGTACTATTTCGTTATCGTTACAAAAATAAGGTAAAAAACTATATTTTACTATGCGCGCATAGTAAAATTTTGCAAAATTCTCATTTTTTGAGGTTTCTGAATTGCTTATTTTTGTGAGTACGTAAAAAACGATTATTAATTAGGTGATTAAGGCAATGCTTTGAGAATCCTTTGCAAATTAACCCACTAGTGGGTAACTTATATGAGAACAATCCAGTTTAGAGAAGCCGTTTGTGAGGCTATGAGTGAAGAAATGCGTCGTGACGCATCTGTTTATTTAATGGGAGAAGAAGTAGCCGAATATAATGGTGCTTACAAAGCTTCAAAAGGAATGCTAGACGAGTTTGGTGCAGATAGAGTTATAGATACTCCTATTGCAGAGCTTGGTTTTGGAGGTATAGGTGTAGGTAGTACTATGACGGGTTGTCGTCCTATTGTGGAGTATATGACCTTTAACTTCTCACTTGTAGGTATTGATCAAATTATAAACAATGCAGCAAAAATAAGACAGATGTCTGGTGGGCAATTTTCTTGCCCTATCGTTTTTAGAGGACCTACGGCATCTGCAGGTCAACTAGGAGCAACGCACTCTCAAGCTTTTGAAAACTGGTTTGCAAATACACCTGGTCTTAAAGTAATTGTACCATCTAACCCTTATGATGCAAAAGGACTACTTAAAGCAGCGATACGTGATAACGATCCTGTAATCTTTATGGAGTCTGAGCAAATGTATGGTGATAAAGGCGAGGTGCCAGATGGAGAGTATGTATTACCTATAGGTGTTGCAGATATTAAGAGAGAGGGAACAGATGTAACTATCGTTTCTTTTGGAAAAATTATAAAAGAGGCTTACAAAGCAGCAGACCAACTGGCAGAAGATGGTATTTCTTGCGAGATTATCGATTTACGTACGGTACGCCCTCTAGATAAGCAAGCTATCTTTGACTCAGTAAAGAAAACTAATAGACTTGTGATACTTGAAGAGGCTTGGCCTTTTGGAAACGTATCTACAGAGATAAGTCACCAGGTACAAGAGCACTGTTTTGATTACCTAGATGCACCTATACAAAGAATAAACACGGCAGATACACCTGCCCCTTACTCACCAGTACTACTTAAGGAGTGGTTGCCTAACAGCGATGACGTTGTAAAGGCAGTTAAGAAGGTGATGTACAGATAAGCTTTCGCGAAAGCGTACTATATTTGACCCCTTTCTACCCAAGAGAGGGGTTTTTTAATTAATGTGTATAAAATAACATCTCATACAGAATAATACATATTCTAAACGTTATAGGGTAATCATTGTAACCCTACTGAATGATATGTAACAACGCACAAATAGAATTAATAGATGAAACATAATTTACTTTTCTTCCTTATCGCGCTTTTTACGGTGGCTATATCTTATGGTCAGACTAAAGTGAGTGGAGAAGTTTTTGACACGCAGGGAAATGCATTACCATTTGTAAATGTCGTTTTTATGGGTTCAAATGAGGGAACTATTACAAACGAGAATGGTCGCTTTTACCTCGAGTCTGATGCTACGTGGGAGCAAGTGCGATTTTCCTTTATAGGGTTTTCAAACCTTATTGTAGACTTAGAGCAAAAGGTGAACTACGAGATGAAAATCACACTAGAAGAAGAGGCTGGTGCGCTAGATGAGGTTGTAATCTTTACGGGTAAAACAGATAAAAAGAACAACCCTGCTGTAGATATACTGCGCAAGATATGGGCAAATAAAAGAGAGAATGGACTCAAGCAGTTTAAGCAATACCAGTATGATAAGTATGAAAAGCTAGAGTTTGACCTTAACACCATAGACAGTGCACTTATAAATAGTCGTTTATTTAAAGGGATGGAATTTATATTTGATCAGACAGATACTTCAAATGTGACAGGTAAAACCTATCTACCCATTTTTGTAAACGAAGCCGTGTCAAAAGTTTATGGAGATAACGAGATTAACAAAGTAAAAGAAGAGCTGCTAGGTAATAAAAACAGCGGTTTTAGCGAGAATCAAACAGTGATAGGCTTTGTAAAAGATCTGTACAGTGATTATGATATCTACCAGAACTACTTGCAGTTTTTTGATAAGAGTTTTACGAGTCCGCTGTCGCGCACAGGAATCCAAACCTATAATTATGTACTCTCAGATAGTGCCTACATAGATAATAAATGGTGTTATAATATCATTTATTATCCACGTCGTAAAAACGAACTCACCTTTAAAGGAGACTTCTGGGTAAACGACTCAACCTGGGCAATTAAAGAGATTAATATGCAGCTTTCAAAAAGTGCAAACATAAACTGGGTCAAAGAAATCTATATGGAGCAAGAGTTTGATATCGTAAACGATACTACGTTCTTACTCTCGCGTGATTACTTCTTGTCAGACTTTGCTTTTAATAAAAAAGAGCAATCTAGAGGAATGTACGGTAAGCGTACGACCCTGTATGATAACTATGAGTTTGATAAAAAGCTAGACAAAGATTACTACGATAAAGAAGTTTATAACTACGATAAGGATATCTATAATCGTGACGATGAGTTTTGGGAAGAGAATAGAAAAGAAGAACTCAGTAAAGATGAGCTAGGCGTTTATAAAATGCTAGACACCCTTAAAACGGTTAAGAAATTTAGAAATCTCTATAATGCAGGCTCTGTGCTAGCCTCTGGTTATTATGAAATCCCAAGTCTCAATTTTGATTACGGCCCTATATTTTCAACCTTTGGGTTTAACGAGGTAGAAGGTTTGCGTGTACGTACAGGTGGTAGAACTTATTTTTCTCAAAACGACCCTTGGCGTCTTGAAGGTTTTCTAGCTTATGGTTTTAAAGACAAAAAAGGAAAATTTGGTATTTCTGGTAAATGGCTTTTAGATAAAAAGAGTAGACTTATAATCTCTGGCGGTTACCGTCAAGATGTAGAGCAAATAGGAGCGAGCCTTACCACTTCAAGAGATGTGCTAGGTAGAAATCTTGCCTCATCATCTCTAGTAAACACAGCGACTAATGATAAGCTTACTTCTATAAAACTGGCAAATGTAGCAGCAGAGATAGAGGTGGTGCGTAACCTGCAGGTACGTGCAGATTTTTCACTGCGCACGCTCGAGTCTGCCTCAGAGACCTTTAGTCTAGACTACTTTACAGATGCCACACAAACCACCACCACGGGTGAGCTTAAACAAGTAGAGGTGGTACTTACTACTATCTGGGAGCCAGGTAAAAAGACATCAGGTTTTGGCGTAGAGCGACGCGTTACAAACGAGTGGTTCCCTAGCTTTTATGCGAGTTACACACGTGGGCTAGAGGGTACGCTAGACAGTGATTTTGGGTATGATAAGTTTCAATTTTCTGCTCGTAAGGCAATACGTGTAGGAGGTCTAGGTACACTTACCGCTTCTACAGAGGTAGGTAAAACTTTTGATGAGGTGCCACTGGCATTATTAAGTCCAGTACCAGGTAACCAGTCACTGTTCTCAATATTTAACACCTTTAGCCAGCTCAATTTTTATGAGTTTACTACAGATGAGTATGCATCACTACAGCTAGAACATAACTTTGGAGGAAGAATCTTTAACCGTATTCCTTTCTTAAAGGGGTTAAATCTCAGAGAGATTATAGGCGTGCGTGGTATTATAGGTAATATATCACAGGCTAATATTGATCTTAACAGACCCGCCTTTGAGAGTCTTCTCTTTGCAGAGGGAGATCCAGTAACCGCCATCACACCATCTATGATTGCCCCATCTATGGAACCGTATTATGAGTACAGCATCGGGGTAGGTAATATCTTTAAGGTGTTTCGTATAGATGTTAACTTTAGAGGAAATTACAACTTCTTGCCAGATGCTCGTAAGATAGGGGTGACAGGTAGTTTTGGATTTTATTTTTAATTTGTTTTTTACGCTTTCGCGAAAGTAGTATTCCCGTCAGAGATGTTTATTTAAGTAAATCACATTAATGAGATAATAGAACAACAAACAGATTATCTTGTTGTGAAAACATTCAAGGTGGTACTTTAATTAGTATCACCTTTCTTTTTTAAACCGCTGTACGAGTAGGTGCCTAACCTAATCTTAACACGTATTCCTTTGGTGATAACGCTTTTACAGCGTATTTTTGCACCCCGAAAGATATTTTTTGGCAAGCTGCTGTTTATAATTAATTGAATTTCAGCTATTTAAAATTTAGCTTTCGCGAAAGCGCAATACTAACTACACAAATTAATGCTCTTATATTAAGAGATTTTTTAATAGGAGGGAGCATAATTTGTTTTTTATAATGATATGACAGCAGAAAAAGTAAAAACATTTGACGTTTTAATCGAAATCCCAAAAGGGAGTCGTAACAAATATGAGTATGATTTTGAACTAAAGAAAATACGTTACGATCGTATGATCTTTTCTTCTATGATGTACCCTGCAGATTACGGTTTTATACCAGAAACTCTTGCACTAGATGGAGATCCTCTTGATGTACTTGTTCTTGTAACAGAGCCTACTTTTCCTGGATGTGTGATTGAGGTGAAGCCTATAGGAGTTTTCCATATGGCAGATGAAAAAGGACCAGATGAAAAAGTAATTTGTGTGCCAGTAACAGATCCAAGTGCAAACAAGCTTGAAGACTTATCTGACTGTAACCCACACCTTATAAAAGAGATTGAGCACTTTTTCCAAGTGTACAAAGATCTTGAAGAGAAAAAAGTAGACGTAGGTGGATGGGGAGACGTACACGAAGCTAGAGAAATTGTGGCAAAGTGTTACCAGAGATTCCAAGAGTCTGATGTACCACGTAGCGAGGTGAGTATATACTAAGACTCACAGTATAAACGAATTAGCCTAAAAGCCGTAACGCAATGCGTTACGGCTTTTTTTGTTTGTTATTGTTTTATGTATTCTATTGATTGTTAAGTATTTGTGATTTGGGTTGATTTTGCTACATTAGTAACATCTAAAATTTTAAGAATTTTATTAATAAATTCTCACTAAAACCAAACAAAATTTATGGAATCAATGATGATTTACGTGCCGATTGTATTGGCCCTTCTTGGGCTTGTCTATATGATCATAAAGCAATCTTGGGTTATGAAACAAGATGCTGGTGATGGTAAGATGAAAGAAATATCTGATCACATTTATGAGGGAGCGCTCGCTTTTTTAAATGCCGAGTATAAGCTGCTTACCATATTTGTAATTATCGTAAGTGTATTACTTGCTATTGTGTCTTATGTAGTGCCTACCACGCACTGGCTTATTGTTATTGCATTTATATGCGGTGCTGTATTTTCTGCCTTTGCAGGAAACATAGGAATGAAAATCGCTACTAAGACGAATGTGCGTACCACTCAGGCGGCGCGCACTAGCTTGCCTAATGCGCTTAAAATCTCTTTTGGCGGAGGTACGGTGATGGGGCTTGGAGTTGCTGGTCTTGCAGTACTTGGTCTTACAGCATTCTTTATCTTTTTCTTCCATTTCTTTATGGGTGGTGAGTGGACAAATACGATGGATATGACCATTGTGCTAGAAACTCTAGCAGGATTCTCTCTAGGTGCAGAGTCTATTGCACTTTTTGCTCGTGTAGGGGGTGGTATTTATACCAAAGCTGCAGATGTGGGAGCAGACCTTGTAGGTAAGGTAGAAGCTGGTATACCAGAAGATGATCCTCGCAACCCTGCAACTATTGCAGATAATGTGGGAGATAATGTAGGAGACGTAGCAGGGATGGGTGCAGATTTATTTGGCTCATATGTAGCAACCGTGCTAGCAGCAATGGTACTAGGTAATTATGTGATAAAAGATATGGGGGGTAGCATTTCAGACGCCTTTGGAGGTATTGGTCCTATATTGTTGCCTATGGCTATAGCAGGTGTGGGTATTATTATATCTATTATAGGTACAATGCTTGTTAAAATTAAGAGTAACGACGCAAAGGAGTCTCAGGTTATGGGTGCTCTTAATATAGGTAACTGGACTTCTATAATACTTGTAGCAGTAGCTTGTTTTGCACTATGTAAATGGATGCTTCCAGAAACGATGCAAATGGAATTCTTTGGAGAAGGAGTGCAAGAAATCTCATCTATGCGCGTTTTTTATGCGACCATAGTGGGGCTAGTTGTGGGGGCTGTGATTTCTTCTGTGACAGAATATTATACTGGACTTGGTAAAACGCCTATTCTCAAAATTGTACAACAATCAAGTACAGGGGCAGGGACTAACATTATTGCAGGTCTCGCTACGGGTATGATCTCTACATTTCCATCGGTACTATTATTTGCCGGTGCGATCTGGGCGTCATATGCATTTGCAGGTTTTTATGGGGTGGCTCTAGCAGCCTCTGCAATGATGGCTACTACAGCGATGCAACTTGCGATAGATGCCTTTGGACCTATTTCAGATAATGCAGGTGGTATAGCAGAGATGAGTGAGCAGGAGCCTATCGTGCGTGAGCGCACAGATATTCTAGATTCTGTAGGTAATACTACGGCGGCTACAGGAAAAGGATTTGCAATTGCCTCTGCAGCGCTTACATCGCTCGCATTATTTGCGGCTTATGTAACCTTTACAGGAATAGACGGTATTAATATTTTTAAAGCACCTGTACTGGCAATGCTCTTTGTAGGAGGAATGGTTCCAGTGGTATTTTCTGCACTTGCGATGAATGCCGTAGGAAAAGCAGCTATGGAAATGGTACAAGAGGTACGTCGCCAGTTTAAAGACATACCGGGTATAATGGAGGGAACTGGGAAACCAGAGTATGATAAATGTGTGGCTATATCTACACAAGCTTCGCTTAAAGAAATGTTGCTGCCAGGTATTTTAACCATTGGTTTCCCGCTGGTGATTGCTTTCTTGCCGCTTGCCTTTGGGATGAATCGTCTTGCTATTGCAGAGATGCTAGGAGGGTATATGGCTGGCGTTACGGTAAGTGGCGTGTTGTGGGCAATCTTTCAGAACAATGCTGGAGGTGCCTGGGATAATGCAAAAAAATCTTTTGAGGCAGGAGTAGAGATTAACGGTGAGATGACTTACAAGGGATCTGATGCTCATAAAGCTGCTGTTACTGGTGATACGGTAGGAGATCCTTTTAAAGATACATCTGGGCCATCTATGAATATACTTATAAAACTTACCTGTCTTATCGGTCTTGTGATTGCACCTATACTAGGCGGTCATATAGATGATGGTCTGGCTATTACTACAGAAGATGGGACTGTGGTCGCAATTACTCAAGATGGACGTATTAAAGAAACACGCGAGGTGCAAAAAGAAGTTCGCTTTGCTATGGCAGAGCGTGATGGGCAGTTTGTAGGAACAGTAACTATTACGACAGATGATAATGGTGAGATGAGTACTGAGGTAAAAGAGTTTACAGGTACAGAAGCTGAGGTAAAAAAGCAAATGGACGCCTTTGAAGCATCACTTCGCAATAAATAGTTTATATACTAGCTATTACGTATAACGAGGTGAGTCTTATAGGCTCACCTTTTTTTATGACATTCACATACCTTAACAAAGGTTTACAATGGTGTTATGAGAGCTGCAGCTGTTTATGCGGTAATTTTATGTAAAAATTAAAATTATGTTGTTACCAAAAACACAAGTTCCCTCACTGGAGCTTCCATTAATAAATGATACTAACTGGAAACTGAGCGATCAAAATGCAGAAAACTTTACACTCTTAGTTTTTTATAGAGGACTGCATTGTCCTGTATGTAAAAAACAACTTGAAGAGCTTTCTCAAAAGCTAGATAAGTTTGTAGATCGCGGGATTAATGTCGTGGCCATAAGTGCAGATACAGAGAAGAGAGCAAAAATAGCAGGTGAAGATTGGGATATAGAAGGACTACCAGTAGCATATAATCTATCACTAGAGAAAGCAAGAGAGTACGGATTGTTTATTTCTGAAGCGGTTTCAGATAAGGAGCCAGACTTCTTTACAGAGCCTGGTCTCTTCTTGATAAAACCTGATGGCACACTATTTTTCTCAAGTGTGCAGTCTATGCCTTTTGCAAGACCACACTTTGACGACATTTTAGGAGGGATAGATTTTATTATGAAAAAAGATTACCCAGCTAGAGGAGAGGTAAAAGGAATTCCTCAAAATGCGTAAGATATAGATACATATCTCTACTAAAAAAGTGCATTACTATAGTTGTGCACTTTTTTTATGAAGCTATTATTTTTACGCTTTCAGTTTACTGAAGTTTATACTGAGCTTGCCGAAGTGCGAAAGCGTAATACTAACCAATACATCGTACAATGTTCTTTTCTAAAAAACAAGATCCTATACAAATAGACGGGTACCAGTCCTATGGGACTAAAAATCACTTATACCTCATAGGGCGCGCTTTAGAGCACGAAGGAGTAGATCTAAAGAAAAAGGGTGTGCTTGCTGCTTTTAAAAATGCCTATAAACAGTTTGCTACAGATGAGTTGCGTCACACAAAACTCAAAGTGACTTTGCCAGATGGAGCTGTCTTTTATACCACCACAGATGCCGAAGGATATTTTAAAATAGATGAGCAGGTACACGGCTTAGATAAGATGACTAATAGTGAGGGCTGGCTCCAGCTTATAGTGAGCTTTGATGATGTAAAAAAGGATGTGGTTCTTATGGGAGAAAATAAGTTTGCTATAGAGATGCTTATCCCTTCAGAAAATGCGTCTTATGGAGTCATAAGTGATATAGATGATACGATATTACAAACGGGAGTAGCGTCGCTTCTTAAGTGGAGAGTGATAGTAAATACACTTTTTAAAGATGTAGGGAGGCGTACATCGCTAGAGGGAGCTCCTTCTTTATATCAAAAGCTACATAGAGGAACTTCTGGAGCAGATGCAAATCCAATGTTTTATGTGAGTAACAGCCCTTGGAATTTATATAACTACCTAGAATCTTTTGTGAGGAATCAAAATTTCCCGAAAGGGCCTATATTATTAAGAGATTTTAGAGGGCCTTTTGAGAAAACTCCAAAACCAGAAAAGCCACACAAGCAGCACGAGATTAGAAATATATTAAATACCTATCCAGACTTAAAGTTTGTGCTTATAGGTGATAGTGGAGAGCACGATGTAGATATTTATCTAGAAGTAGCAAAGGAGTATCCAGAGCAAATACTGGCGGTGTATCTGCGCAGTGTAAAGCATAAGAAAAAGGTAATGCGTGTAAAAAGTGTACTTGCACAGTATGAGACCACGCCGGCAGTACTAGTAGAAAAGAGTTCCTTTGCAGAGGAGCACGCGAGATCTATAGGTCTTATAGTATAAAGCATAAAAAAACGGCTACTTAATTAAAGTAGCCGTTTTTGTTTATGTAATTAAATTGTGTTTTGACTATTGTCTTGCAAAACGTAATTCACTAGTAAATGTAGATGTCCCATCTGCCTCAACATCTGTGCTTTCAAATAATAGTCTAAGCTGGCTATCGTTAAATAAAGTAACATCTCCAGTCTCACCATCTATAGTAATTGTCTGGTTTGTGTCATTTACAGAGTAATTACCTGTATCTGAGTTTGTGATAATCTCAGTTTCTTCTACAGGGTCGTTATTTTCTAGTTGAGTTGTTCTAGTAACACGGTATTGGAAGTTTACAGTATAAGTTCCGTTTGCCTCAAAAACAATATTTGAAGATCCAAATGTATCACCTACCTCACTTATAGTTGTAGTAGCTGTACCACCTGTAACTTCTTCTTGTATTACCTCTTCACTCTCGTAAAAGTTTAAGTTGTAAGTTCCGGCAAGTAGTGCAGGTGTAAGTGTTGGTCCTGCTAGCTCAGAAGAATCGTCGTCATTGCTACAAGATATAGTCATCACAGAAATTGCCATAACTAAAAATAGAGTAATCTTTTTCATAATATAGTTTAAGTTTAAAAACGCGCAAATCTAGTTTATAAAAACAGAACTAGAAAGAATTTTCTTATAGAATATGTATTTGCGATTAATTATAAATAGCTGTTGTTGAGCTGTGTATGTAATACTAAACCTTAGTAAACGTTAATTCTTGACTATAGGTGTTTTCGTAGTATTCGGTTTCTTCATTTTGCTCAAAATAAATTGTAAGTTCACCATTATTGAGTAGGGTTGCTTCATATTCTCGACCATTAAATAAAACTTTCTGATCTCCAGTAATCGTATAATCTCCCGCAGAAGCATCTGAATAATCTACGTTATCTGTTATGTAGGTAAAGCCGTTCAAAGCATACTTTTCGGTAATTACGTAGTTATAATTAAATGAATAATCGCCAGATTCTGTAAAGGTGATATTTGAATTCCCAAGAGTAAGGTGTTCTCCTATAATTGATTCAGTATATGTACCATCTTCTGTCTCCAATAATGTTATATCTAGGGAATTATAAGCTGTTAACTCATAAGTGCCGCTTAATGAGGCTGTGGTAATAGCAACTTCTTGTAATGATGAGTTGTCGTCATCACTACTACAAGATAAAGAAGTTACAAGGATTGCTAGAACTACTAGTTTGGTAATAAATTTCATAATGTTTGATTTTTGATTGAAGTTCAAAAATTATCAAACACCCTGCCAAACTTAGATATTATTAAACTTTATGTTAAAAAAGCCCGTTTAACTCAGCATCTATTCTATTTATGATATCTCCTAGATCTTCTGGATTATCTACAAAGTCAAGATTATCTACATCTATAATAAGAAGTTTTCCTTTGTCATAACCGTGTATCCACGCCTCGTATCGTTCATTAAGACGGCTTAGGTAATCTATAGATATAGAGTTTTCATAGTCTCTGCCACGCTTATGTATTTGAGATACAAGGTTTGGGATGGAGCTACGCAGGTAAATCATAAGGTCTGGAGCATCTACTACACTCTCCATAAGGTCAAAAAGCGACTTGTAGTTGTTGTAATCTCTATTAGTAAGTAATCCCATCGCGTGCAGGTTAGGCGCAAATATGAATGCATCTTCATAGATAGTACGGTCTTGTATAATAGATTTTTTACTATCGCGTATCTCTAGTAATTGTCTAAAACGGCTATTTAAAAAGTAAATCTGCAGGTTAAAAGACCAGCGCTCCATCTCGTTATAAAAATCATCTAGGTAAGGGTTATCTACCACGTCTTCAAACTGTGGAGTCCACTTAAAATGTTTTGCGAGAAGTTTAGTCAGTGTCGTTTTACCGGCACCAATATTACCTGCGATGGCGATGTGCATAGTTAAGGTTGTTTAGCTAGTTTGAGACGGAAAGCAGCGAGCTTTTTATCACTGTAAATATAGAGACTTTCCCCTTTTAAAGAAAGCTGTTTTATAGATAAATCTAATGTTTCTATAACTCCTACAGCAGCAGTATCATTAGGTTTGTAATAGAGCTTCTTATCTGCATAAAGTATAAAAGCACCTTTGTCTTGTGACATAAGCTGGCTTTCAGGACTTTCTATCTTCTCTATAAAACTTCCATAATTATTGTAGTAAAAAACACCATCTGTAGTACTCACCCAGGCAAAGTTGAAGTTGCTCATAAGCGCTGTGGCATTATGTGCCATAGGGGGAAACTGGGTAAGAATCTTTTGAGTATTCCAGTCAAAAATTTCTAACTGTTGTAAATCTGTATTAAAAATCCAGAAGCGCCTATCACTTGCCGTACGCACGTGGCTTACGTTTCTAAAGTTTTCTATCGTAGAGAAGTTTACACGTGTGATCTCGTTAAGTGTGTTATCAAGAATGACAGCTGTGTTTGAGCCTTCATAAAACAAGGTAATTCTAAGCGGGTTGAGCACATCTACAGAAGTTAAAGAACCCAGTTGCAAGGCCGAAAATTGATACTCATTTTGCACATCACTCTTATATAATATATCACCTTTAATGTGGTAAAGGGCATTAAAAGCATCTACAGCGATAAAGGTGTCTGTGTCTAGTGTGACCTCATTGATCTTCTCTAGGGAGTAGCTCTGGCTTGTAGCTGTGATAGAAGCAAGAAATAATAGTATGTAAATCAGTTTGTGCATTAGTAAGCAAAGTACAAAAATCTAGCCGTTATAGTTAATACCTTTGTAATGTGAGAAAAGAGATTAAAAATAGAGAAGACGTATATAAACTGGTGACCACTTTTTATGGTCGCATACGTAGTGATGTTTATCTGGGACCTATTTTTAATAAACACATTACAGACTGGCCACATCACTTTGAGCATCTCACAGATTTTTGGGAAGGTAACCTGTTTCAAAAGCGCATTTTTACAGGAAGACCTTTACAGGCTCACAAGCGTGTAGATAGAGATGAGGGTTACACTATAAATGAGCAACACTTTGGCGTGTGGCTCAATCACTGGGTGCAAACGGTAGATGAATTATATGAAGGAGACCTTGCAGAGATGGCAAAGTTTAGAGCTCGTAAGATTGGAACTTTCTTTTTAGTAAATATGTTTCAGGCTAAGCCTAAAATGGAGTAGTTTTACGCTTTCGCGAAAGCGTAACACAGCAACTAATACTTTGCGTTAAATATACATCTAGCACAGCAATTTATAACCATAGCCACGCACATTTACAATCTCAACTTGAGGGTCGTCTTTGAGTTTCTTGCGAAGTTTTGTGATAAAGACATCCATACTTCTGGCATTAAAAAAGTCATCATTGCCCCATAGTTTTTTTAAAATCAGGCTACGGTCCAGCACTTGATTCTTATTTTTTACCAGATTAAAAAGAAGATGGGCTTCTCTATGTGTGAGACGGGTGACGTCATTATTGTAATGCAATTCTTGCCTCGGAAAGTCGAAGCTGTAGTCACCCACTTTAAGCACCTCTGACTTTTTTTGTTGTGCAGAGCGATTCAATAAGTTTTTAATACGCACGATGAGTTCTTCCATACTAAAGGGTTTCTTTAGGTAGTCATTACCACCTATGCTAAACCCCTCTACAACATCTGCTGGTTGAGACTTTGCTGTGAGAAATATAATGGGGATTTCATCATTTATAGCTCTTACTTCTTTGGCTAGAGTAAAACCATCCATCTTAGGCATCATTACATCAAGTACGAGTATGTCTGGAGTGTCTTGTTTAAATTTTTTAAAAGCAATCTCACCATCTGGACATAGTGTGACGGTAAAGTCCCTAGTCTCAAGACTCTCTTTTACAATCTGGCCTAGCGCAGGCTCATCTTCGGCGAGTAGTAGATTTATTTTAGACATATGGCAGTGTGATTTTAAAAGTGGTGGGTTGGGTTTGTACCGTGATATTACCACTGTGTTTTTCTATAATGGTCTTTGTATAGTAGAGACCTATACCAAAACCTTTTACATCGTGCTTATTTCCCTTAGGCACTCTGTAGAACTTGTCAAAAATGTGTTGAGCTTGTTGTTTTGTAAGCTTGTTGCCACCGTCTGCGATGGTGATTTGTATATTTTCTTTTGTGCTGTTAAGGTCTATTTTTATGGTATCTTCACCATATTTTATGGCGTTATCTATAATATTATCTAGCGCGTTTTCTAGGTGAAAAACATCTATAGAGGCACTTATATTTCTGTCTTGAGGGGTAAAGGTTAGTGCCTTGCCATTTGTTGTTTCTTGATGTGATTGTGTGATGTGCTCAAGTAGCTCAGTGATGTTAGTCTCTTGTTTATTAAGTTCTAAAGCTTCGCTGTCTAGAGTGGCGGTCTCAAGTAGCTTCTCAACCATCGTGTTGAGTTTTGATACTTGCTGTGATGACATCTCAAGATATTTTTTTGTTTTCTCTTTACTGTCTGCCTCATTAAAGTGTTGTATACTCTCTATAGCTACACCTATGGTGGCTATGGGGGTTTTAAACTCGTGGGTGATGTTGCTTATAAAGTCATTTTTAATCTCGGCAAGTTGTTTTTGCTCTTGTATGATTTTAAGGAGGTAGAGTAGGCTGGCTATTACAGCACCTACAAGTAGTAGGGAGAGGAGCATCCCTAGTAAATTACGTCGTAAAACGATACTGGCTACATTTTTAAAACCTACGGCTAGACTACTCTTCTTAGGGAGCAAATTTGAGGTAGAGACGATAGCAAGATCGTGATTATTGAGTGTTTGTATGGTATCACTTTCTGCTGCGTTGTAAGCAATAGTATATTGTGTGTTGTTGAGGTTTTTTCGCGTAAGCTCTAGGTTAATGAGGCTATCTAGTGTAGGCACGTTTATTTTATCATCTTTAAATGACAAAACTATACTCGTTGTAAGGTCTGTAAGTGCTTCAAGTCTATCTGGTAATGCTGTTTGTGAAGAGTCTGTTACCTGTTGTGAGGTAAGTAGGTTGTTTTTTATTCTTTTTGAAAGTACTTCTACTGCTTTCTCACTTTCGCCAAATACTTTAAAAGTAGTATGAGCGCTCGATGTAGGTGAGTTGCGTTTAAATTCCTGAGCATATGTGGTATCTACCTTAACCACACGACTTGCAAAAATGCTGTCTAGTTCTGTTGGGCTTGCACCTTCCACTATAATGTTATCATCATTATTAGTCTCTTCTATTTTAATACTATTTATAGTAAGACCACTGTCTACACGCTTACCTAGATTCTGCATTTTATCTGACTTAAAAAATAAATCTAGATTTTGATCGTCTCCCAGAAATCCTATAGTGTTAGAAGCCGTGATATCTTCATAATAAGCGCTTACAGCATTATCAATACTGGTTTGCATATCACGTTTGAGCTGTGCTTTTCCCACCTCATAATTTTTATAATTCCAGTAAATCTGCACTGCGAGTGTGCATATTATGACGGCGCTTATAAAATACAATATGGTTTTATAATGTCTTTCTTGCATAATTCAAATGTAGTGGGTTAACTAGCTGTTACCAAATCGCTTAACACTCGTTAACGGTTGTTAACTCAAATACCCATAGATGTTCTCCATATTTGTACTGTTCAATACAACAAACATTTTAAAATCAATCTATTATGAAAACAATTATCACAATCATTCTATCCTTACTAGTGAGTGTTTCTTTTGCTCAACAAAAAGAGTTGAAGCTCGAAGTGTCTCAAGAATTTAAAGAAGAACTAAAAGAGGCGCTCACAGTTCTTTCTGAAAAGCTTGAAGATGTAGAGCGCAATGAGTTCTTTTCAAAGTCAGATATAGTAAAATTACAGACTAAGATGGAAGAGGTGAGTCAGAAAATAAGTTACACTCTCGAAAAAGAAGATGTTACTATAGATAGTCTGAACGCTAAGGTCACAAAAAAAATAAAATTTACCATAAATCTAGATGAAGATGATCAAACCCCACTCGCCGGGCTTACTAAGAAGGACTTAAGTGACATTGAGAGAAAACTTTCAGAAGCGGCACGTATATTTGAAAAAAGCCCATCCTTTTTAGAACTAAAATCTAGGCTTGAAAAGCTAGAGCAACAAAATAATAAGAACAACAAATAACATAAAGACTATGAAATCTATATCCAAAAATTTACTAGTGCTTGTAATGGTTTGCGCTTTCGCGAAAGCGTACTCACAACAAGTGTCTGGAGTGGCAACATACCAAACGCAGCGTCATATAGAAATGAAGATGGACAGTACATCTGGTATTACTAGTGATATACAGAAGACCTTACAAGAGCAGCTACGCAAGCAGTTTCAAAAAGAATACACACTCACCTTTGATGGTAAAAAGTCTTTGTGGAAAGAAAATGCAAGGTTAGACAAGCCACAAGCGCCTTCAAGTAACGGGATACAAATTCAAGTATCTACTAGTAATGATGAGCTGTTTAATAATATAGAAGAGCAGAGCTTTACAAATAAGACCAACCTAATGGGAAAAGACTTCCTTATAGAAGACAGCTTAAAAAAGCCTGAGTGGAAACTTGAGAAAGAGATAAAAAATATAGGGCAATACACCTGTTTTAAAGCGACACTTACAGAAGAGAAGGAGACTATTAATATGGTTAATGGAGAAGAAACTGCCCCAACAAAAGAAACAAAGGTCACAACTGCCTGGTACACGCTAGACATACCTGTACAGCAAGGGCCAGATCGTTTCTGGGGATTGCCAGGATTGATACTCGAAGTAAATGACGGTAAGATGGCTATGATGTGTACAAAGGTAGTGCTCAATCCTAGTGAAAAACTTAACATAACAGCACCTACTAAAGGTAAAAAAGTAAGTGCAGAGGAGTATGAAGAAATTTCTACTGCAAAAGCTAAAGAGATGATGGAGCGTTACCAGACTAAAGGTAAGAAAGGAGGTAATCACATCAGTATTGAGATACAGGGATAAATAATTTTTAACCCGTATTAAACTATTAGCTAGCTTTATAGTCTAAAATTTCAAACACAGATGTTATGAGTAAAGCTACTTTTTCTTTTTTAATGATTTGCACATTTCTTTTTTCGGCAGTGGTTACTGCGCAGGAGATTACTGGGGTGGCTACTTACCAGAGCAAACGCACGGTAGATATGTCTAATTTTGGACGTCGTGGACAGCAAATGAGCGAAGCTCAGAAAAAGCAAATGATGGAGCGTATGAAGCGCTTCTTAGAAAAAGAATATACACTAAGCTTTACAAAAGATGAGTCTTTTTATAAGGAAGAGGCAAAGTTAGAAACCCCAGGACAAGGTGGAGGAGGCCGTGGTTTTGGCGGTGGTTTTACACAAGGAGGTATTTATTCTAACCGTGCAAGTAATGACTATGCACGTGAGAATGATATGATGGGTAAAACTTTTCTTGTAAAAGACACCTTAAATAATCTTAACTGGGAGCTTGTAAAAGAAAGTAAGATGATAGGGCAGTATCCCGTTTTTAAGGCAGTAGCGACGCGCAGCCTTGAGACTAACCTGTGGTCTAGAATGGGAAGAAGAGCAAGAGAGTTGCAAGAAAAAAATGACTCTATTAAAAAGGCTGGAGGAACTGTTGCCGAAGAGGTGCCTAAGACTGAAGAAATCGTAGCCTGGTATACACCTATGATTCCTGCAAGTCACGGCCCAGACGAGTTTGGCGGGTTACCAGGTTTGATACTAGAGTTAAGCACAAGTAATACCACTATTTTATGCACAAAGGTGGTGTTAAACCCAAAAGAGCCTGTAAACATTGAGGCTCCTGTAAAAGGTAAGGAAGTAAGCCGCGAGGAGTACACAAAAATTCTTGAAGAAAAAGGAAAAGAAATGGCAGAGCGTTTTGGTAGAGGAGGAAGACGTGGTCAAGGCGGCGGCAGATTTTAGAAAGGATATCATCGCTTTCAGTTTGCTGTAGTCTATACAAAGCCTGCCGAAGTACGAAAGCGTAGGACTAACATTCATAATTATTTTATACACGACGACCCTTAATTGCTGGACGTTGCGGTGTAAAAAAACAACCAATCCAAAGATGAAAAATACCCAACTTCTTTTGGCAGTGCTGCTTGCATTGCCCAGCATTATTTTTGCCCAAAGTATGACACTTAAAGGTGTGGTTAAAGACAGCATAGGGAACCCACTTGAGTTAGCAAATATTATTGCTACAAACAAGGCTGAAGGTACCTTAGAGTCTTACGGTATTACAGATCAATCTGGTAGATATAAGCTGGATCTTGCTACGGGTGTTACCTACGATCTTAAAGTAAGTTACTTGGGATTACAGTCTATACTGGAAGAGTTTACACCAGCCCAAGATGCAGATGAGGTAGTTAAAGATTTTGTACTTAAAGAGGACCCAAATCAGCTTGATAATGTAGAGCTTGTCTATGAAATGCCGGTTACTATAAAAGGCGATACCATTGTTTATAATACAGACAGTTTTACAAATGGTACAGAACGCAAGCTAGGCGATGTACTTAAAAAGTTACCGGGTGTTGAGGTAAATGATGATGGTGAGATTGAGGTAGAAGGACAGGTTGTGAGCAAAGTGATGATAGAAGGGAAGGAGTTTTTTGACGGAGACTCCAAGTTAGCAACAAAAAATATACCTGCAGATGCACTCAAAAAAGTAGAAGTACTTAAAAATTATAATGAAGTAGACCAGATGCGAGGCCTGGGTAATGATCAAGATAATGTTGCTATAAACTTAAGACTTAAAGAAGGAAAGACTAATTTTTGGTTTGGTGATGTGACTGCCGGTCTAGGTGATGGTGAGAAGACGCGCTATCTGGGTAAGGCAAAACTGTTTTATTACAGTCCTAAGGGGAGTATTAATGTTATATCTAACTTTAATAATACGGGAGATGTACCTTTTACTTTTCGTGATTATTTCAACTTTACAGGTGGTTTTAGAGGGTTTAATAGACGAGGTGGTACTGGATTTAATGTAAGCGATAGCGGTTTAGGCTTTTTAACTACTCAAAATAATAGAGCAAATGAGATTGAGTCTAATTTTGTAGCGGCAAACTTTACCTATGCAGCCTCACCTAAGTGGGACCTTAGTGGCTTTGCGCTACTAAGCGATAATAAAACCAACTTTGTAAATAACTCTCTCAACACATTTATCAATCAAGGATTTACTCAAGGATTTGATGAAGTGACAGACCAGCGCAACCAGCTGGGTATGGCAAAATTAAGCTCAAAGTTTAAACCTAATGCGAGCCTGCAGGTAGATTATGATGTACTGCTTAAAAAGTCAAAACAAACAGAATTTTCTGATGGCGCAAGTATTATTACGCAAGATGGAGAGATCACAACAGACATTGTAGACCAGAATAAGGAGAATGAACCATTTTCTATAAATCAAAATGCAAATGTTTATTATACGCTAGATGAGAATAACATATTCTCTGGTACCTTCCAGCATTTATATCAAGATGAAAATCCATTTTATAGTGCGTTATTATCTCAAGAGCCATTTACGTCTCCTAACCCAGATGATCCAGATAATCCTTTTGAGGCCATAGATTTTACAGCAGGAGCAGACGGGCTTTTTGATATTAATCAAAATAAAAGCGTCATCTCAAACAAGCTTGACGCAAAGATAGATTACTACTATGTTCTTAATAATAAAAGTAATCTCAACTTTACACTAGGAACCACTTTAAGCCGTCAAGACTTTAATTCTAACTTATTTGAAATTTTAGAAAATGGTAGTAGTCAAGATCTCAACGAGACAGAAGATGGTACACCTATAGGTAATGATGTGCGCTTTAATTTTAGCGATGTGTTTTTAGGTCTTCATTATAAAATAAAGACAGGCATATTTACAATTACACCAGGGCTTACACTACATAATTACACTACTAAGAGCACACAGCTAGCTAGCACAACAGAAAACAGTGAGTGGATGGTGCTGCCAGACTTATATACTGTAGTTGAGTTTTCTCAAGGTAAAAGCCTACGTTTTAATTACCAGATGACTGCCCAGTATACAGACGTAAATAATTTTGTCGAAGGCTTGTTGTTTAATAACTACAACAGCCTCTTTAGAGGTAATCGAGATATAGAAAATGCCATCTATCACGACGTGAGTTTAAATTACTTTAGTTTTAGTATGTTCAACTTTACGAGTCTTTTTGGAGGTGTTAACTATAGCCGTCGTGTAGATCCTATTAAGACAGCCGGTGATTTTATAGGTATAAACAGAATATCAAGACCTGTAAATAACACAAATTTTGCAGACCAGACGTTAAGTGCAAATGCGCGTTTCTCAAAACGCTTTAAAAAGTGGAAATTTAATGCAAGCGCAAGAGGTAGCTACAGTGATCTCAACAACATTGTAAATACGGAAGATCGTAATACAAAAAACTTAACCCAGAACTATACAACGAGTGCAGAGACTAATTTTAAAGAAGGTCCCAATTTTGAAATAGGTTATAACTTTACAAGCACAAACTCAGATAACGGGGTGACAGATAGAACCTTTTTTACAAATAGACCATTTGCAAATGCAGAGTGGAGTTTTGGAAAAGGATTTACAATAGCTGTAGACTGGAGCTTGTATAACTATGACGATAATGACGATAGTACTGAGATAGAAAATAGATATTCTTTCTTAGAGGCAAATCTCTACTATAAAAAACCAGAAAGTAAGTGGGAGTTTAGAATACAAGCCACAAACTTGCTAGATGTAGATGTGATAAGTACAAATAGTGTAAATGATTTTACCATCTCAAATACAGAGTATTTTGTGCAGCCTCGTATTGTAATGTTCACAGTACAGTATAGTTTGTAGTATAACTACAAGAAACACTTTTTAAAAGCGACTTCATTCTTTATGAGGTCGCTTTTACTTTATTTAATTACTTTAGAAAAATGATACAAGAAACTTATGATAAAGCTCGCGTAGTAAACTTCTCAGATGCTGTATTTTCTATTGTAATGACACTTCTCATTCTCGAGGTGGGTGTTCCTAGTATTGCTACACTTAACAAGTTGTCTTTTGGAGCCGTTCTTGCTAACAGGATACCAGATTTCATAGGTCTAGTGGTGAGTTTTTTAGTGAGTGCATTATATTGGATAGGTCACATTAAGTTAATGAAATTTGTAAGTGTTGTAACAGGTAAGCTATTGTGGATTAATATATTTTTCTTGCTCACCATCGTCTTACTTCCATTCTCAACAGCGATGTATGTAAATGGGTTTGATTACCCAGGTCCTTTTATGTTTTACTGTATCAATCTTGCGGTTATAGGTGCTTTTAACTTAATTATGACGCGCTATGTGTATTACTCAGAAAACAAGAAAACAGGTTTTACCAGAGTACTGTATCGCTGGTATCGTGCAAGGGCTATAAATGTTTTAATAATTTGGGTTCTTGCCGCGCTCTGTACACTGGTGTTCCCAATGTTTGCTCGAATGATTTTTGTCTTTCTTTTTGTTGTTCAATTTCTGATTGATCGTCGTTTTAAGAAGAAAATGACACTTGCCGAGTAGTGTTAAAAATGTGGTAAGTATAAGGTTTACGCTTTCGCGAAAGCGTAACTTTAAAGAAAAAAGCTATGAAATATCTCTTAGCCTTATTGATCACAACTACTATGAACACGACACCGCTCTCTTTTGATTTTGGAACTACTTGCAACACTTGTCATGACTGGTTTGTCGTGCTTGATGGTGTGATGGGAGGATTATCTACAGGTAGCATTGAGCAAACTAAGGAAAGTGTCATCTTTCGCGGAAGCGTGAGTCTTGAGAATAATGGTGGTTTTGCATCCTTGAGAACTCCTTACCAGTCTTATGATTTGTCGGGTTATACAACGGTAACTGTAAGATATAAATCCACAGGGCAAGATTTTGGGCTCACGCTCAATAAGTATAAAAGATTCTGGAGACCGAATTATAAAATAAACCTACCCATCACTCAAGGTGAGTGGAAAACCGTCACCTATAATCTCGCAGATTTTGGCACCTATAGATTAGGGCAGCCTCTGGAAGGGCACCCCGATAAAGAAGATCTTGCAGATATTATACGTATAGGATTAATTTCAAATACAAAAGCCGCAACAGATTTTGAGATAGAAGTAGATAAAATCATATTTGAGTAACAACATTTCTGTCATTTCGAGCCTGCCGAGAATTCACATCACATTGAGCACATATGAGTAATAACTTACAAAACAAAAAAAGAGAGCCACTAGGCTCCCTTTTTTACTATCTATACGGATAGATTATAGATTAAAAGCGTCTTTAACTTTCTCAACATAATCTAGTTTTTCCCAAGTAAAGAGTTCTACTTCAACTTCCTTTTTCTTACCGTCAAAGCTTTCAAAAGTTTTTGTTACCACTTCGTTTGTACGTCCCATATGTCCGTATGCTGCAGTCTCGCTGTATATAGGAGATCGCAGTTTTAATCTGCTTTCTATTGCAGCTGGTCTCATATCAAAAAGTTCGGTTACCTTTTGAGCAATCTCACCATCAGATAGCGACACATTTGATGAACCGTAGGTATCTACAAAGATTCCCATAGGCTCAACAACACCTATTGCATAAGAGACTTGTACAAGTATCTCATCTGCTACTCCGGCAGCTACTAGGTTTTTTGCAATGTGACGCGTTGCATAAGCTGCAGAGCGGTCTACCTTTGATGGGTCTTTTCCAGAAAAAGCACCACCACCGTGAGCTCCTTTACCACCGTACGTATCTACTATAATTTTACGCCCCGTAAGACCTGTGTCTCCGTGAGGTCCACCTATCACAAACTTGCCCGTTGGGTTGATGTGATACTTAATATCATCATTAAAGAGCGCAGCGATATTTTCTGGTAGCATTCCTACTACGCGCGGTATAAGAATGTCTTGTATGTCACCACGTATGCGACCTAGCATTGCCTCATCTTCATCAAAGTCGTCGTGTTGTGTAGACACCACAATAGCTTCAATGCGTTGCGGCACATTATCATCACTATACTCAATAGTAACTTGTGCTTTTGCATCTGGACGTAGGTAAGTAATCTCATCATCCTCACGGCGTAGTTTACCTAGTTCAATGAGTAGTCTATGTGATAGCTCGAGAGCGAGTGGCATATAGTTTTCAGTTTCCTTAGTCGCATAACCAAACATCATACCTTGGTCTCCTGCACCTTGCTCATCTTTGCTCTCGCGGTCTACACCACGATTTATATCGTCAGACTGCTCGTGTATGGCAGACAGTACACCACAAGAGTTACCGTCAAACATATACTCACCCTTTGTGTATCCTATCTTATTAATAGTCTCACGGGCAATTTTTTGAACATCTAGGTATGCATTAGACTTTACTTCTCCTGCAAGAACTACCTGCCCAGTTGTAACTAGGGTCTCGCAAGCAACTTTAGACTGCGTGTCAAAAGCAAGAAAGTTATCAATAAGTGCGTCAGAAATCTGATCTGCAATTTTATCTGGGTGTCCTTCAGAAACAGATTCTGAGGTAAATAAATAAGCCATTTTTTAATTTTTTGTCAAGAAGTAGATTTGACGAGTGCTGGGTAGAAACATAACACAAGAAATGTTAAAGTCTTGTGTTTAATTTTAGCCATTTTTTTTTGAGGTTGCAAGCAGTCAAATCTGTCCTCGTTATTATGGGGACAAAAGTAAAGAAACTTTAATGATATAAATAATCTATTACCCTACCAATCTGGTAGGGTAATGTTATTTTTTTGTGAAAATTTTCTAAGACCTATTTTCTGTATTTATGGAGGTGGTAGAAAAATAGTTTTGTATATAGATTAAATATAGTTTAATTTTTACCTAATTTAATTTAACATAACTTTATTTAGAAAATTATTCTAAAAAGTTTGTTTTTGTAAAATTGTTTTTACAATATTTGTGCTCACAAAGTTCAACAACTTATTGAAATGTTATCAAGAAAGGCTGAGGGAATGACCCTATGAAGCCTTAGCAACCCTTTCACTTAGAAAGAAGGTGCTACATTCTACCCAAGAGTCGCTCATTACCGAATCTTGAGGATAGATAACATCGAGCAGTACCGCTCAGGTACGCGCTTATGTTTTTTCTTATAATATTTTTCTTAAAAATCTTGAGAGCCTGTAATAGGGTTTAAGAGACGTTTGGCTTTTGTTTTTAATCCTTTCACACAAGGTGAGAGGGAATCTATTAAACTCAAAAAAAAGAAAAATGAGTACACAAAAATTAGCAACCAAGGCGTTGCACGCAGGACACGATTATGCAGCAAACGGAGGAACACGAGCCGTGCCTATTTACCAGAGCACTGCCTACGTTTTTAATGATGCAGACCACGCAGCAAACCTTTTTAACCTCTCTGAGCCAGGTTTTATCTACACACGCCTTAATAACCCTACAAATGACGTGCTAGAGAAGCGCCTCACAGAGATAGAGGGAGGACTGGCAGCTGTAGTAACCGCATCTGGTACTGCGGCAATTAACACCACGCTACTTACACTCTTAAAGCAAGGAGACCACGTAGTAGCTTCAAGTAGTCTCTATGGAGGAACATATAATTTACTAAGTGTGACACTTCCTCGTTTTGGGATTACAACCACTTTTGTAGATCCTTCAGATCCAGAAAATTTTAAAAACGCAGCACAAGAAAATACCCGCGCCTTCTTTGTGGAGTCACTAGGTAATCCTAAGTTGGATGTATTAGATTTAAAAGGTATTTCCGCTTTCGCGAAAGCGCACAAAGTACCTTTTATTGTAGATAACACGGTAGCAACTCCAGCGCTTCTTAACCCAATAGAGCACGGGGCAGATATCGTGATTCACTCTCTTACAAAATACATAAACGGTAATGGTACCGCACTAGGTGGAGTGATCATAGATGCAGGAAAATTTGACTGGAGTAATGGTAAATTTCCTGAGTTTACAGAGCCTTCTGCCGGTTACCACGGCTTAGTATACCACGATGCACTAGCAGAGGCAGCGTTTATTGCAAAGGTGCGCATAGAAGGATTGAGAGATCACGGTGCGGCATTGAGCCCATTTAATGCATTCCAAATATTACAAGGGCTAGAAACACTAGAAATTAGATTGCAAAAGCACTCGCAAAATGCACTTGCACTTGCGCAGTGGCTAGAAACTCGTGATGAGGTGGCGTGGGTAAATTATCCAGGTCTTGAGTCAAGTAAGTACAATGATCTTGCAAAGCAATACTTGCCTAAGGGACAGAGTGGGATTGTAACCTTTGGTATAAAAGGTGGTTTTGAAAGTGCAAAAACTATTGCAAACGAGACCAAGCTTTTCTCATTACTCGCAAATATAGGTGATAGTAAATCACTCATTATACACCCAGCGAGTACCACACACCAGCAACTCTCAGACCAAGAGCAAGAGGCAACTGGAGTGACTAAAGATCTCGTACGTCTTTCTGTAGGTCTTGAGAATATAGAAGATCTTAAAGAAGATCTCGTAGCGGCTTTTGCACGCGTAGATAAAACTGTTTTAGTGTAATTAATTGTGATGCTCCAGCTAGCTTTTTTGCCAGAGCTAGTTGGAGCTTTTTTTACAATAAGTAGTCTTTCACCCCACCTTAAACTGCAATACATATGCTTAACAAAGTATCCATATCATCTTTTACCACACGTTCTGGTTATCATTGTGATCTCGAAGTGTCATACCAGCTGGCAGGTCAGGTACTAGGTACAGCACCTGTAGTACTGGTTAATCACGCGCTCACGGGTAACTCTACCATAACCGGTAATAAGGGCTGGTGGAGTGATTTGATAGGTAAAGAAAAAGCTATAGATACAGGTTGCTACACCATACTATCTATAGATATACCAGGTAATGGCCACGCAAGCACGCAGCGCATTACAGTGTATAAAGAGTTTACAAATTATGACATTGCATGCATACACGGGGAGGTGCTACAGCATCTTAACATAACATCACTTTTTGCCGTTGTAGGTGGTTCCTTAGGAGGGCAAATAGCCTGGGAACTTGCCAGCCAACAGCCACAGCTTATAAAACATTTAATACCCATTGCGACAGACTGGAAAGCAACAGACTGGGTGATAGCACAATGTCACATACAAGACAGCTTACTTACCCATTCTAGCCAGCCCGTAGCAGATGCGCGTATGCACGCAATGACCTTTTATCGCACACCAGCTTCTTTTAAAGAGAAGTTTAATCGCAGTAAGCGCGATGAGCAATTGTATAATACACAAAGCTGGCTTAATCACCACGGCATAAAACTCTCAGAACGTTTTTCACTATCGGCATATAGGCTTATGAATCACTTATTGCTTAGTGCAGATATTACGCAAGGAAGCAAAGATTTTAAAGAGTCCCTGTGTGACTTTACCGGTTCCGTACATCAAGTAGCCATAGATACAGACGGACTTTTTCTGGCAGATGAGATGTATGAGACCCACTTACAATTACAAGAGATGGGTGTCTCATCTACCTATGATGAGATTAAATCCATACACGGTCACGATGCCTTTTTAATAGAATATGAGCAGTTATCAAGCTTTGTAAAACCCATTTTTTCAACACAATTATGTCACAAATAAACATCGCCATCTTTGGTATAGGTAATGTGGGGAGCACGCTCATCACACAGATTACAGATTTTAATAAAAAGTCTTCTAGTAAGCAACTTAACATTTTTTGTATTGCAAACTCTACACTGGCGTTGTTTCAAAATGAGACGACAGGCAGTTGGAGTGCAGATTTTGAGAACCAGGCACATCCATACACACTAGATGATATTTACGCTTACGCGAAAAAGTTAAAACAACAACAAGAGTCAAATCACGATGTTGAAAGCTCGTTTATCGCGGTAGATGTCACTGCGAGTCCGCAGTTTGTAGAAAACTATGTATCTCTCGTTGAAAATGGATTTCATATCGTAACGGCAAATAAAATTGCAAATACACGCTCGTACGATTTTTATAAAACCTTGCGTAAATCTTTAAAACAGCACAACAAGAAGTTCTTATACGAAACAAACGTAGGAGCAGGACTGCCTATCATTGAGACCATAAAAAGTTTATACGATAGTGGTGAAGAAATACATAAGGTACGAGGCATATTTTCTGGCTCTCTTAGTTATTTGTTTAACACCTTTTCGGTAGAGGATAAGAGTTTTTCAGACATATTACTTGAGGCAGATGCGTTGGGACTCACTGAGCCAGATGCTAGAGAAGATCTATCTGGTAAAGACGTGGCACGCAAGCTCTTGATTTTAGGGAGAGAGGTAGGACTCACAAAAGAGTTTGACGATGTAAAAGTACAATCACTAGTGCCTAAAGCATTAAATGGTACCACTACCTTACCCCAGTTTCGCGAAAGCGTAAAAACCCTTGATGCCATTTTTGAGAAAAGTAAATCCCAACTAGGAGCAAATGAAGTGTTGCGACACGTAGGTGAGTTAGATTTAAAAACACAACAACTTGAAGTAAAACTAGTGCAAGAGTCTAAGCACACAGCGCTGGGACAAACTCAAGGTGCAGATGCAGTTTTTGAAATTTATACAGACTCCTACGGCGATCACCCGCTAGTGATACAAGGAGCCGGCGCAGGAAAAGCAGTGACAGCAAGAGGCGTGCTAAGTGATATTTTAAAAATCACCACAAGTCTTAATTAGTTATGAGCACGGCAATTACAAAGGCACTAAAGGAGCGTATCCTAGTGCTAGATGGTGCGATGGGTACGATGCTGCAGGCATATAACTTTAGTGAAGAAGATTTTAGAGGAGAGCGCTTTAAATATTTTCATCGGTCTGTAAAAGGTAATAATGATTTACTGTCACTCACGCAGCCTGCCGCAATTGCAGAGGTGCACCGCAAGTATTTTAATGCGGGAGCAGATATTGTGGAGACTAACACCTTCTCGAGTACCACCATCGCAATGGCAGATTATGAGATGGAGGAGTATGTGTATGATTTGAATTACGCTTCCGCGAAAATTGCCAAAGATGTCGCTCAATCTATCACCGCAAAAGAACCTCACAAACCACGATTTGTAGCAGGAAGCATAGGTCCTACAAACAAGACAGCGAGTATGTCGCCAGATGTAAATGACCCGGGTTATCGTGCCGTAAGTTTTGAAGAACTTAGAGTAGCTTATAAACAGCAAGTAGAAGCTTTGCTAGATGGTGGTGTAGATATCTTACTTGTAGAAACTGTGTTTGACACCCTCAATGCAAAGGCTGCGCTGTTTGCGATAGACCAGGTAAAAGAAGAGCGAGGTGCAGACACGCCTGTAATGATTTCTGGCACCATAACAGACGCTTCTGGTAGAACGCTTTCTGGGCAAACGGCAGAGGCATTTTTAATTTCAGTATCTCATATTCCGTTGTTGTCTGTTGGTTTTAACTGTGCGCTAGGTGCTAGTCAGCTGCAGCCACATCTAGAAGCCATAGCAAGTAAAACAGAGGTAGGTATTTCTGCACATCCTAATGCGGGATTGCCTAATGCCTTCGGGGAGTATGATGAAACACCAGAGCAAATGGCAATACAGATTAAAAAATACATCGATAAAAACCTTGTGAATATTGTGGGTGGCTGCTGTGGCACCACACCTGCACACATTAAAGCCATTGCTCAACTAGTAGCCAATGCAACCCCTAGAAAATGTAAGCTATAATGAATGTGACTCCTAGATATATGCGACTTTCTGGCCTTGAGCCTCTAGTGATTACTCCAGAAAGTAATTTTATAAATGTAGGAGAACGTACAAATGTTGCGGGGTCAAGAAAGTTTTTGAGGCTCATTAAAGAGCGACAATTTGAAGAAGCACTTTCTGTCGCTAGAGATCAAGTAGAAAACGGCGCGCAGATCATCGATATTAATATGGATGACGGTCTCATAGATGGCAAGGAGGCAATGGTTACCTTTTTAAATCTTGTGATTGCAGAGCCAGATATCGCGAGAGTGCCCATTATGATAGATAGTTCTAAATGGGAGATTATAGAGGCTGGCTTGCAGGTAGTACAAGGTAAATGTGTTGTAAACTCTATTTCTTTAAAAGAAGGAGCAACCATTTTTATACAGCAAGCAAAGGCTATCAAACGTTATGGTGCCGCTGTGATTGTAATGGCTTTTGACGAAGTAGGTCAGGCAGATACCTATGAGCGTCGCATTGAGATTGCAAAGCGCAGCTACGAGATTTTGGTTAATGAGGTAAACTTCCCGGCAGAAGATATCATATTTGATCTCAATATTTTTCCTGTGGCGACGGGTATGGATGAGCATAAACGCAATGCATTAGACTTTATAGAGAGCACGCGATGGGTAAAAAATAATTTACCTCATTGTAGTGTGAGTGGTGGTGTAAGTAATGTGTCTTTCAGTTTTAGAGGAAATAATGCCGTGCGCGAGGCGATGCACTCGGTGTTTTTGTATCACGCTATCGATGCAGGGATGAATATGGGTATCGTTAATCCCGCCTTGCTGGAGGTGTATGATGATATTCCAGCAGATTTACTGGAGCGTGTAGAAGATGTAATACTCAATAGAAGAGACGATGCAACAGAGCGCTTGCTCACATTTGCAGAGACCGTAGGTCAAAAAGAATCTATACAAAAAGAAACCGAAGCCTGGCGAACAGAGGATGTGCAGAGCCGTATCACCAGAGCACTGGTAAAAGGTATAGATGCCTATATTCTGCAAGATGTAGAAGAGGCCAGACAAGCTGTAGATGCTCCAATTAAAGTGATAGAAGGCCACTTGATGACGGGGATGAATGTAGTGGGAGACCTTTTTGGGAGTGGTAAGATGTTTTTGCCTCAAGTAGTAAAATCTGCCAGAGTGATGAAAAAAGCCGTTGCTTATTTATTGCCCTATATAGAAGAAGAGAAGTTGAGAAACGGTACCCAAGCCGCAAGTCAGAGTGCGGGTAAAATTGTTATGGCAACCGTAAAAGGAGATGTGCACGACATAGGTAAAAACATTGTGAGCGTTGTGCTAGCGTGCAATAATTATGAGATTATAGACTTAGGTGTGATGGTGCCACCAGAAAAAATCATAACCACCGCTCTTGCCGTAAATGCAGACATCATAGGTCTGAGTGGTTTAATTACACCTAGCCTTGATGAGATGGTTTATCTAGCCAAAGAGCTAGCAAGACAAGATATCAAAATCCCAGTTTTGATAGGTGGTGCGACCACAAGCAAGGCACACACCGCTGTAAAAATTGACACGCATTATGAGAGTGCCGTTGTGCACGTAAACGATGCCAGCAGGGCGGTGACTATTGTGGGTGATTTGTTACAGAAGGATACAAGTGTTCTTTTTAAAAATGAACTGAAGCATGAATATGCCCGCTTTCGCGAAAATTTTAACTCAAGACAACGCATTAAAGAATACGTAACGATTGAGCAGGCAAGAGCAAATAAATTAAAAATAGATTTTAAAGCCGAAGATATTGTCGCTCCAAAAGAACTAGGAGTACAAGTGATTGAACATTTAGATCTCAACGAACTGGTGCCTTATATAGATTGGAGTCCATTTTTTAGGAGTTGGGATTTGCACGGTAAGTACCCAGAGATTTTAACAGATGAGGTGGTAGGAACACAAGCCAGCGAATTATTTGCCGATGCACAACAAATGCTCAAACAAATCATTACCGAAAAATGGCTCACTGCCAAAGCGACTTTTGGTCTTTTTAAAGCAAATGCAAATAACCAAGATGATATTGTAGTAAATCAGGAGCGAGTAGAGGATTCAGTGGTATTTAGAACCCTTAGGCAACAATCAAAAAAGGCAGCGGGCAAGCCCAATATTGCGCTGTCAGATTTTATTGCTCCGCTAGATAGTGGATTGCAAGATTATATGGGTGCTTTTTGTGTTACAGCAGGGTTTGGAACAGCCAGAAAAGCAAAAGAGTTTGAAGATGCACTAGATGATTACAGCGCTATAATGATTAAAGCTCTCGCAGACAGGCTCGCAGAAGCTTTTGCCGAATATCTACACAAGGAAGTACGCACAAAACACTGGGGATATGCCACCAGAGAAGCACTAGCTAATACAGATTTAATTAAAGAAAAATACCAAGGTATCCGGCCGGCGCCAGGTTATCCGGCTTGTCCAGATCATTTGGAGAAAGAGACTATCTGGAAGTTGCTTGGTGTGGAAGAGTCCATAGGTGTTACCCTTACCGAAAGTTTGGCAATGTGGCCTGCGGCAAGTGTAAGTGGGTATTATTTCGGGCATCCAGAGGCAAGGTATTTCGGGCTAGGGAAAATAAAAGAAGATCAAGTAAAGGACTATGCGAGCCGCAAAAATATTGCTTTCGCGAAAGCGGAAAAATGGCTCACCCCAAATATAGCAGAGTAGATTATGACAAAAGTAAGAGATCACATAGCAAAGGCAATAGCAGCGAAGAGAACCGATTTTTCTTTTGAAATTTTACCACCTCTTAAAGGGCAAAATATCAATACCATTTTTGATAATATAGATCCGCTTATGGAATTTAAGCCGCCTTTTATTGATGTAACTTATCACCGTGAGGAATACATTTATAAGGAGCGTGAGGATGGATTGCTAGAGAAAAAGGTGGTGCGCAAGCGACCTGGTACCGTGGGTATTTGTGCTGCGATACAAAACCGCTATCAAGTAGATGCAGTACCGCACGTGTTGTGTGGAGGTTTTTCTAAAGAAGATACTGAGAATTTTTTGATAGATATGGATTTTCTAGGTATTGAGAATGTGATGGCCTTACGTGGTGATGCGGTAAAGAGTGAGACTTACTACAAGCCCAATAAAAATGGAAATATCTATGCGCAAGACCTCGTAGAGCAAATTATTGATTTAAATAATGGCACCTACTTAGATGAAGATTTGCAGAATAGCGCCAAAACAGATTTTTGCATAGGAGTGGCGGGATATCCAGAAAAGCACCTGGAAGCGCCCAGTCTTGAAAGTGATATTCATTTTTTGAAAAAAAAGCTAGAAGCTGGTGCTTGTTATGTGGTGACCCAAATGTTTTTTGACAATCAGAAATACTTCGACTTTGTAGAAAAATGCCGAGCCGCAGGTATCACAAAACCTATTATACCAGGACTCAAGCCGCTGGCGACAAAGAAGCAACTCAATTTAATTCCGCAGCGCTTTAGTGTAGACGTGCCAGATGCATTAGTAATGGAAGTTGTAAAAGCAAGAGACACTGCTGCCATACGCCAGATAGGGATAGAGTGGTGCATACAACAAAGCAAGGAGTTACAAGCTGCTGGCGTACCCGTGTTACATTATTACTCAATGGGTAAAAGTGATAATATTAGACAGATAGCTGCGGCTGTTTTTTAAAATTAATCTAATGGAGATACTACATTTTTTAATACTGTTAGGTAGCGCAAGTGTGGCCGCAACTGCACATAGACCTTTTGCATATACCTTGCTTGTGCACTTCGGTATGGAATTGCCAAAAACTAGAAAAGAACATAAGGTGAGGGTATACGCAGTCAAGTTATGGGCTAGGTATGTGATAAAGGGAGCAACTGCTGTAACAGGCGTCCAGTATCTGTGTTATCTGGTAGATCCTATCGCATCTTTTTTTATAGCAGCTGCATTGTGGGTTGTGATTTTTGGGTATGCAATATGGTTGATAACTACGCGAGTACAGCGTTATGGTAATGGCTTACGCGAGGTGCGCCTTATGGGAATCCCAGAGGTATATGGTGCGTGTAGACTTGCGGGGTAGTTGGGTGTTCTCTTATGTGATATTACGATTTTATAACTTTAAGTGGTTTAAGAGGTTTACCATCTGCAATGATATTTACAACATAAACTCCAGGAGAATAGGATGAAATATCAAGGTTTTTTAATTGATTAATATCATATGTAGTTTTAGAGCCTATAATTTGGCCGGTCATAGATGATATTGTAACTGAAACTTTGTGAAAGGTCTCATTAAGTAAGATGTCGAAATATCCGCTAGATGTAGGGTTTGGAAAAGCAGCTCTAATTTTTTCAGGTTGTACGTTTCGTTCGTTTTCAATTCTAACACCAATGGCTTTTGCATTACAGCTAATAATTGTGTGAAATTTACAACTACCAATCACTTTTTGTTCGGTCTTTATATTTTGCGCATAAACTATAACTTCTTCCAGATTGTTATTATCTAACTTAATGTTCAAAGTGTTTGAGTGAGTGACTTTAATTTCTCTGGCAGTAAAACCCACGTGAGAGATTAATAAAGTATCATTTGTCTCTGCACTTAATGTAAAATGGCCGACCTCGTCTGTAATACTTCCTTTCTCGGATCCTTTAATTGTAACCGTGGCAAATGCTAGAGGTGTTTCATCACCATAAATAGTTCCAGCAACTTTTACTTGGGCAATTATATTTAATATAGGTATTAGTGTGAATAGAAGTGCGATAATGGTTCTCATAACTCTTAGTGTTTTTGATTGCTCGACAAACATACTAGCCCTCTATATTTTTTTAAATCTGGAATGAGTGAAGTGGCCTTTTTAATGAGTGAAAAACCCTCTGGCGCCAAATTCTGTAATTCCGCTTTCGCGAAAGCGTAATAAAAAACAGGCTCTCTATAATAGAAAGCCTGTTGCTTATTATATACCTCGTCTCAAAGACGAAAAAAAGGTTACCTATTTCTTAGCTAAGAAGGGGTATCTGTAATCTGTAGGAGTAACAAATGTTTCCTTAATCATACGTGGGCTTACCCAACGTAGTAGGTTTAAAGCAGATCCTGCTTTGTCATTTGTCCCAGAAGCACGTGCTCCCCCAAAAGGTTGTTGCCCTACAACAGCTCCCGTAGGCTTATCATTTATGTAGAAGTTACCAGCAGCATTTTTAAGTGCTTTTGTAGCTTCTTGTATCGCATAACGATCTGTTGCTAGTATTGCTCCAGTAAGTGCATACTCACTAGTGCTGTCTACAAGCTTAAGCATCTCGCTCCAGTCTTTATCTTCATATACATAAATAGTCATCACTGGGCCAAAAAGCTCTGTGTGCATTGTAGTATAATTAGGATCTGTAGTTACAATAACGGTAGGCTCTATAAAGTACCCTTTTTTCTTATCGTGACCACCACCTACTATAATCTCTGCGTTTGCATCTTCTTTTGCCTGGTCAATGTATTTTGCAAGCTTATCAAAAGATCCTTCGTGTATCACGGCAGTGATAAAGTTGCTCATATCTTCTGGAGATCCCATTTTAAAAGACTTTACGTCTTCTATCACAAGCTCTTTAATTTCTTCCCAAGAAGATGCTGGTATGTACCCGCGACTTGCAGCACTACATTTTTGACCTTGGAACTCAAACGCTCCACGAGAGATCGCTGTGGCCACTTGCTTTGCTGGTGCAGTAGGGTGTGCAACGATAAAATCTTTACCACCGGTCTCACCTACAATGCGGGGATATGTTTTATAGTTATGTATGTTTTCTCCTATCTTTTTCCACACATCTTTAAATACGTGTGTAGATCCTGTAAAGTGTAATCCAGAAAAATCTGGGCTTGCAAGTACAGTATCTGTAATCATTACTGGATCACCGTGTACCACTTGAATCACACCATCTGGCACACCTGCCTCACGGAAGATGTCAAGTATAATCTTTGCAGAAAGCATCTGGCTATCTGAAGGTTTCCATACTACTACATTACCCATAAGTGCACAAGCAGCAGGAAGGTTTGCCGCGATGGCAGTAAAGTTAAAAGGAGTAATCGCATAGATAAATCCTTCTAGCGGACGGTATTCTAGTCTATTCCAAGCTCCAGAGGTAGACTCTGGCTGCTCGTTATAGATATCTGTCATAAACTGCACGTTAAAACGTAAGAAGTCTATAAGCTCACAAGCAGCATCAATCTCTGCTTGGTAAATTGTTTTAGACTGGTTAATCATTGTTGCAGCATTAATCTTTGCGCGGTAAGGCCCAGCGATAAGCTCTGCAGCTTTTAAGAAAATACCAGCACGTTGCTCCCAGGGAAGCTCTGCCCACTCCGTACGAGCCTCAAGTGCCCCAGCGATAGCCTGGTCAATGTGTGTTTTTTCGGCAAGATGAAACTCACCTACCACCTTCTTGTGATCGTGCGGTGGCGTGATAGGTTGTGTATTTTTAGTGCGCACCTCTTTACCGTTTATGTACATAGGTACTTCGGTATGTGCGTTAAATAACTCTTTATAAGCTGCGGCAACGGCCTCGCGTTCTGGAGAGCCTGGTGCATACGATTTTACCTCTTCGTTTACAGCGATTGGAACTTGAAAAAATCCTTTTCCCATAGTGGTGTTTGGTTTTAATTTTTTGGTAGTGCAAAAGTACAAATTCTATTGCGATAGCTCAGCGGTTTGGCAATACTGTAACAGTTGGGGTTTTTTACGCTTTCGCGAAAACAAAATAGAATACAATCATATCTAGATTTGTGAAGATCACATTTTAATGTAAGTGAGACAATGGTAGACAGTCACACTACAAAATAATGGGTATCGAAACCGCAAGTGTAGGCTTTTTCGTAAGTTGCAAACAGAACTTACGACCCATAAAGAATGTGCACAGTTACTTATATACCTAAAAAAGATAACACTTTTATTCTAACCTCTAACCGTGACGAGGCTTATGGAAGAACCACACTTGCGCCTAGCTTTTATGATATAGATGGGGTGAAAATGCTGTTTCCAAAAGATGCCGTAGCCGGAGGATCGTGGATAGGAGTTTCAGAAAAAAATACAATGATTTGCCTTCTTAATGGAGGGTTTGAAAATCATATCAAGGTTGAGGATTATAAGATGAGTAGAGGCGTAGTGGTAAAAGAACTACTTAAGTCTGATGATTTAACGACTTCTATAAATGATTTTGACTATGAAGGTATTGAGCCCTTCACCATTATCGCTATAGATTGGAACACTGGTCTCAAGGCAACAGAACTGGTTTGGGATGGAGAGAAGGCGCATATAAGCGAACTGGATGATTTACCAAAAATATGGTCTTCGTCTACCTTATATACTACAGATATGAAGGAGAAGCGTAAAAAGTGGTTTAAAACATTTGCTCAAAATACTGACTGGAGTAGTGAGCAATTATCAAGTTTTCACACCACAGCTGGTGAGGGAGATGAAAAGGTAGATCTTAAAATGAATCGTGGTAAACTAGGTACTGTAAGTGTAACCCAAGTAGAAAAGACTAAGGAAGATTGCATAATGACCTACCGTGATTTACAAAAGGGTGAGGTGCACATTACTAACTTTGATACAGTTGCTGTTTGAAAAATACGGGTAAAATAATAGTGCTTGCTTTTCCAGATACTTTTGTAAAAATGTCTGATGAGCTTATGTGTAAAATACTACCACTGGTAGGCTTAGGCACACGCACACATATTAAAGCAGGTCACGCTGCGCTGGTTCTTATAGAAAATGAAACGGGAGTGGCTCAGTATTTTGATTTTGGTAGGTATATTACTCCTCCAGGCAAGGGAAGAGTGCGTGGGGCTCTTACAGATGTAGAGCTTGTTGTGCCCGTAAAAGCTAAGATAAAAAATCATCATTTAATTAATCTTAATGAGCTTTTACTATGGCTAGAAGCGCATCCAGAAAAAACACACGGGGAGGGTCGTCTTGTTGCATCCTTATGTGATACGATAGATTATGATAAAGCCCTTTCATATATAATGGATCTCCAAGGGCAAGGGAGTATTCCTTACAAAGCCTTTGGGAAAGTGGGAAGCAACTGTGCAAGATTTGTGACAGATACGATACTGGCTAGTACAAATAACAACTCTATAATAAAATACCTTAAGCGCAATAAGAAATTTACTCCCAGCACCGTGGGTAATGTAGAGCGTAGTGCATCACAAGAAGGGGTGTATGAGATATATAATGGGTGTATAAAACCATACACATCTACGGCTTTAAAAGAAAACCTTACAAACTTCTTTGACCGAAAGGTTCCTGAGGTTCTTGACCAAGATGGGATAAGTATTGAGGTGCCAGAAGGAGCTACCTTTCTAGATGGGACGGGTAGCGGAGCTTACTTTTATTTAGAAGTCCAGGGTGATAAGACTAAAGCATTAGTAAAAAGATATACAGAGCGTGGAGTGCAAGACTTTTGTGGCACTACACAATTGCCAGAAGGTTTTGATGCTACACAACCTTATAAATTTGTTTATGATAGTAACTGTTTATACTGTACAATACAACAGGGAGAAGATATTTTTCGCCTTGAGCTTACAGGGCAAACGGCAGCTAGTTTAATGCAAAAGGTGCGCTCAGCTTAAAGGCAGGTATTTTTACTCTGAATTTTTTTGTGGTTGTAAAGTTTACCATCTGGTAATGTCCTTCCATAGAGCCAAAGGGAGACGTAAGTAAGCAACCAGAACTATAGGTGTGGCTTTCGCCAGGTTTTAAAACGGGTTTTTTACCTATCACACCCTCGCCATTTACTACTTCGGGAGTGTTAAGAGCGTCTTGTATTTTCCAGTGACGTGCCATAAGTTGCACGCTATCTTTACTCTGGTTGTCTATGGTTACTTTGTAGCCAAAGGCGAAGTGCATTTTATAGTTTTTATAAAACGTGCCTTCAAAGGTAGTCTCTACCGAAATCTTTATGCCTCTAGTTACTTGTTGTACCATTTTAAAATAAAAATGCGGTAATCGCAAAAAAGATTACTGCAAATAATGTCGCTCCTAAATAGAATACTATGTTTAAAAATACAAATTTTAGAATTGTCCACCTGCGTTTTTGTTTATAAAAATTACGCAACGCCTTGTAAAAGTAAAATGGACCCACAAGAATGAGTAATAGAGATGCAACTATTTCATCTCCAATAAGTAGGTCTGGAATAATTGCAATAAGCAATACTAAAAACACCCAGCTGAATATGTGAAATATGAAGACTAAGTGCTCCATATAATTAAACTTCTTCTTTGAATAAATTAGCCATAAGAAAAGCGCAAAAATAGGTGCAAAAAAGAATAAGAAAAATGGAATCTTAGAAGCTAGAAATCTTAAAAAACGAGCCGGATTATCCTTAACGCGTTTTATATCCTCATTCTTGCTATATAAAAATACGTTTGTTCTGGTCTTGCTGTATTTTAAGCTATCGAGCGCAGCTTCTGGGTCACTTATTTCTGTGTATTCGTAAAAGTCGTAAAATATCTCACCTTTTGTAAATATGTTCTCAAGATAGATCCCGTTTATGGAGCTTTCGGCTCTTGTGTCATAAGGTACTTTTACGATGGAGTCTTTTTTGGCTTCTTGTGCTTCTTTTCTCTCTTTGAGCTTTTTTACACTCTTCTCTACAGTGTTGTTTATTTTTTCTTCAAGAAGTTGTGCTTCTTCATTGTTGAGGTTTTGAAGCTCGTTGAGGTCAATGTCTTTTGTGATTTCTTTTATGGAGTCTATATCATCTTTGGCTTGGTCTACATTGAGTTGCACGACACCCTCATCTGTAAAATCTAAGTCGTTGTTACCATTTATAAAACCTATGATTGCGAGTAATATAAAATAAGAAATGGACGCACTCAGAAAAAACCGAAAGGGGTTTGCATATTTGAGGCGCTTTCCTTCTACATAATACCTTGTGATGGTTCCTGGTTTAAAAAGTAGGTCTTTAACGGTATATCTAAAACGGGAGTCATAAGTAAACACACTCAGTACAAACTCATTAAAGAAGTCTTTTATAGTGAGCCGTTTTGTCGTGTTAATTTGCCCGCAGTATGCACAATAACGATCGGTGAGGTCTAGCGGGTGCCCGCAGTTAAGGCACTCAACGCCACGATATTTCATCGCCTTACGTGAGTTAGATTTTACAGGTGTTTCCTTCATCCCTGTAAATATATGATTTTAGTGAATACGCTTTCGCGAAAGCGTAAAAATCTAATTTGTTATTTGTGAAGAATTAGTTTGCCCTAAGCCTACCAGCTCATCAAAACGTCCTCCAGGCTTACGGTAATACACTAGTATTTGATAATTGTTTTCTGTTTGCCAGAAATTCCCGTCTAGACTATTCTTATAATCTATGCTTCCATCTTTGTTTACTAGCACATAATTGTAGTTGTAAAAACCTTGTTTAAGTAAGTACGGTAGCTCGTATCTTCTAGTGCGGGTGTTCCACTCCAGTTTTGTGCTATTGTCTATTACATAGTTATTAAAGTTTCCATAAAGATGTATAGACTGTTCATCGAGAAGTTTAGGGTGTCTCAAAGAGAAGTGTATCCATACATACTCTGCCTCGGTAAGAGGTGTGCGACCTTGTAGGGTGTTTATGAGGAAGTTTCCGTTTATATCTGGATTGTAGGTGTAGGGCTGGTCATACCTAGCTGGATTTGAGTATAGGTAATTGTGATACAGGCTCTTGAGCTCTATGCTTTTTATGGCAAAAGTAGCGGCACGCACATCTTTGTTTTCAAAGTTAAAAAACTCATTGCCACCCCAGAAAGCGGTCTCTTGATCATATCTATACTCGAGTCTGTTACCTATATTGTATTGAGGCTCTATGCCTGTAATGGCTGTTTTGAGGTTGTTGTTTTGTATTAAAACTGTGTGAAGATTTTGTTTTGGGTTTATAATAACTTCATCTCCAGAGTCTACAAAAAATCGCAGTACTTGTTTTGTGTTGATGTATTGTAAATCTCTTGATCTTTTTACTTGAGCACCCACATTAAATTGGGGTGAGAATATCATAAACTTACGTGAGAAAACGAGCTCACCTTCTTCATCGTAAATGCTAAGGATGTAATTACCTGTTTTCGTGAGACGCTTAGTCATCTGGTTAGGTATAGATAACTCATAGTGCGTGTATAACTGGAGCGTTGCAACCGAGTTTTCAAAATTGAGGATGCGCACATTATCCATCCCGTCCATATACTCAGATCTAGCAAGGCTACTCTCTGTCCAGTCTGCATTGTGATGCGTGATTTTATAAAAGTAATCACGCTCATCTCCATAAATATCGTCAAAAGAAAGCGACAACCTGCTACCTAGTTGTAGTATGGGTAAAGAGGTTCCAGATGTGCTGCTGGCGTTAAATTGTACCGTTTTAATAAAAGGAGGTTCTGGTACTTCTTGTGCTACCTGTGCAAAGGTGGTAAACGTTGCAAATAGTAAGAAAAGTGTAAAATAATTTTTCATAGTGGACTGATGGTTGCCAAATATAAACAAATTTGATGCCGAGATATTGCGTTGAGGTATGCGTGATAAGATGTGGTACTGTGTTTTTTACGCTTTCGCGAAAGCGTATTTAAAACTTTAGAAATTGAATACGTTGAGGAGTAGTAATTGAATTTGTAAAGTGCTTAATGTGAGTCTGTAATGAAAATGAACCACGAGTAGCGGTGCCTACTTGAAGTCGTTATGAATTTTGTGGAGCGTCTAAGTATAGATTTCTTAAAAAAGTGGTTGTTTATTAAACAGATTGATAAACTCTTATTTAGAAATGTTATAAATAATACTTTCACTTTTTCTAGCTCGGAAAAATGAGACGTATTTTGTAAATTTGCGCACCTCAATTTTAGAGGATTTTAGATAACATAAATCTACTGACATATGTCAAAAGACATCAGAATCAAAAAAGGTCTTGATATCCGATTAGTAGGCGAAGCAGAAAAGACAATTTCTGAAGGGCCTAGATCGCGTACCATTACTATTAGGCCTTCAGATTTTCATCTCGTGACTCCTAAAATGGTCCTTAAAGAAGGAGCTAGCCTTAAGGCTGGAGACGAGATTTTCTACTCAAAGTCTCAAGAAGAAATCAAATTTGTATCTCCAGTTGCTGGAACAATTACAGAAATCAAGCGTGGCGCTCGCCGTGTGATTACTGATATTGTGATTGAAGCAGATTATGCTGGTGCTACTCGTGATCTTGGAGCGTTGAGTCCAACTGCAGATGCTGCTACTGTAAAAGCAAGATTGCTTGAAGGTGGTGTGTGGCCGTTTATAAAACAACGTCCTTATGATGTGGTTGCAAACCCAACAGTATCTCCAAAAGCAGTTTTTATATCTGGTATAAACACTGGACCACTTGCTGCAGATCTTGATTTTGTACTAGCAGGTAAGAAAGCAGAGCTGCAGGCAGCAGTTACAGCATTAGGAAAACTTACAGATGGTGGTGTACACGTTTCTATAGGTTCTAGTGCATCTGTATTTGCAAGCCTTACAGGTGTTACAACATATACAGTAAAAGGACCACACCCGGCTGGTAATGTGGGAACCTTAATAAATAAAACAAGTCCTATTGACAAAGGTGAGACAGCCTGGACGGTTGCAGCACAAGATCTTGTTGTAATAGGAGAGTTGTTACTTACAGGTAAGTTTAACGCACAACGTGTGATATCGGTTTCTGGGTCTTCTATAAAAGCGCCTAAGTATTACCGTACAATCATAGGTGCAGAGGTATCTACATTTGCATATGATGCTGGTGTAGACGGTGATAATAATCGCTTTATCTCTGGTAATGTATTGACAGGTACTAAAGTTAAGCCAGACGGAGCTCTTGGGTTTTACGCAACAGAGTTTGTAGTAATACCAGAGGGTGATGATTATGAATTCTTCGGGTGGAATAAGCCTGTTTTTGATAAAATCTCTCCATCTAGAGCGCTTACTTTTTCTTGGTTACAGCCTAAAAAGAAATATGATCTAGATACAAATACAAACGGTGAGCACCGTGCATTTGTAGTAACTGGAAACTATGAAGAGGTTTTTCCTCTAGATATTTACCCTATGCAAATCCTTAAGGCTTGTATGGTAGAAGATCTAGACGAGATGGAGGCTTTAGGAATGTATGAGGTGGCTCCAGAAGATTTTGCACTTACAGAGTTTATGTGTGTGTCTAAGCAGCCACACCAAGAGATCATTCGTAAGGGATTAGATGTTATGTATAAAGAAATAGGATAAGTTATGGGAATGAAAGAAAGTTTACATAAGCTTAAAATGAAGTATGAAGGGAAGAAGATGGCTCCGGCTTTCAACGCGCTTCACACTTTTTTATACGCTCCTAACGAGACTACACACAGTGGTGGTCACATAAGAGCGGTAGATGATTTAAAACGTACAATGAACACGGTAATCATCGCATTGATTCCTTGTTTACTGTTTGGTATTTTTAATGCTGGTTACCAGCATTACCTTGCAACAGGAGAGATTGAAGCAGCTCAAGGGTTCTTTAGTACTAACTTCTGGAATCTAGACAACTTCTCTATAGGAGCTTGGACAGTACTTCCATTAGTAATTGTTTCTTACGGTGTAGGATTACTTGTAGAATTTATTTTTGCTGTTATAAAAGGACACGAGGTAGAGGAAGGTTACTTAGTAACTGGAATGCTTGTGCCACTTATTGTACCTGTAGATATTCCGTTATGGATGCTTGCAGTAGCGGTTGTTTTTGGTGTAGTAATAGGTAAGGAAGTTTTTGGAGGTACTGGGATGAATATCCTAAACCCAGCGCTTACTATACGTGCTTTCTTATTCTTTGCATACCCAACGTGGATGTCTGGAGATAAGGTGTGGGTACACGAAGCAGTAGAGAGAGCAGGAACACCAGATGCTATATCTGGAGAAACTATCTTAGGTAGTTATGCTCAAAATGCAGCGACGATTAATTACGACTACACAGATATGTTCTTAGGATTTATTCCTGGATCTGTAGGGGAGACTTCTAAAATACTCATTATTGTAGGAGCCTTATTCTTAATCTTTACAAAGATAGGTAGCTGGAGAATTATACTTTCTACTATAGTAGGAGCACTAGCAATGGGACTTATCTTTAATGGAGTTGTAGATGCAGGATGGATAGATGATACTAGTAAGTTTTATGGCTTAATGAGTGTTCCTTTCTGGCAACACCTTATAATAGGTAGTATTTTATTTGGAGCAGTATATATGGCAACAGACCCGGTAACTGCATCACAAACTAATAAAGGGAAATACATTTACGGTTTCTTAATAGGTTTTATATCTATTATGATACGTGTATTTAACCCAGCATACCCAGAAGGAGTATTCCTAGCGATCTTATTAATGAACGTATTTGCTCCTACAATTGATCACTACGTGGTACAAGGGAATGTGAAGAGAAGAATGAAGCGTCTTAAACTTAAAACAGCATAACGATGGCAAAGACAGACGGAAACGGATATACAATTCTCTTTGCGACTATTATGGTAGTCGTAGTAGGAGGAGTTCTAGCAGGACTAGCACAAGGTCTTAAGCCTGCTATTAAAGAAAATGAGCGCTTTGAAAAGCAGCAGAACATTCTTTATGCAATGGGCGTAAATGAGAATGTAGAAGGAGATGGAGGTGTAAACTTCATCCCTACAGATAAGGTAGAAGCAGAGTACGATAAGTACATTAAAGAAGCTTACATCATCCAGAATGGTAAAGTGACTCAAAGTGATGAGGCATTTACTGTAGATATGAAGAAGCAAAGCAAGTTGCCTAAAAATGAGCGCAAGATGCCTCTTTTTGTAGGAGAGCGTGATGGTAAACAATTTTTTGTTGTGCCTATGTACGGTAAAGGACTTTGGGATGCTATCTGGGGATATGTAGCGCTAGATAAAGATCTAGTTGTACAAGGTGTATTTTTTGATCACAAAGGAGAGACTCCTGGTCTAGGTGCAAACATTAAAGAACGTTACTTTATGGACGACTTTACTGGTGAGCAAATTATGTCAGACACTCAGTACTCAGGTATCACAGTTGCAAAAGGTAACAATGATCCAAAAAATGAACGTAAGGACGATAATAAAGTAGATGCTCTAGCAGGTGCAACGATCACTGGTGACGGTGTGAGTGCAATGATTAAAAGCACGCTTAAGAGCTACGTTCCAGTAATTAAAGATTTTAAAACCAAAGCATAATGGCGATACTATCAAAAAAAGATCAACGACTCATTCTTGATCCATTAGCAGATGATAACCCAATTACTATTCAAGTATTAGGTATCTGTTCGGCACTAGCAATTACTGCTCAGCTTAAAGCGTCTATCGTAATGGCAGTATCGGTACTATTCGTACTAGGTATTGGTAACGTAGTGATATCGCTTATGCGTAACATCATACCATCAAAAATTAGAATTATTGTACAACTTATCGTTGTGGCAACACTTGTAATTGTAGTAGACCAGACGCTCAAAGCATTTGCTTATGAGCTTAGTAAAGAACTTTCAGTCTTTGTAGGTCTTATTATTACAAACTGTATCATTATGGGACGTTTTGAGGCTTTTGCTTTAGGTAACGGTCCATACAGATCATTTTTAGACGGGATAGGTAACGCACTTGGTTATGGTGTGATCTTAATCATAGTAGGTTTCTTTAGAGAGCTATTAGGTTCAGGAACGCTTCTAGGTATTAAAGTACTAGGAGATCCTATAGAAAAAACAGGATTATACAGCATAGGCTACGAGAATAACGGTTTTATGTTACTATCACCTATGGCACTTATCGTAGTTGGACTCATTATCTGGGTACAGCGTAGTAAGAACCCTGCACTCGTAGAAGAGAACTAGAAAATGAATTATCACGCTTTCGCGAAAGCGTAAACCTATAAAATCAAAGATATGTTAGAGCATATTGAATTATTTTTCAAATCGATTTTCATAGACAATATGGTATTTGCCACCTTCTTAGGAATGTGTTCTTACCTAGCCGTGTCTAAAAAAGTGTCAACCGCTGTTGGTCTTGGTGCTGCTGTCATATTTGTACTTGCAGTAACTGTGCCTATAAACTGGCTACTTGACCAGTATATTCTTCGTGATGGCGCACTAGCGTGGTTAGGACCAGAGTATGCAGATTATGACTTAAGTTTCTTATCATTCATACTATTTATCGCAACTATTGCAACAATGGTACAACTGGTAGAGATTGTAGTAGAGAAGTTCTCTCCGTCATTATATAACTCACTTGGTATTTTCTTACCACTTATTGCAGTAAACTGTGCCATCTTAGGAGGGTCATTATTTATGCAATCTAGAGATATCCAGACGTTAGGTCTTGCCTTTAACTACGGTATATCTTCAGGTATAGGTTGGTTCCTTGCAATTCTTGCAATTGCAGCGATACGTGAGAAAATACGTTACTCAAATGTTCCTGCTCCATTAAGAGGTCTTGGTATCACTTTTATCATTACAGGTCTTATGGCAATAGGTTTTATGAGTTTTGGAGGAATGCTTACTGGTGGTGACGAAGAAGAAGCTGCACCAGCTACCGAAGCTGCTCAAATAGAGTTACAAGAAGAAAATACGCAACCCGTAGCTATGATCGAGGTTGAAATTGCTAACGAAAAAGAAAACTAATTATGTTACTAGCTGCATCAATGTCTGGCGTTGTTATCGCAACAATCGCTGCCTTTTTAGTGCTTACGTTAATCCTTGTGGGCTTATTGCTTTTTACTAAGCAAAAGTTATCTCCATCAGGACCTGTAACAATTACTATAAATGGTGAAAAAGAAGTTGAAGTTGCCTCTGGAGGTACACTCTTATCAACTCTTGGAAACAATAAAATATTCTTACCATCTGCTTGTGGAGGTGGAGGTACTTGTATACAATGTGAGTGTCACGTTCTTGAGGGAGGTGGAGAAGCATTACCTACAGAAACACCACACTTCTCTCGTAAGGAGCTTGCTCACGGAGCACGTCTTGCTTGTCAAGTAAAGGTGAAGCAAAATATGAATATTACGATTCCAGAAGAAGTTTTTGGAATTAAAAAATGGGAGGCAACGGTTGTACGTAACTATAACGTAGCATCATTCATTAAAGAATTTGTAGTTGAGATACCAGAAGATATGGGGTATAAAGCTGGAGGATATATCCAGATTGAAATCCCTGAGTGTACAATTAACTATAAGGATATAGACATCACTGCTCACCCAGAAGAGCACGAAACACCAGATAAGTTTCAAACAGAGTGGGATAAGTTTGGTCTATGGCCACTTACAATGAAAAATAATGAGACTGTAGAGCGTGCATACTCTATGGCTTCCTTCCCAGCAGAGGGACGCGAGATTATGCTTAACGTACGTATTGCTACGCCGCCGTGGGATCGTGCTAAAAACCAATGGATGGATGTTAACCCTGGGGTTGCTTCATCATACATATTTGCACAAAAGCCAGGTGACAAAGTAGTAATCTCTGGACCTTATGGAGAATTCTTCATAAACGAATCTGAAGCAGAAATGCTTTACGTAGGAGGAGGAGCAGGAATGGCACCTATGCGTTCACACCTGTATCACCTTTTCAAAACCCTTAAAACAGGACGTACGGTTACTTACTGGTATGGAGGACGTTCTAAGCGTGAGTTATTCTACTTAGAACACTTCCGTGAGTTAGAGAGAGAATTCCCTAACTTTAAATTCTATCTAGCACTTTCTGAGCCTATGGAAGAAGATAACTGGAAAGTAAAAGACTCTACAGATGGAGAAGGAGACGGTTTTGTAGGTTTCATTCACCAAGTAGTAATAGACCAGTATTTAAGCAAGCACGAGTCACCAGAAGATATCGAACTTTATTTCTGTGGTCCTCCACTTATGAACAATGCTGTTCAGAAAATGGGAGAAGATTATGGAATTCCAGATGAGAACATCCGTTTTGATGACTTTGGAGGATAGTATATAATTTCGCTTTCGCGAAAACCTAAAAACCCGATACAGCAATGTATCGGGTTTTTTTATACGCTTTCGCGAAAGCGTACATATCTATTATCATTTTAAAATTACCGTTGCTGTACTCAAAACTACCGTTCGTGTAGTGGCTATTTTACACCTTATGTAACTGGTTCATATTTGCATCATTATTAACAACAACTTTTAATTATGAAAGCATTTATGAAAACCGTCGTACTACTCGTAGTATTCGCTTGCACTTGGGGGAGTGTAGCGCAGACACATCCTGACCACAATTACTGGCAGTTGAGTCCCCGAGTAGGATATGATTTTCCTACATATGATAATGATACTCCTTTTATAGATTATGAAGGAGGTATTGAACTGGGTCTCTCTGTAGACTATTACTGGAGATGGTTTGGGATAGGGCTAGATCTAGATTACATTAAAAACAGTCCGGAGAGCACGTTTCCTATAGATAATCTTATAGATATCTCAGGAACAACACTCACAGATTTCTCTTTGAGAGAGGAGGGTATTACTAGATTCTTTTATGGTATAGGGCCTAACTTTCAGTATGTGTCACCCAGTAATAAGTTTAAAGCAGAGCTAAATCTTAGAGGTGGTCTTGCTAGTATAAAAGGCGGACTGACTGAGTTGAGAGAGAACACTGTTATAAATGATCGATTAAACTTTCACGCAGGTTATGATGAGGGTAGTGTTCTTACGGGTAAAGCTCAACTGAGATTTACCTATTTCTTTAATCAAACTTTTGGCATACACGCAGGAGCTTACTATATGAGACATTTTGGTGTACAAGAGAGTCTTGATGGTGGTATGGCTGCTAGATATTATGATGCTATTATTTCAGAACAGGGTAGCAGCCTCACTGGTGATATTTACACGCGAGCAGAAGCTTGTGAACACGATATATCATCTGTAGGGCTATTTGCAGGGTTAACTATAAAGTTAAAATCTAAGCACGATAATAAGTGTTGTACTACTTGTGAGAAGTACTCGCTAGCGGTGACAGCTCGTGATAAGTTTACAAGACAAGTACTACCTGATACTGATGTTGCTTTGCGTGATAGTGCAGGTAATATAGTGCAAACGGGAACTACAAATACATTTGGTATAGTAGTGTTTAATGACATAGCAAAAGATGATTATGTTATAGATGGTCAACTTTATGAGGTGGGTCTAACTAGTAACAATGCAGGTGCCTCTGAGTTTAAAGAAGGACAGACCTTACAAAAGGAGATTCTTTATGAAGACGAAAACTTTATTCTTCAAGGTAAAGCCGTTATCTGTAATACTGCAACTGGACTACCTGGTGTAGATGTCATTATAAAAAATCTCACAGCTGCAGAACAAAAAAGTACAATCACAGATGAGAATGGTACCTACATATTACATATAGGGCAACGTGGCTCTTATGAGTTGAGAGGTAAGAAAGATAAATACTTTTCTCAAACGGTTACAATAAACCCAGCCGAGTATGACAGAAGTACAACACTCTTTGTAAAGCTTGAGATCTGTCTAGAAGAAGCAGAGTGTGGTAAAGCCATTACATTAAATAATATTTTATATGATCTGGATAAATATGATATACGTCCAGATGCACGACCAGAGCTTAATAGGCTTGCACAGTTTATGAAAGATAATCCTGGTATACGTGTAGAGGTAAGCTCGCATACAGATTCTAGAGCGTCAGACTCTTATAACCAAACGCTATCTCAAAACAGAGCAAATGCCGCGGTAGACTATGTAGTCTCGCAAGGTGTAAGCCGAAGCAAAATCACAGGTAAGGGATACGGTGAGTCAAGATTACTTAATGAGTGTGCAGATGGTGTTTCTTGTAGTGAGACAAAACACCAAATAAACAGACGCACAGAAATGAAAGTAATCTGTAATTAAAATTAAGTGTTAGCCAAAGGGACTGCTTTATCACAACAATAATTGTTGAACTATGATCTGATAAGGTGTTGATAATTAGCTTAGATAAAGCGGTCCTTTTTTTAATCTAAAAACAAAATGAAAACAATATATAAAATAACAATAATAATGTCACTAGCCATTCTAGGAGTGAGCTGTAGTGATGATGAGTGTGGGTATGAATTAGAAATGCTTGAGCCACCTTGTGAAGAATCTTGTGAACTATTAACTGATTTTGAATTAGATGATTTAGGACCAGCATCAAACTGGCAATCCATTAATGCAATCAATGTAGAAATCATTAGCCGTAATGGTTCTCAAGTACTGCAAGCAGTAGATGCTAGCGGCAGTTCTGTAGTGTATAATAATATTGATTTTCCGTCAGACTTTATTGCCGCTGGATGTGAGTTGCAGTATGATGTAGAATATGAAGCTGGATCAAGTAACTCAGCTACGTCAGATAATTCAATCGGTATTTATCAAGGTGGGAATATAGCAACAGGCTCACCTAGAGCTTTCTTTGTGCTCAACTCAGCTAGCTTAATACAATCTAACGCTGCGCCTGTCACAATCAGCGTACCATTGGAACTTGCTTCTGGCGGGAGTCTCCCATCTAATAGTATGGGAGAATGGGTGCTAGCTGGAGTCACTGGTCCGCTAACTCCAGCTGATATTGCGACTTTTAACTCATTAATTCAAAATACAGTGGGTCTTGGTTTTGGCTTAGATGAAGGATCTAACCCTTCTGAGAGATGGTATTGGGATAATTTTTGTTTTAAACAATGTTGTCCAATTGACTAACACTTTGAATACTAAAAAATGTTACAAATGAAATTCAATTATATAATAATAGCCATTTTTACAGTTTTCTGCTTTGCTTGTTCTAATGATGACGATAGTGGTGAAAACTCAAATCTGGAGTGACAAGGGCAATCCTAGTTAGCTTTTACTGCTTTTGGTGATCTTAGTTGTGGTGAGATTATAATCACAGTAGAGGGGTTAGGGACTAAAACGATGGACGGAGAAGATCCTCCTACGGGATTTGTAGACTGTCAGGATACTAGTCCATCTATAGCTCAGTGGAATGATATCCCAGGCGGAGTGTATAACTATTCTGCTACCTGTGCAGATTATACTTGGACAGGGGGTCGCACTCTCGGTATAGGCTCTTGTAGTTATCTAGCACTTACAGCAGGAAGTGCTGATTGAGAAAATAAATAATTGAGCGGGTTGGTTGATTACAGAAAAACTTGATCCGTTCAATAATACTTATATTTAAACATAACTAACTAACCATTCTAATTATGAAAATTAAATCGATTCTTTGGCTACAATCATTAGTGATTATAGTCTTAATACTGTATATCCTTTTTTACTGTGGGAATATTAATTCTAGCAGTGAGCTAGATGATCAAGCAGTAATTGCAAAAATTGAAAACTCAAAACATACTATTAATGAGAATGATGTGCGATCGCTTTATGAGAACTATCAGGACCGTTTCATTCCAAGACTAGTAGAAATTCAAGAAGATGCCACAGATAGAAAAGGTGTTAGTGTGCAAAGAAATGGATACCTGCCTACAGAATACTCACTTGTAACACTCGATAATCTTAAAAGCTACATTGCTTTTTTAGATGTATTACAAAAGAAAAATAAAGAGCCAAAAATTTCTGGTATTGCAATTAGTTTTGGTGCATATGATTTAGATAAGGATGTAGAGGGTGATAAATCTGAAGGCTCAAAATTTGAAGATCCATTAAGAAAGGGTGATTATCGAGGTAGACTTACGACATATTTTACGCCTACATATTATGATAATAATATAGCTGCAGAGGTAGATGCACAAAGACACATTCCTTTTTATATAGATTATGATGATGAGTCTGACAAATACAAAGGAGAGTATAAATCACTTTTCTGTTATTTAAATCCAGATAGCTGTTTTACTGGAAAGGAGAAACGATATGACGCTTCAATACTTCCATCTATAAATTTTAATTCAGCACTAAATGATAATGTAGAGATTGTATCATTCAACGAGTTTACAGATATGCCTCCTAAAAAGCCAAAGAAACCAGGAAATCAATAATCACTGCTGCCTTGGACTTATTTGAACAGTATTTTTTAGACCAATATATTTATATACAATGGCTTCCGGTTATCGTAGGTTTTGTGATGTGGCCTAAGCTAGAACGAAGGTTTAAATTATTTTTATTTGCTTTACTATATTCTGTGCTTAATGAAATGTTCAAAATCTATTATGGCACTTATATAGACTTTGGTAGAAACCGTATTTGTACAAATATTTATAATTTCATCTATTTTCTCACGCTCTTCTATCTTTTCTATTCAGAATTTAAGAGGCGTAATGCAAAGCTAGCGGTAAAGGGATTTGCTTTGCTCTATGTGCTAAGTATCTTTTTAGAGCTTGTAATTTTAAAAATTGATTTTAACGATGAGAGCCAGGTAGTGTCTTATATTTTAGGTGGTTTAGGAGTAATATTTTTTACATTCTACTATTTACTGAGCTTACTTAATTCCAGAGAGAGTTCTAATATTTTTAGAAGTTTACTATTCTGGATTGTTATCGCTCATTTTTTCTATTACCTTGGGTTCACACCATTTAAGATAGGAGAAAATTACTTTGCCTCATTTGAGAAGTACCACCACCTATTTGTGGTAAAAGTGTATATCACTTTTTTAAAATGTATCATAATAAGTTTTGGGTTTATATGGAGTCGCCAGAATCTTCAATCATAATAACATTTATAGTTATATTAATAACATTAGGCGTCTTTTTGATTCTTGTGTTTTTAATTTTTTATAATCGCAAAAACAAGCTTATACAGCATAACTTGTTAGAAACAATTAATAGCCAGAAACAACAACACGCTCTAGAACTCCAAGCGCTACGCTCACAAATGAATCCGCATTTTGTGCATAATTCTCTCAATGCAATTCAGTATTATATACAGCGCAATGAGGTAGAGCTGTCTGAGATTTATTTGACTAAGTTTTCAAAATTAATACGGTCGTTTTTTACGCTTTCGCGAAAGCGTCATATTACCATAGCGCAAGAGGTATCCTTGTTAGAAAATTATCTCTCTATTGAGCAATTACGATTTGAGGACAAGCTTACCTATAGCATTACAAAAGATACCGAGCTTGATGAAGAAGATATTATACCCACAATGTTGTTGCAACCTATAGTTGAAAATGCTGTAAATCACGGTATTTTTCACAAAGCCACTACTGGCACTGTAGCGATTCATTTTGGCTACGTGAGTGAAGACTCTTTTAAAGTCACTATAATAGATGATGGTATAGGACTGGTAAAGTCTAAAGCAATATTTGATAACAGCGGCAAAGAACTTAATAACAGGTCGTCTAGCGTATTGCAAGATCGTCTCAAGCTATTAGAATACAGTAATACTTGGAAAGTAAGCTACACACTAGAAGATAGAGAAGATTCAGAGGGGGCGATAGCTACTTTAATTTTTAAACCCATAGAAGATGAACATACGAGCATACCTAGTAGATGATGAGCGCAAGGCGCTTGCTATCTTACGTTCTAAGTTAGAGAGGTATTGTCCGCAATTGACTATTGTGGGGGAGAGTCAAAGCCCCAAAAATGCCATTACAGAAATACAAGAGTTACAGCCTGACGTGATATTTTTAGATATCTCAATGCCGGAGATGACAGGTTTTGATATGCTCAAGTCTATTCCTAATCCCGCATTTGAAATCATTTTTGTAACTGCTTATGATGAGTATGCCATCGAGGCAATACGCCATTGTGCTATAGGCTACATAGTAAAACCAGCAGATAAGGATGATCTTATCACGGCGGTCCACAAGGCTATTCAAAACGTAGAGCATAAGGATTCTTTGGCCAAAAACAAGCAGCTTATCGCAAATCTAGGAGTTCAAAATTTTCAAAAAAAGAAGATCGTAGTGCCCACTCAAAAAGGCCTAGAGTTTATCCCTATCCCATCCATCATACGTTGTGAAGGAGTAGATGGGTATACAAAGCTCTATTTAGAAGAAGGTAAAACTATGTTGAGCTCTAATAGTATAGGCCACTTTGTAAAGATGTTAGATAAAACAACGTTTTATCAAGTACATAAATCGCACCTTATCAATTTAGATCATATCATTGCTTACCTCAATGAGGGGTACGTCCAACTTACAGAAAATAATAAGGTGCCTGTATCCCGTAACAAGCGGAGTGATTTTTTAAACAACTTTAAAAGTAAGTAGTCTCTATAGTCTTAATAATAAGAGCAAATGTGTAAAGTAAGAACTGCAATAATTATCTTTGTAATATGGCAGAACTTCTTACAGAACAAGAGCTTCATAACCTTGCGATGAACATCGTAGGAGAAGATTTAAAGAGTCAAGGCTTTGAGTTTATGGCAGTAAATTCTAAGCTTAAAAAAGACCCGCAATTTGTGGCTCTCAAGGATAAAAAATTACATTTTGTAATCGTAAGAGCGCGTACATTTCCAGAAGATGCAAATGTGTATGATGAGGCTTTTATGATAAAAATGCGTGATCACGCACTCAAGTTTGAAGCACGTACATTTTATGCTGGGGTAGGGCTAGGTCACGGAGACAATTATCAAAAACCGGTCGAAAAAGATTCGGCTTACAGAGAGATTTATAACGGACTTCAAGAGATACAATAATGCGCATACTTTTATCACTTTTTATTGCTGTAAGTTTTATAGCCTGTAAACAGCCACAAACCCCAGACGAGATTACAATCGCAGGCAACGCCTTTGGTACTAGTTATGGAGTAAAATATTTTGGAGAAGTAGCAGGGGCTCCACAAATTAAAAAGGGTATAGACTCTGTGGTAGCAGCGGTAAACCAGTCACTAAGCACCTACATTCCGCAAAGTGATATTTCAAAAATAAATAGAGGTGACACTACGGTTGTTGTAGATGCTATGTTTAGGGATGTATTTACGCTTTCGCGAAAGCTAAATAAAGCAACCTCAGGCTACTTTGACCCTACAGTAGGCGCATTGCGCAATGCGTATGGTTTTGGGGATACAGAAGCTCTAGAAGCCATAGACACGCCAACACTAGACTCATTAATGCAGTATGTAGGTTGGAGTAAAGTACAATTACAAGAAGATGGAACCATAAGCAAGACTGCGTCAACTATTTATTTTGACTTTAATGCCATCGCAAAAGGATATGGAGTAGATAGAGTAGCAGCTTATATGGGCTCAAAGGGGTTTAATAACTACCTCGTAGATATAGGTGGAGAGATAGTGGCTGCAGGGACCAACCTCAATAAAGAACAAAGCTGGACAGTAGGAATAGAAAATCTAGATTCTAAAGTGACAGATAGAACGGCATCAGTTCTCGTAACCCTTACAGACAAAGCAATGGCCGGCTCTGGCAACTACCGAAAGAATCGTGTTGACAAAGCTACGGGTAAACAATACGTACATACTATAAACCCGCTTACGGGTTCGGCAGAGCGTAGTGATGTACTCAGTGCAACCATTATAGCAGATGATTGTGCCACGGCAGATGCCTGGGCTACGTCTTGTATGGCAATGGGGCTTGAGCGCTCAAAAGAGGCCTTAAGAGGTCAAAATATAGAAGCCTATCTCGTGTATGATGAAGGTGTTTTTATGACTCCTGGTTTTAACCAATATATACAGAAGTAACTATTACTTATAGCAAACAGGTATAATCTCACCAGGAGCAAGACGATAACTGTCTACCTCTTCTGGGGTTAGTATAGTTGTATAATCTACTTCATCTACCTTGAAACCTATGGTTCTAAGCTTTTCAAAATAATCTCTTCCATAAACACGCACGTGGTCGTATTGTCCAAAGATTTTTGCGCGCTCATCACGGTCTGTGATGGTGTTATCTTCAAAGGTGGTTGCTCTATTTAATTCTTGAGGGATTTGTAATATCGCCATCCCGCCAGGTCTCAACACACGATATAATTCTTGCATTGCCTTTGTGTCATCAGGTATGTGCTCAAGTACGTGGTTACAAAAAATGAGGTCAAAACTATTTTCGGCAAAAGGTAAATCACAAATATCTGCCTTAACATCTGCCAGTGGGGAGTTAAGATCTGTAGTGGTGTAATCTAGGTGTGCGCTTTCGCGAAAGCGTTTATAAAAAGCTTGCTCTGGAGCAAAGTGAAGTACTTTTCTTTCTGCTTTAAAAAAATCTGTCTCACGCTGTAGCCACAGCCATAAAAGTCTGTGACGCTCTAGCGAAAGGGTAGATGGTGAGAGTACATTTTCTCTAGGAGTGCCATATCCATAAGGCAAGAATTTTTTAAAGGTCTTACCGTCTATAGGGTCTTCATAGCGATTACCCTTAAGAGTAAGTGCCAGTAGTGGTCGCACCGCATAACTCAACCTGATTAATAAAGGTCGAGGGATGGCGTTTAAGAAAAATTTAAAAATTTTCTTCAAAGCTTATAATACTAGCGCTTGCTGGCGAAAAGGAGTTTCCTCATCACTCTCTATGCCTAATGCTTTGTAAATGTATGCAAACGTAGATAACAGCTCAGGTTTACCATCTACAATGGCAACGTCGTGCTCAAAGTGAGCACTAGGTTGATTATCGCGAGTGGTTATTGTCCAGCCGTCATTGTGCTGTTTTATGTTTCTAGTTCCCATATTAGTCATAGGTTCTATGGCAACTACCATACCTTCTATAAACTTTTTGCCACGACCACGTTTACCATAGTTAGGCATTTCTGGGTCTTCGTGCATTGTAGTACCTAGACCGTGACCTACGAGCTCACGTACAACTCCATAACCGTGGTCTTCGGTAAATTTTTGAATAGCATATCCTACATCACCTACGCGGTTACCTACTTTGAGTTGTTCTATACCCACATAAAGAGACTGCTTAGTTACCTCAAGTAGTTTTTTTACTTCTGGGCTTACTTCTCCTACCTCAAATGTATAGGCGTGATCACCGTAAAATCCGTTTTTTATAGCACCACAATCTATAGAGATAATATCACCTTCTACAAGTGGCTTATCGTTTGGAATTCCGTGTACAACCTGTTCATTAGGACTCATACATAGCGTGTTTGGGAAATCATAGAGACCTAAAAAGCCTGGTATAGCATCTTGAGATCTTATGTAATCCTCGGCTAGTTTGTCAAGGTAGAGCGTGGTAACACCTGGCTTTACTTCACCAGCTAGCATCCCTAGTGTGCGAGATACTACAAGGGCGCTCTCACGCATTAATTCTATTTCTTCTCTGGTTTTTTGTATGATTGCCATTGCTATTAATCTTCTTTAAAAAGCTCTTCTATACGTGCCATAAAGCCACCTTTAGATTTTTTCTTTTTTGGTGTTTTCTTTTTTTTCTGTGTTGCCTTAAGGCTTTGCGTTTGTTCTTGCCCTTTGCCCAGTTTCTGGTAGATTTCCCCCCAGCCTAACATTCCTCTTACATCCCTATCGTCTATAAAGATATCTGCATTTATCTTGCGGCTTATTTTTGGGCTCATTACTTCTTCCGGATAGCTTTTATTTACCGCATAAAAGGTGAGTCCATTTTCTTTGCAAAAGGCTACAGCTTCTTCTAGTTTATCTTGAGATCTATAGGTCCATAAGATCAATAAATTTCCTTCTTGCTGTAATTTTTTAAGTGTGTCAAAAGCAAATAATAATGGCTTACCAATTTTAGGATACGCATTTTCTACAATGGTACCGTCAAAGTCTACCGCTATGGTTTTTGTTTCTTTAATCACTTAAAATTTTATGCAAAATTACAAAAAGAACTACGGTTACGTTTATATAATAAGAAAGGGCTTCTATAAGTTTTATAGAAGCCCTTTTTAAAGTGTTATTGTTCTTTACTGAATAAGATCACCTTTAGGGTCTGGTCCATACTGGTTCGCTCCGTGTGTTCCTTCTGTTGCCATTAATATTAAAAGCCAGATACCTCCTATAAAAGGTATAAAGGCAACAAAGTACCAAGAGCCGCTCTTATCTTGATCGTGTAGTCTTCGCACCGATACGGCTATAGATGGTATTATTATCGCAAATATATAAAGCATAAGCAGTAAACCGCCTGCCATCATAAGAGCTTCACTCTCCATCGCTGCCCCTGCTATGAGAGGGATATACAGTAAGAAAGTAAATATCATATTAAATAAATAAAACATCCAGTACTCTTGACGACGCGCTCTACCGTCAAAATTTGCATAGTTATCTCGTACTACCTTTAAATACCATTCCATAAATTAATTGTGTTTTTTGATTAATGTTAGTGTGGCTAAACTAAAGAATATTGCCTAGCTTTTTACAAGTGTTAAAAAATAAAACCCTTCATAAATTATGAAGGGTTTTGATAATCTAAAGGTTGTTCATATTACTCCGCATAAGCGTGTTTATATTCTTGACCTGAGAGTATTTTTACCATATCCTTCTCTAGACTTTCTAACGGATACTCAACCACACGGCCTAGTTCCTTACCATCTTTAGTAAATATAAAAGTAGGAACATTTGTTATTTCTTTGTGATTTACTAGCTCTGCAGGTTCTATTTTATCTTCAGAAACGGTTACTATATGAATAAGGTCACTATCGTAATCTATTTCATCAAGTATTTTAAAAAAGGCAGGTACCTCACGCTGGCTATCTTCACACCAGGTTCCCATAAATACGGTGACACGTACATCTGTAAGCCCCTTTTTTAAAGCAGGAAGACTCTCTGTATCTAGTGTGTGATCTTTATAACTCTGTATAAACCATTTATTATAAGCACGAGACTCGAGGGTATCTCTTTTAAACTCACCTATAAGTATAGGCGCTTCTTCCTCTAGTGGTGCTTCTGTAGCTACTTTTTCTTCTAGCTCTTCGGTAACTTGCTCTACTGTTTTGTGCTCATTACAAGCTGTTAATAGTACGGTAAGAGTGGCAAGAGCGATTATTTTAATTTTCATATGCGTGTTTGTAAGATTCTCCTTTTAAAATTTTAAGCATATCTGCTTCTAAGCTTTCTACAGGACGCTCGACTATACGACCTATTTCCTTTCCATCCTTTTTAAGGATAAAAGTAGGAACGCGTATAATGTTATTTCCTGCTGTAAATTCAGTAGGTTTTTTCTTTGTGCGATCTACAGTAATAAGTGTAAGGTCTTTTTTACTGAAAGCTACGTTATCTAATATTTTAAACATACGTGGTGTCTCACGTTTACTGTCTCCGCACCAAGTCCCCATAAATGTAGTAATGGTAACTCCTTCTATCTCTTCTGTGATTTCTGGTATAAGTGCATCATCAGTTTTATACCGTGCATAGTTTGTGTTGTACCAGCTTCCAAATGGTGGTTGCTCTAGTGCTGTGCGATCTTCTTTACCCACGAGCATTGTCTTTACTTTAGGTGCAGGCCTTGCAGGTAAGGCAGGTTTTGTTGGGGTGGTAGCTTTTTCAATTCTATTACCTTTTGCAATCACTGTAGCTTTTTCTTCTTTTGGCGTCGTGGCCTGGGTTTCTGTAGCTGTTTTTGAAGTATTACAGCTTACAAGAACTACAGCTAGCAAACCTGTATAAATGATATTTTTCATTCTCATTAATTTTAGATTAAAGGTACACAATCCATCACATCTGGTTGTGGTACGCCTAGCAATTTTAAAACTGTAGGAGCCACATCAGATAGAATACCATTGTTGATTTTCTTGATGTCTTTATCGACTAGTATCACCGGTACTGGATTTGTAGTGTGTGCCGTATTAGGCGATCCATCTGGGTTGATCATCACCTCTGCATTACCGTGGTCTGCTATGATGATTACAGTATAATCATTTTCTTTGGCGGCGGTTACAATATCTTTTGTACAGCTGTCTACTGTCTCGCAGGCTTTTATTGCGGCTTCCATCACACCCGTATGACCTACCATATCTGGATTTGCAAAGTTAAGACACACAAAGTCTACCTCTCCTTTGTTTATTTCTGGAACAATTTTATCACGTATCTCAAAAGCGCTCATTTCTGGCTGCAAGTCGTAAGTGGCAACCTTTGGCGAGGGAGCTAGCAATCTAGACTCTCCATCAAAAGGTTCTTCACGCCCTCCAGAAAAGAAGAAGGTTACGTGAGGATATTTTTCTGTCTCTGCGATGCGTATTTGTTTCTTACCTGCGCTTTCTAAAACTTCACCAAGGGTATTTACGAGATTGTCTTTGTCGTAAATAACTTTAATGCCTTTAAAAGTGTCATCATAGTTAGTCATTGTAACATAATACAGGTCAAGCTTTTTTGTGTCTTGCTCTGCAAAATCTTTTTGAGACAACATCTCTGTTAGTTCGCGACCACGATCTGTTCTAAAATTAAAGAAAATCACTACGTCACCTTCTTGTACGGTAGAGATGGTCTCACCATCTTGAGTCACAAAAAGCGGATCTATAAACTCATCTGTTTTACCTGCGTCATAACTGGCTTGTATAGCTTGTTCTATATCTTTAGTAGGCGTTCCAGCTCCTTTGGTAATAAGATTATATGCAAGTGCAACGCGTTCCCATCGTTTATCTCTGTCCATTGCGTAGTAGCGACCTATTACAGATGCTAGTTGTGCTTTGTGCGCTTTCGCGAAAGCAGAAATATCACCTATCATCTTTTTTCCAGATTTTGGATCTACATCTCTACCATCAGAAAAAGCGTGAATGAAAGATTGTGGCACTCCTGCATTTTCGGCAGCGAGAATAAGTCCTTTAAGATGCTCAATGTGTGAGTGTACACCTCCATCAGAAACGAGACCGAGAAAGTGAACAGACTTGTTGTTTTCTTTCGCGAAAGCGAAAGCATCCTTAAGCGCTTGTTCATCTTTGAGCGTATCTTCTTTAAGTGCTTTATTGATCTTAGCAAAGTCTTGATAAACAATCCTTCCTGCGCCTAGGTTCATATGGCCCACTTCGCTATTACCCATCTGGCCTTCTGGCAGGCCTACATTCTCACCGTGAGTGAGTAGCTGTGCGTGCGGGTACTTATTGTAAAGGCTATCTATAAAAGGCGTTTGTGCCTGGTCTACGGCAGATACTTTCTTGTCTGGAGCCATACCCCAGCCATCTAGTATCATTAGGATTGTTTTTTTATTCATCGTCTTAGGTTGAGTAGTAAAGATAAAAACAAAACCTCGCGGGTGCGAGGTTTTAAAGGGGTTTTAACGAAAACGGTTGCGAGTATATTATTACATAGTCGCTGGTCCCGTATAACCATATTTCTGGATGCTCTCCTTGATTTGTTCTATACGATTTTCTGGATCTGGGTGTGTGCTTGCAAACTCTGGCTGGCGGCTACCACCACTTGCAGCTTTGAGTATTTTCATCACGTCTATCATCTGGTACGGGTCATAACCAGCGCGTATCATAAAGCGTACACCTAGATCATCACTCTCTAACTCGTCATCACGACCATTACCTAGTAATATGTTTTGACCTATGGCACCTGCTGCGCCTCCCATACCTCCACCTACTTCTGCACCCATAGAGATGGTAGACCACATCTCTGAGTTTGCTACACGCTCTGCACTGTGTTTACCTAGTACGTGGCCTATCTCGTGACCTAGTACTCCAGCAACTTGATCTTCATTTTCAAGTTTTGAAAGTAGGGCATAGGTGATAAAAATCTGGCCACCTGGTAATGCAAATGCATTAACCGTTTGCTCATCTTGCAATAAATGAAAATCATAGTTATAAGGTGTCTCTCTAGCCATACTTTCTTGTACGAGCTTGTGACCTACTTGATCTACAAAAGCTTGTAACTGCTGGTCTTGATGTAAGCCTCCGTGCTGCTCTGCCATAGCAGGCGCGTGTTGTAGGCCTATGGCAATCTCCTCTTCTGGAGACATTGTGATGCTTTGGGTTTTACCCGTATAAGGATTTTCTTCCTTGTTGCTACAGTTTTTAAAAAGTGCAAATGCAACAATGGCAACTCCTATAAGTAACCTGATCTTAAGACCGCTACCTCTTCTCATAATCTAGATGGTTGTTTTTATTAATGCTTACAAGGTAATAAAAAGTCTGTAGTCTCTTAGTATAATAGCCTTGTAGAAACTCAAAAACCGGAACAGCAGTTGCTATTCCGGTTTTTGTTTATGTATGGTGAAGTACTACTTTACAGCAACTCTCCATCCGTATTTATCTTCTGTGCGGTTATATTGTATGTCGTTTAAGTCTTTTTTAAACTGTACTCCATAACTATTTTCTGGTGCATTGAGTTTGTGATCTTCACCCTTGTAAGCAAAGCTCTTAAAAGGAACTACTACTGCAGCAGTACCTACGCCAAAAATTTCTTTAAGCTCACCAGCTTGTGCAGCTTCTACAATCTCTTTTACGGCTACTGGTCTTACCTCTACAGTAATACCAGCTGCTTCTGCCAGTTGTATGATACTCTTACGTGTGATACCATTAAGGATAGTATCATTAGTAGGTGCTGTAAGAAGTTTGTCTCCCACACGGAAAAATACATTCATCGTACCCGCTTCTTCTAGATACTCGTGTGTATTTGCATCTGTCCAGATTACCTGCTGGTATCCTTCTTCTTTTGCAAGATTAGTAGGGTAAAATTGTGCAGCATAGTTACCTGCAGCTTTTGCATAACCTACACCACCACTTGCGGCACGGCTATACTTTTCGGCAAATACTACGCTTACTTCACCAGAGTAATATGATTGAGCAGGCGCAAGAATAATCATAAACTTATACCTGTCTGATGGTGATGCAGATACTCCCGGTTGTGTTGCAATGTGAAAAGGGCGTATGTATAAAGAATTACCATCTCCGGCTTTTATCCAAGCTTCGTCTAGTTTAAGAAGCTCCATAAGACCTTCCATAAAAACTTCTTTAGGAAGTTCTGGCATTGCTAGACGTGCAGATGAGGTATTAATACGCTCCCAGTTATCTTCTGGACGAAATAAGAAGATATCTCCTTGATCATCCTTAAAAGCTTTCATTCCTTCAAAAACAGCTTGACCGTAGTGAAAAACTTTTGCACTAGGATCCATAGAGATAGGTCCGTAAGGTACTATTTCTGGTTGCTGCCATTGCCCATTTACATATTCTACAGAAAACATATGGTCTGTAAAAACGCTTCCAAAAGCAAGGTTATTAAAATCAACATCAGCAATTTTGCTGTTGTCTCGCTTTGTAATCTTAAGAGTAGAGGTTGTTTCCATAGTAACAAATTTAATGATTTGTCATACTCGGTGATTGATTTTTGCATAATTTTACGATGTTCAACTTAAAACCAAATGATTATGAAACTATGTGCAACGATATTCTTAATTTTCTTGACATTACTAAGTTGTAAACAAGGCGAGGAGGGGAGTAATGACGCTTTCGCGAAAGCGGAATCAGAAAAAAAAGAAGAACTAGCTACAAGTCAAACGATTGCTCAAAACGATTATGCTAGCTATGGAGCAACGATATCTCCAGAAAATACATTAACTAAAAGTGAGATTGCCGAAAAATATGCTTCACTTGCCGAAGGTGATACGGCGGTTGTAAAATTTCAGGCTCCAGTAAACGCTGTTTGTGCCTCAAAAGGATGCTGGATGCGACTGGATATAGCTGGTGAGGAGCAGGTATTTGTAAAATTTAAAGATTACGGATTTTTTATCCCTACAGATACAGATGGAGGAGAGGCTATTGTAGAAGGCAAGGCATATCTAGAAGAAGTATCTGTAGATGAGTTGAGACATATGGCAAAAGACGGGGGCAAGTCTGAAGAAGAGATTGCAGCCATAACAGAGCCACAGCGAGAATTAAGATTTATGGCAGATGGTGTTCTTCTTAAATCAGAGTAAGAAGTAACTCGATATAGTTTTAAAAAGGGTGGGTGTAAGCCTGCCCTTTTTTATATGCTGCGCAAAGCAATAACCTCAAAAGAAAAAATGAAAAGAGAAATAATTACCACGGCAGATGGCTCAAAGACCATACACATACCAGACTGGGATGAGCAGTATCATTCTAAACACGGTGCGATACAAGAGGCTAGACACGTTTTTCTTAAAACTGGGCTTGCTCACTATGTAACTACATATCCACAAAAAAAAGAGATAGCTATACTTGAGATGGGTTTTGGTACAGGTCTCAATGCCTTGCTTACCTATTTTGAGGCGCATAAACATAATGTGTCTATTAATTATGTAGGGGCAGAGGCTTATCCCGTTTCTAAAGAAGAAGCTCAAGCTATGGAGTATGCTAGCCAGCTAGAGGAAGAGGATGCTACAAAAGTTTATAATGAGATGCACGACGTTGCCTGGGAGCAACCAGAAAATATAAGTGAGCACTTTACACTCACTAAGCGCACACAGCGTTTTGAAGATATTAGAGATAGTGAGGTTTTTGATCTTATTTATTTTGATGCCTTTGGCCCAAGAGTGCAGCCCACTTTATGGACAGAAGAAATCTTTACAAAAATGTATGAAGCCTTAATTCCAGGAGGAGTACTTACTACCTATTGTGCTCAAGGAGCAGCCCGTAGGGCAATGCAAGCCGCAGGTTTTGTAGTAGAGCGACTGCCTGGACCTCCAGGCAAGCGTGAGATGCTTAGAGCTAGCAAGCCGTTAGTGTGAAGCTAGTTTCTTTTTGTTTATAACCCATTCAGCACATACTATTGCGATAAAGCCCGCTATGTATGCTACAATATCCCACCAAGAAAAAGAAGTGCCCAAGATCACTTGTGCCCATTTTTGATCTCCTAGGCCTATCTTATAAATAAAAGAAGAGGCTTGCAATCCCTCTATTATAAATGCAAATAGTAATACATAAAAGGCAACTTTAATCTTGCTTGAGAGGGTGTGACCTACAGAGAAAAACCCCATCACAAAGGCGTAGATTAATAAAATAACAATCGTATCTCCTAAGTAGGGTCTTATAAAATCGTCGTGTATGTATGTTGCTATAATTACTTCAATAGCAAAAAGGACTAAAAAGAGAGTGATGTATTTAATGGAGATGTTCATTAAAATATAATTTAGCTCCTAAAACACCGTATCCTGTGTTTCATCTGTGAAGTATTGTAAAAATTTCATTCCTCTATAGGAGTTGCCTTGTTTGTTAAGTTTTGGGCTCCATACAGCAATTGCATAACTACCAGGCAGTATGGCTACCATACCACCACCTACACCACTTTTACCTGGTAAACCTACTTTATAAGCAAACTCGCCAGCTTCATCATAAAACCCACAGGTTTGCATAATGGCGTTAATGCGTTTGGCCTGATTAGGCGTGACAATTGTTTTGCCTGTATTAAACTGCTTCCCACGGTTTGCAAGAAAGCCGAACGTATATGAGAGCTGCTCACACGTCATCTCGATACTACATAGGTGAAAGTATAGGTCTGTAACCTGGTCGCAGGTATTTTTAATATTATTAAACGACTTTATAAAATTTGCAAGTGCAAAGTTGCGATAACCCGTTTGCTGCTCAGAATGAGCAATATTTTCAGAATACTGAAGATCTTCTATACCAGATACCTCGCGTATATAATCCAGCAATGCTTCTTTTGGGTTATCAAAAAGCTCACAAATAATATCACATACCACAATAGCCCCTGCATTAATAAGCGGGTTTCTAGGGATGCCATTCTCACTCTCAAGTTGCACTAGTGAGTTAAAGGCAGTTCCAGAGGGTTCAAAATCCATACGTTTCCATAGGTCATCACCTATTTTAGAAAGCACGAGACTAAGTGATAGCACTTTTGCAATACTCTGTATAGAAAATTTTACAGTCGCATCACCCGCAGTAAACACCTCACCGTTCTGGGTGGTGAGACATACGCCAAACTTTGTAGCATCTACCTTTGCAAGTTCTGGTATGTAGCTTGCTACATTGCCGCTATTTTCCATAGCGAGTACCTTCTTGTACGTTTTATCTACTATAGGCTGGCAATCTATCATTGTCTAATTATTTTGTAGGGTTAACGTCTCAATGAGGCGCACACCTCCATTGCTCGTTTTTTCAAAAAGGAATGAGATGCTTTGCCCTTGATAAAACTTAGGGTACTTTGCTTTGCGTTTACGCTTTCGCGAAAGCATCTCTATCACAAACAGATCTGTATCTGTCTCAGAAACATATAGCTGGTATTTTGATCTTCTCTTGTCTCCAGCTTTTTTAAAGCTTTCTATCTCCTTAGGTTGATATAAATCACCAAAGAAGTTTTCAAAATCCTTGTCATTAAAACGGGTATCTAGGCCATCTAGCCAAAATGCATAGGCTTGGTTTGTAAAGCTTATAGTTTTTGAACCCGTAGCAATTGCTGTCGCACCAGTTTGCTTAAAAGCTGATGATTTTTTTACAAGACCAATAGCCTGTTTGTAGATGTCTGTCGTTTCTTGTGCTTGTAGCCCTAAGCTCAAGCACAATATGGTGATAATAAGAGATAATTTCATTAGAGTACTTTTCCTTTTATTTTTTTCCAAACCGCAATCAGTAAGGCTCCAGAAGTGAAGCAAAAACTAAGCCCTATGAGTGCATTAGTAAGTTGGCCATAAATGAAGTAACCCGTGGTAAACAACGTTCCGTAAATTAATATACAGCCTAGTAGCATTGCGACTATTCCCATAGGCACGCTCCACGCTTCTGTGTGTTGTACGATGGTAACTCCCTCTTGGTTTGCAGCGGTGACAATTCCTTTCCAGCCTGGCCCACCTGGTTGCGTTTTTTTATAGAACGCATAAAGTGTTTCTTTAGTTTCTGGTTTTGTGAGATAGGTAACAACAAGCCATATAAGCGTTGAGGTAAACACCACAAAAGGAAACTTAGCATAGCCAGGCATCATCCCGCTAGTACCAAAAAGTGTTTCTCCCAGCGAGGTAAATTCTATAAGTATAGAAATGATACCAGAGGCGAGCATCGCGCTTATCTCTGTCCACGCATTAATGCGCCACCAGAACCAGCGCAGTATAAAGATGAGCCCAGTACCTGCTCCAAACATTAGTATAATATTAAAAAGCTGTAGCGCATTAGTAAGCGCCAGTGCGATACCCGCACTTACTACCATAAGTATCACTGTGGTGATGCGACCTACAGCGACTAGCTCCTTCTCTGTCGCTTCTGGTTTAATTTGTTGTGCATACACATCATTTACCACATATGATGCTCCCCAGTTAAGGTGTGTACTTATCGTACTCATATATGCCGCAGATAGTGATGCAAGCACAAGGCCTAGCAAGCCGCTAGGTAGCATTGTGAGCATTGCAGAGTAGGCAAGGTCTTGCCCTAGCTTATCTTCAGAAATATTTGGGAAGGCTTCCTGTATACTTGCGAGGTCTGGAAATACTATAAGTGAGGCTAGTGCTACTAGAATCCACGGCCAGGGGCGTAGCGCGTAGTGCATAATGTTATAAAAGAAGGTTGCACCTATGGCGTGGTTTTCATCTTTGGCAGCGAGCATACGTTGTGCGACATAACCACCACCGCCAGGCTCAGATCCTGGGTACCAAGAGCTCCACCATTGTACCGCTAGTGGGATGATAAGTAGCGTGATGAGCATCTCTGTATTATTAAAATCTGGAAGAATATTAATTTTGTCTTTTACATTATCGTGTGTAATAAGCGCTTCAAGCCCTCCTATTTCTGGCATACCTACAATATAATATGCCGCGCCAAAGGCTCCTGCCATCGCCACAAAAAACAATATAAAGTCTGTATATACCACACCTTTAAACCCACCTATGGCGCTAAAGAGTACAGTAATCACACCAGCTACTACCACGGTTGTTACTGGGTCAAGGCCTAGCATCACTTCACCTATTTTTATGGCAGCTAGGGTTACACCCGCCATAGCCAGTACGTTAAAAACAATACCTAAATAGATGGCTCTAAAACCTCTTAAAAACCGCGCCGGGGCACCGCCATAACGTAGCTCATAAAACTCAATATCTGTCTTTACCTCAGACTTGCGCCACAGCTTTGCATACACAAAAACGGTAAGCAGTCCAGTGACTAAAAATGCCCACCATACCCAGTTACCAGACACACCGTTAGTACGCACAATATCTGTCACCAGATTAGGCGTATCTGTAGAGAAGGTTGTAGCAACCATAGATAGACCTAATAACCACCAGGGCATACTGCGACCAGATAGAAAATATTGAGTCGTGTTTTTTCCGGCGCTTTTACCTACATAAAACCCAACACCTAGTATGATGATAAAAAGTAGCGCAATAATGGCTATGTCTAATCCTGATAAGTCTATCATAAGAATGTATAATTTGTCTTATATTTAAGAGAAATATTAGGCGAAAGATAAGCATTCATCACCATAGTTTTTTTTGATATTTTGACATCATTACACCCCTTAAGCTGTTATCATAGTCTATGTGTGGGAGAATGAATAATATAACGCTTTCGCGAAAGCGTAGATAAAACCATTATAACTACCAAAATCAAGTAAGTAATGAATCCTGCTCAAGCGTATATACTCTCAAAACCAGAGCCCTGGCGTACAATGCTTATAGAGCTACAAGCTATTATAAAAAGTACCGTGCCTGAGGTAGAGGAGACCTATAAATGGAATTTACCATTTTATATGCTAGATGGTAAAATGTTTTGTTTTCTCAATTTTAGAACGTCGTTTGTAGACGTGGGTTTTCCTCGTGGGGTGGAAATAAGTGTTCATAAAGAAGCACTTGTGGGAGGCGAAAAAAGGAAAAATCTAAGATCTCTACGTTATAAAAATATGAAAGATATTGATTATAAGGTTTTTATGGATGTGTTGCTTAACTTTGCTAGTAGAGATAACCTTAAAAAGTAGTTTTATAAATAGGGCATTTACCCCTAATAATAACGTTATATATAATTGTAAAATGGGTAAATATCATCTAATTTTATACCTAACAACTTGCCATCCAAATGAATCGTAGTTCTAGCAATAGAATTTAGTATTTGATAGCAAGCGGGAGGCTTTTGGGGGAAAGCCTCCTTTTTTATTATTTTGTGTCTATGCAAAATATATAAAAGATGGGTGTGTTTACACATCCACTAAAAAACCAAACCTCCACAAATCATATATTTATGGAGGTTTGGTAGGCCATATAATATGTGTAGTTAAGGTTTAAACAAGCCATTTTTAAGTGCATAAATAACAAGACCTGTTCTATTTTTTAAATTTAGTTTTGAGAATACACTATCTCTATATCCTTGTACCGTCTTAGGGCTTAAAAACATTACAGATGCAATCTCATTATAAGTCATCTCTGTGCAGGCGTGTTTTATAAACTCTATTTCTCTATCCCTAAGTTCATCTCTATTATCTCCATCTAAGCTTTTTACAAGAAGCTGGCTCACGGTATTAGTATGGTAATACCCATTTATGATAAGCTCATTAAGAGCGTTTTCTAACACCTTTTTTTCGGTGTCTTTAAGGAGGTATCCTTTTGCACCTGCGCGTATCATTTTTAAAATAGTATGATCATCCTCCTCTACAGAGAGCGCAAGCACTAGTATGTCTGGATAGAGCTCTTTGAGATTTGTGGTAGCCTCAATACCGTCCATAATAGGCATATTTACATCCATAAGGACGATGTCTGGACGCTTGTTTTCAAACTTAAGGTTGTCTAGTAGTTCTTGCCCATTTTTACAGGTATAAAGCACTTTAAAGTTTTCAAATGAATTTACTAAGCCGCTTATGGCCTGGCTAAGTAATGTGTGATCATCTACAATAACTATTGTTTTCATAATGATTGTGTTTTATAGTTAAGTGATAGCGTTGTGCCCTCATTAACTTGTGACATATATTGTATGGTAGCGCCTATAAGCTTTGCGCGTGTTTCTATATTAGTAAGGCCTATACCATTTTTTGCCCTGGCTTTTTCATAATCAAAACCTACTCCGTTATCTTTTACGGTAATGAGTACGGTGTCACCTCTATAGTTGAGGTGTACATCTAGGTGCGTAGCTTTAGAGTGCTTTATGGTGTTTGTAAAAAACTCCTGCAATATTCTAAAGATAATGGTCTCAATCTTTTTATCTATTTCTATTGGGCTGCCAGATATTTTGAGTGATGGTTTTAGATAAGCCATTCTCTCAAAGCGTTCTAGCTCTAGGTTAAGTGCCTCTGGTAAAGACATATTTTTAAGTGCCTCTGGGTTTATGAGTTTTGACAGTGCTCGTATCTCAGTAAGACCCTTACCTATGGTTGCAACTGCCTCGTCTAGATCTTGCTGGCTACCACCAGAGTTTTGTGTTTGTATTTTTGCAAGTGTAAGTAGCTGCCCTATATTATCGTGTAGCTCCCAGCTTATGTTACGTAGTGTCTCCTCACGTATCTCTATCTGCGTTTCTGTAATTTCTCTTTCAAAACGTTGTTTTGCCTCTTCTTGTTCTAACAGTAAGCTGTTTTTACGCTTCATAAAAACAGAAAATAGCACTACTACAACAACCAGCAGTAGTAGTAAAATGGTGATGGCAACAAGCACTATAAAAAGAGTGCCGCTATCTTGATCTTGAATCAGAAACATAGATTGCTATTGGGGTGTGATTAAATTAAGAGTTCAAGATACTTATTTTGGTACGCATTCACCATAGGGCATTTGCCCTTTAGTTTACAGTAGGAGCTTTAAAATTTGCATCTAGAAAGCTCTCTTATAAGATCTCTCTTGCCCTTGGTTTTGTCCATATAAAGCCAAAAACAAGTAAGGCATTTGCAAACAGTAAGGCCGCAGTCTGTACGCCCTTTAAGATATCTAGCATAGCTCTGGAGTAGTTAAAGTCCATCTGCCCTGTCAAAAAAGGAGCCAGAGGAATAAAGGAAATACCAAAAACTAGATAAGCTGTAAAAACAAAAAGCGCTAGCTCATTTTTTGCCCGTAAACTGTCATCACTCTTAAGGCGCTCTACGGCATAAATCATAAGTAAAAACACCATTACCACCATTGCGATACTATACGTTTTACTCATATAGAATGTAATTACAGGCACAGTAAAACCTCGTATAATTACTGCGATCATCATTATAGTAGCAATAACTAGTACGAGTCGTTTTCTGGTTTTATTTTTTATATGATCATAAATCATTTTATAAAATAAGGTGTAAAACAAGAACGCATACAGATTATATACCCAGTGATTATTGTGGTAGTAATGTGAGTAAACTCTAGCCATACCTTCGGTGATAACGGCTATCCAGAGTATGTACAGTATCGTTTTTATAGGCAGGTGTTTGTACTTGTAGAAGAAAATAGTTGCCACAAGTGCCGCTATAATTTCAGATATGTACATTAGGGTGCTCAAGGAGGTAGGTTTATTTGATGAGATTGAAAGGTAGTAAATTAGAAATTTTCATTTTGTAAGATTTTTTACGCTGGAGGGTTGTGTTACGCTTTCGCGAAAGCGTACTCAAAACCAAATTTTAAAAAAACGAGAGAAACGCCATTTACCGTACTCGCGGCTTGTTATCAAAACGGTAATACAGCGCAATTGCACAAAACAAAGTCGCTACTAAAAATAGTAGAAACAAAATGGTCACGCAGACCAGCCATATGACAAGAACTTCTTCCTTAATCATAAAGTGCGCTTTATTAATGTTGCTGAATGTACTCCTCTATAAAAACCAAATGCAATCGTGCCATAACACGCAATTACTGCAATAAATTGAATAAGAAAAATTGCCTCATATATGAAAACACTATCCATAACAAGGAAGTATCGCGAAAACATAATGACGGGATATGAAATGTGGAATATTAAAAAACCAATACATACCCACAAAAAGATATCTCTGGTGTATGCTGCAATTTTATTACTTTTTAATTGCTCCACTAGGTATAGCGTGAGTGCTATAATGATTAAAATAGTAGATAACGTAAATGAGAATACAGGCCAGTCTTTAAAAGGGTCTTGAGTAATCGCAGTAATAGTAAATGCGATAGCGCTTATTATGATTAATACATTTGCTATAGCGATGCGTGTGTGATGTGATAAATGCAATCTTGTGATTATTAATAAGCCTAAACAGACGATAACCTCATAAAAGTTATAAAGTATCTCAAACCTATAGGGCGCTAGTAGTATGTGACAAGTAAACTCATTAATGGCGATATACCATAAAAGCGGTAGCATCCATTTTAATGGGGTTGACTTGTACTTTTTATAATATACAGTGGCAGAGATTGCGGCAGCAAACTCAAATAATAGCACTATGTATATTAGGTAATCCACAGGGTGTACAATGTTTTGTTCTAAATGTTAATATTTATTTGTTGATTTCTACCTTATTTCCATAATAGAATCCAAAGGCAATCGTAAGATATGATAATATGGCCACTGTAAATTGAATATAATTTAACGACCTATGTATTTTATTTCCGTCACTTACAAACTCTCTTGCCAATAAAATTACAGGGTAGGCAATAAAGAAAATTAAAAACCCCAGAGCGACCCATAGAAAAAGATCTCTTGACATTTTTAAGACCCTATCCGACTTTAATAGATCAATAAAGTAGATTAATAGAGATACTAACACTATAAAAGTGAAAATTGTAAAATTAGTACTAGAAAATTCTTTAAGAGGGTTTACAAAATAAATACTCACTATGAATATAATGACACATAAGAAGAAAAAAATAGAAACAATTTTTTTTCTTAAACTTTGTGTGATTTGAGTTCCAATTAGAAATATTAGACTTGCGGGAATTATTATCCGATAGAGATTCTTTAACAAGTATCCAGTTGCTGTCCTTGCAAAAAGATACTGAGCTAACATCTCGTTGAGGGGAATGTACCATAAAATAAACAGCAGCAATTTAAGTCTAGAATTACGATATTTATAGTAATAGATAGAAGCAAAAATTGCTGCTGTAAATTCAGATATTATACCTGCTATTTTAAACTCTTCGTTCATTTATCCTATTGATAATCATCGGGGTCACTATTCGGTGGTGGACTCCACGGAAAATCATTCGCCGCAAGACTCTGTACTCCATTCTGTATAGTCATTGTTAAGTCTGCTCTGTTTGATCCAGTAGTTGGTTTTTTTATTAATTTTCCTACTGGCACCGCAGTGCTTTTTCCATCCTCTGTCTTAATTGCAAAAGAGACATCGTCTCTTAAGTCACCTATTGCGCCAGCTTCCATTATGGGATTGAGAAAAACAGTAGCTCTTCCATCATTTTGTGAGTCGTCATATTTGGCAAAATAAATGCGCAGTCCTGTAATTTCAGTTTTATTTGCTTCTTGATCGATAAAGGCGATATAATCTTTAAGTGTTTTATAATCTATAGAAAGCGATCTAGTCGCTTTAAGATTTGGATTGTTTTTTTCTAAAATGGGCGCTATGTCTTTGCCATAACGATGGTACATATCCTCAGCTTCCTGAACGTCTATAATAATCTTAGGTGGTGGTATTGAGCCACCTTCAGTGGGATGTGCGGGCTTCTCATTACAGCCCTCAAGAATGATGGCACTTACAAAAAGTAAGGCCAGTAATTTAATTGTTTTCATTTGTACAATTGGTTTTGGGTTAGTGTTAAAACTTAAACCAAGCTAGGGAAACACAAGTATACTACCCTTATAGGTAGTGGGGTAGGGGTAAATGACCCTTTATGGGAAGTAGGAGCTAGGGCAAATGTTGTTACAGCTTACACTAGCATAAGAAAGAACTAATCTAGTTCTCTTCTAACTCAGATGCTTTTTTAGAAATGATAAAGCCAAAGGAGAAGATGGTGTACATTAAAATTGCAATTGCGGCCATAATATATGAGAGGTTATAACTCATCGTTAGATTATCTAAGTAATAGATACGAGCCATAAGGATTACCGGAGAGGCAACAAAAAATAGTGCAAAACCAATTAAAAAATAAGTAACGGTTTCTTTAAACGGATTTATGACAGAAGCGCTTTTGAATAAATTAATTAAATAAATAAAAAGAGCGACTACTCCTAAAAGTGGGCCTACTGCTTTTGAAATACCCCAAGGCTGATCAAAACCTTTTACAGCAAACTCAACTATATGAGTGATGGTAATTATGAATATTAGAAATTTAATAATTCTATTAAGATGGAATGATTTCACATATCTCAGACAAACCCAGGTTACATAAAGTGATGTGATTAGTCCGTAAATATTTGTGAGATGATAACTAACGATGCCTCTTGGGATAAGAACACTTGCTAAAGCTTCATTAACAAGGACATACCATAAATAAATGCAGAAAAATTTTAAAGGTGTTTTTTTGTATTTAAAATAATAAATAGAGGCCAAAATAGCGGCAAGAAGTTCTGCAATATGTACTGCATATATTAGTGATTTCATTATTCTGGCCTCTAAATTCTAGTGGTAATCGTTAGGGTCGTTTTGAATTGGTGGTGGTGGCCATATAACGTCATCACCAGCAAGACTTTGCACACCTCCATTAACTAATTCTGTGTCAGAAGCCTTAGGTATTTTTCCATCTATCACATCACCTACCGTGATTGCCTGTTTGTTACCATCTAAGTCTGTGTGAATGGCATAAGAGATATCGCCATCTATACCTTTAAAGGCCGCTACTGGGTTAAAGAACACCGTCTCTCTACCAGGTTTTCCTTTAGTAGGCTCTGTAGCCCCAAAATAGATACGTAGCCCTTTTGGGGTTACTCCAGCTTCTTCTGATTCTTGATCTATAAAAGCGATATATGCTTTGAGCTTCTCATAATCTGCAGTAACAAATCTTGTCGCTTCATAAGGAGGGTCTTCACCTCTATATTGATCGTTAACCTCTCTTTCTATGATAGGAGCGCGATCGCTTCCATAAGTTTTGTACAAGTCATCTGCTTCTTGTACAGGGATAATGTTGTCAGGTATCTCTGCCATAGTTTGATACATTTTACGTGGTCTTTCCTTGTGGATTTATTGTAGGCTTATCACGGGTTAAAGTGAAGCACCTACTGGGTAAAAGAAAGAAGACGTATTAATAATTTGATTTTAGATAATTAATTTGGATTATTATTCATCACCAAAATACAACTTATCATTGTAATGACTACGTTTTCAAGCTTATCAAAAAGAAATTTTATTTTGAAAAGTGGTTTTGAACTTGAATTTGAAATCGAACTTGAAGCTGAACTTGAAGCTGAACTTGAATTTGAAATCGAACCTGAACTTGAACTTGTACCCATCGTCATTTCGACCTTGCGGAGAAATCGCATATGAGTAAGCACGATTGAGTAAGAACGACGAGTAAGCAAGTCCGAGTAAGAACGATGAGTAAGCAACCTCCCTGAGCTAGATAATGAGATCTCTCCTTTCGTCGAGATGACAAGCCGAATTTGTTTCTAAATCTCAACTAAAGTCCCCTCCTTTGAAGGAGGGCTAGGGAGGATGTTTCACACGAGTAAGCACGCATCCATTAAGAAAAGTTGAAATTGAAATTGAACTTGAAACTGAACTTGAACTTGAATTTGAAATCGAACCTGAACTTGAACTTGAACTTGAACCCATTGTCATTTCGACCTTGCGGAGAAATCGCATATGAGTAAGCAAGTCCGAGTAAGCAACCTCCCTGAGCTAGATAATGAGATCTCTCCTTAAGTCGAGATGACAAAGCCGAATTTGTTTCTAAATCTCAACTAAAGTCCCCTCATTCGAAGGAGGGCTAGGGAGGATGTTTCACACGAGTAAGCACGAACCAATTAAGAAGAGTTGAACTTGAACTTGAACTTGAAATCGAACTTGAACCTGAACTTGAACTTGAACCCTTCGTCATTTCGACCTTGTGGAGAAATCGCATATGAGTAAGCAAGTCCGAATAAGAACGACGAGTAAGCAACCTCCCTGAGCTAGATAATGAGATCTCTCCTTTCGTCGAGATGACAAGCCGAATTTGTTTCTAAATCTCAACTAAAGTCCCCTCCTTCGAAGTAGGGCTAGGGAGGATGTTTCACACGAGTAAGCACGAACCAATTAAGAAAAGTTGAAATTGAACTTGAACTTGAACTTGAAATCGAAACCGAAATTGAAACCGAAATTGAACCGGACGTTATAAAAGTTCCCTCATTCGAAGGAGGGCTAGGGAGGATGTTTCAACCAAGTAAGCGATCTATTTCACAAAAAAATCCAATATACCTAAGTACATTGGATTTTATGCGGTGTGTATGCTTTCGCGAAAGCGTACTAAAAAACTTTTTTCTAAAACTTTGCGTGACCTGGAAAACGTGGGTAAGGTATCACGTCGCGTATGTTTGTCATTCCAGTCACAAAGAGTACAAGGCGCTCAAAACCAAGACCAAAACCACTATGTGTACACGTTCCAAACTTACGCGTGTCTAGGTACCAAGAAAGCTCCTCCTCAGAGATGTCTAAGGCTGCCATTTTTTCTTTAAGTACATCCAGACGTTCCTCACGTTGTGATCCTCCTACCATCTCACCTATACCTGGGAAGAGTACATCCATCGCTCGTACGGTCTTACCATCTTCGTTAAGACGCATATAGAAAGCTTTGATATTTGCCGGGTAGTCAAATAAGATAACAGGGCACTTAAAGTGCTTCTCTACCAGAAAACGCTCGTGCTCAGACTGTAAATCTGCGCCCCACTCGTTTATAGGGTATTTAAATTTCTTTTTCTTGTTAGGCTTACTATTACGTAAGATGTCTATCGCCTCTGTGTAGCTCACACGTTTAAAGTTGTTATCTACTATAAAGTGAAGCTTCTCACGTAGTGGCATTGCAGCACGCTCTGCCGCAGGCTTAGACTGGTCTTCTTTAGTCTGTCTCTCTTCTAGAAAGGCAAGATCGTCTTGGCAGTTTTCTAGCGCGTAGTTTATCACATATTTGATAAAATCTTCGGCGAGGTCCATATTGCCATCAAGGTCACAAAAAGCCATCTCTGGTTCTACCATCCAGAACTCTGCAAGGTGACGCGAGGTGTTACTATTTTCTGCTCTAAAGGTAGGTCCAAAGGTGTAAATCTTACCTAGACCTAGTGCGTAGGTCTCTCCTTCTAGCTGTCCAGATACCGTAAGATTAGTCTCTTTGCCAAAAAAGTCTTTGCTATAATCTATAGTCCCATCTTCCTTACGTGGCGGGTTTTCTGGATCTAGTGCGCTTACGCGAAACATCTCACCAGCACCCTCTGCATCACTACCAGTTATGATAGGTGTGTGTGCGTGGTAGTATCCGTTTTTGTTAAAGTACTCGTGTATTGCAAAAGAGAGCTTAGAGCGTAAACGCATAATTGCCCCAAAGGTATTTGTACGTACTCTTAGGTGTGCTTGCTCACGTAGCTTTTCTAGCGTGTGACGCTTAGGCGATAAGATGGTTTTTTTAAGCTCCTCTGGATCTGCATCACCTTCTATTGCTACTTCTTTTACTTTAATCTCAACGCGTTGTCCTCCACCCTGACTTTCTTCTAGGGTACCCGTAATAGCCACTGCAGCACCTACGGTAATACGTTTAAGTAACGCAGGATCTGTATTTTCAAAATCAACCACACACTGTAGGTTATTTATCGTAGAGCCATCATTAAGAGCTACAAACTGGTTTGCACGAAAAGATCGTACCCACCCTTTTACGGTAAATTCTTGATGAATAGAATCACTACTCAGTAATTCTACTATAGGTGTATGTGTCATATGTGTTATTTTTTCGGGTTTGCTTGACAGTGGGCAAATATAAAAGTTTTTTGCCGTAGGGCGTAAGGTAAAACACCCTAACTTGAGCTAGCTGTGCGCGGTGGTAATGTGGGTTTTTAGTACGCTTTCGCGAAAGCGTAATTTTAAGGATTTATAAAGCGTCCTTCCCACTCATCATTAGTCTTTGTAAACAATGCTCGTATGTGGTTAGGCCTCTTAAGCTGAAGGTATTCTATCTGTGTAGGAGCAAATGCTATAATGGTAAAAAAATGAGTTGCTTCTAGATAAGAGACTTCATCTGGGTTTGAAAGGGTAGCTCCAGGAGGCTGTGCGGTGGTATAATCTTTTTTTGAATTAGGTTGCACACCTGTGTAGTATTTGGCAAGCTCTGTTGGGTCTGTAATAATACTTGCCGTAGCGGTCACCTTGACCTGAAGTAACTTTTTAGGGTGATAAAAAAGTAAACTAGCCGTAGGGTTATGTAACAGCTGAGCGATTTTTGAAGACCTGCTATCTGTATAGATACGTAGCGAGAGGTCGTCTTGTACTTGCCTTAGTACTACGGTGCGTAGCTGCGGGATACCACCTGCATCTACCGTGCCTAAAGTAACGTATCTAAAAGGATGCCCTTTCTTATTAATACCTAGGGAGAGTTCCTTTTTTACCTCGTCAAAATATTGATCTAGCATTGCCTTTTTTTACAAAGATACGCGCTAGCGCTTAGCTTTATAAAAGTGCAATAGTCACTAGTATGTGTTTACAAGCTTATTGCTTGTCTTTAGTTTTAGTGCCAGCCGGATCTTCATCACCTTCACGATCTACAATTTGAAGTGCAGGTTCTTTAAAGACATCTTTATTTGCAATTTCAGACTCAAGAGAGAGTAGGAGTGATGGTAATAACAAAAGGTTTGCAAGCATTGCAAATAATAGCGTTGCACTCACAAGACCGCCTAGTGCTACTGTACCGCCAAAACTACTTATCATAAATACCGAGAAGCCAAAGAAAAGCACAATAGAAGTGTAGAACATACTTACTCCCGTCTCACGTAGCGAGGCATACACAGATTTTTTAATCTTCCACTTGTTTGCTTTAAGTTCTTGTCTGTATTTGGCAAGAAAGTGTATTGTATCATCTACAGAGATCCCAAAGGCAATACTAAAAACAAGAATCGTAGATGGCTTGATAGGGATGCCTATAAAGCCCATCATACCTGCTGTAACAAGTAGTGGTAGTAGGTTAGGGATAAGGGATACAATAATCATACGTAGTGATTTAAACATCCACGCCATAAATAAAGCAATGAGTAATATGGCTAGTGATAAGCTTATCACGAGGTTCATCACGAGGTAGTCTGTTCCTTTTTGAAAAACGAGAGCTGTACCCGTCATTGTCACCTCATAGCGCTCTTCTGGAAAGAGTTTATCGATTTTGAGCTGTATATTTTCTTCGGCACGCTCCATCTTGTCTGTGCCTACATCTTTCATAAATGTAGTGATTCTAGCATATTGCCCAGTACTGTCTACATAGGCTCCCATAAGGTTCTCGTTATTATCAAAACTCTTTGCATACGGCAGTATAAAGTTGCGCTCGTTGCTGGTAGGGAGTTGGTAATACTTAGGGTTGCCATTAAAGTAAGCTTGCTTTGCATACTTTACAAGATTTACAATAGAGATAGGAGCAGAGAGCTCTGGTTGCTCTTCTATTGTAGTGCTTAGCTCTTCCATTCTCTTGAGGGTAGAGAGCTTCATTACACCTTGTTTTTTCTTGGTATCTATAAGAATCTCAAGCGGCATAATCCCATCAAACTCTTCTTCAAAGAACTTGATGTCTTTGTAGAAGCCAGCCTTTTTAGGCATATCTTCTATAAGCGAGCCAGAGATACGTATTTGATAGATCCCTATAATACTTAATGCAAGTAATAATACACTTGATGCATAAATGGTTGTACGCCTGTTGCGCACCATACGTTCCATCCAGTCTACAAAACCTTCTATCCAGTTTTTACCTAGGTGCTTGAGGTGTTTCTCCTTAGGAGGAGACATATAACTATATAAAATAGGAATGATGAGAAGGCATAATAAAAATATCGCAATGATATTTATACTCGCCACGACACCAAACTCACTAAGTAGCGAACTCTCCGTTAAGATAAAAGTTCCAAAACCAGAGGCCGTAGTAATGTTAGTCATTAAGGTGGCGTTACCCACTTTAGTAATCACTCGCTGGAGTGCTTTTACTTGGTTACCGTGATTTTTATACTCTTGCTGGTATTTATTTATTAAGAAAATACAGTTAGGAATCCCTATCACAATAATAAGCGGCGGGATGATAGCTGTAAGTACAGTGATTTCATACCCTAGTAATCCTAAAAACCCAAAAGCCCACATCACACCTATTATCACCGTTACCATAGAGATAAAAGTGGCTCTGTAAGATCTAAAGAAGAAGAAAAATATAAATGAAGTCACCAGTAATGCTGCACCCACAAAGATGCCTATCTCATCTATAATGTTTTGAGCATTAAGTGTGCGTATGTAAGGCATACCACTAGTGCGAACTTTAATATCGTGTGCCGCTTCAAAATCTGCAATGGCAGGGATGAGATCGTTCACCACAAAGTCCCTACGGGCTGGTGTATTTATTAAATCTTTTTTGAGATATACCGCAGAGCGTACGGTACCGGTCTCTTTATTATAAATAAGATTTTCGTAAAACGGTAAATCGTCAAAGAGTAACTTTCTATAACTAGCAGCACTTTCTGCGGTGAGCGTACTGTCTGTCATAAAAGGCACAAGGTCAAAACGCTGTGGCTCCTCTTGCTTGTCTAGTATTTTTAAATCCTTAAGTGATAAAGAAAGTGCAACCGCATCTGCCTGAGCAATTCTAGCAGAGAGCTCATTCCAAGCGGTAAGTATCTCTGGTGTAAAAAGCCGCTCGTCTTGTATACCTAGCACGATGAGGTTACCCTCCTCGCCAAATTTATCTTTAAAATTTTGATACTCTAGATTTACCTCGTGGTCATCTGGCAGAAGATTTGCCTCCGTATATGTAAATCTCATATGACGCCACTGAAATCCTAAAAATACAGTAAACGCTAAGACAAGAATGATTATTAACGGACGGTTGCGTAGTATAATACTCGCTACCGATTCCCAGAAACCCTTACTTAGAAATTTTGCCATTGCCTTGTTTTAAGCCGTGCAAAGATATTCTTTTGAGAGCAGATACTTGGAGAAAATGCGAGCGGCTTGTGGGTAATGTGTAGACCGCTTTCGCGAAAGCGTAAAAAAATTAACCTAGGTTCATAAAAATATAAACAGCTAGGCCTATTGATTAAAGTTTTAGGTTGAAGGTAAACTTAAAAGCAATGTTATCTTCCCAGTTAGGTAAGTGGTAGGCCCCATAACGGTATGTCAAACTCGTACCAAAGCCGAAAAGAAGCTTATTGAGTTCAAAACCCGTCTCAGTATATCCTTTACTTAATGAACCAAAAGCGTCTATATCAAGGTGGTCTTCTGGATTGCGTATGTCGCCTAGCGCAAAACGACTTATAAAGACCATCTCTGGTTTAAAGCGCTTTGAGATATTAAAAGGTGCGAGTCTATGCTTTATTTGAGCAGTAAATAATCTATCTGAAAAGAACTCGCCAAAATACATTGTCTCAAAACTATTAACTCCTGCTACAGAGAATCGCTGTAGTATGGTTTCCTTAGTAGGCGCATTTGGAAATGCGTGAAAGAGGTGGGTAATGGGTAAGTCTCCAAAGGCAATATTACCCTCAAGAAGAACTTCGGTTGCCGTTTTATTGAGTCTGTCTACACGATAAAACATTTTTGCAGCCAGTTTTGTAAAAGCAAGATCGCCACCTAGGCCGTCTACTGCTTGAGAGATTTGACCAGAGATGATGGGGTGACCCTCATAAACTGGAAGCACATCGCTATCTGTTTTTAAATATTTATTAGACGGGCTCCATCTAAAAGATGCTGTTGCCTCTGTTACATCATAATCACGTATAATCTCACCATCTTTATTGTAGCGGTAGGGTGTGGTCTGATCTAAGCGTCTATGGGCAATTTGAAATTCAGATAATATTTGTGGGGTAAGTCTGTACTCTAGATTAATGCGCGTTGTGCGGTGTTTGTAAAACTGTGTAATATTTACAAGGCGAGGCTCAAAGAGTGAGTACACCCTACGGTCTGTGAGATATGCATAGTTACCTACTTCCTCAAGGTCACTATTATATGTCGCAGAGATCCAAGCGCCTTTATCTGGGTTGAGTAAGTAGCCTCCCCCTATACCATATTTAAGGTCTTTATCCTTAAAACCGTATGCTGTGTAGCCTTCTAGCCTAAAGCGTTTTGAAAAAGACTCATTTGTAACGCCGCCTATGCCTAGTCGTAATCCCTCATAGTTATTAAACTTTACAGGGTAGGTAAGATCAAAATCGAAAGCTTTGAAACTAAAATAGCCTATGCTAAAGTTGTTTGTAGTGCCAAGTCTACGTTCAATATTTTCGGCATTTACTATTTTTTCTATTTCAGAAAAGCTTCGCTTGTCTTTGGTAGTGAGGTTTTCTGAACGATATTTTTTCCAGAAATCCTCTGGTCTATTGTTTGCCTCTTTGTCAAAGGTGATGGCATATTTTGAGAGTTCTTTATCTATACCTTCATTAATCTTAAAATCACTCATTGTGGTAGTCGATACGAGAAACTTACGGCTCACAATATTTTCTACAACCTCATTTTCAATAGTGCCTATTGAGATACGACCTTTAAAAAAAGAAAGTTTTCTATCTTCTTCTCCTTTGTCTAAAAATAACTCCCTACGCACTGGGAAGTAAATCTCATTATCTTCTAGGTATGTGTATTCTTGGTTCAATACGATATTGAGCTTATCGTTTATACGTACTTTGACATCTTTTATAGCAAGGGTTTCCCTGTCGAGTACCATAGTTCCTGTTAGCCCCGGGATGCGCTTAGGTGCTTTTGGGGTAAATGAAATAATGTAATCTTCTCCAGGAGCGGTTTCTTGAAGTGTATAGTTGTAATTGCGTACGCCTCTTTTTGAAAGGATGCCGGCATATCTATTATTAAATATGACAAAATCACTGTCATAAAACGAGCGAGACTGTATGTTTACTGCAAAGACTTCATACCTAGGGTTTTTAAAACCAGCCAACTGGTAGCCCATAACCTCCTCTGTAAAGTCGCTCTCACGGTCATATTGTACTAGACTAGCCTTTTCAGAAAAGAAGTTGTGTGAGCTCCCGTTGAGGCTGTCTGTGATAATCGTTTTCTCATATGCGTGTAGCGAGAATGACTCTAGCGCTTCTCGAGGGTCATTTTGTGATTTGTTATCAATTGCCTTTTGCACTATAGCATCTGCTGTAAGTGTGGTTTGGGCGCTTAGTGTAGCACTGCAGATAAACGAAAGGAATACGAAAATTATACGCATATAAATTGTTGTAACGTAAATGTATCAAAAAAGCGACCCAAGAGGTCGCTTTTTGTAATTGTTTAACTACTGTAAGTAATTACACAGTCATTATCTCTGTTTCTTTATTAGCCAGAACTTCTTCTATCTTTTTGATATGAATATCAGTAAGTTTTTGAATATCTACTTCGGCATTTGCTTTCTCATCTTCAGAGGCGCTGTCTACTTTTTTGATATCGTTATTTGCGTTTTTACGATCATTACGCACACCTACTTTTGCATCTTCTGCTTCAGCTTTCGCTTGCTTTACAAGCTCTTTACGACGCTCCTCAGTAAGTGGTGGTACATTTATTATAACACTCTCACCGTTATTCATAGGGTTGAAGCCTAAATTACCATTTATAATGGCTTTTTCTATTTCTTGAATAATAGACTTCTCCCAAGGTTGGATAGATATTGTACGACCATCTGGTGCAACTACATTTGCTACCTGACTAAGAGGCGTTGGACTCCCGTAGTAATCTACCATTAAACCTTGAAGCATTGCAGGACTAGCTTTTCCAGCTCTAATGGTGAGTAAGCGTTTTCCTAAGTGTGTGATAGCATTATCCATCGCTTCTTTTGCACTATCTATTATAAATTTTAAATCTTCGTTCATCGTAATATTAATTGTGATAACAAGTTTACAAAAATTGAGCCAATATTCTGTGTTCTTAGTTTACAGTAGTACCTATAGAATCATCTCCAGAAACAACTTTCATTAAGTTGCCTCGTGTATTCATATCAAAAACAATGATAGGTAATTCATTTTCTTGGCTTAGGGTAAATGCAGTTGTGTCCATTACTTTGAGCCCTTTACTTAGTACATCATCAAATGATATATGATCATACTTCACAGCGTCAGTATTCTTTTCTGGATCTGCTGTATAAATACCATCTACACGAGTTCCTTTTAAAATTACATCTGCTTCAACCTCTATTGCTCTAAGCACAGCTGCAGAGTCTGTGGTAAAGTAAGGGTTACCAGTACCTCCGCCAAAGATTACTACACGCCCTTTTCTAAGGTGGCTCATAGCCTTACGTCTTATAAAAGGTTCTGCTACTTCATTTATTTTTATAGCAGTCTGAAGTCTTGTTTTTACATCTGCGGCTTCAAGCGCATCTTGTAATGCTAGGCCGTTTATAACCGTTGCGAGCATTCCCATATGATCACTTTGTACACGATCCATACCCTTGCTTGCTCCGGCTACACCTCTAAAGATGTTACCACCACCTATAACAATAGCAACTTCAACACCTTTTTCTGTTACTGCTTTGATATCTTCTGCATATTCTGCTAGACGCTTTGGGTCAATACCATATTGACGTTCTCCCATTAATGCTTCACCAGAAAGCTTAAGTAAAATTCTTTTGTATTTCATAATATCTAAGATTATGCAAATATAATGTTTAAACCTTTTTTTAAAATCACATAATGTAAGAAACCAGCATTATTTAAATAGTGAAGTGATGATTAGGGGTTAGATTTTATAAAAGCTTACCCCGCATCTACTATTCTTTAGTATCTTTAGTTTCCTTATAGGTGAGTTAGAACTCACGCCTGAAAATAAATATTAACAAACTCAAAACAAGGAAATGAAATTTAAATTTAAATATGCTTTTGTAATAGTGCTTAGTCTGGTAATACTTAGTTGTGGTGATGACGATGGTAGTCCTGCCGGAGAACCAGATAGCGGGACTGATTTTGAAGGAAATGCAACAGCAGAGTATACACTTAGTTTTGAAACATCATTTAGTGAAGAAATGTTTCCCGAAGAATATCCAAGTAACCCTAGCTTTGGTCCAGTGGTCGCAATCATACATTCTCCTAATATAGATGTTTTCCAAACTGGAAGTGTCGCAAATGATGGACTTGCTGCGTATGCAGAGTCTGGAGATGTAGATGCGCTAGCTACTGCTTTAGAAAGTCAGCAAGGTCAAAGTGAAGGTTTGTTTTTAATTCAAACAGCTAGTAATGCTAGTGCTGTAGGAACATCGTCTTTTGATATTACTTTTACACCAACTAGAACAAGAGTGACTTTTCTAGCAAAGCTCAACCCTAGTCCAGATTGGTTTGTAGGAGCCGCATCACTAGATATTGTAGATGGTAATACTCTTAAGGAAGAGATTCAAACAGGTCTTGTATTGCTTGATGCTGGTACTAAGGCAGGAGAAACTTATGAGTCATCTTCTGTTTCAGAAAATAACACAATAGGAATTTGTGTAGATGCCCCATATGCTGGTGATGGTCCTTTTGTAGAGAGTTTAGGAAATCTCACTATCACGAGAAATTAATAGAATTCAAGCATTCTATAAACTAAAAAAGCCCCCACAATGTGGAGGCTTTTTTTATGGATAAGTTCTAAAACTTTTAAGTTAAAGAAACTCTTTTAAATCCTTGTACAGATGCATCACCTTTTGAAGCAACAAATTCTGCTACGTTCTGGCTGTCGTCCATAATAAAACGTTGGTCAAGTAGTGCCTGCTCGTGATCTAGAGTAGTGTTATCTGCTACAAAACGCTCAACTTTACCAGGTACAATTTTGTCCCAGATTTGCTCAGGCTTTCCTTCTGCTTTTAACTGCTCTTTGATATCTGCTTCTGCCTTTGCAAGTACTTCAGGAGTAAGTTGCGACATAGAGATGTACTGAGGTACATTCTTTAAAGTCTTACCAAGACGTCCAAGCTCGATGTTATCTTTTTCGATAGCTGCGATTCTTGCTTCAGTTTCTGATGCAACATATGCTGGATCAAAATCTTTGTAAGAAAGTGTAGTCGCACCCATAGATGCAACTTGCATAGATACACTCTTTGCAACCTCTGCAGCATTATCTGTAGCAGCAGTAAGTCCTACTAGAGCACCTATTTTGTTACCGTGTACATAAGAACCTACAAAAGGAGCTTCTAATGTCTCGTAACCACCTATTTCAATTTTTTCACCTATAACACCAGTTTGCTCGATAAGCTTTTCTGCAACTGTCATTCCATCAAAGTCTGCAGCAAGCATCTCATCTTTAGAATTTACAGAAAGAGCGATATCTCCCATTTTGTTAGCAAGTTCAACAAATGTATCGTTCTTAGTAACAAAGTCAGTCTCACAGTTAAGTGATACTACAACTCCGCGAGTGTTTGCATCGTTAATCTTTGCAACAACAACACCTTCAGAAGAGTCTCTGTCTGCTCTCTTTTCGGCAACTTTTTGTCCTTTCTTACGAAGTACAGTTACTGCGTTATCAAAATCACCTTCTGCTTCAACGAGGGCCTTTTTACAGTCCATCATTCCAGCACCAGTAGCTTCTCTTAATTTTTTTACGTCTGCGGCTGTTATGTTTGCCATTTGTATATGTTTTAAAATTGAAAAAAGTCGTCTAATCGTTTTCCGCAAAGAAAAGAATTAAACGACCTTTTAGTATTAACTTAATGTTATTTACTCTTCTTCTTCACTTGCAGCTACGGCAGCTTTTGCAGGCTTAGCTTTAGGAGCTTTTGCTTCTTTTTTAGGAGCATCTGCACCTTCTTTTTGAGCATCTTTTCCAGCTTTGCGGTCTGCAAGACCAGCGCTAACAGCGTCAGAAACAAAACCTACGATCTTGTCGATAGATTTAGAAGCATCGTCATTTGCAGGGATAAGATAATCTACCTCTCTTGGATCAGAGTTAGTATCTACCATTGCAAAAATTGGAATGTTTAATTTTTGAGCTTCTTTAATCGCGATGTGCTCTCTCTTAATATCTACAACAAATAGAGCGCCAGGAAGACGTGTCATATCTGATATAGAACCAAGGTTTTTCTCAAGCTTCTCACGAAGACGGTTCATCTGTAGTTTTTCTTTCTTAGAAAGTGTATCAAAACGACCATCTTGTTTCATACGGTCAATTGTCTGCATTTTCTTAACTGCTTTACGTATAGTAACAAAGTTAGTAAGCATTCCACCAGGCCATCTTTCTGTGATGTACGGCATATTTGCGTTACGAGCTTTTTCTGCTACGATATCTTTAGCTTGTTTTTTGGTAGCTACAAAGAGTATTTTTCTACCAGAAGCAGCAATCTTTTGTAGAGCCTCGCAAGTCTCTTCAATTTTTGCTGCAGTTTTATAAAGATTGATGATGTGTATCCCGTTACGCTCCATATAGATATACGGTGCCATATTTGGATCCCATCTTCTTGTGAGGTGTCCAAAGTGTACACCTGCATCAAGCAATTCTTTTATTTCGATGTTGTTTGCCATTTTTGTAATAGTTTACGTTCCGTTGGACATTAAAATTAGCAACTCCGTGTTACGAAGTTTAGATGCTAAACTAACCTTATTAAGATTCCGCTTTCGCGAAAGCATAATAAGCAACGACAACATTTCAATTAATTTAAATTTTTAAAAAATAAGTAATTCTAAATCTCGCTTGCCATATAGCCTGAGCCACTTGCAAGTGAAGCGATATATTAACGCTTTGAGAATTGGAACTTCTTACGTGCTTTCTTCTGACCAAATTTCTTACGCTCAACCATTCTTGGGTCACGAGTAAGAAGACCTTCTGGCTTAAGGATAAGACGATTTTCTTCGTCTAGCTCACACATCGCTCTAGAAAGAGCAAGTCTGATAGCCTCTGCCTGACCAGTGATACCACCACCATATACGTTTACATTAATGTCAAAGTTACCTTCGTTGTTTGTTAAAACAAGTGGCTGGTTTACTTTGTACTGTAATGTTCCAGTAGGGAAGTAGTTGTTCAGTTCTTTTTTGTTTACAGTGATTTTACCTTCTCCTTCAGTAAGATAAACACGAGCTACTGCGGTCTTACGACGACCGATTTTGTGTAAAGTCTCCATTTACTTGATTTCGTTTAGGTTAATGGCACGAGGCTTCTGCGCTTCCTGATCGTGCTCTGCTCCTGCATACACTTTAAGGTTGCGGAAGATTGCACTCCCCAATTTGTTTTTAGGTAACATCCCTTTTACGGCAGCTTCTACTACACGTGTTGGATCTTTATCGTAGAGTTCTCTAGCTGTAAGACTACGTTGCCCTCCTGGGTATCCAGTGTGACGGATGTATGATTTTTCCGTCCACTTGTTTCCAGATAATTGCACCTTTGCAGCGTTTATGATAACAACGTTATCTCCACAATCTACGTGAGGTGTAAAACTAGGCTTGTACTTACCGCGTAAAAACTTAGCTACGATAGAAGACATACGTCCTAGCGTCTGTCCTTCTGCATCTATCAAAACCCACTCCTTGTTTACGGTAGCTTTGTTTGCAGATACTGTTTTGTAACTTAATGCGTCCACACTAATTAATTTTAATTAAACATTCCATTTCCCGTCTAAAAACGGGTTTGCAAAAGTACATAAAATTATTTATCACACAAACCTCTGTATCACTATATTTTGTAAGCATTTTTTTTCAATAATATAATCTATCATTTACAATACTTTTTCGGTCTATATAATAGGTGATATTTACGCTTTCGCGAAAGCGGTATTTTACCCCACAAAAGTTAATAAAATCTTAAAAAACTGTTTAGGTTGTCACAACGCTTGTTTTTGTAAGTCTTTCTAATATCATCAACCAAAAACAACCTAATGTACCTTACAGTCAATAGCCTACGAGCAGTAATCATTCTTTTCTTTCTAAGTTCCTTGTCTTTACTTGCTCAAGTAGACTCTACCAAAATAGCCATAGCAAGAAAAGTCTATACCACAAATACCTTTACCGGTGATGCGCCTAAAATAGATGGAAACCTATCTGACGGTGCCTGGGCTAGCGTGCCGTGGTCTACAGATTATTTACAATTTGAGCCAGATGTAGGCACACCGCCTACACGGCAAACTAAGATGAAAATCACCTATGATGCAAAAAATCTGTATGTAGCCTTTCACTGTTTAGAGAGTGATATGTCAAAACTAGAAAAAAGATTAGGCCGCCGTGATGACTTTCCTGGTGATTGGGTAGAAATTAATATAGATAGTTATAATGACGATCGTACAGGTTTCTCATTTACAGCCTCTGCCTCTGGAGTAAAAGGTGATGAGTTTATATCAAATAACGGAAACTTTGATAGCAGCTGGAATCCTATCTGGTATCTCGCCACCTCAGAAGATGAAGAAGGCTGGACGGCAGAGATGCGTATTCCTTTAAGTCAGTTGCGTTTTAGTGCAGATGATGAGCAGGTGTGGGGTATACAGTCTACAAGACGCTACTTTGCAAATGAAGAGCGTTCTACCTGGCAACCTCTGCCGGCAAATCCTCCTGGGTGGGTAAGTGAGTTTGGAGAGCTGCGAGGTATAAAAGGAATAAAACCTCAAAAGCAATTAGAAATACAACCCTTTGTACTGGGGCAGTACGATACTTTTGAAGAAGAGGCGGGTAATCCCTTTAGAGATGGGGATGACTTTAGTGGCAATGTAGGTCTTGATGCAAAAATTGGTATCACAAATGATCTTACACTCGATCTTACGGTAAATCCAGATTTTGGGCAAGTAGATGCAGACCCTGGAGCTATAGCGCTAGATGGATTTGAGATTTTCTTTCAAGAGCGTCGACCTTTCTTTGTCGAAAATAAAAGTGTCTTTGATTTTAGAGTAGGTGGTGGTGCAGATAATGTTTTCTTCCCGAGACGTATAGGGAGGACTCCACAAGGATTTACTACCTCAGACCCAAGTAAGGGAGAGTATGAAGATTTCCCTATTAACACGACTATACTAGGTGCAGCAAAGTTTAGCGGAAAAACTAAAAACGGTTGGACTATAGGTGTACTAGAAAGTGTCACAGCAAAAGAGTTTGCAGAGATAGAGCTAGATAATAGGGAAGAAATCACAACACAACTCGAGCTTAGCGATGAGCTAGGTACAAAAAGAGAAGAACTGGTAGAGCCTCTTACAAACTACTTTGTGGGTAGAGTTCAAAAAGATTTTAATGATCGTAACTCTTTTATAGGAGCCATATTTACAAACACAACACGTAATATGGAGCGTAGCTTAGACTTCTTACATACACAAGCCTACTCCGGCGGTATAGATTTTAACCATAACTGGAAAGATCGTAAGTACTACATAACTGGTAGAGGGATTATAAGTCGTGTTAACGGAGATCCTCAGGCTATACTCAATACACAAACCTCACTTACACATTTATATCAACGTGTAGATGCAGACCACGTAGCGGTAGACCCAAATGCTACAAGCCTCTCCGGTACAGGAGGAAATCTTGCCATAGGTAGAGGTAGTGGTAAATGGCGCTATGAGCTAGGGGGTAACTGGAGGTCTCCAGGTCTAGAGCTTAACGATATAGGCTTCTTGCGTCGTGCAGACCGTATTGTACAATTTGCAAGTGTAAGACGCTTCTGGAACAACTCTACCTCTTGGTATAGACGAGCAAATGTAGGTGTGGAGCAAACTACACAGTATGATTTTCAAGGTAACTTTAATCGTATTCAGTATGAAGGTAGAGCAGAGATAAACTGGAAAAACAACTGGTTTACAGAAGTAGGTGGTGCGCACAAACCTCGCATATTTATAAACTCATTTTTGAGAGGAGGACCACGCTGGAGGTTTAATGAAGAAAACTTTTACTTTGTGGCTGCTGGTACAGACCAGCGTAAAAAGTTAAGCGCAGTTGCTATTTATGTAAACTCGCAAGCAAAGCAAAATAACTTCTCATTTAATCAGTACGAGCTTAGACTTAACTACCAGCCGCTAGATGCATTAAGTTTGTCACTCTCTACAGTCTATGAGAAAAACCCAAACAGAACGCAGTATGTATCTCAACAAGCTTACGAGCCTGCTCAATATAATACGAGGTATATAACAGGAGCGATTAATCAAGAAACGTTGAGTGCGACACTACGTGTTAATTATAACATCAACCCTAATTTTACCATACAGTATTATGCGCAGCCGTTTATAGCAAAAGGAACCTATACTAATTTTAACTATGTAGCAGATAGTGAAAACGAAGATCTTAACAAGCGAGTAACCTTATTTAATCAAAACCAAATAAGTACTGTAGATGGTGGTTATGCTGTAGATGAAGATGAGGATGGAAGTGTAGATTATGCCTTTGGAGATCCAGATTTTAACTTCGTTCAATTTAGATCTAACCTCGTTGCGAGATGGGAATATAAGCCAGGCTCTGAATTATTTTTAGTCTGGTCACAAGGTATCGAAGGTGGTGCCTCTACAGAAGATAGCCTCTTTGACGCAGCAGATAGTCAGATACTTGGGCAGCAAATCAGGAATACATTTTTAGTAAAATGGACGTATAGATTTGTGCTGTAATAAAAATTACGCCCCAAATGCACCCCAAAACTTGTATGTAGGTTTTGGGGTTTTTTACGCTTTCGCGAAAGCGTAACATCTCATATTTACATTAAGTGATGTGCGAGAAAAATAATTTTTAACGGTATATCCTTAACTACGATTAATACGTTATATCTTTGTCGAGTTAAAAAAAATAAATGAAACAAAGTCTATATCACTCACTATTACTACTTGCTTTTATAAGTTGTGGTACAGATGAGTCTAAAGAAAAGTCTCCTATTGCAGAGGCGACTTATAGACAAATTTCTTACACTGTAGAGACGGCCATAGACTTAAACAATGATGGCGTTGCCTCTACAGATTTACTTGAAGAAAATGAGCAGGTACTCAATCCTCAAGAAATAACCTTTACAGCAAAAAATACTGTCATACCGCCTTATGCAATTACAACTTGCGTGACCGAGAACGGTGATCACCTTATGGAATTTGTATGCATAGTGGTTGAAAATTACATACAAGCACCCAGTTACACAATTAATGGTAATACGGTTGTTATAGAAACGGGTCTAATAGGAGAATTGTCACAAGATCTTGACACCTTAAGGTTTCAAGAGTTTCTTAATAGAGATCATCTCAATAATTATCCTCACGGAGATTTTAATAATCTTGCCGCAGTCTCAACATATGTGAGGAAATAGTATGAGATGACATATATGTAAAATTAAAAAGCCAAATGAGAAGTTATTTTCATTTGGCTTTTTTAATATGAGATAGCTTTATTTTTTAGTGTGCCTCTAGCCAGTTTTGACCTACTCCTACTTCTACATCTAGAGGTACTGCCATTTTAAAGGCACTTTCCATTTCGGTTTTGATGAGGTTTTTGATGTCATCAAGCTCAGTGTTTGGAACGTCAAAAACAAGTTCATCGTGCACTTGGAGTAGCATTTTTGTTTTGTAATCACTGTTTTCTAGCTTCTCAAAAATATTAATCATTGCAATTTTAATAATATCTGCTGCGCTCCCTTGTATAGGTGCGTTTACAGCATTACGCTCTGCAGCACCACGCACAACACCGTTGCTTGAGTTAATACCATTAAGGTAGCGACGCCTATCTAGTACTGTTTTTACATACCCATTTTCTCTAGCGAAGTCTACAAGCTCACTCATATAGTTGCGCAGTTTTGGGTACGATTTATAATAGTTGTCTATAAGTTCTTTTGCTTCTCCTCGGGATAGGTCTGTCTGGTTAGAAAGTCCAAAGGCAGAGACGCCGTATATAATGCCAAAGTTTACTGTCTTTGCATTACTGCGTTGCTCTCTTGTTACCTCTTCTAGTGGTACATTAAAAACTTTTGCCGCTGTACTAGCGTGAATGTCTTCACCATTTGTAAAGGCTTGTATCATATTTTCTTCCTCGCTTAGAGCTGCTATAATACGTAGCTCAATTTGAGAATAATCTGCTGCGAGCAGTGTGTGGTTTTCATCTCTAGGGACAAATGCTTTACGTACCTGGCGGCCGCGTTCTGTGCGTATAGGGATGTTTTGTAGGTTAGGATTGTTAGAACTTAACCTTCCCGTCGCTGCTACGGTTTGCATATAGTCTGTATGTACACGACCATCTTGAGCAACTTGCTCTGGCAATGCATCTACATATGTAGACTTTAACTTAGATAGCCCGCGGTAGTCTAGTACTTTCTGGATGATATCGTGATCTTTTGCAAGGTATGATAGTACATCTTCTGCGGTTGAGTATTGTCCTGTTTTTGTCTTTTTAGGCTTGTCTACAAGCTTCATTTTGTCAAAAAGAATTTCGCCTAGTTGCTTAGGTGAAGATATTTTAAACTCTTCTCCAGCTTCTTCATAAATCTCAGAAGTAAGACGTTCTATATCTGCATTAAGATCACCAGATAAGCTTTCTAAGAAGTTTACGTCTAGGTTGATTCCTTCTACCTCCATTGCCGCAAGTACTCTAAGTAGTGGGATCTCAATGTCATCAAATAGTTTACGCGTGCCCGCTTCATCAAGTTCTTTTTCAAAGTGCTGTTTGAGCTGCAAGGTAATATCTGCATCTTCTACGGCATACTCCGTTTGCTGGTCTAGTGGCACGTCGCGCATAGACTTTTGGTTTTTCCCCTTTTTTCCTATCAGCTCTGTGATAGATACAGGTGTGTAGTTAAGGTAGGTCTCTGCCAGTACGTCCATATTATGACGCATATCTGGGTTAATGAGATAGTGTGCAAGCATTGTGTCAAAAAGTTTACCCTTAACTTTTACATCATACTTTGCAAGGACCTTAATGTCGTATTTGAGGTTTTGACCTATTTTTTCAATCCCCGTATGCTCAAAAAATGACCTTAATTCTTCTATAAGTGCTTGTGCTTCATCTTTACTTTCTGGAAACGGTATGTAATATCCCTTACCGGCTTCCCAAGAAAAAGCGACTCCTACAAGATCTGCCACAAGTGGGTCGAGCCCTGTAGTTTCTGTGTCAAAACACACAGAAGTTTGTTTGAGTAGGTTTTGTATAAATAGTTTTCGCGCAAGCGGGCTATCTATTGTCTGGTAAAAGTGCTGTGTATCGTTTATAGTCTTACGTGTAGAGGCATCTGCAACTGTTGCTGCGGTAGCGCCACCATCTCCACCAAAAAGTGAAAACTGTCCAGCACCTGCCGCAGTAGCTGCTTGCTTCTTTGCAGATGGGGTAGAAGATACCTGCGTGCCTTGCTCTGCCTCACCAGAAAAGATTTTTACAAACTGATCTTTCATACGTCTAAACTCCAGCTCGTCAAACTTCTTTGTGACCGCCTCTGCATCTGGCTCTGAGAGTTCATAATCTTTTGCGTCAAACTGTACATCACAATCTAGCATTATAGTTGCTAGTTGTTTAGAAAGAAGTCCTAGCTCTGCATTTGCAATAACCTTTTCTTTCATCTTGCCCTTGAGCTTATCTGTATTTTCAAGAAGCCCTTCCATAGAGCCGTATGCTGCTATAAATTTCTTTGCCGTTTTATCACCTACACCTGGAAGTCCCGGTATGTTGTCTGACGCATCCCCCATCATCCCTAGGTAATCTATAACTTGCTCTGGACGCTCTACTTCAAAACGCTTTTGCACCTCTGGGATTCCCCATATCTCAATACCATTACCCATACGAGCGGGCTTGTACATAAATATGTTTTCTGAGACTAGCTGTGCATAATCCTTATCTGGTGTAACCATAAAGACTTTAAAGTCTTCCTTTTCGGCCTGTTTTGCAAGGGTGCCTATTAGGTCATCTGCCTCTACACCTTCACGCTCAATAATGGGAATGTGCATAGCCTTAAGTATTTCTTGTATATGAGGTACCGCTATGCGTATCGCTTCTGGAGTTTCGTCACGATTTGCCTTATAATCTGCATAAGCTTCAACACGAGCAGAGCTTCCGCCCTTGTCAAAAGCAACAGCTAGGTGGTCTGGTCGCTCTCGTTTTATAACATCAAAGAGGCTATTTGTAAATCCCATTATAGCACTCACATCCATACCAGAACTTGTGATACGCGGGTTTTTAATAAGAGCATAATATCCTCTAAAAATCAATGCGTATGCATCTAGTAAAAAAAGTCGTTTTTGAGTATTTTCGGCAGTATTAGTCACTTGAGATGGGTTTTATTACGCTTTCGCGAAAGCGTAGTGCGATAAACTCAAATGTAAGAAGATGCATCCGGAATAGCGGGCACTGTTAATAAATTATACGAGGCTAAGAAAAAAATCATTTTTAAATACAATGAACTAGCGTCATTAAAACGAAGTAGAAAAAACCTAACATTTGGGAATAAAGAAAGCCAAGCAAAAATGCTTGGCTTTCACCCCAAATCATAATTGATTATTAAAAGTCAATTACAACAGTCTTAAATATTTTTCGCCCTAAGGCATATACAAATATATAACAATTCTTTGATTTGTTTATTGTTCCTTTTTAAAAGGATTAACAAGAATGTTAATTATATAGTTGAATTTCAAGGGTTAAAGATAGTAGATTTTTATAGTGACTACATTGTTAAAAATCCATAAATCTTTAAATGAGTAGTTGGTCGTCAAAAATATGCTTCACGTCTATTTATTAAGATAATTTTGGTTGTAGATTCAGCTTTTGTCACTATTGTAGTAGCTAGAAGTTATATTTTTATTCTCACCATTTTGATATTTCATCATTGTAAAACCTTTATGTATACAGTGGCTTCCTACCTCACCAGATTTATTTATGGCGATGTAGGCTATTTGAAAATCTTTATATCTAGGTCCCTTTTTTGTAATTCTTGTAATGGCTTCTTCGCAGGCTTTTTGGGGGCTCATTCCACCGCGCATCAACTCAACTATCAAGAAGCTTCCTACCGTTTTTAAAACCTCTTCACCCATACCTGTAGCCACGGCACCGCCCACCTCGTTGTCTATAAATAATCCAGAGCCTATAATAGGAGAATCTCCCACGCGACCCTTCATCTTATAGCCTAAACCTGAGGTTGTGCATACACCAGCAATATCACCGTCTTTATCTATAGCGAGCATTCCTATAGTATCGTGGTTTTCTATGTTAATCTCTGGTTTATAGTCACTAGTTTTGAGCCATTCTTGCCAGGCAATTTTACGCTCTTCTGTGAGTAGATTTTCTTTTTTAAATCCCTGCTGGTATGCAAACTCCTCAGCACCTTTACCTGCAAGTATTACGTGTGGCGTGTCTTCCATCACTTTGCGGGCCAGGGCAGCTACGTTTACAATATTTTCTACGGCAAGCACGGCGCCACAGTCACCCTCTGGATTCATAACACAGGCATCTAGGGTCACATTGCCCTCTCTGTCTGGAGTTGCGCCTATACCTACTGTGGTGTTTTCTATATTTTCTTCTTCGACGGCAACACCGGCAATGATTGCATCTAGAGCAGAAGAACCTTTGGTGAGTAATTCCCCAGCTTTTTCTGTAGCGCCAGAAAACCCCCAAGTACAGATAGCGATGGGTGCTGGTTTTTGTTGCGCTTTCGCGAAAGCGGAATTAGTATCCTTGCTGTTTTTGACATTATCATCACAACCAAGTATACTTGTTCCTGTAGCAATACCCGCCCCAGCTACCGCCGAACGGTTTATAAATTTTCTTCTATTCATAATAGGTGCATCTTACATCTTAAAAAGTTGTGTTCTTATACTCAGGTATAAAGTTTATTGCGCTCTGCCCACTCTGTCCAAGAACCATCATAAACGTAAGACTCTTGATCTGAAACTAGGTTAAAGGCGAGTAGAATAATGCAAGCCGTTATGCCAGAGCCACAACTAAAAATAATAGGACGTTTGTCTAGATGTAGGTCCTGAAATAGTTTTTCTAGTTCCTCTTTTGGCTTATAATATCCATTAGATAACACTTGGGTGTAGGGGAGGTTAAATGCGTTTTTTATATGACCGCTTTGTAAGTGAGCTCGTGGCTCTGGAGCTGTACCATTAAAACGCCCTTGTGATCTTGCATCTATGAGCTGGTACTCTTGTGAATTACAATTATCTACTATTTGCTCATAATGGTATATGGCTGCTTCGTTTTTATGTGCTTTAAAGGAAGTAGCAAGTTCTTTAGGTTGGTGAACTTCTAATGATTCAAATCCTGCTCCATTCCAGGCTGGTAGACCTCCATCAAGTACGGCTACAGTCTTATGACCCATTACGGTAAACATCCACCACACTCTAGGGCTGGTGAATATTCCTTTGCTGTCAAAAACAACGATTTGTGAATCTCTGGTGATACCAAGTTTTCTACACTCCTCTTCAAACTGTTTTTCACTAGGGAATGTGTTAGGATATGGACTTTTAGTATTGCTAAAGGTATTTTTAATGTCAAAATGAACTGCTCCTTTTATAGTATTGCCCTCATCATACTCTTGACTTGCGTCTAGTAGTATAAGGTTTTTGTCTTCTCTATGCTCTTTGAGCCAGTGTATGGTTGCTAAGGGTGTTGTCATTACTACTTAACTATAAGTTCATCTATAAATATCCAGCTTTTGCCATCATACGTGTGACCTAAGTGCCAGCTAGGTAAATCTCCTACCGTCTTTGCTATAACTTTTACGTATCTAGCTGCTTGCTCATCTTGAGATGCTGCTACCGTTTTAATTAAAGTCTCTTCACTTTCCATAGTTGCATCTATATCTTGGCTATAGTAGGGTGTAAAAGTGGTGCCATCTATAGAGGTAAAAAAGCTAACCTCAGTAGGGTAAAAAATCCAGCTGCGTTGGTCTTGTAAAAATGAGGTGGCAATTGCGTTTATATTTTTTACTTCTCCTAGATCTAGTGTAGCAATTACATCTTGATTATTATATCCTTGCCAGGTGCCAGATCTGTATTCTTTTGAACCTCTTATGCCATCTATTAAGGCATTCTCTCCACCTGCACTGTATTCATTTGCATAAGTAGTCTCGAGGGTCACTTTATAAGCATTATTTATTTTATGAAAAGGGGTGGCGATTGTAGCACTTTTGCCGTGTCTTGAAATGGCATAAGTACGTAACTCTGTATCTGATGTTATGGTAATAGGTTTTCTGTAACGTTTAAAGGTCTCGCCGTCTTCTTTAAGAGCAAAGTATATCTCTGCATCTTTATCTGTAGACTGTAATGCGACGGTTGTATTTTTTGTAAAAGTAATATTGCCACTTGCAATAAACGGTGCAGCTACAATGAGATGTTCTGTTATGGCAGTTTTTGGGCTGTGCGCTGGATGCTTACCCCATCTACCAGGAGTGCTAGACATATCAAATTGCAAAAGACCACCAGCCATAATATCTTTATGGTTTATGTAAGAGTAGGGGTGTGCCTTACCATTAATAGAAGCATTTTTTATATGGATATTAGTGTCAGATACATTGCTGGCCTCTATGGTAAAATTATTGCCATTTTCTAGATAAATCGTGGCTTTGTCAAAAAGAGGTGTGCCTATGGCATATGTGTTGCTTCCTGGTGTCACTGGGTAAAACCCTAGCGAGCTAAGTACATACCAAGCACTCATCTGGCCACAATCTTCATTACCAGAGATACCGTCTGGAGTGTCTTTATACATAGTAGTAAGAATCTCGTGCACACGCTTTTGAGTTTTCCACGGTTTATGAATATAGTTATAGAGATACGCCATATGATGACTAGGCTCATTACCGTGTGCATACTGTCCTATCAAGCCTGTGATGTCTTGCTGGTGCCTTCCAGAAGTTTCTTGCTGGGCTGTAAAAAGTGCATCTAGCTTTTTATCCATCGCTTTTTTGCCACCCACAAGATCTATAAAGCCACTTACGTCTTGGGGTACATAAAAGCTGTATTGCCAAGAGTTTGCCTCTGTGTAATTAAAGTTTACCTCGTAGGGGTCAAATGGCGAGAACCAGCTATTGCGCATTCTACCTCGCATAAATCCTGATTTTGAGTCATATACATTCTTATAGTTTTGTGCTCTTTGGATATACGTTTTATAGCTTTCTTCGTCACCTCTTTCTTGAGCCATTATGGCTATAGTCCAGTCATCATAGGCATATTCTAACGTTTTTGAAACAGACTCTGCTTCCATTTCTGTGGGTATAAATCCATATTTTTTATAGGAGTCTAGACCTAGTTTATCTTGTGATGCGCTATGTAGCATCGCCTCAAAGGCACGATCTGTATCGTAGTCTCTTATGCCTTTCATATACGCATCTGCTATAACTGGCACGGCGTGATAGCCTATCATACAGCCTGTGTAATTACCAGAAAGATCCCATATAGGCATTATGCCACCCTCATCATATTTTGCAATAAAGGTGTTTATAAAATCATTTGTGCGCTGTTCTTCTATAATGGTGTACAGCGGGTGTGCCGCGCGATATGTATCCCAAAGTGAGAAAACACTATAGTAATCAAAATCTGTAGTTTGATGAATCTCTAGATCCATACCTCGGTAGCGACCGTCTATATCTTGATAAATATTAGGCGCAAGCATCGTGTGATAGAGCGAGGTGTAAAAGTTAGTTTTATATGTTTTGTTGTCTGTCTCAACGATAATTTTTTCTAGTTGTTTTTTCCAGGTACTTTGAGCAGTTGCCTTTACTTGCTCAAAGGTTTTGTTACCTATCTCAGTTTCTAAGTTTTGTTTTGCACCCTTCTCATCTACTGCAGAGATTCCTATTTTTATGATCACAGGCTCATTGCTAGGATTCTCAAACTTAAGAGCCACTTTGTTGCTTTTAGACTGTGAGTCTTTAATGTATTTAAAAGGGTGTGAGGTTTTGAGATAGTAATAAAGTAATTGTTTTGAGGCCCACGCCTTACTGTGACGATGGCCTTGAATTTCCGTATATAGTTTCTGGTCGTCATTTTCTTTAATGACTTCCCAAGAGGCGCTTAGCACTTCGTCTCTGTGATCAAGATCTATGATGAGGTAGTTGTTGAGGGAGTCCGCTTTCGCGAAAGCGTATTTATGAATACCACTACGTTGAGAAACCGTAAGCTCCACGTCTATATTAGTACTATCTAGGTGTACTTTATAATATCCCGGTTGGGCAATTTCATTATCGTGAGAGAAGTGATCACGATATCCTTTTTTACCATTTGCGCCGTTATTAAAAAGTATGGTGTTAGACGGCATAAGTAAAATATCACCGTAGTCTGAAACGCCGGTCCCGCTTAAGTGTGTATGGCTAAAACCATAGATGTACTCATCATCATAGTGATAACCGGAGCAGCCATCCCAGCCGTCTAGTCTTGTATCTGGACTTAATTGCATCATTCCAAAGGGCATTGTCGCACCAGGGTATGTATGCCCGTGACCACCTGTGCCTATAAATGGATTTACATAATTTATAAGCGCTTGGTCCTTTTGTGCAGGAGTGGTCTCAGTAACGTGTTTACACGAGGTAATAAATATTGCTGCAATTAATAAGGTAAGTAGGTGACGCATTTGCAAGGATTGGTTTGTGTCTAAGATAATAAAAGCCCTAAAGCTATACGAGATAGCTCTCGCAAAATTTGACAGTGGTTTTAGGTTTAGTACCTTTAGTATATGAAAATTGAGGTCTGTGCAAATTCATTTGAGAGTGCTCTAGCGGCGCAAGATGGAGGTGCACATCGTATTGAGTTATGCGAGCAGCTTAACATAGGAGGTGTAACACCTAGTCACTCACTTATTGAGAAGGTGATGCAAGAACTATCAATAACATCTTTTGTGCTTATACGACCACGCGCTGGTAATTTTATATACTCAAATAGCGAGTTTAAAACGATGCTGCGTGATATTGCTTTTGCAAAGTCTATGGGTGTGCAAGGTATTGTTTCTGGCGTGCTGCTCAGTGATCATACAATAGACATTAAAAGAACATCACAGCTTGTAAAGGCTAGTGAGGGAATGTCTTTCACTTTTCATCGTGCGTTTGATCAAGTGCTTGATCCTGTAAAAGGTCTAGAGGAGCTTATAGAGCTAGGCGTAGATCGCATTCTTACTTCGGGTCAAAAACCAGATGTTATTGAGGGGTTTGATGTTTTGAAATCATTACGCGAGCAAGCTAAGGAGCGCATTGTTATTCTGCCAGGAGGCGGAGTTTCAATTACAAATGTTGAAAAATTTTTAGATGCTGGTTTTAAAGAAGTGCACGGCAGCTTTCGCGAAAGCGCAATAGAAAACTCTTCACATCAACAACGCATAAAGAAAGAAAAACATACAAATCAACAGACTATAAAACAACTCATCAAACTCATCAAAAAATGAAATCAAATCATATTAAAATAGCACTAGATTGGACGCCTAATATAAATCATATAGGGTTTTTTGTGGCGCAAGCACAGGGCTTTTACAAAGAAGAAGGACTTGAAGTGGCTATAGAAAATCCCGCTGCAGATAATTATGAACTCACCCCAGCAAAGAAGGTAGAGCTCGGTCTAGTAGATATGGCATTGTGCCCTACGGAGAGCTTGTTTAGCTACCGTACAAAGGCAAGCCCTTTTCCGCTTAAAGCGGTTGCTGCTATCTTGCAAGAAGATGCTAGTGCTATTGTGGTTAAACGTGATAGTGGTATCGCATCTCCTAGTTCTTTAGATCATAAAACTTATGCATCTTACAAAGCACGATATGAAGATGAGATCGTAAAACAAATGATACGTAATGATGGTGGTGAGGGAGTGCTAGAACTCGAGTATCCAGATAAGCTGGGTATTTGGGATGCGCTCATTGCAGGAACTTATGATGCTACCTGGGTGTTTTTAAATTGGGAAGGCGTGCAGGTGCAAGAGAGGGGTGATGACTTCACCTATTTTAAAATGGCAGATTACAAGGTGCCATACTCATACTCACCAGTAATAGTTGCAGATGAAAATAAAATAGTGGCACGTAAGGAAGCTTACCAGGCCTTCCTTAAAGCTACTGCTCGAGGCTATCTATATTGTAAGGAGCAACCTGAGGAGGCTGTTGCTATACTCGCTACACTTGTGCCCGAAAAGGATAAAGAGATAGATCTTAAAAAGTCATTACAGATGTCTTTAAAAGCATTTGGCACTGGAGATTCTTGGGGTAAAATGGATCAGGGAGTTATAACCACTTTTTTAGAGTGGTTATATGACAAAGGTCTTGAGACAAAACCCATAGAGGCCAAAGCCATTTTTACAAACGAGTTGCTGTAAAAGTAAAAAAGCTGCAAATATCATATTTGCAGCTTTTTTATACTTTATATATGCTTAATCGTTAAGTTTAAGAACCGCCATAAACGCTTCTTGTGGTATCTCTACATTACCCACAGCACGCATACGTTTCTTACCTTTTTTCTGTTTTTCTAGAAGTTTACGCTTTCGCGAAATATCACCACCATAACACTTAGCCGTTACATCTTTACGTAGTGCTTTTACCGTCTCACGAGAGATGATTTTTGCACCTATCGCAGCCTGTATAGGAATATCAAACTGCTGGCGTGGGATAAGTTCTCTTAATTTCTCACACATACGCTTACCTATATCATAAGCATTGTCTTGGTGTAAGAGTGCAGATAGTGCATCTACCGGCTGCCCGTTAAGAAGTACATCTACCTTAACCAGTTTTGAAGCCCTCATACCTATAGGAGAGTAGTCAAAACTCGCATATCCCTTTGAAACTGTTTTAAGACGATCATAAAAATCAAAAACAATCTCTGCAAGTGGCATATCAAAAGTAAGCTCAACACGCTCTGTTGTTAAGTATGTCTGGCTAGCTATTTGACCTCTTTTTTCTATACATAATGACATTACAGGTCCTACAAAGTCAGACTTTGTAATAATGGTTGCTTTAATAAAAGGCTCTTCAACACGATTCATACTAGATGGATCTGGAAGGTCTGATGGATTATTTACTAAAATAATATCATCTGGATGTTTATTTGTAAACGCGTGATAAGATACGTTAGGTACTGTTGTGATAACAGTCATATCAAACTCACGTTCTAATCTTTCTTGTATAATCTCGAGGTGTAACATCCCTAAGAATCCACATCTAAATCCAAAACCTAATGCCGCCGAACTTTCTGGCTCAAATACTAGAGAGGCATCATTAAGCTGTAGTTTTTCCATTGAGTTGCGTAGCTCCTCATAGTCCTCCGTGTCTACAGGATAAATACCTGCAAATACCATAGGCTTTACGTCTTCAAAACCTGCAATGGCGTTTTGTGTAGGGTTCTTTGCGTCTGTAATAGTATCACCTACTTTTACCTCACGGGCATCTTTTATACCTGTGATAAGGTATCCTACGTCACCCGCTTTTATTTCTTGCTTAGGTGCTTGTGTGAGTTTTAATGTTCCTACCTCATCTGCACCATACGTGTTTCCAGTAGCGACAAATTTTATTTGTTGGTTTTTTCTAATAGAGCCATTTATTACTCTAAAGTATGTTTCTACTCCTCTAAAAGGGTTGTAAACACTATCAAAAATAAGCGCTTGTAGTGGCTCATCTGGATTCCCCTTTGGAGCAGGTATGCGCTCTATTACTGCGGCAAGAATTTCTTCAATACCTATACCTGTTTTTGCAGATGCTGGAATTACTTCTTCTGCATCACAACCTAGTAGGTCTACAATATCATCTGTTACCTCTTCTGGATTTGCACTAGGTAAATCAACTTTATTAAGTACCGGTATGATCTCTAGATCATTCTCTAGTGCTAGATAAAGGTTTGAGATAGTTTGTGCCTGTATACTTTGTGCTGCATCTACTACTAGAAGCGCTCCTTCACAAGCGGCTATACTACGCGATACTTCATATGAGAAATCTACGTGACCGGGTGTATCTATGAGATTTAGAATGTAATCTTCGCCTTTGTATTTATACTCCATCTGGATAGCGTGGGACTTAATGGTAATACCGCGCTCACGTTCCAAATCCATACTATCTAGTAATTGCGCCTGAGCTTCACGTTTTGTAACTGTAGCGGTCTCATCAAGGAGACGGTCTGCTAGTGTACTCTTACCGTGGTCAATGTGCGCAATAATGCAAAAATTTCTAATATTCTTCATAGTCATAGCAAATAGGGTGCAAATATACGGCTATTAAGAGCTATTTATTTCTCAGTAAAATAGATTTTGTGTATTTGGTCGAAAATTCTTAAAATTATGTGAAATGTTTTTGAAAGAGGTGTTACTTTTAAAGCTCTAAAAATTAGCATTATCCGACCTGTTATCATACTGTTGATGTTTTTTTGCATCTCATCAATCATCGCCCAAAACATACGTATACAAGGAGTTGTAAACACTTCTCAAAACAGCCCCATTGCCTTTGCAAATGTTGTACTACTTGACGAGGAGCAAAAGCTGGTAAAAGGTACTATCACAGAAGAGGACGGTTCCTTTAGTCTAGAAAATCTCAATACAGGCACATACCACCTTACAGTTAGTTTTGTAGGTTATGACGACCAAAAAATTGAAAGTATACTACTAGAGAAAGACACAACTTTAAGACCCATAGTGCTTAACGCAAGTCAAGAAAGTCTAGATGAAGTTGTGCTTACTTCAAAAAAACCAACTGTTGTACGCAAAGCAGATAGACTTGTTTTTAATGTGGAAAATACCATACTATCATCAGGTAATACGATGGATATTTTAAAAAGAACTCCGGGAGTAGTTGTAAATCAAGAAGAGATTACAATTAGAAATGAAGGAGTTACTGTGTATCTCAATGATAAGAGAGTGCAATTGAGCGCAGAAGAAATTCAAGATCTTTTAAGTAGTCTCTCTGGTGATGCTATACAATCTGTAGAGGTAATTGCAAATCCACCAGCTAGATATGAGGCAGAAGGAGGTCCCGTACTTAATATTATTACTTCAAAGGTAGTGTCTTTAGGCTATAAAGGAACTGTTTTTGCTAGAGGAACTTACGGCATTTTTCCAAAACATTCTTTTGGGACGTCACAGTACTATAAAAATGAGAAATTGAATCTATTTTTTAATTATAGTTTCAACCCGCAGAAGTCCTCTTTTATGAGTGACAATTTTATAAACTATAGAACTGCAGATGAACGTATAAACTGGCTTCAAGATTTTGAACGTAAAAACTGGTCAAATGCTCATAACGCAAATCTTATTATGGATTATAAGCTTAATGAGACTTCGCAGTTAAGTTTTTCGGCTGTGGGTTTATATTCACCAGGTATTTATGATTACTCAAGATCTATAACAGATGTTACTTCATCTATAGAAGATCCGTACACGATTAGAACCTCTAGCGGATTAAATGGAGAGCGCACTAATATTGCGCTAGATGCAAAGTATACCAAGACGCTTAACAATGGATCATTGAGTATGAATGTGCATCATACTAATTTTTCGCGAAAGCGTGATCAATCTTTAAATTCTCGATATATAGATGCTACTGGAGAGCAGTTTAGAAATGTGCGTTTTACGAGTGACTCTTTTCAAGATATTGAGATTTATACAGGGCAAATAGACTATGCAACGACTTTAGGGACTGTTGCTTTAGAACTGGGTGCAAGAACGTCTATTATAGATTCTAGATCTGTGATTAAATTTCCAACTATTGTAGATAGTGGTGCGTCAGGCTTGCAAGAAGCACAAGATGATGATTTTCTATATGATGAAGATATTGTTGCGGGTTATGTTTCTGTGGCAAAAGATTGGGATAAATGGAGTTTAAAAGCTGGGTTGCGCGCAGAGCAAACTAACTCAAAGGGAACTTCGCTTGCGCTTAACGAGATTAACGATTTGGATTATCTAGAATTTTTTCCAACTGCATATGTGCAGTATGCTCCTGTTGAGAATCATAGTTTTAGCTTGGACTACTCAAGAAGAGTAGATAGGCCTAGGTATCAAGATTTAAACCCATTTGCCTACTTCTTAAATGAAAATAATTTTGATCAAGGTAATGCACAGTTAACTCCAGCTTTTAGTCATCGATTTAATTTTAATTATACCTTAAAAAGTGCTTACTCTTTTGATCTCTATTATCGTGATAATGGAAATGAGATATTAAGGCTTCCTTTTCAAAATAACGATGCACAAGTATTGCGTACCTCAAATCAAAATGCATTAGGTAGTAAATCTTGGGGTCTCGACTTCACACACGGTAGAAGTGTTTCAAACTGGTATTATTTATACACTTACCTAAGTGCCTTTCACGAGGAGGTTACTTTCCTTGCGCAAGAGAGTGGCAATGTTGCTCAAGATAATAAGGTAGATGGAGTGTATGCATACATTGGTAATTACCTCACACTTAGTAAAGATAGAAGTTGGACAGCAGAGGTGAGCGCAGAGTATATTTCTAAATTTCTAGCTGCAAGCTATATTCAAGACCGGGTGATTACATTAAATGCCGGTGTACAAAAGAAGTTTTGGAAAAACAGAGCGATACTTAAAGTAACTGTAAATGACATACTAGGGGAGGCAAATGCTTTGCTTACCTCTCAATATCTTAACCAAGACAATGCTTATTTCGCTGTTCCAGAGACACAAAACTTGCAAGTAGGCTTTACCTATAAGTTTGGTAATTTCAAATTGCAAGATAATAATAGAGCTCTTGAGATTGATGAGTTAGAACGACTTAAAGAATAATCATCTTTTGAGTAGTAGCCCTTCATCTAAGCAGCGTGTTTTTGGGCTTGACTTAATGCGAGCAATCGCGATTCTTGCCGTTTTAGGATCTCACATTTTATATATTTTTCCCGAGCAATATGGAGGTGTCATCCCGCTACTACAATTAGGGGGAGTGATGGGTGTAGAGATCTTTTTTGTGCTGAGCGGCTATTTAATAGGGTCTATATTGCTTAGGCTATTTGTAAAAGAAGATTTTGGGATGAGCGATGTTAAGTATTTTTTAATACGCAGGTGGTTCCGTACGTTGCCTAGTTATTACCTCGCTTTAGTTCTCAATATTTTGCTAGTTATTGCGATAGGTAGACAGCTTCCAGAAAATATACCTTACTACTTTCTTTTCCTTCAGAATTTCTCTTCAGGGATGGAGGTGTTTTTTACAGAGTCGTGGAGCTTGCCAGTAGAGGAGGTGGCATATATTATAGGGCCATTGTTATTATATGTTGTGGTTTACGCTTTCGCGAAAGCAAAAAAAGAAACCTTATTCCTGCGCAGCACAGTAGCAGTCATAATCGTGTTTCTTATAACTAAATTACTCTACCATTTTACCACACCAACACTTGATGCACAACAGTGGAACATAAATCTAAAGGCAGTAGTCATCTACCGAATAGATGCGATTTATTATGGTGTGCTGGCAGCATATCTATCTCATAAATACCCAAAACACTGGCTTAAGCACAAACAGTTATTATTTGCTTTAGGGGTAATATTGTTTTTTGGGTTTCAGTTTGTTTTAGGAAAATACAGTTTAGATCCCGTGGCTGCATCATTTATTTGGGACGTGATTTATTTGCCTCTTACTTCGATTGCTATCGCTCTTACCTTGCCAGTACTTTCTTCTTGGCAACAAGCGCCTAGATTTATAGCTGTGCCCATACGTTATGTGAGTATAACCTCATATGCGGTTTACCTCTTGCATTATGGGTTATTGTTGCAGGGTATGCGATGGGTTTGGCCTATAGAGTTGTTAAGTTTTAATGAGAGAGTGGGTTATGCAGCGATATACTTTATACTTTTATTTATAATATCAGGGTTGTGGTATCGTCTTTATGAAAAACCTATGACAGACCTACGAGACAAGCATTTTATAACGAGTAGGTATAAACACTAAAAAGAAGTTACCTTTGTGCCAGATTAAATTATTTGAGTTCTTTTGTGCGTGATACGTATTAAGGGAATAAGGCAAGGAAATTAAGTATGGCAAAAATAGGAGATATAGATGTAGGAGATTTTCCGCTATTACTAGCACCAATGGAGGATGTAAGTGATCCACCATTTAGAGCGTTATGTAAAGAACAGGGGGCAGATGTTGTATATACAGAGTTTATATCTAGTGAAGGGTTGATACGTGACGCTGCAAAGAGTGTGATGAAACTGGATATTTATGAAAAAGAACGTCCTGTAGGTATTCAGATTTTTGGAGCAGTAGAGGAGTCTATGTTGCGCAGTGTTGAGATTGTAGAAGCGAGTGGGCCAGATATTATTGATATTAATTTTGGTTGTCCAGTCAAGAAAGTTGTGTCAAAAGGAGCTGGTGCTGGTATTTTAAAAGATATAGACCTTATGGTTAAGTTAACCAAGTCTATGGTAGAGCATACCAAGCTGCCTGTTACTGTAAAAACCCGCTTAGGTTGGGATCACGACAGTATAAAGATTGTTGAGGTTGCAGAGCGTTTACAAGATGTAGGTTGTGCTGCAATATCTATACACGGTCGTACACGTGCACAAATGTATAAAGGTGATGCAGACTGGAAACCTATTGCTGCAGTAAAGAATAATCAAAGAATGCACATCCCAGTGTTTGGCAACGGAGATGTAAACTCTCCAGAGCGTGCTGTGGAGATGCGCGATGAGTATGGTCTTGATGGAGCGATGATAGGTCGTGCAAGTATAGGCTACCCGTGGTTTTTTAATGAAGTAAAGCACTTTATGAAAACAGGAGAGCATAAAAAGCCACCTACCCTAGTAGAGCGCGTTGAAGCTGCACGACGTCACCTAGAGATGTCTATAGCCTGGAAAGGAGAGATACTTGGCGTGTTTGAAACAAGAAGGCATTATACAAACTACTTTAGAGGGATTCCACATTTTAAGGAATACCGTATGAAGCTAGTAACTTCAGATAAAAGTGAGGATGTCTTTGCTGCATTAAACCTTATTGAAGAGAAGTTTGCAGGTTACGAGTTTGTCTAGTTTGAGCTTATAAATTTCTTATTTACTCTTGAGGCTGCAAGTCTAGCGCTTAAAAAGCCTAGTATCACTATTGTTGCATATACGATTACGATATTTACTAGTTCAAATTTTACTGGGTAGGGTAAACTCTCTGTAATTGGTATAAAGCCAAACTGCTGCTGTATTAAAATTAGAATTGCACCAAGTATAATCCCTACAGCGCCACCTAGAAGAATCATCAGTGCGCCTTGCGTAAATATAATCATACGTATAGATGCTAGAGATGCGCCTAGATCGCTTAGTGTTTTAATGTGCTTGCGCTTATCTACTATAATCATAATAAGACTCCCTATAAAACTAAAAAGAGCTATTATGAGTACGAGCGTACATATAAAATAGAGTGCGAGGTTTTCAGTATTGAGCATCTTGTAGAGGGCATCATTAAGCTCGATTCTGTTTTTTATGATCACGTTGTTATTGAGTAACGAGCTTATCTTTTCGCGTAAGCGGTCTTCGTCTGTTTCTGGAGATAATTTAATCTCAAGTGTACTTATCTTATCTTCTGGGTAACCCAGTAGTGCGCCTACAAAGTCAATATTTGCAAAAATATGATCATTGTCAAGTGTCTCGCCGGCTTGAAAAACTCCACTCACCACTGCCTTTGATGAGTTAAAAGCTTGTGTAGGGTCTGTGATTTGTCCCGTACCAGGTTTTGGTGTCATTATAGAGAGCAGGCTGCTATAGTCTGTGAGGTTAACAGAGAGCCTTCTTCTTACAAGATAGCCCATAGCTACTGCTGGCTCACCTAGAGTAGGCCAGTTTCCAGCAAAGATGGTGCTATCTATTTGAGTAACGTTGAGGTAATTTTCATCTACTCCTTTTATAAAGCCCAGTGAGGTTTTACCCTCGTGCTCGAGGTATGCACGTTCTTCTATTACTTTTGAGTATGCTTGTATCTCTGTAAATGAGGCGAGCTCCTTTTCTTGAGTAGGAGTGAGGGTGATTGTTTTGCCAGTAGTGGGTAGTACTTTAATGTCTGGGTCTATAATAGACGTAATAGAGAGATTAAACTCCTTAAGCCCAGAAAAAGCAGAGAGCACAATAAAAAGAACCATCGTGCCTAAAATGATACTCCCTATAGATATGTAGGTAATTATGTTTACAGCATTTGTACCACTTTTTGATACAAGGTAACGTTGCGCTATATAGCGGGCAAACTGCATTTATATTTTCTTTCTACGAGCGAGTAAACTTGGATCTTCTAGTGGGTTGTCACCACCTTTAAGAGAGCGCTCTATACCATCTAGGTACTCTAGCGTGTCATCTATATAGAATTGAAGTTCTGGCATACGTCGCAGTTGGTGACGTGTGCGCTGTGATATGTTATGACGTATGATAGGTTTTACTTGATTTACCTCTTTAAGTATCTCAGTAGCCTTATCATTAGGAAAGATGCTCAAGTATACTTTTGCAATAGATAAGTCTGTAGGTACCTTAACCTTAGTTACAGACACAATAATGCCTCCTTGACCGCTGTCTCTAAGTGCGTTTTGAAGCACTTCTGCAAGATCTTTTTGAAGAACACCTGCTACTTTTTTCTGTCTGTTTGATTCCATAGACTGCAAAAATACGTTTTTTTGATATGTATTACTTTTGTCAAGCCTTGATATGCGGTATTTAACGTTGTATTATGGTTTTTACGCTTTCGCGAAAGCGTAATTCAAACATTTATAGTTCAGAAAATAAGATATGAATAAGATAGAACACATAGGTATAGCTGTTAAAAATCTTGAGGCGGGCAACTCGCTTTATGAAAAACTACTGGGCGTACCACATTATAAGATTGAGGAAGTTGCCTCTGAAGGGGTGCGTACATCTTTTTTTAAAACAGGTCCTAATAAAATAGAGCTTCTAGAGGCGACAAACGATGATAGTGCAATCGCTAAGTTTATAGAAAAAAAGGGAGAAGGAATACATCACATAGCCTTTGCGGTAGAAAATATTGTAGAGGAGATGGAAAGATTAAAAAAAGAAGGGTTTATTATTCTTAACGAAAAGCCTAAGAAAGGTGCAGATAATAAGCTAGTTGCGTTTGTGCATCCTAAAACAGCGGGTGGTGTTCTTATAGAGTTATGTCAAGAAATTAATAATTAGCAAAGAAAAGCTTTGTTAGGGTAAAGATTTATTATAAATTTGCACCCGTTTTCAACTTCTATTAGATTAGAAAACATAGAAAACAACGGTCCCATAGCTCAGTTGGTTAGAGCATCTGACTCATAATCAGAGGGTCCTTGGTTCGAGCCCAAGTGGGACCACTTAGTAAACCTCGCAAACATAAGTTTGTGAGGTTTTTTTATGCTTTATAATGAGAGATGTTCTAATCTCTGTAAAACGTGTTTTTTGGTAATTTATCTAGATTAAAGTATGTGTATACCCGACGAAAAGCACAAATTCTCAATTTTTATTCAAATATCTTAAAATGTATTATCTGTCTTAAGTATTTAAGATATTATGGTTTATTTAACTGATTTGCAGTGTTTTGTAAAATTTTTTAACTAAAATTTATGTTGGTTTTGATATTGTAGGAGGTAAAAAATTCTAAATATTTATACTTTTTTTAACGTAATTACTCATTTTATCGATAAAATACGTATTATTGCCGATGTAATACACAATTACAACCTACTTAACCCTCATTAAATTAGTATTAATTTAACTAGTTTAAAACATTTTATATTTGAATTATTATGAGCCCCAAACTCAGAAATTTCATTACAACAGCCCCCCTTTTATTAATGGGGATAAGTGCGTTTGCTGGTAAAGAAGCACCGCCTCCGCCAGGTAGAACCCCTCTACCTGGGCTTATTGCGCCCATAGATGATCACCTCCCGTTATTACTTATAGGAGGTCTGCTACTAGGTGCGTATTATATGTATAAAATTAAAATGAAAAAGGCTAGTAGCCCTCAGTAAGTCTTTTTACATACTTGCCTATAACATCAAACTCAAGGTTGACACGCGTACCTACTTTAAAGTTTTTAAAGCCTGTATGCTCGTAAGTATATGGTATAATTGCTACACTAAAAGCTCCTTCTTTTGAGTCTACAACAGTGAGGCTAGTGCCATTTACAGTAATAGAACCTTTTTCTATCGTGACATTTCCTAGTGAGGTGTCGTAGGTAAAGGTGAATCTCCAGCTTCCATCTTCTTCACTTATAGCTGTGCAGGTTCCTACTTGGTCTACGTGACCTTGTACAATATGACCGTCTAGTCTTGCGCCTAGTTTCATCGCGCGCTCTAGGTTTACAATATCGTTTACAGCGAGATCGTTGAGGTTTGTTTTATCTAGCGTTTCTTGTATGGCTGTGACCGTATAAGTGTCTCCATCTATACTTACTACTGTAAGACATACGCCGTTATGTGCTACACTTTGGTCTATTTTGAGCTCATTTGTGATTGCACTTTTTACTTTGTAGTGTATATTTTCTTGATCCTTAGTGATTGATACAATAGAGGCGAGATCTTCAATAATACCTGTAAACATAAATGGTTTTTATTTGGTTACTTTTGTGTTACAAAAATACAAAACCCGAAAGGCATCAAATGAATAAACAGCAAAAAGTACGTGTAGGGATTTCTATAGGAGATTTAAATGGTATAGGCGCAGAGATTGTAATCAAGACGTTTTCTGAGGCAATGATGTTAGATTTTTGTACGCCTGTAATTTTTGCTTCGGCAAAGACGCTTTCATATATAAAGAAAGAACTGGGGCTTCAAGCAGAGTTTTATGGGATAGACGCTTTCGCGAAAGTGTTAGATAATAAGATTAATGTCTTTAACCTGTGGAAAGAGCCTGTAAGTATATCTTGGGGAGAGGCTACAGATATTGCGGGTGATTATGCACTCAAGTCATTTACAGCAGCAACAAAGGCGCTTAAAGATGGAGATATAGATGTGCTGGTGACGGCACCTATAAACAAAGCAAATATCCAGAAAGAAGATTTTGCTTTTCCTGGTCATACAGATTATCTTGCTGAGGAGCTTACTGGTGATGCTATGATGCTTATGGTGACAGATACATTAAAAGTGGGGCTTCTTACAGATCACGTAGCTGTAAAAGATGTGGCAAGTAATATCACACCAGATGTAATAAAAAAGAAAGTAAATACACTATATAAATGCCTGCAACAAGATTTTGGGGTAGATAGGCCTAAAATAGCATTGCTAGGTATTAACCCTCACGTGGGGGATAATGGTGTAATAGGTGATGATGATGATAAAGTGCTTATCCCTACCTTAGAAAAAATGAGAGCTACAGGACAGCTTGTTTATGGTCCTTATGCGGCAGATAGTTTTTTTGGTTCTGGTAACTATAAAAATTTTGATGCTATTCTTGCTGCATATCACGATCAAGGTTTGATACCATTTAAAACCTTATCATTTGGTAAAGGTGTTAATTATACAGCTGGGCTAGATAAGGTGAGAACATCTCCAGATCACGGTACGGCTTATGAGATAGCTGGTAAGGGTGAAGCAGATCCTGGTTCTTTTAGAGAAGCTGTGTATGCGGCTATTAATATTTATAATAAAAGAAAAGAATACCAAGAGATAACAAAAGATATACTCAAGGTGTCGCCAAAACGCGCAGGAAGAGAGCGTGCAGGTAGAGGCCCAGCAAGAAAGTAAGTGTAATATAGTTGTGCAATGCATTAATCATATAGCTGTTAGATTAATTTTTTTAATTCTTAGCTATTGTGATTTAAAAAATTATGTATCTTTGCACGCTCCAAACGGATGATGTGATGAAAGAATTAAAACTATACACTATACAGTACGTAGGTTTAAAAGAAGGAGAGCATACGTTTGAGTACACGATTACAAAATCGTTCTTTGATCTTTTTAACTATGATGACTTTAACGATGCAAGCGTTGAGGCTACACTTCTCTTAACAAAGAAGTCTACCTTTATGGAGTTTGATTTTAATATCTCAGGAACAATCAATGTAAATTGTGATGTGACAAATGAGCCTTATAATCAGCCTGTAAGTGGAAGCTATGAGCTTGTAGTTAAGTTTGGTCAAGAGTTTAATGATGATATTGAAGATGTTCTTATACTCCCATTTGGAGAGTATGAAGTAAATGTCGCTCAGTATATTTATGAACTTATTGTGCTGTCTATGCCTAATAAAAGGGTTCACCCTGGTATAGCAGATGGAACATTAAAGTCAGATATTTTAGAAAAGCTGGAAGAATTAAGTATTCCAGACCAAAGAGCAAAAGAAGAGAAAGAAGAGACAGATCCTAGATGGGATTCGTTAAAAAAACTATTAACAGATAAATAAGAGTACGTAATGGCACATCCTAAAAGAAAAATCTCAAAAACAAGAAGAGATAAAAGAAGAACGCATTACAAAGCTGCTATACCTCAAATAGCTGTAGACCCTACAACAGGAGAAGCGCACCTTTACCACAGAGCACACTGGTTTGAAGGTAAATTATACTATAGAGGTCAGGTAGTTATTGATAAGACTGAAGAAGTAGAGGCATAAGCATCTATTTTCTAGACATAGAACTCTCACATTGTGAGAGTTTTTTTTATGCGTAGGATTGTCAAAAAAAGTTAATTGTAGGCCATTTTTGATCAATTTTTAGTATTTTTCTCATCGTTTTGTTCTTAACTGAATAAAAACGAAAAATCTAACTGAAACAAATGAGTAAAATCTCAGCGGCAATTACAGCTGTAGGAGCTTATGTTCCAGACTATGTGTTGACTAACGATATTTTAGCAACTATGGTTGATACCAATGATGAGTGGATTACCACTCGTACAGGTATTAAAGAACGTAGAATTCTTAAAGAAGAAGGCAAAGGAACCTCGTTTCTTGCCATCAAAGCAGCACAAGATCTTCTTGAAAAAAAGCAACTCGATCCCAAAGAGTTAGATATGGTAATCGTAGCCACTGCTACACCAGATATGCCAGTAGCCTCAACCGCAGTATATACAGCCTCTCAAATAGGTGCGACTAATGCATTTGCATTTGATCTCACAGCTGCTTGCTCTAGCTTCCTTTACGGGATGTCTACAGCAGCTAGTTATATTGAGTCTGGTAGGTATAAAAAAGTACTGCTCATAGGCGCAGATAAAATGTCATCTATTATAGATTACACAGATAGAGCCACGTGCATCATCTTTGGAGATGGTGGTGGTGCAGTACTATTTGAACCTAATGAAGAAGGAATGGGACTCCAAGATGAGTATCTTAGATCTGACGGAATAGGAAGAGAATACCTTAAGATAGATGCAGGAGGGAGTATACTACCCACTTCACAAGAAACTTTAGATAATAAGCAGCATACCGTTTTTCAAGATGGAAAAACCGTATTTAAATTTGCTGTTTCAAATATGGCAGATGTAAGTGATAAAATTATGAAACGTAATAACCTTACAGGTGATGACGTTAACTTTTTAATCGCACATCAAGCTAACAAACGAATTATAGACGCTACTGCCAAAAGGATGGAGCTAGATGAGGATAAAGTCCTCATTAATATTCATAAATATGGTAACACCACATCAGCCACTTTACCACTGTTGATGAGCGACTATGAGAATAAACTAAAAAAAGGAGATAATATCATATTTGCCGCTTTTGGTGGTGGATTCACTTGGGGTTCGATCTACCTCAAATGGGCATATAACTCTAATTAAACCTAAACAGACTAAATTCAAACACTTATGGATTTAAAAGAAATTCAAAATCTGATTAAATTTGTTGCAAAGTCAGGCGCTAGCGAAGTAAAACTTGAGATGGATGACGTAAAAATCACTATCAGAACTGGTGCAGACGATGAGAAAGCACCAACTACTTTCTTACAGCAAATGCCAGCAATGCAAATGGCTCCTGCAGCACCAGCGGCTCCGGCAGCACCAGTTGCAGAGGTAGCAGCACCTGCAGCACCAGCGGCCCCAGCAGAAGATAATTCAAAATACATAACTATTAAGTCTCCTATAATCGGAACCTTCTATAGAAAACCGTCTCCAGACAAGCCTATGTTTGTAGAAGTAGGAAAAACGATAGGTGAAGGTGATGTGCTTTGTGTTATCGAAGCGATGAAACTTTTTAACGAGATCGAAAGTGAAGTGTCAGGTACGATTGTAAAAGTACTAGTAGACGATTCTTCTCCAGTAGAGTTTGATCAGCCATTATTCTTGGTAGATCCATCATAATCCCTTGCGGGTATTTTAATCATTGAGGAGACTGTGGTTTTTTACGCTTTCGCGAAAGCGAGACCTAAACAAAAACACGCAGTAATCACAATAAAAAATAAACAGTATGTTTAAGAAGATACTTATAGCAAACCGTGGTGAGATTGCCCTTAGGGTAATACGTACGTGTAAAGAGATGGGGATTAAAACGGTAGCTGTATACTCTACAGCAGACCGTGAGAGTCTTCACGTAAAATTTGCAGACGAGGCAGTATGCATAGGCCCAGCAGCAAGTAACGAGTCTTACCTTAAAATGTCTAACGTTATTGCAGCAGCAGAGATTACAAATGCAGACGCCATACACCCGGGATATGGATTCCTTTCTGAAAACGCAAAGTTTTCAAAAATATGTGAGGAGCACGACATAAAATTTATTGGAGCATCTGCAGAGATGATTTCAAAAATGGGAGATAAAGCTACTGCAAAAGAAACTATGAAAGCCGCAGGCGTACCTTGTGTACCAGGATCTGATGGTATCATAAAAGATTTTGAAGAGTGTCAAAAACTTGCCATAGAGACGGGTTACCCTGTAATGCTAAAAGCTACCGCTGGTGGTGGAGGTAAAGGTATGCGTGCCGTATGGAAAGAAGAAGACCTGCTTAAAGCTTGGGAAGGTGCACGTCAAGAGAGTGCTGCAGCCTTTGGAAACGACGGTATGTATATGGAAAAGCTCATAGAAGAGCCACGCCATATCGAAATCCAAATTGTAGGAGATAGCACAGGTAAAGCCTATCACCTGTCTGAAAGAGATTGTTCTGTACAAAGACGTCACCAAAAACTTACCGAAGAGACACCATCGCCATTTATGACAGATGACTTACGTGAGCGTATGGGTGAAGCAGCAGTAAAAGCAGCAGAGTTTATTAATTATGAAGGAGCAGGGACGGTTGAGTTTCTTGTAGACAAGCACCGCAACTTCTACTTTATGGAGATGAATACACGTATACAAGTAGAGCACCCTATTACTGAGCAGGTAGTAGACTATGATCTTATACGTGAGCAAATACTTGTGGCAGCAGGTGTACCAGTATCTGGTAAAAACTACTATCCACAACTACACTCTATAGAGTGTCGTATCAATGCTGAGGATCCTTTTAACGATTTTAGACCATCACCAGGACGTATTACAAATTTACACGCTCCAGGAGGACACGGTGTACGTATAGATACACACGTATATAGTGGGTATATGATACCGCCTAACTATGATTCTATGATTGCTAAGTTAATTACGACAGCACAGACTAGAGAAGAGGCGATTAACAAAATGAAACGTGCTCTTGATGAGTTTGTAATAGAAGGTATAAAGACTACCATACCTTTCCACAGGCAACTTATGGATCACCCAGACTATATAGCTGGTAACTATACCACTAAGTTTATGGAAGACTTTGAGATGAAGCCTCTAGAAGACTAAATAACTAAAAACTCCCGATAGCAATATCGGGAGTTTTTTATTTTAAGGTAAATCTTACTGTACAGGCTGTTGTCTAATTATTTTTTTGAGAACTACAATTTGCCCAAAATGATAATGAGAGTGCTCCAGCAGTCCCATCAGATTACGCTCATAAGTACCGTACTTTTCTAATACAAAATTACTCTTTAGCTCTTGGTCTGTAAGCCTAGATGCCTGAGATGCACATCTATCTAGATTTGTATACAATGTATCGAGTCTCAGTTTCCAAGCCTCTTGAGTTTTTAATATAGGTGCATCGTAGCTATATATATCTTTTGCAGTAAGTGGCTCACCATCTAGTACGCCGCTTACGGCTTCTATATAGTAATTTATGTGGTACACAAGCTTTGCAATGGTATTAAGGCCGTAAACAGCTTGATTTGCCTCTTCTAGTGTTATGTCATCTAGATGTTCTTTAAGATGAGAACCCGTCGTGTTAGGTCCAGATATGAACTCTCTGAGGTGCTTTGCAAGATGTTGAGAAGTGGTCATTACATTATTTTAATTACAAGATAATGTTTCTAATTAAATTTTAAAACGCGATATCACGCTTTCGCGAAAGCGTAATAAAAACCATAATGCTCATAGCTAAAAAACGCTTGCAAAACCTAAAACAGATTTTACAAGCGTCTCTAAACTTTGCTACAAATTCTGGTTACATCTCACTTACAAATTCTCTAAAAATCTCTTTGTGACGTTCTAAATCCATATCTGGTGAGAGCGACACACGAGCGATGTAATCTTTATCACCCTCCTTAGTTGTTCCTTGGGTGGAGGTTGCAGGTATAGTCCAGTACACACCCTTAAGTTGCCCATAACTCACACAGTACTTGCTCTCCTTAGGAATTTTTGTAATCATTAAGTTTATAAGTTTGTGGTTGAGCGCTCTTTTATAGGTCTCACGCTGGGCTGGAGTATCACCCTTAGTAGGTAAGTCTAGCGAAAACACAGATGGAGTAAATCCTTGCTGCGCGAGCTCTTCTGAAACAAAATTGATTTTTGCATCTGGCAGCACTTCGCTTATAAAAGTTACAAACTTACGTGTGTTTACATAAGCATCTGCAATGCGCTGGTTCATAGAAGGCAGTTGTTGAGCAAGTAGCTCATATTGCAAAGCGGTAGCCTCATTATCGCATATGGTTAAGTGCTTCTCGATATTTGCGATGAGCGGAGTTGCTTTTGTGTTTGCTACACAGTAGCCAGCAGTCACTTTACCGCCACTCGGAAATTTTGATCCGCTGGCGTATGAGATTGCTCTCACAGTAGATAGATAATCATCATCACCTAAGAAGTGTACATTAGGGCAAAACGTTTGATCTAGAATAAATACCGGATCTATTGCTGTGTCTCCACTAGGCGTTTTACGAGGAGTGCTCAACACTTCTTTAAGTTTTATAAGATCTGGCACCTCTACCCTTGGGTTTGTAGGAATTTCTGCAATGATGTATGGTATAGCGTCTTGCTCTGCGAGTGTAGTAAGTACACGATCTACACTTTGTACCATATCATTATCACCATCTACCGGTAGGTCTACAACCTCTACATTATCAAGGCAGGCAGCTACACGTCTTGCTTGGTCATTTGTCCCTCCATAACAGTTAGGCGGTACTACAAACTTGATTGCTTTGCCAGGGTGTTGTTCTTGAGCTTCTGCCACAAGACCCATCATTATGGCATATTGTATAGATAGGCCACTTGAACCTACAAGCGCTTTTGAGTTTGCTTGTGTGATTTCTTTTATGGTACTTAGAACCTTTGTTTTATCTGCTTCTTTGGTACTTTTTTTAGCGGTAAAATCGGTTGTGTTTACGAGAGACTCTAGTGCTACAAGTGTGTTTTCTGGTGTCATTGCCACCGTCTCCCTTCTGCGCACGTGTTGTATATCTGCTACGTAGTGGTTGTTATTTTCTCCGTTAATAATAAGAATACTACCTAGATCTCCATACGTATTTACATAAAAGTCTACTTCTTTATGTAAGGCTGTAGTAGCGATTTTTTGCTGTTCAGATAGTAGTACTGTGCTTCCATTAAAAGGTGTGATATCATCAACACTTTCTAGCTTTTGAAGCTCAAAGTTATAGCCGTACACTTCTTTTAAGGCTGTTGTGTCAAAACGAGAAGAGAGCGCTCCAGTATATAAAATGCGTGTGCTCTTATTTTCTAATAAATTTTTACGAAGCACAGCAAGCACAGGTACAGTCTTAGACTGAAAGCTTATAACGCTTTCTGTCTTTAGGGCATATGTTTTTGCTATTGCCCATTCTAAAATACTTGATAGCGGGTGTCCCAGTCTTATATAATCATAAGCCGTAGGTAACTGGCTCAGTGATTTTTGATCTGAAACATTATTGTTATATAGTTTTTCAAACTCATCAAGAAACTGGCTTTTTGCTTGAGACTCATCATAAATATCTAGTCTATGTGTGGTAAGACGTAACCAGTCTTGAGGCATTTCTTGTAATACTTCTTTTATATATGCTAGCATTGCGCTGTGTTTTTATGGTATCACCTCATAATCTGTGAGGCTTTATATGTGTCGCAAAGTTATGAGAAAGTATACAGAAACAGGGGAGATTTATGTGTCTTAACGATTACTTAGTGTATTAAAAAACCACCCTAGATGACTAAGGTGGTTGTTTTTTATTTTGCTTTAGCGATATGCTATGCAAAGAGCTATATAAATTAGTATTCCGCTTTCGCGAAAGCGTAAAAAATCTTCTAGCTTGCCTCTTTGCTATTTACATAATCCATAAGGTCTACATCATTACCTAGTAATACTTGCGTAGGGTTGATACGACCTGCTTCTGGTCCGTTTTCTAACTTAAGTACGCCACGAGGACATACAGCGCTACATATACCGCAACCTACACAACTAGAACGCACGATGTTTTCTCCTTTCTGAGCATACGCACGGACATCAATTCCTTGCTCACAGTAGGTAGAACAGTTACCACAAGAGATACATTGTCCTCCGTTTGTAGTGATTCTAAAACGAGATTTAAAACGTTGTACAAATCCTAAGTAGGCTGCTAGTGGGCATCCAAAACGGCACCATACACGGTTACCAAAAATAGGGTAGAAACCAGTCCCGATTACACCTGCAAACCAAGCGCCTATCAAGAAGCTATAGGTGTCTTTTATCCACTGGGAGTTAATGCCTAAAAAAGCTTCTGCACCCGTAAAGTAACAGTATAATGTGACGAGTGTCATCACTAGTGAAAATACGAGAACCGAGTGTATGAGCCAGCGCTCAAGCTTCCAGGCTTTCATAGATTTATTAGAATGCTGGCGGTAGGGATCACCAAGAGTTTCGGCAAGGCCTCCACAACCACAAACCCAACTACAGTACCATCTTTTTCCAAAAAAGTAAACCATTACTGGCACAATCACTAATGTAAGCACAACACCCCATACGAGGATGAAGATACCTAAACCACCACTCTGAGTAAGTGTGTCGAGATTCCACTCAAAGAAGAAATCATAATCTAGTGGGAATGCGTTTTTAAAATCATAACCAGGCTTTCCTAAACTTGCCATAATCTCAGGGATAAGAAAGGCAAATACAATCTGAAAGAATAGTACAGAGGTAGTACGTACAATCTGGTATTTATTGTGACGGTATTTTATATACATACGCACCGCCATCGTTACCATAATCACACAGTATAAAAAGCCATAAACAAACCACTGGCTGGCATCTCCACCATTAAGCGCATTACTTATAGGGTCGAGTATGAATGTCCAGTTTACCACATAGTCTGCATTAAAATAAAGCACGAGATAAAATAGAACGAGGTACACAAGCACCAGCCAGGCAATCCATCCTCTATTGGTTGCTGCCTCGTGATATACGTGGTCATTTTTGATACCTGGTTTACCTAGCAACACGAGATTAGGAAAAATGAACATAAGAGCTCCTAGTATTCCTAACCCAAAGGTTAAGAACCACATAAGCCCCTTGTTTTCTACTATAAATCCTGTTCCGGCTTTTTTGGCTAGTGAGAAGCTAAAGGCTTGAAAGTCTTTATCATTTATTCTGTACTGATATTGTTCTCCTTTTTTATCCCATTCCTTTGCCGCATCATATTTTGCAATTTGTGCATCATAGTAGTCATTATTTTGAGCAAGGGCATCCCTTACGGCGCCAGTAAAAGCAAATGTACCGAGTTTTTTACCCACTACGTTATCTGAGATTTTTTGAGCTACTAGCTCACTTTTAATTCCTTTTTCAGAAATAAAGGAATCAAGTTGTTCTTGTTGTAAGGTGAAGTCTCCCATAAAGATGGAAGCTGTCCAGATGGCAAGCCCAGTAATAAAGATCACCAAGCCTAGGTTTTTAATAATTTTCATAAGTGTAAGTCGTTAGGTTGGTTATGCAAAAATTCTTTTCCAGCTTTTCTTTTTGGGACTAAGTGATGTCCCGTATGCAGCATTATAAGCATTGAGAATATCCTTCTCATAATGGCTATAAAACTCAGGGTCAAAGTTTGCATCTTTAAGATGCTCTAGCACATAATCTGTTGTGCGTTCCTCAGTAAGCCAGCGGTCAAATAGCTCGTGACGTAGCCTGATACCAAAGTTATTTATACCCACAAACTTGCGACTATCCTCTTGCATCTCTATAGTGATACACTTGTTATCATCCTTATGCATCCAGTGGAAGTGTGTATTGCCTTCTTTAGGTTTTGAGAACACCCATCCATACGTCTGGTACTCTATATCCATAAATTTTGCACTGTTAAACCAGTGACCAGGGTTATATGCGGTAGGATTGCCAGTTAATGTCTGAGCAAGTGCTTCTCCCATCATTCTACCCGTATACCAGACAGCCTCAATGGGTCTACGACCGTTTATACCCTCGTGTTGCTCTGCACAATCACCTATGGCATAAATATCTTTTATATTAGTCTCCAGCATAGGGTTTACCTTGATACCTCGGCCTAACTCAATACCGCTATCTTTTAAGAAAGCCACATTAGGCGACACACCAGCGGTAAGCCCTACCACGTTGCAAGCTATTTCTTCTCCTGTCTCTTTTATAGTTACAGCGCGCACTTTACCATTATCATCTGCTAGAATACTATCTAGATTATAGCCTAAACGTAAATCTACGTGGTGAGATTTAATGTGTCTGTTAATCATCTCGCTTTCTCCTTGTGGTAAAACGCCATTCCAGAAACTGTTTTCTCGCACTAAAAATGTGACCGGTATATCACGAGTGAGCAGCATCTCTACCATTTCAATACCTATAAGACCGCCACCTACTACCACAGCACGTTTACAGGTTTCTTTATCTGGAGCATTTGCCTCTAGCATATCTAGATCTTGTTTTGAGTACAACCCTTGTACACCATCTAGATCTTGCCCTGGCCAGCCAAATTTATTAGGTTTTGACCCAACAGCAAGCACGAGTTTATCATAACTCATTTTTTCGCCACCAGAGAGTAGTAATTGCTTATTCTCGTGATCTACTGTCTCTACAAAAGCGCGTTTAAGATCAATACGGTTTTTCTTCCAGAAGTAATCTTCATACGGTTTTGTGTGCTCATATTTCATATGTCCCATATAGATATACATAAGCGCTGTGCGAGAAAAGAAGTGATCTGTTTCGGCAGAGATGATGGTGATCTTTTTGTCAGAAGCTTTGCGGATGTGACGGGCGGTTGTAACGCCAGAAATCCCGTTGCCTATAATGACGATGTGTTCTTGCATAATGGTTGGTGTTTTTAAGTAAGTTGAAAAGAGGTTGTAGTAATGTGGTATGTGATTACGCTTTCGCGAAAGCGTATGTAAAACCTTTTTTCTTCACAAGTTACTAGGGTTGTGTCGAACTAAAGATAGTAAACTTAACAGCACCTAGGCTTATTTAGAACATATCTAAATGAATTATAGATTAATGCTATAAATACATTAAGGACAGCAAGCTATCTGGTGATCAAAATCAATTTATTTTAAGAAAAAGTGTAAGACGATTGTTTTTTACCCGACCCAAGTGCACATAAAACAGCAATTATGAAAATCGTTACTTTCCTTTTTACACTACTTGTTATTAACACGATAAGTGCGCAGCGTACAGATGCATTTTTTACAGATGCAGATGTTTTTTTTAAAGAATATATAAAAAATGGAAGAGTAGATTATGCTGCTATACAAAGTAATCCAGAGTCTTTAGATAAACTCCTTGCGATTGCACAAACTATAAAAGTGAGTAAGACAGATTCAAAAACGTATCAAGCTTTCTGGATCAATGCTTACAATCTTTCTGTAATAAAAGGGATTGTGGCTAAGTATCCCGTAAAGCAACCGCTCAGTATAAAAGGCTTCTTTGACAAACAAAAACACGCTGTAGGGGGTAGCTTAATCACCCTTAATGATATAGAAAACAAGAAGTTACGTGCTGTTTTTCCAGATGAGGCTCGTTTTCACTTTGTACTTGTATGTGCAGGGTTGGGCTGTCCCCCTATTATAGATGGAGCATACACACCTAGTAAGCTTGAAGCTCAGTTACAGCGACAAACTAAACTAGCGCTCAATAATCCATCGTTTATAAGAGTTAAAGGTAAAAAGGTGCAGATCTCGCAAATTTTTGAGTGGTATAACGGTGATTTTACGGGAAGTGGGAGTGTGCTGGAGTTTATCAATAAATACAGAGATAGCAAAATAGACGAGACTGCAAAACTTTCATACTATCCATATGACTGGACACTTAATGATATAAAATAATGAGTATATACTGAGCCTGCGCTGCTTTATGTGAAATTTTCATAATACAAAGGGTTTATAAAGCAGTTACCCTTACCAGGCTCAGTTCTTTCATTAATGCATAAAACTTTTACAACTTCTTTTCTCACTCCACGGTAGCTGAATTAAGAAAATACAATTATAAATTTCCAACCTAATATTTAAAAGAATGAAACATTTTTTAATGGGCGCGCTATGCCTAATCGCTACCACTATTTACGCACAAGATATTGATGATAATGAGATAGGCGGCTCTGTCATACAGACGCTTACACCATCTAAGCTTATTGCAAAAGGACAATATGATATCAAGTGGTTTAATAATTTGTACACGCAAACAGAGAGTACATTTACAGATGGTGATGAGCCTAGGCAATCATTTTTTACATCATCACTAGAAGCTTTTACTGGAGTGTCAGAAAATAGAAGGCTCAACGTAGGTGTAATTTTAGAAGTGAGATCTAATGTAATAGGCGGTAGAGATGCGCTAGATGTCTTTAGTTTTGACGGAGAGCGTGGCACCGCTCGTAGTGGTCTTACTTCTATCGCTCCTGCGGTAAAGTTTGTTCCATTTGCATCTGTAAATAACTTTTCGATTCAAAGTTCGCTATCTATACCACTTATAGATCAAGAGACAGAGCAAGGAGTTTTTCTTGACCAAAACGGATTTACGTGGCAAAACCGTTTCTTTTTTGATCACACCTTTGCAGGTGGTGACTGGCAAGTATTTGCAGAGCTTAACTCTGAGTTTAATTTTGGAAAAGAGGCAGAGCAAGATGAAAACTTTGACACTGTAGACGGCAGCTTTGCAAATAATAGTTTAAATCTTACGCCAGGGGTGTTTTTAAGTTACTTCCCCAGTGCTAAGTTTACTGTGCTAGGCTTAGTACAGCACTCACAGCGCATAGATCTAGGTAATGATTTTGAGCAAGACTTTACCGCAGTAGGTGGAGGCGCAAAATATCAACTTACAGATGAGCTCAACCTCGAGGCTTTGTATACCAACTTTGTAAGAGGTAATAATACGGGACTAGGTGAGACTTTTAACTTGGGACTACGAGTTGTTTTTTAATATAAGCATCTACTAGATTTGATGTATACTTTATAATCTAGAGATCGCTAGACCTGACCACTTATAAAAGTGGTCAGGTTTTTTTAGTTTGTGATATAGAAAGCTATCTTTATTTTATAGAATCACATTTGTTATGAAAATACTATTACAATGCCTTGTGCTTGTTTTACTTCTAGAAGGTTGTAGTGCCCAGCTTCCACCAGAAGGAAAAATTAATGGAGTAAGCTTTGTAGCAAATCGCTCTCCAGTAGACAGTAGTCACGTGGCACCCGTACTTGATATAAACGCAAACTATGCTGCGGTTATGCCCTTTGGCTTTGTGCCGGCACTAGATAAAGCGCAAATTGTATACAATACAGATAGACAGTGGTATGGTGAGACTAGAGAAGGCGGTCGTAATTATGTAGCACAACTTCACGATAAAGGTATAGATGTGATGCTCAAACCCCAGATATGGATACGTCGGGGTGAGTTTACAGGTTACCTTAAGATGGATACAGAAGAGGAGTGGCTGGCACTTGAGCAATCGTATCGCGATTTTATAATGGATTATGCGACACTTGCTCAAGAGGAAAATGCAGCGATATTTTGCATAGGCACAGAGCTGGAGCAATTTGTAGTAAATAGACCAGCTTTCTGGCAACAGCTCATAAAAGATATCAAAAAAGTATACAAAGGTAAGCTTACGTATGCTGCAAACTGGGATGAGTATAAACGTACACCCTTCTGGCAAGAGCTGGATTATATAGGTATAGATGCTTACTTTCCAGTATGTGATGATCAGACACCTACTGTGGATTGTGCTATAGAAGGCTGGACAAAATGGAAAGAGGAGATTTCCGCTTTCGCGAAAGCGCAACAACGCAAAGTATTATTTACAGAGTATGGTTATCGCTCTGTAGACTATACAGGTAAAGAACCCTGGCGCTCTGACCGAAGTATGACCCAAGTAAATCTGGATGCACAGGCAAATGTTACAAAAGCACTTTATGAAGCCGTCTGGGATGAAGAGTGGATGGCAGGAGGCTTTTTATGGAAATGGTTTATACATCACGACCGTGTAGGAGGACCAGAAAATAGCCAGTTTACACCTCAAAACAAACCAGCTCAAGATATTGTAAAAGAATACTACGGTAGAAATTAAATACGATAGCTACTGCAATGTTTACGATTAAGAACCGACAGACTCATAGTATCGTAAAAAAGCCTATGAAACAAATTATATATCTATGTCTGTTCTTACTTCCGTGCCTTGTTTTCGCTCAAAAGCAACAAGTAGAAAGAATCACCTTTAAAGGGTTAAAAAAAGTAGATGAGTCACTGTTAAGAAGACTAATAAAAACAGAAGTAGCATCTCCTTACGACTCGCTTAAAGTAGCTACAGATGTAGAGCGATTTAATAGACTTCCTGCCATTGCAAAAGCTACCGCTACTATAGCTGAGGTACGTAATGGTGCTATAGAAGTCACTTATGATATTGTAGAAAATTTTACAATTATACCAGGTATACGTATCTCTGAGGCAAATGATGGAAGTTTTGCCTTTAGACTAAGTGTATTTGAATTTAACTTCTTAGGCCAGAGCCAGATTGTGGGTGGCTTTTACCAGCGTGATGTTTTTAATTCTTACGGAGCTTACTGGGAGGCCCCATTTTTATTTACAAACAAGTTAGGGCTAGGTGTAAATTATATTAAAGATGTCACCTTTGAGCCCATTTACTTTGATACAACTACTCTCAATTATAAAAAAGATAGAGCTGGGGCTGAGATTTACGGACTTTATGAAATTGACTTTCACAACAAAGCAGAGCTAGGAATTAATATTTTTAAAGAGCAGTATGTTACAAACGAGACTGAGATAGATGCTACTTTTCCAAACAATCTAGAGGCTTCAAAAATTGCTGTGCGAGCAGAGTATGAGACAAATTTTTTAGACATAGATTATCAGTATGTTTCTGGTTTTAGAAACTTACTTGATGCACGATATATTAATGGAGGTGAGGGCTTACTTGACGACTCTTTTATAGGAGTTAATACAACCGAATATTTTAAAAGAATAGGAAGTAAAGGTAACTGGGCAAGTAGATTACAATTAGGATTTGCTTCTTTTAATGAGTCTGAATTTGCGCCATTTACTGTAGATAATCAGTTTAATTTACGTGGGGCTGGTAATGATATAGCGAGGGGTACGAGTTTTATATTTATAAATACAGAGTACCGCCACACGGTGCTAGAGAGAGGTTGGTTTGTACTACAAGGTAATGCCTTTGTAGATGGAGGGACCTTAAGAGAGGCAATGCAACCGCTAGATAACCTTGTAAGTGGTGATGCTCTTGAGATATACTCTGGAGTAGGAGTGCGTTTTATACATAAACGTATATTTAATGCTGTTATACGACTAGACTATGGCGTAGGCCTAGGAGCGTCACAAAACAGTGGTCTTGTCTTTGGGATAGGACAGTATTTTTAAGAGGTAGAGATTCTTTTATAATGATGTAAAGTGTTACGGAGAGTATTAATTTTAATGGTATGTTGTATTACCGCTGTACAGCTTGCTGGACAAGAGGGTAAAGTGCTAGACCTTAAAGTACAAGGCTCAAAAAGGCTTAAGCCTAGTTTTATAAAACTCATAAGTGATATAAAACCGGGAGTTGCATTAGACTCTGCAGTGATAAATCAAGATATAATACGCCTTAAAAGACTTCCAGCAGTTGCTCACGCTTATTTTCAGGTTTTTAAGTCACACGATAACTTCTATAATGTTTTTTATAACATAGAGGAAAATATTACCATAAATCCACAAGTAAATCTTTACACGACTAATGATGATGAGTTTGCATACAGGCTTGGTCTTTATGAATATAATTTATTAGGAAGAAATATAGGTTTTGGAGGGTTTTATCAGAAAGATATTTTTAGTTCGTATGGTATAAATTTTAGAGCGCCTTTTTTATTTAATAACAATGTAGGACTTGCAATAAACTTTCAGAGTCTTACTACTCAAGAACCTGTGTTCTTAGATAATGGTACGGCAGACTATAAGTATAACAATACATCCATAGAGATTTTAGGTCTATATGCTTTTAACTTTAAGCATCGTGTTGAGTTAGGTGTTAACTTCTTTAATGAAGATTATTTATACCTCAATGGAGCCACAGATGTGAGCGTGCCACAGGCATTTAATGTAGATAAAATTCTTCTTAAAGCTATTTATGAGTATGACGCTCTTAAGTATGACTTTCAGTATGTAAGTGGTTTTAAAAGTACTTTTAATGTACAATATGTACAGGCTAATGCGATAACATTACCAGATTTTACAATCTGGTGGAATGATTTTAGATATTTTGCTAGAATACGAGATAAGGATGGTGTTTATGATGGAAACATCGCAACGCGATTGCGACTAGGTCTTGCTACAAATGCAGATTCTCCTTTTGCCCCCTTTTCTGTAGATAACAATCTTAATATACGGGGTGTAGGTAATACGATAGATAGAGGTACTGGCGTGGTAGTACTCAATGCAGAGTATAGACAAACGCTGGCAGATCGAGATTGGTTTACGATACAAGGAGTGGGCTTTGTAGATGCTGGCTCTTGGCGCAATCCCGGGGGAGATTTTGGCGATTTTGGTGATGATCAAAATTTGCGTGTCTACCCCGGTTTAGGTCTACGTTTTATACATAAAAAGATATTTAATGCAACCTTTAGGGTAGACTATGGATATGGTATAACACAAGATGCCACCAGCGGAATCGTCTTTGGTATAGGTCAGTATTTTTGATTATCTACGTTCTTTCATTGCATCTTGGTACGCAGTAGCAAGATCTGTCTTTTGATTTTCTGAGAGTACTTTACCTGCTAGCTGAAAAAAGGTATGCTCCTCGTCTTCGAGATGATGTTCGACTTTTTCACATAACTGTTTTGCATAAGTAAGCCAGGCAGGAGAATCCATATCTGTATCATCTATTTTTTCTATAAGTTCATCCATCTCGTGATGCTCTGCTATACCGTGTCTAGCGTGCTCCTGCATCATATCATTATGTATAAGCGGGCTGTAAAAATGTCTTTCCTCTGCGTCTGCGTGTATTTCTAATTCTTCTTTTAGTGCTTTCCAGAGCTGTTTTCTGTCACTGCTTTTACCAGAGGTTGAGGTAAGTCTATCGCATAAGTCGCGCTGGATATCGTGGTCGTTTCTAATTGCTTCAAAAATATTCATAGTACTAAAAGATTAATTGGTTAGTTATTTTAAGACACTGTAAATTTTTAAAAAAAAGCTATGATTTTTGTTAAAATCAATACAATTAATTTAAAATTAGCAATTTACAGATGGTCTCATCTATAGCTTTGTATAAACAATAACCAAAAAAAGTAACCAATGTCATTAATTACAATTATACTCAGCATTCTATTTCCGCCACTAGCAGTTGCGTTAGAAAAAGGAGCCGGAAAAGACCTTCTCATAAACATCTTACTTACACTATTAGGCTGGCTTCCCGGAGTGATTCACGCCTTTTACGTAAACAGCAAATAAGAGCAACACATATATTACAAGCGCCCGCTACATAAGTACCGGGCTTTTTTATTTTATAAAGATTTGTAGGAGTTTAATAGATATAGGTACGCTTTCGCGAAAGCGTAAAAAAACCTTTTAAAAATAGTAGGTTTTAGACAAACTATAGCAGACATTTTTTCGTAGGTTTAAAAAATCATTACAATCTTCATCTATGCGCATCATTACTTTTGTATTTGTATTACTCTATGGCATTTGCACTACTGCACAAGAAGATAAAGTAAGACCCTTTGATGTAGAGGCAGACCTTTTTGGCGGAACGATTTTAGAACATAATCCAGATATTTCTCACCTTATTACAGAACACCCCACGGGAGTGATGCTGGCATATAACAGAAAGACTTACGGTTTTGAACCCTGGGAGCGTCGTTACAACTTTCCAGATGTGGGGTACACCTTTGTATACCAAGATATGAAAAATGAGTATCTGGGAGAACTATATAGTGCGTATGCGCATTATAACTTTTATTACTGGAAGAGGCGCTTACAGTTTAGAATAGGGCAGGGTCTCGCGATTGCTACAAAACCCTATGACAGGGAGACTAATTTTATAAATAATGCATACGGTACTACAGTCTTGAGTAGCACGATGCTTAAGTTAAGTTATAAGAAAAATAATATTTTTAAAAATATAGGCTTTCAAGCAGGGGTAACTATTATACACTATAGTAATGCAAATCTTAAGGCGCCAAATAATTCTACAAATACGTGGGCGTTTACTGCAGGATTAAATTACTTCCCAAAAGCGGCCGAGTTTCCCGAGTATATACCTATGGGAGAAAAAACACCTTATAAAGAACCTATACATTTTAACTTAACACTGCGCGGTGGAGCAAACCAAAGCGATATAAACAACTCACCACGCTATGGTTTTGTTACCATTACTGCCTTTGTAGATAAGCGTATTAATCACAAATCTAGCTTCACGGCGGGAGTTGACGCATTTTTTGCAAATTTTTTAAAAGAGCTCATACGTTATGAGTCTATTGCATATCCAGATGGTGATGTCACGGGTGAGGAAGACTGGAAGCGATTTGGGATTTTTGTGGGTCACGAGCTGCACTTTAATGAGCTTTCTTTTGTATCCCAATTGGGATATTATGTGTATTATCCATATGAATTTGAAGGAAGATTTTACAATAGGTTAGGTTTAAAAAGAACCTTTGGAAAACACCTTGCAGGGAGTATGGTCGTAAAGGCACACGGTGCAAAAGCAGAGGCAGTAGAGTTTGGTATAGGATATAGATTTTAATAAGATGAGACACTCCATTTATATAGCTAGTATAATAGTAATCATTGTAAGCATCATTTCTTGTGATACAGAAGACACACTTACGTGTCTAAAAACCACAGGAGATATCATTACACAAGAGTATGATCTTACAGATTTTGATAGTATTACCATCTTTGAGCGTGCCCAACTCATAGTGACAGACGCTCCAGATATTTCTGTAAGGTTAGAAACTGGAGAAAACTTACTTGAAGATTTTGAAATTCTTGTAGAGGACAACACACTCAAAATCAGGAACACAGCTTCTTGTAATATTATACGTGATTATGATACATCAAAGGTTTATGTGAGTCATCCCGATTTAAAACAAATACGCAATAGTAGTGGGCAAACCGTAGAGGCAGAGGGTGTCTTGACCTGGAACACTCTAAGGTTAGTAAGTGATGATCTTATAGAAGAAGACTTTTATCATAAAGACGGAGACTTTAATCTCTCACTAGATGCAGAAAATGTGCTATTACAATGCAACGGATTGTCTAATTTCTTCATAAACGGAAGTGTGACAAATCTTACCATAAACTTACTAGATGGTGATAGTAGATTACCCTTAGAAGATCTTGATGTTCAAAATGTCTCCATCTTCCACAGGGGGACTAATGATGTGATACTAGCACCACAATTATCTATAGTGGGAGAATTACGTAGTACGGGTAATTTGATTTTAAAAAACACACCACCAGTTGTTGAGGTAGAAAGCTTCTTTACGGGTGAAGTTATTATTGATGAATAATTCTTTCGCTTAAAGCGAAAAAAAAAGCGCCCCAGTATGGAGCGCTTTGTATAATAAAATCGAAGTATTTCAGACTATATAGTTTCTACTACTTTATCTAATGCGATTCTTGATTTTGGATTTTTACTAGGTTGGTTAAAATCCTCTTCATCTCTATATCCTATAGCTACGGCAACTAGGGTTGCATAGCCGTCGTTTCCTATAATCTTGTCATAATTTGCAGGCTCTATTCCTTCCATAGGGGTAGCATCTATGCCCATAACCGCACAAGCACTTAGTAATACACCTACAGAGAGGTATACTTGCTTATCAAACCAAGCAGTAATCTGTTCTTTAGGTAGCGGTTTTAAGTTCTCATTATAATAATCTACCATTCCTTGTGGTAATTCTCTCTTTATTTGCTCTTCAAAAAGTGATAAATCATCTACTCTACTAAAAACAACTACAGTATCACTCTTTGTTACTTTCTCAGTATTTATCCAAGATACTTTAGAGAGCTTCTCCTTTGTGTCTTGATCAGAAACAAAAGTAAATTTCCAAGGCTGGCTGTTTATAGAAGAAGGACTTAGGCGTAAACTTTCTTTAAGCTCCTCTATGTGCTTAGGATCTATTTTTTTTGTATGGTCATACACCTTTGTAGTGTAGCGCTCTTGCATTGCATTTATAAAACTCATAACATTTATTTTTTTTACTATATTAAGTATAGTAGCAAAAGTATATATAGTTGTATACCTTTGCAAGAACGGTCAAAAAGTATAGGTTTAATTTAACACACCGAGATGCACACATTTAAAGGAAAAGAATACCCTTGCTGTACAAGTCTTACGATGGGAGTGATAGGAGGTAAGTGGAAAACGGTAATCATTTACCACCTTATAGAAGGTCCCTTACGATATAATGAGTTACGCAAGCAAATGCCTTCTGTGACAGAGCGCACCCTTAGCCTACAGCTCAAAACACTAGAGAGTGATGGTATAATAGATAGAAAGGTTTATACTACAAAGCCACCACTTAAAGTTGAGTATATGCTTACAAATTTAGGAAAGTCACTTATACCACTTATAAACGCAATTGCAGACTGGGGCCGCAAAGCAGATGAGGTATAAACCTGTTATGATATCTTGTTGAGGTAATATTTGTGCAAATCTTCTGCACTAGCGCCTAGCCATTTCCGCACATAAATACTCCAGAAGTGAAACTGTAATTTCCAGATGCCATTTTCTTCATATCGACGAGCAGAGGTTGTGAGCCACTCTTGAATAACGACAAATTTACGTCGCGCATATAACTTATTTATCAGGTCATTATCTTCATAAATAATATATCGCTCATCAAAGCGGCCCAGTTCTTCAAAAAGAGCTTTGGTAATAAACTGGCTTTGGTCACCACCACGGCACGCTCGCCACTTAAACTTTGTAAGCCAGCCAGCTAGTCGAAGCCACCAGTGATTAGAATCAAATTTCATTTTAAAACATCCCGCAGGATTTCCCAGTGATACCTCTTTTACAATGAGTGCATCATAATTTTGAGGTGGGTATGAGTCTGCGTGTAAAAAATAAAGTATGTTACCCTTAGCTTGTATGGCTCCCGTGTTCATCTGTCGTGCTCGACCTTTTTGAGATGTAATAATAGATGCCGTTTTACTAAGCGCTGCATATTGAGTGACTTGAGTAACAGTGTCATCACTACTGCCACCATCTACAACGATGATTTCGTGTATATAATTTTGAGAAGATGCCTTGTTTTCTAGGTGAGTGAGCAATGCACATATGGTCTCAGACTCATTAAGAACTGGGATAACTACAGATATAGAATTCATTAAAGATGTTTCTTATTTTAAATGTACGCAAAAACACCTCAATCAGTTTTACTTTATTGCTTATTTAAGCCCCAATCATATTCTTTAAATGTTACAGGTGTACCAGGCGCAACCTGAGTATTTGCATATTTATTTATATAGGGTAGTAAGCTTTTATTAGATCCAATATAAAAGTCTTCTGTATAAAATTTAAAAATAGAAGAAAGCGCTGCCGTATTTGCACTAATATCATTTTTTGAACTATTTATAAACTGCTTAGTTGCTTTGTCAAGTTGCTCATTGATTTTACCAGCAGTGTATGCCTCACGCAGTAGAGGTGGGCAAGAGATAGATGCACAGTTTATAGCAAAATGTATTCTAGGCTCATTCATCTTGCGTAGCACGCCATTTTCAATACCACCTAGAGAGAGCAGGCGTCCATCTACTCTTGCACGTCCTTTAGTCCACGGGGCGTCTATATCTTTTATACTACTTACCTCTGGGTTATCAAGTATGAGCTCTACAGTGACTGCGTTATAAAGATTAATATAATAAGCAAGTAACTCTTGTGCACTCCACTTGTTTGATGGATCAAGATTTGCGAGTTGATCTAAGTAGCCGTTAAGTAGCGGTCTGTCTTTTTCAAATCCATCATAGTCTACAAGCCCCTCTTCGTTTACATACTTTTTGAGCAATGAGTCCCATTGCGAGTGATCTACATTTACAGCAGAGTTTGCCGTAGTAGATGTAAGTGGTTGTGTTACTTCCTTAGTAGGTTGTCCTTGACTTGTAATCCCTCCAGCAGAGAGCAACGCGCAGCTTTGTAAAGAGATGGCTATGGCTATTATTGATAAAATGCGTGTGTATATTTTCATAACTATTATTTTATTGTTTTACACTTTCGTGAAAACCTAATATCGCTTTTTCAAAATAGATAAGCGAGTAATTAAGAAAACTTTACTACTTATTGAGCGTCCAGTCATATGTTTTATATCTCACCTTCGCCGAAGGTGAAATAGGAGTTGAAGCATACGTATTTAGATAATCTATGAGGCTACCCTCTGTTTTAAAATCTTTTGCAAACCAGCTGAAAATTTTAGATACCTCAACTCGTTCCGCTGTGATCGTGTTACGAGAGCTGTCATTTATAAATTCACGAGCTAGTTTGTCAAGCTGGTCGTCTACACTTGCCGCTGTAAAAGCCTCATTAAGCAATGGTGGACAAGAAAATGAAGCGCAGTTTATCCCAAAGTGAATTCTAGCATCACCCATTTTTCTTAAAATATCGTGCTCTATCTGGTTGAGGTTATACCATCGATCTTCAAGTTTCCAAAATCGTTGATCCCACGGGTTTTTAATATTCTTTATGCTTTCTAGAGGATAGTGACGTAAGATAAGATCTATAGTCATTGCATTATATGCGTTCATCCAGTAGGCAAGTTTTTCTTCTTGAGACCACGCGTCTGTAGGTGTTTGTTCTCCAAGTAATTTAATGTAGTTGCGTAGTTTCCCCCAGTTTGATTTAAAACCATTGTAATCTACATTTCCAGCTGGTGATACATATGCCTTAAGTAAGTCATTAAAACTATCGTGATTAACAGTTTCTGTAATTGCAGTATTAAAAACTTCAACTTCAATTTCTTCTGATTCTGTAATCATCTCTTCTGCTTGAGCACTTACTGTGGTTGTATCTTCAGTAACAGTTATGATGGGAGCTGTTTCTATAGGGACACTATCTTTCTTTATGACCATAGGTGTTTCTGTAGTAGTGACTTCAGGTGGTGCAGTTATAGTCTTAGTTGTGCTACAAGCACAAGAAAGACCGAGTAATGCAATGTAAAGAAAGGTTTTCATAGATGTTGGTTTCATAAAAAAGCGCCTCTTATAAAGAAACGCTTTTTGTGTGACTCATACATATAGAGTCGTATGTATTATAAAAAACTAACAGTAGCCTAGCAACATCCACCACCATCATAGTGATACGTAGACTCACTTATAAAGATGTCATCACGACCTAAAGCAGCAAGTGCTCCTGCTGTCTTGTCACAAATAGCCAGCGGCTGATTTTTAAGAAGGATGTGTCCTAGCTTATCATCAAAAAAGTCTTCTTCTCCATAATAAATGGCAGCTTTACCTGTAAAAATACAAGGTCCGTCTGCTGGCATAGGGTCTTTGATTGCTGCTACTTCAATAGACTCAATGTATATGAGCTCATCTGTAGGATACGCCCCAGGGTTAAGTATTCTATATGGCTTACGAGCTCTTATCTCAATAGTCCCAAAACCAGCATCTGTAAGTGCTTTTACATATTCGGCTATGGGTAGACTTCCAGAAAGACAAAGCGCACGTAAACGATCATCATTGCGTAGCTCCTCATTCATTTCTTGCTCACAAGTAGGGTCGCTCATTACAAGTTTACCGTGAGGTTTTAGCACGCGATACATCTCTGCAATGGCACGTTTTAAATCTTCGGCTTTAAATATGTTGAAGAGGCAGTTTTGTGCAGCTACGTCTATAGAGTTATCTGCCACATTAAGGTTAAGGGCATCTCCTTTTTGAAGATCTACAAATTCGCTTTTAAACCAAGGGTTCAACTTCTCTGCTTCTATAAAGTTTTTGCGAGACGCTTCTAGCATTTCATCCACCACGTCTACACCTACTACGCCACCTTTATTACGATTAAAGTATGCAAACTGTAATAGCTCCATACCACCACCTACACCTACATAAAGCATCTTAGGCTCATTAGTAAGATCACGAGCATTTACAGTGCTTCCGCAACCGTAATTCATCTCCTGCATAATTTTTGGGATCTTTAATCCAGGTAATTCCCATATAGGATTTGTAGTACAGCACAGTCCTACATCTGGTGTAAGTGCTGCTTCTTTATAAAGATCATTTGTAGCATTAAGGTAACTCATAATTCGTTTTTTTAATAGGTAGTAGTTAGTGTGTTAAGGTGATTTTTTAGATTTAGATTCCGCTTTCGCGAAAGCGTACTTACACCCATTCTAATCTGACTATAATGTTTTAATTAATTCTGTAAAGAGTGTGATCATTTCTGGCTCTGCCTTACCAGCCATTGCAATTATTTCTGGAATATCTACCGGCTTAAGGTTGTCTGGGTCACACTCATCTGTAAGAACAGATACTGCCACTACTGGAAGTTTTAAGTGATTTGCCACGATAATTTCTGGTACGGTACTCATCCCTACAGCATCTGCTCCTATAATTCTTAAGTAGCGATACTCTGCGCGGGTTTCTAGCTGTGGGCCTACTACAGATGCATATACCCCCTCGTGTAAGTTTATGCCATTATCTTTTGCAATAGTGCGTAGCGTATTATTCATAGCAGCATCATAAGGTGCGCTCATATCTACAAAGCGCTCTCCCATTTTTTCTACTCCTTTAAAAGCTAGTGGTGAACCTCCTTGAAGATTAATGTGATCATCTATGAGCATTAATTCTCCTTTTTTGAAATCAAGGTTAATCGCTCCAGAAGCATTAGATACTAATAGGTGCTTGATACCTAAAGCGTGCATCACACGTACTGGGTAGGTTACATCTGTAAGTGAGTAGCCTTCATACACGTGAAAACGGCCTTGCATAATAATAACCTTTTTACCTTCTAGCGTACCGTAAATTAATTTACCTGTGTGGAACTCTACCGTTGCCGTTGGAAAATTAGGAATATGATTATAGCTTGCGGTGTGTTCTATCTCAACACGATCAATGAGTTGCCCAAGACCAGTACCTAAAATGATACCTACTTCAGGGTTTTCAAAGCCTTTGCTTTTTAAGTAATCTGCTGTTTCTGTGATATATTTTTCCATAATATGTTTTTTTTAAACGTATTAATTTTTTTTGTTATTGTAAATACTGAGCAAACTCAGCATATGGTTTTAAGTCTTCTGCAAAGTCAATGTCATTAAGGATTTCAAGTTGATGAACCTTTGCTGTTGCTAGATCATCCATAGTACTTGCAAATACCGTATCGCCACCCCATTCTTTATTGTAAAATACTTCTTTTACAAGCTTGTTCATACCCAATAAATAATAACCACCATCTTGGGCTGGGCCTATTACTGCATCATTAGAGTGTAGCGCGTCAAAAGCCTCATTTATGTGAGAAGCGTGCAAGTCATAAAGGTCACTGCCTACAATGAGTACATTGTCATACCCATCTGCAAAGGCTTTTTCAAATGCATTATACATACGCACCCCTAGATCTTCACCTTCTTGCTGGAATTTTTCAAAAATAGCATTATCCCACATATCATTATCGCGCACCTTCACAGAGTAGCCTACGCGCTTAGTACAATTTAGAGTACTTACTACGTCCTTAGTATGTGACAAGAGCTTCTTGTAAATCTCAAGAGCGTTTTCTTGACCTACACCTTTGGCTAGTCTGCTTTTTACTTTGCCTAGTTCTGGATTTCTGGTGAATATGAGTACTATGTTTTTTTTCATTATTGCTTTCTATAATTATATACGAGGTACAAAAACATAAGCGCCATCGTGATGAGCTGCTGGTATATACTCGCATTAATAGACCAACCTAGGTTCTCAAAATTTAGCTTGCTTACAGTAAGTACGAGTAATAGGATGAGGAGTATGATAAATATGAGAATGATTTTCTTTCTAGTCATTACTCATCATCTTTTTTTGTCCACTGGTCACTTTTTTTAATGGCTATAAACATCCCAATATTTGCAATAATAATGAGACTACTAGAGAGATAGTCTTTCCAAGTGGATGTCTCGTTAGTAAGATGATAAGCCAGTAAAGCAAATCCTCCTATGGTGAGTCCTATAAAAATGAGTGGTATATATTTATTCATCTAGTACACTTTATGCCCCGTTTTTAAATACTTTCCCCAAACTTTGGAAAATACGTGAACAGAGTCGGTTGGTTGTTTTTTCTTGTTTTGAATTTCGTAGCCTTCATCTTTCCACGCAAATATGCTTCCGTATAGATTTTTGACATTTGTAAATCCTTTCTTCTTCAGTCGCTCGCCAAAATCTTCAGAGCGTATCCCTACGGAGCAATAAACGACGATGGGTTGATCTTTTTTTGCTTTCGCGAAAGCGTACATACTATCATTCACCTTCTCAGAAACCCACACCGCTCTAGGGATATGACTCACATCAAACTCTTCCTTTTTACGAGTGTCTAAAATTAAATAATCACTCATTTCCATCTTGAGTTCTTGCACAGAAATATAAGGAACAGAGCGCGTGTTGTACTGTTTTAATAACAAGTCCATATCTGATTGCCCAACACTTATAGCGCTTATGAGAAAGATGAGTATGTATGTGATTTTTTTGATAATAGGTCTTTATAATTTGATGCCAAATCCTTGTAAGCCACTCTCTACAGGCGGCAGTATTTCTGTGTTGTCCCAGATACCAGTTACGATGGTACGCGCATACTCTTCTGGCAGTAAGCCGTTTTGCATTAACTGGCTCGTGAGCTTGTAATTATATGCAAAGGTATGATGTTCATAGCTAAGATTGCCAGAAGTGTCATCTAGAATGGCATACCACACTTCGGTAGAGCCATCATTTGCTGGCATCCCAATCACGCCAGGGTTGAGCCAGAGTTTATCTTCTTGCTCCGTATGAAAAGGCAAGCCGCAATGTCCCGCAATAATCACATCACTTTGTGTTGTATCAAAATTTGAACCTTTTATTTCCCAAGGCGTAGATTTAAATATAAATTCAGAAATATGATGGTATGAGCCGTGTACAACCGCCACCTTTTTTCCAGCATAGGTAAATGTAATATGGTCTGGAAGCACCTCGATGGTGTCTAGCGAATTCTTAGAGAGTTTGCTTTGTGCATAAGGATACCACAGCTGGCTAAAACCATCACAGCGCGATCCTTCTCTAAAATCGCAACCGCAATCTTCTGCGCCCTCACTCAGTTGCTTTTCTACATTACCTGCAATACCGTGCGTTCCCCATATTTTATAGAGTTGTAGGGTTTCTTCTGGCTGCGCACAATATCCCACGATGTCTCCTGTGCAGATGCAATTTTCTGGAGCAATCCCTTGCTGCTCTGCAATAGATTTTAGTTTCTCTAGCGCTTGTAGATTGCTATACACACCGCCATAAAGGAGTACTTTGCCAGTGAGCTTACCTATGTTTTTTATCTTTTTATCCATCGTGGTATGAGGTATAATATGGTACAAGCTGTGATGCCCCAGACGTTTGTCCAGAGTAACGCAGCATAAGATCCTGTCGTAAATTGTAATGATAGTGGTAAGGCATCAAAAACTAATATGAAGCCAAAAATGATACCAGTCACTACACTCAAGTAATAGCTGATTTTTGGGGCTGGCTTTCGCCAAAATAAAAATACTGGCGTAAGTCCAATTACCATTGTTCCAGATATGGTCGTGGCACTTAAAATCTCTGCATTAAGAAATACTGGAATAGTTCCCAATATGGCAATTACAGCCATAGATAATCTCCCAAACGAAAGATTTTTACCCAAATTTAAATCGACTGAAAGTAGCTTTGAAAAAGAGGAGAATGTACTATCCAGCGTAGATGCCGCCGAGGTAATCATAATAAAGTTGATGACTAACAATATGACTACACCAAAAGCTTTGCCCACTTCTACCGCGGCTTGACCTGCCATTCCTTGTGACTGTGCATACACACCTATTACACTGAATAAGATAATACAAGCTGCTCCCAACACGGAGGCAATTAGAAAGCTGCGTAAAGTAACTTTGGGCGAACTTAAAAAAGCTCTGTCTGTCAGTACAGGATCGTGAAAGGGGTATGAAAATGACTGTAGCAAAGCTGCAAAAAGCAAATTAAGACCAAGATCAAAACTCCACGTTCCAGAAGTCACAACCTCTTTCACACTAAAATCATCTACCGAAAATATACTCCATAAAATCACACATAGCAGTACGGAAAATAATCCCATCTGTATCACATCTGTAAAAATGGAACTGCTCAATCCGCCCTTGAGTGCATAAGCAAGAGTTAGTATCGTAAAGACCAGAATCGCCCAATAATAAGGAGTGCTTCCCATCTCTCCAAAATAAGAGCCTATCACCATCGTGTTACTCCACACCTCATTAAAAAGCCTAATGGCAATGAGCACAGAAAATAAGCGCATCGCTCCTTTTCCAAATCGAGAAGTTAGAAACTGATGTATACTTGTAAATCCACCTTGCAAACGCATCTGGTAGATAATCACACCAGCCACAGCAAAGGAGAGGTAGTAACCTGCATAAGCCACACCACCCACAATACCAAAACTCAGGCCTAAGTTTGCAGCATTGGTTATACTCTTTGCAAAAATCCACGAGATGATAAGACTACCCGTAAGCATCCACACATTAGGAGACTTCTTACGATGCGTAGCCTTAAAAAACTCATCAGGACTTTTGGCAAGCGGAGACAGCACAAATAGCAACACACTCGATGCTATAATTAATCCCCATTGCCAGATTTCTACATTCATATATAAGTTCCTTATTCTAATATCTATCACTTTCCGTCAGGAAAGTGTATTTCACAAAAGTTCCCCTCTTTGAAGAGGGGCTAGGGGAGATGTCCGCAGTACCCTCCCACAATTCCTTAATCTACATCCCACCACACGCGCACATTAAGGCTATTGCCATCTGTTGCATCAAATGCCGTCTGGTAATTATCTGCATTGAGCGCTTCTTCTTCAGATGGGTAAGGCATACGTACGGGAATTAAACCGTCATTAAGACTTGCTTGCACATCCATAAACGCAGGAAAACCGGTACGTCTATATTCTATCCAACCTTCATAGCCGTTTATGATGTTTGCAATCCATTTTTGAGTAAGTATTTGTTCTAGTGGCGAACTATCTGCGTTATTAAAAGCAGCATTCCCAGTTAGATAATCTGCTGGTAATGGTGTTTGCCAGTATTCAAAAGCGAGTGTCACGCCATTCTCATAAAGTGCCTGCGCATCTGCGGTGATAAGTCCGCGCTGGGCAGCTTCGGCTAGAGCTAGCGAAGTCTCCCAAGCCGTCATAAAGTTGGCATCTAGTACGGAAGTATCTTCTCTAAAAGCAGTGCCTGCAAGTGATAAATCTCCAAGCACGGCAGCCGTTGAGGTTGCATCTATTCCATTTATAAGTCCGTTAAATTCGTCAGTATTTGATGCTGGTCTAAAAAACGTATTAAGCCTCGTGTCTTCAAGGTCTACAAGAATGGTTTCCATCGTTTCAGAAAGCACAAAGTTGTTAAAGTCGCCCACACGCAATTGTGCAAGTCTAAAACTATTAGGCTCCGTATTGCTAAAGTTAAAAACAGCATTATCACTATTACTTGATATAAAGTTATCCTCATTTACAAGCGCTTGCAAATCTGCACTTACATCTACACGATCTGAGATACGTAAAAGATGTTTGATTTTAAGACTGTTTGCAAAGCGTACCCAAGCTTGTAAATCACCACCATAAAGAATATCTCCTTCTAGCGGGATCACATCTTCATAAGCTTCTATAGCAGCAATTCCCGCATCTAGATTTGCTAGAATACCATCTGCTCCTGTATATATAGCCTCCTGCGTGTCATAAGCTGGTGTTACCGTTCCATCTATTCCGTTAAATGCTTCTGAGTAAGGAACATCGCCAAAAAGATCTGTAAGCCCAGCCGCCATATAAGCCTTGAGGATAAGAGCAGGGCCTTCATACACGGCAAAAGTCACATTAGTTTGTGCCTGCTGTAAGATAATCTCGTTGTCTCTTAAATTCGTATAAAAAATAGGCCAAGGATTTCCACCTAGCTGCGGTGATTTTAAGGCGTGACGATCAAAAAGATTAAAGTCAAGAGCCGTTCTGTGCTGCGATAGTAAATCTCCTGCCACAAAACCTTCATAACTCATTTGCTCTCCGTAGTCATAAATAACTTGTCGCAATAACAAGCTAGGCTGCACGCTTACAGGATCATTTGGGTTTGTGTTTATTTCTTCAAAATCTTCTGTGCAACTACTCATTCCAAGTAAAAGCAGGAGGGAAGTGATGTATAAAAAATGTTTCATTTGTAATGTTTTATGTTACGCTTTCGCGAAAGCGTTAAAAGTTAAATCCTGCCTTAAATCCGAAGCTTCTTGTTGTAGCATAGCTCAAATCTTCTACACCGCTTACAAACCCTTGTCCCTGCACTGCAAGTTGCTCAGGGTCAAAATGTGGATTTTCTGTAATTGCAAAAAGATTGCGCCCTATAAGTGAAAGGTCTACGTCTACACCTTCTTTAAGACCGATAAATCCGTCTTTAAGCTTGAAAGAATATCCTATCGAAAACTGACGAAGTTTTAAGAACGAGGCGTCATAAATGTTGTTTTCTTCGTGGTTACGGTCATAAAACTGGCGGTAGTAACTCTCTGCCGAAACTGCCGTGGTGTTTGGAACAAAATTTGGATTTGCCGCAGTGCCTGTGTTTACAACTCCTTGTGCTATAATTCCCTCTTCTGGGCGGAAAGCTGTTTCTGCTAGTTGGCCTCCTACATTACCTAGTGCTCGCGTTCTTGAGACAATATCTCCACCTTGACGCCAGTCAAATAAGAAAGAGGCACTCCACTGCTTGTAGCGGAAATCATTGTTCCAGCCTAGGTTAAAATCCGCGGTGTAGTTTCCTATTTTCTTGAGGTTGTTATCTGCGATAAAGCGACCATTATCATCAATGATAAAATCGCCATCGTCATTACGTAGGTAGCCTGTTCCATAAATATCGCCAACTTCCCCGCCTTCTTCTACTTGAAAGAATACGGTTTGGTTTGCGCTGTCATAAATACGGCTAAAGGCAAGCGTAAGACGACCGTCAGATTGCGGTAGACTTTCAACCACAGATTTGTTGGTGCTGAAGTTAAAGGTGGTGTTCCATCTAAAGTTTTCATTTACGATAGGAGTGATGCCTGCAATGACCTCGATACCAGAAGTGCGCACCTCACCACCATTTACCACCTGCTGATTAAAGCCTGAAGAAATAGCAATAGGCAAGGAGATAATCTGATCTTTGGTAAGGGCGTTGTAGTACGTGAAGTCTACATTAAACCTATCTTTAAAGAAACGTATATCCGTACCTATCTCGTACGATGTAGTTTGCTCTGGTTTAAGGTTTGCATTAGGGATAAAGTTTTGTGCGCTAAAAGTAGGCTGCCCTTCAAAAGGAGTTTGTGCGATAAAAGCTCCAGAAGTTTGGAAAGGATTAGTGTCATTACCCACCTGAGCAACACTTGCTCTTAATTGCAAGTAGCTTATTGCCTCTGGAAGTTCCCACACATTAGATCCTATAAAACTCAAACTAGCCGAAGGATAGAAAAACGAAGTATTATCTGCGCTAAAAGGTGTTGCCAGTGCACTTGACCAGTCATTACGGCCAGTAACATCTAGATATAAAAAGTTCTTGTAACCCAGTTTTGCCACTCCGTAAAATGAGTTGATACGCTTTTCAGATTCAAATTGGAATGCTTCTATAGGTGATGCGGCATTATTAAGGTTAAAAATACCTGGTTGTGCAAGGTTTGTAGTTTGCACCTGTTTTGTAGATGCTACTTGTGATAAGCGGTTACCTCCAAGACTAACATCTAGCGAGAAGTCGCCAAACTTGTTATCATAATTAAGTAAGAAGTCTGTATTAATCTCACGATAAAAAACATCGTGCTCAGCATAGCCACCATTCTGGAAACGGTTAGAACTAAAGTTTCTTAAAAACTGTCGTTTCTCACTACTGTAATCCATCCCTGTGCGTATGGTAAGGTCAAGATTTTTGGCAAGTGTTTGTGTAAGGGCTATGTTACCAAAAACGCGATCACGGTTAAAAGAGTTTCTGTTTTCTTCTAAAATAAAAAATGGATTATCAAAGAAGGTGTAGTTAAAAGAGTACTGCTGCACGCCTTCTAATCCTGGCTGCCAGTAATCACGGAGGCTGTCTATATTAAGAGAGCGAGGTCCCCAGGCTACGAGTGAGTAATTTACATTCTCACTTCCGTATCCGTTTGAGGGGCGGTTATCACTACCTGAATTTACATAACTAATGCTCGCTTTGATTTTAGTTTTGTCTGTTGGCTTAAAGTTTAGTTTTGTTGCGATGGTTTGTCTATCTAAGTTCACACCGGGGATGATAGACTCACTACGTAGATCTGTAAACGATATACGGAAATCACCTTTGTCAAATCCGCTAGAGACAGATACATTATTTATGGTGGTTACACCAGTTTCATAAAAGTCTTTTAGGTTATCTGGGTTTGACCTAAATTCAGTTGGAGTAATGGCAAGTCCACTGTATAAAGCTGTATCTCCACCACGTACAATCGTTCCATCTGCAAGCGTCACCGGACTGTCAAATTGCGGAATTAAAATTCCAGCATCAAGCCTAGGTCCCCAAGAATACGTAATGTTATCTGAGATTCCTGCTCCGAGGCCATCTACATATTCAAAAACACCGCCTTGTCCTTGTCCGTACTCGTTTTGAAAATCTGGAAGTTGGAAAGCACTGTCTAAAAAGATAGAAGAGTTAATGCTTATACCAAGTCCTTTTTTCTTGCTACCATCTTTTGTCTCAATAACAATGACTCCGTTTGATGCACGCGTACCGTATAATGCAGCAGCACTTGGACCTTTAAGTACAGAAACAGAAGCAATGTCATCTGGATTTACTTCCATTGCGCCGTTCCCAAAATCTACTTCTTGAAAACCTGCGGCTGCTTCATTTGTGAAGTTAAAAACAGTGTTGTTATTAATAGGTACACCATCTACCACAAACAACGGATTATTATTAGAAAACGAAGCTTCTCCACGTATGCTTATGCGTGATGAAGATCCTACACCAGTAGCTCCTTGAGTGATAGTAACACCAGCAAGCTTACCAGAAAGGTTGTCTAGAAAGTTTACAGACTTTACCTCGTCTATATCTTTTGCGTTGATGGTTTGTACTGTATACCCTAGTTCTCTTGTGTTGCGTTTTACGCCCAGAGCGGTTACAACAACTTCATCAAGTCCTTCTTGCGAGATACTTAGTGTAACGTCTATTTGAGTTCTGCCAGCTACAGTAATTAATTGTGAGCTATAACCGAGCGAAGAGAATTTTAAAACGGATGCATCCGTAGGTATGGTTATGGTGTAAACACCATTTTCGTCTGTAATGGTTCCTTGGGTTGTGCCTTCTACTAGGACATTTACAAATGGTATTGTAGTGTTGTCTTCTGCGCTTGTGACGGTTCCGGTAACGGTAGTTTGAGCATACAAGCTTGCTGTAAAAAGCAAGAGCATACTAAGATAAAATGATTTCATCTGAGTGTATTAGTTGGTAAATAAGAAAATCTAAGAATAACTGTAAGCTGTTGTGGCTTACAAGATCTAAATACGAACTAATGACGGTGAACCTTTATTAAAGTGGCTTTTAGTGAGCGTCTCAAAGAATCGGTTTGTAGTGTGATAACCAAGAGAAAGACCTTGATTTACTATGTTTTGTATAAGTTGTAATAGTCTTTTTGATAATGTGGAAGTCTCTTTGAGCATCTGCTGTAAATCTGCAAATATGTCAAGATCTGAAAGGGTCTCAAGGAGGTAAAGGTTTGTACGCTTTCGCGAAAGCGTATCAGAAATAATAGCACCTAGTTTACTAGACTGCCACGGTAGGTTTTTAAACTGCTCAGGCTTAAAGTGGTTCTTTTTTATCCCCATTAAATAGCAACCGCCATCTGTACTTGGACCAATAACAAGCGCAGATTGCTTGAGCTTTTCTTGTGCTAAAAGTATATGCCCCGCCGAAAGGTGAGGAGTGTCATTACCTATGGTTATAACTTGGTCATAACCACTATTAAAAACTGCTGTAAGCGCATTTGTAAAACGCTCGCCAAAGGTGTTTCCTATCTGCTCATTTTCAGAAAAAATCACGTAAGGAATTCCCGTCTTTCCTGCTGTAGCAATAGTTTGCCTATTGAGTTCTTTAAATAAAGCCACAGACTGCCCGAGCTTCTTACGAGAAGCTTCGGTAGTTGCTGTTTGAGCAAATATGAGTATAGCGGTTTTTGGTGTCGTGATTCTCTATGTATTAAGCAACGGTTCCTTGACAACTACTTCCTGCGCCTGCAGTACAACCATAACAGTGCTGAGAGATCATAATGTTACGATCATTAAGTAAATCTTCATTATAATCTTTTATGTGCTTTACACTACTCGCGACTGGCAATTCTAGCATTTGATTAAAATCACAATCAAATAAATAACCATCCCAACTTATTGAAATTGTGTTTTTACACATTACATTTTCTACTGCGGCAGGGTTATATGCCTCTACGAGTTGATACATATAATCCTCATAGTTTTCTGATGCGATGAGGTAATCTAAAAATCGTGCTATAGGTAAGTTTGTGATTGCAAAAAGGTTGTGGAACTGGATATTAAAATCCTCCATAAGTGCCTTTTTAAAATCCTTCTCCATACTTGCTTGGTCTCCCGGTAAGAAAGCTCCAGATGGATTGTAAACTAGGTCTAGTCTTAAGTCGCTTCCTGGCATACCGTAGCCACGCTCGTTAAGCTCTTGTAATGCTTTTATAGACTTGTCAAAAACACCATCACCACGCTGCTTATCTGTCTTTCCACGTGTCCAGTGTGGCATAGATGAGATGACGTGTACGTTGTGTTTTTTAAAGAAATCTGGGAGGTCATAGTACTTTTTATTTGCACGTATAATGGTAAGGTTAGAACGCACAATAAAGTCTTTAATCCCAGCCTTACTCGCTTCTTCTACAAAACGTCTAAAATGCGGATTCATCTCTGGCGCGCCACCAGTAAGATCTAGCGTGTGAGCTCCTGTGTTGCGTATCACTTCTAGACATTGCTCCATAGTCTCCCAAGTCATAATCTCCTTGCGATCTGGACCAGCATCTACGTGGCAGTGATCACACACTTGATTACACATATACCCCACGTTTATTTGGAGTATTTCTAGTTTGTTAGGGCGTAACGGTAGCTGGTTGGTCTCTTTTATTTTCTTAGCAAACGTAGGTAGTTCATCTTTAAAAATACCATTAGATAAAATTTCTATCTGCTTGTTTGCTTGTGCGAGTTCGCTGCCTTCTTTCTTCAGTGATTTTGTTGCTGACATTTAAAAATGTTTGTCGTTTGTAGTGTTGATTTCTTTTGGTTGGAAATCTGTATGAGTACGCTTTCGCGAAAGCGTAAAACTACCCGTCTAGTTTATTTACTTTATTCATCATCATCACGCCGTGTACCAGCGTCGCACCACTTTTTATAGCGGCACCTACGTGTACAGCCTCCATCATCTCTTCCTTAGTGATTCCTTTCTGTAGGCCGTCTTTAGTATATGCGTCTATGCAATATGGGCACTGCTCTGTGTGGGCAACGGCAAGTGCGATGAGCGATTTCTCACGCGCAGTGAGTGCTCCTTCTTCAAAAACTTTACCGTAGTAGTCAAAAAACTTAGTTCCTAACTCTTCACTCCACTCTGTGATTTTTCCGAATTTTCTTAAATCTTTTGGGTCGTAATATTGATCTGCCATAGTTATATAGTGTGTAAGCATACGAATATAGGCTTAATCGTAATTAACTACAATTACTTACGTAGAAATAAAGAATAAGGTTTCTAATTTGTGAAATATGCGGTCTCGAAAAAAAATATTGCAATTTTTCTCAAAAAGATGTTGTCAGGTCTCAGAAAGGGTTTATATTTGCATCCGCTTACGAGAAGTATCGCATACAACTCAACAAAAAATGTGAGTCACATTGCAAACGTAAGCCACCTAAAAGCTTTAGGTACCTTAGCTCAGTTGGTAGAGCAACGGACTGAAAATCCGTGTGTCCCTGGTTCGATTCCTGGAGGTACCACATTAAAACCCGATCTTTTGATCGGGTTTTTTGTTTTGTATAACTTTCGTTATTGCAATTGCTTAACAGTCGTACATTGCGGGTGATGTAAGATATATTATAAAAGTAATAAGACACTAGATGATTATACTGTCCTTTTGGCTGGATTAGCCTTATTTATTTTTATGGGTTACGGACTTTTTACGCTTTCGCGAAAGCGTACGCCAGATCCTTTCCCATCTACTTGGGAGTCGTTATTAAGTGATGAAGTGCTTTTTTACAAAGAGCTCACTCCTAAAAAGAAGGAATTCTTTAAAAAAAGAATGATGGCCTTTCTCACCGAAGTAAATGTAGAGGCTGTAGGATTTGACCTGTCTGATAAGGATAAGGTGTTTGTGGCAGCTAGTGCGGTGATCCCTATTTTTAACTTTGGAGACTGGCATTATAATAACTTAGATACGGTGCTTATTTATCCAGATTACTTTAATGCAAATCTTGAGTATCACTCAGAGGGTGAAGATCGTATTATAGGAGGTATGGTAGGGACGGGACAGTTTGAAAACCATATGATACTCTCTCGCAAGGCGCTTCATTTTGGGTTTAATAACAAGACAGATAAAGGAAATACAGCTATACACGAGTTTGTGCATTTACTTGATAAGATGGATGGAGAGGTAGATGGCATACCAGAACAGTTACTAGGTAAAGAAAATATTGCACCCTGGCTTGATATGATGCATACGGAGATGGAGGCTATAAATAATGATGCCTCTGATATAAGAAAATATGGTGGGACAAGTAAAATAGAGTTTTTTGCGGTGGCGGCAGAGTACTTTTTTGAGCGTCCAGACCTATTTAAACGTAAACATCCGGAGTTATACAAAATGCTTGAAGTTTGTTTTGTAACAGGTTATTAGGGTGATTTTTACCATTACCTTAACAATGTGGGTGCTTTCCTTTTGTATTTTTGGCGCTTACTATTGTATATGCAACTTATAATTGATGTAGGGAATACTAGGGTTAAAGCCGCTATCTATAAAGGAGATGTGCTGCAAGCTAAGCATCACTTTGCATTACAAGAATTTAGTGAAGAGGTAGGTGAGTTTGCGGGTCTTTATCCTATTAAAAAGGCAATTATATCTTCTGTAGGAAGGCTTACAGATGAGCAAGCCAGATCTGTACAATTACGTTTTCCTACGATTGTGCTCTCGCACAATACAAGGCTTCCATTTACAAACGATTATGGTACGCCAGAGACGCTGGGTGTAGATAGAATGGCTCTTGTGGCTGCTTTTATGCAAGCGCATCCTCAAAAAAATGGACTCATTATAGATGCGGGTACTTGTATTACCTATGATTTTATAACTAATAATGGTTCTTATAAAGGTGGAGCAATCTCGCCAGGGTTGCGCTTGCGTTATGAGACACTTAATAGACTTACAGCAAATCTTCCACTGTTAGAAAAACAAATGCCAGATAGTATAATAGGTACTAGTACAGAAGAATCTATACACTCTGGAGTTGTGCAAGGCACTTTACTTGAAATAGATGGTGCAATAAATCATTACAAAGAGCATTATAATGTGGATACCGTAATAATAACGGGTGGTGATGGAGAATTCTTGGCAAAACGATTAAAAAATAGCATCTTTGCGCACTCAAATTTTTTGCTTGAGGGCCTCAATTATATCTTAACATATCAGAATGATTAAAAAACTTTTTATTGTAGCAGTGCTGATGATGGCCGTTAAAGGTCTTGCCCAAGAAGGAGCTACTACTTCTCCATACTCTTTTTATGGAGTGGGGATACAACAGTTTAGAGGAACCGTAGAAAATAAATCTATGGGAGGCATACAGACGTATAGCGATAGCTTACACCTCAACCTATTAAATCCCGCATCACTAGGTAAATTGCGCTATACTACTTTTACAGTAGGTGGTAATCATAATCAAGTAAATGCAGAAGATGCTACGACAAAGGAGGGTTCTTCAAAATCTACTTTTGATTATCTAGCCATTGGTTTTCCTATTTCAAAAAAAGGAGGGGTGAGCATAGGTCTTATGCCATATACTGCAGTAGGGTATAAACTGGATGATAGTACAGATGAGGTTCTTAACCGTTTTACAGGTCGTGGCGGTCTTAACCGTGCATTTCTTTCTACAGGGTATACACTAGCTAAAGGACTTACTGTGGGTGCAAGTGCCTACTATTACTTTGGAAATATTCAAAACGAGGCTATACGATCTCAAGAAGAAGCAGAGCTAGGTACTAGGGAGTCTAATAGAAGTGATTTTTCTGGATTAGCTTTTGAGCTTGGAGCTCAGTATGAAACAATGATTAGTGATAAGCTTGAGCTTAGATCATCAGTAAAGTATGTTCCATCTGCAACTATAGGTACAGAAAATGAAAGAGAGGTTTCTACGGTATTATTTAACAGCTTAGGGTTGTTGCAAGATGTAGATACGGAAGTGATTAATGTTCCAGATACAGATTTTGATCTTCCTTCTTCGGTAACGGTAGGTCTTGGTATAGGAGAAAAGAATAAGTGGTTCTTTGGTGGTGAGTACACAAGCCAGCAAACTAGTAGTTTTAGTAATAGAACCTTTACTCCAGATAATGTTTCCTTTGAAGATGCAACACAAATGAGAATAGGTGGTTTTTATACACCAAAATATAACTCTATCTCAAGTTACTGGGAGCGTATGACTTACCGTGCCGGATTTAGATATGAAGAGACTGGACTTGTAGTTTCTAATGAAGATATAAATGAGTTTGGCATATCTTTTGGAGTTGGATTACCTACAGGACGAAGAATTAGTAATCTTAACTTACAATTTGAAGTAGGACAAAGAGGAACAACAAACGCAAACCTTATACAAGAAAACTTTTTTAACGTAGGCGTAAGTTTATCTATAAATGACTTATGGTTTGTCCAATCTAAATTTAATTAACAGTAAAACCTAACATTATGAAAACTAGATTAACCACATTTTTTGTAGCGCTCGTCATAGCTGGCGGATTTACAGCAAATGCACAAATAAGTGAGGAGTGCCTTACGACGGGTTCTATATTTGTAGAAGCTGCAAAAGTGAAAAATTACGAGGCTGCGAGAGCACCTTTTGAAAAACTTCAAAAAGACTGCCCTAACTATTCGCTAGCTTTATACCAGTACGGAGAGCGTTTACTTAAAGCAGATCTGAAAGCTGCAAGCGCTGCCGAAAAAGGAGCCGTAGCACAAAAGCTTATTGAGTTTTTAAAGAAGAGAGAGCAATACTTCCCTTCAAAAACTCCAAAAGGAAAGAATGCAGCAGCACAGGCGCAAATAATGTTTGATAACAAACTTGGAACGCCAAAAGCACAATTTGATGCCTTTCAAAATGCATTTAATATGGATGCAAAGTCTATTACAAGTGCAAAAAATATCTACACTCGTTTTAAGCTAGCAGTAGATCTTTACAAAAATGGACAGCAGGTAGAACTTCAAGAGGTTTTTGATCTATACGATGATACACAAGCAAAGCTTAATAAAGAAGCAACTGCACTAGATTCAAAATTACAGAAGCTAGTAGAAAAAGAAGAATCTGGTACTGCACTTAGCGCAAAAGAAAAGCGTAGAGTAAAAGGATATGAAACAAACCTTAAGGCTTTCGGAATCTTTGGAGGAAGTACAGATGGAGCTCTTGGAGAGTTAGGTAATTGTGAGAACCTTGTGCCACTTTATCAGAAGGATTTTGATTCTATGAAGAATGATAAGGAGTGGATCAAGAAAGCTGCAGGACGTCTTGCAAGTAAAGATTGTACAGATACAGATTTATTTAAGCAAATGGTTGAAAACCTTCACAGACTTGAGCCTTCTGCAAAATCTGCAAAGTACTTAGGTATCTTAGCTGGAAACAGAGGAGACTCTGCTGCAGAGGCAAGATATTACCAAGAAGCTATCGATCTTGAAACAGATCCAAAAGAAAGAGCAAACGCTTATTACAGACTTGCAGAAAAAGCAAGAAAGAGTGGTAGCTACGGTAAAGCAAGAGGTCTTTATAACAAAGCGCTTAGTGAAGATCCATCTTACGGTATTGTTTACTTGAGAATTGCAGCAATGTATGCAGCAAGTGCAAATAACTGTGGTCAGACCACTTTTGATAAGAGAGCCGTATACTGGTTAGCTGCTAGTACAGCACAAAGAGCTGGGCGTGTAAGTCCATCACTAGCTGGTACTGCAAACAAGACAGCAGCAAGTTATAGAGCATTAGCTCCAAGTACTGCAGATGTATTTACATCTGGAAAAGCTGGTCAAACTATCAAGATAGGATGTTGGATTGGATCAAGTGTAAGAGTTCCAAATAACTAATGTCACTATTACATAGAAATATATTAAAAATCTTAGTCACGGCATTTGCCGTGACTTTGTTTTTAAGTTGTGATAGTAAAGCAGATGATATACGCAGGTTAAGTATGAAGTCTGATGGTCCTGTTACAGAAGGTAGGGGTATCAATCTTAAGTATGTAGATTCTGGTAAAGTCACTGCGCATTTAAAAACACCTTACATAAAAAATTATGCTAATGCCTCCTTTCCTTATGAGGAGTTTCCAGATGGCATAGAAGTCACTTTTATAAGTGAAGATGGCAAGGAGAATTTAATTACTTCAAACTATGCCATACGCTATAAAGGCACAAACCTTATAGATTTGCAAGATAACGTGGTGTTATTTACCCACGACTCTATAACTTTAAAAGCACAACAGCTGTACTGGGATCAATCTAATAGTTGGATTTTTACAGACCAGCCGTACACGCTTATTCTTAAAGATGGCTCTCGTAACGACGGAGACCTCTTTGACTCAAATGAAGACTTTACAAATTTTGTATCTTTAAACAACGTAGCAAAACAATACGTAAAAGAAAATACTGAAGACTTATGATGCGATATGCAAAATACACAGAGTATGTATACATAATAGTTGCCGTGCTTGCAGGTTATAAAACAGTATCACTTTGGGGTGAAGATCGCTCTAGAGCATACCTGTTCTTATTTTTCTTTGCTGTGAGTGTGGGGATGTACTTCTTTAGACGTCATTTTCGTAAGAAGTTTGAAAACAGGAAAAACTCCTAATGGGAAGTTTTGAAGTACAGATTATAACCATATGCTGTTCGCTCATACTTTCTGCGTTTTTTTCAGGAATGGAGATTGCATATGTGTCGGCAAATAAAATACATATTGAAATAGAGAAGAAACAAAATGATTTTCTCTCTATTGTTCTCAAAAAACTTACTGCAAAACCTTCCAAGTTTATAGCAACAATGCTACTGGGTAATAATATTGCCTTGGTTGTATATGGTTATTTTATGGGAGCACTCTTACAAGGGTGGCTGGAGAATATGCCTTTCGGCGAAAGTTTAACGTGGCTCAATACCTTCGTGCAAGAATTTAGCCTGCTCAGTCAGACGATTATTTCTACACTAGTGATTTTAATCACAGCCGAATTTTTACCAAAAGTTTTCTTTCAGATTTATGCAAATAAGCTTCTTAAGTTTTTTGCAATACCTGCTTATTTCTTTTACCTCTTATTTTATGTGCTAAGCGCATTTATTATTTGGATATCAGACCTCGTTCTTAAATACTTGTTTAAGACAGATGGAGATGAGGTGCAGTTAGCTTTCACGAAAGTGGAACTAGGAAATTATATATCTGAGCAAATGGAATCTGTAAATGACTCTGATGAGGTAGATACAGAAATACAGATTTTTCAAAATGCACTAGAGTTTTCTGAGGTAAAGTCGAGAGAAGTAATGTTGCCACGTACAGAGATTGTAGCTGTAGATGAGCGCACTACACCTGCTGCAATAAACAAGATTTTTATAGAGACGGGGCTTTCTAAAATATTAGTTTATAAAGACACAATAGATGATATAATAGGTTACGTGCACTCTTTTGAGCTCTTTAAAAGACCTAAAACTATAAGTAGTGTTTTGATGCCGGTAGTCTATGTGCCGGAGACTATGCTGGTAAAAGATGTGCTCAATGTGCTTACAAAAAAACGCAAGAGCATTTGTGTAGTTATAGACGAGTATGGCGGGACAAGTGGTATGATGACTGTAGAGGATATCGTAGAAGAACTTTTTGGCGAGATAGAGGATGAGCACGATACAGTAGCACTTGTAGAAGAACAGTTAAGTGAGTTTGTGTATAAGCTCTCTGCTAGGCACGAGGTAGACTACCTTAATGAGACTTACAAACTTGATCTTCCAGAAAGTGAGAACTATGAAACCCTAGGAGGCCTTGTGGTAAGCCATACTGAAGAAATTCCAGAAGAAGGAGAGACCATTGAGATAGCGGGAATAATCTTTCACATCTTAGAGACTTCAAATACAAAAATTGAGCTATTAGAAGTCCGTACTTCTAAAGAGTAAATTGCCTTGTTTTTTTATTTTTTATTATGCTATAATAATGGTATTTTCGCCCACTATTATAGCATAAACAACATACAATGGCAATTTTAAATAAAATACGTAGCAAGAGTATCTTCTTGATCATTATTATCGCACTTGCACTGTTTGCATTTATCTTCTCATCTATTTTAGATAGTGGAGGTTTTAATGCAGATAAGCAAAACCGTGTTGCATCTATAAACGGTGTAAACTTGGATCGTGAAGACTTTGCCACAAAGGTAGAGGCACAAACGCGTAGAGCAGGAGCAAATAGTTCTACTACTAGAGCCGTAAACGCTGTATGGGAGCAAGAAGTAAACAGAGTACTTCTTGAGGAGCAGTATGAAGAGTTAGGTATACAAGTGGGTAAAGACCGCACACAAGAGTTACTTAAGCAAGCACTTCAAAATGATGTGCGTTTTCAAGATGCAGACGGGTTCTTTAGCGAGGCAAAAATGCAAGAGTTTATTGCTACTTTAAAAGATAGTCAGAACCCTGGTGATTACCAGTCTTGGTTAGTTTTTGAAGAAAGCTTAAGAAATCAAGAAAAGCAAGAGATTTACTATAATCTAGTAAGAGCTGGTGTAGGAGCTACTCTTAAGGATGGAGAGGTAGCTTATAAGCTTGATAATAATACGGTAGATATACAGTATGTACAAATGTTGTACACATCTGTACCAGACGAGGAAGCTCCAGTAAGTAAAGATGAAATTCAAGAGTATGTAAATGATCATAAAGATGAATTTCAAACAGAGGAAACACGTTCTATACGTTTTGTAAAATTTGTTGAAGAAGCTTCTCTAGAAGATGAGAATGCGCTTAAAGCAGAGCTTTCAAAATTAAGAAATGAGTATACAGCTCGTAATGGTGCAACAGGAGTAACAGAAACTTTTGCTGGATTTGATAAGACAGAAGAGATAGAAGATTTTCTTATAGATAACTCAGATGTGCCATTTGTAGATCGTTGGTTCTTTAAGAAAGATTTACCTTCTACTAATGCAGATACACTTTTTGCCTTAGGTAAAGGTGGAGTTTACGGTCCTTATAAAGACGGTAGATATATGAACCTTTCTCGTGTTGTAGACGTGAGAAAAATGCCAGACTCTGTAAAGACAAGTCATATCCTTATAGATTTTCAAGGAGCTGTTACAAATACGGCTAGAGGACCTATCCCTTCTTCTGCGACGAGATCTAAAGAAGATGCAAAGAAACTTGCAGATAGCTTACTTTCTGTTTTAAAAAGAAACAAAAACAAGTTTGAAGATCTTGCAAAAGAGTTTTCTACAGATAAGTCTAATAGTGATAACGGTGGAGATCTAGATTATCAAAACCCAAATCTATTTGCAGCCGGATACAGAGACTTTATTGTAGACAATAATGAAGGAACAATAGGCATTGCAGAAACTAACTTTGGTTACCACGTAATTAATATTGTAGATCAAAAGAGCGTACAAGATGTAATTAAGGTGGCAACTGTAGTGAAGGAAATATTACCTTCAGATAAAACGATTTCTAATATTTACAACACAACTCAAAAGTTTGAACTTGCTGCAGCCGAAGGAAATTTTCAAACTGTAGCAAAAGAAAATGGTTATGCAGTACGTCCAGTACAACGTATACGTGCTATGGATGAAACGTTACCTGGAGAAGGAGCACAGAGAACTGTTGTACAATGGGCTTTTGAAGAGGATACTAATGTAGGAGATATCAAGCGTTTTGCTACAAATGATGGATACATAGTAGCTCAGGTTACACGTAGAACGCCAGCAGGTACAGAGAGAGTAGAAGATGTGTCACTACAAGTGACGCCTATCATACGTAATATGAAGAAAGCAGAAATCATTAAAAATAAGATTTCTGGATCAACACTTTCCGAAATCGCACAATCTCAAGGAACAACTGTAAAAACAGCTGGTGCCGTATCTATGAATGCGCCTACTATCGCTGGAGCAGGAAACGAGCCTAAAGTTGTAGGAGCAGCTTTCGGATTAAAAGAAGGAGAAGTGTCTTCACCTATAGAAGGATCAAGAGGAGTATATGTAATAGAGGTTGTAAAAGTCTCTGAAGCACCAGGCTTAGAGAACTACGCTGCTTTTGCAGGTCAGCAGGCTCAAAAATCCAGAGCAGCTGTAAGTACAAAAGTGCTTAACGCTCTTAAAGAAGCTGCAGATATTGAAGATAACAGAGCTACATTCTACTAGTAGATTGTATTTCAAGTAAAAAAGGCTCGAACAATAATTGTTCGAGCCTTTTTTTTTGGTGCGTGTTTACGCTTTCGCGAAAGCGTTATTCTCCCAGTATCATTTCTTTATAAGGCACGATAGTGTCATACCCTTTGTTTCTAAAATAGTCCATTTGAGAAGCTGTTCCTACTGCCAAAACAAAGTCACCGCCCCAGCCTCCTAAGCTTTTTATAGCGCGAGGATAATCTGCAAAAAGTTGTGTTTTTATCTTGGGTGTTTTAAGAATGCGAGACAAATTATCTTCGTGTTCTGAAAGTAATTTTTCAAAAGCCAAAATAGATTTACAACTCAAAAGGTCTTGAGTAAACCTAGAAAATCTAGCCTTCTCCTCAGTTAGTGCTGCTTGATCAAGACTCCTATAATGTTTTATGCTCTCTCTACTGTTTTGTTTCTTATTGAGATAAACAAAGTAAAGTTCGTCCTTAAAAGGCGGGCTGTATGTCACGGGTGTGACTATAGGTGTCGTGCTGGTTTTTTGATAGATGAGAGCGCTCTCTTTTGTGGCGCAAGCGATATCATATCCACTACCGCCAAAGGTCATATCAAGTAGCTTGTAAGGGTCTACAGAGGCCCATCTGGCAATGTTTGCGAGTAGAGTAGAAGAGGAGCCTAGCCCCCAGTCTTTTTGAAACTCCAGTGTACTCTCGATCTCATAACCTTGTTGCGTATTTAAAAATGAGCTGTTGAGTTTTTGTGCAGCTTGTAAAATGCTTAAAAGGCGCTCGTAAATAGCATCTTCTCTTCCATCATTACTATCTAAGGGAAAGCCAAACTTATAATCTAACCACAGCTCTCCAGTGCTTAAATAACTACGCCAGATGATTGCTTCTTGATTTATGGGCTTTATATCTAGATGCTGTCCCTTTTTTGTAGGTAGCGCTAGTGCTTGTGCCCCATCTAGAACAAGATATTCTGAGGTGAGTAATAGTTTGCCGTGACTGTAATAGTGGTGTTTCAAAAAACGAGATTTATGAGCGTAGCCCGTCTATAAAAGTGACAACTGCGCTATGAGTAACGGTGTTTGATTTAAAGTGATTTACCGTTTGTTGCTTCTCATCTGGAGTCGCATTCATCTGGTTTAAAATATTCATAAGGTGCATTTTCATATGCCCTTGCTGTATGCCAGTTGTGGTGAGCGACTTAAGTGCAGCAAAGTTTTGAGCTAGACCGGCGACGGCAACAATTTGCATAAGTTCCTTTGCAGATGGGTTTCCTAGTAGCTCCATACTCCACTTTACTAGTGGGTGTAGTTTTGTGAGACCTCCTACGGTACCTAGTGCTAGTGGTATCTCCATCCAGAAGGTAAAAATGCCATCCTTGATACTTGCGTGCGTGAGACTTCTGTATTGCCCATCTCTTGCTGCATATGCGTGCACACCTGCTTCCACCGCTCTAAAGTCATTTCCAGTAGCAAGTATTACGGCATCTATACCGTTCATTATTCCTTTGTTGTGAGTAACAGCTCGATAAGGTTCTTCTTCGGCAATGGTAACTGCTTGGACAAATTTTTTGGCAAAGGTCTCGCCGTCTATATTTTTTTCGGTGAGTTGATCTATAGGGCAACTTACCTCTGCACGTACAAGACAATCTGGAACATAGTTAGATAAAATGGACATAATGATATCTAACGTGTTTCCGCTTTCGCGAAAGCGGGCTTCTGCCTCAAACCCTTCTTTAAAAGTGGTTGCAAATTGCTCCAAACAGCTGTTTATAAAGTTTGCGCCCATTGCATCTAGCGTCTCAAAGGTGCAGTGCAGCTGGTAGTAGTCATCTACAGCGGCTGTTTTATCTCGCAGGGCGATGTTTTTTATGCCGCCACCACGTTTTTTCATATTAACCGTAATCTCTTCTACATCTTCATAGAGCTTTGGTGTGATTTTATCAAAGTACTGTTGTAAGTCTTCTTTATCACCATCATAAGTAAAGTGTACCTGTCCTACCTTAGTGGTGCCTAGAACGGTGGTTTTAAAACCGCCTCTCTCTTGCCAGAATTTACCAGCTTTACTTGCCGCAGCTACTACAGAGCTTTCTTCTATAGCCATCGGGATAGTGTAGATGGTGTCGTTTATGGTAAAATTAGGCGCTACTCCCAGCGGCAGGTAGTAATTTGTGATGGTATTTTCTATAAACTCATCGTGCAGTTGCTGGAGCTTTGCATCTGTGTTCCAGTATGAAGTTAAAGTCTGGGTTGCTGTCTCAGAATTGTTAAAGAAGTTTGTGGTAAGCCACGTAATCTTCTCAGTTTTTGATAGTTTAGAAAAACCAGATATCGCCTTTGTCATTAAGCAGTTTTTTAGAAAGTGATAAAGATAATGAGAATGTGGTTAACCTAAGTCTAATGCGTGATTATAGCGGTGTTAGTTCTTAACATTTTGAAGGTTTTTAACAGCAAAAAGCAGGGTTTTCTGCCTTATTTTTAGTAAAATTGAAATACTTTACACAATTGGTAAAAATATATGAGATTACATACCTTTTTGATTGCTGTATTTCTTCTTGCAATCCAGAGCGCAACTGCGCAAAAAAAACAAATAAGCCTTGAAGATATTTGGAAAAATGGAACTTTTAGAGCAGAGCGACTACAGTCTATACACTCTATGGCAAATGGTCAAGAGTATGCTGTACAAAACTTTGATAGGGCAACCCGCACAGGTAGTGTAGATATTTACAGCTATGATACGGGCAAGAAAGTGCGTACAGCTGTAAGTAGTGCAGATATAGACGGGCTTGATTACTTTATAAGTTATGAGTTTAGTGATGATGAGCAGCAGGTGCTACTGGCTACAAAATTGCAATCTATCTTTAGAAGATCTACGCTGGGAGAATATTATGTGTGGAATACGCTTTCGCGAAAGCTGACTAAAGTATCTGACGATCTTATTCAAGAGCCAACATTTTCACCAGACGGAAAGAAAATCGCTTATGGAAAGGATAATAACCTCTTTGTTTTTGATATTGCCTCTGGGGCAACACAACAGCTCACTACAGACGGAAAGAAGAACAGCATCATAAATGGAATTACAGACTGGGTGTATGAAGAAGAATTTGGCTTTGTGCGCGCCTTTGACTGGAGTGCAGATAGTAAGAAAATTGCTTACATACGTTTTGATGAGAGTGAAGTTCCAGAATTCTCTATGGATGTATATGGTAATAAATTATACCAGACACAGACTGTTTTTAAATACCCAAAAGCTGGAGAGCCTAATGCAAAAGTGAGCCTACGCTTGCATAACCTAGACACGGGTAATAGTCGTAAAGCAAAAGATGTAGAAATTAATCTACGTGATAACGCTGGGTACTACATACCACGCATCTCTTGGTCAAAAGATCCTAATGTACTTTCTCTACAAACACTTAATCGTCATCAAGATACTTTAAAGCTTTCGCTTTTTAATGCGAGTACCTACCAGACTACACTTGCCGTACTAGAAACAGATAAAGCATATGTAGATGTGACAGATAACCTTACTTTTCTAGATGACAATAGCTTTATCTGGACAAGCGAAAAAGATGGGTGGAATCACATCTATCACCATAATGCAGATGGGTCTTTAAAAAATCAAGTAACTTCTGGTAACTGGGAAGTGACAGGTTATTATGGTTATGACGCAGGTACAAAACGTATTTTTTACCAAAGCTCAGAAAATGGTTCTATTAACCGTGGTGTGTATGCTATAGGTCTTAATGGTAAAAAGAAGCAAGCCCTTGCAGATAAAGAAGGGACTAACAGTGCAGACTTTAGCGCAAACTACAGCAACTTTATACATACGTACTCAAATACAACAACACCTTACCGCTTTACACTAAACAGCGCAAAAGATGGAAAGCAAATACGCGTTATAAAAGATAATCAAGCCTTAAAAGATTTATATGCGGGTTATGATATCTCTCCAAAAGAATTTTTTGAGATAGATGTAAATGGAGAATCGCTTAATGCTTATATGATTAAGCCTACAGATTTTGATCCATCTAAAAAGTACCCTATGTTTATGACACAATATTCTGGGCCAGGATCACAGAGTGTGGCAAATAAGTGGGATACGTCTAACGATTACTGGTTTCATATGCTAGCACAAAACGACTACATTGTAGTTTGTGTAGATCCAAGAGGGACCGGATTAAAAGGGCGTGACTTTAAAAAAGTAACTCAAAAAGAACTAGGTAAGTACGAAGTACAAGATCAGATTGCTGCAGCAAAAGAGTTGAGCAAGCGTGCTTACATAGATGAAGATCGTACAGGTATCTGGGGATGGAGTTATGGAGGTTTTATGGCCTCAAATTGTCTTTTTCAAGGAGCAGATACCTTTGAGATGGCTATAGCTGTTGCACCGGTAACATCGTGGAGATTTTATGATACTATATACACAGAGCGTTATATGCAAACCCCACAAGAAAACGCAAGTGGCTATGATAATAACTCACCTATGAGTCACGTGAGTAAGCTAGAGGGAGACTTTCTACTAGTGCACGGTAGTGCAGATGATAATGTGCACGTGCAAAACGCAACGCGCCTTGTAGAATCACTAGTACAGGCAAACAAGCAGTTTGATTACTTTAATTATCCAGATAAAAATCACGGTATTTACGGAGGTAACACACGTTTACACCTATTTACAATGATGACAGATTTTATCAAAGAAAAACTTTAGATATAAACGACTTATATTAGCACTAAATAATTAATTACAATATGGAATATAAATTCGGTGGTTCTGAAACCAATCAAAAGACTGTTTTAGGACATCCTTCTGGTCTTTTTGTACTCTTCTTTACAGAGATGTGGGAGCGTTTTTCTTATTACGGAATGCGCGCATTACTTGTTTTATTTTTAGTTTCGGCAGTACTTGATGGCGGCTGGGGATGGGAGCGTGCAGAGGCATTACAATTATACGCTTTCTACACAGGGCTAGTTTATGTAACACCAATCTTTGGAGGGTTAATAGCCGATAAAATTACGGGGTATAGAAAAGCCGTTATCATAGGTGCATTTTTAATGACACTAGGACACGCATCTATGGCTTTTGAGATAAGCTCAGATATTTTCTTCTATGCAGGACTTGTGTTACTTATAGTAGGTAATGGTATGTTTAAGCCAAATATTTCTTCTATGGTGGGACAGCTTTATAAAGACCAAGGAAAAGAAAAAGATGCGGGATATACCATATTCTATATGGGTATTAACTCTGGAGCTTTCTTAGGTATTTTATTATGTGGTTACATAGGTGAGTCTGTAGGATGGCACTATGGTTTTGGTCTTGCAGGTATCTTTATGCTTGTAGGGATGTTACAATTCTATTTTGCTCAAGGTATTTTTGGTAAAATAGGTTCTAAGCCAGCAAAAGCAGACGAGCTTGATGATGTTATAGAAGATAGCGTAGAAAACGCTGCAGAAGCTATAGATAGTGTTATAGATGATGCAGAGAAGTCTAAGGTAACTCGTGATCGACTTATCGTGATTAGTGTACTTGCATTCTTTACAATTTTCTTCTGGTGGGCATTTGAGCAGGCAGGAGGATCTATGACCATCTTTGCAGCAGACTATACAGATAGAGTGCTAGAAGGAAGTAGTGGTATGACCTTTAAAATAATAAACACGCTTCTCACCGTTGTACCTATGATTATTATTACCTGGGTACTAGGTATGTTATTTAAACAAACATATGGTAAGTATGCATTGTCTAATATCATTTTAGGATTAGGTTTTGTAGTAATATGGGGTATTGTAATCTGGATGTTATCTCGCCAGTTTGCAGATGATGCTCCAGAGGTTCCAGCTTCTTGGTTTGGTATCTTAAACTCATTCTTTATCATTGCTTTTGCACCATTATTTTCAAAAATATGGAAGAGTAAATACAATCCTAGTGGACCTGTAAAGTTTGCTATAGGTCTTATTTTATTAGGTCTTGGTTTTGGTATTCTTTCTTTTGGGTCTATGGGTATTCCATTAGGAGCAAAGACAGCTTCTGTAAGTATGGTATTTTTAGTACTAGCATACCTTTTTCATACGCTAGGTGAGTTATGTGTATCTCCTGTAGGATTATCTTATGTGAGTAAACTCGCGCCAGCAAAACTAGTAGGACTTATGTTCGGGATCTGGTTTGTAGCAAACTTTATTGCAAATACAGCTGCGGGTATAACGGGTAGTTATATAGATCCTATTGTTGAGGAGCACGGTATGGCAACATTCTTTTTAATATTTACAGTGATACCAGCAGGAGCAGGTGTAGTAATGTTGTTATTAAATAAAACACTTATCAGAATGATGCACGGTATACGATAATGGTATAATCGTACATAATATGAATAAAGAAAAACGTTCCCTATATTGTGGAACGTTTTTTGTCTGTAAGAATCTAGTAATTAGACAGACTTAATAATTAAATAAACACAATGAATAAAATACTATATCTCCTGCTTCTTATAACTACAACATCTATAAGTGCTCAAGAAATCAACTGGATGACGATGGATGAAGCCCTTGCTGCACAAAAGGAAGAGCCTAAAAAGATTTTTATGGATGTCTACACTACTTGGTGTGGCCCTTGTAAAATGCTTGATAAAAATACATTTGCAAATCCAGATGTGGCCGCTTTTATAAGCGAGAACTACTACGCAGTAAAGTTTAACGCAGAGGGTACTGAAGAAATTAATTATCTAGGTAACGTATATACAAACCCAAGGCACGATCCAAATAGAAAAGGGCGTAATAGCCAGCACGAGCTAGCAGCAGCTTTAAAACTAAGAGGATACCCTACAATGGTGTTTTTTGATGAGCAGGGTAATTACATACAGCCTATTGTGGGATACCATACCCCTAGACGTCTTGAGATTTATGTAAAGATGGTGAGTAATGACGACTATAAGACGCTCACAACTCAAGAAAAATGGGCAAAATATCAAGAAGACTTCGTGTACACTTGGTCTAAATAATTTACTCAATCTATTATAAAAGCTCCCTTTTCATACGTGCTATGGAAAGGGAATTTTTGTTTTGTACAAGTGGCTTTCCATCGGGATACATAACTGTGATAATTAGACCCGTCTGCAACAATTGTACAGTTAGGGTATCGCTCGATAAGTCTACTCATATTAACTTTTGGCGAGTGCGTCAGTATTACATAATCTGGACTAGCCTGCTCAAGATTGTATATACCTAAACTATCTACAATAAGTATTTCTTTTCGCTTAAAGCGAAAATAATTTCCGTAAGATTTCTGCACAACAGTATCTATTTTGTGAGCATCTTGATATGCCTTTACTCTACTATCTGTGTGGGTGAGATATAGGGAGTCATTATTAAACACCGTAAGTTGCTTTTCTTGTAGTTGAGTAAGGGTTGTTGAAGCGCTTCTATTAAGTATTGCCAGGTGTTGAGAAGCAGGCTGATTATTTTCTAACACGATAAAACCTGTCAAAATTATGGTTGCTAGGCTAGCAACAATAAGTCTGCGTTTTGAATATTTTATACACAAAAGGAGTGTAGTAATCATAAACGTATAAACGAGTATCATAAGTGTTGCAGACATACTTATATGTCTAGCTACAAAATCTTCTTGTCTTGCCACCCAAGCTATATAATTATTCATTACATCTATAATACCTCCATAAGTTTGTGTTATAAACTCTGGTAGAAGGTCTGTGACGCTCAGAAAACATACAAGTAAGCCACCGCCTAGTATGAGACCTAAAAACGGAATAATTAAAACATTAGAAATAATAAATAACCCAGGAAACTGATGAAAGTAAAAGAGACTAAGTGGCATTACACCTAGTTGTGCTGCAATAGTCACAGATACCACGTCCCGTAGTTTTCTTAATATAAACACCTCTGGAGACCAGAAACTGGCAAGCCAAGGTTGCACCCATAAAATCGCTATCACAGCTAGATAACTGAGCTGAAATCCCACCTGATATATAAGCAGCGGGTCAAGTAGAAGTAAGAAGATAGCAGAAGCTAGTACTGCATCTTGCGACTTTCTTTTTCCGCCCAGAAGCTCACCTACCTCAAGAAAGCTAAACATAGTTGCAGCTCTTAGCACAGATGGAAATAAGCCAGTAATAATGGCAAAGCTCCAGATGAGTGAGATAATGAGTAGTGATTTTACCCATTGCAGTTGCCGCCATTTTATAAAACCAAATAAGAATCTTAGAATAAGTAAAATTACACCTACGTGCAGTCCAGATACGGCGAGTATGTGCATCATACCTGCTGCGGCATACTGAGAACTCATCTCTTTATCTATACCCTGTCTTTGGCCCAGTACGAGCGCTTCAATGACTGCAAGTTGTCTTGGTGTAAAAGATTGGTTGTGAAGGGACTTTTTTACGCTTTCGCGAAAGCGTGTTGCCCACACACTAACATCATACGTTTCCTTAGTAGCGCGCAACATCTCTTGAGGCTTTGCAGAAACCTGTCTGTATATTTCTTGCTTATTGAGATAAGCACCATAATCAAACTGATACGGATTTTTGGGATGGGGTACGGGCAACAGAGCAGTTCTTGCATACCACCATTCTCCAGTTTTTGGTAATATGGTTGCAGAGTCTTTATAAATGTTGAGAAGTAATTTACCAGTAGTAATAGTGCTATCTATGGCTTTGAGATCTACTAGATACTTATGTTGATACAACGTAGGTTTTAATTCCCTATTTATTTTAACAAATAGCGTGTGTGAGCCTTCTGTGTTGATATGTGTATAATGATTCTGCGAGAGGGTATCATCAGTATAAGTTCTGGATAGATAGCCTATGGTGATAAATATTGCAGAAGTACAGCACATAAAGAGTGCTGAGCCTATGATTTTTTTACGGCTAAATGTATTAAGTAAAACTCCAGTAAGGGATAAGAGTATTGAGCAAATCCAAACTGTAATAGCTTGGATCTTAATGTAGTCATACAGTACTATACCTAATGTGATAGATATGAGTAGCGTTAAAATAGGAATATTTACTTTTCTCACAGATAACTATAAATACTCGCTTTTTACAAGTATTAATTGTCTGAAAGATAGTAAATTATGTTTTACAGAACACGTCTCGCCATTACATAAGCACGATTCCAGTAACGCTCATTAAGATTTGAGGTAAGTACTCCTTTTGAGGTTGTGGCGTGTATAAAATAGATGTCATCGCCATCTACCTTTGTTACTAGGCCTACGTGGTTTATACGTTTACTACTTTTTGAAGTTCTAAAAAATAAGAGGTCACCTTTATCAATATCTTTATTTTTTATGGGTTTGCCTCGTTGTGCCATATCTCTTGACACTCTAGGTAAGACAATGTTTTCTTTTTGAAAAGCAACATATATAAGACCAGAGCAATCCATACCCTTGCGCGTAGTCCCACCAAATTTATAGCGAGTACCAGAAAATGCTTGCGCCTGCTTTATAATGCGTTCTGTTTTTGTGGTACTAATTTCTTTTACAGCGGTTCTTTTTGAGCTACCGCAAGAGGTAAGTAATAGTAGTAGAGATAATGCGGCAAAAAAGTGTTTCATAAGGAGCTATGAGATTTGGAGTGATTTTGTTAGTTGTTTTCGTTATTTGTGATATCTACAATAAGTTTTGCAGTTTTATCACTAGCACCAGCACCACCCAGTTTTTTCTCTAGTTCAAAATAGTCTGTAAATAGTTGCTCTCTATACGTGTCGTTTGTAATCTTGTCTAGCTCGTGCTTGAGGTTTTTTGTGTTAAGGTCTCCTTGTATAAGTTCTTTTACGACTTCTCTGTCCATAATAAGATTTACAAGTGAGATGTATTTGGTTTTTATAATACGTTTTGCAATACTATATGAAACCGTATTTGCCTTATAACAAACCACTTGCGGCACTTTAAAGATAGCAGCCTCAAGTGTCGCGGTGCCAGAAGTGATAAGTGCAGCGTTTGCAAAGCTTAGTATGTCATAGGTTTTATTCATCACGAGTTGTACATCGTGATTTTTTAAAAATGACTCGTAAAAAGAGGCTTCTTGGCTAGGCGCGCCTGCAATCACAAATTGATAGTCTGGATAGTTAGGTATAACACTAAGCATCACCTCCAGCATCGCGTTAATTTCTTGTGTGCGGCTACCGGGAAGTAGGGCAATCATAGGGCGTTCATCAAGATTATGCTCTTGTGCAAATGCCACAGCATCTGCTTGCTCTCTGTTTGCCACAGCATCAAGTAGTGGGTGTCCTACAAAGTTTACATCATAATCATACGTGTCATAAAAATTTTTTACAAATGGTAAAATGACATACATATGATCTACACAGGCCTTAATTTTTTTTACACGACCAGATCGTGATGCCCACACTTGAGGGCTTATATAATAATGTGTAGTGACACCTAGTGGATGTGCCCACGCTGCTATGCGTAGGTTAAAACCGCTGTTATCTATAAGAATAAGAGCATCTGGCTCAAAACGAGCAATGTCTCTTTTACATTCTTTTATAAGTCCACTAATTTTACGGAGGTTGGTAATCACCTCCATAAAGCCCATAAACGCTCTTTCTTTATAATGTGTGACTAGAGTACCGCCAACCTCTTGCATAAGATCACCACCCCAGAAGCGTATCTCTGCCTCAGGATCTTGTTTATACAAGGCTTTCATAAGATTTGAACCGTGCAAATCTCCGCTAGCCTCACCGGCAAGAATGTAATACTTCATTAACTAAACATTAATATCATTGTCACAAAAGCCATAGCGATGGTCATAAGGAGTACTCCTCTTGCTCGCGCATCTTGCCCTTGTCTAAGTAGTCCAAAAAATGCTACTAGATTAAGAACAGCACCTATAGCGATTATTTTACCAAGTCTTCCCTCTGCTAGGGCGGTTTGTAATACGTTTGTGAGTGTGCGGTCTTGTGTTGTGCCTATGTAAAAGGAAAAAATAAGAACGCCTATGGTGTTTGCTAGTAGTCCTATAATTATGCCTATGAGAATATCTTTTTTCATAATTTTTCCGCTTTCGCGAAAAGTTTTAAAGGGAATAGATGCGCTTTCGCGAAAGCGTAATTACTATCCTTCCCACTCATTAAGTTCTTGAATAAAGTGATGTGCAGTAAGATCAAACTGTACGGGTACGATAGAAACATAACCTTGTGATAATGCCCACTCATCTGTGTCTTCACCTTTGTCTTGATTTACAAACTCTCCTGTAAGCCAGTAATAGTCTCTTCCCATAGGGTTTGTGCGCTTGTCAAAATCTTCGACCCACTGTGCCTTTGCCTGGCGACACACTTTGGTGCCCTTAATTTTATCTGCAGGTAATTTTGGGATATTTACATTTAGTACGATACCTTTAGGTAAGCCGTTTTTGAGAACTTGTTTTGTGATGCGTTCTACATATTTTTTTGCAGGTTCAAAATCTGCATCGTGACTGTAATCTAAAAGCGAAAACCCTATTGCTGGGATGCCTTCTACACCCGCCTCTACTGCCGCGCTCATCGTGCCGCTGTATATAACATTAATACTTGAGTTACTTCCGTGATTAATGCCGCTTACACAAATGTCTGGTTTGCGGGTGAGAATTTGCTGGTTTGCAAGTTTTACACAATCTGCGGGAGTTCCAGAACAAGTGTATTCTTTGTGCGTAGCATCTGGATCTAGTTTTACTGGGTCGCAGTAGAGAGTATCGTTTATGGTAATGGCGTGACCCATACCGCTTTGTGGGCTGTCTGGAGCAACTACAACAACATCACCTATATTGAGCATAACCTCTATAAGGTTGCGTATACCCGGTGCTGTGATGCCATCATCATTAGTAATAAGTATAAGTGGTTTATTGTTCATAGCAGGAGTTGTGTTCTATACACGAAAATACGTAAATTGTACATTAATATGAGCGCTAGAGGGGTTTAACAAAAGATTACGACCACCGCTCTTTTTGTGGCACAATTTTTAATGTACATTGCTAGTTACATGAAAATACTGAATTTTATGAAGAGGAATTTAAAATTAATCGCACTGGTACTACTGTTTTCAGTTGCGAGTTGCAGTTTTACGACAAAGTCGTTTGACGATCCAGATAAAGATAAAACATTGCTAGACCTTATTGCTTACTTGCTTGAGCGAGGTCATTATGACGCAAAAGATATAAACGATGAGTTTTCTGCAAATGTCTTTGATGATTACATAGACGCGCTAGATCCATATCGTCGTTTTTTCTACAAAAAGGATATAGAAGAGTTTGAAAAGTATAAAACTCAAATAGATGATGCGATAAGAGATAAAGATTTATCATTTTTTGATCTTACTTACAATCGTCTTATAGAACGTACCGAGGAGGCAAATAAAATTCAAGAGGAGCTACTTAAAAAACCTTTTGACTTTGAAAAGGAAGAAATTCTCAATACAGAGTATGAAAAGCAACCTTTTGCAAAAAATAAAAAAGAGCTTAAAAACAGATGGAGACAGCAACTTAAGCTTAATGTGCTTAGCTCTTACTATGATTTAAGAGAAGACCAAGAAAAGGTAGACGAAGAGGAAGATGATAAAGAAGCAGGTGAGCCAAAAGAGATTCTTACTAATGAAGAGCTTGAGGTAAAAGCACGAGAAGAGGTTGCAGATAATACAAAAGAGTTTTTTGAATTTACCTTAGAGCTTGAGCGTAAAGATTGGTTTGCAGTATTCTTAAATGCTATAGTAGAAGAGTTTGATCCTCATACTTATTATTTTGCACCAGTGGCAAAAGATCGTTTTGATACACAAATGAGTGGTCAGTTTCAAGGGATAGGCGCTAGACTTCAAAAGAAGGGAGGCGAAGTACGTATCACAGATATTATTTCTGGTGGTCCAGCCTGGAGAGGCGATGAGCTGCGTGAGGGAGATATTATTATGAAAGTTCGTCAAGAAGATGAGAAAGATGCCTTAAGTATTGTAGGTATGCGTCTTCAAGATGCGATAGAGTTTATAAAAGGCCCTAAAGGAACTAAAGTTATTCTTACAGTAAAGACTAAGTTAGACGGTAGTACAAAAGAGATTACTATAGAACGTGATATTGTAGAGCTAGAAGAAACCTATGCAAAGTCTGCAGAGGTGGTAAAAGATGGTAAAAAATACGGTATTGTAAACCTGCCTAAGTTTTACTTTACAATGGATGATTACAAAGAAAAAAATGCTGCAAGTGATGTAAAGAAGGAGATAGAACGTCTCAAAAAAGAGGGAGTAGAAGGACTAGTTATCGATCTTAGAAACAATGGTGGAGGATCGCTTAAAACTGTGGTAGATATTGCCGGCTTGTTTATAAAAGATGGACCTATTGTACAAGTAGCTTCTAATGGTGATCAACCAGAGGTGCTAGAAGATAGAGACTCTTCTGTGTTGTGGGATGGACCCCTTGTGATTTTAGTAAACGAGATATCTGCATCTGCCAGTGAGATACTTGCTGCAGCAATGCAAGATTATAAAAGAGCCATTATTATAGGAGGGAAACAGACCTACGGCAAAGGGACTGTGCAAAACTTAGCAGACCTCAATTCTTACCTGCGTAAAAATCCTTATGGAGATCTAGGGGCTCTTAAACTTACAACTCAAAAATTCTATAGAGTAAATGGAGGGTCAACACAGCTAGAAGGAGTAAAGAGTGACGTAGTTGTTCCAGATCGTTTTACATATGTAGATATAGGCGAGCGTGATCAAGAAAATCCACTTCCTTGGGATAAAATAAAAGCTGCAGATTATGATGTGTGGGATGGTTATGTAGACTTTGAGCAAACTATCGAAAACAGTAACGAGCGTATGTCTAAGAGCGAGCACTTGCAGCTAGTAGATGAGTATGCAAAGTGGATTAAAGAACGTCGCGATGATAAAGAGTGGTCGCTCAACTATGATAAATACAAAGCAAGACTAGCAAAAAGTGAGGCATTTGCAAAAAAGTTTGATGCCATAGATGATTACGATACAAAGCTCACTTATGAGTCACTACCGTATGAGCAGCAACTTTTTGAAAAAGACACTATTCTTCAAGAAAAGCGTGAGCGCTGGCACAAAAATTTAGCAAAAGACGCTTATGTAGAAGAGGCACTTAATGTGCTTAATGATTTAAAAATCAACAATATTAGAAAAGATAAGCTTGTGACCATTAAGGATTAATAAATGTCGCAAAGAGCAAATTCATTAACAAGCCTAGCGCTCCAAAAATTTAAAAGAAATTTTTGGGGCGTTTTGAGTTTGGTGTATATCATATTGTGCGGTCTAGCTGCTTTATTTGCTTATGTGATCGCTCCAGATAGTAGTGAAAATGCAAACCAGATGCACCTCTCTATCCACTCACAAACGCCCGGCTTTACGGTAGATGTACTCACTATCCCAAGTGACTTAAAGGTGGAGCAGTCATTTATTTCTAGATGGTTTTCGGGCAAGATTAATTCAGATACAGAAATACCCATAACCACTTATAATCTAGAAATCGATGGTATCACATACACCCCGTATATGAGTGATGGAGTGGTGGGTTTACCAAAAAAAATCACTATAAATGGGGTTGAAGATTATAACGCTTTCGCGAAAGCGTACATATCCCCACGTACATTTATACTAGGTACCGATAAGTACGGCCGAGATCTTTTGAGTAGGATGCTCATAGGTGCGAGAATATCTTTTTCTATAGGATTTGTAGCGGTTTTTATATCACTTATTATAGGTCTTTTTATGGGATCGCTAGCAGGTTATTTTGGCGGAAAAGTAGATGCCGCAATTATGTGGATTATTAATGTGACCTGGTCTATCCCAACCTTGCTTCTTGTTATTGCAATTACTCTTGCGCTAGGTAAGGGGTACTGGCAAGTTTTTATCGCTGTAGGGCTTACAATGTGGGTTGAGGTGGCTCGTGTTGTGCGAGGGCAGGTAATGGGGGTAAAACAAATGCAATATGTTACAGCAGCAAGAGCACTAGGGTATACAGATGGGCGTATTATTGTAAAGCATATTTTACCTAACGTTATAGCGCCGCTCATAGTGATTTCGGCAGCAAACTTTGCAGGGGCCATCCTTATAGAAAGCGGATTGAGTTTTTTAGGTATAGGAGCACAACCACCTACACCCAGCTGGGGAGCTATGATTAAAGATCACTATAGTTATATCATCCTTGGGAAGCCGTATCTTGCCATCATCCCAGGTATTTCGATAATGTTGCTTGTAATGGCGTTTATGCTGGTAGGTAATGCTCTAAGGGACGCACTGGATGTAAAAAATTAGATTTTATTAATGAAAAGAAAATACACCTATCCGTTACTAGTTATTGTTTTTACACTCGCTTGGTATGCATTTGAAAATTATGCAAACAAGGCTGTAGATGCTCCTATGATAGAGCAGGGCAGACAGCCTAAGGCAACTACAAACACCTACTTTTTACCTACATCTACTACGGGGCAGGTTGTCCACCATAATTATTACTCGCTCAGTTATAGTGAGAGAGATGAACAAGCAGAATGGGTGGCCTACGAACTTAAAAAAAGCCACATTGTAAATAATGATTTTAAACGTCCTTATTTTGAAGTAGATCCTCAGGTGGAGACGGAGTCTGCACACTGGCGTAATTATAAAAAATCTGGATATGATCGTGGGCATTTGTGCCCAGCAGGTGATAGGGAGTTTAGTAAAGTGGCCTATGAAGAAACTTTTTTGACAAGTAATATTAGCCCCCAAAGGCACGATTTTAATGCGGGTATCTGGAATGAACTTGAGCAGCAAGTGCGTTACTGGGCAAAGAAGTATGATGGAGTTTATGTAGTGACAGGTGGTGTGCTAAAAGATAAAATGGGTGCCATAGGCACAGAAGGAGTTACCGTGCCAGAATCCTTTTATAAAATTGTTTATGATCAATCTGGCGGAAAAGCAAAAATGATTGCCTTTTTAATGAATCACAAAGCATCAAATAAGTCTCTTAAAACATTTGTCACCTCTGTAGATCAGATAGAAAAGCTTACTGGCATAGACTTCTTTCCAGAACTTGAAGATAGTGTAGAAGATAGGCTAGAAGCTAGCACGAGTACTAAGGGCTGGAAGCTTAGATAACTAAAGTATGAAATAAAAAAAAGCGGCCTAGTGCCGCTTTTTTTATTTATAAAGAGATAAGTAATTATCCTTTTATAAGACTTCTAGAGATTACAATTTTTTGAATCTCACTAGTTCCTTCATATATCTGAGTGATTTTTGCGTCACGCATTAATCGCTCTACGTGGTATTCTTTTACAAAACCGTTACCGCCGTGTATTTGTACAGCTTCTACTGTTTGCTCCATTGCAACCTTTGATGCATAAAGTTTTGCCATAGCGCTAGATTGATCATAGTTGTTACCTTGATCTTTATCCCAAGCGGCTTTCATCACCAGGTGACGTGCAGCTTCTATCTCTACATACATATCTGCAAGTTTAAAAGCGATAGCTTGGTGGTTACAAATCTCTGTACCAAAGGCTTTACGCTCTTTTGAATATTTAAGAGCAAGCTCGTATGCTCCAGAAGCAATACCAAGTGCTTGTGCGGCAATACCTATGCGTCCTCCAGAAAGTGTTTTCATTGCAAATTTGAAACCAAATCCATCTTCACCTATTCTATTTTTCTTAGGTACTTTTACGTCATTAAACTGTAATGTGTGCGTGTCACTACCACGTATACCTAGTTTGTCTTCTTTAGGTCCTACTTCAAAACCTTCCATCCCTTTCTCAACTATGAAAGCGTTGATACCGCGGTGACCTTTTTCTCTGTCAGTTTGAGCGATTACAAGATACACGTCAGAGCGTCCTCCATTTGTAATCCAGTTTTTTGTACCATTAAGTACGTAGTGATCTCCTTTATCTATTGCTGTAGTAGCTTGTGAAGTTGCATCAGATCCAGCTTCTGGCTCAGAAAGACAAAAAGCACCTACCATCTCACCTGTAGCAAGCTTAGTAAGGTATTTTTGTTTTTGCTCTTCAGACCCATAAGTTTCAAGACCATAACAAACTAATGAGTTATTTACAGAAACAATTACAGACGCAGAGGCATCTATCTTAGATAGCTCTTCCATAATAAGAACATATGAAATTGCGTCCATACCACTTCCTCCATATTTTGGATCAACCATAATACCCATAAAGCCTAGGTCACCCATTTTCTTTACAAGTTCTGCAGGAAACTGTTGTATGTTATCTCTTTCTATTACTCCGTCTAGTAATTCTGTACGTGCAAAATCGCGAGCAGCGTCGCGTATCATAAGGTGTTCTTCTGTTAAGCTAAAATCCATAGTCAATTCTAAATATTAACGATTGTGTAAAAAATCTGTACAAATATACTTGTTTCTTATGCTTTTCTCAATAGATTTAGGGTGATGGAACAAAAAAACTATAACGTTATAGGTGTGATGAGTGGTACCAGCTTAGACGGAATAGACTGCGCACTTATTAAAGTGAGTATGTCACCTCAAATTGCTGGTGAGGTTTATCCAGTCTTTAATGCTCAGATAATCAACGCAGAAACGATTGCTTACCCAAATGACTGGGTAAATAAACTAAGAACAGCACATACACTCTCAACAGAGGCGCTCTCTACATTAAATGCATCATATACAATATATTTAGCTCAGGTGATAAATACATTTAAAGCTAGGTATCGTATAAAGCAGGTAGATGCTGTATGCTCCCACGGCCACACCATATTACACCAGCCACAAGATGGTTTTACTTTACAGATAGGTAATCTTCCAGAACTTGCTCAGTTGCTTAGTCATAAAGTGGTTTGCGACTTCAGAGTGCAAGATGTAGCGCTAGGGGGGCAAGGCGCACCGCTTGTTCCTATAGGAGATAAGCTGTTGTTTGGTACATATGATTATTGTCTCAATCTTGGTGGATTTGCAAATGTTTCGACTGATGAAAATGGAGTTCGGCTGGCGTATGATATTTGTCCAGTTAATGTTGTGCTCAATACCTATGCTCATAAGTTGGGTAAACCGTTTGATGATGAGGGCGCTTTCGCGAAAGCGGGAACCATACACGCTCCCTTATTAAAGGAACTGAATAGCTTACCATATTATGGCTCTCCAGCACCAAAATCTCTAGGGATAGAGTGGGTGCACGAACAAGTATTCCCAATAATTGAATCTTATAAAGTCTCTGATATAGATGTGCTGGCTACGTTTACAGAGCATATTGCGGTGCAAATTGCCACTCAGTTTAAAGAAAACACCTCAGTTTTAGTAACCGGAGGAGGAGCTTACAATAGCTATTTACTAGGTCGTGTGCAAGCTCAGTATAAAGCAAATAGGGTCAAGGGAGCTGTGTTAAATCTTGTTGTGCCAGATGCGCAACTTATTGAATTTAAAGAGGCTCTCGTTTTTGGTTTATTAGGGGTTTTAAGGCTTGAAGAGCTTCCTAATTGCCTTGCAAGTGTCACTGGAGCATCACAAGACCACTCTAGCGGAATGTTATATGATTCTTAATTTATGCACACTTCTTCTAGAAGGTGATTCAAGTTTGTATATTTGGGCCTTACTTAACCAAATATATGAGAGAGCTTTTACAGCGATACGAAGATAAGTCACCAGAGATTGTTTTTCACTGGAACGACCCAGAAACCGAAGCAGAGGGGTGGGTAGTTATTAACTCTTTAAGAGGAGGTGCCGCTGGTGGTGGTACACGTATGCGTGTAGGACTTGATAAAAATGAAGTCCTTTCTCTAGCCAAAACTATGGAGGTTAAGTTTACAGTTTCTGGTCCAGCTATAGGTGGAGCAAAGTCAGGAATTAACTTTGACCCAAAAGACCCTCGTAAGAAAGGAGTACTAGAGCGCTGGTATAAAGCCGTGTCACCACTACTTAAAAGTTATTATGGTACGGGAGGTGATCTTAATGTAGACGAGATACACGAGGTAATACCTATAACAGAAGAGAGTGGCGTATGGCATCCTCAAGAAGGCGTTTTTACTGGGTACTTTCAACCTACAGAGGCAGATAAGATTAACCGTATAGGACAACTTAGACAAGGAGTCATAAAGGTGATAGAAAATCCGTCATTTTCTCCAGATGTAACGCGCAAGTATACCGTAGCAGATATGATTACTGGATATGGTGTTGCAGAGGCAGTACGTCATTATTATGATATTTACGGAGGTGATGTAAAGGGCAAGCGTGCCGTGGTACAAGGTTTTGGTAACGTAGGTGCAGCAGCGGCTTACTATCTAGCGCAAATGGGTGCAAAAGTAGTAGGTATTATAGATATTGTAGGAGGTTTTATAAACAAAGAAGGTTTTACCTTTGAGGAGATACGAGATATGTATCTTAATAAAACAGGTAATACACTTAACGCCTCTACAGAAGGATTGATACCATTCTCACAAATGAATGAGGAGATATGGAATCTTGAGACAGAGATTTTTGCTCCTTGTGCAGCTTCTCGTCTTATTACAGAAGATCAAATTAATAGAATGATAGATACGGGGCTGGAAGTTATTTCTTGTGGTGCAAACGTACCGTTTGCAGATAAAGAGATTTTCTTTGGACCTATAATGGAGCATACAGACGCAAAGGTGAGTCTTATACCAGACTTTATTTCAAACTGTGGTATGGCAAGAGTATTTGCATACTTTATGGAGCGCCGCGTGCAAATGACAGATGATGCTATCTTTAACGATACATCACAAACTATACGTAATGCTATAGAAAATACGTATCAGAATAACAGTTCAAAACAAAATATAAGCAAGACAGCTTTTGAAATTGCATTAAAAGAATTACTTTAATACTTGCATCTGTAAGATGTAATAATCACACCAACTTTATATACATATGGAATCAGTAATTATTCTCATTTTTATTATCGGGTACCTTTCTATAACCCTTGAGCATCCTCTTAAACTTGATAAAACAGTGCCTGCACTTATTATGGCATCACTTATCTGGGCATTTCTAGCAGTAGGTTTTCACCTAGGCTGGTTTGACGTAATAGATACCTATGAGCAAGCTTATAGCTTGTTTTCTAATGGGGTACCTCTTACGGGAGATGCCTTGCACGATGCAGAGCACGGTTTTGATAACACACTTTTGCACCACTTAGGTAAAACAGCAGAGATACTTATCTTCCTTATAGGGGCGATGACCATTGTTGAGATTATAGATCTTCACAGAGGTTTTGAAGTTCTTAAAGGAGCTGTAAGAACTCGTAGCAAGAAGAAGTTATTATGGATTATAGGAATACTAGCATTCATACTTTCTGCTATAATAGATAACCTTACCGCTACAATTGTACTTATTACCTTATTACGTAAGCTTATTGTAAACAGAGAGCAACGTCTCTGGTTTGCTGCAATGGTAGTAATTGCTGCAAATGCAGGGGGAGCTTGGTCACCTATTGGAGATGTTACAACTACAATGCTTTGGATTGCAGATAATGTTACAGCAATGGGACTTATTAAGTTTGTAATTATACCTTCTGTAATTTGTTTTGTTATACCATTCTTTATTGCAACCTACTTGCCAGCTTTTAAAGGCGATATAGTTGTAGACACACAAGAAGATGAAGAAGCAGGAAGATTACTAAGTAGTAAGACAATGCTTTTCTTAGGACTAGGTATGATTGTATCTGTGCCTATTTTTAAAACTATAACGCACTTACCTCCTTATATGGGTATGATGCTTGCACTAGGTGTAGTGTGGTTAGTATCTGAGTACATTCACCCAGAAGAAGACTTTACAAAAGAGCGTAAGCACTTATACAGTGCTCACAAAGCACTTTCTCGTATCGAGATTTCAAGTATCCTTTTCTTTTTAGGAATATTAATGGCAGTAGCAGGACTTGAAAGTCTTGTATATGGTGTGTCTGAAGCTGGTGATCCAGTGGGGACATTACGTTATGTTGCAGAGATTCTTAATGGAGCGGTACCAAATCAAGATGTTGTGGTAGTAATACTTGGTATTCTATCTGCTATTATTGATAACGTGCCACTTGTGGCTGCCTCTATGGGTATGTATACTGCAGAGACAGACAGTTTATTATGGCACTTTATTGCATACTCTGCTGGAACAGGAGGAAGTATGCTTATCATAGGTTCTGCGGCAGGAGTTGCAGCTATGGGAATGGAAAAGATAGATTTTATCTGGTACCTTAAAAAGATCACGTGGTTAGCCTTTGTAGGGTTTGCTGCGGGAGCTATTGCCTTTGTTCTTCTTACGGGAGGAACAATGGGTGCTTAAGTCTAGGCAATTTTCTAAAATAACGTTCGTTTCATTCTAAAGCCTCAATTAATAAACATATGCTTAATACACTTATTCAAGACGGAGCTCAAGATGCGGCAGATATTCTTGCTACAGACGAGCCCGTAGAGAAGACATTATCTATCATAGATTTGCTCTTAACTGGAGGTACAGCGGGAATCATCATTATTGCCGTTCTATTTGTACTACTTTTTGTAGCTATTTATATCTATTTTGAAAGGCTATTTGCTATAAAAGCAGCCTCAAAAGTAGATGGTAATTTTATGAATCAAATAAGAGATAATGTCGCTTCTGGTAACATAGAAGGAGCAAAAATATACTGTGCTCAGGCTAACTCTCCTGTATCTAGATTAACTGCAAAGGGAATCTCTCGTATAGGGAGCCCTCTTGAGGATATTAATACAGCTATAGAAAATCAAGGGAAACTAGAAGTTTATAAACTAGAGCGCAATGTAAGTGTACTTGCTACCATTGCGGGAGCAGCTCCTATGATTGGGTTCTTAGGGACTGTAATAGGTATGGTACTTGCCTTTCACACGCTAGCAACAAGTTCTGGACAAGCAGAGATGGGTACCCTTGCAGAGGGTATTTATACCGCGATGACCACTACAGTTGCCGGTCTTATTGTGGGTATTATTGCTTATATGGGATATAACCACCTTGTAGTGCGTACAGATAAAGTAGTACACTCTATGGAGGCAAATGCGGTAGATTTCTTAGACCTATTAAACGAGCCTAGCTAGTATGAATCTGCGCGGAAGAAATAAAGTGAGCCCAGAGTTCAGTATGAGTAGTATGACAGACATTGTCTTTTTACTACTTGTATTCTTTCTGTTAACCTCACCAGCTATCACGCCAGATGCCCTAGACCTTATTTTGCCTAAAGCAAAAGGAAAAACCAGTAACAAGCAAAACCTATCTGTAAGTATCACAAAAGACCTTGACTATTATGTAAACAAGGAGCGTGTGACAGAAAACGGTATAGAAGGCTTTATCAATAGCGAGCTAGCTGGAGTAGAAGAACCTACCATCATACTAAGAGCAGAAGAAGGAGTGCCTATAGAAAATGCCGTAAAGATTATGGATATCGCAAACCGTAATAAGTACAAAATTGTACTAGCGGTAAGGCCTAACTAATTGATAAATGGTTTTTGGTACGCTTTCGCGAAAGCGTAATTACACTCTTAAATAAATATACCTTGGCATACCTAGATACCATACATAAACGCAAATCTTTCACCATAAGTAGTATTATTATGGCGATTATATTATTGCTTATGTTTATGGTGGGGATGAATTATATGGACCCGCCAGAAGAAGGAGGTATAGCCGTAAACTTTGGAACCTCTAGTGTAGGTTCTGGTAACGTACAGCCTACAAAACCTGTGGCATCTGCACCAAAAAATACAGCACCACAACCAGAGCCCACTCCACCAGAACCAGAGATTAAGGATGAGGTTGTCACGCAAGACACAGAAGATGCTCCGGTTATAGAAAAAAAACCAAAGGAAACTCCAAAGCCTAAGGTTGAGAAACCAAAAGAAAAGCTGGTAGAAAAACCCGTAGAAGAAGCAAAGCCAGATCCTAAACCAGATAAGTCTACCACAAGTGCACTAGACGCACTTATTAATGGTCCTAAAAAGGATGGAGTAGCACAAGGAGGTGAAGGTAATGATAGCCAAGCTGGAGATAAGGGCGACCCTAATGGTGACCCCAACGCATCTAGTTATTATGGTACCGGAAGAGGTCTAGATGGTGATGGTAACTACCAGCTAGGAGGTCGTAAAGCGCTAGGAAAACCAAAACGCCAGCAAGAGTGTAATGAGTCAGGAGTAGTTGTAGTGAGTATTGAGGTAGACCGTACCGGTAAAGTTATAAAAGCTACGCCAGGAGTGCGAGGCACTACAAATAACACACGATGTCTCTTAGAGCCGGCAAAAGCAGCAGCACTTGCCACAAAATTTAATGCCGACTCAAAAGCGCCTTCAAAACAAATAGGAAAAATAGTATACCGCTTTAGTCTCTCAGACTAATCGTTGTAACACCTATCTTTATACCACAATGACATATCAAGAAACCTTAGACTGGCTTTTTAACCAGCTACCTATGTATCAACGCAAGGGAGCTGCTGCATACAAGGCAGACCTAAGTAACATAAATCTTCTAGCAGCACATCTAGGTAATCCTCATATCACATTTAAAACCGTTCACGTAGCAGGCACAAACGGTAAAGGATCTACTAGTCATATGATGGCATCTGTTTTACAAGAAGCAGGTTATAAAGTAGGGCTATATACCTCACCGCATCTTAAAGACTTTAGAGAGCGCATAAAAATAAACGGTGAGCTTTGTAGCAAGCAGTTTGTAATGGGGTTTGTAAAAAAGCACAAAGCCTTTTTTGAAGAGCATCAACTATCATTTTTTGAAATGACTGTAGGGATGGCCTTCTCATATTTTGCCGCAAAAGAAGTAGATATTGCGATCATAGAGGTAGGCTTAGGAGGTAGGCTAGATGCCACAAATATTATTACGCCTGTACTTTCGGTTATAACAAATATTGGTATGGATCACACGCAGTTTTTGGGTGATACCATCCCGCTTATAGCCGCAGAGAAAGGAGGTATTATTAAAGAGAATGTCCCTGTTGTAATAGGTGAGTATAATGAAGAGACAGAGGAGGTCTTTAGTACGCTTTCGCGAAAGCGTAATGCACCCCTTCACAAAGCCTACGATTTTGACTTAATGCCTATGCAATCTGACCTAGTGGGAGATTATCAAAAAAACAACATACGTACGGTTCAAGTAGCGTTTTCTGTTTTGCAGGGAGCGAGTTTTCACGTAGGGATCCAGCATATTGCAAAGGGATTAAAGAACGTGGTAAAAAATACGGGCCTCCAGGGAAGGTGGCAAATATTACAAGAGGAGCCAAAGGTGATTTGCGATACTGGGCACAATAAGGAAGGGCTCACTTATGTGATGAATCAATTAGGTAAGGAGCGTTATAAGAATTTACATATTGTACTTGGCGTAGTTTCAGATAAGGATTTAGAGAGCATTTTACCATTATTTCCGGGATATGCCTCTTATTACTTTTGTAAACCTGCCGTGCCAAGAGGAATGGAAGTACAACAATTAAAAAAGGAAGCAGAAGGGTTAGGACTTAAGGGTAAAGCATACCCTAGTGTAGCAGAGGCTTTTAAGGCGGCAAAAAAGGTTGCAGGAACCAGTGATCTTATTTTTATAGGCGGAAGCACCTTTGTTGTAGCAGAAATAATTTAATTTTTATTGCAAAAGATTTTACACTATTAAACTTTAATTCTATATTTGCACCCGCATTGAAATAATGGCAACGCTATCTTTTTAATGTCACTTGACTACATAAGTCGGGGCGCTTAGCTCAGTTGGTTCAGAGCACTTGGTTTACACCCAAGGGGTCAGGGGTTCGAATCCCTTAGCGCCCACAAACAAGAAACGATAAACTTGTCTAAAAATAATCGGGCGCTTAGCTCAGTTGGTTCAGAGCACTTGGTTTACACCCAAGGGGTCAGGGGTTCGAATCCCTTAGCGCCCACAGAGGCTTCCAGAAATGGGAGCCTTTTTTTGTTTTTATGAATTTCTTCGTTTACATATTGTTCTCACCAAATCTTAATCGGTATTAAATCAATACGTTTTGAGATTTGAAATCTCATAGCGATTACAATAGCTTCCAGAAATGGGAGCCTTTTTTTATGCATTAATTTTTCTTTATACTATCTTGTAATGCATTACTTACAAAGGAACTATCAGTCATTGAGCATATGCAACAGGTGGTTAATTCTTTTATATGCGCTCTTGTGGTGTAACAATATGTATTATTGATATACTTATGCACTAACAAAAACCATATATATGATTCTAAGTTTAAAGAATGTCTCAAAAACGTACCCTAACGGTGTAAAAGCCCTTGATAATGTAACCATAGATATAAAGGCAGGAATGTTTGGTCTACTAGGACCTAACGGTGCAGGAAAGTCTTCTCTTATGAGAACTATTGCAACATTACAAGAGCCAGATACAGGAGAGATAGACTTTAATGGACTTGATATACTTAACAACAAAATTGAATTTAGAAAAACACTTGGGTACTTACCTCAAGAGTTTGGAGTATACCCTAAAATGAGTGCCAGTGACTTGCTACATTATTTTGCAAGCCTAAAGGGAATTACAAATAAAGCAGAACGTACAGCTATTGTAGATAAAGCACTTCAGGTGACTAACCTAAGTGATGTGCGCAATAAACACGTAGCAGGATATTCTGGAGGGATGAAGCAACGCTTTGGTATCGCCCAGTTATTACTTAATAATCCAAAACTAATAATTGTAGATGAGCCTACAGCAGGTCTTGATCCAGCAGAGCGTCATAGATTTTTAAATGTATTACGTGAGATAGGGACAAACCACATTGTTATATTTTCAACACACATTGTAGATGATGTAAAAGAATTATGTACAGATATGGCAATTCTTAATGGAGGTAAAATCTTATCGCAAAGCACTCCAAAGGAATTAGTGCAAAGCCTAGAGGGACATATCTGGAAAACTACAACCTCTAGAGAAGGTGTAGAAGTATTACAGAATAGCCATAATGTAATATCATCTAGCTTTAATGATTCAAACGATCTAGATGTGCGCGTTTATAGCGAGAGTATGCCAGGAGATGGTTTTGAACCAGTAGCTGCCACACTAGAAGATGTGTATTTTACAACACTCAATAAGAACCAATCTCAAACGGTAGCATAGTTATGTTTAGTACTATCTATCTACACGAGATAAAGACGTGGTTTAAGAAACCGCTTTTTTATATATTTTCTGCCATAATGTTTTTACTAGCTGTACTTATAATGGCAGCTGGCTTAGGCGTTTTTAGTAGTGATAATGTTACAGTGACTAGCAATGTTTATCTTAATAGTCCGCTGGCTATAACGGGTATTTTATCACAGCTGGCAATGCTTGCTTATCTATTAATTCCTTCTATTACAGGGGGCACAATAGATCGAGATTTTAAAAATAATATGCACAATGTTTTGTACTCGTACCCGCTTACTAAGGTGCAGTACTTACTTGCCAAATTCTCGGCAGCAATAACCATTAACTTATTAATAGCTATCGCTACCATATTAGGCCTTCTTGTAGGATCTTTCCTTCCAGGATCTAATGAGGCGCTTTTGGGACCTTTTAGTTTATGGAATTATGTACAGCCATTTGCTTATATCATATTTCCTAATGTGCTTTTTTACAGTGCGATTGTTTTTGCTATAGTCGTGTTTACTCGTAATCTCAACATTGGATTTATGACCGTACTCACGATGATTATTATCCAGCTTATAGCGACAAGTATGGCAGATAATGCAGACGACACCTTTTGGTATGCGCTTTTTGACCCTATGGCAAATGTGGCACTAGCAGATGCTACAGAGTACTGGACACCAGTTGAGCAAAACAATAAATCTATACCTATGGTGGGTACTTTACTTTACAATAGATTATTGTGGGCAGGTATATCCTTTGGAATCCTCTTTTTAATCATTGCACGTTTTAACTTTCAGCAGCACGCTATGCGCTTTAATTTCTTTAAGAAAAAGGCAATTAGAGCAGTAAAGAAAAATACTAGTAAAATACAACGCATAGAGATGCCTGCCGTCACTACAGACTTCTCAATGGTGGGGCAGTTTAAGACCCTATGGCAGCTCGTAAAAAGTGAAACTAAATACATCATTACTGGCTGGCCGTTTATAATCATAACGTTTCTAGCTATTGTATTGACCTTTGTAATGATGAGTTTCTCTCAACTTATATATAATACGGCAATCTTACCAAAAACGTGGACAATGCTCGCAGAGCCATCTGCATATATCGTGTTATTTTCATTCTTGCTCATACACTTATATTCTGGATTTTTAATGGACAGGGCAAAGGCAGCTCACATCAATCAGATTGTAGATGTAACACCTACAAAAGATTGGGTGTTTCTAGTCTCTAGAGGAATTTCATTATTCTTAATGACTGCTTTTTTACAAGTTGTATTAATACTTTGTGGTCTCGCTTTTCAAACCTTAAAAGGGTTTTATGATTACCAGATAGACCTTTACGTTTTTCAAGCATTTTTAATTAATGTCTGGAAATATGTACCGTGGATATTACTGGCATTACTCGTACATACTTTAATTAAAAATAAGTGGGTGGGTCTGGTTACCTTACTAGTTATAGGTATTGGAGTTCCATTACTTCAGAATGCGATAGGTGTCCAGCAAGCTATCTTTGACTTTAACTCTGGAGGAACGCCTAGCCCGTCAGATTTTGATGGTTACGGTACCGTACTACCTCGTTTTTATACATTTAGAGTATATTGGATTGCTTTCGGTATCATTTTACTTATGGCGGCTATACTGTTCTATAGGCGTGGTATGGGGGCTACGGCAAAGGCGCGTTTTGCTTTCGCGAAAGCGAGATTAACTACACCCATCATTACCACAGCAGTGGCAAGTCTCATTGTCTTTTTAGCGATAGGTAGTTATTCTTGGTACATAAATAATGTAGAAAATGAGCTGCTCACAGGTAAAGAAAGAGAAGAATTACGCGTGCAGGCCGAAAGAGATTTAGGTAAATATGCCGGCATCCCACAGCCACGACTAGTAGCTGTAAATACGTTTATGGATATGTATCCAGCGTCGCGTGATTTTAAAGCTGGGGCAACATTTACAATGGTAAATAAAGACTCAGTAGCCATAGACACTCTACACGTAAACCTCACAGATTACCCTACAGAAATCACACTAGACCGTGAGGCAGAGATTGTTTATGATAATGAAGATTATAACTATAAAATGTACGCTTTCGCGAAAGCAATGCAGCCTGGAGATACATTGGTATTTAAGTTTACAATGGAGAATGAGGAGAACAAATTTTTAGACGATAAGTCTCCTATTTCTACAAACGGAACTTTTGTAAACTACGGGATGTTTCCTTCTATAGGGTATGATGAGCGTTTTGAAATACGTAGTACAGAGGTGCGTAAAAAGTATGACCTCGCGCCTAAAGATAGAATGCCAGACCCAGACACTCCGGGAGCAAGAGATCGTAACTACATAGGAGGATATAGTGACTGGATAGACTTTGAGGCAACCTTGAGCACGGCTCCAGATCAAATTGCAATCGCACCAGGATACCTCACAAAAGAGTGGGAAGAAGATGGGCGTAAGTACTATCACTATAAGATGGACTCTAAGATGCTTAACTTTTACTCCTTCTTAAGTGCATCTTACGAGGTGAAGAGAGAAGTGTATAATGGTATTAACCTTGAGATTTATCACCATCCAGATCATACATATAACTTAGACCGTATGATGAACGGTATGAAAAAGGGACTAGACTATTACGGGACTAATTATACCCCATACCAGCATAAGCAGGTGCGTATTATTGAGTTTCCAAAGGCTTACGGAACTTTTGCACAAGCATTTGCAAATACAATACCTTTTAGTGAAGGCTTAGGTTTTGTAGCAGATGTAGATGACGAGGATCAAGATGCGGTAGATTATCCTCTGTCTATTACTGCTCACGAGCTTGCACACCAGTGGTGGGCACACCAAGTGATAGGTGCTCCAGTAAAAGGAGCTACTTTGTTATCAGAAAGTATGTCTGAGTACAGCTCACTTAAGGTGTTAGAAAAAACGTATGGAAAAACTCAAATGCGTCGTTTCTTAAAAGATGCTATGGATGGCTATCTCACAGGTAGAACAGCCGAGCAAATAAAAGAACAGCCATTAATGTATAATGAAAACCAGCAGTATATCCATTATCAAAAAGGGTCGCTAGTACTTTACGCAATGAGTGACTATCTAGGTGAAGACGTCTTTAATGGAGTTGCCAAAAGATTTGCAGAGAAGTATCAATTTAAAGCCAGTCCTTACCCTACAGCTACAGAGTTTGTAAATGACTTAAGAGCGGTAACACCAGACTCGCTGCAATATCTTATCACAGATATGTTTGAAAAAATCACACTGTATGATAATAAAGTAGATGAGGCTAGTTATACAGAACTTCCAGATGGTAAGTATGCTGTAAATGTAAAAGCATTTGTGAGTAAATATCACTCTCAGAAAAAAGGTAAAAAGCAATTTGTTTCAAAACAAGGAGACAGTATTGCCTATACTCCAGAAGGAGAAGAAGATGCACTAGTATCTTTACCACTAAGTGATTATATAGAGCTTGGTATCTTTGGAGAAGAAGATGAGGAGACAGGTGATGAGAACGTTCTATACTTACAGAAGATAAAGGTGAGCGATATCAATAATAATTTTGATGTCATCGTAGATCAAAAACCTGTAGAAGCTGGTATAGATCCATTTAATAAACTCATAGATAGAAGAGGAAGCGATAACCGAAAAAAGGTAACAGAAAACACCGCTACTATAGAAGAGTAAAAGTAAATACATCGCTTATAAGTAAACAAGCCTCACTCAATTAAGAGTGAGGCTTGTTTGTTTATGTCATTTTCTACAGTACTAGTTACTTGCTTCAATTATAGTTTCTGCTAGGGTGGGGAAGTGCCACTCTAGATTTGATCTATCTAAGAGTCTAAAGTTCCCTCCATCATCCCAAACTATAGGTAGGAGACCACGTGCTAAACTTTGCTCAACATAAAACTGCATATAGGCTTCTCTAGTGCTTGTGTTATCTCTGTCTATAGCGCCCCACTCGCCTAATATTACAGGACGTCCTTGTTGTACAATCCATTTTTCTCTAATGTAGTCAAATTCATTTTCGAGTTGTGCTTTCTCTTCATCTGTTCCCCAGTTTGCTGTGCCATCTTCTTGACCTGTAAATGGCCAAGGGAAATAGGTATGTAAAGAAACTATAAGGTGGTCATCTTCTGGCAGTACAAGTCCATCCATCGCCGCGGGTGTTGTACTTGCTGCATAAGTACTTATCATAACGTGACGACCTAGGTTGTTGCCTCCAGTAGCTCTTATAGCATTAAGCGCTGTCTGGTGATACTCATTGAGGATTGTTCTTCCCTCTTCTGTACCGCCAGACCACTCTTCTGGAGAGTTAAGAAGTCTATTTTCATTGAGTGTTTCAAAGATGAGTTTGTCACCATAACTCTTAAATCGATTTGCTATTTGTGTCCATAAACTTGCTAGTCGTTCTTTTGCGGCCGGTGCATCTTCTGTAGTAGGACGTAACCAGGCATTATCGTGATGCACGTCTATAATAACGTGCATATCCTTACTTATTCCATAATTTACTGTCTCTTGCACTTGAGTCATAAAATCTTCATTAACAGTATATGGCGCTGTAGACTGCTGGTCGTATCCCCACGTGATAGGTACTCTTAGTGTTCTAAAGCCCATCTCGTATACCTTATCTATAATAGCTTGTGAGGGTAATGGATTTCCCCAGGCGGTTTTATCTGCATTTTCTACATCTAGGCTATTACCAAGATTCCATCCTATACCCATTTCGGCAACAAGTGTTGTAGATGAGATATCTCTTATAGTACCTGGTATGTCTATACTTGTATCCGCCACAGGGTTTTCATCTTCTGGAATATTTTGATTTGTCGTTTCTGGCGTTTCGTTGTCAGAGCAGGCCAGCGAGCTTATACTTATAAGTATAGGTAAGATGTACTTGTGTAGCTGTAGTTTCATAATTTAATAGGTTTGTGTATTTCCTTTTTGTAGAAAAAATTCTATTAAAATTACAAAATATAAAAACATAACATTGCCATAGTAGCATAAGGCAATGTTATGTGTAATAAGATATTTGTGTTGTGGGTGGTTACGCTTTCGCGAAAGCGTAAAAAATTATAATCCTGCAGCGTTGTATAACTTGGCCTTAGCAGCCAGTTGTTTTACCAGTAGTGCGTTAGACTTGAGTCTTGAATCTATAAGCTTTTGCTCACGTGAGTTAATAAGAAAGAGTGAGCTACCTCCTAAAAAGAACTTACGTTCTTCGGCCTTTACTAGTGCTTCATAATCTGTTACGATATTTGCAATAAGTGTATTTTGGGTAGCCAGAGATGTGATTTCTGCCTGTGTGGCTTCTAGTTTGTTTTGTATAGAAAGGGTGCTTGCGCTACGCTCATACTCTGCATCTTGTACCTTAATTTTTGCAAGCCTAAGGTCTCCACGTTCTTTACGTAAAAATATAGGGAAGCTTACATCTACAAAGGCTTTATAGTTTGCGGTATTGAGGCTATTGAGTTGGTCTCCATCTGGGGTTAAGAAGTTGTATTGCAAGTTTACCTTAGGTAAAAGCTTATTCTTCTTAAGAAATCTATCTACTTCTAAACTATTGATTTTTGCGTCTAGACTTCTCAATTTAGGGTGGTTTGCCATAAAAACTGAGACGTCTGTGATACCAGCTAGTAGGAGTGAGGTATCAAGTACTGTAAGATCTGGAAACACTGGGTTTACTGTCTCATTTATTTCTAATGGGATACCGTCTAGCCATAAAAAGTTACTCACCACAAGACGAGCTTTTTGCGCTTTGAGTGTTGCGGCTTCGAGATTAAGTCGTCTGTTTTGCTCTGTAATACGAGCTTCGGTAATATCTATAGCGGCCTTATCACCCTCTTCTACACTGCGCTCTACTGCTTTACGTCTAGTCGTTGCATTTTTTAAAAAGGTGGTGTAGATACGTTTTTCATTTTCTGCCTCTAGCCAGTCAAAATAGGCCAGACTTCCTTCAAATATGAGATTATTGACCAGCAAGTCCCTATCTGCCTGCGTTTGTTGTTCAAAAAAGCGAGCCTTTTTGAGCGTTGCCATACGATCATTAATGAGAAGTCCTTGTGCAAGAGAAAAAGATACACCAGCACTGTACAATCCATCTTCTGGAACGGTAAGGTTAGGGTTGAGAAACTCTCCAGTATTTTCTTCAAAATTTCCTTTAAGCTCTATCCCGTACCAGGTAGGAATTTTAAAAGTAGCATTGAGCTGGTCGTAGTACTCAGTCCCTTTAAACTTCTTGCGGTCATAGTCTACCTCAATTTTTGGGTCAAATCCCCCTCGAGCTTTAAGTAAGTTTGCCTCGCCAGTAGTAAGTACAAGCTCTGCCTGTTTAATAAGCGGATGGTGCTGCTTTACATAGCCTATAAACTCTTCAAAAGTAAAAGTGGTTTCTAGGGTTGAGACATTCTCTTGAGCGTGACTCACAGTAGTAAACAGACTTAACAAGCTTGTTAATATAATGAAGGTGTTTAATCTCATTACTTTTTATCTTTTACAGGTTCTTTTCCATCTGGTAAATAGTAGTCTGCAGGGAAACCATTGAGCTGTCTCCATAGTTCATACCAGATAGGTACATCATTAAGTAAAGCAATAGTTTGTGCGCCAGAGCCTACACGAACGTTTTTTGGCCAGCTTTCGGCCTCTGGATCTGGAGCGATAAGAACTCTAAATTTTCCGTTACTACTTATAAAAGTTTCGACAGCCACCACGGTACCTCCATAGGTCCCAAAAGAGGCATCTGGCCATCCACTAAATACGATAGCAGGCCATCCATCAAATTGTACACGTATACTCTCACCGGTATGGATGAGTGGTAAGTCTATAGGTCTTACAAAAGTCTCTACAGCTAGGTCATAGTCGGATGGCATAATGCCTACCAGTTGCTCTCCTTCTTTAAAAGTTTCTCCTATACCTGCTTTTATGGCTTTGTTTATATATCCATTTTGAGGAGCAACTACATATTGTAATGTGCTACGTATCTCATAATTAGTAGATGCATTGTCTAGTTTACTTACCTGTGCTTCTGTGTCATATTGAGCAGATGAGGCTGTAAATTTATCACTCTGAGCTTTGCTTATTTTTTCGGCATAGGTAGCTTGTGTTCTAGAGATCTCTAGGGTTGCATTAAGTACCTCATTTTGACTAGCTAGTAATTTATTTTCTTGAGAGATAAGTTTTGCCTCTGTCTCTTGTAATTTAAGGCGCTTATCTTCTACCTCTGCTGTACTTTTTAAACCTTCAGATTGTAATGTTGCGGTACGTTCGTACTGTGTTTGAGCAATATCTCTATTTGTTCTTGCAGCTACTAGGTCTATACTATCACTTTGCACCTTGTAGCGTGCTTGTTTAAGTTTATTTTCTGCCTGTTGTAGTTTTAAACCGCGCTCACGCTGTAAAGCCCCTAGCTGATTTTCTAGCGCTTGTACTTTAGACTTATAAGAGCCCACGGCATTACTTTTTGCATCACGCTGCTGTCTAGTTCTTTCGGCAAGAAGCGGATCTTGATATTCATTTTTAATTTCAGAAATGCGCAGTATAGTGTCGCCCTTCTTCACATAATCTCCCTCGCGTACAAACCATTGTTCTATACGTCCTGGTATTTGAGACTGTATGGTTTGTGGTCTTTGGTCTGGTGTCAGAGTGGTTACAAATCCTTTTCCTGTAACGTTTTGAGTCCAGGGTAAAAAGAGGATAATCACGCCTATTATGGCAAAGGCCACGAGAAATCTATTAAAGTACTTAAAGTGCTGTTTTTTTTGCGCTTTCGCGAAAGCGGAATACCCACGTATATCCACCTTCTTGTTAAGTTGATTTTCAGATATATTAAGCATTTAGTTTTTCTTTTGAGTTATGATTTTTCCATTCTCGAGTTTGATATACCGAGTGCATAGTGTCTGCCAGTCTTTATTATTACTAGAGACAGCGAGTGCCCAAGGTCTATCTGGGTGGATGAGGTAATCCATAATCGCGCGTGCCTCTGTACTTTCAAAATGCTCAAGAGCATCTTTGAGAAGTAGTACTCTAGGCTCGTGTACTATTGCCCTTGCAAGCAAGATGCGCTTAGATATGGTATGTGGGATTTGCTGTCCTTCTGGAAAGAGCATTGTACGCAAACCATTAGTTTGCTGTCGCACAAAATCTTGTAGGCCTACTATTTTTATAACCTCGTTAATTCGCTCTTGAGAAATCTCTTTATTGCCAAATGTGATGTTTTCTAGTATCGTGCCCTCAAAAGGATTTTGCTCCGGGAGTACTTGCCCTATTTGAGACCTATATGCATTAGGATGTAGCCCCTTGAGAGATAGATCGTTTATATAAATAGCGCCAGCGGTAGGCTCTATGATACCAGAGATAAGTTTTAATAAAGTAGTTTTACCAGACCCAGACACCCCATCTATGAGCAACCTGTCTTTTGTCTCTATTTTGAGTTTTATGTTTGAGAGTATATCACCCGTTTGTGGGGTAGCGTAGGTTACATTATCTATTTGAATATCTGTGTCTTTATGATTTTCAAAAGGATCAAAACCTACCTGAGGATCTATCTCTTTATCTACCACTTGCCCTATTTTTTCTAAAGATGTAAGTACATCATAAAAACTCTCAAGCCCAGTAATAAGCTTTTCTACAGAGCTTATTACGAGTAAGATTATAATCTCTGCAGCTACAAACTGACCAATGTTCATTTGCTGGTTTAAAACTAGTAGTCCACCTATGAGTAAGAGTCCCGCAGTGACAAGCACTTTGAAGCCTATCATTTGTATAAACTGTATAACCAGAATTCTAAAGTGACTCTCTCTAGCCTCAAGGTATTTTTCGGTAAGTGTGTTATTGTTCTCCATAGCTAGTGAGGTGCGGCCCGAGAGTTTAAAGCTTATAAGCGATCTCGCTATTTCTTGTAGCCAGTGTGCCACTTTATACTTACCCTTAGATTCTGCAAGACTGGTTTGTAGCCCTCTTATTGCGGTAAATTTAAAAACGAGATACACTAAGATGACAAGTAAAAAACCGTAAATAATAAAAAATGGATGGTAAAAGGAGAGAAGCATTAAACCAAAGACAATTTGTAATATCGCCGCTGGAAAATCTAATAATATTTTTGATAATCCTTTTTGTACTGTAAGAGTATCAAAAAATCTATTTGCAAGCTCTGGTGGGTAAACATCACGCAATTCGCTCATTTTAACTTTAGGAAATCTATATGCAAATTCAAAAGATGATCTTGTAAAAATCTTTTGCTGTATGTTTTCGAGTATACGTATTTGCATAAGTTGCAGTATTCCTTGAAAGGCAACACCTAGTGTCACGAGTACAACAAGCACAATCCAAGAGGTACTCACTTGCGCACCCTGTATTAAGTTTATAATTGCTTGTATACCCAGAGGTAGTGTGAGTGCTACTAGACCTGCAAAAATCGCATAAAATAAAATTTGCTTGATGTCTCGTCTATCGAGTTTAAGCATATTTAGAAAACGTTTCCAAGGAGTCATTTCTTTATTCATAATAAGATGTGTCTTTATATAATGCAACTATTTAATAGCATTAAGTACTAATTCCTTATAAAATTCTGTAATGTTATTTTTTCCTTCACATACATTTGTAAGTGATGGTAAATGCTTTGAAAAGTAGCGCTGGTGATGTGCGCCCTCTATTACCGTAGAGATAAGCATATGTGGGTACTCATACGTAGGGTGTATATCTGTAACAAAGTCACTCACACGCTGTACCACTCGCTTATAAGTTTTATAGTATCCCTTTGAGTTTTCTTTATCTATATCTTTAGTGTGGTATGCTTTTGATGATTCCGCTACGATTATGCGGTGCAGTATTACTTCGTTTACATAAGATATACTCGTGTCTTCTATAACATCTTTAGTAAGGAGTTCTATACAAGATAGCAGTTTTATAGAAGGGTCACTTACGTTAGTAGTCGCAAAAACAATTTTGTACTCAATCCAACTCCAGTACCAGCTTACAAGATATACTAGAAGGGCGTGTTTGCTTTCAAAATATCGGTATATCGAGCTCTCATTAGAGTTAATTGCAAGGCCAAGCTTCTTAAAAGTAAACTTTTCAAAGCCTAGCTCATCTATCATCTCAATACTCTTACTCACGATTTTACGACCTAGGTCTGTGGTCTCTGGATCACGAGTGTACAAGGCTGGATCTATTGTGATTTGTATGCGTAATCTTTCCATATCACAAAGATATAATAGTAATACTATTATAATTAAAAGTTTAACTATTTGTTGTGAAAGCGATGCATTTTGTTGAGGTAGCAACAGTTGTAATATAGCCTATAGACGTAGAGTGTAATTATATTGTAAAGAAAGTTTCTACGTGTGTAAACTTTTATAATTATTAAGGAGTACGATGGCTAGAGCCTCTCTAAATAGGGGGTTTCCCGCTTTACATTGCAATTCCTCACGCCGGCCTTGTCAGGCAGTTACGGGATTTTCATTGCAATCGGGGCTATAGAGTAAAGCTATTGAATCTCTTTGGTTTTGAATGCTATAAAGTAAAAGTTAAACAAATTACTCCTGACTTAGTTCCATTTCCAAAGTTTCAAGATTATACGATGGTTTCATTTCTACACAGAGGTTTTAACCACAATTCTTCTTTAATTAAATTGTTGCAAATGAATGTTTAAAATTTGTTAGTGCACTATGAGTTCTTAAGACCTATCGCTTCAACGTAAAGTGCCCATTAACCGTTCTCTGTGTCCCTAGGTCATCTACCTCTGTAAACTCTACTCTAAACCAGTAGTCGTTACTCGGCATCGGTTGGCCATTAAAGGTACCGTCCCATCCTGGGCTAGTAGGGCTCAGCTGTTTTAAGAGCTTCCCGTATCTATCAAAGATAAAGATCTTCGCATTCAGGTTAGGGTCTACTCCTAGCCCTATGATATTCCACGTATCGTGGAAACCATCTGCATTAGGTGTAAAGAAGCGCGGGTAATCTATAATCCCTATCTCAAACTCAGAGATCGAACAGTTACCACTTGCTAGTCTTCCGAAAATGGTGTGCGTCCCTGGAGTCACATTTGTAAAAGTCGTACTACTCTGGAACGGGCCATCATCTAGTGCAAACTCATACTCAGAGGTAGGATCTACCCCTGTGATATTTATCACCTCTACCGTATACAACCCGCTACTATTAAAAGAAGGTTCTAGTACAATCGCCTCAAACACCGGTGCACTCTCTGCTGTATATACCGCTTCGGCAAGGTAATCACATTCCGTACCATCTACATACGTAGCTGTGACCAGCACCTGGTAGGTTCCTGCAGCATCTACAGTCACCACAGGGTCTTGTGATATCAATGCACCATCGAGCGTCCACGCATAGCTATAGCTCACCCCAATCTGAGGATCTTCTACCGTACCATCTATTGTAAATGGTTCTAAAGTTTCTCCAGTAATCTCATCCACACAAATCTGTCCACCCTCATTGCTAAGGTCTGTATATGGTAGTGGTTGCACAAAAATCTCAAAGTCTACCACCATCGTACTCTCACAGTTACTAGCTGTATTAACCGCTCTGGCATATATAGTCTGTGGGTTACTCGTATTCACATAAGCACTAGGCGTGTCTATCGCATTAATCATTGCCTCTGCATCTGCAAGGCTGGTGTAGTAGGTTACAGAAGTGTCAGTTACCCCGCCGGTAATCATAGCATTCTGCTGCGTAAGGTCAAAAGTGGCCTCATCTTGATTAGGTGCAACATTAATCCCAAGATCATCGGCACACTGTACCATATTATCTGCTGGAGATACCTCTGGACGACTTTCTACTGTAAAGATGATGCTTGTAAAGTTCACACAGCCCGTGGTGTTATCTTCAATACGCACAAAAAGCTCCTCACCATCTGCCACCGTGTATGGCGAACTTAGTGCTGCAGTGTTTGCCTCTGCCTGCACTAGTAACTGGTGATAGCTTATCGTAAAATCACTCGTTACCTGTGGCGCTGCAAGAATCCCTATCTCATCTGCAAGGGTCGTAAGATCCACACTTCCCATTGTATCATCTCCATCAAATTCTTCACAGAAGGTATAATCAATAGGTCCCGCTTCTGCCAAGACAGGTAGCGGATTTACAATCACCTCAAAAGGCACAATCACATAACATAAGTTTCCGTCGTTATCTAAATCATCATCGCCTGGCACATTTCTTTCCACACGTGCATAGAGCGTTTGGTTGCCAGATGTGGTATTGATAAAATTGGTAACATCTGCCACAGCAAGCGTTGGGTCGTCTGGGTTCGCTTCCGCGAAAGCGAGATCTGTATACACTAAGATATCTACAGGCTCCCCTCCACCTATCTGAGCAATCACACCCGTAAGATCAAAGCTCTCAAACCCATCGGTATCTGAACCAGAACCAGCGTCAATCACCCCATCGCCATCAGTATCAATATCTGTCGTGGCATCACATACCTCTACGGCATCTGGCATTGTGTTAGGCGTAGGTAGTGGTAACACCTCAATGTCAAAAGTAGTCTGGTCAGTACATCCTGCTGCGCTAGAGACTACTACCTGTATCGTCTGTGGGTTCTGAATGTTTGTATAAGCCGTAGGGTCTGCAATAGGCGTATCACTCATCTGGTCTGCAAGACTTGCATAATAGGTCACAGATAGTAATGGATCACCACCGGTAAGACTTGCCTCATTAACGGTAAGGTCAAATACATTAAAGGTATCTGCATCATCATCACAAACCATTAGGTCTAGATCATCATTGGCTGGGTTTGCCGTAGGTGGGCTTTCTACAGAGATTTCAAAAGAGCTCACTGCAGCACACATATTTGGACTACCATCATTTACTTGTAAACGTACCCAGATTACCTCAAGTGGTATCATCTGTGTTGCGTTATAGTTGGCTGGATCAATAATTGGGTTGTTACCCGTTTCTGCATCTGCGAGGGTGTTGTGATACGTGATGACAAGCGTGGTTGCATCTTGTGTCCCTATGATGGCAACCTCGTTTTGAGTAAGGTCGATGATTTCCATCAGGTTATTATCATCATCACACTCGGTAAGGGTTTCAAGAGCCGTAGGAATCTCAGGGATAGGATATACCACAAGCTCAAATTCATAAATCTTAGTACAAGCCGTTGCCGTAGCAGGATTGGTATCTTGTGCTACCACATACAGTGAGGTCATCCCTGTGATGTTGTTATAAGGAACGGTAATATCTATCTGCCCTGCTCCCGTGTCTGCCGTGGCATTATCTAGGGTTTCATAAAAACGTAGGGTGATATCTGTAAGGGTTGCTAATAAGTCATCATTATACTGTTGCAAATCAAAGGCTCCAAAACCATCATTGTCTTCATCACAGGCTATCGCTTCTGGTAAAGGTTCTCCAATAACAGGTAGCGGATTAACTTGCAGGTCTACCGTGGTCTCTGCTCCACACATTCCTGCATCACTACTACTTACTAAGATAAAAAGCGTCTGCGGACTACTACCATCATTGATATATGCCTCTGGTGTGGCAATAGCATTTGCAATACCGGCATCTAGGTCTGCTTGCGACTCATAGTAGGTCACGGTAAGGGTTGGGTCGCCACCGGTAATACCTGCATCAAGGCTGGTAAGGTCAAAAGTGGTAATCCCATCATCATCGGTTCCTACGAGGGCACCCGCACTATCACAGGCTTCAAAAAGCCCTGGTGGAGTGATGGTAGGAATCATTGCAATGTTTAGATTAAAAGTACCTACAACAGTACAACCTGTTGTGGTGTCTTCTAGACGTACCCACAGCTGGGTAGCTGGTGCACTGGCAAGGTAGTTTACAGGGTCTGCAATAGGCATATCTGCCGCACTGCCTACCATAGCTTCTGCACTGGCAAGCGTCTCGTGGTACGTAAGTGTTATAGCTGCAGGGGTTTGTGTCCCGTAGATCACGGCATCATTTTGTGTAAGGTCAAACAGCGCTTGCCCGTCCCCATCATCATCACACTCAGTAAGGTCTGGGATGGTGGTAGGTAGTACCGGTGCAGGTTGCACGATAAGTTCTAACTCCACGATACGGTAACACTCAGTGCTGGTAGCTGGGTCTGTATCTGTTGCACGTACATAGATAGTTCTTGATACCGTCTGGTAGGTTGCTGGGTTTGCAATGGCTGGTGTACCTAGCTCCGCAGCGGCAATTGTCTCGTGGAAACTAAGTCCCACAAAGGCTTCGCCATTTATAATGTCTGTCGTTACCTGACCTGTAAGATCAAAAATAGCATCCCCATCATTATCTGGGTCGCCATCATTTGCCATTGTATCACATTCCTCTACCGGTGCTATGGTGGTAGGTGATGGTAATGGATTTACCACTAAGGTTAAGGTGATGGTCTCATAACAAGACGTTACTATATCTTCTACACGTACAAAGATGGTTTGGTTTGCCATCACCACATTCTGATACATATCTGCAAGTGCTGGTGTACCCGCATCTGCATCTGCTTGGGTGAGGTGATAGCTTACACTCCAGTCATCATTACCACCAGTAATCTCATCGTCACGACTACGTAAATCAAAGCTTGCAAACTCATCGATATCACTACCGCTTTCTATATCGTCACAGAGCTCGTATTCGGCAGGTTGGATAGGAGTTGGTAATGGGTTTACAATAAGTTCTAAAGGAGCAATATTACTACAGAAGGTCATCGTAGTGGTCATCTGTGCAGTATCGGTTACTAGGGCATATACGGTAGCGGTATTACTCGTATAAGCGTTAGGAGTTGCAATGGCAGGAGTACCAGCTTCCGCGGAAGCGAGTGAAGAAAACCACTCCACCGTATGCATTGTAGGGTCTAATCCGCCTAGAATATTAGCTTCTTGTGTACTTAAATCAAATAGCTGAAGCCCATCAGTATCGTCATCACACAAGGCGTATGGAAGCGCATCTTGGTTAGGCATCGGGGTGTTGAGTACACGCAAGGTAAGCGGTGTGGTACTGTAGCAACCAGCATCGTTAAAGACACGGGCATACACAATTTGCTCAAAAGGCTCATTGTTGATATACATCATATTATCAAGCTCCTGACCTACTGGTGCATTATCTGCATCTGCCTGGGTGAGGTAATAGGCGACGGTAAGGGTTGGGTCGCCACCGGTGATTTCGGTGTCTCTAGAGGAGAGCACGAAGAAGTCAAAAACTCCGTCGTTATCATCATCACACTCCTCATAATCTGCAGGGGTTACGGGTACCGGCACTGGGAAGCTACGCACAGAAAGGTTCACCGTTGAATAACAAGCCGTGGTATTATCAGTCACACGAGCCACTACAATCTGAGGATTGGTGGTCATTGTAAACATTGTTTTGTCTGGGATACTTGCATCACCAGCATCGGCCCCAGCCTGGTCTAGGTGGTAGGTGATGGTAAGGTTTGCATCAAAGCCACCCGTAATCTCTATATCTTTTGAAGAGAGGTCTACCGTGGTAAGTCCATCTATCACACCATCATCATCACAAACTTGAAGCTCGGTAGGTGTGGTGAGTACAGGGTTCTGGTTTACGATGAGCTCAAAGTTCATTGCAAGGTTGACAAAATCAAACGTCGTACAACCTGTAGTAGCATCCTCTAGACTGTAGTAAATGGTCTGAGGGTTGCTACTGTTTGAAAAAGCAGTAGGGCTGGCAATGGCATTCATCGCCGTGTAATTCCCTACATTCTCATAATAAGTAACTAGAATATTAGGATCACCGCCCGTAATCTCGGCATCGTTCTCGGTTAGATCAAATTGTGCAGCGTTTGCGATAGGTGAACATTCTTCAAGTGAAGAGATGTTGGGTAGAAAGGTGGGGTTAGCCTCCACATTGAGCAATACGTGTATCCCTAGACCACGACAGTCGTTTGCAGTATCGCCATCTACACGTACCCAAATACCTTGCTGTCCATTTGCATCTGTATAGGTGAGGTTATTTGTATAGGCATCAATAGTTGCCGTAATAGGATTGGTCTCTGTTTCTGCTTCTTGCTGGGTTTCGTAATAGCTTACAGTGAGCATCTGTCCAGCAGGAAATAAAGCTAACACTTGTGCTGTAGCATCAGAAAAATCAAAGATACTCTGACCATCACTATCTGTATCACACTCAAAATATTCTAATTGAAAAGTATCGGGTATCTCTGAAGTATCTACCTCAAGGTCAATCTGAGCCTGACGTGTACATCCATTTATGGTAGAAATAGTAACGCTTATGGATTCGTTGTTTTGTATTTGGTTTGTGTACGCTGTAGGATTAGCTATTGCAGCACCACTAAGGTCATAATATAGAAATGTCTCATTTTCAGAATCACTGCTTAATAAAACTTGCGCCTCTGTTAGATTAAAGAATGCAAAGCCATCTTGATCAATATCACACTGACTTAGTGATACAGGAGAGTTTATGATAGGTAGAGGAGCAACAACTATATTAAAAGTAACAATAGCAAAGCAGGCATCGTTTTGAGTGTTTGAAACTCTTGCCGTGATGGCTTGTACTTCTGCATCAGTATTAATAAATGAGGTGGGGAGAGCACTATTGTTTGCATTTGCATCTCCTAGATTATCGTGATATGTAACAGTAAAAATTGTAGGGTTTTGACCATTTAGAATATCATCATCTAGTGTAGATAAGTCAAAGGTAGTAAACTGGTTTGTGTCATCTCCATCTGCACTGTCATCGCAAACTATATATGATCCAGGGTCTGTAGCTGTAGCTTGTGGTATAATAGTTAAAGTAATGTCTGTAAAATCTGCGCAGCTATCGTTACTTACATTATCTATTCTGGCAGTAATAGTTTCTGTGCCGGTAACAGTAAAATTAGTAGGAGTTGTAATTAGATTTGTTTCTGAAGAAGCATCAGTAGGAGTGGGGTAGAAGTCTATATTATATAATGTATCACTTTGAGTTCCTAAAATAATACTGTTAAGGGTTGTTAGGTCAAAGTTCTCTATTCCATCTGCAGAGCTATCATCGCAAATGTTTTGTGTAGGAACTGCATTTGCTGTGGGTTGACTGTCTACTATGAGGTCGATAGCGGTGGTGTCAAAACAAATCGCACTAGAGTTACTCTCTATTCTAGCGTAAATAGTTGTACTTGTTGTATCATAAGCAGCAGGTGTAGTAAAAGGCATTACATTATCTATAGCCTGTTGCTCTGTAGTATGCCAGGTCACTGTAAAACTAGCTGCGCTTTGAGAACCTAAAATGATATTTTCGGTCAACATTTCTAAGTTGAAAATCGCAGTACCATCATTTGTATTATCATCACATATACGTACTGGTGGTACAGGGTTTGCTATTGCTTCATCTGTAATAGTTACGGTAAAGCTAAATTCATCGGGACACATATCTGGGTCTGCGGGATTTTCATCATAAACAAATACAGTAGTTGTTGTGGTGATGGGAGTTGTCCAGTCTATAAGCGCGGCAGTAGGGTCAGATTGTAGAGCTGTGTAATATTGAGGGTTGTTGAGAAAATTTCCCGAAAGGGTAGCGGGGTCAGAGAGTGAAAAAGTTTCACAAGCAGTAAGATCATCTATAACATCAATAGAAGGATTATCCACTAGGGTTATTGTGATATCAACATCTATAGGATCGCAATCGCCCACAGCAACGTAGTTATATATGAGTGAGGGATTAGATATAGGATCTGTAGTAGGGTCAAAAATATCTGTACCACTATCTAAAGGAGGTGTCCAAGTCCCTCCCGTGGGCGGATTACCATCAAACCGCTCCAGAAGATTTATGGGTCCAGCTGCAGTACATATATCTGTATCTGTATCTTCTGGTGTTACAGCAAATCCTGAGTAGTAGCCTGCAAATCCGGCTGAATTAAAACTACCAAACAGACCAGCAGCAATGGGTCCATCAGAAACAATTACAGCATCACCCATTAACCCACTCACAAAGTAGGTTTCCCATTCTGAGGTGCCTGGATTTTGGAGTGCAGTTGCTGGATTTAAATCTGTTCCATTAACGGTTACAGTGTTACCTACTCTTGATGTTATTAAAACATTACCTGTAAAATTCTGTGGATTGTTAGGATAAATCTCAGTGACTTCAGGTATTAAATCTACTGTTTTCTGAAAGAAGCAACTTAATGGAGGTATAAAATTCATACCAGGTGTTGCGCTAGGAAAATTAGAACCTCCATTGGTAGGATCTTCATTTGTACCATTCCTTCCTGCTAGCATTTGATATACATATAACGTCTTGGAGGGGTCTTGAGTTGAGATGTACATATTTCTATGAGCATCTCCCGTGTTAGGTAAATATAAAGATGGGTCATCCAGATATAAGAAGTCACCTGCATTTGGAATATTTGCAATAAAATCACCATTTACATAAATATCGGTATTGTCATTATTCGCAATAATAATAGGAACTTCAGAACTATCATTACCACCACCTCTTATGAGCATATATTCAAAACCGGTAGCGCTTTCATCTACAATTTGATCAATAAGCATATCAGAAAATAAGCTTGCAAATTGACCTTGATAAAAATTGCCATTTAAGTTTCCTGTATTAACTACAATAGGCTTGTCCGACTCAACTAGAGCACCTATAAAACCTTCACTATTTGCGACAGTGTTACTGTAGCCAGAGACCACAAAGGTTTCTCCTGTATTAAGGTTAATAGTGGGGTTTAAACCATTTTGAAAAACCATATTTGCAGCATCATAATCAGAAAATGTAACGGTTGTATTATCCTGAGAAGCCATAATGCTGGCAAAAAAACTGTGTGATCCATTAGTGTTAAGTAATCGTGCACTCCCTAATCTAAACCTAGAGCCTAAGGCGTCTTCACCTTTGGCGGTGAGGTATCCTGCGTGATTTGTTACGTATGTTCTCAAACTCACATAAATAAGATCTGAAGCATTTACTATAATCCCTTTTGTGGTTATAGCAGTGTTAAGTTGAGATTGACTTACAAGAATTGGAGAGTTGCCAGACACATCTATCTCATACGTGCTAGTGTTGCCATTCCAAATCTGGCTTGTCTGCAATACGGTCCCGTCTCCTGTAGTTATCTCTACGTCTACAGGGGTTGTTGCACTACCATTAGGTGTAGAAATATAAATTGTGGCATTAGTAATTCCTACTCGTGTATGTAACGGCGGTAAATAATGAGTACTCCCCAGTTGTGCAAATACAGGAAGTGTACATAGCGAGATTACTATAAGTAGGGCGTAGTTTTGGATTTTCATAACCTCTAGTTGGTATAAGGTGTGCCTTAAAAATAGTGATATTTTGACTATCAAGGTGCTAGAGGGGAGGTAATTGTCTGCTTTTGAAGGTGTGAGGTGTTGTATTACGCTTTCGCGAAAGCGTAAATACCCTTGTAAACTATAGAGGTAAACACGGTAATTAAATGAGTTGAAAAACAAAAATCCCGCTCAAAAGAGCAGGATTTTATATAAGTGAGATGTATTATTAAATGAGGCTTGCGCCTTACTTTACTTTATTAATTATTGCTTCAAACGCTTCTGGGTGGTTCATAGCAAGGTCTGCAAGCACCTTACGGTTAAGCTCGATTCCATTTGCTTTAACTCCTCCCATAAACTGAGAATAAGACATACCGTGCATACGAGCACCCGCATTAATACGAGTAATCCATAATGAACGGAAATTTCTTTTCTTCTGACGACGGTCTCTGTATGCATAAGACATTGCTTTGTCTACTGCATTCTTTGCAACTGTCCATACGTTTTTACGTCTTCCAAAGTATCCTTTGGCTTGCTTCATCACCTTTTTTCTTCGGGCTCTTTTAGCAACTGAATTTACTGATCTAGGCATAATTTAATGTGTTTTTGTAGCAGGCGACACACGCTGTGTGCTCTTGTGTATCTCGCTCTTAAGCGGCGAGACGGCCATACTCCAGGGTTTAAAAATAATTTGTTTTAACCGGTTAAAGTGATTACTTAAGGTTAAGCATCAATTTAACATTGTTCTCATCTGCTTCGTGTACAAGACCATCGTGCGTCAGAGCTAGCTTGCGCTTCTTAGATTTTTTTGTCAAAATGTGACTCTTAAAAGCGTGCTTTCTTTTGATTTTACCAGTTCCGGTAAGCTTAAAACGCTTCTTAGCACTGGATTTTGTTTTCATTTTAGGCATCTGTTCCTATTTTTTAAATTATCTCACTTATTTTCTTACTAAACCCTCCTACTCAATGAGTAGGAGGGTTTTTATAATAACTACAGTTCTTGAGTTACACTCGAGTCTGTATTGTATTTATTTCTTTTTAGGCGCGATGAACATTGTCATACGCTTTCCTTCTAGTCTTGGGAGTTGCTCTACTTTTCCTAACTCTTCTAGCTCTTGAGCTAGTTTAAGAAGTAGTATTTCTCCTTTGTCTTTATAGATGATAGAACGACCTTTAAAGAAAACATACGCTTTAAGTTTTGCTCCTTCTTTAAGGAACTTCTCTGCGTGTTTCTTTTTAAACTCGTAGTCGTGATCATCTGTGTTAGGACCAAAACGAATCTCCTTGATTATCACTTTTGAGGCTTTTGCCTTCATTATCTTTTCACGCTTCTTTTGCTCGTATACAAACTTTTTATAGTCTATAATCTTACAAACTGGCGGAGCAGCGTTAGGTGATATTTCAACAAGGTCTAGCTCTAGTTCACTAGCTAGTGCTTGTGCTTTTTGGATAGGGTAAATCCCTACTTCCACATTGTCTCCCACTAGACGTACTTCTTTTGCACGTATCTTTTGGTTGATTTTGTGTTGGTCTTCCTTAATGATCCTTGCAGGACCTCTCGATCTTTTTCTACGTATTGCTATGGCTTTTCTATTTTAAATTAAACTTAATCAAATGTTTTCATTGTCGATGCAATCTCGGTAGAGACAATTTTTGCGAAAGCATCTATAGTCATACTACCTAAATCCTCACCACCGTGTCTTCTTACAGATATTGTGCCATCTTTTTCCTCTTGCTCTCCTATGATAAGCATAAACGGAAGTTTTTGCATCTCTGCTTCCCGTATTTTCTTACCCATAGTCTCGCCTCGGTTATCTATAAGGGCGCGAATTTCGTGATTTTCTAGCAAATTTAATACATTCTGAGCATATTTCTCATATTTCTCACTCAATGTCAGAATTGTAGCTTGCTGTGGCATAAGCCAAAGTGGGAAATTACCACCCGTATGTTCTAATAATATAGCAACAAATCGCTCCATACTACCAAAAGGGGCGCGGTGTATCATTACCGGCCTGTGCATCTCATTGTCACTGCCTTTGTACTGTAATTCAAAACGCTCGGGCAAGTTGTAATCTACCTGTATAGTCCCTAGTTGCCAGCTGCGACCTAAGGCATCTTTTACCATAAAGTCTAGCTTAGGTCCATAAAATGCTGCCTCACCAGTTTCAACAACATAGTTAAGCCCTTTTGCTTTTGCAGCGTTAAGAATTGCATTTTCTGCTTTCACCCAGTTTTCGTCTTCTCCTATATATTTATCTGGATTTTCTGGATCACGTAAAGAGACTTGAGCGGTAAAGTCTTCAAAGCCTAATGAGCCAAAAACATAAAGTACCAAGTCTATTACTTTCATAAACTCTTCATCCAGCTGGTCTGGTGTACAGAATATGTGTGCATCATCTTGAGTAAATCCTCTTACACGCGTAAGACCGTGTAGCTCTCCAGACTGCTCATAGCGATATACGGTTCCAAATTCTGCAAAGCGCTTAGGTAGCTCTTTATAACTCCACGGGCGACTGTTGTATATCTCACAGTGGTGAGGACAGTTCATAGGTTTGAGTAAAAACTCTTCACCCTCGTTAGGTGTTTGTATAGGTTGAAAGCTATCTGCTCCATACTTTGCATAGTGGCCAGATGTTTCATATAATTCTTTTTGTCCTATATGTGGAGATACCACCATCTCATAGCCTTGCTTCTTTTGTGCAGCTTTAAGAAAGTTTTCTAAACGCTCACGTAAAGCAGCTCCCTTAGGTAGCCATAAAGGTAAACCTTGACCTACGCGCTGTGAGAAGGTAAATAGTTCTAGTTCTTTTCCTAGTTTTCTGTGGTCACGCTTTTTTGCTTCTTCTAGAAGTTCTAGGTATTGCTTAAGATCTTTTTGTTTTGGGAAAGAAGTTCCATAAACACGAGTAAGTTGTGGTTTGTTTTCATCACCACGCCAGTATGCACCAGCAACACTCATAATCTTCACGGCTTTTATGATACCTGTATTAGGTATATGTCCCCCGCGACATAAATCTGTAAAGTCGTCGTGATCACAAAAAGTGATAGTTCCATCTTCTAGATTCTCAATAAGTTCTACCTTAAACTCATTTCCTTCACCTATATATTTATCAAGAGCTTCTTGCTTTGTTACAGATCGCATTTTAAAATCGTGCTTTCCACGAGCAATCTCGAGCATCTTATCTTCTATCTTCTTAAAGTCTTTATCAGAAATAGTTTGATCACCTAGATCAACATCATAATAAAAACCATTTTCTATAGCTGGACCTATAGTAAGTTTCGCTCCAGGGTATAACTTTAATATAGCTTGAGCAAGTACGTGAGAAGAAGAGTGTCTAAAAGCAGTCTTCCCTTCATCATCATTCCAGGTAAATAAGGTAATCGATCCATCTTCTGTAAGTGGGGTAGAGGTCTCTACGGTCTCCCCATTAAATTTTGCAGAAATAACGTTGCGCGCCAGCCCCTCGCTGATGCTCTTTGCGACATCCATAGGAGTAGCTCCCTTGTCCATCTGTTTTACATTGCCATCTGGCAAAGTGATATTGATCATAGTTCGATTATTTATAAGAAGCAAAGATATGATGTTCGATGTAGGTTTACAATAACCAGGTAATCTGTTTTACATTATATATAGGTCAAAGTTTTTTACGCTTTCGCGAAAGGTGTTTTGTGTTCAATTAATAGCATATCAGGATTATATGGTTTTAAGAGCTGTTGTAGTTGGGTTTTTGAGAGCGATTTTAGAAATATTTCACATTTTTTCTTGTCAGGCTTGAACTTCTGTGTATCTTTGCCACCCGTTTGACTGCAAGCGGTAGTTCTTACTAAATGTCTGTTTAATTGGCTTTAAAATTTATTTCAAATTATTTTCAAAAGATAGTTTGTAAAGTCAAAAAAGGTTGTAGTTTTGCAGCCGCTAACAAATAGAGGTTTATTTGTAAGAGTTGTTCTTAGAATTGTTGTTTTTATTGCTTCAGAAAAAAATAATTTTTTTTTCAAAATAAAGTTGTCAGTATTAAAAACAGTTGTATATTTGCACCCGCTTAGAGAAACAGTAACACATCTAGCGAAGTTCAAGTAATTTTTTTGAATGTTTTGGAAGGATAAAAAGGGGTTCGATTCCTCTTGCATTAACATTGATTTTCTAGTTTTTAGGAATTAGGAAAAGTTCATTGACTTATTGAATTGACAGCGCGTATTAATACTTTCGGGTATTATTACAAAGAATTTGAAAACTAGAAGTTTATTATTGACCGGATATTTCGAGTTGTGAGGAGTTAATATTATTAACAACACACGATGAAGAGTTTGATCCTGGCTCAGGATGAACGCTAGCGGCAGGCTTAACACATGCAAGTCGAGGGGTAACAGGAGTAGCTTGCTATTTGCTGACGACCGGCGCACGGGTGCGTAACGCGTATAGAATCTACCTTATACTGGGGGATAGCCTTTGGAAACGAAGATTAATACCCCATAGTATTATTTTTTGGCATCATTAAATAATTAAAGTTTCGGCGGTATAAGATGACTATGCGTTCTATTAGTTAGTTGGTAAGGTAACGGCTTACCAAGACTTCGATAGATAGGGGTCCTGAGAGGGAGATCCCCCACACTGGTACTGAGACACGGACCAGACTCCTACGGGAGGCAGCAGTGAGGAATATTGGACAATGGAGGCAACTCTGATCCAGCCATGCCGCGTGTAGGAAGACTGCCCTATGGGTTGTAAACTACTTTTATATGGGAAGAATAAGATCTACGTGTAGATTGATGACGGTACCATAAGAATAAGCACCGGCTAACTCCGTGCCAGCAGCCGCGGTAATACGGAGGGTGCAAGCGTTATCCGGAATCATTGGGTTTAAAGGGTCCGTAGGCGGGCATATAAGTCAGTGGTGAAAGTCTGTGGCTTAACCATAGAATTGCCATTGATACTGTATGTCTTGAATTATTGTGAAGTGGTTAGAATATGTAGTGTAGCGGTGAAATGCTTAGAGATTACATAGAATACCGATTGCGAAGGCAGATCACTAACAATATATTGACGCTGATGGACGAAAGCGTAGGTAGCGAACAGGATTAGATACCCTGGTAGTCTACGCCGTAAACGATGGATACTAGTTGTTTGGTTTTCGGACTGAGTGACTAAGCGAAAGTGATAAGTATCCCACCTGGGGAGTACGTTCGCAAGAATGAAACTCAAAGGAATTGACGGGGGCCCGCACAAGCGGTGGAGCATGTGGTTTAATTCGATGATACGCGAGGAACCTTACCAGGGCTTAAATGTAGTCTGACAGCTTTAGAGATAGAGTTTTCTTCGGACAGATTACAAGGTGCTGCATGGTTGTCGTCAGCTCGTGCCGTGAGGTGTCAGGTTAAGTCCTATAACGAGCGCAACCCCTGTGGTTAGTTGCCAGCGAGTAATGTCGGGAACTCTAGCCAGACTGCCGGTGCAAACCGTGAGGAAGGTGGGGATGACGTCAAATCATCACGGCCCTTACGTCCTGGGCCACACACGTGCTACAATGGTAGGGACAGAGAGCAGCCACTTAGCGATAAGGAGCGAATCTATAAACCCTATCTCAGTTCGGATTGGAGTCTGCAACTCGACTCCATGAAGCTGGAATCGCTAGTAATCGGATATCAGCCATGATCCGGTGAATACGTTCCCGGGCCTTGTACACACCGCCCGTCAAGCCATGGAAGCTGGGGGTACCTGAAGTCCGTCACCGTAAGGAGCGGCCTAGGGTAAAACTGGTAACTGGGGCTAAGTCGTAACAAGGTAGCCGTACCGGAAGGTGCGGCTGGAACACCTCCTTTCTAGAGCTTGTCCCTGTTATTGTGAGTTATGTAATTTATTATGTAGCGATATCATTAACAAACAGCAAACGACTTACAACCGAATGGTTAGTAATAGGTTTTAGTTTTCAATAGCTGTCGATTTAATTATTAATAAGGAAGTAGGAATTGAGTAAGTAAGAATTAGTTTTTACTAACAATTACACTTGATTGCTATAGACTATTAAGACAGTCTCATAGCTCAGCTGGTTAGAGCGCTACACTGATAATGTAGAGGTCGGCAGTTCGAGTCTGCCTGAGACTACTTTTATGCTTTCGCGAAAGCTTTATAAATCGTGACGTTCATACGTATTACATTTTGAAGGAAATTTTAGAAGTTGAGAATCATTACTTCGTCATTCGAAATCTGATGTCATCATCTTGATTTCATAGAAATGGGGGATTAGCTCAGCTGGCTAGAGCGCCTGCCTTGCACGCAGGAGGTCATCGGTTCGACTCCGATATTCTCCACATAAGCTATCAATTTTAAATTGTTGGCGATTAGTTACGAGTTTACTTGTAGTTGATACCGTTCATTGACATATTGGGAAATAATTAAAGAATACGAGAAGTCGTGTATAGCCTAGCCGCTATATACGCAAATTAATAATAATATGAATAACTCATTATAATATAAAGGTTTATGTATTTTATACATAAGCCCTTAAAAGAGCAATTAAGTACAATAAGCTAATTAAGGGCGTATGGGGAATGCCTAGGCTCTCAGAGGCGATGAAGGACGTGATAAGCTGCGAAAAGTTGCGGGGATCTGCACACAAGAATTGATCCGCAAATATCCGAATGGGGCAACCCGGTATATTGAAGATATATCACCAGAAATGGGGCAAACCCGGAGAACTGAAACATCTAAGTACCCGGAGGAGAAGAAAACAATAGTGATTCCGCTAGTAGTGGCGAGCGAACGCGGATTAGCCCAAACCAGTAATGTTACGGCATTGCTGGGGTTGTAGGACCACGTTATTTTGTGCTTTATGAACTAGAATGCTTTGGAAAGAGCAACGATACAAGGTGATAGTCCTGTATAGGTAAAGACAGTTACAGATAGTGGTATCCTGAGTAGTGCGGGGCACGTGAAACCCTGTATGAATTTGTGGGGACCATCCCATAAGGCTAAATACTCCTGAGAGACCGATAGTGAACCAGTAC
>NZ_CP159329.1:1675000-3195000 GCF_045055815.1 Dokdonia sp. LLG6352-1
AAGCGCCACGAGCTTTTTATAATCTGTCTCTTCACTACCTAAAAGCGTGGTTAAATTTTGAGAGGGTTTTCCTTTTTTAAAATTAAAATATATGCTGCAACTTTTAAGTATTTGCTCTGCATTAGATAGTAGGTGAGGGTATTGAGAAAATTGTAGTCGTAAATCCTTAGCTTCTATAAATGTATGTTCTGGATGCCCTTCCTCTTTTTTAGGCAGCATACTCAAAAGCATATTCTTATCTATAGCACGTAGTAATCTGTGCGTGTTAAAATCTCGCTTATCGCGAAAGCTTACCGTATGCAACATTACAAGTTTATGAGTAAGCTTGCTAAGTGGCGAGAAACGTAGTTTATTAAGGTTTTTGTGGGTAATACCTATATACTCATTATCACCAAAAGTTGTTTTTTCTAGTTCTAGAATGTTTTCAAATGGATATATAGTGATCACGTCTTTGAAAATGGGGCTATGGTCTGGAAAGCTAGTTTTGTGATGAAGATGGTGAGATAGAAAGTTGTTGATTTCTAAAAAGCCATTATTGTTTTTTGCTAGGGTGATATAACACTGGTGGTTACCATTTCTAAAATCTACTCCCACTATAGGTTTAATTCCTTTTTCTTGTGCGTTTTTTATAAAGCTTAGACATCCAGAGGTGTTATTAATATCTGTGAGGGCAAAGCAAGTTAAACCTTGTTTTGCAGCAAGATCTACAAGCTCTACTTCTGAGATAGTGCCATAACGAAGGCTGTAGAATGAGTGATTATTAAGATACATTTTAAATGGGGGTTAAAAATTACTGGTGTCTGTGAGCGAGAAGAATAGGTGGTTGCCCATTAAAGGGGTTGCCTTGATTACCTATAGTTCTGGAGCCATCTCCTATAGTATTTGCACGTCTTACAGTGTGGTCTCCATATTTATCTCTCAGGGCATCCATAGCTTTGTAAAGATTTACCGTCTTGTTTGTGTTTTCAAAAAGGTCTATTTGATAATGACCCTCTGTAAGTCCAGAAAATCGTACACCTACAAGACGTATGAGCATCCGTCTGTTATAGAGTTTATTAAAAAGCTCCATAGCTTTTGGGATTAAAATATGATCTGCAGCGGTGTAGGGAATGCGTATTTGTTTTGAGTAGGTTTGAAAATCTGAGTACCTCACTTTTACAGTTACCACAGAGGTTAATTTATTACCACGTCTAAGCTGGAAAGCAAGATTCTCTGCCATTGCACTTATGGTGGTATGTAGCTTTGTTACATCTGTAGTGTCTTGCCCATAGGTGCGCTCACTAGATATAGATTTACGCTCGTGATATGCTATTATAGGACTGTTATCTATACCGTTACATCGCTCCCATATAATGCGTCCATTTTTACCAAAAACGGCAGTCATCATTTCTACAGGCATTTGCTGCACAAGATCTACCGTGCGTACTCCTAGATTACAAAACTGAATAAAGGTTTTTTGACCTACAGAGGGAATCTTTTTTATAGATAAAGGAGCGAGAAATGTTTTTTCATAACCGGGGTCTACCTTAATCTCATTATTAGGTTTTGCCTCACCAGTAGCTACTTTTGAGACCGTTTTATTAGGAGACATTCCAAAAGATATGGGCAAGCCTGTTTCTCTCATCACACGCTGTCTCAACTCTTTTGAGTATTTATAAGCGTTATGAAATCTATCCATACCCGTGAGATCCCCATAAAACTCATCTACACTTGCTTTTTCTAACACGGGGAGCTCTTCTTGTAAAATCTCTGTCACCTCCTTAGACATCTTTGAGTACGTGCCACCATTGCCTCTTATATAAATACCGTTAGGGCACAACTGCTTTGCAGCTTTTATAGGCATCGCGCTATGCACACCATAAGAGCGAGCCTCATAGCTTGCAGCACTTACCACACCACGATCACCTGTACCGCCTACTATTACAGGCTTACCCATAAGTCTACTATCCAGCCTGCGCTCACAAGACACAAAAAAAGTGTCTAGGTCAAAATGTATTATTGTGCGTTGCATAATTTAGAATTTATCCAAAATTATGGAAATATTCCTAATTTTAGTATTGAGAGCAATTTTTAAGTTATCAACAGTCTTTAGATTTTTGACTTTTCTCTTAACACTATCTGTTTACACTTGTCTTTAATTTTTAGCTATCTTGAATACTTAAATTTTAATCTATTTTTTGATGAAAATCACGCGTCTTTTAGCTCTAAGCTTTTTAGTAATAAGTGCCCTTTCTTGTAAGGAAGAGGGTGGAGGTGATTCCGCTTTCGCGAAAGCGGAAAACTCACAATTTGAAGTTCCTTTTGAAAAATTTACATTAGATAATGGCCTTACTGTAATACTTCACCAAGACACATCAGACCCGGTTGTGGCAGTCGCACTTACGGCACACGTAGGTTCTGCCAGAGAGATAGAAGGGCGCACGGGATTTGCTCATTTATTTGAACACTTGTTGTTTTTAGAATCTGAAAATTTAGGAAAAGGTGGGCTAGATGCTATGAGTGCTCGCATAGGTGGTTCTGGTGCAAATGGGTCTACAAGTCGTGATCGTACAAACTATTTTCAAACAGTGCCAAAAGATGCACTAGAAAAAATGATCTGGGCAGAGGCAGATAAGCTTGGTTTTTTTATCAATACCGTTACAGATCCAGTGCTAGCAAAAGAAAAACAAGTAGTAAAAAATGAAAAAAGACAGTCTGTAGATAACAGGCCTTATGGTCACGCTCGCTATGTGATAGGTAAAAATTTATACCCAGAGGGTCACCCGTATAACTGGCAAGTAATAGGCTCACTAGAAGACTTGCAGAATGCTACCTTACAAGATGTAAAAGATTTTTATAACCGCTGGTATACTCCTAATAATACGACACTTACTATAGCGGGAGATTTTGATATCGCTCAGACTAAGGAGTGGGTAGAAAAGTATTTTGGAGAAATCCCTAGAGGTGAAGAAATACCTGCTATGGAGAAGCAGCCCGTACAAGTAGAGACCACAAAGCGATTATATTATGAAGATAATTTTGCTCGTCTCCCACAGCTTACAATGACCTGGCCTACGGTGCCTAACTATGATAAAGACTCTTATGCACTAGACGTACTATCTGCATATCTGGCAGATGGTAAAAATGCTCCTTTTAATAAAATTCTTATAGATAACAAGCAGCTTACTGCTGGAGTACAAATGTATAATTATGGGTCTGAGCTTGCTGGTGAGTTTACGTTAAGTGTAAATGCATATCCAGGTAAAGATCTAGATGATGTACTTGTGGGAGTTAATGAAGCTTTTACAAAATTTGAACTAGAGGGAATCTCACAAAAAGATCTTGATCGTATTAAAGCTGGTCAAGAAACTCAGTTTTATAATGGTCTTTCTAGTGTGCTAGGTAAAGGATTTCAGCTAGCGCAGTATGAGATTTTTGCTGGTGACCCTGGTTATATTTCAGAAGATGTAAAGCGTATACTCGCAGTAACAAAAGAAGATGTGCAACGCGTATATGATACCTACATAAAAGGTAAAAACTATATTGCTACTAGTTTTGTTCCTAAGGGGCAAACAGACCTCATACTAGAAGACTCTCAACTTGCACAAGTGGTAGAAGAAAAAATAGTAGAGGGTGCAGAGGAGTCTTTTGACGCTAGTATAGCAGCAGAGTATGAGCGCACACCGTCGTCTTTTGATAGGTCTAAGGAGCCACCATATGGTGACACGCCACAAATAAATGCTCCTATTGTGTGGGAAGAAACGCTCTCTTCTGGACTTGAAGTGTATGGTATAGAAAATAGCGAGGTGCCGCTAGTACAATTTCAAATGAATATACGCGGTGGTTTATTGCTTGAGGATATCAAAAAAGTAGGAGTTTCAAACTTACTGGCAGATTTACTTATGAAAGGTACAGCGACAAAAACAACTGCGCAGCTAGAAAATGAAATAGAAAGTCTAGGCGCAAGTATTTATACCTATGCAGATAAAGAAAATGTATATATAGGAGGTAATACGCTTGCCAAAAATTATGATAAAACCATAGCGCTGGTACAAGAGATTTTACTTGAGCCTAGGTGGGATGAGACAGAGTTTGATCTTTTAAAGCAAAGTACGCTTAGCCGTCTTGAGCAACAACAGGCAAACCCAAATAGTATCGCTGCTATTGAGTTTGATAAGTTAATCTATGGAGAAAACAGCTTGCTTGCACAAAACACGCTAGGTACTCCGGCCTCTGTAAAGTCTATAACCCTAGAGGACCTTAAAGCGTTTTATACTAATAATCTTTCTCCTAGTGTAGCAAAGCTACAAGTAGTAGGAGCCATAGATGAGCGTGTTGCTACAAGTGCTCTAGCAGGACTTAATGATAACTGGAAGTCTAAAGAAGTGGTGATACCTACACCAGTAGTTCCTCAGGCTCCAGAGCAGTCTAATGTATACTTTTATGATGTGCCAGATGCAAAGCAATCTGTACTGAGATTTGGTTATCCAGCAATGGCAGAGACAGACCCAAATTTTTATTCAGCTCAAATGATGAACTACCGTCTAGGTGGTGGAGGCTTTGCCTCACAGCTAACTCAAGAGCTTAGAGAAGGGAAAGGTTATACTTATGGTATTAGATCTCGTTTTTCTGGTTCTACATTGCCAGGTGCTTTCTCAATCTCAAGTGGTGTACGATCTAATGTAACCTATGAGTCTACAGCGCTTGTAAAGGATATCTTAAAAAACTACGGAAAGAATTTTACAGAAGATGATCTAGATGTATCTAAGAGTTTCTTGCTCAAAAGCCAGGCGCGTGCTTTTGAAACTATAGGAGCAAAACTTAATATGCTAGATGATATAGCAAACCTAGGCATCTCTCCAGATTATGTAAAAGAGCGCCAGACTATAGTTGAAAATATGACAGTAGCCGAAATTAAAAAACTATCTGCGCAGTACCTTAATCCAGATAAAATGATTTATCTCGTAGTAGGAGATAAGAAAACACAAATGGATAAACTCGAGCAACTAGGGTACGGCACACCTATATTGCTTAATGAGAAAAAACAAACGGTAAAGGATTAAGAATCTATATATTTTAAAAACAAAAGCGGATTCTTTAATTAGGGTTCGCTTTTTTTACGCTTTCGCGAAAGCGTACTACTACCCCTTTCTTTTTATCCACACATTCCAGAGCATTCCAAGTACAAGTAAAGTCATACCAAGCACCGGAAGACCAGCATACGTCTCTCCAAAAAGGAAGTAGCCAAAGATTAAAGCATATACAAGCTCCATATATTTTATAGGAGCCACCGTTGCCGTGTCTGCCAGTTGGAACGAGCGAGTGAGAAAGATTTGTCCAAAGAGTCCAAAAACACCTATGCCACACACATACCACCACTCTACACCCACGGGCATACGCCAGTGTTGTATAAAAAACAAACTCCCTACTATAGAAAAGACCATAAAGTAATTAATAATAGTAAGGTAGTGCTCGCGCGAGCCTAGATAGCGCACTATAGTAAACACACCACCTACTAGAATAGAAGAAATGATAACAAGAACAAAACTTAGTGTATCTATTCTAAAGTCAACCCCTTTAAGGATAAATGCACCTACCACAGAGAGTGTAAGCGCTGCCCATTGCCAGGTTTTAACTTTCTCTTTAAGAAATAGTAATGCAAATATGGCGCTAAAAATAGGTGCTGTATAACGCAGTGCCACGGCAGATCCTAGCGGTATGCGTTGTATGACCACAAAGTATAAAGCAAGTGAAGCAAAGCTTAAAAAACCTCTTGCACTTAACCAGAGTTTATTACTTCCCAGTATAGGTACCTTCTTAATAATCATATATGGAAATATGAAAATAAATGTCCCTACACATCTAAAAAAGACAACCTGCAAAGGATGAAAATCTTCAAGATATTTTGCCAATAAATTCATCCACGAAAAAGCGAATGCGGCAATAAGCATATAAATTACTCCTCTTAGCAAGTCTTAAATTTTGGCGCAAAGGTATCTGATATTAAGTTTAAAATTGTGAATTATATAAGTTTATTGTAACTACTCATTAACACAGCGCGAGATACTTAACTCGTAATTTTACACTCTAACCAATAAACAATTATTATTATGAAAAAAGTAGTTATAGTACTAGCATTAATAGGTTTTACATTCTCAACAATATCTTGTAGAGAAACAACTCAAGATAAAGTAGAAAACTCTGCAGATGCAGTCGGAGAAGACATTGAAAACGGTCTTGAAGAAGCTGGTGACGCAATAGAAAACGCAGCCGAAGAAACGGAAGATGCTATCGAAAATGCAGGACAAGAAATTGAAGAGGAGATAGAAGGAACAGATGATTATAATGGAGATGATGACAATAACTAGTCTCATCTAGCATCTAAAAAAAGCGAGCAGTAATGCTCGCTTTTTTTATATATAAAAGTTACGCTTTCGCGAAAGCGGAATAACCTACCACTCATTTACTCGATTTCCATCTAGCTTTACAAAGATAAAGAGCAGTACTGTAAAGCCCCAAAGACCAGAACCTCCATAACTAAAAAAGGGAAGCGGTATACCCACAGTAGGAAGCAGCCCTACTACCATACCTATGTTTACAACAAAGTGTATAAACAAGATACCGGCTACACTATAGCCATAAATACGAGAGAAGTCATTTTTTTGCTTTTCTGAAAGCTGAATTATCCTTAAGATGAGAAGGATAAAAAGTCCGATAACTAGTGTGCTTCCTAAGAAGCCCCACTCTTCACCTACGGTAGAAAATATATAGTCTGTGTGTTGCTCTGGTACAAACTTTCCTTTAGTCTGCGTGCCTTCTAAAAAGCCACGGCCAAACCAGCCTCCGTTTCCTATAGCAATCTCGCTTTGTTGTGTGTTATACCCTATACTTTTTGCATCTACTTCTTTACCCAGTACGATGTTAAAACGATCTCTATGTCGTTGTTCAAAAATATTTTCAAAAATGTAGTTTACAGAAAAGGCAAAGAGGCAAGCAACAAAGGTAATACCTAGATAAAGCCGTTTTGATGGCCTTCGTTTTCTGTTTTTATAAAATAGAAAAGCAGCAATAAGTAATACGGCAAGAGCTACGTATAAAGGTCCAATTAATAAGGTGAGGACAAATAAGGTGATAGATGACGCTCCTAGAATGAGGTAACTGGCAGCAAGTCCTTCTCTATATAAAGGGAATATAAACGCCGCATATACAAGTGCACTACCAGGGTCTGGTTGCGGGATAATTATCAATGCAGGAAGTGCTATAATTGCTAGTGCTCTTACTTGATCACGTACGGTTTTTATATTAGTTTGTATATCACTTAGGTATTTTGCAAGCGCAAGTGCGGTTGCGGCTTTTGCAAACTCACTGGGTTGTAAACTCATAAAACCAAGGTTGTACCAACTGGTCGCTCCAGAAATAGTTTTTCCAAAAACAAATAGAAGTAATAACGAGAGCAGAGAGGCGATATAAATAACACTTGAGAATCGTTCAAAAAATTTAGATTCTAAAAAGAGTATAAATGAGATGATAAGGAATCCTAATAGAATCCACAGTAGTTGCTTGCTGTATAGATTTTCTAAACTAAAAAAGCTTTCTACCGTAGGATCATAAGACGCCGAGTAGATGTTTACCCAGCCTATACTGATTAGAGCAAGATAAAGCACAATGAGCACCCAGTCAAAACTGCCTACGTTACGGGAAAATTTACTCATTAATAATTAATTCTAAACGGTTCGCCACTTAGTGGTTTTGCATATTCTTCTTCTAGAGAGTGGGTGAGTATCCAGTTTTCTAGGTCTTTGCGAGTCACTTCTTTATTAATGTATTTTTCAATCATTAGTGATGCGATACGCCCTCCGTATCTAAAGCCCCAGTATCCATTTTCTACAAAAATGGCGATGGCTATTTTTGGGTTTTCTCTAGGAGCAAATGCTACAAACGTAGAGTGGTCTGTAAGTTGGACTCGTTTACCATCTATACGAGTATAATTTTCTGCCGTTCCTGTTTTACCAGAAATTTCTATTCCTGGTACTTTTAAACTAGCTGCTGTCCCGTAATTATAAACATCATTAAGGCCTTGTATAATGGGCTCATAATGTTCTGGCTCTATAGTAGTGTATTTTTTTGTAGCAAAGTCTTGCGGGATAGTGTCTGTGCCTTCTATTTTTTTGAGAATATGAGGTTTGTAATACCAGCCTCTATTTGCTATAGTAGCTGTAAAGTGAGCCATTTGCACAGGTGTCATAAGTACCTCACCTTGACCTATAGAGTTTGATAGTGTTGCAGCTGCACCCCATCTTCTTTTAGGGTAATTATAGGTTCTATTATACATTTTTGCAGTAGGTATGAGCCCACGTTTACCTATAGGCAGATCATAACCCATAAAATCCCCTAGTCCAAAACTTTTGAGGTGGTTTTCCCAGACCGTTATACCTTCTTGTGGTGTGTCGTATTTATTTATACTGTTAAGGTATGCTGTACCAAAATACGCATTGCACGAGTATGCAATACCATCTATCATACTCACAGGGCTACGGTGATGGTGGCATCCAAAGTTTCTGTTTCTGCCATAACGCATACCGCCGTGGCAGTATACCTTTTCGTCTATATCCATAGCGTCTTCTTGAAGAGCTATAAGCCCAGTGAGCGCTTTAAAAGGAGATCCTGGTGCATATTCTCCTTGCAAAGCTCTATCATAAAGTGGTTTTGCAATAGAGTCACTTTTTAAAAGAGAATAATTTTTAGAACGCTCACGCCCCACCATAAGAGCAGGGTCATAATTTGGCGCAGTGATAAGTGCCAGTATTTCCCCTGTAGAAGGCTCAATAGCGACTATCCCACCTCGCTTACCTTTCATAAGTTCTTGACCATACTTTTGTAGCTCTGCGTCTATAGTGAGGTGTATGTTTTTCCCCTCTACAGGCTCTTTGTCAAGCGCACCTTCTTTGTAAGGACCTATTACTCGATTAAAACGGTCTTTCTGTAGGTACTTAATACCTTTCTCTCCTCGTAAAATATCTTCATATTGCTGCTCAACTCCCTGCCTACCTATAAGGTCACCTCCGCTGTAGTAGGGGTTTTTATCTATAATGCCTTGATGAACTTCTTGTATATAACCTAAAAAGTTTGCTCCAAAATCTACTTGATAATCTCTAAGTGATCTTTTTTGTATAAAGAAGCCTTCATACTTACGCATTTGCTCACCTAAGTAAGCAAATTCACCTTGAGACATTGTAGGTACAATTACAGAGGGATGTCTAGGAGAATATTTACGGGCTTTGTCTAATTGCTTTACAAGCTTTTCTTTTGTGATATTAAGTAGCTTACAAAGCTGTAAGGTATCAAAAGGTTTTACCTCACGCGGTATCGCCATAAGGTCGTAAGATGGCTGGTTAGACACCAATAACTTACCATTACGATCATAAATACGACCTCGTTGTGGAATTTCGTACTGCTTCTTTATAGCATTATTCTCAGACAATACGGCTGCAGAAGTATCATAAACTTGCAGGTAAAAGAGTCTGGATACAAATAGGATACCAGTCGTTAATACAATAAAAAGTAATAAGGCTTTTCTCATTCAATACGTCGGCTGAAAAGGATATTAAATACAATACAAAGTATGATTGTAAAGATACTAGTGACTAACGTTTTGTTTAGGGTATAGAGTATGTTACTTATGTTAAAAACCTCAAGTAAAAATAAAACAAGATGATGCGTCAAAACTAATATGGATATATAAACAAAACGGCCGTATAAACTCACCTTAGATAGCTTAATGGCATTATATTCATAACTCACCCCAAAAGCAAATCGTAATGTGAGAGGTCTTAAATATGCAAGAAATAAACAAGCCGCAGCGTGTATACCACCACTATTGCCAAACATATCCATAGTGAGACCCGTTAAAAATGCTATAAATATGTATAGAGACCTATTTGCAGTAAACGGGAATACTAAAAGGAACAACACATATGGATACGGATTAATGTAACCCAAAAAGTTTACGTGATTAAACAAGTAGATTTGCACAAACATAAGCGCTATAAAGCGCACGATATTCTTGAGAACATTATTCTTCATAGTTCTCGTTTTCTAATTGTTCAATCTCTACTCTTGCCTTGTTTTCTATAACATAAACGTGACCTAAGCTGGTCATATCATTCATAAGTTTTACAGATAGGGTGTAAAAGTTTTTACTACTATCTAGCGTGTAATCTTGCACCACACCTACAGGTATCCCTTTCGGGAAAATAGCCGATTTCCCACTCGTCTCAATCGTATCTCCTTTTGTAACAGGTGCCTGCTGTTGCATATCTATTACTTGAACGACATTAGGGCTTTTACCGTCCCATTGTAGTGTCCCAAAATGTTCAGAGCCTTTTAATTTTACTTGCGTAGTAAAGTTGGAATTAAGTATAGACAGCACTGTACTATAACTTGATGATGTATTATCTATTATACCTACAATACCTTGGCTCGTAATCACACCTTGGTCTTTTTTGATATTACTAGAACCCCCTCCTTTTAAGGTGATAAAGTTGTCAGTCTTTGCGTAGTTGTTATTTATAACTTTAGCTGGGTTGTAAGCATATTGCACTGTGCTATCTGCTGGGATAGGAGAATTTGCTGCTATAAGGGGGTCTATAGATTCATTGCCAGTTTTTGTGGCGCTCACTATAGTTCTTAAACGTGCATTTTCTTCTAATAACTGCTGGTTGTAGGTTTTGAGATTGAAATAATCTTGCACACTACTTACAGAGCCATATATTCCTCCCGTAAACCAGTTTGCAGAGTTTACAAACTTGCTACGATGATACGAGTGTGACTGTATGGTAAATACAAGAGACAGCATTAGTAAAAAAGCAAACAGCAGGAAATTTTTATTCCTGATCAAAAAATTGATAATCTGTTGCATATCTTAAGAGATTTCTATTTTATGAGAACGCTCTTATACTTAGCTAGATTTTTCAAGCATATACCTGTACCTCTTACCACAGCTCTAAGTGGATCTTCTGCAATATAAACTGGAAGGTCTGTTTTTTGAGAAAGACGCTTGTCAAGACCACGTAACATAGATCCACCACCCGCTAGGTAAATACCAGTATTATAAATATCTGCAGCGAGTTCTGGAGGTGTTTGTGATAATGTTTCCATTACAGCGTCTTCTATACGAAGTATAGATTTATCTAATGCCTTTGCAATCTCTCTAAAGCTTATTTGTACCTGCTTAGGCTTACCAGTAAGTAAGTCACGACCCTGTACACTCATCTCTTCTGGCGGTACTTCAAGATCTTCGGTAGCGGCACCTATTTGTATTTTTATTTTTTCGGCACTGCGCTCTCCTACATAAAGGTTGTGCTGGGTGCGCATATAGTAGATAATATCGTTTGTAAATACATCACCTGCAATTTTTACAGACTTGTCACATACAATACCTCCTAGTGCAATTACGGCAATCTCTGTCGTACCTCCACCTATATCTACAATCATATTACCCTTAGGTTGCATAATATCTACACCTATACCAATAGCTGCTGCCATAGGCTCGTGTATAAGATATACTTCCTTACCGTTTACACGCTCTGCACTTTCCTTTACTGCTCGCATCTCTACCTCTGTAATTCCAGAAGGTATACAGATTACCATACGCAATGCAGGTGGAAATAATTTCTTTTTAAGTGCTGGTATTTCTTTGATAAACATTGCAATCATCTGCTCACTGGCATCAAAATCTGCAATTACTCCATCCTTAAGAGGGCGTATGGTTTTGATATTTTCGTGAGTTTTACCTTGCATTTGAGCAGCTTCTTTACCTACGGCAATTATCTTTTTTGTCGTGCGGTCTCGAGCAACTATAGATGGACTATCTACTACTACTTTATCATTGTGTATAATCAACGTGTTGGCAGTACCAAGGTCAATTGCAATATTCTCAGTTAAAAAATCAAAAAATCCCATAGGGTAATCAAAGCGTTATGCGTTAGTTTTTAAGCGTGCTGCTTAAAAGTACAAATATTAGGGTTAACATCACGCTTTCGCGAAAGCGTAATACCAACCCTCTTTGTTATTAATGTTTAAAGTGACGTGTTCCCGTCATTACCATAGATACGTTGTTTTCGTTACAATAGTCTACGGTAAGTTGATCTTTTATTGATCCGCCTGGTTGTATCACGGCAGTAATGCCTGCTTTATCTGCAATTTCTACACAATCTGGAAAAGGGAAAAATGCATCACTAGCCATCACAGATCCCTGAAGGTCAAAGCCAAAAGATGTTGCTTTTTCAATAGCTTGTCTCAATGCATCTACACGTGATGTTTGCCCAGTACCACTTGCACAAAGTTGTTTGTTTTTTGCAAGTACGATAGTGTTAGACTTCGTGTGTTTACAAATTTTTGATGCAAACAGTAAGTCTTCTAGTTCCTTTTCTGTAGGCTGCGTGTTTGTAGCATTAGTAAGATCTGCAGCAGTATCTGTTTTATGATCACGTTCTTGTAAAAGCGTCCCGTTAAGACAAGTACGTACCGTCATCTCTGGTAGTGCAATGTTTTTTAAAGTAAGAAGGATGCGGTTTTTCTTTCCTTTAAGAATTTCTAAAGCTTCTGGTGTAAATGATGGAGCAATTACTACTTCACAAAATAATTTGTGAATCTCTTGAGCGGTAGGCTCATCTATCTCACCGTTTGCAATAAGTACGCCTCCAAAAGCAGATGTAGGGTCACCAGCAAGTGCATCTACATAAGCTTGGTGCATTGTATCACGTTGTGCAAAGCCACAAGCATTATTATGTTTTAGTACGGCAAAGGTAGGTGCCTCTCCCTGAAATTCTGAAATAAGGTTTACGGCTGCATCTACATCAAGAAGGTTGTTATATGAAAGTTCTTTACCGTGTAGCTTGTCAAAAACTTCGTCAAAATCTCCAAAGAAGAATCCCTTTTGGTGTGGGTTTTCTCCGTAACGTAATGTCTTACCGTTATTTGCACTTAGTTTAAGTGCTGGTATCTCGTGATTTGCATTAAAGTAATTAAAGATAGCAGTGTCATAGTGAGATGATACAGCAAAACTTTTGGCAGCAAAGCGTTTTCTCTCTGCCATTGTAGTGCTACCATTACCGTTTGTGATAATGTCTAGTACCTCTGCATAGTCTTCCATAGAAGATACACAAAGTGTGTCTTTAAAGTTTTTTGCAGCGGCCCGTATAAGTGAGATACCACCTATATCTATTTTTTCTATAATGTCTTGCTCTGGTGCTCCAGATGCAACTGTTTTTTCAAAAGGGTATAAATCAACAATAACTAGGTCAAGTTGTGGGATTTCATACTCAGCCATTTCTTTTACATCACCATCGTGATCTTGACGGTTAAGAATCCCTCCAAAAACTTTAGGGTGTAATGTTTTAACACGACCACCTAGTATAGATGGGTAAGAAGTCACATCTTCTACCGGTACCACAGGGATACCTAAATCTTTAATAAATTTTTCAGTCCCTCCTGTAGAATAAAGGGTTACTCCGTACTCGTGAAGTTTCTGAACGATAGGGGCAAGGCCGTCTTTGTGAAATACTGAAATAAGGGCTGCGCCTATTTTTTTTGTTGTGCTCATTGTGAGATTATTGATAGATTTTGTGTCCTCCCTCGCATATGGGATTTTGAAGTGTCAAAAATAGCAATTTCAACACTTTTTGTTAACGCTTTCTATTAACAAAATGGAACTACTTTGTAACAATTTATCTCGAGTGACGTCTTACTCGTATCTTTAGATAAAATCAATCAATGCTTATATATTTTCGAGCCTTAGGGGAGAGTTTTAGATTTGCTGTTAATGCCTTGCGCAATAATAAGACCCGTACCTTTCTTTCATTAATGGGTGTAACGGTAGGAATCTTTTCTATTATAGGGGTGCTAGCCGCTGTAGATTCTCTAGAAAGAGAGATAAAAGGCAGCCTATCTGCATTAGACCAAAGTACTATTATTTTATGCCACGTTTCCTTTGGACCTACAGAAGTGCCTAGATGGAAGCGAGAACAATTCCCGCTTGTGGAGTATGAAGATTTTCAATATTTAGAGCGTGCGGTACCAGATACTAAAGCAAGTACATATGTACTTAGTGTGCCTCCACAAACTATAAAATATGATGATGTAACGTTAGAAAATATAGGTGTAGGAGCTACTACAGAAGGATGGTTTGAAATAGAATCTTTACAATTTGAGTTAGGGAGGTTCTTTAATGCTTCTGAGTCTAACAGTGGTGCGAGTGTTGTAGTACTAGGTAATGAGATACGTAACAAACTTTTTGGAGAAGGAGTAGACCCTAGAGGTAAGAAAATAAGAATGTATAGTCGCAAGCTTACTGTTATAGGGGTATTAGAAAAGGAAGGAGCCGGTTTTGGTGGTGACTCAAAAGATGAGATCGTAGTTGTGCCCGTAAATCTTGCTCGAAGAATCTATGGAGATAATAACAGGTCAACATTTCCGCAAATTGTATTATTACCAAAAGAAGATGTAGATGACGAGGCTTATGTAGCTCAAATCGAACAGAAACTTAGAAATAAAAGAGGGCTTAAAACCGATGAGGTGAGTAATTTCTTTATTAACCAGCTCAAAGGGTTTACCGCTTTTATAGATAATATTATAGGCTTTCTTACCGGCGTAGGTTGGGGTATAGGAGGCTTTGCATTACTCGTAGGAGGTTTTGGTATCGCAAATATTATGTTTGTGAGTGTGAAAGAACGTACCAACCTTATAGGTATACAAAAAGCACTAGGAGCAAAGCGTAGATTTATATTATTTCAATTCCTTTTTGAGTCTATCTTACTTTCTATTTTTGGAGGGCTAATAGGTTTAATAATGGTGCAAGTAGTCGTCTGGTTACTAGATGTTTCAAAAATAGCTGGTGATTTTGAGTTTGTACTTTCTTTTGATAATATCTTCTTAGGTTTGTTTACGACTTTTGTTATTGGGATTATAGCCGGTATTGTACCCGCTATAGGAGCTTCAAAATTAGACCCTGTAGAGGCTATCAGAACAGGGATGTAGTACAATGTATGTAAAATAATAAACCCCTTACTATTTTCATTAGTAAGGGGTTTGTTGTTTTAAAGTTATAGCGGTCTTATAGAAGAGCAGCAACTTTCCCGTTTACAAACTCTAGAAAATCTTCATCTTCCTTAGTAAACGGGTCTATTTTATGTGAATCTATATCTATCTGCCCTATATTTTTTCCATCTTTAAAAAGTGGGATTACTATCTCACTCTTAACAGTAATGGAGCAGGCTATATAATTATCTTGCGCCTTAACATCTGGTACTACAAAGTTTTGATTAGACTCTGCTACTTGACCGCAAATTCCTTTCCCGAAAGGGATAACTGTATGGTCTGTAGGCTCTCCAGCAAAAGCTTTAAGGTGCAAGGTGCGTGCCTCGTGATTTGCCATATAAAAACCTACCCAGTCATAGTAGTCTATATGTTCTTGTAACAGCTCACAAATTGCTGTCATTTTATCCTTTGCACTGCCTTCATTATTTGAGGCAATGCTGCTTACTTGTATTTTTAAATCTTCAAAAGCCATTTTTCTTGTATTTTAGACGTTAAAAACATCCCTTGCTCAAATTAATCCGCAAATATAAGCCCGTCCTCCGATTTTTAGCCATATTTATAGGAAGTTATTTGGTTTTCGTGTCACTTTACCAACTATTTTTAACCTATGGAGCTAGTAGTCGCTATTTTCCCGATTATATTACACATAACGTTGCAAAACAAAGTCAGGCATTAATTACTGCTTTTGGGTATGATATGAAGGTAGAACCTAGTACCTGGGAGCCCGCTATGAATCTTACTATGGACGGTAAAACCCTCGCTCGCGTAGTAGAAGGTTGTAATGCCGTAAGTGTGATGCTACTTTTTGTGTCGTTTATGCTTGCATTTTTTGGAGATGTAAAAAGAACATTACTTTTTATTTTTGGAGGAGTCGTACTTCTCTATGGTATGAATGTCTTGCGCATCGCCTTACTTACAATAGGTATTTATGAATATCCAGCATATGCAGATGTACTACACGGCACTATCTTTCCGGCGGTTATTTATGGTACCGTATTCTTGCTGTGGCTAGGCTGGATAAACTCTTATAAAAAACCTGTAAAAGATGCATAAGGTATTCTATATGTTGCTAGCTGTGCTATGCCTATTTGGGTTACTTTTTATACGCTTTCGCGAAAGCGTACTCTTCTACGATCCTCTCATAGATTATTTTCACGGAGATTATCAAAATACACCACTGCCTACTTTTGCAAAAGGGAAGTTAATGGCGCATATATTATTTAGATACTTGTTAAATATGCTGTTGTCGCTGGGCTTGCTATGGGCTGTCTTTAGAGATAAGGGTATTATTAAGTTTACGATTGTTTTTTATGCAGTTGTTTTTATTGTACTTAGTATCATCTATTATATATTATTACATCATCATACACCCTCTGAGTATATGGGGCTTTTTTATGTGCGCCGTTTTTTAATCCAGCCATTACTTGTTTTCTTATTATTGCCGGCATTTTTTTATTACCGCAAGGTAAATAAGTGAGTACGTTGTATTTTTACAGGATTAAAACCCTAGCAAATGAAAAATGTATTTTTTGTAGCCATCGCACTGGCGTTATTCTCTTGTAAGCAAAGTCAAGAGGTAGAAGTAAAAACAGCACCGTCGCAACATAGTGATACGGCAATAATAACCTCTACTGGAGATCTTAATGTGACAGAAGAGTTTGTTGAGGTGACTTTTAAAACAGAAGAGGCTACACAAGTACATCGTGCTTACTTAAATCTTAAAGGGGCTTTTGTAAATACAGATGCAGAAGATGCAGCATCTGTCGCAAAGGATTTTAGCCAGATGCTTACTGTAGTACCTAGTGCAGATACTTTTTCTGCTTTAAAATCTGATCTAGATCAAATCGCTAGATCTACTAATGTAGATAAGCAACGTGAAGTTTTTGAGGATGTGTCAAAAAGCGTTGAGGTGTACCTTTCTGGTGAGCTGGCATCTGGATCTCTTGTAAAGCAATACTGCCCTATGGCTTTTGATGGTAAAGGTGCATACTGGTTATCTGATTCTAAAGAAATACGTAATCCATACTACGGTGATAAAATGCTCAAGTGCGGTGTAGTAGATAAGGAGATAGAATAGTTTTTTATTAAAATTTATTGTAGCTCTCTTAACGACATAAGTATCAGTTTTGAGTTTGCAACTCCACTTTTACAAGACGTAAATGGTGTACAGCTTAAGCGCAAGGAGACAATTACTGCCGGCTTCCAGTATGCTTTCTAGTAGATTTAATATAGATTTAAGAGCCCCTCGTGATACACGAGGGGCTTTTTTGTATCTTTGTAATAAGATATGAAAGCAATTTTCCAAAATATAATGTCTGTCCTTCTAGCGGTATTGGTGCTAGGGTCTACGATGTCGTTTACGATATCAAAGCATTATTGTGGTGAGCATCTTGTAGATGTAAGCATTTTTGGAGAGGCACAAGCTTGTGAGATGCAAGAAGCACTTACTCACAAATATGGTGATGATCATTCTAAAAAAATGGAATGCTGTTCAGATCAAGAAACTGTGCTTGACGCACAAGATGAGCTCAAACATCACTTTGAAGATTTCTCGCTAGAGAATCTTGAATTTATTGAGGCTTACACGCACACTTACTTTTTACTATTTGATACAGTTGTAAAAAAAGTAGTAATAACTGACAGGTACTTGCCACCACTTATAACGCAAGACTACCAAGAGCTCTTTGAGCAATACCTAATTTGATTTATTAAAAGTCTCCGCACTGGCGGATGGTCTTTTGCGTGTCAATATCTTGATACGCAATTATTTAATGCGTTTTAAATTAAATAAAGCGTTTATTTAATTAATTTAACCTCAGTCTTTTAGAGGAAAATCAAATACTAATGAAAAAAATAATTTTCACTACATTATTGAGTCTAGTGCTTGTAAAAGTTCTTGCTCAAGGCCCACCTATAACGGCAGATAAGCCCATAATGCTAGGCGGAAACAGCTTTACCACAAAAACACTCACTGAGATAAGAAATAATGATAGAGGTACCGCTGTATATGTACCTTTAATGTTGCATTATCTTCCTACGTCTAACTCTTTAGTGGCTTTGCACATACCCTATTTAAGTTACGATCTAGATGGAGCAGGCTCTGGTAGCACGCTGGCAGATATAAAAGTACAGGGTAAATACCAGTTTTTTAGAAAAGATGGTACAGGTAGAACCTGGCGTATGGTTGCCAAAACTATTCAAACCTTACCCACTGGTAAGGAGCTAGACTTATTAGAACTTAGTACTGGAGAGTATCAAGGCTATTATGGCATAGTTTCTGGATTAGAAACTTTAAAATATGGAATCTCAACAGAGATAGGCTATAACTGGGCTCCAGATGGTAATCAAGATGAGTTTAGAGCAAAATTTGGCGTAGGGTTACCATTGCTTAAACCGCAATACCCAAACAAGCAAGTCAACCTTTATTTTGAGTACACAAGCTCGTGGCTCACAGATCGAGATTGGTATCAATTACTGTATGCTCAGGGTATACAGTATGCGCTTAAAACGGTCACTTTTGATCTAGCAGTTCAGTTGCCACTTATAAAAGATATTCCAGAAAATAGAGCATTAAATTACAGTGTCTTTTTAGGCACTAGATATACATTTTAAAAAGAAAATACAGATGAAAATAAAAGCAATAATAGTACTCGTAGCGGTTGTGATGGTTTCCGCTTTCGCGAAAGCGCAAAAAACAATGGACACCTTTGAAGTACAAGTAGACGGTCTAGGTTGTCCATTTTGTGCATACGGACTAGAAAAGAAGTTCAAAGAATTTAAAGGGATAAAGAAAGTAGCGATAGATATTGAGACAGGAGACTTCTCTTTTCAATACCCTTCAGAAAAGAATCTTACAATGCAGGCTGTGGTAAAGCAAGTAGAAAAGGCGGGTTATACACCTATCACTTCAAAAATTACAAGAGCAGATGGTACTGTAGAAACAAATGAAGCAAATACAACAGAGCTCTCTGCAGAGAGTGTGGTAGTGACCCAGCAAGTGCTTGTCGCAGGTAAATGCGGTATGTGTGAGGCACGTATTGTAAATGCAGCAGGTAACATACCTGGTGTTACAGATGCCACTTGGAAACAGGAGTTACAAATGATGAAGGTGACTTACGACAAGAGCCAGGTCACGCTAGATGGTATACAGTCTGAAATTGCAAGAATAGGGCACGACACAAAAGCTCATAAAGCTACAGATGAGGCTTATGCAGACCTACCTGGATGTTGTAAATATGAACGATTAGATCAATAGTATGAAACAGTATATAATTATACTATTGACAGCGATGCTTATAGCCAGCTGTCAAGAAAAGAAACAAACTGAAACACGCTGGGTACATATTAAAACCATTGCTCTAGCAGATGTAAATCCTATAGGTATCGCTCAAGGTGAAAAGGGAATCTGGCTCAGTGATGGAGATCGTAATAGGCTGGTGTTAATAGATACAAGCGGCGTAGTTTTAAAAACCATAGACTCCCTAGACAGGCCTATGCACATCGCTACCGAAAAGGGTGTCCTCTACATACCGCAATATGGAAATGATAGTGTAGTTACTGTGCTTGAAAATCTTAGAATGAATATTGCTATCAAAGATTCGCTAGATGCTCCAGCAGGAATAGCAGTAAAAGATAGTACGATGGCTATTGCAGATTTTTATAACAACCGCATACTCTATACGTTAGATTGTAAAAATTGGTCTTCCATTGGAAAAGAAGGAAAAGCAGATGGAGATTTTTATTATCCCACAGATGTTCACTTAACAGAAAGTAATATATGGGTGGCAGATGCTTATAATAATAGGCTGCAGGTGTTTGATAAAAAGGGTAATCATCTTAAAACCATAGGTGAAGACCAAAAGATGAATGCAGCAACGGGCATCTTTGTATCAGATACTAATGCTTATACAACAGATTTTGAAAACGATAGAGTACTTGTTTTTGATCTAGAAGGAAGTCTCAAGCAAGTACTTGATACAGATATTTCAAAACCTACAGATTTAATTATAATTGATGAGGTGTTGTATGTGACAAATTATAAAGGCAAGTCGTTAAGTCTCTACACCCAGCAAGAAGTTGAAATAAGTAGTCAAGAAGGTCATGATACTCATAATGATCATCACGACCACGAAGATCACGAGGATTAATGAAAACAAGAGATTATACAATTAAGGGAATGACCTGTAATGGTTGTCGTACTGGAGTAGAGCAGAAGCTTGCTGGAGTTACGGGCGTCTCGCAGGCTATTGTTTCCTTAGAAAACGAAGAGGCTACCCTTACAATGGACGACGAGGTAACACTTGACCATTTGAAAAGTGCATTGCCAGAAAAGTATCGTATATCATTAAAGGAACAATCTAAAGCAGAGAGTGAAACGCAAGAGAAGAGCACTGGTGTTTTTGCAAGTAATGAGACGGCTACTCAAGAAGCAAGCGAGTCAAAATTGCAACAGCTCAAGCCGCTCTTTCTTATCTTTTTGTTTATAACTGGAGCAGCCGTATTACTTCATTTCAAAGATGGTTTGTGGGATGAAGCTATGCTGGATTTTATGGGGTTGTTTTATGTTGTTTTTAGTTTTTTTAAATTTTTAGACATTAAAGGATTTAAAACAAGCTTTGCGATGTATGATCCACTAGCTGGGGCGGTACCTGGATATGGTTATGTATATCCATATATAGAGCTTGCACTGGGACTTATGTTTTTAATGCGATTACAAATAGCCATAGCGCTTGTGCTTACTATTGTCATACTAGGTATTACAACGGTAGGCGTGACTAGAAGTTTGTTGAGTAAGAAAGAGATACAATGTGCTTGTCTAGGCACGGCACTTAAACTACCTATGACAGAAGCAACATTTATTGAAAATGCTATTATGATTATAATGGCGATTATAATGCTTACAAACCTTTTATGAAAAAGAAACTCACAGCCGTACAAATTTGCACTTTGATTGTATTTACGCTCTACTTGGTCTGGGAGTATAATATGCAGCAATTTATTTCGGTAAACGGATTGTCTAATTCTTTTGAGACACGTCTAGACCTTCTGCTGCTTGTTCCTTTATTGCTTGTTTTGGTGAGTATTTCTATCTGGCAATTTGTAAAGAAGTAATTACGCTTTCGCGAAAGCGTAACAAGAACCATAAAAAAACCTCTGCCGAAAAGCAGAGGTTTTTGATTTTTAGAACCACTCCGAGAGTAGCTCATAAATATCTATGGCGATTCGCCATTACATCATTCCCGGCATTCCGCCACCTCCCATAGGTGGCATTGCTGCTGGAGCATCTTCTTTAATGTCTGTAAGTGCACATTCTGTAGTAAGAATCATTCCAGAAACAGAAGCAGCATTTTCTAGTGCTACACGTGTTACTTTCTTAGGGTCGATAATTCCTGCTTTAAGCATATCTGTGTACTCACCATTTTTTGCGTTAAAACCAAAGTCTTTCTTTCCTTCTAGTACTTTAGAAATCACCACAGCTCCTTCACCACCAGCGTTAGAAACAATCGTTCTAAGTGGAGACTCAATAGCACGGTTTACAATCTGCACACCAGTCTCTTGGTCTGCATTTTCTGTTTTGATTTTGTCAAGAGATTTCTTTGCACGCACAAGAGCAACACCTCCACCGGCAACGATACCTTCTTCTACAGCGGCACGAGTTGCGTGTAAAGCGTCATCTACACGGTCTTTTTTCTCTTTCATCTCAACCTCAGAGGCAGCACCTACATAAAGTACAGCAACTCCACCTGCAAGTTTTGCAAGGCGCTCTTGTAGTTTTTCTTTGTCATAGTCTGATGTGGTAGTCTCTATTTGAGATTTGATTTGCCCTACTCGAGCTTTAATCATATCTGAGTCTCCAGATCCGTTTACAACAGTTGTGTTGTCTTTATCTATAGTTACTGTCTCTGCAGTACCTAGCATATCTAGCGTTGTGTTTTCTAGTGTAAAGCCTCTTTCTTCTGAGATTACAGTACCTCCAGTAAGGATAGCAATATCTTCTAGCATAGCTTTACGACGATCTCCAAAACCTGGTGCTTTTACAGCAGCAATTTTAAGAGCGCCACGTAGTTTATTTACCACAAGAGTAGCAAGTGCTTCTCCATCTACATCTTCTGCAATGATAAGAAGTGGCTTTCCTGTTTGTGCCACAGGCTCAAGCACAGGAAGTAAATCTTTCATATTTGAAATTTTCTTGTCAAATAGTAAGATGTACGGGCTATCTAGCTCTGCACTCATTTTCTCACTGTTTGTCACAAAATATGGAGAAAGGAAACCGCGATCAAACTGCATACCCTCTACAACATCTACATACGTTTCTGTTCCTTTTGCTTCTTCTACAGTGATAACACCTTCTTTACCTACTTTTCCAAAAGCTTCTGCGATAAGTTCTCCTATCACTTCATCATTGTTTGCAGAGATAGATGCTACTTGCTTTATCTTGTCTGAAGAGTTGCCCACTTTTGCAGTTTGTTTTTCTAAATCTGCAACAATAGCTTCTACTGCCTTATCAATACCTCTTTTAAGATCCATTGGGTTTGCACCAGCAGCTACGTTTTTAAGTCCTTCTGTTACGATAGCTTGTGCAAGTACTGTTGCTGTAGTTGTACCGTCACCAGCAAGGTCATTAGTTTTTGAAGCAACTTCTTTTACCATTTGTGCTCCCATATTTTCAAGAGCATCTTCTAGTTCTATTTCTTTTGCTACAGTAACACCATCCTTTGTTACGTGTGGCGCTCCAAAAGATTTTGAAATAATCACGTTACGACCTTTAGGTCCTAAAGTAACTTTTACTGCGTTTGCAAGTTTATCTACACCACGCTTTAATCCGTCGCGTGCTTCTATATTAAATTGAATGTCTTTTGCCATTTTCTTTTTACTTTTTCAAAGGCTTTAAGCTGTATGCTCTAAGCGCTATGTTTAAAATATTTTAATTTTCTTAATACGCTTTCGCGAAAGCGAATACCTATTTATACAATCGCAAGGATATCATCCTCTTTCATAATCATATAATCTGCTCCGTCAAATTTTAGTTCACTACCTGCATACTTTCCGTATATCACAGTGTCACCTACTTTAACCGTCATCGTATGATCTTTTGTTCCAGATCCTACAGCAACTACTTTACCTCTTTGTTGCTTTTCTTGTGCACTATCTGGAATATATAAACCAGATGCTGTTTGAGTTTCTGCTGCTACAGGCTCTATTACAACGCGGTCTGCTAATGGTTGAATTTTAATTGCCATTGGTATTTAATTTAAGTTATAAAGTTTGATTCTAGTTGTAACCTCTGTAAGTTACGCTAGCGTAAGTGGCAGAAATTATGCCAGTGATTATGCACTGACAAAATTGCATAAAACAAAAAAGCCAGCTGTAAAGCTGGCTTTTTATAATATTTTAATAAGAGACTTATTGGTCTCCCCCGTCTGTATCTGGTAAACTTACCGGTGCTGGTGCAGGAGTAGATTGTTCTACAGCATCTGCATCAAATACCTGTGACTCTGCTGTTACAGAACCATCAAAAATAGCTAGATTACTAGCAAGTATAAGGATAAGTAATATGGTTGCAAGAGCCCACGTTGCTTTGTCTAGAAAGTCTGTAGTTTTTTGCACACCACCCATTTGCTGTGTACCGCCACCTCCAAAAGAAGAAGAAAGTCCGCCACCCTTAGGATTCTGTACCATAATAACCACTACTAGTAAAAATGCTACAATAACGATTAGTGCTAAAAATATATAAAACGTAGTACTCATAATATTTTAATCTTTTTGTTGCTCGAGTTGTTCTACTGCTCGAATTTGGTCTGCAAAGAAACCACTTTTTTCTGGATATTTCAAACTTAAAATGCGGTAAGCTTGTTTTGCTTTTTTAAAGTTTTTTTGCTCTACATAGACACGCGCTAAAGTCTCTGTCATCAACGACTCAGAAGAATATGGAAGTTCTTTAATTATTTTCTTTTTTTCTGACTGTGCAGGTTTTATAGCACTTATTTTTGGGTTTGTTTCTATAAAAGAATCTATAATTTTGCGCTTTCTTTCTCTACTATCTTCTTCTTTTATAGCAGGTTGAATCTCCTCGTTTTCCTCACTTTTAAGTGTTGTAATAACTTCTTTAGTTTTTACAGCTTCTAGTTGAGTTGTTTCATCTTGAGAGCGGTCTATGGGTGTAAAGGTTGAAAGCTGTAACCACTCACTAAAAGAGTGTGCCTCAGACTTAGTAAACGGTAATGGTTTTCCTACTTGGAGCGTCTCTTCGGCTCTCGCCCTTGTCATCTCTGAGTCTATTTTTTCTACAAAGAGATCTGGGTCTAGTATTTTAGAAGCTTTAGCTTGTTCTTCTTCATCAAGTATGGTAGATACGTCTTCTATATCTGTGATGATAAGATTGCGCAGGACAGTCTCTTGCTCTTTGATTTGCGCGCTTACGTCATTTTGTAAAAAACGCTCTGAGGTAATGTAGTCAAAAAGCACAGCTCTGTCTGATGTATGACTAGCTGTTTTCTTAAGGGCTTTATTGTAAGCAAAGCTTTCTTGATTTTTTAGTCCTTTGAGATATAAAGCCTGGGCGCTTTGAAAGAAAGGGAAGGCATCAATAATATCTCTAAGACTTGCCGTCTCTTCGGCTGTAATCTTATCTGGATGTTCAAGCAGGTATGTGTATTGCTCTGTATTCATTACCAGCGTGCAAGTGATGCGTTAAAAACATCTTGAGTTATACGTTCATAAATCTCGTCTATAGCAGAGTCTAGTACACTACCCACGGGTTGTGCCGTGCCGGTAAAGTCAGAAAAGAAAGAAAACCTACGCTCAAAGTCATATTCACCGTCTGTTTGTGTGTTGTTGTAAAAACGCACGTTTATAGTAATGGTTAATCTGTTTTGAGCAGCTGTATTTTCTGAGGTTGAGGCTTGTGGTGCAATGTAGTACTCTACAATCTCACCTTCATAAATAACGTCTGCATTAGTATTTGTTAATACTAGGGGAGACTGGTTCTGTATGATATCTCTAAGTTGCTCTGTAAACTCGCGGTCTATACCGGGTTCTACAATGGCCGCTTCATTTTGAAAAAAGCGAACTTCAAAAGTTTCTTCATTTACAATGGAAACTCCACTTAGAGAGTACACACCACAACTCTGGAAGCCAAGTGCAAATAAGATAATAAGTAAGGTGCTTTTTGTAGAATTCATATGTAGATAACGAAGATGCGGTTTAAAAATTGAATGTACAAGCCTAAGATTATAGATCAAACTGTTTAATCTTTCTATAAAGTGTGCGCTCGCTTATACCTAGCTCTTGTGCGGCAGCCTTACGTTTTCCTTTGTGGCGTTCTAGTGATTTCTTTATAAGTTCCAGCTCCTTGTCGTGTAGCGATAAAGTTTCTTCCTCTTCTATCTCCTCTGCAAAGTGATATGGATCTATTACTGACTCTGTAGGAGGTGGGGTAGGAGCTTGTTGTGATTTTTGAGGTATCTGTAATACATCCATCACTTCTTCTACCGTCTCGTAAGAGTCGTCTTGGTCATCATTATAAATCTTGTTTATAAGACTTTCATTCTCCTGACGTACATCTTGCGTGTTGCCATTTTTCATAAGCTCGAGCGTGAGCTTTTTAAGATCATTTAAGTCGGCTTTCATATCAAAAAGCACTTTGTAAAGAATCTCTCGCTCGTTAGAAAAGTCTGACTTTTCTTGTGATTTTATAACCGCAGGAAGTCTAGATCCTGTATCTGGCAGATAGTTTCTTATAGTCGTAGCGTCTACCTCGCGATTAGTCTCAAGTACAGATATCTGTTCAGCTACGTTGCGTAGTTGTCTTATGTTACCACTCCATCTATATTGCACGAGTAGTTGTATAGCCTCATCACTTAGGCGTATGGTGGGCATCTTATACTTCATCGCAAAGTCTGAAGCAAACTTTCTAAACAATAAGTGTATATCGCCTTTGCGCTCTCTTAATGGTGGCAAAGCAATATCTACAGTGCTTAACCTGTAATATAAATCCTCACGAAATTTTCCTTCTTCAATGGCATCAAACATCGCTACGTTTGTTGCAGCAACAATACGTACGTCTGTTTTTTGTGTTTTTGAAGATCCTACTTTTAAGAACTCCCCATTTTCTAAAACTCTTAAAAGACGCACTTGTGTAGGCAGCGGTAATTCTCCTACTTCATCTAGAAATATAGTCCCACCATCTGCTTCTTCAAAATAGCCACTTCTAGTGGAGGTAGCTCCGGTAAAAGCTCCCTTCTCGTGGCCAAAAAGTTCACTATCTATCGTTCCTTCTGGAATTGCTCCACAGTTTACGGCGATGTACTTATTGTGTTTTCTGTGTGAAAGCGAGTGTATAATGCGTGGGATACTTTCTTTACCTACCCCAGACTCTCCTGTAACAAGTACAGATATATCAGTAGGCGCCACTTGTATTGCTTTTTCGATTGCACGATTAAGCCCAGGATTATCTCCTATAATACCAAATCTTTGTTTTGTGGTTTGTATTCCTTCCATAATTACTTAACTCGTTTGTCGTGTCACAGCGCTCGCTTGTGATGGTTGTTTTTACGCTTTCGCGAAAGCGTAATTAAGCCCTTTAAAATGTATTAGTCTACTCCTTAATTTTAAAGCTTATTTCTATCTCTTATAACGCCTTTAAGAAACAGTTTTTTAATTCAATTAATGATACTCAAATGTTGATTCTGCCCTGAGTGTTTCACCATTGATCTGCATTCTCGTAGTAGGGTAATCTAAATCATTATATTCATATTCATAAAAAATACTACCTTGTGATTCGTTGAAAAAGTCAGTAACATCCACTTGTGTTACGTTATTTTGAGATAGATATGTAATCTGTCTAAAATCTCCTAACTCTAAAAACTGCAGGTTTAAATGCAAACCTATATTTTGAGGTAATCCTTTTTTGTAGGGATTGATTTTTTGATCATAATAAAAAATTTGATCTTTCCTAGGAGTAAGTTCACCTGTACTTTGGTCAATTCTTTCTGTAAAAACTCTTGTCGTATTATTTCCAGCATACTCATATGTAGTTCTAGATAAAATCTGACCACTAGAATTATCAATAGTTTCTGTCGAAATTATCTTAGAATAGCTGTCATCTTCAAATGTATAAACGTTTCTAAAGTAGAAATCTTCATCATCAAATAAATCTCGACCTTGTAAGGTGATATTGTTGTTATCGTATGTTACTAGTGTTTCGGTAGCTCCAGTGTCTGTAGAGCTCATAGTTTTTGTCCAAATATTATTTTCATACACATATTGAGGATTTGGAGTATTATAATATAGAACATTTCCATTTTCATCACGAAAAAATTCAGATACATCTCCATAATTTTCTAATGTCACAATACGGCCTTCTATATCAAAACTAGCAACCCTGGGAGGGTTGTCAGTTGTTACAACATTTCTACTCACGGTTTTCAAAATCAGTTCAGGAATTTCTACAAATTCCATTTCAGATTCCTCTTCTGCAACATCAGGAGTCGGGATTTCGTCATTTTGAGAACAAGAAAAAATGAGAATAACAATAAAAAATAACCTAAAAGTAAAATTTTCCATAATAATTGGTTTAAGTGAAATATTAAAGTTAAACCTTCAATCTTAATTTTAAAATGGTTACTACTTTTTGTAAGCGTAAATCATTATCGGTATTTCCTTATGACATTAATTTACTCTACTGTGTTTACATTAGTTCTGCCAGTAATCTGCATACCCAACAGCCTCTCCTATTAGCGTTCCAGTAGTGCACTCATTTACTTTTACGTTTACAAAATCACCTACTTTATAATCACCTTTAGGGAAAACGGCAACTACGTTTTGGTCATTGCGACCGCTCCACTCGTCTTTATTCTTTTTAGACTCTTTTTCTATTAATACCTCTATGGTTTGATCTTGATATCTTAATAGATTTTTTCTTGAGATCTCACGCTGTAAGTCTATGACGTCTTGCAATCTTCTTTTCTTAATTTCTAGCGGAATGTCATCTTCCATTTTACGTTCCGCAAGGGTTCCAGGGCGTTCAGAATAGTAAAACATAAAACCGTAGTCATACTTTACGTAGTCTATTAGATCTAGTGTGCCTTGATGATCTTCTTCGGTCTCTGTGGGGAAACCTGTTATCATATCTTGACTTATTCCAATGTCTGGGATAAGGTTTTTAATGTTGTCTATAAGCGTTTTATACTCTGCTACCGTATGCTGGCGGTTCATAAGCTTGAGTATTCTGTCACTTCCAGATTGAACAGGTAGGTGTATGTAGTTACAGATGTTTTTATGGCTCGCCATCACTTCTATAACGTCTAGCGTCATATCTTGAGGGTTTGAGGTAGAGAAGCGTATTCTCATTTTAGGCTGTGCTCTAGCCACCATATCCATAAGCTGTGCAAAGTTTACCGCTGTAGCCTTTGCCATCTCACTGGCTTTGTCAAAATCTTTTTTGAGGCCACCGCCATACCATAGGTAAGAATCTACGTTTTGACCCAGTAGGGTAATTTCTTTAAATCCTCTATTTGCAAGATCTTGTACTTCTTCTAGTATAGATTGTGGGTCACGGCTACGCTCACGTCCTCTTGTAAATGGTACCACGCAAAATGTGCACATATTATCACAACCACGTGTGATAGATACAAAAGCGGTAACTCCGTTAGTTTGTAATCGCATTGGTGAGATATCACCATACGTCTCTTCTTTAGAAAGGATAACGTTTACAGCATCACGTCCTTCTTCTACCTCACTTAGTAGATTAGGAATGTCTTTATATGCATCTGGACCTACAACGAGATCTACAATTTTTTCTTCTTCAAGAAATTTGCTTTTAAGACGCTCTGCCATACAGCCTAGCACGCCTACCTTCATTGTAGGGTTTTGTTTGCGCTTTACGGCTTGGTATTTTTCGAGTCGCTTTCTTACAGTAACCTCTGCCTTCTCACGTATAGAACACGTGTTTACAAGCACGAGGTCTGCTTCTTCAAGATTTTGAGTGGTGTTATATCCTTCATTTGCAAGTATAGAAGCCACGACTTCACTATCTGCAAAGTTCATCTGGCAACCGTAACTTTCAATAAAAAGTTTTTTACTGTTCTCGAGTTTTCGCTCTAGTGTAAGCGCTTCCCCTTGTTTATGCTCGTCTATTATTTTTTCCATCTGCTTAATCGTCCTGAATACGTTGTCAAGGATTATGCAAAGATACAGTTAATAAAGAATTGTGACAAAGTGGCAGGCGCTTAGAATTGACATAAATTCTCGTAATTTGTAGCAAAAATTAAAAAATTGCAACTCAAGCTACTCCCTATTTTAGTTTGTATACTCACGCATCAGGCTTGGTCTCAAGGTGTCGAGCCTGCTTCTAAGCAACTGTATACACAAGAGTTTTCTATACAACACGATAATGACTTTCTTTTTGCAATAGACCGTTATTATACCGCGGGAAGCTTTTTGAGATATAGTAGAAAGTTAAAAGAGGATTTTATTTTTAAGAATACGCTAGAGGCGCCGTTACAGTATGATATCATAATAGGTCAAGAGACTTATACACCACGTGAGCTATTTGTAGAAAACTTTGACAGCTTAGAGCGACCTTATGCTGGCTATTTATTTGCAAGGTTTAATCTTACAAAAGCTCAGGAAAATAGCTTGTATGCTGTGGGTCTTGAGATAGGACTCGCCGGCGAGCAATCTGGAGCACGTACCTTGCAGCTCAATTATCATAACCTTATAGGTGCATTTATGCCCGTATGGTCTGGCCAGATTGCAAATAGTACACATATTAATCTTTATGGAAGTTATGTAAAGGACTATGTGCTGCCTAATTCTAATCTGTTTAAAAACGCTGCGCTACAATCTTCTGTGGCTATAGGTACAAGAAGAATGTATGCACGTCAAGAAGCACTTTTATACATAGGTGATAGGGCGCAAGTGAGTACTTCTTCTGCATATGGCCGAGTAGGAAACACGACAGAGTTTTATGGTGTAGGCGGTTTAGGAGTTGAGTATGTAGTGCTTAACGCGCTTATAGAAGGTAATCCCCTAGGTGATAGTTCTCCTTTTACCTTACCTGCAGTGCCAGTAGTTTTTTCTTTTAAGGCAGGAGGTGTCTATCGAGCGCATCGCAACACCTACCGTATGATCTATAAATTTAGAACCAAAGAAACCAAAAGAGAGGGAAGAAGTCAGTACGTAACCTTTGAGTTTGCCAGACGATTTTAAATTCCCTTATTTTAGAGCGCTTATCTTTATAAGTATAAACCAGTATTATTTATGACCCACACAGACTTACTCACCAAAATAAAAAATGCACCACACGTAGATTTTGGTAATCTCTTTGGAGAATCTATCAACCTTTTCCAAAAAGTGTTCTTACAAGGGTTACTCTTGCAGATACTAACCGTAGCCATTTCTTACGGGATATCTATGCTTGTTATGTTGCCTTTTAGTCTAGGTGGCGCATTTATAGATTATAATGATATCAATAGTTATAGTGATGAGGAAGTAGGCATCGTGGCAATTATCACAATGTTTTTTTTATACCTAATAATTACCGTTGTAATGGCGGTGGTAAACTTTGCATTGCAAGCCGCGTTTTATAGAATTGTACGTATGAAAGATAGAAACAAGCGCAGCGAGCTGGGTGTAGGTTTTGGGATGTTTATAAAAAAACAGCATATAAAAAAGGTACTCATCTTGTCTATGGCTCAAATAGGCATTGCCGTGGTAGCGATGTTATTTTTTATTCTCCCCTTGTTTTTTGTGCTTGTGCCGTTGCAATTTGCCGTTATCATATTTGCCTTTAACCCAGAACTCTCTGTTAACGATATTTTAAAAGCTGCTTTTGCTATTGGGACAAAAAAGTGGGGAATCACCTTTGGGGCTTGTATTATTATAGGTTTTCTTGCGCTTGTGGTAGGGGTGATGGCTTGTTTTGTAGGGGTGTATGCAACTGTTTCAATTGTGTATTTACCGGCTTATCTGGTCTATAAAGAAGTGGTAGGCTTTACCGAAGATGAAGACCTCATTGCTCAGATAGGTGTGTAGTGTGAGTGCGCTTTCGCGAAAGCGTAATAAGCCCCATTAAACCACAATTTACAAGGCTTTAAAAATGCATTTATTACAGAAATAACGGCCTTGCGGATTGCGATATAAATAAAACATCTACTTTTGTAATCTGAAAAAATAAAATGTATGGCAAAGAATCTCGTCATTGTGGAGTCACCTGCAAAGGCTAAAACGATAGAAAAATTTCTAGGCTCAGACTATAAAGTTGAGAGTAGTTTTGGACACATTGCAGACCTTCCCTCTAAGGAGTTAGGTGTTGATGTAGATGGAGATTTTACTCCAAAATATAAAGTCTCAGACGATAAGAAAAAGGTGGTGAGAAACCTTAAGTCTCTTGCAAGTAAGGCAGAGATGGTGTGGCTCGCTAGTGATGAGGATCGCGAGGGAGAGGCTATAGCCTGGCACTTAGAACAAGAGCTTGGGTTAACACCAGACCGTACAAAGCGTATTGTTTTTCACGAGATTACAAAGACGGCTATACTAAGGGCTATTGAGAACCCTCGTAAGATTGATTATGATCTTGTAAATGCACAACAAGCGCGTAGAGTGCTTGATAGATTAGTGGGGTATGAGCTCTCTCCAGTATTGTGGAGAAAGGTAAAAGGAGGTCTTTCGGCGGGACGTGTGCAATCTGTTTCTGTAAGACTTATTGTAGAGCGTGAGCGTGAGGTTTTAGGTTTTAAGCCTAAAGCATCATATAGAGTAGATGCAGAGTTTACTACGCAAGATGGAAAGTCTTTTAAAGCAAAACTTCCTAAAAATATAACTACCAAAAAAGAGGCGCAGGCTTTTCTTGAGAAAAATCTGAGTGCTACTTTTAAAGTAGATGCACTTACTAAAAAGCCAGCAAAAAAATCACCAGCACCACCATTTACTACCTCTACCTTACAACAGGAAGCAAGTAGAAAACTGTACTTCTCTGTAAGTAAAACGATGACGATGGCACAGCGACTCTATGAAGCTGGGCATATTACATATATGAGAACAGATAGTGTAAATCTATCTAAAGATGCAAAGGCTGGAGCAGAGGCAGAGATTGTAGCTGCTTATGGTAAGGAGTTTCATAAAGAACGTAATTATAAAGGCAAGTCTAAGGGAGCACAAGAAGCTCACGAAGCGATACGTCCTACAGATTTCTCAAAGCATTCTGTAAATATGGACCGCGACCAGATACGTCTATATGAACTTATATGGAAACGTGCGATTGCCTCACAAATGAGCGAGGCACAACTAGAGCGCACAAATGTGCAAATAGCTTCTAGTGCGGGTACAGATAATTTTACAGCAAATGGGGAGATCTTAAAGTTTGAAGGTTTCTTAAAAGTATACCTAGAAGGTAGTGATGATGAAGATGTAGAAGAAACAGGTTTACTTCCTGATCTTAAAACAGGAGAGGCGCTACTTAATAAATACATTACCGCCACAGAGCGTTTTACAAGACCACCATACCGTTATACAGAAGCTTCTCTAGTAAAGAAGCTTGAAGAGCTGGGTATAGGACGTCCATCTACATATGCACCTACTATTACGACTATCCAAAATCGTAAGTATGTAGAAAAAGGTACTGTAGAAGGGAAGGAGCGATCTTATGATGTGCTTAGTCTTGAAAACAACGAGATAAAAGATAGGACTCTTACAGAAACTGTAGGGTCAGATAAAGGAAAGCTTGTTCCTACAGATGTAGGGATGGTCGTAAACGACTTCTTGGTACAGCATTTTGAAAACATTCTTGATTATAACTTTACTGCAAAGGTTGAAGCAGATTTTGACGACATAGCAGAAGGAAAGCAGGAGTGGACTAAAATGATGAAGGATTTCTATAAAGACTTCCATCCTCACGTAAAAGATGTAGAAAAAAATGCAGAGCGTGAAGTAGGAGAGCGCATACTAGGTAAAGATCCAGAAACAGGTAAACCTGTGAGTGTGCGTCTAGGTAAATTTGGTCCTATGGTTCAAATAGGTTCTGTAGAGGATGATGAGAAGCCTCGATTTGCAAGTCTAGGCCCAGATCAAACGCTTAGTAACCTTACGTATGAGCAGGCAATGGACCTCTTTAAACTACCTAAAGATTTAGGAACTTTTGAAGAAGAAGAGGTGTCTGTAAATAATGGTCGTTTTGGACCGTATGTTAAGTTTGGAAAAACATTTGTATCACTGCCTAAAGGACGTGACCCAATGGATGTAGATCTAGATGAAGCTATAGTGTACATCAAAGAAAAACAAAAGGCAGACGCTCCTATATATATGTATGAGGATCTTCCGGTTCAAAAAGGTACAGGTCGTTTTGGCCCGTATATAAAATGGAACGGAATGTTTATAAACGTAAACAAGAAGTACGATTTTGATAACCTCTCTGATGAGGATATTGTAGAGCTTATAGAAGTTAAAAAGCAAAAGGAAATAGATAAAGTACTTCAGGATTTTCCAGAAGAAGGAATACGTGTAGAAAAAGCACGCTGGGGACGCTCTAATATTATAAAAGGTAAGCTCAAAATAGAGCTTAGTAAAGATATAGATGCTGCTGCTTTAAGTCTTGATGAGATAAAAGACTACATCGAGAAGAAAGCTCCAAAAAAGAAGGCTGCCAAAAAGAAGGCGCCAGCAAAAAAGAAAGCTCCGGCTAAGAAAAAAACCACAGCAAAAAAGAAATAACATATGGCATTTGAGGTGCTCCTCCCTATTCCAGATCTTGCGCTTGCACATATACAGCTGCAGCATCACCAGTCACTAGGTAATAACATAAGGCTGCACAACGAGCAAGAAGGACTGCCAGAATTAGAAGGGGTACGCATAGCTATAGTTTGCTTACGCGAAAAAAGAAGAGATCCCAATAATCTTTCAGACGGGCTCTCTTTCACCGAAGTGCGCCGAACATTTTATGAACTGTTTCCTGGAAACTGGCACACTACTATTGCAGATCTGGGAGATATAAATCCAGGTGCGTCTGTAGATGATACATACTTTGCAATACGTACACTCAACGAGTCTTTATTCAAAAAAGGAATCATACCTATTTATATAGGAGGAAGCCAAGATCTTGTGTATCCTATTTATCGTTCTTACGATAAGCTAGATCAAATGGTTAATATCGTTAATGTAGATAGTCGTTTTGACCTAGGAGACGCTAGTCAGCCTATAAGCAACAAGTCTTACGTAGGTAAAATCATAGTCACAGAGCCTTATAATTTATTTAATTACTCAAATATTGGGTATCAGACCTATTTTAATCCTCAAGAGGAAATAGATTTGATGGATAAGTTGTATTTTGACTCCTATAGGCTGGGCAATGTTTCGGCAGCTATAAATATTACTGAGCCTGTTATGCGTGATGCAGATCTTGTTGCTATAGATCTTAATGCTATACGCAGTAGTGAGTTGAGTACTAGGCATAATAAAATGCCTAATGGTTTTGATGGAAAGGAGATATGTACCATTGCAAGATATGCAGGGATTAGTGACCGTGTAAGTTCTTTTGGGATTTTTGAATATCAAAATGATGCTCAAGAAGAAAAAGCGGCAATGCTTGTTGCACAGATGATGTGGTACTTTATAGAGGGAGTAAATTTTCGCGCAAGCGAAAATATGGATATAGAAAAAGGTAATTTCCTCACCTATCAAGTACCTATTGAAGATGAGGTGCTTACATTTTATAAAAGTGAAAAAACAGCTCGCTGGTGGATTGAAATTCCATTTATTATGGGCTTGAATAATAAATTAAAAAGGCACACGTTATTACCTTGCACGTACCAAGATTATCTAGACGCTTGTAACCAAAATATCCCCGAAAGATGGTTTAAGGCAAGAAAGAAAAACGAGGTTTGATTGTGTGTTTCAACGATGAAAAGATTATTTTTGGCGAATAAATTGTTTATTTCAAATAAAATAAATAGGTTTACGCCCTTAACTTAGAATACTTAACCTAATATCCTATGAAAAAGTATATTGCATTTATTGCGATAGTAGCTTTGCTGTCTAGTTGTGGCAAAGGCGATCGTGGAGAGCTCGTTGGTGCCAAAGGCAAGCGATGGAATCCCGAAAAACCATTTGGTATGACTCTCGTTTCTGGAGGGGCATATATAATGGGTAAAAGTGATGATGACTTTGCTGCGGTAAATGATGCTCCTACTAAAACTGTTACTGTTCGTTCTTTTTATATGGATGAAACAGAAATCACAAACGCCGAATATAGGCAGTTTGTAGAGTGGGTTAAAGATTCTACTGTACGTACCAAACTCGCTATACTGGCAGATGAGCTTGGGGAAACTCCAGGAAGTGGTGGTATAGGTGACTTTGCATTTAATGATGCAGATCCTGCAAATATGACTCCATACGAGCAATATATGTACGATAACTATTATGGGTTAGGCGAGACTGGCTTTGAAGGCCGTAAACTCAATAAAGATATTGAACTAATCTGGGATACAGACCAGTATCCAGATGAGTACTACGCTGAGGTGATGGATACAATGTATATCCCACTAGAAGAGGCTTACAATGGACAGCGCACGATAGACGTAGATAAACTTAACTTTCGTTACACATACTTAGACATACAAGCTGCTGCAAAGAAGAACGGTGGTCGTCGTAAAGATCATATTAAGACAGAGGTGGTTCCGATTTACCCTGATACGACTGTATGGATTAAGGATTTTGCATACTCTTATAACGAGCCTATGCATAATGATTACTTCTGGCACGATGCTTATGGAGAGTACCCTGTTGTAGGTGTTACTTGGATGCAAGCAAAAGCATTCTGTGAGTGGAGAACTATGTATAAGAACTCTTATCAAAAATCAAAAAAGAGACAATTTGTAAATCGTTTTAGACTTCCTGGTGAAGCAGAGTGGGAATATGCTGCTCGTGGCGGACTGGAAAGTGGTGATTACCCTTGGGGTGGACCATATGCAAAAAACGATAGAGGATGCTTCTTAGCAAACTTTAAACCTTTAAGAGGAGATTATGGTGCAGACCAAGCACTATATACTGTAGAAGCAGATGCTTACGAACCTAACGACTATAACCTGTACAATATGGCAGGTAACGTGTCTGAGTGGGTAGCTTCTTCTTATGATCCAGCTTCTTATGAATATATGTCTACTATTAACCCTAACGTAAACGATAAGGATAACCGTCGTAAAGTTATACGTGGTGGTTCTTGGAAAGACGTTGCTTACTTCCTACAGGTGAGCTCACGTGATTATGAGTATCAAGACTCTGCACGTAGTTATATCGGTTTTAGAACCGTACAGGATTTTATGGGAATTGATGAGAAAATCAACCTTAGAAAACCGAAGAAATAACTAATATTATTTACCCAAATTATATTATTCAATTACTTAACTAAATTAACTTAACTAAACTAAAAAATTTTATTAGTCATGGCAAAATCTAAAACTGGAAAGAAATTAATGAATATGGTCTACGGACTAGGAGCAGCAGTTGTAATTATTGGTGCTTTATTCAAAATTATGCACTGGCCTTTTGGAAACGAGATGCTTATTGTAGGTCTTGTTACAGAGGCGATAGTATTCGCAATTTCTGCATTTGAGCCAGTAGATAACGAACTTGATTGGGCGCTAGTATATCCAGAACTAGCAGGCGGAGCAAGTGGATCTAAGAAAAAAGCTGCAGCTCCTGTAGATGCAGAAGCACAATTATCAAAAAAACTAGACGATATGCTTAAAGAGGCAAAAATTGACGGTGAGTTGATGAGCAGCTTAGGAAATAGCATTCGTAATTTTGAAGGTGCAGCAAAAGGAATTGCTCCTACAACAGATGCAATGGCCTCTACAAAAAAATACTCTGAAGAGATGGCACTAGCTGCTGCTCAAATGGAATCTTTAAATAGCCTTTATAAGGTGCAGGTTGAGTCTTCTAGCCGTCAGGCAGAAATCAATGAGCAAGTAACTGCAAATGCAGGGAAACTTAAAGAGCAAATGGAAAGTCTTGCAACAAACCTTTCTTCACTGAATGGTGTTTATGGAGGAATGCTTTCTGCTATGAATAAAAACTAATTCTAGTTGTTTTTACAATTAACTAACTAACAGCTAAAATTAAAAACAATGGCAGGAGGAAAACAAAGCCCAAGGCAGAAGATGATTAACCTGATGTATCTAGTGTTTATAGCAATGCTAGCACTTAATATGTCTAAGGAGGTACTATCGGCTTTTGGGTCGATAAATGAAAAGTTTGATCGTTCTAACGCAACTTTTATTGCTAAGAATAATGAGGCATTAGCCAGTCTTACTAATAAGGCAAATGATAACGACAAGTTTAAAGAGGCAGCTGTGACAGCTAAATCTGCAAAACAATTGGGAGATGCATACTTTGCTTATCTAGCTTCAGAGAAAGATGCGCTACTTGCAGAAGTAGAAGATAAGACAGATTATGAAGCGATGGATAAGTCTAACTTTCTAGATGAACGCTTTTATAAAGGAGGAAAAATCACACCAGAAGGGCAAACTTTTCTTGATGAGATGGCAAAGTACCGTGACGGTATGGTAAAGCTTGCAGGTGACAATAAAGCGCTAGTTGCTCAAATCAATGAAGATTTTAGTACGAGTGATATTGTAGATGGAGAAGGAGTAAAGAAAGATTATATATCATATAATTTTGTAGGCTTCCCTTCAGTATCTTCATTAACTAAGATGTCGCAATTACAAAATGATATTAAGGTTGTTGAGAATGAGTTACTTTCAAAATTACTTTCTGGTAATCTTGAAGAGTTAACTAAGATTAACAACTATGAGACTGTTATGACTACCTCAAAAGGTGCTTATTACACGGGATCAACATTTGATGGTGTTTTGTCTTTAGGTCGAATCGATGGTTCAACAGCCCCTGAAAAAATGGAGTTAAAGTTGGACGGTAGAGCTATCCCTTCTGATAAAATATCTATGGATGGTGGTAAGATTGTCTTGGGAGTAAATACTGGTGGTGTTGGAGATCACAGTATCACTGGAGATCTTGTTTATTTGCAAAATGGAGAGGAAATTCGCGTTCCAGTAGATAAAAAATTCACAACAATAAACAAACCTAACTCTGCAACTATCGCTGCAGATAAGATGAATGTTGTATACCGTGGTGTAGATAACCCTATGACGATATCATTTGCTGGTGTGGCAGATAATGCTGTTACAGCATCTGGAGCAGGTCTTTCTAAAAGATCAGGAAGCAAGTACAATATGAAACCTTCTCAAGGTAGAGAGGTGACAATTAATGTGACTGCAAAGCTGCCAGACGGCGGTGGTACAGTTTCTGACAAAGCTGTTTTCCGTATTAAAGATATCCCACGTCCAGTAGGAGCTTTAGGAGGAGATGACGGTGGTAACCTTAAGAAACCTCGTAACACAGTATCTGCAGCTCCTATTAATGCTGTTTTACCAGACTTTGATTTTGACCTAAATCTTAAAGTAAATAGCTTTAAGTTTAGAGCAGGTGATCAGGCAACGGTAGCTGTACAAGGTAATAGACTTAATGCTGCGGCAAAGTCTGCACTTAAAAGAGCAAAAAGAGGTTCGTCAGTACAGATATTTGATATTAAAGCAAGTATACCAGGTAACTCTATAAGATTGAAGACAGTGTCTCCTATCATTATTGAGCTATCAAACTAAAATAAAGTAAATTATGAGTCTTAAACGTTTAATTTTTGTTGCACTAGGTCTTTTAATGACTGTACCAGCGTTTGCACAAGGTAACATCCTTAATGCAAAAACGCCAGACGAGATGTTTGAAGTAACCGAAGAGCAAAAAGCAAAAGATAATGACAAACCATTACCATACGGTTACGTTGAAAAACGTGATGTACTATGGGCAAAAAATACGTGGGAAGTTATTGATCTTGATGAGCGCGTTAACTTTCCTCTATATTACCCTATTGATACGGTAAATATGGGGTCAGATCGTCGTTCACTTTTTGATGTTCTAGTAAAGAATATTAAAAATGGTAAGATAGACGCTATCTATAGAGATTCATATTTTACAGAAAAGATACAGTTAGAAGACCTTTCTGCTGCAATGGTAAAGATCGATACTTCAGATGAGGGGTACGATCAGTTTAACGCAGGAGAGCCTATTTCAGATTATAACATTGAGCGTACAGAGATTACATCTTATGACATTAACGCATATCACGTACGAGGGTACTGGTATATAGATAAGCGTCAAGGTGAGTTAAAGTACCGTCTGTTAGGTATTGCTCCAGTGTCTGGTGATGTAAACTTTTTAGATGATGCAAGTGCGGCAGATATCGAGCTTTTCTGGGTATGGTTCCCAGGTGCGAGAGAAGTGCTTCATAATGCAAAAGCTTTTAACCGTAAAAACACATCTTTACCTATTTCATTTGATCATCTTCTTAACAGTAGGCGCTTTAACGCCACAATTTATCAAGAAGATAATGTGCAAGGAGACCGCAAGGTTAAGGAGTACATAAGTGACAATGCTATGATGCAGTTACTTGAGTCTAATCGTATAAAAGAAAATATACGCAACATAGAGCAAGACCTTTGGAATTATTAAGGGAGTTCTATTAGAATATATAAAGCCATCAGAACAATGTTTTGATGGCTTTTTTTATGTAATGAAGATAACATCACTATTTAAACCGGCTATTGCCTTATTTTTGTTTTGTGAGTAAAGTAGATTATATAATAGTAGGTCTAGGTCTTGCTGGTATTGCTTTTTGTGAGCAATGTCTAGCCGCAGGCAAGACTTTTATGGTGTTTGATAAGGGCGTAGAAGGTGCCAGTAGGGTAGCTGCCGGTCTTTATAATCCTGTAATTTTAAAACGATACTCCCTCCCTTGGAAAGCTGTATTGCAGTTTGATCTAGCGATTCCGTATTTTAAAAAACTTGAGGAAAAGCTAGATACTCAGTTTATGTACTCTATGCCTGTGAGGAAGGTGTTTCACTCTGTAGAAGATCAAAATAATTGGTTTGCTGCTAGTGATAAGCAGGGGCTCGAGCGTTTTGTAAAAACACCACTCGTAAAAAACGAAAATAAGGATATACAAGCACCTTATGATTATGGCGAAGTACTAGAGACAGGTCGGGTAGACATAAAGACTTTACAGCGCGCTTATGAAAATTATCTTGAGGGGATGTCCGCTTTCGCGAAAGCGGAATTCAACTACACACAGCTCACACTTACAAATCCCGGAGTACAGTATCAAGGTTATGAAGCGACTCACATAGTCTTTGCCGAAGGATATGGCATCAAGCAAAATCCTTATTTTAACAGATTACCACTTGTGGGTAACAAGGGAGAATACATCATTATAAAAGCGCAAAAATTAAAGCTTACTGCCGCCATCAAAACCTCTTTTTTTATTGTTCCCCTTGGTGAGGATTTGTACAAGGTAGGAGCAACTTATAACTGGACAGATAAGGACTGGGAGAGCACACAGATAGCCTGCGAGGAGTTAGAGTCTAAGTTTGCTGCTTTAGTAAATACGCCTTATGAGGTGATAGATCAAGAGGCAGGTATACGCCCTACTACGGGAGATAGAAGGCCACTTTTAGGAGTGCATCCAGCATATAAACAGCTCGCTGTGCTCAATGGCTTAGGTACGCGCGGGATAATGGCGGGCCCTCTGCTGGCACAACATCTATTTGAGTTTATAGAAAAAAATATTCCACTTCCAGAGGAGGTCGATATAATGAGATTTCCAAAAAAGCTGGAGATTTAAGTAGCAAGGAATGTGGTTTAGTACGCTTTCGCGAAAGCGTAATCTTACTTACTCACCAGTTGATCTTTACTCGGGTCATATTTCATAAAAAAGTTAATCCATATGTTGCGCGCTAGTCGCATAATAACCGGCATAAAAACGACCATTGTACCTACTATGGCGATAAATGTATTTACTAGCGTAGCTTCAAAAAAGAAATAGGTGATTACAAAAGCCGCTGTGGCAAATGCTATGCCTACGGGATAACTCACATACATAGCACCATAAAAGAAAGAAGGTTCTATCTTATATTTTGTACCGCAGTGAGAGCAACGCTCGTGCATTTTGAGCGTCTCAGATAAAATATAAGGATTTGAGTTTTTGTACATAGATTCGTTCTGGCAAACGGGGCATTTACCAGTAAGAATGCTGTTGAGTTTTGTGCCTTTTAGAATTCCCATAATCTCCTTAGTTTATAAGTACAAATTTAAGCATCTTTGCACCACCACACCGATTTCAAATTATAACTTTTACTTAATATCGTATGCTTAATATTCACAACCTTTCTGTCTCTTTTCAAGGCGAATATTTGTTTGAAGAAATCACCTTTAGACTTAATAATGGTGATCGAGTAGGGCTTGTGGGTAAAAACGGTGCTGGTAAGTCTACAATGCTACGTATCATTTCTGGCGAGCAGCAATATGACACGGGATCTATAGCTATTGAGAAGGAGATAAGTATAGGTTTCTTAAAGCAAGATATAGATTTTGTAGAAGGTCGCACGGTGCTTGAGGAGTCTTATGAGGCTTTTAAGGAAATTAAAAAACTTGAGAGTCAACTGGCTCATATCAATGAGCAACTAGCGACACGCACAGACTACGAGAGTGAGAGCTATAACCAGCTTATGATAGATATAAACGACGTGCAACACCAGTATGAGGTACACGGTGGTTATAGCTATAAAGGTGAGACAGAGCGTATATTGCAGGGTCTAGGTTTTAGGCGCGAGGATTTTGATAAGCTTACAGACACCTTTTCTGGAGGGTGGCGTATGCGTATTGAGCTAGCTAAACTTTTACTGCAAAATCACGATATATTACTGCTGGATGAGCCTACAAATCACTTAGATATAGAGTCTATTATATGGCTTGAGAGTTTCTTGCGAGGGTATACTGGGGCTGTAGTGATTGTATCTCACGATAAGATGTTTTTAGATAACGTGACTAACCGTACTATAGAGATTTCGCTAGGGCGTATTTATGATTACCCAAAGCCTTATACACAGTACCTTGTGCTTCGTTCGGAAATAAGAGAGCAGCAACTGGCTTCACAAAAAAACCAGCAGAAGCAAATTGAGCAGACAGAAAAGCTTATTGAGAAGTTTAGAGCAAAAGCCTCAAAGGCCACAATGGCGCAGTCGCTCATAAAAAAGTTAGATAAGATAGATCGCATTGAGGTAGATGAAGATGATAATAGTGTGATGACGCTTAAATTTCCTGTATCTGTAACGCCTGGTAAGGTTGTGGTAGAGGCAGAGGAGGTTGCAAAAAGCTATGGAGATAAAAACGTTTTACAAGGTATAGACTTGCTGGTAGAGCGTGATACTAAGACTGCCTTTGTAGGGCAAAATGGCCAAGGTAAATCTACGCTGGCAAAAATTATAGTGGGTGAGCTCGAGCACCAAGGGAAGGTTAAGCTAGGTCATAATGTACAGATAGGGTACTTTGCTCAAAATCAAGCCGAATATCTTGACGGATCAAAAACTGTAGAAGACACGATGATAGATGCTGCAGATGAGAAAACAAGACCACGAGTGCGAGATATATTAGGATCTTTTCTCTTTAGGGGAGAGGAGGTAGATAAGTATGTGCGAGTACTCTCTGGAGGTGAGCGCAACAGGCTAGCACTTGCTAAGCTTATGCTGCAACCCTTTAACGTGCTTGTGATGGATGAGCCTACAAACCACTTAGACATTAAGTCAAAAAATGTACTTAAAGATAGTCTCAAGCAGTTTGAAGGGACTCTTATAGTCGTATCTCACGACCGTGATTTTTTACAGGGTCTTACAGATAGAGTTTATGAGTTTAAGGATCATCGCATAAGAGAGTATCTGGGGGACATAGATTATTACCTAGAGCAGCGAGAAGTGGCAAACTTGAGAGAGGTAGAAAAGCGTGATGTTGTAAAAAAAGAAGCGCCTGTAAAGAGCACAAAAAAATCTTACGAAGATCAAAAAAAGCTCAAATCTCTCAATAATAGACTTAGTAAAGTAGAGTCTAATATTAATAAAATAGAACGCGAGATCAAAGAGCTAGACGTTGCTCTTGCGACTAATTATGATGAGACGGTTGCAGATCCAGCGTTTTTTGATAACTACAATGGCAAGAAAAAGAAGCTAGACGGCTTTATGGAAGACTGGGAGAAAATTACAGAAGAACTCGATGCGTTAAACTAGTATTTTTACGCTTTCGCGAAAGCGTAATACCACTCAACAATAATTAAGAAACCAACTGTACAAGTTGGTTTTTTCTTTTTAACACAAACAATGTGTCGTTTTGTAGGTAATACCGGACGTTCAGACTTTTAATTTAAGACATCCTTAACAGCGGTGGTCGGGCTCTGTGGTTAGATTTGCACTGCTGGTACTCAAGCCACCAAAACAACCAAAATAAACCAGATGCGTAAAATCATCCTCTCTCTGTTAGGAGTCCTGCTCATAATTGGAGCTTTTTTTGCTTCAAAAGCAATTGTAGCAAGTAATCAACGTACAAGGCCTAAGCCTAAAAAAGTAATTAAAACCGTTTTTGTAGAAGATGCTGTAAATGGGGTCGTACCTATTGAGATTTCGGCAAACGGTAATCTCGTTGCTCAAAGAAGGTTAGAAATATTTTCTGAAGTACAAGGCGTACTTCAAAAAGGAACTAAACTCTTTAAGCCAGGGCAAGAGTATAGAAAAGGACAAACATTACTTAGTCTTAATAGCTCTGAGTATTACGCAAGTGTACAGTCACAAAAAAGTGCACTGTATGACCAGATTACTTCTATAATGCCAGATTTACGTCTTGACTATCCAGAAGCCTACCCAAAATGGCAGGCTTATCTCAATAACTTTGACGTAAGCAAGGCAACTCCACCTTTACCAGAAATAACATCAGAAAAAGAAGGCTATTTCATTTCGGGAAGAAATATACAAACGGCTTATTATAATGTAAAAAATTTAGAGCAACGTCTAGGTAAATACAGAATAACCGCTCCATTTACAGGAGTTCTTACAGAAGCACTAGTTACAGAAGGAACGCTGGTACGATCAGGACAAAAGCTAGGCGAGTTTATAGATACAAGCTTATATGAACTAGAAGTTGCTATAAGTAAAAACTATGCAGATTTATTACAAGTAAATAATGAGGTAACACTATCTACTATAGACGGTAAGCAAACGTATACTGGTAAGGTAACTCGAGTTAATGGTAATATAAATCAAGCCTCACAAACTATAAATGCCTACATAGAGGTAAAAGGGGAAGGTCTTAGAGAAGGTGTTTACTTAGAGGCATTGCTACAAGCAAAAGAAGAGCAGGATGCAATATCCCTACCAAGAGGATTATTACAGCCAAATAATGAACTTTTTATGGTGCGTGATTCTATTCTAGATGTGATAGAGGTAAATCCAGTTTATTTTTCTGATAAGGAAGTAGTTGTAAAGGGTATACCTGAAGGTACAAAGATAGTAAGCAAGCCAGTACCTGGGGCATATGCAGGTATGCTTGTAAAGATCTATTCAGAAAAGGAATCATCACAAGAAGAAGCAGAGTAAGATGCGTAAAGTCATTGAATATTTTATTAAGTATCACGTAGCTGTAAACGTTATCGTGTTAATGTTTGTGGTGTTTGGTATTTATGGTGCCTTGTCACTTAACTCTTCATTCTTTCCACTAGTAGATTCAAAAAATATTAATATAAGTGTTGCTTACCCAGGTGCATCTCCACAAGAGGTAGAAGAAGGTATTGTACTTAAAATAGAAGATAATCTTAAAGGATTAGATGGTGTTGAGCGTGTGACATCTACTTCACGAGAAAATAGCGGAACTATAAATGTAGAGATAGAAAAAGGGAAGGATATTGATTTTATGCTTCTTGAAGTAAAGAACGCTGTAGATCGCGTACCATCATTTCCTTCTGGTATGGAGCCTCTAGTGGTAGCAAAAGTTGAGGCTATAAGGCAAACTATATCTTTTTCTATAAGCGGAGAAAACGTATCGCTTGAGACTTTAAAACAAATAGGGCGACAGGTAGAAAATGACCTGAGGGGTATAGATGGTATTTCTCAAATAGCAGTATCTGGATATCCTGAAGAAGAGATTGAGATAGCTGTAAATGAAAACAGTTTACTTGCTTACGATTTATCTTTTGCAGATGTATCTCAGGCGGTAAGCACATCTAATATTCTCACTACAGGCGGGTCTATAAAAACAGAAGCCGAAGAGTATCTTATACGTGCAAATAATAGAGCTTACTACGGGGATGAGTTGTCTAATGTAATAGTACGATCAGACGCAAGCGGACAAACGATACGCCTTAAAGACGTGGCAGAGGTAAGAGACCGTTTTTCTGAAACACCTAATGCAAATTACTTTAATGGAAATCTTGCTGTAAATGTGACCATAACATCTACAAATACAGAAGACCTTATAGGCGCCGCAGAAAAGGCAAAAGAATATATAGAAGACTTTAATGCAAAGTATAACAATGTACAGCTAGCTGTTGTAAGTGACTTATCTATAACGCTTGTACAGCGTACTGCACTCCTTACAGAAAATGCCGTTGTAGGGATGCTCTTGGTGCTATTGTTTCTATCAGTGTTTTTAAATACACGACTAGCATTCTGGGTAGCTTTTGGACTTCCTGTGGCATTCTTAGGGATGTTTATGCTTGCAGGTTATTTTAATGTGACAATTAATGTATTATCATTATTTGGGATGATTATCGTGATAGGTATTCTGGTAGATGACGGTATTGTCATAGCAGAGAATATCTATCAACATTATGAACGTGGTAAAACCCCTATACAAGCTGCCGTAGACGGTACAATGGAAGTGTTGCCTCCTATTCTTTCGGCAATAACCACCACGATTCTGGCTTTTGGTATTTTCTTATTTTTAGATGGAAGAATAGGTGAATTTTTCGGAGAGGTTTCGGTTATAGTAATGCTCACGCTGCTTGTTTCTCTTGTAGAAGCCCTTATTATACTACCAGCTCACCTTGCACATTCTAAGGCATTGCGAGCACAAAGCAATAAGCCTAAAAAGGGAATGGCAAAGCTATTCTCAAAACTGCGTTATATTAATGAGTTTGGAGACCGTATTATGGTCTGGTTACGTGATCGCGTGTATAGCCCAGTTTTAAGGTTTGCACTTGATTATAAGTTCTTGATGTTTTCGTTTTTTATTGCATTTATTTTACTCACTTCTGGGAGTTTTGAGGCGGGTATTATACGTGGAGCGTTTTTCCCGCGTGTTGCAAGTGATAATGTGAGGATAAGTCTTGAGATGCCTAATGGTACAAATGCGGCTATTACAGATAGTATTATCTCTATGATAGAAGAAAAGGTTATAGAGACTAACAAAGAGCTAACTGAAAAGTATAAAGAAGAAATAGACGGCCCAATGTTTGAGAATATTATCAAAAACATCGGCCCAGGTACCTCTACAGCCTCTTTAAGTATAAATTTATTGCCAGGAGAAGAGCGACCTAATGAAGTGACCTCAAATGTTGTAGGTAATATGATACAAGAAAAGGTGGGACCTGTTATAGGTAAAGAAAGCCTTGTGTATGGAGGCGGAGGTAACTTTGGAGGAAGCCCAGTTGCTGTTTCTTTATTAGGTAATAATATTGCAGAGCTCAAAGCAGCAAAGGAAGAACTGAAGAAGTCACTAGAGACAAACCCGGTTTTGAAAGATATAACAGATAACGACCCTGCGGGTATCAAAGAAATTAGATTAGAGCTCAACGAGTCTGCATACTCACTAGGGCTTAATTTACAAACTGTAATGGCACAGGTACGAGCAGGATTCTTTGGGGCACAAGCACAGCGCTTTCAGAGAGGTCAAGATGAGATAAGGGTGTGGGTTCGTTATGATCGGGATAATAGATCATCTATATCTAATCTAGACGATATGCGTATCACTACGCCATCTGGAGCAAAGGTGCCTCTCAATGAGATAGCATCTTACACTATTGAGCGTGGTGATGTGGCAGTAAACCACCTCGAGGGTAGAAGAGAGATACAAATACTTGCAGATCTCAAAAACCCTAAAGAGACAAGTGCAACAGATGTAATGACAGATTTACGTGCTAACGTGATGCCAGACATATTATCTAAATATCCTACGGTAACACCTTCATATGAAGGTCAAAATAGAGAGGCAGGTAAACTTACAGACTCACTTATACCTGTAGGCCTTACAGTGCTATTACTTATTTATATAGTGATTGCATTTACCTTTAGAAGTTATAGTCAGCCGTTGATGTTATTGCTTCTTATACCATTGAGCTTACCATCCGTAGCCTGGGGGCACTGGATACACGATTTCCCGCTTAACATACTGTCTATGCTTGGTATTATAGCCTTGATAGGGATTATGGTAAATGATGGCCTGGTGCTTATAGGTAAGTTTAATACTAACCTAAGAGAAGGTATGACCTTTGAGGATGCTATTTTTGACGCTGGTCGTTCTAGATTTAGAGCTATCTTTCTTACCTCAATTACGACTATAGCAGGTCTTGCACCACTTATTTTTGAAGAGAGTAGACAAGCACAGTTCTTAATCCCAATGGCAATATCTATTGCATACGGGATAGGTTTTGCAACGGTACTTACGCTTGTAATGCTTCCTATCTTTTTATCATTCAGCAACTGGGTAAAGACCACTACAGATATGTTACAGAAGGGAAGAAAGACAGCTAGAGAAAATCAAGAGAGAGCTGTCAAGGAAATGGAAGAAGAGCACGAGAATGATAACCAAAAGCTTCAAGTTGCCTTTAAGCCTAAAACAGATGTAGCGTAAAATGAATTTGTATAAAAATCATACACCGCGAGAAATTGTTGCCGTGCTAGAGCATAGCGATAAACTTACTTACGAGGCAAAGCTCAACTTGCTAGATACTATTAGAAAGCAATCTATTGATGTTTCTACAGAAAAGCTAGAAGAGCAAATTGCCCATAAAGAAGCGGCCATCGCAAATCTTGAAAACCTAGAAGAACTAGGCTTTCATTATGAAGAAAATCAAGCAACGGGAGAGATAACACTTACACGTACGGCAAAGGCAAAAATTATGGATATTATTTCCATAGTGCTAGGTGTCTCGCTTTTACTTATGGGGCTTATCGCTTTTTGGTTACTTGTTGCCATATTTACGGGTGATAATGAGTTTGGACTTGATAAATTGTTCATATACGTCTTAGTCATCACTGTGGGGCTTGTAGGTTTTAAAATGCTTTCAGGCGTACATCGCTTTTTAGACTTTAAAGGTTTTGTACTTAAGCGCTCAGGTAACCAGGTGGTTATTAATATGGGCGGTCTTCCAGAGACGCATAGTTATGACATTCATCAGTTAGGTATTGAAGAAGATGAGGAAGAACTCATCTTTAGCTTAGGTGATATTGAACTTATTAAGGCAAATCAAGACAACCTAGTGCAGAGACGTACATTAGAGACATTACTACTTAAAATGACTGCAAACAGATGATACAATCTTTTATAAAAAGTATAGTTGCTATGGTGTTGTTTTTCGCTTTCGCGAAAGCGTATGCACAAGACCTTCCAGCACAATTGCTCACAAAAGAAGAAGCCGTGCAGATAATGCTTGAGAATAACTTTGGGATACTACTCGCAAATAATCAAGTTACCATAGCCGAAAACAATAAAAGTATATTAAATAGTGGCTACTTGCCATCCCTCACAGGTAATGCAGGTGTAAATTATAGTATAGATGATCAAGAGGCTACCTTTCAAGATGGTAATGTAAGCACTGTAGATGGAGCAGAGACCACACGTTATAACGCATCTATAAATCTTAATTATACGCTTTTTGATGGTCTAGGTAGATATTATAATTATAAAACATTAAAAGAGCAATATGGCCTCTCAAAGCTACAGGCAAGGGAGACTATAGAGAATGTAATGCTTCAATTATTCTCTGTGTATTATGAAGTGGCTCGTATTGAAGAAAATTTAGCTGTTTTAGAAACCGCTTTAGATATTTCAAAAGCTAGGGAGGTGCGTGCGCAATATCAATTTGATTATGGCCAAGTAAACAAATTAGAAGTGCTCAATGCGCAGGTAGATATTGTAACAGATAGTACAAATATTCTTAATACAAGACAACAGTTACGCAACGCTCAGCGAGATCTTAATGTAGTGCTCGCGAGAGAGCTAGAAGATTTAAAGAGTGCAGATACTACAGTTACCTTTGTAAACCCACTTGAGGTGGAAGGTTATATAAGTGAAGGTATAAGAAATAACGTGTCTATATTGCAGGCAGAGCAAAATATTACGATAAGTGATTATCAAATTAAACAAGCTAAATCTTTGCTTTTACCTACCATAGGTCTTACAGGCAGTTACGGCTGGACAGAGGGTAACTTTCCTGCTACAAATTTTCTTGCCTCAAGTACCTCTACAGGTTTTCAAACCGGCGCAACCCTACAGTGGAATCTCTTTGACGGAGGCCGCTCTATTATAGGAGTAAAAAATGCAAAGATATTTTTAGAAAATCAAAAATATACTCAAGAACAGCTGCAGCAGCAAGTACTAAGAGATATAGCAAATGCAAAAGGTGATTATCTTAATGCTCTTAAAATTTATGAACTACAAGAGCAAAATGTAATTACAAGTCAGGCTAACTTTGATAGATCGCAAGAGCGATTTAAACTTGGGCAGGTGAGTAGTGTAGAGTTTAGACAAGCTCAACTTAACTTGCTCAACGCACAAACCACTAAGAACGCCGCAAAGTACACCGCAAAGCTGGCAGAGATAACACTGCTGCAGCTCACGGGGCAACTGCTTAATGTGAAGTTCTAGGTTAATTACGCTTTCGCGAAAGCGGAACAAAAGATTACATTATGTATGAGCATTTTTTTCAATGTCCGTATTGCTGGGAAGAGGTGTCTATGTTATTAGATCCATCTGTAAGTACTACTTATGTAGAAGATTGTGAAGTGTGTTGTAATCCTATAGAGGTGCGCACTACTTTTGAAGAGCAAGAACTTGTAGGTTTTGAGGCTCGTGATATTGAACAATAAGTCGTTTCTAGCCTCTATTTTGAACATCTTGAGGTAGTATTTGAGGTTTTAATACAGTATTACCTACTCTCAATTAAATATATTCTTGCAGATATGCCTGTCTATGTGATGGTTGCAAATAATTAAAAAAATATCCTACATTTTCCTTTTATATATGACAAAAACGGTTGTATATTTGCACTCCAATTAACGCAGTACTGATGGCCTAATCAAGAAACGTGTTACTGGAACATATATCGCGGGATAGAGCAGTAGGCAGCTCGTCGGGCTCATAACCCGAAGGTCACTGGTTCGAGTCCAGTTCCCGCTACTAAGTAAAAAGTCTCAATCACAAGTTGAGACTTTTTTTATGCAATAACATTGTTGTTCTTAAGGCGCTAGATAATTTGTGATATGTAATAAATTATGAGAGCTCAAAGAATGTCAATAAAATAAAAAGTATTATGGAAATTAATCCTACCGAAATTATCGGTTATCTAGCCAGTTTATTTGTGCTGTTGTCATTTTTGTTTAAAGATATACGTACACTACGTATTGTAAACTCAGTGGGTTGTGCATTTTTTGTGGTGTATGGAGTATTGTTGTTAAGTATACCGGTAATCGTAACTAATGTTGCGATATTGCTAATAAATGGGTACTATCTTTTTATAAAAAAGCCTATTAATTAACCGCGAAAGTAGGACTTTTCGTGCCTTTTGTGCTTCATTATCAATTATTTAAATACGGATAGTGTAAGTATTTATAGGTAAATCTTGTATAATATGGTGAGTTACATTACATTCGCCAAAATTTGAAATACTGTATGAAATTAATGGAAGAAGCGGTGGCTTTTGAGAATGCTTCAATGAGCAATATGTCCACCAGTGATCGCGTTGCAGCTTCAAGAGAAGCAAAACGCCTCATTCTTGCACTGAATGAGATTTTTAAAGAGACTAAGGACTCTGAAATAATGGATGCAATGAAGCGTCTCACAGAAAAGAAAAAGAAGATCGAAAAACGCTTGAAGGGTAGACCAGATAGTATGTAAAATAAAAGAGGCCTCAGCTATGATGGTCTCTTTTTTATTTATATCATAGTCATATATATGCAGCCAGATAATTTTACAAATGAGTTTTTTGGGATAGGTATCCAGAATGGTAAAACACCAGAAAATCTTGGTGTCTTGTGGCGATCTGCTCAAAACCTAGGTGCTAGTTTCATTTTTACTATAGGTAATAGATATGCAAAGCAGGCTAGTGATACACATAATGCTGTAAGTGCGATGCCTTATTATCACTATGATAATTTTGATGACTTTTTTAACCACTTACCTAAAGGAGCTCGCATTGTAGGTGTAGAGCTAGATGAGCGTGCACAACCGCTAGAGACTTTTGAGCATCCCAGACGCTGCGTTTATTTACTAGGTGCAGAAGATCACGGCCTTACACGTGAGGCGATAGATAGATCTCACTTTCTTGTAAAATTCTCTTCCACCCTAAGCCTTAACGTCGCTGTGGCTGGGAGCATCGTGTTATATGACAGGGCGCTGGCAAAACCTAGGTCATAATTAGTACGCTTTCGCGAAAGCGTAATTCCTCCCATAACCACATATCATTTACTCAATTAATAACTCTTTATATCCATAAAGGCAAACGTACTATTTAAAGTATCTTTGCCTAAAATAAACACTATGTCGCACAAAGCCGGATTTGTAAATATTATAGGAAACCCAAATGTGGGTAAAAGTACGCTTATGAATGCCTTTGTGGGTGAGCGCCTAAGTATTATTACCTCAAAAGCACAAACTACACGTCACCGTATACTAGGTATTGTAAACGGAGAAGACTTCCAGATGATTTTGAGCGACACGCCAGGCATTATAAAGCCGGCATACGAGCTACAGGCCTCTATGATGGACTTTGTAAAAAGCGCCTTTGAAGATGCAGATGTGCTACTTTACATAGTTGAGCTAGGAGAAAAGGAGCTCAAAGACGAAGCGTTTTTTAATAAAATACGTGGTGCAAAAATTCCCGTTTTATTACTCATTAATAAAATAGACAAGGGTAATGAAGAGGTCCTAGGCGAGGCGTTAAAACTGTGGTCAGAAAAAGTGCCAAATGCTGAGGTCTTTGCCATCTCTGCACTTGAAAACTTTGGTGTGCCACAAGTGTTTAATAGAATTATAGAGCTACTACCAGAGTCTCCAGCATTTTACCCAAAGGACCAACTTACAGATAAGCCAGAGCGCTTTTTTGTGAATGAGATCATACGTGAGAAAATCTTGATGCACTACAAGAAAGAAATTCCTTATGCTGTAGAGATAGATACAGAAGACTTTTTTGAAGAAGATGAGATCATACGTATGCGCTCTGTGATTATGGTAGAGCGTGATAGCCAGAAGGGTATCATTATAGGTCATAAAGGAACTGCACTTAAGCGAGTGGGAGTAGAGGCTCGTAAGGATTTAGAAAAATTCTTTGGTAAGCAGGTGCACCTTGAGCTTTATGTAAAAGTAAATAAGAACTGGAGAAGCAGCGAGCGCCAGCTCAAGCGTTTTGGGTATAACCAGAAGTAATATAAGTACGCTTTCGCGAAAGCGTAAATCACCATCTTTTACACAATCTTCATACTAGATATTTTATCATCGTGAATAATAGAAAGCTTAAGAATAGCGAACTCAACAGAAAAACGGTTGCAGATTTTAAGGAGGCAGAAAAAACGCCACTTATTATCGTGCTAGATAACATACGTAGTCTTAATAATGTAGGCTCGGTTTTTCGTACGGCAGATGCTTTCCTGGTTGAAAAAGTGTATCTGTGTGGTATCACTGCTACACCGCCGCATCGTGATATTCAAAAAACAGCGCTTGGAGCAACAGATGCTGTAGCCTGGGAGTATGTAGAAGACTCAATCGCGCTTTCTCAAAAATTAAAAGAACAAGGTGTGAAGCTTTGTGCTATAGAGCAAGCAGAAGATGCAGTAATGCTAGATAAGTTTACTCCTGTAAAAGGCGAGAAGTATGCTGTTGTTTTTGGTAATGAAGTAAAAGGGGTACAGCAAGAGATTGTATCTTTAAGTGATACGGTACTTGAGATTCCTCAGGTGGGTACTAAGCATTCTCTTAATATTTCTGTAAGTGCGGGAGTGGTTATATGGGACATCTTCAGTAAGTTAAGAGTTTCTTAATGGGTTGTTAAAACGTTATTTAACAGTCACTTATGATTTTTACTCAATATTTTGTTTATCTTTAAAAGAAAAAAGATAAACATTATGTCAAAATTCACAATGCCCATACGTTTTGCCATCGCAATGGCAGGCGGGCTCATCGCATATTTTTTAGTACTCGCATTATTTGACCTTCATACTAACGTTATGTTCTCGCTCTTTAATGGCGTGATTGTAGGTTTTGGAATTTATGAGGTGATTAAGTACACAAAGATTAAAAACGGATCTGCTTTTAGCTACACAGACGGACTTACTAATGGAGTGGTATCTGGATTTATTGCTACAATATTATTTACGGCATTCTTTGCACTATATGCAGGTAATATAAACCCAGATTTTCTAGACGGTCTTATAGGACCTTGGGAGAAGACGTATAATACAAGTATAGGCTCTGTAATATTTACAGTTGCAATAGGAGGGTTTTCTACCGCTATATGTTTATCACTTTGTTTTATGCAGCTTTTTAAACCTAGCTGGAATACGGAGGGAACAAAGAAGGTATTACGAGAGAGAGGACCGGTTATTAGATAGTCTTCATTTAGAAAAAGGAAACTAAGAAAACCGCCATCTGGCGGTTTTCTTAGTTTTAATTAAAGGCAAAAAAAACACAATTAGCGATTGTAAATCACAAGATAAATAGTATATTTGCACCCGCTTAAACTGAGAGGTTTAGGCTTTTATTAGTGTAATAACAATATTTAATTAATCGCTATGTACGCAATTGTAGAGATAGCAGGGCAGCAATTTAAAGTTGCAAAAGACCAAAAAGTCTTTGTTAACCGCCTATCTACTGAAGAAGGAAAAAAAGTCGATTTCGACAAAGTACTTTTAGTAGGAGACGGATCTAACATCACTTTAGGCGCCCCAGCTATAGACGGAGCTCTAGTAGGAGCTAAAGTCTTAAGACACCTTAAAGGTGACAAAGTAATCGTTTTCAAAAAGAAGAGACGTAAAGGATACCGTGTTAAGAACGGACACCGCCAGTCACTTACTGAAATCGTAATTGAAAGTATCGCTACTTCTGGAGCTAAGAAAGCTGCTCCAAAAAAAGAAGCAAAAGGTGAACCTAAAGCTGCTGCTCCTGCAATGGAAGCTGCACCAAAGGCAGAAGCAAAAAAGGCTGCTCCTAAAAAAGCTGCCAAAGCTGACGATCTTAAAAAAGTGGAAGGTATCGGACCAAAAATCGCATCAACTCTTGTTGAAGCTGGTATTGATACATTTGCAAAACTTGCAAAAACTGACGCTGCTAAGATTTCTGAAATCATCGCAGGTGTACGTGGAAACCACGTAACAGACACTTGGCCAGCACAAGCACAAATGGCTGCAGATGGTAAGTGGGATGAGCTTAAAAAATGGCAAGACGAATTAGACGGTGGTAAAGCATAATTGCAATACCATCAAGTATAACTTATAAAACCGAAACAAGATGGCTCACAAAAAAGGAGTTGGTAGTTCTAAAAACGGTCGTGAATCAGAATCGAAACGCTTAGGTGTTAAGATTTTTGGAGGACAGGCTGCAATCGCAGGGAACATCATCGTACGTCAAAGAGGTAACACGCATCACCCAGGTGAAAACGTGTACGGAGGAAAAGATCACACACTTCACGCAAAAGTGGATGGTGTTGTAAAATTCCAAAAGAAAAGAGACAATAAATCTTACGTTTCTGTAGTGCCTTTTGAGGCATAAGCAACTAAGATAATTGCTATTTCATTATATAAAACCCTTACCGCAATGCGGTAAGGGTTTTTGTGGTTATACATACTTGATTTATTTTTAAGTGTTTGGTATGTTGTTTGATGCAAGACACAAAACACTCCTTATGAGAATATTACTAGCGTTTTGTTGTGCCTTTTTATTGCAATCTTGCTTTCCTGTAGCAGTGGCGCCTAACCTGAGTGAGGGTAAGGTTAAAAAAGCAAAAAAGTTTAATAGAAAACTACCCAATAGATATTCATATCTATTTACAGACCCTAAGGATGTAAATGAGTTTTATGCATATGTAAATACTAAATATGATCTCAATCATAACTATGTAGAAGATAATGTGCGCGTACTTATAAGTAACAAAGCCTACTATGTCTCATTTTATGAAGTGGGAAAGAAAACGCAAACGGTCAATTTATTGAGACCACTAGCAAATAAGTTGCTTGAAGAAAATGGTGCACCGCCCGTCTTTAATGATGATCCTTTTAGGGATTATGGTGATACCTGGTATATCGCATTACTTATAACAGATGAAGATTTTAACGACGCCTTGCATCCAGATTATAAAAATTATAAGGACATAAAACAATTTGCAGCTTCTCTACATAAAGAGTACTATAGTATGAGTAACTATAAGCAAGCTACATTTACAGTGGAGCATAACTAGCTTAGTTTACCTTGATTTTATCTGTACCTAGATAGCCATCATTTTTATTGTAATACCAAGCTCGGTCTTTAGGCATTTTTATGCATCCTATAGTGGCAAGACCAGTAAGGAGTATGTACTCACCAGTAGTCTCATCATCACCTTTAAAAAATTGATATACCTCCATTGCATACGTCTCTGGGTCAAAATAAAACTGCCACACATCTGTGCCTACATTTTTGTCATAGCGCACACGTGCTACTAGATATTCTTTTCCTTTGAAGGTGTGCTTTTTAACATCCTTCTCGATAATAGTTCCCTTATCTGTGAGCTTCATAGGTAAACCGTAGAGGTATGAGTAATAATTTCTGAACATTACTGTGCGTTCACAATCCTCATCTGCAGTGGTACTTGTTATGACCTCTCCAGCTTCGTTTGTGTATTTGCAAGCAGTGCCTAGAAGTTCTCTAAAACTTGTTTTGCCATCTTGTGTTGTAGTTACATTAAAGTACTCTCTGGGTAAATCTAGTGTAATTACACTTTTGCGATCTGGTTTATCTGGCATATCAAGTACGAGTGTAAACTCTCCAGAAAAGGTCGCCCAGTTGCTATTTGGGTCGTGGTAGGCTATAGATTTTGCCACGAGCTCTGGTCCAGATAATTGTTGTGAGTACGCTTTCGCGAAAGCGCAACAAAATAAAATAGCAATAAGCGTATAGTTTTTCATTGTGAAAGATTGAGCTATGAAGATACACATTGCTTTTTGATAACCATAACTAACTTTAGTATGGTCTTAACAGCAGTACAAAGTGATAAATTGTATCTTAAATATATGGAAGAAAAAGTAGAAGTAGCGCTAGAAGATGGAATGCTCAATCTAGAAAACAAGCAGATCCCAAAAGAAATTTATGATGAGGCAATTATTGCCTTAGAGCACTATCCAGAATTGTGGGATGCAGATATTACTTTTCAATTTAAGAACAATATAAGAAAGTCTACTATGCAGGCACAGCCTAGGTGGGCAAGCTTTTTTAAATCTAGAAAAAATAGATCTTACATTATTTTAATCTCAAGAAAGATACAAATAGATCAAGAAGAGCTTAACTTTTCTGAAGTGCCCAGCGATGTCGTAATAGGGTGGCTAGGTCACGAGCTGGGTCACGTGATGGATTATAGGGAGCGCTCTGCCTTTGGGATGCTGGTTTTTGGTGCTAAATATTTATACTCTGGTGCACATATAAAAGAAGTAGAGCGCACCGCAGATGTGTATGCAATTACCCACGGTATGGGGTCATATATTTTAAAAACAAAGAATTTTATACTAGATCACGCTCATATCTCTGAGAAGTATAAGCAACGTTTGCGTAGTTTATATATGTCGCCAGAGGAGGTGATGCACCTGCTTGAAAACAATTAAGTTATAATTGGGATTTATTGCTCATTTATAAAAGCTTCAAACTGGGCAAACTTTTCTTCTCCCATTACTTTCTCCATCTTTACCTGGCCACCTTTTTTCTTATTTGCGCCACTCCACTCGTGAAAGACATTTGGGTCTATAGTAGTCACCTTTACACCTTTTAGGGATTTGCCTCTGGCTACACCATAGTTTTTATTGGCATTTTTAAGAGATTCATCAAGAGCCTGAGCAAGATCTGTCTCGCTAGTGGTGGCTGTTGTTCCTAAATACCAGCAGTGGTAAAACTCACCATCTATTTTTTTTGCACTCAGTGTAAACTCCGGTATTTTAATGTCAAACTTTTCTTCTAAATCTCTTAGAGCATCTTCCATTTTATTTACAGAAAGTTGTGAGCCTACAACGTTAAGAAAGAATTTCGTTCGTCCGGTGATTTTAATTTCGGCTCTCTCCACATCTGTAAATGCTATGGTGTCGCCTATGAGATATCTCCACGCACCAGAGACAGTACTTATGATAAGTACATAGTCTACTCCCGTCTCTACTTCGTTAAGTGTAAGAGCAGGTGCATCTTGTGAGAGCGAGCCATCTTCATTAATATATTCAGGTTTAAATGGTACAAATTCAAAATAGACGCCGGCATCTGTGCTGAGCTTCATAGACTCGGTTTCTGGTCTGCTCTGGTACGCCATAAAACCTTCTGAAGCTAGGTAGGTGTCTATAATGGTAATGTCTCGACCTAGTAACTGTCTAAAACTTTTTTCATAGGGTTGAAAAGCTACACCTCCGCTAGTAAAGACCTGCAGGTTAGGCCAGATGTCGTGTATATTATCTACATTATGGTAGGCTATTACTTCTTTGAGCATAAGCTCCATCCAAGATGGGATGCCGCTTAAGGCTCCTATATCCCAAGACTTTGCATTTTCTGCGATGGTTTTAACACGCTCATCCCAGTTGTCTATTTTTGCTATTTCTTCTCCAGGTTTATAAAAACCTTTAAACCAGAAGGGGATATTGCTAGCTGTGATACCGCTTATTTCTCCCTCAAGAAACTCGTCATTTTCGGCGAGGTCTGTAGAGCTTCCTAGTGCCATAACCTCTTTGTCAAAAAAGTCTGTAGGTAAGTCATAATGTGCCAGCGCAGATACTTGTGCGATACTAGTCGTTCTTATAGCTGCTACCATATCTTCGGTTACAGGTATGCGTTTACTAGTTTTACCTGTAGTCCCACTTGATAATGCAAAATAATGGGGCTTACCAGGCCAGGTGATATTTTCTAGGCCTTCCTTGATGCGTTTCCACCACATATCATTCATTTGATTATAGTCGTGGTAGGGTATTGCTTTTTTGTAAGCCTCGCCCACATTATCTTCTTCTAGAATTTTTGAAAAGCCGTAATAGATGCCAAAGGATGTATCCTTTGCTGTGTCGAGCATTGTACGTAACACGTTCTCTTGCTCTTCAACTGGGTTTGAGCTGGTGGTGAGTGTGTCTTTAAGATCAATTGCACCTTTTATGATAGAACCTAGAATAGCCATATGAGTTGGTTTTTTACAAATATGTTAAATAAACCCGCTTAACTAACTGTCTTTAACCCAATCTTAAGGAACAATTATGAAAAATATAGGAGCTTTGTTGTGGAGATAATTACGCTTTCGCGAAAGCGTAAAAAAACCATCTCACACTTATCTCCTATTTGAGGTATAAACAATTGTATTGATAATCTATAATGCCTTTGCCTGCGTTTAAAACATCTGCACCCAGAATACCGTGTACAGGTGATGCATTGTGAGCGATTAATGCGGTATTTACGTGTGACATGTCAAAGAGAACGATATCAAGTTTTTTATACTGCCACTTTTGGATTTTTAAGAAATTATTGCGAGAGAGTTTGGTCTCCATACCTGTTGCTCCCGCGCCTGCAGCTAGTACCTCACTATCTTCTTGTAATAAGCCAAAAAGATCTGCGTGGCTAAAATCTATACAAGAACTAGAGGCGCCAGTATCTAGTATAAAAGACCCTTCTACACCATTAATTTTTGCCTTCATCTCGAGGTGATTTGTTACGGTAGGAAACAGCCGTGAGCGGCAATAACCTTTTGATAATAAAAACTGGCGTAGTGAGGGCATATGGTATGTGATTTCTATCAAAAATAATACAATCGTTTGTACACCGCGTGGCAACTAAATGATTTTTGAAAAAAGAGGCAAAATCATTTTACTTCCTTCTCGTGGCAAAGTACTTTTGTCATCTATGACTTTTACAGATACACATACCCATTTATACAGTGAGTCTTTTGACGAAGATCAAGCAGAGATGATACAGCGCGCCATAGATGCTGGCGTGACTCGTTTTTTTATACCAGCAATAGACTCGGCATATACAGAGCGTATGTATGCGCTAGAAAAGGCACATCCAGATGCCGTGTACCTTATGATGGGATTACATCCCACTCACGTAAAAGAAAACTATGAAGAAGAACTTGCTCACATAGAAGCGCAGTTTGCAACACGTGACTTTTATGCGGTAGGGGAGATAGGGATTGATTTGTACTGGGATAAGTCTACTCTAGCGATACAACAAGATGCATTTACTAGACAGATCCAACTAGCAAAAAAATATAAAAAACCCATAGTGATACACTGTCGTGAGGCTTTTGACGAGGTTTTTGAAATATTGGAATGTGAGAAGGGTGATGATCTTTTTGGGATTTTTCATTGTTTTACGGGCACAAAAGAACAAGCCGAAAAAGCGATAAGCTACAATATGAAGTTGGGTATAGGAGGTGTAGCGACCTTTAAAAATGGTAAGATAGATCAGTTTCTTGCAGAAATACCGCTGGAGCATATAGTGCTAGAGACAGACGCTCCTTACTTAAGTCCCGTACCATATCGCGGTAAGAGAAATGAGAGTAGCTACTTAGTGCTCGTGGCAGAAAAGCTAGCGACTATTTATCAAAAACCGCTAGACGAGATTGCTGCTATTACCAGTAAAAATGCAGATAACATTTTTTTTACAAAGCACGCATAGTATCTTATTGTAAATAGGTAACTCAGGCATAAAATATTTTGTTCTTTTGTGGGGACCAATCCAAACTAAATTGAACAGATACGATCACATACGCCCATACCACGACCAGGAGGTTAATGAGGCACTTTTAAGAGCAGCCAGACACCCTATGTTTAGAGTGTTATTACAATTTACATTTCCAGATTTCTCGCAAGAGCAAATTCTAGAAGTGCTTAAAACGTGTCACTCTATTGCAGATTTTCAAGAGAAGGTGATTTATAAGTCTGTGAGTAACCTACTTGACAAAAGCTCAGAAGGGTTTAGTCAAAGTGGTTTTAGTGCGCTTTCGCGAAAGCAATCTTACCTCTATTTATCAAATCATCGTGATATTGTCTTAGATACGTCATTACTCAATATGACGCTTATAGATCATAAACTTATCACCACAGCCTCTGCTATAGGTGATAATCTGGTGCAAAAAGATTTCTTAATGGAGTTGTCTAAACTTAATAGAAACTTTTTAGTCTTAAGAGATCAGTCGCCTAGGGAGTTGCTTATGAGTTCTAAGCTGCTTTCTAATTATATTAAATTTTTACTACAGTCTAATAGATCTGTATGGGTAGCACAGCGAGAGGGAAGAACAAAAGATGGTCTTGATAAAACGCAGCAGGGTGTTCTTAAAATGATTACGATGGCTCGTGGTAAGACACCGCTTATGACTTACCTGCGAGAGTTGAGCGTCATAGGTGTGGCAATATCTTATGAGTATGATCCTACAGATATATTAAAAGTGCCAGAAATTGTTGCCAAAAGAGAGAACCTACCTTACATAAAAACCGCAAATGAAGATTTTAATAGCATACTTAAAGGAGCGCTAGGCAATAAACGTAACATTCACATAGCCGCATCACCGTTGCCAGAAAAGGTATATGATGATATTGAAGACAAATATGATAGTGACAATGAGAAGTTACAAGCCTTAGCTAGTGAGTTAGATAAAGTAATCTGGAAGAATTATAAGCTCTGGCCTACAAACTACATCGCTTATGATCTTTATCATAAAATAGATAAGTATAAGGACAAATATGATACTAAGGAACTGCGTCATTTCGAGCGTAGGCTAGAAGTACGTGTTGATTTGTCTAAGCAAATGGAAGTAGACAGCTTCTTATTAATGTACGCAAACCCCGTATTGCAAGCCGAAAAGTTATGAGTAAAGCAAAAATCCTTTTAATATACACTGGTGGTACCATAGGTATGATTAAAGACTATGAGACGGGAGCGCTCAAAGCCTTTGATTTTGATGAGCTACTAGATAAAATACCAGAGCTACGGTTACTGGATTGTGAGATAAGCACCGCCTCTTTTGAGACCGTAATAGACTCGTCTAATATGAATCCTGCATACTGGAATCAATTATGTGATTTTATAGAGCAAGGTTATGATGCATATGATGGCTTTGTAGTCTTGCACGGGAGTGACACGATGAGTTATAGCGCGTCTGCAGTGAGTTTTATGCTAGAGAATTTAAGTAAACCCGTTGTATTTACAGGTTCGCAGTTGCCTATAGGTGACTTACGCACAGATGCAAAAGAGAATCTTATAACAGCCGTACAGGTAGCTGCCTTAAGAAAAAGGAATAGGCCACTCATAACCGAAGTATGTTTGTATTTTGAGTATAAGCTTTACAGGGCAAACCGTACATCAAAAATAAGTGCAGAAAATTTTGAGGCCTTCACTTCGCCTAACCATCCGGAGCTTTTAACCTCAGGTGTGCATCTCACAATTAATGAAGACGCTCTCTGGAAACCTAATAAAAAGCAACTCAAGGTTCATAAAAAACTAGTTACAGAAGTCTTGCTGCTTAAGATATATCCAGGTATCTCGCAGTGCCTTGTAGAAGCAATGCTTAATGTGCCTTGCGTGCGAGGTGTGGTGTTAGAAACTTTTGGAGCCGGTAATACTACCACAGAGCAGTGGTTTATAGATGCACTTAAGGCAACTATAAAGAGGGGGGTGCCTTTAGTAAATGTGACACAATGTATCTCAGGCAGTGTTCATATGGGTAATTATGAAACCAGCGTCGCCCTTAAAAAAATGGGAGTTATTAATGGAGGCGATATCACCTCTGAAGCCGCAATAGCAAAAATGATGTACCTCTTAGGACAAAATTTAGGGCCAAAAGTTTTCAAAACAGTTTTTGAAACATCACTGCGTGGGGAGATGTCATAATTATGAGTTAAACCTTGAGTGCCCCGAGGTTTTTTTGTTAATTCGCACTCCTTAATATATAGCGATTGTTTTTAGTACGCTTTCGCGAAAATTAATAATAGAAAGGTGGCCGAGTGGCTTAAGGCGCACGCTTGGAAAGCGTGTATACGGAAACGTATCGAGGGTTCGAATCCCTTCCTTTCTGCGATAACCTCTTGAACCCCATTGGTTATAGGGGTTCTTGATTTGAGGGGCATAAAAAGGGGCATAAAAAAAATTTAACTTGCAACTCAAAACAGGCTAGCTTAACCAAATTCGTCGTTAAAGGCACTTACATTTTCCTAAGTTTTAAATTACTTTGTTAGAGGTGGGCTGTCTAACGATCATAGTGCAATTGCATTACCTTAATATGTAGCAATGTTGTAATTGTATTATAACATTTAAAATACCCCCGGTTGAAGTCTTTGGTGTTGAACCTTAGCTCTATAATATTTTAACAGAATTGTCTAACAGGGTTTCTTTGTTTTGGAGTGGTGTAGGAGTTAGGTTGATTAGTTATCACCATTAACATATTACTAAACTGTTAATTAATAAAGCAATACAACTGGCGTTTGTTAAAATGTTGATTGCTTCTAGTAAAAAAATAGCTTGCTATGCTAATATTCCCCTTTTACTTTGCTATACTTGCTGATTCTACGAGTAATATACTTGGGTTATTACTTGTACTAAACTTTGTGAAGTAAATATTTGGTATCTGTTTTACACATTCACTGTATGATTTAGTAATTACATACTAAATTAATTGTAAATAAAATAAGACGATGCTTTTTTATATTTGTTACACATAATCTAATTAATTACTATATTTAACCCTTTACTAATTTAAACTTTAAGATCAAGAGCAATGAAAAAATTATTCTCTATCATGGCAGTTGCCGCTGTAGTAGTGTTAAGCACATTTACCGCTAACGCAAGCAACGCACAAACAACACTTCCAGTACAGATTCAACAAATAGTTGCAAATGTAGATGCTGGTTCTTCTTTTCAAGATGACACAGCAGCAGAGGAACTTTCTTTTACACAAGATTTGAAAAAACGATTTATAGAAGGAGGCCCTGGATTTATGGGAATTGTACTTTTATGTTTAATATTAGGTCTTGCAATTGCAATTGAGCGTATTATATATTTAAACTTAGCCTCTACTAACACAAAGAAACTTCAGCAAGAAGTAGAAGATGCACTTAACAGTGGTGGAATAGAAGCAGCAAAAGAGGTATGTCGTAACACAAAAGGGCCAGTAGCATCTATATACTACCAAGGTCTTGATAGAGTAGACGAAGGTCTTGACTCTGCAGAAAAAGCTGTAGTAGCTTACGGAGGTGTTCAAATGGGACAACTTGAGAAAAACGTATCTTGGGTATCATTATTTATCGCTCTTGCACCTATGCTTGGGTTTATGGGTACGGTAATCGGGATGATTCAAGCCTTTGATAAAATTGAAGCAGCTGGAGATATGAACCCTGCACTTGTTGCCGGAGGTATTAAAGTAGCACTTCTTACAACAGTATTTGGACTGATTGTGGCTATTATTCTTCAAATATTCTATAACTATATTATTGCAAAAATTGACAGTATCGTAAACGATATGGAAGATGCATCTATCACATTGATGGATATGCTTGTACGTTACAAGAAGTAATATATAGTAATCTTAAAAATTCATACATATTATGGGATTACATAAAATTTTAAAATTCATTGTAGCTATCGTAGGTATTGCAGCATTAGTTGTTGCAGGTATGGTATGGGCAAACAATGATGCCATCGTAGGTGGTGATTCACAGAACCTTGTTGATATTATGATCCTCCTTGCGTGGGTGGTAATTGGTATCGCTTTAGTACTCGTAGTAATCTTTGTTCTCAAAGGTCTATTCTCGGGTAATGCAAAAAATACACTTGTAGGAGCAGGAGCTTTCTTACTTATTGTTGCAATTTCTTATTTCGCTGCAAGCGGAGCAGAAGAAGTGCCAATGAAAGACGGAGAAGTTCTTTCTGCTAGTGGTTCACAGTGGGTAAGTGCTGGTATCAATGCATTCTTTATTCTTGCAGCAATTGCAATTATACTTATGCTAGTGTCAGGAGCTAAGAAACTTGTAAATAAATAATTATGGCTAGGAGAAATGCACCAGAAATTAATGCAGGGTCTATGGCAGACATCGCATTCTTACTACTTATCTTCTTCTTGGTAACAACTACCATTGAGAAAGATAGAGGTCTAGTAAGAGCGCTACCGCCAGAGCAGCCTGAAAATGTGGAGCCTCCTATCATTAAAGAAAAAAACCTTTTTGTAGTTATCGTAAATAAAAACGATGAACTCTTGGTAGAAGATAAGCCTATGGAGATGAAAGATCTTCAAGAGGCAGCTATCGCCTTCTTAGATAATGGAGGAGTGCCAAAGGGGCAAGAAGGGTATTGTGATTACTGTCAAGGAGAGCGTGACCCTAGTTCGTCAGACTTTCCAGACAAGGCTATTGTAACTGTAAAAAATGATCGTGAGACTTCTTACGAGACATATATTACAGTGCAAAACGAGCTTGTAGGAGCATACAATTTCTTACGTGATAGAGAGTCACAACGTCTATATGGCTGGAAGTTTACAGAAGTAAAGAAAGCTATAGACGAAGGAGTTTATAAAGGAAACGAAGAGAGTGCAAAAGAAAAACTTGATGTTATCAAGAAAATGTACCCTCAGAAACTTTCTGAGATAGATCCTCAATCATAAGTAGAATCATAAAATAAAAGTATTATGTCAAAATTTAGAAAAGGTGGAGCCAAAGAAGTGCCGGCGGTAAACACGGCTTCCCTACCAGATATCGTATTTATGTTATTATTCTTCTTTATGGTGGCAACAGTTTTACGTAAAAATGACGTAAAAGTGGCGCAGATTTTACCAGCAGCAGATCAAACTGAGAAGCTACAGAAGGACAGAAGTGTATACATCTTTGGAGGGAAACCTGGAGAGGGTTATAAGCAGTTCGGTACAGAAGGTAAAATTCAAATAGGAGACAAATTCGTAAATATAAACGAAGTACAGCCTGCTATTCTTGAAGAACGTGAGAAGCTTAGAGATGAGCTTAAAGATAGAGTAATGGTAGCCTTTAAAGTAGATAAGGAAACTAACTCTGGTCTTGTGTATGACGTAAAGCAAGAATTAAGACAAGCTAATATGTTAAAAGTGATTTACATCACTACTCAAACTGAAGACGCTGTAAGTCAGTAGTCGATAGTTAAATTAGTAAAAAAACACCTTGAGGTAACTTAAGGTGTTTTTTTATGCAATATTGCCAGCGGCAATTCTGTTATATTTGCAACAAATGATTCTCTTGAAATTTCTTCTTTACATCTTTATAGGTTTAAGTACCATTGCGACACTTGCACAAGATGTTGATATGCTAGATACCCCGGTCGTAGATTCTTTATATAGAGAAGATCAAGTGTACATAGGTATAACTTTTAACTTATTAAGTAATAAGCCTTCTAGTTTTGAGCAAAATGGTCTCAGCGCTGGTATACAAGGTGGATTTATTAGGGATTTTCCTATTAATAAAAGGCGTAATAAAGCGATAGGTATCGGTTTCGGGATGGCATTAGATACCTATAATCAAAACCTATTTATTTCTGATCAAGAAGGCACTACTTCAACTTTTGAAATAGTAGATGAGAGTGTAGAGAATGTTACAAATAGGTTTACTAGCTACACATTAGAAATGCCTATTGAGTATAGGTGGAGAACATCTACGGCTACAAAATATAGCTTTTGGCGTATACACGTAGGTATGAAACTCGGGTATATAGTTAGATTTAACACAACCTATCAAGACGATGTATTAGATATTACAAGCACAGATATACCAGAAATAAATAAGTTTCAATATGGCCCCTCTTTTTCTTTTGGGTATGGTGCGTTTAATTTTCAAGGATATTACGGTTTAAATACCCTTTTTAATGATAATGCATTACTCAATACAGAAGAGGTAGGCATTCAAGTGATCCGTCTAGGGTTAGTTTTTTACTTTTTATAATGTTACGCTTTCGCGAAAGCGTCATTTTCTATATCCAGTAACTATAGACCATAAATTGTGATACTGCACCTACAATAAACCCTACTACAAGCTCTGCTGGGGTATGTGCGCGCATATCTAATCTAGATGTTGCCGTGGCTCCACACGCAAAAATAAATGCTGCTATGAGTGGTAATAGATTTTTGCCAAAGTGTAAACTAAGACCTATTATAAAGAATAGCACACCAGAGAGAGCGATCATATGTAAACTCGCTTTAAATTTGAAGAGCGCTATTAAAAATGCACCGGTGCTAGCCGCAAGTATCCCTACAAAAAAGAAATATAGTTCGGGAATCTCATATCCATCAAAAATGAGCCTAATAAGAATAAATGTAAAGAGCATTTGTAATAAAAGAGGCCACCTGCGTTCTTTTACATTAGAGAGATGTATGCTTGTTACCAGTTGCAGATTTTTAAGCATAAAATAACTCAAAATAGGAATGACAGTAGTCATAATGACTGTGGCAAAAACTTTTGAGTATAAAAATTCAGGATTGAAATATCTAGGTGAAATATAGAAGTAAAGTAACACACCTACTAATGGCATAAAAAGTGGGTGAAAAATATACGAAAAGCTACGTATGAAAAACTTCATTAAATTTGCTTTCGAAGTCGTGCTACTGGCAGTTCTAGCTGTTCTCTATATTTGGCAACCGTTCTGCGGGCTATAGGATATCCTTTTTCTTTAAGAATGCCGGCAAGCTTGTCATCTGTGAGTGGCTTGCGCTTATCTTCCTCTTCGATAACCGTTTCAAGTATTTTTTTAATCTCACGTGTAGATACTTCTTCACCTTGATCATTAGTCATACTTTCAGAAAAGAAGTTTTTAATGAGTTTAGTTCCGTAAGGTGTGTCTACATACTTACTGTTTGCTACACGTGATACTGTAGAGACATCCATACCTATTTCTGTAGCTATATCTTTAAGAATCATAGGGCGTAGATTGCGCTCATCACCAGTCAAAAAGTATTTTTTCTGGTAGTTCATTATAGAGCTCATCGTGACAAATAAGGTCTGCTGGCGTTGTATAATGGCTTCTATAAACCACTTTGCGGCATCAAGTTTTTGTTTTATAAAAAGCACAGCATCTTTTTGTGCTTTTGTGCGCTCTTTAGACTCTTTATACCCTTTAAGCATATTACTATAATTTCTAGAGATTTTAAGCTCTGGAGCATTGCGGCCATTAAGTGATAGTTCAAGTTCTCCGTCTACAATTCTTATGGTAAAATCTGGTACTACGTGCTCTACTATTTTTGTATTGCTCGAGTAAGATCCGCCTGGTCTCGGGTTAAGGTGTTCTATCTCGTGTATGGCGTCTTTAAGTTCTTCTTCTGTGATATGGAACTTAGCCATTAACTTTTTGTAATGCTTCTTGCTAAAATGGTCAAAAGACTTCTCAAGTATTTCTATAGCCAGTGAGATAGACTTTGTAGGAGTTTTTCTGTCTAGTTGTAGTACAAGGCACTCTTGAAGATTGCGCGCTCCTACGCCCGCAGGATCAAGATCTTGTACTTTAAAAAGCATTTTCTCTATAGTCTCTTCTGTGGTGTAGATGTTTTGGGTAAATGCTAGGTCATCCATCAGATCTAATATGGGACGCCTTAAATATCCAGCTTCATCTAGTGAGCCTATAATAAACTCTGCAACGCTACGCTCCTCTGGTGAGATACGCATCGTGTTGAGTTGGGTTTTTAGGTATTGGTTAAAAGATGTTCCTGAGGCATAGGGTACTTGTTTATCCTCGTCATCTGCACTGTAATTATTTGCGCTTAGGCGATACTCTGGTATCTCATCATCACTGAGATAGTCATCTACATTAATTTCTACCTCTGGTGCTTCGTCAAAATCATCTGTGTTGTCAAACTCTTCAAAGTCATCTTGAACCTCTTCTTTACCGCTATCTAGGGCAGGGTTTTCTTCTAGCTCTTGCTTTATCTTTTGCTCAAACGCTTGCGTAGGAAGCTGGATAAGCTTCATAAGCTGTATTTGCTGTGGAGATAGCTTTTGAGAAAGTTTAAAATTGAGCTGTTGTTTTAACATATGAAACGAAGTTACAAAAAAGGAGTAGATGTAGTTGCGAAATATTTGTTAAGCAAGATACGTGCCCTTTATTGTCTATAGCAATCTAAATTTGTGTCTTATAATTATAAGCTCGTGATTGTTTTTCTAATCGCTACAAGGTTAGAAAGTAGTCGCTCTAGGTGAGCGAGATCAAGCATATTTGCCCCATCACTCTTTGCATTTGCCGGGTCAAAATGAGTTTCTATAAATAATCCGTCTACATTATTTACAATACCTGCTCTGGCAATAGTTTCTATCATATCTGGTCTTCCTCCCGTAACACCACTAGACTGGTTAGGTTGCTGTAGTGAGTGTGTCACATCTAGCACGGTAGGAGCAAATGAGCGCATCGTAGGGATTCCTCTAAAGTCTACAATCATATCTTGATAGCCAAACATTGTGCCTCTATCTGTAATCCAGGCATTTTCATTACCACTATCGTGTACCTTGCGCACAGCGTGCTGCATTGCCTCTGGTGACATAAACTGCCCTTTCTTGAGGTTTACCACTTTGCCTGTTTCTGCCGCCGCAACGACTAGCGATGTCTGGCGAACTAAAAAAGCAGGGATCTGAAGTACATCTACATACTGTGCAGCGAGTGCAGCATCAGAGCTTTCGTGAATGTCTGTTACCGTAGGAATATCAAATGCCGAAGAAACCTTTGCGAGTATCTCAAGAGCCTTCTCATCACCTATGCCCGTAAAACTGTCTATGCGACTACGGTTTGCTTTTCTAAAACTTCCTTTAAAAACGTAAGGAATAGATAGCTTATCTGTAATGGTTACCACCTTTTCGGCAATGCGCATAGCCATATCTTCTCCCTCAATAGCACAAGGGCCGCAGAGTAAGAAGAAGTTATTTGCTTCTGTGTGTTTTATTTTAGGAATGCTTGATAGTTTCATAATGTGAATTTTTATGCTTTCGCGAAAGCGTAACAAAGATACTCTATACAGCCTAGTTACTTCTATTTGTCTAAAATAGATGTCGCTTTTTTATCTGGCTTTGCGTAGGTAAATCTGTCTATTATTTGAGGAGAAGTATATCCGTCTAGCCCATTAATAGCTACGCCGTTTGCCTTTTGTAAATGCACCCAGCCATCTTCATATAAAGTCTCTTCAGGAATGGTAATATTTGTAATTGCACCTATGACGAGTATGGTGCCATTTTCTTTAATCTCGTACTCGTTTACGTACTCACACGCAAGCTGTATGTGTGCTTCTTTTACAAAAGGAGCTTTAAAATCATCACGATATGCTGCGGTAAGCCCCACGGCGTTAAACTCAGATGTGTCACTGTCATAAGCTGCAGCCGTCTGGTGTGACTGGTTTATGATATTGCTATGTATGTGATTTACGGTAAAGACTCCTGTTTCTTTTATATTGCTATACGTGTGCCTAGCTACTGTAGTAGGTCTTGTGATATAGCTCAGTAGTGGCGGGTTGCTGCCTATGTGCGTGATACTACTTATAACTGCTAGGTTTTCTGTTCCCTCTGGAGAGATGGTGCCTATAAGGTTTGCACTCTTAAAACCCGTAATGCTATTAATAAAATTTGCTCTGTACCGAGAGGGCATTGCATTAATGGCTTCTTTATTAAAATGTAGTATCTTTTTCATCATTTCAAAAATACGGAATATGTCAAAAGACCATCAAAATTACTTCTCTACTAATAAAGAAACTTGGAATAAAAAGGTAGCTATACACGCAGCGAGTGACTTTTATGATATGAAGGGATTTATGTCTGGTAAAAGTTCGCTTAACTCATATGAGCTTGATGCACTAGGTGATGTTACTGGTAAATCACTCTTGCATTTGCAGTGCCATTTTGGACAAGATACCTTGAGCTGGGCAAGGATGGGAGCCCTGTGTACGGGTGTAGATATAAGTGATGAGGCGATTACGCTTTCGCGAAAGCTAAATAAAGAACTTAATCTATCGGCAAAATTTGTGTGCTGTAATGTACTTGATACAAATAGCTACGTACACGAAAAATTTGATATTGTATTTACAAGTTATGGGGTGATAGGCTGGCTCCCAGATTTAAAACCGTGGGCGCAAGTTATCGCAGATCGTCTTGAGGTGGGAGGGGAGTTTTATATGGTAGAATTTCATCCCATAGTCTGGATGTTTGATTATACAAAAGCACAACCTGAGATGCGTTATGGTTATGCACAAGAAGAAGTGATTTATGAAGAGTACGAGGGTACATATGCGCAAGAAGATGCCCAGATGGTGAGTAAAGAATATGGCTGGAATCACGGTCTAGGGGAGGTTGTGACTGCCCTAGCAGGGGCTGGCTTACAGATACAATATATGCGAGAGCACGATGGCGCTCCATATGATGTGTTGCCAGATCTGGTAAAAAATGAAAACGGCCTCTACGTGAGTAAAGACCGTTTGTATCCTTTAATTTTTGAAATTAAAGCTGTAAAAATTTAGTGAGCATCATCCTTTAGTAACTCAGGAAACTTAGCTGCAAACCTTTGATACCTAGGCACAGATATGTTTTGAATGTACGGGTTGTTTGGATTGTTCTTTTCATAATCCTGGTGGTATGCCTCTGCAATCCAGAATTTCTGAAAAGGAAGTACTTGCGTTACAATACGGCCGTCGTATGTAGACTCATTTAATTCCGTAATGGTATTTTCTATAATTTTCTTCTCTTCTTCATTTTGGTAAAAAGCAATAGATCTGTATTGTGGTCCAGCATCTGGTCCTTGTCTATTTTTGGTCGTAGGGTCTTGTGATCCAAAAAAGACATCTAGCAATTGCTGATAGCTTATCACCTCTGGGTCGTAAATCACCTCTACAGCCTCTGCGTGTGTTGTTTTTCCGTAGCTTACTTGCTTGTAAGTTGGGTTGTCTTCTGTGCCTCCACTATAACCACTTATGGCTTCATCTACACCTTTTACACTTTCAAAAATAGCTTCTACACACCAAAAGCAGCCGCTTGCAAAGTATGCCTTGCGCATCCCGTCTTGGGTGGCAACCTCTACCGGCTCAAGCATAGCAGTGGGTTCTGCTATAGGTTTTGTGTCATAATTACAACTCAATAATGTGATAAGAGCTGTGATTGCTGCAATAATTTTCATAACGATAATTTTATTACAAAGCTATACTATAACGTGGTGCGTTATTGTTAGGGTTATGTTAATGACAGTATAGGGAGTAGGTTAAACTTGTTGCATAAAAAAAGCCTTCTGGTGAGAAGGCTTTTAAATATTATTTAAAAAGATGATTACAGCTTACTGAAAAGTGTATTCATTTTTTCAGTTTGCTCATTTGCTAGTTCGCTATCTATAAGGATACGACCAGAATGCTCATCTGTAATAATCTTCTTGCGACCTGCAATCTCTACTTGTACCTGTGGTGGTATTGTAAAATAAGATCCTCCAGAAGCTCCACGCTCTATAGGTACAATGGCAAGACCATTACGTACGCTAGATCGTATTCTCTTGTAAGCTTTTACAAGGCGCTCTTCTATGTTGTTTTCGTACTCTTCGCTTTTTGCTAGAAGTGCTTTTTCTTCTTTTTCTGTTTCAGAAAGAATAGCGTCTAGCTCACTCTTTTTGTGCTTAAGGTGTTCCTTGCGCTCGCTTAGACGTTCTTTGGTCTGAGCAATTACTTCACCTTTTTGTTCAATTTGAGCTTTAAACTCGCGTATGTTTTTTTCTGCAAGTTGAATTTCAAGTTCTTGAAACTCTACCTCTTTGCTTAATGCATTAAACTCGCGGTTGTTACGTACGTTCTTTTGCTGTTCAGAATACTTTTTGATAGCTGCTTTAGAGTCATCTATTTGTATTTTTTTAGCCTTGATAGAGTCATCTACCAGTTTTAAGTCGTTCTCCAACTTCTCGATGCGCTTGTTAAGACCAGCTACTTCATCTTCAAGGTCTTCTACTTCCAGAGGAAGTTCTCCACGTACATTGCGGATCTCGTCCACACGTGAGTCAATAAGTTGTAAATCGTAAAGCGAGCGTAGTTTCTCTTCTACTGTTGCTTCTTTCTTCTTTGCCATACGTTAAAAATAGTTGATAGGATTGGTATTTTCCTCAGATAAAATGATTGCAAAAGTACTAATTTTTTCTGTAAGATGGTCGGCAATTAAGTTTTTCGTAAAGCGTTCACTCTCATAATGTCCCACATCACATAGCAATATCTTATTTTCGGCTTGATAATAGTCGTGGTATTTTAGATCTGCAGTGATAAGTGCATCTGCTCCTTGAGCCTTTGCTGCACCTATGGCAAATGCGCCACTACCACCTAAAACAGCAATTTTCTTTATGCTGGATCCCTTTAGTGCAGAATGACGTATACCTCCCGTTTTAAATATAGTTTTTGTGTAAGAAAGAAAATCACCTTCAGGCATTGCGGTCTCAAGCTCACCTATCATACCCATTCCCACATTTTGTAGTCTGTTTTCTAGTTGTGTAATCTCATAGGCCACTTCCTCATACGGGTGATGTGTAAAAAGTGTCTTGAGGACCTTAGATTGTAAGTGCTTTTCAAACGTAATATTTATTTGAGTTTCTTCTTCTGTGTGGCGCATACCAGCCGTTCCTATAACAGGGTTAGACTTGTCATTGCCCTTAAAAGTCCCTTTCCCTTCTAGTTGAAAATTACACTCCTCATAATTACCTATGCTACCCGCACCAGTGTTAAATAAAGCTTCAGAGAGTGCTTGTGCATTTTTGTGAGGAACATATGTAGTTAGTTTTAAAATATGATTCTTTTTTGGGCTTAGTATTTTTGCATTTTCTAGTCCTAGAGCCTTGCACATTCCGTAATTCACCCCGTGTTCTACATTGTCTAGAGCCGTGTGAATTGCAAATATGGAGATGTCATTTCTTATCGCTTTTTGAACCACTCGCTGCACATAGTTGCCACCCGTTAGTTTTTTTAAACCAGAAAATATGATGGGGTGAAAACATACAATAAGATTACAATCTTTTGCAACAGCCTCATCAACCACATTTTCTAGTGCGTCGTGAGAGACTAATATATTGCTCACCTGCTGGTTATAATCACCCACAAGCAAACCTACGTTGTCAAAATCTTCGGCATAGGCTAGGGGAGCCCACTCATTTAATATATTACTTACCTCTTGTACTGTCATAATCGTAAAGATAAAAAATGATACCTTCGTTTTATGAGAAAACTACGTCTCTTATTATTTCCTTTTGCGGGAGTGTACTATGCAATTACGCTTACGCGAAATAAACTCTTTAATGCGGGTATTTTATCTTCAAAAAAGTATGACCTGCCCGTTATTTGTATAGGTAATTTAAGCGTAGGAGGTACTGGTAAATCCCCAATGACTGAGTATGTCATAAGGCTGCTGCAAGCACATAAACGTGTTGCAACGCTGAGTCGCGGTTATGGACGTACTACAAAGGGGTATAGAGATGTCTTACCTACAAGCCTAGCGACAGAGGTAGGAGATGAGCCATTACAGTTTGCTCAAAAATTTGATGCTATTCAAGTAGCCGTTTGTGAAGATAGACAGGCTGGTATCTCAAGGTTACTAGGTAAGGAAAATATACCAGAAGTCATAGTTCTAGACGATGCGTACCAGCATAGAAAGGTAACTCCAGGATTCTCTATTTTATTAACTGCCTACGGTGATTTGTATAGTAATGATTATTTATTGCCTGCAGGTAATTTGAGAGAGCCTAGATCTGGTGCAAGTAGAGCAGATGTGGTTGTGGTTACAAAGTGCCCCTCACAACTAGGTAAGGTTGAGCAAGAAAATATAATACGAGATCTAAAAACTACAGCAGGCCAAGAAGTATTTTTTACAAAAATAGCTTATGACGATTGTGTTTATGGAGCAAATGGCAATGTGCAGTTACATAGTTTAAAAGTGCATAATGTAACTCTGGTTACGGGTATTGCAAACCCTGAGCCTCTAGTAAATTACTTAACAAGCGATGGCTTGTCTTTTAATCATAAGTCATATGGTGATCATCATAATTTTTCTGCTTCAGAGATTGTTGAGTTAGAAAAACTAGGTTGTATCCTCACCACAGAAAAGGATTACGTAAGGCTACGCCCATTACTTACAATGAGACATTTATATTACTTGCCTATAAAAGTGGCATTTTTAAATAGTAGTGAAAATTTTGATAGACGCATTACTGGTTTTGTAAATGAGTATAATGTAAAGTAAATAGTTTCTGTTACGCTTTCGCGAAAGCTTAAAAAACTAGTTTAATACTTTACTGTTTCTAAGGCCGTTGTGTATTTTCTGGAAGAACTCTTCGACCTTATACGGTTTAGGTATAATATCATTAAAACCTACTGCATAAAAATCGTCAATATTTTCATCTATAGTAACAGCAGTAAGAGCTAGAATAGGAATTTCTTTATTGAACTCGCGTATTTGTTCTGTCGCCTCCATACCGCTTATGCCTGGCATATGGATGTCCATAAGGATGAGGTCGTATTTTTTTGTTCTTGCCTTTTCCACAGCAATCTCACCATTATCTGCAGTATCACAAGTCATCTTGTTTTTTTCAAGAATCTTACGAGTAATCATCTGGTTAATCTTGTTGTCTTCTACCACAAGAATATGACGATTTTCTAGTGCGACATAATCAATGTCATAAATAATATTATGAGGATTGTCTTCACCAGGTAATGCCTGCGTTAGATTGTATTTAAGGTCAAACTTGAAGGTTGTTCCTTTTCCTAGCGTACTGTCTAGAGATATTTTACTATTAAGTAAGTCTAATAGATTTTTTACAATAGATAGCCCTAACCCAGTACCCCCAAATTTTCTGTTTATTGCTACAGAACCTTGAGTGAAGTTTTGGAAAATGGTCTTTTGTTTCTTTTTTGAGATTCCTTCACCATTATCTTCTATCTCAAAATGTAATCTTATGTCTGCCTCGCCTTGCGCTATTTTTTGAACGCGTATCCACACATCACCATCTCTCGTAAACTTGATAGCATTACCTACAAGATTTATAAGTATTTGCGATATCATAAGAGGGTCTCCTAGTACCTCAAGAGGTATATCTTGATCTATTTCTAGGTGTAACTTGTTACCTTTATCTCTAGCAGACTTCCCTAATGCAAAAAGTACATCTTCAATACGCTTCTTGAGATTAAAGCTCGTTTCTTCTACCTCTACTTTGTTTGCTTCTAGTTTATTAAGGTCTAGTATATTATTTATGAGTGAGAGTAAGTACTCTCCAGAGAATTTGAGCGAGTCAAGATGCTTTTTTTGCTCGTCTGTAGGGTTTTCTGATAAAAGTAGGTGTGTGAGGCCTGTTACTGCATACATAGGTGTGCGCAGCTCGTGAGTAATGGTAGATAAGAATTGTGCTTTTACTGTAGATGCTTTTTCGGCATTATCTCTAGCAATAACAAGCTCGACATTTTTTGCCTGTAAGAGTTCATTTGCTTTTGCCCTTAAATTGTTGTTTTTATAAAGCGATAATGTAAGTAAGGCTAGAATAGAACACAGTGCAATACTAAGCACTAGTGTTAATCGCATTGCTTTTGAGTTTCGATCTTTTTCAATAAGCACATCTTTTTCAAGTTGAGTAACCATTGCATCTAGTTCCTCATTTGGTCCATTAGGCAATACTTGACTTGGAGCTCTTAAATCGGTGTCATCTTTTGATGCATAGTACATCGTAAGATAATTATTTGCTTCTTTGTAATTTCCTCTAGCTTGTGCTATGAGATGTTTTGTCTTGTATAATGTATTTGTGATGTAAGGAAGATCTTTGCCGTTTGCAAAGCCCTCTATTTCTAGCAAGGTTTCATCCGCTTCCTCTAGTCTTCCTACTGTGGCAAGGCTTACAGACTTATTAGCAAGTGATTGTGTTTTTAAGTATGCATTATTTGCTTGAGATGCGAGTGTGATACTTTGGTCATATGCTTGTATTGCATCTATATGATTGCTGCTTGATTGTAATATAGTACCTCTTAAGTTATATAGTTGTGATTTTAAATCATCACGACTGCTATCTTCAAGTATCGACAGTCCTTTTGTGATGTTGTTATTAGCTTCTCGTTGGTCTCCATCTACAAGCGAAAGCTCAGTGGCGGTAATATAACTTTGCCCTAAAAGGTCAGGACTATTTGCTTCTTTTTGTGCTTTAAGAGCTTTTTTATTTTCTCTTTTTGCACTCTCGTAGTCATTAAGTTCAAAATATAATTTTGCTAGTGTTCCTGATGTTAAGCCCACTCTTTTAGTATGACCTATATCTGTTGCAAGATCTCGAGAGTAGTTTAAAATATCTATGGCTTGCGTGTAATCACTTTCAGAAACAGCTATAACCGCTCTATTAAGAAGCGAGTCTATCTTATTATTTACAAGTGTTTCCTCAATAGTTTCCCTCTTTTGGGCAACACTTATCATAGGATAAGTAAGGAGTAGTGCAAAAAAGAAACGTACTAAGAGTACATTCACATTCATAGTTTTTATCTAAAATCTTTGTGCAAGATAAATTATTTTGTAGAAATGTATAGAATTAAGTCAACTAATCTGCTAGAATATCCCATTTCATTATCGTACCAACCTATAATTTTTACCATTTTTCCTATTACAGATGTCATTTGAGCGTCAAAAGTACACGAGCTTGTGTTGCCCACTATATCTATAGATACTATAGGGTCTTCTGTGTATGATAAGATACCATTAAGTCTACCATTTGCCGCTGTCTTCATAGCATCATTAATTTCTTTGATAGTGGTATCTCTTTTTACATTAAAAGTGATATCTGTAAGTGATCCATTAGGTACAGGTACACGTATACCACAACCACCTATTACGTCAGATAGATGTGGGAAGATACTCGTAAGTGCTTTTGCGGCTCCCGTAGTAGTAGGTACAATACTTTGTCCTGCCGCGCGAGCTCTCCTCAAATCTCTATGGGGTTGATCGTGTAAACTTTGATCTGTTGTGTAAGAGTGTATTGTAGTGATATAAGCCTGCTCTACACCGCATAAATCATCTATAATTTGCACCATAGGTGCTGCATTATTAGTAGTACAAGAAGCGTTAGAGATAATAGTATCAGTACTAGTAATTTCTGTGTGATTAACCCCCATAACGATCATAGGGATGTCTTCGTCTACCGGAGGAACGCTTAAAATAACACGAGCTGCACCAGCAGCGATGTGTTTTTGAAGCTCGTCTTTAGTTTTAAACTTACCTGTGCTTTCGATTACAAAATCTGGAGCGGTATCTCCCCAAGGAATTTCTGAAATTTCCTTTTTACAATAAAGAGGGATGTCCTTATCGTTAATTACTATGGAAGATTCTCCGGCGCTTATTTCCTTGTGCAAAACACCGTGTATGCTGTCATATTTAAGGAGGTGAGAAAGCGTCTTTGCATCTGCAATATCATTTATGGCAACAACCTCCATATCGGGATGCTGCTCTATGAGCCTAAAAACAGTTCTTCCTATACGTCCAAAACCGTTTATAGCAATTTTAAGTCTTGACATAAATCTAGGTAAGGTGTTTCTGAGCCTTGTATGAAGAGCGTACAAGCGCACCACTCTCTACGTGACGGAATCCCATCTCTAGGCCTATTTTTTCATATTTCTGAAACTGGTCTGGAGTAATAAATTGCTTTACAGGGAGGTGTTTTTTTGAAGGTTGAAGGTATTGACCTATAGTTACAATGTCAAGGTTTACCTCGCGCAAGTCTTTTAGGGTTTGTATAACCTCTTCTTCGGTTTCTCCTAGGCCTAGCATAATACCAGACTTAGTTCTTTTTATGCCGCTGTCTTTGAGATATTTTAATACGCCTAAGCTACGCTCATACTTAGCTTGTATACGCACCTCACGCGTAAGACGTTTTACTGTCTCCATATTGTGTGATACTACCTCTGGCGCTACTTGTACAATTCTGTCAAGTAAATCTTCTCTTCCTTGAAAATCTGGAATTAAGGTTTCAAGCGTCGTGTTAGGATTCATACGTCGTATGGCCTGCACAGTTTCTGCCCAGATTATGGTACCCATATCTTTTATATCATCACGGTCTACAGATGTAATTACCGCGTGTTTGATGTCCATAAGCTTTATAGATCGAGCTACCTTTTCTGGTTCTTCCCAATCTACTTGTTCTGGACGTCCAGTTTTTACACCACAAAAACCACAAGAGCGTGTACATACGTTACCTAAAATCATAAAGGTAGCGGTGCCCTCACTCCAGCATTCACCCATATTTGGGCAGCTTCCAGACGTACAAATGGTGTTAAGACTATATTTATCTACAAGGCTACGTAGATCTGTATATTTTTTACCAGTAGGGAGTTTTACTCGCAGCCATTTTGGCTTTGCAACTCTCTCAGGTTTTGTAATTGTTAGTTCTTCTTGCATAGCATTTTTTCAAGCGTTACAAAGATAGTAAATAAAGAAATGAGAGGTGTTACGCTTTCGCGAAAGCGCAATACTAATACAGTAACTGTATTTCTTTTAAATCATACTCATTTACAACTTCATCTTCTTGGAGTAAAATTAACTTACCCGTCTCTGAAACTCCTTTTATAATACCGACAAATTGTGTGCCATCTGAAGCAATAAATGTTGCGGGTTTGTCTTTTTTAAAGAGATGCTGCTCGTAGTCATTCTTTATAGTTTCAAATTGCCCCTTTAAAAGTAAATCTACATAGTGGTGAAACTGCTTGAGAAGCATTGATAAGATTTCTTCTAGCTCAAAGTGAATGCCGGTTCTAGATTTTATGGAAGTGGCTCTGGGTGTGTCTTTCCATTCGGTTTGATTTACATTGAGGCCCACACCAAGAATCATTGCGTCTAGTTTTCCTCTTTTTATGACACTCTCTATAAGAATGCCGCATATTTTGTCGTTATCTGTCAATATGTCGTTAGGCCACTTGACACGTACATTTTTAATCAAAAGTTTTGAAAGCACATCTTTTACAGCGAGTGAAGCTGCCATAAGTGCATAAAATTGCTCACTTATTGTAATGCGTTTTACTTTTCTAAAAACGCTGAAGGTTAGGTTTTTACCGCTTTCTGCGCTCCAGGTAGTGCCCATTTGGCCTCTTCCGGCAGTTTGCTCAAGCGCCCATACCACGATGTCTTCTTGCGCATCTTCTTCTTTAGAAATACGTTTGAGGTAACTATTTGTTGAGTCGATGGTATGGAGTTTGTCTATGCGCATATGGAAAACACCTAGTCTAAACTTGTGTTAAGACCGCAGAGTAATGTAAATTTGTAATAACTTTGTGTAAATTAAAGAATTTAATGGCAAATAAGGAAAAGAACACAGATCAATTGATAGCGAAAATTGTTGAGGGAATTGAGGATGTGAAAGGTCAAAATATTGATATACTAGATCTTAGAGAGATAGAAAATACGGTTTGTGATTATTTTATCATTTGTGACGGTACTTCAAACACGCAAGTAGGGGCGATAGTAAGCTCTATACAAAAAACGGCAAGTAAAGCCCTGCAAGAAAAAGCGTGGCACATAGAGGGTACAGAAAACCAAGAGTGGGTACTTATGGATTACGTAAACGTAGTTGTGCACGTATTTCAAAAACACATTCGTGAGTTTTATGATATAGAAAGCCTCTGGGGAGATGCAAAGATTACTTCAATCCCATCCAATTACTAAAAAATATTAAATGGCTAAAGAAGAAAAGAAAAATAGCGGCACGCCGCCAAATAAACCTAAGTTTAGTTCTTACTGGATTTATGGACTCATCGTAGTAATTTTTATTGCTATAAGTATGCTTACAGGTAGCACTGGAATAGGTGAGGCAAAAAAGACATCTTTATATCAATTTGAACAGTATCTACAAGACGGTGATGTACAACGCGTAGAGATTGTAAATAAAAATTCTGTAAAGGTTTATTTAACAAAGGAAGCAGAGTCTAAAGAAGTTCATAACAAAGGACGCGGTACTGGATTCTTTAAGCCAGCAGCTGGAGCGCCAGACTATCGCTTTGAGATAGGTGATCTTCAAAATTTTGAAAATGACATAAATGAGATTATAGATGCAAACAGTCTTGACACACGTGTGTCATATGAGACTGAGGGAGATATGTGGGGTTTACTTGCTAGCTTCTTACCATTTATCTTAATTATCGGATTGTGGATTTTTATTATGCGTCGTATGTCTTCTGGAGGAGGAGGAGGCCCAGGAGGTCAAATCTTTAACATAGGGAAGTCTAAGGCAAAACTCTTTGATGAGAAAACAGATATCAAAACTACATTTAAGGATGTAGCAGGTCTTGAAGGTGCAAAAGAAGAAATACAAGAGATTGTAGATTTCTTAAAAAATCCAGAAAAATATACGAGCTTAGGTGGTAAAATTCCTAAAGGAGCATTGCTTGTAGGGCAGCCAGGTACTGGTAAGACCTTGCTCGCAAAAGCAGTAGCAGGAGAGGCAAAAGTGCCATTTTTCTCACTATCAGGTTCTGACTTTGTAGAGATGTTTGTGGGTGTAGGGGCATCACGTGTACGTGATCTCTTTAAACAAGCCAAAGAAAAATCACCAGCTATTATTTTTATAGATGAGATAGATGCAATAGGTCGTGCTCGTGGTAAGAATAATTTTTCTGGAGGTAATGATGAGCGTGAGAACACACTTAACCAACTTCTTACTGAGATGGACGGTTTTGGTACAAACACAAATGTGATTGTACTCGCTGCAACAAACAGGGCAGATGTACTAGATAAAGCACTTATGCGTGCTGGTCGTTTTGATAGACAGATTTATGTTGATCTTCCAGATGTGCGTGAGCGCAAAGAAATTTTTGAGGTTCACCTGCGTCCACTCAAAAAAGTAGATGAAGAGCTTGATGTAGATTTTCTTGCAAAACAAACACCAGGTTTCTCTGGTGCAGATATTGCAAATATGTGTAACGAGGCAGCACTTATCGCTGCTCGTAAAAGCAAGAAGGCAGTAGGTAAACAAGACTTCTTAGATGCGGTAGATCGTATTGTAGGTGGTCTTGAGAAGAAAAATAAAATAATCACTCCAGATGAGAAACGTGCTATTGCTTTTCACGAGGCTGGACACGCTACAGTGAGCTGGATGCTTGAGCACGCAGCACCACTTGTAAAAGTTACAATAGTTCCAAGAGGGCAATCACTTGGTGCGGCTTGGTACCTTCCAGAAGAGCGCTTAATCGTACGTCCAGAGCAAATGCTTGATGAGATGTGTGCAGCTTTAGGAGGTCGTGCAGCAGAGAAGGTGATTTTTAATAAAATATCAACTGGAGCTCTTAGTGATCTTGAAAAAGTTACTAAACAAGCTAGAATGATGGTAACAGTTTACGGTCTTAATGATAAAGTAGGTAACCTTACTTATTACGACTCAACTGGGCAATCTGATAATGGATTTACAAAACCTTATAGTGAGCAAACAGCAGAGGTGATTGATAAAGAGATTTCAAACATTATTGAGGAGCAATATCAACGCGCTATAGATTTACTCACAAAAGAAAAGGATAAGCTTACTCAACTTGCAGAGTTATTACTTGAAAAGGAAGTAATCTTTAAAGATAATCTTCAAGATATTTTTGGAGAGCGCCCTTTCGGGAAAATTGAAGACGAAGCAAAACCTGTAGTTTAAGGAGTTAGATACATTCTTAAATTAGAAATGTCAAAAAGTCTTGATTGCGCCAAAGGTTCAGTCAAGATTTTTTATATTTGACTATTACACCAAAAGAGTTGAGAAAACCTATAGATGAGTCTATTTAGAAAAATCTTCGGAAGCACATCAAACGTTGACAACCCCCGTCAGAATAAAGAAGGTGAAGCTCGCAGTAAGTATATGCCAGACATAGACACACCTGCAGATGAGCGATTCACAAAAAACTTTATTCTTAATGGAGGGAGATTTCTATATGCGCTTAACAGAGAGGAGATTAATGATAACTTTGACAATATTCTTTTAGAAAACGATTGGTACGAGAGCAGTGTGTTTTGCACAGATGATAATTTAAAAAAAGCTTTTACTGGTTATAATCTAGATTTTGGAACAAATCGAGATGCTTCATTCTTCTTGACTACTTGCGAGAGTCTCGTTGCAAACGATGGTTCACTACTCGTTTGTTCAAAGCAACTCAAAGAGCTTAAATTGCACGATTTTCCAAAAGATGTAATCGTTTTCGGAACCACAAGCCAGATTGTAAATACTATAGGTGAGGGTTTAAGACTTATAAAAAATAGAAATGCAGGTAGTATTCCTACTAATATTACGACTATCAAAAACTTTCAGAGTAAAGAAAATGATAAGAATTTTATGACCTATGGTAGTAGTACAAAAAATGTATATCTACTCTTGCTAGAAGATCTTTAGTATGCGTGAAGTATTAATCCGTGCACTCTCAGGGCTGCTTTACGTTACCCTGTTGCTCTTAGCTATATTCTCATTAGAGACTACCTATCTTCTTGTCTTTTTAGGGCTTGGTGTTGTAGTGTTATATGAGTTTTTAAAGCTTGTAGGTATCAAGTCTTTCTTACCTTATATTTTTCTGTTTACGTGCGTGGCGGTATTTTGTTATTTTAAATTAGATAGACTTGCGACACTTATTTTCTTGGCACTCACGATAACAGTTAATTTATATCTCATTAAAAATTTAATACGTCCATCAGAACGTTATATTACAGTATCACAAAAATACGCCTACACTATTTTTTATATTGTTGGAGGTGTTGTGTTTACAATCTTATTACCCTCATACAGAGGAGAATATACGTCGCTTCTAGTTGCTAGTGTTTTTGCATTGATCTGGATAAACGATACCTTTGCATTTATAGTGGGCAAGAGTATGGGTAAGCACAAATTATTAGAGCGCATTTCACCTAAAAAGACAATAGAAGGATTTATAGGTGGACTTGTTTTTTGTTGTCTTGCCAGTGTTCTATTTTATTATTTTACAGACTTGCTTAGTCTTAAGTTGTGGATTACTATCGCCTTGGTGACCTCAATTTTTGGCACCTTAGGAGATTTGATACAGTCACAACTTAAGCGTCAGGCTGGAGTAAAGGATAGTGGTCGTATTATGCCTGGCCACGGAGGACTATATGATAGGTTAGACAGTATCATATTTGCAGCACCATTTTTATACTTATTTTTAATTGTACTTGACTATGTTCCATAAAGAAGGATATAAGATTATTGTAATAGCATTAGTGATTTTTACAGGCCTTATCTTGCTTGCAAATAAGTTTCTTGAGAAAAACTGGTTGTTCTATTTAGTAGCTTTAGCGCTAGGAGTATTGTTATATCTTATACTTCAGTTTTTTAGAAACCCAGATCGTACAGCGCCTTTAGATTCTAATGTAATCACATCACCAGTAGATGGTAAGGTAGTTGTAATAGAAGAGGTGTATGAAGCAGAATACTTTAAGGATAAACGTCTTCAAGTCTCTGTGTTTATGTCGCCGCTTAATGTGCACGTAACACGATACCCATCTGGGGGAAAGATTGCATATAGTAAATACCACCCAGGAAAATATCTTGTAGCCTGGCACCCTAAATCTAGTACAGAAAATGAACGCACAACCGTCGTGGTAAGTACAGAAAAGTTTGGTGATGTTCTTTACCGTCAGATTGCTGGCGCGCTAGCAAAGCGTATTATTAATTATGCCGAAGAAGGGCAAATGGTACAGCAAGGTGAGGATAGTGGGTTTATACGTTTTGGCTCTCGTGTAGATCTATATTTACCTATTGGGACAAAATTAGATGTAGAGCTTAATCAAGTAGTAAAAGGAGCGCAATCGGTAATAGCATCAATATAATGGATAAGAAGGTACTTCATAAGGAGTTTGAAGATGCCTTCCGTAGGGTGAGTAATTCTTCTCAAGAATTTCCTCCAGATGTATTGCTGCAGTTTTATGCGCTTTACAAACAAGCTACGCAAAAGAACACCTTTAGCCATAATGAAGGTGAACACGAGCTTGTGAGTGCTTTTAAAATCAACGCGCTACTTCAGGTAAAGAGTATGACGGAAGATGAGGCAATGGAGGCTTATGTAGAAGCTGCAAAGAAGTACCTCTAGCTAGAAAAATAACATAAATAAAAGGCGTCTAAAATTAATTTAGACGCCTTTTTTATGTGATATATGTAAGTATATTAAGACAAACTAGCCAGTCGTTTTTCTAGCGCTTCTATTTTTGCTTCGGCATCTGCCATCTTTTGTTTTTCGATAGCGACCACCTTCTCTGGTGCGTTGCTTACAAAGCGCTCATTAGATAGCTTTTTTGAAACCGACATTAAGAATCCTTTTGTGTATTTAAGTTCTTCCTCAATTTTTGCAACTTCGGCTTCTACGTCAATAGCTCCCGCAAGAGGTATGAAGTACTCATTAGATTTTACTCTAAAAGACAATGCTCCGTCTAGTGGCGCTTTCGCGAAAGCGATCTCACTCACATTACCTAGTTTTGAGATGATACTATTGTAATCACTAGAAACTTCTTCATTGCTTAAAACGTGCACTTCTATAGCGTCTTTAAAAGCGATGTTTTTACTTTTTCTAATAGTTCGTATACCTGAAATCACTTGTGAGGCGTAGTCAAAATCTGCAATGATTTTTTCATTTACCGCACCACCTTCTGGCCATTTATTGATAATCAAAGCCTCTTCTGGAGTACGTGTAGCGATAGTCTGCCAGATCTCTTCAGATGCAAATGGAATAAATGGGTGTAATATGCGTAGGTTATTTTCAAAAGCTGCAATTACCGCATCGTAGGTCTTACGATCTATAGGTTGCTGGTATGCTGGTTTTATAATCTCTAGTAACCACCCGCAGAAGTCGTTCCATACCACTTTATAACTCGCCATAAGCGCGTCTGAGATACGGTACTTTGAGAAGTGATCTTCTATCTCTAGAAGTGTTTGATTAAAACGGTTTGTATACCACTCAATACCTTGCGCGCTATGTGCTGGTTGTGGTATAGTCTCGTCTATCTCCCATCCCTGTATGAGGCTAAAAGCGCTCAAGTTTTTCTTGATAAATCCTTTTCCTTGTTTAAGAAGATCTTCGTCAAACATAAGGTCGTTACCGGCAGCACTACTTAATAATAGTCCTACGCGCACACCATCTGCTCCATATTCTTTAATGAGTTCTAGTGCATCTGGTGAGTTACCTAGTGACTTAGACATCTTGCGACGCTGCTTGTCACGTACTAAACCTGTGAGGTAAACATTTTGGAAAGGTCTTTTATCTGTGTACTCATATCCCGCTATGATCATACGCGCTACCCAGAAGAATAAAATATCTGGTCCCGTTACAAGATCATTAGTAGGGTAGTAGTAGTTAAACTCCTCGTTATCTGGATTGCGCACTCCGTCAAAAACACTCATAGGCCATAACCAAGAGCTGAACCAAGTGTCCATAGCATCTTCGTCTTGACGTAAATCTTCGGCAGTGAGGGAATCGTTTCCGGTACGCTTTCGCGAAAGCGTAACAGCATCCTCAATAGATTCGGCAACTACAAAATCTTCCTTTCCTTCTCCATAGTAGTAGGCAGGGATTTGCTGCCCCCACCATAGCTGGCGAGAGATGTTCCAGTCACGTATGTTCTCCATCCAGTGACGGTAGGTATTTTCAAACTTCTTAGGAAATAACTTTACATCTCCTGTCTCAAGTACGGCTTTTATGGCAGGCTTTACAAGCTCTTCCATTTTAAGGAACCACTGGTCAGATAGTCTAGGCTCTATTACTGCCTTTGTACGCTCAGATGTTCCTACTTTATTAATGTGGTTTTCTGTCTTTACCAGAGCACCTAGTTCTTCAAGTTCTTTTTTTATAGCCTTGCGCACTACAAAACGATCTTGACCTTCATAGTGAAGCCCAAAACTGTTAAGAGAAGCGTCATCATTAAAGATGTCTATTACTTCTAGCTTATGCTTGTCACCCAGCATCTTATCATTCTCATCGTGTGCTGGTGTTACCTTAAGGCAACCTGTACCAAACTCAAGATCTACATACTCATCTTCTATAATAGGAATCACGCGACCACTTATAGGTACAATGGCTTTCTTCCCTTTAAGATGTGTGAAGCGCTCGTCATTTGGGTTAATACAAATCGCTGTATCGCCAAAAATAGTCTCAGGTCTTGTAGTGGCTATTGTTAATAACTCCTCAGATCCTTCTAGTTTATAATTTATGTAATAGAGTAAGCCTTGTCGCTCTTCGTGTATTACCTCCTCGTCAGAAAGCGTGGTTTTTGCTTCTGGATCCCAGTTTACCATACGGTAACCGCGATATATTAATCCTTTATTATAAAGATCTACAAATGTTTTTATCACAGACTCAGACATTGCTGGGTCCATAGTAAAGGCTGTGCGATCCCAGTCGCAAGAGGCTCCTAGTTTTTTAAGTTGGTCAAGTATAACGCCACCATATTCTTCTTTCCACTTCCAGGCGTGGGCAAGAAATTCCTCGCGAGTAAGGTCAGATTTTTTGATGCCTTGCTCTTTAAGTCTGGAAACTACCTTTGCCTCTGTAGCAATAGATGCGTGGTCTGTACCGGGTACCCAGCACGCATTTTTACCTAGTAATCTTGCACGACGTATTAATACGTCTTGTATCGTGTTGTTAAGCATATGTCCCATATGTAAGACACCTGTCACGTTAGGAGGTGGGATTACAATGGTGTATGGTTCTCTATCATCTGGTGTAGAATGGAAATAATTATGCTCCATCCAGTAGCTGTACCACTTATCTTCTACCTGTGTAGAATCATATTTTGACGCTATGCTCATAGTTTGGTCTGATTATTGTCTTATAGATGGCAAAAGTAGGGATAACAGTAGGATTAATATATAGTCTACGTGCTATTTTTGGCGCAGATGTAAGTTATTGCCACCTGTTAATGTTAATATCATTTTTTGGCAGGCAGGTATTTTGTGACTACATTTGGATTCCCTCAAATATTAAAAATTATGAAAAAATTAATGTTTTTATTTGTTGCTACAATGCTAGCAGTAAGTGTACAAGCACAAGAAAAGAAGGCTGAAATCACTTTTGACTCAGACGTAGTAGACTATGGCGAGGTAGAATATGGTGGTGACGGTGTACGTAAATTTACATTTACAAATACAGGAGATGACGTACTTATCGTAGCAAGAGTATATTCTACTTGCGGTTGTACAATCCCAAAAAAACCAGAAAACCCTATCCAGCCAGGTGAAAAAGGTGAGATAGAAGTAAAGTATGACACAAAGCGCCCTGGGCCTATTAGAAAAACCATAACGGTATATTCTAATGCCTCTGAAGTGCCTTACAGTTTAAAGATTAAAGGAACAGTAAAGCCAGAAGCTGGAGAGTAACATTACTTTATACAAAGCAACTAAAGACCGTTTTATAACGGTCTTTTTTTATGCGCTTTCGCGAAAGCAAAATACCCACCTTCTAGTTTTAAAAACCACAATAATTTCCTCATTTTTGTATAAAAAAATATTCAATGCCAGCAATATCAAAGAAGGGGCTCGCAATGCCTCAATCGCCTATACGTAAACTCGTACCTTTTGCAGAAGGAGCAAAGGTTAGAGGAATTAAAATTCACCAACTTAACATCGGCCAGCCAGATATCAAGACGCCACAAGTAGCGCTAGATGCTGTAAAGAATAATGACCTTGAAGTTTTAGCATATAGTCACAGTGCAGGATTTCAGTCTTATAGAGATAAGCTAGCTAGCTATTATAGCAACCACGGTATAGATGTCTGGCCAGAAGATATTATCATATCTACAGGAGGATCTGAAGCCTTATTATTTGCAATGGGGTCTGTTACAGACCCAGGAGATGAGATTATAATACCAGAGCCTTTTTATGCAAACTACAACGGTTTTGCAACGGCGAGTGGTGTTAGGGTTGTTCCTGTAATATCTACACTAGAAGAGGGATTTGCTTTGCCTCCTATATCAGACTTTGAGAAGTTAATCTCAGATAAAACAAAGGCTATCGTTATCTGTAACCCGGGTAACCCTACTGGATATTTATACTCAGAAGATGAGATACGCCAGCTTGCAGAGCTTGTAAAGAAGCACGACCTATTCCTCATTGCAGATGAGGTATATCGCGAGTTTGCTTACGACGGTCACAAGCATCACTCAGTGATGAAGCAGCGTGATATAGATGCTCATACTATTATGATAGACTCTGTATCAAAACGTTTCTCAATGTGTGGCGCTCGTATAGGGTGTATAGTAAGTCGCAATAAAGAACTTATGAGCACAGCGATGAAGTTTGCACAAGCACGTTTAAGTCCTCCTACATTTGCACAAATAGCATCTGAGGCGGCATTAGACACACCTCAATCATACTTTGACGATGTAATAGAAGAGTATGTGTCAAGAAGAAATACACTTGTAGCAGGACTAGAAGCAATACCAGGAGTAAAAGTAGCAAAGCCTAAAGGTGCCTTTTACTGTATTGCAGAGTTACCTATAAAAAATGCAGATGCCTTTGCACAGTGGTTACTTGAGTCTTATGATCTAGATGGAAAAACCATTATGGTTGCACCAGCGGCAGGCTTTTATAGTAGTGATAATGTAGGTCTTAATCAAGTGAGAATTGCTTATGTGCTAGAAGAAAACTATCTTAAAGAAGCAGTTACGATTCTTAAAGCTGCTTTAGAACAATACCAAAATTAATGACAGTACAAGAAAACGTATCGCTTAAGGCATACAATACCTTTGGTATAGATGTAAACGCTCGCTTTTTTGCGAGCGTTTCTTCTGTACAGCAATTGCAAGAGTTGCTGGGAGACGCTAGATATCCTAATCCTTTTGTTATAGGCGGAGGGAGTAATATGTTACTCACACAAGATGTAAATAGACTTGTGATACATCTCGATATTAAAGGTATATCACTTATTGATGATTCGTTTTCAAAAAATGAAGTGCTTCTTAAAGTTGCTGGTGGCGAAAACTGGCACGAGTTTGTACTCTATTGTGTAGCGCATAACCTGGGAGGTGTAGAAAACCTATCGCTTATTCCAGGTAATGTAGGTACATCACCAGTGCAAAATATAGGTGCCTACGGTGTAGAGCTTAAAGATACTTTTTATGAGTGTGAGGCTGTGCATAGAGACACTCAAGAGGTGAGGGTGTTTACGCTAGAAGATTGTGCTTTTGGCTATCGTGATTCCGTATTTAAAAATGAGCTTAAGGATGCCTATGTCATTACCTCGGTCACCTTTAAACTCACAAAGAGTAATCATAATATAAATACAGACTACGGTGCTATTTTTGACACGCTTAAAGCAAAGGAAATCACAGCGCCTACATTAAAAGACGTGTCAGATGCTGTTATAGCCATCAGACAGTCTAAACTTCCAGATCCTAAGAAAATAGGGAATAGCGGGTCTTTCTTTAAGAATCCAGTGATCTCACAAGCGCAGTTTACTCAACTTAGAAAAGTGCATACAGAAATCCCTTTTTATCCCATAGGCAATGAGCAAATCAAGGTGCCCGCTGGGTGGCTTATCGAGCAAGCAGGCTTTAAGGGGAAACGTTTTGGCGATGCTGGTATACACGATAGGCAGGCCCTAGTACTCGTAAATCACGGTAATGCTACGGGTCAAGAAGTGTGGGAAGTAGCGATGAAAGTACAAGCGGCAGTAGAGGAGAAGTTTGGGATAAAGATTGTTCCAGAGGTGAATGTGATATAGATTGCGCTTTCGCGAAAGCGTAAAAAAAAGCCCCACTCGCGTGAGGCCTCCAACTAAACTAAATTTTAGTTGCTAGGTGTTAGCACTGTATCTACCACGTGTATGATGCCGTTTTTTCCATTGATACTGGTCTTAGTGAGAAGCGAAGTGTTACCCGCTGTATCTGTGATTACGATACTATTATCCTTTAGAGTAGCCACGAGCTGCTGGCCATTTACTGTCTGTAATGTAAAACTGCCATTTTCTAATTTTATTTTATTTATTATTTCTGTTTCGGTTAATAATCCAGCTATTACGTGATATGACAGAATAGATGCGAGCGTTGCTTTGTTTTCTGGGTTGAGAAGGTTTGCCAGTTGTTTTGGAGGTAGTTTATCAAAGGCCTCATTTGTAGGGGCAAATATGGTGTATGGTCCATCTTCTTTAAGTGTTGTCACGAGCCCTGCCGCTTTTATGGCGGTTACGAGTGTTGTGTGGTCTTTTGAGGTGACGGTAAGGTCTATTATGTCAGACTGTGCATAGCTAGTGGTTGATAATAAGATGATTATAAGTAGCGAGAGATTTTTTGTGATTTGCATACTAAAGTGAGGCTTGGTGAGTTTATGATAGAATCTTTTTCTATGTTAGATGTACGTACTAACTTTGCCCATTGGATGAAAGTGTATTGCTAAATTTTCGTTAATTCATAAAAACTACGCTATTTGAAGACATTTGTTGAGAAGCATATTGTAGATCTTCTTAAAACTGGAGACGAGCGAGCCATAGGGTTATTATATGACCATTATGCGCCTGCGCTCTATGGAGTGGCTATAAAAGTGACACACGATGAGGAGCTTGCACAAGATGTACTTCAAGAATCTTTTGTAAAAATCTGGAAAAATGCCCATAAATATGATGCAGATAAAGCGCGTCTATTTACGTGGCTTTTTAGGGTGGTTCAAAACACGGCTATAGATAAAGTACGTAGTCGTAAAAGAAAAATGAATAAAGAAGTCCAAACAGACGATTCTAACGTATATCATTTACAGTCTACATCACTGGCTATAGAGCATATGGATTTGCAAGAGCATACAGATGGGCTAGAAGATAAGTATCGTGTGGTGATAGATGCGCTGTTTTTTCAGGGTATGACTCAGCAAGAAGCAAGTGATGAGTTAAACATCCCGCTGGGAACCGTAAAGTCAAGATTAAAAATAGGCTTGAGGGAACTGCGTAAATTATTTGGAGTTTTATTTTTGATGATAAGTGTGTTATGAGTGATAGAGTGTCACAATTTTTAGAAAGCGATTTGTTGGAGCGTTACCTTATGGGTACAACTTCACCTATGGAGTCTCAAGAGGTTGAGTACTTTGTAGCAAAGTTTCCTGAGGTAAAAACTACTTATAATGAGTTGCAAGAAAATTTAGAAAACTATGCAGCATCTTATGCTGTAGATGTGCCTAAAGATGTACGTGCAAAGATTTTAAAACAAACTAAGGCAAAGCCTAAACGTGCGTTGCCACTTCTGGCTATTGCAGCTTGTACTATAGCAACTCTTTTTGGACTTGTCGCAATAATGATTTATAATCAAAATCAAGAACTTCTAGAAGACAGAAAGTTTACTTCAAACTTGCTAGAAAATCTTAATGATGACATTGTTTCAAACAGGCAAATGTTACAATCTGTAGAGGAGCAGTTTATGATACTTAATAACACTGCAACTCAAAAATATATTCTCAAGGGTAATAATAGAGCAAATAGACTAGAGGCTGTAGCTTATATTAATGAACTAGAAAAAAGATCTTATGTACACGTAAATACACTACCAGAGCTTCCAGATGAGCAGGTGTACCAGATGTGGGCCTCTGTAGATGGTAAACTTGTGCCGTTAGATATCTTAAAAGTAACAAAAGATAACCTTGTAGAAATACCTTATGAGGAGCGTATGGCAAGTATAAATGTCACGATAGAGCCTAAGGGAGGTAGTAAAGAAGCTACTAAGGCAAATGAGGTTGCTACCATTAAGTTTGACTAAGAACAGTAAATACCTATCCCGTAAAAAACTTTTAGGTGCTACAAGGTTTCTGTATCTTTGTAGAAAATATTTGTAATGGAATTACTCTTGATAACATTAGTCCTTCTAGCACTATCGGTAGCAGGCATTGCGATAAAAATCTGGGCAAAAAAAGACGGTAAGTTTGCAGGTACGTGTGCCAGCCAGAGTCCATTTCTTAATAAGAGTGGAGAGCCTTGCGGTATGTGTGGTAAAATGCCCGAAGAAATGGGTGATTGTTCTGGAGATAAGTAAGCCTTTCAGCTATTGGAACATTTTTATCCCGCACTATTTTATACTTTAATAGGAGTCACGTTTGTAAACGTGGCTTTTTATGTTTTCTACTGGTTGTTCGCTTTCGCGAAAGCGTCTCAAAAACCAAATAAATCATTACCACCAGTTTCTGTTATTATTTGCGCAAAAAACGAGTCGCAAAATTTACAAAAGAATGTCTCGTTCATTCTTGAACAAGACTATCCAGAATTTGAAATTATACTCATAAACGACGCCTCAAGTGACGATACAGAAGAGGTAATGGAGGCCTATGCTCTTGCGCATAAAAATGTACACCAAGTTAATGTGGTCAATAACGAAGCCTTCTGGGGTAATAAAAAATATGCGCTCACTCTAGGCATAAAACGCGCTAGTTATGCGCATATGATATTTACAGATGCAGACTGTGTGCCTGCCTCACCAAAGTGGCTTAGGCATATGGCAGGCTCTTTTGTAGCTAAAAAAGAGATCGTACTAGGGTACGGAGCATATCAAAAAATAAAGGGGTCATTTATAAATAAACTTATTCGTTTTGAAACTCTAATGACCGCCATACAGTATTTTACTTATGCAAAGGCCGGTAGACCTTATATGGGTGTAGGGCGTAATCTTGCGTATACTGCAGCTATATTTTATGAGCAAAAAGGGTTTATAAGCCATATGAAGATTAAAAGTGGAGATGACGATCTGTTTGTAAATCAAGCAAGCACTAGAAAGAATACAGCGCTACAATACCATCCAGAATCTTTTACAATAAGTACACCTAAAACCTCTTTTGATGCCTGGATTACTCAAAAGCGTAGACACATAACTACGGCTAGTCATTACAAGTTTCTAGAGAAATTTTTATTAGGTCTTTTTTACGTGAGCCAGTTGTTATTTTTTATGGTAGGTATAGCAGTACTTGCTATAATGTACAAGTGGGAGTTAGTTCTTGCAGTAATAGGAGTACGTTACTTTGTCGCCTGGCTTGCAATAGGTTTTAGTGCTAGTAAACTACGAGAGAAAGACGTGGCTTATTTTTATCCTATATTTGAGATGGTACTTGTATGCGTGCAATTAAGTATCTTTATAAGCAACCTTATCTCAAAGCCCACTAAGTGGAAGTAACTCCAGAAAAAATTCAACTTGAAATTAAAAGAGCAAAAGCTGGGGAGCAAAGTGCTTTTAACTTCTTGCTCAACTCCTTCTGGAGTGAAGTGTACGGCTTCCAGCTCAAGCGTACAAGAAATGCGTATGATGCAGAGGATATTACCATACAGACATTTTCAAAAGCGTTTTCAAAAATAGATACTTTTAAGGAGGAATATAAATTTGCTACTTGGCTCATTGCTATTTCTAAAAATATTCAAATTGATATTCTTCGAAAGAAAGAGTCCTCTATACGCTCTAGAATTTCTGATAGTGACCAAGAACGGGTTTACAAAGTTGCAGACCTTAATCCCTCGCCAGAAGATGTGCTCATTAAAGAGCAAAACCTAGCACAACTTTTAAATTTTGTGAAGATGCTCAAGCCTCATTATCAAGAGATGATTAATTTACGGTATTTTCAAGAGATGAGTTATAAAGAAATGGCAGAGTATCTAGACGAACCTATGAGTAATGTAAAAGTAAAACTACTACGTGCAAGGAGGCTACTGGCAGATATTATAAAAAAAACAGGTCATTGAAAGCTATTCCTTTTAAAAAGCTGGGCCCCGGTTTACTCTTTGCTGGTGCGGCCATAGGTGTATCTCACCTTGTGCAAAGCACAAGGGCAGGTGCAGATTTTGGTTTTGGCCTACTATGGGCTCTTTTTTTAGTTAATATCATTAAGTATCCTTTTTTTCAGATGGGGCCTCGTTATGCATCTGTTACTGGTAAAAGTTTGCTTGACGGATATTATAAGCTCGGTAAACCAGTGTTGTGGGTATATTTTTTTTTAACCCTAGGCACAATGTTTACCATACAGACGGCTGTAACGATTGTCACGGCTGGTATAGCGGTCCAGTTATTTGGTATTTCTAATGATATTGCGGTTTGGAGTGTAGCAATTACGCTATTATGTGCTGCTATTTTAGCAATAGGGAAGTATAGAATCTTGGATAAACTAATGAAGGTTATCATCATTACACTAACTATAAGTACACTGTTTGCGGTTTTTTTCGCTTTTCGCGAAAGCGTAACAAATCAAGGTACTGGTACCACGACAGATTTAATCCAACTACTTCCCACAGATGGTGCGGCAATTGCTTTTTTAATCGCCTTTATGGGTTGGATGCCGGCACCGCTGGATATCTCAATATGGCACTCGCTATGGACACTTGAAAAAAGAGATAAAGGTGAGGAAGCAGTGCGTAATTCTATTTTTGATTTTAATGTAGGGTATGCAGGTGCTGTGGTGCTGGGTGTTTGTTTTATGACGCTGGGAGCTCTTGTGATGTATGGTAGTGGTGAGACATTTTCATCAAAAGGAGGCGTTTTTGCCGGCCAGCTTATTAATATGTACACGGCAAGTCTAGGTGCTTGGGCAACCGTACTTATAGGCATAGCGGCCTTTACAACTATGTTTAGCACCACACTTACTACGCTAGATGCATCGCCTAGAGCGCTAGAAGCAACCACTAGATTGCTCGGTATTGGGTTTAAAAAGAAAGGGTATCTTTTCTGGCTATTTGTACTGATATTGGGTACTTGCGTTATCTTGTTTTTCTTAATTAGTGAGATGGGGGTCTTAGTAAAGCTGGCTACAATTCTTTCTTTTCTCACGGCCCCGTTTTATGCAATTTGTAATTACCTTGCTTTTAGAGATAAAGAGATTCCGGAGGCGTATAGATTATCTTTAGGTATGCGGGTGTTGAGTATTGTGAGTATTATAGCCTTAGTGGGTTTTAGTATTTGGTACGTCATTACGCTGTTTTAGTCACTGGCATAACTTGCCATTTTAACTATTGCTCAAGTGCGTGTATTTACTCGTTTAAAACTATCTTTGCGCCTTATGCAATTTGACTTACTTACTACAGATCCTGCTTCAAAAGCGAGAGCGGGAAAACTTACTACAGATCACGGTGTTATTGAGACACCTATTTTTATGCCTGTTGGTACCGTTGCTTCGGTAAAAGGGGTGCACCAGCGCGAGTTGAGAGAAGATATAAATCCAGATATTATACTTGGTAATACCTATCACCTTTACCTACGCCCTAAAATGGATATCTTACAGCGCGCAGGAGGATTACATAAATTTATGAACTGGGATCGCCCTATCCTTACAGATAGTGGAGGGTATCAAGTATATTCGCTTTCTAATAGACGTAAGATTAAGGAAGAAGGAGTACGTTTTAAGTCACACGTAGATGGGTCTATGCACCTTTTTACTCCAGAAAATGTGATGGAAATACAGCGCCAGATAGGGGCAGATATTATGATGGCCTTTGATGAGTGTACACCATATCCTTGTGATTATAGGTATGCAAAACGCTCTATGCATATGACTCATAGATGGCTAGATCGTTGTATTAATCATTTTAATAAGATCCCTGCATTATATGGTCACGAGCAAGCACTCTTCCCTATAGTACAAGGAAGTACGTATAAAGATTTACGTGCACAGTCTGCAGAGTATATTGCAAATGCTGGTGCTTTTGGAAATGCCATCGGTGGTCTATCTGTAGGAGAGCCAGCAGAGGAGATGTATGGTATGACAGAGGTCGTAACAGCCATCTTACCAGAAGAAAAACCTAGATACCTTATGGGGGTGGGTACACCTATAAATATTTTAGAGAATATTGCGTTAGGTGTAGATATGTTTGATTGTGTGATGCCTACCCGTAATGCACGTAACGGTATGTTATTTACCGCTCACGGTAGTATCAATATTAAAAATCTCAAGTGGGAAGACGATTTTTCTCCTATAGATGAGATGGGTATTACTTGGGTAGATACAGAGTATAGTAAGGCTTATTTACGTCACTTGTTTAAGTGTCACGAGTTATTAGGTATGCAAATTGCTACTATACATAATCTAGGATTTTATATGTGGCTCGTGCGTGAGGCAAGAAAGCATATTTTAGCTGGAGATTTCTCAACTTGGAAAGAGAAAATGGTTAAACAAATGGATAATCGTTTATAATTGAAAATATTAGATTGGTATATCGTAAAGCGCTACATCGGGACATTTGTCACGATGCTTGTACTATTTATACCTATAGGGATTATTGTAAACCTTGCAGAAAAGATTGATAAAATTCTGGCAAACGAGGTACCCTTTGGAGAAGTAGCCTTGTACTACCTTAATTTTACAATCTACTTTGCAAATCTGTTATTTCCTTTGTTCTTATTTCTCTCGGTGATATGGTTTACCTCTAAGCTGGCAAACAATACTGAGGTGATAGCCTTTTTGAGTAGTGGGGTGTCTTTTACACGCTTCTTACGTCCTTATCTTATAGGTGCCACAGTAGTGTGTGCAGGAGCTTTTGTAATGGGAACCTACCTAGCACCGCGAGCAAATAAGGGCTACAATGAGTTTATCTTTGAGTATCTCAAAAAGAAAAAAAATGATAGAGACACTAGAGACGTCTATAGGCAGATAGATGCTGGTGATTATATCTACGCGAGTAGCTTTAACCCGCGCACAAAACGTGGTCGTAATTTTACTTGGGAGCATTTTGAAGGTAATAAAATGACCTATAAGATGAGTGCGACTCAAATAAGATTTAATGAAGAAGATACGACCTATACACTCTATGGTTTTAAAAAACGCATTATAGGAGAAGATGGAGATGTTCTTATAAAACAAGCAAAAATAGACACCACCTTTGCGTTTGATATTGATGATCTAACCCCAGTAGAGTACATAGCAGAAACACTTAACACACCAGAGCTTAGAGAATTTATAGCAAAGGAGAAGGCAAGAGGGTCTTCATACATAAGTCGTTATGAGGTAACGTTACAAAAACGTTACAGTCTACCTGTAGCCGCATACATACTCACAATTATAGCAGTAGCCGTAAGTGCAATGAAGCGTCGTGGAGGTATGGGTATCAACCTCGCTTTTGGTATTGTGTTAGCCTTTGTATTTATATTTTTTGATAAAGTTTTCGGTACTCTAGCAGAGCAGTCAGACTTCCCGCCGCTGGTAGCAGTCTGGACGCCTAATATTCTATTTGCAATACTTGCAGCATACCTCCTCCAAAATGCAAAACGATAGACTCAAAGCCTATTTACATTTTCATCTTATAGTTTTTATCTGGGGCTTTACGGCCGTACTTGGCGCGCTTATCACCATAGATGCAGTACCGCTTGTATGGTTTAGAATGGGGCTCGCCAGTTTATTTATATTTATCTATATAAAAGTACGTGGTATCTCTCTTGCGCTTTCGCGAAAAGCGTTACTGGGTTTCGCTATTGCAGGTCTGGTCATTGCCATACACTGGCTTACCTTTTTTGGAGCGATAAAGGCATCTAATGTATCTATAACACTGGCTATGATGAGTACTGGGGCCTTCTTTACAGCCTTGCTTGAACCTATTTTTTATAAACGAAAATTAATCTGGTATGAGCTTCTCTTTGGAGGAATTGTAATAGCTGCTTTATATATGATTTTTGAGGTAGAGACGGCATATCGTACAGGGATATTACTAGCCTTACTGTCTGCTTTTTTATCTGCTGTATTTACCTTGATAAATGGGAAGTTTATTGCAAATCATAATCCTACTAAGATCTCATTTTATGAGTTGCTTATAGGTACAGCTTGCATCACTTTATATTTTGTCATAGCACAGCCAGCTACTTTTTTTTCTATGGAGTTTTTTAATCTCCCTACGATGGACTGGGTCTACATAGGCATACTAGCCTCTGTATGTACGGCTTATGCCTTTATAGCTGCCGTAGCTGTGATGAAGCATTTGAGTCCATACACTATAATGCTTACTATAAACCTAGAGCCTGTTTATGGTATCTTACTAGCCTTTATAGTGCTGGGAGATGCAGAGCAAATGAGTACAGAGTTTTACTATGGAGCCATAGTTATACTGGCCGTGGTAATCGCAAATGGTATCTTAAAAAACACTAAAAAATTCAAGGCTGTTAAAGAGGCTTGAGTCTCTTAAGAAAACCATTATATTTGTAGACTAATCCTAACCGAATATATAGTGCTGTATAGCACCATAAAACCCTGAAGATGGAATATTTAGATTTCGAATTACCCATTAAAGAGCTTGAAGAACAACTGGAGAAATGTGCCTTAATAGGGCAAGAAAGCGATGTTGATGTAACCCAGACTTGCAAGCAAATAGAGAAAAAACTAGCTGCTACCAAAAAAGATATTTATAAAAATCTTACAGCCTGGCAACGTGTCCAGTTGTCTAGACACCCTAACCGTCCTTATACATTAGATTACATAAACGCCATCTGTGGAGATACTTTCTTAGAGCTACACGGAGATCGCAATGTAAAAGATGATAAGGCGATGATAGGTGGCTTAGGTAAAATAGACGACCAGTCGTTTATGTTTATAGGGCAGCAAAAAGGTTATAATACAAAAACACGCCAGTACCGTAACTTTGGTATGGCAAACCCAGAAGGATACCGCAAGGCATTACGCCTTATGAAAAGCGCCGAAAAATTTGGAGTACCTGTAGTATCTATTATAGACACTCCAGGAGCATACCCAGGTCTTGAAGCCGAAGAGCGTGGTCAAGGAGAAGCAATTGCTCGTAACATCTTAGAGATGACACGCCTTAAAGTGCCTATCATCGTTGTGATTATAGGTGAGGGAGCCAGTGGTGGAGCCTTAGGTATAGGTGTAGGAGATAAAGTATTAATGCTAGAAAACACGTGGTACTCTGTAATATCACCAGAGTCTTGTTCTTCTATATTATGGAGAAGCTGGGAGTTTAAGGAGCAGGCTGCAGAGGCGCTTAAGCTTACTGCAAAAGATATGAAAAAGCAAAAAATCATAGACGAGATCGTAAAAGAACCACTAGGTGGTGCTCACGCAAATCGTCCTGAGACTTTCCTTACAGTAAAAGATTCAATTCTGAAAGCGTTTGATGAATTTAAGAACTTATCACCAACAGAATTAGTAGATCAGCGTATGGAAAAGTATTCTCAAATGGGAGTCTTCAAGGGCTAACAAGACCTTTTTCACTTGATGCCATAATCCGCACTTTGTAAGTGCGGATTTTTTTACCCTTATTAACAATATTTTCAAGTTATTAACAGTTGCATTGTTAATGACCTGTGAGTACTACGCTTTCGCGAAAGCGTAACTCGCATAACTATTTTTTTACATTCGTAGCTATGGAACAAACCAAGCCAAAACCAGCATATAATACTTCTAAGGGTCAGGTAATTAGCCTTGAAAAAGGTAAAATACCGCCACAAGCACTTGATCTTGAGGTAGTTGTGCTAGGTGCGCTTATGATTGATAAGAAGGGTGTAGATGAGGTAATAGACATCTTATCACCAGAGGTTTTTTATAAAGAACAGCATAAACACATCTTTGAGGCGATACGCGTACTCTTTGAAGAAGGGCAGCCAGTAGACTTATTAACCGTTTCTGAGCAGCTCAAGAAAATGGCAAAGCTGGAAGCGGCTGGAGGTGATTATTACCTTATACAACTTACTCAAAAAGTAGCCTCTTCTGCACACATTGAGTATCACGCACGTATCATCTTACAGAAGTTTATACAGCGATCACTTATTAAAATCTCAAATGAGATTATAGAAGAAGCATATGATGAGACCACAGATGTTTTTGACCTACTAGACACTGCCGAAACCAAGTTATACGAGGTAACACAGGGTAATGTAAAGCGTAGTTCAGAAAGTGCGCAGAGTCTCGTAATACAAGCCAAAAAGAAAATTGAAGAAATAGCAAACCAAGAGGGGCTCTCGGGTATACCTACTGGTTTTCATAAGGTAGATGAGCTTACCTCAGGATGGCAACCATCAGATTTAATTATTGTGGCGGCTCGTCCAGGTATGGGTAAAACGGCTATGACCCTTACGATGGCTCGTAATATGGCGGTAGATCAGAATGTGCCTGTAGCCTTCTTCTCCCTGGAGATGTCTTCTGTACAGCTCATCACACGTTTGATCTCGTCTGAGACGGGGCTCTCTTCTGAGAAGTTACGTACTGGTAAACTAGAAAAACACGAGTGGGAACAGCTTAACGTAAAGGTAAAGAGCCTTGAGAAAGCACCACTATTTATAGATGATACTCCGTCGCTCTCTATTTTTGACTTACGAGCAAAGGCGCGACGTCTAGCATCGCAGTTTGGTATAAAAATCATAATGATAGATTACCTCCAGCTTATGACGGGAGGATCTGCAAATAAAGGCGGTGGTAACCGTGAGCAGGAGATCTCGATGATTTCTCGTAACCTTAAGGCACTTGCAAAAGAACTTAGTGTACCTGTAATCGCACTATCGCAGCTATCGCGTGCGGTAGAGACGCGTGGTGGTAGTAAACGACCACTACTGTCTGACCTGCGTGAATCTGGAGCGATCGAGCAGGATGCAGATATTGTATCATTTATTTACCGTCCAGAATATTATAAGATAGAGGAGTGGGATGATGAGGAGCGCAGCCCGACTGAAGGTCAAGGAGAGTTTATCGTGGCTAAACACCGTAACGGGGGTCTAGATAACATCCGTCTTAAGTTTATAGGCCACCTAGGTAAATTTGATAACCTAGACGACTTTACAACACCGTATGAGTTTGCAAGTAGTATGAACGCCGCTGCAAATGATGATACCTTTAACCCTAATGCATTACCTAGTGCAGATGACGCCTTTGGCGGCCCAGCACCAGGACTACCTAGTGAAGAAGAAGATGATGGAGTTCCATTTTAGAACATAATGTAATTACAGAAAAAGCCTCAATAGTATCGCTACCGAGGCTTTTTGTTTTTATAACAATCCACAATCTAGAGTTCATCTTGTTTAGGATGTCTTTTGGCACGCTGCTTGTCATAACAAATCCGTAAATTTCACGTTATAAAATTGATGATGAAAAAACTCTTTATACTCTCCTTTTTGATATTGAATTTTGCTTTCGCGAAAGCGTCATACATCCTCATACCTATGGATGTAGAGGCACAAAAGGAACACCTCAAAGCCTACGGGATTACCTACTGGTCACTTAATAAAAGCCAGAAGGTAAAATGGTTACTCAACTATCGTGGTGGGTCATTTTTATTACCAGACACAGAGGAGGTGCGCCGTGAGTGCACCATACGTGGTGTCTCTTATGAGGTACTCTCAGATAGTCAGACCGAAAAGATTCTTACAGAGATTGCGAGCCCATCGCAAAATATGGAGGCTGTCGTATTAGAAAAAGCACCAAAAATTGCCGTTTACACGCCAGATAGTAAAGTGCCGTGGGATGATGCCGTGACAATGGTACTTACTTATGCAGAGATTCCTTATACGACTATATATGATAAAGAGGTGCTAAGCGACCAACTTATATTATACGACTGGTTACACCTGCATCACGAGGATTTTACAGGCCAGTTTGGAAAATTTTATGGAGCCTACAGAGCAGCACCTTGGTACATAGAAGAAAAGAAAGCCGCCGAAGCACTGGCTGCCGAGCTAGGGTATAGCAAAGTGTCTGAAGAGAAGCGAGATGTTGCTTTAAAAATACGTGACTACGTAGTGGGCGGTGGTTTTATGTTTGCAATGTGTAGCGCGACAGATAGTTTTGATATTGCACTGGCTGCAGAGGGTGTAGATATTTGTGAACCTATGTTTGACGGAGATCCTAGTGACCCTAGTTATAGCTCAAAGATTGATTTTAAAAAGACCTTTGCGTTTAAGAATTTCACCCTAGAGCGATCGCCTACTATGTATGAGTTCTCATCTATAGATATGACTCGTAAACGTAAGATTCCTTTTAGTACAGATTATTTTACGCTCAAAGATTATAGCGCAAAGTGGGACCCTATCCCTACAATGTTATGCCAGAACCATACGGCACTAGTAAAAGGATTTATGGGGCAAACTACGAGTTATGACTCAGAGGTTATAAAATCTAATGTGCTCGTGATGGGCGAAAATCTTACTAATGGTGAGGCACGTTACATACACGGTATAAAAGGTAAGGGCTTCTTTACATTTTATGGAGGGCACGACCCAGAAGATTACCGTCACCGCGTGGGAGACCCAAAAACAGAGCTTGAGCTTCATCCTAACTCACCTGGGTATCGTCTTATACTTAATAATGTATTGTTTCCTGCGGCTCGTAAGAAAAAACAAAAAACCTGATTACATTGTTACGCCTAGTCTACATACTTTGTGCAGTGGCACTTATGGCCACTGCAGATGCTCCAGAGCGATTTGCTTGGAGTGAGACACGTGCGTTGCAGTGGTCAGATTTTAAAGGATCACCGGGTACGCTAGATGGCTGGGCAGCTAGTTCTAGTACGGGTATGAGTCAGGGGTATGCCTCAAATGGTCAAGGCTTTTTAGATAAAAATAGCATTACAGTAACCGCACATTTTTATCCAGAATACTCGTGGGTGCGACATAAAGAAAAAACAAAACACCTGCTCGCACACGAGCAAACACATTTTGATATTACAGAAGTCTATGCTCGTAAACTCCAGGCACGCATTGCTGCCTATAATTTTACAGAAAATGGCCTAGAAGAAATAAAAGCCATTTACCAAGAAGTAGAACAAGAGCGCATTGCTACCCAAAAGTTATTTGATAAAGAGTCTAACCACTCTATAGATCATATGAAAGAAGTACAATGGGAGCTTAGAGTAGCCAGATGGCTCGATGGCAACTTTGAAGAATAGAAAACTAAATACTCATTCTAACACATAAAAAAAACTGGATTCTCATTTTTGAGAATCCAGTTTTCTGTTTCTTAGCCTAAAGCCTAAAGCCTAAAGCCTAAAGCCTAAAGCCTAAAGCCTAAAGCCTAAAGCCTAAAGCCTAAAGCCTAAAGCCTGTTTTTAGTTGTAAAACGGTACTTCTACGCGCGCATTACCCCACGCCATATGTAAGTGAGCACCTTTATCTTCTGGAGTAAACTCCATACCAAAATACTCTATAGACTCATCTTCCATAGTAACTGGTACAGTGATACGTGCTACGTCATTTTCTGGTTTATAAAAGTAAGATCCCCATACATTAAGGTCTGAGCTTAAGATTACCGTCCACTCATTACCATTAGGCATTGCATACATTGTGTACGTTCCAGCTTTTACCGGTGTCGTACCTAGTTTCATATCTTTATATAATGTCACCTCTACAGCTTCATTTGCACCTAGTCTCCATACTTTTCCTTCTGGAGCAAGTTTAGAAAGCTCACGTCCTTTAAGTTGCGGTCTACTGTAAGTTACTTTAATATCTTTATTTGCTTCTTTATAACTTGTAGGGAAAGCCGCTTGGTCCATAGGACTCTTGTCTACTTTAAAATCTTGAGCATTAAGTGATGGTCCTGCAACAAAGGCAAGAGCAACCATCGCAGTCATAAGTACATTTTTCATAGTTAATTAATTTTTGAGTTAATGAGGCTTATAAGGCCTTGGGTTATAGTGTAAAGTTAAGATGTAGGTCGGCAATATTTATTAAAACTTTCAAAATGTTTTTAAAGTACGCTTTCGCGAAAGCGTATACCTATACATTTGCATACTAATATCATATATAGTTATAATTTGTAACCATAAATGATATTTGTGTTTTATTAATGAAAGTGTAAGTGCATCTTTGACTTATCAATAACAAATAAAACAAGTATTATGTGTGGAATTGTATGCGCCTTTGATCTAAAGGAGAAAGCCGAAGATTTACGCCCCCAATTATTAGAAATGTCTAAAAAAATTCGTCATAGAGGACCGGATTGGAATGGAGTTTTTAATAATGAGAATGCGATAATGACTCACGAGCGTCTCTCTATAGTAGATCCCGCTTCTGGAAAGCAGCCTTTGTTTTCAAAAGATAAAAGCCTTGTGCTTGCGGCAAATGGGGAGATATACAATCACAAAGAGCTGCGTGAGCAACTTACGGGTGACTATGAGTTTCAAACAGCATCAGACTGTGAGATTATACTCGCGCTTTATAAAGAGTACGGTCACGATTTTTGTGATATGCTCAACGGTATTTTTGGGTTTGCACTCTATGATGTAGAAAAAGATGAGTACTTCGTAGCTCGTGATCATATGGGTATCATCCCTTTATATATGGGATGGGACCAACACGGTACTTTTTATGTAGCCTCAGAGCTTAAGGCACTAGAAGGTGTTTGTTCAAAAATAGAATTATTTCCCCCGGGACACTATTATTCTAGTACAACGGGAGAGCTTACACGCTGGTACACCCGTGACTGGATGGAGTATGATAATGTAAAAGATAACGAGTCTAGTATAGAAGAGTTACACGATGCACTTGCAGCCTCTGTAAAACGCCAGCTTATGAGTGATGTACCTTATGGGGTATTACTCTCTGGAGGTTTAGACTCCTCTATTACTAGTGCCGTGGCAAAGCTCTACTCTGAGAAGCGTATAGAGTCTGGAGATAAAACCGGAGCGTGGTGGCCACAGTTACACTCTTTTAGTATAGGGCTCAAGGGGTCCCCCGACCTTGCTGCTGCTCAAGTAGTGGCAGACCATATAGGCACTGTACATCACCCTATAGAGTTTACGATACAAGAAGGACTAGATGCCATAAAAGATGTGATCTATCACCTAGAGACCTATGATATCACTACCATAAGAGCTAGCACTCCTATGTACCTTATGGCAAGAGTCATCAAGTCTATGGGAGTAAAAATGGTACTCTCTGGTGAGGGTGCAGATGAGATTTTTGGTGGGTACTTATACTTTCACAAAGCGCCTACGGCAAAAGATTTTCACGAGGAGACCGTACGCAAGCTAGACAAGTTGCATATGTATGATTGCTTAAGAGCAAACAAGTCACTTGCTGCCTGGGGTATAGAAGGACGTGTACCCTTTTTAGATAAAGAATTTATGGATGTGGCAATGCGCCTCAACCCAGTAGATAAAATGATTACCAAAGAACGCCGCAGTATGGAAAAGTGGATCTTACGTAAGGCGTTTGAAAAATACCTTCCAGAAAGTGTAGCCTGGAGACAGAAAGAACAATTTTCTGACGGTGTAGGCTACTCGTGGATAGACACACTTAAGGATGTGGTAGATCAAGCAGTAAGTGCTACCCAAATGGAAAACGCACACCACCGCTTCCCAACGCATACACCACAAAACAAAGAAGAGTTTTACTACCGCAGTATTTTTGAAGAGCACTTCCCAAGTGATGCTGCAGCGCTTTGTGTACCATCTGTACCTAGTGTGGCGTGTAGTACACCTATCGCACTAGAGTGGGATGAGGCATTTAAAAATATGAACGATCCATCGGGTAGGGCAGTAGCCTTTGTGCACGATGATGCCTATTAAGACTTTTGTTTTATTAGTTTAATTGTAAAGAACCCACTTGTAATGAGTGGGTTTTTTTTACGCTTTCGCGAAAGCGGACTCATACCCAAAAAATAAAAAAGCCTTAGTAGGGACTAAGGCTTTGTAATCATTAAGTGGGGGAGAGGGTATTTATACGGTCTCGGCTTTCCAAGCAAATTTTTGGAAAGGCTCATCTACTGGCGTATTTGCGATGTGGTTTGTGTAGTTACTTATCACCTTTTGAGAAAGACCCAAAATGATATCTAGCACTTGTCTCTCACCATATCCTGCAGCATAAAATGTGTCAAGATCTTCTTGAGTTACATTACCACGGTTACGAGTTACTGTAAGTGTGAAGTTACGTAGTGCCTCAAGCTTCTCAGACGGTAAGGTAGTCTTGTTGCGTAGGGCATCTGTGATGGCAGCGTCTACCTTCATCATATGTGCAATCCCTGTGTGTGCCGGTACACAGTAGTGACACTCGTGCTCTACATTAATAGTTTGCCATACCACGGTAAGCTCATCATTATCAAAAGAAGACTCACCAAATAATTTGTGAAGTGTCTGGTAAGCTTCTAGTAGTTGAGGTGACTCAGCTAGTACGCCGTGTAGGCCTGGTACCATTCCAAAAGCTTTAAGAGATCCCTCAAGTAAAGGCTTACTTTCTTGTGGTGCAGAGTCAATGTCGTGAATTTTTAAAGTAGTCATAATTTTTCTTTTTTCTAGTTATTGTTAATTATATCTAAACAATCGTTTAGTTTTAGGTTAAAAAAAACCGTTACTGGTTTTTAAATATGTTTTCTATATAATGTGATAATTGCTCTTGTGTAAACATCCTTGTGGCAGATGAGAGTCCAAACATTGCGATAAGCAAGTAATCTGCCTGGGCTGTAATCTCTTGCGACGTCTTATTGCCATCTTGTGCTATGATGCTTGCAAATGTGGCTTTAATCTCACCGGTAAAACTCGCTAGTGCATCTTTAATACCTTGGTCTGCATCTGGGCCTATCTCATTTGCCGTATTTGTCACTAGGCATCCTTTACCGTACTCGGTCTCTCTGGTAAAAGCTATAAAGTTGTAAAAGTATTCCTTTATACCTGCTACGCCTTTTTGTGTTGCCTTGAGCTCATTTACTAGCGTGTACAGTTTCTTTTTATAACAAGCAATGCTCTCTAAAAAAACACCGTTCTTACTGCCAAAGCTTGAGTAAATAGAAAATTTATTAATCCCCATTTCCTTTTCAAGCATTTGCATAGAGGTACCCTCATAGCCGTTACGCCAAAAAAGGTTCATCGCTTTCTCGATCACCAGGTCTTCTCTATATGCTTTTTTTCTTGCCATATTTGTAATACGATACAAAACTAACCACTTGGTTAGTTATTGCCAAGTTTTTAACGTTTATTTAGTGTATGGTGGCTAGAAGAGGTGTGCTAGTTTGTTAAGATCACTAGCATTATCTAGTTTGTAAAAATGCGGTACTTGCCACTTTTGTGTGGCTATGGCTTGCTTGCTCGTAGGTACATCCCAGGGAGGATAGACTCGAAAACCGCGCTTTCCTTCTTTGTGAGCTGTGCTTACTATCGTCTTGTCTTGCAAGCGGTCTTTTGTAAAAACAAATACGCCCGCCTCGGTCTCGTTGCTTGCATAGATGATGTAATAATCAAAGAGGTCATCTATGTGAAAAGGTGCAATAGGTGCTATGCCCGCTCTTTTCCAAGAGGTCACAAACTGCCCTACTTTTTTTGGCGTCTGTTTGGCTTTTCTGTAGATGATGGTTTTTTGACCGACTATAAAGCTACAGCCCTCATATGCTTTGCTCTCTGGATCTTCTGTATACTTAGACAGCTCCAGATGATGTGGATCAAAAAACACGTCTATAAGTGTGCAGAGCGATGGATGCATTTATGAGTTAGCTTGCAGCTGTTTTTATGGTCTGGGTGAACGTAGCAGCTGGCACCACTACATCTACTTTTCTTTAGGGCTCGATGCCTTCTATCTTCTCAATGGTTTCTTTAAAGAGCCCAAGTAAAAACTGTAGCTTTTGTGCATCTCCAGAGGCGCTGAAGGTTTTATCTTCAATCTTGACACTATACCAGTCGTTCTTATTTTTCTCGTTAAGTATTTGTGGGATAGCGAGTGTAGCCAGCGAGGTGTTAGACACATCTATCTCTACTTCCCAGCCGGGGTTATCTGTGGTGTTTATTTGTATGGCTTCGCCTTGCTCCCAGGTGCCGTCACAGTTGTTTAAAAACCACTGTTGTATCCAGTCTAGTATGGTATCATTCATAAGGTGTGTTTTATAAGGTCTTTGCAATGTGTTTGAGTAAAAAGGTCTCGCGCTCTATACTCATCCCTTTTTTTGAACTCGTTGCTATGATATGCTCATTATGAGCAATGGCCTCTTGTATGGGGATCCATACGGCTTTCATCCCGTTGCTCGTCTAATAACGCTCTAGGCTTGCAGTGCCCAGTTCTTTATGTACCTCACAGGTGTAGCAATAAGAGATCATATGCTGTATATCGTGCGTGGGTTTATACCACGGCCTGTACTCCTCATAGGTGCCATAGGGAGTAATGTTTGTAATACCCATCGCTCCTGTCTCCTCTCGCAACTCACGCATCATACCCGTGATGATATCTTCCCCCTCATCAAGACCACCGCCAGGCAGGCTGTAATCTTCATAACGAGCAGTGTACATAAGTAGTATGTAATCACCTTGCATCGCGATGCTCCTTGTGGTAAGCCGCTTGATGATAGACTTGCCCTCTAGGCTTGTGATATCTGGGTGATAGTGTGTCTTTAAGTGTTGCATTGCGGTAACGTAAGTAGCACGCAAAAATACCTACTTAATTCCCTTTATGGCGCTATATAGGTCGTAAAGTATGAAGTACTATGATTACGCTTTCGCGAAAACAAAAAACCACCTGTTCCTTTGGGGTGGGTGGTTTTTAGGTTGTTTTTTAACTTAGTTTCTTGTTGTAATCAGTTTTAATTTATGATTGTATCATCCAATCGATACTTGTTGAATAATTTTCCTTTTTCAGTAAATTTATATTGATTGCTTTTTAATTTTTCAATTAAATCATTAGCTAAGAAATAATCAAACATTTTTCTTTCTGCAGTTGATAATCTTAGTGAGTCAGTAAACATTGTCAATTCTCTTTGCGCTCTTGGCGCTATCTTTCCAAATAATTCATATAACTTTTCATTCGCTTTAAGTTGATTATATTCTTCTAAATAAATATCTTCTCTAGTATTCAGAGGCAATTCTGAAACACCCTTATTGATTGCACCAAGTTGGTTTTTATAATTCTCAATTGTTGTTTTAAATGTTTCAATCTCCTCATTTTTATTAGAAAGAAGATTGTCAAAACGTATTGCTTGATTCCTGATTTTTTCTCTAAGTTCAATCGAATCTTCAATATTTAGTACTTGTAAGTTTTCTTGAGTGTTACGAATGTCAATTTTCCATTTTTTAAAGCGCAATGAAACATAATAAGCTCCAACAGCAAGAAAAGGATAAATAACAAGAAGTATTAAAGTTGATATTGCAGGCCAAAGTAATAGGTCATTGTTGTCATAGTAATTAGAAATAATAAAATCAATTTTATTACCGCTTACTTCTTCGTTATCTACAAAAAGTGTCAAGTAGATTATTTTCCAATTCCATACACACCAAGATAAAAGAAATGTTCCAAATAATGGGCTTACAAGACGTTCGTATAGAATATTATTCACAGATTTCTTAAAATCTTCAATCATAGTTTTTATTTAAGGTCACACAATGGCGACATCTAAGAAAAGTATTTTGAAACATTTAGCAACTTTCCAAAAAAAAAAATATCGAAACTATAGTGTTAACCATTATTTGCATTATTGTTTTTATGCATTGTTAGGAATAGTTTATTCGAGCTCAATATCGTCTTCGTTATTAATTCCAAACCCTTTTGATAATTCTTGAAAACGTCTTATTGAATGCATCCAATCTGAATTATTTAATTCATTAGAAAATTCAATAAAATGATTTGGAATTTGATAATTCATAAAGTTTTTTAATGATTCTTTAATAACCTTCTTTTCCTCTTGAATCATTTCTTCAGTAACAGGTATTTCTACTAATTGAAATGCTCGAGATAATTTATCAGTTAAGATGATTTTTCTTTTTCTGCTAACACGCTGTTTAAACTCTTGTTGTAACCAATCATTTAGATATGATTCTCCATCATAAAGACAGCCAAAGTCAGAATCTCTTGTTACTAATATTATATGTTTCCCAGATTCTTTTGCACAATGTATTAGCCATTCCCAATTGACGGCATCTCCAATCGAATTATCTGATTTTTTTCTTGGTGGGTAACCAAGAATAAATCTTTTTTTAGCCAAGTTCCTTATTGTTATTCTCTTCTTATTCTCCCGATTCAGATTGATATCGCATTTATGCCTAAACATTTTTTGCAACGACTTATAAACTGGGTCGTTATAAACTGGGCTCTTTAAAATTTGTTCAATTTTAACTTTGAGTTTTTTTTGACGTTTTTGGATGTCTTTCCTTGATTTAGCAATCATATCAACTGTTTTTTTGTCAGATAGAATTGCTGGAACCTTTCCAGTAACAGTTCCAATTTTTTTAATTTCGGCAATACTTTCAAGAATAACTGATTGACGATTTTTCTTAAATTCCATTTCAACTTGGCTAGAAGTAATTATTAGTTCCAAGTGATTTTCAATTTGTTCAAGATACTTCATAGAAATATCGGATTTTCTGATTCTATAAAAGTCAAGAAGAATATTTGTATCAATGAATATTAAAGCATCAATTGTTTCTATTTTTTTCGTCATAGAGTTTTTTAAATTTCCGTTAACTAATATATTCATTATCTATGGCCCGTAAGCCCAGTAAAACCTGCGTCCTAGCTAGTTATTTTAGTTTAATAGGTCGTATCTCGTTTTTGATTGCATAAACGCAACCTTATAAACCGCTACGCTACAGTGCTCTAAAATACAGTACTGTTATCATATTTCTTTACGGTTTTCCTTATTCTGTGCACATTTTTATAAACATTTTCCTACAAAAAGGGGGTAGGGTTGTGAGTGACAACTTTCGCGAAAGCGTACTACAAAAAAAACCACCTTTATAGAAGTAAAAAGGTGGTTGTGTCAAGTTGGGGTGCAAAGGAGGTTATGCCTTTACTTGAGGTAGGGGCTTTTTCTTTTTATAATGTCTGCCGTACCAAAGTAAAACACCAGTAACGGGTAAAGTTGCGGTGAGCAGGCTTACTAAAAAGGCAATGATCTTACCTACAATGCCGCCTATGGCGCCAATGTGTATGTCATAATTCATACGCTGTATTTTATCTGCAATGCCTGCATTTCTGTACTTACCATAAATACTGGGTGTCTCCAGCTCTTGGAGCGTGTTTTGATCAAAAAAACGGTAATCTGAGTCGTAGTACAGGCCTTTGCTATTTGAGACTTCTACATAGATACTCTCTTCTGGGGTGGTAGGGTAGTGCAGCTCATAACTTTCGGCCTCTGGATTTTCTAGCGATAGCTTTGTGATGAGGTAATCCATAGGCACGGTGGTATTTCTTTGTGCGAGGGTGCTCTGGTTTTCTGGTATGATAAAGTAGGGGCTTTTTTCTCCTCCCGTAGATTTATATACCACATACTTTAACCAGTTGTACGATATCATAGAGCCTGTAAAAGCGACTATTAATGCAAAGGAGCAAATGTAAAAACCGGTAACGGTATGCAGGTCAAAGTTTTTGCGCTTCCAGCGGGTGGTCTTTTTCCAATCAAATTTGAGACGTTGTTTAAGATTCTTACGCTTTTTAGGTATCCAGATGATAAAACCTGAGATAATGATGAGTATAAAAAACAATATAGAGACGCCTACTACTTGCTCACCTATAGCCTTAGGCAACCAAAGACGCATATGTCCTTTTAATATAAATGCAAAAAATCCAGAAAGATGATCATCTACTTGTATCACTTCTCCAGAGTATGGGTTTAAAAAAACGCTTTGGTAAAACTCGGGTTCGGCATCATAAAAGATGACCTCTATTGCATCGTCTTTTTTCTTAAAGAGCGTGCCGTGTACCGTATTATTAGGCAAGACGGCCTCTGCAAGTTCTTTTGCCTCTGTGGGGGTTAAGATAGCTTGCTCTTGAGGAGTTACTTTTTTATAGTCGTCATAAAGACTTTCTATCTCTTCTCTAAATGCCCAACAGCAGCCTGTGATGGCTACTATAAAAACCACAATACCTGTGGCAAGTCCCAAGATTTTATGAAGCTGAAATGCAAATTTTTTAAACGTCATTGTTTTAAAAATTAAATAAGAGCAACCCTAACTGGGGTTGCTCTTATAGTTTTGGCTAATTAAAATTTATAAGTAATGTTTGCGAGGAGTGCTCTTTCTTGTTGTGGGTTTATGGTAGTCCACCCTTTGTAATATTCCTTGTTAAAAGCGTTGTTGAGCTTAAGGCCAATTCTATACTTTTCGGCCTGGTAAAAGACAGTTGCATTTGCAATAGTGTATGCTGGTAATATAAACTCACCCGTAGAGGCGTAGTTTATAGCAAATCGCTCACTAGCACCATTAAGACCTGCACCTATACCAAAACCGTCTAGGCTTCCTTCTTGAAACTCATAGTTAGCCCATAAGTTGTAAAGATTTTCTGCTCCAGCTTCTAGTGGTCTACGGTTTAAGATTTCTAGATTATCAGACTTAGTAGTCTCACTGTCGTTATAGCTATAACCAGCGCGTATGTTTAATCCTTTTACTGGGTTTGCATTGATCTCTAGCTCTAGCCCTTTGCTCTCTACCTCTCCACCTTGTATTTTATTAAAAGGAGAAGATGGGTCTGTAATCACACGGTCTTTTACCGTAATGTCATAATAACTTACCGTCGCATTAAGACGGTTGTTAAAGAGATTAGTCTTTACCCCAAACTCCATCTGGTTTGCCTGCTCTGGATCAAACGTTTGTAATGTTTGTGCTCCCTGGCTAGGATCTCCTACAAGTTGTGGTGCTACGTTTGTAAAGCCGTTCTGGTAATTTCCAAAAACAGAAACCTTATCCTTTATAGGTTGGTACACAAGCCCAAACTTAGGTGAGAGCGTAGTCTGGTTATAATCATCATCTAGGTTTGCAAGGTCTCCCTCATTATCAAAATGGTCAAGACGTACCCCTACCATAGCAGAGAAGTTATCTGTGATATCTAGCACATCTGATGCATATACGCTATAGATATGGTACTTAGATTTTGCATTGCTTACTCCTTGTGACGCAAGTGCTGCATCTACCGCCGAGGTAGATAAAGGGTAGCTATCTTCTTCTACGTCTGCAGTAAATGGGTTATCGCCATTTGCACCACCACTAGGGGTTACATTCCCGTAAAAGGCATAGCCTGTACTATTATCTGTACCCGTCTCATTAAAGTAATCTACACCTATCACCACTCTGTTACGTAGGGACGCGAGCTTAAAGTCTCCTATAAAATTTTGCTGTATATCTGTGGTTTGCGTGTTTGCATTCTGCTTACTAATAAAACGAGAGTAGGTATTACCACCTAGAATCCCAAAATCAAATAGGTATGAGTAGTATCCCTCTGTAGAGGTAGCACTTTTTGAGAGTAAGGTCTGTGACTGCCACGTGTCAGACAGTTTATAATCCATCTCTATTCTATAGTTCTGTGTAGGGTTCTGTAGGCTCAAATCGTTACTTGTAAACGATAATTTGTTGTTATACCCTAACTCATCAAGATTTGCTGCCTCTGTAGGTGCGCTTCTATTTAAGAATAAGAATGTTGGGTTGGTCTGTTCTGCCTGAGTGATCTCTCCGTAAAAAGAAAATGAGAGTCTATTATTTACCTTGTATGATAGTGATGGCGCTACAAAAAATGACTTTCTAAAACCTGCATCTTGAAAACTCTGCTCTGTCGTATAAGCCGTGTTAAGTCTAAAGTAAAGATTATCTTCCTTACTTAATGCTGTATTAAAGTCACCTACAATCTGGTTAAGCCCGTAAGTTCCAGAAGTAAAAGAAAGCTCGCCACCTGTACCCACGTAAGGTTTTTTTGTCACCACATTAATGAGACCTCCGTATGAGCTCACTGCGTTACCAAAAAGCGTTGCAGAGGGTCCCTTAAGAACCTCAATGCGCTCAATGTTTGCCGGGTTGATTGTTCCGTTTGTTAATCCAGGGAGTCCGTTTACGAGTTGTGGCTGTACAGAAAACCCACGTAGTGAGTAATAACCTGCTCCATCACCACCGCGACCGGTAGACTGCCATAATTGCTCTACTCCTGTAGCATTTTTTAACGCATCATCAAAGTTTGTAACCACTTGAGACTTTAAAATCTCTGTCGTAACGGTACTGTACACTTGGGTGTTTTCAATATCCTTAAGTGGTAGTTTTGATACATAAGCCGTTTCCTTTCTTGAGAATTTATTACGACGCTCCCCTTCAACAATCACCTCGTTTAAAATCTCGTTACCCTCATACAGTGTTATTGTGCCTAGTGATATATGATCACTTGTGATAGTGATAGGCATTTCTCTAGTTTTAAAACCCATATACGAGAGTTGGAGCGTATAGTCACCTGCTTCAATAGTTGAGATGGTAAAGGCACCATTTTCATTAGTTTGGGTTCCCTGTGTTGTGTTTTTAAGCATCACATTCACACCTAGAAGGGGTGTTTGCGTGTTGTCATTAACAGTTCCTGTAATACTTGCTTTTTGTGCTAGCGCTACGTTTGCTAGTAATAAAAAGAGTAAGATTGGTATGTATCTTTTCATTTGTTTTTATTTAGACTTAATATAAATAGTTAATTTTGTGCAAATGTATATGCGACTTTGGTTTTGACCAAATTATTTATAATAAATCTAAATAAGAATTTTTAACAGCTTGATTTCAAGTGGCTGTCTAGTTGTTTATTCAAGTTTTGAGATGTTAATTGTTGATTATATGATTTGTAATTACGCTTTCGCGAAAGCGTACTCATTATAAAAAAACGGCTACCCAGTAAAGGGTGGCCGTTTTTGTGATATAAGAGTTATCTAAGCCCTAGATAGCCTTAGATGTTCTGAGTTCTATTTGTATCGTTGTATGTTGAGATTTGTGTTACATCACTTTATTTGCCAAATATTTTTGAACTTCATAAACGTCGATACTTTTATTGAATTTTTTACTAACCGAAGGGGTGTTTTCGCTTGAAATCCAGATTTTTAGTTCGGCATCTAAATCAAATGTTCCCGATGTTTCTAAAGAAAACCTTGAGATGCTTTTATAAGGCATAGATTTATATTCACTCTTGCTTCCAGTAAGCCCTTGCACATCAATGATTATTAACCGTTTGTTTGTAAACATAAATGTGTCGCGTAGGAGCTTAAAGCCTAGTTCTATATTTTCATTTTCGACCAGTAGGCGGCCATATTTTTCTGTGAGTTTCTCTGTTGATGCTTCGCTAGCATTTCCTAAAATTTTATTGAAAAGTCCCATATGTGTTTTTGATTTTTTATGTGGTTATTTTTATTGAGGCGAGCTTGATATGATTTGCAGTGTTACATAATTTCAACGCTCTAAGTGATATGCAATATTTTTAATAAAGTAAAACAGCTATTTATGATTAATGATTGGTTTGATTTTCTTGTATCAAATCTAAGGTAAAGCGCATTTGTGTATCTATATTTTTTATGAAATCTTTAAAATTTTGCGGCACGATATAATCTGGTATGATTCCTCTTTTATCTAATTGGTTTTCTCTTTGAGATACATCTTGCTCTATATTATCAATAGAGAAATCTGTGATAATACCAGATTTAGGGAGCACATAGCTTAGAGAGGTGTGCCCGTTGTGCCCGTAGTACCCGCCCATAGTTTCTTCTCCTATGACTATTGAGTTTGCATTGCTCGCTACCATTGCTGCAAAAAGGCTACCAGCCGATGCTACTTCTGGACTCACTAAAAGGTAGATGGTACCCTTAAAAGCATTTTTATGTGGTATTCTTTTTTTCATTTCGCTTGATTCCTTGCTTAGGTAAAAGTTGCCATTTTTCTCTACAGGAAACCTTTGCTGAAAATGACGATTAAACCTCCCCACGCCAAAAGGCCGTAGTGTTTTAGGGACATTAATATCAAGGTGTCGTATTAAGGGAATTTTATTAAAAGCGATCCAGGCTTGTCTACTCTCTTGAAAGTTTCTAGCAGCTACGTATGAGTATGTGATAACATCATTAGGGTCACTTCCTCCGCTGTTTTGACGCACATCAATGATGAGGTTTTCTATACCTGTCATTTTTATTTTTGTAAAAACACTATCAAGAAACTCTTTGTATGCCTTATGTTCTTCTGTAGTTTCATTACCCATACTAAATGTGTTTATGGTTAAAAGACCAGTCTGAGTGTCGAGGTCCTTATAATGATATTTTTGAGATGTATCTAGATCTAAGTAATACAGATTGTCATATGGTTTTGAATGCCTGTTTGTAAACCTTTTGTAATAGCTGTTGTAGCTTACCCCTTCTACACTTGTGGTTTTTGATAATGCGGTATTCTTAGCCTTATAGACAATATTAAAAGTGTTCACTTGTCCATAATGCAGTCTATAATATTTTGAAAAATGTTTTCTTATACCTGTTCTTTTACCCGTGATGTTTAAACCATCTGTTGTGTAATATTTGTAAAGGTTTTTTATAATTTTTGAGATAGGGATGTCATTAATTGCAGTAATCTCAGAACCCAGCGGTATCTCCTTGTTTTCATAATTTATAACCCACTTGCCTTGTATCCATTTTATAGGAAGCGGGAAATATCCATAATTTTCTTTCTCTAGTTTTTCTTGAGTCTTTTTTGGGAGGCTAGTATCATTATGAAGGCTACCTTCATAATCTGTTAGTTTACAAATTATGTTATAAAAGTCACGATGGGTAGCAGCTGTTTTAATCTCATTTTCTGCCCATTTATAAATACTGTCTATTTGTTTTTTTGATCTGTATTTATACAATCCAGAATTTGCTCTTGCTCTTATTTCTTTAAATAGACTTAGGTCTTTCTGCATTTTTTTATAAGAAAATGAGTCGTCAATATTTTGTCCAGATACTGATATAACCGTCATTAAAAAAATGAGAAGTGTTATGTAATTTTTCATTAAAAGGTTAGTTTACTCGCATAACAGCCAGATCGCTTGTGTGATTTGGCAGTACTTAGAAGGTTCTTTATAATAGGATTTAATTGCGTTCTGAAAGGGTTGCAGCTATTTCTAGAGCAGTAGCTTTACTAAACTTGCTGTTTTCTCTATAATTATTAAGGCAATAGGTAATAGCATTGATTCCTCTTTCTTTGTTGAGATTGTGCTCCACAACCGTTTGAGCGATGAGGTAGTTAAAGATTAACGCACCTTCCGGATAGTCTATAACAGATTTTTCTAAAAAAGTGATGGCTTCTTCTGGGCGTTTTAATTTTGTAGTTAACAGGGTAAATGGCCGTTCATAATAAAAGGTGTTTTCATTATAGCCCTCGGTGATCTGCATTTTCCAGCTTGAGAGTGCTTCTTCATACAGTTCAATTTCCTCGTAATATTGGGCTTTTGATGAGTGTATCTCCTCTTTTGAGAAAAACTGGTTTTGTTCTCCTGCCATAAAAGCTTGTTCTAAAAGATTTTTGTCTTTTTTCTCTAAAACAATAGATAGCAGATAATAAAAATCTTCTTCCTTAAGAGTGTATTTAATCCCATAGATGTCTTTAGACAATTTGCTTTTATGGTCTAGGTATGCGCTTAAAGAAAACTGATCTTCTAATAGTCTTTTATCAAAATCATCATAATTTTTAAAATCTGAAAAAACAAATTGTAATGCGTCATTAAGAGATTTGGGAACGAGATCAAGATGCCCTGCATTATAAATGCGGTGTGTAGCTTTAAATTTTTGGTTCTTTGTGGTTTTAAAAACAGTATCCAGCATTTTACCTGTATCTAGTCTATCTATATTATCCTTAAGTCCAGAAGAAACAAAGTAATAAGTGTCACGCAACTGTGAATCATTAAGATATGAATGTAAGTAATCTGTCTGTTTTTTAAGCAAATCTGGTGTAATTGCTATAAAGCCATTAAAATTGGCTTCTTTTTTTGATATCATTTCATTTACAAACGTAGCTGTATTAGAGTGTCCTATAAGTGTATTAAAGCCAGATGTGGCATATAGCTTATTAATCATAGGTACAATTTCTAGAAGTAAATGATTTTTTAGAGCGGCAGGCCCCTCCAGAAACTTAGTTACAGGCACCCTTACATCATTACCATAATTAGGCATTGTTTCATAATTTCTATTAGTGTGATTAATACCCACAATAATGCAATCTGGTATCACATCATAGTCCATTAAAAAAGTACTGTAACTACTTGTTATAGGGAATAGCTCATAACCATCTAGCGCATAAATAACAGGGTAACTCTTATCTTCACTATACGTCTTAGGTAAAAGAACTTCTATCGTTCTCTGGGTCTTAAAATAGGCAGAGTTTAAAGTTTTTGTAATAGCTGCTTTGTTATTCTCACTATGAGTTTGAGCAGCTGCTATAGCTACTAGAAAAACAAAAATTAGATTTAATGTGTGTTTGTGTACTACTTTCATAAGAGTGTTATGCGATTCTTTATGCTGTATACTATTATTTTTTATACTAAAATAACCTTACTTTATAACTTGCTGAATACTAGTTGTAAAGTAAGGCTTTAGTCTTTAGTTATTTACTCATTTATTTGAAGAAACAGTGAGTTACATAACTCCTCTACAGCATCATTATAATCTGCAGCATTTGATAATACGAGAACACCTATTTCTTTTTCTTTATCCAGCATAAGCATAGAAGAAAACCCACCTGTGCCACCATTGTGATTTAACACGCTAAAACCTTCTGCCTCATAAATATTCCATCCCAGTCCCATAAAAAAACCATTACCTATATTAAATGTTTTTGCTTGCGCGAAATTAAATACTTCATCATTTTCGAGATTTTTAAGCATAAACTTAGACATATCTGTAACAGACGATTTTATAGAGCCGCCAGCCGCAGTTGTCTCAGAAAAATCCCAGTGAGAAACAACATTTCCGTTGATATCTCTAGGCTCAACAAGCTTTGAAGCGTCTACATTACCTCTTACTGTTGTCGTACTAGTCATTCCCAAGGGATTGAAAATAATATCTTGCAACAGTTCTTCATAGCCTACATTCCTTTTACGCGCTAGCGCATACCCCAGTACACCCATACCTAGATTTGAGTAGGCATACTCTGTACCGCTAGGGGAGTTAAGAGTCACACTATTCTCTAGGTAACTCTGCAAGTTTTCAGCACTATAGTTTACATATGGGTTGTTAATGTTAAAATCTACAACCTCATTTGCATTAGTAGGTAGTCTTGGTAAACCTGATGTATGATTTGCTAGTTGTTCAAGTGTAATGTCACCTCCTTGTGTTATTGTAAATTCAAATTGATCTTGCAGTGTTTCATTTAGTGAAGCCTCATTAGTTGCAATCATTTTTGAGAGACACACTCCTGTAAATGCTTTAGTGATGGAGCCTATTTCAAAAACACGATCTGCATTATTAATCCCTTTTAACACATTATTGTCGTTTATGACACCTAGATATTCTGTAGTTCCATTATGTACAAGAGCAATAGCCACTTGTGTATTTATAGGTAAACTGGCAATATCCTCTTCTATAATGCTTACATAATTTTGATTTTCAATAGCAGTACTTAATTCACTTGGTATTGTACTGTCATCATCATTGTCACAACTTGTACATAAAAAAGTTGCTAGTGCAATAAGCAGCACAGTTTTTGCTATTTGAGCGTTGCTTGTTTGTTTTCGTAGTTTTTGCATAATAAAATTGTTTTGACACAAATCTATTGATGCATAGGTGTTTGGAAGTTCCAAAACCTCTAGTCTGCACAAGTTGGTACTTATTTATGCAATTTTCGATAGGCATTTGGAGTCATACCTGTAATTTTCTTAAAGGAGTTATGAAAAGTAGTCTTTGAAGAAAAACCACATTCTAGACCTATTGCCAGTAAACTGTAGTTTTGAAACTCTTCATTTACGATGATCTTCTTGATTTCGGCCACTCTATAGCGATTGATGTATGTAGAAAAATTGTAACCCGTAATAGCGTTTACAATTTGAGAAACATAACTAGGGCTAATGTTTAAAAGCGCAGCAACAGCATTTCTGTCTAGGGTATGGTCTCGATATATTTTATCTACAGTACAAAGCTTTTCTAATTTTTGAAAATAAATATTATCTGCTGTTATTGTAGTTTGAGTTTTTATATCCTCAGTTTTTATAGGAGTAACCATTTTATTAGGTAACGGGCTAGCATCATTTGATACTTGAGAGAAAAACAATCTATTTATTTTTTTCCGGTCATTTACAAGCTTAAGCTTGTAGATACCCGAGTATGCCACCCAGTGTATGAGTATGGTAGATAAAAGTGCTAGTGTTTGTAGCGCATTTATAACGTCACTTTCTATAGCTGTACTTATGATTACTAATAGCATAAGGAGCCCGAGTATGGCGACTTCAAAATACCATAAATAGGTCAACCATTTTTTTTCATTTTTGTCTTTAGCATATTGAATAACTTTATAAGTCTTGATGAGTATAAGAGGGTAAAAGATGATAAAGACAATAAACATACATAGCACTAAAAGCCCTCCTAGAATATCAAAAACATAGATCTCACTAGTAAATTCACCACTCATAGTAAACTCCACAAAATTGAAAACTAATGTCGAGGCAAGTGCTGGTATAAATAACCAATACACTTTCTTTGGATTTACAGGAGCGTTATCTACCTGTGCCGCTATAAACAAGTAAATAAAAACGGGTAGTAAAGCCTCGGTATCAATATTTTCTAACACAACAAGTAACGGGTATACGGCTACTACCTCTGTAATATCAAGAGTGATTTTAAGTAAAGACCAAGACAGCGATAAAATGGCAAAGGCCAGAAACTTATTTGCCCTGCTCTTAAAAAAAGGTGAAAACAGCAATATAAGGCTCATCAAAACACCTTGAAATATTGCAATACTCAGAATGATAAGTTTAATCATTATATAAATTCAGGTGAGGTAGTGATGGTTATATCAAATATCATTAAGCTATAAAACAAGTAAAAGCCATAAAAATCCTGAGTAGGTATTCTCGTAGCAAAAAATGCAAAAAGCACTTCTCAAAGGTATTAAAATCAATGAGATCATTCTTTTAATTAAACAGTATTAATCTAAAGGCGATGTACCTTAAAGCAATAACTAAATCCCTTTAATTTTTTTTCCGCTTTCGCGAAAGCGCACTCATAATAAAAAAACGGCTACCCAGTAAAGTGTGGCCGTTTTTGTGATTTTAGGGCTTGAAGCTTGCGCTGCGCATAGCCGAAGAGGGCTTGTTTTTTAACTCAGTTCTTTGTTGTAAAACAGTTGTCTATTCAATTTTTAATTTTAGTGTATCAAATGAATCTGCTTTAATAGCTATAAGGCCATATTTTGTTTCACCATTTTTAATAATAGTGCCGTTTAGGTTATAGTCTAATAGTTCTTGCTTGAATTTCTTATTTGCAGAGCTTGCTGCAATCATATTACCACCAGCAAGACCTGGACCCAATATGACCCCAATGGGTGTTGTGCTTGGTTTTTCAGGGAACCTGCTTGATTTTGTTTCTGTCGGGTACAAATTAATAGGTGTGAGAAGTAAATACCACAAATAAGATGCTGGACTTTGTTTAAGAGTTTTAAAAGCTTTTTGATTTTCCATCACATAAACCTCTGTGCCATTTTCGAAAGTTAGGGTTGCATCTCTTCCGAACATTACAGCTTTACCCGAATTATTAGTTATTCTAATGGCAACTAATTTCACTCCTTTTTTCTCCTCCTTTTTTGCATTTTTTTTGTGAAGTAAATCATACTTGTATTCAAGTTTTACATTGCCAGATTCATTTGTCGTATTATAATCTATGGTTGTAGGCTCAATAATTTTGTAGCCAGACGCACAACTCATAAAAGAACAGCTAGCAATTAATAAAAGGATGATTTTAATAATTCTCATTTGTTTGTCTAGGTAGACTTGTTTTTTAACTCAGTTCTTTGATAGTCAACGTATTTTGATTTTTCAAATGGTCTTTTATCTGAAGTGTTGATTTTATATTGTTCTAAAGCCTCTTCCAGAGTAAGATCTGTTGGCATATTTTCAACGAATGTCATAACTGATGTAAATATAAACGGTATGTTGCTTCTTGAATTAAAATCAGATTTTGTTGCAATGTCATCTAATTGATCAGCATTCCATTTTTTTCTTATTCTATTGGCGCTCTCATATTTTTCTTTAGTCAAATTTGGAAGCCATATTTTGTTATTTAGAGAATCTGGCAACAAGTGATGTCTATATTGCCAAGTTGAGTAAACCTCAAAATCTCCTTTATCTTTATCATTTTGGAAATGCAGGTAAGCGATTGCCTGTTCAGGATCAAATCGTCCCTCATTTACTGCCTTGCAAAGAATTGGTTCAAGATCAATTATATTTTTATTACTGCTTCTTTTTTGAGATGTATGAACTAAAACCACATCGTGATTTTGCCCTCTTAAAGATTTTCTAAAACCGAGCTCCATCTGAGAAGGAAAGCCAACAGAATCTGCTATTGAAAGTATCCTGTTCATATTAATCACTCGATTAGCTTGAATAGTGTCATTATGAGTATCATACATAGGTCTGAATAATTGATCTCTTTCATAAATTGACTTGAATTCGTTTCTTAATCTTGAATCATATTCAATCGTTCTTTGCTCTATAAATGAATTCCAAAGATTTTCACCTATATAGGTGCTGACAAAAATTGACTTTAGCAATTCTAAATCATCAGAATTATTTATAAGTAGTTGAAGGTTTAAATTTCTTTCATCAAAATTATTAGAGAGTTGATTTGAAAGTGCGGCATTATAAACATCTCCACCAAAAGGTTTTTTGATTTCTCTAAATGCCAATGAGTAATTTTTGGATGCTCTATCGAAATCACCATTACAAATTGCAATTTCAGCTTTATTAGTTAGCGTGTAATATGCAGTAATTGCTTCATTATTGTAGCTGCATTTTGTTAATTCTGTGATGGCAGCATTATCAGACTTACTATTGGTCTCATTACGGTTTTTACAACTTATTTGAATTGTCAGAATAATTATAATGATTGTTATTCTCATTCTTTAATTTTTATGGTGACCAACGGTCTTGTGTATGAAACGTAGCGTATAAAAAGACACTAACTTTTAAGATTAAGACAGAGCCAGATTTTTATGTTTTGTTTTTAATTTTTCTATTCTAAAAGTAACTTTTAAATAGGCTTGATTTTTAACTCAGTTCTTTGTTAGTCAACTTTTAGGTTGTAAAGTTTCTCTCTGTGTCTTTCAAGATATTTTTTGTTTCCAACTGATAGATTTAATATTTTTTCCGTTCCCATTATCCCAAGCTTTATATAATCTTCTTTAGGATAAACGTTTGATAAAATAATTTCACCATTATTTTTAAATGAAATGTAGTATTTGTCAAATAAAGCATCATAAATTGGAGAAAGTAAAATTCCATTATCTACATCTAATCTTTCTTCATTGTTTGATTCTCTCCAAGGAATAATATGGGATGCAATTAACACTTCCGTTAGATTTGATTTAGTAATAGCACACTGATTATTCCATCGCTTAAGAATCCTTCTTCTATATTCACCTTGACCAACTCTTGAAGTTACTAGTCCTTTTCTAGATGTTACGTCAGGAATAGAATATTTTTCTTGATCTTCTTCAAATTTTGTGATCTTTTCAATCTTAACTTTCGCAATTGAAAATAATTTATTAGCTAAGGAATTACTTATTTCATATAAATACCCTTGATTTGCTTTCTTAGTATTATTCAAAGGTGAATACTTTTCAGGAAGTAAATCTAATATTTTTTCAAAATTTGATTCAATATTAATTGGACTATAAAAGCTCTGATATTCTGCATCAGCCATTAATCCTTTAATTGCCCATTCAACATCTTGCGAGAACTCTGAGGGAATAGGAGAGTTGTACGCTTTTGATGTTATAATGCAATAACCAAGAATATTACCTTTAAAATAGTTGAAAACAATATCATTGGGTTTCAATTTAGACATATTTGTCCAGTGGAATAGGCTTTTTCCTTTCGTGTTTTTTATGGGTGCCCATAAATATCCACCAGCTTTCTCTTCTTTATAAGTTTTTCCTTGGTTTACCCAATAGTGCATATTTGTTTTTTAATGTTGGCTAACGGTCTTATGTATGAAACGAAGAATCTAAAAAGACGCTAACTTTTCAGATTAAGCACAAGCCAGATTTTTAAATTTTACTATTTATCTTTTTTATTGGAAATCGTCAAATTTAAAAATTTGGTGACTTTCCAAATATGCTTTAACTTTAGTTAAGTAACTAATTAGCTATGAGTTATATGTGTTGTTTTAAACTGGATTTACCCCAAAGGTTTAATGTTTTCCTCAAATCTTTTTATTGCCGTTTCCTTGTTTAAATGATTTGGAAATGCGTTTAATATTTTCGTATATTCTTCTATTCCGATGGCTTTTACGATGTATGCTTCGTGTAAAAAATTCAGATAATAAATTAGCTCTCCTAAACTCGTATGGAAACTTTTAAAATCAATGTCCGCATTTACAAAACTTTCTATATCTCTATAATTGGCTTTAATTCTTAAACGGTATAATAAATTGAAAACAGATGTTGTTGGAATTGTTGTGTAAATCATATCCCAATGTTCTTTTTTAAAAGACTTCCTGAATTCTCCTTTTGCATTTTTAAAACGTTTGTCTTTCTGTTTTTCGAATCGTTTTCGTTTGTCTTCTGCGTTTTTTTTTCGCGTTGTTTTCAAGAATGTAGCTAATTGTAATTCCGCATCTTCTAAACAATCTATTTTGCTTAAAACACTATTATCTCTCGGAAATCCTTTAAAATTTGGCAGTCCCTTATATTCAAACTCATCTTTCAGTCCAGCTGTGTAAAAACTTATTGCAGAAGGATAATGACCATCTTTAACTGAATTACCAAAAAGTTTGATAGATTTTTCGTGTTGTTCATTTGCAGTTCCTTGCGTCTCGTGAAACGCTGTCATTGACAAGTAAACAGAATAATAGGCTTGAGGGAAATTCCAATGAAGTGAAAACTTATAATAGTCGTTATTATTAATTTTTTCGCCAATTCGATATGCGTATTCTGTGCTCCAAGAATTCCAAAGTAGTTTTCTTACTTGCTCAATATCAAATTCTGTATTCTTTATTTTTATGTCATTGTAATATTGGATTTTCTTTAATTTAAATCTATCATCATTACAATTTATGCAATAGACAATTGAAAAGAAGTGGTTGAAAAATACTTTTGACGGAATAGATTTAGCTTGTTCAGCTCGCATTTTTAATATTCTCTCCCTAGATACTGTTAATCCCATAGGTTTGTTTAGCTTGTTTACAACGTCTCCGTATATGAAACGTAGCGTGTAAATGAGCGCTAACTTTTCGGATTATACAGGAGCCGAATTTTTAAATTTTTCTTTTTATCTTAATATTTTCAAAAAGCCAAATTTAAAAATTTGGCGGTCTTAGCAGATGCGCAAAAACCTCTCGGAAAGCCTATTATAGCTATGTTTTATATACATTGTTGCCCACAGTTATTTTCCGTCAGACGATTTTTTTTAATCATTTGTCGTGTTTGAATTGTGAAATCAAACCAAAACGAATAAAATCTAATTCCGTATAAAATGGATTTGGTTCAAGTCCGAATTTAGATAAATATTTGTCAAATACTTGAATATACAAACTATCATATCCTGCTATTTTTTCGTAAACAACAAGTCCCTTTTCATTTAGCATATTTAATATTTCACTCGAAAGTTCTTTCGCTGAAACAATGTCTTTCGCTTCGTAAAACTCTTTGAACTTTGTATTTAGTCTTTCTTTGAACATATTTATTTTTAATTAAATGAATTTAACATATTATCTGTTTCGTCCATAAATTTTTCAAATGTATAATTTGATATTCCTGCGACTTTTTCACAAATATTTTCGGCCACCATAATCTCTTTTTGAGAAGGAATACCGCCTTTGACCAATAAATCAAAAACAAATGAGAAGAAAAATCTTTTTCCTTTTGAATCAAGGGATTGCATTGTTGCTTGAACAGAAGAAGGTGTTAAAATATTTGAATAACTATTCCAACGCTCTTGATTTAAATTAAAATCTTCGCTTAATATTTTAGCAATCAGAATTTTTTGAGATTGTCTTTTAGCAGTATTTACATTATTACTTCCAACAGATGAAATCATTTCTAAACAAGCAGTTACTGCCAATTTCTGTTCTGTATTGAAAATTTCATTTATTACATATGAACTACTATTTTGTTTTTGAACTTGATTATTTGCCAAACTATCTACTGTAACTCTTCTGACTGGTTTTTTCGAACGTGCTTCACTTATCAATTTACGTTCAGCACGTTTATTTGAAACTAAAATATATATTATGATGGCGAACATCACAAACCCTAAAGGAATCATAAACATAATGTGTCTTTTTTAAGTGTATTAGTATTCACAGGCGTTTTTTTAATTGTGGGCAACTAGCGCATAACAACAACTTCACTATTTATGGCTCCTAAGCCCAGTAAAACTGTATGCCAGCTAGTTATTTTAGTTTAATAAGTCGTATCTCGTTTTTGGTTGCATAAACGCAACTTTGTAAACAGCTACGCTACAGTGCTCTAAAATACAGTACTGCTATCATACTTCTTTACGGTTTTCCTTATTCTGTACACATTTTTATAAATATTTTCTTACAAAAGGGGTTGTAGGGTGTGCGTGGTAACTTTCGCGAAAGCGTACCACAAAAAAAATCGGCTACCCAATAAAGGATAACCGATTCTTTAAAAATCAATTAAATCGTTATAAGGTGCTTAGTCCCTTTTACGATCGTCACGTCTGTTATCGCGACCACCACGATTATCACGACCACCGCGATTGCGATCGTTGTTTTCTCTAGGTGGGCGTGCTACATATCCTTCTGGCTTTTCCATAAGGGCCTTACGAGATACTTTCTCTTTACGTGTGCGCTTGTCTATACCAAAGTATTTTACATCTAGCTCTTCACCCATAGAGAGTACGTCACTAGCGTTTTCTGTACGTTCCCAAGCGATCTCAGATACGTGTAGTAATACCTCATTACCAGGAGCATCTAGATACTCTACTACGGCTCCAAAGTCTAGCATCTTGATTACCTTCACCTTGTATGTGTTACCCACAACTGGCTTAAAGGTAATAGAGTCTATCTTTGCAAGAACGGCGTCTATACCGGCTTGACCTGTACCTAGTATCTCTACAACACCTTCTTCTGTTACAGGGTCTTCGTTTATCACGATAGTGGTACCTGTCTCTTTCTGAAGTTCTTGTATTACTTTACCACCTGGGCCTATTAAGGCACCTATGTACTCATTTGCAATACGTACACCTACCATCTTAGGAGCGTATTCTTTTACGTCTTCACGTGGTGCTGCAATGGTATCTGTAAGTTTCTCAAGGATGTGTAAACGACCTGCACGTGCTTGTTGTAGTGCATTTACTAGTATCTCATAAGAGAGTCCTTTTACTTTAATATCCATCTGGCAAGCCGTAATACCGTCTGCCGTACCGGTTACTTTAAAGTCCATATCTCCCAGGTGATCTTCATCTCCTAGTATGTCTGAAAGTACTGCATATTTACCAGTCTCTGCATCTGAGATAAGTCCCATTGCAATACCAGATACTGGCTTAGTCATCTGTATACCTGCATCCATCATTGCCATTGTACCTGCACATACCGTTGCCATAGAAGAAGAACCGTTTGATTCTAATACTTCAGACACGACACGTACTGTATAAGGACAATCATCTGGTACCATTCCTTTAAGACCACGTTGTGCAAGGTTACCGTGACCTACCTCACGACGTGAAGTACCACGTATAGGTCTTGCCTCACCAGTACAGAAAGGAGGGAAGTTATAGTGTAAGTAAAAACGCTCTTCACCCTCGTGGCTAGGCATATCTATCTGGTTTGCATCTCTAGAGGTACCTAGGGTTACTGTTGCTAGTGCCTGAGTTTCTCCACGTGTAAATACGGCAGACCCGTGTACAGATGGTAAGTAATCTGTCTCACACCAGATAGGGCGTATGTCTACCGTCTGGCGACCGTCTAGACGTAGTCCCTCATTAAGGGTAAGGTCACGTATTGCAGCCTTTTCTGCACTGCGGTAGTACTTAGACACAAGATCTCCAAAATCTTCAAGCTCTTCTTCTGAGAAGGTAGCTTTGATCTCTTCTTTAATTTGAGAAAAAGCCATTCCTCTTTCTTTCTTTGAAGAACCAGCCTTTGCGATAGCATATACTTTATCATATGCCATATCGTGTACCTTCTTCTTAAGATCTTCATCTTCACGCTCTGCTGGGTACTCACGTACTTCTTTGCGTCCTACAGCTTCTGCAAGTCTCATTTGAGCCTCACACTGTACTTTAATGTGCTCGTGAGCAAACTTAATTGCGTCTGCCATTTCTTCTTCAGAAATCTCATCCATCTCACCTTCTACCATCATCACAGACTCTGCAGAGGCACCTATCATCATATCGATGTCAGACTCTTCTAGCTGTGCTCTTGTAGGGTTAATGATAAACTCACCATTTACACGACCTACTCTTGCCTCTGAGATTGCACACTCAAAAGGGAAGTCAGATAGTTGTATTGCTGCACTTGCTGCAAGACCTGCCATTGCATCTGGCATTACGTCATCATCGTGAGACATAAGCTGGATCATTACCTGAGTTTCAGAGTGGTAATCTTTTGGGAAAAGTGGGCGTAGTACACGGTCTACTAGACGCATCGTTAATACCTCACCGTCAGACGGGCGTGCTTCTCTCTTAAAGAAACCACCTGGGTAACGTCCTGCTGCTGCAAACTTCTCGCGGTAATCTACCGTAAGTGGTAAGAAGTCTACGTCTTTACTCTCGTAGTTAGACACTACTGTACAAAGCATCATACACTTTCCAGACTGTACTACTACAGATCCGTGTGCTTGCTTTGCAAGTTTTCCTGTTTCGATAGAGATTTCTCTTCCATCACCAAGGTCAATGACCTCTTTGTAAACCTTTGGAATCATAAAATGTGTTTTTCCTTCCCGAGTATATCGGGAGATTTTCTCGCGGTATGAGGATTGCTATAATCCCGCTTTCGCGAAAAATGTTAATAGTTCAGAACACCCTTCGTGGGTATTCATAGTGTCGTTGTGTTGTGTAGTTGATGTATCTCAAACAGATACGGGATGATAAATGGGTAGTTACTTCCCAAAAATCGGACACCAATGAAAAACTAGCTGTGAAAGCTTTCTCTGCCATTTTGTTATGATGTATAATCATACAAAAGGTCTTATGTAATATGTCTTGCCTTAAGGCGAAAATCTGAAGTTTTAGTAAGTAACCTTTATGGTAGTGTACTAATGTGTTTTCAGAATTTGATCCGTTTTGAAATTTCGCGTAAGCGTACCTCTCAAAACATCGGTATTAAATATATAGAAAAAGGGAGCCGTGAAGCTCCCTTTTTTAAAAAATTCTTATTTACGGATACCTAGCTCCTTAATAATAGCTCTGTAACGTAAGATATCTTTTTTCTTTAAGTAATCAAGTAAAGAACGACGCTTACCTACCAGCATTACTAGTGAACGCTCAGTATTATAATCCTTACGGTTATTCTTTAAGTGCTCAGTTAAGTGTGTGATACGGTGCGTGAATAAAGCGATTTGACCCTCTGCAGATCCTGTATCGTTTTTCCCTTTTCCGTGCTTTGCAAAAATTTCTTCTTTTACTTCTTTTGATAAATACATTCCAATATTGTTTTAAATGAGATCGATGTATGTCGTGATAGTGTCTCTATCAGCGTGCAAAGATATAAATAATAATATCAAATAAAATAAATCGCACAAATATTTGTTTGTGATTAAACCTATTGATTTTAATAAAGTCTTAACATTTGAACCTTTAAAACAATGTATTATGAAACCTCAAATCAAAATTCCTTTAGTAGCACTATTAAGTATTGTTATGATCACCATCTCTTGCTCTGATGATGATGAGAATGTCACAACCCAAGAAGTATCTACAGAAAACCTTACACTCGCAGCTCAAGTAGATGTAATAGATGACGCAAGTTATGACATTGTAGAAAATGTATATTTAGAAAATGTGCAAGATACACGTAGTACTGTAGTAACTAGCTTTTTTCCAGAATGTGCTACACTAGATGTAATGCCTAATGGTGATGGTAGTGGTAACATACTTGTAAGCTTTACAGAAGCTTGTACACTTAATAATGGTGCCGTTGTATCTGGACAAATTACACTTGCATATGCCGCTGTAAACGAGGGTACGCGTGAAGTCACTTATGAGTACAATGATTTTACTTATAACGGTCACGGGGTGACTGGTGGCGGTACCGTAGTAAGAACCTTTGAAAATACAAACGGAAACCCGCAAGCTGTACTAACCTCTAGTATCACAGTAGACATTGCAAATAGTGATGTAGATGCGGCACGTACATTATCTAGAACTCGCGAGTGGGTAGAAGGAGTAGGTTCTGGAACGTGGACAGATAATGCTTTTCTTATTACAGGTAACTGGGACACCACATTTACTAACGGATTGTCTAGAAGTGGTGAAGTAACTAGCGCACTACGCAGGGAAGCTACCTGTCCTTATTTTGTAAGTGGTGAGCTATCTATCGTTACTCAAAACGATATAGAAGGAACACTAGATTATGGTGATGGCACTTGTGATAACGTAGCAGTTATTACCATAGCAGGTCAAGAGTTTACCATCCAGTTATAAATAAAAAACCTTATATAAATTGCCTTCTAGTAGTACCTAGAGGGCATTTTTTATGCGGTAAGTTCTGTAAACAGACTCTCGAGACTGGCGTTTTTCTGGTTGAGCTGTAAGATCTTGAGCTCATTATCGTGTGCAAAGTCAAACACGTTTGCACGCATATCCTCTTGCGTAGCAAAGGTAATCTCATAGGTAAAGCCTGTCGTGTTTTTTACACTGGCTACCTTATCGAGCCTGCTTAGCGCAACTTCTTCTACGCGGTAGTCAAACTCTACTATAACCACTTGCTGCTCGCCATCTCGTAGCTCGCTCATCTTTCTATCTGCTACAATCTGTCCCTTATTAATAATAATCACACGGTCACAAATGGCTTCTACCTCTTGCATAATGTGAGTGCTCATTAATATAGTCTTATGTTGCCCTATATTTTTTATAAGGCTACGTATCTCTAGTAACTGGTTAGGATCTAGACCGGTAGTAGGCTCATCTAGTATAAGCACTTCTGGATTGTGCAGCAGTGCCGTGGCAAGACCTACACGCTGGCGATAACCTTTTGAGAGTTGGCTTATTTTTTTATGTGCTTCTGGAGTGAGTCCTGTGAGCTGTATCACCTCTGCTATGCGTTCTTTACGTACCTTATATATACCAGCATTAAAAGCGAGGTACTCCTTTACATACATCTCTAGATATAGCGGGTTGTGCTCTGGGAGATAGCCTACAGCGCTACGTACCTGTTGTACCTCTTTACGTGTATCATACGAGTTTACGTGAGCGGTACCTTGAGTAGGAGCGAGGTAGGTGGTTAAGATTTTCATCATTGTACTTTTACCGGCACCGTTAGGACCTAGAAAACCTACTATCTCACCTTTGTTAAGTGTAAACGAGATGTCGTCTAGCGCTTTCTGAGTGCCATAGGTTTTTGTAATTCCGTGTACGTGGATAGACATATGATGATTTTGTTCTTACACAAAGTTAGTAAATAAGGGATGAGCATAAAACGTAACAGTCACGAGTTTCTTGTGTTCATTACTATATAGGAGTAGGAGCTTGATCTATTTTAAGCGCTAGTTCTAGTGCTTATAGTTATTTTGATAACGGTGTGACGCTATAGCAGTCTTATACTAAGCTTTTTAGTGTTGAGATGTGTGTGAGATTATGTGGATGTGATGACGCTTTCGCGAAAGCGTACAAAGTACCATTGTGAAATCCATAATAAAATAGGCTTAATAAAATTTATTTCGCAAAAGAGATGGTTTGTCGCTTCTCATTAGATTTTTTTTCTACATTAGCAGTCTAAGAATTGAATATGCAAACGCAAGTTTATTATTGGAACAACTTTTTTTATTTCTTCTTTTTTAAGAAGAGATCAGGATTGGTATTGCAGTAATTAGACATACTCAAAACTAGAAAAGTCCTGATAAAAATTTTTATCAGGACTTTTTTATTGGAGTCAATTCAAGTTAAATAAAATTTAGAAAGGTGATTACAAATCATCTATAGAAAACAGATTATGAAAGTAGCGATACAAGGCGTACAAGGATCATTTCACCACAAGGTGGCTCAAGAGTTTTTTGGGGCAGATGTGGAGGTGCTGGAGTGTATGTCTTTCCCAAGGCTGGTAGATGCGTTGCTAGATGGTGAGGTAGATGATGCCGTGATGGCTATAGAAAATACTATAGCAGGAGCCATATTACCTAACTATGCATTACTGGATGATCATAATCTTACTATAGAAGGCGAGTACTACCTAGATATACAACACAACTTAATGGCGCTTAAAGGGCAAGATCTTACTACCATAAAAGAAGTATGGTCACACCCTATGGCAATATTGCAATGTAGACAGTTCTTTAGAGACTACCCGTCTATAAAACTGGTAGAAGATACAGATACGGCGGGAGTTGCAAGAGAGATAAAAGAACGCAATCTAGCGGGTATTGCCGCCATTGCAAGTACGACAGCGGCCGAAATCTATGATTTATCAATCATTAAGTCATCTATACAAACTGTAGATGAGAATGCTACTCGCTTCTTTATCCTTAATAAAAATGGAAAAGAAGCCGAAGGGGTTATAAACAAAGCATCACTGCGATTTACAACAGACCACAAGCGTGGGAGCCTGGCAACAATTCTTAACGTGCTAAGTGATTGCAAGATGAATCTCACAAAAATTCAATCTATGCCCATCATAGAGAAACCTTGGGAGTATGCCTTCTTTGTAGATGTCACTTTTGATAGTGTAGAAAGTTTTAAGAAAGCAACCACTTTAGTCTCGCTTATGGCAAAAGATTTTAAAGTGTTAGGTGCCTATAAAAATCAGAAGCAATGAGTAAGCCAGCAAATAGATTACAAGAAACTAAAGAGTACTACTTCTCAAAAAAGTTAAAAGAAGTACGTGGTCTCATAGCTGCTGGTCACCCTGTGATTAATATGGGTATAGGAAGTCCAGATATGCCAGCACCTCCAGCAGCTGTGTCTGCAATGCTCAAGGGCTTGCACGATAGTGTTGCACACCAGTACCAAAGCTATACCGGTATACCAGCACTAAGAGAGGCAATGGCTACTTTTTATAAAGATAATTATGGAGTCACAGCGCAAGCAGATACCGAGATCTTACCACTAATGGGGTCAAAAGAGGGGATTATGCATATCTCTATGGCTTTTTTAAATCCTGGAGATAAGGTGTTATTTCCTAATCCTGGGTATCCTAGTTATGCGGCAGTAACAAGGCTCGTAGAGGCAGAAGCACTTACCTATGACTTAACCGCAGAAAATGGATGGTTGCCAGATCTTAAAGAACTGGCAAAGCAAGACCTATCCCAAGTAAAATTAATGTGGGTAAACTACCCGCATATGCCTACAGGTACAAAGGTGCCAGATGGTTTTTTTGAAGAATTAATCACTTTTGCAAAAGCGCAAGATATTCTTGTTATAAACGACAACCCATATAGCTTTATACTTAATGACAACCCACAGTCATTGCTCGCAGTACCAGGAGCAATGGATGTAGCGCTAGAGCTTAATAGTTTAAGTAAAACATATAATATGGCAGGCTGGCGCGTGGGGATGGTGCTAGGTAGTGCAACACATATAGGTCACATATTACGTGTGAAGTCTAATATGGATAGCGGGATGTTTTATGGTATACAAAAAGGAGCCATTGCAGCACTAGGTCTTGGTAAAGATTGGTTTGATCATATTAATGGTATCTACGCACAAAGGCGTACTCTTGTTTTTAAACTAGTAGAAACGCTAGGGTGTAGCTATGATAGTAACCAAGTAGGACTCTTTGTATGGGCAAAGTTGCCATCAGGTATAGACGCCGAAGCATTTATAGATAAAATGCTACTAGAGAAATACATATTTATCACCCCAGGCACCATTTTTGGAACGATGGGAGCAGGCTATATACGTTTTAGCCTCTGTGTAAAGGAAGAACAAATAAAAGAAGCCATAGAGAGAGTAAAGTAATAAGGATGCTGAATATTGTTAATTAATAAGTGTAAGGTGTTGATTTTCAAATAAAAGTGTAGAAATAAAGATAAATGAAAGACATTTGTATCATAGGGGTAGGGCTTATAGGAGGCTCTTTTGCACGAGATTTGCGCGCGCAGTTGCCAGAAGCAACCGTGTGTGGTATAGATGCCAGTAAAGAACATCTTGATGAAGCACTAGCGTTAGGCTTTATAGATAAGGCGGGTGTACTGGAGGATGTTGCAAAGGCAGACCTGGTTGTGCTAGCAATACCAGTAGATGTAGCGATACACGTACTACCAGACGTTCTTAACATAATAAATGATGATACCGTAGTGATAGATATGGGCTCAACAAAACAAGCTATTTGTGAGGTTGTAACAAATCATCCTAAACGCCGAAATTTTCTAGCGTGTCATCCCATCGCGGGAACTGAGTTTTCTGGACCTAGCGCGGCAATCACGGGTCTTTATGAAGGAAAAACAAACATCGTTTGTGAGGTAGAAAAAACCGCCTTTAAGCTCCAAGAGCCAGTGCTTGACCTTTTTAAAAATATGGGAATGCGTATGCGTTATATGGATCCAGTTTCTCACGATAAGCACATTGCATATATGAGTCACTTGTCACACATAAGTGCATTTATGCTAGGTAAAACGGTTATAGATAAGGAGAAGAATGAACGTGATATTTTTGATATGGCGGGCAGTGGGTTTGCATCTACCGTGCGTCTAGCAAAAAGTAATCCCGTGACCTGGACCTCTATTTTTAAACAAAATAGAGATAACGTATTAGAAACACTCACAGAGTACATTGCAAATCTCAATGATTTTAAATCACTTTTGGAAGCCGAAGATTATACAGGAGTACACAATGAGATGGAAAATACAAACCACATAAAAGAAATATTAAACGGAATAAAATAGTTTTACGCTTTCGCGAAAGCGGAATCACAAGCCCAAAGCGGCACAAATTAAATAATATGGAAAATAAAAAAGAACTTAGAAATTGGTTAGACGCTTTTGGCCTTGATCACCCACTCGTGATAGCAGGACCTTGTAGCGCAGAGACAGAAGCACAGGTGCTTAAAATTGCACACCAGCTTAAAGACACAGATGCTACGGTACTACGTGCTGGTATCTGGAAGCCTAGAACCCGCCCAGGAAACTTTGAAGGGGTAGGTGCATTAGGTCTTAAGTGGCTTCAAAAAGCAAAAGAAGAAACAGGAATGCTTACCACTACAGAGGTGGCAAATGCAAACCACGTTGATCTTGCACTAGAGGCAGATATAGATATTTTATGGATAGGAGCACGTACAACAGTATCTCCGTTTATCGTGCAAGATATTGCAGAGGCGCTTAAGGGAACGGATAAAACGGTTCTTATCAAGAACCCGGTAAACCCAGACCTTGCATTATGGCTCGGAGCTGTAGAGCGTTTTTACACACAAGACATTAAAAACCTTGGAGTGATACACAGAGGATTCTCAACGTACGAGAAGACACGCTACAGAAATAATCCAGAGTGGCAAATCGCTGTAGATTTACAGAATAAATTTCCAGATTTACCATTAATTCTTGACCCTTCACACATTGCAGGGCGTCGTGATATTATACACGATTTATGTCAGACAGGTCTTGATCTTAACTATGATGGTCTTATGGTTGAGACACACTATGATCCAGATAACGCTTGGAGTGATGCTGCACAGCAAATTACACCAGCTACGCTTGTACAGATGATGAAGGATTTAAAAATCCGTAAAGAAGTAGGTACAGAGGTAGAGTATAATAATAAACTTAATACACTACGTACTCAGATAGACGTTATAGATCACCAGCTTATTGAAAACCTTGGGAAGCGTATGAAAATATCTGATGGAATAGGGGAGCTCAAGGCAGAAAATAATGTCTCAATACTACAAACAAAGCGTTGGAACGAGATCCTTGGGAAGATGATTCTAGAAGGAGAGCAACACAACCTAAGTGAGGAGTTTATCTTACGTGTGTTTAAAGCAGTGCACCAAGAGTCTATAAACCACCAGAAAAAAGTGGCACAGATGCAAGGAGCTTAAGCTTCTACTAAGCAAAAAAGACCAGCCGTGAGGCTGGTCTTTTTTTTAAACTCTGTAATATGTTAATTATTCTTAGTGTATGCTAGTCTACGAGAGGCTTTGCGCATAAGTACATTCACTAGATCTTCTGGTGAGCTACCTAGACCACCCCTTACTTTTTTGTTGTAGTTCCATAAAAGGGTACCATCTGCTCCGTTGTTTACACTCATATTTACAATGGCAGTATTTGTAGAGCCCCAGAAGCCCACAAGTAGACCTAAAGCTATACTCGCTCCATCACTCATAGGTTTGTTAGTTTCATAATCGCCAGAAATAACGGCATCTACTTCTAAAATTTTTGCAAGATCATCTGTAGTGTACTCATAAAGATTAGAATAGTCAATCCCTTGTTTTTTAAGTAAAGCATTTGTTCTTGACGGTTGTTGAATTTCTAGGGTAGTCAGTTTGCCTCTTTTTTTTCTCTTAAGAAACCAGGAAAACATACCTGTTTGTAAACTCTCACCTTCTGCTTTTTCAAGACGTTCTAGCTGCTCGTCTGTCATATCTTTCATTTGCTTAGGTCTTAGTTTTACCTGCGTTTTAAAAGGTACAATTGCAATAATCTTGTGATCTTTTGCAATAACGTCAAATTCAGGATTTTCGTAAAGGCTAGTTTGTGCAAATACAGTTGGAGTAATAGCAATTATTGCTAGAAGGAGAAAAATAATTCTTTTCATTTAATATAAATTTGATTGATTAAGCGACGAAAATAACATAATTAACGAGATAATTCCTACATCGATCAATTATTTAAGGACTTTGCCACATTTGTTTATGGAGTATTAAAAAAGAGGTTATTTTTACACCTCACAATACACTATGACAGGAACAGTTTATAAATCTACAGGGAGTTGGTATACCGTTAAGGCAGAAGACGGGAGGTGGTTTGAATGTAGAATAAAAGGGAAGTTCCGTATTAAAGGAATCAAGAGTACAAACCCTGTTGCAGTGGGTGACGTGGTAGATTTTGATCTAGATACAAAAAGTGATGTAGAGACTGGTGTGATTACAAACATACACCCCCGCGAAAACTACATTGTACGTAAGTCTGTAAATCTTTCTAAGCAAACCCACATCATAGCAAGTAATGTAGATACCGTTTTCTTACTGGTAACTCTTAATAATCCTCCCACGTTTACAGCATTTATAGATCGTTTTCTAGTTACTGCAGAGGCATATCACATTAAAGCAGTATTGCTTTTTAATAAAATAGATACTTATAACGAAGAAGAAATACTAGAGATACGATACCTAGCGGCTATCTATCGCGAGATAGGGTATGAGTGTGTAGGTATATCTGCCATTACCGGTAAAAATGTAGATACTGTAAAGGAAATGATGGAAGGTAAGACCTGTATGTTTACCGGACACTCTGGTGTAGGTAAGTCTACCCTGGTAAACGCCATAGAACCTACACTAGACCTCAAGACAAAACAAATAAGTGTACAGCACAGCCAGGGGCAACACACCACCACCTTTGCAGAGATGTTTGACCTAGGTTTTGATGCGCGCATTATTGATACACCAGGTATAAAAGGCTTTGGTATTGTAGATATGGAACGCGAAGAAATAGGAGATTACTTTCCTGAGTTTTTTGCTCTTAAGAGTGAGTGTAAGTTTAATAATTGCTTACACCTAGAAGAGCCAAAATGTGCCGTAAAAGCTGCGCTTGACAATGATGAAATCCCGTGGTCTCGCTACAAGAGTTATACCCAAATACTTGCCGGTGATGATGACCAGCATTACAGAAAAGATATTTATCCAGAAGAATAATGAAAGCAGTCATACAGCGAGTTACACAGGCTTCGGTTACTATAAATGGTGTTGTAAAGTCAGAAATAAAAAGCGGACTTCTCGTGCTGTTAGGTGTTACTCACGAAGATACACAAGAGGACATAGAGTGGCTTTCTAATAAAATTATAGGCTTACGTATTTTTGGCGATGAGCAAGGTGCAATGAATCTTTCTGTGGGTGATATAGATGGTGATATTTTAGTGATAAGCCAGTTCACATTATTTGCCAGTACAAAAAAAGGAAATCGTCCTTCTTTCTTACAAGCAGCACGTCCAGAACACGCAGTGCCTATGTATGAGGAGTTTGTAAGTACGCTTTCGCGAAAGCGTAATAAACCCACTTATACAGGAGAGTTTGGTGCAGATATGAAAGTGCAACTGCTCAATGACGGGCCAGTTACTATAACTATAGATACAAAAAATAGGGTGTAGCGACTTGTGCGGTAGGTGTCTTTTTTATATTTTGCTGACACATCAATCAAATCAAAATGCGCATACCTACTTTCCTCCTATGTATGTGGGCACTATTTGCCTACTCTCAAGATAATTTATATACGTCAAAAAAAATTCCTGAAGACCTTTTAAAATCTGCAAACAGTGTCTTGCGTTTTGAAAAGCATACCATAGATATACCTAATTCATCTACCATAAAAACAGCTCACAAACGCGTGGTGACTGTTTTAAATAAACGTGGTAATAGAGATGTAGAGGCATATATGTATTATGATGATGTTACTCGCATAAAAAATGCTTCTGTTGTAATATATGATGATAGCGGTAAGGAGGTTAAAAAGTATAAACAACGCGACTTTAAGGATGTAAGCGCTGCAGACGGTATAAGTCTCTATATAGATACACGCTTGTTATTTCTCGATTTTACGCCTACCAGCTATCCTTACACTGTCGTGGTAGAAAGCGAGATTGTCTCAAAAAATACAGCTTCTATTCCATCTTTTTATGCAAACGAGGGGTATTACTCAAGCACAGAAGAAAAGATTTTTGAAATTAACTATGCAGATGAGGTTGATTTAAAGCACAAAATGTACGGGGATTATGAAGGTATAGAAGTAGAAGAATCTCAAAATACGCTACGGCTTGTCGTTAACAATTCTCCAGCGCTTGTTCCAGAAGATTATAGTCCTGGGTTTAGAAATATAGTGGGTAGGGTGGCTATTGCTCTTAATGATTTTCACTTAGAAGGGCTAGATGGAGACGCTCGTGACTGGGGTACTTTTGGACAGTGGATGAATGAGAATTTGCTTCAAGGTGCGCAAGACTTACCGGAAGAAACAACTACACAGGCAAAGGAACTTGTAAAAGGCATTAACGATCCTATAGCTAAGGCTAAGATTATATATGATTTTGTGCAAAACAAAACACGATACATAAGTGTGCAAGTAGGTATAGGTGGCTGGAAACCTATGCTAGCATCACAAGTAGATAAACTGGGTTATGGTGATTGTAAGGCCCTTACAAATTACACAAAATCTTTACTTGAAGCGGTGGGGGTGCCATCCTACTACACGATTCTTTATGGGAGCCGTGACAAGCGTGATATAGAAAATGACTTTACAGCTATACAGGGTAATCACGCAATTTTATCTGTACCCACTGATGATGATTATGTGTGGTTAGAATGTACAGATCAAGAAGTTCCATTTGGTTTTATAGCTGGTTTTACAGATGATCGAGATGTACTTGTCGTAAAGCCAGATGGAGGTGAGATTGTTCATACCAAAAAGTATACGGCTCAAGATAACTATCAGACAATGAATGGTTCTTTTACTATAGATGCTAGCGGTAATGCTCAAGGAGGAGTAAGCATCAAATCTGGAGGTTTACAATATGCTGGTAAATACAGGCTCGTCGCAGAAAACCAAGACGATAAAAAGAAGTATTATTATAAGTTTTGGAATTACCTAAATAATGTATCCTTAACAAGCATTGACCTTTTAAATAATCGTGATGAAGCTATCACTACCGAAAACATAGAACTTGAAGTAGAAAATTATGCTTCATTTGCTGGTGATGAAATGCTTGTTCCTCTCAATTTATTTAATAGATATACAGCGCTTCCAGATCGTGTTAAAAATAGAATGTTTGAAGTAGAAATATCAAGAGGGTTTAAAGATGAAGAAACTATTGAGATTAATCTTCCCGATGATTTTATGATTGTAAGTATTCCCGAAGGAAAGCAGGTTGATTCCCCGTTTGGGTCATATACCTACAGTATAACCCAAGCAGAGAACTCAAAGATTATCTATAAGAGGTCGTTTCTATTTAACGAAGGGACTTACAGTAAAGAAAATTATTCAAAACTTAGAAGCTTTATAAGAAGTGTAATAAGAAGTGATCAACAAAAAATCGTCATCAAAAAACAATAATTCATATGAAAAAATCACTACTCATCACTATTTTAATGTTTCTTGCTATAGTTACTACTGCTCAAGATTATGACTTTGGAAAAGTATCTAAAGAAGAGATTCTGCAAAAGGAACACCCCAATTACCCAGATGCAAATGCAAGTATTTTATATAGAAATACCGATACGAAATTTGGTTATAGTCAAGACGAAGGTTTTTATGTCAAGACAGAGGTACAAGAGCGTATAAAGATTTACAATCAAGATGGATATGACGAGGCTACAATAATGCTGAGCCAGTATATAGGAGAAAGAGAAGAAGAGCAAGTTACAGGTATAAAAGCATATACTTATAACTTAGAAGGTGATAAGATTGTTGAAAGTAAATTACAGTCGCGTGATATTTTTAAAGAAGAGAAATCGAAATATAGGAAAGTTATTAAGTTTACAATGCCAGATATAAGTGACGGTTCTGTAATTGAATATAAGTATACTTTTAAATCACCTTTTTATTCAAATATAGACGAGTTTAGATTTCAAGAAGAAATACCAGTAGATCGAGTAGGTATGAGGTTTTTTGCACCGGAGTACTTAATCTATCGTACACACGGTAAAGGAGTAATACCCCTCAATCTAACTACAGATAAAAGGAATCGTACCTTGAGATTTAGATATACAAGCACAAAACTTGCTGAAGTTGCAACATCTAGATCTTCAAATGAGGAGGTAGAGTTTATTGAGAATGGATATATAGTAAACTTAAGTAACGTTCCTCCTATAAAGAATGAGCCGTATTCTGGAAATCTCAATAATTATATGTCTGCATTAAAGTTTGAACTGGCTATGACAAAATTTCCTAATAGCGAGATAAGATCTTATGCGACGTCTTGGGAAGATGTAGCTAGCAAAATTTATCAGTCTACAGGATTTGGAAAGGAATTAGATCGCCAGAATTACTATAAAAAAGATATTGATAAGCTTATAAGCAGTGCATCGAGCCCGACTGAGAAGATGTTCCTTATCTATGATTATGTAAAAAGTAAGATGACTTGGAATGACTACTACGGTGTTTATGTAGATGCTGGTGTAAAAAAAGCCTATAAAGATGGTGTAGGTAATGTGGCCGACATTAACCTAATGCTCTCTTCTATGCTTAGATATGCGGGTATAAGATGTAGTCCGGTATTGTTAAGCACAAAAAATAATGGTATTCCTGTTTTTCCAACACGTACTGGTTTTAACTACGTAGTGGCAGGAGCTATTGTAAACGATAATTTGTATTTGCTAGACGGTGCCGATAAATCCGGAACTCCAAATGTTTTAAAACCAGAACTTCTAAACTGGATGGGTAGAATGGTTAAGGCAGATGGATCTTCAAGATTAATAGATTTATTTCCGTCTAGACCCGCTACGCATATAGGAATGCTTACTCTAGAAGTTACAGATGATATGATAATTTCTGGGAATGCCAAAAATAGATTTTCTGGTCACTATGCAAGATCAGAGCGTAACAAGTTTGCTGCACTTACTAGTGACGAGCAGTTGGAAAAATTAGATAGTTATTATGAGAGTATAGATGCAATAGACGTTTCTTTTAAAGACTTAAAAGTAGGTTCCAAACCACTCACGCTTGAATACAATTTTGAAGCAGAAGAGATGATAGATGAAGCTGGAGATAAGCTTTATATAAATCCACTAGCTCATTTAGGAACAACAAGAAATTACCTTACCGCAGAGGAGCGCAGCCATCCTGTAGATTATGTGTATCCTTGGTCAGATAAGTACACGGTTTCTATTAAAATTCCAGAAGGATACCAGGTAGAGTCTGTGCCTGATGATCTGGCAATAAATCTTGTGGACAATATGGGGTCATATCGTTTTGGTGTAACCGTGTCTGGAGATAAGGTAAATGTAGGGTTGCAAAACACGATGAGTACGGCCCTTGTTAACTCTAACTACTATAAAGACTTGCAAGCCTATTTAAAAATGATAGTTGCAAAGGAGAGTGAAAAAATTGTGTTTAAGAAAATATAATATGAAATACACTCTAACTGTAATAGTGCTCATATGTTTTTTTCAAACTAATGCACAAGAATTTAAGTCTGGTAAGATAGATCAAGATTGGTTTGAAAAAACTCTCACAGAAGAGCAACTAGAAGCGCCAGCGGTCTTTCTTGAAAAATATAGAGATACAAATTTTGAATATCGAGATAACCTAGATGGATGGACGCTTTTTACAACAATTCATAATGTAATAAAGATAAATAATACCGAAGGTTTGGAATATGGTACCCATAAAGTTGTATTACAACATCAGGGAAGGCAAGAAGAAAAAATAGATAGAATTGAGGCCTATTCCTATTCAAAGTCGAGCGCCGGAGTAGAGCGAACTAAAATGTCTCGTAGCGAGGTTATAGACAATAAGCTCAATAAATGGTTAGACGAAAAAGTAATAGTAATCCCAAATGTTAAGGTTGGGGATATTATTGAGTATTCATATCGTGTAGAATCTACCTATTGGCATATTAAAGATTTAAATGTTCAAGAAGACATCCCTGTGTTGCACGCTTATGCGAAAATTGCTATTCCACAATTCTTTGATTATAATGTTTATGTAAAAGGAGATATTCAGATTGTTCCAAAATTATCAGTGGGCGGAAGAACCGAAAACTTCTCTACAGAAGATAAAAACCCTTTTGGTGGAAGAACTCAGCGTACAGATTTTGCAAACATAAGATTTAAAGAAAATATTAGTGAGTTTGAATTTTCAAATGTCTCTCCTATTATAGAAGAGGAGTTTACAAATAATATTGAAAACTTTAGAAGTGCAGTACTATGGGAACTAGGAGCTGTAGAAATGAGTAAAGGTAATAAAGTAAATAGAGCCAAAACTTGGGATCAGGTTGCAGACTATTACTATGAGCAGTTGGAACTAAGCGATAATCTAGAGAGCACTAATTTTTTAGATGAAAGTGCTCAAGCTCTTAAATCTAAGCACAGTAATCAAGTAGAGCTTATAGAAGCTGTTTATAGATTTATACAAAACAAAATGACTTGGGATGAGAAGGAGTACAACTATGACACTCCTGACCTGAGAAAAGCTTTTAAGGATGGTAGCGGTTCATCTTATGAAATAAATGTGCTTCTTGTTGCTCTACTCAAGAAAGTAGGACTTAATAGTTCTCCAGTTATGGCAAGTACAAAAAGTAATGGAGTGCCTCTCTATCCTACTGTAAACGGGTTTAATTATGTACTCGCCGCAGTTGTAAAAGATAATGAGTGGTTAGTTATGGATGCCACAGAAAAAAATGCAATACCAGGTCTATTACCAGAGCGAATTATGAACTGGGAAGGGCGGCTTGTAAAACAAAACGGAACATCTAAAGGAATTCCACTATTTGCTAAGAAATTTTCCTCTCAAAAAACGATGGTGATAGCTTCTGTAAATACAGAGGGTATAGCAACCGGTAAATTGAGAGCTAGTTATTCTAATAATCTGGCATTGAGTTTTGTAAATATATACAAGCCTGCTGCTGCGAGTACTAGAGAAAAAATTCTAGCAAAAGAGTTTGAATCGGACCTCATAACAAATCCACAGTTTAAATTTGGAACCTTACCTAAGTCCAGTACCGTGTCGTTTGCTTTTGAAGATGATACCAGTGAGATTATAGGGGATAAGTTGTACATTTTGCCACAGCTGTTTTTGAGTGCTACTGAAAATCCTTTTACTCTAGAAAAGCGTTCTTATACCATAGACTTTAGTTACCCTAAACAAATTGAAAATGTAGTAACCTTAAACTTGCCTGTCGGGTATGCTATAGCCTCTTTGCCAGAAGCTATAGAAATTAATTTACCTGGTAATATGGGAGTTTATAGATTTAAATGTAGTAGCGCAACGGGTACAAGTGTTCAGGTAGTAAGATCTTTATCTATTAATACGACTCTAATTGATGCAGAGATGTATAATGAAATAAAGAAATTCTTTGCCCAAATTGTAAATAAAGAAAAAGAAACTATAGTCTTAATAAAAGGATAGATACCATATTGAAGTTTTTGGTTCTTTCGTGCTATGTGATAGGATTTGAAAAAACTACAACCCTAAGAAAGGTAGACTAACCTCAAAATCTTATATACATTATAATGATTAACCAATTGTCAAATCATATTCTATTTACTGCTAGAGTCTTAATTATTTTAGGTTTCTCCTTCCAGACTTATGGACAAATAGACCTTTTTGAAGAGGTCACAGAAGAGATGTTAAGCCTCACTAAAGATGAGTTATTTCCAGATGCTGTAGCAATTATTTTAGAAAGAAATGTAGAGGTTGAGGTAGGTGGTTACGTAATAGTAAAAGAGCGAGTTAAGATTTTTAATAAAGAGGGCTATGATTATGCGACGGTAGATTTTCCTCACCAAAATATTGAAAAAATATCTGGACAAACTTACAATCTCGTAGATGGAAAGATTGCTATAACTCAACTCAGTAAAAGAATTTCTTTAGCAGGAAATGACAAGGGTGAAAAAATCAAAAAGTTAGAATCATTTACAATGCCTCAAATACGAGAGGGTTCCATTTTTGAATATGTTTATAAAGCCACAAGAGGCACTTTTAATGATATACCCTTGCAGTTTTCTATTCCCGTAAAGAAAATAAATATATCTATCCGTAATGCGTCAAGATATCATTATGATATACTTCAGAACCCTAGAGCTTTATTAGATCTTACTATCACAAAGAGTAATGAAACCACGTATCTGTCTAAAACAAATATAGCTCCTTTAAAAAATGAGAAATATGTTTTTGACATCAATCAGTATAGGTCTAAGTTAGAAATAAGTACTACTGGTGCTGTATACAACAAGAAGTATAATACGTTTGATAAATATGTTGAGAGTCTCGTAAGCCGAACAAGTTTTATAAATGGGTACAAGCCTGTAAAAACTTATAAGGATGACGTGGCTCAAGTCATTAAAGGTGTGACAGATAAGGAGAAGCAGGTAGAATTATTATATAATTTTATTAAATCCCATAAAAAATGGAACGGCTATTACGGTATTTGGCCTGATAATGAATCTGCTAGATTTGCCTACAAAAATCCAGAAGGTGATGGGGCAGACATCAATATGCTTTTGATTTCCGTCTTAAAAAGTATAGGTTTTACTGCTGCTCCAGTCCTAGTGTCTTCTAAGCGTAATGGTTTGCCTATAACTCCAAGTTCAGATGTTTTTAACTACGTGCTTGCAGGTGTGTATCTTGACGGTAATCTTAAATTGCTAGACGCTGCAAGTAATAAAGCAAATTATAATATGCTCCCTAAACCAATGGTAAATTGGCGCGGTATCCTTATTAAAGAAGATAAGAGTTATGAATGGGTAGATCTTAAATTTCAAAGCGTTTCAAAATCAAGTACACTGGTTACGGCACAAATTGACGAAGACTTGGTTCTTACAGGTAATGTAAAGTATAGACTTAATGGTCATTATGCGTCAGATAGTCAAGAGACGCTAAAAGATGTCTCAACCGAAAAGTTTTTAAAGTTTACAAATATTGATGATGGTAATTACGAGATAGAAAATCTTACAAGAAAAAGTGTTGATACCATTGCTCATCAAAGTGTTTGGGACTATGAGTTTACAAATGAGTTTGATATTGAGGAAGTAGGAGATAAAATTTATCTGTCACCTTTACTTATGTATGGTAAGCAAACTAATCCATTTAAAAATGAAGAACGCTTATACCCTATTGATTTTGGTTATCCTAAAGTAAGTTCGCATATGATTAACATTAGTATTCCAGATGGTTATAAAGTGCAAACTATTCCAGAGATGATGAGAATCGCAATGCCAGAAAATATAGGAAGCTACTTATATAGCATAAACGTAGTAGATAATGTCATTCAAGTAGTTTCTAGGTTTACAATTAAAGAAAGTGTTGTACCTATCGATTTTTATGGCGAATTGCGTAAATTTTTCAGCCTAAGAGCAGAAAAGGAAAAAGAAACCATAGTTTTGGTAAAAAAATAAATTATGAATATCTCAAACGCTCAGCAGGCTGTAGACGACTGGATAAAGACTCACGGTGTGCGATACTTTAATGAACTCACTAATATGGCTCAACTTACCGAAGAAGTAGGAGAGGTAGCCAGAATCATTGCACGCCGCTATGGAGAGCAAAGTGAGAAAGAAAGTGATAAAGGTAAAGACCTAGGTGAGGAGCTTGCAGATGTAATGTTTGTGGTACTATGCCTAGCAAACCAGACAGGTGTAGATTTACAAGAAGCATTTGATAAGAAGCTCGACATAAAAACAAAACGTGATCACGACCGTCATCACAACAATGAAAAATTAAAGTAAGCTATGCTTTTAAAAGTTCACCATACAGCGGCACATTGCAGCGGCGATATACAGATTACAGGTTCTAAAAGCGAGACTAACAGGCTACTTATTTTACAAGCACTCTTTGATGGTATTACATTAAAAAATATATCAAATAGCGATGATGCCCAAGTTATGCAAAAGGCACTATCATCTAGTGATGAGGTGGTAGACATACATCACGCGGGTACTGCTATGCGTTTTCTTACGGCCTATTTTTCTATTCAAGAAGGGAGAGATACACTCCTTACCGGTAGTGCTCGTATGCAAGAACGCCCTATGGCAATACTGGTTGAGGCGCTTCAAGAGCTGGGAGCTCAAATCACATTTACTCACAATGAAGGGTACCCACCATTACAAATAAAAGGGAAAACATTACAGCGCGATGAGGTAACACTCAAGGCAAATGTGAGCAGCCAGTATATCTCTGCACTTATGATGATGGGAGCAAAGCTAGATAGCGGCCTTACCATACATCTTGATGGAAAGATTACCTCGGTTCCTTACATAAATATGACGCTTGCGTTATTACATCAGCTTGATATAGAGGCTACCTTTGAGGGGCAAAAAATAGTGATAAAACCGGGTAGAACTTCAGCGGTAGCTAGAGAGATAACGGTCGAGTCAGACTGGAGTAGTGCGTCGTATTTTTATAGTATTGTTGCGCTTTCGCGAAAGCGTAATTTTAACACCCCACACACCATTACCATAGCTAGTTATAAAGAAAGCAGTCTTCAAGGAGATGCTGCTCTTAGAGAAATATACAAGCAACTGGGCGTGGTTTCTAGTTTTGCAGGAGATAAGCTCACACTCTCGCTTAATCAAGATTTTGAGTTGCCAGAAACGATAACCTTAGATCTTGCAAACTCACCAGACATTGCACAAACTATAGCGGTAAGCTGTTTAGGTCTAGGCGTAGGATGTCATCTTACAGGCTTACATACACTTAAAATAAAAGAGACAGATAGACTTGAGGCCTTGCGTGAGGAAATTACAAAGCTAGGAGGTAGTATTATGGTTACAGACCAAGATCTTACGTTATTGCCTCAAAAAGCTACTGTAAATGAGAATATTACCATAGCGACATATCACGATCACCGTATGGCAATGGCCTTTGCTCCGCTTGCTTTACAAGTACCGTTACTTATAGAAGATGCTGGTGTTGTGTCAAAATCATACCCAGATTTTTGGACAGATCTAGAAGTTTTAGGCTTTGGTCAAGAGATAATTGGCTAAAGACTTGACAACCCCTATCTCGAGATTGTATATTTGCCGTCTTGCGAGGTAGCGCAATATGTGCGGCAACTCGCCTACAAAACAAAAACCAGAACCCTTTATGAAGTTATCACACTTTGACTTTAATTTACCAGCAGAATTACTAGCAGAGCACCCTGCCGAAAACAGGGACGAGTCTAGATTAATGGTCCTTAATCGCAAGGAGCAAACCATCGAGCATAAGATGTTTAAAGATCTTATAGATTATTTTGAGCCAGAAGATGTTATGGTACTTAATAATACAAAGGTTTTTCCGGCACGTTTATACGGTAATAAAGAGAAGACAGGAGCACGTATCGAGGTATTCTTACTTAGAGAGTTAAACTCTGAGACACGACTGTGGGATGTACTTGTAGATCCAGCACGTAAAATACGTATAGGTAATAAGTTATACTTTGGTGATGATGAGAGTCTAGTTGCAGAGGTAATAGATAACACAACATCACGTGGCCGTACGTTACGTTTCTTATATGATGGGTCTTATGAAGAGTTTAGAAAAAAACTTACTTCACTAGGAGAAACACCATTACCAAAATACATAAATCGTGAGGTAGAGCCAGAAGATGAGGAGCGCTACCAGACTATCTATGCAAAAGAAGAAGGAGCCGTAGCAGCACCTACCGCAGGACTACACTTCTCAAAACACCTATTAAAGCGTTTAGAAATTAAAGGTATTGATTTTGCTGAGGTTACATTACACGTAGGTCTTGGTACATTTAGCGCGGTAGAGGTAGAGGACCTCTCAAAGCACAAAATGGATAGTGAGGAAGCATACATACGTAAGCCAGCCACAGAGATTATAAATAAAGCTATTTCAGAAAAGCGTCGTGTGTGTGCCGTAGGTACTACCGCAATGCGCGTGATGGAAAGTGCTGTATCTAGTAGCGGTACACTTAACGAGTTTAGTGGTTGGACTAATAAATTTATATTCCCACCATATGACTTTAGTATTGCAAACTGTATGATTACAAACTTCCACACGCCTAAGTCTACATTACTTATGATGGTGTCTGCCTTTGCAGGTCACGATTTTATGAAGCGTGCTTATGATGAGGCAGTAAAAGAAAAATACAAATTCTACTCTTATGGAGATGCAATGTTAATTATCTAATACATTGCTATAATGTACAAAAGCCCAGACTGTAAAGTTTGGGCTTTTTTTGTTTGTAGCACTATCTTATGGTGTACTTATATAGGTAGTATCCCGCTTTACATTGCAATTCCTCGTGCCGGCTACGCCAGGCAACTGCGGGATTTACATTACAATCGGGGCTAGTAGGTATAGTCGGTTTGTATCTTTTAGTGTGATTAATATATATCATTAAGCTGCTCTACAATAGCGGCTATTTTTTTATTCTTTGAAGTTCGATTTAAAACCTTTGGAGGAGCTTGTCTCACTTCACAATCTGTAATGGCACAACGTTCACAAGTAACCCCTACGTTACGAGTAGGTATATTTGGGTCATTGAGAAGTTTTATTTTACGCTCAAGTTGTTTATTTATGAGTAGCCCTATACTAATGCTTCTAAACTTGTTCTCTTTAAAAGGATCTTTTGTTGCAGTAGAGAGCACTAGATACTGTACGCCCTCATTCTCATAGTTAGATATTTGTAAGTCAAACTTACTATTCTCATTACTCTTAGATAAATCTTTGAGCACCTGTAAAGACACCCATCTCCTGCAGTAATGTTCATCACTCTCATTTGCTCGTGGCGCGTGCTGGTGCGCTAGATGTAGCTCTTTTGTGAGGTGAAATTTTGTGTCATTAAGCTTGTGTGTAAACCGCAAGAAAAACAAGTTTTTGATATTAAACTCCTTAGGTAGAATATTAGTAAGCCTTTGGTAAAAAGACTCTGGTGATGCGTTAAATTCATTTGTGATGTGCTCAAAAGAATCTTTATGAAAAATAGGTTCCTTAAAAATATCTTTAATTTTTGCCGTAAGGTTTTTACGAGGTATTATTAATGCTCCTGCAAAGTAAGAGGCATAAAAATTATTAAGTACCTGGTCAAAAGTTTCAAATAGTATCCACGGGAAGGTATATAGCCTTTCTTTGATCTTTAGATAGTTATAGGCTATTTCCTTTGCATAAATAAAGGTTCGCTGTGACTCGTCTATATCATTTGCGACTAGTAGTGTGCGTGATTTAGGTATAAAAACAGATCGTAAGTTGTCTAGATCTTTGTGTTTATCGAGTTCATCATTTTTTATGGAGTAGTTGTATTCTTCTATGAGGATTTCCTCTAGCTCGTTTGATGAGATACTTTGCCCTATGTTTATTTGATACGATTTTACAAAGTCGAGTACCTTTTGCTCGATGTTATCAAAGTAGTTGTTATTTGCTTCTTGATATGAGCGCACAGAGGCAAGAAAAAAGCTTTCCCTCCCAAAGTTGTAATGCTGTGCAATTTCTATGATAGTACTTATAAATGCGTTGACTTTTGCCGGCGCATTAGATACAATATCTATGAGATCACTTTCTTTTATACCAAAAAGCTCTAGAGGAATCTCTTTAAGAATCTTTGATTTTAAGATTTCACCTATAGGAGCGAGGTTTTTATCCAGTTTTAAAGACACCATTTGATCGTACGGAATGTCTAATTTTTCCGAAAGCGTAAATATTTTATCAGGTTTTGGATATTTTTTTCCGTGTTCAATTTCATTTAAATATGACTTTGATAGTCCGGTTAATTTTGATAATCCAAAAAGAGATAGGTTTTTGTCAGTCCTTATCTGGCGTAGCTTAAGCCCAAAAATTAGTTTGATATCTTCTTCATCCATATACACAAATATAAGGCTTTTTGCGAATACTTAATTTTAGTGAAAATATATTTTTAGCGAACGTTCGCTTTTTTTATCAAAGTATTTTTTTTAACATTGTGGTGTAGAATTTAAAACAGCAATAGATGGCACCAGAAATAAACCAGTATGCAATAAGTTTTAACCGTAATGTTAAAAGCTATTACTCAGAGATATTAACAGATGAGGCTTTAGACTTTATTAAAGCCCTTCACGAACGGTTTAATTCCAGACGGTTAGAATTACTACAAGCAAGAGAGCAACAGCAGCTATTGTTTGATCAAGGTGAGAAACCTTCATTCCCAACAGAGACAAGAGATATTAGAGAGGGGGAGTGGGTTGCAGGAGAGATTCCTCACGATTTGCAAGACAGAAGAGTGGAGATTACTGGGCCTACAGATCGTAAAATGGTTATAAATGCGCTCAACTCTGGAGCAAGAACTTTTATGGCAGATCTAGAAGATAGTACCGCACCTAGCTGGCAGAATGTGATGGAAGGTCAGATTAATCTTCGTGATGCTGTAAATAAAACGATAACATATCATCACCCTACTAAGGATAAAAAATATACACTTAATGATGAGATTGCCACTTTACTAGTAAGACCTAGAGGATGGCATCTCAATGAGAAGCATTTACTTATAGATAATGTAGAAGTATCGGGTTCACTGGTAGATTTTGGATTATACTTTTTTACAAACGTTTCCCAACTTTTACAAAATAACACAGCGCCTTATTTCTATCTGGCAAAGTTGGAGCACTATCTAGAGGCAAGACTCTGGAATGATGTATTTGAGTTTGCACAAGAGTACCTGCAGTTGCCTTTAGGTACTATAAAATGTACAGTACTTATAGAAACTATTACAGCAAGTCACCAGCTAGATGAAATTATTTATGAATTAAAAGACCACATCGTAGGTCTTAACTGTGGGCGTTGGGATTATATATTTTCATACATCAAGAAGTTTAGAAATGATCCAGACTTCTTAGTGCCTAATCGTGACCAGGTAGGGATGACCGCACCATTTATGGATGCCTATTCAAAACTTGTTATACAACGCTGTCACAAAAGGAAAATCTTAGCCATAGGCGGTATGGCAGCACAAGTGCCTATAAAAAATAACCCTCAGGCAAATAAGGCAGCTTTAGAAAAAGTAAGAAAGGACAAAGAGCGTGAGGTAAAAAATGGACACGATGGTACCTGGGTAGCACACCCAGCACTAGTGCAAGTTGCGATAGATGAGTTTAATGCATATATGCCAGCACCTAACCAGATGGAAGTCACAAGAGATGATGTAACCGTCACGGCAAATGATCTTATAGCTATTCCAGAAGGTACGGTTACAGAGGACGGGGTTCGTAAAAATATCAACGTAGGTATTCTGTATCTCAATGCTTGGCTCAGTGGCCAGGGAGCAGTCGCACTCTATCACCTTATGGAAGATGCTGCTACAGCCGAAATCTCAAGAACTCAAATCTGGCACTGGCTTAAAAATAAAGCCGTCTTAGAGGGTGGAAATATGCTTACTAAAGATCTGTACACAATGCTTTTTGATGAAGAGGTAGAAAAAATAATAACACAGGTGGGTGCAGATAAGATAGAGGCAACCCAATTTGAAAATGCTTTTAATCTCTTTAATGATCTCGTCTTATCAGAAGATTTTGAAGAATTTTTAACTACACCAGCATACACGTATTTATAAATACAATCTATATAGAATAGCCTTACAGGCTTTTAAATAAAATAATCTCTTAATACTAATTACTATGTCAAATTATAATTCAGCCCTTGAAGTTATTCGTACACTTAAAGCAAAGCACGGAAACTCGTGGAGTTCTATAAGCCCAGAAAACACGGCTCGTATGTCGGTGCAAAATAGATTTAAAACCGGTCTTGATATCGCAAGATACACTGCAGCTATTATGCGTAAGGATATGGAAGAATATGATGCAAACCCTATGAATTATACGCAATCGCTAGGTTGCTGGCACGGATTTGTGGCGCAGCAAAAAATGATTGCTGTAAAAAAGCATCACGGCACTACAAATAAAAAATACTTATATCTTTCTGGATGGATGGTTGCCGCTTTACGTTCGGAACTAGGGCCGTTGCCAGATCAATCTATGCACGAAAAAACTGCCGTGCCTAAGTTAATAGAAGAGATTTACACTTTTTTACGCCAGGCAGATGCTGTAGAGCTCAACGATCTATTTCGTCGTCTAGATGCTGGTGAAGATGTGCAGGATCAAATAGATAATTATGAGACGCACGTTGTGCCTATCATTGCAGATATTGATGCAGGTTTTGGTAATGAAGAGGCAACATACCTTCTTGCAAAAAAAATGATAGAGGCAGGTGCTTGTGCTCTTCAAATAGAAAATCAAGTGTCTGACGCTAAGCAGTGTGGGCACCAAGATGGAAAGGTAACCGTACCGCACGAAGATTTTATTGCAAAAATTAATGCACTACGCTATGCCTTTTTAGAACTAGGAGTAGAGCAAGGTGTTATTGTAGCAAGAACAGATTCTGAGGGGGCTGGTCTTACTCAAAAGCTACCGGTAAGTCAGGAGCCAGGAGATCTTGCATCGCAATATCTTGCTTTTGTAGAGGCAGAAGAGATAGATATTGCTACTGCAAAAGAAGATGATGTGCTGCTAAAACGCGATGGTAAAATTGTACGTCCAGTAAGACTACCTAACGGACTGTATAAATTCAAAAACGGAACAAATATAGATCGTGTAGTACTAGATTGTATTACGAGTTTACAAAATGGAGCAGATCTTTTATGGATAGAAACCCCTACACCTAATGTAAAGCAAATCGCTCATATGGTTAACAGAGTGAGAGCGGTAATGCCTAATGCAAAACTGGTATACAACAACTCACCGTCATTTAACTGGACACTAAATTTCCGTAATCAAGCTTATGACGAGATGCTAGAAGAAGGAGAGAATATGACAGCTTATGACCGTAATAATCTTATGGATGTAGAGTATGATAATACAGAGTTGTCACACCGTGCAGATGAGAAGATTAAAACCTTCCAGATGGATGGTGCAAGAGAGGCTGGTATCTTCCACCACCTTATTACATTGCCTACATATCACACCACTGCGCTGCATATGAATAATCTTACCGAAGGCTATTTTGGAGATCAAGGTATGCTAGCCTACGTAAAAGATGTGCAGAGAGAAGAAATACGCAAAGGTGTTTCTTGTGTAAAACACCAAAGAATGGCTGGCTCAGATCTGGGAGATGATCACAAAACATTTTATGCAGGAGACAGAGCTCTCAAGGCTGGTGGGGCAAATAATACAAGTAACCAGTTTACTGTAAAAGAACCCGTAACAAAGCAAAAGGCTGTGCTCGCAGAGTAAGTAAACCTCAATTTGTTGTAAGAAGGCGATGCTTGCTCACATCGTCTTTTTGAAATTAAAGAAATTTCAGTCCAGATATAGTCTTTGGTAGGAAGTATAGGTTTACACTATCTGGCTGGAATTTCTTATTTGTATAATAGTTGTATGGAGTGTTATTGCGCTTTCGCGAAAGCGTATATCTAAAAAGTTGTATCATTATAATGAGCATCTTTATGTAATGATTTACTCACTTCAGAAAAGAGCCTTAACATATTATTGAAAATTATGAAAAGCAGAAAATTACTTATGATACCTGGCCCAATAGAGTTTGAACCAGATGTATTGCAAGCAATGGCTGTGCCTACCACAAGTCACGTTGCACCAAATTTTATAGACGTTTTTGGAAACGCTCTGGATATGATGAAGGAAGTTTGGAAATCAACTAGTGGTCAGCCTTTTATAGTTGCCGGAAGCGGAACGCTAGCTATGGATATGGCGGCGTCTAACCTTATTGAGAAAGGAGATAGTGCGCTTGTCATTTCTACCGGATATTTTGGTGAGCGGTTTAAAGATATTCTAGAAACTTATGGCGCAGAAACTACGGTTCTTAGTGCGCCTATAGGTGAAGTAGTGCCTTTAGATATTATAGAGGAAACGCTTAAAGAAGGCTCCTATAAATTACTCACATTTACTCACGTAGATACATCTACAGGAGTTATGGTAGCGCCAGAGGCTATATGTAAGCTTGCGCAAAAGTATGGAGTACTCACTATACTTGACGGGGTATGCTCTGTAGCAGGTGAAGAAATTTTACAAGAAAAGTGGGGAGTAGATGTGGTATTAACTGGATCTCAAAAAGCCATAGGTGTACCGCCGGGGCTTGCACTGCTTGTTGCTTCTCAAAAAGCGCTAGAAGTCTGGAAAAATAGAAAAACACCCGTAGGTAACTATTATGCTTCTTGGAATAATTGGCTACCTATAATGATTGCTTATCAAGAAGAGAGACCATCTTATTTTGGCACGCCGCCTGTAAATCTTATTTTGGCCTTAGAGAAAAGCTTAGGTATTATTTGTGATGAGGGAATAGGTGCAAGAGTGCAAAGACATAAAAGGCTTGCTCGAGCCTTTAGAGCTGCAATAACCTCTCTTAATTTATCTATTTTACCTATAGAAGATGTTATCGCTGCTCATACACTAACAGCGGTCTATTATCCAGAAAATATAGATGGAGCATTACTGCGTGCTCATATGGTAGCAGATGATGTTATCGTAGCGGGAGGATTGCTTTCTGAAATTAAGACAACTTATTTTAGAGTAGGGCATATGGGGTCTGTATCATCTAATGATTTGCTAGCTGTGCTGGGAGCGCTAGAGCGTGCGCTACAATCTCAGAACTATCCTTTTGAAATGGGAGTAAGTCTTAGAACATTTCAAGATAGTTTCATTTAGTATTGATTATCATATTTAAAACAATAAAGCCCTCATAATAGAGGGTTTTATTATTTTATGATGGGTGTAGTATGGTGACCTGGTTGTATCTATAAGATCTAGTGCGGGAAACAACAAACAACTCCGTACCTTTGCATCGTGAAAACAGAAAAGAAAGACATACGTAAATTAACCAAAGAAGATCTTAGAACTTTCTTTGTAGACCAAGGTGATAAAGCCTTTAGAGGTAATCAGGTTTATGAGTGGTTATGGCAAAAAGGGGCGCACGACTTTGTAGATATGACTAATATCTCAAAGGAGACACGCATCTTGCTAGATGAGCATTTTGTGATTAACCATATACGTGTTGACCAGATGCAACGTAGTAGTGATGGTACTATAAAGAACGCTGTAAAGCTGCACGATGGTCTTACGGTTGAGTCTGTTTTAATACCTACTAAGAGTAGGACAACCGCCTGTGTATCTTCACAAGTAGGTTGTAGTCTTAATTGTAAATTTTGTGCGACAGCTAGATTAAAGAGAATGCGTAATCTCAACCCAGATGAGATCGTAGATCAAGTAGTTGTGATAGATAGGCAAAGTAAGCTATATCACGATAGACCACTGTCTAACATCGTTTTTATGGGGATGGGAGAGCCATTAATGAATTATAATAATGTGATTAAGGCTATAGATAAGATCACAGATCCAGAAGGACTTGGTATGTCGCCTAAGAGAATTACAGTCTCTACCTCTGGTGTGCCTAAGATTATTAAAAAAATGGCAGATGAAGAGGTGAAGTTTAATCTTGCTGTATCGCTGCACTCTGCGCTAGATGATGTGCGTACAGAGATTATGCCCTTTAATGAGCAAATGCCACTTGCAGATCTCAAAGAAGCACTTATTTACTGGTATGAAAAAACTGGAAAGCGCATTACCTATGAGTATGTAGTTTGGGATGGCATAAATGATAGACAGATAGATATAGATGCTTTATTAGATTTTTGTAAAGCAGTGCCTAGTAAAGTAAATATCATAGAGTATAACCCTATAGATGATGGTCAGTTTCAACAAGCAAACCCTCAAGCTATAGACCGTTATGTAGATGTACTTGAAGCAAATGGTGTCACAGTAACAGTGAGAAGATCACGAGGTAAAGATATAGATGCCGCTTGCGGACAACTGGCAAATAAGCAATAAAAAAGCGACTCAATTGAGTCGCTTTTTTTATGTCTAAGTAATAAACTTATTTGTTTACAATTTTTATTGAAGTAGATGCAGTAGCGCTGCTTATTTGAGCCACATATACTCCAGTAGGTAAATCATTGAGATCTACTGTATCTGTATTTCCACTAAGTGAAGATGTTCTTACATCTTGCCCTAAGAGATTGAAAATTTTTGCATTTACTAATTCTTCTTGCGAACTTATTGTAAGAATTTTAGATGCTACAGAAACGTTTAAGCCTTGAGCTAGTAGCTCTTCTGTAGAAAGGGTTGCGTCTACAGTAAGACGATCAATACCTATAAAGTTTGAATTGTTACCTGTTGGTCCACCATCTGTAACCCAGTATCTAAATGCAACTTTAGTAATCACCCCGCCGTCTGGAAGACCGGACATTGTTATAATTTGTTGTTCCCAATCTTCTGGGTATCCTCCCACTGCAAGTGATGGATTTATTTCTAATAGTACGTCTGTATAAGAACCATTACTTGAAGAAGTTGGTTCAGTTCCGCTTCCATCAGGATCTAAACGCACTTCTAGTCTGTCTGGGAAAGTACTAGCTGCACCAGTTCTAGTATAAAATGTTAATTCATCACCATTGCTTAGGTTTAGCTCTGGTGTTATAAAGTAAACATCAATAACTGATCCACTTGTAGCGTTAAAATTCATACCTAAATAAGATGTGCTGGCACCGTCAAATGCTTCAAAAACAGCATCGTTACCTTGAAATATATCCGTATTAGGAGTGTCACTTACATTTAAAACAGTATAATCGGTTAAGGTCGTAATATCATCAAAACCCTCATCAATCAAGGTGTTTTGAGCATTCATAGTAAAGGCCACTAAAAAAGCGGCAATAAGAGTAATTTGTTTCATATTTTTTTAATTAGGATTATTAATACAATGCTTAAGTTACAGAAAATTATAGGTTCTTAATGGAAATTTAACACTATCAATACAATAAGTTTATAAATACAATCCTAATTGTAAGTGGTATCTTTACTATAATGAAAGTAGTAGCTCAAATTAAAGAACCCATAGCCTATGAAATGGAGCTTTTTGAAGAAAAGTTTGCCCTTTCTATGCGCTCTAAAGTGGCGCTTCTTAACCGTATCACACATTATATTGTAAATCGTAAGGGTAAGCAAATGCGACCTATGTTTGTATTCCTTACTGCAAAAATGATGAATAGCGGTGAGGTAAACGACCGTACATATCGTGGCGCCTCTGTTATAGAATTAATACATACGGCAAGCCTTGTGCACGATGATGTAGTAGACGATAGTAATATGCGTCGCAGTTTCTTTTCACTCAATGCTTTATGGAAAAATAAGATTGCTGTATTAGTAGGTGATTTTTTATTTTCAAAAGGATTACTTCTTTCTATAGATAATGGTGACACAGATTTATTACAAATTATCTCTGTCGCTGTACGCGAAATTTCTGAAGGAGAACTACTCCAGATTGAAAAAGCTAGAAAACTCGATATCACAGAGGAGTTGTACTACGAGATTATTAGACAAAAAACCGCTACACTCATTGCGGCTTGTTGTGCAATGGGAGCTCAAGCCGTTCACGCAAAAGGTAAAGAAGTAAAGCGTATGCATAAGTTTGGTGAACTTATAGGGATGGCTTTTCAAATTAAAGATGATCTTTTTGATTACGGTTCTGAAAAAATAGGGAAACCTACAGGTATTGATATCAAGGAACAAAAGATGACCTTACCGCTTATATATGTACTTAATACAGTTTCAAAAAAAGAGAAGGATTGGCTTATTAATAGTATAAAAAATAAGAACACAGATAAGAAGCGTGTAAAAGAAGTGATTGCCTTTGTAAAAGATAATGGCGGCCTTGATTATGCGATATCAAAAATGAAAGCATTACAGCAAGAGGCACTAGAGATACTTATGACCTATCCTCAATCTGTATACCGTAACTCCCTAGAGCTTATGGTAAATTATGTGATAGATAGAAAGAAGTAAAACTATTTTGTTTCGTTAAGCATTTCTTGAAAATGATTCTTTAAAATAGTGGATACCTTAGTATTTAGTGTATCTAATATACCTTCCCTTCCATAGAAACTAATATCTGGATTCTCTTTATGTACTAGAACAATTAAAGGATAACCTCTTTGAGCTTCAAACATATCAATATTTTCAAATCCGATTAGTGGTGGATTCTGGTCTAAATAGTATTGATATCTTATATTTTTAACTGAAGAATTATTAAAAGGATCACCATCAGGAACTGCAGATGTAATTATTCCTTGAACTTCGATAAAGTCATCTTCATCATAATCATCATATTGGTATTGTTTCTTGCAAGAGAATAAACAGACTATTAAGATGATATTTACATAAAATTTCATTAGCAATTTTAAAAAAAAAGGAGATGTAATAAACACCTCCTTTTTAAAATTTTAAGCCCTCACTGGTCTATTTAGTATAAGATCTAAGTAAAGATTAATTTTATTTTTAAGCTCCTGTCTAGGTGTTATAAAATCTAAGAAACCGTGCTCTTGTACAAACTCTGCGGTCTGGAAACCTTCTGGTAATTCTTTACCTGTAGTATCGCGTACCACACGAGGTCCAGCAAAACCTATAAGTGCTCCTGGCTCTGAGATGTTAATGTCTCCTAGCATTGCAAATGAGGCAGTTGTTCCTCCGGTGGTAGGGTCTGTACATAATGATATGTAAGGTATACCAGCATCTGCTAGTTGAGCAAGTTTAGAACTTGTTTTTGCTAGTTGCATAAGTGATAGTGCAGCTTCCATCATACGAGCACCACCAGATTTTGAGATGATCATAAAAGGAATGTTATTTTTGAGAGAGTAGTCTGCAGCACGTGCAATCTTTTCTCCTACAACGCTACCCATAGATCCACCTATGAAGCTAAAATCCATACAAGCTATCACTAGATCTGAGCCTTTAGATTTACCTACAGCAGTACGCACGGCATCTTTAAGTCCAGTCTTTTCTTGAGCGGCAACTAGCCTATCTGCATACGCCTTTTTATCTTCAAATTTGAGAGGATCTTTTGAGGTGAGTTTTGCGTCTAGCTCTTTGTATTTATTATCATCAAAGAGAATTTCAAAATACTCATTACTCCCTATGCGTACGTGGTACCCATCTTCTGGTGAGATATAGAAGTTTTTTTCTAGCTCTTCTGTGTCTACTATTTTACCAGTAGGTGATTTATACCAGAGTCCTTTAGGAGTATCCTTTTTATCCTCTGTTGCAGTGTGTATTCCTTTTTCTTTACGTTTGAACCAAGCCATATAAGGTGTTTGAATTTGGTTAAGGGTATTATTAGTTCTTCTTAGCAAAGGTGACATTGTATGGTATCAACCTTTCGCGTAAGCGTTCAAAATTTCAAAATAATAGGCTGTAAAAATACGTAAAAGGGATGATATCAAACAATTTTGACATCATCCCTTTTATGTAGTAATAATATGTTGATTATTAGAGCGTATCTACATTATTAAGGTCTTCAAAAGCCTTTTTAAGACGTGCTCCCATCGTTCCTTCTGCCTTGCGTAACCATACGCGTGGGTCATAAAATTTCTTGTTAGGAGAGTCATCACCAGTAGGGTTTCCTATTTGAGTTTTAAGATACTCGGCGTTTTCTCCAAAATAATCACGTATACCCTCTGCAGTAGCATACTGAAGATCTGTATCTATATTCATCTTTATAGTACCATATCCTATAGCCTCACGTATCTCTTCTACGGTAGAACCGCTTCCTCCGTGAAAAACAAAATCTATATGATTATGCTCCTTTCCATACTTTTCTGAAATGTACTCTTGTGAGTTTTTAAGAATTTTTGGTGTAAGCTTTACATTACCTGGCTTGTATACTCCGTGTACGTTTCCAAAAGCCGCAGCGATTGTAAATTGATCACTTACCTTGCTCAATTCTTCATAAGCATAAGCAACTTCTTCTGGCTGGGTATATAATTTTGAGTCATCTACATCGCTATTATCTACACCATCTTCTTCACCACCTGTGATTCCTAACTCTATCTCAAGGGTCATATCCATTTTTGCCATACGCTCAAGATACTTTTTACAAATCTCTATGTTCTCTTCTATAGGCTCCTCACTTAGGTCTATCATATGAGAGCTGAAGAGTGAGTGACCGTGCTCCTTATAGTACGCCTCACTAGCATCTAGTAAACCATCTATCCAAGGGAGTAACTTTTTTGCACAGTGGTCTGTGTGTAAAATAACTGTAGCTCCATATGCCTTTGCAAGCTCGTGTACGTGCTTTGCTCCAGCTACTGCTCCTAGTACGGCTGCTTGCTGGTTTTCATTACTAAGTCCTTTACCTGCGTTAAACTGGGCGCCACCATTAGAAAACTGTATGATGACAGGAGCGTTAAGTGAAGCTGCTGTTTCTAGCACAGTATTTATACTGTTAGACCCTATAACATTTACAGCAGGAAGGGCAAAACCTTTTTCCTTTGCATAGTTAAAAATTGCTTGTACTTCGTGCCCTGTGGCAACACCTGGTTTTATAGAATGCGACATTGTATGAGTTTAAAATTTATGTAGTAAAAGTAATGAATATTACTCGTTTATTATTCTTGTGAGGTGGGTTACTACGATAACGTTTTAGGAGAATTACGCTTTCGCGAAAGCATAATTAGAAGTATTTCAATGATATAAAGTGTGTCTATATCATTTTACATAAGCTCATCTATCTAAGATTAAAATGGGTAATTAATCCCCACGTTATAGACAGCATTTGCAAAGTTGTACTGGGTAAACCATCTATCACCCTCTGCAAGGGCTGGGTTGTATGTTTTAAAACCTATGTCAAAGCGGAGTGCGAAAAAGTCAAAATCCCATCGCAATCCAAAACCTGAGCCTAATGCTAGCTCTTGTAAACTCTCAAATCCTGTAAATCTTGAGGCCTCATCTTCTACATTATCAAAAACATTCCAGATATTACCAGCGTCTGTAAAGAGCGCACCTTCTATAGGTCCTATGAGGTCAAATCTATATTCTAGGTTAAAAGCAAGTTTCATATTTGCTTCATTAAATTCATTGGGGCTACCGCTGCTTCCTGGGCCCAGGTCATAGGCTCTCCAGGCTCTGTTATCATTAGACCCACCGCCAAAGAAACTACGTATAAAAGGAATACTCCCAGAGTTACCATAAGGAATGGCAATCCCTCCAAAGGCTCTTGCCGCAATAATATTATTATTACCTAGGTCCCAGTGACGAGAGTAGTCTAGTTCTGTTTTTACATACTGTGAGTATACTACGCCAAAGAGACTTTTATTACCATCTTCATTTTTGCTAGTATTTGCGATATTACCTGCAAGGGCTAGGGCATTACCAGCAAGCTCAATATTTGTTCTAAAACGGCTAAAGGTTTCGTCAAAAAGGTTTTCTCTATTATCGTAGGTGTGGGAGATATTAAGAGATACAATGAGGTTATCTTCTGTAAGTCGCTCCTGTCGCTCGCCTATAGCTTGTATATCATTTATATCATTTTGAGAAATATCACCAGCGTTACCATTATCTACATCATTTATAAACTGCTCTGCGCCAAAAGGTATTGAGAGGTTTACCTCACCACTTGCATCTGTAGTAAAGTATGCAGGATTTACATCTGCCTGATTGTTTTGAGCAATACTGTTTAAATCATCATAACTATTTCTGTATATATTGAAATAGTTGTCTGGGTTGAGGTTACGCACATATTGAGCATTTACAAGATCTACGCTAAAAGATCTTTTCCAAGAGGGGCTCCAGTTGTACGTGAGACTACCGCTCACTGTTTGTTTATCCAGCCCTATATTTTGCTGTACGCCTACACCTAGATTAAAACGGGTATTAGGTTGCCACTCTGCAGGTATCCATTTATTAGTATTAAACGGAAAAAATATACGTGGGAAGGTAAGACGCATATCTGCGCCTATTTCAGAGATATTAAAAAAACTATCATCTGGATTTGCAGCATCATCAGATGCTCCTACACTACCACGACCAGAGATTTCAAGTGTTTCTGCTCCTCTAAAAATATTACGAATTAATAGCGACCCAAAACCAGCAATCCCAAAGTCTTGAATATTTGAGGTAGAGACATCAAAATCTGCCCTAAGCTTATATTTTTCTAGCGGGGTGAGTCGTATGCTTGCTATAAGGTCAGATCGTGTACTGTCTGCAGGGTCTTCGGTATATGAGATACTAGGGTACTTAAATGTACCTAGCCTACTCAACCTGCTCAAACTCTGTATGCGATCTACATCGCGGTAGATAGCGCCAGGCTTAAGAGGGATAATATCTGTAAGTGCCTTAGGTCTGTAATTTATTTTATCATAAGCATAGATATTAAAGCCATCACTTACAAGAGAGTCATTAAAGGTTTTATTACGATTATCATAATTATAATCTGTTATGATGTTTACGCTAGATACTTTATGCACTTTAAAAGGAACCTCATACGTAGAGTCATTTACAGTCTCTGTACGGTTATCTATTATATACTCTAGATTTGCCTTATGGTTTGTTTTTACAGTATCTCCTACAAGGCGTATATAATCAGACTCAAAATGGTATAAGCCATTGTTTCTAAATAATTCTGTAAGGCGCTGTGTCTCTGTATTTATGTTTGCTGTGGCATAACGCTCTCCCGGTTTTAGTACAGACTCGTCTTTATGTACATAATAAATAGAATCTGCCACTGGAGAAGCAATGATAGGGGTAATACTATCTAAAAAGTAAGGTGTACCCTTCTTTACTTTATAATCTATAGATGCGCGCTGGTTACTATCTTTTTTAATGTCGTAGCCCACCTCGGCATTAAAATAGCCATTGTTTACATAATAAGCAGTAAGGCGTTGGGCAGACTTTTCGGTAATGGCTTCTGTTACGATGGCTGGAGCTTCACCAGTCTTTTTTATACCGCTATTAAAATTCTTTTTAAAATTACGCACAGCTTCTACTTGCTTTGCAGAAAGTAGTCGTTCCCAGAAGGTATATCTATTTGCACTTGCAGCACGTTGCGCATCAAGTATAGAGTCTATATTAGGCCTTGCCAGGTTATAAATATATAACCGTAGAGGCGTACCTATGAGGGGTAGTTTTGTGTTAGGTTTTTGGTACAGGTAATTGTAAAGGCGTGTCTCGCTTACTTTTTCTTCACCATCATAAATGGTGTTTTCTGTAAGGAGGTGACCATCTGCAGGAACTCGTTTTGTTGCGTTACAACCTAACAGAAAGAGTGCCACTACCAGAAATAGTGATATTTTTGTACAAGTTGTTTTCAATAGGTCGTTTTCATCATTTTCAAAAGTACATCTTAATCGTGGTAAGCAAAAATACAATCAAACGAATAACGAGTTTAGGGCAAAAAAAGTACCGCCAGCGCGAAGGTGTTTTTGTTGCAGAGGGTATTAAGGTTGTAAATGAACTTCTTTTATCATCACTAGAGCTTGTAGAATTACATACCGAAGATGTTTCCGCTTTCGCGAAAGCGTTATCACCCCAAGACCAGTCTAAAGTAAATGAAGCAACTCCAGCCGAGCTTAAGAAACTCACCTTTTTAAAAACCGCACAAAAGGCAGTGGCAACATTTAAAATGCCAGAAGCAATAGCTATAGATAGGTCTGGGCTTACCGTTGTGCTAGATGATGTACGTGACCCTGGTAACCTAGGCACTATTATACGTCTTTGTGATTGGTTTGGGATAAAGCAGCTGGTGTGCTCAAAGGCTACTGTAGATTGTTATAACCCAAAGGTGGTGCAAGCCACAATGGGATCGCTCACGCGGGTAGCGATTATTTATACAGATATTGATACATATTTGGCTAGTGAGCATCGTCCCGTTTTTGGAACCTTTATGGATGGAGAAAATATTTATGCAGCATCACTGCCGCAAGAGGGTGTGATTGTAATGGGTAATGAGGCAAACGGAATCTCTACGAGTATTGAGGAACTCGTGACAAAGCGTATTGCTATACCTAGATTTGGTATCACACAAGCTACCGAAAGTCTTAACGTAGCAACGGCAACGGCAATTTGCTTAAGTGAGTTTAAAAGAGGGTAGTAGCGCGGTCTTACTGAAAGGTGAAGTTTAAGAACACACCTCTGGTTTGCATCTTTGTAATATTACCCGTCCACGGACTGTTAGGTCTATTATCACGTACTAACTCGTCAGACGCGGCAAAGACCCCTTTTATACTAGGTATAAATTTAAAGTAGTAAAGATATAATTCTACACCTATAGCCATCTCATAAAAGAAAGGACTAGACGTTGTACGGAACTGTCCAGCAAAGTTATCATCTGGATTGTCTTCGTTGCTAGATAAATTAGTTACTGTAGCTACGCCAAATTGTACATATGGGCGCACATTATTAAGTCTTCTCGTATTAAATTTAAGTGCAAGTGGTAAGTATATATACGTAGAGGGCACCTCCCGTAGCTGATCATTTTCATCATCAAAACGTGGGTCTGGCGCATACATAAGATTACGCTGTGTGTAGATGAGTCCTGGTTCAGTGCGTAAACTCACAAACTCAGAGAGTCGTAAATCACCTATGAGACCTACATTAAAACCTACAGATTTTTCAACCTGAATGTCTTCTTGCTCATTTTGATAATCAAAATTGTAATCCATTGAGTTTACACCAAAGTAGTATCCCCAAGAAATAGGTTTTTTATCAAAGTTTTGATCATTCTGAACTCTGGGTCTAGATAACCACTGAGCATTAACCGAAGAAAAACTTAAAACAAGTGCTATTACAGCAATGTATGTGCGCATAAAATTATTTTGTAGCCGTGTAAATTGTTGCAACGCCAAAGGTTTGTGGCTTATGTTGCACGTCTTTAAACCCAATTTTACGCAAAATATTGTTGAGTACCTCTCCAAAAGGAAATGCATTTGCGCTTTCACTCAGGTAGCCGTAAGCATTTTTATCTTTAGAAAAGAGTTTACCCACGGTAGGTAAGATCACTTTAGAGTGGAAGTTGTATCCTTGTTTAAAAGGTGTTTTTGTAGGGACAGAGGTTTCTAATATCACAAAAATCCCTCCTGGTTTTAGTACACGTAGTATCTCTGCTAGACCTTTTTCTAGTGTTTCAAAGTTACGTACCCCAAAGGCTACAGTGATAGCATCAAAAGTATTGTCTTCAAAGGGCATATTTTCACTATCTGCCTGCATCATCTCGATGCGGTCATCAAGTTCTTTGGCAGCAATTTTCTTTCGTCCTACAGATAGCATTCCTTCAGAGATGTCAAGACCTACTAGTTTGCTGGCATTTGTACTTGCCATATTAATAATAAGGTCTCCCGTACCTGTTGCAATGTCAAGGATAGAATCTGGGTTAGTATCTGCCACAAGTTGTACCACCTTCTTGCGCCACTTTACGTCTATCCCAAAAGAGATCACACGGTTAAGACCGTCATACTCGCCAGAAATGTTATCAAACATTTGCTCTACTTGCTCTTTTTTAGACTGGTCTGAAGACTTATATGGGGTTACCTTTTTGGCCATTTCAATTTTTTTACAAAGATAACGCTTTCGCGAAAAATTATAATCCATAACCCCTTTATCTTCTAGACGAAAGCTTATTTGTCTTGCTCTGGGTTTCAACTCTAGATGCTTAGTTATTTTGAATACCGTTCGTTTTTTTTCGCGAAAGCGCACCTACAAAGCCCTCCAAACTGGCAATAAACCCTTGCAATTTTTTTAATCCATCACCTATGTAGTATCTTTGTACGCATTTTTGAGCACATCCATTTATGAAAATAATCATTGCAGGAGCAGGAGAAGTAGGGTTTCACTTAGCAAAATTACTCTCTTACGAATCTCAAGATATTACCCTTATTGATACTAATAGAGAGAGTCTGTCATATGCAGACACGCATCTAGATATCAGAACTATAAAAGGGGACGCAACCTCTATTGCGATACTACAAGACTCACGAGTTGAGGGAGTAGATCTTCTCATCGCAGTTACAGCAAGCGAGACTACAAATATCACGGTTTGTGTACTGGCAAAACAGCTGGGTGCACAGCGCACCATTGCTCGTATATCTAACACAGAGTTTATTGAGCATAAGGAGCTGGCAGGCTTTCAGAAATTTGGGATTGATGAGTTAATCTCTCCAGAGAGTCTAGCAGCAAGTGAGATTGAGTTACTACTTAATCAGAGTGGTTTTTCAGACAGTTATGAGTTTGATAATGGAGCACTTACTATGGTAGGGACTACCTTATCACGTACCGCATCTTTTGTAGGTAAAAGTGTAAAAGAGGCAGCAAAGATTTTTCCAGAGTTACACTTTATGCCTATCGCGATACAGCGAGAAGGAACGCAGTATACATTGATCCCTAGAGGTGATACTGTTTTTAAGGAAGGTGATCATATTTACTTTGTGACGGTGCAGGGCGGTGTAGAAGAGATTTACAAGCTTACTGGTAAAATACGTCAAAACATCAAGAATGTTATGATACTGGGCGGTAGTAACATCGGGTCAAAAACTGCAAAAGATTTATGTAGTAATAGATTTAATGTAAAACTAGTAGAGAAGAACCGTGAGAAAGCAATTGATCTAGCAGATTTACTACCTAAGGCACTCGTTATAAATGGTGACGGTCGTAATGTAGAACTACTAGATGAAGAAAATATACACGATATGGATGCCTTTATCTCTGTGACAGGAGATAGTGAGACTAATATTATGTCGTGTCTGGTTGCTAAGTCAAAAGGAGTACAAAAAACCATAGCCCTGGTTGAGAATATGGATTACTTCCAACTCTCACAGAGTATAGGTATTGATACCCTTATCAATAAAAAGCTACTAGCTGCAAATAATATCTTTAGATACATCCGTAAAGGAGAGGTGGTAGCAATGACTAAGCTCAATAATATGAATGCAGAGCTACTAGAATTTATTGTAAAAGACTCTTCTGAAGTGCAAGGGAAACGTATACGAGACATAGACTTCCCTAGAAGTGCAACTATAGCAGGAGTAGTAAGAAATAATCAAGGTCTTATAGCCTTAGGTGCTTTTAGAATAGAAAAGGGTGACCGTGTAGTAGTATGCTGTTTACCTAGATCTATTAAAAAGGTAGAAGAAATGTTTATCTAGCCCCAATGCCAAAACTTAATTACAAGATTATATTTCACTTAATGGGATTACTGCTGCTTTTTAATGGCGGCTTTATGCTCATTGCAGCACTTGTAAGTTTTCTTGCAAAAGATGGCGTAGGTCTTGAAGTCTCGGCAGCGGCACTGCTTACTGCATTTGCCGGTACGTTGCTTATGTTTATGACACGTGGGCACGAGAAAATTGTAAAAAAACGAGAAGGGTATATTATTGTGACCTTTGGGTGGCTATTTATGTCACTTAGTGGTATGTTGCCTTACCTTTTTACGGGAGCTATACCAGGCGTGGCAAATGCCTTTTTTGAGACTATAAGTGGGTATACCACAACAGGAGCCACCATACTTACAGATATAGAAGCGTTGCCTAAGAGTATTCTCTTCTGGCGCTCTACCACACACTGGATAGGGGGTATGGGTATCATTGTACTTGCTATTGCTATACTGCCATTGCTAGGTATAGGAGGGATGCAGCTCTTTGCGGCAGAAGCTCCAGGACCTAGTGCAGATAAGTTACACCCTAGAATTACTGATACGGCAAAACGTCTATGGTTAATTTACGTAAGCTTTACAGTGATTGAAACCATCTTGCTTAAGCTGGCTGGTATGTCATTTTTTGATGCGGTAAACCACGCATTGAGTACACTCTCAACTGGAGGATTTTCTACAAAAAATGCAAGTGTAGCTTACTGGAATGATAAGCCAGTTATACAGTACATCATAACGTTCTTTATGCTTCTAGCGGGTACAAACTTTGTATTAAGCTATTTTGCATTTAAGGGTAAAATCCAGAAGATTTTAAAAGATGAGGAGTTTAGGCTTTATATGGCTTTTGTCTTTGGCTTTGGGATTTTAGTGTCATTAGTAATGTACTTTAATGCAGACCTTAGTCTGTCTACAATAGAGCACCCTATGGTGTGGGGTAAGGCAGAAGCTGCTTTTCGTCACGGGTTGTTTCAAGTACTAGCAGTTATCACAACCACAGGATTTGTCACGGCAGACTACACAATGTGGACACCTTTTCTTACCGTTATTTTCTTTGGACTTATGTTCTTAGGAGGATCTGCAGGGTCAACATCGGGAGGTATTAAAGTTGTGCGCCACCTGCTTACCATACGTAATGCTATAGTTGAGTTTAAAAGAACACTGCACCCTAACGCAATACTACCTGTGCGCTACAATTCAAAATCTGTAGATCGCTCTATTATATTTAACATCCTTGCATTCTTTATATTATATATGCTCTCTTGGATTATAGGCGCAAGTGTACTTGCCTCGATGGGACTTGATTTTAGAACAGCCCTGGGAGGATCTGCATCTGCACTAGGTAACGTAGGTCCAGCCTTTGGAGGGTTAAGTCCTGTAGATAGTTATGGGTGGTTACCTATAGGAGCAAAATGGTGGATGGCATTCTTAATGCTCATAGGGCGTCTAGAGCTGTTTACCGTACTCATTTTATTAACCCCATTTTTCTGGAGAAATAGATAATGTTTGCACAATCACCATACGATCTCATAATAATAGGCGCAGGACCTATAGGTCTTGCCTGCGGTATTGCAGCTCATAAAAAAGGACTTAATTACCTTATTGTAGAAAAGGGAGTGCTCGTAAATACCATCTACAGGTATCCAGAAAATATGACTTTTTTTAGTACCTCAAAGCTGCTAGAAATAGGTCGCGTTCCTTTTGTATCACATACAGATAAGCCTACTCGTAAGGAGGCGCTTGAGTATTATAGAAGAGTGCAAGACACCTGGAAACTAAGATTAAAACTCTATACTCAGGTACAGAAAATGACGCCTAAAGATGATGGATATGAGATTGAGACAGATAAGGGTAGCGCTTTCGCGAAAGCGGTTATAGTATCCACCGGTTTTTATGATGTCGCTCGCACACTAGGCGTACCAGGAGAAGACCTACCTAAGGTAAAACACTTTTATGACAGTCCGCACCCGTATGTAGATCAAAAAATACTTGTGGTGGGAGCTGCAAACTCTGCCTGTGATGTTGCGCTAGAAACCTACTACAAAAATGCAGAGGTAACAATGGCAATACGTGGGGAAGGCCTGTATGAAAAAACCAAATACTGGATCAAGCCTAATATTGAAAACCGAATAAAAGAAGGCTCCATAAAGGCTTACTTTAATACCACAGTAAAAGAAATAACACCGTCTACCGTAGTTTTAAATACTCCAGATGGGAAGGTCGTCTTAGAAAATGACTTCGTACTGGCAATGATAGGCTACAAGCCAGATTATACCTTGTTTGAAAAGTTAGGCCTGCCTGTTACAGATGACGAGACACGCACACCTATTCATAATCAAGAGACGCTAGAAACGCCACTAGAGCGTGTATATGTTGCTGGGGTAATTGCTGCAGGGATGCGCACAAGCAAACTCTTTATAGAGAATACACGTGAGCACGGCGATATGATTATAGATGATCTTATAACCAAGCTGTAAAGCGCGTAAATCCAGGCATTTTTAGAGCGATTTTTTTGGTAATAAAAAAGTCAAAAAGAGATAGGTATTCCTCAAATTCTCGCCTAAATTCGCAATCGATATAGTTTTTATATTCACCACTACTTATAAAAATATCATACACGAGGTAAGCTATGGCATCACGACAAATTACAAACACAATTTTAATGATACGTCCTGTTCAGTTTAGAATGAACGAGGAGACTGCGGTTAATAATTATTTTCAGGAAGATATAAGTCTTAAAAATGATGAGATCAATACAAAAGCACAACAAGAGTTTGATGACTTTGTTGCAAAGCTGCGCGCCGTGGGTGTAAACGTTATTGTTGAAAATGATGATATTAAGGGGAACACTCCAGATTCTGTCTTTCCAAATAACTGGGTATCTTTTCACGAAAGTGGTAATGTAGCCCTGTACCCTATGTTTGCCGAAAATAGAAGAAGAGAGCGCAGGGAAGAAGTGCTTACACGACTAGAAAGTGAAGGATTTATTATTAACAATATTGTAGACTACACAGAGGCAGAAGATGAAGATGTTTTTCTAGAAGGTACGGGTAGTATTCTTATGGACCGCCAGAACGAGCGTGCTTACTGCGCCTTATCTGCAAGAGCAGACGAGAGTTTGTTTATAGAGTTTTGTGAAGATTTTGAGTACACACCAGTCGTGTTTACTGCAAACCAAACGGTAGATGGTAAGAGATTACCTATTTATCACACTAACGTGATGATGTGTCTTGCAGAGGAGTTTTGTGTGATCTGTCTTGATACTATAGATGATAAAAAGGAGCGTAAAAATGTGCTCAAACACTTAAAAGAAACGGGTAAGCAAGTGATATCTATCACAGAAGAGCAAATGCATCACTTTGCAGGTAATATGTTACAGGTACTGGTAGCAGATGATAAGAAGTACCTAGTGATGAGTGCAGATGCACACCAGAGCCTCACTAAGGATCAAGTTAATAAGATAGAAAAACACTGTGAGATTTTAAGTAGCGACTTAAGTACGATAGAAACTTGTGGAGGAGGTAGTGCAAGATGTATGATGGCAGAGGTGTTTCTTCCTAAGGAAGAATAAAGTATATTCGTGTTATGCTTTCGCGAAAAACAAAATACGGATTAAAGGCACTCACTTTTCTAGCAAAAAAGCCAGAGAATACAACAGTGCTTATACAAGAAATCGCAGATTCTGAAAATATCTCAAAAAAGTTTCTGGAGAGTATTTTACTTTCTATGCGTAAAGCGGGCTACCTAGGTAGTAAAAAAGGCAAAGGTGGTGGATACTACCTTATTAAAAGCCCAGAAGATATAAAGATATCATCTGTGATACGCACGCTAGAGGGACCTATTGCGTTATTGCCTTGTGTGAGTCTTAACTTTTATGAACATTGTGATGATTGTCCCAAAGAAGAGGAGTGTAGTCTTCATATACTTATGATAGAAGTAAGAGACCAGACATTAAAAGTATTAGAAAATAAATCACTTATAGATCTTATTTAAACGATTTTGTGTAAAAGTGTATTAAATTCACACGAATCGGTATCTAAAGTGTAGGAAATTAGAGAATAACGCATTATATTTATCACATATAGGCGTTCTAGAATAATGTATTGAGAGAAGCAATTTTATAAGTGTTTGTAGTTTTCACTTTTAAAATTAACTGGTAAAACAGTACGGGTAATTTTTTTTAGTAGGATTTAAAAAGCGACCGAATTTATCTCTCAGATAATACACGTTCTGGTTCGCCTTTTTTTATTGCTCAAATCGCTTTGTAGCAATATTTCTTATCATCTCACCAAAAATAAAGTAGTGAAAGGGTAGCATACTATACCAGTATAGTCTGCCAAAAATACCTCTTGGCCTAAAGGTTGCCGTCTGGTGCAGTACATCATTATCATCTATTGTAAACTCAAGCCAAGCTTCTCCGGGTACGCGCATCTCTGCAAATAGTAATAACCTAGGCTCTTCTTTACTTGCTAGTAACACACGCCAGAAGTCTATTACATCACCTGTAAAAATCTTATCTGGATGTGTTCTTCCTCTGCGCAGGCCTACGCCTCCTACAAGTTTGTCTATATACCCTCTTATCTTCCACATCCAGTCACCATAATACCAGCCTCTATCACCACCTATTGCCCAGATATTTTCTAGAGCTAGGTTACGGTCTTTTAGATGTATGGTTTGTTTGTCTTTGAGGCATCCATAGCTAGGTACTTGTATATAGTCATCTAGATTTACTTTAATACGACCACTTACAAGACTATCTTTCCAAGAGCTCGCTACCTGATTTTGTTCAATTTTGGCGAAAGCCAAATCAATAGCATCTTCATAACTTATAGGGGTGATACCTAGTAAATCTTGCAATCTAGAGTCACTTGAGATCACCTCTACCTTCATACTATCTACAAGGTTTAGTGCCAGTTTATAAGATGTTGAGGTGATAAAATACAACCAGTATGAAGAGATTTTTGGGCTCATTACTGGTACTGTAAAAATATACAATGGTAGATTGCGCACTGTTGCATAACGCTGCATCATCTCTTTATAGCTTAGCACATCTGGCCCACCTATATCAAATTGATCATTATAAGTGCTCTCGTTGCCTAAAACTCCAGTGAGGTATTGCATTACATTGCGTATAGCTATAGGCTGGCATTTTGTATTGACCCATTTTGGGGTAATCATCACAGGTAGCTTCTCACATAGGTCGCGTATAATCTCAAAAGAAGAACTCCCAGATCCCACAATGATCCCTGCTCTAAGTACTGTGAGAGCAGCTTTACCTTTTTTTAGAGTGTTCTCTACGTTTTGACGTGAGCGTAGGTGTTTACTTAAGTTTTTATCATTTGCAATACCCCCTAGATAGATTACCTGCTGGCAACTAGTAGGAGCGAGATAGGTGTTAAAATTGAGCGCAGAGAGCTCTTCCTTCTCGTCAAAATCTGATGTGCTCGAGCTCATAGAGTGCAAGAGGTAGTAGGCAACATCTATATCTTTCGGTAATTTATTTGCTTCTGGTTTGTCTAGAAAGTCTATCTCTATAATAGTAATCTGTTCCTTTATTTTTTTACTTACAGACAGCCGCGCCTCATTGCGCACCACACATACCACCTCGTGATTTGCCTCAAGTAGCATAGGGAGTAATCGCATCCCTATATATCCATTTGCACCCGTAAGTAATATTTTCATAATCTTACAGGTCGTCTATGTTTGTGGGAGATTGCTGTGCTTTCTGGTCAAGAATACGCTTCATAAAATTATGCACTTTTTTATCTTTAGCCTTAGCTTCAATTTTGATAAAATAATTATCGCGATAGACACTATACTCTTCTGCTCGACCCTTGTAAAGGTTGAGTTTCCAGTAGGGAATTACCAGCGCATAGCTGTCTAGTAAGGCTCTAAAACCTACAATGATACCACGGGGTCTAAGCTCTATATTGCACTTATTGCGATATTTATCTAGAGCAAGAAAATTCTGGATCTGTATGCTAGATTCTGTAATGACAAGGTGACCTATACCTATGCCGCCTTGTTTAATGCGTTCACGCAATCCGTAGGGCTCGCCCACTTCTTCGTTAATTTTGCGCTTTACATCAGGATTGTTGTAAGATACGTTAAGAAGCATTTTTTTCTTTTAAAGATACGAGTTTCGCTAGTGTTTCCCTATGTGCTCTTTCAATTTTCACATATATTTGTGCCATATTTTTAGACACCCTGTGACTTAAATATGTGTAGCGGTGGCGTGGTTGTAATTACGCTTTCGCGAAAGCGCGATAAGTCCCATTATATTTTCAACTATCAAGATCCTATGTCGTTACAATCTACTATAGAAACTCACGTAAAAGCCGCTGTTGCCGAAATTTATAAAGCTGAACTCCCAGCGGTAGAATTTCAAGCAACTCGCAAAGAATTTGAAGGAGATATCACAGTAGTGGTTTTCCCTATGCTACGTGTTGTAAAAGGAAACCCTGTACAGATAGGAACACAAATAGGGGAGTACCTCGTAGCACAAGTTGAAGAGATTACTGCTTTTAATGTAGTAAAAGGTTTCTTAAACTTAGTAGTGGCAGATGCATTTTATATGAACGCCTTTGCAGAGATACAAGCCACCGAAAATTTTGGAAAAACACCAGAAGCCGGTAAAGCGGTAATGGTAGAATACTCTTCGCCTAACACAAATAAGCCACTTCACCTAGGTCACGTACGTAACGTGTTATTAGGATACTCTGTGTCAGAAATTATTAAGGCAGCAGGCTCTAAAGTTTATAAAACCCAAATCATTAATGACCGTGGGATTCATATCTGTAAGTCTATGCTGGCTTGGGAGCGTTATGGTAACGGAGAGACTCCAGAGTCTACAGGTCTTAAAGGAGATAAATTAGTCGGTAATTACTACGTAAAGTTTGACCAAGAATATAAGAAAGAAGTAGCTGCCCTCGTTGCTCAAGGTAAGAGCGAGGAGGAAGCAAAAAAAGAGGCTCCTTTATTGCTCGAGGCCCAAGAAATGCTACGCAAGTGGGAAGCTGGAGATGCAGAGACTGTCGCGCTATGGAAAAAAATGAACCAGTGGGTGTATGATGGTTTTGAAGTGACTTATAAAAATATAGGAGTAGATTTTGATAGCTACTACTACGAGAGCAACACATACCTACTAGGAAAAGACAATATAGAAGAAGGTCTTAAAAAAGGCGTTTTTGAAAAAGATCCAGACGGCTCTGTATGGTGTGACCTTACAGAAGATGGTCTAGATAGAAAGATTGTGTTGCGTGCAGATGGTACTGCAGTATATATGACGCAAGATATAGGTACTGCGATACAACGTGTAAAAGACCATCCAGATGTAGGTGGTATGATTTACACAGTAGGAAACGAGCAAGATTATCACTTTCAAGTATTATTCTTGATACTTAAAAAACTAGGCTACGACTGGGCAGAAAATCTTTTTCACCTTAGTTATGGTATGGTAGATCTTCCTTCTGGAAAGATGAAGTCTCGGGAAGGTACCGTAGTAGATGCAGATGATCTTATAAATGAAGTAGCTGCTACCGCAGGAGAAATCTCTGAGGAGCTAGGTAAACTAGATGGGTATACAGATGAGGAGAAGAAGGCGCTATATAAAACGATAGGTCTGGGAGCTCTTAAGTACTACATCCTTAAAGTAGATCCAAAAAAGAGAATTCTTTTTGACCCTAAGGAGTCTGTAGATTTTCAAGGGAATACAGGACCATTTATACAATATACATACGTGCGTATACAAGCCATATTACGCAAAGCTAAGGAGCTTAATGTTCCTGCAAGTGTTGAGGGAGCTAGAGATTTACACTCTAAAGAAAAAGAGCTTATTAAGCTTGTGCAAGACTATCCTGCAACGATACAGCTTGCCGCGGCCCAGAAGAGCCCAGCTATTATTGCAAATTATACCTATGATCTGGTAAAAGAGTATAACTCATTCTTCCAGCAGGTGCAGATTCTTGGTACAGATAACGTGGCAGACCAAAGCTTTAGAGTAGCGCTTAGTAAAGAAGTAGGGCAGGTAATAGAGAGTGCCTTTGGATTATTAGGAATAGACGTACCAGAGCGTATGTAGTCCTTAGTACTGGAAATAGGAAACAAAAAATGCGAGACAATAGTCTCGCATTTTTTTATGCTAGAATGTAGCTAGTTGTTATCTCAAGATGAGTTTTTTAATAACCTCACGGCCTAATTCCTCATTAAGCATTGTGCGTATTTTTTCTTTACCATAAGAGAGTTCTTCCCTAAAAACAGAAGAGCTTAGGTTTACAAAGAGTGTCTCTCTGTCAAAACGTATAGAAGTAGTATATGTCTCAAATGCTGGATTGAGCTTGTACCAAGCGGCTGTGACATCTACTTTGTCCATACCTTTGCTTAGTTTGTTTTTTTCTACAAATTCTCCCAGCGCTTGACTTATAGAAATTGGGTCTGCGTTTCTTTTTGCCATTACTCTATGATGAGGGGTTGATATCTACGGTATTTATAGATAATATCGTCTTTATTAATAAGAATGAGCTCTTCTTTGCTAGCTTTTTTTACAGTTTCTTGCCAGCTGTCTAAAGCTGTTGAATAACTCAATGTAAGAAGATCATCTTCTATAATTGCATTTATGTTCTCGCTATCGTTTGACGTGATAAACTCTCCTAGCGCATTGGGCTGTACTTTTTTACGTACGCCAGTCCCGTCTTCATTTATTTCAAAAAAGTCAATATTTTGACTCATTCCATAAGTTCTTGAGGTGCCGTCTGGCATCTCTATAGCGGCAATTTCCCAGTAACCGTTTATGTGTGCAAGTTTTTCTTGCGGTGATGAGCTACAGCTCAAAATGAGGAGGGCGAGAAGGGTATAAACTAGTTTTTTCACGTAAGTGTTCTAATAATGAGTACTGCAAATTACGATAAAAACAACAGCTTATTGTGCTCGTTCTAGATGAAAAAGCTCATAACTCTGGTGTATTTTTTTTACCACATTTTCTGTGCGTTCCGGGTGGGTATCACTTATAAATAACTGGCCAAAGTCGTTTGTGTTTACTAGCTCGATGATATGTTGCACACGGTTTTCATCTAGCTTGTCAAAAATATCATCTAGCAATAATAGCGGTGTAGTACCACTTTCTTGCTTTATAAAATCAAACTGCGCTAGCTTGAGTGCGATGAGGTATGATTTCTGCTGCCCTTGACTCCCAAATTTCTTTACAGGGTGGCCATTTATCTCAAACTGTAGGTCGTCTTTGTGTATTCCCACGCTTGTATATTGTAGAGAGCGATCTTTTGCTAGCGCATTAGTAAGTGAGTGCTTGAGCGGCATTGTACTTAGTGAGCTGTTATACGTAAGGGTTACATTTTCTGTATCGCCACTTATGGCTTTGTAGCGCTCATTAAAAATAGGTGCAAAGCGCTCTAAAAACTGCTGTCTTTTTTCAAAAATAGGAGTGCCAAAACCTTCTAGTTGCTCGTTATATACAGCAAGCGTATCTGCATTAAATGTATTATTTGCCGCAAAGTATTTAAGCAGGGCGTTGCGTTGCGATAGTATTTTTGAGTAGCCTAGTAGGTCGGAAAGATAGCTTTTGTCACTTTGTGAGATCACGCCATCTATAAATTTACGGCGGGTGTCACTGCCTTCTGTGATGAGGTCTCTATCTGCCGGAGAGATAATAACTAGCGGTAAAAAACCTATGTGGTCTGCAAAGCGGTCATATATTTTTGCATTTCGTTTTATGACCTTTTTCTGGCCTTTTTTTGCACTTACTACAACCTTCTCATCTCGTTCTTCTTTTTTATATAACCCATCTATTACAAAGAAGTCTGCATTGTGATTTATGTTTTGACTTGTGACGGGATTAAAGTAGCTTTTTCCAAAAGAAAGGTGGTAAATCGCATCAAGCACATTTGTCTTCCCCACGCCGTTATTTCCAACAAAACAATTAATTTTTGCATCAAAGGTAAAGGCCTTTGACTCAAAGTTTTTATAGTTTATAAGAGAGAGCGATTTTAAGATCATAGGGTGGGGTAGGTGTGGCGCGCTTTCGCGAAAGCGGTAAACATCTAGTAATATTGCTTATTAAGTCTTCAAAATTAAGCATTAATTTCCCTTTCATAATTCAATAAATATTATATTTTTGCCCGACTAATAAACGACGAAATATGGCAACATATAATAAAAGAGGATATAAACCGAAAACAAAGCCCGTAAAGGAAGAAGTTGAAGAGTTTATAGACGATAGCGAGAGTACAACTGCAGAGGTTTTTGGATCACTAGACGAAGGAGCAAATAAAGCAGAGGAGTGGTTTGAAAAAAATCAGAAACCAGTAATAGGCATCATAGTAGGTATTCTTGTTATTGCATTATTATATCTAGCTTACAATAAATTTGTGGCAGAACCTGCAGAGGCAGAAGCGGCAAATGAGCTTGTACTAGCTCAAGATAGCTTTACAACAGCACTAGAGGCGACTAATACTTCTGTAAAAGACTCACTCTATATGGTGGCTCTAGAAGGAAAGAATGGTAAGTATGGTCTTCTAGATGTGGCAGATAACTACGGTGGTACTGCAGCAGGAAACCTAGCAAACTACTACGCAGGGATGTCTTACCTTGAGGTAAAAGATTACCAGAAGGCAATCTCGCATCTTCAAGACTTCTCATCAGACGACCAGATGCTTGCGCCACTTGCAAAAGGAGCGATAGGCGATGCATTTATGCAACTAGGTCAACCAGAAGAGGCTCTAGGATACTACGAGAAGGCAGCTGGACTTAATGCAAACGATTTTACAACACCACGTTTCTTATTTAAAGCGGGTGTAACGGCTATAGAGCTTGGAAAAATGGATGCTGCTGTAAAATACCTTACACAGGTAAAAGAAGAGTATGCAACCTCAGACTATGCTGCGCAGGTAGACCTTTATCTAGGTCAAGCACAAGCAGGAAATTAATTAAGAGGTCATATTCTTAAAGTATATTGTAACTTTAAGGTATAACTTTTAAAACATAATATTATGGCAACAGTAGGTAACAACCTCTCTGTCTATGATAAAGCAACCATCCCAAACTCGAAAGATTTCAAGTTTGGGATTGTTGTTTCTGAGTGGAATGATGAGATTACAGAAGGACTTTTTCAAGGAGCATTTGATGCGCTTAAAGATTGTGGCGCTATAAACGATAACATTGTACGCTGGAACGTGCCAGGCGCTTTTGAGCTCATCTATGGGGCAAAAAAAATGACGCAGGCTTATGATATGCTCGATGCTGTAATCGTTATAGGTACAGTGATACAAGGAGAGACTAAGCATTTTGACTTTGTATGTGAAGGCGTTACTCAGGGCATTAAAGACCTTAACATTCAGCAAGATATTCCTGTTATATTCTGTGTACTTACAGATAATACTATTGAGCAATCTAGAGCTCGTAGTGGTGGGGAGCACGGTAATAAAGGTACAGAAGCAGCTATTGCAGCTATAAAAATGGCACAATTACGTAAAGACGCAAAGTTTTAATACGTAGTAGTTTTACGCTTTCGCGAAAGCGTACTTATCCCAAAAACAAATCTCTTTAACGCATAGCGAGGGCAAATTCGGTATGCTTTTTGGATACGAAATCGTATATTTGAAATAACAATATTATGGGATTTGTAAAACGCACAAATAAGAAGTATAGCTACGAGCCTCGCTATTATAATAGCGAGAAAGAAGGGAGTCCTTTTAAGATAGAAGGGCGCTTTGATGAGCACCGTAAAACCTTAACTTATAATAAAGGTTTGAAGAAGAAGTTTACAACCGCCTGGGATGAACTTCAAGAAAGCCGAAAGGGAGGTTACAACCGCACTATATTTTTTATCGTACTCATTTTAATATTTCTCTTTCTCTGGATAATAGATTTTGATTTATCCATCTTTACCAACCCTCTATAAAGTAGTAGGTCCCAATGGCAGACATTATAAAACTCTTACCCGATCACGTAGCAAACCAGATCGCTGCGGGAGAAGTTGTGCAACGCCCAGCATCTGTGGTTAAAGAATTACTTGAAAACGCCATAGACGCAGGAGCATCTTCTATAAAGCTTATAGTAAAAGACGCAGGTAAGACACTCATCCAGATTATAGATGATGGTAAGGGTATGAGTGATACAGATGCTCGTATGAGTTTTGAACGTCACGCTACCTCAAAGATTACCACGGCAGATGATTTATTTAACCTCAATACAAAAGGTTTTAGAGGAGAGGCGCTTGCCTCTATAGCGGCTGTCGCTCACGTGGCACTTAAGACACGGCCAGAAGGAGCAGAGGTGGGTACGCATATAGAGATAGAAGGTAGTAAGATTATTACCCAAGAGGTTTGTGCCACGCCTAAGGGCACCTCACTTGCGGTTAAGAATCTCTTTTTTAATATACCAGCACGTCGTAATTTTTTAAAATCAAATAGTGTTGAGTTGCGTCACGTGATAGATGAGTTTCAGCGTGTGGCACTAGCACACCCTGATATTGCATTTGCAATGTATCATAACGAGGGGGAGCTTTTTCAATTACCTAAAGGAAATTTAAAACAACGTATTGTTGGCATTTTTGGCGGGAAGACTAATGAGAAGTTAGTTCCCGTGCAAGAGGAGACAGATATACTTACCATAAATGGGTTTGTAGTAAAACCTGAGTTTTCAAAAAAGACGCGTGGTGAGCAGTTTTTCTTTGTAAATGATCGATTTATAAAAAGTGCTTACTTAAATCACGCGGTAACGGCAGCCTTTGATGGACTACTTCCAGATAGAGCGAGAGCAAGTTACTTTCTATACCTCAAGGTAGACCCAGCTACGATTGATATAAACATACACCCTACAAAGACCGAAATAAAATTTGACGACGAGCACGCTTTATACGCGATGTTACGTAGTACCATAAAGCATAGCTTAGGCCAGTTTAGTATTGCACCTGTGCTTGATTTTAATAGAGATAGCGAACTCGATACGCCTTATGATTACAAAAATAAAGGAGTGGTAACTCCTAAGATTGAGGTAGATCGCACTTTTAATCCTTTTGAGAGCGTTCCTGCGCCAAAAAGAGGAGCACAGCGCCCCGACTATGAAAAGCCAGACGTAACTGGCTGGGAGAAGATGTATGAGGGGATGGAGTCGCAAGCAACTGCGGGTAGTACCGTGACTTTTGAGAAGGAAGTGAGTACGGGTAATATGTTTGAGAGCGGTCTTAATACAAAAGCAGGTGCACCTATAACGGCGACAGCAGGCAGTCAAGACGAGTCTTCTACATACCAACTTAATAAAAAATACATCGTAAGTACCATTAAAAGTGGTATGGTAATTATCGATCAACATAAGGCGCACCAACGTGTGCTGTATGAAGAGTTTTTACGTAATATAACGGTAAAGGAATCTGTGAGTCAGCAATTGTTATTTCCGTTAACGCTTACATATTCTACAACAGAGCTTGCTTTAATAGAAGAGCTTAAAGAAGGACTGGAGAATACAGGTTTTATCTTTGGTCTCATAAGCGGAGATATTTTAGAAATAAACGGTATCCCTACTTCTATAACAGAAAGTCAAGTGCCAGTTGTTATAGATCAATTACTTAGTGATTTAGAAAACGAGGTGCCAGACAGCGGTTTTAGCCAGACAGACACACTTGCAAAGAGTATGGCAAAAAGCCTCGCGGTAAAAGGAGGGGAGACGCTAGACAGCCTTTCTAGAGAACACTTAGTAAATAGTCTATTTGCTTGTAAAGAACCTAGTATATCGCCTACTAACAAGAAAACATTTATCACCATCACGGGTGACGATCTTGATAGAAAATTTAAATAACCTATGGGAAGAATCACAGAAACGGTTAAAATATTATTAATAGTAAATGTGATCTTTTACTTAGGGTCACTGTTTATTATAAAGCCAGATCCAGCAATGCAATTATTTGCATTATGGTTTGTAGAAAATCCTAGCTGGCAGGTATGGCAACCACTTACGCATATGTTTATGCACGACTTGTCAAGCCCTATGCATATAGCATTTAATATGTATGCTTTATGGATGTTTGGTAGTCCTATAGAAAATGCTCTAGGGCAAAAACGCTTTATATTCTTTTATTTCTCAGCAGGTCTTGGAGCAGCTTTGATACATACATTAGTTAATTACTACCACTTCAATAATGCGAGTGAGGCTATAATGGCTTTAGGGTTTAATGCCCAAGATATTACTGATATTCTTACTACTGGCTCTTTTAGTGAGAGGATACCTAGAGAGACTGCACAATCGCTTTATGAATCATTTTCTGTTCCAGCAGTTGGAGCTTCTGGAGCAATAATGGGTGTGCTTGTAGCGTTTGGTATGTTATTTCCTAACGCGTCACTAGGGCTACTATTTATACCTGTACCTATTAAAGCAAAGTACTTTATACCTATCTTAGTAGGGATAGATTTATTTTCTGGTGTTACAGGGTTCTCAATATTTGGGGCAAACATTGCAAACTGGGCACACTTAGGTGGTGCATTATTCGGTTTTATAATGATGTTCTACTGGAAAAAACAAGGCTTAGGAAAGTATTAATATTCACATATGGCAAACACATCTCTAGCATATAAATATAAAACAGCAAATATTGCAATAAAGCTCATTGTTGTAAATGTGCTTGTATATGTTTTGTTTAATATCATCCCGTGGCTAGTGGGCTTGGGCTCTGGCACTTTTAGCCAGTATTTTGTGTTACCGTCAGATGTGATACGCTTTTTACAACAACCGTGGAGCGTTGTGACTTATGCTTTTTTGCACTCTGGTTTTGTTCACCTCTTTTGGAATATGGTTTTCCTTTACGTGTTTTCGAGATTTGTTTTAAATCTGTTTTCAGAAAAGAAGTTTCTTGCGATTTATCTCTTAGGAGCTATTGCAGGGGGTGTGCTATTCGCATTACTCTATAATGTTTTACCCGTCTTTAGAGGTACTGGTGTACTTTTAGGAGCATCTGCCGCAGTAAATGCTATTGTAGTTTTTATAGGTACATACACACCAGATGCAGAGGTACGTATATTTACATTTAATGTAAAACTATGGTGGATTGCTGCATTTATAGTAGTTAAGGATATTTTATTACTAGATGCTGGTAACGCTGGAGGTCTCATATCACACTTGGGTGGTGCAGCCTTTGGGTTTTATTATGCAAAACAATTACTAGCAGGCAATGATATAAGCCTGTGGTTTGAGAGACTTATAGATAACGTGAGTGGCTGGTTTACTAAAAAGCCCAAAAAACAAAAGAAAAGCCCACTACGCACGGTACATAAAAATAAAAAGAGCAGAGCTAGCTCTGTAAAGAAAACAGCTACAGCAACTAAGAGTGAGCAACAACAGCGCATAGATGCCATACTTGATAAAATAAGTAAGAGCGGCTATGACAGCCTCTCAAAAGCCGAAAAAGATTTCCTTTTTAAAGCCGGTAAGGAGTAACTAATGAAAAACCTAAATCTTCTTGAGAAGCTTATTTTTCTCATAAATAGTATCTGCGCGGTGCTATTGCTTTTTAGTTACTTACTACCTTACATTCCGCCACATATTTTTCCGGCACTGTCAGTACTGAGCCTATTGCTTCCGGTGCTGCTTATTATTAATTTTTTATTCTTCTTATTCTGGTTATTTAAAGCCAAAAGACAATTACTATTGTCTGCAGTAATCTTAGCATTAGGGATAACACATATATTCTCACTCATACGCTTTGGTGGTGGTAGTAATACAAAACAAGTTGACACACTCACACTTTTAACCTATAACGTACGCCAGTTTAATGTTTATGGATGGGTAGAAGAGGCAAACGTTGGCAAACGCGCCATCGCATTTATAGAAGATCAAAATCCAGATATTGTTTGCCTGCAAGAGTATCACCCCGACTTTGAGCTAGATGCAAAGAAGTATCCATTTAAGCATAAAGTAATGCGTCCTGCAAACAGCAAATTTGGACAAGTGATTTTTTCAAAGTTTCCTATTGTTCATAGCGGTTCGCTTGATTTTGGTAAAAAAGGGAACAACGGCATTTATGCAGATATTAAGGTGGGGCAGGATACGATTAGAGCGTATAATATGCATTTTCAATCCTTTCGATTGTCGCCTAGTCTAAATAATCTACAAAAAGAAAATTCAAAAAAGCTACTTGGCAGACTAGGAGTTGCTTTCGAAAAACAAGAAGATCAGGTTAAAAAGTTTTTACAGAGTGAGGCAGCCTCTCCACATAAGGTTATCGTAGCAGGAGATTTTAATAATAGCGCAACTTCATATATGTATCGCAAGGTGCGTGGTGATAAGGTTGACGCTTTCGCGAAAGCGGGATCAGGTACAGGAGCAACCTTCTGGTTTGACATCATACCATTACGCATAGACTTTATACTTGCAGATGAGCAACTAGAAGTCTTAGATTTTGAAACGTATGGAGATATAGATCTTTCTGATCACAAACCTTCTATGGCAACCTTTAAGCGCTTAAGCCAGTAAGGTCAATCTTCTCGAGGTAATCTTGTGCACTAGGGCCAAGATTAAAAAGTAAATCTAAAATGGTGAGGTTTTCTAAATACCCGTGATTTTCATTAAAAAGCTGATGATATTCTGGTAGAGGATATTGAGGCTCCTTTTTTGCATTTACAAGCTGTCTGCAATCTACCTGCTCAGGGTTTTTAAAATATTCTTCTGTTAGTATAGGCGTTATTTCTAGCTGTAAACACTCCATAATAATCGCGTGACACGCTTTATTAAATCCTATGAGTGTCTCATACTCGGTATGATAAAGTGGCTCAAACTCATCTTCATAATACTCAAAGTACGGAGAGGTCTGGTAGGCTATTTTTAAAGACCTCCAGTGATCACGCTGCCAGTGAAATTTATTCTCAATCTTTACATCATAATAACGCTGTCTCTCTGTTTTATCCTTGCGGTGGAGGATAGGTATAATGAGTGTGAGCGTACCTGTAGATGTGGCAATCTTCATACGGGTGCGGTATGACTGCTTCTGGAAATTTCCATTTGCCTCAATATGTAGCTGCTCGGTTTGAGCAATTACAGCATATTGAATGATAGGGGCGCAGTAGCCGTGTGTGATAAGAGCAGCTTTCATTATAATGGGTTATGCTTTGGGTTGTTTTTTCTTTCTAAAAAATGACCAACCTATATAGAGCAGTAACGCTCCTAAAAACCAGTATCTATAGCTCACTAGTGGTCCTTCACCACCTACTGTGGTAAATACACGATCCCATCGTATCCCAGCAAGACCAGGTACATTTGCATCTTTGCTAAACCATACAAAAACTGGTTTACCCACTACGTGATTAAAAGGCACGTAACCCCACGCTCTAGCGTCTTGAGAGTTATGACGATTATCACCCATAAGCCAGTAATAATCTTGCTCAAAGGTGTACTCTGTAAGCGGCTCACCATTCATTAATATCTCATTGCCATTAACCGTGATGTCGCGCTCTCTACCCATTTCATACCCTTCGTACACTTCTATGATACGTTTGTAATATGGAAGGCTTTCTGGGTTTATTGCCACTGTCTTTCCTTCTTCAGGAATGTATATAGGGCCAAAGTTATCTACACTAGATGCGCGTCCTGGTTTTGCACCAAAAATCGCTTTGTTATTTTCTATCGCATCATAATGTGTGCGCTCTATACTTATAATGTTTGAGTTGTTTTTGAGCTTTTCTATAGAAGCTTCACTTGCTTGAGCAGTATGTACATATGGTCCATTGTCACCTTGTACACCAGAGAGGTAGATATCAGAAATCTCATAGCGACCGTTCATAAGATCTGAAGGGAATACATAGTTTCCGTTTGCATCTTGAGCTCTTTTTACAAGAAGTTCCTTAGAGACAATTGTGTAACTAAATTGTATACGTGCACGGTCTGGTAAATCATTCTTCTCACCATTGATATATACATATCCATCGCGTACTTCGAGAGAATCTCCAGGAACCCCTACAGCACGTTTTACATAGTTAGACTTTTTGTCTATAGGTTTTCTCACACTGCCGCGCATATTACCAGGTGTAATATCTACAAGAGTGTCTACAGGCCAGCTAAAAACAACAATGTCATTGCGCTCTATGTCTTGAAAACCTGGTAATCTAAAGTAAGGCAGTTGCGGTTTTGTTAAGTAACTCTTAGTCTTTGTTCCATATATAGTATCGTGTAGCATAGGTGTTGCTACTGTGGTTATAGGTGTTCTAGCACCGTAGTGAAACTTACTTACAAACAGCCAGTCACCTACAAGTAGCGTCTTTTCAAGTGAAGAAGAAGGGATAACAAAAGGCTGCATAAAATACGTATGCACAATGGTCGCTGCAACGATCGCAAATAGTAAAGAACTCGTCCACTCACCACTAGATGATTTAGGGTTGATATCTCTCCCTTTTATGTGTGGTGCATCTGTTGCATAGTTTATATAGTAGAGGTAAAGTCCTCCTGTAAGCACTGTGAGCGCTGTATCTTTAAAGCTATTAAACCCAAAAGATCTTGCAGTCTCAACCCACACTACTGGTATCATAATTAGATTTACAATAGGTACAAAGAGTAAGATAGTCCACCACTTAGGTCTATTTATGATACCCATAAGTACTACGGCATTATAAATAGGTACTCCTGCTTCCCAGTCTTTTCTACCAGCGCGTACGTAAAGTTTCCACGTTCCGGCAAAGTGTACTGCTTGAACGATGAGAAAAAATATAAACCATTGTGTAAGTGTCATCTGTATTCTTTTAGTTTGTGATAGGTCTTAAGTTTGTCTATTATGTTACGGTTATAGACCTAAAACATCACGCATTGAGAAAATTCCTTGTTTGCCTAGTAACCACTCGGCTGCAACTACGGCACCTTGCGCAAAGCCTTGTCTTGAGTGGGCCTCGTGACTTAAGGTTATGGTGTCTATATCGCTTTTGTAATTTATAATATGTGTACCAGGTACAGTGCCCTCTCTTTCGGCAGTGATGGGTATGTGGTTATCTTTTATAGATTGTCCTTCGGCAAGTGACCAGTTTGTATACGGAGTAGTCTCTATAATTCCTTCTGCTAGGGTGATGGCTGTACCACTAGGAGCATCTAGTTTTTGTGTATGGTGTATCTCGGTCATATCTACCTTATAGTCGTTATGAGGAGCCATAATTTGAGCCAATTTCTTATTAAACTCAAAAAACAGATTTACACCTACGCTAAAGTTTGATGCATAGATAAAACCACCATTTTTTTCTTTACAAAGCGCCACCATATCTTCATAACTATCTAGCCAGCCTGTGGTGCCAGAGACAATAGGGATACCCGCTTCAAAACATTTTGTTATGTGGTTTACCGCGCTATCTGGAATGCTAAAGTCTATTGCAATATCTGCATTTTCAAGGGTGAAATTTTCTGGTGAGCTCACGCGAGCTACAATCTCGTGACCTCTAGATTCGGCAATTTTTTCTATAGTTTGCCCCATCTTACCATAGCCAAGAAGTGCTATTTTCATATTAAAACTTATAATTTATAGTTAGACCGTAGTTCATAGTTTGGCCCATATCATCATTGTAAATTGCTGGTCCAAAGGTAAGCTCGTCATCTACGTCAAATTGCGATAGATGCGCATCTACATTTGCCTCAACTATCTGAAGTATATACACTCCTGCCGATACTAAAATAAATAGGTCACGACGTTTTCTAAACTGCTCTTGGCCATTAAGTAAGGCGTCATCAGAAAATCTTTCGGTGGCTACACCATCTTCATCTACTTTAGTAAACTCATCTATACGTCCCGCGAGTCGTTCTTTAAAGGCGGTTCTAAAACGCTCAGATTGTGTAGAGTTATATGATACGGCATAGATGCTTGATCCCAGTGCGCCATATACAAGTGGTAACTTCCAGTAATCTTTATTGTAGAGTTGCCCTAGACCCGGTAACACTGCGCCATAAAAGGCAGCCTTTGCAGGTCGTAATGGCTCATAGGGATCATTATCACTCACGGCAGTAACTGTTTCTTGATCTAGAAGTGTAGATGCTGGGTCTTCTTGCGCTTTCGCGAAAGCGTAAAAAAACAAGAGTACTACCAGTAAGAGGAGTTTATTATTTTGCACCCTTAATGAGTTTCTGTAATCGACTAAAATCTTCTTCTGAAGAAAACGGAATGGTAATCTTACCACGCCCATTTTTTGAAACTTTGATGTCAACTTTTGCACCAAAATATTCGGCAAAGTCTTTTGTGCCTTTCTTTATGAACTTAGGTGTTTCTTCCTTTGCTGGTGTCTCAATATTTGCCGTAGCGTGATAGTTTTTTACAAGGGCTTCTGTTTGTCTCACAGAGAGCTTTTCTTGTAAAATCTTCTCGTATATATCTAGCTGGTCACCTGTGTTTTCTACATTTATGAGTGCACGACCGTGCCCCATAGATAAGAAACCATCTCGCATACCTGTTTGTACTATTGGGTCTAGTTTAAGTAGTCTCAAATAGTTTGTGATGGTAGAGCGATTTTTACCCACGCGATCACTCATTTGCTCTTGCGTGAGGTTTATCTCATCTATTAAGCGCTGGTAGGAGAGGGCAATTTCAATTGGGTCAAGATCTTGACGCTGTATATTTTCAACAAGGGCCATCGTGAGGCTCTCATTATCATTTGCAATACGTATGTATGCAGGTACTGTTTTGTTACCTATAAGCTTAGAAGCTCTATAACGACGCTCTCCAGATACAAGTTGATATTTACCAAAGCTTATCTTACGTACCGTGATAGGTTGTATCACGCCTAGCTCTTTTATAGATGAGGCAAGCTCTCTAAGAGTTTCTTCATTAAAGCTAGTACGCGGTTGGAACGGGTTTACATCTATATCTTCTAGATCTAGCTCTACGATGTTACCTACAACCTTGTCTGCGTTTTTATCTTCTGCACTGTTTATATCATTTGCAGGGTCTTTGAGCAGAGCCGAGAGACCACGCCCTAGTGCTTGTTTTTTTGTTGCTTTAGCCATTTGTTAGCTATTGTTTTTTGTAATAAGTTCTTGAGCAAGACTCAAGTAGTTAGTAGCGCCTTTACTTGCAGCATCATAATTTATAATACTCTCTCCATAACTAGGTGCTTCACTTAAACGTACATTACGCTGTATGATTGTCTCAAAGACCATCTCGCTAAAATGTTTTTGAACCTCTTCTACTACTTGATTAGATAATCGTAGTCGTGAGTCAAACATTGTAAGAAGTAATCCTTCTATATCAAGATCCTTATTATGTATTTTCTGAACGCTTTTTATCGTGTTAAGCAACTTGCCTAACCCTTCTAGTGCAAAGTACTCGCACTGTATAGGGATAATTACAGAGTCTGCAGAGGTAAGTGCATTAAGAGTAAGCAAGCCTAGTGATGGCGCACAGTCTATCAAGATGTAATCATATACATCCTTTAGGTGAGAAATCGCTTTCTCTAACATATACTCACGTGCCTCTTTATCTACAAGCTCTATTTCTATAGCTACAAGGTCTATGTGAGCAGGTATAAGATCTAGATTAGGAGAAGAGGTTTTTACAATAGCATCTTCTGCCTTGTTAGTATGTTCTAGTAGCTGGTATGTTCCTACTTCTACACTCTCTACATCTATACCTAAGCCAGAGGTTGCATTAGCCTGTGGGTCTGCATCTATGAGAAGTACTTTCTTCTCGAGCACGCCTAGAGAGGCTGCGAGATTTACAGAAGTCGTGGTCTTGCCTACACCACCTTTTTGGTTTGCAATAGCAATTATTTTACCCATAAAATTTGAGGACGATTAGGAGGTAAAAATACAATTTAAAATGGGTTATTAAAATGGATTAGAAATGAAAAAACCGAGATTATGCATCTCGGTTTTAATATTGTGAGTTATAGGGGTCTTAAAAGTAGTAGTTTACCTCTAGTGTGAGTGTTGTTACATCAATCTTAAGAGGAATAACTTCTTCTTCTGTAGGAAATGTTAAGTCATTATCATAACCGGTTATATAACTTAGGCTAGCACCCAGATGGTGCCCATTGCTTAATTCATATCTCACGCCTACACGCGGTACAAAAATGGGATTACCACCGCTTATATCAAAATCATTACCATCTAGAGTTCCTTCATAATAATCACCAGTAGGACCTACCGCAGCTGCGACAAAAGGCTTAAATTTTCCTTCTTTATTAAATTGATATTCTAGACCAAACAACAGTCTAAAAGAACTCATTTTAAAATTTAAATCATTAGGCAAGTTGTCAAAACTATTATCACCAGATAAGGCTGCATTTCCTTCAAGAGAGAAGTAAAGGTTTCCTTGTAAAGTACCTAAAAAGCCTGGAGTAGCTATTACACCAAGTTGCACCTGCCCTGTAACGATAGACTCAGACTCATCACTATCAAAAAACTTCAAGTTATTAATGCTTGTACCTACACCTAGATAAAAACTAGCAGCATCTGTATTATAAGATGCAGCAGCATCTACCTCATTAGGCGTGGGAGCATAAATCTCATAATCACAAGCATTATAGGCTTGCACATTACGAATAAGTGCAGACTCATTAAATTGATCTATAGCATTAAGCGGTCTTCGTATGGAATTACAATCAGAAAAAAGTACGGCAAGCGTGCCAGCTATATTTGCTCTGTCATTATCTACGTTGATAACCTTAGAGGTTCCAGTAGCGTTTGTGATAAGATATTCTGAGGGACTTATTTGATATAAAGACGCTTTTCCATCTTGTAATGGTGTGGCAAAATAAACGATATTATCTACTTCTATTTTATCAAGGTTTCTATTGTTGAGAGAGACACTAGTTACCTGGTCAAAAGTATAAACGGTGGTTTTATAATTCTTTTTGTAAAGTACTGTTTGAGCAAGGTAATCTATGGCGACACTACCTTCTAGTGGATTATTATTAAGTACTGTAATGCTTCCCGATGAGTAATTTTGAGCTGTAAGTACAGAGCAAAAAGCAATCATAAAAAATAGGGATGTAATGATTTTTTTCATAGTATTTTCTTTTACCTAAAAAGTTAGCACTTTTTTGTCGTTTTTAAAGCCAATTCTTTACTAAAAAATCTTAATTTACTCCCTAAGCTTTCTGTGTGTTGATATTATTCTGTCACCGCTTTCACCTCTTCTTCGGTAACCATTTCTTTCTGTTTATTGCCCCAGCTGTTCATAATGTAGTTCATTACATCTGCCACTTCATCTTCATAAAGTTCAAGGTTTGCCATCACGCCATTATATGCAACACCATTTACAGTTATAGGACCTTGCTGTCCATATTTTACAGCTTTTATGGCTTCTTCATAGCGATCTTCTGTAAGCCAGTCTGATCCAGCAAGCGGCGGGAAAGTTCCTGCCACACCTTCACCCTTACCTAGGTGACACTGTATACAAAAGTCTTGGTATACCTCTGCACCACGTTCTATAGATTCTGCAAGTGGGTCTTGAGAGGTGTAAATTTCTTTTTCCGCTTTCGCGAAAAATAAAAACACACTAACTCCTGCCGTACATAAACTTATAAGTAGCTTCATTATTTCTTAACTAGTTTAAGGATTCCTTTTCCCTCTACACCTACATAGATAGTGCCATTGTGATTAATCACATTGCGCACACGACCTACATCTTCTAGTAACTTTTCACGAGCAACTACCTTGTCATTTTCTAAAATAGCAAGTTCTAGGTATTCAAATTTAAGCGAACCTATTAATAAGTTACCATCAAGTTTTGCATCACCAGTATTGTTTGCAAAAGCCATCCCAGAAGGAGCGATAGAAGGAACCCAGTAATACACTGGCTGCTCCATTCCCTCTTTTTCTGTAATTTCTGTAAACGTAGTTCCGCTGTAATTAATACCGTATGAGATTACTGGCCACCCAAAGTTTTTACCAGCCTCAGGGATATTAATCTCATCCCCACCACGAGGTCCGTGCTCGTGTATCCATATCTTACCTGTCTCAGGATGTACAGTCATTCCTTGCGGATTACGATGCCCGTAAGAGAAGATAGCTTCCTTTGCTCCGTCTTTACCTACAAAAGGATTATCTGCAGGGATACTTCCATCTGCATTAAGTCTATAAATCTTACCTCCATCACGCGTAATATCCTGCGGATTTTCATCCCTAGCACCACGATCTCCTATAGAAAAGTACACATAACCATCTTTGTCAAAACGCACGCGACTGCCAAAGTGATGTCCCTTTCTCGTATTTGGACTTCCTTTATATAATACCTTCTTTTCGGTAAGCGCGCCGTCTTTTAATTTTGCTCTCATAAGTGCTGTCATCGCCCCATCTTCTTCGCCTTGTGGCGATGAGTATGTGATATATATCCAGCCATTAGTCGCATAATCTGGATGCAAACGTATGTCAAGTAAACCACCTTGATTACGCGTCACCACCTCTGGAGCACCAGTAATCATTGTTTTTTTACCATCCTTAAAGTGTATGAGCTCTCCACTTTTTTCAGTGATAAGCATAGACTCATCTGGCAATACAGCTAGTCCCCAAGGATTTGTAAGTTCTGGAACAATTACCTCATAAATATAATCTAGGTTTGAGGTTAGTGTGACATCATTTCCTCTAGTTTCTTGCGCGCAAGCCACACTTGCAACAAGTAATAATAAGATGTAAGTAAAACGACTTTTCATAGTATCAGATTTTAACGGCAAATTACAGAATTATCACCACACTCGGTGATGTATTAACAATTTGAAAACACGCGTTAGAGGTTAGAATCTTATCTTTAATCTATGCAAGAGTAAGCTCGTGGTCAGTTATATCACTTTTGGTGATAAAGCCATTCGTTTTCTTGATAACTTGATTGTAAGGTTTGGCTTGTAAAACCTACTTTTGTAAGGAAGATATAAATAAGAATTGTGCGATTGTAAAAGTGTTTGTTACGCTTTCGCGAAAGCTTAAAAATAATACAGTATGTCAGTAGAAAAAGTAAAATGCCTTATCATAGGTTCAGGACCAGCGGGATATACCGCAGCAATTTATGCAGCACGTGCAAATATGGCACCAGTTCTTTACCAAGGGCAGCAGCCAGGAGGACAGCTTACCACGACTAACGAGGTGGAGAACTTCCCTGGTTATGTAGATGGTGTGACTGGACCAGAAATGATGGTGCAGTTAATGAAACAAGCACAGCGTTTTGATACAGATGTACGTGACGGATGGGTGACTAAAGTAGATTTTTCTGGAGATGTACACAAAGCGTGGATCAACGGAGAAAAGGAAATACACGCAGAGTCTGTGATTATTTCTACAGGAGCGAGTGCAAAATACTTAGGATTACCTTCTGAGCAGAAGTATTTAAAAATGGGTGGAGGTGTATCTGCCTGTGCCGTTTGCGACGGATTCTTTTACCGTGGGCAAGAAACCATAATTGTAGGTGCTGGAGATAGCGCTTGTGAGGAGGCACACTACCTTTCTAAATTATGTAAGAAAGTAACAATGCTCGTACGTCGTGACGAGTTTAGAGCATCAAAAATTATGGCTGCTCGTGTACAGAAAACAGAAAACATTGAGATCCTTTTCAACACAGAAACCGTTGAGGTGCTAGGTGATGATGTAGGGGTAACAGGAGCAAGAGTAAAGAATAATGTAACCGGTGAAGAGCACGATATCCCAGCAACAGGATTTTTTGTAGCGATAGGGCACAAGCCTAACACAGATATCTTTAAGGACTACTTAGATTTAGATGAGACTGGATATATCATCAACACTCCAGGAACTTCTAAAACAAACGTACCAGGAGTATTTGTATCTGGAGATGCAGCAGATCACGTGTACCGTCAAGCAATTACCGCTGCCGGAACAGGATGTATGGCTGCACTAGATGCAGAGCGTTACCTAGCGTCAAAAGACGAGCTTCCACAAGACGAGCCAGGAGTAGGCTCAACTTATGTGGATGAGGTTCCAGCTGCACGTCAGTAAAGGACATATCTTATATAGAATTAAAAAACGACAGCGAGAGCTGTCGTTTTTTTTGTTTGTGATTCTTTGCGGACATCTCCCTGACTCCCTCTTCAAAGAGGGACACTGTTGCGGTTTGATACTTTTTATTTTGCTTCGCAAAATGAAAAGTATTGTAAGTATTCCCCTCTTCGAAGAGGGGCTAGGGGAGATGTTTTTTTTGAGTGCCTTTTTTATAGGTGTAAGTTTCTTACAGTGGTAATCCTCAAAGAGGGGCGAGGGGAGATGTTTTCTGCTATCGCTCCAACCCCTTCTCCAGCGCTTTCTTAATCCCTTCTAGATTCTCGGTAAACTCCATCATTTGAGAGAGTACTTGTGCCATCTCGTTCTTGTCACCAAAACCTTTGAGTTTATTATTTTTTACAAAGGTTTCTTTCATCGTGTTCCAGCGCTGTTGCTGTGTTTCATCCAGCGCATTTATGAGTTCGCGGTACTTTAAGAGGTTTGCCTCTGCGCTTGAGGTGAGAGTTTGTGACTCCCTTTCATAGTGCGAAAGAAGCAATGTCGCAAGCTCTGTGTCATTCATAATGGGAACTACTTTGGCTACCAGTTTATTCATATCACGGTATGATCCCTGTAGTTTAAAAGAAGGCTCTGTACGATAGGCATCTTCTTGTGCGGCACTGCGTATGTATTCTGCATTTACCTTGAGCACCGTGTTACGTATGGTGATTACCTTCTCTAGTACCTTTGTATAATCTGCCACTTCTTGCCCAGTGTGATTTCCTTTGAGCTGACTGTCCTGCGTCCCATTTTCTATGCGGTCTACTAAGGTATACACATCCTCGAAATGACTACTACTCAACTGCTGCAGTAGCGGATTTGCAGTGAGCGAGTTCTCAATAAGACTCAATTTAAATAAATGTTCCGTATCTCCTATGATGTCTCCCAGGTTATAAATGTCTGCCCTGTTTGCAAGCATATCTGGTATACGGAATTTCTCTCCACTCTCTGTATACGGGTTACCCGCCATTATCACACAGAATTTCTTGCTACGGAGGTCATAGGTTTTTGACTTCCCATTGTACACACCTTCTATCTTACGTGTACCATCAGACAAGGAGATGAATTTTTGTAAAAACTCAGGATTACAGTGCTGTATATCGTCTAGATATAGCATCACATTGTTACCCATTTCAAAAGCGACGTTGAGTTTTTTGAGCTCTTCACGTGCAGCGCTATTTGTAGCACTTTCTGGATCTACAGAAGTAACTTCGTGACCTATGGCTGGGCCATTAATTTTTACAAAAACAAGACCTAGACGGTTTGCGATATATTCCATCAGGGTGGTTTTTCCGTATCCTGGTGGAGAGATGAGCAGCAACATACCCATACGGTCAGTACGTTTATTATCACCTACGGTTCCTAATTGCTTTGCAAGGTTATCACCAAACAATGGAAAATACACTTGGTCAATCAGCTTATTACGCACAAAGGATGTAAGGACTCTTGGCTTAAATTCGTCCAGTTTTAAAGCTTCTTTTAACTCTTCAGTAACCGTGTGTTTTGCTTTCTTAAATGTTTCAAATGCGGGTACTTGCTCTGTTACAAATAAGTTGAGCCTTGCCGTAAAGTCGTGGTAGTTAAAGTTAAAAACACCTTCGGTTATCGTGCTGTGATCACCGCTTAAGCCAGTGATTTTTTCATTAGGAGAAGCCGCTTTTGTTTTTAAAACCGACTCATCTTCAAAGAGTAGTAAACACACCATTTCATCTACATAGCGCACATCGGTTATGCTTTCTTGGGAGCGTACAAATGCCGTCACCCACTGTTTTACGAGCTGCACTTTTCCTTTTAATTTAGGGAGGGACTCATAACTTTTCTTAAACTTAAGATCTGCCTGTTGTTGTTTTAACGATTTCGCGAAAGCGTCTTTTAAACGCACCGCAACACTACTACGCACAAACTCTGTGTCGCCTTGAAGCTCATCAAAGATGTAGGTCGCAATGGTCTGACTTAACTCTGGTGAGAAAAGGGATTCCGCTTTCGCGAAAGCGTGTATCTCCTCACTTAAAGTTTCAACGATAAATTGGTACTCCTTTGCATCTGGAAAAAACTGCAACACCTCTCCTGAAGCCTTTATAGACTGGTTAAGCGTTTTTTGAGTATTTGGGTCAATGCTGTTCCAGAAATACTGAGCGTATGCTCTAATTTCTGGGGCGTAGGTGAGTAGTCCTAGTTCGTTGTGTTTGTGTACGAGTACCTTTAAAATTTTAGTCGCGTCTACATCGTGCACGCCTTTTACATAGCCCTCTGCATAATCATTGCGGCTTTCTTCTTGCACAATCGCAAGTAGCGCGTCATCACCAGCTTCTAGTAGCGTGTGTTTGTCTAGTTTATTAAATAATTTATAAGCTAGGTAGGCACTGCGGTACACCTCGCTAGTTTCTGATACAAATTCTTGATCCCAGATGTGGCGAGAGGCGAGAAGGGTCTCGTTTGAGAGTTCTTGATAAAAATCGGTACCTGTGAGGTGATAGTTAAGCGCGCCATCTTTAAGCACAATAGTGAGGTCAAGCGGCTGCTTGTTTACACCAAATTTATGCTTGCCAAGTCGTATTACCGTATCTCCATCTTCATAGAGATCTAGTTTGTCTTTGAGCTTGCGCAGCGCATCTTCACGAGCTGTTTTAAGTCCAGTCTCAATCTCTTCTGCCTTACCGGTATCTTCTTGCTCTTTAAGTTGCTGTATGATATCGCGTACCTTATTAATCATAAGGTCTGCGGCAAAGTATCCGTTTATTTCAGAGGCTGTTTTAAAGCTTTCGGCTTTTTTACGTACGCCTTTTAAAATGCGTTCTGAGGCATTTTTTAATGCCATTGCCTTTTTATTGCGCTTCTCTATCAGTGCATTTTTACGTGCTTCAAAAGCTCCGTATACTTCCTCGCGCTTTTCAATAATAAGCGTGATAAACTCATCCCAGTCTGCAAACTTTCCTTCTAGCTCTTCTAGCTGGATAGAGATTTTAGTCTGGAACTCATCACACTTTTCTGGTGTGGTGGCAATATCTAGGTAGTTTATGATACTTTGATCAATAAGCTTCAGTTGCGCAGCAAAGTCGGCTTGTGCTTCTGCACTTCCTAATGATTTTTTCTTATTCTTAATCCCAGCCTTTAACTGATTGATAGTCGCAAAAATGAGCGAGATATCATCAATTATCTTAGTAGAGTGAGAGGTGTCTTCTATATCGAGGTTTGAAACAATGTCGATAAGTAACTCAAGATCTGTTGCAATCTGGTTTACTTCTTCTTCGAGCTTTTTGGCTTCAATGACTTTCTTGATGCCATCCATCGCCTGTTTCTTTTCGGTTACGGCATCGTGATACGGTTTTAACGCTTTGTCATCTAGTAAGAACTGTACACACTTCTCAGAAATTTTTTGTGTTTGCACAGCAATTTCTTCCTCTAGCGTTTTCACGAAAGTGGGATCTACATAGCGTATATCATTAAGCGAGATGGTCTCTCCACGTAATGATCGCAACTGCGTGAGCAGCACCACAAAATCATTAATAGACTTAAAAGAGGTGCTTTTTATTTTGCCAAAAATCTCAGAGGCTTTGGTCTCAACTTCTTTAGTTTGTTTGGCAGCGTTACGCTTGAGCTGTACTACTTTTTGAAACTCATCTATAGCGGCATTTGCAGCTCCATTTATTTCTGCAAGTGGTACGTTGAGTTGCTTGGTTTCTGCTTCTGGAAGCCAGTAATATGCATCAAGTATATCTTTTGAGAACTTAGCAATATCGCTATACAGTCCGTCGTAATTATCTTCTTTGTTGAGCAGTGTGATGAGGCTATTAACCTCTGCCATTGCTTTTACAATATCTTTGTTTCCTATTTTATATAGCAACGTGTCTTCGTGCTGAGAAGGCATATAGTCACCCTTTAAAAATGGGGTTTGCCAGATCTGTATCACGTGATGCTTGGTTTGCTCATTTTCGGTTCTAAAATAGCATAGCTGCCCATCTTGCAATACGGTAAAACCATTACAGATAATAGGAGTTTTTATCTCTTGAGTAATCACATTATATGACATCAAGTTGTACAGCGCCTCTTCTGGGGAGTAAAAGACATATAAAAAGTCCTCCCCGTTAGGCGAACTCACCTTCTGCTGAAATTTTACATTTGGGATGGCATTGTCAAAAATGTTGTATTCTCCTGTTTGTAAGTAGTAGCCTGTTGGGAAAATGATACCTTGATCATCTGGAAGCAAGACACAGGTGTCCTTTACACTCTGTATTTTTTGAACTTCCTTTAGTTTGTTGTTAAATACAAAATAGCGAGGCTCTTCTTGAAATGGTTTAATCTCTAGCGCAAGTAGGTTACCCAGATCTGCATAGCGATACTGACCGTCATCTAGTGTCTGGTCTATAAGCTCTACCGGCTCATCTAGTATTCCTTTACCTTGATCTGTATTATCTTCTATTTTTATGGTAAGATCACCACCTATAGTCTCTACAAACACTTTGTCTAAAATAGACACGTGAGCGTGCTCACCATAACGGTGCATATCACGTGTAGCCTCTTGCCACTTAAAATCGTGTTGCTGTGGGAAGCGATACTCGTGCTCACTACGGTTATCTACATACTGTAACGTATCTTCTTTTATGAGCCACTTAAATGTTTTAATATCTGTAACACTATCACTAAGCTGAAATACCATATAGAGGTAGTTACCTATAATCGCAAACTTTGAAAAGATGGTATTACGGTAATACTTGTACAGGTTTGCAAAGTCTAGTAGAAAAGTATCGTCTTGTAAAAGTGAAAGATCACGAGGTTCAAAACGATTGTCTTTAAACTCATAGGCACTAAAAACATCTCCTAAGTGTATGTCTGTGCGTAATCCAAAATGTACATTGTAGCCAAATAAACACAAGTTTTTAAGCGATACAATATCACGAGCAATACAGTTATTTTCTGTATTGATACGGTCATTTGCAATGAGCTTTGTTTCTAGTGAACCAAAAACATTTTTACGCTCCTCGTTAAGTTCTTGTAACCGCTTTTGTAAGTCGGTTTTTTGTTTTTGCAGTCTACCTTGAATAATCTCATAGGTGCCGCCGTCAAGAGTTTGCGTTGCTTTGGGTTGTATATCTGGAGTTTCGTTTGCCATAAATGTTGGAAACTAATCGTTGGTTTGTTGATTGATTCTTGTGATGAAAGTTGTGGGATGTAGTAGTAATTACGCTTTCGCGAAAGCGTAAAAACAACCAGCAGCTTGCCATCTCACTGGGTGCAAGCTGCCGTTGTTTACTGAGTTTTATTTCAGTTTCTTATCAGATAATCCTAATCTCTTTGCAAGGTTAAATAGGTTACTGAATAAGGTTTGCTCATCGCTGTCTGAAGATTTAGATTTTAAATCCATCAGTAAGTTTGCAATGGTCACATTTTTAAGATCCTCAGATGATATGCCGTACTTATCTGCAAATTCTTTTACTTTTTCAAGCAAGTTTCCTTTTACATCATCACTACCTAAAATGGCATCTTTTACCTCTGTCACCGTTTCTGAGTGGTGTACGAGTCTGTCATAACCTTTGGCCTTTGTAATTTGCCCTATAATCTGGTCAAAGAACATAGTCTCACCACCCACAATATCAATATTTGCAGCTTTAAGAGCATCGCCTATAACCTGTGCTTGCGCATCTGCAATATCTTTCTGGACATTAATCTCTGCAAGATCTACTTGAAGTTCTTTATCAAGACGTAGTTTAAACTCTTCGTGTTCTTTACCTACACCGTCAAGTTTCTTCATAGCATTTGCTTTCTCTTCGATACCTGCGGCATCTGCAAGGGCTTTCTCTTTAATTACATCTGCCTCTGCAAGACCATCTTTACGTTTTGCCTCAGCTTTTGCTTCAATTCCGGCAGCTTCTGCAAGTGCCTTTTTCTCGATAACGGTTGCCTCAACAATACCTTGACGCTCGTTTGCATCTGCCTTAGCGTGCATTACTTGTGCCTCAGACATACCTACAGTTGCTTCTTCCTTAGCTTGTGCTTCGGCAAGAATTTTACGTGCTTCTGCCTCTTTCTCACTTGCTTCTTTATGCGCTAGTGCTTCGATATTAATTTCTTCGGCTTTTTGTTTTGCTGCTTCTTTTGATGCTTCGGCTGCTTTTATGGTCTTAATAAGATCTTCTTGAGCTGCTGCCTCTGCATTTGTGATTGCTACCTGCTTAGAACGGTCTGCAGTTTTAAAAGCCTCAATATCTTTCATATTTTCTTGCTCCTCAACCACACCTTTCTCTAGCATCACGCGGTCGCGTATCACATCTTGAATGTTCTTTTTCTCAACTTCAACAACTTTTTCTTTTTCGATTTGAGCCAGTGTTACTACGCGCTCTCTCTCGGTAAGTTCTAGCATACGGTCTTTCTCCACACGCTCTGTCTCCACCTTGTCTGTACGTTGCTTGTTTTTCTCAGCTACGATGATCTGGCGTTGCATATTTTCTTCGGCTACTTTTACTTTTTCTTCGGTAGCAATGCGAGCAGTTTCAGACTTGAGACGCTCTTCTTCGGCAACTTTAAGAATCTCTGCCTCTTCACGAGATTTTATGTTTGAGATCTCACGTTTTTGCTGTTCTTCTTTTTCGGCGAGTTGCTTATCTAGTTCTAGTATTGCCTCGCGAGCCTCTACATCTTGCTTGCGTATTACTTTCTCCTCATCACGTTTAATAAGGTTTGCCTTGATGTTTTGTGCAGCTGTAAGATCTGTAATTTTCTTAATACCTTCTGCATCAAGGATGTTATCTGCTTTAAGATGTGTAACTGCAGTTTGCTCTAGGTAATCTATCGCACAATCTTCAAGAGTATATCCATTAAGATCTGTACCAATGATGTCTACAATCTCATCACGAAACTCACGACGAGCCTCATAAAGCTGTATAAAGTCAAACTTTTTACCCACGGTTTTAAGCGCTTCAGAAAATTTTGCCTCAAAAAGCTCTTCTAGCGTTTCTTGACGTGATGCACGTTGCACACCTATGGTTTGAGCTACTTTCTTAATGTACTCAACTTCATTATTTACACGTACAAAGAAGGCTACCTTGATATCTGCACGCATATTGTCTTTACAAATAAGGCCCTCTGATGCAAGACGCTCAATCTGGATTTTCTTTACAGAAATATCCATTACTTCTACTCGGTGAAAGACAGGAACCACATAGAGCCCTTTATCTGTCGCTACTTTTGTCCCGCCAAAACCTGTGCGAACCAAGGCTTGGCCTTGATGTACCTTTTTGTAGAACATCGCGATGATGAGGAAGTAAATAACAATGAGTGCCACAATACCCACAACAAGGGCGATGGCGATAGATGGTAGGTTTTCCATAAAATTGATGATTTTTGTTTTTGGTTGATTATGAATGTGCGTTTACACGCTTAATTAATATTTGCTGACTAAAAAGTAATTTTTATCTGGTGACTGTTTGATGATGAGTACGCTTTCGCGAAAGCGTATTTCTGACCCATCTAGTGATTTTACATAAATACTCATAGGGTTACCATCTGCTAGTACCTCTGCATTGCCCATCTTATCTCCAGAAATGGTAGATAGCAACACTGCGTCACGACCTAAAAAGTCTGTAGCTTTATCACCATCTTTATTCAAATTTTTGAAAAATGACTTAAATGGAGTGGTAAATATCTTAGTAAGGAACAAAGCAGGGATCATACAGCTCAACATAAGTATGTAACCAAAACTAGTTGCATAGCTACCGGTAATACTTGTGGTTACTAGGGTGCAAAGCCACCATAAAAATACCCATACCGTAAAGGTGAACATAAATGGAAGACCTACAAAGTTGAAGTAAATTAAAAATACTTGCCACCACTTAAGCGGTTTACGTCTTTTATTTACAACGTGTGACCTGTCTACCTCTGCACTTGAGACATCTTCAAAATCCATACTACCAGAGTCTACGGTGTTGATGTCAAAATCTGCATCTACATCTACATCGAGATCTATGTCGATGTCCATATCGTAGTCAAAATCAATACCGCTCACCGAGGTAAGTACCCAGTAAATGATCAAGAGTATCAATAAGACGCTCAAGATGATATTAACTTCTGAAAATATGAGATTTATAAAGTTGTCCAATGGTTGATGGTTTTAAGGTTTATGATGGCTAGGCGTTGTCATTACCTAGCCCTAATTGTTCTTTAAGTTTTGCTAGCTCGTCATCTACTTTCTCCTCGCTAGTATCTGCAGCGGCGTTTATCTCATCATCTATACTTTTATTAGTATCTGCGATGTCTCCATAAGCCTCTGCAAGAGCTTCTTCTTGCGCTACTTTTTCTTTCATTCGTTCTAGCATACTCACGGTGCCAGTGTTATCTAGGGCCGCCATTTGCTTGTTTACATTCTTAGTAGCATCGCTCACTTTTACACGTGCCTTGAGTGTTTTAAGCTCGTTCTCCCAGTTGCTTATGTTATCTTTAATAGTCTGGATAGTGCCTTGTAGTTGTGCTACATTACCTTCAAATTTTGAGGTATCCTCACCAGCGCGTGTAGCGTGTGACTGTGCTTCTTCTTTTTTGGCCAGGGCTTCTTTGGCTAGTCTGTCTGCATCTGTCGCATCCATAGATCCTGCGTGAGCTTTTTTAAGAATAGCGATGGCTTTACTCTCGTAGTCTTTTGCTTTTGCATCGTGCTCGTCACGCTCGTTTTTTGCGCGTATGGCCATTGCTTTTACTTGAGCCATTGCTTCTACACTTTTGGCAAGATCTTCTTTCATATCTCGTATGCCTTGCTCTGTCATCTTGATAGGATCTTCCATATTATCTATAGATGCATTTGCCTCTGCTTGTCCTATTTTAAAAAGTCGTTTAAATATGTTCATAATGTCGTTTTTTAATATTTTGAAAATTCTATAATCTGTTCTGAGTACTCACTCATAAGTAAACTCAGGGAGTTCAAGCTACCCTCTAGCTCGTTGAGGTCAAGATTTTCTATCTGTAGGGTATCTCTAAAGATGACCTTTTTACCAGTATCATCTAGCACAAAAGCCCCGTGTATGATATCTCGGTTTTTTTGCAGCAGACTTTTAAAAATCTTTTCTGACTGGTTATTGATGGTAAAAATAAATTGCTCGATAATTAGAATAGGAGGAGCAATGCCCAGAATCAGGTTTTTGATACCTGAGTTTTCCTTTTGTACAACCATAATACCATCTGCCGTATTTTCTGTAGTGATATTAAAGTTGAGTTCTAATAAAAAATCTCGAGTAATTGTAAAGTGGTTCTTCATAAAGAGTGTCAGTGTTGTGTTCCAATACATTGGAAGGTTAATAATACGAAAACTTGTCTCTGTAAATACCCAATTGTTTATAAGTGGCTCAGGATGTAAATAATTAAAGTGGTCATAATGTTTGATTTTTGATTGATGAATGTTTGATTGTGCTATTACGCTTTCGTGAAAAAGCTAAATAAATTAGCATAAGTGAATTCTTTTTGCTAAAATTGTTAGGTAAATATACAAACAATTTTGTCATTTGCAAATAAAATTAGCAAAATATGTCATTCTTTGGTAAAAACATTCGAAAAATAAGAACCGTAAAGACGCTTAGTCAGCAGTCGTTTGCAGAGCTCTTTGACCTGAAAAGAGGGACGTTAGGGGCTTATGAGGAGGGTAGGAGTGAACCTAAAATAGATACGGTAATTAAAATTGCTAATTATTTTAGCATTCCTATAGATGACTTGCTCACAAAAGAGCTTACCGTAAATAGTTTGCTCAAATTTAAAGCAGACCTTACCACAGATCACGAGCAGATTACAAAAGAAACCTTTGCTACCATACCTTGCATTACCCCAAAAAACACAAACGATTATCTACTATATAATGACAGGGAAGCTTTTGTAGCAGATATGCCTGTCTTACAACTACCCGTAAACCCAGAAAAAGATTTCAGAGCCTTTACTGTAGATAACTTGGAAATGAGTAGTAATGACAAAGGACTCTTTCCAAAGGATATTGTAATAGGTGAGCAGATCCCCAAAAACGTTTATAAAAAGCTCAATAATGGACATCTCATTCTAGCCGTTTTTAATGATAGACTAGTATTAAGACGTTGCTATCTCTCCGGAAATACTATTACCCTAAGAGCAGATCATAAAAATATAGACGACCTAGAGTTTCCTATAAAAGAAATTAAAGAACTCTGGCGCATACGCTACGTCTTCTATCACAGAGTGCCAGAACTGGCAGATGGTCTAGAAGAAAAGATGGCACTGCTAGAAGCCCAGTTTATGAAAATAAAGGCTGGATTGTAACTCTTGACTATTATATACATAAAAAAATGCTCGATACTATCGAGCATTTTTTGTGTTGATTGATTGATGTTATTTATTGTAATTATTCTTTGCTTCTTATAACTCCACCAGAGTAGCTTTTTTTAGGTTTATCCACATTTCTTGGGCTACCGTAGTAATTTATGATTCCTCCAGAAGAGGCTTCTGCCTTAAGATCTTGAGAAGCATAAACATCCATCACGCCTCCAGATGAAGCATCTGCCTTTGCACTCACAGATTTGAGTTGGCTTATTCTCGCTACACCACCACTAGAAACCGAAGCATCCAGTCGCTCTGCACTACCAGAGATACGTGCCACGCCACCGCTACTTACGTCTGTCTCTACATTTTTTGCAGAAACTTGTACGCGCATTGTGCCTCCAGAAGATGCGTCAAATTCAATATCATCTCCAGTAAGTGTTTCCTTTGTAGTGAGACTTGCACCACTATTTACGCTTACATCAGTAAGATTTTCTGAGTAGGTTACAAACACCTTTTTTGAGGTAGCACTTTTGATATTGTCTTCGCAGTATATTTTTAGCTTCCCGTCTTTTACATAAATTTCGGCAGCATCTACAAGGTTTTGGTCTGCTTCAAGTATTACGGCGTTCGTGCTTCCTTTTTCTAAAAACACTTCCCAGCCATTTCCAGCGACTACTTCGTCAAAGTCTTCTGTGATGTTGAGATCTTCTGTAACTACATTTCCGTCGCCGTGCATTTGCCCTAGATTAATGTCAAACTGACAAGAGGTGACGAGTAAAGCGGTAAGGATTCCTAAAATTGTTTTGATGAGCGTTGTCATAATGATTGGTTTTTTGGTGATTGGTTCGTTTGTTTGATTGATTGTTTTTGATTGATGATGTAAAGATGTAGATAAGTCCGCTTTCGCGAAAGCGTAACCTACCCAACTGTAATAATTTATGACTGAGTTGTATAGATTGCTAGTGCAAGCTTATCACCCGTGTGATTTTCCAGCCTTTTGGGGTGTCTTTTAATATGGTAATAAACTTAGATGGTTCTGAGTGGCTGTCTTCTACTAGGTTGTGAAAACTATGTTTTCCAAGTGACACAGCACCAAAACCTGCTATTTCGTGTACCTCAAAGGTACCTTGAGTAAGTGTTCTCTGTACTTTATTACAAATATTCTCCTTGAGAGCTTTCATATAATCTGTTTTACTGGTAGAAAGTCCACCTTTGTCGTGATAAAACTCAAGATCTTCTGAGATGAGAGCTTCGTGAGTTGCGAGATCACAATTATTATACGAGCCAAAAAGAGCAGTATCTATAGCAAGAATTTCTTTATAAAGTTTGCTATCCTTAGACACCTGCGCTACTCCGATCAAGGGGAGTAGCAACAGGATCCAAAGAAGATTGGTTGGGTTTTTCATAGTAGGTTAGTTATTTCGTAGCGCGTCTGTGTCAGGAGCTTCTGGTGGCGTAGGAGCCTGGGGTGTTTCTGGCTCACGATCCCATTCTGGAGCATTTTCTCCTTCTTCATAACTGCGTTCTTCCCAAGAATCATTACCAGATTGCTTCCAAGAGTTATCATCATCATTGTAATCATAACTGCGATCTTCTGGACAGCCGTCACAAAGAAGCTTGCCATTACCTACGGTAAGGTATTGCTCTTCTGTTCCATTATCTAGTATGTCACGGTACCTGCTATCATTGCGGTGGTATGAGTACGTATTATCATCTGCAATGAGGGTAGTTCCTTCTGGAAGGTATACAATCACTTGTACCTCGCGATCATTCCAGTGGCCATATGATTTTTGAGTAGGTGAGGTAAGAAAACCATCAAGCGATAAAACACCGTCTTGTAATTTAAAATCATACTGTATAGATGAGGCTAGCTCACGGGCTTCTTCATACGTGAAGTTATCTGCTCGTTTTTCTATCTGGATGTAGCCATTACTATCTTTAGTACTTCTCACAATAAGACGTACGTCACGCTCTATAGTCACATTTTCTGTATCACTCTTAATCGTTCTCATAAACCCAGTAGATCGCCCAAAAGGAATCTCATAACGATCACTTTCTCGCATCTGTATGCGCAGTGTGTCACTTGCCGTTATCGCAAGCTCTGTGCGCTCTACTACTTTACCAGTTTCTGTGTTAGAATACTTAATAGCTTCTTTTACAGAAAATACGCCTATTACAATCGCAGATACAAGCCATAGGCCAAAGAGGCTAAGCTTTGCACTCACCGGCATAGATTTTAAGTTAGAAGAAACAATCTTAAGTCCTAAATAAAACAGGAAGAAGAAAGGTATCCCAACTGCAAATAATGTGAGAAGAAGTACAAGCCAGATAGGCAGTCCTGTCTCATTATTTACCCACGGTAAATCGGCTAGATTAGGAGTAAATAGATCTACTACACCACCTGTTAAGAAGGTGATAAGTAAAGAGATAACCACGGTAGCTCCCGTTATAATAAGGAGTACCCCTATAATCTTTGCAAGGACTTTAAAGAAAAACATAATAATCTTACCAATAGTCCCGAAAAAACCCTGAGCTCCTGTTTTTACTTTATTACCATACTTATCATAATCTACACTCTTTACGGTGTCAGCCACATTTTCAAATCCTTCTTTTACTTTTTCTGTGATATTGTCAATGTTAACTGCCTTTCCCCGCATTGCGAGTTTATCTGCCGTGGTTTGTGCTTCTGGTACAAATACCCATAGAGCAAGATAGATAAGTGCTGTACCTCCTAGTGTAAACCAAGTAAGCGCTATAAGTAATACCCAGCCTATACGTACCCACAAAGGATCTATACCTAGATAGTGTCCCATACCGCTAGATACACCACCTATGTAAGCGTTATCTGTATCTCTGTAAAAACGGCGTTGTGCGATACGTGGTGCTTGTTTTGACTTTTTTGAGGAGTTGCTGCTAGCTGCAGGCTCATCTTCAAAAATATCGTCATCTACCATATAGTCTTCTGGTTGTCCCATTACAGCAATCACCTCATCTAGTTCTTGTGAGCCTATTACCTGGCGCTCGTCTTTAATGCGCTCAGAAAATAGCTCAGAGATACGAGCTTCTATATCTGCTATAATTTCATCTTCACCTTGCATACCTTCAAAAGAACGTTTGATGGCAGCGAGATATCTCTGTAATTTACCGTAAGCATCCTCATCTATATGAAAAAATACTCCTGCTAAATTTATATTAACTGTCTTGTTCATTTTTTTGTGGTTTTAGTGGATGTAACTACGGCTACTGCTGTCTGTAACTCATCCCAAGTGGTTGAGAGTTCTTTTAAAAATATCTTACCCGTTTCGGTAAGTCCATAATATTTACGTGGTGGACCACTGGTAGATTCTTCCCAGCGATAGTTGAGTAAACCAGCGTTTTTAAGTCTAGTGAGAAGCGGGTAAATTGTACCCTCTACCACCAGCAACTTGGCGTCTTTAAGCGTGCCTAAGATCTCTGCTACATATGCATCTTCGTCTTTTAATACAGAGAGGATACAGTATTCTAGCACGCCTTTTCGCATTTGCGCTTTGGTGTTTTCAATCTTCATAGATTTCCATTTTTAAATACATTAAACTGTTCGTTTTGGTCCTGATTTGGGTCAGGTGATTGATTAATTGTTGTTACGCTTTCGCGAAAGCGTACATAGTCATACCACTACATTACATAGTAGGTTGCTCTTGAGTTGATTAGTCCTCTTGAGTATCTGGGGTTTCTGCAACGGCAGAAGCTTTGATAAAATTTATAAGAAGCGGAAACTTGTAAATGCCTCCTTGTGATGCCTGCACTGCTGCCGAAATTACTGTGATGATCTCTATAAGAAATAATCCTATAGCCAGCACACCTACCACAATGGCAGTGATGAGAAAACCACCTAGATCTGCAAAGTCACTAGGGTCATTTATGTATCCATAGTTAAGCAAACTAGCGCTTCCCTCACCAGCACTTACTATAAAATAAATAAAGAACGGAATGCTTATTACCGCCAGCGCAATAAAATATAAAAGTATACTGAGCTGAAAGTTTATGGCATCTCTACCGTGCTTGTCTATAAATAAAGAGTTGCGCTTTTGAGCGCTCCATAATATGAGCGGCGCGATAAAATTTCCAAATGGGAAAAGGTATTTACAGAAGGTAGAAAGATGTATTAAGGTTCCTACATTTTTGTTATGTGTGGGTATGCTAGTTTCCATAGTCTATTAATGTCTTATGCAAATATATGTCTAAAAAAAGGTACTTTGTTACGCATAGTACTAAATATTAACATTTATTTAAGATATTAATATGCACGCATAGTATTAATAAATATTGTTACTTTTGTCTAAAAGCAATAGATATGTCCTTTCCTACACCTAGTAAATTCAATACGTTCACAATGTTTAAGCTACCCTCTGCGTGGCTTACGGGAGTGCGTGTTAAGTCATTATCACCAGAGTCTTGTGTAACCACAGTAAAACATCGCTGGATTAATCAAAATCCTTTTAATAGTATGTTTTGGGCAGTACAGGGTATGGCGGCAGAGCTTGCTACAGGAGCACTTGTTATTGCACACATACAAAAGAGCGGAAAAAAAATATCGATGCTTGTGGCAAATAATAATGCCACTTTTACAAAAAAAGCAACGGGCAGAATACACTTTGTGTGTGATAATGGCCCTCAGATTAAAGAGGCTATAGATAAAGCGGTTGCTACTGGTGAGGGTCAAACCTGCTGGATGAAAGCTGTAGGGACAAACAAAGACGGTGTGCAGGTTTCTGAGTTTAACTTTGAGTGGACGATTCTTGTAAAAAAGAAGAAGTAAGACACAGTTGTACTTGTGTGTATTCTTTATAACTAGATACACTTCTTTATCTAAGAGTCTTTACATTTGCGGTATAAGTCAATGCTCATTTTTGCAATCGATTTTTTACAACAGACTAACAGTACTTAGAGATGAACTATATCCTTTTTGACGGTAACGTACGCAATCAACTTTTACCTTTTACTTATACAAAACCCGTTGCAGACTTGCGCATAGGGATACTTACCATACGTGAGAAATGGGAGTTTGTGTTAGGTTCAACAACCTCTACCGTTACAGAAGAGTATCTCTCAGAAAGATGGCCTATGGTAGAGCTGGAGGTAAATGTGATGATTAATGCATCCTATCTCCCTTCTCCTAATCTCGCCCAGATTATTAAAGGCCTAGAACCACAACAAGCCATTTTTGATGGAGAAGAAATCATTGCCTTTTATGTGAAGGAGGGTGAAGAAGTAGATTTTGACACCTATGACTGTATACAATACACTGCTCCAGATATTCTAACGGTAGCCCATACTTGGGATATTTTTGCCAAAAACGGAGAAGCAATCACCAGAGATTTTGAGATGCTTACCGAGGATAGAGAGTCTCAAGACATTCCAGAGCACGTAATAGCAATAAATAAAGATCAAATATTTATAGAGGAAGGAGCAACAGTTCACTATTCACATCTTAATGCGACAGATGGCCCTATTTATATAGGTAAAGATTCGCAGATTATGGAAGGTGCACTCGTAAGAGGACCTTTTGCAGTATGTGATCACGGAGCTGTGAAAATGGGCGCCAAAATTTATAGCGGTACAACCTTAGGTCCTCACTGTAAAGTAGGGGGGGAGGTAAATAACGCCGTGCTTATGGGATATTCAAGTAAAGGTCACGATGGCTTTTTAGGCAATAGTGTGCTAGGAGAATGGTGTAACATAGGTGCAGATTCAAACAACTCAAACCTTAAAAATAATTATGCTCCCGTAAAGTTATGGGATTATGAGACAGGTCGCTTTGCAAATACAGGGCTACAGTTTTGTGGTCTTATGATGGGTGACCACTCTAAGTGTGGTATTAATACAATGTTTAATACCGGTACCGTAGTGGGTGTAGCTTCTAATATTTTTGGGAGTGGCTTCCCACGTAATTTTGTTCCTTCATTTTCTTGGGGAGGTGCTAGTGGCTTTGTAACCCATAAGACAAATAAGGCCTACGAGACGGCAAAAATAGCAATGGCACGTCGTGATATAGAACTTACAGAACAAGACATCGCTATACTTGATCACGTTTTTGAAGAGACAAAGCAGTACCGTAGAGACTAGACTTATAAAGTAAGGTAATGAAAGACGAACAATCTAGAATAAAAATTGCGCTAGCTTCCATTTTACTTTTCTTACTTTTTATAGGGCTCGTAAAGGTGTTCAACGATGGGGTCATTGGGCTTAACTCAAACTTACTATTTGACAACTCGTTCCTAGTGGGAGTAATACATATCTTGTTAGGTATTCTCTCTGGTGTGGCATTTGTAATGGTTTATAAAAGATATTATAGGGGTACAACACCATCACTTACCACCATTTTTGTCTTATTAATTTTAGTGCTCTTTGTTTCTGGTTTAGGTATAATATCTGGGATATCCTCAGTTTATGGTTTAAGTAATGGAGCATCACAAGCGTATATAAAGGTTTTTACAGTACAACAGTATTGTGCCACAATCTCAACACACGTAGTTGCTCCGCTTACAGTATTTGTATTTGCATTGCTAAAACTCTTAAAGAAAAAGGTTTAAAATTTTAATTCTTGTGCGGATTAAATGCATTTGTAAAAATGAGATCCCAAGGTATTATAGCTAGCGCAAGCGCTAATAGTATAAAGCCTATAATTGTTAAGATAATGACTTTGCGTGCATAGCGTTTATTGTCCCTACGTATACGTTTACGTATTTCCATAAGTTGTTCAAAAGACGCTTTTTTAGGGTCTACCCACTTTTCATTTACAGTAGATACAAAAGATAGATCACCTCTCTTACGCTTTTGCTTAAGAAGGTTTCTATTGTTCCTCATTACTTGATTTGCTGCAAGAGCTGCTCCACCGAATCCCATATCATTTTCATTTTGGTTACATAGATATGTTGAGATAATTTACAAAATGTTACAGAGCTTGTATGTTGTAATCCCTTTGTTAACGAGGTTTTAGCGTGATGTTTAGATAAACAAGGCTAGTAGAATTATAGGGCGAGGGTGATTGAGTACGCTTTCGCGAAAGCGTAAAAAAAAGTATAATTATTTTCTAATTAAATAAACTTACTAGCAAAATACTCACCACGGCAAGTGCAATGCCTATCCAGTTTTTGAGGAGAAGTTTTTCTTTAAAAAACAGAATTCCTATAAAGGTACTTACCATCACAATGGCAACATTGTTTATGGTAAAAAGTGTAGAGCTATCAAATCTTGGATCTCGCAAAGCCTGTACAAGCATATAGATAGAAAAATAGTTAGGTATACCCAGACCGACACCTGCCACAATATTTTTGAGCTTAAATGTAAATGTCTTAGAGATGATTTGATACCCTATAATTAAAAAGCCAATACAGGCAGCAGCGCCAAAGATAGTTGCACTAAAAATGGGTACATCTCCATTACTTACATAAGCACCCTCTATAAATTTAAGACTAGTATCTATCGCGCCACTACCTAAGAACACAAGAATTGGGAAGATGAGGTTTTCTTTCTTTATAGCAATCCCATCTTTTGCTTTTACAGAGGCGAGATAAACGGCTATTAAAGCAAGTATGATCCCAAGGCTTTTGTAGAGCCCTAGCGACTCGTTGTAATAGAAAACGCCAAAAAGTATGGGAATTCCCACACTCATTTTGGTCGCAACCGATACCACAGAGAGTCCACTCTTTTGTGTAGTGTATGCCATTAAGTTAAATACAATAATAAAGAGCACACCTAGCCCAGCAGATGCATAAAACCACTCCTGTTCTGGAACTTGAGCTAGTGTCGTACCGCCCTCATAAAACAAGATACCACAAGTAAAGGCGACCACATAGTTTATGATAATGGCTTGCAAGGTATTTACTTCAAATTTTGAAAATAACTTGAAGATTACAAATATGAGACTGGAAGCCGCTATGCTTAGTAATAAGTAAATCAAGAGTTGCTGCGTGTGTAAGTATCTAACCTGTCACCTTGTATGTGTTGACTAGATTGTAGTGTAAATTGGCTTGTTTTCTTGGGAGCCTTTATACCTGCGTTAAAGTTTGTAAGGCCTGTAAACACACTAGCCTCATCCCATAAAGCCGCATCTATAAAACGTTGTAGGGTAGCAGCGCCACCTTCTACAATAACAGATTGTATGTTATGCTCAAAAAGTTCTTTACAGATGCTTTTTGGGTCACTGTTATTAAGCACTATTGTAGGTGCTTCATTATTAAATATGTGTAGCTCCTGAGGGAGGTTGCCTTGTGTGTCAATCACAATTCTGGTCGGGTTGCTGCCGTGCCAGTCACGTGTTGTAAGTGTAGGATTATCTTCTATAACGGTCTTGCCGCCCACTAAAATGCCAATCTCCTCGCTACGTAGTTTGTGCACTAGTTGTCTAGAGTGAGAGTTTGTAATCCACACCGGTTCTTGCTTATCTCTGCTAGCAGGAGCTATAAAACCATTTGCGGTTTCGGCCCATTTTAAAATTATAAATGGTCGCTTCTCATTGTGATAGGTAAAGAAGCGTTTATTAACCTCTTGACATTCTTTTTCAAGCACGCCTACGGTAACATCAACTCCAGCTTGAATAAGTTTTTTTATGCCAGCGCCGGCTACTTTGGCAAAAGGGTCTATGGTGCCTATCACTACGCGTTTAATTCCTGAGTCTATAACGAGATCTGCACAAGGAGGGGTTTTTCCCCAGTGTGAGCAAGGTTCTAGAGATACGTATAAGGTAGATTTGGCAATGAGTTCTGGGGTATTCGCTTTCGCGAAAGCGATACAATTTACCTCTGCGTGAGGACCGCCATATGCACTTGTATAGCCTTCTGCAATAATCGAGTCATTATGCACGAGAACGGCTCCTACCGAGGGATTAGGCATTGCTGCTGGAAGCCCATTTTTTGCTAGGGCAATACATCTTTTTATATAGGTGTTGTGTATCTTCACATCGCAAAAGTAAACGTTTAATAGTGATGAACAAACCAATCATTAGACCTATTCAAAAGGAAGATAATGCACAGGTTGCGGCCGTAGTGCGCAAGGTGCTGGTAGATATGGGTGCTCCAAAGGTAGGAACCGCTTATGCAGATGAGGCGCTAGACACAATGTTTGAGCATTATGATAGGCCTAAAGCTGCCTATTTTGTGGTAGAAGATAATGGTACGGTAATAGGCTGTGCGGGCATCGCACAACTTGATAATTATGATGGTAATGTGTGTGAGTTGCAAAAGATGTACTTCTTAGAAGAAGCACGAGGCAAGGGTCTAGGGTCGGCTATGATGAAGAAGTGTTTAGATACCGCTCGAGATTTTGGGTTTGAGCAATGCTATCTTGAGACGATGCCTTATATGGAGGCAGCGCAAAAATTATACAAGCGCACTGGTTTTGACTATATAGATGGGCCTATGGGTAATACAGGTCACTTTTCGTGTCCCGTTCATATGCTTATAAAACTATGAGTATAGACGATTTTCGTGCAGATTTTAGGAAGCAACTGGCCGCACTTTATGAGCCAGAAGAGGTCGAGAACCTATGTTTCTTAACGCTTGAGCACGTATTAAAAATGAATAGGGTTGAGATCTCGCTTTCGCGAAAGCAAAAAATACACCCATCACAATGTAAGGAGCTTGAAGAAATAACAGCTAGACTGTCTAAGAGTGAGCCCATACAATATATCACAGGTAGCTCGTCATTTTACGGGCTTGACTTTCAGGTAAATCCTGCTACGTTAATACCTAGACCAGAAACCGAAGAGCTCGTTGCCTGGATTATAGATGATGTGGCGCAAGGCCTCTTAAAAGAGGAAGCACAAGATATGCTACGTCTTTTAGACATAGGTACAGGTTCTGGTTGTATAGCCATTACACTTGCAAAAAATACCAGTAAAGCAACAGTAGAAGCGGTAGATATCTCTCAAAATGCGCTTGCCACAGCATATCAAAATGCTAAGGCAAATGGTGTGAAAGTGGACTTTTACAACCAGAATATTCTAGAGACGCAAGCCCTTGATGAGGTTTATAATGTTATCGTGAGCAACCCGCCGTATGTGCGTGAGCAAGAAAAGGCAATGATGAGAGCAAATGTGCTGAGCAATGAGCCAGATAGTGCACTATTTGTTTCAGATCAAGATCCTCTTATTTTTTATAGAAAGATTGGTGAGCTGGCCCGTAAAAGCTTAGCACCTGCGGGAGCTCTATATTTTGAGATTAATGAATATCTCGGTAAAGAGACTGTAGCGTTATTAAAAGATATAGGCTTTACAGACGTTGTGCTGAGAAAAGATATGTTTGGTAAAGATAGAATGATAAGGGCGTGTATGGCTTAAACCTAAGTGCGTCTAAATATCAAAACAATTGTTAGAAAAAAAGAAATCGTATGAAGTTAGCATCTATTTGTGTGTACTGTGGTAGCAGTGCAGGAACTGATCCAGAGATTATAAACCAAGCTCGCTTGCTAGGAGCCACACTGGCAAAAAAGGATATGACACTCGTATACGGTGCTGCCAAAATAGGAGTGATGGGAGCTGTTGCTCAGGGCGCTCTTGATGCAAATGGTAAAGTGATAGGTGTGATTCCGGCATTTTTACAAATTAAAGAAGTGGTACATACAGGCCTTACAGAGCTTATAGTAAATGAGACGATGCACGAGCGCAAGATGAAGCTCCAAGAACTGTCTGACGGTTTTATCACACTTCCTGGTGGTTTTGGAACGATGGAAGAGCTCTTTGAGGTGCTTACTTGGAGCCAGCTAGCGTTGCATAAAAAGCCTGTGGGGATGCTCAATGTAAATGGCTTTTATGATGATCTTTTAAGTGCGCTTAAAAATATGGTAGACAAAGGTTTTCTTAAACAAGAAAATTATGACATCCTTCTTGTAGACACTACCATTGATGGTCTTCTAGATCAGATGGAGAACTTTGAGCCTATGGCAATGCCTAAGTGGTTAAAATCATCACTAGAGGCAAAAAAGTAATAACGCTCTTGTGGGTTATGCGCAAAGCGGTATGCTTTACAGCGATTTAGTTTTTATTAAAAACTGTTTGTAAAATGGTTAATTAAACCTGCGGTATTCTCTGAGTATCGCAGGTTTAATTTTTTAATTTTGTTACTATGACAATAGAAGAGCAAATCCTCGCTTTACGCAACGAATTACAAACACATAATCATAGTTATTATGTGCTAGATACGCCAACGATATCAGATTTTGAATTTGATAAAAAATTAGAACAACTTAAGGCACTAGAACTTGCAAATCCAGAATTTGACGATCCTAACTCGCCTACACATCGCGTAGGTGGTGCAGTGACTAAAAATTTTGAGACTATTGTACACGAGCATAGAATGTACTCTCTAGATAACTCCTACTCAAAGGAAGATCTTGAGGACTGGGAAGCCCGCGTTAAGAAAATGGTAGATGGTGAAGTGCATTATACCTGCGAGCTTAAGTATGATGGTGCTTCAATAAGTCTTACCTATGAAAATGGAGAGCTGCTCAGAGCTGTTACCCGTGGAGATGGATTACAGGGAGATGATGTAACTACTAATATTAAAACCATAAAATCTGTTCCTTTAAAGTTAAAAGGAGATTATCCTCCTAAGTTTGACATACGTGGTGAGATTGTGCTTCCTTGGGACGGTTTTCACGCGATGAATACAGAGCGCGAGGAACTAGGGTTTGAGCTATATCGTAACCCGCGTAATACCGCAAGTGGTTCTCTAAAACTTCAAGATAGTGCAGAGGTTGCAAAGCGACCATTGCAGTGCTTACTTTATAATATCACTGGTAATAATCTAGGAATAACTACCCAGATGGAAAGTTTGCAAAAAGCTAGAGACTGGGGTTTTATGGTGCCAGATGCGGCAGTACTAGCAAAGAGTATTGATGAGGTGCTAGATTTTATTAATCACTGGGATAAAGCTCGTCACGACTTACCGTATGAGACAGATGGTGTTGTAGTAAAAGTAAACGGACTCCAGCAGCAAGAAGAGTTGGGGTATACAGCAAAAGCTCCGCGATGGGCTATAGCTTATAAGTTTAAAGCAGAACAGGTGTCTACCCGCTTACGCGAAATAACATACCAGGTAGGTCGTACTGGAGCTATCACACCAGTGGCAAACCTAGAACCTGTAGAGCTTGCCGGGACAACCGTTAAAAGAGCCAGTCTTCATAATGCAGATCAGATAGAACGACTAGATATACGAGAAGGTGATGAGGTGTTTGTAGAAAAAGGAGGGGAAATCATTCCAAAAATCATAGCAGTAGATCTTACAAAACGCCCAGCAGATTCTGAGCCTACCGATTATATAACTCAATGTCCAGAATGTGATACTCCGCTTGTGCGTAAAGAAGGAGAAGCACAGCACTACTGTCCTAACGATATGGGTTGCCCTCCACAAATTATAGGGCGTATACAGCATTATATATCTAGAAAAGCAATGGATATAGATGGTCTAGGAGGTGAGACGGTAGCTTTACTTGTAAATGAGGGACTTATATCAAATTATGCAGATTTATATGAGCTTACTGTAGCGCAGTTGCTTCCGTTAGAAAGAATGGCTCAAAAAAGTGCCGAAAACTTAGTGAATGGTGTGCAGGCGTCTGTTAAGATTCCTTTTGAGAAGGTGTTGTTTGGTTTAGGTATACGATACGTAGGAGAGACCGTAGCCAAAAAACTTGCAAAGCATTATAAGTCTATTGATGCGATTACTTCGGCAACAGAGGAAGATCTGGTAGCTGTAGATGAAATAGGAGGTAAAATTGCTGAGAGTGTTGTAGCATTTTTCGCGAAAGCGGAACATATAGCACTTATACAACGTTTAAAATCTTACGGAGTACAGCTAGAAATTTCTGCAGAGAAGCTTGCAAACCAGTCGGATGTGCTTGCAGGTAAGACGTTTGTGGTCTCTGGTGTGTTTGAAATGCCACGTAATGATCTTAAAAAACTCATAGAAGATAACGGAGGGAAAGTCTCAAGTTCTATCTCATCTAAAACATCATACCTCGTTGCTGGCGAAAAAATGGGACCTAGCAAATTAGAAAAAGCTCAAAAACTAGGAATTACTATTATTTCTGAAATAGAATTCTTAGCTTTAACTAATGCTTAGAGAGAACTTTACCGGATATAGGCTACATAGATCTATCAGTATTCTGTTAGGATTTATGATGATGCTTACACCTGTCTTTTTTGATCAGAATGCAATATTTTACTTGACTCCCTTTGGGTCATTATTCTTATTTATATACGTTTTTAAAGCAACAGGTAAGTTTAGTATTTCCTTTTTAATATTTTTAGCAGCAACGCTACTGGCGGAGTATTTGTTCTTAACAGATTATGAGAAAAATATAACACTCACGTGCCTAGCATCTATTGTAGGGTATGCGGCACTCTTGTTTCTAATGAAACCTGTATTAAAAAAACGAGTAACTGCCTTTTCAAAGCATAATCTCGTAGAGCTCATTGTGGGGTTTATTACCCTCAGTTTTGTACTGCTATACATTGTTTATCTAGTAATGCCGTATATACCAGAAACGAGCCTCTTCTTGCTTACAGTGGTGGTTTTTGGTATCACAATGAGTGTTTGTTTTATAATACCTAATTACAATCTTCATCCAGATAATGTGGGTCTTATTATGATAGGAGGGAGTTATATAGCAGGTACCGTATTTGGCTTCATATACTACTTTCTTTATAATGAAATTCCTATGCTTATGATGGCCACATTTATGATGGTATTTATGAAAGTAACCTTAGCCACTTATATAACTAGGTTTAAACAAATAGAAAAAGACAGTACATATCAGGAGTATATCTAGATTATATATCAAGCACGAGGCTTCTACTCTCAATATTTTTTGCATCATCTAGATAAAAATCTATTCTTCCTAGGTTAATGCCTCCCCAGCCCACCTGATTTATAAGCACAAACTTCCCTGATTTGTTCTGTGCGATAGTTGGCTTCTTTAAGAAGGTATGTGTGTGTCCACCTATAATAAGATCTATTCCTTCTGTTTTTCTGGCGAGTGCTACGTCTGAGATAATGTCTTTACTGCGATACTCATAGCCTAGGTGAGAAAGACAAATAACAATGTCACAACGTTCTTCTTGTCTAAGTGTATTTGCGGTGTCTGTAGCCATCTCGACGGGATCTAGGTATTTGGTTTCTTTAAACATATTTTTATTAACTAGACCATTAAGTTCTATACCTAGACCAAAAACACCAATGCGTACTCCATCTTTCACAAAAACCTTATAAGGCTTTGTAAGCCCATCCATTATGGTGTTTGAGAAGTCATAATTTGCTGTAAGAAGTTCAAAAGAAGCATTAGGCATTTGCGCGGCTAGCCCACCTATGCCATTGTCAAAATCGTGATTACCTATGGTAGCGGCATCATACCCCATCATAGACATAAGTTTAAACTCAAGCTCACCTCCATAAAAATTAAAGTAAGGAGTGCCCTGAAAGATATCACCTGCATCAAGAAGTAATGTGTTTGGGTTTTCTTTACGTACGGCCGTGATAACACCCATTCTTCTGGCAGCACCGCCTAGATTTGCATACTTTGGGTCGTTAGAAGGGAAGGGCTCAACGTGACTATGTACATCGTTAGTATGTAAAATGGTAATGTGCTTTTTTTGCTTTCGCGAAAGCGTATCTACACCCATCCCCATTGTTAATCCTCCTAGTCCTACAAGACTTGTTGCTGCGGCGGTTTGTTTTATAAAAGTTCTACGTATCATTTGCTATCTCTTGTAAATCTGTTATCTCTTACGGGTGCGATGGTGTCGTATTTTTTAAAATAATCGATGAGCACATTTCTTATTTTGTAATCTAGCGGAAGCGTGCTTACCGGGTTTTCAAAAAAGGTCATATGGTCACCACCATTCTTGAGGTAGTCGCTAGTTGCGATAAAGTAAGTCTCGTTATCATTAATATCTTGGCCTTGTACTTGTGTCCTTAGAAGATCACCTGTGGCCGATAGTTGTACCTCCATACCTGCGATGGGGTGTGCACTTCCACCCTTTAAGTATTCAAAAAGAGATCTCATTTGCTTACCACTAAGCTCTACGACAACCACCTCGTTTTCAAAAGGCATTAACTCGTAAGCGGTTCTGGTGGTGATGTTTCCTTTATTAAGAGCAGAGCGTATGCCGCCATAATTGAGAAGCACTGCGTTAAAGGGATATCCAGTTCTTTTTTGAAATATAGGGTTTGCCATTTCATAAACAGCATCTGCCATCATATTGCCTACTGCTGTGTTGAGCTTGCCATCCTTTTTTGTGTACGATGCTGGTGCAACGGCTAGCACACTATCCATTTCTGCCTGTATAGCTTCCTTGTATGGAAGTATGGCTTGAGTTATTTCTTCACTCGTTGGGCTATTTTGATTTACAGGGATAATTTCACCTTTTATGCGCTCTGGAGCGTAGTGAGATTCTTCCTTACAAGAGATTGCTGTTGTATATATAACAATCGCATAGATGATAGTTAAAAGCGTGGTCCTCCTCATAATTTATGGCGTAGGTAGCAGTAAATTTTCTCTACATTTGTTCAAAAGTAAAGTTATATGTTTTTAACCGGATTAAAAGCAAAATCCATCATTAAACAAATAGATAAAGCACAACAAGCACGCAATTATAAGGCGAGCACAACTGCAGTATCTAGCGTTGCTATTTTACAAGATGTAGATAAGCCTTTTAATCAAAATAATCTTTCTTCTTTGTGCAAAGCAATAGGAGTAAAGTCTAAAGATGTAGCAATACTTGAGTATGTAAAAACCTTAACAAAAGAGCAGCGTGAGCAGCCACAGTTATTTTCAGATAAGCAAGTAGGGTGGAAAGGAGTTTTTAAAACAAAATCGCTCAAAGATTTTAGTGCAACTCCTTTTGATATTTTAATAAGCTACTACACGCCAGAAAATTTATCACTTAAAGCAATGACAGCACTCTCTGCTGCAAAGTTTAAAGTAGGGATTGACCAAGCTATGGAAACATACAATGATCTTACGATACACGTAGCTACAGGTCAAGAAGTGGTTTTTACAAAAGAATTAGAAAAATATTTAAAAATTTTAAAAGTTATAAGTTGATGCAGGAGTTAAGGGGTACAGGTGTTGCTCTCGTTACACCATTTAATGAAGATTTGTCTATAGATTATAATGGACTTACTAAGCTGGTAGAATATTGTATTTCTGGCAGTGTAAATTATCTTGTTGCACTAGGTACCACGGCAGAGAGTGCTACATTATCTAGTGAAGAGAAGCAAGCCGTAGTTGCTCATATCATAAAGGTAGCAGAGGGGCGCTTACCTATCGTGCTAGGTGTAGGAGGTAATCATACAGCTGCAGTTGTTGCAGAACTTAAAAATGGTAAGTATGATGGTATAACCGCCATACTATCGGTCTCTCCGGCTTATAATAAACCAACCCAAGAAGGAATATACCAGCACTTTGCAGCTGTAGCTACAGCGAGCCCATTGCCAGTAGTACTTTATAATGTGCCAGGTAGAACTTCTAGCAATATGTTGCCAGAAACTACGGCGAGACTTGCTAGAGATTTTGACAATATTATAGCTATTAAAGAGGCTACAGGTGATATGTCACAGGTGCTTGAGCTAATACACAAAACTCCAGATGATTTTATGGTGATCTCTGGAGATGACACACTTTCATTGCCATTAGTTTCGGCTGGAGGTAGTGGTGTGATATCTGTGATAGGTCAAGGTATCCCAGAAGTTTTTACAGCCATCATTAATGATGGTTTAAATAACGCTTTCGCGAAAGCGTATAAAGAACACTTCAAAATACTTGAACTTATAGACCTTATTTTTGAAGAAGGCAACCCAGCAGGTATAAAATCATTGCTAGCACATCAAGGTGTGTGTAAGCCCTTTGTAAGATTACCACTGGTAAAAGCTACAGATGATCTACACCAAAAGATAGGGTCATTTTTAACCTCTTTGTAGAAGTTGTTAAACGTATGCTAACAAAATAAATGCTAGGGAGAAAGCGTTTATTTTTGGGCTATATTAATTAAGTTATGTTATGTGATTGATTTTACGTAATTTTGCCTGCTGTTTTTAACCCTTATGAAGAATATATTTTTCCTACTAGTTGCAGTTGTTTTATTGAGCTCTTGTTCGGCGTATCAAGATGTTCTTAAAAACGATGATATTAAAGCAAAGTACACATTTGCAGATTCCTTGTATTCTCAAGGTAAATACAAAAAAGCCTTAAAGCTTTGGGAGCAGATTGTGCCGCTATACAGAGGACGCCCACAAGCAGAGCGTGTGTCATATCTTTATGCAAATACATTTTATGAGCTAGGAGATTATTATCAAGGAGGGTATCAATTTGAACGTTTTGTAAAATCTTTTCCTCAGAGTGAGAAGAGAGAAGAGGCAGCATACAAAAGCGCAGAGAGCTATTATAATAGGTCACCAAGATTTAACTTAGATCAAGGAGATACGTATATAGCAATGGGTAAACTTCAAGATTTTATAAATCAGTATCCAGATTCTGAGCGTCTCGATGATGCAAATGCTAAGGTGCAGGAGCTCAACCAGAAGATAGAGCGCAAAGCCTACGAGATTGCAAAAGGATATAATAAAATAGGAGAGAGTAGAGGAACGTTTCCAAACGCGATAAAAGCGTTTGATAACTTTTTATTAGATTTTCCGGGGTCTAAGTATCGTGAAGATGCTTTGTACTGGAAGTTTAACTCTGCATATCAACTAGCATTAGGAAGTGTAAGACGTCGTAAGGCAGAAAGACTAGAAGATGCAAAAGAAGCATATAACGCCTTAGAAAAGTATTTTCCAGAAGGAAAGTATAGCGAGCAGGCAGCAGAAGAAGTAGCAGCTGTAAATGAAGCGCTGCTAGCAATGGAAACTTTAAATTAAAGAAGAATATTATGAATATTAAGGACTTAGATGCACCTTTAAGCACAACGACTATTGACAAGAATCTTGTAGATGCCCCTACAGATAATATCTATGAGGCGATATCTATTATAGCAAAACGTGCTACACAGATCAATACAGAGATCAAGAGGGAGCTTTCAGAAAAACTAGATGAGTTTGCTACGTTTAATGATAGTCTTGAAGAAATCTTTGAAAACAAAGAGCAAATAGAGGTGTCTAAATTTTATGAGCGCCTTCCTAAGGCTCACGCACTAGCAGTGCAAGAGTGGTTAGAAGATCGTATTTACCACAGAGATCCATCTGTTACTGAAGAAAAAAGTAACGACTAGATAGATGTCAGTATTAAGCGGTAAAAAAATACTTTTAGGAGTAACCGCTGGCATTGCAGCATATAAAAGCGCCAGTCTTGTGAGAGCATTCATAAAGGCTGGCGCTTCTGTGCAAGTAGTAATGACAGAGAAGGCAAAAGACTTTGTTACTCCGCTCACATTAAGTACACTCTCTCGTAATGAGGTACACTCATCGTTTACACTTGAAGGTGATGATAATGCGGTGTGGACAAATCACGTGGAGCTTGGACTTTGGGCAGACCTTATGGTTATTGCTCCTGCAACAGCAAACACGCTTTCTAAAATGGCAAATGGGGCTTCCGACAATTTGCTGCTAGCCACTTATCTAAGTGCAAAGTGTCCTGTATATTTTGCTCCAGCAATGGATCTTGATATGTATATCCACCCTTCATCTACAAATTCTTTTCAGAAACTGCTGTCTTACGGTAATGTGATGATAGAGGCTACCAGTGGTGAACTTGCTTCTGGTCTAGTAGGTAAAGGACGTATGGCAGAGCCAGAAGATATCGTGACATTTATAGAGAATGATGTAATGGGTAAGTTGCCTCTAAGAGGTAAACGTGTGATGATCACAGCAGGGCCTACTTATGAAGCAATAGATCCCGTACGTTTTATAGGAAATCACAGTAGTGGTAAAATGGGATGCGAGCTTGCTTTAAGAGCAGCAGACCTGGGTGCGACAGTAGATCTTATACTGGGACCTAGTGGTATAAAAGTAAATCATAGTCTAATTACAGTTCATAACGTAGTCTCCGGTGAGCAAATGTATGATGCTGCACACGCCGTATTTGATAAGGTAGATGTAGCAATCGCAGCAGCAGCGGTAGCAGACTATAAGCCAGCGCAAGTAGCAGAGGAGAAGATCAAGAAAAAAGACACTTCGATGCAAATAGACTTAGTCAAAACTAAAGATATTCTTGCTTCGCTAGGTGCGATTAAAAAAGATCAATACCTTTTGGGCTTTGCATTAGAAACACAGAATGAACTAGAAAATGCAAAGAAAAAGCTCGAGAAGAAAAATCTTGACGCGATTGTTTTAAACTCTTTGCGAGATAAAGGTGCAGGGTTTCAGACCAAAACCAATAAAATTACGTTTATTGAAAAAGACGGTTCGGTTACGGAGTATGATTTAAAGACAAAAGCTGAAGTGTCTATTGATATATTTGATAAAATAGCTGAAAAAATATGATGAGAGTACTTACATTCTTAGTGGTTTTATGTTGCTCATTTAACCTTGTAGCACAAGAGCTTAATGCAGTTGTGGTTATCAACGCAGAGCAAACTAATAAAGCAGATTTACAAGTTTTTAAAACTTTAGAACGCTCACTTACGGAGTTTATAAATACCACTAAGTGGACAGATAAACGCTTTAAGCAACAAGAGCGTATAGACTGTTCTTTTAATGTGATTATTACTCAGCAGGATGGTAATAACTTTCGCGCAAGCGTACAAGTAGGAGCATCGCGACCTGTTTTTGGTTCTAATTATGATACGCCTACGTTTAACTTTAATGATAAGCAGTTTGATTTTGAGTATACAGAGTTTCAGCCGCTTATTTTTAACCCTAACACGTTTGACTCAAACTTAGTTTCTGTAATTGCTTTTTATGCTTATACTATCTTAGGTATGGATGCAAATACGTTTAAGCTTAATGATGGCGATGGATATTTTCAGCTTGCAAAGCAAATAGTTACAACTGCGCAGCCTAGTAGTGAGACTGGATGGAGTCCTCAAGACGGGTCACAGTCTAGATATAGATTAAATGAAGATTTACTTTCTCCTAATTTTAGAGAGTTTGCAGGTATAATGTATACGTATCACCGCACGGGTCTTGATTTTATGGGTGAAGATAAAAAGCGTAGTAAACAAACACTTGCAACTACCTTATCTCAATTTAGGTCTATGTATAACAAGAGGCCTAATAATTTTTTAACCCGTGTATTTTTTGATACTAAGGGAGAGGAGATTGCTTCTATCTTTTCTGGGGGGCCTTCTGTAAATGTAAAATCTCTTGTAGAGGTGCTCAATCAAGTTGCACCAACTAAATCAAATTACTGGAGACAAATCACTTTTTAATAGTATATAATAAAGACAATCCTTAATTTTAAATTCCCGTATAACGGGAATTTTTTGTTGAGTATTACATCTCACTTTGTGCGTTTATTTTAACTAAATCTAAAAATTATTGCTTACTTCTCTTTCTATAAAAAATTATGCACTTATTCAATCTGTACAATTACAGTTTGATAAAGGGTTTACTGTTATTACTGGAGAGACAGGTGCTGGTAAGTCTATATTGCTAGGAGCACTAGGTCTTATTACAGGTAAAAGAGCAGATATGTCTAGCGCAGGAGATGCGTCTCAAAAATGTGTAGTAGAAGGTGTTTTTGCTATAAGTGACTACCACCTCAAAACTTTTTTTAAGGTTAATGATCTCGATTATGATGCGTCTACTATTATAAGAAGGGAAATTTTACCTTCTGGAAAAAGTAGAGCCTTCATAAATGACACGCCCGTAACACTATCACAACTTTCCACACTGGGCGCTAGGCTAGTAGATATACATAGCCAAAATAAAACACTGCAAGTGGTTGAAAATGATTTTCAATTTGAGATAATTGATACCTTCTCAAACAGTGTGGCATTATTAAAAAAATATAGAACGGCTTACACTCAGTGGAAGACTTCAAAAGCGGCCCTTGTCGAACTTTTAGAAAAAAAGAAGCAAGCCCAGCTAGAGTATGATTATCAATCTTTTCTTTTTACAGAGCTTGACGAGGCAGCATTAAAGGTAGGAGAGTATGCAGAGATAGAAGAGGAGCTTAACACATTAAGCAATGCAGATGAGATTATGCAGCAGCTGGCTACAGCTGTGCAAAATATATCTCTAGAACAAACTGGAGCTGTAGATCAACTTGCAGCTGCAAGAGCAGCGCTGGGTAGACTAAATAGTTATGGTACTCAATATACAGAATTGTATGAGCGACTTAATAGTACACTACTTGAACTAGAAGATATAGGAGAAGTTCTTAGTCAGGTTTCTGATAATGTAGATGCAGACCCACTTACATTAGAACGACTCAATACACGTATGCAGTTGTTGCACTCGCTTATTAAAAAACATCAAGTAGGTAGCGTAGAAGAACTTATTGAAATACGAGATAGACTAGATAATGATCTGCAAGATATCGCAGGGGTAGATGATAAGATAGAAGCGCTAGAGGCTCAGATACAATTAGAAAAGGAAAGTGCATTTGCACTGGCTTCTCAGTTACATAAAGATCGTGCTGCTGCAATACCACACCTTACCTCACTAGTAGAAAAACTACTTATTGAACTTGGTATGCCTAATGCACAGTTTGCAGTTCAGTTAGATTCTCAAGATACTCTTACAGCAACAGGAACAGATAACTTAGAATTTTTATTTTCGGCCAATAAGGGTAGTGATCTAAAACCTTTAGGTAAAGGAGCCTCTGGCGGTGAGCTCTCTAGAGTAATGCTCGCCCTTAAGTCTGTTCTTAGTAAACATAAACAATTGCCTACACTCATTTTTGATGAGATTGATACCGGTGTGAGCGGAGATATTGCAGTAAAGATGGGAGCTATCTTGAAGAAAATGGGGCGTACAATGCAACTTGTAAGTATCACCCACTTACCGCAAATTGCGGGTCAAGGTGCTTCACATTTTAAAGTGTATAAGAAAGATACAGATGAGCGCACCCAGACTTACATAGAACGACTCAATGAGGATGAACGTATTGTAGAGATAGCAGCTATGCTAGGCGGGGGGCAACACAGTGACGCGGCAATTGCTCACGCAAAAAATCTACTAAACTAGTGTGATTTAAGCAGAAACCACGATATTTACACCTCCATAACGGCGCAGGCCGAAAACCTAACTAGAATACATCAAACCATTACTGTTATTATGAGTTATAACTTACTTAAAGGAAAACGCGGAATTATTTTTGGAGCATTAGATGCAAATTCAATCGCTTGGAAAACAGCAGAGCGTGTACACGAAGAGGGAGGATCTTTTGTACTTACTAACGCACCTATCGCTATGCGTATGGGACAGATTAACGAGCTTGCAGAAAAGACAGGGTCAGAGATCATTCCTGCAGATGCTACATCGCTAGAAGATCTAGAAAACCTTGTTACAAAAGCACAAGAAATACTAGGAGGTAAGTTGGACTTTGTACTACACTCTATCGGGATGTCTGTAAACGTACGTAAAGGGCGTGCTTATACAGATCAAAAATATGACTGGACACAAAAAGGTACAGATGTATCTGCAATGTCTTTTCATAAAGTTATGCAAACACTCTACAAGCAAGATGCTATGAATGAGTGGGGAAGTATCGTAGCCCTTACCTATATGGCAGCGCAGCGTGTATTTCCAGATTATAACGATATGGCAGATAATAAGGCATACTTAGAGTCTATCGCACGTAGTTTTGGATACTTTTATGGTAAAGAAAAGAACGTACGTGTAAACACAATATCACAATCACCTACACCTACTACGGCAGGTCAAGGAGTAAAAGGATTTGACGGTTTTATCGCTTATGCAGAAAAAATGAGTCCGCTAGGTAACGCTACGGCACAAGACTGTGCAGATTATACCATCTCACTATTCTCAGACCTTACAAAGCGTGTAACAATGCAAAACCTTTATAATGACGGAGGTTTCAGCAACACGGGAGTAAGCAATGAGGTGATGGACGCTTTTATGAAAGCCGAAGGACACGAATAAACTTTAGTACGCTTTCGCGAAAGCGGAATCAAACCCATACCAACCACCGTCTATATGTCGGTGGTTTTTTATTGCCTAGCCTCTAGGGATGTCTTAGCTTTGTTTTATATGCAACTTTCATATTCATTTATTATTCCCGTTTATAATCGACCAGATGAGGTGGCCGAACTCCTTGCTAGTTTTGACGAGCAAGAAACCGCTATTCCTTATGAGATTGTAATTATTGAAGATGGCTCCAGCATACCTTGTAAAGAAGTAATAGATGCTTATCCAGATCTTGATATTACCTATTTAACAAAGCCTAACTCAGGCCCAGGGAGTTCTCGCAACTACGGGATGGAGAGAGCGAGAGGTAATTATTTTATCATACTAGATTCAGATTGTATGTTGCCTCAGCAGTATGTTGAGGTGATGGATAAGCAGTTAAAAGAACAATATGTAGACTGTTTTGGTGGTCCAGATGCCGCACATCCAGACTTTTCTAACTTGCAGAAGGCTATAAGTTATAGTATGACTTCGTTTTTTACCACGGGCGGCATACGCGGCGGAAGTGAAGATGCCGGGAAATTTCAACCTCGTAGTTTTAATATGGGATTGTCTAAAAAGGCTTTTCAAACTAGTAAAGGTTTTGGAGATATTCATCCCGGGGAGGATCCAGATCTCGTATTGCGATTATGGGATTTAGGTTTTAAAACGGCGCTTATACCAGAGGCTTTTGTCTATCATAAACGTCGCATCTCTTGGAAAAAGTTTTACACTCAAGTTCATAAATTTGGACTAGTGCGACCTATACTAAATGCGTGGCACCCTAGTACAGCAAAACTTACTTATTGGTTTCCTACTTTGTTTATCGTAGGTCTAGCTGTAAGTTTACTCGTAGCATTGCTTGGTAATACGATACTGCTCAAGTTTTACGCATTGTATGTTGCGATTATTTTTGTGCACTCAAGTATTATAAATAAAAGCCTCGTTATAGGTTATCTAAGTATTGTTGCAACCGGTATTCAGTTTTATGGCTACGGTACGGGTTTTCTGTCTTCTACAATAGGAATAAAATGGCTAAGACAGCTTCCGCGAAAGCGTTATCCACATCTTTTTTTTAGTACATTAGAGAACCAAAAGTAACCACCGTATATGTTGAGAGGAATTAAAATAAACAGCGTGAGTGCAAGAGAGTTTTTATTCTTCTTGCTGTTTACTACTATCATTGCTGGCCTCATAAAATTATCTAAAACATATAAAACGCAATTTGAGGTAGCCATAGAAGTGGTAGATGTCCCCATAGACCGAACGATCCAAGAGTTAACACCTAGCTATGTAAAAGTAAGTGCAGAAGGTTCTGGTTTCTCCTTACTTACAAATGCTATAGAGGAGCCTACATTAAAAGTGTCTTTTACAGAGCTACAGAGCGTAGAGTCTCATATGTATGAATATACAGTAACGGCTAGATCACTTTCACAAAAACAAGTTGTAGATAATGAAGGAGCTGTACTTGCAATCGTTCCTCCTCAAATACGTATAGCTGTAGATTCTGTAGCGTCAAAGCGTATCCCCGTACAATCTAATGTTGCCGTTTCTTATAAAACAGGTTATGGAGCAAAAAGTAAACTACGTATCGAGCCAGATAGTATTACCATAGTGGGTCCAGCGACTTCTATAACATCAATCAAAGAAGTTTTTACAATAGGAAAAGAACTAATGGAGGTAGATAAAAAGATAGCGCAAGAAGTAGCACTATCTACTCAAGAGCTGCCACAAGATGTGCGGTTGTCACAAACTGCGGTAAATGTGGTACAAGATGTGGCTAAGTATACAGAGGGTAAAATAGTAGTGCCTATTACCATACTCAATGATCTAGATACTCAGGTTAAAATTTTGCCCAAAACTGCAGAAGTAAGCTATATAGTAGAACTCGAAAATTTTGATAAAATCACCCCGTCAGATTTCCTTGTTACCTGTGATTATGAAAACGCTACAGATAATGATGCTTATTTACCGCTCAAAATAGCAAAGGCACCTGCTACCGTAAAAGTTGCGAGACTTATAAACAAGCAAGTAAAGTTTATTGTAATTAATTAGTTATGATAGTAGTAGGTATTACAGGCGGCATAGGAAGCGGTAAAACGACGATTGCAGGTTTTTTTAAAGAATTAGGAATACCTGTTTATATTTCAGATGATGAGGCAAAACTCCTTATGAACACAAGCAAGGAATTGCAAAGGGAGATCATTAACCTTTTTGGAGAAGAAGCATATAGGGAAGGTTTACTTAATAGGCCTTATATAGCGAGTAAGGTGTTTAATTCAAAAAAAATGTTGTCTAGTCTTAATGCAATTGTACACCCTGCGGTTAGAAATCATTTTCAAGACTGGGTTGCAGCTCAAAATGCACCATACGTTATGCAAGAAGCTGCAATTTTATTTGAAAACGGGGGATATAATTTATGTGACTTTACCATACTCGTAACGGCTCCTTTAAAAGAGCGTATCGCTCGTACTATAAAAAGAGACGGTACGACCGAAAATGAGGTAATTAAGAGAATGAAAGCGCAATGGTCTGATGATCGTAAGGCTGCAATGGCAGATGTTGTCGTAGAAAATATAAAACTCGAAGAAGCAAAAAACGCTGTATCACGCATTCACACTCATATTATGGTGCGTCTAGATAAGGGTTGGGCATAGCATAACTACCGCTTGTTAACATTTGGTTAAACCGAAACCGCCTGAAATGTTAAAATCTTATTTTTGGGTAGTGAATAAAAAACTATTTTACTTATTAATTGTGCTTATGAGCTTGTCGCTCATAGGTATCATATTTGTACAAGGCTATTGGATTTCTAGTAGTGTAGATGCTAAGCGTGAGCAATTTAGCTTTAACGCTAGGCAAGCACTATCTGCTGTGGTAGATAGAATAGAAAACCGAGAACTAGAGGATTACTATTATCCGGTACAGAAAATGGTAGATAGTATTGGGCTTCCAGACGAGTTGTCTTTTGAAGAATACTTTTACATTAATGAAGATCTCGTAAATAATGAGATTACTTTATATAGCAGCGGCATTTTACAGGAAGATTTTAAAATCACAGCGCCAGGAGTTACAGGAGAAGAAGGTGATAGTATAGAGTTTAAAAGATATGCAAACAGAAGATCTACTCAAATTATAAAAAGGGGCAGTGTAGACGGTAATGAAAGTTCAACATCAAATAGAATACAAGAATTTTCTAGATTGCTCGATTACGAGAAATACCAATTTTCTGGAATTGTAAGCGATATAGCAAATAGAATTCCTATACATAATCGTGTTACAGAGGAGGAAATAAGTAAACTTCTTACCATAGAGCTTGTAGAGCGTAATCTAGAAACAGATTTTGAATTTGGAGTATATAGTAATGATCTATTAACAAGAGTACGATCTAAAGATTTTAAGTTTAGAAAGTCTGCACCGGGATATAGCGAGCCTATATTTCTATACGATAAAGACGTAAGTGATTACTCATTATATGTTCAGTTTCCTGGTGAGAAGAAGTTTGTTATCTCTTCTATATTAGGAATGGCAGGGTTGTCTATAATTTTTACACTTATAATAGTGATCGCCTACTCAAGTGCATTACATCAGCTCAATAAGCAACGACAGATATCACAGATTAAGACAGATTTTATAAATAATATGACCCACGAGTTTAAAACACCTATCGCTACTATAAACCTAGCGCTAGATGCTTTAAAAAATTCAAAAATTTCAAGCAGTCCAGAAAAAGTAGCATACTATCAAGGTCTTATAAGAGAAGAAAATAAACGTATGCACGGACAAGTAGAAAATGTACTGCGCATATCTAAACTAGAGAAAAACGAATTAGACATTAATAAAGAGCGTCTCGATATGCACGAGCTTGTAGAAGATGCAAGTAACCATATATTGCTGCTAGTAGAAGATCGAGGAGGTTATATTAATCTTCACCTTGACGCAGAGCGCACACCAGTGCTAGCAAATGAGTCACATTTTACAAATGTGTTAGTCAATATAATGGATAATGCTGTAAAGTATACACCAGAAGATAGAGCGCCAGAAATAGATGTTTATACAGAAAACACAAAAGACTCCATTGTCATAAAGATAAAAGACAAAGGTGATGGAATGTCTAAAACTGTGCAGAAAAAAGTATTTGATAAATTTTATCGTGAGCACACGGGAGATATACATAACGTAAAAGGCCACGGCTTAGGGCTTGCATATGCAAAACGAATAGTAGATGATCACCAAGGTGAAATCTCTGTCGAAAGCGAAAAAGGAATGGGGAGCACATTCATAATCAAATTACCACTAATATCATTATAATATGGAAACTGAAAACAAAAAGATTTTACTAGTAGAGGATGATCCAAACTTTGGAACTGTTCTTAAGGATTACCTTATGATGAATGACTATGATGTCACTCACGCAAAGAATGGAATGGAAGGTTTTGAAAAATTCAAAAAAGATGATTACGATCTATGTATCTTAGACGTGATGATGCCTTACAAAGATGGATTTACACTGGCAAAAGAGATAAGAGAGAAGAACGAAGAAATTCCTATTATCTTCTTAACGGCAAAAGCGCTTAAAGAAGATGTTCTTAAAGGGTATAAAGTAGGAGCAGATGATTACCTTAATAAACCTTTTGATAGTGAGGTCTTACTTATGAAAATTAAGGCAATCATACAGCGCAAAGCTGTAGACTCTGTTGCAGACTCTAAGCAGTTTGAGTTTAACATAGGGAACTTCCACCTTAACTCTAAGTTGCGTTTCTTAACATATAAAGAAGAAGAGCCTATAAAATTATCTCCTAAGGAGAATGAGTTATTACGTATGCTTGCCCTACACGAGAATGACCTTATGCCGCGTGAGCTAGCACTTACAAAGATCTGGAGAGATGATAACTACTTTACTTCACGTAGTATGGATGTATACATCGCAAAACTACGTAAGTACTTAAAGAAAGATGACGTTGTTGAGATTCTTAATATACACGGAGAAGGTTTCCGTCTAGTGGTTAAGAAAGACGAGTAAGCATTTAATATCTAAAAGATATTAGTGAATTTATAAAACGTACCACTTTTATGAGTGGTGCGTTTTCTTGTTTAAAAATGAAGCGATTTCTTCAAAAGGAGTTTCAAAATCAAACCAGTGTATACTCGTATCTTTTCGGTACCAGGTCATTTGTCTTTTGGCAAATCTTCGGGTGTTTGTTTTTATATTTTCTATGGCGCGCTCTAGGGTCACCTTACCTTCAAAATATTCAAAAAGCTCTCTGTAACCCACAGTGATAAGTGCATTATTTTGCTTTCGCGAAAGCAAACTTTCTACCTCCTCAACGAGTCCATTTTCAACCATAATATCTGCACGTCTATTAATGCGATCGTACATAATCTCACGGTCTGCCTTAAGGCCTATTTTAATGGTTTGAAAATCACGGGTAGGTCTAGGTTTATCTCTAAAAGATGAAAATGCCTCCCCAGATGATAGGCAGACCTCAAGTGCTCTAATCACTCGTTGTGTATTATCTATGTCTACTTGAGAATAATAGATGGGATCTTTTTCTTTAAGAAGTTTTTGTAGAGCTATTTTTCCGTCTGTTGCTAGTAAAGTTTTAAGATCTTCTCTCACGCCAGGTTTTACCTCTGGAAATTCATCAAGACCATTTATGACAGCGTCTACATACATTCCGGAACCACCTACCATAACGAGTTTATTGTGCGTTTTGTGCAAGGTTGTAATCTTTTGTATCGCATCTTTTTCAAAATGGCCTACACTGTACGGTTCATCTACAGATAAGTGTTGTATAAAGTGATGGGGCGCCGCTGCAAGTTCTTCTGGCTCTGGTACAGCTGTACCTATGTACATTTCCTTAAAAAATTGCCTGCTATCTGCAGAGAGAATCTCTGTATTAAAATGCTGAGCAACCTTTATAGATAGAGCCGTTTTACCTATAGCGGTAGGGCCTACAATGGCAATAAGATACTTAGAAGTCACGATCAAGAGAGTTACCGCATTTATGACAAAACTCTGCATCATCACGATGCTTCTTTGCATTACAATTTTGGCAGCACTGTGTATTCATATGTACATAGTCTTCACCATCTATTGTAACTTTAGAAGGTTCCATATCCTTTGCATACTCTGCGCTTACGATTCCTGTTGGTACAGCGATAATCCCATAACCTAAAATCATAATAAGGGCAGCTATAAATTGCCCAAGAGGTGTCACAGGTGCAATATCTCCAAAACCTACCGTAGTAAGGGTAACTATACACCAATATACACTTACAGGTATACTTGTAAAGCCACTTTCTTCTCCTTCTACCATATACATAATTGTACCAGCTATGATACAAAGTATAAGCACAGCAAATAAAAATATACTAATCTTTGCTCTAGAGTCTTTAAGAGCTCTAGATAATTTATTAGACTCACCTACATATCTTGTAATCTTTAAAATTCTGAAGACCCTAAGCAAGCGCAGTGCTCTTACGGTTAATAGCGCATTTGAGCCTATAAAGAAAAAAGCTAGATATTGCGGTATAGTAGAGAAGAAGTCTATAAGACCGTAGAAGCTAAAAATATAAGTGCTAGGTTTTTTGATAGTAACTATTCTAGCAAAATATTCTAGTGTGAAGAATATCGTGATAATCCATTCTCCTATCTCAAAATAATCGTGAAATCTTGCGTCAATGCTTTTTACACTCTCAAGCATTACCAGAGCAATACTTGCAAGTATAAGTATGAGTAATACTACGTCAAATAACTTTCCGGCAGGCGTATCTGCCTCATAAATAATATCGTGAAGTTTTCTACGCCAGGGTGATGTACTGTCTTTTGTCACTGTTTGTTGTGCCTATTATGTGATAAATGTACTACTTATCTATGAGTTTGAAATATGCTCTAGGGCAATCACCTTTAATCGCTTGCGACTTCTAGCATACGTTTGTATAATATGCTTTGCATCTCTATTATCAGACATAGGCTCTATAATAGTGTTTAAATAGTCAAGATTGCTTATATCATTGTTGCGATCATAAAAACCTATTCCTTTAAATTTTCCATTTTCTATTAATACAAAAGAGCGCTCATTAGACTTACGACCACGATCTGTGATAATCATACTCTTGTTTTTATAGCTATGCTTATCTATAAATTGTTGTACTCGCTTGTTATATGAAGCTGGATCTTCTTTTTCTACACAGGCACCATTACACTTTTCAATCCCATAATTAAAACAACTACCAGATTTTGAGTTAAACTGTGTTTTATTCATACACAGGTTGTAGGCAGCAATAATACGTTCCAGACTACTCTTTGCACTCATTGTATTGCTATAGGTAGTAATAGACTCCTTACGTCCATCTGCACGTTCTGTCTTAAGATGTATGTAACCTTGCTGGTCTGTAAAGTGTGTAAGTTGTACCTTAAATTTTGTGCGTCTTAGGGCTCTATTATACTTAGGTTTATAGTATTTTATAGCATCGTTCTCTTTAAGTAATGCTAGAAGTTCACTTCCCGTTTGTATAAAAGTGACACTCTCAACTTCGTCTTGTATTTTTTTACTTTTGCGGTTGTCGTTTGTAAAATGCTGGGTAAGCCGCTTCTTCATATTTTTACTTTTCCCAATGTAAATAATGGTCTCATTTACATTATGCATAAAGTACACTCCAGTCTCAGAAGGAACAGATTTTATAAGCTCCTTGAGCTTAGTATCCATATGCTTTTTAGGAAAAGAGCGCGTCGCTTTTTTAAAAACTATTTGCTCTGGATCTTTTGATAGTAGTAGTTCAAAGAGTTTTACAGTAGCAATCGCGTCGCCATCTGCACGGTGACGATTAGACATTGAAATACCTAATGCCTTTGTGAGTTTTCCTAAGCTGTAACTGTCGTGCCCCGGTAAGAGCTCTTGTGATAGCTCAACGGTACAGAGTGTTGTTCTATCAAAGTGATATCCTAACCTATCAAATTCTAGACTAAGTATGCGGTAGTCAAATTGTGCATTGTGAGCAACAATGGTACAACCCTCGGTGATTTCTATTATGCGCTTTGCAACTTCGTGAAATTTTGGCGCATTGCGTAACATTTCATTATTTATACCCGTAAGACCTACTACAAAAGCTTGTATAGGTCGCTCTGGGTTTACAAGGGTGACAAACTCATCAACAACTGTCTGCCCGTCAAATTTATAAATAGCTATCTCCGTAATACCTTCTTCGTTGTATTTTCCACCGGTGGTTTCTATGTCTAGTATTGCGTAAATAAGTCTATTGTTTTGCTCGTAAAACGAGTACTATAATTAAATTGTTGTGTGTATAATGGCTATCTAGCGCCAAAAATACTACTCCCCACACGTATCATTGTGCTGCCGTTATCTATGGCTAGTTTATAATCACCACTCATACCTGATGATAAAATGGTGAGATTTGCGCTTTCGCGAAAGCGTAAAAATAATCCTTCAAGCAGTTCAAATTCTGCCTGTACCTGCCGTTGATCATCTGTAAAGGTTGCCATACCCATAAGGCCTACTACGTTTACATTAGGATAGTTGTCAAGCTCTTTGGATTGAAAAAGCGAGATAACATCATCTACCGCCATACCAAATTTTGAATCTTCTCGCGCAATTTTTACCTGTATAAGTACATCTATCACACGATCATTTGCAAGGGCTTGTTTATTAATTTCTTTGAGGAGCTTTATACGGTCTACCGCGTGCACAAGACTTACAAAGGGGGCCATAAACTTGACCTTATTAGTCTGTACGTGACCTATCATATGCCATTGTATATCTTTTGGCATTTCTTCCCACTTTTCGGTCATTTCTTGGATTTTATTTTCTCCAAAAATGCGTTGTCCAGTCTCATAGGCTTCCATAAGATCTGCTACGGGTTTTGTTTTTGAAACCGCTACAAGTGTTACGTGTGGTGGGATGCTTTCGCGAAAGCGTAATATATTATCTGCTATACTCATTAAAATTCGTAAATCGTGACGCCGCTGCGTAGTTTAGGTTCAATATACGTACTTTTTGGTGGCATTTTAAGCCCTGCGTCTGCAATTTCTTTTAAGTCTTCTATGGTGATAGGAAGCATTCCAAAACTCACAACAAACTCCTTACTGTCTACACGGTCTGTAAGACTCGCAATATCACGTCTCCCGTCTATATATTCTATACGCTTGTCATTGCGTAAATCTGTTATGCCTAAAATAGGTTTTAACACAGTCTCATATAATATTTGAGTATCTAGTCGCTCAAGGGGTGTGTCAAAAGTTCTAAGTTTATGACGTAAATACAGACTGTAGTACTCACCATCTAGATACATACTAAAGTGGTATTTCTTAGATGGTCTATAGGGTAGTTTTCCTCTGTTTTGAATTCTAAAATGGCTGTCTAATGCTATAAGGAAAGCTTCTTTAGTAAGACCGTTAAGGTCTTTTATAAGTCTATTAAACTCATAAATAAGCAACTCAGACTCTGGAATTAAAAAGCTCATAAAGTGATGGTATGTCTCTTGATGCTCTGGATGTCCCTCTGAGAGTAGTGCAGAGGAGGAGGAGCGATGATGCCCATCTGCAATATAAAGATCACCTAGTTGCTCAAAGGCTTCTTGAAGTGCTGTTATAGTTGAGTTATCTGTAACAGGCCACAAGTAATGTGTGTCCCGGTATGTGGTTGTAAACTCATACTCTGCACGTGTACTCATTACATCTTGCAATATTGCTTTTATGCTAGAGTCATCTTGATAGGTGAGTAATACAGCCTCTGCATTAAACCCTACCGTCTCAAGATAGTCTTTAAAGAGTAGTTCACGATCTTGCAGGGTGTCTTCGTGCTTTTTTATGACATCATTTTTATAGTCTTCTACAGAGGCACTTGCCACAATACCGTGAAAGGTGTTCTGGTCTCTATCTACAATCTTATATATGTAAAAAGCAGGTTTATTTTCTTTTATAAAAATGCCATCTTCTTTAAACTCTTGATATCTATTACGTACAAGCTCAAATCGCTGTTTACCTGTAATCTCTTTGTGGAATTTATATCCAGGATTTATAATGTGCAAAAAAGAAAACGGATTACGTGCCATACGATGATCTCGCCCCTCTTGATCATAAAATTGATATGCACGTGTGGCTACTAGACCTACTTTGTCTCTTGTAGGTCGCACAGCGCAGAAGGGGGAGATTTTTGCCATAATATGATGCGTATCTTAGTTGTGTAGTATTATGAAAACATTGCGGCTACCTTATCTGCCTTGCGTGATTTTTTATAATCATAAAAACCTTCGCCAGACTTAACTCCATACTTTCCTGCACGTACCATATTTACTAGTAATGGGCACGGTGCGTACTTAGGGTTTTTAAAACCTTCATACATTACTTCAAGTATAGATAGACATACGTCAAGACCTATAAAATCTGCTAGTTGTAATGGTCCCATAGGGTGCGCCATACCTAGCTTCATCACGGTGTCTATTTCATAAACGCCAGCTACACCATTATATAAAGTCTCAATAGCCTCATTAATCATAGGCATAAGGATGCGGTTTGCTACAAAACCTGGATAGTCATTTACCTCTACAGGTACCTTGCCTAGCTTTTCAGAAAGCTCCATAATAGTTTGCGTAGTTGCATCACTAGTAGAGTATCCTCTTATGATTTCAACAAGCTTCATAATAGGCACAGGGTTCATAAAATGCATCCCTATAACGAGTTCAGGTCTTTTTGTGACTGCCGCAATCTGTGTGATTGAGATAGAAGAGGTATTTGTGGCAAGGATACAGTCATCACCAGTAGCTTCATCTAGTGATTCAAAAATTCTGAGTTTAAGATCTACGTTTTCTGTAGCAGCCTCTACTACAAGTCCAGCATATTCTACACCTTCTTCTAGGTTAGTAAAAGTGGTGATATTATCTAGCGTTTGTTGCTTTTCTATGGCAGTGATACGCTCTTTTGCAACCATTCTATCTAGGTTTTTTGAGATGGTGTTCATCCCTCTATCTAGTGATTCTTGTGAGATGTCTACAAGCTGTACTTTGTAACCGCTTTGAGCAAAAGTGTGAGCAATACCATTACCCATTGTTCCTGCTCCTATAACTGCTATGTTTTTCATAATTGTGATGCTTAGTGTCTTTCCCCAGTGGGAAAGGGTGTGTGTTTGAATATGTGTGTTTAAAAATCTGCGATAATCATTTTGGCTACGCGCAGTGCCTCTGTACCTGCCTCAAGTGAGACGATAGGAGTGGTGTTGTTTTTTATTGCTTTCGCGAAAGCGTCTAGCTCATCAAGTATTGCATTATTGCTAGGTACCTCTGGATTGTCAAAATATATTTGCTTTTTGAGCCCCTCTGCATTTTGAAGAATCATCGCAAAATCATCTGGATTTTCTGGTGCATCCTTCATTTTTACAACTTCTACTTTTTTCTCTAAAAAGTCTACAGAGATGTAGGCGTCTTTTTGAAAGAAACGAGCCTTGCGCATATTTTTCATAGAGATGCGGCTAGAAGTGAGGTTTGCCACACAGCCGTTTTCAAACTCGATGCGTGCGTTTGCAATATCTGGTGTTTCAGATATAACAGAGACACCGCTAGCGTTTACACTTTTTACAGGGCTTTGTACAACGCTTAATATTGCATCTATGTCGTGTATCATAAGGTCTAACACAACAGGCACATCTGTACCTCTAGGGTTAAATTCTGCAAGTCTATGCGCTTCTATAAACATAGGGCTCTTTATACCTTCATTTACCGCCATAAATGCTGGGTTAAAACGCTCTACTTGACCTACCTGTCCTAGCACATTATGCTCCATTGCCAGGGCGAGTAATTGCTCTGCTTCTTCTACCGTACTTGTGATAGGTTTTTCTATAAAGAGATGTTTACCAGCTTTAATTACTTTTTCGGCACTTGTGAAGTGATATGTTGTTGGCGTTACAACATCTACCATATCACAGGCGTCTATAAGTGCTTCTTCGCTATCAAATGCTACGTAGCCAAACTCTGTTGATATGGCGTCACGTACCTCTTTTGAGGTGTCATAAAAGCCTACCAGTTCATAGTTTTCTGATAGTTTAAGAAGTTTTAAGTGTATTTTTCCTAAGTGGCCTGCACCTAGAACGCCAGCTTTGAGCATAGTATATTGTTTTTTACAAAAATAAGGTTTTTAGTTGCTTTTATGATGTCCTGATTTTAGGGTGTGAAGATTTTAAGTAAGCAGCTGGTAGCATTGATTTTGAAAATAAAATTGGGTGCTCTTGATAAATCATTTATGATTGAGAGTGAGTTTTATTGTAAAAAAACTATTTTAGTAACCGATGAAAGACACTACTCGCCACCAAGGAAAACGCCGCCAACTCGTACAAATATTAAAAGATAAGGGCATTACAAATAGTCTAGTACTTAAGGCTATAGGTAAAATACCACGTCACTTTTTTATGGATAGCAGTTTTGAGCATCACGCTTACCAAGATAAAGCGTTTCCTATTGCGGCAGATCAAACCATCTCTCAGCCTTATACGGTAGCTTTTCAGAGTGAGTTGCTAGAGATAGAAAAAGGACACAATGTACTAGAAATAGGTACGGGTAGCGGGTACCAAACAGCGGTATTGTGTGAGCTTGGTGCAAAAGTATATTCTATAGAGCGCCAGCAGGAGTTATATAAAAAGACAAAATTATTTCTCACAAAGCTGGGATACAGACCTCGTTATCTAAGTTTTGGAGATGGCTATAAAGGATTACCAGAATATGCACCTTTTGATAGCATTATTGTAACTGCCGGAGCACCATTTGTACCTAAACCATTACTGGCACAACTCAAGATAGGAGGAAAGCTTGTGATACCCGTAGGCGACGACCCGCAAATAATGCATCGCTATATAAGAACCTCTGCAACCTCTTTTGAAAAGAAAGAGTATGGAGAGTTTAGATTTGTGCCATTACTAGAGGATAAAAATTAAAGGACGGCTATTGTCCCGAGCCTACTACTTATTTTCTAAAGAAGTATCTTTGTAACCTATGGAATTCTCTTCAAAACTTCTTGAAAACGCAGTCTATGAGATGTCTCAACTCCCGGGAGTTGGTAAGCGCACAGCCTTGCGACTTGTGCTGCATTTATTAAGGCAGCCAGAGAGCCAGACGCACCATCTTACTGAGGCACTTAACACGATGCGAGACACCATCAAGTTTTGTAAAAAATGCCATAATATATCTGATGTAGAGTTATGCGAGATTTGTGCTAACCCTAATAGGGATGCATCATTAGTTTGTGTGGTAGAAGATGTAAGAGACGTGATGGCTATTGAAAATACAAGCCAGTATCGTGGTTTGTACCACGTGCTGGGCGGAAAGATTAGTCCGCTGGATGGTGTAGGTCCACAAGATCTTAATATTTACTCCCTCATAGACAAGGCAAAAAGCGGAGAGGTAAAGGAGGTGATATTTGCATTGAGCTCCACGATGGAAGGGGATACTACAAACTTTTATATTTACAGACAACTGGAAGCTTATGACATTAAGGCCTCTACTATTGCCCGTGGTATTTCTGTAGGTGATGAACTTGAGTATGCAGATGAGGTTACCCTAGGAAGAAGTATCTTACATCGCATACCTTTCGAAAATTCCTTAAAGAGTTAGAAAGTTTATAGAATACTCACTTTAAAAAATCCTGCTTGCAATTATCTATTGTCATTGTAAACTATAATGTAAAAGACTATCTACATCTCTGTTTAGATAGTGTTACTGCTAGCATACAAAATCTAGATGCAGAGATTATAGTCGTAGATAATGCATCTATTGATGGTAGTGCGGCAATGGTAAGAGACCTGTTTCCTCAAGTTATTCTTATTGCAAATAAAGATAATGTAGGGTTTTCTAAAGCAAATAATCAAGGTGTAGCTGTAGCTCAAGGCGAGTATGTCTGTATTCTCAATCCAGATACGGTAGTGGGTGAAAACACGTTTAATGATGTATACGCTTTCGCGAAAGCGCAACAAAAGTTAGGCATCATAGGAGTAAAACTGGTGGACGGAACCGGTAGATTTTTACCAGAAAGTAAAAGAAACGTCCCTACACTTAAAGTATCGCTCAATAAGATGATAGGTGATGCTAGACATTATTATGCTTCACACCTTAAAAATACTCAAACTGGAAAAGTATCTGTACTTGTAGGTGCTTTTATGTTTATGCCTCGCACAGTTTATACAGAGGTAGGCGGTTTTGACGAGCGTTATTTTATGTATGGTGAAGATATAGACCTCTCGTATACCGTATTGCAAGCGGGTTATGTAAATTATTACCTTGGGGATACTGCTATTATACACTTTAAGGGAGAAAGTACTGTAAAAGATAAACGTTATAGAAAGCGTTTTTATGGAGCAATGCAGTTGTTCTACGATAAGCATTTGTATAAAAATGTATTACAACAAACCCTAGTACGTCTAGGTTTAGGCGTTGCAAAAGCCAAGTCTTGGATTACTCATTTTAAAAACCAGACGGTCATAAAAGATCATCAAAAAATTAAAGAGTATATACTGCTGTCTAATAATGATGACCTGAAGAGAAAATTGTCACAAAGTGTCAATAAGACGGTAGTGACCCAAAACAAGCTATCTGCAACAAAGAAGGGGCAAGAAATACTCTTTGATGCCCAGCATACGGGCTATGAGAAAATAATTAAGGAAATTATAACACACGCCAGTAGTGGTGTTTCTTATAAACTAATACCTAAAAAGAGTACTTTTGCGATAGGCAGTAATAGTAGTGAAGGAAGAGGAGAGGTAATCACGTTTCAAATAGAATAGTGATTAATTCTCACCATAAAACTGAATAAATTACTATTTTTGTAAAAATAACAATTGAAAACAGCTACATTTTACGAATATGGCAAGATTTGAATTAAAGCTACCAAAAATGGGAGAGAGTGTTGCAGAAGCAACGCTTACATCGTGGTTAAAAGAAGTAGGAGATGTCATAGAGGCAGACGAGCCTGTACTTGAGATCGCAACAGATAAGGTAGATAGTGAAGTGCCTAGTGAAGTAGACGGAGTGCTAGTCGAAAAACTTTTTGATGTAGATGCTGTGATAGAAGTGGGACAAACCATAGCTATTATAGAAACAGATGGTGAAGGTGGTGATGCAGCAACTACAGAGACTACTGTACAAGAGGTTGTAGAAGAAGCTCCTGCCGAGGCAGCGGCCGTTGCTCAAACGGTAACAGCAGCCCAAGATGCGGTAGCAGCACCAGTAAGTTCAGGAGATAGATTTTACTCGCCGCTTGTGCGTAATATGGCAAAGCAAGAAGGAATCTCTCAGTCTGAACTTGATGCAATACAAGGATCTGGTAAGGATGGTCGTGTGACTAAGGATGATATGGTGTCATACCTTGCAAAGCGCGGTACTCAAAAAGCCGCTCCAGCAGCACAAGCTGTTAAGCCGCAGCCAGCACAAAAAAGCGCACCAGCCAAAAAAGCCGCTCCAGTAAGTGTAAATGGTGAAGATGAAGTGATAGAGATGACTCGTATGGGTAAACTCATATCGCACCATATGGTAGCATCTGTGCAGACCAGTGCTCACGTACAATCATTTATTGAGGCAGACGTAACTAATATCTGGAACTGGCGTAAGAAGAATAAAGATGCATTTGCAAAGAAGGAAGGTGAGAACCTTACATTTACTCCTATATTTATGGAGGCAGTGGCAAAAGCAATACGTGATTACCCACTCATAAACATTGCAGTAGATGGTGATCGTATTATAAAACGTAAAAATATAAACCTAGGTATGGCGGCAGCTTTACCAGATGGTAACCTTATTGTACCGGTTATAAAGAATGCAGACCAGCTTAACCTTGTAGGAATGGCAAAATCTGTAAATGATCTTGCTGGTAGAGCTCGTGATGGTAAGTTAAAACCAGACGATACAGCCGGAGGGACATATACTGTGACTAACGTAGGTACCTTTGGATCTATAATGGGAACACCTATTATAAATCAGCCACAAGTTGCTATACTTGCTCTTGGAGCTATACGCAAAGTACCTGCAGTGATAGAAACGCCAGATGGGGACTTTATAGGTATACGTATGAAGATGTTCTTATCTCACTCTTATGATCACCGCGTGGTAAATGGGGCGCTAGGAGGTCAGTTTGTAAAGAGAGTAGCAGAGTACTTAGAAAACTTTGATGTAAATAGAGAGATATAATAGTCTCTTATCTCAATAATTAAAAAAAGCGCAACCTCAGGTTGCGCTTTTTTTATAAGATCACTTGTCGTTTTCTATTCTAAGGTGCTCCAGTCATAACTATTTATAAAAGCATCTATATCTTCTATATCATAGCTCTTTTTACCTTTGTGCATAATAACGGGTAAACCTACTTTACCACCATTGTGGCCATCACTTTTAAGATGTTGAAACATAAAATCTGCTACTTTTTTATGTTTTGATACAACGAGAGTTCGGTATTTAAGGTGGTTGTCATTTAGGTAATTAATAAGCACTTCACATTTGTCACAGTTATCTTTTGTAAAGACCGTAAACTCACTTGCTATAATAGGGAGTATGTTTACATAAGCTTCGTCGTCTTCTCCATTGCGCTTGCTTATAGATTGTAGCTTATTGTTGTAGTTAAATATCTTGGTATAGGTAGGTGTGGCACCTCTTAGCGGTATTAGCGTGATCATAAGTACCTTTTCATTAGGCGGTATTTTTTTTATAACCGGTCTATCTGCACTACGTCTAAAGCCTTCGCCCTGTACAATGAGAAAAGCTTCTTGTTCTTGATCTGTATTATTTTGGGCATAAAGAAGCCATCGCTTAGGCTGCTTTTCTTCTATGAGCTCTACATCTGGGGTGGAGGTGTTTTGCGCTTTCGCGAAAAATACCATACTCACAGTAAGTAAGACGGTGTATATAAGTTTTAATCTATTCATTGGTTTTGTGAAGTTTTAAGCTATTGGTTACTGCATAGTCAGATTTGAAAAACTGAATGTAGGTAGGTTGAGGTTTTGGTGAGTTATTGCGTGGTGATTTTTTAAAAAATCGCGCCTTTGAACCGTTTAGATTTATGGTGTACTTATCATCTATATCTTGTGGTGAGCTTGTAAATGACACTATTTTACCTTTAAGAGTCCATTGCCCTCTTGCATACCAATGCTCTTCTGGCTGTCCTTTTAATTGTCTTGAGTTGTGGTATTCAAAAGTTCCATCTGGCGATAGTATAAGTTGCCATTGCACAGGTAGGCTAGTCACTTCGGGGTTTGTGATGAGCGCTTTTCTGTAGTCATTTGTGTAGGTCCCTATTACATCTTTGGTAGTAAAGGCCGAGGTTTGGGCAAAGGAAACTTTCGCGAAAGCGAAAAAAATAACAACGAGACTTAAGTATTTTATATTCATAACAGAATGAAATCAAATCTTATACCAAGATAACATTTCTGAAATTTTTAATAGTTAGAGGTTTAAATATTGTAATTATAAACAAGTATTTTTGTGAAATGCAATTAAATATAACAAGACCCATTTGTTTTTTTGACCTTGAGACCACAGGTGTTAATGTCGCAAAAGATAGGATTGTAGAGATATCTATCCTTAAAGTTTTTCCAGATGGAAGAGAGGAGGAGTTTACAGAGCGTATAAATCCTACGGTGCCTATTCCAGCAGTAACGACTGCAGTACACGGTATAAGTGATGCAGATGTGGCAGACAAGCCTACCTTTGCAGAGCGAGCAAAGGAGATTTATGATATTATAAAAGACTCAGATCTTGCTGGTTTTAATTCAAACAGATTTGATATACCGCTTCTTGTTGAGGAGCTACTGCGATCAGGCATAGACTTTGATATGAAAAATCGCAACGCGATAGACGTGCAAAACATTTTTCATAAAATGGAGCAGCGCACACTAGTTGCAGCATACAAGTTTTATTGTGATAAGGATCTGACTAATGCACACAGCGCATCTGCAGATACCTGGGCAACCTATGAGGTTTTAAAATCTCAGCTAGATAGATATGATGAGCTGGAGAACGATATGAAATTTTTAGGCGATTTTAGTACGCGTAAAAGAAATGCAGATTTTGCTGGTTTTATAGGGTATGATAAGGATCATGTAGAGATTTTTACATTTGGAAAACACAAGGGTAAGAAGGTAGAAGAAGTGCTAGAGAAAGAGCCAGGATATTTTGGGTGGATTCAAAATGCAGACTTTCCATTATATACCAAGAAGGTGCTTACAGCAATAAAACTACGTAAGCTTAATACTAAAGGATAATTTATGAAACTTATTTGTATAGGTCGCAATTATGCAAAGCATATAGAAGAGTTAGATAATGAAAGACCAGAGCATCCGGTTGTTTTTTTGAAGCCAGATTCTTCTATATTATTAAGTAAACACCCCTTTGTGATCCCACCATTTTCTAATGATGTGCATCACGAAGTTGAGGTGCTTGTTAAGATTAAAAAGATAGGAAAGCATATAGATGAGAAGTTTGCTGCTACCTATTATGATGAGATAGGTCTCGGTATAGATTTTACCGCTAGAGATCTACAAGCGCAGCTTAAGGAAAAAGGGTTGCCTTGGGAAAAAGCAAAGGGATTTGATGGTGCGGCGGTTATAGGGACCAAATGGTTGCCAGTATCAGACTTTGAGAGTGTAGATGATATCTCATTTAGACTAGAGTCTAATGGAGAGGTTGTGCAGCAGGGTTCTACAAAGGAGATGCTCTGGAAAATTGATGCTTTAATAAGCTATGTCTCTCAATATTTTACACTTAAGATAGGAGATATTATATTTACAGGTACGCCAGCTGGCGTTGCACGCGTAGAAGAAAACGATAAGTTAAAAGGATTTATAGGAGATACAGAGATGTTCTCAATAAACGTAAAATAATATGTCAAGACATTACAATCTAGAAAAAGTAAGAGAGATCGCCGGTGGTGATGAAGATTTTGTAGCAGTCATTGTTTCAACTTTCTTACAAGAAATACCGCCAGATCTTGAGTCTATGCAAAATGCTATTGAGAATGTAAACCATAAAATGGCATATCAGTTTGCGCATAAGATGAAACCTAATTTAGATATGTTTGGTATAGATCTTTTAGACCAAATTAAGGCAATGGAGAAGTGGAGTGATACAAATAAGCCTACATCTGCCATACAGACTAAGCTAGATGATATCACAAATACCCTTACTACAGTAATTGCAGAGCTACAAGAAGACTTCTAGATGAAAGCAGAAATAATTACAATAGGCGATGAGATACTCATAGGCCAGATTGTAGATACTAATAGTGCATACATATCTTCTGTTCTTAATAAAATAGGGGTTTCTGTATATCAGATTACGTCTATACAAGATGATAAGGCACATCTTTTAGAAGCTTTTGCGGCAGCACAAAGTCGTACAGACCTTGTTATAATCACAGGGGGACTAGGTCCTACAAAAGATGATATTACAAAGCATACGCTTTGTGAATACTTCAGCGATGAGCTACTACTTGATCAGAGTGTGCTTGATCACGTGACATACTTGTTTAAGGAGTATGTAAAAAAACCGATGCTTGAAGCAAATAAGACACAAGCACTAGTACCTAGTAAGGCACAAATCCTTGTAAATAAATTTGGTACAGCACCTGGTATGTGGATTGAAGATAAAGACACCGTCTTTATCTCAATGCCAGGAGTCCCTTATGAAATGAAGGGGCTTATGGAAAACGAAGTACTACCAAGACTTCAAGAGCAGTTTAAGTTACCCTACATACTTCATAAAACCTTCTTGACCTATGGAATGGGAGAGAGTGCTATCGCAGAGCGTATAGAAGCTTTTGAAAATGAGCTGCCCGCTACTATAAAGCTAGCCTACTTACCTTCACTAGGTAGAGTGCGCTTACGTCTGTCTACATCTGGACCAGAACAAGATGTGCTTGAAAAAGAAATGGCTATCCAGACCCAAAAGCTTTTGCCACTAATAGACGATATTTTTGTAGGGTTTGAAAGTGATGGAGAGCTAGAAGAAGTTGTTGCAAAACTGCTTGTAGATCATAATAAAACATTAGCCATTGCAGAGAGCTGTACTGGAGGTCAAATGGTAGAGCGTTTTACAAAGCACGGTGGCGCATCTCAATATCTTAAAGGAAGCCTAGTGACCTATGCTACACAGTCTAAAATTGATATACTAGGCGTAGACCCTGCAGTTATAAACAAGCATTCTGTAGTAAGTGCAGAGGTTGCGTCACAAATGGCGGTAAACGCAAAGCGTCTCTATAAATCAGACATAGGTATATCTACCACTGGTAATGCTGGACCTTCTAAGGGTGATAGTGATGCAGAGGTAGGTACAGTATACATAGGTATCGCCACAGATAAAGGAGTTACTGCACATCACTTTATGATGGGTAATCACCGCAAGAGAGTAATAGGTAAGAGTGTTAATAAAGCACTTGAGCTATTAAGAGATGTGATACGTAAGGAGGGGTAAAATGTTTTTTGGTGCGCTTTCGCGAAAGCGTGATAAAAACCCTTCTATTATATAAATTAGAGGGCTCTGTTGTAGAAAATAAGAGCCATAAAATAAATTAACAGGAAAAAACTAGAAATAAGTTTTGTAGTGACCTATAAAATTACGTATTTTTGCACCCTGTTTTGAAATAACTATTTAAAGTTTTAGGAATGTCTAGAGTTTGTGAGCTTACAGGTAAAAAAGCAATGGTAGGAAACAATGTTTCCCACGCGATGAATAAGACGAAGCGTAAATTTAACGTGAATCTTATGAAAAAACGTTTTTACCTTCCAGCAGAGGATAAGTGGATCACTTTGAAAGTGTCTGCATCTGCATTAAAAAATATCAATAAGAAAGGAATCGACGCGGTTGTTAAAGAGGCTCGCGCAAACGGATTCTTAACTAAATAATCCCATAAAGTAAACCGAGATGGCAAAGAAAGGGAATAGAGTACAAGTAATCTTAGAGTGCACAGAGCACAAAGCGACTGGTCAACCAGGAACGTCAAGATACATCACGACAAAAAATAAAAAGAACACACCTGACCGTATGGAGTTGAAGAAATTCAACAACGTACTTAAGAAGATGACTGTTCATAAAGAAATCAAATAAGTTATGGCAAAGAAATCAGTTGCATCGTTACAGACAGGATCAAAGCGTTTAACTAAAGCGATCAAAATGGTAAAATCTCCAAAAACTGGAGCTTACACTTTTGTTGAGTCAGTAATGTCTCCAGATCAAGTAAGCGATTTCTTAGCTAAGAAATAAGCTTTACTTTAAGATAGTTCAAAACCCGTTTCATTTATTGAGACGGGTTTTTTGTGCTTTATCAACATAAGCGAGCACAAAAAGTAAATCCTCCTATCAAAAGTTTGATAGGAGGATTTGTTATGTGGTTTATTTTAAACTAGCACTTTATTGTAACTACGGGGTATTAAAATCGTATTAGTTAGTAAATTTCCACTCTACATAGTCGCCTACTTCTATAACCCATTCTTCAGACAGACCTCCATTTATTTTTAATACGAGTTGTGCTGGTACTTGTGAGGGTAAAAATGTACTATCATCTAGAGGGGTTGTATTCTCTGCAAAGCTCACGATTCTATTATCTCCGTTTATAAATATAATATCTAGCGGGTAGCGTATGTCTTTCATAAAGTACCCACGTAAATCTTCTTCAGGATACAAGAATAACATACCTTGATGGGCTTTTAAAAGGCCTCTATTTTTGAGATCTGTTTCTTGCTCAAAGGCAGTATCTGCTACTTCTACATCTATTGTTCTTATAAGTTTTCCAGAAGCTTTGTATAGTGATAATTCTCCCTCTTTATTAAATGCAGGAGTCTCCATAGTTATTACTTTATCAGAGCCACTAGTATTATTACAACTACTTAATGTTAATAAGGCTGCGAGTGATAGCGTAAAGGGTTTAATTAGTTTCATTAATAGGTTTTTTAGTAAAAGCAGTAATAACAAAGTAGATACCTATTAATATAAAAGGTATGCTAAGTACTTGACCGGTATTAAGATTTAAGATCCAGTCTTCTCTACCTTCTACTTGTTCTCTCTTGAAGTTTTCGACCACAAGGCGCACTGTCATAAGAAGAAGTAGAAATAATCCAAACAAGAATCCAGGTTTTTTACGCGCTTCGGTTTTCCAGTATAGAAGGTATAATATGATAAATACAAATACATAGCCAAATGCTTCCATAAGTTGCCCCGGGTATCGGTAAGGAATACTACTTATTATTTCGGCAAATTGTGGATCTTCTGTAAGGGCTTGATATGCCTTTTTTGGGTTTTGTATGTTTGTAAGGCTTACAGCACGTCGCTCAGAAATCTCATCTTGTACAAACTGTATTCCTAGTGGACCATCTGTAATTTTACCCACCATTTCTGAGTTTAAAAAGTTACCTATGCGCACAAAAATAGCTCCAGATGCGCAGGTAATAACTACGCGGTCTAAAATCCATAGCACAGATTTATGTAAGATTTTTTTATTGTATAAATAAAGGCCAAATATAGTCGCGATGGCAGCACCGTGACTGGCAAGGCCTCTAAAACCTGTAAACTCAAACTCTGGCACAAACCTAAACGGAAGTATTACAGATAGCGGGTCTCCCCATAAAAGTTCTGTTTGATAAAAAAATACGTGACCTAACCGCGCTCCAAGAAGTATAGAAACAACTGCGTAGATAAAAAGACTATCTAATTTTTCTATAGCAACCTCCTCACGTATGAACATCTTTTTCATTAGGTAAAAACCTAGTGAGAATGCCACTACAAACATCAAACTGTAAAAATGAATGGTGATAAAACCTAAATCTAATCCAGATACTGGGTTCCAAGTAAATTTGAGTGCAAACATATTTTCTATTTTGATCTTTCTAGCACCATACTTATGACGCTGTGTTTATAGTTATGGACAGCAAGTTAAAACCTTAATGGCAGATAGTAAAAAGCTTTAGTCATTATTTAAGGGTTCTTTTTCTGGCACGGGATCATAACCTTGGCCACCCCAAGGATGGCAAGATAAAATACGTTTTAATGCCAGCTTTCCACCTGTTAAAAGTCCGTGCCTTTGTAAAGCTGTCTTGGTGTAATGAGAGCAAGTGGGTGAGTAGCGGCAGGTGCTTGGTGTCCACGAGGAGATAAATTTTTGGTAAAACCAGATGATTCCTAAAAAGGGAGCAATTGCTATTTTCTTTGCAGAAGCCATTAATTTACGGTAAAGGTAGTACCCTCACGACCATCTTTCAATTGAATTCCTAGCTCTATAAGTTCATCTCGTATTTTGTCGCTTAGTGCAAAATCTTTGTTTTCGCGTGCTTCTTTACGAAGTTTTATAAGTAGCTCTACGGTGCCACTTAATTTTGAGTCGTCCGCTTTCGCGAAAGCGTTATGGTCTTCAAGTCCAAGTACGTCAAAAACGAAAGCATTAATCGTCTCGAGTAATAACTTAAGATCACTTACAGTGATGGTTGCTTTTCCGTCTTTAATAAGGTGTATTTGCTTTACTGCATCAAAAAGATGTGCAATGAGTATCGGAGTGTTAAAATCGTCATTCATCGCGGCGTAGCAAGACGCCTTCCAGTCGTTTACATTAAAGCTACTTTCTTTAGATGTGTCTAGATTTTTTGCAATTTTGAGCGCTTCCATTAGTCTGTTAAAACCTTTTTCACTCGCTAGTAATGCATCGTTTGAGAAATCCATAATGCTGCGGTAGCTACTCTGTAAGATAAAAAACCTCGCAACGCTAGGGGCAAATCCTTTTGTTAAGTGGGGACTGTCTCCAGTAAAAATCTCACCTGGATTGATACTGTTACCAGTACTCTTTGCCATTTTCTGACCGTTAAGGGTGAGCATATTTGCGTGTAGCCAGTACTTTACAGGCTCTGTACCTATTGCAGCTTCGTTTTGAGCAATCTCACACTCGTGATGAGGGAACTTAAGATCCATACCACCACCGTGTATATCAAACTGTTCTCCTAGATATTTTGTACTCATTGCAGTACACTCTAGGTGCCACCCTGGGAAGCCATCACCCCACGGGCTAGGCCAGCGCATTATGTGCTCAGGTTGGGCTTTTTTCCAAAGTGCAAAATCTTGAGGATTATTCTTCTCATCTTGCGCACTAAGGGCACGAGTGTTTGTAATCATATCTTCTAGCTTGCGGCCAGAAAGTTTACCATACTCGTGGTCTTCATTAAATTTTATTACATCAAAGTATACTGAGCCATTTTTCTCATAAGCATACCCGTTGTCTATAATCTTTTTGATTATTTCTATTTGCTCTATGATGTGACCTGTAGCTGTAGGTTCTATACTAGGAGGTAAGAAATTAAATTTATTGAGAATGTCGTGAAAGTCTAGCGTGTACTTCTGTACAACTTCCATAGGCTCAATTTGCTCTAGTCTTGCTTTTTTTGCAATCTTATCCTCTCCTTGATCTGCATCATCTGTGAGGTGACCAGCATCTGTAATATTACGCACATAGCGCACTTTATAACCTAAGTGTTTGAGATACCTAAATATCATATCAAAACTCATAAAGGTGCGCACATTACCTAAGTGTACATTACTATATACCGTAGGACCGCACACATACATACCTACATAACCCTCGAGTAGAGGTGTGAAGATTTCTTTCTTTCCAGAAAGCGAGTTGTAAACTGTGAGTTCTTGATCTTGGTATAAAGGCATTTTATGTGCTATTTATGTGTGTAACGAAGGTAAATATCTTAATTGTAAAACTCAAAAAGCGGTCACTAAAAAGAAACCGCTTTTTTATAGGTATGTATAAGCAAGCTTTAGCTTCTTAAAAATCTGTGTCTAGCTTGATGTAGTCTAAAAATTCTCTACGTGTAGCTTCTTCTTTAAACTTCCCGCCAAACTCGCTAGTTACCGTGCTACTTTCTATATCACGTATACCACGGCTGTTTACACAAAGGTGTTTTGCGTCTATAACGCAGGCTACATCTTCTGTGCCCATAGCACGTTGTAATTCTTGCACGATTTGCATAGTGAGTCGCTCTTGTACTTGAGGGCGCTTTGCATAGTAGTCTACAATGCGGTTCATTTTACTAAGCCCTACTACGGTTCCGTTTGAGATGTATGCTACGTGTGCACGACCTACTATAGGTAGTAAGTGATGCTCACAAGTAGAGTATACTGTGATGTTTTTTTCAACTAGCATCTCTCCGTATTTGTAATTATTATCAAATACTGAAACATTAGGCTTATTATCAGGATGTAAACCAGAAAATATCTCGTTTACAAACATCTTTGCCACACGTTTTGGTGTTCCTTTAAGGCTGTCGTCTGTCATATCTAGCCCTAGGGTTTCCATAATGTGAGCGACGTCCTTCTGGATGCTTGCAAGTTTATCTGCATTGCTCATTTCAAAAGCATCTGCACGCAATGGGGTAACCGCACTGGTCCCTATGTGATCATCACCTATTGCTTCAATCTGTTCTAATTGTCTTTCTAATTCTGTTTTCATAGTATGCGGTACTCCTTTTAATGGGGTCTTTTACGCTTTCGCGAAAGCGTAATCAACACATTATATTTACCTCAGTCGTTAAGACTTTTAAAGGCTTGCAAAGGTACGCAATAAACTGCGTTATTTTATAGAACTTAATGACTGAAGCGTTGTATCTCGATAGCTTCTACTTATAGGGATAACGGTTTTATCTATAGTGATGTGGTCATTTGTGTAGCTATCTATTTTTTGCACAGCAACCACGTATGAGCGGTGGGTTCTGAAGAATTGTTTTGTGGGCAATTTTTCTATAGCAGATGATAGTGTCTCGCGGGTAACAATTATCTCATCGTTGGTGTGAATTTTTAGGTAGTCACCTAGACTTTCTATATAAAGAATACTGTCAAAGTCTACCTTCACCATTTTACGGTCAGATCTAAAAAAGGTAAAGGTGTCTGTAATGGTTTTTTGTGCTGGCTTTTCTACTTCGTTATAAAATTTTTGTAGGGCCTTCATTAATCTTTCTAGTGAGATAGGTTTAAGTAGGTAGTCTACTGCTTGAAGATCAAAACCATCTATGGCATACTCACGGTAAGCGGTGGTGAAAATAATCTTGGTGTTACCTTGTATTGCCCTGGCAAACATAAGGCCTGTAACCTCTGACATATTTATGTCTAAAAATACAAGGTCCACATCGTGAGCACTTAGAGCGCTAAAACCCTGTGCGGCATTTTTACAAGAGGCTTTCACGCTTATTTGTTCAATTTTTGAAAGGTGACTTTCTAAAATCTCACGTGCCATAGGCTCGTCGTCTATTATGATTGCATTGTACGTTCTCATTGATCTAATGTAATGTTTACATCTAGGTAAAACCAGTTGTCTTTGTGCTCACTGGTGAGTGTGTATCTCTGTGGGTAAAGCACATCAAGTCTTTTTTTACTGTTTTTAAGCCCAAGACCGTGATTAAGCGTGTTGTTTTGAGCAGCTTTTACTGTATTTTTTATTGTAAAATGTAATCGCTTATCTACCACCTCAAGATGTATGTTTATAATAAGGAACTCATCTATAGGTCCTCCGTGTTTAAAAGCATTTTCTACAAAGGCGATAAATAACATAGGCGGGACTTGAATATCTCTCTGTATGTTTTTTGTAAAAGTGACACTTAGAGACTCCTTAAAACGCACTTGCTCAAGACCTATATAAGAATCTATATATCTAGTCTCTTCAGATATGGCAACGGTCTTTTTCTTTATTTGATTAAGTGAGTAATCGAGTAGATTAGATAATTTAAGAATGAGATCAGGAGTGTGCTTAGATTCTTTTAGGGCTGCTCCATAAATAGTATTAAGTGTGTTAAATAAAAAGTGTGGGTGTATTTGCTCTTTAAGGTAATGGAGTTCCTTTTCTTTAAGTAGTAATTGCCCTTCTAGTATTTTATTTTCCAATACACTATTGCGATGTATTGCCTTGTAGTTGTATTTGAGGAGTTGTGCAAGTGAGACTAATCCAGCCACGAGGTACACGAGTATGAAAACAAAAACAAAGTTGCGCGTGAGCAAGGGCATTTGCTTCATATCATAATTAGATAAGAAGATAAAGTTTATGAAGGTGATGATAATTATTAAAAACAGTGAGCCTACTACAGTGTATAATAGGTATGCAGTAAAAACAATATATCTCTTTTTGAGAAGGAAATGTGGTATTAGATAATAAGCAATAATGTAGGTTACTACGATAGTAATAGGTAAGAGGCTAGTTGCAAAGTGTATGACAAACTGATCATTATCTGCCGCATAGCTAAAAAAGTAAATGTAAAATAACCATACTAATACCCATAGTATAATATGTATAGGGAAGTAAATGGTTTTTTTAAGCAAAGATGCAAGCATCTCACAAAGATGACAAAAAAATGATAGCCCTTATTTATTTTGAGATGAATAACGTTTTATATGCTGTCAATAACCTAACAGGCTGGTGGTTATTCGTTGACGGATTTTAAATTGCTATATTGGAAGTATAAACTGGTACTCGTCGCAAATAATATTAAGAAGTGTTTTATCTCTCTAGATTTACATCACAGTAATCTTAAAAACTAAAGTTATGTCACAAATTATCGATCGTATTAATGAAGGAGGGCCATTATTTATGGTACCTATTTTACTTGTTTTACTTGCAGTAGTAGTCTTATTTATTTTAGCACTTGTAGGTAAAAAGCGTGTAAGAAATACACTAGAGCTCATAGGTCATCTCAGTCTTTTTGCACTTATGTGGGGGCTTCTCGGGTCTACTATAGGTCTTATTACCGCCTTTGATGCTATAGAGGGAAATGGAAACATCTCACAGCCTATGATGGCAGGAGGACTCAAAGTAGCCTTGCTATGTACCGTTTTTGGATTGTTATGTTTTGTGATAAGCAGGGTAGCAATGCTTGTGCTTACTATAAAAGCACAGAAGCAAGAAACTTTACCAGTAAGTTAATTTAGAAAGTACCAGTAAGCCCGGCGCGACCTAAGCCTAAATTAAATTTCCAAGAAATGCTATTGTTTTTCTTAGAGCCGTCGGGATATACATTTGCTTTGTTCATATAGTTATCTATAGAATCTACAATTACAATACTAAGTGCTGCACTAAGGGCTACGTCTGTAAGCCAGTGCGCTCCACCCCATAACCTTTGTAAAGGAGCTATAGAGCCTATAGCATAAATGCCAACCTTTACCCAAACATTATCAAATTGCTTTGCTACTGCGTGAGCCATTGTTACAGAAAGAATGGTGTGACCAGAGGGGAATGCTCTAAAGCCAGCCTCGCCGCTATAAGGATTAAAGCTAAATTTACCTTGACCATTAGTAGGTCTACTTCTTCCTGTTGATGCTTTAAGAAGTGTTTGTAGTAATCCAGCAGTCACTGCAGATGAGGTCATTAAAGCTCCAGTACGACGTACTTTCTCATTTTTTGTAAATAACCCAAAAAGATAAGTGCCGGCTGTAATTCCATAAGCTACTTGAGGGCTCCCTAGTCGCTCTCCAGCTTCGTCAAGTACCGTAGGGATATCTTCTCTTCTATCTATAAAGTAGTTTTCTACATCATCATCTACAAAGTAGAGGAGTGCAGTACCACCTACAATGGCTCCTGCCACAATAAAGTCATCCTTTTTCCATCGCAGAGGGCTTGTGTATGCGTGGCCTATACCTTTAAGCATCACCTTTGTGTCGTAAAAAGCAAGTTTTAAAATCCCCAGAGTATCTTGCTCTTGAGAAGGAATAGGTGTTTGTGCTTTACAAAAAACAGAAAATAGGACTACAAGTATGAGAGTATAAGTATATTTCATAACAAGATATATAGAGGGTGCTCTTAATTATAAGATTGTATGTAAGCTTTAATTAAAAGAGCTTCTTTTTTCTTAGTTCAAAGTTCTGACCTAGATAGACTTTTCTCACCATCTCATCTGCTGCGAGTTCTTCTGGCTCTCCGTGTTTGAGTATACTTCCTTCAAACATTAGGTAAGTGCGGTCTGTGATAGCCAGCGTTTCTTGCACATTGTGATCTGTGATAAGGATGCCTATATTTTTATTTTTGAGCTGTGCAACTATGCGCTGTATATCTTCTACAGCAACCGGGTCTACACCGGCAAAGGGCTCATCTAGTAATATAAAAGATGGTGAGGTAGCAAGGGCTCTAGCAATTTCTGTACGTCTACGCTCTCCACCAGATAAAAGGTCACCACGGCTTTTACGAATATGCCCTAAGCTAAACTCTTCTATAAGCTCCTCCATCTTATGAAGTTGCTCTTTTTTAGACAGTTTAGTAAGTTGTAAAACGCTTAGTATATTATCTTCTATACTCAGTTTTCTAAAAACAGAAGCTTCTTGCGCTAGGTAGCCTATACCGTTTTGCGCTCTCTTATACATAGGGTATTTAGTAATATCTTGCTGGTCTAGGTATATGTTACCGCCATTAGGTTTTACAAGACCCACTATCATATAAAACGACGTAGTCTTCCCGGCTCCATTAGGCCCTAAGAGCCCTACAATTTCACCTTGGTTAACCTCTACAGAAATCCCTTTTACAACCTTTCGGCCTTTGTAAGATTTCATTAAGTTTTCTGCGCGTAGTTTCATAGATAACAAATATACGTATTGTTTAAGCCTTTATTTTAAAGATCTATAACGCCCATTAAGAACGAGCATTGTAGATCTTTGTAACAAAAAAGAAATGCTTATTGATTTCCTTTCTTTTCATCTAGGGCTTCCCAGTACTCATAAGCACGGCGTAGGTGTGGTATTACTATAGTTCCTCCTACAAGAGTACCTATACTAAGTGTTTCCATCACCTCCTCTTTAGTCACGCCCTCGTCGTGGCAGCTCTCTAAGTGATATTTTACACAGTCATCACAACGTAGCACTGTAGAGGCAACAAGACCTAAAAGTTCTTTTGTCTTTTTGTCTAGAGCACCTGCGGTAAAAGCGTTTGTGTCAAGGTTAAAGATGCGCTTTACAATTTTGTTATTGTCTGCGAGTATTTTATCATTCATTTTTGAACGATAACTATTAAAGTCGTCTATTATATTGTTACTCATAATGTAAGTGGGGGTTTACGCTTTCGCGAAAGCGTACAACGATTAATTATTAATAATTTTTGCCTGTTCCTTATGCGAGACCGGCTTTTTTGAGTCGGCGTTTTTCTCTTCTTATTACACCTCTTGAGATAAAAATACTAACCTCATAAAGTATAATTATAGGTATAGCAACAATCACTTGTGTTGATATATCTGGCGGTGTAATTATGGCCGCCAAAATTAATACAATTACAAGCGCATACTTTCTGTTTTTCTTTAAAAATTCTGGTGTAACTAGGCCTATTTTAGTTAAAAAATACATAATGATAGGTAGTTCAAATATAAAACCAGAAGCTAGTACAGATGCACGCACGAGCCCTATAAATGAGTCTATGTCAAATTCATTTTGAACGGCTTCAGATATTTTAAAAGTGGCAAGAAAGTTTATAGAAAGTGGTGCTACTACAAAGTATCCAAATGCTGCTCCCATAAAGAAAAGTAATGAGGCAACTACTATAAAACCCTTACTAGATTTGCGCTCATTCTCATATAAGCCTGGTGAGATAAATTTCCAAAATTCATAAAGTATGTATGGAAAACCTATCACAACGCCCGCCATAATGGAGGTCCATATAGCTGCGCTAAACTGTCCTGCAACCTTTCTACTCTGTATAATAAAGTCCATATCACCATCTGCAATACATCCTTTTTCGGCTCCAAAGAAGCGTGATATCTCACATAGTATGTCGTAAGAAACAAAGTCAGGACTTTGTGGACCAAAGATGATTTTGAAAAGTGTTCCCTTAAAAATAAAAGCGACTACACCTATGATAACTACTGCTAGGGTTGCTCTTATTAAATGCCATCTTAATTCTTCAAGATGATCCAGAAAGGACATCTCATCTGGGTGTTTTTTTTCTTTTTTTGCCATTATGCAATTCCTTCTTTTATGAGGTCGTGTATATGTACAACGCCAGCATAGTTCCCATCTTTTACGACCAGTAGCTGGCTTATGTTATGTTCTTCTAGAATATCTTTTGCAGCGATTGCCATAGCTGTGTGATTTACAGTTTTTGGATTTTCGCTCATAATCTGTTGTGCTGTAAGCCCTTCTAGTGAGTCGTTTTTTGCAAGCATTCTACGTAGATCTCCGTCTGTGATTATTCCTTGGATAACTCCGTTTAGAACGACGGCGGTTACACCTAGTCTTTTTTTTGAGATTTCAACGATAACCTCTTTAATGCTTGCATCTGGTGTTACTGCAGGATTTTGGTGCGTAGCACATATATCTTGTACTGTAAGATATAATCGCTTGCCTAGCGCACCTCCTGGGTGATACTTTGCAAAGTCTTTTTCTGTAAAACCTCTTAGATCTAGTAGTGCTACAGCAACTGCGTCACCTATAACGAGCTGTGCAGTTGTGCTTGTAGTAGGGGCAAGGTTATTAGGGCAAGCCTCTTCCTTTACAAAAGCGTGTAAAACATAGTCTGCCTCATTGCCTAAAAATGATGTTTTATTTGAGGTAATTGCAATGAGTGTATTCTCAGTTTTCTTAATAAGTGGGACTAAGGCTTTAATCTCTGGTGTTGTACCGCTTTTTGAGATACATATCACAATATCATCTATAAGTATACTCCCTAGGTCGCCGTGTATTGCATCTGCCGCGTGCATAAATAGTGCAGGAGTACCCGTACTGTTAAGTGTTGCAACTATTTTTTGAGCTATAATGGCGCTTTTACCTATACCTGTAATAACAACTCTACCCTTTGATGAGTAAATAGCTTGTACTGCTTGAGCAAATTCTTCATCTATAAGTGACGATAGATTTGCAATGGCGGCTTGCTCTATGTTAATGGTTTTCTGTGCGCTAGCAATGATTTGCTGAGTAATGTTCAAAACTTGGTTTTGTTATGATTTGTTTAACGTGGGGAAATTACTATCTTTAGAAAACACAAAGGTATGTAAAAATGCATTTGAATAGATGAAGACAGAACAAATAGACTTACACAAAGAACTTAAGAAATATTTTGGCTTTGGTCAGTTTAAGGGTTTGCAGGAAGAGGTAATTAAAAGCATTGTAGGAGGAAACCACACCTTTGTTATAATGCCTACTGGTGGTGGTAAATCACTATGTTACCAACTGCCAGCTCTTATAGCAGAGGGAACCGCTATTGTGGTATCTCCTCTCATAGCTCTTATGAAAAATCAAGTAGATGCCTTGCGCGGTATCTCACAAGATGAGGGCATTGCTCACGTTTTAAATAGTTCTCTTACTAAAGGAGAGATTAAAACAGTTAAAGAGGATATAGCAAGAGGTGTTACAAAACTGCTGTATGTTGCTCCAGAATCACTTACCAAAGAAGAAAATGTAGAGTTCTTACGTGAGCAGAAAATATCATTTCTGGCTATAGACGAGGCACACTGTATCTCAGAGTGGGGTCACGACTTTAGACCTGAGTATAGAAATCTTAGAAAGATTATAGGAAGAATAGGTGATAATATCCCTATCATAGCTGTAACAGCTACTGCCACACCAAAAGTGCAAGAAGATATTCTTAAAAACTTAGGAATAACAAACGCAAATACTTTTAAAGCTTCCTTTAATAGACCTAACCTTTATTATGAAGTGCGCCCTAAAACAGCACAAGTAGATGCAGATATCATTCGTTTTGTAAAGCAAAATGAAGGTAAGAGCGGCATAATCTATTGTCTTGCACGTAAACGCGTAGAAGAGCTAGCACAAACGCTGCAAGTTAATGGTCTTAAAGCAGTGCCTTATCACGCGGGGCTAGATGCAAAGACTAGAGCAAGACATCAAGATATGTTCTTAATGGAAGATGTAGATGTTGTGGTTGCAACTATAGCCTTTGGTATGGGTATAGATAAGCCAGACGTGCGCTTTGTGATTCATCACGATATACCTAAAAGTATTGAGAGCTATTATCAAGAAACAGGTCGTGCTGGTCGCGATGGAGGTGAGGGACATTGCCTTGCTTTTTATGCCTACAAGGATATTGAGAAGCTCGAGAAGTTTATGAGTGGTAAACCTGTAGCAGAGCAGGAGATAGGTCACGCACTATTGCAAGAAGTAGTCGCATTTGCAGAGACAAGTATTTCTAGAAGAAAGTTCATTCTGCACTATTTTGGTGAAGAGTTTGATAACGCTACTGGAGAAGGTGGGATGCTGGATGATAATATGCGCAACCCAAAAAAGAAGCACGAAGCAAAAGATGAACTTGTAAAAGTGCTTACTGTAATACGTGACACAAAAGAAATTTATAAGAGTAAAGAAGTAGTCTTCACGCTAAGGGGTAAGGAAAACGCAATCATCACCTCTCATAAAACACACGAGCAAGCATTCTTTGGAATAGGTAAAGACCAGAAAAAAGAATATTGGTTTGCACTATTAAGACAAGCTATTGTCGCGGGATATATTAAAAAAGATATAGAGACCTATGGTGTGATAAAAATGACACCTAAAGGTCTTTCCTTTATAGAAGAACCATCTTCATTTATGATGACAGATGATCATACCTTTGGGGTAGATGCAGACAATACAATTATCTCTGCCCAAAAAGCTGGCGGTGCAGATAAAAAACTGATGGAAATGCTACGTGACTTGCGTAAAAAGGTTGCAAAAAAGCTCGATGTACCTCCATTTGTAGTTTTTCAAGACCCATCATTGCAAGATATGGCTATAAAGTACCCTATTACCATTCAAGAGCTTGGTAACGTACACGGTGTAGGGGATGGAAAGGCAAAAAAGTATGGAAAAGATTTTGTAAAGCTCATACAGACTTACGTGGAGGAAAATGATATCCTTCGTCCAGATGATCTTGTTGTTAAAAGTACAGGAGCAAACAGTGGTCTTAAACTTTATATTATACAAAATGTAGATCGTAAACTGCCGCTAGATGATCTTGCTTCTGCAAAGGGTAAGGAAATGCCAGATTTTATTAAAGAGATGGAAGCCATAGTTTTTAGTGGTACCAGACTTAATATAGACTACTGGATTAATGACATCCTTGATGAAGATCAACAAGAGGAGTTACACGATTATTTTATGGAGGCAGAGACAGATAAGATAGATGTCGCTATGGAAGAGTTTGATGGAGAATATGAAGATGAGGAGCTTCGTCTGTATAGAATTAAATTTATGAGCGAGGTCGCAAACTAGGCTCTTATAGCGTGAGGTGTATAATTACGCTTTCGCGAAAGCGTAACAAAAACCATCGCCAGCACATCCACTTTTAGTTACAATAGTTTTTTTAAGTATCACGATGCTAAAATTTGTTTACAACATACGACACTATTTTGAAAAACGTGGCTTTTACGTTTCATCGAGGCTTGCAGATAGGTTAGGTATGCGAGCAAAGAGTGTACGTCTTTTTTTTATTTACGTATCGTTTGCAACGCTGGGAGCAGGTTTTGCATTGTACCTAACTGTAGCCTTCTGGCTTAAACTTAAAGATCTCATTTATACAAAACGAACCTCTGTTTTTGATTTATGAGACTATTCTCTCTATTTAAACATAAGATTTATCTAGCTGTTATACTTCTTGTAATTACCTTAACTATAGGTGTATTAGGATATAAGTTTATTGCAGACTATAGCTGGGTAGACGCTATGTATATGACGGTTATAACCATTACCACGGTAGGTTTTGGAGAAGTGGTGCCACTTACTCCAGAGGCAAAGATTTTTACTATAATACTTATTTTACTTAGTGTAGTAATTGTAGGTTTTGCTATTACCGTAATCTCTGAGTATATATTGAGCAGAAGTTCTTACAATGATTTAATACATAGAAAGGTGCAACAAGAAATAGATAAAATGAATGATCACATTATAGTGTGTGGTTATGGTCGTAATGGTCAAGAAGCTGTTCAAAAATTAATGGCATACAACAAGCAGTTTGTTGTGATTGAAATGGATACAGATATTATTGAAAAATATGAATCTGATAAGAATATTCATTTTGTAAATGGTAATGCAAATGAAGATGAAATTCTTGAAAAAGCAGGTATAGATCGTGCATCTGCATTATTATGTGCATTGCCTGAAGATGCAGATAATCTCTTTATTGTATTAAGTGCGAGGCAGCTTAATAGTACATTAAAAATTATAAGTAGAGCAACGGCAGAAACTTCACAAAAAAAGCTCAAACTAGCTGGAGCAGATAATGTGATTATGCCAGATCGCATAGGTGGAGACCATATGGCATCACTGGTGGTTGTTCCAGATCTTATTGAATTTTTAGACAACTTATCTGTGGTGGGAGAGGAGGATAGTATAAATGTTGAGGAAATAGGTTTTAGTCAAGTATGTCTAGATGGTAAAGAAGCGACTATTAAAGAAATTAATTTACGGTACAGAACTGGGTGTACTATTATAGGATATAGATCTCCATCTGGCAAGTACATTGTTAACCCTGAAGCAGATATGAGGATAGAAAAAGAATCTAAACTCATCGTTATAGGAAGGCCTGAACAAATCAAAAAGCTACACGCTACTTTCGGTATTTAGTAAATGTGTACTATTTTAAGACACTTTCCTTTGAATAAGGGTCATTTTTTTAGATATTGCTAGCTGAATTTTTATTATAACCAAACACATACATATGATGAAGAAATATCTTCTATTCATTTTATCAGCATTTATTCCATTAATTTCATTTGCACAAAACAACCAAGAAGTAGGAATTGATCAAAAAATTGATCAAGCATTCCAGCCTGTTTCAGATTTCTTTTCTTCTATCGTATTTTTTGAGGTAGCAGGTACTCCATTTGTACTTATATTACTTGTAGCAAGTGCTGCATTTTTTACAATTTACTTTGGTTTTCCTAACATCAGATATTTCTGGAGAGCTATCCAGACGGTACGTGGTAAATATGAAGATATTGAAAAACACGGGGCTACAGAGCTTTATGGAGAAGATGGTATCGCTCAAGGGCAAGATCTTACTAAAGTAGACATTGAAAATCATATTGAAAAAATAGATGACGACCTCGCTGTAGATGGTGATATTGTAGACACAATACGTGATGAAAGTTCAGATGGTGAAGTTTCTCACTTTCAGGCACTGGCAACAGCAGTTTCTGGTACCGTAGGTAATGGTAACATTGCAGGGGTTGCGCTAGCAATCGCATTAGGAGGACCAGGTGCAACATTCTGGATGATAGTTTGTGGTTTATTAGGGATGTCTACAAAATTTGTAGAGTGTACTCTAGGAGTACAATACAGAGATGTAGGTGAAGATGGTACCGTATACGGAGGGCCTATGTATTACCTTACTAAGGGGCTTAAAGCAAGAGGATTTGCAACAATAGGTAAAGTAGCAGCTGTAATTTTTGCAATCTTCTGTATAGGTGGATCTTTTGGTGGAGGTAACGCTGCACAATCTAACCAGGCAACCATTGTACTTAAAGAAATGTTTAATATGACAAGTGCAGCCTCTGGTTTTATAGTAGGTATTGTTCTTGCAATTATAGTAGGTATTATCATTATAGGTGGTATAAAACGTATTGCTCAGGTAACTGAGAAGGTGGTACCATTTATGGCAGTTATGTATGTTCTTGCTTGTTTATATATCATCTTTAGTAACTTTAGTCTTATAGATGATGCTGTAGCACTTATAGTGCAAGAAGCTTTTAACCCTACAGCAATTGGTGTAGGTGGATTTATAGGAGTACTACTAGTTGGATTTAAAAGAGCTGCCTTTTCAAATGAGGCTGGTGCAGGTTCTGCTTCTATTGCACACTCTGCAGTACGCACAAAATATTCTGCAAGTGAAGGTCTAGTAGCATTACTAGAGCCGTTTATTGATACAGTACTTATCTGTTCTATGACAGCCTTGGTAATCATTATCTTCAATTTCGGAGGATTCTTTGAGTATGGAGGAGACGGTACAGGAGCAGTATTAATAGGTGGAGAATCTTTTGAGGGTGCAGGTATTACTTCGAAGGCATTTGCAGAGTACATTCCTTATTCTAACGTGTTCTTAACGATAGCAGTTGTACTATTTGCAGTATCAACTATGATTTCTTGGTCTTACTACGGGTTACAATCTTGGAAATTCCTTTTCGGGCGTGGTAAAGTAGCAGATCTTGTATATAAAATATTATTCTTAACCTTTGTAGTGGTAGGAGCTTCTGCAAGTATGAATTCAATCTGGGCATTCTCAGATGCAATGATATTTGCAATGGTATTTCCTAATATGGTAGGTCTTTTCTTCTTATTCCCAGTAGTGAAAAAGCAGCTTAAAAGATACCTTGATGCTATAAAGCTTAAGGAGCAAGCTATAGACTAATATCATATAAAATGAGACTATTTAAATCCCATTTTGTTTACGACAGACGTAAGCGAAATGGGATTTTATTTTTTGCCATACTTTGTCTTGCGTGTCTAGGAGTTATTGCTGTTAGTAAAAATCTTACAGATTCACCCGTATCGCCACTGCAAGAAGATGCTCGTGTGCTTGCTTTTCAAAAAGAAATAGACTCGCTTAAAGCGATTGAACTAGAAAGAAGAAAGCCTAGAATTTATCCTTTTAACCCTACATTACTCACAGATTATAATGGGTATAAACTCGGGATGAGCACAGAAGAGATAGATAGAGTAGTACGCTTTCGCGAAAGCGGAAAATGGTTTAACTCTACAGAAGAGTTTCAGCAAGTCTCAAAAGTATCAGACTCACTACTGGCACAAATATCTCCCTATTTTAAATGGCCTAAGTGGTTACTAGAGCAACGCAAGACTCCACAAAAGAAAAATAATTATAAGAAGAAGTGGAAAACCGCCGAAGAGAAAGGAATGCTCAATAGCTCAACTTATGAAGATTTACTTGCAATAGAGGGCGTAGATGAAAATGCAGCTACTGCTATTATACGACATCGTGATAAGGTGGGAGGTTATCAAGTAGATTTTCAGATTTACAGTGTCTATGGTGTAGATAAATCTATAAAGAGACTTGTGCTTAATCATTATACGGTTAAAAATAAGCCAGAAATACGTTTTGTAAACGTAAATACCGCGACAGCATCAGACCTTTCTACCGTTCCATTGCTTAATTTTGATCTTGCAAAAGAAATAGTAGACTATCGTACGCTTAGAGAGGGAATTAACTCACTAGAAGAATTGAAAGATTTGGACGGTATGACAGACTTCAAATATGACATAATAGCGTTATATTTACAAATAAATTAAAATGTGCTATGATTACCTGCGATATCTTCAGTAAGCAGGGGTAAAAATAAGAATATGACAGATATGTATTTTACAGAGGAGCATAACCTCTTTCGCGAAAGCTTAAAAGATTTTCTTCAAAAAGAAGTAGTCCCACATATTGACAAATGGGAAGAAACTGGACAGATAGAACGTTTTATCTGGAAGAAATTTGGAGATATGGGATTCTTCGGGATTGCTTATCCAGAAGAGTATGGAGGGATGAACCTTGATTTCTTTTATACTGTAATACTACTAGAGGAGTTACAGAAGATTAATAGTGGAGGATTTGCAGCAGCTATATGGGCGCACGCTTATCTAGCAATGACGCACCTTAATGCAGAGGGCGATACTAGAATAAAATCTGAATACCTTGCGCCTAGTATCGCTGGTGATAAAATAGGGTGTTTGTGTATTACAGAACCTTTTGGGGGAAGTGATGTGGCTGGTATGCGCACAACAGCTGTAAAAGAAGGTGGTCACTATATTATTAATGGCTCAAAAACCTTTATTACAAATGGTGTTTACTCAGACTATCTAGTGGTTGCTGCAAAGACGGCACCAGAGCTAGGAGGTAAGGGTATGAGTATATTCCTTTTAGATAGAGATATGCCTGGAATTAATGCTACAAAACTTGATAAACTAGGTTGGAGAGCATCAGATACGGGTGAGATTTCTTTTGATAATGTAAAAGTTCCTGCCGAAAATTTAATGGGGGAGGAGAATGCTGGTTTTGGGTACATAATGCAGCACTTTGCATCAGAACGTTTAATTATGGGTATTAATGCACACGCTCGAGCAGAGTATGCTATAGAGTATGCGTTAGGTTATATGAAAGAGCGTACCGCTTTTGGAGTTACAATAGATAAGTTTCAAGCATTACGTCACAAACTAGCAGAACGTACTGCAGAGGTGGAGATGTCTAAAGCTTTTAATTATACTGTGGCTCATCGTCTAGGTAATGGCGAGTATGTTGTAAAAGAAGCGACAATGTCTAAGCTTACAGCAACAAAAATTGCAGATGAGGTAATTTATGATTGTTTACAGATGTTAGGAGGTTACGGTTATATGGAAGAATATCCGCTAGCACGTATGTTACGTGATAGTCGCCTAGGTCCAATAGGTGGGGGAACATCTGAAATTTTACGAGAAATCATTGCAAAAATGGTTATCGATAAGAAGACTTATAAGCCTAAAACTGAAGAAATTTCAAAAAAATAAAGGTTACTGTTGCGGGATTGCTTTTTAAGCGTATCTTTGCAGTCTGAAAACCGAATAAGAATTTAAAGAAAGGAGGTCCCACTATGTTAATTATACCAGTAAAAGACGGAGAAAATATAGATAGAGCGCTTAAACGTTTTAAGCGTAAATTTGATCGCACAAAGACTATGCGTAATCTTAGAGAGCGCAAGCAGTTTACAAAGCCTTCTGTAGTAAGAAGACGTGAGATTCAAAAAGCATCATACATTCAAGGAATGAGAGATGCAGAGAATATCTAGTATTTATTAATCCGTCGTCACGTATAGCGTGATCTGGATTAACAGGGAGACTCATCCTCTCTCAATCATATATAACCGTTGTGTTGTAAAGTGTATCTTTACAGTACAACGGTTTTTTATTGCTTGTAATTTAATCGTGAGTTTATATTGTTTTTATAATGTCGCTTAAACCATTCTTAGAATATCTCAATCTTGAGAAAAATTATAGTAAGCATACGGTGCTTGCTTATGAGAAGGATGTTACAAGTTTTTTTATCTTTTTAGAAAACAATTATGGAGAAAGGGATCCAGTTAAGGTAGCTTATGCTCAGATAAGAGCCTGGATTATATCGCTGGTTGATGCGGGACTGTCTAGTCAGAGTGTAAATAGAAAGGTATCTTCTCTTAAGTCATATTATAAGTTTTTACTTAAAACGGGTGATATTTTAGTATCGCCGCTTGTAAAACATAAATCTCTTAAGGTTTCAAAACGAGTACAAATTCCATTTTCCGAAAAAGAAGTAGCTGTTGTACTTGAGGAATTAAGAGAATCTCAAGACTTTACTTCACTGCGCGATCTTCTTATAGTAGAATTGTTGTACGGTACTGGGATGAGGAGGGCAGAGCTTATTAGTCTAACTATAGGCAGTGTAGACCTTTCTCAAAAAATACTTAAAGTAAAAGGTAAAAGAGATAAAGAACGTTTTATACCATTGCTACCGGGAGTAATAACAACCCTAGAGAGATATATGGTTGAGCGAGCACAGGTGGCTCGGTCTGGTAATAGTGAGCCTTTACTTGTTACTTTAAAAGGGTTAAAAGTGTATAGTACACTTGTGTACAGAATTATAAATCGCTATTTTAGTGAGGCTTCTGATAAGTTTAAGACGAGCCCGCATATATTGAGACATTCTTTTGCGACTCACCTTCTCAATCAAGGAGCAGATTTAAACGTTGTAAAAGAGCTTTTGGGTCACGCGAGTCTAGCCTCAACACAGGTATATACACATAATAGTATAAAGGCTCTTAAAGATGTATACTCAAAAGCCCATCCTCGCACTAAAAAATAGAAGAACAACGTTTAATATGTGAAACACTACGAGAGTGTTTTGTGTGTAACCAATTAAACCATATTCTTATGAAAGTAACTGTAGAAGCTCCAAAGTTTGATGCAGATGTCAAACTCACTAATTTTATAAAGAAGAAAGTCGGAAAATTGGAACATTTTTATGATAAGATTATTCATACCGATGTTTATCTAAAACTAGAGCCTAATGAAAGGCCAAATAATAAAATTGTAGAATTATTAGTAAGTGTGCCTGGTGATGAATTTATCGTTAAAAAGATGGCAAAATCTTTCGAAGAGGCTACAGATGTGTGTGTTCAGTCTATGGAAAGAATACTTTTAAAACGTAAAGAAAAAATAAGATCACGTGTGATGTAATTTTTTTTCAAAAAAAAGTTTGGGTAGGGATAAAAATTACCTACATTTGCAGTCCGTTAGAAATAGCGGACTTTTTTATGCTTCTTTTGGGAAGTATGGGTTAGTAAAAAGCCGATGTAGCTCAGCTGGCTAGAGCAGCTGATTTGTAATCAGCAGGTCGTGGGTTCGAGTCCCTCCATCGGCTCTTTTTTTAACTTAAAAATAAAGTTAAAAAGTTCTTTAAAATATTGTTTTATTATCAAAAAGATTTGCTTAGTTTTGCGCACTGAAATTTGATAACAAATAGGGGAGATACTCAAGCGGCCAACGAGGACTGACTGTAACTCAGTTGTTTTTAACTTCGCAGGTTCGAATCCTGCTCTCCCCACACCTTTAATCTCACTCTATATGTATATGGGGTGAGTTTATAAACGCGGGAGTAGCTCAGTTGGTAGAGCGTCAGCCTTCCAAGCTGAATGTCGCCAGTTCGAACCTGGTCTCCCGCTCTAAATGCCTTTGAGGTGTTGAGCTTTCGCGAAAGCGTAAATTTACCAGCCGACGTAGCTCAGGGGTAGAGCGTTTCCTTGGTAAGGAAGAGGCCACGGGTTCAATTCCCGTCGTTGGCTCAAAACAAAATATTAATAATGAGTGCTGGTCGCACTCACTTTTCGTGTTTAAATGAGAAGGGACTCGATCACTAGTAAATAGTACACTAATAATAACTAAGATTAAATAATTACATTATGGCAAAGGAAACATATGATCGTTCGAAACCCCATTTAAATGTTGGAACTATCGGGCACGTAGATCACGGTAAAACAACTTTAACTGCTGCGATTACGAAAGTATTGGCAGATGCTGGTTTTTCAGAAGCTTCTGCTTTTGATCAAATTGATAATGCTCCTGAGGAAAAAGAAAGAGGTATAACAATTAACTCTTCACACGTTGAGTATGCGACTGAAAACCGTCACTACGCACACGTTGACTGTCCAGGTCACGCCGATTACGTAAAGAATATGGTAACTGGTGCTGCTCAAATGGATGGTGCTATTCTTGTGGTTGCTGCTACAGATGGTCCTATGCCACAAACTCGTGAGCACATCCTTCTTGGTCGTCAGGTAGGTATTCCACGTATCGTTGTATTTATGAATAAAGTAGATATGGTTGATGATGAGGAGCTTCTTGAGCTTGTAGAGATGGAGATCAGAGATCTTCTTTCTTTCTACGAGTATGATGGAGATAATGGTCCTGTTGTAGCTGGTTCTGCACTTGGAGCGTTAAACGGTGAGCAAAAATGGGTTGATACAGTATTAGAGCTTATGGCTGCTGTTGATTCTTGGATCGAAGAGCCATTACGTGAGACTGAAAAAGATTTCCTAATGCCTATCGAGGATGTCTTCTCTATTACTGGTCGTGGAACTGTTGCTACAGGTCGTATCGAAACTGGTATTGCAAACACTGGAGATCCTGTTGAGATCATCGGTATGGGTGCTGAGAAACTTACTTCTACTATTACAGGTATTGAGATGTTCCGTCAGATCCTTGATAGAGGTGAGGCTGGAGATAACGCTGGTATCTTATTAAGAGGTATTGAGAAGTCTCAAATCTCTAGAGGTATGGTAATCGTTAAGCCAGGATCTGTAACACCACACGCTAAGTTTAAAGCTGAGGTTTATATCCTTAAGAAAGAAGAAGGTGGACGTCACACTCCATTCCACAATAACTACCGTCCACAGTTTTACGTACGTACAACTGACGTAACTGGTAACATCGGTCTTCCTGATGGAATCGAGATGGTAATGCCTGGTGATAACTTAACTATTACTGTTGAGCTTATCCAGCCTATCGCACTTAACATCGGACTTCGTTTTGCAGTACGTGAAGGTGGTAGAACTGTAGGAGCTGGTCAGGTTACTGAGATTTTAGATTAATTTTATCTAGATAATAAATAAAAGTAAAGGTGTTCTGTTTTTTCAGAACGCCTTGACTTTTGTTAAAGAGAAGGTTATTGCGCTTTCGCGAAAGCGTAAAAATTATCTCAAGTAGGTTAGTCCTACGGATACGGGTTTAGCTCAGTTGGTAGAGCACTGGTCTCCAAAACCAGGTGTCGTGAGTTCGAGTCTCTCAACCCGTGCAATTTATGAGTATTTACACAATGTGTCTTGCTCATTAGAATTTTGGAATTTACTAGAAGATTATTAGATATCTTATCTACTTCTAAAACGATATAACTATTATGGCTGGATTAATTAATTACGTTCAAGAATCATATAACGAATTGAAAAATCACGTAACGTGGACACCACTTCCAGAGGCTCAGCGTCTTATGGTTGTAGTTGCTGTGTTTTCGATACTATTTTCTTTAGCTATATGGGGTGTTGATACTGTTTTTAGCAATGTAATTAAGTTATACTTTGATAAAATAGTAGGAACAAATTAATTAAGACGATATGGCTAAAGCAAACAGCACCAAACAGTGGTATGTGGTAAGGGCCGTTAGTGGTCAAGAGAATAAAGTTAAGGCATATATCGAGCAAGAAATTTCACGATTAAGTCTAGAAGATAACATTGAGGAAGTTTTAGTTCCTACAGAAAAGGTTATTCAAATACGTAACGGTAAGAAAATAAACAAAGAACGTGTTTACTTCCCAGGTTACATAATGGTTAAAGCAAATCTAGCTGGAGAAATACCTCACATCATTAAGTCTATTAATGGTGTTATAGGATTTTTAGGAGAAGTGAAAGGTGGTGATCCTGTGCCGTTAAGAAAGGCGGAGGTGAACCGTATGCTAGGTAAGGTAGATGAGCTTGCTGTAAAACAAGACAGCGTTGCAATACCATTTACTATAGGTGAGACTATCAAGGTTATAGATGGTCCTTTTAATGGTTTTAATGGAACTGTTGAAAAAGTAAATGAAGAAAAGCGTAAGCTTGAGGTGATGGTGAAAATTTTTGGAAGAAAAACACCATTAGAGCTTAGCTATATGCAGGTTGAAAAGGTATAAGAAATTAATTGTTACATTAATATATTTTGGATTTTGTTCTATTGCTTCCACTTTATGAACAGATCAGTTTAAATTTTTAGAAATGGCAAAAGAAGTAAGTAAGGTTGTAAAGTTACAAGTACGAGGAGGTGCCGCAAACCCTTCTCCACCAGTAGGACCTGCTTTAGGTGCTGCCGGCGTAAATATTATGGAGTTCTGTAAGCAGTTTAATGCTAGAACTCAAGATAAAGCTGGTAAAGTACTTCCTGTTGCGATAACTGTATATAAGGATAAATCTTTTGATTTTGTAATCAAGACTCCTCCTGCAGCAGTTCAACTATTGGAAGCAGCTAAAGTAAAGAGTGGATCTGGTGAACCAAACCGTAAGAAGGTTGCAAAAGTTACTTGGGATCAAGTACGTGCAATTGCAGAGGACAAAATGCCTGACCTTAATGCATTCACTGTAGAAAGTGCAATGAAAATGGTAGCAGGTACAGCTCGTTCAATGGGTATAACGGTTAAAGGTGGAGATGCACCAGCTTAACAGCTTAAAAAGAAAACAATAATGGCAAAATTAACAAAAAAGCAAAAAGAAAATCAGTCTAAGATTGAAGCGGGTCAAACCTACAATCTAGCTGAAGCTTCTGCTTTAATCAAAGAAGTAAGTAACGTAAACTTTGACCCTTCTGTAGATATTGCTGTACGTCTTAATGTAGATCCTCGTAAAGCAAACCAGATGGTGCGTGGCGTGGTAACTCTTCCTCACGGAACAGGTAAAGACGTAAAAGTGCTAGCTCTTGTTACTCCGGATAAAGCGGGAGAAGCTGAGGCAGCAGGAGCAGACTACGTAGGTCTTGATGAGTACCTTGAGAAAATCAAAGGTGGTTGGACAGATGTAGACGTTATAATCACAATGCCTAGTGTAATGGGTAAATTAGGGCCTTTAGGACGTGTCTTAGGACCACGTGGTCTAATGCCTAACCCAAAGACAGGTACAGTAACTATGGATATTGCAAAAGCAGTTTCTGATGTAAAAGCTGGTAAAATTGACTTTAAAGTTGATAAGACTGGTATCATCCACGCCTCTGTAGGTAAGGCATCTTTTGATGCAGAAAAAATTGCTGGTAACGCAAGAGAATTAATAACAACATTAGTAAAGCTTAAGCCTACAACTGCAAAGGGTGTTTACATAAAAAGTATTTTTATGTCAAGTACAATGAGCCCTTCTGTAGAGGTTGATACTAAGCGTTTTGCTACTGACTAGTTTAAATTTTAGATTATGACAAGAGAAGAAAAATCAATAGTAATTCAAGATTTAACTACGCAGTTAGGAGAGAACGCTCACATATACCTTACTGATATTTCTGGACTAGATGCTGGGACGACTTCAAATTTACGTCGTGCTTGTTTCAAGGCAGGAGTAAGTTTATCTGTAGTTAAGAACACATTGCTTGCAAAAGCAATGGAAGCATCAGACAAAGATTTTGCAGAACTTCCTGAAGTTTTAAAAGGGAACACTGCAATTATGTTTTCTGAGACTGGAAATGCACCAGCAAAGGTAATTAAGGAGTTTCGTAAGAAATCTGAGAAGCCTTTATTAAAAGGAGCATTTATAGAAGAAGCTATCTACGTTGGAGATGATCAACTAGATAACCTGGTAAATATCAAATCAAGAGAGGAGCTTATTGGAGACATCATTGGATTACTTCAATCGCCTGCTAAGAACGTTGTTAGCGCTCTTAAGTCAAGTGGAGGAACCCTTGCTGGTATTATCAAAACCCTTTCTGAAAAGGAAGGTTAAGCAGTACGCACTATTATTTATTATATAACAATTACAATTTTCAAAAACGATAGAAAATGGCAGATTTAAAAGAATTCGCAGAACAATTAGTTAACCTTACAGTAAAAGAAGTAAACGAGTTAGCTACTATTTTAAAAGATGAGTATGGTATCGAGCCTGCTGCTGCAGCTGTAGCTGTTGCTGCTGGTGGAGCTGGTGGTGGAGACGCTGCTGAGGAGAAGTCAGAATTTGACGTAATCCTTAAGGCTGCTGGAGCTTCTAAGCTTGCTGTAGTTAAGCTTGTAAAAGAATTAACTGGATTAGGTCTTAAAGACGCTAAAGGATTAGTAGATGGTGCTCCATCTCCAGTTAAAGAAGGTGTTGCTAAAGATGAGGCAGAAGCACTTAAAGCTCAGTTAGAAGAAGCTGGTGCAGAAGTTGAGCTTAAGTAAGCTTACCATAATAAATAGATAAAGGTTTAGACTAGTTGTGTCTGTCAAAGGCGCAATTTGGTCTAAACCATTTGTCGTATAAAGTAGTTACCTTTTTTTGTAACTCGACTTTTTCTTGATTTCGGTCGTTAATATAAAATCTTTTTAGACTTGCTAAGGGGCAAGTTTAGTTCTAATCAAATTCCGTTCGTTGATGATGCAAGATGCAAAACAAGGAGAAAGAATCAGTTTCTCATCGGTAAAGAATAGACCTGATTATCCAGACTTTTTGGATATTCAAGTAAAGTCTTTCCAAGATTTCTTCCAGCTGGAAACAAAGTCTGATGAGAGAGGTGATGAGGGTCTTTACAATACTTTTCTGGAGAACTTCCCAATTACAGATACTCGTAACAACTTTGTACTCGAGTTTTTAGATTATTTTGTTGATCCACCTAGATATTCTATACAAGAGTGTATAGAGCGTGGACTTACTTATAGTGTGCCGTTAAAAGCACGTCTAAAATTATACTGTACAGACGAGGAACACGAAGATTTTGAAACAATCGTACAAGATGTATATCTTGGTACAATCCCATATATGACTCCTAGCGGAACATTTGTGATCAACGGCGCAGAGCGTGTTGTTGTTTCTCAATTACACCGTTCTCCAGGGGTATTCTTTGGACAGTCGTTCCACGCAAATGGAACAAAATTATATTCTGCACGTGTAATTCCTTTTAAAGGTTCGTGGATAGAATTTGCGACAGATATTAATAGCGTTATGTATGCTTATATTGATCGTAAAAAGAAATTACCTGTTACTACACTTTTCCGTGCTATCGGTTTTGAAAGAGATAAAGATATCCTTGAGATATTTGATCTTGCAGAAGAGGTTAAAGTATCTAAAACAGGACTTAAAAAATATCTTGGTCGCAAGCTTGCTGCACGTGTTCTTAACACTTGGCACGAGGATTTTGTTGATGAAGATACAGGTGAAGTAGTATCTATCGAGCGTAACGAGATAGTACTTGATCGTGATACAGTTCTTGAAAAAGAGCACGTAGAAGAAATTCTTGAGGCTGGAGCAAAAACTGTATTACTTCACAAAGAAGATAATCAGCAGGCAGATTATGCGATTATCCATAATACATTACAGAAGGATCCAACAAATTCTGAAAAAGAAGCTGTTGAGCATATCTATAGACAATTACGTAATGCAGAACCGCCAGATGAGGAAACTGCACGTGGTATTATAGATAAGTTATTCTTCTCAGACCAACGTTACAACTTAGGTGAAGTAGGTCGTTATAGAATGAATAAGAAATTAGGTCTTGATATCGAGATGGATAAGCAGGTGCTTACTAAGCTAGATATTATTACCATTATAAAATACCTAATTGAGTTAATCAATGCAAAAGCAGAGATTGATGATATTGATCACTTATCAAACCGTCGTGTACGTACAGTAGGTGAGCAACTTTCTGCCCAGTTTGGTGTAGGTCTTGCTCGTATGGCTCGTACAATACGTGAGCGTATGAACGTACGTGATAACGAAGTGTTTACTCCTATAGATTTGATTAATGCAAAGACATTGTCTTCTGTAATTAATTCGTTCTTTGGTACAAACCAGTTATCACAGTTTATGGACCAAACTAATCCACTTGCTGAGATTACGCACAAGCGTCGTCTATCTGCGCTTGGGCCTGGAGGTTTATCACGTGAGCGTGCAGGATTTGAGGTACGTGATGTGCACTATACACACTACGGTAGATTATGTCCTATTGAAACACCAGAGGGACCAAACATTGGTCTTATATCTTCACTAGCTGTTTATGCTAAGGTGAATAATATGGGATTCATTGAGACTCCATATCGTAAGGTTGAAGGTGGTAAGATAGATTTAAAATCAGAACCACAATACTTAAGTGCTGAGGAAGAAGAAGGGATGTTAATAGCGCAAGCAAACAACCCTATGAATGATGAAGGTACAATTACTGAAGAAAAAGTAATTGCACGTATGGAAGGTGATTTCCCAGTAGTAGATCCAGATACAGTACATTATGCAGATGTTAGTCCTAACCAGATTGCATCTATCTCTGCATCACTTATTCCATTCTTGGAACACGATGATGCAAACCGTGCACTGATGGGGTCGAATATGATGCGCCAGGCAGTACCACTTATTATGGCAGATGCGCCTATCGTGGGAACAGGTCTGGAACGTCAAGTAGCTACAGATTCTAGAGTACTAATTAATGCAGAAGGTGCAGGTACAGTAGAGTATGTAGATGCAAATATGATTACTATAAAATATGATCGTACAGATGATGAGCGTCTCGTAAGTTTTGACGAGGATTCTAAATCTTACAATCTTATTAAATTCCGTAAGACTAACCAGGGTACAAATATCAACCTTAAACCTATTGTAAAAGTAGGAGATAGAGTTGAGCGTGGTCAAGTATTATGTCAAGGGTATGCTACCGAGAAAGGTGAGCTTGCACTAGGACGTAATATGAAGGTGGCCTTTATGCCTTGGAAGGGATATAACTTTGAGGATGCGATTGTAATATCAGAAAAAGTAGTACGTGACGATATCTTTACTTCTATACACATTGATGAGTACTCTCTTGATGTACGTGATACGAAGTTAGGTAACGAAGAGCTTACTAATGATATTCCTAACGTTTCTGAAGAGGCTACAAAAGACCTTGATGAGAACGGAATGATCCGTATAGGTGCAGAAGTAAAACCTGGAGATATATTAATAGGTAAGATTACTCCAAAAGGAGAGTCTGACCCTACTCCAGAAGAAAAATTACTTCGCGCAATATTTGGAGATAAAGCAGGAGACGTAAAAGATGCTTCCCTTAAAGCATCACCATCTTTACACGGTGTAGTTATAAACAAGAAATTGTTTGCTAGAGCGATAAAAGATAAACGTAAACGTGCAAAAGATAAAGAAGACATCGCAGTACTTGAAGATAAGTATGATGTGAAGTTTGACGATTTACAGGCGGTATTAATTGAAAAATTATTCAAACTTGTAAATGGTAAGACTGCTCAAGGTGTAATGAATGATCTAGGTGAAGAAGTACTTCCTAAAGGAAAGAAATTTACACTCAAGATGCTTAACTCTGTAGAAGATTACACGCACCTTACACAAGGTACTTGGACTACAGATGATAAGACTAATACACTTATTGCAGACTTATTACACAACTATAAGATTAAAGAAAACGATCTACAAGGTAACTTACGTCGTGAGAAATTTACAATCTCAGTAGGAGATGAGCTACCAGCTGGTATCATCAAACTTGCTAAGGTTTATATTGCTAAAAAACGTAAGCTTAAAGTAGGAGATAAGATGGCGGGACGTCACGGTAACAAAGGTATCGTTGCACGTATCGTACGTCAAGAGGATATGCCATTCCTTGAGGATGGAACTCCTGTAGACATCGTTCTTAACCCACTAGGTGTACCATCACGTATGAACATTGGTCAGATTTATGAGACCGTGTTAGGATGGGCAGGTCAAAAATTAGGAAGAACATATGCGACGCCTATTTTTGATGGAGCAACACTAGATCAGATTAACGCACTTACAGACGAGGCAGGTATACCACGCTTTGGTCATACATATTTATATGACGGAGGTACTGGAGATCGTTTTGATCAACCAGCAACGGTAGGAGTTATCTATATGCTTAAACTAGGGCATATGGTAGATGACAAGATGCACGCGCGTTCTATCGGGCCGTACTCTCTTATTACGCAACAACCTCTTGGAGGTAAGGCGCAGTTTGGAGGGCAACGTTTTGGTGAGATGGAGGTATGGGCTCTTGAGGCATATGGAGCTTCGGCAACATTGCGTGAGATCCTTACTGTAAAGTCTGATGACGTGATTGGTCGTGCTAAGACGTATGAGAGTATTGTAAAAGGAGAGCCTATGCCAGAGCCAGGTCTTCCTGAATCTTTCAACGTATTAATGCACGAGCTTAAAGGACTGGGACTAGACATTCGTCTAGAAGAAAAGTAAATGGTTTTTGGAAAGTGGAGTCTCTCGGGATTCCGCTTTCGCGAAAGCGTAACAATAACCATTCACAACAATAATTAATTCGACATACACAGAATTATGGCAAGAAATAATGACAATGTACAACAGCCGAAGTTTAACGCTATCTCTATTGGTCTTGCGTCTCCAGAATCTATTCTTGGGGCATCAAAAGGAGAAGTCTTAAAGCCGGAAACAATCAACTACAGAACGCACAAGCCAGAGCGTGACGGGTTGTTCTGTGAGCGTATTTTTGGTCCCGTAAAGGATTATGAGTGTGCTTGTGGTAAATATAAAAGAATACGCTACAAAGGGATCGTTTGTGACCGTTGTGGTGTAGAGGTGACAGAGAAGAAAGTACGTCGTGATCGTGTAGGACACATTAACCTTGTGGTTCCTGTGGCTCACATCTGGTACTTTAGATCTTTACCTAATAAAATAGGGTACTTACTTGGTCTTCCATCTAAGAAATTAGATATGATCATTTATTACGAGCGTTACGTGGTTATACAACCAGGTATTGCAAAGAATGAAGAGGGTGAAGACCTTAATAAAATGGATTTCCTTACGGAAGAGGAGTACTTAAACATACTTGACAGTTTACCGCAGGAAAACCTATACCTTGATGATGAAGATCCAAACAAATTTATCGCCAAAATGGGTGCTGAATGTTTGATCGAACTTTTAAGAAGGATAGATCTTAACGAGCTTTCTTATGAGTTACGTCACAAGGCAAATAACGAGACGTCTAAGCAACGTAAAACGGAGGCACTTAAACGTCTTCAAGTTGTAGAGGCATTACGTGATGCAAATAAAAACCGTGAGAATCTTCCAGAATGGATGATTATGAAGGTTGTACCAGTAATTCCACCAGAATTACGCCCACTAGTACCACTAGATGGAGGTCGTTTTGCAACATCAGATCTTAATGATCTTTACCGTCGTGTAATTATACGTAACAACCGTCTTAAGCGTTTGATGGAAATCAAAGCGCCAGAGGTAATCTTACGTAATGAGAAGCGTATGCTACAGGAGTCTGTAGATTCACTTTTTGATAACACACGTAAATCTTCTGCAGTAAAAACAGATTCTAACAGACCATTAAAGTCTCTTTCTGATTCTTTAAAAGGTAAGCAAGGACGTTTCCGTCAAAACTTACTTGGTAAGCGTGTAGATTACTCAGCACGTTCTGTAATTGTTGTAGGACCAGAATTAAAGTTATTTGAATGTGGTATTCCTAAGGGAATGGCAGCAGAGCTTTACAAGCCTTTTGTAATACGTAAGCTTATAGAGCGTGGTATTGTAAAGACTGTAAAATCTGCAAAGAAAATAATAGACAAAAAAGAGCCTGTAGTTTGGGATATATTAGAGAATGTTCTTAAAGGACATCCTATACTCCTTAACCGTGCTCCTACGCTTCACCGTCTAGGTATACAGGCATTCCAGCCTAAACTTATTGAAGGTAAAGCGATACAATTACACCCACTTGTGTGTACAGCATTTAACGCCGATTTTGACGGTGACCAGATGGCAGTACACTTACCACTTGGGCCAGAGGCGATACTTGAGGCGCAGTTATTAATGCTTGCTTCTCATAATATCTTAAACCCTGCAAATGGTGCTCCAGTAGCAGTACCTTCTCAGGATATGGTATTAGGTCTTTACTATATGACAAAGGCCAGAAAATCGACTCCAGAGTTTCACGTAAAAGGAGAAGGAATCACTTTCTACTCTGCAGAAGAGGTAAACATTGCCTACAATGAGAAGCGTGTAGACATTAATGCGATCATTAAAATACGTGCTAAGGATTTTAATGAAAACAAAGAGCTTGTTTATAAAGTAATGGAGACGACTGTAGGTCGTGTGCTATTTAACGAGGCTGTACCAGAAGAAGCTGGATATATAAACGAAGTACTTACTAAAAAGTCACTGCGTGATATTATAGGACGTATTCTTAAGGTAACAAGTGTGCCAGTTACAGCAGCTTTCCTTGACCGTATTAAGACTATGGGATATGGATTTGCATTCCGTGGAGGATTATCATTCTCACTTGGAGATATCATTATCCCAGATGAGAAGCACGGTATGATAGACGAGGCAAATGAGCAAGTAGAAGGTATTACAGGATCTTATAATATGGGTCTTATTACTAATACAGAGCGCTATAACCAAGTTATTGATGTATGGACATCTACAAACGCGACTCTTACAGAGCTTTCTATGAAGCGTATCCGTGAGGATCAACAAGGGTTTAACTCTGTGTATATGATGCTTGACTCAGGAGCACGTGGATCTAAAGAGCAGATACGCCAGCTTACAGGTATGCGTGGTCTAATGGCAAAACCTAAGAAATCTAACGATGGAGGTGGGGCTATTATTGAAAACCCAATTCTTTCTAACTTTAAGGAGGGTCTTTCAATTCTTGAGTACTTTATCTCTACGCACGGTGCACGTAAAGGTCTTGCAGATACCGCTCTTAAAACGGCAGATGCAGGTTACTTAACACGTCGTCTAGTAGATGTATCTCAAGATGTAATCATAAACAGTACAGATTGTGGTACATTAAGAGGAGTAGAAGTAGCTGCGTTAAAGAAAAACGAAGAGGTAATAGAATCTCTAAGTGCTCGTATCATAGGTCGTACATCTCTTAATGATGTTATAAACCCGCTTACTAACGAGGTAATCGTTGAGGCTGGTGTTGAGATAGATGAAGATATCGCAGAGATTATAGGAGCTGCACCAATAGAAACTGTAGAAGTACGTTCTGCGCTTACTTGTGAGGCTAAGAAAGGTATTTGTGTAAAATGTTACGGTCGTAACCTAGCTACTAATAAAACGGTACAAATGGGTGAGGCAGTAGGAGTAGTTGCAGCACAGTCTATTGGAGAACCAGGAACACAGCTTACACTTCGTACCTTCCACGTAGGAGGGGTTGCAGGAGGTGTGTCTGAAGACTCTAGCGTAACAGCTAAGTTTGACGGTAAACTGGAGATAGAAGATCTTAAGACAGTAATGGGAGAAGATAATGAAGGTAACCCTGCAGAAATCGTAATCTCTCGTACTTCTGAAGCAAAAGTTTCAGATCCTAAGACGGGTATCACACTTAGTACAAATACAATTCCTTACGGTTCACAAATTTTTGCCAAGTCTGGTGATAAGGTAAAAGCTGGAGAGGTAATCTGTAAGTGGGATCCATTTAACGGAGTTGTGATTTCAGAATTTGCCGGAAAAATTAAGTTTGAGTCTATTGAGCAAGGTATAACGTACCGTGTAGAAACAGATGAACAAACAGGTTTCCAAGAAAAAGTAATTTCTGAATCTAGAGATAAGAAAAAAATACCAACATTAATCATTGAGGATAGCAAAGGAAACGCGCTACGTTCTTACAACTTACCAGTAGGAGCTCACCTTATGATAGATGATGGAGATAAGATTAAAGAAGGAAAAATTCTTGTAAAAATACCTCGTAAGTCTGCAAAGGCTGGAGATATTACAGGAGGTCTACCACGTGTAACAGAATTATTTGAAGCACGTAATCCATCTAATCCAGCAGTAGTGTCTGAGATAGACGGTGTAGTATCTTTCGGAAAAATAAAGCGTGGTAATCGTGAGATTATCGTAGAGTCAAAACTTGGTGAAGTTAAGAAGTACCTAGTAAAATTATCTAACCAGATTCTTGTACAAGAAAATGATTATGTAAGAGCAGGTATGCCACTTTCTGATGGTTCTGTAACGCCTAATGATATATTAAATATCAAAGGCCCATCTGCAGTACAACAGTACCTTGTTAACGAAGTACAAGAAGTATATCGTCTACAAGGGGTGAAGATTAACGATAAGCACTTTGAGGTTGTAGTACGCCAGATGATGCGTAAAGTACGTATACAAGATCCAGGTGATACTATCTTCTTAGAGAACCAGCTTATTCACAAAGCAGACTTTATCGAAGAGAATGACGCTATGTACGGAATGAAAGTCGTAGAAGATGCAGGAGAATCTGAAAACCTTAAACCAGGGCAGCTAGTATCTCCACGTGAACTTCGTGATGAAAATTCTTTACTAAGAAGAGAAGATAAGAATCAAGTAACTGCACGTGATGTACAACCAGCGACTGCTTCTCCTATTCTTCAGGGTATTACAAGAGCATCGCTACAGACTAAGTCATTTATCTCTGCAGCATCTTTCCAAGAGACAACAAAAGTACTTAACGAAGCTGCTGTAAGCGGTAAGATAGATTACTTAGAAGGTCTTAAAGAAAATGTAATTGTAGGTCATAAAATTCCAGCTGGTACAGGTATGCGTCGTTATGATGACATTCTTGTAGGTAGCAAGGAAGATCTAGCAAATATGATGCAAGAAAAGCAAGAAGTAAACTATAACTAGTACGTATTGTACTAACAGTATAGTTAGATATAAAATCCCGTTTGACTTTTTTGTCAAACGGGATTTTTATTTTCATTGAGTATGTAAACAGCATTTTGACTAAGTAATACACTACTATCAGTACAAAGTGGTAGGGTTTTTATTCCGCTTTCGCGAAAGCGCACCAATTCTTACCTTCACAATAGATAAAGTGATGTATGGACATTGCTCACTCCCATAAATTAATTTAAAAATTAACAAAGACACCAATAATGGCAGACGATAAAAAACAAAACCAAAACCAGAAGAAAATAAACATAGAGCTTACAGAAGATATGGCTCAGGGTACTTATTCTAACCTAGCAATTATAAATCACTCTGTATCTGAGTTTGTGGTAGATTTTGTAAATATTATGCCTGGCACCCCTAAAAGTAAGGTGAAGAGTCGTATAATTCTTACTCCTCAACACGCAAAGCGACTTGCTAAGGCACTAGCAGATAATGTAAAACGTTTTGAAAATGCACACGGCGTGATAAAGGACTACGAGAAGCAGCCAGTGCCACTTAATTTTGGACCTACAGGTCAAGCTTAAGTCGTATTTTTTTAATTTTATCTTGTCTATAAACGGTTTGTTTTAGCTAATTTTGATTTCTTAATTTTTTGTTAAAACGTTCTCATTTGGCTAAATTATGAATGCTATTAATGTAATGCATCTATAATCATAATCAATTTAAATGGGCTCATTATGAAAATGTTAAAATAAATCGTAAATTTCTATTGTGAAATAATTTTTGAGACTCTAGTGTGAAAATTAGTGACTTAAACAAGTGTATATTTCTCACTAAATTTCTATTTCTTGAAAATCTCAAAAAATAAAAAACACATCATTGTTGCTGTAGGGGCAAGTGCAGGAGGTCTAGAGGCTCTCAATGCTTTTTTTGATAATGTGGTAGAAAATTATGACTACAGTTATGTAATCATACAGCATCTATCACCAGATCATAAGAGCTTAATGGCAGAGTTACTGGCAAAGAAAACTAAAGTGCCTATAGTAGCAGTTACAGACGACTCTATAATTGAGAGAAACTGCATTTATGTGATTCCTCCTACTATGAATCTTGTAATACAAGATGGACATCTCAAGTTACTAGACAAGCCAGAGGCAAAAACGCTCAATTTACCCATAGATTTATTTATGGAGTCTCTAGCAGTGGCCTATGGTAGAGATGCTGTAGGTGTTATATTAAGTGGTACAGGTAGTGATGGTACACGTGGTATACAGGCTATAAAAAAACAAGGCGGACTAGTCCTTGTACAACAACCAGAAGATGCTAGCTTTAATGGTATGCCATCTAGTGCAATAAATACGGGTGATGTAGACTATATCGTTCCTGCAAGAGAAATGATAGGTGAGATACATACATATTACAATGATGGTCTCATTGTAAACTATGATGATGAAACTTCTCAAAAAGTAAATGAGCAGTTGCGCACCATTTTAAACATATTGCATAGTAGCACTACAATAAATTTTAACTACTATAAAAGACCTACCATATTAAGGCGTACAGAGCGACGTATGAATAGTCTTAAAATCAAAACCTTTGATGAGTATATTAACTATCTCCATATGCATTCTGAAGAGGTCATTATTTTATATAAAGAGTTTTTAATAGGTGTGACAAAATTTTTTAGAGATACAAAAGCGTGGGATTTACTTGAAACAGAAACCATACCTGCAATTGTAAGTGATAAGCATAATGGTGATATTATAAAGGTTTGGGACGTGGCTTGTTCTACAGGAGAAGAGTCATACTCTATAGCCATCCTTTTTGAAGAAGAAATTAAGAAGCAAAACAAGGATATAACGCTCAAAATTTTTGCTACAGATATTTCTGAAGAACATATACAAAGTGCATCTGCAGGTGTATTTACAAAGAGAGTAGTAGATAACGTTCCACCTTCAAAATTAAATAAATACTTTAGTCAAGAGGGTGATGAGTTTAAAATCAACCCAGATCTCAGGAATAAAATTATTTTTTCAAATCACGATATTTTAAAAGATCCTCCATTTAAAAATATGGATATGGTTATATGCCGTAATCTATTAATATATCTCAAGCCAGAGGTGCAAACCGCCGTTTTGCATACCCTGCATTACTCGCTTAAACGTGAAGGGTATTTATTTTTGGGTTCTAGCGAGTCTCATACAGCTTTACGTAACTCTTTTGAAGCTGTAAATGGAAAGTTGAATATTTTCAAAAACATTATCCCATCAGAAAGATTGCATAGTGAGCTTCTTACCTCAAAGGTTAAAAAGGGTAGTAGTACGCTTTCGCGAAAGCAAAAACAAAAATCTGTTACACCTTTGGTATCCTTTGACGGAGATATTAAAATGTGTATTTCTGAGGCGATTATTTCACAGTTTGATACCGCTAGTGTTTATATAGAAAGTGATTTTAAAGTAGTAGATGCAATGGGGGCCTTTGCAAAATATGCTCAGTTGCCAGAAACAGGTTTTTCACTAGACTTGCTCAAAATGTTGCCCGATAATCTTAAGACTGCTGTAAATAGTGCGGCCAGAAAGGCTAAGCGCACTAAGAGCGATTTTATTTATAAAAATGTGGCTACACAAAAGGCTGGTGTAGACACTATGGTAAATGTAATCGTAAAGCCCATATTTAAAAATAATACAGATGACTGTGATTATGTAATCACATTTATTGAGCAAGAGTTTACTCCAGACACAACCATACAGACGGGTGTTATGAGCCTTGCTACTACACCAGATGCACGTATTAAAGACCTCATTGATGAAATCGAGGAGACTAGAGGAGAGTTAAAAAAGGCCTTAGAAGATGCAGAGAGTAGCAATGAAGAATTACAAACACTTAACGAGGAGTTACTAGCCTCAAATGAAGAGTTACAAAGTACTAATGAAGAGTTGCAAAGTGTAAACGAGGAGCTGCATACCGTTAATGTTGAGCACATAGAAAAAATGGATGATCTTGCCCTGCTCAATGCAGATATGGATAACATTCTCAATAGTACACAGATTGCTACTATATTTTTAGATAGAGAGCTTACTATAAGAAAGTTTACTCCTTCTATACAAGAACATTTTAAGTTAATAAAACAAGATGTAGGGAGGCCTATCGAGCATTTCTTAACCCAGCTGGGTACAGGTGCTAAGTCTATGCTCAAAACCAAGATCGAGAAGGTAATGGAAACTGGCATAATAAACGAAACCCAGATTAATAAAAAAGATGGGCGTTCATACATAAGGCGTATATCTCCATTTTATACAGGAACTAAAAAAATAGAAGGTTCTGTCATCACATTTGTAGATATTACAAAAACCGTCGAGTCACAAAAAAAATTAAAAGAAAGCCAGCAAAAGTTTAAAGACTTCTACGAGAATGATCCCGTGATGCACGCTAGTGTAAACCCGTCTACCGGTCGTATAGTAGAGTGTAATAAAATATTCTTAGACACTCTTAAACTTAAGTCTAGAGATGAGGCAGTAGGTAGACGCATATTTGACTTTTATACAGACCAGTCTAAGGCAAAAGGATTGGGTCTTCTTGATCAGATCCAAAAAACTGGGGTTATAGAAGGAGAGCAAATGACACTTGTAGATATAGATGGAAATCATATACCTATCATTCTTAATTCAGAGCTTGTAGTTCCAGAGGTGGGATCTTCATACTCTAGATCTACTTTAATAAATATATCAGACTTGCAGCGCGCACAGCAACTTATGTATGATAAGAATGAGGAGCTGCAACGCATTAATACAGACCTAGAGCAGTTTGTCTCTATTTGCTCACACGATTTACAAGAGCCTCTTGGTACGATACGTTTTAGCAGTGATGTGATTTTAAAGAAATTTAGTGAAAATCTAGATCCAAAAGCCACAGAGTACCTAGGTTACATATATGGTGCCGCTGGTAGAATGGCAGACCAAATTAAAGGCTTACTAGAACATAGTCGCATAGGTCAAGAACTGGAGCGTACCGAGGTAGATGTGCAAGAGTTATTAGAAATTGTAAAATATGACCTAGGTAAGCGCCTTAGAGAGTGCAATGGCAAAATACACTTAAGCAGGATGCCTTCTATATGGGCTTATAAGACAGAGCTTAGATTATTGTTTCAAAACCTCATAGGAAACTCTCTTAAATATTGCAAACCAGATGTGAGCCCGGTGGTGCGCATTTCTTCTTTTGAAGATGAGGGCTATTGGACATTTGTAATTAATGACAACGGTATAGGCATCGCTCAAGATGATCTAGATAATGTGTTTAAAATATTTGGTAGAGCTGCTACTCAGCACAAGTATGAGGGTACCGGTGTGGGGCTTGCTCATTGTGAGAAAATTGTAAAACTGCACGACGGGACCATTTGGGTAGACTCGCAAGTTAATGTGGGTAGTACGTTTTACTTTAAAATAAAAAAGTAAATATATGTCAGGCCCTTCTACTTTATATCCAAAAAAAATAGACCTTACTAATTGTGACAAGGAGCCTATACATTTATTAGGTCAAGTACAATCACACGCTTATCTCTTTGTAATAGATGCACTTAATAAGCAACTTGTGCGGGCTTCTGAAAATGTATTTGATTTGCTTTCGCGAAAGCGTGAAGACATTCATACAATCACGATTAAAGATATTTTTGGACCTAGTGCTAGTACCATTGCATCGTGTATTGAAGGTAAAAATACTCAGACTATTGAAGTCGAAGTTAAAGGGAAGAGATATGTAGTGATTACTCACTATAGAGAAAATCTTATTTATATAGAGCTAGAGCCTATAGTAGCACAAGCAGAGGCTCATATAGTACAGCGACAGCTTTCAGATATTATTACAGATCTTAGTCAAGCTATTACAGTGAGTGAGATGTGTGATAAAACGGCAAATCTCATAAAAAGCTTAACCGGTTATGACCGTGTAATGCTTTATAAATTTGATCAAAACTGGAATGGCACAATCATCTCAGAGTCTCGTGAAGAGGTATTAGAAAGTTGGCTAGGGATGCATTACCCTGCTACAGATATTCCACAGCAGGCTCGTAAAAGCTTCTTAAAGCAAGGGGTGCGCATCATTGCAGATGTTGCCTCTCAGACATCTGCCGTATTTCCAGAGCTTAATGAGCAGGGGCAGCCATTAGACCTCACGAATTGTGAGTCTAGAGCCTCTTCTCCTATACATATAGAGTATCTAGAGAATATGAAAGTAGGAGCTACTCTTACTGCTGCTATTGTAAGTAATGGAACTTTATGGGGGCTTATAGCTTGCCACCATTACAGCCCTAAGTTTACAAATTATTACCAGCGGCAAACTATAAAATTTTTGACTCAAGTTTTTTCTACGCAGCTTACCTTACGTTCTTCAAACGAGGTTCTTGCGCGTATTAATGCTACCACAGCAAGTCGAGCAAAACTTGTAGAACAAATGAGTAATGAGTGGGATGTGCAGGGAGGTTTAACAAAAAAACCTACATCTATGCTAACCATCACAGAAGCTACAGGTGGGGCTGTGTTTTTAGAAAACACACTGTCTACAGTGGGTGATACACCTAGTAAAGAAGACATAAAAAATCTCATAGACTGGATATACACAACGCAACTAGGTAATACATATACAACTCAAAATCTTACTAAAGTATATGAGAAAGGTAAGGCTTTCGCCAAAATGGCTTCTGGCGTGTTATGTGTTTTTATTTCAAAAGGACAAAAGGACTGCCTTCTTTGGTTTAAACCAGAACTAAAACAAGTGATTTCTTGGGGTGGAAATCCAGAAAAGGCCGTTGCCGAAAAAAATAAGCGCTTAAGCCCTCGTAAGTCTTTTGAAAAGTGGAACCAAGAGCAAGTACTCACCTCGTTGCCTTGGAAAGATTATGAAATTGCATCTGCTCAAGCCTTAAAAACGAGTATATCTAATATCATTATAAGTAGATATCAAGAAGTAAAATTACTTAATGATAAATTAAAAGAGGCTTATAAGGAATTAGAGTCTTTTAGTTATAGCGTCTCTCACGATCTGAGATCGCCACTAAGGGGTATAGATGGATTTGCTCAAATTATTAAAGAGGATTATTTTGACACCCTAGACGATTATGGTAAGAATGCCATACAGACTATTATAGACTCAACAAGTAAGATGAACACGCTTATAGATGACATACTTGCTTTTTCTGGAATAGGCAAGGATCAGACAGCTATGGGAGTTTTTGATATGCAAGAACTGGTAAATGAGGTGGTACAATTTTTACAACTTGAAAAAAAATATAACAATGCTATCATAGAGGTAGAAGCAGATTTGCCTAAAGCATATGGAGATAGAGGTATGATTTTTCAACTATTAATTAACCTTATAGGTAATGCCTTAAAGTATAGCCATACAGTACAAAAGCCATCTGTACATATAGGTGTTTTAAAAGATAAATCACCAGCAGTTTACTACGTGCGTGATAATGGCATAGGCTTTAATGAGGCTCATAAGGAAAAAATATTCGGTGTTTTTAATAGACTCGTAAAAGACGAATTTGAAGGGTCTGGTATAGGGCTTGCGATTGCACAACGTGTTATTGATAAGCATCAAGGAGTCATTTGGGCAGAGAGTAAGGAGCACCAAGGAGCAACATTTTATTTTCAACTTCCAGTTAGATAATGAAAGGATTTATAGTTTCTGTAGAAGATAACCCTAATGATTGTGCATTGATGAAGCGTATTTTTGAACGTGAGATGCCTTTAGTGAAAACACATATTATAGAAGATTCTCTTAAAGCACTTGATTGGTTTCAAGAGTTTAATGATGTTAAGAATACTCCAGATCTTATATTCTTAGATATCAAAATGCCTAAATTAGATGGGCTCGCATTGCTAAAAGAAATCCGTAAGCTGCCACTTTTTACAAATTCCCCTATTGTGATAATGAGCTCTTCAGACCAGCTAAGTGATAGAAATAAGGCTTACGCATACGGTGCAAATAGCTATTTAGAAAAGCCTAAAAGCTATACAGAGTTAAAAGAAATATTACCAGTAATTTCAAACTACTGGTTAACCCTAAATAAGTAAATATGGCAACAGAAGTACATATATTACTAGTAGAAGATACAGACTCTGATGCTGCTCTTATCACTAGACAAATACACAAATTAGATAAAAATTATAAAGTTCAAGTAGTAGATAATCTGTCTGATCTAGAGGTTGCGATAAAAACATTTAATCCTCAACTCATAATTTCGGATTATAACCTGCCTACTTGTACGGGTATGGAGGTTCTAGAGGTATCTAGAGATAAATCGCCTACAGCTATTTTTCTATTTGTTACAGGCACCTTACAAGATGAGGAGCTGGCGGCAGAGACTATTTTAAATGGAGCAGATGGCTTCATACTCAAAAAGCATATAAACGTACTGGCCTCAAAACTATCACCATATATTGATAAAATTAAGAATAGACCAGTTATAGTTCAGAATACGAGAAATAGAATAAAGCAAAGCACAGATCTCGTTAATGATATTAAGAATTATATGGATGATATAAATAAGGAAAATATCACTCATCAAGAACGCATTGCCAAAATAAGAGAACACCTAGAAAAAATCAAAAAATCCCTATGATATTAGAACATCTTAAAGAAAAAACTAAAGCGATACACGATGAGGTAGAAGAAGATAACCTTACGGGATTTATAATGGATGGTAGTATAAATCAAGCGCAATACGAAGAGCTCTTGAGGCAAAACTTTTCTGTTTACAAAGCGGTCGAAGATTTTATAAACGCACGTTATGATAACTTGCCAGACGATCTTAAGCCTTTTGCTGGTTATCACAAAACAAACGCACTGGCAAAGGATATTGCTGGTTTTTCTAACTTCCCATTGCCACAGCCTACAGCGATAACAGGTCCTCGGGACTTAGGTACGCTTGTAGGAGCTTTATATGTAATAGAGGGATCTATGATGGGGGGTATGATGATGAGTAAAAAACTACAATCTTGTGAGAAGTTGGCACATATAGAAGCGCATTATTTTTATAACACAGATACAAAAGTAGCTGCTACTAGATGGAAATCCTTTAAGGAAGCTGTATTGAGTTGCAAGTTTACAAGTGAGGATATAGATAAGGCTGGTGTAAGTGCCATTCATATTTTTGAACACTTTAAAAAGGCTTATAAAAAGCCCACAATGTAGTATCGCCTCATATCATTACTACGATTTACTTTTTTTATAAAGACTTATGAAATCTTACAAACTTAAAATAGAACAGGTAGATGACTTTGTACCTGAGATTGCAGGGGCCTTTGGCGTAAATTTTACAAATAGTTTTGGAGAGTTTGCAGTAAAGATACCATCGCACATAGGTACTGGAGAGATAAAGGGTATTAATTTCCCTAACGGTATAGGTTTACATATCATAAACTGCGATATGCACGATGATACCGAGTTCTATTTTGAGAATAATGGTATAAACTCTCTTAGGTTCATATACTGTATGAAAGGGGAGATTGCTCATAAGTTTTCTTCTAGCGAAGAAGAGATTGCCATACGTCGCGCAGAGCATCTTATTGCCGCACCTACGTATGAGGAAGACCAGATTTATATTATAAAAAAAGATAGTCCTGCCATTATTTGTTATTTGGAGATAAATAAAGTTAAGTTTCAAGAGCAGTTATCGTATGACCTTAATAAGATAGATGCAGCTTATTATCCACTTTTTGCAGATGTAAATGGGCTAACCCAAATTGCTCATAAAGGTTATTACAGTCTACAAATTTCCGATATCATAGACAGTATACTCAATAACGAAGATCAAGGTCTGGTTCGTACTAATTACCTAGGTGCAAAGGCACTTGAGTGTACTTCACTTATGCTTAAATTGTATAGGGAGGACTCACTAGAAGGTAATAAACGTACCACATTAAGACTATCAGATATGGATACTGTGTTAGCTGCCGTAAACTATATAGAAAATAACATTTCAAAACTTGAGACCATACCAGAAATTGCCGAAGCTGTAGGTATAGAAGCTTATAGGTTACAAGATGGTTTTAAACGCAATTATGGGATGACCGTAAATGATTATATAAAAGAATATCGATTAAAACGTGCCTTAACAATGCTCACCTCAGAAGATAAGAATGTCTCTGAGGTTGTGTATGCACTTGGACTATCCAGTAGGAGCTACTTTTCAAAAATTTTTAAAGAAAAGTATGGTATTCCTCCTTCTTCATTGCGCAAGGTGCCAGAGCTCTAATCTTGTTTATCAAGAGAGTTTGTACTCCAGGCTTCTGGTTTTCCAGAAAATTTTGGTTTTGTGTTTGCCCATATGCCTTTAAAGAGATCTGAGTTGCGATAACCCTGCAGAGCCTCGTTAGATTCCCAGTGACTGTGCGTAAAGAATATAGAAGGATCTTCGGCATCTTGCAGTAGTTCTAAGTAGAGACAACCTTTAAAAGCACGTATATCACTTTTTACCTTCTCAAAATTGTTTAAAAAAGAGGGTATCTCGCTTTCGCGAAAGCGTAATTTTACCAGTCTTACGATCATTTATCTGTAAAATTTATCATTACCGTATCTCTATAATTGAGGCCAAAGAGGCTAGCAGCACTACCTACTGTACTAGGATTACTTTTGTAAATGGCAAGCTCTATGTAACCACCAGAGTTAAAAACGGCTAGTTTCTTACCTTCCTCTTCTCGCTTAGACTTTTCTATGTCAAAGTTTATAGCATCGCTATACTGCTTATAGATTTTTGTAATGTCTGCACCACGTGCTTCAAGTCTAAAGCTGCGACCTTTGCCCACTTCGTCAAATAGTTTTTTTGTGATGTTACTTACCACATTACCATAGTTATCTATATAAATGACGTTACCAGATATCTGGTTGCGAGATGTGTTTATAACAGGTGCGATACCTGTAAGTTGTCTTATGTTATCTATGTTTTTACCTATCACACCTAGCGTACCACCACGTGCGATATGGCAGGCCGTCTTTACAAACACATCTAGTACAGTAAAGTTAGTAAGTGTGCGGTCGTGTATGTTTATCTCTACTTTTTCCTCAGGTACAATATCTTTTGTGAGTAGCGATATGATACCATTATTTGCACATATAAAATAATGACCATCTAGTTTTACGGCTATGTGGTTTGTCTCTGGGGTGAGCTCGCTGTCTACACCTATAACGTGTATGGACCCTTTCGGGAAATTTTGATACGCATTTTGAATAATATAAGCTGCTTCCATAAGATGAAAAGGCGATACAGAGTGCGATATATCTACAATACGCACATCCTCTAGCTCTGAGTAAATCGCTCCTTTTACGGCTCCTGCAAAAGGATCTTTCTCGCCATAGTCTGTTGTAAGAGTGATTAATTTCATATAAAGTACTGTGCTTTGTTTTCTTAAAGAGTTACTTGTTTAAAATAGTTATAAACCATCATTGTTTATTATTTAATCGTTAACAGGGTGTTGTACTCGTGTTTTGGTGATTAAAAAATGCGTATTTTGGTAGTAAACAAAGCTAAAATATTTTACGGACGTAACTCACTAAATCCTTCTGCCTTTTGAACGAATTAATCTTAGAACTCTCAGAAATCAATCCGCGCGAATTTTTTGGACAGCGCAATGCTAATATAGAACTCCTTAAGCAGTATTTTCCTAAACTCAAGATAGTAGCTAGAGGTAATAAAATCAAAGCTTACGGAGATGAAGATCTTCTAGAAGAGTTTGATAGGCGTATGACGATGCTTATGGATCACTTTGGGAAGTATAATAAGATAGATGAAAACTCAATAGAGCGCGTACTCACAAGTGTGAGTAAAGAAGATTATGAGACGCCTGTAGAGAGTGGCGATGTGCTAGTACACGGCGTGAGTGGTAAACTCATAAAGCCACAAACGGCAAACCAGCGTAAACTCGTAGAGCTTTCAAAAAAGAATGACCTAACCTTTGCTATAGGTCCTGCCGGTACTGGTAAAACATATGTAGGCGTTGCACTAGCCGTAAAAGCGCTTAAGGAGAAGCGAGTAAAACGCATTATACTCACGAGACCTGCTGTAGAGGCTGGAGAAAATTTAGGTTTTCTACCTGGTGATATGAAGGAGAAGCTGGACCCTTATATGCAACCACTTTATGATGCCCTTAGGGATATGATTCCTAGTGAAAAGCTAGAGACCTTTATTGAGAAAGGAGTGATACAAATTGCACCTATGGCATTTATGCGTGGTCGTACACTTGATAATGCTTTTGTGATACTTGATGAAGCTCAAAACACAACACACGCCCAGATGAAGATGTTCCTTACTCGTATGGGACGTAATGCAAAGTTTATGATTACTGGAGATCCAGGGCAGATAGATTTACCTAGACGTGTCACCAGTGGTCTTAAGGAAGCGTTACTTATCCTCAAAACCGTAAAAGGCGTAGGGATGATTTATCTTGATGATAAAGATGTGGTGCGCCATCCTCTAGTAAAGAAAATGATTGCGGCTTATCGAGAGATAGAAAATAGAAACGACTAACATATTTCTATACTTTTAATTCGTAATATATCATTCAGAATTTTACTTTTGAAGAATAACTAATCGTGTTGTTTTAATACCTCAAAAGGATTAACATAACCGTTCAAACCAACCTATAGTGAACACTATTACAGACACTAATTTTAACTTCCCTGGTCAGAAATCTATCTATAAGGGTAAAGTGAGAGAAGTCTACACACTCGAAGATGATTTATTACTTATGGTTGCGACAGATAGGCTAAGCGCCTTTGACGTTGTAATGCCTAAAGGAATTCCTTTTAAGGGACAAATCTTAAATCAGATTGCTACAAAAATGATGAAGGATACAGAAGACCTCGTGCCTAACTGGCTCGTGGCTACTCCAGATCCTAATGTGGCAATAGGGAAGCGATGTGAGCCTTTTAAAGTGGAGATGGTAATACGTGGCTATATGTCTGGGCACGCGGCTAGAGAGTATAAAGCGGGTAGGAGAATACTTTGTGGTGTTGCAATGCCAGAAGGAATGAAAGAAAATGATGCCTTTCCAGAGCCTATCATCACACCAGCTACTAAGGCAGAGATGGGTGATCACGATGAGGATATCTCAAGAGAGGATATTATTAAAAAGAACATCGTTTCAGAAGAGGATTACCTCGTGCTAGAAGATTACACACGCAAGCTTTTTCAAAGAGGAAGTGAGATAGCAGCATCTAGAGGACTTATATTGGTAGATACCAAGTATGAATTTGGAAAAACAGCAGATGGTGAGATTGTTCTCATAGATGAGATACATACACCAGACTCTTCTCGTTACTTCTATGCCGAAGGTTATGAGGAGCGTCAAGCAGCTGGCGAAGCTCAAAAACAACTATCTAAAGAGTTTGTGAGACAGTGGCTTATCTCAAATAACTTTCAAGGTCTAGAGGGACAAACGGTGCCTGAGATGACAGATGAGTACATAGAGACTGTATCAGAAAGATATATTGAGTTGTATGAGAATATTACAGGTGACGCTTTCGCGAAAGCGGATACTTCAAACATTCAAGAGCGTATCGAGAAGAACGTTTTGCAATATCTAAATTCACTTTGAAATTTTATGTGTTAAAGTATTATTTTGTTAAAATAATATTAAATTCTCTAATTATTGATAAAAGTATATCGTATTAAAGGACTATATGTAAAAGATCTTAAAAACTCTATAGTAGCGGTCATATCAGTGTATTCTAGTTAAATACCTTTATTAGAGTTGGAAATTAATATCTTAAAATTTTCTTAATTTTTTCGTTTAAATAGTGTAGCTGTAAAGTTAATATAAAACCGCAGCTTTGGTAATTGCGTAGGTTTTTTATAACAACAAAAACCAAACATTATGCGAAACACTACTATTCGAAAAATTTTATTTTTCTTTTTGACAATCGTTACAACTATGACCAGTTTTGGTCAATTAGTAGTTTCTAATGGAAACGATAATGGGCCTAACTCATTGCGAGATGCCGTTGCTCAAGCAAACACCTTGACTGGAGTTAATACAATTACATTTAATGGAAATTTTGTAATCACACTCACTTCAGGAGAAATTGAGATAACTGAAGATATAATTATAACTGGTAACGGAACAACGGGTACTATAATAGACGGCGCAAGTAATAATGCTCGACTTTTTAATATTACCGGCGGAGCTTCTTCTACTATTACAATGATTACATTTAGAAATGCTGTAGAGGCTGGAGACGGTGGTGCAATAGCCCTTTCTAATGCTGGTTTGATCACAATTTCTGATTGTGATTTTACTAATAATACGGCCGGAGGTTCTGGTGGTGGAGGTGCCATTGCAAGTACTGATAGTGATTTAACAATTATGAGCTCTAGCTTTACCGGAAATGCAGCAACAGGTGCTGGCGGAAGTGGGGGAGCGGTATATCAAGCCACTTCTGGACTTATTACAATTGAAGGTTCGCTGTTTTCGGAAAATACTGCGATACGTGCTGGGGGTGCGGTAGAAGTAGACTCTAATGGAGATATTATATTTAATAATTTAGTTTTTGACACCAATACAGCGGGACCGAGTCCAGGAAACGGTGGCGCTTTTCATATTACAGGAGAAGCAAACAGCACAATAACTGGAGGATCGGCGAATAACAACATCGCGGCAAATGAAGGAGGAGGTTTTTGGAATGGAACAGGTCTTATGACCATTTCAGATGTAGATTTTGAAAATAATAATGCAAACGGTGATGATAATGGAGCCTCTGGTGGAGGAGCTATTTTTAATGAAGGAGGAGATATAACTATTGATGCAGCTTCGCGTATTGTCGGAAATTTCGCAACTGGAGGTACTTCTGGTTCAGGTGGAGGTGTCCTTGTTGCTGGAGGAAGTTTTACGGCAACGGGTACAGAAATAATATCAAATTTTGCAAATAGAGCTGGTGGTGGTATCGAAGTGCGTAACGCATTATCTGACGACAGTCCTGCTACACTGGTACTTACCGATGTGCTTTTGAATATGAATAACGCCGGTGCAGATGCACCAGCTCCAGGAAATGGAGGTGGTCTTCATATTACAGGTCCCTCTACTACAACAATTTCTGGAGGAACAGCAAATAATAATAGCGCATCAAATGAAGGCGGTGCCTTATGGAATGGTTCAGGTTTAATGACCATAGAAGGAATGACTATCGATGGTAACAATGCAGATGGTGATGACAGTGGCGCTTCTGGTGGTGGAGGTATTTTTAATGAAGGAGGCGATATTACTACAGATGCAGATACTTCAATAACAAATAATGAAGCAGTAGCAGGAGCCTCAGGTTCTGGTGGTGGCTTATTAATTGCTGGAGGGTCGTATACTGCAACTGGGACTACAATTACTGGTAACTTAACAAATAGAGCTGGTGGTGGTATCGAAGTGCGTAACGCCTTATCTGACGACAGTCCTGCTACACTGGTACTTACCGATGTGCTTTTGAATATGAATAACGCCGGTGCAGATGCACCAGCTCCAGGAAATGGAGGTGGTCTTCATATTACAGGTCCCTCTACTACTACAATTTCTGGAGGAACAGCAAACAATAATAGCGCATCAAATGAAGGAGGCGCCTTATGGAATGGTTCAGGTTTAATGACCATAGAAGGAATGACTATCGATGGTAATAATGCAGATGGTGATGACAGTGGCGCTTCTGGTGGTGGAGGTATTTTTAATGAAGGAGGCGATATTACTACAGATGCAGATACTTCAATAACAAATAATGAAGCAGTAGCAGGAGCCTCAGGTTCTGGTGGTGGTTTATTAATTGCTGGAGGGTCATATACTGCAACTGGGACTACAATTACTGGTAACTTAACAAATAGAGCTGGTGGTGGTATCGAAGTGCGTAACGCATTATCTGACGACAGTCCTGCTACACTGGTACTTACCGATGTGCTTTTGAATATGAATAACGCCGGTGCAGATGCACCAGCCCCAGGAAATGGAGGTGGTCTTCATATTACAGGTCCCTCTACTACAACAATTTCTGGAGGAACAGCAAATAATAATAGCGCATCAAATGAAGGAGGCGCCTTATGGAATGGTTCAGGTTTAATGACCATAGAAGGAATGACTATCGATGGTAATAATGCAGATGGTGATGACAGTGGCGCTTCTGGTGGTGGAGGTATTTTTAATGAAGGAGGCGATATTACTACAGATGCAGATACTTCAATAACAAATAATGAAGCAGTAGCAGGAGCCTCAGGTTCTGGTGGTGGTTTATTAATTGCTGGAGGGTCATATACTGCAACTGGGACTACAATTACTGGTAACTTAACAAATAGAGCTGGTGGTGGTATCGAAGTGCGTAACGCATTATCTGACGACAGTCCTGCTACACTGGTACTTACCGATGTGCTTTTGAATATGAATAACGCCGGTGCAGATGCACCAGCCCCAGGAAATGGAGGTGGTCTTCATATTACAGGTCCCTCTACTACAACAATTTCTGGAGGAACAGCAAATAATAATAGCGCATCAAATGAAGGAGGCGCCTTATGGAATGGTTCAGGTTTAATGACCATAGAAGGAATGACCATCGATGGTAATAATGCAGATGGTGATGACAGTGGCGCTTCTGGTGGTGGAGGTATTTTTAATGAAGGAGGTGATATTACTACAGATGCAGATACTTCAATAACAAATAATGAAGCAGTTGCTGGAGCCTCAGGTTCTGGTGGTGGCTTATTAATTGCTGGAGGGTCGTATACTGCAACTGGGACTACAATTACTGGTAACTTAACAAATAGAGCTGGTGGTGGTATCGAAGTGCGTAACGCCTTATCTGACGACAGTCCTGCTACACTGGTACTTACCGATGTGCTCTTGAATATGAATAATGCCGGTGCAGATGCACCAGCCCCAGGAAATGGAGGTGGTCTTCATATTACAGGTCCCTCTACTACAACAATTTCTGGAGGAACAGCAAATAATAATAGCGCATCAAATGAAGGAGGCGCCTTATGGAATGGTTCAGGTTTAATGACCATAGAAGGAATGACCATCGATGGTAATAATGCAGATGGTGATGACAGTGGCGCTTCTGGTGGTGGAGGTATTTTTAATGAAGGAGGCGATATTACTACAGATGCAGATACTTCAATAACAAATAATGAAGCAGTAGCTGGAGCCTCAGGTTCTGGTGGTGGCTTATTAATTGCTGGAGGGTCATATACTGCAACTGGGACTACAATTACTGGTAACTTAACAAATAGAGCTGGTGGTGGTATCGAAGTGCGTAACGCATTATCTGACGACAGTCCTGCTACACTGGTACTTACCGATGTGCTTTTGAATATGAATAACGCCGGTGCAGATGCACCAGCCCCAGGAAATGGAGGTGGTCTTCATATTACAGGTCCCTCTACTACAACAATTTCTGGAGGAACAGCAAATAATAATAGCGCATCAAATGAAGGAGGCGCCTTATGGAATGGTTCAGGTGTAATGACTATTGCTGAGTTTACTATTAATGAAAATAATGCAGATTTTGGTGGAGGATTATTTAATAACGGAGGAACTTTAAATGTAAGCACATCGGCCATAATAAATAATGAAGCATTGACTACTGGTGGCGGAATTGAAAATATTGTAAATGCTATTATGACAATCGATCGATCTACCATCTCTGGAAATATATCAGAAGATAATGGCGGCGGTATTTTTAATTCGGGGACTATAAACGTACAAACCTCAACTGTAGCAACAAATGAAGCTTTTGGAATAGGAGGTGGAATCTTTTCAGATGGAACGGCAAACCTTTCCTCAAGTATCTTTGCACTTAATGTGGCAACTAGCGGTACAGATGTGAGCGGTATCATTACTTCTGATAACTATAATTTAATAGGTACAGATGATGCTGCAGATTTTACTGCAGATACAGATGATTTAGTGGGTGTTGATCCACTACTAGATGTACTAGCAAATAATGGGGGGATAACCCTCACTCACGCGCTGTTAGAAGGATCTCCAGCATACAATGCTGGAAATCCTGAAAATATGGACACGGATCAGATAGGACAAGATGTTTTCGAAGGGCGCCGCGATATTGGAGCATTTGAAGCTCAGGCCATTCTTTCTACAGAGGATTTTGATAGTAATGAGACCCTTACAGTATATCCTAATCCATCAAATGGAGAATCTTTTGTGAGATTATTACCTCAGTTTGGGGAAAAGCCTCAGATTGAAATTATTGAAGTGGGCTCGGGTAGGCTAGTCAGGAATTTTACGGCAACGCAAAGCACGCAGCCATTGCCCCTAACTGGACTGGCAAATGGTTTGTATATACTTAGAGTAACAACAAATACTAAATCTATGAGTAGAAAACTCATATTAGCACGATAAGTTTTAGTTTGTTTGATTATGAAAAGCTCTTCTTATTAGAAGAGCTTTTTTGCTTTCGCGAAAGCGTACTTATATCACTTACTAAAGTCTAATTCAAACTTTGAAATCATTTGCAGTAATACCTCCTCAGTTTCTGTAAAAAATGGTCTTGCACCTTGATGAGCATCTACCTTTTTAAACTCAGCGACGATAGATCCAGACTCGTATGCATCTACTATTTGAGGATGCACATAGTACTTGCGACATACATTGCGTGTATTGCCTAGAGCTTCTGCAGCGGCATCAAAAGCGGTGAGTATGTTTGCTTTGTTTTCTTTTTCGTCTTCTGTGTAGCCTAGGTCGTGCACGGTTTCAAAAAAAGTTTTTGTAGCACCCCAAGTTCTAAAATCTTTCGCCGAAAATAAGTCTCCACTAAGCTCGTGTATGTAATCGTTTACCATCGTGCTATCTACGCGGTGCTTTTCGCCATTTGAATCATAAAATTGAAATAACTCCCAGCCAGGTATTTCCTCACAACGGTTTACAAGTTTTGCTAGTTTCTTATTGCGTAGGGTGATATTGTGCTTTTTACCTTTTTTACCCACAAACTCAAAGCGGATTTTTTCTTTGGTCGTAGTCACGTGACGAGTGCGTAAGGTAGAGAGGCCGTAGGTTTTATTGCGCTTTGCGTAGTAGTCATTACCTATGCGTATGTGGGTTTCTTCCATAAGCCTGAGGACAAGTGCAAGCACCTTGCGTTTTGACATCTCTGGAGCATCAAGATCCTCATCTATGCGCTCGCGTATGCTAGGCAGTGCGTTTCCAAAATTGGCTAGTTTATAAAACTTAGTTTGGTTTCTAATTTTTGACCACAGGTCGTGATAGCGGTATACTTTTCTGTTTTTAGCATCGCGTCCTACCACTTGTAAATGTCCGTTAGGAGGATACGCAATGCGCACTTTCTCCCAGTTAGGCGGTATCACAAGATTATTGATGCGCTCTAATTCCTTTTTATCTTTAAGAGGCTTATCATTAAAGTAATAGTGAAAGTTTTTCTTCTTCTTTTTCCTTCTTATGTTGAGGTCTGCATCAGAAACGTAAATGAGATTTGCTGCGGCCGCAGTTTCCTCTGGGTTTCTCAGGATGTTCTCGATTTGGCTGGCGGTGAGTGTCATAAGAGTAAATTTAGTAACGAAAACAAATGCCTGTTCAAAAATATATGTGAACGTTTTGGTAAACTGCTCTTAATTTTTGTTACTTCACCATATAAATAGATCTTGTATGCAAGCACAACCATCATTTTACGATCAGGTTAATGAACTTATAGCAGATTTTTCTAGCGCTATGTGGGGAATCCCGCTCGTGTGCTTACTTATAGGTGGCGGTCTTTTTTTGCTCATCTATTCGAGATTTTTGCCATTTAGATACCTAGGTCACGCTGTTGCAGTACTGCGAGGCAAGTATGATGGAGAAAATGATGAAGGAGAGATCACACACTTTCAGGCGCTAACCACAGCGCTTAGTGCAACTGTGGGTATGGGTAACATCGCAGGTGTAGCAGTGGCGATTGCTATAGGTGGTCCAGGTGCTGTATTCTGGATGTGGATGAGTGCCATTGTGGGTATGGCAACAAAGTTTTTTACAGGCTCACTTGCCATAATGTATAGAGGTGAAGATAGTGAGGGCAAAACACAGGGAGGACCTATGTATTTTATCACAGAAGGAATGGGTAAAGCTTGGAAACCACTTGCCGTAATCTTTAGTATTGCGGGACTCGTGGGAGCATTGCCAGTTTTTAATGTAAACCAACTCACGCAGGCGGTAAATGATATACTGCTCGTACCTCAGGGTGTTGAGGTGGGTTTTACTTCTAACTTGATTATCGGGCTCGTGCTTGTTGCTATCACGGCAGTTGTCATACTAGGCGGACTCGATCGTATTTCTAAAACTGCGTCAAGACTAGTGCCTGCGATGGTCTTTATTTACTTTGTAGCGGTAATGGCTATACTCTTTGTAAACATAGATGTAGTTCCTAAATATCTAGGTCTCATATTTACAGATGCCTTCTCTGCCGATTTTTATACGGGAGATAAACTGCTGGGTGGCGTGGTAGGTGGATTGATTTTATTAGGTATAAAACGTGGTGCTTTTTCAAACGAGGCTGGTGTAGGTACGGCACCTATGGCGCACGGCGCTGCAAAAACTGCACAACCCATACGTGAAGGACTGGTGGCAATGCTGGGCCCTGCAATAGATACTATTGTGGTATGTACACTTACGGCGCTTGCAATTTTGGTAACAGACGTTTGGCAAACGACAGATGCAAATGGAGTTACGCTTACGGCTTCCGCTTTCGCGAAAGCGTTATCACCCGCAGGAAAATACATTTTACTATTGTGCATCGCCGTTTTTAGTATCTCATCGCTTTTCTCATATAGTTACTACGGAACGAAGTGCTTAAGTTTCCTTTTTGGAGCGCATAATAAGAAGTATTATAACATCGCTTACATCGCGAGTATCTTGATAGGAGCAACCACATCACTTAGTATGATGATTAACTTGATAGACGGATTTTTTGCCATAATGGCAATACCAACAATGATTGCAACCCTGTATCTCGCACCAAGAGTGATGAAGGAAGCAAGGAGGTATTTTAAGGAGTTGGGTTAATTATCGCAATACCTTAAAGGTGCGCTTTTCTGGTTTTTTAAGACGAACATCTATGGAGTCGTGCTGCCATTTTTCCTCAGCAAGATGTGCATAAATATCAATTTTACCTGAACCTTTGTTTCCTTTAAGAGGGACAGTAATACGTATGGTTTTTGCTTTATCATCTATGAGAAGATCACCGTCTATAATATTGCCTATTTGTAACGGTGATCCAAAGTAGGTTGTTACCTCCTTATTCTTTTCTGCTTCTTCTCTAGCTTTCTCAATAAGTTCTGGATCTGCCATTGCAGTTCCCATTGCATTTATAAAATCACCAGCAGCCATAATGAAGAGTGTAAAACAAACAATGATAAGAGTGGTGGGTACAAACCACTTCTAGTTGCGATGCAGCCAAGGCTTTTTTGTAATGAGTTCGTTATTATAAGACATAAAAAAAGGTTGTTCGTTTATAGAGTAAACGAACAACCTTCATATCTGTTACAGCTATTGTAATTACACTTGGATCACTCCAAGATTAAAAGGCTTCTCGATAGGAGCGTGGTCTGCGGCTTCGATACCCATTGAGATCCACTTACGCGTATCTCGTGGGTCTATAATGCCGTCTGTCCAGATTCTTGATGCTGCATAGTATGGTGACACTTGATCATCATAACGAGACTTAATACGCTCAAAAAGTTCTTTTTCTACCTCTGGCGTAATTTCTTTCCCTTGCTTTTTAAGAGATGCAGTTTCTATCTGTAGTAATACTTTTGCAGCACTATTACCAGACATCACTGCAAGCTCTGCACTAGGCCAAGCTACTATAAGCCTTGGGTCGTAAGCTTTACCACACATTGCGTAGTTTCCTGCTCCATAAGAATTTCCTATAACAATAGTAAATTTAGGCACCACTGAGTTTGAAACAGCGTTTACCATTTTTGCTCCGTCTTTTATAATACCTCCGTGCTCACTTTTACTACCTACCATAAAGCCAGTTACATCTTGTAAGAATACAAGCGGTATTTTTTTCTGGTTACAGTTGGCTATAAAGCGTGTTGCCTTATCTGCACTGTCGGAGTAGATTACCCCGCCAAACTGCATTTCGCCTTTTTTAGTTTTTACAAGTTTGCGCTGGTTTGCGACAATACCTACTGCCCATCCATTAATGCGAGCATAACCCGTAAGTATAGATTGCCCATAGCCCTCCTTGTACTCATCAAACTCAGAGTTGTCTACCAGTCTGTCTATAATGTCTCGCATATCATATTGATCTGCACGAGAGGCAGGCAGGATGCCAAAAAGTTCTTCTGGATCTTTTGCAGGCTTTGCAGGTTCAATACGGTTGTAACCTGCTTTTGTATAATCGCCTATTTTTCCCATCAATTTTTTAATGGTATCAAGAGCGTCCTTGTCATCTTTAGATTTATAATCTGTCACACCAGAAATCTCACAGTGTGTAGTGGCTCCTCCTAGTGTCTCATTATCTATAGATTCACCTATTGCTGCTTTTACAAGGTAGCTTCCCGCAAGGAAAATACTTCCTGTTTTATCTACTATAAGCGCTTCATCACTCATAATAGGTAAGTATGCACCACCAGCAACACAACTTCCCATTACTGCAGAAATCTGTGTAATACCCATACTACTCATCACCGCATTGTTACGGAAGATGCGTCCAAAGTGCTCCTTATCTGGAAAAATCTCATCTTGCATAGGGAGATAAACACCCGCACTATCTACTAGGTAGATAATAGGTAGTTTATTTTCCATAGCGATTTCTTGTGCTCTTAGATTTTTCTTTCCTGTGATAGGGAACCAGGCTCCGGCCTTAACAGTAGCATCATTTGCAACGATGAGACATTGCTTGCCAGATACGTATCCTATTTTTACAACCACACCACCAGAAGGGCATCCGCCGTGTTCTTTATACATCCCTTCTCCAGCAAAAGCGGCAATCTCGATACACTTTTTTGGGTTGTCTACTAGGTAATCTATGCGCTCTCGGGCAGTCATTTTACCCTTAGCTTTATGTTTATCTATACGTTTTTGCCCACCACCTAGTTTTACTTCGGCAAGGCGGTTTCTCATCTCTGATAAGAGTAACTTATTATGATCTTCGTTTTTATTGAATTTTAAATCCATAAAATGTGTGTGTGCTTGAATGTTTTTCTGTCTATAAAGGTAAGTATTGTAGCACAAGCTTGAAATGAGAATTGTAAAAATTACCTACTACCTAAATTCCAATAAATAACCGATATTTGTAGCTTGTCTTATTACATAAGATTTTCCCTAAAAATAAAACTATGGGTATGAATAAAAATACCGTTTTGGCGTGGGCCACTTTTATAATGATTTTAGTAGGTTTAGGACTTATAGGTCTTGGCGTTTTTAAATATAACGATGTTGCTGGCTGGGGATTTGCCTCTGTAGGTGTTGGATTTTTTGCCATTGCTTGGGTTTTTAATGCCCTTAAGGGTCGTGTATAATGTGTAAGGATGCTTGAGGATTTTAAGCACCATATCGCACAAGATTTACCATTTCTTCTTGATAGTAAGATACTCGTTACAGTAAGTGGTGGGCTTGATAGTATGCTCCTATTATTGCTCTGTCGTCAGGCAGACCTTAAGATACGTGTAGCACACTGCAATTTTAATTTAAGAGGAGTAGAGAGTGATGGTGATCAAGCTTTTGTAGAAAGCTATTGCAAGCTCCATAACATTCCTATTTACATAAAGAGTTTTGATACTTCCGCTTACGCGAAAATTGAAAAAACATCAACCCAGATCGCCGCAAGAGAGCTGCGTTATCAGTGGTTTAAAGAACTTTCGGCTACCGAAGGTTTGGATTATATCTTAACAGCTCATCATCTCAATGATGAGTTAGAAACGTTTCTCATAAACTTAGGTCGTGGTACGGGTGTTAAAGGCCTTACTGGCATCCCAGAGATAAACGGACGGGTTGTGAGACCACTGTTACCTTTTTCGCGAAAGCGTATAGAAGCGTATGCATTACAAGAAAAACTAGCGTGGCGAGAGGATAGTAGTAATGCAACAGATAACTACGTGCGCAACCACTTGAGGCATCACGCCATACCGAGTATGGTAGCAGCACAACCAGCTACTTTGCAGGGTTTACAGACCACGCAGCAACATTTACGTCAAACAGATAAGTTACTAGCAATCTACACAGCGTCTTTAAGGAAAGCGTATGTGACAACACAAGATGGACTACAAGTAATAGACGTACCAGCGCTCAAGAAACACGAGGAGCCACAGGCGGTTTTATATCAGTTACTACACCCTTATAATTTTACAGCGTGGAGTGATGTTTATGAGCTGCTTGATGCACAATCTGGTAAGCAAATATTTTCTGAAACGCATCGTTTAGTAAAAGATAGAGACGTGCTATTACTTACAGAAAATGCCGTTGCACAACCCACAACTTATACCTGGGGATCTGGTCTGAGTAAGATAGTAGGTGACTTTGGTACATTAAGACTTGAGACAAGTGATACTTTTGATAGCACCTCAAGAAAGGAGATAGTGGTAGATGCGACAAAGTTGACATTTCCGCTCACGATAAGGAAGTGGGAAGAAGGAGATTTTTTCTATCCTTTTGGGATGAAAGGAAAAAAGAAGTTGAGTAAGTATTTAAAAGATGAAAAGGTATCTTTGATAGCAAAGGAGCACGTATGGCTGCTTTGTAATGGTAAAGATATTGTGTGGGTGATAGGTCACAGAGCAGATGACCGTTTTAAGGTAGCAAACGACACACAAAAAATGATAAAATTTACAACTATATGACGCGTAAAGCATTCATAATATTAAGTTCGTTTATAGTACTTATGGCGACTGCTGTAAGTGCACAAGATTTTAGTTTTGGCATTTCTGAAGTTACTGTAGATCCAGTACAATGGGCTGGAAGCGTAGAGAAAAAATCTGATACAGAATATATTTTAAACTACGAGGCCACAATAGAAGAGGGATGGTATATTTATGCTCAAAAATCGCCAGCTGGTATTCCGTTTAATTTTGAGTTTTTACAAAAGGATGCGGGAGTTACTCGTGAGAAGTTTGCACAAGAGAGTCAGACAAAGACAGCTTTTGATGAGATTTTTGAAGAAGATGTCATAAAGTATGTAGGGCAGAACCCTGTGCTCTCTATGCCTATTACACTTACAGATAAGAGTATAACCATTGTCAAGTCGGTTATAAACTATCAGGTCTGTAAAGAGGTGTGTATTCCTCAAGACTTTTACATTGCTCACAACTTAAAAACTGGAAAGGCAAAGGTCTTTACAGATTATAATGAGTTTGAAAAGTATGGTGCTACTCCAGCACAAAAGGATAAAGGCGATAGCGATGATGATTATGAAGAGGATGAAAGCACAAGCAACAAAGGGCTGTGGACAGTCTTTTTCTTATCATTTTTAGGAGGTCTTGCAGCATTATTTACACCTTGTGTGTTCCCTATGATCCCTATGACGGTGAGTTACTTTACAAAACAAAGTAAGTCTAGAGCCGCTGGTATACGTAACGCGATTATTTACGGTATCTCTATCATTATTATATATGTAGTGCTGGGGCTCACAGTAACTGGTATTTTTGGCGCGACTGCAATTGTTGAGGTATCTACAAGTGTCACTTTTAATTTAGTATTCTTTGTATTACTTGTAGTGTTTGCTATTTCATTTTTTGGAGCATTTGAGATTATGCTTCCTCAAAAATGGGCAAATAAGATAGATCGTAAAGCAGATAGAGGTGGTTACCTAGGTATCTTTTTTATGGCGCTTGCACTTGCTATTGTTTCTTTTAGCTGTACGGGACCTATAGTAGGTGTCGCTTTAGTGCAGTCTATAACAGAGGGTGGTATCACACCTATCATAAGTATGCTAGGTTTCTCTAGTGCGATTGCCTTGCCATTTGCACTATTTGCAATGTTTCCAGGGTGGTTAAATAGTTTGCCAAAATCTGGTGGATGGCTCAACACAGTAAAGGTAGTTCTAGGATTTTTAGAACTAGGGCTAGCACTCAAATTCTTATCAAATGCAGATCTTGTAGTAGATGGTAATTACTTGCCTAGAGAAGTATTTTTAGTACTTTTAATTGCGATAATGATAGGCCTTACCTTGTACTTATTTGGAAAAATTAAACTAGCACACGATACAGAAGTAAAACATATCTCGGTAGGTCGCTTGCTACTAGGTATACTCACGACGGCATTTATTCTTTATCTCATACCAGGTGTTTGGGGTGCACCACTTAAACTTATAAGCGGCTTCCCGCCACCTATGAATTATAGCGAGTCACCTTATGGTATAGGAGGACAGAACACACTGTCTAACTCTTCTGAGGAGTTTCCAGATAATGCAGAGATAGGTCCTCACGGTCTTTTATCTTTTGTAGATTATGAAGCAGGTATGGCCTATGCGCGTCAAGAAAATAAACCTGTTTTACTTGACTTTACAGGTAAGGCGTGTGTAAATTGTCGTCGTATGGAGGAGCTGGTGTGGTCTAAGCCTGAGGTTCTTAACTTGCTAAAGAACGATGTTGTACTTATCTCTCTCTATGGAGACTCACAAGAGGAGTTACCAAAAGAGGAGCAAGGCGTGAGTGCATCTGGTCGTCGTATTAAAACCGTAGGTAATAAGTGGAGCAACTTCCAGATAGAGCGTTATAACATTGTTGCGGCGCCTTATTACGTAATGCTAGATCACGACGAAACACTCCTAAATAAACCTGTGGGGTACACACCTAACGCAAAAAAATATGAAAAGTGGCTAGAAAAAGCCATCATAACTTTTAACAATCAATAAATGAATAACATCTTCAAACTACTTTGTGTAGTATGCTTTTTTGCTTTCGCGAAAGCGTCATCTGCACAATCACGAGAAACTATCTTAGACACTACTTATCAGGTTTCTGAGCATTATAATAAACAAGAAGTACGCATCAAAATGAGAGATGGCGTACATCTTCATACAACTATTTATTCGCCAAAGGATACATCTAAAACGTATCCTATATTAATGCAGCGCACGCCATATAGCTCTAAACCTTATGGAGAAGGAAAGATGCGCACAGCGATAGCACCTAATGCTTATTTAATGCAAGAGGGTAATATCATAGTATATCAAGATGTACGTGGTCGCTGGATGAGTGAGGGTAAGTATGATAATATGCGCGCTTTTATACCTAATAAAACAGGTACTCAGGTAGATGAGGCAAGTGATACTTATGATACTATAGAATGGCTTGTTAACAATGTAGAAAATAATAATGGTAATGTAGGTACTTGGGGAATTTCTTACCCAGGTTTTTATGCAACCTACTCACTCTTGAGTGGACACCCTGCGCTTAAAGCAGCGTCACCACAAGCGTGTATAGGTGATTTCTTTTTTGATGATTTTCACCATAACGGAGCTTACTTGTTAAGTTACTGGAGAGCTACTGCGGTTTTTGGTTATCAAAAAGATGGGCCTACTACAGAGTCTTGGTATGATTTTCCAGATTTAGATAGTGATGACCAGTTTGACTTTTTCTTAAAAACAGGTCCATTATCAAATCTAGACAAATACTATGATGAGACTAATGAGTTCTGGACGCAATTAAAAGAGCACCCTAACTATGATGAGTTCTGGCAATCTAGAGGGCTTATACAGCACCTAGAAAATATAGAGCCAGCCGTAATGGTTGTGGGAGGACTATATGATGCTGAAGATTTATACGGACCTTGGGAGACGTACAAAAACATCGAGAAACGTAGTAATAATTACAATACGGTTGTTTTTGGACCTTGGAGTCACGGAGACTGGGCACGTAACAAAAAGAGACAAGCTGTAGGTAATGTTTATTTTGGCGACAATATTTCAGACTATTTTCAAAGAGATATTGAGACAAAATTCTTTAATCACTTCTTAAAAGGAGGTGATAAAGGTGGAGCAACAGGATTACCAGAAGCACACGTTTTTGACTCAGGAAGTAAAGAATGGAAGTCTTTTGAGCAATGGCCACCTAAAAAAGCGATGAAAGCTTCTTTCTTTTTAGGAAAAGATAATGCACTTACGGGAAGTCCTTCTACAAAATATGATGCAGAAAAGTTTGTAAGTGATCCAGCAAACCCAGTACCATATGCAGAGGGTAAAAAGATGGTATTTACACCACGTAAATATATGTCTGACGATCAAAGATTTGCTGCGGCTCGTGAGGATGTACTTGTTTATGAAACGCCCGTGCTAGAAGATGATCTTACACTTGTAGGTGATATAATGGCAAAGCTTAATGTAGCTACCACCGGAACATCTGCAGACTGGATTGTAAAAATTATAGATGTTTATCCAGATGATGTCCCTAACACAGAAGAAACAGAGGAAGGAGTAGAGATGGCTGGGTACCACCAGATGGTGCGTAGTGAGGTAATGCGTGGTCGTTTTAGAAAAAGCTTTGAGCGTCCTCAACCATTTGTAGCCGGAGAAAAAGATGAGGTTTTTATTAAGTTACAAGATGTGCTTCACACTTTTAAAAAGGGACACAAGTTACAGGTGCAGATACAGAGTACTTGGTTTCCGCTTATTGATTTGAATCCTCAGACGTATGTAGATAATATCTTTGAAGCAAAGGAAGAAGATTTTACTAAGCAAACACACTCAGTATTCCATAATTCTAAGATTGAGTTTAGTATTTTAGTGGAATAGTATAGACGAGTTATTACATAAAAAAAGGTCTGAGATAAAATATATCTCAGACCTTTTTTTATGTATTAATAATTTACTTGTAAAAAAGAAAAACACCCCTGCTAAGCAGGGATGCCTTTCACCCCTAAATTTATGATTGCTAAATAAATAGCTCCCAAACCTTAATGTCTTAAGGTGGGCCAAATATAGCTTTGTTTTTTTTAAAATAAAATGTTAAAAAGTTAATTTTCAACTTGTAAAAAAGAAAAACACCCTTGCAAAGCAAGGATGCCTTTCACCCCTAAATTTGTAAGTTTAAATCTTCATTGTGACCTAAGCAATAAGACAAATGAAACGCAAACTCTAAAAAAAACTTACTATAACAAATCGTAGTTTTAATTTATAGTAAATGTAATATGCTATACATTCTCAAAGTAGGGGTGTTTGCCCCTATATGTATGACTAGGCCTAAAAATTTGTTGTTTTAAGAATTATAAAATAAATTTCAAGTAAAGTAAAAGCTATCCCTGTAGTATTGTACTTGTATAATTTGAGTTTTAATAATGTAACGAAGAAATTTCCTTACTCGTATTACTTCATTAGAAATACTCAGCCTTTAATGTTAAGAAACTTGTGGATATAGATGAGAAAGACATTTTAGCAAGTAAGCAGTATTTGCTAGTTAACGGTAAAGAATAGCTGCATCCCAGATTAATATTATAATCACGATAAGGAGATAGTGCTTTAAGCTTTCAATCTACTTTCCTATATTTAAGCAAATTATAAAGCTAATGCTCACAAAAGTTTATGGAAGCGCCGTTTTTGGTGTGGATGCTACAACTATTACAATCGAAGTAAATGTAGATAAAGGTGTAGGATACCATCTAGTAGGACTTCCAGATAATGCTATAAAAGAAAGTAGCTATCGTATTGCCGCAGCACTTCAAAATAACGGCTATAAAATACCAGGAAAAAAACTTATTCTTAATATGTCACCGGCAGATCTTCGCAAGGAAGGATCTGCATATGATCTTTCACTCGCAATAGGAATTCTAATCGCAACAGAGCAAATAAAAGGTGACGAGGTAGATAAGTATGTGATAATGGGAGAGCTATCTCTTGATGGCGGACTACAACCTATAAAAGGAGCATTACCTATCGCAATAAAAGCCCGTGAAGAGGGCTTTAAAGGATTTATACTTCCAGCGCAGAATGCAAAAGAAGCAGCCATAGTAGATGGTCTTGAGGTTTATGGAGTAGAAAACATAAGCGAGGTGATACAATTTTTTGATAAAGATGTACCCCTTGAAGTAACCGTAATAGATACCCGTGCCGAATTTTATAAAAGTCTAGAACATCCAGAATTTGACTTTGCAGATGTAAAAGGCCAAGAGTCTATAAAACGTTGTATGGAAATCGCTGCTGCTGGAGGTCATAACATTATTCTTATAGGCCCTCCAGGATCTGGTAAAACAATGTTGAGTAAGCGATTACCCAGTATTTTACCACCTATGTCATTGCTTGAAGCACTAGAGACAACAAAAATACATTCGGTAGTAGGTAGGGTAAAAGATAATCAAGGTTTAATGAGCGAGCGACCCTTTAGAAGTCCGCACCATACTATATCTGATGTAGCGTTAGTAGGGGGCGGTGCTTACCCTCAGCCTGGTGAAATATCGCTTTCTCATAATGGTGTTTTATTTTTGGATGAATTGCCAGAGTTTAAAAGGTCTGTACTTGAGGTGATGAGACAGCCGCTAGAAGATCGAGAAGTAACTATTTCTAGAGCACGATTTACAGTTACTTATCCATCTAGTTTTATGCTTGTGGCAAGTATGAACCCTAGCCCCGGAGGTTATTTTAATGACCCAGACGCACCGGTAACGAGTAGTCCTGCAGAGATGCAACGATATTTGAGTAAAATATCTGGACCATTATTAGACCGTATTGACATTCATATTGAAGTGACACCAGTTCCTTTTGAAAAACTGAGTGATGAGACTAAGGCAGAGTCTAGTGCAGATATACGTAAACGTGTGACAGCAGCGAGAGAGTTGCAGGTAGACCGCTTTCGCGAAAGCGAGAAAACAAACTATAACGCACAGATGAATGTAAAGCAAATACGTAAATATTGTGCACTAGATGACGCATCTAAAGATTTACTTAAAACGGCTATGGAGCGATTAAATCTTTCTGCACGAGCATATGATCGTATTTTAAAAGTTGCAAGAACAATTGCAGATCTTGAAGCTTCAAAAGTCGTAACGGGTACTCATATATCTGAGGCAATACAATACAGAAGTTTAGATAGAGATGGCTGGTTAGGATAGTTTTAACAAACGTTAAAATAGCAAAAACAAGCTTTTTGTCGATAAAACACGTAATTTTATCGATATTTTGTTGATTTGTCTGATTTGTAAGTAAATCAGATGTAAAGTCAAAATTTAAAAGTAATTTGACCTAAACTTGCACCCCCTATGTTTCAAAAAATAAACACCCAGAATCTTGATGAGACCTCTAATGAGTCTCAGCAAAGTTTAGAAAAATATTTGAATCATTTAGAAGGCTTCTTTTTTGATTTAAATTTTAATCACATTACTAAGGAATTCAATTTTCCTTATGTAAGTCATAATGCTATGGAGCTTTATGACTTAAATGTTCCCGATCTTTTGAAAGATGGTAGATCTGCCTATGTAAGTATACATCCAGAAGATCAAAAATTACTTCGGTCAAAAGGAAGAAAGTCTTTTGAAGAATTAACTCCACTTAAACTTGAGTGTAGATATACTCTCAAATCTGGTAGAAGTGGCTGGATAAAAATTCTTGCAACACCTGAGCGTTCTTCTGAGTTTAGCACAAACTGGATAGGTCACGTATCTGATATCACAGATGTAAAGGCTACAGAAGAGGAGTATGCTATAATGAAGGAGCGTTATGAGTTTGCTATCAAAGGTTCAGATTTAGGGTTATGGGATTGGGATATTGAAAAAGGGACTGTATTTTATTCTGACAAGTCATTGAGTCTTTTAGAAAAAACTCGTGAGAGTATAGATCCTCACGAAGATACCTGGAACAATCAAGTTCACCCTGATGACAAGGAGATGTATTATAAAGATATAGAAGATCACTTTAAAGGTGAGGTTCCATATTATTTTAATGAGCATCGAGTATTTACTACTAGTGGCAGTTATAAATGGATACAAGATAGAGGTAAGGTAGTAAAGTGGGATGATTCTGGTAACCCGATGCGAGTTATAGGTACACATACAGATGTTACAGAGTCAAAACATAGGGAGCAACTTATTTTAGAAAAAAATAAGCTTATAGAAAGTCATAACAGTAGGCTCAAAAATTTTGCGCTTATTGTCTCTCATAACTTAATTACCCACGCCGGCAACCTTAAGAATATATTGCAGCTTATGGATATGGCAGAGTCACAAGAGGAGAAAATTGAGCTTTCTAACTACCTTAATGATGTTTCTGCTGGCTTGAGCAATACAATAAGCAATCTGAACGAGATTGCAACGTCAAATAGAAATCTTGAAGAGACTCCAAAACTTCTTTTTTTAAATGATTATGTAAACGGTGCATTAAATAACCTTAAAACCCAAATTAAGGAGAAGGATGTAGTTGTTGTAAATGATATTCCAGACGATATACAGATTAATTATAATGCAGCTTATCTTGAGAGTATCTTATTTAATTTGATCTCAAATGCTATAAAGTACAGTGATAAAGAAAGACAGTCTAAAGTCTTCATATCTGCAGAGATTACCTCAGCAAGTGATATTACATTATCTGTAATGGATAATGGAGTAGGTATAGATTTAGAGAAATATGGAGACAAACTCTTCGGGATGTACAAGACTTTTCATCACAATGAGGACGCTCAAGGTCTGGGACTTTTTATGACAAAGAATCAAATAGAAGATATGGGTGACCAGATTTCTGTAGATAGTAAAAAGGATGAGGGTACGATATTTAGAGTGCGTTTTATTAATAAACTCCCATAGTTCATTATCTTGACGCAGTATATATACTGCAAATAATGAAAATTAAAAGAAAGACAATATCAGGCCCAGGAGTGCTTGTTGCTGCTGCATTTATTGGTCCTGGTACGGTAACTGTTTGTACCATAACTGGAGCAACATATGGATTTACACTATTATGGGCTATGCTTCTCTCAATTATTGCTACCATCATACTACAGGAGATGGCTGCGCGTATAGGTCTTGTAACTGGTAAAGGACTAGCAGGAGTAATAAGAGAAACAATCTCAAATAAAACATTTAAAGCTTTTGCCATAGGGCTTATGTTATCTGCTATAACACTAGGTAATGCTGCTTATGAAGCAGGAAACCTTAGTGGTGGAGTTTTAGGTATTGAAGCTCTAGGGATTTCAGGAGGGTTTACTGTAGGTAACTTAACCTTTAATGCTTGGAGTATCTCACTTGGTATACTTGCTGCTATCATTTTATTTATAGGTAATTATAAGGTGTTAGAAAAAATACTCGTAACGCTTGTAATTATTATGAGTTTGGCTTTTTTAATCACAGCAGTGATGACTAAGCCAGATGTAATAGCACTTTTAAAAGGAAGTTTTACTCCTTCATTTCCAGAGGGGAGTTTATTAACTATTGTTGCTTTAATAGGTACTACTGTAGTCCCTTATAATTTATTTTTACACGCTTCTCTTGTATCAGAAAAGTGGAGTGGTAAAGAAGCAATACCCGCTGCTCGTAGAGATACTATTGTGGCAGTAGTTTTAGGAGGGCTGGTGAGTATGGCTATTATAGTTTGTGCAGCTGCCATACAAGCTGGAGAGGTAAATAATGCAGGTGATCTTGCAAGAAGTTTAGAACCCCTGTTTGGCGATTATGCAAGATCTTTTATAGGTTTGGGGTTAGGAGCTGCAGGGTTAACCTCTGCAATTACAGCACCTCTTGCCGCAGCATATGTTGTGCAAGGTTGTATGGGGTGGGAGTCTAATCTTAAGGCTACCAGATTTAGAGTAATATGGATCTCTATATTGGTGCTGGGCGTCTTCTTTTCGTCTGTAGGCTATAGCCCAGTTGAGATTATACAATTTGCTCAAGTGGCAAATGGAGTTTTATTACCAGTAATTGCTGCATATTTAATTTGGATAGTAAATAAACGTTCGGTGATGGGGCGTTATACAAATTCTCTTGTACAGAATGTTATTTCTGTCATTATCTGGGGTGTGGTTTTTATGCTAGGAGCACGCACAATTCTCAAAGTCTTTGGTATACTATGAAAACGATAGACATAAATAGTGATGTAGGTGAGGGAGTAGGTAATGAGGCTCTTTTAATGCCCTTATTAAGCTCTTGTAATATAGCCTGCGGTGGTCACGCTGGTGATGAGGATATAATGAGAGAGGTGCTCGCTTTCGCGAAAGCGTATAATGTAAAAATAGGTGCACATCCCAGTTATCCAGACAAGGACAATTTTGGTAGATCTATAATGGAAATCTCAGATAAAGTACTTAAAGAATCTATAATTGATCAGATTTTAAAACTCAAACATCTTGCCGAAGAAAATGGTCAGCATTTACATCACGTAAAACCGCACGGGGCATTGTATAATCAAGCAGCAATAGACAAAAGGGTAGCAATGCTCATCATTGAAGCGATACGTAGTGTAGATGAAAACCTTGCAATTTATGTGCCCTATAAATCTGTAATTGCAAAACTTGCAAAACCCTATTTAACCACCATTATTGAAGGCTTTGCAGACAGATCATACCATCAAGATTATACCCTTGTGTCACGCACACACGCAGAGGGGGTCTTAAATAATGCGCAAGATGTGGTTGCTCACGTTTTACCTATGATTATGAAAGATAATTTGATATCACTAGAGGGTCACATATTACCCTTTAAAGTTGATACAATATGTGTACACGGCGATACAGAAAATGCCATAGATATTGTGCGTGCACTTCGCTCGCAACTACACTCAGAAGGGATACAAATCATATAAGTGATGTATAACTTTACCACATCAAGACTAGGAGAATATGCTATGTTAATACAAGTAGCACAAAAACCTTCACAAGATTTATTACAATGGCTTGTATGTAAAAAAGAACAACTACAATCCTTACCAACGGTTGAGGTTGTGTTTACCTATAATGAGATATTGGTAAAGTTTCTTTTACCTTTAGAAGGTCGATATGACACCATTAGAGCTAGTGTAGAAGAAATATTGAAGTCATCTATAGAGAGTATAGGCGTTAATGGAGTATTACATAAAGTGCCGGTGTGTTACAATAGTCAAGTAGCTCCAGATCTTGAAGAATATGCATCACAAGTAAACCTTAGAGTAGACCAAGTTGTAGCCTTACATACATCACCAGTATATCCGGTATATTTTATAGGCTTTTTACCAGGATTCCCATATTTAGATGGGCTTGATAGTAAACTTCATTTAGAAAGAAAGGCTACACCATCACAATTTATACAACCGGGTAGTGTGGCTATAGGTGGTGCACAAACGGGTATTTACCCTCAACGAAGTCCAGGAGGGTGGCACGTAATAGGAAGTACGCCGGTTCAATTATTTGATATTAATAAAAACCCGCAATCACTTTTTAAAGCTGGAGACTCCATAAAGTTTTATGCAATCACATTAGAAGAGTATAAAGTTTATGAACGTTAGAGTAGAGATAATTAATAAAGGTTTCTTTACGACTGTGCAAGATGGTGGTCGTGCTGGCTATGCTGCTATGGGGGTGCCAGAAAGTGGAGCTATGGATAGGCACTCTTTTTTTCAGGCAAATGCACTTCTTAACAATACTAAAGATGCAGCGATGCTAGAATGCACGCTAGTAGGGCCTACTATAAAGTATTATCAAGACACATATTTTGTAATTACAGGTGCTCACGTTAAAGCTACGCTCGAAGGGGAGCCTGTAAAAATAGGTGTACCAACTCTCGCACGTGCGTCACAAACTCTTATTACCTCAAAAATAAGCCAGGGAACTAGGTGCTATATAGCCTTTGGCGGTGGTATAGAATCTGCAATCACTCTTAATAGTAAGAGTTGGTATACACCCATAACTCCTAATAATCATATTAGAAATGGGGATACATTCTCGTTGGGTATTAGTACGTATGATATTTCAAAAGGGGCGCATATAAAATATAAATATGCATATGCCAGTGCGGGTAGGGTCCACACCATTAAAGCGTATAAGGGGCCAGAGTATACATTACTGAATTACAACCAGCAGCAACTCTTACACCAGCCATTTACCGTTTCAAAACTCTGGAACAGAATGGCCATCCAGCTCCAAGAGCCAGTATATAATAAACTAGAGGGCATAATGACGAGCCCTGTAATTCCAGGAACGGTGCAGCTCACTCCCTCAGGTAAAATAATAGTATTAATGCGTGATTGCCAGACTACGGGAGGGTATCCTCGTATTCTTCAGATTGCACAACCTAGCATTGATACTCTTGCACAGCTACAACAAGGCGATAGTGTTTTACTGTCCGTTACTTGATTGACGATGTTCCATAACGATATCGCTTAGTATTTGTACAGCATCACCTGTACCTAGCATTTCTTCTAGTTTTAAAGCTTCCTCCTTCAGCGCTTTATGCTTGAGCATTGTGGCCCATAGATTATTAATATAATCTGCATAATCCTGATCTTCGTTCCAGTGCGTGAGTTGTAATCTTCTACTACGTGCATAAAGCTTTTGTAAATTTAATTTGCAAAAGGTCAATGTTGATTGCATAATAAGAGGTCTAGCACTTTTTAAACGTTCTGTTTTTGACGGTCTACCCATAATACTGTGATTATAAGGGGGAAGTTAAACATACGTAAAGATAGCAGGAAGGGGAGCATTTCGCTAGGGGTAAATGCCCCATTTTTATAGCTTTACAGCCAGTTCATAAATTTTTTAAGAAGGCTCAATTTACCCTTATATGGAGCATATCTTACTGGCACATCGAGCCAGGTGCCTCTTTTTACCACAGACTTTGCGTGGCTAAATGTGTAGAAGCTCTTCTCACCGTGATAGCTACCTATACCAGAGTGTCCCACACCACCAAAGGCGAGCTTGTCATTTATAAAATGAATAAGTGTATCATTCATAGCACCGCCTCCATAAGAAAAAGTTGTGTTAAACCAATTCTTGAAAGAACGCTTTCGCGAAAAAACGTACGCACTCAGCGGTTTTTCCATAGCGTTGATAACTAGCGAGATATCTTCCTTTTTATCATAAGTAAGTACTGGAAGTATAGGGCCAAAGATTTCATCTTGCATTACAGTATCTGTTACAGACACATCATTAAGTACAGTAGGAGCAATATATAGGTCATTTTTATCTGTTTGCCCACCTTTATAAATAGTTGCATTCTCAAGCATCTCAGAGAGTCTATCAAAATTTTTCTCATTGATTATGCGAGCAAAATCTTTCGAAACCTTTGGGTCTGCTCCATAAGCCTTAGTAATTTCTATATCTATAGCCTTGAGTAAGGCATCTTTAACAGAGGAGTGCACAAGTATATAATCTGGAGCAATACAGGTCTGTCCAGCATTTACAAATTTACCCCATACAATGCGTCTTGCTGTTTGTTGTATACGTGCTGTCTCATCTACCACACAAGGACTTTTACCACCCAGTTCTAGGGTAACTGGCGTAAGATGTTCTGCGGCTGCTTTATAAATTATTTTTCCTACGGGTACACTACCAGTAAAGAATATGTAATCCCAGCGTTGTTCTAGAAGTTCTTGCGCCACCTCTTTATCACCTTGTACAATGTGTACGTAAGCTGGGTCAAATACTTCGGTAATTATTTTTTCTAAGAGATTTGCCGTGCTAGGTGTGAGTTCGCTAGGTTTTAAGACTACTGTATTTCCTGCAGCAATAGCGCCTATCATAGGTCCTACGGCAAGTTGAAAGGGATAGTTCCAAGGGGCAATAATTAATGCAGTACCATAGGGCTCATAGTGTACAGCGGCACTAGAGGGAAAATTAAGTAAAGAAGCCTTTACTTTTTTTGGCATCTGCCATTTCCAGATTTCCTTTATGGCTAGGTTTATTTCTTTAATGACAACACTTATTTCGGTAGCAACTGTTTCAAATGCTGGTTTTTTAAAATCGGCTGCCAGTGCATCTATGATATCTTGCTCGTGATTTTTTATGCTTTCGCGAAAGCGTACTAAAGCAGCTTTTCTATAAGCGATATCCTTAGTTTGACCCGTTGCAAAAAAGGCACGCTGATTTTCAAGAATGGATGGAATTTTCAAAATATGTGTGTTTTCTATAAAAATAAGCTGTTTTTATGGCATCTCTTCTTCATTGACAAAGTTTTAGGAGTTTTTATGCTAGGTGATAAATAGGATCACAGCTCATAACTCAAATTATGAAATATTTAAAATCTCTTAGTTTATGAAGCGATAATTAGTGTTATGATAAAAATGCTAGGACTAGAATTAGGGTAGGATTCTATTTTAAATTGATTTAAAAATCTGATTTTCAGTGTTTTAGATGTTTTAAAGGCACATTGGTCGTCGGGTGTAGTTTATACTGTGTCCGTAGGTGCCGTAAGAGAGTAATAATTTTAACCAGTCAAAACCACAAACCATTGAAAGAACTTAATAAATATAGTAAAGCGGTAACTCAAGATCCTACGCAGCCAGCTGCACAGGCTATGTTGCACGCTATAGGACTTACAGATGAAGATTTTAAAAAACCACTTGTAGGTATTGCAAGTACAGGTTATGAGGGTAACCCTTGTAATATGCACTTAAATAACCTTGCACTAGATATTAAAAAGGGAGTACAAACTTCTGATCTGGTAGGTCTTATTTATAATACCATAGGTGTAAGTGACGGTATCTCAATGGGTACTCCTGGTATGCGCTACTCACTACCTAGTAGAGATATTATTGCGGACTCAATGGAGACTGTAGTACAAGCTATGTCTTATGATGCACTGGTTACAGTAGTAGGTTGTGATAAAAATATGCCGGGTGCTCTTATGGCACAGCTTAGGCTAGATAGGCCATCAATACTCGTCTATGGAGGAACTATAGCACCAGGATGTCACGAAGATAAAAAGCTAGATGTAGTGTCTGCTTTTGAAGCTTGGGGAGAAAAAGTAGCTGGTAGTATTACAGAGCAAGAGTTTAAAACGGTTGTAAAAAAAGCCTGTCCAGGTGCTGGTGCGTGTGGTGGTATGTATACTGCAAACACGATGGCTAGCGCGATTGAGGCATTAGGGATGAGCTTGCCTTATACAAGCTCTAACCCTGCAGTGTCACCTAATAAAACTGCGGAGTGTGCTAGAGTAGGAGCTGCTTTAAGAAACCTAATAGAAAAAGACATAAAACCCTCAGACATTGTTACTCGCAAGTCACTAGAGAATGCGGTGAGACTTGTAACAGTACTAGGAGGATCTACTAATGCTGTGCTGCACTTTCTCGCTATAGCAAAGGCTGCACAAGTATCATTTACACTAGAAGATTTTCAAAAAATAAGTGATACCACACCTTTTCTAGCAGATCTTAAACCATCAGGAAAATACCTTATGGAAGATTTGCACAATGTAGGAGGAGTGCCGGGCGTATTAAAATATATGCTGGAGCAGGGTATGTTGCACGGGGACTGTATGACGGTAACTGGTAAAACTATTGCAGAGAATCTAGCAGTTGTAGACCATCTTCAGGCACATCAAGATGTTATTCATTCGGTTGAGAATCCTATTAAGGAGACGGGACACATCCGTATTCTTTATGGAAATATTGCAAGTGAAGGATCTGTGGCAAAAATTACCGGTAAAGAGGGATTACACTTTCGCGGAAGCGCAAGAGTTTATAACGGTGAGTATGCTGCAAATGCGGGTATAGGTGCAGGAGAGGTAAAAAAAGGTGATGTCGTCGTTATACGCTACGAAGGGCCACAAGGAGGACCAGGTATGCCAGAAATGCTTAAACCTACAGCGGCTATAATGGGTGCTGGGTTAGGTAAAGATGTGGCACTTATTACAGATGGTCGTTTTTCTGGAGGGACACACGGTTTTGTAGTAGGTCACATCACGCCAGAAGCACAAGTAGGAGGCGGTATTGCGCTTATAGAAAATGGAGATACCATCGTGATTAACGCAGAGACGAATACCATTAATGTTGAGATAAGTGAGAGCGAACTAGAAGCACGTAAAAAGAACTGGGTAGCTCCAGAGCTTAAAGTAAAACGTGGCTCACTTTATAAATATGCTCGTATGGTCTCATCTGCGAGTGAGGGATGCGTGACAGACGAGTTCTAGCACAACACAAGCACAATAAACAGACGCCTAGCGAGCGTGATAGAATAGAAATAACATTTAAAGCGTACAACCTATGGACGTGAAGACACAAAATACATCAGACACTGCGACTACCACAATGACTGGTAGTGAGGCATTGATACACTGTCTTGTAGCAGAGGGAGCAGACCTTATTTATGGGTATCCTGGCGGGGCTATAATGCCTTTTTATGATAAGCTACACAAGCATCAAGATAAAATCAAGCACGTCCTTACCAGACACGAGCAAGGAGCGACACACGCTGCACAGGGATTTGCCCGTGCGACGGGTAAAGTAGGAGTTGCCATTGCCACTTCTGGTCCTGGAGCGACTAACTTGATTACGGGTATTGCAGATGCTCAAATAGACAGTACACCTATGGTTTGTATCACAGGTCAAGTAGGATCTCACTTATTGGGTAGTGATGCTTTTCAAGAGACAGATATCATAGGTATCTCTACGCCAGTCACAAAGTGGAATCATCAAATAACCAGGGCAGAGGAGATACCAGAGGTACTTGCAAAGGCATTTTATATAGCGAGATCTGGAAGACCAGGACCTGTACTTATTGATATCACAAAAGATGCACAGTTTGCAGAGTTTGATTTTGCTTACGCGAAATGTGAATACATACGCAGTTATACGCCCACTCCGGCAATTAATGAAACAGAAATAGCACGCGCTGCTCAACTTATAAATGAGGCCAAAAAACCAATGATAGTATGGGGGCAAGGCGTGATACTAGGTGAAGCCGAAAATGAGTTTAAAGCCTTTGTTGAAAAATCTGGTATACCAGCTGCTTGGACTATTTTAGGTGTTTCTGCAATTCATACAGAGCATCCTCTTAACGTAGGTATGGTAGGTATGCACGGCAATTACGCACCTAATGTGTTGACAAATGATTGTGATGTTCTTATTGCTATTGGAATGCGTTTTGATGACCGTGTTACGGGTAATCTCGCGACCTATGCAAAGCAAGCAAAGGTCATACACTTTGAGATCGATCCTGCAGAGGTAAATAAAAATGTAAAGGCAGATATTGCAGTACTAGGTAACTCAAAAGAGACACTGGCAAAAATTTTACCTCATATAGAACAAAAGAGCCATAAGGCCTGGCACCAAAAATTTAAAGATCTCTATGCTATCGAGTATGAGAAGGTCATAAAGAATGACATTTTACCTACTAAGGAAGGCCTCACAATGGGTGAGGTTGTAAACCTTATCAATAAACAAACTAACGGTGAGGCCATTATCGTAACAGACGTAGGACAGCACCAGATGGTAGGGATACGCTATGCAGACTTTAAAAAGTCTAAGAGTAATATCACTTCTGGAGGACTAGGTACAATGGGATTTGCATTACCAGCAGCCATAGGTGCAAAAATGGGAGCACCAGAGCGAGAAGTGGTTGCCATTATAGGTGACGGTGGTTACCAGATGACTATACAAGAGCTAGGTGTCATCTTTCAAGCAGAGGTGCCGGTTAAGATAGTTGTGCTTAACAACGAATTTTTAGGAATGGTGCGCCAGTGGCAACAGCTATTTTTTGATAAGCGATACGCCAGCACCACTATGAAAAACCCTAACTTCTGTAAAATAGCAGATGCCTACGAGATAGATAACCAGAAGGTAAGCACTAGAGAAGAACTAGGTCCAGCTGTAGAGAAGATGATTGCTTCAAAAAACAGTTTCTTCTTAGAAGTAATGGTAGAGAAAGAAGATAACGTTTTCCCTATGATACCTACAGGAGCATCTGTATCAGATATAAGATTAGAATAATAACCAGTATATACAGTAGTACAAAGTATACATAAACAGGTTACCTATGAGTGAAGTAAAAACATTTACCGTAAATATATATACCGAAAATAATATTGGGTTGTTAAACCGTATTTCGGCAATATTTCAGCGCCGTAAGATTAATATAGAGAGTCTTTCTGCCTCAGAAAGTGAGATAGATGATGTGTTTAAATTTATTATCGTAGTAAATGTCACAGAAGAGCAAATGGCAAAAATACAAGGCCAAATAGAACGTCAAGTTGAGGTGATAAAGGCATTTTATCATACAGACGAAGAAACGATATTTACAGAGAGTGCGCTATTTAAGATCAAGTCAAATTTACTTTTTGACGAGCCTCAAATTCAGAATATTATAAAAGAAAGTCAGGCACGTATTGTGACTGTCAATAAGGACTTCTTTGTGCTTGAAAAAGCAGGAAGACGCTCAGAGATTGAGCTTGTACATAGAGAGCTTAAACCTTTTGGGATAATGCAATTTACACGCTCTGGTAGAATAGCAGTCACAAAAACAGAGATGCCTATCTCTACATTGTTACAACATATAAAAAAGAGTAATGAGGTCGCCTTTATCAAAGACCAAGCTTAGACAACTTATATAAACGAACTAATCCAACAACCTAGGAGGGTAAGACCGCTTTCGCGAAAGCAAAAAAAGAATTCTCCGCAATGTAATTACAATGAAAAATTATTTTAACACATTACCACTAAGGGATCAATTATCACAACTGGGAAAATGCCGCTTTATGGATGCCAGTGAGTTTGAAGATGGTATTGCTGCCATTGCAGATAAGAAAATCGTGATTGTAGGGTGCGGTGCACAAGGACTTAACCAAGGTCTTAATATGAGAGATAGCGGCTGTGATATTTCTTATGCATTAAGAGAAGGAGCAATTACAGAAAAGCGCCAGTCTTATAAAAATGCCACTTCAAATGGTTTTACGGTAGGAACTTATGAAGAATTAATCCCTACGGCAGATCTAGTTTTAAACCTTACTCCAGACAAGCAGCACACGGCCGTAGTAAAAGCAGTTATGCCGCTTATGAAGCAAGGAGCAACACTTGCTTACTCGCACGGTTTTAATATTGTAGAAGAAGGGATGCAGGTACGTGAGGACCTTACGGTAATTATGGTAGCGCCTAAGTGTCCGGGGTCTGAGGTACGTGAGGAATATAAAAGAGGTTTTGGCGTACCTACACTTATTGCAGTACATCCAGATAATGATCCAGAAGGAAAGGGGCTTGCTCAAGCTAAGGCATATGCAGCGGCTACAGGTGGTCACAGAGCAGGAGTACTAGAATCTTCTTTTGTGGCAGAGGTAAAGTCTGACCTTATGGGCGAGCAAACCATCTTATGTGGTGTGTTACAAACAGGATCGATACTCTGTTTTGATAAAATGGTAGAGAAGGGTATAGACCCGGCATATGCAGGTAAGCTCATTCAGTATGGCTGGGAGACTATTACAGAAGCACTCAAGCACGGTGGTATTACAAATATGATGGATCGTCTAGACAACCCGTCTAAGATTAAAGCATATAACCTCTCAGAAGAGCTTAAGGATATAATGAGACCACTTTTTGAGAAGCATATGGATGATATTATCTCTGGTCACTTCTCAAAAACTATGATGGAAGACTGGGCTGCAGATGATAAAAATCTTCACACCTGGAGAGCAGCAACTGGTGAGACCAATTTTGAAAAACAAGAAATCACATCGCAAGAGATAAGTGAGCAAGAGTATTTTGACCACGGTGTGCTTATGGTAGCAATGGTAAAAGCTGGTGTAGAGCTTGCTTTTGAAACGATGACAGCTGCAGGTATTATAGAAGAAAGTGCTTATTATGAGTCACTACACGAGACACCACTTATTGCAAATACCATCGCAAGAAAGAAACTTTTTGAGATGAATCGTATTATCTCTGACACGGCAGAGTATGGTTGTTATCTTTTTGATCACGCCTGTAAACCACTCCTTACAGACTTTATGAAAACGGTAGATACAGATATTATAGGCGCTGCTTATGCTCACGATAATGGAGTAGATAACCAAGAGCTCATTGCTGTAAATGATGCTATACGTAATCACCCTGTAGAAGAAATAGGAGCAACCCTACGTAAAGCAATGGTTGCAATGAAAAAAGTAAAAACCGAAGAGCAAGAAGCTGTTCTAAGCTAGTACTTATTGCCACCTCGCCGTGGATGCTTATGGAAGAAACGCTCAAAACATACATACCTACACTCAAATCTGTAACAGATGCGGCAAATAGGGTGCGTAAAGTGGTCTCAAAGACACCCTTTATGCGCAGTTTTACATACTCAAAAAAGTATGAGGCAGAGGTGTTTTTAAAGCGTGAGGACTTACAACAAGTACGTAGCTATAAAATACGCGGTGCGTTTAATAAAATAAGTACGCTTACAGATGAGCAGCAGCAAGCAGGTATTGTTTGTGCAAGCGCTGGTAACCACGCACAAGGTGTAGCCCTAAGTTGTGCAAAACTTCATATAAAAGGGACCATCTATATGCCTGCAACTACCCCAAAACAAAAGGTAGAGCAGGTACAAATGTTTGGTGACACTTGGGTTGAGGTTGTACTCACTGGTGACACCTTTGACGATGCTTATGCAAAAGCAAGTGAAGCTTGTATATCGGAACACAAAACCTTTGTACACCCCTTTGATGATAAGAAAATTATAGAAGGACAGGCAACTGTAGGTCTTGAGATGGTAACTCAGTCAGAAAAGCCTCTGGATTATGTATTTGTACCAGTAGGTGGCGGTGGCCTTATCGCGGGATTATCTAGTGTGTTTCATCATCTATCTCCAAAAACAAAAATTATAGGCGTAGAGCCTGGAGGAGCGCCTGCGATGATGAACTCTCTTTTACAAAAAGAGAATACCACCTTAACAGAGATAGACAAATTTGTAGATGGTGCAGCGGTACAACGAGTAGGGGAGCGCAACTTTAGTATCGTCCAGCAGCTTGTAGATCAAGTTGTGAGCGTGCCAGAGGGTAAAATTTGCCAGACTATACTAGATCTGTACAATAGAGATGCCATTGTAGTAGAACCTGCTGGAGCGCTTACTCTCGCAGTTTTAGATCAATTTAAAGAGGAGATACGTGGTAAGAATATAGCCTGTGTAGTAAGTGGTAGTAATAATGACATTACTAGAACTCCAGAGATTAAAGAAAGAGCACTCTTATATCAAGGGTTAAAGCATTACTTTATTATTAAATTTCCGCAGCGAGCGGGCGCTCTTAAAGAGTTTGTGGCAGATGTGCTGAGTAGTACAGACGATATCACCTATTTTGAGTATTCAAAAAAGACCAGTAGGGAGCAAGGCCCAGCTATTGTGGGTATTGAGATAAAATCTCCAGAAGATCTGGAACCTCTAGTAGAGAGAATGCATAAGCGTAAGTTCTTTGGTGAATATCTTAATGATAAACCCGAGTTGTTTCAATTATTGGTTTGAGTTATGCTTTCGCGAAAGCGTAATTATCTATAAAAATGAAAAGCCCTCATTAATAATAATGAGGGCTTTTTTTAATACATCGTACTTATGCTGCTTGTGGTAAACTACGGGTTAACCAGCCGCTTTTACCTGCGGTGGCAATGGCATATGGAGTTATCCAAAATAAACCAAAGGTATAGACAAGACTGTAAGTATATGCCCAGAATGACTCAGATGGAGTGTACTTTCTTGCATAAAATAAAGCCGGAAAAGTGGTGACAATTAAAATACTTACAAGAGTTGACGTTAAAAATAAAATGGGATGTGTTGCTACAAATAGGAGCATAAATATGAGAAATGGGTAGCTCATTAAAATAGTTAAAAACTGATTTACAAATAACAATCTTGCGCCTACTTTAGACTCTTTTCTAAAGTTTGTAAACACGTACTTTGCCATAGCTAGGTTTTCTCTTACGTTGCTACGTCCCCATCTTATGTACATTTTATAAAGGCCTTTGTACTTTTCTGGAACGTTAGTATAGGCATATGCATTTTTTTGGAAAAGCACGTGCAGTCCTTGTTTTAAGATCATATTAGTAAGCGCTCTGTCTTCTCCTATATCTGAAGATTTGCCCATAAACTTTTGATCAATCCATTCATCTAGGCAAGCAAAAACTGCATCTCTTCTGTATGCCGCTAGTGCTCCTGGTGTACATAATACTGAATTTACGTTACTCTCTGCACTTCTTACAAACTCAAAACTAAGGGTGAAGCTTACATCTAGCATTTTTGGTAATAGAGCTCTTTCTTTATTGAGCACGCGTATGTTTCCTGCTACAGCTCCACACTTTTTATTACCTATAAAAGGGCTTACTAATAGTCTTAAGGTATTTGCATCTACTATAGAGTCACTATCTACTGTGATGAAGATGTCACCTTTGCCTTCATTAAAACCTCTGTATAAGGCGTGACGTTTCCCCATATTTTTAGGCTGCTGGCAGATTGAAACTCGATCACCTAGCTCTTTCTTTGCTTTTTGCATCCAGTACCAAGTGTCGTCTTGACTACCATCGTCTATAGAAAGTAGTTCTAGTTTGTGCATAGGGTAATCACTAGCTGCAAGACTTTTGAGGGTTGCATATACTTGTTTTCCTTCGTTGTATGCTGGAACTATTACTGTACACGTAGGTAGCTCTTGATCACTTACTGATGCTACAGGTTTGTATTTGAAATAGTGATATAAAGTATAGATAAAGAAGCCACTTTTAAAAACTAGTAGGGTAGAAGCAAAGGTCATAAAGCCATAACCAAATATCGAGCTCTTACGCTCAAAGTCTAATTGTGAAAAATCATAACGAAGCATATATGCGATATATGCCGAAACGGCTAGAAGTAAAAAAGTTGCTAGAAGTACAAATACTCCCCAAGGGTTTTTTGAGTTTTTCTGTAAAGAGTTTTGTGGGTTATGTTCTTTATTATGAGATACAGTTGTGGGAATTTCTCTTGATGGATTGGTTGTTATATTCATATCTGGATTCATTCAAGTTTAACAATGGTTTGAATGGTTTTACGCCAGTTGAGAATCTTTGGACTACCGACTGAATGTTATTTAACATCTATATACTGTAATTAACTTTACCCTAAGATTTATGAGTGCTAGATGTTAAAATAGGGAGAAAGCGCAAAAAAATAAAGGCTTCCAGATGAAAGCCTTTATAATACCTTGCTTATATAAGCAATGCTAGTGAATAATTAATTTTTGAGTCTCCATAGTTTGTGGCTTTTCTATATTAAGAATATATGCCCCTGGAGCAACGTCTAGAACAGGGAGTTCTATATGTGTAGCTTCATTATCTGGAGTCCAATCTTTTATAAGTTGCCCTAGAATATTGAACAACTGCAGCGATTTTATTTCGTAATCTTGAGACTTGTCTATTATGATTGCTTGTGAATCTGTGTTAAAATACACACTAATAGAGTCAGATTCAAAAGTGTCTTCTATTACGACTTCTTCTTCTACATCTGTATCTTGAGCTACTTCGTCATCTTCTGTAGTTTCCTCTTCAGTTTGTTCTTGCTCTTCTTCATCTGTAGTTTCTTCTTCCTCTTGGTCTTCACTTTCTGCTCTTTGGAAAACGATGTAAAATCTATCTTCATAAGTACCTGCAGAGAGTGTTATGGTATACTTGTCTTGAAGATTTGTAATTTCTGTTGTAGTACCTAAAAGTTCATCAAGAACATAAACAGATACATTATCTGTATTAACATTTTCTAAGTAATCTAGTCCTATTGATATCTCACCATCTATAGGTAAAGTAACTCTTACCGGAAATTGACGATCGTTTTCGATAGCAGGTACTCCTAGTATGATAGCCATTTCACCTTCGAGCATCCAAGTCATATCCTCAGTAGGATTTGATGTGATAACGCCATCATAAGCCCTGTCGTAGTCAAAAGTTGTGTTTTCATCAATTGTCATAAGCAATTGTCTATGGAATTGACTAGGTGAATCAAATCCTATTCTAAACTTTTCTCTAAGATCTTCTTCCTGTACTACGGCATCTTCAATGTTACTGTCGTCTGTATCTTCTTCTTGATCAGAATTAAAGAAGAATGTAGAAGAGGTACTCTCTTTTGCAAACGCTCTCTGTCTGTTGTTAAAAGTAGTAGTTCCAGTTGATACAGCCTCGACAAAGAACCCTTGGCCAACTGCTATAAAACGAGTTGGTGTTTTAGTTCCAGATCCAGTTTGACTCACAGCTGGATGGCTTACTGCTGGTGTACCACCACTTAAGGTATATAAAGCATACCCTGCTTGATAATCTGACAGGTAGTGACTACCGCCTCCCCAGTGCTCCCAGAAAAGTAAGGTTCCAGTTAGATGAGGGTTATCGTTTATAAATGTATTTGCATCTATAGCAGATGGGAATGGATTACCAACAAGATATTGATTACCTGCATTAATTGTTTTGTTTATAGGCTGTGCTGTTGTTCCATTATTAGGTTTTCCTATAAATGTATAATTCTGTGGGTCTGGTACTGCTCCAGTTCCTGGTCCTTTCATCGTGAATCCATCACCCGCAACTAAGTTTCCGGCGTTACCTATATGCTCCCAAGCACTGTAGGTATTTGCAAGATTGTTTCGGTATGTAAATAACCAAAAGTCACTTATTGTTACAGGAGAGGTTGGTGCTCCATTATATCCAGTTGCAAAAGTCATTGCTGCTGGGCTATTAGGGTCTGTACCATCATTCATTATAGTAGAAATAGAATGACCTTGATTTATAGTGCTTGTATTTACAAGACCAACAGGCGAAGACCAGACGTTATATGAGAAGGTGTCTGATGTTCCTTGTTGATCTCTTTCTAGCCTACCAGAACTAGCTAAGTCAAGGTCACTATTTTCTGTTTGGATAAGTTGAGACTCGCCAACTAAATCCATTAAACCATCTAGTTTTAAATAGTGAGAGACTTCAATTTTACTATCGTTCTCAATACTTAATTCATTTGTTATAACATCTAGGCCTAAGACTGTGTTATTTTCATTAGTAGTTACATTATGTGAAGTTTGAACAATGTTCCAGTCTATAGTCTCATTAGAATCTACTATGGAAACAGCGCCAGGTATCTGTTGTGTACTACCATTCTCCCAAGTGTTGCTATTAGTCCAGTCCCCATTATTTTCAGAAACATATGGTAGAGGAGCTGTTTGAAAATCTACAGTTTCTAGATTTTTTATAGCAGCCACGTGGTTGTTGTCAGACTCATCTTTAACATTTGTAAACGTGTACCTATTCATAGGTAGGTATAATTCTAGGTTACTCCAAGGAATAGTAGCTACTTCATTTTTAGAAATATTTTGAGGTATAATTTTCCCTACTACAGAGGCATCTGTAAACCTTTCAATTTCTTGGTTCATAATGAACTGTAATTGCTGTTGCGTAAGGTCATCATTCCATATCCTTACTTCGTCTATGGTTCCATCAAAAAAGTTTGAAGGACTTGCGTGGTCTGTAGCCGCTATAAGAAGGTGTTGGCTAGAGGTCGCAGGTGCAGGAAGATTACTTCCATTATCTTCAACCCCATCTATATAAAAAGTTGCACGTGTACCGTTATATATTACTGCTACGTGATGCCACTCATCTTGCGGTAGTGGTGTAGACGCATTGAATGCGCGAGTTGTACCGCCAGCATCTTTCCACAATATACGTGGTCTAAATGCTCCGTTTAGTCTTAAAGAGTATCCTTCAGTAAAAGGAACATTACGTTTTGAAATAATCTCTCTGTTACCGGAGTTGGGTCCTCTTTTTACCCAAGCAGAAATAGTAAATGGTCCGGTTAAATCTGCAACATCATCTGCATCCATATAATCTCTTACACCATCAAAGGTAATTGAACGCTCATAATAGTACTCAGGAGCGTAACCGAAAGTTATATATTTAGTGCCATCAAAATCATAGGTAGTCTCAAGGTTATCACCTACGACGTTCATAATTCTGTATTCTGAAGTTGGACTAAATGAGGGAGTGTCAGATACAAACATTAAGAAGCTACCAGGAGGTGTTATTGTTGCTGTTAAGCTCACTTCTGGAATTGAAATTTTCACTTCACCTACAGATCCAGTCTCAACTACCTTCCAAGTTCTTCTAATGGCGGTAAAATCTACCAACGTAGATAAACCAGCAATACCATTACTCATATCAACAGAAATAGGTGCTGCTGCTGCTAGCGATTCGTTATTGTTACCCCATATAAGGAAGTTCTTATCTGTAAATGTATTTGCATTACTTGTAATGTTGTCAGAATTTGTATCATAAATATCCGTAAGTCCCATAGTAATCATAGCGCCTGGATTACTTGATGTAGATTGCTTTTGGTTAAGTGTTGCGTCGTCATCTCTACCTATACCAGCTATGTCGTAAGTATATCCTATATTTACTGCCGTATCCCATATGACATTACCATCAGTATCAACATAATCTTCATCACCTTCTCTAGAAGTAGTAGTACTATTTATACTATGTAAAGTAACACCGTTTTTAAGAGCAAGATATGACTGTAATTTTTTCTGATCCAAATTAGAATTAGGTACTGCATAGCTAATAAATTCTGTCATTTTTCCATTAAAGTGAGAGTCATATGGCGTACCAGCAACTGTGATTCTTCCCACTCCCAGTACATAGTTTGAGTTTCTAACTTTACTATAGGTTAGATTACCACCTATTGTACCGTTTGATTGGTTATAAGCTCTACCCGTGTAGTTGTCAATTTTCTTACCATTTCTATAAATTTCAGACTGGTTTGTTGCTGAGTTATATTTTACATTTAAAATCAATACCTCATTATCCATCGAATCTGTAGAGCTTACATATGCTCTACCGTAACTTCCATCACTCCCAGATGAAGTATTTGATGGTGTAGAACCTATCATATGACTTATGATGTTGTCTTGTCCGGTAAAACGAACCGATCCTGGATTAATCCATAGCCCTGTACCGTCTTCACCAAATTGCTCATCTGTAATTCGCCCACTTAAAACACCTTCTTGATTTGTAGTACTATTAATCGTTCCATCAGATTGTATAACGACCCAGTATTCGTCAGTATAGTACCCACCCTTTCCTTTGAGTTGGGTATCATTTGTTGTATCAAAATTTATTACGGGATTATGATTGATGTTTTCAACACTACTATTATAATAAATAGGAGCAGCATTGTTAGCAATCTCTGCATCATTATCAAAAGCAATATCACTCCAAGTATTTATTTGACTTCCTGAAGTGGTAGCACCTGTACCTGCATTAGACTTTAACCAAAGTTTTAGATTGGATGTTATACTAGCTGGTCCTTCTGATGGATTTGAAAATGGTATTATAGGGTCTCCTTGTACTACTACATTGTCAAAGTTAACTCCTACAGATTCAGCCGATCCATTAGATCTAAATTGTACACGAAGTCTTGTAGAGGCATTGTTGTTAAGAGTGGGAGGTAAGGCTATTGAAGCTCTTACAAAATTAGAACGACCAGAGCCTGCACCTTCTGTATTTACTCCAGACCACCCATCTGCTCCACTACCAAAAGCAACAACATTTGTAGAATTATACCAGTTGTCAACGGGTGTGGCATTATAAGCGCCTAGAACAGTCCAAGTTGCGCCATCAAAATACTCTACGCGCATCCCATCATTATTCTCAGGGGTTCTATATCGTATATCTATTTGTAATTTTAAATTTTGATATCCAGTTAAGTCAATTGTTGGACTTGTGGCATATGTGTTAGAATTAGATGCATAATTAGCATAATTTGTGGTGTACCAGTAGTCACCCTCTGTACCTGGTTCTATACCATTTGATCCATATGTCCATACAGAATTCCCTCCAGGGTTACTGGCAGTCCAACCTCCATCGTTTATATCAAAGCCTTCGTGATAAATAGTATATTGTGGTGTAGTGTCAATAGATGATGTTCCTAAAAGTTCAAAAGTATAATTATCTTCATCACTGTCATTAGAACTAACTCTTACTGTTGGATTATGAGTTCCTACAGCTCCTGGGAAATATGTGATTTGAAAACTAGTTGATCCTCCTGCGGGAATAACAGTATCTGGAAGTGATGAAACACTAAAGTTTCCACTACCTCCACCAGTGATTTCTACTAAAGGTGTTCCGTTTAGTACGAGGTCACTCGTTCCAGAGTTTGTAATAAGGAAATCCTTAGTGGTAGATAAGCCTATAAAGGTGTTACCATAGTCTGTATTATCTGCTGTAGAAGGGGTAGTGTCGCCATTTACTATGGTTACGCCGTTTCCTGATATATCGATTTCTGGAGAAGTAGTAATTACTCCTTGTCCAGTGATTGTAAAGTTGAAAGGATTTTCATCACTATCGTTATTTGCTATGCTTACAGTTGCCGTATGAACCCCAGGTAATAAGGGTGTGTAAGTGATTTCAAACGTTGTAGATCCTCCTCCAGGAATTATATTATTAGCGGGTATTTGGGTAATTGAGAAGTATCCAGAACCGGTTATCTGAACATACGGGGAAGCACCAGTGAGTAACAAATTAGCCGAACCTATATTATTAATATTAAACGTACTAACCTTAGAGTTCCCGATAAGACTTGTTCCAAAATCTGTTGCGTTACTTACTGCAGGTGTTGTACTTCCATCAGTAACTTGATTTCCTAGGCCATCGATTGCAATTTCTGGCTCTGGCCCTAAAGATTCTCCAGTAATATTAAAATTATAAGGATTTTCATTACTATCATTATTGGTAACAGTAAAAGTTGCGTCGTGGGTTCCTCCTAGAGTAGGATTATAAGTTATTACAAATGTTGCAGATGCTCCAGCTGCTATAGTGGCCGGTGGGGGGGTGGTAATGGTAAATTCACCTGGGTTTGTTCCTCCTAGAGTCCAGCCAGACAAGTTGAGCACCGCTGTACCAGAATTTGTAATTGTAAATGTATGATTCAGTGTAGTTCCTGCAGTTATTGTACCGTAGTCTGTATCGTCATTAACAGCTGGAGTTGTATCTCCATCAGGTATTACAATGCCTTGTCCAGAGATGGCTATCTCTGGCATAGGTACCGATGAAGTAACATTTATTCCATAGTCTTCTGTTTCTCCGTAATAAGAGTTGTTTGCTAGGCAAGGTGAAGGTTGACCAGCTGTACCGTCCCATTTACTTTGTACTCTCATAACGGTATAACCTAAGTTTGCTCCGGCAGGTACGGTTATACCTAATGGGGAATTTGAAGTGGCTCCATTAGTAACATTGACAGCAGTACCCGTGTTATATTCTTCTCCGGCATCGTTAAAATCACCATCTTGATTCCAGTCAATCCAAGCTCTCGTGCTAAACGCAAAATTCCCATTAGTATTTACCTGTACGGTAAGTGGATATGTAGAACCTTGTTCAAGATCTGTAGTCAAATAGCTAAAATCAGAATATCCATTATTTTGAATAGGAGTATTGTTGTCAATAGTATTTATCGCAACCCTTGTAATTGTAGATGGATTTCTAATAGCATATGGAGTGCAGTAATTTGATGTTCTTTTTACTCTTATGTTATCTATTGCCATATCACTTCGGTAGCCACCGCCTGTAGTACCTGAAATTCTTAAATTAAAAGTAGTATTAGTATAACTTGATAAATCAACCGTAGCTGTTGACCAAAAATCATTACTATTCACTTGTGATTGTCCAGATGTGCTGAAAAGAGTCGTCCAGTTTGTACCAGAATCTGTACTGATATCTATGCTAAGTGTGCCTTGATTTGCACCATACATATGATAATCCATAGCAAAAAAAGCATCTGTCTCCCCAGCTAGATCAAAACAAGGACTAATAAGCTTAGTGTTAGTATTAGGCCCTGGGTTCGCCCCAACACTAGCCTCAGTATAATAATATCTATTGCCTTGACTTGCAAAATTAGGACCTGTGTTAGGTGATGGCGTACCATTTGTAGATAGTGTCCAGTCACCACCATCGCTAATATCTTGAGACCATTGTCCTAATCCACTTTCAAAACTCTCTTGATATCCCATACCAACTACTGGTCCAGTACAAGCAAAGAAGTTTTCTTCATCTACTATAGAAATAGCAAATAGTGGTTGAATAGAAAAAATAACCATAAGCACAAACGTGCAAAATAGCATAGAGGGAGTATTTTTTTTCATCTTACAATATTGTCTTTTAAAGGAGCCTTAGGGTCTTCAAAAATAGTTGGGATCGCTAAATTACTAAATTTCATTATCAAAACAGTTAAAATGTGTTAAAATTGCGTAATTCAACTGTAATTTGTGTATTTCATCGATGTTTTTTAAAAATTATCACTTAATTTATTCTTATTTATTTTAGATAAGGTGTATTTTATCATCGATGAAATACATATGTATTCCAGTGAGTTTTACAATTAGAGTGTTTACGCTTTCGCGAAAGCGCAAAAAAAAGGAGAAGTTATACTAAGATAACCTCTCCTTTTTCTAATAAGATTTAAAATTAATCTTTAAATCTTTTCCGTAAGCCTAGGAATGCTCCAGCTACAATACCTAAGGTTACAAAACCGTCTATGGGTGCTGCAGGCGCCTGATCATTTACATCATTTCCAAAACTAATTTGAGCAGAGGCACTTGTTGATATACAAACGATAAACAAGGTGCTTAACATATATTTTTTGAATATTGAATTTTTCATTATTGTAAGTTTAAGTTGGTGTTTTTATTGAATTACAATTCTGTGCGATATAGCTACATCTTGACTTGTAATGGATAGGATATAAACACCTGCTTTTAGGTTATGTAAATTAGTTAGGGTAGCGGTAGCGCCAGTAAATGAAACTGGTTGTGCAATGACTTGCTGCCCTAAGAGATTTGTAATGGTAACATCTACAGTTAATCCTGCAAGTTTTGTGGCTGTAAGAGATAATGTCCCATCTGTTACTGGGTTAGGGTACATTGCAAAATCTATGGCCTCATTACCTTCTGTAGATAGCGCTTGAGCTTGATAAACTATTTTAAATCGAGTAGCGTCTATACTTGCATCTATAGTTTCATCTACAGAAAAAGTTATTGTGTTAAGACCATTCTCTAGCATTGTAAGCTCCCCTGTGTAGGTATCCTCTAGATAAGGTGTAACTTCATTAAAACCGTTTACCGTAATATCTAATGTATAATTAGATACTCTGTATAAGGCATTATAGAGTTGTACTTCATCATTTTCTGTAGGCATAGCAAGTTTATCTACACTAAGGAGGGTACCTTCTTTTAAGATTCCCATATTTTCATCGATGTTATAAAACTTTGATACATCTTCACTAGTTAACTCATTACTGTAATTGTTATCATAAAGGATTACAAAATTGTCTTGTAAACCTGCATAAGTACCGTACCTGTCAGTTCTATAAAGTTTTGCGATAAGTTGTGACGAGCTAGCAAACGTCGTTGCATTATTGTTGAAAACAGTTACATCGTTACCAACAGCTTTATCTGTCTCATTAAACACAACAGAGGTAGAGTTATCGCCTACAGTATTTTCAGTAGCTGTAAAGAATGACTGTCCTGGTTGTATGTAATGGTAGCTTTTTGAAGTAGCACCATTGCTAGAGCCAGTTCCATCTAGTAATACGGTTACATACTGTCCTCTAGCACCAAGGGTTGCGTCCCATACCCATACTTCACTTGCCTTTATGTTATTAGATCCAGCAAGTACATCGTTTACATTTACAGATGCCTGATATGGATTACCAATAAAGTTAAAAGCTCCTGCATTATGGTTTAGGTCTGCTCCAGTGGTTTGGATAGTTGCAGTTGCCAGCGTTCCAGTGCTTCTAAGTGTCGTGTTAGAAGGTGTAGCAGCGTTAGTTGTTAGGTCTATACTTCTGTCACCTCGTACCATAAGTCGTAATGGAGTTCCCGCTGTGAGTGTTGTCACATCTGTATTTGTAATAGCTTCCCAAGCTTGTGCTCCATTATTAAGAGCAAAGAGTGAAGGGTTACCAGAACCTGTAGCGTCAAAACCATTTTCTCCAGTGGTAGAGCCTGTGATGTGGGTACCATAACCTGGATTAGGATCTACATTATCTGTTGGGTAGTTAGTACCCGTGTTGTTACCACCTTCTTGCCAGTTTATATTAATACTTGTTGTAGAAGTAACAGAGCTTGATAGTAATCTAAAGGCTCTTCTTGCGGGTATATAACGTTCTGTTGTAACATTACCTACAATGCTCCCTCCAGTAATAACATCTACCATAGCCGTACCATTTACATCACTGCCTAGCGTAAGTAGGTTACTTGTGTTAAGTTGACCATTTGTAAGTGTTAGCAACGTTGTAAGTTTTAATGGTGCAGAAAGTATAGCGCCTGCTGGATTATTTAAGGTAAGTGAACCTAGTTCAAACTCATTACCAAAAATACTTTGAGCGCTTGTACCATTTAGTTCTACAGTTGCATCGCTAGCCGTAAGCGCACCGGTATTTGTGATATTACCTGCAGTAGATAAGGTAGTAGTGCCTAGATCAAGTGTTGCACCTGGGCTTACAGTTACATTATTTATAAAAGTATTTGCCGTTAGGGCTGTGGTTCCAGATAGCACTTGAATATTGTCATCTATAGTTGCAATACCACTTGGATCTTGCGGTGTCCATAACCCATTGTCATAAACATAATCTGTCGATGCTGGTAAAATTGTTAGGGTATAATCCTCAACTTGACCATAATCGAAGTTTCCGCAGGCTTCAGGAGTGACTTGGTAGCGCATTATTACACGCATTCTTGTCTCTCCTAATGTTGCATCTAAAGGTATTGTGAGGTTATTTTCAATTACAGGTGTTATTTGATTACCTGCTTGTATAAATACCTCTTCATTAACTCCATCAAAACTTCCATCTCTGTTGTAATCTATCCAGACACCGATCGCTTCATCATAATTTGTTCCAGGCCATTCCTTTGTTATTGATATTGAGAAGGTAGCACCTTGTTTAATACTTGCATTGATAGCGGTAAAATCTTCATAACCCAAAGTATTTGCTCCAGAGTCATTATCAATAATATCGTTAGTACCATCATAAAGAGTTACATTACTGATGTACTCTTCAGAGGTATCTGCACTTGCTGCATCGCAATACATTATTGCCGTTGTTGTAAAATTTACTATAGCACTATATGGCGTGTTACCTGTACTACAATTTGCTCTTACTTGTACCTCGTATGTGGCTTCTGGAGTTAAGGAATCCAAGCTTAATGAATTTGTAGTAAGATTTGATGCGGTCCAAGATGTTGTTCCGCTTTCGCGAAAGCGTAATCTATAGTCACTACCCACTGTTGCATCCCAAGTTAGTATTGCCGTTGTAGCATCAATAGCTGAAGCAGAAAGGTTAGCAGGCGGGGTGATGTATGGCTCGACAGTAACAGTAGCTGTACAACTATCTGAGTTGTTTCCAGAGTCTGTAACTGTAAGTGTAACGGTGTTATTACCTATATTGCTACAATCAAATGTATCAATATCTAGACTTAAATCTGATATTGCATTATCATCTGTAGATCCATTGTCTATTTGAGATGGCAGAATTGTTACTGATCCGTCTGCTCCTAATGATACTGTAATATTTTGACAAGACGCAACTGGAGGAACACTATCATCTATAATAGCAGTAAGCTCTAGATTATCAATTGCGATATCACTAGAAAAATCATTGCCAGTTGTCGCAACAAACCTTATTTTAATAGTCTTATTTAAATATGGTGTCAGAGCAGCACTTTCAGAACTCCAGGTGTTTTGTGGTGCTCCAGTACTTCCGTTTTGTGTAAATAGAGGGGTCCAAGTAAAACTCTCGTCATCTATCACTTCTACAACTAGATTACCCATATTATTACCGAACATATGATAGTCAAAGTTAAATGTGGCACTTGTTGCGTTAGATAAATCAAAGCAAGGACTGGTAAGAATAGCAGTTGCATTATTACCTAAATTTTCATCTGGTGCATCCGTATCCTCGGTAGCTTCTGTATAAAGGTAAAATGAACCGTTACTTGCGCTATTAGGTCCTGTGGTTCCGGATGGAGTTCCCCCAGAAAAACGAAACATATCTCCGTCATCTTCTTGGTTTTGTGACCATTCACCTAAGCCGTTTTCAAAACTCTCTGTGTGAGGAAAGTTGTTAATTACTGCATCATCACATAATTCAGGCGCGTACGAGTCAAGAGACAAAACTTTGAAGTTGTCAAATACAAAACCTGCAAAATCAGTGTTATATCCATCTTGTATGTTACTTACGTCACTATCAAACCTAAAACGAAGTTGCACTCCAGTTTCTCCTAAGAATTGAGTGTTATTCTCGAAGTCAATAAACACTTCTTCCATCACCCATTTGTTTGCTCCTCCTACAATTTGATCACCATCATATACATAGGTTCCATTATCTTCTTGATGACTACTTGGATTTCCAGGTCCTCCTTTTGTGTTATTAAAGTGATTATTAACAGAAGTAGGAGCAGCTGGTTTATTGTATTTACCACATAGAGCAGTCCAGTTTGTCCCATCTGTTGAAGCTTCAAGCTGTACTAAGTCAAAATTACGCTCAATATCCCAGAAGGCATTAAATTGAATCATAAATCCGTCTGACGTGCTTAAATCTAGTGCATTATTCAAAGTTGTTGTTCTTACTATATTATTCCCATAAGATCCACTTGATACTACAGATATAGCATTAGTACTACCATTATATCCATTTGTATAATTTACCCAGTTACCTGTCCAGTTTGAGATTCCGTCTGCATCTATTACGACAGTCGGATTGTAATATTTACGATATACCGCCTTATAGATGTCAAAATCACCATTACTTAATGTTACTTCATATTCAATAAGCTCATTAGCTTGTGGCGTACCATTAAATGTTATCGGAAAACTTACCTCGCGTTGTTCAAGTTTTGCCATTCCGTTTAGGGCCGTTGCGCTTAGTGGTGTAATAGAGGCAATGTTTGAGCTTACTGGTGTTACAGTAAGGGTAAGGTCATCTAGTGTCTGTCCTATATATTCAACTGCAAAGTTAAGTGTCTGGTTAGAGGGAGTAATATCTGCATTAGTAAGGTCGTGTAGTTGTGCATACTTACCTGCAGAGAGACTTGTAATTAAATTCATACGTAATGCTCTTTTTGCAATAGAGACAATATGAGAAGGATCTGGAGCAAACTCATCTCCATTTTCTGGTGTGAATGCAATGATGTTTTTTCCAGAACCAGAATTTGTATACGTTCCTCCACCAGATGGATTAGTCGTTACCGGAGGGCCTCCGAGCATCCAGTCATTAAAATCACCGTTTGCCTCATATAAAGTGTTAGGCGCAGAACCGTGAATGTAACGGTTGTAGTGAGTGACATTTTGCATTAGTTCTTGAAACTCATCTTCTCTTCCAGAAGGAGCAGCGCTAGTACTTCCGTTATATGAAGAGGTAACAATAGAGTTTAACCCAGAGTGATGATTTACTGCTAGTTTAATATCCTTAGTTTGTATAAAATCTGCAATAATTTGTGTTTCAGGTTCTGAAGCTGGGGTAGGACCTCTATAAGTCCCTGCAGTAACAGAAGGTGAAGATCCACTATCATCTATTCCCCAATAGTAAGGTGAGTTTCTGTTAAGATCAACACCTTGTGTGTATTGTCCATTACCAGTACCCGGTCTTAAATTCTTTCTTTGATTTCCACCACCATTAGGAGCTTGTATTCCATTATAAATATATCCATCAGGATTAATTACTGGTATAAAATATAATTCTTGATGATCAATCATACTCTTTATAAGTGGGTCAGAATCATAGCTCTCTAGAATATACCACATATAGTAAATTATATTCATAACACTGCTCACTTCTCTTGCGTGTGCGGCACCCGTAATTAATGATTGAGGTTCACCTGCTTCATCCATATCTGGATTATCAGAAATTTTTACGTACCACATAGTTTGTGGATCTATGTCTGGATTTGTACCTGTGTAGCCGTGTGTTTTTTGATTAGTAGGTGAAGCATCTTTTACTACAGTGATAATGTTAGGGTACAATTGTTGCATCCTTGCTAGTTCATCTAAAATCTCCTGATAATTATATGCACCTCCCATACTACCTAGTACGAAGTTTTGAGGAGTCCAATCTATCTCAGCACAGCCATCATATTGTATTGCACTAGGAATACTTTCTGAGCTTTGACTAAAGGACCTGGTATTCTCGTTAAGACTTTTAGAAGAGTTTGGGCTTAAACCTATACTCAAGTCTTTAAGTTGTTGTAGTTGAGCCTTTGCCTCTGGAAGTTTTTCATTGTTTCTAGCGCTTATAAAGTCTACTAAATTTTCTATAGTAACTTCATAAGGAATATTTAAATCTTCAAGAATCTCAATTTCATTATTATTCAAATCGATTTGAATACCTGTCGCAACTCCTTTACTACCACAAGCAAAATCAAACCCTTTTGTATATAACATTTTTAATGTTTCAGGGTTTGTTGTATTAATTATAACACGCTTAACACTATCATTATTCAACATAGAACTTTGATTATGCGAATTATGATTATGACTTTGTGAAGGTGAATGAACTTCTTGTGCTTTACTATAAGTAGTTGTAATTATAAGTAAAGAAAAAAGGGTTAAAACCTTGAGGTAGGTTTGTTTCATAATTTAAGTAGGTTTAGTTTTTAATTTGGGTTGTTTAAAATCTTGGGAATTTTAGACGCGTAAAACTAGTTAAATATATTAACGATACATTAAGATAAATGTTAAAATTGTGTATTTCACAGATGCTTTAGTGTATTTCATCGACTAAACGAATATTTGTATGTGTGATTTTTTTCGTTTGTAGTATAATATCGACAATTGTAACTATTTGATAATTAATGTATTGATTCCAGTGATATTGACATAATAAAAGACATATCAGTTTTAATAATGTAGCTACACAATTGTCAAATTAAAGTGAGTAAAGGACTATATTTACCTTACTTTAGAAGTATAATTGGATCTTTTTATTAAAATTTAGATAATTTTAGTCCAGCAATGAGTAATATAGAAAGTATGAAATTAAGAATCTTTGGTGCGGTAGTGCTTGTGTTTTTGACCTTGCAATCTTGTTCTGATGATGAGGTGACGTTACCTGAGGTGCTAGAACCTTCAGACATTGCTTTTAATCAAATTACAGTAAGTAATCCTACAACACAGCTTGTTTCAGATTGGACTAACCTTTGGCTAGAAATTGATCAATATGCATACGGTATGAGACCTACCGCCACCTCTAGAGCACTCGCATATATACATCTTGCAGGCTACGAGACGGCCGTATTTAGTATAGATGGTTATATATCAAATGCTAGTAACTTAAATGGTCTCACTATAAACAATTCAGAAATAGCTAGTAACATATCTCTTAATCTGGCACTCAACACGTGTTACAGTCTCGTTTTTGACCATTTTATGTATAATGTACAAGCAGATTACGATGCTAAAATTACTCAGTATAGAGATGCACAAGAAGCACAGCTAGTAGAAGGTCTTAGTGCAGAGACCATCGTAAATTCAAAAAGCTGGGGAGCCTACGTTGCACAACAAATTATTGCATATAGTCAAACAGATACAGCTGCCGAATCTCAAATAACAGACCCGCAGCCCTTTAGTTATGAACCTCCAGTAGGAGAAGGGTACTGGACCTATAGTGCAGATGAGGAAAGAGCTTGGTTTCCATATTGGGATCAAGCAAGAACTTTTATAATCTCTTCAGAAGAGACTACTACAGTTGCACCACCGGTAGCATATAGTACAGAAGTAGGGAGTGAGTTTTATACTCAAATGATGGATGTATACACTACTAATAATACAGCTAGAGAAGATAATAATGAAGATTTATGGATTGCAGAGTTTTGGTCTGATGATGTAGAGGGACTTATGACAAGTCCTCCCGGACACCAAGTGTCTATAGCAAACCAGCTCATAGGGCAGTATGATACTAGCCCTACAGCATCTCTTGTACTATTACTCAAATTAGGGTTTTCACTTAATGATGCTGCGGTATCTACTTGGGCAGATAAGTATGAGTATATGGTAATGCGACCTAGTGTTTATATACAAGAACATATTGACCCCACTTATGAAACTAACCTTTATAGATTTATAAACTGGCCTAACCCGTCATTTCCTGGGTATCCCTCAGGACACTCAGCATTTGCATCTGCAGCGGCAGGAGTTTTTATAGATGCATTTGGTAACGATATAAACTTTACAGATAGATCTCACGAGGGGAGGACAGAATTTAGAGGAGCACCTAGACAGTTTACATCTTTTACAGATATGGCACAAGAAAATGGTTACTCTAGAATACCGCTAGGTGTGCATATAGAGATGGACTGTACAGAAGGATTGCGACTGGGTTATGAAGTCTCAGATGCGGTTAACGCCTATAATTTGACTAACTAGGGAGCATTGTTATAAAGGGGCTTTTGTACGCTTTCGCGAAAGCGTAATACCCACTCACATTATAAATTTACTTATAATATAGCTTAGACCAGTAAAAAAATTATCTCCTCGGGGCTGATTAATATCATAGTTTCAATAAAAAGTTGCCATTAGATTTGGCCTTGTAAAACGGATACTATGAAAAATATTCTCCTTCTCACAGACTTTACACCTAAGTCAGATAATGCACATCACTTTGCTTTTCAATTTTTTAAAGGTCAAGATTGTACCTTTCACTTGCTTAGTATTCAAAAAGTGTGGGACTTTACAATGGACGACCTTATGGCTGCAAATCCCAAAAGCAGTGTAGATGTAGCCTTACTTAAAGACAACCGAAGCGACCTTACAACACAACTTCAAACCTATAAAAGCACCTTTAAAGACAGTACTTTTACCTTTGAGAGTCACGTAGATTATGATGTGTTTACAGATGCTGTCACTCAGGCAGTTCAAAATTATAATATAGACATCATAGTATGTGGTACAGATGGAAACTCGGGAATTCTGGAAGCTATTTTTAGTTCACATACATTACGCATTATAAACAAGGTAAATTGTCCCGTACTGGTCATTCCAGAGCATTATAAATATCAAGAACTTGAGCATATACAATACCTGCTTGATTATGATGATACGTTTGAGAGCTGTGGCAAACAATTATTTGATGAGGTGATTACACGTTATAGCCCTAAAGTAAGTGTACATAGATTAACCTTTGCGTTAGAAATGCAGCCCGAGGCTTGTTATGCAGAGAGTGAAGTGATACAGCAATTATATCCCGAAGTATCATTACATTATCACGTAATTACTAGTGATGACCCTATAAAGGAGTTAAATGCTTTTGTAAAAGAAGAAGGCATACAGCTTCAAATACTTTCGGCAAGGAGGCAAACGTTTTTAGAGCGTTTCTTCTCACACTCTCATCTTTCTAAAATTGTAAATTCAACAGAAGTGCCTTTACTTATTTTATGCGACTGTAGTGATGAATAGGTGTTTATTTATGCTTTCGCGAAAGCGGTACACAATACATTTAAACATCATTTATATTAAGACACTGTAAAATGTTTTTCTAGAGCTTCACAAGCAGATGCATAACCTATTTGAAAAATACGCTCAACATTGCGCATACTAAAAGTGCCAAATTTAGAGAGCTCATCTGGGCAAACAAGGATATCGCACATATCAAACTTGTTTTTTACACGATGATGTAGGTTTATCTCATAAGCTCTGTTAAGTACTTGGTATGAGTGCTTTAGGGCAGTGATGCTCATAGCACTGAGAGGATTTACATAACTCCCTATAATGTAATCACAATTTTGAACTAGCGGCTCTACAGGAAAATCATCTATCACCCCGCCGTCAAAGTATAAAGTCCCATCTATATCTATAGGAGTAAACACTCCAGGAAAAGATGCCGATGCGATAATAGGTTTAATGAGGCTACCACTATTAAAAATATGTTGCTCCCCAGATATGACTGTGGTTGCTGTTATAGAGAGTGGCAATTGCAAGGTTTCAAAACTATCTTCTGGAAAATATGTGGCAAGATCATTTGCAAACTTTAAGGAGTCTAGTATTCCGGGTTTACTACGAGCATAGCGGCTTAGTTTAAAAATAGAAGTTTTTCTAAAAAAGTCTAAAATGGTCTCCCAGTCATAACCTGCAGCATAAAGTCCACCCACAATGGCACCAGCACTTGTACCCGTTACAAACGCGGGTTTAATGTTATACTCATCAAAAGCTTTGAGGAGACCCACGTGAGCAACTCCTTTTATACCACCTCCAGATAATGCAAGTCCTATTTTCATAATATATGGTATTGGGTATGCAAGATAGTAGATTATGGTTGAAACTACGGGGTCACTAGGAGATCTTAACTATGATAAATATCATTTGCTTATGGCGTAACACCGTTTAGATTTGAGTATGAAAATATCACGTCATCATCTCGCTATAAAAATTGGTTTTTTAATGTTATGTAATCTTATTGCATTACAAAGTTATGGGCAACAATATAATGTAGAGTTACGTCCTACACTTCATTTTTCCACACGTACTGTACTAGATCAAAACTTACGTATAGGTAATGGTATAGAACTCACAGGTGTCTATAATGCAAGTAACCGTACAAGTGTATATGCAGGTTTATGATGGAATCGTTTTGATACCGATGAGTCTCGCAATGAAGAAGATATAGAGTATACTCAAAAGGGAGTTGTCTTAGGTGCACTTTTCAATTTTAAAATTATAGAGAAGCAGAAGCATTTGTTTTATGTAAGGACAGGATTTACCTACTCAAATATTGCTTCTAGTAGCGTTATTGAAACTGCAAATTTTGAATCAAAAAATGCCATAGGGACGCAATTAGGTTTAGGTATGAGTATTAAGAGTCTCGGGCATTGGTCCATACTACCAGAGTTGAGGTACAGTAGTTCTTCTCACCGTATAGATGCTACTTCTGGAAATGACTTATTATCGTTTAATACAATCGCCATTACAGTAGCTATAAGAAGATCACTGTAGCTGATATATATCATATTATACCTTATAAATGAGCCGTACTTTTAACTCATAATCTTTTAAAATCAAGTAAATATGGATGTACAGATAGCATATGTTAAGATAGATAGAAGTGAAGCACTCACGACATATATAGAAGATAAACTAGTCAAACTTTTTAAGAGGTATGACTGGCTCATAAAGGCAAACGTTATTATCAAAAAAGAAACCGCACAAACGCATCATAACGCTATATGTGAGATAGAATTAAGCGTGCCTGGGCCCCGCATATTTGCTCAATCACAAGAGAAAAATTTTGAGGTGGCTGTAAAGGAAACCATTTCAGATCTGGATGTGCAGCTCAAAAAACGGAAAGCACAATTTACTAACCAAAATATAAGCTCATAATGAAAAAGATTTTAGTTCCAGTTGATTTTTCAACTCAGTCAGAAAATGCACTTGAGACGGCTTCCGCTTTCGCGAAAGCGTACAACGCAGAGATTTTAGTTCTTCATATGATGGGCTTATCTGATGCTGTACTCACTCACGGTGAAGGTGATAGTATTGCTCAAGGAGTGTACCATATGAAACTAGCCGAAAAGCAGTTTGAAACTTTTCTTGATAAACCCTATATGAAGGGGGTAAAGGTCACAGAGGTTCTTCAAAATTATAAGATTTTTGAAGAAGTAAATAAACTTGCAAAAGAGCAGAAGATAGATCTCATCATTATGGGGTCACACGGAGCAAAGGGATTGCGAGAAGAGTTTGTAGGTTCAAACACAGAAAAAGTAGTAAGAAGCTCAGAGATACCTGTGCTGGTAATAAAAGATAGAGAAGGGGAGTACATACCACAAAATATAGTGTTTGCTTGTGATTTTAAAACAGAAAATGTGACAGCATACAGAGAAGCTATCCCATTATTTGAAAAGCTAGGAGCAAGGGTACACCTGGTGTATATCAATCTACCTGCAGATCGTTTTAGAAGCTCTAAAGAGATAGAAGAAGATATGACATCTTTTATGCGTATTGCAGAGTTTGGAAAACCGTTACATCAAGAAGACCTTGTGATTATAAATGGATACTCTATAGAAAGTGGTCTTTATGAATATGCAGAAAAAGTTAATGCAGATGCGCTGGCTATACCTACTCACGGTCGTAAGGGCTTGTCTCACTTTTTTAGAGGTAGCGTTGCAGAGGCGTTAGTTAATCACTCTAAAATGCCAGTGTTTACGTTTAAAATGTAATTGTAAATTATCTGTTCTAATAAAAAGGCTCTCAATCGAGAGCCTTTTTTGTAGGATTTAAACCGATAATGCCAGTTCCAACTTACCTAGCATTATGAGTTCTGATTTATTTACGCCTGAAAATGAACGAGCAAGTTCCCATCCCGTTTGTAAAATAATGTTCTTAATCTCAATGGTAAAAAAATGAGGATGCTCATTTTTATAATCTAGAAAGTCACTGAACATTTTTTGAGGGTCTTCATTAAAAGCTTCGACTCCTTCAAATACAATCTCGATGAGATATGCCGCATCAGTCCCAAAGGCATCTTGTAAATCATCTATTTCTAGCCAATAATTTAAAACACAATATTGCAATCTAGAAAACTCTTCATCCCGCACAACCTTATCTACTGCAGCGATGGCATAAAAAAGTTTGCCTAGGTTATGATAGAAAGTAACATCTTTATTATTAGTTGTTTCCATAATATTAGTTTTAAGAATCAAAAATAGTCTTGAGCCTGACCGCCATCTATGATATATATCATTTACAAGACTTTTTTTAAGTATTTAAATAGGAAACAGGTGATTGTTTTAATAGTTGTATTTTTAATTTATGAAATTTTTAGAAGAGAGTATAGAAGAGGCATTTTTTATTCTATTTGAAGGCGCTTCAGAGGGTATTGTAGTGGTAGATTCATCCCAGATTATAGTCGCTACAAATGAGTCTGCTAGAACTATTTTTGGGTATGAGTCAAATGAGCTAGAAGGTAGCAAGCTAGAGACTCTTATACCTATGCGTTATCACGGATCACACGGTGGTCATTTTAAAAAATTTATTGACCATAGTGACAAGCGGGAGATGGGTACTGGGAGAGACTTGTACGGCTTGCGTAAAGACGGGTCACAAATCCCTGTAGAGGCTGGGCTCAATCCATTTGTACTGCACGATAAACAATATGTGATGGCGCTTGTTACAGATATTACAGTACGTAAATCACAAGAGGAGCAAATCTTAAACCTAAATAGCACTCTAGAAGAAAAAATTGCATTAAGAACAGAATCTCTTAGAGATGCTGTAAGTAAGCTTAAAGAAGAGGTACAACTGCGAGTAGAAGCAGAGAATAATGCAAAAGAAGCACTTCAAAAAGAGAAAGAGCTCAATGAACTTAAAACTAAGTTTTTATCACTAGTATCTCACGAGTTTAAAACCCCTATAAGCGGTATACTTACCTCTGCCACACTAGCCGGAAAATATACAAGAGAAGACCAGCAAGATAAGAGAGAAAAACATCTCAATATTATAAAGAGTAAGGTTAAATATCTTAATACTATAATTGATGATTTCTTGTCTGTAGAGCGATTAGATACTGGTAAAACTAACTATAAGTTTACAGAAGTTTATTTAAGTAAAGTGCTAAGCGAAGTGATTTATGATGCAAATATGCACCTTAAAGATGGACAGCAAATACATTACCCAAAAGAGGCAGATGATGTTGTGATTGAGTTTGATGAAAAAATACTAGAACTTGCTCTTACAAATCTGGTTCATAATGCCGTAAAATATTCTGGCGAAAACACAAACGTCTATATAGATATACAACAGGATGAAAAGCAGCTTTTTATAACAATAAGAGATCAAGGAATAGGAATACCAGAGCACGAACAAAAGTTTATATTCAACCGTTATTTTAGAGCAGAAAATGCATTACTTAATGCGGGTACAGGTATAGGACTCAATATTGTAAAAAGCCATATAGAAAACCTTGGAGGTAGCCTTACCTTTAAAAGTATTTTAAATCAAGGTTCTACCTTTACCATTATGATACCTACCACTCAAAACTGATTTTATGAAAAGAGTACTTATTATAGAAGATGATGCCGCTTTACGCGAAAACACAGCAGAGCTGCTTGAGTTATCAAATTATGATGTAACCGCTGCGCCCAATGGCCGTGTGGGTATTGAGTATGCAAAGTCATCACCACCAGATGTGATTGTCTGTGATATTATGATGCCAGAGGTAGATGGTTATGGCGTGTTAGAGGCACTCTCTAGTAATACTACTACAAGCCACATTCCATTCATATTTCTCTCTGCCAAAACTGAGCACAAAGAGATAAGAAAAGGAATGGATATGGGTGCAGATGATTATCTCACCAAACCTTTTGAGGAGGAAGAATTGATAAGCGCTATAGAGAGTCGTATAGCAAAAGCCATTATACTTAATGCAAAAAACCAAGAGCAATCTCAAATAGGAGATGATGAGTCACTAAGAAGTCTTAATGAGCTCAAAAACTTTTTTGATGATGAGGGTGAAGAGTTTACATTTAAAAAAGGAAAAGAAATTTATAAGGAAGGAGGACATTCTAATATGGTGTACCTCATACTCAAAGGCATAGTTAAGACTCATAAAATGGATGAGAGTGGTAAAGAACTCATTACAGCTCTCTTTAAGGCAGACGATTTTTTAGGTTTTACTTCATTTTTAGATAACCTTGCATATCAAGAGTCTGCCACGGCAATGGAGGAAGTGACAGTAGTAGGAGTGAGTAAAAAAGAACTCAAAGCCATTCTAGAAAAAAGTAAAAATGTTTCCTTAGAGCTTATGGAGCTCCTCACAGATAATCTTGCAGATATTAAAGACCAGCTTTTACAAATGGCATATAGCTCTGTGCGCAAAAAAACGGCTCAAACTATTTTACAGTTTGCAGAAATTCTTAATAAGACACCACAAGAAGGTATAAAAATAGCGCGAAATGATCTCGCAAGTGTCGCAGGTATTGCTACAGAGAGTTTAATAAGAACGCTGTCTGGATTTAAAAAAGACGGACTCATAGCCATAGAGGGTCGTAATATCAGGCTACTTGATGTAGATGGTTTACAGAGTGTAGAGTAATTTATTCTAAAACTGATTTTTATCATTCTTTAACCACTTTTCATAAAATACATTTGTCCCACTCAATGTATTTATGATGAAGCATATTCTTATTCCTGTTGATTTTTCTGAGCAATCTTGGCAAGCTGCCTTGTGCGCGCTCAATCTATATAAAAATGCGGGAGTACGGTTTTATTTGTTTTTTTCTGAAGAGCACGACTATTGTAAAGGTGATAGTGATGTGATTACTCAAGCACCATTAGTAAGACTTTCTTCTTGGGTTAAGAAGTTAGAACTTAAGAAAGCTAGTGGTCAGGTATTAATACCTCTTAAATGGGAGGGTGAGTTTATAGCAGATGTACGATCTGCCGTGTCAGAAAATCAAATAGATCTTATAGTAATGAGCACAAGGTATCCTAATATATTTTGTGAAGATATGAGCGATAGTCACGTGCGTCACATTATTGCTCGAGTAAAATGTCCAGTACTTATCGTACCTAGGGATTTTAGTTGTTTTACTCCACAGCAAGTTGTCTTACTTACAGACTATAATTTTAAGCACCGCACAGAGGCTACAAATCATATAAAAGAATTTGTAAACCGCACTAGAGCACATCTTAATGTGCTTCAATTATCAAAAAAAGGTAATGCCCTTACAACGGCACAACAGGCTAATAAGTCTATTCTTAAAGGAGCATTAGATAGTATACAGCATAGTTTTCACTTTGTGATTCAAAAAACTATGGATGAGGCACTACAGTTTTTTATAGATGTACAGCAGGTAGATATGGTTATTTTATTTGCAAAAAATATAAACCTATCAGAAAATATACTTTTCTCTCCCTCACTTCATACAGAAATGGACTATCATAAAAATATTCCCTTTCTCATCGTACACGAGTAGATCTGTGAGGTGGCATAAGTCATAGTTTAAGGCTAATAAAGCGCATAGATTTGAGTATCAAAAAAGGATACATTATGCGAGTAATTATAGTACCAACAGATTTTTCAGAAAACGCTTTTAATGCACTTACCTGTGCGATGATATACATTAAGTATGAGAGGAGCAAGTTTATTTTATTACATACGTATGCAGATGAGGTGTATGAAAATAAAGCCGTAATCTCTCGAGATATACTTGATGAGTATAAGGAGATTAAACGAAAAGAAAGCGAGGTAAAACTGAGCACTACCCTTGAAAATGCACGTCAAGTATCTCCAAACCCAAACCACACTTTTGAGACTCTAGCGCTTTTTGGGAAGCTACTAGATGAGGTTAACACACTTGTTAATAAAGAAAATGCAGACCTCGTTGTTATGGGTACACAGGGTAAAACTGCAGACAGAAATATCACCTACGGTAGTAATACACTACAGGTAATACGATATGTAAAGTGCCCGGTTTTAGGAATTCCACTTGATTATAAGTACCAGAGACCAGATTGTATATTATTCCCTTCGACACTTATGATTCCTTATAAAAATAGAGAACTCAAGCTTGTGAGTTGCCTAGCACGTAGTTTCAGGTCAACGGTAGATTTGCTTTATATCTCAAACTATGATAGACTCTCCTTACGACAAGAAGATGTAAAAACGTTGTGGGAATACCGCTTTCGCGAAAGCGTAATAAACTACACTAGAAAAGACGAGGGTAATGTCGCTTCTATTATAAATGAGTACATCAAAGACCAAGGTGTAAACCTACTGGTTATGGTAAACTCAAAGCATACGTATATGGAAACCTTACTTCATACATCTGCCATAGATACAGTGGGGCTTAATAGCAAAATACCCTTCCTTATTTTACAAAACTTACCTAGATAAAACGCTATGAAACATATCTTACTACCTACCGACTTTTCTGATACTTCATATGAAGCAATAACGTATGCGGTTCAATTATTTATTAATGAAGAGTGTACATTTTATGTGCTTAACACATACACACCTGTAGCACTATATACGACTACAATTTATGACCACCAGTCATCACTTAATGTAGATATAGGTGAGCTTTATAAAAATAGCTCTGAGAGTAATCTAACTAAGATTATAGAAAAAGTGACAGATGCATACCCTAATAAATTGCATACTTTTGAAGCTATCTCCAGTTATAATATCCTCAGTCAAGAAATAGCACATCTGGTAGAGAGTCGTCATATAGACTGTATAATTATGGGTACAAAAGGCGCTTCTGGTCTTAAAGAAGTATTTATAGGCTCACAAACTATGCAGGTTATAAAAAGTGCTACTGTACCCGTTATAGGTGTGCCTTCGGGATATAAGTATACTCAACTTAAAGACATACTCTTTGCAACAGATTATAGGTCTGGAGTTACCCAACCAGGTCTCAAATTACTAGAAGAAATCTGCCGTACGCATATATCTCGTTTAATATTTCTTAATGCCTATTTTGGAGTTGAGTTAGATACTGAGCAATTAAGTAATAAAACGGCGTTAGATACCTATTTTGAAAGAGGTGCTCATATCAATGAGATGGCAAATGGTATGGATGTGCTGGAGGCTATAGATGATTTTCAATCTAGGCATAAAGTAGATTTACTAGTACTGGTTCATAATAAACATAACTTTTTTGAAAACTTATTATTTACTCCTGTAGTAAGTAAGATTGTGCACCACACCACAACACCATTTATGATACTTCCACCTCAGAAATAACAGTTATGATACGAGTTTTAATTCCTACAGATTTTAGTGTAAACAGTCTCAATGCATTGACTTATGCACATATGCTTTTTCAAGAAGAGCCTGTAACTTTTACACTATTGCACGCTTATGAACCTACTGCGCTACAAATATTAGGACACCAGACGCCTGTAAGGCTAGCATCTTTATATCATAGTCTCAAAGTACAAGCTATAGAAGAGCTTGAGTCGCTTAAAGAAGAGATATTAATTAAAAATGAAATAGCACATCACAGCTATGAGGTAGTGGCATATGGTGGTCATCTCAATGATGCAATTAAGAATATGAGTGATCAAAAAATTGATTACATCGTTATGGGAAGTAAAGGTGCAACAGGGCTTAAGGAGATATTTATAGGAACAATAACTCACAGTGTGATAAGTCATCGCCATAACATACCATTGCTTGTTGTGCCAGAGAAGGCAACATTTGTCATTCCTAAAAGTATAGGCTTTGCGACAGATTTTGAAAAACCGTATCACAAAGAAGAGTTTGAGCCTTTATTATTACTCACTCGATTATGGCAGGCTACTATAAGAATGGTTGAGGTTTATGAAGAACATAACCTTAATCAAAAGCAGAAAGAACATATACAAGATCTTGAGTCCTTATTGCAGGAAATGAAATATCGTTTTCACGTAATTCCAAAGTTTTCAACGCTCGAAAACTGCATTCATATTTTTGATGAAGAATTGGAAATAGACTTACTAGTGATGATAGATTACCCAAAATCATTTTTTGAAAAGTTAATGAGAGAGCCTGTTATTAAAAAAATGTCCTTTCATACCTCTCTACCTTTGTTAGTACTTCCTTCTCATAGATGATTAATGTCATAGAATGGGTAGATATATGCGCGTAGTTTTATCACATAAAATAAATAATAATGGCACATATACTAGTACCCACAGATTTTTCAGACTATGCTTATAATGCATTATACTATGCAACTCGGTTGTATCCAAATGAGAAATGCGAGATTACATTAGTACATACGTTTGAAGATCAATTTTCTACATCTACCAGTCGTATTGATATAGGTCGTAATGAAAAACTTTATGACGAGTTAGAACATAAAGCACTGGACAAGCTTAAATCTCAGAAAGAAAAAATTATAAGAGATCGGGATGATATAGATCTTGATGTACATATACTAGCAAGTGCACAACCATTATTTAAAATGGTAAATAGGCTTATAACTCAATCCTCTATAGATTTTATAGTTATGGGCACAAAAGGCGCTTCTGGTCTTAAAGAAGTTTTTGTAGGAAGTCAAGCTGTAAAACTTATTAATAAAGTAAAACCTATACCATTATTTTTAGTGCCAGTAGCCTCAGAGCTGGGCGAGCCTTCAAATATTGCTTATGCCACAGACCTCAAGATAGACTATGCACAATATCCTCTAGAAATTGTAAAAGAGGTAATGAGAGCTCACAAGGCAAAGCTGCACATTACACACATTTATAATCAAATAAGTCCAGGTAACACGGTAGAGAATAATTACAGAAAACTCAAAGATAAACTGGCAGATGTAGAGTACAACACACACTGGTTGTCTAGTGAGACTGGTATGGAAACAGCGGTAGCAACCTTTGTTGCACAGCATAAAATTAATCTCTTAGTACTTATGTTCCATAAAAGAGGTTTTCTTAAAAAACTATTTAAAAAGTCATTTGTAGAGACAAGCTGCTTTCATACAGATATACCACTTCTTGTACTACCAGAGAGCTACTAATAGTTATCAAAGTAGCGAGATACTTCTTAATCTACATTAATCATATAATTTAATACCCATTGTGATGAAAAAGAAAATACTTATTCCAACAGATTTCTCAAAAAATGCCTGGAATGCACTTACCTATGCTTCAGATCTTTTTGAGCACGTAGAGTGTGTGTTTTATGTACTTAATGCATATGATGCAAAACCTTACAGTATAGGAGACTTAATGGTGCCAGAGCCAGGATCTCCATCTTACGAGAGTGCAAAAGATCAAGCCGTAAATGGACTCGCAAAAATTATGGATATGCTAGACTTTAGGGAGACTAACCATAAACATACATACGAGTTTATAGCAGAGCTTAATGACCCACTTACTGCTATGAAAAACTTTATAGAGCAGCGTGATATAGAACTTGTCGTAATGGGTACAAAAGGCGCTTCAAACTCCCGCGGATCATTATTTGGCAGTAATACCATAATGGCGATGGAAAAACTAAGGGCTTGCCCCGTAATGGGAGTCCCGCTAGATGCGAGAGTGGCTTATGTAAAAGAAATAGTATTACCTACCAGTTATAAAACGTATTACAAAAGAAGAGAACTTACGCACCTAGTAGAGATTGCTAGATTGCACGATGCAACTATCTCTGTCATACACGTAAATACCACAGAGGTTCTGACAGAAAAACAAGAAAAAAGTAAAACATTACTAGAGGAGTGTCTTGAAGGGGCTACCTATAGCTTTCATCACGTGCACGGCATAGACGTTACTGCTGGCGTGCGTGATTTTACAGAGAGTCGTGATAGTGATATGCTTGCTATCATAAATAGAAAGCACGCATTCTTTGGCAGTGTCTTTACTACGCCTATGGTAAAAGAGCTTGGGCTTTTTAGTAAAGTGCCCTTACTGGTTATGCACGATGTACGTGTTTAATTTTTTTTGGATGCGCTTTCGCGAAAGCGTAAAACACTCACCCTAATTTTTTTTGATGAGTTAAAAATATATAGTACTGATAATTGTCATAGTCTACCATTATATCTGGGCTTACATTTATAGTGTAAGTAATTAAAAATCAGTTTTATGGAAACTTCATTGCCACTCTCAATAGATCTTTATCACAATGATGTAAAGGTATGGAAATCTAATATTTCTCTCATCAATCACGAGATAGCCTTTATTGAAAACCTAACTAATTCATACATTTTTGAGCCTCGTACACCTAACTTATTTGAAAAGTTAGAGCACTTTAAAACTCATATAAGAAAAATTAAAAATAGACTTGATACTCTCGTGCAATCACTTACAAAACACGATGCAGAACTAAGCGGAATGTTAGAATGTGATACCGTGTCTTGTGATGTGTTTTTTGAGACAAAACATCTATCTATAAAAGAAGAGTACCGCGATTTTATAGATACTTATAGTGAAATCAAAACGGAGATTTTTAACTATTGCGGCGCTATTTTGAAAAGTAATAAGTGTCAAGATAATAAGTAATGTAAGTCTTAGTGAGTTTATACAGTTGGACTCATTAAGCATTTGCTGGCATTACTAATTCTTTATGTAATGTCTTATACAACTCCCATTAGAGAGGGTAATGGGAGTTGTTTTTTTTATTAAATAACCTAATATGTAAGCAATGAAATACTTCAACACTTTATGCATACTGGCAACTACATTACTACTTGGGAGTTGCAATAGCTCAGAACTTATAGAAAACTGGAAAAATCCAGATATAGAGACTTTTGAAGCAAAAAAAGTGCTCGTACTAGCTATGACTAGCGATGTTAAAAATAGAGAGCTCTTTGAAAAAAGGCTGGTCGAAAAACTACAAGAAAAAGGAGTAAACGCCTATAATAGTACAGCATTTTTTAACTCAGAGTTTACCTCAAGGCCTAGAACAGAAGAGGAACTCGATAATCTAGAAAGAGAGATGCTCACAGAGGGCTATGATGCCATACTGGTGTCAAAAGTACTAGGTGCCGAAGATAAGGTAACACTCGTGCAGTCTTATCGTAACTGGGATAAAAGATTCAACGGTTTTGAAGACGATTACTACACAAGTCAAAACATCTATGTAGAAGACGAGAGAGTAGAGAAGTTTACCGTCTATCACGCAGAGAGCGCACTCTATTGTATTTGCCCCACAAAGGATAGAGAGATTATCTGGAAGGGCTCTATAGATGTTACAGAACCAGATAGTGATCGTAAGGCTATAAAGGACTACATAAACCTTCTGGTGTGGGTTCTTGAGGAGCAAGATGTACTTGTGTCTATGGAGCAGTAAAAATTTTTTATTAAGCTTTCGCGAAAGCGTAATCCCTAGCAACTATTATCATAAAGCTGATATATGTCATAGTAAAAGCACTTACATAATCACACATTTGCTATAAGTATAATGGCTGTAAAGCCTGTATAAATTAATAGTATATATGTCAAGTTGTTATCATTGTGGCGATGTTTGTGAGACAGAAATCATACATCAAGAAAAATCTTTTTGCTGTCACGGCTGTAAGACTGTCTTTGATATCTTAAATGATAATGACCTCACCTACTATTATGATATTGAGCGTGCTCCAGGTATATCTCCATTAGATCAAGAAGCAAAGTTTGACTTTTTAGACAATAAAGATATAGTAGCAAAGCTCATAGAGTTTGATGAGCAAGACACTCAGGTTGTCTCTTTATTGATAACTTCTATACACTGCAGTTCTTGCATTTGGGTTCTTGAGAATCTCAATAAACTTAATGCGGCAGTAAAGACGGCACAAGTAAATTTTCCAGAAAAGACCGTTCGTATTACATATAATTCATCAGAGATTACACTTAAAGATCTGGCTATACTTTTATCAAGAATAGGGTATGAGCCATATATCTCGCTAGAGGACGCAACAGAGAAGAATACAACGGTAGATAGAAGCCTTATCTATAAACTTGGTGTTGCTGGCTTTGCCTTTGGTAATATTATGTTCTTATCCTTTCCAGAGTATTTTGAGGTAGGTGAGTTCTGGTTAGATAAGTTTAAGTACGTTTTTAGATGGTTGATGTTCCTCTTTGCTCTGCCGGTAGTTTTTTATTCTGGGCGTGATTATTTTATATCTGCATATAAAGGATTACGATCTAAAGTTTTAAATATAGATGTACCTATAGCCATAGGTATTACGGTACTATTTGTAAGGTCAAGTGTTGAGATTATGATGGACTGGGGTACTGGCTTTTTTGACAGTATGGCCGGGCTCGTTTTCTTTTTATTATTGGGGAGATTTTTCCAGCAGAAAACGTATGCCTTTCTATCATTTGAGAGAGATTATAAATCTTACTTTCCTATTGCTGTTACTAGACTTACAAAACAAGTTCAAGATAAAGCCGAAAATTCAGTTACTCACGACCGTAACGAGCAAGACCAGTCTAAGGTTATAGAAGAGCAAGCACAAGTCTATGAGCTCAAGACTAAGGATCGCATACTTATAAGAAATGGAGAGCTTTTACCGGTAGATGCTATTCTTATTAAAGGAAATGCTCTTATAGACTATAGTTTTGTGACGGGGGAAGCAGCTCCAGTTACAAAGCAATCTGGTGATCAACTTTTTGCTGGAGGGAGACAGCAAGCAGGTCCTATCGAGGTTGAGGTGCTCAAGCCTGTGGAGCAGAGCTACCTTACTCAGTTATGGTCTAATGAGATCTTTAGTTCAAAAAATCAAAGTCCGTTTGAAAATCTAACAGACCGTATAAGTAGGAGGTTCACCATATCACTACTTGCTATAGCTGTTATTGCAACCTTAGTTTGGGTATTAATAGATATAAGTACAGCGCTTAATGTGTTTACAGCAGTGCTCATTGTTGCCTGTCCTTGTGCGATAGCTCTTGCTGCACCCTTTACACTAGGTAATTTACTGCGCATTTTTGGGCGTCATAAGCTATATATGAAAGATAGCTCAGTCATAGAACGTATGTCATACATAGACACCGTTGTTTTTGATAAAACAGGTACGCTCACAACAAGTGTAAAGAACACAATAACCTATGAAGGTATTGCACTTACTACACAAGAAAAATCACTTCTCACCAGCACACTTAGAGCTTCAAACCACCCTTTAAGTAGATCGCTATATGAACTATTAAATACCCACAATATCCAAACGTTGGATGAATATACAGAAGATGTAGGCCAGGGTATCACAGGGACAATAAACAACCATCAGATTAAGATAGGGTCTTACGGTTTTGTAAGTGATAATGGGGCTCATAAAACTGCACAACCACATACCCGTACTGCGGTTCATATAAGTACAGACAGTACGTATAAGGGGTGTTATTTATTTTATAATGACTACAGGTCTGGTGTACAAACCGTTTTTGATCAAATAGGTAAAAAAGCTAGGGTTATTATTCTCTCTGGTGATAATGATGGAGAGCGTGAGCATCTTGCAGAATTATTGCCACAAGATGCTACGTTACTATTTAATCAAAAGCCAGAAGACAAGTTACAATTCATAAAGTCCCTTCAAGATAGTAATCGCAAAGTATTGATGATAGGAGACGGTCTTAATGACGCAGGAGCTCTAGCACAAAGTGATGTAGGTATTTCTATATCAGAAAATATAAATGTCTTTTCTCCTGCTTGTGATGGTATACTAGACGCACAAAGATTTAAAGATATACCCACTTTTATGAGCTTATCACGTAAGGGAGTAGAGGTCATTAAATACGCCTTTATTTTCTCAATATTTTATAACCTCATAGGTCTAGGTTTTGCTGTGACAGGTAATCTAGCACCGGTGGTTGCAGCTATATTAATGCCGCTTAGTTCTATAAGTATCGTTGTATTTACGACGATAGCCACCTCAATTTTAGGTAAAAAACTTAAAACAAAATGATTACACATTTACACATCCCTTCGGTAGTAGGGACGTCTCATAATATAGGAATATTGCCTGTGTATACAGAGAGACAGCTTATAACTATGTTTTACAAATCTGTGCACCATAATGACCCACAAGAGGGTTTTGATAGCTGGTTAAGCGCTGTGCAAAATCAACTCTTAGTAGTAGAGCAATTACCATCTAGAGATCAATCTTTTTATCTAGAGGCTCACGGTGTCATTTTACAAGAATTTAAAACCACATTGCAAGCTATTACAAGATTTGAGCATCAGTTTATGATGAGTTGTCCTTGTGCTGTACAAGGGGCTGGAGTGCTGCTTTCATCGCTACAGAAAGTATCAAAAAGACTTCAAAAAGTGATTGTGTAAAAGGTGGGTGTAAGAGTTGTTTTACGCTTTCGCGAAAGCGCATTTAAAACTATTTAACAGTAACTGACATTTGTCATATTTCACCTTGAAGTTCACACGTAGTTTTACACCATAATCCTATCAGGTATGAGTATTATTTATATGCTTCTTGCAATAAGTGTGGTTGTCGCACTCATCTTTTTTGCAGCTTTTATATTGTCTGTAAAAAAAGGGCAATATGACGACACGTATACGCCATCTGTGCGTATGCTTTTTGAAGATGAGGTAATTACAACTAAGGCTTCTGAGAGTGATAATAAAGATCAAGCAAATTCAACCAATTTAAAACAGTAACCCATTTTTTTATGGAAATACAAAAATTCTATTACGATAATAAAATCGTACGTAAGTTTATAATCGCGACGATGTTTTGGGGCATTATAGGGATGAGTGTGGGGCTTCTTCTAGCTTTTATGTTTCTTTTTCCTAACCTTACAGACGGCATCTCTTGGTTAAGTTTTGGTCGTTTGCGTCCGTTGCATACTAATGCTGTGATTTTTGCCTTTGTAGGTAACGCTATTTTTGCGGGTGTTTATTACTCTACACAACGACTTCTCAAAGCTCGTATGTGGAAAGACTGGCTTAGTAATCTTAACTTCTGGGGATGGCAGGCTATCATTGTAGGTGCTGCAATCACGCTACCTTTAGGTTTTACTACCTCAAAGGAGTATGCAGAGCTAGAGTGGCCTTTTGACATTGCTATCGCATTAATTTGGGTCGCTTTTGGGGCAAACTTAATAGGTACTATTCTTAAAAGAAGACAGCGACACCTTTATGTGGCAATCTGGTTTTATTTAGGAACATTTGTAACAGTAGCGGTATTACATATTGTAAACAGTATGGAGCTGCCAGTAAGCGCGCTTAAGAGTTACTCTATGTATGCTGGGGTGCAAGATGCATTAGTACAGTGGTGGTATGGTCACAATGCGGTGGCTTTCTTTTTAACAACACCATTTTTAGGTCTTATGTACTACTTTGTGCCTAAGGCGGCAAATAGACCGGTATATTCATACAGATTATCTATTGTACACTTCTGGTCTCTTATTTTTATTTACATCTGGGCAGGGCCACACCACCTGCTATATTCTGCACTACCAGACTGGGCACAAAACTTAGGAGTAGCCTTCTCTATTATGCTTATTGCTCCATCTTGGGGAGGTATGATTAATGGACTACTCACACTAAGAGGGGCTTGGGATAAAGTACGTACAGATCCTGTTCTTAAGTTTATGGTAGTAGCAATTACAGGCTACGGTATGGCAACCTTTGAGGGGCCTATGTTATCGCTTAAAAATGTAAACGCAATCGCTCACTTTAGTGACTGGGTTATAGCACACGTGCACGTAGGAGCACTTGCTTGGAATGGCTTCTTAACATTTGGTATGGTATACTGGATGGTGCCTAGGTTATTTAAAACTACACTGTGGTCTACTAAGCTTGCAAACGTACACTTCTGGGTAGGTACATTAGGTATTATACTTTATGCTTTACCTATGTATGTTGCTGGTTTTGTACAAGCATCTATGTGGAAACAATTTAATCCAGATGGTACACTTACGTACGGTAACTTTCTTGAGACAGTGAGTGAGATCATCCCGATGTACTGGATGCGTGCTATAGGAGGAAGTATGTTTATAGTAGGAGCGCTTATAGGAGTGTATAACTTAATAATGACAGCACGCTCGGGTAATGAAGTAACAGATGAGCTTGCAGAGGCTGCACCACTTCAAAAAGTAACTAGAAAACGTACCTCAAAAGAGGGATACCACACTTGGTTAGAAAGACGCCCGGTAAAACTTACCATTTTTGCAACTATTGCCATCCTTATAGGTGGTATGGTACAAATTATACCGTCACTTATGGTAGATGATTATGTACCTGTAATCTCAAGTGTAAAACCATACACACCACTAGAACTAGAGGGTAGAGATATTTATATACGAGAGAGCTGTGTATCGTGTCACTCACAAATGATACGACCTTTTAGAAGTGAGGTAGAGCGTTATGGTGAGTACTCAAAGGCAGGAGAGTATGTGTATGATCATCCATTTTTATGGGGAAGTAAACGTACGGGGCCAGACCTTATGCGTGTAGGTGGTAAGTATAGTGACAACTGGCACTTAAACCACTTTTACGATCCGCAGAGTACATCGTCAGGTTCAATAATGCCATCTTATAAATGGCTTATTAAAAATGAGTTAGATAAAGATCTTACAGAAAAGAAAATGGAAGCAATGGTCACGCTAGGTGTACCCTATACTCAAGAGGAGATAGATAATGCACAAGAGCTTATGACAGCACAAGGAACGCAAATAGAGAAAAATCTTTATGCAGATCCAGACTTTGCAAACACCTATGAAGCAGACAAAAAATATGCCGAAGAGAATGGACTAGATTTTATCGAGATGCGCAATCGTGAAGTGGTAGCTCTTATAGCTTACATACAACGATTAGGAACAGATATAAAAGTTAAAAACACAGACGGTACAACAACCATCATAAACGACTAAGCGATGTTAAAATTTGTAAAAGGAAATCTAGAAAATATTGATGGGGTTGAAATATACCCTATCATCTCACTACTTATATTCTTTGTCTTCTTTGCAGCCCTTTTTTGGTGGGTGTTTACAGCAAAGAAGAGCCACATAGCAGAGGTGAGCAACATACCACTTAACGACAATACACTTAATTCAAATAATTAAATCTATGAGAACAGTAGCATCATTTTTAAGAATCTTAGGCTTCTCGATACTGGGTTATTTTATCATAGATATTGCAGGGTCTACTGGAGATATATCTATCTTTTTACAAGAACCTTGGATCTGGGCTGTACTAGGAGTAATCATCCTTTTTTATACCGCTGGTGAGATAAGTATAGAGGCCCTAAGAAGTATTCTCTATAAAAGCCTCAAGCCAGACGCACAAAAAGTATATGATAAAGAGGCAGCTCTTGCAAAAAAAAACCAGTTTAAGTGGTTTAAGGAGAAGTATAAAGCCTCTTTAGGAAGTAAAGCAGTAGAGGATGAGCACGAGATAATACTTGACCATAATTATGATGGGATCAAGGAGCTTGATAATAATTTACCGCCTTGGTGGGTATATATGTTTTATGCAACGATTGTCTTTGCGGTAATATACCTAGTGCGATTTGAAGTGTTTAACGACTATGATCAAGAAGAAGAATATCAGGTTGCGGTTGCAGAGGCAAAAGCAGAAATAGAAGAATGGAAAAAAACAGCTAAGGATCTTGTAGATATTAATACAGTAACACTACTTACAGATGCTAGTGATATAAATGCTGGTAAAGCCATTTTTACAAATAACTGTATTGCCTGTCATAAAGCAGATGGTGGAGGAGGTATAGGTCCTAACCTTACAGATCAACACTGGATTCTAGGTGGAGGTATAAAAAATGTATTTAAAACCATTTCAGAAGGTGGTCGTGATGGTAAGGGTATGATCTCTTGGAAATCAGAACTTAAACCTGCAGAAATGGCTCAAGTAGCCAGCTTTGTACTCTCATTACAGGGTACTACTCCGGCAGAGCCTAAGCAAGCAGAAGGTGAGATCTGGATAGACCCAGACGCAGCACCTACACCTGTAAAAGAAGTAGACTCTCTAGTGGTAGAAGAGATTACAGTAGCAGTAAGTAATTAGTAAAAACAAGCACCTTATAATACCCCAGTATGGCAGAGCAAGGACAAGATAACTTTAGAGACACTATAGGTACTCTTAATGAGGAGGGTAAACGTGCTTGGGTTTTTCCTAAAAAGCCAGACGGTAAGTGGTATGAGTACCGCAAGTATGTAAGCTATGTATTGCTCTTATTTTTATTTAGTGCGCCTTTTATTAAAATAGGTGGTAACCAGTTTTTGATGTTTAATGTATTAGAGCGTCGCTTTAATATTTTTGGCTACCCATTTTGGCCACAAGATTTTCACCTGTTTGTAATTATGATGATTATTGGGGTGGTTTTTGTGATTTTGTTTACCGTTGCCTTTGGTAGATTATTTTGTGGCTGGGTATGCCCACAGACCATATTTATGGAAATGGTTTTTCGTCGTATTGAGTACTGGATAGATGGTGATAGAGGGAAACAAATACGACTTAAAAAAATGCCGTGGACAAAGGAGAAAATAAAAAAAAGAGCCCTTAAGTGGTCTATATTTTTTATCATCTCTTTTCTTATAGCAAATGTATTTCTTGCCTATCTCATAGGCAGTGACCAGCTTATAAGATATATCACAGATGGACCGTCTAAGCATATAAGCACACTAGTATCATTACTTATTTTTACGGGTGTATTCTATTTCATATTTGCGTGGTTTAGAGAGCAAGTATGTATTATCGCTTGTCCTTATGGTCGTCTACAAGGTGTACTGCTAGATAATAAATCTATTGTAGTGGCTTATGATCACAAACGAGGAGAAAAGGAAGAAGGTCGCGCAAAATTTAAAAAAAATGAAGAACGCGCCACTACGGGTAAAGGTGATTGTATAGACTGTTTTGCCTGTGTACACGTATGTCCTACAGGTATAGATATACGTAATGGCACCCAGCTAGAGTGTGTAAACTGTACTGCTTGTATAGACGCCTGTGACCATATGATGGAGGCTGTAAATCTTCCCACAGGGCTTATACGCTATGCAAGTGAAGATAATATTGAGAAAAAAGAAAAGTTCAAATTTACATCTAGGCTCAAAGGCTATACAGCTGTATTAGGTATTCTCATAGCGGTACTTATAGGGATGCTCTTTTTACGTAACGATGTAGAGGCACGTATCTTAAGATTACCAGGGCAACTTTATGAGCACAAGGCAGATAATATGATAAGCAATGTGTACACCTTTAAGCTAGTTAATAAAACCATAGAAGATATAAATGATGTGCACTTTAAACTTGCTTCTCACAAAGGGACTATAAAGGTTGTCTCAGGCAATTTTTTTGATATAAGCGGTCAAGGTCTTGCAGAAGGCACATTGTTTATTGAGATAAATGCAAGCGCTATTAAGAGTGATAAAGAACAACTAGAGGTTGAGGTGTATAGCGGTGATGAGCTTATAGAGACAACGGTTACCTCATTTTTAGGACCAAGAACGTATAGATAGTATAACGCTTTCGCGAAAGCAAAAAAAGAACAATTATGAAGTGGAACTGGGGAAAAGGTATTGTAGTGGGAATGATCTCATTTATGGCTTTCATACTATATATGGTCATCACAATGAGTACAGATAAGAAGTATAGTCACGATCTGGTAACCGAAGAGTATTATGCAAAAGAAATGAAGTATCAAACCGAAATAGATGCCGAAACTAATGCAAATCTTCTTGAAGGTAAAATTAATGGAATACCTACTCCAGAGGGATGGTTACTTACATTTCCAGCATCTATAGATGCTAGTTCTATAAAGGGTACTGTCTTCTTATATAGACCGTCTAATGAGCTGTTAGATTTTGAAATGCCGCTTGCTATCACAGGTGGTAAACAGCTTATACCAGATCATAAACTCATTGCTGGAAGATGGAATATCAGAATCACCTGGAGTGATGGTGATCAAGAGTATATGTATAAAAAATCAATAAGTTATTAAATGCTTTGGTCTGCACTCATATTCGGTTTATTAGGGAGTTTTCACTGTGTAGGGATGTGTGGGCCTATTGCGTTTATGTTACCTGTAGATCGTAAAAACCCCGTAAAGCGTTTTTTTCAATTATCAAGTTATCACGCAGGAAGAATTCTCACCTACAGCGTGATAGGTCTCATTTTTGGAGTAGTGGGGAAGAGTCTTAACCTCTTTGGTTTTCAGCAAAATTTGTCTATTGCTATCGGTGTTTTAATGATCGCGGTAATACTTATTCCTTCACGATTTTTAAGTAAGTATAGCATTTCAAAACCTATATATAAACTAGTGGGAAAAGTAAAAAGTAATATGGGAGCTGCGCTTAAAAAGAAAGATCCAGCAACGTTTTTTACCATCGGGTATCTTAATGGGTTGTTGCCTTGTGGACTTGTGTATATGGCAGTTTTTGGAGCGCTGGCTTCTGGAGATGCTTTACAGGGTGGTCTTTATATGGCCATTTTTGGACTAGGGACCATACCACTTATGACAACAGCTATTTACTTAGGTAACTTTTTAAAAGGAACGATTAAACAGCGCATAGTAAAAGCGATTCCTGTATTTGTACTTATAATAGGTGTGCTGTTTATACTGCGTGGTTTGGGCTTAGGGATTCCTTATATCTCTCCCTCAGAAAATGTGCTTATAGAAAAAATAGCCGCGCAGCACGCGTGTCACTAAGAGCTATTACTAAACATAGATTTTTTTACAACCTCTAAACTTTAAACTTATGAAAAATTCATTATTACTACTCGTAGACTGGGGAATGGGAGCAATGATTATAGGCGTTTTCGCCGTGGTGTGTATTGCGATGGTACTTATCGTATATAGTATGTCTCGCAACGGTAAATCTGCTACAAACCAAGAAGAAGATGATACAAAGAATGGGTAGTATAGTGGGCGCTTTATGTACCCGAGTAGTCTATAAAATGATAGATGTGCGCATTGCTTTAATGTTTATTAAAGTCTAAGGAGGTGCTTAGGTTTAGAACGCTTTCGCGAAAGCGTTATTAAAAAAAACAAAAAAGGAGAAATCATCTCAATAGGTGATTCCTCCTTTTTTCATTATTGTGACTTATAGGTTATACGGTCATAGAGAATAATTGTGTCTCTGGTTTTTTGCGCTGCAGGCGTAGGTCAAATGGTAGACATATGTTACGTACAAAAGGTCTTCCTTTTTCTGTAACTTGTATACTAGTATTATCTATGATTACCAATCCGTCATTTTCAAGTTCTTTAAGCTTTATAAGTACATCCGGTATTTCTGGGAAATGTAGTTTTTGATCTGTCCACGAGGTTTTAAACTCACACATTAAGTTAAGAATATGCTGTCTTATGGTGAGGTCTTCATCTGTAAGTAAATGCCCTCTGAAGATAGGAAGAATACCGTCTTCCACTAGCTGCTGGTACTCCTCAATATTTTTTACATTTTGAGCAAAGCTGTACCAGCTATCACTTATAGCAGATACACCTAGACCTATCATTACTTGTGTCTTACTGGAGGTGTACCCCATAAAATTGCGATGTATTTTACCTTCTTGTTGTGCAGTGTGTAAGCTGTCTTTTTTTAAGGAAAAATGATCCATACCTATCTCTACATAACCTGCCTCTACAAGCATTTTTTTGCCTATCTCATATTGCTTTCTCTTTTGCTCTGCAGAGGGTAAATCTGTATCAGAAAAGCCACGCTGGCCGTTACCTTTCATCCACGGTACGTGCGCATAGCTATAAAATGCGATGCGGTCTGGACGTAAGCGTGTGGTCTGTGAGATGGTAAAAATCACATCATCTTGCGTTTGGAATGGTAAGCCATATATAATATCGTGACCTACAGAGCTGTATCCTACTTCTCTTGCGGCTGTGGTTGCCGTTTTTACATTATGATATGGCTGTACTCTGTTAATAGCTTTTTGAACAGTTTCATTATAATCTTGTACACCGTAGCAAACTCTGGTAAAGCCTTGTTTATGTAATATTTCAAGATGTTTTTTTGTGGTATTGTTAGGATGTCCTTCAAAACTTAGCTCAAACTCTGTGGCTTTGTTGGTGAGGCTAAAGACTCCATCTAGTAGTCTATCCAAGTGCTCTGGAGAGAAGAAAGTAGGGGTGCCACCACCTAGATGTAATTGCTTAACTAGTGGAGTACTACCTAAAAGTTTTACATAAAGTGTGAGCTCTTTGAGTACAGATTGTATGTAAGGAATCTCTACACTGTGATTTTTTGTAATGCGCTTATTACAACCACAAAAGGTGCACATACTCTGGCAAAAAGGAAGGTGTATATATAAGCTTATACCTTCTGTAGCGTTACTCTCATTAAAACTTTTTACAAAGGTCTCTTTCCACCCTTTGAGAGTAAATTGTTTTTTGTCCCAGTAGGGTACTGTAGGGTAACTGGTGTATCTAGGTCCTGCTACGTTATATTTTGAAATAAGAGTGCACATCTATTTTTGGTTTTTTTCAAAAATAGGAGGAGCACAATACTTGATTTATGACAAATATCATAAACCCGTTTTTTGTGTAAAGGAAACTCTAGTAGTGATAAACCTAGATATGCTTTAAAGCAAAAAAACAGTTACATAAAAATGTAACTGTTCCTTATACTTAGTAGCGAGAGGGGGGCACGATCCCCCGACCTCCGGGTTATGAATCCGACGCTCTAACCAACTGAGCTACCTCGCCATCTTACTTAGATTTTTAAATTACTGGTTAAGTAAATTTATGTTTTTAAAGATAAAACTATAAAAGCATCTGTCTAAGCGGGTGCAAATATAAAATATAATAGCGGTAGTGCAAACCTCTTTCTCAAATAAAATTAATTTAATTGCTTTGTTGTAGACTTTAATATCAATATATTGTCGTTTATAATTATAAGTTTATATGAGCGATAAAAAGAAATATGTGATAGAGTTTGTTGTAAGAGCGTCTCCTTCACTATTATACCAATATATGGCAACACCATCAGGAATGAGTGAGTGGTTTGCAGATAACGTAAATTCTAGAGGTGAGTTTTACACTTTTATCTGGGATGGAAGTGAAGAAAAAGCTAAGCTTTTAAGTAAAAAGAGTGGAGAGTACATAAAATTTCAATGGCTAGATGACGAGGGAGAGGAGTATTTCTTCCAGTTACGTATTCAAGTAGACGAGATTACAAAAGATGTATCTCTTATGATTACAGATTATGCCGAAGAAGATGAAATAGATGAAGGTAAAATGTTTTGGGAAAATCAAATTTCAGAACTGAAACAAGTAATAGGCTCAGTTTAACTAGTGTCTAATTAATATCTTTGCACCGCCTTACAATAGGCGGTTTTTTTATGATTAATCACAACGGAACAATATCGGCAGTAACAGAAGCTAGGCTTGACCCATTTAATAGAGGTTTTCTCTATGGTGATGGACTCTTTGAAACTATAAAAGCAGTAAATGGTAAACTTCTCTTTTGGGAAGATCATTACTTCAGGCTTATGGCCTCTATGCGCATCTTGCGTATGGATATCCCTATGAAGTTTACACCAGAGTACCTAGAAGAACAGCTCAAAAGCACGATAGACGCCGCCGGATTACTCAATGAGACAGCTCGAGTACGTATTACAGTCTATAGATCTGGAGGCGGCACTTATCTCCCAGAAGAGAGAGGTGTGGGGTTTTACGCTTTCGCGAAAGCGCACTCAGAACCATTTTATCTTCTCAAAGATGCTCCATATGAAGTTGAGCTATACAAAGACCACTACATAAGTGCAGATCTTATTTCTACACTTAAAACGACTAATAAAATCGTGCACGTGACAGGTAGTATTTATGCGCAAGAAAATGGTTATGATAACTGCCTGCTGGTAAATAGTGATAAAAATATTGCAGAGGCATTACAGGGTAATCTCTTTCTTGTAAAGGGTACAACTATAAAAACTCCACCGCTTGCCGATGGTTGTTTACGTGGTATTATAAGAAAACAATTAATGGGTATTATTGAGCTTATGGATGAGTATACGCTAGAAGAAGCGTCTATCTCTCCTTTTGAACTGCAAAAGGCAGATGAGCTTTTTATAACAAATACGATTAAGGGTATACAGCCTATAACAAAGTACCGTAAGAAACAGTATACAACAAATACTGCAGCGGCATTGCTTAAAAAATTAAACGTAAAAGCTCGCTTAGGCTAGTTATATTGAGGATTTGCAGGAGCATTAGACCATAATGCATAAGATCCACCCAGTTCTCTCAACTTATCACTCCATAATGCAAGGTGATCGCTCTTAAGGAGTTCTTTACATAAATCATTGTTTGTGATAACCCAACTGTGCTCACTTATTTCTTGATCAAGTTGTTTACTTCCCCAGCCACTGTAACCTAAAAAGAATTTTATGTTATCGCAGCTTATTTTTTTTGCGAGTATAAGATCTACAGCACGTTGAAAGTCACCTCCCCAGAATATTCCAGAAGAGATCTCTTGACTTCCTTCAATAAGCTCTGGCGCTGTGTGTAGAAAGTATAAATTTTCTTGCTCTACAGGACCTCCATTATAGATGGGCATCTCGCAATCTTCCATTCCTTCTATTAAATCTGCTAGGGTAATATCTAGAGGTTTGTTAAGTATAAAACCTACAGATCCCTCTTCATTATGGTCTGCTAGTAAAATTACAGATCTGGTGAAAGAAACATCTCCAAGTACGGATGGCTCGGCAACTAATAATTGTCCTTTGGTCGGTAGTTTAGTCATATTTATCGCCTTTTGTATACTAAAGCTACCTATTTTTTATAGCAATACAAATTATTTGTCATTAAAAAATAGTTACATAAAATTTGTTTTTAAGGTATTGAAAATCAATAAAATACAATTTTTGGAATCAAAAATTTGTTCTTGATAACTATTTATTAAACTATGCACACATAGTATAACGGTGTTAAAAGAGCGATTTTTATTAGGTTAAAACCTAATAATGTCTACTCATACTAGCGTTAAGAGTGGACTTCAATAGCTATTTTTACGATAAAAATTGACTTTTGAAAGCAAGCTATAAAAAACATATACTAGAGTTTAAAAGACCTAGTGGCACCTCTAGAGGTGTATTAAGCACAAAAGAGACCTGGTATTTAATTATACAAGATGGTAACAATTATGGTGTAGGGGAGTGCGGTATTTTAAGGGGTCTTAGTTATGATGATGTTCCAGAATATGAGTCTATGCTTAAATGGACGTGTGATCACATCTCACAGGGTCCAGATAAATTATGGGAAGCACTAAGAGATTTTCCCAGTATACAAGCTGGTGTAGAAATGGCATTTATGTCTCTTAAATCACAAAATCCTTATGATATATATCGCTCGTCATTTACAAGAGGTGAAGAAGCAATCTCCATTAATGGCTTGGTGTGGATGGGAGATGAGTCCTTTATGCGTGAGCAAGTCTCAGAAAAAATAGCACAAGGTTTCAATTGCATTAAAATGAAGATAGGAGCGATAGATTTTAAAGAAGAGCTAGCTATCCTATCTGCCATACGTAAAGATCACAGTGCAAGTAAGCTTACATTAAGAGTAGATGCAAATGGAGGTTTTACAAAGGAAACGGTTCAAAGTGTATTAGAAGAACTTGCAGCTCTTGAGATACACTCTATTGAGCAACCTATCGCTACAAAGCAATGGGATGATATGGCTGCACTCTGTGCAAGTACGCCAGTACCTATCGCACTAGATGAAGAGTTAATAGGTGTAACAAAGCTTGAAGATAAGCACAAGGTGCTAGATAGTATTAAGCCACAATATATAATTTTAAAACCTAGCTTTGTAGGAGGATTTAAAGGAAGCGAGGAGTGGATAGAAGCTGCAAATAATCGCGACATAGGCTGGTGGATAACCTCTGCTCTTGAGAGTAATATAGGGCTTAATGCCATAGCCCAGTGGACGTATAAGCTAGGTGCGCAAGGACCTCAAGGTCTAGGCACGGGGAGCCTATTTACAAATAATATATCTTCGCCACTAGAAGTAACAAACGGGACCTTAAAAATGAACCCTGAGCTATCTTGGGATTTTAAAATATAATTTATGTTTATAGAACAAGCCTATAAAGGAGAAAACGAAACTTGGAAATTTGTCATAACCTGCATACTTACAATGGGTATTTTTATATCAAACCTGTTGTTTTTCCTTTTTGTAGATGTAGACCCGCAAGCTGCGATGGATGATATGATGAGACTTTTTAAGTCAAAAAACTTATTGCTCGCATTTAATCTTGCCGTATTTATTCCCATTCTGGCAGTGCTCTTTTTACTGGTGTGGGCACTACATAAACGCAGTATATTAAGCTTAACAACAGCAAGAAAGAAAGTAGACTGGAGTCGTATACAGTTTAGCTTTATGATGGTGTTTATTTATACAGTGGTAAGTTTTGGGATTGTATATTATATGACACCAGAAGATTATGTATTACAGTTTGATAGTTCTAAGTTTGGTATACTTGTTCTTATAGGTTTAGTGTTTTTTCCTTTTCAGATAGGTCTAGAGGAGTACCTTTTTAGAGGGTATGTGATGCAACAAGTAGGTATAATGGCGCGCAATAGGTGGTTCCCACTTGTATTGACATCGGTACTTTTTGGTATTTTTCATTGGGCAAATCCAGAAGTGGCAGAGCTGGGGGCAATCACTATGGTCTTCTACATAGGTACTGGCTTGCTATTAGGTATAATGACACTTATGGATGATGGTATGGAGTTAGCTCTAGGTTTTCATTTTGGTAATAACTTACTAGCAGCAACATTACTTACCTATGAGTACTCAGCATTGCAAACAGATGCTATTTTTAAATCTGTAGGTCAGGCAGATACGGGTGTGGAGCTCGTACTACCAGTACTTATAGTCTACCCTATATTTCTTTTCATACTAGCCAAAAAATATAAATGGTCTAACTGGAAAGAAAAATTAACAGGTGCAGTACATCCACCAGCCACTAGTATTTCATAATTTAATACAAGGTTTACATCTTACTAACTTATATTTTACAAGTAAGACTTATTTTTAATGCATATGTTATATGCAACAGATAGACATAAATTTTTGCACCCTAAGTTTAAACTTAACGGATCTTCTCATACTAAGGCCACGCTCAAGGCGCAGGCCTATGGTTTTATAAAAGAAGGAGAACCTTATGAGGAGTCTGTAGGCGAGTTTTTACTAGAGTGGCTTGATAAAAAGAAGTACGTAACCGTACAAACTTCTGGTTCTACTGGTGACCCTAAGCCTATTAAAATAGATAAGCTTCATATGATTAATAGTGCTAGAGCTACGGCAAAGCACTTTGATGTTTATGAAAAAACCACAGCTCTTTTATGTTTGCCAGCACATTATATAGCAGGTAAAATGATGCTTGTACGAGCAATGGTTTTAGGCTGGCGTATTGATATGGCACAACCTAAGTCAAATCCGTTAGATAATATTTATAGGAGATACGACTTTTGTGCAATGACACCTTTTCAACTAGATAACTCCCTGTCTAGATTGCATCTGCTCTCAAAACTCATTGTAGGTGGAGGAGCAATTTCACCAGCGCTTAAAAGTAGAGTGCAGGGACTCGCAACAAAGATTTATGAAACTTACGGAATGACAGAAACCGTAACTCATATAGCCGCGAGGCGTGTCAACTCAAAAAAGAATAAAGACAGCCTTATACCTTTTAAAGTACTAGATAAAGTAACTATAGAGGCAGATGAGCGCAGTTGCTTAGTAATAAAAGCACCGTACGTGAGCTCAGATCCTGTGGTGACTAATGATATTGTAAAAATTATAACCTATAAAAAATTTATCTGGCTAGGTCGCATAGATAATGTCATTAACAGTGGTGGTGTTAAATTACATCCAGAGCAAGTAGAAGGAAAACTAGCTACCTATATAGATGTACCTTACTTCATTACAGGTATGCCAGATGATCGTCTGGGAGAACAGTTAGTTCTCTTTGTAGAGCAAGAAGAACCATACGATTTTCACATTAGTGAAGAAGATATGAAGGTGTTTAAGCCTTATGAGTTTCCTCGTAAAATTATTTCGGTTCCTCAATTTCAGCGCACTAGTACTGGTAAAATTCAGCGAGGTCAGACCTTAACAAAATACCTAGATACGATATAGGTTTTAAGTACGCTTTCGCGAAAGCGTAATCACATTCATACCACTTTACTCAACACAAAGGCTCGTTTACTCATTACTAATAGGGTGTAAATTACATTTGAGATAAGTTTATACTGAATTTAAAACCAAGCAAGTATGAAATATCTAGCACAGGCAGTAGTCCTTTTTGTAATGATGCAAATGACTGCGCAGACTCAAGATCAAACCCAAACAACTGTACTCAAAGCCGAACAATTAATCACCTATGCGGCAGATAATTATCCGGCAGATGATCCGGTTCAGGTTTATATACTTGTAGAGACGGGCAGTGCAGGTATACATCAAGATCACAAATTTTATATTGAGCAAGGTGTAAAACTACTCACAAAGAGACTTGAGCCAGAAGATAAAATTGCTATAGGAACCTATGGTGCTGTTAGTGCAGTTGTGTTACCGTTTACAGAGGTAAGTGTAAGCAAAGTGATAGAGGAAGGCGTGCAGAAGCTGTTTTCTGGCGCATTTAAAGAGGTTAGTGGGGCAGATGGTATAGCACTGGCATATGATCTTACAGAAGCAAATTATGATGAAGATGTAGTGAGTAACGTGATAATGATACGTGGTAGTGGCGTACATCAAGAGCCAGCACAAGCAAAGTCTGTTACTAGCGTTTATAAAAAAGTAAGTGAGACAAATCTTGTAGCACAAGAGGTTGAGGTAGCCAAGGTTACAACAACCCCAAAAGAAGAGAGACAAGCGCAAAGAGCACAACGCAAGCAAGCAAAAGCAGCAGAGCACAAAAATCTAGGGGGTGCTATTGCACTCACGGCACTTACTATTTTGCCAGAAATTCTAGATGTAATTAAGGATTAGAAATAGTTAGGCATCATTATTGAAAAGAGAAAAGAAAAAATAAATATGCATATTTGCACAAAATATAGAACAATGAATTTTCGTTTATTCGCACTTATCTTTTTAATCGCTGGCTCGTCTACCATATATGCACAAAACCTCGGGAGTATACAGAGAGGGCAACGTGGGTACTCACCACCTGCAAGACAGCAAGACGCTGGAGAACCAGAAAAGCCAGACGTAAATTTACTTAGTATAGAACGTGCAGATATGTATCAAGAAATACTTGATATAGATGTCTTTACAAAAGAAGTGCTTAAAAGTTACCTCAAAGATTATTATACAGCCACAGTAGATATAGGGTATGATGAGAATCTCAAATTTGATGCAAAAAGAGAGCTTATTAATGCAGAGCGCAAAAAATTTGAAACGTCTTTAAAAGAAGTTTTTACAGAAGAGCAAGTAGAAAAAATCCTTACCGAAGAGGAGTTTGGTAAAGAAAAAAAGAAATACGATAAAGAGAAAAGACAAGAGAAGCGCAAGAAGAAAAAGCGTAAAAAGAATAAAGACGACGATGGTAAATAGTATTTATTAATCTCAGTTTATAAAAAGGAGCATTTTTTTTTAAATGCTCCTTTTTGTTTTTAGTACATTTAAGTCCATAAAACAGATCACCTTATGAGAAGATTAATAGTACTCGCTCTTTTATTTATAACAACCATTAGCACCAGTCAAGTTTTATCAGAAAGAGATAGAGCAACGGTAATAGATGAGGTGCTGGCAGATAGGTTTAATAACTTACTCCCTAAGCTTATGGATCGTGCAGATATAGATATGTGGGTGGTTATCTCTAGGGAGTATAATGAAGATCCGGTACTTAAAACAATGCTACCATCTACTTGGCTCAATGCACGTAGGAGAACAATCTTAGTTTTTTACAGAGATAAAGAGGCAAACACGATAGAAAAACTAGCAGTAGCTCGTTATAATGTGGGTAAAAATATTATCTCTGCCTGGGATAAAGAAAAGCAACCAGACCAGTGGCAGCGACTACTAGAGATTATAGAAAAACGTAACCCTTCTAAAATAGGTCTCAACTACTCAGATAATTATGGACTCGCAGATGGTATTGTAAAAACAGATTATGATGCTTTTATAAGTAGACTAACTCCTACACAACAAGCAAAAGTAGTCTCTGCAGAGCAGCTTGCCGTAGGCTGGTTAGAAACTCGTACTGCTCTAGAGGTAGGCTACTTTGAGCAGCTAGTAGATATAACACACGATATTATAAAAGATGCCTTTAGTGCAAAGGTTATAACGCCAGGCGTAACTAGTACAGATGATGTGGTGTGGTATTTAAGACAGCGCGTTACAGATATGGGACTTGAGACCTGGTTTCACCCTACGGTAGATATACAACGCTCAGAAGAGAAGCTAGAGAGTCACATCGTTTCTTTCTCAAACAGGCCAGAGGGTAAGATTATACAACAGGGAGATTTAATACATTGTGATTTTGGGATCACTTACTTGCGTCTCAATACAGACTGCCAGCAGCACGCTTATGTGCCAAAGGACGGTGAGTCAAAAGCGCCAGACTTCTTAATAAAAGCCTTTAAAGACGGTAATAAGATACAAGACATACTTACCTCAAATTTTGAAACGGGTAGATCTGGTAACGAGATTTTACTCGCTGCACTTAAAGAAGGTAAAGAAGCAGGCTTGAGACCATCTATTTATACGCATCCGCTAGGGATGTATGGTCACGCTGCGGGGCCTACTATAGGTATGTGGGATTCTCAAGGTGGTGTGCCCGGTACTGGTGATTACCCACTTTATGAAAATACGGGCTACGCCATAGAGCTTAACACGACGGTAAAAATACCAGAGTGGAATAAAGACATACGTATTATGCTAGAAGAAGCAGGCTTTTGGGGCGAAGACGGTTTTAGATACGTCTCTGGACGACAAGAAGAACTTATGCTTGTAGACTAGTTTTAAGTGCGCTTTCGAGAAAGCGTAGCAATACCTTTTTCATACCATATAATATAAGTGATTAGTCTAGCTATTCTTTACCACGTGGGTGAAATTTTGCCATCTCACGGGCGAGGTCATTACGGTCTACGTGCATATAGATTTCTGTGGTGGTGATACTCTCGTGACCTAGCATTTGCTGTATGCTTCTCAAGTCGGCGCCATTTTGTAACAAGTGGGTAGCAAAGCTGTGTCTAAACGTATGCGGACTTATATTTTTCTTTATACCCGCCTTGACCGCAAGATCTTTTATAATGGTAAAAATCATAGCTCTGGTGAGCTGTCTTCCACGTCTATTTAAAAATAAAACATCTACGTGCTCTGGTTTTACATCTATGTGATTGCGTAATTCGTTACGATAGATATTAATATACTTCTGGGTATGCTCGCTTATAGGGACAAAACGTTGCTTATCTCCTTTACCTACAACGTTTATAAAACCTTCTTCAAAGTATAGATCAGAAAGTTTAAGAGAGATAAGCTCTGTCACACGAAGCCCGCAAGAATAAAGTGTCTCTAGCATTGCTCTATTGCGTTCTCCTTGAGGTTTACCTAGGTCTATGGCGTCTATAAGGGCGTCTATTTCTTCTTCAGATAAGGTGTCTGGTAGCTTGCGACCTATTTTTGGCGATTCTATGAGTTCTATGGGGTTATCTGTGCGATAATCTTCAAATACGAGATAATTGAAGAAACCTTTAAGACCAGAGATAACACGTGCTTGTGATCTCGCTTGAACTTCTTTTGCAATGGTATATATAAACTCTTGCAAATCTTCACGTGTAATCTGTAAAGGGTCTATAGGCTTGTCTAGTTGCTCCAGGTAGCGTGTGAGCTTTTTTAGGTCACGGGCATAATTGTCTATGGTATTGTCAGACAGGCTACGCTCTATGCGTAGGTAATTTTTATAATTAGTTATTGCGGTCTCCCATTTCACGTAAGTGAAAATACAACCTCACATTAACTTTTAAAACCTATTAAGGCATTTTGAACGTAAAATTCATTTAACAACTGTTTACAATGGGCGTAACACCATATTAACAACTCGCTGGGTAGCTTTGTATAAACTTTAAAAAAGAAATCAAATGAAAAAATTAATTGTAGTAGCAAGTGCCATTTTATTTTCTGTAGTAACAGTTCAGGCTCAAGATGAGGTGTCGTTTGGAGCAAAAGGAGGCGTTAACTTTGCAACCGTAGGAGGTGATGATTTTGATGATCCAGATGCGAGAACAAGTTTTCATATAGGAGGCTTTGTAGAGGTGCCATTAACAGATAAATTTTCACTTCAGCCAGAGGTGTATTATTCAGGGCAAGGATATGATATCCAAAGCAATGACAATGCAGATGATATAGAGTTTCAACTAGACTATATAAATGTGCCTGTACTCGCAAAATATTATTTTGTAGATGGGTTTTATGGTGAAGTAGGGCCGCAAATAGGGTTTAACATAAACAGCGAGATTGATTCTAATCCTGATGGCGACTCTGGCGATATAAACTTTAATAGTGATGCCATAAACACTATTGATTTTGGCGTTGTAGGTGGTTTAGGTTATAAATTAAACAATGGTTTGTTTTTTAATGCACGTTATAATTTAGGTCTTTCTGACGTTTTTAGTAGTGAAGATCTGGGTGGTTTTGACATAGACGCTCGTAATAGAGTATTTATGATAGGAGCTGGATTTGCATTTTAAAAATTAATAGAGATAAATGTAGAAGAGCGCCTCGATATGAGGCGCTTTTTTTATGCGTGAGATTACTGTATTTTTATGCTTTCGCGAAAGCGTATATCACAACAATATTTTATGAAAATTCTTATAATAAACGGCCCTAATCTTAATATGCTAGGGAAGCGCGAACCAGAAATTTACGGTTCTGAAACTTTTGAAGATTATTTTACGCAATTACAGTTTAGGTTTAAGGACACGGAGCTTAGTTATTATCAAAGTAATATAGAGGGTGAGCTTATCTCAAAATTGCACGAGGCAAATGAAAGCTTTGATGGGGTAGTGCTTAATGGCGCGGCTTATACTCATACCTCTGTGGGTCTAGGAGATGCAGTGGCGTCTATCTCTATACCGGTGATAGAGGTACATATTTCAAATACTTTTGCGAGAGAGGAGTTTAGACATCACTCATACTTATCTAAGTATGCTAAGGGTGTCATTGTAGGTTTTGGGCTTAAAAGCTATGATCTTGCAATTGAGAATTTTTTAATGGAACAATAACAATCCAGTTAGTAGAACATAAAAAAGCCTCGCATTGCGAGGCTTTTTTTGTTGTTAAAATATAAGTGGCTTATAGGTGAATTACTTCATCATAAGCATCTGCCACGGCTTCCATCACAGCCTCACTCATAGTAGGGTGTGGGTGAATGGTTTTAAGTACTTCGTGACCTGTAGTTTCTAGTTTACGACCTAGTACAGCCTCTGCAATCATATCTGTTACACCAGCTCCTATCATATGGCATCCTAGCCACTCTCCGTACTTTGCGTCAAAGATTACTTTTACAAACCCATCTTTTGCACCAGAAGCACTTGCTTTACCAGAAGCAGAGAATGGGAATTTACCCACTTTAAGTTCATAACCAGCTTCTTTTGCTTGCTTTTCTGTCATACCTACAGATGCAATCTCTGGAGATGCATAAGTACATCCTGGGATGTTTGAGTAGTCTATCTTTTCGGCGTGCATACCTGCGATTTTTTCAACACAAGTAATACCTTCTGCAGAGGCAACGTGTGCGAGTGCAGGTCCAGGAGTTACATCACCTATCGCGTAGTAACCTGGCATATTAGTCTGGTACCAGTCGTTTACAATGATCTTATCTTTATCTGTAACGATACCTACATCTTCTAGTCCTATGTTTTCGATATTAGTTTTAATACCTACAGCACTAAGAACGATATCTGCCTCTAGTGTTTCTTCTCCTTTTTTAGTCTTTACAGTTGCTTTTACTCCAGATTTAGTTTTTTCTACCTTCTCTACAGATGACCCTGTCATTACTTTTACACCCGCTTTTTTAAGAGAGCGTTCAAATTGTTTTGAAACATCCTCATCCTCTACTGGTACAACGTGAGGCATATACTCTACAATTGTCACATCTGTACCCATTGAGTTATAAAAGCTTGCAAACTCAACACCTATGGCTCCAGAACCTACAACAATCATAGATTTAGGTTGATCCTTAAGTGTCATTGCCTCGCGGTATCCTATTACCGTCTCACCATCTTGTTTAAGGTTAGGTAACTCACGTGAGCGAGCTCCCGTTGCGATAATAATATGGTCTGCGCTATATTCTTTACCGTCTACATCTATCTTTTTACCTGGCTTTATTTTTCCAAAACCATTGATGACGTCTATTTTATTTTTCTTCATTAAGAACTGAACACCTTTGCTCATTCCTTCTGCAACACCACGACTACGTTTTACAACTGCTGTAAAGTCTTTATCTACACCTGTAGCCTTAAGACCATAATCTTCTGCGTGGTTTAGGTATTCAAAAACTTGAGCACTTTTAAGAAGTGCTTTTGTAGGGATACATCCCCAGTTCAAACAAACGCCTCCTAGGCTTTCTTTTTCAACAACCGCTGTTTTTAAGCCTAACTGGCTTGCACGTATTGCTGTTACATATCCGCCTGGACCACTTCCTAAAACGATTACATCATATTTGCTCATATCTAGAATTTTTTAAGTCTAATTATTGGAGATCAAAAATACGGATTATCCCGTCATATATAAAACACAAAAACCGAAGCTCTTACCTTCGGTTTTTTATTAATTTAAGTTCATTTACTTAGAGTGCTATTTTTCAAAATCTAAGCTTAATGAGTTTACACAATAGCGCTGCCCGCTAGCTGTAGGTCCATCGTCAAAAACGTGACCTAGGTGTGAACCACAGTTTGAGCATAATATCTCTGTACGTATCATACCGTGTGTGGTATCACGTACATACTCTACCGTACCAGGTATAGACTCGTCAAAGCTAGGCCACCCACAACCACTGTCAAATTTACTTGCACTTTCAAATAGCTTCTGGTCACAAGCACCACAGTGATAGGCACCTTCTTCATTATGTAAATTATAGGTGCCCGTAAAAGGACGTTCTGTCCCCTTCTCTCGTAATATTTTATAACGCTCTGGCCCTAATTCTTCAAGCCACTCTGCTTCGGTTTTTTGTATAGAATATGCCATTATTCTTATTTTGAAGATGGTACAAATACAAGTGCATCACCGTTTATACAGTGTCTTTTTCCGGTAGTTGCTTTTGGTCCATCGTTAAAAACGTGACCTAAGTGACCTCCACACGTAGCACAATGCTCTTCTGTTCTGGTATACCCTAGATTGCGATCTGTACTGTAAGCTATGTTACCTTCTATACCTCTATCAAAACTTGGCCAGCCTGTACCACTGTCAAATTTATGTGCTGTTTTAAAAAGTGGTGTGTCACAACCAGCACAGTGAAAGGTGCCTGCCTCCTTTATATAGTTAAGTGGGCTAGAGCCTGGACGTTCTGTACCCGCCTGGCGTAGCACATAATATTGCTCTTGGGTGAGTTGCGCTTTCCACTCAGCATCTGTTTTTGTTACCTCAAAAGTTTCTTTTTTAGTCTCTTGAGCAGATCCCTTACAGCTTGTAAATAGTGCTGCAAATGCCATTAAAATAAATACCTTTTTCATCGTATGTTCTTTTTTTATGTAAAGTTACTGTAAAGCTATAAAGTGAGTCGTTAATGAACTCAGAAAATTACATCCCTTAAATGTAACTGTGAGGGTGTATGCTTTCGCGGAAGCGTAGAAATAGCAAAAGATTGACGTATTTAACCATATTTTAAGCCAAAGGATGCCTATAGATTAAATAGTTACGTTAAATTTAACAAGACTATAACTAACAATCTCTCTATGAAAATACTTCACATAAGCGCCGAGTGTTATCCTGTTGCAAAAGTAGGAGGTCTGGCAGATGTTGTGGGAGCACTTCCCAAATATCAAAACCGTATAGGCCACAAGGCTGCCGTAATTATGCCTTATTACAAAACAACGTGGGTGGAGCGCGCTACCGGTAGAGTGGTTTTTACGCACCAACTTGTAGTAGATGGCACAACGTACCTAGCAGAAGTTATAGATGTAGATAATGAGTTGGGTTTCCCGCTATTTGTGATACGCGTGCAAGGGCTTACAGATAGGGCTGGCGTGTATGGTCATCCAGATGATGCGCTGCGTTTTATTGCTTTCCAGCGTGTGGCTTTGCAATGGATACTCACCTTTGAGAACTTACCAGAAGTGGTACACTGCCACGATCATCACACAGGTTTTATACCGTTTATGATGCAGTATTGTCCTGCGTTTGACAAGTTAATGTCTGTCCCTACAGTACTCTCCATACACAATGCCCAGTATCAAGGTAATTTTGATAAAAGCGGTGTTGCGATGTTACCACGCTTTCGCGAAAGCAGGTACGGACTCCTCGACTGGTATGGACAGATTAATCCTCTGGCTGCTGCGATAAAATGCGCCTGGAGAGTAAACACGGTTTCTCCATCATATATGGAAGAATTAAAAGAGCAGGCAAATGGACTGGAAGGTTTACTAAGAAGCGAGTCTCAAAAATGCGTAGGTATCCTCAACGGTATAGATTCTGAAACTTGGAATCCCAAAACAGACGAATATTTAGTTAAAAATTTTACCATTAGATCAAGAGCTTCTGGTAGAAAAGCAAATAAAGAAGCTTTATGTGAAGAGTTTGGACTTGATGCCACAAAACCGCTTTTTGGGTTTATAGGCAGGCTTGTATGGGAAAAAGGAGCAGACTTGCTTCCAGAAGCCATAGAGCAAGCGCTCAATGAGTATGATATAAACATCATTTTACTAGGTAGTGGGGCACCAGAGATTGAGGGACAGTTAGAACAATTAAAATTTACCCATAAGGGAAGGTTTAATGCCCATATAGGGTATGAGGAGCGTATGTCACACCAGGTTTATGCCGGAGCAGATTTTCTCTTAATGCCTAGTAGAGTAGAGCCTTGCGGTCTTAACCAGCTTTATAGCCTGCGTTATGGATGTGTACCCATTGTAAGACGTACCGGAGGGCTTAAAGATACAGTGGTAGATATAGGAGATGGTGGTCACGGTCTATGCCACGACCAGACTTCTGTGTTTGATATTGTTTATAGCATAGGCAGAGCCGAAGTGTTTTTTAGAGAAGAGAAACAGTTTAAAACAAATCAAAAACAAATGATGGAGATAGATCATAGCTGGGAGAATACAGCAGGAACTTATGTGACTCTCTATGAAGAATTACAACCTAAGCCAGTAGCAGTAAAAACAGGCAAGTCAATAAAAAAATAGCAAGTAATCCAACCTCAAAAAACGATTAGAAATGAATAAAAAAGTAGTAGCCATTATATTAGGAGGCGGTCAAGGAACAAGACTATATCCACTCACAGCAGAGCGTTCAAAACCTGCCGTGCCTATTGCTGGGAAGTATCGCCTTGTAGATATCCCTATCTCAAACTGTATAAATTCTAATATAAAGAGAATGTTTGTGCTCACGCAGTTTAACTCTGCATCGCTTAATAAGCATATCAAACATACCTATCAGTTTTCTTACTTTTCTGAGGCTTTTGTAGATATACTTGCAGCAGAACAAACACCGCATAATAAGGGTTGGTTTCAAGGTACTGCAGATGCGGTAAGGCAAAGTTTACATCATTTTAAAGGATATGAGTCTGAGTATATATTGATACTCTCTGGAGACCAGCTGTACCAGATGGATTTTAATGCTATGCTTGAGGCGCATATAGAAGCAGATGCAAAGATTAGTATCGCATCACTACCTGTTAATGCAAAAGACGCTACTTCTTTTGGGATTCTCAAAACTGCCGAAGATAATACCATAGCATCCTTTATAGAAAAACCATCTGCAGATCTACTTCCAGACTGGGAGTCACCAGTCTCAGATGCTATGGCAGCACAGGGTAAACACTACCTAGCCTCTATGGGTATTTATATCTTTAATAAAGATTTACTTATCGAGTTGCTAGAGGGAACAGATACAAATGATTTTGGTAAAGAAATCATTCCTCAGTCTATAGAGAATCACAAGGTGCTAAGCTATGCCTACGAGGGATACTGGACAGATATAGGAAATATAGATTCATTTTTTGAAGCAAATATTGATCTCACATCAGATTTACCAAAGTTTAATTTATTTAACAAAGGGCAAAACATTCTTACACGACCTCGTGTATTACCTCCCACAAAAATCTCTGGAACTACGCTTGAAAAATCTATCGTGGCAGAAGGGAGTATCGTGCACGGCAGCCGTATTGAGAACTCAATTATAGGCATACGATCACGTATAGGAAAAGGCACTGTTTTAGAGAGTTGTTATGTAATGGGAAGTAATAGATTTCTAGATCTAGAAGAAATCAATCAAGCCAGAGCAAAGGGAGTACCGCACGTAGGGATAGGTGATCGCTGTTTTCTTACCAATTGTATTGTAGATAAAAATGCAAAAATAGGTGACGACGTGCGTATCACTGGTGGCAAGCACCTCAAGGATATAGAGACAGATACTTACGTGGTGCGTGACGGTATTGTTGTGATTAGAAACGGAGCTACCATACCTTCTGGAACTATTATTTAATGAGCAACGTACTAGCACATAGCTTGCTTACAGATTTTGATGTTGATCTATTCAAATCTGGTAAGCATTACAAACTATATGAAAAACTGGGAAGCCACATTTGCGAGCGAGCGGGTGTAAAAGGAACCTACTTTGCAGTATGGGCACCTAGTGCTCAACAAGTTTCTGTAGTAGGAAATTTTAATCACTGGCAAGACGGAGAGCATAAGCTTAACGTGCGCTGGGATAGTAGCGGTATTTGGGAAGGCTTTATACCAGGTATCGGCCACGGAGAGTTATACAAATATAAAATTCACGCTACGCACAACGGTGTCGTGACAGAAAAGGCAGATCCTTATGCACGTAGAGCAGAGCACCCTCCACAAACAGCATCTGTAGTTTATAAAACAAACCACACCTGGAAGGATAAAAAGTGGATGGACAAGCGTCATAAACACAACGGCCTAGATGCGCCTATTTCTGTTTATGAGCTACACTTGGGCTCCTGGCGACGCAAGCAAGAAGAGGGTAATCGCAGCCTGAGTTACTCAGAGCTAGCAACAGCACTTGTAGACTATGTAAAAAAGCTAAACTTTACACACGTAGAGTTTATGCCTATTATGGAGTATCCATATGACCCTAGCTGGGGATATCAAGTAACTGGTTATTTTGCACCTACCTCAAGATTTGGATATCCAGAGGAATTAATGACACTTATTGATGCCTTGCACGCAAGTGATATAGGTGTGATTTTAGACTGGGTGCCATCACATTTTCCAGAAGATCCGCACGGGCTGGGTAACTTTGATGGGACAGCCTGTTACGAGCATCCAGATAGAAAAAAAGGATATCATCAAGACTGGAAATCACTCATCTTTAATTATGAACGCAACGAGGTACGTAGTTTTCTCATAAGTAACGCAATGTTCTGGCTAGAGCAATACCACGTAGATGGTCTTAGGGTAGATGCAGTGGCATCTATGCTATATCTAGATTATAGTAGAGAAGATGGAGAGTGGGAACCTAATGATCAAGGAGGTAGAGAAAACCTAGCCGTTATCTCATTGCTAAAAGAACTCAACGAGGCGCTCTACGGCGCTTTTCCAGATATTCAGATTATAGCAGAGGAGTCTACTAGTTTTCCTATGGTGAGCAGGCCTGTCTTTTCTGGAGGCTTAGGCTTTGGTATGAAGTGGATGATGGGGTGGATGCACGATACACTTAACTACTTTACGAGAGATGCTATTTACAGAAATCACCATCACAATGAGATTTCCTTCTCAATGACCTATGGTTTTACAGAAAACTTTATGCTACCATTATCACACGATGAGGTGGTATATGGTAAGGGTTCTATATTGGGGCGTATGCCTGGTGATGAGTGGCAACGCTTTGCAAACCTTAGATTACTCTACACATATATGTATACTCATCCAGGAGCAAAGTTACTCTTTATGGGGAGCGAGTTTGGACAAGGTACAGAGTGGAATTTTCAAGATCAGTTAGACTGGTATGTGCTAGATTATGAAATACACAGCAATATGCAAAAGGCCTTTGCAGCTATAAATGGGTTGTATACAAGTACACCTACACTGTATGAAAAGCAGTTTGATCCCGCAGGTTTTGAGTGGATTGCTCACGATGATAGTAAGAATGCCGTACTGAGTTACATACGTAAGGGTAATGACCCAAAAACGGTAATTGTGTGCGTGTTTAATATGACACCAGTACCGAGAGAAGATTACCGCATTGGAGTACCATTTTTTGGACGCTTTCGCGAAATTTTCAATAGTGACGCGTTAGAGTTTTCGGGTACAGGGGCTTATAAAAATGTAGACCTAACTGTTATAAACGAAGGCTGGAACGGAAAAACACATAGTACATCTATTACAGTACCGCCCTTATCGGGAGTGATTTTTGAATTAAAGGCAGATTAATAATGCCATAATAATAGGGTTAAAAGAGATTGAATGTGATATAATTTTCGCGAAAGCGGAAATCAACGTAGCTTATTATAGTACGAAAACGTTAGAGTTAATAAGTATTTAAGTATTAGCGAGGTAACTCAAAGAGTTAACCTTATTTTGAAATCTCCAAATTTTAGAAATATGATTACAAATACAGAGTTGCAGCAAAAAGGCAACCAGTTTCCAAATAAAGTCGTTGATTTTAAGAAGGATGCAGATATATTATATTTTACAACCGAAAATGAAGTAATTCTCCAGCTCACGGTATTGCGTGACAGTGTGATTAGATTTCGTTTTGGAACAGGTGGTGTCTTTGAGCCAGACTTCTCTTATGCGATAGATGAAGATGGTATACGAGGGTACAACCACCTCGAGCTTGAGGAAGATGATGCTTATTATTTTGTGCATACTGCAAAGCTCAAAATAAGGATAGAAAAAAATAGTTTACAAACTTCCATATTTGACATAGAAGGTAATCTTATAAATGAAGATGAGTTAGGTTTTCACTTTGAGGAGAGCTTTGAATACGGAGGGAATATTGTAAAAATGAGTAAAAAGGCACAACACGCAGAGTCCTATTATGGGCTGGGTGATAAGCCTATGCACTCAAACTTAAGAGGAAAGAGAGTGCACAACTGGGCGACAGACCAGTATGCCTTTGGCAAGGATCAAGATCCTATTTATAAGTCGGTTCCTTTTTATATAGGTCTTACTCAAAAGAGAGCTTACGGGATATTTTTCGATAATACATTTAAAACATTTTTTGACTTCTGTCAAGAGCGTATGGGTGTAACAAGTTTTTGGGCACAAGGTGGTGAGATGAATTACTACTTTATTTATGGCCCAGAAATGGCAGATGTAGTAGGTAGTTATACTAACCTAACAGGAGTGCCAGAGCTGCCACCATTATGGGCACTGGGTTATCACCAGTGTAAGTGGAGTTATTTTCCAGAAAGTAATGTAAAGGAGGTAGCAAATAAGTTTAGAGAACTTAAAATACCTTGTGATGGTATTTACCTAGATATCGATTATATGGACGGGTGGAGATGTTTTACTTGGAACAAAGATTACTTTCCAGATCCAAAACGTATGGTAAAGGAGCTTGCAGATGACGGCTTTAAGACAGTCGTTATAATAGATCCAGGTATTAAGATAGACAAAGATTACTGGGTATATCAAGAAGGAATAGAAAATGACTACTTCTGTAAACGCGCAGATGGTCCTTATATGAAAGGTAAAGTATGGCCAGGTGAGTGTAACTTCCCAGATTATACAAATCCTGAAGTACGTGACTGGTGGGCTGGATTATTTAAAGAACTCATACAAGAAGTAGGTGTAAAAGGTGTTTGGAATGATATGAATGAGCCTGCAGTGATGGAGGTTCCAGGAAAAACCTTTCCTGCAGATGTGAGACATAACTATGATGGGCACCCTTGTAGTCATAATAAAGCACATAACATTTATGGTACACAGATGGCGAGAGCCACTTATGAGGGTGTTAAAAAATTTGCCTACCCTAAGAGACCATTTGTAATCACACGATCTGCATACTCTGGCGCACAGCGCTATACAAGTAGCTGGACGGGAGATAATATCGCAAGCTGGGAGCACCTATGGGTAGCAAATATACAGGTACAGCGTATGTGTATCTCTGGTATGAGCTTTACCGGAACAGATATAGGAGGCTTTGCAGAGCAGCCTACAGGTGAGCTATATGCAAGATGGATACAGCTAGGTGTTTTTCATCCATTTTGTAGAACACACTCTTCTGGTCATCACGGTGATCAAGAGCCGTGGACTTTTGATGAAGGTGTGACAGACATTGCACGTAAGTTTATAAGTTTACGGTATAGGTTACTCCCATATTTATATACAATGTTTTATGAGTATATAAAGAAGGGAACCCCTTTACTAAAGCCTCTTGTATATTTTGATCAAGAAGATGCACAAACGCACTATCGTACAGATGAGTTTATCTTTGGGCACCACATCCTTGTATGTCCTATTTTAGAACCTAATGCAAAAGGTAGGCGTATGTACGTGCCTCGAGGAGAATGGTATAACTACTGGACAAAAACTCCTGTAAAAGGAGGTAAGGAGCAATGGGTAGATGCAGATATAGATGAAATCCCAATGTTTGTAAAAGAAGGAACTATCTTACCTAAGTACCCTATACAGCAATATGTAGGTGAGCTCGAGATAGAGCAAGTAGAACTTGAGGTGTATTACGGTCTTGGTAAAAATGCTTCAAAATTATATGAAGATGCTCAAGATGGATACGATTATAAAAAGGATCGTTACAGTTACCGCACTTTTAAAATGGTAGGTAGAGAAAAAGACTGGATTATACAGCAACACAAGCGTGGTGACTTTATCACTACATATGATACCTTTAGAATTCACCTCATAGGATTACCATTTGAGATAACGACTATAGAGTTAGATAATGAAGTGATTTCTATGGAAGATGTGCAGTTTGACCCGAAAGCCTGTGCTTTAATCATTAAGAAAGATTTCACAGAGCTTCATCTAAGCGGTATTTAACATTTGTGTATTTTTATAAAGAATATCAAACCTTATTACAATGAAACTTAAAAATACATTTGTTCTTATAATGACCGTACTCTTAGTATGTGCTTGTAAGACGAGCCCTTTTACAGGAAAAAAGACACTTAACTTCGTAAGTAACGATCAGCTATTTCCGATGGCTTTTCAACAATATGATGCCTTTCTTTCAGAAAATAATGTCATCACCGGTACGGCAGATGCAAATATGGTAAAGAGTGTAGGTGAGAAAATTGCTGTAGCTGCAGAGCGTTATCTTACGGCTCTGGGAGAGCCAGGTTATTTACAAGATTACCGCTGGGAATATAACCTAGTAAAAGACGAAGCTGTAAATGCGTGGTGTATGCCAGGTGGAAAAATTGTAGTGTATACAGGTATATTACCTATCACACAGTCTGAAACAGGTCTTGCAATGGTGATGGGGCACGAGCTTGCTCACGCACTTGCAGATCACGGTGCACAGCGTATGAGTGCTGCACAGTTACAGCAATTTGGTGCCGTAGCCACTGCAGTAGCAGTAAGTGGGCAAGAGCAAAGCAAGCAACAACAGATAATGCAACTGTACGGTGTAGGTTCACAAGTAGGGGGTATGCTTCCTTTCTCACGTAGTCACGAGACACAAGCAGACGAGATAGGTATTGTAATTGCTGCAATAGCAGGTTACAACCCAGATGAGGCTGCAGAGTTATGGAAACGTATGAAAGCTGCTAGTGGAGGTCAAGCACCACCACAAATATTAAGCACGCACCCGTCATCAGACTCGCGTATTGCAAACCTTACTGCAAAAGCGCCTATGGCAAGAGCAGAGGCAGCAAAGTTTGGAGTGACAAGTTTCAAATAAGAATTTACAATAATATATAGTTTAAAAAGCTGTGCACTCGCACAGCTTTTTTATTTTAGTGCTATGAAAGAACAACTCAAAAAAGGCGATAAGAAGTTATTAAACGCTTGGGCGTTTTATGACTGGGCAAACTCTACATACAGTCTTGTCATCGCATCTGCTATATTCCCTTTGTTTTATGGTGCGCTGTTTAGAGGAGCAGGTATAGAAGAGATTGAGGTTTTTGGGATGATGTTACGTCGTAGTCCGCTTATTTTTTACACCACTGCCATTGCTTTTTTAGTCGTGGCTATCATATCTCCCATACTCTCTGGTGTGGCAGATTATCTGGGTAACAAAAAGTTCTTTTTAAAACTCTTCTGCTATCTAGGAGCTTTCTCTACAATAGGTTTGTACTGGTTTAGCCTTGAGCATATATATCTGAGCCTTACGTTATATGCCCTGGGACTTATAGGTTTTTGGGGGAGTCTCGTTTTTTACAATTCATACTTGCCAGATATAGCCTATCCAGAACAACACGATAAGATAAGTGCAAAAGGGTATTCCCTAGGTTACATAGGGAGTGTGTTGCTACTTATAGCTTGTCTAGCAATGATACTTGGGTATGAAACATTTGGTTTTGAAGACGAAGGTTTCCCTACACGCTTATCCTTTGTGCTTACTGGTGTCTGGTGGATAGGTTTTAGCCAGTATACGTACGCTTATTTACCTCAAGGAAATCAAGCGCAAGGAAAACTTACCAAAGATGTGTTCTTTAATGGCTTTAAGGAGCTAAGAGCTATTTGGTCTTCTATGCAAGACCAGCTACGTCTTAAAAAATATCTTATTGCCTTCTTTGTATACAGTATGGCGGTACAGACAGTGATGCTTGCTGCAGCATATTTTGGAGAGCAAGAACTAGAGTGGGGGAGTGATAGCGAGCGCACGACGGGATTAATTGTGAGTATACTTTTAATACAACTTGTGGCAGTACTGGGTGCCATACTTACTTCAAAACTTTCGGCACGTGTGGGTAATATAAAAGCACTGGTCATTATTAATGTGATCTGGATTGTAATTTGTGCTTGGGCCTACTTTGTATATACACCCTTCCAGTTTTACATTACTGCTGGTTTTGTAGGTCTTGTGATGGGGGGCATACAATCACTCTCAAGGTCTACGTATGCAAAGTTTTTACCAGAGACAGAAGACACGACATCATACTTTAGCTTTTATGATGTTGCCGAAAAAATAGGGATCATCATCGGGATGTTCTTATATGGTTTTATAGAAGAGATTACTGGGAGTATGCGTTACTCTATTGTATTTCTTATACTGTTTTTTGCAGTAGGAGTAGTGCTTCTGTACAGAGTCCCAAAAGAGAATAAATAAACATAAGGTTTCCGCTTTCGCGAAAGCGTACAACAAAACAATCTTTGCAAGCAATTAATCTGTTTATTAAACAGCCTAGAATGGCTTGAAGCGTTTTTCTAACATTTATATACTATGAAGAGTTTTATACAAGAATTTAAAGATTTTGCCGTAAAAGGTAATATGGTAGATATGGCTGTGGGTATCATCATAGGTACTGCTTTTAATAATGTGGTAAATACCATTGTAAAAAAGGTGGTAATGCCACCACTTTCTTTACTTACCGATGGCATAAACCTACGAGAGCGTAAGTACATTTTACGAGATGCCGAAAATGAGGCAGATGTAGTTGCGATAGGCTATGGTGAGCTCATAGAGGTGGGGATAGATTTTGTTATCATAGCTTTGACTATATTTATAGTCATAAAAGGGATTAACAGATTTAAAGAAAAATCTGAGGACCCAAAAAATACGGAAGAAAAAACACCAAAAAACATTGAACTCTTAGCAAATATTGAACACCTAATGCAAGAGCAAAACAAGATTCTTAGATCACATAAGGAGTCATAAATTGCTTGTATAACAGTCCAATAAAATGTTTATGTTTGCGTTTAAGGTTCACAAAATCCTACATCGATGAAAAAGCTACACTACCTACTCTTATTTATAATGCTAGCCTCAGTCACAGTAATCTCTTGTGATGATGAACAACTAGAGGGCGAGTTTTCTGTAACCGGAGATGGTTCTGAGCCTGGAGAGACAGATCCAGATAGTGATACGTGTGAAACAGCATTTGATGTATTGCAAACTTCACAAGCAGTATTTGCTTCATCTTCTGAAGCAAATTATACACAGGCCTGTACGACCTATGCGCTTGCACTTGAGGCAACTATAGAAATATGCGGTGATAGTTCTGGAGAGCTACAATCCATACTTACTACGCTAGGCGACTGTACAACACCAGACCCGTGCTTACAAGCAGAGCTAGCTACGGAGGCAGCGCTGGAGGCATTTAACAATGCTACAGCTGAAAATGAAGAGCAATTATGCCTTGCATATAGCGCCGCGTTAAGCGCACAAATAGAAGCGTGCGGAGATGCAAATGGTAGTTTGCAAGCAACTATAGATAGTCTTAACTGTGGTGGAGAGTGTGCCGCTGCCGAAATTGCAACAGCAGAAGCTCAAGAAATTTTTAACGCAGTAGATCCTCAAGATAGTGATGCTTATACGGCTGCCTGTGCAGATTACTCATTTGCACTGCAAGAACAGATTACAGCTTGTGGAGATCCAGATGGAAGTCTAGATGCAATTGTTCAAGAGCTAGGAGATTGTAGCCCACCAGAAGATGATGGACCGGTGTATGGAACTATAGGCGGAACGTTTACAAACTTTGATAATGCAGTAGTAACTATAGATGGTTCTCTATTAAGCGTTGTAGCAACAGATACAGATACTGGCGACACCTTCACTTTTGATATTGTATTACAACAAACTGGAGATAATGTGATGCAAAACACACTTATTACTATAGATGGTGTAGTACTTACAGCAGCACCCGGAGGGACATCACCTTTTATTAATACAATTACGGAAAACGATGGTACTACAATAGTAGGAACCTTTTCTGGAACATTTACAAACCCAGATAACGAAGAAGTACTCACAGTAGATGGAGTGATTAATATTGCCTATTAGTATCCATAAACGACATATTTTTAAAGAGCATCTGTAACCAGGTGCTTTTTTTATGTGCGGTTATTAAGGATGGCTCATTTATTGTACTTTTAATTTTATGAAGAATAGATATATAAAGAGTTTTGTGGTTGCAATACTTCTAGTTGTAACTACAAGTGTCGCTGCACAACGCGAGCGAGTAAAAGGTAGTCGTAATGTTATAGATGTTTCTGAGAGACTAGATGGCTTTACCGCAATCAAGGTAACAGATGGCCTAGAGGTGACACTTATGGCAGATTCTAAAACCGGTTATGACCTAGAGATGGATGATAACCTGGTTGAACTTATAGATTTTGACATTAGAGATAGTCTACTTGTGGTTTCAACCCGCAAGGATATACGTAGTGCAAAAAGACTTAACATTACTGTGCGATATACAGCACTGAGCGCTGTAAGTTTAGATTCAAAAAGTAGTGCCTTTGTATCTACAGCCATAGAGGGAGATATGTTTACGGGTAGTTTTCTGGATGGAAGTCGTTTCAACGGAGAGCTCAAAACGAGAGAGGCAGATATTATGGCAAACGGCAACTCAAAGTTTGAGATAGATTACACTGGAGACGATATACGTGTGAATTTAAGTGATAACGCTTTCGCGAAAGCGGATATAAACACCGTAAAACTCTCAATAATTGCTTCAGGAAGATCTGACATAGCGTTTACAGGAAATGCTAGTGAAGCTACTTTTACAGTAAATGAAACCGCTCAATGTAAAGGACTCTCCTTTGATGCAGACATAGTGCAGATAGTAGGAAGAGAAAGCGGTAGCGTGACGCTTAGTGTAGATGAGAAGGTAACACTTGACCTTTCAGATAAGAGTATGGTGCAACTATATGGCGAGCCAAAAATTATAGTAGAACGATTTTCAGGTACCACGAGACTACTTAAGAAAGAACTGTAATATGTTATAAGTAAAAAAGCCCTCGCAAGAGGGCTTTTATTGTATTTGGGACAAAATAGTTTTATCCTCTAGAGATATCTCCAGATCCAGAAACCTTTGTGTCTTGCTTTGTAGGGTTACCTACATATTCTATATCTCCAGATCCTGTTACTCGAGCGCGTATGCTCTTCTCACAACTTACTCTTATATCTCCAGACCCTGTAACCTTTGCATCTACATTATCTGCTTTAAAGCGTCCTGCTTCAAGATCTCCAGATCCCGTTACACTTGTCTCGTGATCTCTTGTGCTACCTCGTAATACCAAATCACCAGATCCAGTAACACGACTCTCTGTGCTGCTAGCTTCTACTACAAGATTTATATCACCAGAACCAGATACTGAAACTCTAAAGTTATTTGCTTTGATAACATCTGTACTCATAATCTCGCCAGATCCAGATAATGATACTTGGTTTAAATCTCTAAAAGGCACTCGTATTTTAATATCTTTTCCCCAGCTCGTTTTCAGGTTTTGCTTGTTTTTTACCTTGATAGTAAGTCTGTCCCCATCTACTTCGGTCTCAATGTATTCAAGTAGGTTACTCTCTCCTTCAATAGTAAGTTCTCCTTCATTACCGGCAACAAGTGTCACGTCAAAAAAGCCAGCAACACTTATCTCATCATAGTCACCTACATTGCGAGTTATAGTTTCTAGTTCGCCGTTACCTTTTACACTCGTTCCCCACCATTGTGCGTGTATTTGAGTACTTGCAAAAAGGACTAAGCTGAGTGTGATTAATTTTTTCATAATAGATTGTTTAGTTGATGATTGAATTTAGTTTTTAAATAATGTAACACCCCCATACTCTGAGTTGATGTTTATGTTGTTATTAGTAGAAGATGATCCTTTGTACCCTTCATAATATTTGTCTGAAGATTCTACGCGCTCTACTTTAAAAGTAAGCTCATCTTTACCGCTTAAGCCTGCATACTCAAGTTTTATATTAAAGGTAAAATCATAAGCAGGACTGTATCCCACCTTTATGCCTGTATAATCGCTCTGAATCTTGACGTCTCCAGCATCACTAGCAAGTTCTTCTACACGTATACTCCCATAATCTGCGTTGATATTTAAATCACCGTGTACAACTCCTATCTTTGCAGAGAGGTAATCACCACGACCTATAACGTCATTACTTTCTGTTGTTTTTACAGATCCATAATCACAGTTGTAGTTGAGATTTTCAATTTTTCCAAATTCAGACTTCGTATAATCTGCATTGAGTTCTATATCACCACCACGTTCTAACATAAAGCTTGAGTAGTCTGCATTAATACGGCCACTTTTCATATAAGAGATGGTACTGTTTTTTGTGTAGTCAAAGTTGAGGTAGTTATCCTCTGCAAGTAACTCGCCTATAGTAATTTTACCATAGTCACAGTTTATTTTTGCATTGCCCTCAAGACGGTCAAGGCTTATACCCCCGTAATCATTGCTTATATCTATCATATTAGTAGCTGGGAGTTTTATGGTGTAGTTAATTTCCATATTTACATTATTGTTTTTCCAGCTATTCCACCACGAGCGACTGCTACTTCTCTCAAAATTAGTCTTAGCACTTACATAAGACGGAGAGCCTTCAAAACGTACATCTATCTCATCTAGCTTTTCTTGCACGCGCTCTTCATCATTTCCATTAGTTTTTACTAGCACTTCTATAACAATGCGGTTTTCATTCCAGCTTACCATATTTACATTACCGTAGGAGTTATCTATAACCAGTTTTGCATCTGCATTAACGTTATATTCTTTTTTAATTCTTTTCTCCTTAGTATATTTCCCTTTAGGGTAGTTGTCACTTGCCATTACCATAAAAGGCATAGCGAGTACAAAGAGTAGGAGGTGTGTAATTTTTGTTTTCATAGTAATAGTATATTATTTAAGTAACTAGAGAGTTACTGCTTTTTCAATTTTTCTTAATTCTTCGATGGCTTTCATTTGCTCTACTACATTTTGTAGGAGGTCAATGCGGTTCTGGAAGTTGTCTATCATAGCGTAGATCACGCGCTTATCTTCACCACTCTCAGAAAGGTCAATTTTAAGTTTATCATATTGCTGCTCTAGCACTTCCAGCTGGCTTATGGCATCTTCTACCATAGCTTGGTTTTCTGGAGTCATCTTTTCTTTGATGTCAAAAAGCTCTCGTTCTATAGTCTTTGTAAAGAAGTCTTGAGTTTCCTGCATTTCTGGAGATACATCTGCAAGTTCTTTATCACTCGAGCTCGTATTGAACTGAGTAAAAATGACTCCGGCAAGCAAGAGCATACTCGCTGCTATAAAAAGAGGACGCATCCACTTTATGACTTTAGTTTCTTTCTCTGGAGTTACGGGAGCAGCTTGCGCCTGAAGCTTTGCAAGAAAGTTTGCTTTGTGATCTGCACTAGGTGCAGCTGTATCTAGCTTGCCTTCTAGGCGCTTAAATACTTGATCTATAGGTTCCTTTTTCATTTTTATTTAAAATTCTTCGTAAGCTGTCTTTTGCTCTTGACACCATCGTTCTGCAGTTTGCATAGCTTACATTCATTATTTCACTCATTTCTTCATAGTCATAACCCTCTATAAGATGTAATGACAGAGACTGTCTGTAGTTGTCCTTTAATTCACTCATTGCGTTTACCACTTCTTGAGCACGTACACTAGAGAGATCCATCTCTGCTACACCAGCTGCATCGTCTTCTATTTTATATAGATGGTCATCTATAGAGGTTTCATCTAGTCGCTTACTTTTATTGTAAGCATTGAGGCTATTATTTACAACGATACGTTTTAACCAACTCCCAAAAGATGCCTCACCCTTGTAGCTGTCTAGTTTTGTAAAAGCACTTAAGAAGGACTCCTGCATAATATCTTCTGCTTCTGCTTCGTGTTTTACAATGCGCAATGAGGTGTTATACATCGCCTTGTAGTAGCGATTATAAACTTCCATTTGTGCACCCTGCTCACCTTGCTGGCATAGTGATAATAGATCGGTTATTTGATGGTTGGTAAAATTCACTTTTGGTTAATTCTATAGTAAAGATGTGGTAATTTTTAAGTTGTTACACTTTCGTGAAAAGTTTATTTTATTTTTTTGATTCTCCTTTTGACCACTAGCGGGCTAGTCTGCCTAAAGATGGTTCTTGTGGCCAAAGGTTTTACTATAACTATAAGGAAAGATAAGGGTTGTGGTTTACATTTTCGCGAAAGCGTACATCACTTGGCATAAGAATTGACTTAATGTAATGGTGAGTGACTATATACCATACATTACAGCGTCACTCGCCGATTTTAATAGAATAGTAATACTTAGATAGTCATAATGAGCGTAGCAATACCCGACATTGTGGCACATATATTATATGGCAAAACCAAAATTTACAACATTAGACAGATTGTCACTGCAAGAGATAGATGGAGATGCAGAGCTTATCCCGTTAATGACCCCAGAAGATGAGGAGGCGATTAATAATGAAGAGCTCCCAGAAAGTCTAGCGATATTACCTTTACGTAATACGGTACTTTTTCCTGGGGTTGTGATTCCTATTTCGGCAGGAAGAGACACTTCTATAAAACTTATAGACGAGGCAAATAAAGGAGGAAAGGTAGTAGGAGTAGTGGCTCAAAAAGATGAGTCTGTAGAAAACCCTACGGCAGATGATATAAATAAAGTAGGCGTGGTAGCACGTATACTGCGTGTTCTTAAAATGCCTGACGGTAATGTAACCGTAATCATACAAGGTAAAAAACGCTTTGAGATTAATGAAGTGACTCAAACCGAACCTTACTTAAGAGCCACGATAAAAGAATTTCCAGAAACACGTCCAGATAAAGGAAGTCAAGAGTTTAAGGCTGCGATAGACTCTATAAAAGATCTTGCTCTTAAAATTATTCAAGACTCGCCAAATATCCCATCTGAGGCATCTTTTGCAATAAAAAACATACAGAGCGATTCTTTCTTAATAAACTTTGTGAGTTCTAATATGAATCTCACAGTGGCTGAGAAGCAGGAGTTACTTCACATAAACGATTTACATAAACGCGCTATCGAGACGCTTAAGTTTATGGATATGGAGCGCCAGAAGCTGGAGCTCAAAAATGATATTCAAAACAAGGTTCAAAATGATATGAGCCAGCAGCAGCGCGAGTACTTCTTGCACCAGCAAATGAAGACTATTCAAGAAGAACTAGGAGGATCTACCTCTGAGGATGATCTTGAAGAGATGCGCGAGCGTGCAAAGACAAAAAAATGGGGAGAAAAAGTAGAAAAGCATTTTAAGAAAGAGCTTTCTAAGATGCAACGTATGAATCCCCAAGTAGCGGAGTATAGCATACAGCGCAACTATCTTGACCTCTTTTTAGACCTTCCTTGGAACGAGTTTAGTAAAGATAAATTTGATTTAAAACGTGCTATGAAAATCTTAGACCGCGATCACTATGGTCTTGATGATGTAAAGCGTCGTATTATAGAGTACCTAGCGGTATTAAAATTACGTAACGATATGAAGTCACCTATACTCTGTCTTTACGGACCTCCAGGTGTGGGTAAAACTTCACTAGGTAAATCTGTTGCAGAGGCACTTGGGCGAGAGTACATACGTATGAGTCTAGGTGGTATGCGTGACGAGTCTGAGATACGTGGTCACAGAAAGACTTATATAGGAGCAATGCCGGGCCGTATTATACAGAGCCTTCGTAAGGCGGGTACAAGTAACCCAGTCTTTGTACTAGATGAGATAGATAAGTTAAGTATGGGGAGTCAGGGAGATCCATCTTCTGCATTACTAGAGGTACTTGACCCAGAGCAGAATAGTGAGTTTCACGACAACTTCCTTGAGATGGGGTTTGACCTTTCTAAGGTAATGTTTATCGCAACCTCAAATAGCCTTAATACCATACAACCAGCATTACGCGATCGTATGGAGATTATAAATGTGACGGGTTATACTATAGAAGAAAAGACAGAGATTGCAAAGAGACACTTATTACCTAAGCAACTTAAGGAGCACGGTATGACACCAGAGCAGCTTAAGATTGCAAAGCCACAACTAGAAAAAATTGTTGAGGGGTACACTCGTGAGTCTGGAGTACGTGGTCTTGAGAAGCAAGTTGCAAAGATGGTGCGCTACGGTGCCAAAAATCTTGCAATGGAGGAGGAGTACAACGTAAAAGTTTCTAACGAAGACATCATAGAAGTTTTAGGATCTCCTAGAATGGAGCGTGACAAGTATGAAAACAATGATGTTGCTGGAGTAGTAACAGGTCTTGCCTGGACACGTGTAGGTGGTGATATTTTATTTATCGAGTCTGCCTTATCAAAAGGAAAAGGAACACTATCTATCACAGGTAACCTTGGTAAGGTTATGAAGGAGAGTGCTACCATTGCAATGGAGTATATAAAAGCAAATGCAGAACTTCTTGGTCTAGATTCAAAAATATTTGACAGCTATAACGTACACATTCACGTGCCAGAAGGAGCGACTCCTAAGGATGGCCCTAGTGCGGGTATCACAATGCTTACCTCTCTAGTATCATTATTTACACAACGCAAAGTCAAGAAGAGCATCGCAATGACAGGTGAGATAACCCTGCGAGGTAAAGTATTACCAGTAGGAGGAATCAAAGAAAAGATTCTTGCTGCAAAGCGTGCAAAAATTAAAGAGATCTTACTTTGTGAGCAAAACCGTCGCGACATAGAAGAGATAAAGCCAGATTACTTAAAAGGTCTTACCTTCCACTATGTAAAAGATATGAGTGAGGTATTAGAACTTGCCCTTACTAAGCAAAAGGTTAAAAACGCAAAGAAGTTATAAACTTGAGACTATAAATAAGACCGCTTTCGCGAAAGCGTAAATAAAAAAGGGAACCTAAAAGTAGGTTCCCTTTTTTATAGTGCTGTGGGTATTATAAATCTTTATTGGTTTTTTTAAGTCCCAGGGCAGCTCCAGCCGCAAGGCCGAGAGCAATGAGTCCATTTATGGGAGCCGCAGGAGCTTCATCATTTACGTTATCTGGAAAAGAGATTTGAGCTTGTGCACTCTGAAAGCAAAAGCAAAACAAAGCAATAGCTAAAACTCGGGTGATATATTTATGTGTAATTTTCATAATTTTCTTTTTAGTTTTTAATCAGTTTACGCACTGCTGTCATTGTTCCACTTTTTACTTTTACATAGTAAATTCCAGTAGGGAGTGCATCTACTTTTGAGATAGTAATCTCATTATTTATAAGTGTCTCTTGAGCTTGATATGCAATTTGACCTAGCACATTTACTATTTGCACTGTCGCAGTTGTAGTTGTAGCATCTGGGATACGTATTGTAAATCCATTATCATTAAACGGATTTGGAGCTATTAATAATTCATTTGTTGTGTATGTCTCAGTTGCTAGAGGTTCACTATTAAAAATAATAGCAAAACGATCTGCAGCACTGCTCTGCTCATTGTCAGATATTGTAAAGGCTATATGGTTTTCACCACTTTCTAGTGGTGATACGGTGTCTAAATATCTGTCGTGCAGATATGACGGAATCTCTACATTATCTAGAGTAAGCTCTAGGTCATAATTGGCAAATCTGTAATTATCTATGTGTAATTGCACCACAGTGTTTTCGGTAAACGCGTCTCGTTTTTCTATGGCGAGCAAATTATCATCTACTGCTATGGCAATATTTTCATCTAGGTTTGCTAGTTTTTGCGCATCATATAAATCTACCTGAGATGTGTAGTCACTACTAGCTGTAACTTTAAATCCATCAGAAAATGTTGATATGCCACTTTCTACGCGTGAGAGCTTACCTGCTATGATAGTCGGTATCGTGTTTGAATTGAAGGTGTTTGTCTGAGATTCACCGGTTGGCCCTTCGGCATTTTCTCCAAAGGTGATACTCGTAAGTGTGCCAGGTGTATTATCTACTATTTGAGCAAAGCCACCTTGGTATGCTTGTAGTGAACCATTTGCAGCAGATACTCCAGCTGTATTGTTACTTCCGTCAGATAAATCTATAGTTACATAACCACCGCGCCCATTATCGCCATTTATTTGAGGATCAAATATGTAGTAAAAATTAGGGTTAAGGTTTTGTTGTGCACCATTAGTAGCATCTCCATTAAAAACAGCATTCATATCTACGGTTCTCGCAAATGGATTTCCAAAAAGGAAAAACGTACCGTCACCTCCAGAAGCATCTTGCGTTGCCGCTGTAGTTGTAAAAGATTGTGTAACAGCGTCGAGTTCTAGTGTTCCGGTAGTTCTAAGTACGGTATCGTCTGCCATAGCTTCATTATCTGTAACGTCTATTGCTCTACTACCACGTATTAATGTAAGGAGAGGTTTACCAGCTTCGAGCACATCTATATTGGTATTTGGTATAGGTTCAAAGGCTTGAGTTGCGTTATTAAGAGTAAAAGCAGAAGCATTACCAGAAGGTGATGCGTCAAAACCGTTTGCACCAGTTTCACTACCAGTTATATGTATACCGTAACCTGGATTTGGGTCTTGAGTTGCGCTGGTGGCACCCTCTTGCCAGTTTGTCTGTATGGTAGAACTCGTGTTTACTGGGCTAGATAGTATTCTAAAAGCACGTTTACCAGGGATATATCTTTCTACAGTAACATCTCCTACTACTATCGCCCCATTTGTGAATGCGCCAGTATAGGCTTGTTGATCTGCTGTACTTCGTAGCGTTAAGTTATTGTTAGTTTGTAATGTACCCGCTACAACACGTAATTCATTAAAGAGATTTGTTTCATTAAGAATTGAATAATTGGTACCTAGAATTAAATTTTCTACAGGTCCCCCTATAAAACTGAAACCAGGAGTTGTTGCGTTTGCCTTGAATTGTATATTATCTATTGCAAACTCATCTCTACTACCACCTCCAGAGACATCATCAGTTTGCCAAGCTATGATGTACGTCTCGCCAGGTGCTATATTTAAGGTTGCATCACCAGCAGTATTCGTATTTATATCGTAGGTAAGTACAGATTTTAGAGCGCTTGGAGAAAGGTCATCTACCTCAGGACTGTTAAGGTACACCTCGCCTGGAGTGCTTAGACTTGAGTTTGTGAGATCTGTTTCAGTACCGTGTACAAGTGTGACACTATTAGATCTAGGTTGATCATTATAGACATATAAATCATATGCCACTTGTAGATTAGTTATAACCTCACCTGTATTGTTTTGAAATCTAAAAGCGATGATACCTGGTGTAAGATCAGATCCAGCAGGTTGAAAACCGAGTGCATAATCTTCTGGGGCAATAGTATAAGAATTTATACCACTACCTGCAGACCCAAAGTTTGCAGTACCCGTAAAGTCTGATGAGGTATTTGTATCGCCAAAACTAGAGTCTCCATCGCTTAATCCTTCTATGAGCCAGGTATTTGAGTCTAATTGACCTGAAGACGGTGCTGGTGATAATCCATCACCCGTAAAACCACCTTCATTCACTCCTGTTAGACTTGTATCAAAATTTATAGCATAATTAAAATCTGTATTGTTTAATTGAAACCCTAGCTGAGTCATATCATTTACGGTGTATGTAAGTTGCATACTCACAGCTGTTTCTGGCATTGCATTATCATCTGTAGCGCTTAGGGTATAATAAACAGTTGTTCCATCCATTTGTGCGGGGATTGCTGTACTTGTTTCATAAGTTGTTCCAGCAGTGTTATTTAATACTATTGTATTAGGATAGGGACCACCGTCTTGTAAACCCCACGATAAGTTTGCACTATCTATATTATCTTGAGCATCTGTAATGGTTGCGCTCACGGTCACAACATCTGTCGAGGTTGCATCCTCTGGAGATGCAACGATGTTTGTGATTGCAGGCGCAATATTTGCTCCAGCTCCTAGTGTCTGCCCTGTATTTAAGTTCCCTAGGCTTGATGTGGAAGGAGCAGACCACGTAAAATCAGTATATGCACTACCCGTACCGGTGAGCTGTAAGGATTCTGTGGCCAGGGTAGATCCGCTCTCTGCTACACCTATATCTGTAGAGGTAACTCCACTTGCTGGACCATTTGTAGCCGTAATTGCTCCTTCATAACTTAGAAATTGTCCAGGAATAAGTGTGCCTTCATAAGTGAGTGCAAAGCCATCTGGTCCGTTTTGTAATCCATTTGATGGAAATATAAAACTGTAAACTGTAAATGAGCCTGAAGTTTCTCCTACAGTAAATTCATCTAGCGTAGTGCTGCCATAAGTAACGCCACCATTGCCATTATAACGTATCAAAGCATAGTCTGCTAGATTTCCAGGGTTTTCTATAATTACCTCTATACTTTCATCAACATCAGATCCACTATTATCATAATGAAACTCATTAATCCAAGCATTTGTTTGCGCAAGGGCTATTCCAGAATAGCTCATTGCAAAAAGAAGCAATAAAAAAAGTTTTTTTGTAAGTAAAAGTTTTGCCATTGTTTGTGATTTTAGGCATAAAATTAACATAATAACTACGTAACCAGTGTTTTGTATGTTAAGCAATTGCTAAGAAATTGTACACTTTCGCGAAAGCGCACTTTTGCTTAAGTAAATATTATGAGGTTATAATAAAGATACCAAGCATACAAAAGGCTAATTATTTCCCATCCCTATCAAAATATACTATCATTGCAATCGTTTACCATTGTGTTGCTACCTTGTATGATGAGAAAAGCCTGTTACATACTCTTATTTCTAACCGCAGTATCTGCTTACGGGCAGTTAGGAGGGAGAGCAACATACCAGTTTCTCAATTTAATGTCATCACCTAGACAAGCAGCCCTGGGCGGAAAAATAATCACAAACTATGATTATGATCCAGACTCTGCACTTTACAACCCTGCAAATATTAATTACAGAATGGATAACCAGCTCTCTGTAAACTATGTAAACTACCTTGCAGATATAAACTATGGTACCGCCTCATATGCCTATTTATGGGACAGACGCACACAAGTACTTCACGCCGGCATAACGTATGTAAACTACGGGAGCTTTGACGGGCGAGACGAAAACGGAAATGCAACAGGAGAATTTGGTGGTAGTGAGGCAGCGCTCTCGCTAGGCTATGCGACTAATATTCCTTACACAGACTTTTATGTAGGAGCAAATGTAAAACTCATCACTTCCACACTGGCCGAGTATACCTCTGCCGGCGGAGCGATAGACCTAGGTCTAACTTATAATTACGAAGACTGGGATCTTAACGCAGCCGTAGTAGTGCGCAATATAGGCACGCAGTTTACACCCTATGTAGACACCATAGAGAAGTTGCCACTAGAGATAGATGCTGGTATCTCCCAGATAGTGCCTAATGTACCCATACGCTGGCACCTTACCCTTGAAAACTTACAACTCTGGAACATCGCTTTTGAGAATGAAGCCCGCGGCACCACAGATCTAGACGGAAACACTACTGCTGAGAAAATAGGTATTCTAGATAACGTTATACGCCACGCCATTGTGGGTGTAGAACTCTTTCCACGAGGAGGCTTTAACCTGCGACTAGGTTATAACTTTAGACGTAGTGAGGAGTTGCGTATTATTAACCAGCGCAGCTTTGCAGGGATAAGCGCCGGTTTTGGTATTAAGATTAATAAGATCCGATTTAACTATGCTTACGCACGTTACAATAGTGCTGCCGCTAGTAGCTTTTTTGGCATAGGTATAGATTTGCAGTAATTCTCTTTGTTGGAGCACACACTTATTTTTGAATCTTCACGGCAGTATCCCGCTTTACATTACAATTCCTCACGGCGCTCACGCTTGTTGCGGGATTTTCATTACAATCGGGGCTAGAGACTTGAGATAGTGCGTGTTTGTAATAGTCGTATTGTACGTATCTGTATACCTTTTAAAAGTACTTTTAGAGTTCCTTACATCTCATAATCATAATCCCTATTTTTGCTCAAAACACACCATACGTGAAAATAACCATCGCCATAGACGGATATTCCTCAACCGGAAAAAGTACCGTAGCAAAACAACTAGCAGACTGGCTAGAATACATATATGTAGACACCGGCGCGATGTATCGTGCAGTAACCCTTTATGCAATGCGTAAAGGTCTTATATCTGATGGTTTTTTTGATAAAGACTCACTTATCAATAAATTATCAGACATTAATATTTCATTTACCAGAGACACCACTTCTGGAAAGGCAGAAGTCTGTCTTAATGGAGAAAATGTAGAGCAATATATTAGAACGCTAGAGGTATCTTCTTTTGTAAGTCCTATAGCCACCGTATCAGAAGTGCGAGCAAAGCTTGTAGAGCAGCAGCAACGTATGGGTGAAGAAAAAGGTATTGTGATGGACGGTCGTGATATAGGTACTGTAGTATTTCCCAAGGCAGAGCTTAAGATATTTATGACAGCCAGTGCAGAAGAGCGTGCAAAAAGGCGTTACAATGAGCTTGTAGAGCGCGGTGATGATGTAAACTATGATGCCGTGCTATCTAACGTAGTAGAGCGTGATCACATAGATACCACTAGAGAAGACTCTCCACTAGTAAAAGCAACAGATGCTATTGAGATAGATAATACAGAAACTAATATAGAAGACCAGTTCCATACTATCTTACAACTCGCAAAAGATCGCATTGCACAACGTATATAATGTCAAAACTTCCTAAACAAGCCCACCTTATACTCTCAGCGAGCATAGTTATCGTGATGGCATTTGTTTATGGAGCAAACCCCAGTGTTATACTGTTTGATATTTTTGGATTTAAGGTCCAAGATCTTGAGCTCAAAAATATCTTTAGATCTATAATGGGTGTATACCTTACACTAGGAGTTTACTGGCTTTATGGTGTTATAAAGCCTACGCACTGGGAGCGCGCTACTTTATTTAATGTATTATTTATGGGAGGTCTTACTGCAGGCAGGCTTATAAGCACTTTGCTAGACGGCTGGTCTCCACAATATGGATTAGGTATGATAGGAGAAGCCTTACTCACCGTATGGGGTTTGTGGAACCTCAGTTATTATACACAAAAAAAACCTACGATTTAGATCGTAGGTTTTTTTATTAATAGCCTTTATAATTATTCTTTTACTTCACGAGCTCTAGAGCAGTGATAGAGAGCATATCATATTCCTCATCATCTTCATTAAGTTCTGTAGAACTTGTAAATGTAATTTTAAACTGCTGTCCTTTATAAATGTCTTGGGTAAGGTCAAATTCTTGAGCAGCTGTAGCACTTATTGACTCAAAAGCATAAGTTAAGTCGTCGCTATCTGTAAAGTAATACGTCTCGTCACTATAGCCAGTAAAGGTTGCGGTTACTGTTTCAGAAGTTGTGTTGTAAGCAATAGTAGCAAGTGTAAATAAGGCAATAAAAAGTGTTTTCATAATAGTGTAAATTAAAAGTGTTTGTTAATTCAAAAAGCCGCGTGTGCGACCACTATTGTTCAGATTTCCCAACCTAGGATTTTACCCTGCACCTTATACGTTATTAATATAGATAAGGTTACAATAACGCATAAAAAAAAGTGAATATAAGTTATAATTTCTCTGCGAGTGGTTGTTAAGCCCTTTAAATATTGGGTTTCTTACTGCTGGTAATGAGGAGGATTTTTGCCGCTTTCGCGAAAGCGTACTTATAAAAACTACCCTACAGGCTCGTAGCGCAAAAAATAATTACAAAATTATCGTTAAAGCGTAAATGTGGTTTTTAGTTAAATTATCGTAAAAAGAGTGGCTCCTATTTCTCAAAAAGTTAAAGAATGTTAATAGTGTAATGTTGCTAAGACCAAAGCTCAAATCCTTGCGTAACTATGCTAGAAATAACAAACAATTAAACTTTTTATTTATGAAATTAACTAGCAAATTAGGAATATTACTTATCGCATCTGCAGGATTTATAGCCTGTGAAACTGATGATAACGGATTATCAACAACAGATGATGATGGATCTGCAAACCTAGAATTAGATAACTCACTGTTTGCAACAAGTAACACAAGTGGTGACATTACAGTATATGATGTAGAAGATATAGCGAGTGTTACGGCATCTACTTTTGGGACAGCAGCTACAGATACAGAGGGTATCTATTATGATAGTAGTGATGATGAGGTGATACAGATCTCACGCTCTGAGTCACAGATACAAGCTTTTAGCGATCTCTCTCTTAATGTTGCAGGGATTACACTTAGTGCAACTGTAAGTAGTACAGCTTCTTTATCAAGCCCTCGTGATCTTGCCGTAAATGATAATATTTATGTTGTGGCAGATAATGCAGATGTAGATGGTGATGATAGTACAGATGATGGTCGTTTATTTATCTATACAAGAGGTGATGATGGATCTATCACATTAAGAAACACAGTGACAGTAAACTTTGCTGTCTGGGGAATCGAGTTTGATGGAGATACTCTAATCGCAGTTGTAGATAAAACGTCTGACGTAGCAATCTTCGAAAACTTTGCAGACTCAAACACAACAGATGCTACAGTAGAAGCTACAAAAAGAATAACTATAGAAGGTATTGTAAGAACTCACGGTCTTGCTGTAGATGGTGGTACACTTATCCTTACAGATGTAGGTAGCGCAATGGATGATGCAGATGGTGCTTTTCATATCATATCTGACTACGCTTCAAAATTTGCTGGTGTAGCAAACGGTGAGACACTTGCAGTAGTAGGTAACCAAGTACGTGTGGCGGGTGACGCAACATTTTTAGGAAACCCAGTTGCAGCCGAGTATGATGCAGAGTCTAACGTAGTATTTATTGCAGAGCGTGCAAACGGTGGCGGAAGAATTCTTGCTTTCTCAAACGCACAAGCTGGAGGTAACCTTACTCCATCTGTAAATAATGAACTAGAAGGAGCTTCTTCATTATACCTAAACGAGTAATCATTTACCCAATGATTATTTTATAATAAAAGCCTCTCAGTATTTCTGAGAGGCTTTTTATTGTGCCATTATGGGATCAAATAAAAAAGGCGCGTTAGATATCTAGCGCGCCTTTTACTTTATATTATCTGGTAGATTTATTCTTCTACCTCGTTTGCTTGCATTGTTGAGAACACATTCTGTACATCATCATCTTCTTCTAGCTTATCTATAAGCTTGTTTACATCTGCCTCTTGCTCTGGTGTAAGTGTTTTTGTTACTTGAGGTATGCGGTCAAAACCAGATTCTAATATCTCTATACCCTTTTCTTCTAGAGCGCTTTGTATTGCTCCAAAACTCTCAAAAGGAGCATAAATATGTATGCCATCTTCATCTTGAAAAACCTCCTCGGCACCAAAATCTATAAACTCAAGCTCTATCTCATCTACATCTTGTCCTTCTGCATTAACTCTAAAGGTACACGTGTGATCAAACATAAATACAACAGATCCAGAAGTACCTAGGTTACCATCACATTTATTAAACGCTGCACGCACATTTGCTACCGTACGGGTATTATTATCTGTAGCCGTTTCTACAAGTATTGCAATACCGTGCTGTGCGTAGCCTTCAAAGATTACCTCTTTATAATCACCTTGGCTCTTATCTGAGGCACGCTTTATTGCACGCTCTACATTATCCTTAGGCATATTTACGGCCTTAGCATTTTGTATCACGGCACGTAACCTTGAGTTTGAGTCTGGATCTGGTCCTCCTTCTTTTACCGCCATCACGATATCTTTACCTATACGTGTAAAGGCTTTAGACATTGCGCTCCAGCGCTTCATTTTACGTGCTTTTCTAAACTCAAATGCTCTTCCCATAAATAATAAGGATATAGTGATTATACCTGCAAAGGCAGATATCTCGTGTTAAATGTAATTGTATAAACTAAAAAAACGATCTGCACTTTTGCACAGATCGCTGTAAAAATATGAAATCGCTTGATTTCTTTAAAATTTATAGTTCCTTAAGCGCCCAAAATATCATCTATTGCCGCAGCAAGATCAAAATCTTTTTCTGTCACACCATTTGCATCGTGTGTATTTAGCGTTATTTCCAGCTCATTATACGTATTAGTCCAAGTAGGGTGGTGGTCCATTTTTTCACACTCAAAAGCAATACGTGTCATAGTGGCAAATACTTCTCTAAAGTTTTCAAACTCTATTGTGGTATGGATGGCGTTATCATCAAACTCCCAATCTGGAAAATCCTCTAATCTGTTTTTAATCTGATCGTCTGTAAGTTTCATAATATTAGTTTTACCGTTGTATATTAAAGATAAACAATTACGCTTTCGCGAAAATGCTATTACGATTAAAAATTTGTTAAGTATTACATTTATAGACTAAACTCAGTAGTAGCATCTCCCGTATCAAAAATATGTGGGTAATGTTCTTTAATATTATTCATCATAAACACTAGCGGTACATCGTCAAAAAAGCCATAGTCGTCTATATACTCCATAAAGCGATTGCCATCATCATTATATTGCTGTAAGAAAGAATTATTTTCACCATCAAATTCTAGCGGAGCAACATTCATCTTGTGACATAATGAGGCATTAAAGGCTGGTGACATTTTTAGCCATTTACCATTTATATAGGCATTTACCATACCGTGAGGAGTTAGCTCATTTGAGCCAAATTTTTCTACCAGACGCTCTACAGCAATGTGATTTTTCACCTTTCCTAAGTGTAGACGTGCAGGTATTCCTAAGCCACGTAAACAAGCAATGAGTAAGATGGATTTTGTAACACAATTACCTATTTCTTTTTGAGCAATTATACTAGCTCTATAATTATTCTGGTTGAGGCTTATAGCATATGCATTATACATATAGCCATCACGTATCTTTGTATAAATGCCCACTGCCTTCTCCTTTTTAGATAAAGTATCTATATCAAACTCTGCTATGAGTTGCTGTATAGGGCTACTGTTGTAATCAAAAAAATATGAAGGCTCTAGATATGTCATTGTGTAGGGAATTAGTCAGACTAAAATAGTAAAAAAGTAGATAAAGGTTTGTAATGTCTATTATAGACGCTGCTGTTTTCTCTTTTTCTTTTTTTGCCTTTTGAGATATTTATGGTGGGCCTTAATTGTTTGATTATTGAGTTTACCCGTGATCTCTATTTTATATCCTAAGTCTTTAAGTTTCTCTTGGTATTTCGTCAATTTTATTTTGGCTTGAGGAGCTTTTATAATGGCTTCTTTTGTCTTACTCTTTTCGGCGCGCATTGCAAGAGTGTCGCAGTTTATTTCTTTCCAAGTAAATTTTTTGTCATACTCAAAGCAGCGCTCATAGCATTTGCCAGATTGAGCATTTAGAGGGAAATCATAGTTCTGGGCGTTTAGATTTAGAGCACAAAAGAGCGTAAAGATTATGTATAAGGTACCTTTCATTTGATTTGATTGATTTTTTAAATATACAGGTATGTGTAAGTTTTACGCTTTCGCGAAAGCATAAAAAACACTAAATCTAACACGTAAATTCTTATAGCTGTAAAACTACATCGAGTACTCATCATATTTTATCTTGTAACCCCTTTGTAAATCAATATAAAGGGTGTATTTTTGCACACCTTTTTGACCACCGGTAGAAAGCTGTCACAGAGGATTTATAAAAAACAAAACAAACCCTTTTACGGTTTCTTGGTTTATCTAGCTTTCGGAGAAACGTAAAATACAAAACCCATCCCGCTTTAAGGCGCTAGTTTTAAGTGAGATGTAATTTTAGCACAAATGGCTGAAGAAACAAAAAATCCTGAAGTTCAGGAAGAAGCTGCAGTGGCAGCACCAACAGTTGAGCTATCTCCAGCTCAAGAAAACCCAGAGCAATTTCTTAAAGACTTTAACTGGGAGAAGTACGAAGAAGGAATCGATACAGTAGATGACAAGCAGCTTGAAGAGTTTGAAGCACTTGTAGAAAACAACTTTGTAGACACTCTTGATGACGACGTAGTAGAAGGAACAGTGATTACAATTACTGATCGTGATGCAATTATCGACATTAACGCAAAGTCTGAAGGTGTAATCTCTCTTAACGAGTTCCGTTACAATCCAGACCTTAAAGTAGGTGATAAAGTAGAAGTACTTATCGATGTACGTGAGGATGCAACTGGGCAATTGATATTATCACACCGTAAGGCACGTGTTATCAAGGCTTGGGATCGCGTTAACGCTGCACACGATGAGGGAACTATCGTAAACGGATTTGTAAAAGCACGTACTAAAGGAGGTATGATCGTAGATGTTTTCGGTATCGAAGCATTCTTACCAGGATCACAGATTGATGTGAAGCCTATACGTGATTACGATCAGTATGTAAATAAAACTATGGAATTCAAGGTTGTAAAAATCAACCACGAGTTTAAAAATGTTGTAGTATCTCACAAAGCGCTTATCGAAGCAGATATCGAAGAGCAGAAGAAGGAGATCATCGGGCAGCTTGAGAAAGGACAAGTACTTGAAGGTGTTGTTAAAAACATTACTTCTTACGGTGTATTTGTTGATCTTGGAGGTGTTGATGGACTGGTACACATTACAGACCTTTCTTGGTCACGTATCAACCACCCGAATGAAATCGTTGAGCTTGATCAGAAACTAAACGTAGTAATCCTTGACTTTGATGAGGATAAAACACGTATCCAGTTAGGTCTTAAGCAACTTTCTAAGCACCCTTGGGAAGCTTTAGGAGACGAGCTTAAAGTAGGAGATAACGTAAAAGGTAAGGTAGTTGTAATCGCAGATTACGGTGCATTTATCGAAGTAGAAGAAGGAGTAGAAGGTCTTATACACGTATCTGAAATGTCTTGGTCTACACACTTACGTAGCGCTCAAGACTTTGTAAAAGTAGGAGACGTAGTAGACGCACAAATTCTTACACTAGATCGTGAAGATCGTAAGATGAGCCTAGGTATCAAGCAACTTACGCAAGATCCTTGGACAGATATTACTTCTAAGTATCCAGTAGGTTCACGTCACGAGGGTATCGTACGTAACTTTACAAACTTTGGAGTGTTCTTAGAACTAGAAGAAGGAATTGATGGATTAATTTACATCTCAGACCTTTCTTGGACTAAGAAAGTGAAGCACCCATCAGAATTCTGTGAGGTAGGAGATAAGCTAGAAGTAGTGGTTCTTGAACTTGACGTAGATGGACGTAAACTTTCACTAGGACACAAACAGATCGAGGCAAACCCTTGGGATAAGTATGAAGATGAGTTTAAAGTAGGTACAACACACAAAGCGGCTATCACAGAGATAGTAGACAAAGGTGCTACAATAGACTTTAATGAAGATATTACTGCATTTGTTCCTACACGTCACCTTGAGAAAGAAGACGGTACAAAACTAGGAAAAGGAGAAGAGGCTGAATTCCAGATTATAGAATTCAACAAAGACTTCAAGCGTGTAGTAGCTTCACATATGGTAATCCATAAAGAAGAAGAAGCAAAAATCGTTAAACAAGCAGCTAAGAAAGCTAAAGCTCAAGCAGATGAGTCTAAGCCTACACTAGGTGATGCAAACGATGCTCTTGCAGCTCTTAAAAAGAAAATGGAAGGAGGAGAGTAATCTCAACCACACATTTTAATACAGAAAACCTCTCAAGTAATTGAGAGGTTTTTTTTGTTATAATAACTTAGAAACAGATGTGTTTGTGTTTATTACGCTTTCGCGAAAGCGTACTAAGACTTTCTATCAAACAGCTTATTAATCTTACGTCTTCGTAGCCAAGAAATTTTACGTTTTTCTGGCACACCGTGCTCAGAGATATGCTCCTTAATTGCAGCGACTACTCTTGCCGATGATTTTCCATCTGTATAAGGATGATATTGAGCTATAATACTGGCACGCTCTGAGGCAAAATTATCTTGAGTACGTATTTTTAAGATACTGGGAATTAAATCTTTTGGGTTTCTGATATTTTCCCACCGTATAGCATCCGAAATATTGTTGAGAGTGATAACCGGCTTGTCTAAAAGTAAAAATTCATATATCACAGAAGAGGTGTCACTTATTAAGAGATCTGCCAGGACAAGTTGTTTTACGATATCCTTTTCTTCTATAAAATAAATAGTATCATAACGAGCAGCTAGATCTTTGTAGTAAGAAATAAGCTCTGGATGCATTAAATCGTGAAATTTAATATGTATCACATATTCTTTATGCGATGCGAGCGTCTCAATTTCTTTCTTTAAAACGTGGGCAGAGGTGAGTGATGGAGAAAATGTAGGTGCGTAGAGAATGATGTTACTAGCATTATGGCGATCCAGTATTTCTAGTTTGGATGCAGAAGTATCATCTTTGATTTTCTGATAGCTATCTAGCTTGGGCCAGCCAGTTTCTATTACAGATATATTGTTGTGCTTTTTCTTGAGCTTATTAAAACCTTTTGTAAAATAAGGGCCTTGGGTAAGGTAAAGATCAAAGTAGTCACGTACTCTAAAATGCCCTTTTTTTTCTCCAGCAAGTCCGTGAAAGATTTGCACCTTAAGACCACGCAAGTAATAAGGTACTTCATTACCAGGACAAATTATAGCGTCACTGTTGAAGGCTACTAATTCCTGTATGCTCGTAGTTACAGCATCGTTATGAAAAGGAAATATATCAAGAAGTTTTGGCATTATAAACCATAGTACTTGGTCTCCACTTTGAGCGAGTTCTTCTCTTATGGTTTGCATAATCCCAAAGGCATATGCGTTTTGACAGAAGAGAATCACTTTCATTTATAAAAAACTATTTACGTGTTCTAGATCTTCTTTAAAATCTACCTCCATACAGTTAAATTTTGATATGTCTACCGCCTTTATTTTAGTTTGATGCTTGGCAATCATAACCTCTAGTCCTTTTTCAAAATAGTCTTGTGCTTCACAGGCTTCTAGTTCTTTTATAAAGAGCGGAACATCTTTTGCCGAGATGTAATTTATACCTACAGCTTCACCCAGTCCATTTATTACTTCTTTTGAAAGATTTTGTATATACCCATTTTCAAGAGTATACTTTACCTCCTCATCTGCTACAGAGCAGGTGTTTACCGCTACAAAACTTTGATCCTTTTCTATATATGGTACAAGCTCGTTAAGTAGTAATGGGTCAAAAACCACATCTCCATTTAACCATAATACAGATTCATCACGACATTTTTTAAGCGCGCATAAAAGACTCTTAGAGGTGTTTGTGGTGTCAAAATAGGGGTTATAGATATAAGTAATATCCGGAAAACGTTCCATAATACTATTCTTCTTAAAGCCTACTACGGTTAATAAGTCATTTATAGAAAAGTAAGATGATATGCTCTCTACCATCATTTCCATAATGCTTTTTCCATTCTTGAGAGGGGTAAGTGCTTTAGGGTAGGGATTGCCTAGGCGTGAGCCTATGCCAGCTGCGAGAATGATTGTTTTCACTAGTTGGGTGTTTTCTTTTGTAATCTAAGCCTGCGTAGCTTGCAGTACTTTAAGTAGGTTGTCTTTGCACTAAATGTACAAAGAATAAAACCATTACGCCCATCTAAGAATCCCATCCTTATAATGTATGATCGAATAAAAATCCACGAGGGTTTTATAATGAGGTCAAGTATATTGGCTTTACGCCCTCTTTTGTAATACTCTTTTGAAGCGATGGTGGAGAATTTTTCTGTCTTTTGTCTATGCTCCTCGTGAGTTGCGTGTACCCAGTGCAGTATCTCTCCCTTTAAAGAGCCTACTGTAGCCCCATCACTCATTTGTACTTTATCGTGCGGATTTACACCGCCCCATCGAGCCTTTGTTTTGTCAAAAACACGTAATTTTTTATCACGACTCCAGTCTGTATGGTTAATCCACTGGCCGCAGTAGTTGTTGTATCGTTTTACGATGTAGCCGTCCTTGTTAAAATCTCTTTTAACACGCTGTATAGCAGTTTGTAATTCTTTGCTCAAAGCCTCATCTGCATCTAGAGATACAATATGGTTATGGGTAGCAAGGTCAAGGGCTACGTTTTTTTGCTGTATGTGTCCCTCAAATGTATGCTGTATAAATCGCACAGGATATTGCTCGCAGATATATTGGGTCTTATCTGTACTGTATGAATCTACTATCACAACTTCGTCTACCACGGGTAGTAGCGACTCTATACACCTTGCAATGTTCCTTTCTTCATTATAGGTGATAATTGTAGCAGACATCTTTATACTACCATCGTTAACCACCGCGCTTTCTTTTAAAAAGGCACTGAGTTTTGGTACAATGAGCTCTGGTTTAAACTGCTGGTAGTTTGAAGCTACCTTTTGAGGTGCTCGCTCACGTTTATTAAATTTAGGATTATAATCTATGTAGTCATATAGATGTACAGAGACGTGTCTTTTATGATCGTCATACACACTCCATTCTTCTTTATTAATCCACGGGCAAAAGATGGCAAACGTAGGGATGTCTATAGCCTTTGCCATATTTATAGCTCCGCCCTCGTTACCTATAATAGCATCACAGTGACTTGTGATCGCTATAAACTCTCTAAGGCTTTTACCATAACAGTCTAAAAATATATGAGCTCTGGTCTTTACTGTACAGAGATTGTATAAGGTAGTTATTAAATCTACCTGTGAGGGTATGTAATTAAAGATGAGTTGTGCATCTGTGCTTTCTACAATATAATCTAGTAAGGTTGCTAGATAGGGTAGTGGATATGTTTTTGTAGATCCGCTGCCTAGGGCACTTATCTGGTACAACTTTTTTGAAAGGTCAATACCGCAAGATTCTATAATATGTTTTGCGTTTGCCTTTTCCTTTTCAGTGAGGTAAATTTTTGGTGCAATAGCATCAAATTGTTTACCTGTGATTTGCTCTAGTAAGAGCATTCTGTTCTCAATGGCGAGGCCAGCTAGGGTATAAGACTTCTTTCGGCGACGTAGGGTGTCTGTATAAAAAAGGTGGGTATACCATTTATGATAACCCACGCTGTTTTTTGCTCCAGTAGCTTTAGTTAAAAAAGCGCTACCTATTTTAGAGTACACATCTATAACGGTGTCATAGGCTTCTGTCTTGAGCTGTTTTTTAAATTGTGATTTTGCCTTTGCACTCTTTTCTATCTCTGGTGTATAGATAATGAGCTTGTCTATAAAAGGATTATTCTCAAGTACGGGTGTAGTGTGAGCGTTTATGAGGTAGTGTATCTCGCTTTCGCGAAAGCGTAATTTTATCGCTTCACATAAGATAGACGATGTCAAGACATCGCCTATCATTTTCTGTTGTATGATGAGAACTTTTTTCAATAGATCGTTTATACGGCTACATCATATTCTCTTAGTGCGTCATTAAGAGATGTTTTCTTATTTGTACTTTCTTTACGTTTACCTATAATAAGTGCACAAGGTACTTGGTACTCTCCGGCGGCAAACTTTTTTGTATAACTTCCTGGTATCACTACTGAGCGAGCTGGCACGCGGCCTTTCATCTCTACTGGCTCGTCACCAGTAACGTCTATAATTTTTGTACTCATAGTAAGTACTACGTTTGCCCCTAGTACGGCTTCTTTCTCTACGTGTACGCCTTCTACTACGATACATCTAGATCCTATAAAAGCACCATCTTCTATAATTACGGGAGAGGCTTGTAATGGCTCAAGGACACCACCTATACCTACACCACCACTAAGGTGAACATTTTTACCTATTTGAGCACAGCTACCTACTGTTGCCCAGGTGTCTACCATTGTACCCTCGTCTACATAGGCACCTATATTTACATAGCTAGGCATAAGGATTACTCCTTTTGATATGTATGCTCCGTGTCTTGCGACAGCGTTAGGTACTACACGTATACCACGGTTTTCGTAGTCTCTTTTGAGAGGAATTTTGTCGTGATATTCAAATATACCAGCTTCAAGAGTTTCCATTTTTTGGATAGGGAAATAAAGTACTACGGCTTTCTTTACCCACTCGTTTACTTGCCATCCATTTTCTGTAGGCTCTGCAACACGCAGGGTCCCGCGGTCTAGCATATCTACCACCTCACGTATGGCGTTTATAGTTACTGGGTTAGTAAGGTGCGTACGGTCGTCCCACGCTTCTTCAATAATATTCTGAAGTTGTGTCATTGTATATTCTTTTAAGTTTTACAAGTGAGTATAGTGGCTCACAGTGCTATAATCTTTGGCCCAAAGATAAAGTATCAATTGAGTTTATAAAGGTACTCTTTGTTGTAAAAGCTGCACAAGGAAGTGCTTTTTTGTTATATATGTTACAATAAGCAAAGCCTATAGTGAGTAATAGACTGTTGCTTATGGGTGTGGGTTTATGTATCGGTGTGCATATCGCTTATATTCTTGCTTGTTTTTACTTATTTTTGCACCAAATTTTACAGATGGCACGCATCATTGCAATAGATTATGGAACAAAGCGCACGGGAGTCGCGGTGACAGATGAGTTGCAACTTATTGCTTCTGGCTTAACCACGGTACCGACTAAAGATATTTTTAAATTTTTAGCCACCTACCTAGCCGAAGAAAAAGTAGAGGCAATGGTCATAGGAGAGCCTAAACGTATGAACAATGAGGCGAGTGATGTTGAGGAGCATATAGTACGCTTTCGCGAAAGCGTAGAAAAAAAACACCCCGAGCTTAAAATCATTAGGCAAGATGAGCGTTTTACCTCAAAGATGGCCTTCCAGACAATGATAGATAGCGGCATTGGTAAAAAGAAAAGACAAAATAAAGCACTTGTAGATCAAATAAGTGCCACCATTATACTGCAGGATTACCTGTATAATAAATAGATATGATATTACCTATAGTAGCATACGGGAGTCCCGTGCTTAAGAAAAAAGCAAAAGATATTACTCCAGAGTACCCTAACCTGAGTGAGCTCCTAGAGAATATGTATGAGACAATGTATGGAGCACACGGCGTAGGCCTTGCTGCACCACAAGTGGGATTACCTATACGCATCTTTCTTGTAGATACAACACCATTTGCAGATGATGAGAGCTTCACACCAGAGGAGCAAAAGCAACTATCTAGCTTTAAGAAAACCTTCATAAATGCAGAGATTCTAGAAGAAGAAGGCGAGGAGTGGGCTTTTTCTGAAGGATGCTTGAGTATACCTGGTATAAACGAAGATGTTTTTAGAAAACCTACGGTAACCATCAAGTATCAAGACGAAAACTTTAAGGAGCATACAGAGACCTATGAGGGGCTTATAGCACGTGTGATACAGCACGAGTATGATCACATAGACGGTATACTTTTTACAGATAAACTATCGAGTCTTAAAAAACGTTTAATAAAAGGAAAGCTAGCAAATATCTCAAAAGGGAAGTGCAGTGCAGACTACCGTATGCGTTTTCCGGCGGCGTCAAAAAAACGCTAAAACGTTAAACCCAAAAAACTAATTTGTAAATATGTGGTGCAAAGTGCATCTTTGCCACCCAATAAAATAATATATGAGTTTAGATAAAGTAATCGCAATCGCAGGAAAGCCTGGTATATATGAGTTAAAGCAACAAACACGTAGTGGTTTTGTAGCAGAGTCACTCGTGGATGGTAAGAGAATTACCGTAGGGATTCGTCACAATGTGAGTGTTCTGTCTGAGATAGCCATCTATACACTAAGTGCAGAAAAGCCGTTAAGAGAGGTTTTTCAAGCTATAAAGGAAAAAGAAAACGGTGGTCCTACCATACACCACAAGGTGTCAAAAGATGAGCTCGAAGAGTTTTTCTTTAACGTAGTGCCAGATTATGATGAAGACCGCGTGTATGCCAGCGATATAAAGAAGGTAGTGCAGTGGTACAACATCTTACAACAAAAGGAAATGCTCAACTTTGAAGCTCCTGTAGCTTCAGACGAAGAAGAATAGTGCATAACTTTTTATAATATTAAAGAGCCTTTACAATCTATATGTGAAGGCTTTTTTAGTTTTAAACTTTAGTACGCTTTCGCGAAAGCGTAACATAAACCCTCATTATATCTACTATAAAAAGAACCATTATGAAGTACTCAAGAGAAGCACAGCTCAAAGCCATAGATAGATTACTCACCATTATGGATGAGCTTAGAGTAGGATGTCCTTGGGATAAAAATCAAACGATGGAGAGCCTGCGCCACCTCACCATAGAGGAGACTTATGAGCTAGGCGATGCCATACTAGATAATGACCTAGAAGAAGTAAAAAAGGAACTGGGAGACCTCTTATTACACATTGTATTTTATGCAAAAATAGGAAGCGAGACCCAAGACTTTGATATAGCAGATGTGGCAAACAGTATCTCAGAAAAGCTTATCTCTCGTCACCCACATATATATGGTGATATAGATGTAGCAAATGCTGATGAAGTAGCTACTAACTGGGAGAAACTCAAACTCAAAGAAGGTAAAAAATCTGTGCTAGAAGGTGTGCCTAGAAGCCTACCGGCACTTGTAAAAGCAAGCCGCATACAAGATAAAGTAGCAGGTGTAGGTTTTGACTGGGAAGAGCCACAGCAGGTTTTTGAAAAAGTACAAGAAGAGCTAGATGAACTACAACACGAAGTAAACGAAAATAATCAAGAGAAGATAGAAGCCGAATTTGGCGATGTGTTGTTCTCTATGATAAACTATGCTCGTTTCTTAAAAGTAGACCCAGAAAGCGCTCTTGAGCGCACTAATAAGAAGTTTATAAAACGCTTTCAGTATCTAGAAGGTAAAGCCAAAGAACTTAATAAAGACCTTTCAGATATGACGCTTAAAGAGATGGATATCTTCTGGGAAGAGGCAAAGCAATTGTAAAGGCGATATAATCTTGATGATTATGATGAGCCTTAGGGCACTTGCCTAGCTCAAAAGATGCATTCACTCATTATAGGTTTAGTTTAGAGTATAGCTAAGGTAGTTTTACCTCATACTTAAAAACCAAACATTATGAGAGCCATCATCACATCTATCTTAGTATTTCTTAGTCTTGTTACTTATGCTCAAGAAGTAAACATCACAGGAACAATCACTGCAGAGGGTAACCCTCTTCCGGGTGTAAATATCTTAGTAAAGGGGAAGGATCGTAAATCAGTCTCAGATTTTGAGGGTAATTATGAGATTAAGGTGGCAAAGCTGGATACGCTCGTATTTTCATTTGTAGGTTTTGATACTCAAGAAATTATTGTAGGAGATGCTGCCGTAATCAATGTCGCGATGCTAGGCAGTCCTGAGCTAGAAGAAGTAATTGTTACAGCTTCTGGAGTAAAGAGAGAGAAACGTGCTGTAGGGTATGCCACCTCAGATGCTAGTATCGTTATAAGAGGTAAAGTTTCTGGCGTTGCAGTAACAGAAGGTTCTAGTCATCCTTCTAGATATAATGACCCTGCTTATGGACAGCTTACGGCAGGTGAGATTAATGACTTAGAAAAGTGGTCTGAGTATTATGAGATTTTCTCAAGTGGGGAGGCACAAAAAGTTGCCGGCCGCTGGGGATTTTTCCATAAAAATAAAATAGACATTTCCCTCAAGAATAAAGATCACACTCCGGTAGCAAATACAATGGTTGCTCTCTATAAAAATAAAAAGCAGCTTATGAAAGGGCGTACAGATGTTAATGGGTCACTAGTACTTTATAAAGGAGTACACAACCTGAGTGATCGCTTCTTATTACAGGTGTACAGTGAAGGCACTGTAGTAGGAAAATCTATAACTGGAGGACAACAGGCGGTAGACATTACCATAGCGTCAAGTGTTGCTGCGACTAATACAGTAGACGTTCTATTTGCTGTAGATGCTACAGGCTCTATGGGTGATGAGATTACTTATCTCAAATCTGAGCTTAAAAATATTATGAATAGAATAGATGCACAAATCGCACAAAAACGAGTAGCGCTCACAGTGTATAGAGATCACGGTGATAGCTATGTAACTAGATCGATAGATTTTAAAGAAAATATAAATGAGGTAAAAGACTTTTTATCACAGCAAGATGCAAATGGAGGTGGAGATTATGAAGAGGCAGTAGAGGAAGCTTTAAAAGTATCCCTCTCTCAATCTTGGAATGTGGATGCGAAGGCAAAGCTACTATTTTTGATGCTAGACGCACCTCCACACTACACGAAGCAAAATGTGGAGCTCATAAAATTACAGATTAAAAAAGCTCAAGAGATGGGCATAAAAATAATACCTGTCGTTGCTAGTGGAGCAAATAAAGAAGTAGAATTCTTGATGCGATCATTTAGCGTTGCTACAAATGGAACTTATGTTTTCCTTACAGATGATAGCGGTATAGGTAATGACCATATGGATCCTACCACAGAAGATGTAAAAGTAGAAAAGCTTAACGACCTCATAGTACGTCTCATTGAGAACTATGCGGGTGTAGAGAGCGTCTTATAAAAGGACTGTTTTTTAGTTTGTTTGTAAACGCGTTATTCACTTATTGATAACGCGTTTTTTTTATATAGACTGCAGGTATAATTGCGCTACTTTTTCTCTAGCCCAAGGAGTACGTCTCAAAAATTTGAGACTAGACTCTATAGAAGGATCTTTTTTGAAACAATTTATATCTACCTGTAGACTCATTTCCTTCCAGCCATAGTTAGTTACTAGAAACTCTAAGATGTCTACAAATTTTACCCCGTGTAACGGGTTATTAGGTTGTTGCTGCTTCTCTTCCATAATAGCAAAGATAACGCAATCTAGTGTCTAAATAGATTTACGGTTACCGTTGCAGCATCATTATTTGGAAATTTTTTACTTAGTTTTTCATCTCTCTTCATACCTATACTATCTAACACTTTATGGAAAACAGGTACTTCTACTATAAATTGGTCTGAGTAGCCGTGCGTAGCATCATAGGCAGTTACGGCTGTTTTTCCTATATAATCTGCTGCGATTGCTGGAGGTACACTATGTAACTCTATGAGTAATAAACCGTGTTTTCCAGTATATGGAGACCATTTTCCAAAATGTTCTGCAAGTGAGGCTTCAGCATCGTTATTTGAAATGCGAGCGCCCTCATATGCAAAGGCTCCAGTAGATGTGCTTGGACTCTTTGTAGATTGCGCGGGGGCTTTCCATACACGATTATGATCTAAGAAAGAACGCACATTAAGAAGATCTCCTAGCGTGATGTCATACTCCTCCTGTAAGTCGGCAGCGAGTCTGTCTGGGTCACCTATATCTCCCCACATCACTTTTGCCCATATTTCGGCTTGGATCAGATTTTGCTTCGTAATATCTATCGCTGTTTGGTTATAATCTGCTCCTACTAGTATAAGTGGATGTTCATCTAGATGCTTGCCACGTAGTGTGTGACGCTCTATAAGATTATAAAGATGTATTAAAAAAGCACCGTTACCGCAGCCCATATCTAATATTCCTTTAGGTTGCTCGTCTAGAGGTTTGTTAAATATATCTAGTATGATAGTATCTACCACTTTAAAGTAGGTAGCGTGCGCACCACCGCTTCCCCATACATTCATAGCTCTGTCTACGTGCCCTTCTTGGCTACCGTCACCTTGTGATTTTGCTGCCAGCGCATTACCAAAAAGCAGGTCGTCAAGCTTACGTAAGGTAGGTATGTAAGAAACAGTCACGCCGTATGCACTGGCTCTCTTTGCAAAAAACAGTCCTTTGTCTGTAAATTGATACGTGTGTTCTTTGCGAGTAAACAGTTTAAAATAAGTGAGTATGTCTAATAGTTTTTTAAAGTTCTCTCCATCTGCGTGAAACTCTTCTGGCCTAAAGCTTGCCTGCATAAAGTATTTATGAAAAGCCCCATTCATAGACAGGTGTACAAGAGTAGGACCTAGTATACTTCCTTCTATATGAGCAAGTACTTGTTCTTGTATTGCTCTTTCTGCTGGATCTTGTGATAGCGTGATACCATAATGATTGCAGTATTTTGAAAAAATATCTTGTAACATTTTAAAAGGAGCAACCTCAAATTTTCTAAAATGGTAATTTTCAGAAAGCTTTTGTAATGCTGTTACCTCTTCATAAATCGGGAATAGTGCAAAAGCAATTGCTGTATGCTCATTTATACTATAGGTAACCGTATTTGTGCTGTTATCTATGTGCTGTACGAGCCATCCTTGTGAGGCTAGTAGTCGCAATGCCACGTTGAGGTATCCCTCATTTGCATCAAAGGTTGATGTCAAATCACCAATTGTGACCTCTTTTTTGTCTAATATATATGTGGTCACGCCCTTTTTGTGAAGCGAAAACGCAGATGGGGCGGTAACGATACCGTCTAAGTGTCTAAAAAGTCGCTCTCTATAGGTGGCTTGCAATGCTTTGGATACCATAGTATCAGTGTGTTATGTGTTTGAATATTTATTAGTCTACCAAACCACTAGGTTAATAACTTTTTTTCAAATAAAAATGTTTTTAACATCAATTTATATCCGTCTCATTCTTGTGTATTTTTACCGCTGTGAATCGTACTACCAAAACCATAACTATAATAGACCTCAATGCCTTTAAGAAACTACTACTTTCTTGGGCACAGCAGTATGAGGACATTGTGTGGCTTGATAGTAACAGTTACGAGCGACAAAATTATCCTGAGTACGAGGCCATACTAGCAGTAGATGCTTTTACAAGTTTAAAGACTGACTATCAAGGAGCTTTTGATCAACTGGAGGAGTATCAAAGTACAACAAAAGATTGGATTTTTGGATACCTTAGTTATGATCTTAAGAATGATAATGAGCGACTTACGTCAAAAAATGATGACCGTCTCGACTTTGCAGACTTATATTTCTTTCAGCCCAAAAAGGTTTTTTTACTCAAAGGTGGCGCCCTCGAGATGCACTACCTAGGTATGGTAGATGATGAGATAGAAGAGGACTTTAAGGAGATAATAAATGGTGTAAACTATCAACCATATATCCCTGCAGACCCATTATCTATTAAACTCAAGATTCATAAAGAAGCTTATAAAGAAAAGGTACGTGAGATGCTTGCCCACATACACAGAGGTGATATTTATGAGGCAAATATGTGTCAAGAGTTTTACGCAACAGGCACCATCGATCCTCTAGAAACCTATGAGCGACTCAATGCGATAAGCACTCCACCGTTTGCCACCTATTTAAGGATTGAAGATCAGTACTTACTTTCGGCAACACCAGAGCGGTATATTAAAAAAATAGGAGAGAAGATTGTTACCCAGCCCATAAAGGGAACGGCTAGACGTAGTGATAATGAGGAGGAGGACTACGCTTTCGCGAAAGCGTTACAACAAAACCCAAAAGAGCGCTCAGAAAACATAATGATTGTAGATCTCGTGCGCAACGACCTGTCTCGCACAGCTCGCAGAGGATCTGTTGTAGTAGAGGAGTTATGCGAGGTATACCCCTTTAAGCAAGTTCACCAAATGATCTCTACCGTTACCTCACAACTAGCCGTAGGTATCTCACCGGTAGATGTGATACGTAGTACCTTCCCAATGGGAAGTATGACCGGTGCGCCAAAATTGCGAGCAATGCAAATCATCGAGTCACTAGAAGAGTCAAAGCGGGGTTTATACAGCGGCTCAGTGGGCTATTTTACCCCGGCAGGCGATTTTGATTTTAATGTAATCATACGCAGTATACTCTACAATGCAGTGAATCAATACATCTCATACTCAGTAGGCGGGGCCATCACTGCTGGTTCTGACCCAGATAGTGAGTATGAAGAGTGCTTACTCAAGGCTAAGGCGATGAGAGCCGTTTTAGAGGGAGAATAGTAACGATATTTTGTATTTTTGCCTTCCGCTTTCGCGAAAGCGTACTAACAATAAACCAACTAGCTTAAAGCATACAGCTTAGAGCCAAAAGCCAAATTATGAGCGACGATAAAAAGATCATTTTTTCAATGCAGGGCGTTTCAAAAACGTTTCCTGGAGCACAGACACCTGTACTTAAAAAGATATACCTAAGCTTCTTTTATGGAGCAAAAATAGGAATCTTAGGTCTTAACGGTTCTGGTAAATCTACCTTGATGAAAATCATCGCAGGATTAGATACAAACTTTCAGGGAGATGTAACTTCAGATAAAGAATTTTCTGTAGGGTATCTTGAACAAGAGCCTAAGCTAGATCCAGAAAAAACGGTTCTTGAGATTGTAAAAGAAGGAGCTGCCGAAACGGTTGCTATTCTTGATGAGTACAATAAAATCAATGATTCATTTGGTCTAGAAGAGGTATACTCAGATGCAGATAAGATGGATAAGCTTATGGCACGCCAGGCAGTTTTACAAGATGAGATAGATGCTCGCGGTGCCTGGGAGCTAGATACAAAACTAGAGATCGCGATGGATGCACTACGCACCCCACCGGCAGATCAAAAAGTGGGTGTACTCTCTGGAGGAGAAAAGCGTCGTGTGGCTTTATGTAGATTATTATTACAAGAGCCAGATGTGTTATTACTAGATGAGCCTACTAACCACCTTGACGCAGAGTCTGTGCACTGGTTAGAGCACCACCTTGCACAATATAAAGGAACGGTAATAGCTGTAACACACGACCGTTACTTCCTTGATAACGTAGCAGGATGGATATTAGAGCTGGATAGAGGAGAGGGAATCCCTTGGAAAGGAAACTACTCTTCTTGGCTAGATCAGAAGTCTAAGCGTATGGCCCAAGAGAGCAAGACCGCTTCAAAAAGACAAAAAACATTAGAGCGTGAACTAGAGTGGGTACGTCAAGGAGCAAAAGGGCGCCAGACTAAACAAAAAGCTCGTCTACAGAACTATGACAAGATGATGAGTCAAGATCAAAAGCAAGTAGATGAGAAGCTTGAGATCTATATCCCTAATGGGCCACGTCTTGGTACTAATGTTATTGAGGCATCTGGAGTGAGTAAAGCCTTTGGCGATAAGTTACTCTATGAAGACCTTAACTTTAACCTGCCGCAGGCTGGTATCGTAGGTATTATAGGTCCTAACGGAGCTGGTAAGACTACTATCTTTAAAATGATAATGGGTGAAGAGGCTCCAGATAAAGGAACCTTTAACGTAGGAGAGACGGCTCAAATCGCATATGTAGACCAGAGTCACAGCAATATAGACCCAGAGAAAACTATCTGGCAAAACTTCTCCGACGAGCAAGAGCTTGTAATGATGGGAGGTAAGGAAGTAAATTCTAGAGCCTACCTAAGTAGATTTAACTTCTCAGGTAGTGAGCAAAATAAGAAAGTAGCAACACTATCTGGTGGTGAGCGCAACCGTTTACACCTCGCGATGACTTTAAGAGAGGAAGGAAACGTACTATTACTGGATGAGCCTACAAACGACCTTGATGTAAACACACTAAGAGCGCTAGAAGAAGGGCTAGAGAACTTTGCAGGCTGTGCCGTAGTAATTAGTCACGACCGCTGGTTCTTAGATCGTATATGTACTCACATTCTTGCTTTTGAGGGAGATAGTCAAGTGTATTTCTTTGAAGGTAGCTTCTCAGAATATGAGGCTAATAAGAAAAAGAGATTAGGTGGTGATTTAATGCCTAAGCGTATTAAATACAAGAAGTTAGTAAGGTAAGTAATTACATACAATAAGAAACGCCCCATACAGTTATGTATGGGGCGTTTTTATTTTAAATGTTAATTGTAAAATACCGCTACATAAAGAAAAATAGCATAGCACATAAGGCGAGTATAATAACAGATACAATAAGTATTGACTTATTAATTAGGATCAGTTTGTTATTAAATTCAATGCGTATCATCTTGATAGTTTTATGGTTTCACTTTATAGATACTAAAATATGTAAAAGGTTGCGTCTAAGTAATTTAAAAATTTTTGAACACTACATTTTACGATTAATTTCGTTACAGCGATAAAATTATGCAGTTTATCTTCTTCTAGAGATAAAAAGAGATTATTTAATCATTAACACCTGGTTGTTTTAGTGTGAAGTTTTCTTCCTTTTTTGCCTTATCTACTTGGCTTTTTACATCTCTCAAAAGTTCTTTTGCATCATAGATTATCCCGTCTTTTATGGTGTACTTAACTCCACCTACGCGCACTACTTCATTATCATCTGTTAGTTTTATAGCGCCTGTTCCATAAAGTACTTTGAGATTTTGTAATGGGTTTTCTTCTACAATGACAAAGTCTGCAAGTTTATTTACTTCTACAGAGCCTACTTGGTCGTCCATATTAAGCAATTCTGCGCCATTGAGGGTTGCCGCTCTTATCACTTCCAGAGGATGAAAACCTGCTTCCCTAAGTAGCTCTAACTCTCTAGGGTATGCAAATCCATATAACTGAAAAATAAAGCCAGAATCTGTGCCTACAGTTACACGACCACCTCTGTTTTTATATTCATTTACAAAAGCCATCCACATACGGTAGTTGTTTTTCCAGTGTACTTCTTCTTCTGTGCCCCAGAAGTGCCAGTAGCTACCGTGTGAAATTTTACTAGGTTGATAAAACCTCCATAAGGAAGGAAGGGTGTAGTCTTCGTGCCACTCGGCTCTTCTTGCTCTCATTAAGTCACGACTGGCTTCATAAATATTAAAGGTAGGATCTAGTGTGAAATCTAGCGCGATAAGCTCTTTCATCACTGCATTCCATTTTTCAGACCCTGGCTTAGCCGCTTGTGCCCATAGGCGTCCTGCCTCGCCAAAACGGTGTTGCTCATTATTATAATTATAGTCAAGCGGATAGTTTTGTACCGTCGTGTTTTCAAACAGTGCCTCTGGTAGTCCGTACCAGTGCTCCATAGACGTAAGTCCAGCACGTGCACTGTTAAGTACATTCCAGCGTGCGACGCTCATTTGAGCGTGGTGCATAGATGAGGTAAGTCCCAGTTTCTTGTTTTCTTCAAGAGCTGCTTGCATAACCTCTGGTGGAGCACCAAAAAACTTAATCCCGTCTGAACCATTTTTGCTATTATTTTGAACCCACTCTCTTGCTTGTTGTGCAGTAGTTATAGTCTCCTTACTACCTTGGCCAAAGCCTGTATGCGAGATGATACGTGGTGCGATGATGCTATTGCGTGCAGATTTTTTCTTGAGGTCTAGGGTAAAGTCTCTTCCTCTTCCAGAAACCTCACGTACGGTTGTAACGCCGTGCGCCATCCATAATTTAAAAACATAATCTGAATCTGCTCCTTGAGCTTCTCCGCCTATGTGTACGTGACAGTCTACAAACCCTGGTAAAAGGTACATCCCATTTGCATCTAGCTCTTTTCCGCCTGCACGTAGTTTTGGGCGTTTTGCTTCGTTAATCGCTACACCTGGATATCCTACTACTTTAATTTCGGTGATTTTATTTCCTTCTACTACGATATCTACAGGACTTATCGGTGGTGCTCCATTACCATTTATGAGCGTTACGCCACGTATGATGAGTTGATTAAAAGGACCTTCTTGTAGGGGTGATTGCGCTTTCGCGAAAGCGGAAAAAAACAACACTCCGCATATAAATGTGATAATTGATTTATACATAACTAGTTTATTAAACTCCCGAAGAAGATTGCGTTAAGAAAGAGTTTATTGGTACCGTACCAGCTTCCTCTAAAGTTAGGATTATCTGCAAAAAGGACTACGCGACCTCTACCTTGCGGAGAAACGATAAGTGAGGCACTCTTTTTCATATAGTCATTTAAGTTTTTATCAGATATAAATCCGTCTATATGCGGTGTGTCTGTGTATTGTGCAACGGTATTATACTCACTTTTTGAAGGTTGTAACCACACGTTATTGTTCTTATAAACAGGTAGTGTATTGTATCTGTAGCCAAAAGCGAGTGGGTGTGTTAAGTCTAGATCTACCTCAAAAATGGCTCCGCCTAGACGCTCCTTACCACGGTTAGGACCTTTATTTACATAAGGTTTGCGCTCTTCGGTCTTTGTAGAGTCTTCTTTCTTATCTTTTGTGAGTTTACCCGTAGCAATTTTTGATTTTATAGCCCAGCTACTCGCAGTTCCAGAAGTAATAAGAGTATTGCCTTGAGCAATCCAAGCTTTCAGGTTTTTTTGCTGTCTATCTGATATGGCGTTGTAGTTACCAGACACCATCACTATCGTGTTGTACTTACTTAAATCTACACGATTAAAGTTGCTCATCATCACTTTTGTGATAGGCATATGCACACGTGTGTCAAGCAAGTGCCATACTTCTCCAGCCTCATAAGAGCTAGTACCATTACCTATAACCATAAGTGCCTTAGGAGCGTCTATTTTTTGAAAGTTGCGGCTTCCTAAATCAATTCCTTTTATGCTAAAACCAGTATTTGCCGCATAAATAGGTACTTGATATTTTTGTTGTGCAGCTGCTAGTATGTCATATACTTCATCTTCGGTCTCATCTTGACGACTTACTGGTAGCATAAGTGTACCATAATTAAAATCCCTTATACCACTTGTAGTATTTGCTGTAAATGGTTTAAAAGCGGTGGCAAGCACGAGTCCTTCTTTTTGTAGGTAATTAAGTAGTGCTGGTGCATTATAATCATCATAATCGATAAGGTAGGCATAGCTTGTTTTTGTAAGTGGCGCTACGCGTACTAAATTATCTGTTGTGGTGATCTCTTCTCCTAAACTTGGTGTGCTGTTTAAACCTTTATAACGCATATTGTAAAAGTTACCTACAGACCACGCACTGGCATCATAGTATACACTATCACGGTAGGTGCTATAAGTTTCAAAAAATGATTGAACCATTCTTTTTTGAGCTTGGTTAGTAGGTACTACATAACGACCATCACCTTTATCATATAGTTTAATACGGTGCTTTAAGAGTTTATCTATAAAAGCCTTTGTTCTATTTGCATCATAAGGATCACCAAACTCGTATGCGGCTGCTTGATCTGTTTTTCCTTTCTTAAAGGCGCTTTTAAAGAACTCTTGTTGATACTCTCGCAGTCTTGCTTTGTTCTCTACAGCGGCCTTTACAGTAGCCATTCCAGATGTAAACTGGTTTCTTATTGTAAATGGAAAACTAATGGTGCCAAAATCTGTGTCTTGTAAATGACCACGGCTACTTGCTTGCTCAAAAAGTAAGGCGAGCGCTCCTTGTAAATCTGGATATGAAGATCCGTAGCCTGGGTAGGTGCCGTCAAAGGCTTCTTTTGTAAAATAAAAACTCCCTATCTCATCTAGCGCGCTAGAAAAGTATGGCGCAAAAAGGTTGTTGAGCTCCTCATAATTTTCCTTAGGCATAATAGGGTCTTTACTTCCTATAGGCAACATAGGCTCAAAGAAGTGTGTGCTGTTTGTGCCCATCTCGTGAAAATCTGTAACCACGTTAGGATACCAGTCGTGATACCAGTCTAGTTTGCCACGGCTCTCTGGGTTAATAGCGAGTAACCAGTCTCTGTTGAGGTCAAACCAGTAGTGATTTGTCCTTCCACGTGGCCACATCTCTGTATGCTCTGCGTCTATATTATCAGATACTAGTGGTGAGCCTTTATAACTATTTGCCCACTGTGTGTGGCGATCGCGACCATCTGGGTTTATGGTAGGGTCTAAAAAGATAACACTGTTTTTACGGTAGTTTACAATATCTGGATGCTGTGATGCTACTAGTGTGTATGCGGTAAGTAATGCCGCCTCAGAACTTGATGGTTCATTACCGTGCACATTATACCCTAGTTGTATAAAAACGGGTACTTCATTATAATTAGTCACATTTTGCTTTGTGTCTACAAAGGCGAGATGTTGTTTTTTAATGGCCGGCAAGTTTGCAAGGTTTTCTGCAGTAGATATGGTGAGCATCACCAGCTTTCGGCTTTCGTGTGACTTGCCGTATTGTGCTATTGTAGCCTGGTTTGATACCTCTGCTAGTTCTTGCAAGTAGGCTACAATCTGGTCGTGACGTGTATGTTGCTCGCCTATGTCGTACCCCAGAAACTCTGCAGGTGAAGGGATGGCGGAGTCAAAAGGAGCATACTTGCCTGTAAAATAATCTTGTGCGTGTAGTTGTGGTGATAACGCTTTCGCGAAAGCGTAAAAAACCACAGTCAGTAATAGAATCTTGTGTTTCATTTGGATTGATTTGTACTCCTAAAAATACGGAAATAATTATTGTACAATCATCTTAAAAGAACGTTTAGAATGTGCTACCTTTATTTTGTGCACGGTTTTTGATACCTGCAATATTCATTTTATACTGTATGCGCAATTTTTATTTTTTACTCCTTATTACATCTATCACTTTTGGGCAATCTGCCATTACGCCTGGTATGGTGCACCCCAAGGTGAAGCAAGACCCTACTTCTGATAAAACGTATGCGATATATCTACCTAGAGATTATGATGCACAGAGTAAATATCCTGTAGTTTTTGTTTTTGATGAGAAAGGAAGGGGAGATCTCATTACGCAACAGTTTTCTATAGGTGCCGCGCTCACTAGTAGTATTGTTATAGGAGCAAATTATGAGCTAGATAGCACGATAAAGCCGGCACTAAAACAGATGGAGGATTTGATAAACCGCTCTTATGATGAGTATGCTATAGATCGTGACAAGATCATTCTTGCGGGTTTTGGCTATGCAAGTTTAGTGACGAGTACCAGCGCGCAGTTGTCTAATAGTACTTATGGTCTTATTGCGGTAGGAGATGCATTTTTAGACAAGAAGCTTCTTAGTAAAAACCCAAAACTTAAGGTGTCTATACTCTCACCAGATGAGGGTAAGCAGTTTTATAAGCTACGTGCTTATGGTACAGGGTATAGCTTAGATAAATTTATAAAGGGTTATCACGTGTATGATGGAGGCGACTTACCAGAATCTGGTTACCTCGCGACAGCGCTTACAGACATTCTAATAGACGAGGACGTAAAAGAAGAGCGCGTGCAGCAATTTTATGATACAGATATGGCCTTTGCAGATTTATTGTACAAAAAGCAAAAGCACGTTTATGCATATAACTTTGTGACAGCGCTTAAAGATAAGTACAAAAAGATTCTTGATATAGACAGTCAGAAAGAACTCGCAAAGGAAATACGTTTTAATAAAGCTTTTCGCGCTAAGCGTGATAGGAGTACTGTAATTACCTACGGTGAAGGTCTACTAGCAGAAGATTTTAAGTATTACCTAGCAGAAGATACGCAAAAGGCGTTTTTTGATAACCTAGGCTGGTGGAGTTACCAGATGGATGAGCTAGATGTAAAAATAGATAGTACTGCAAGCAGTAAACAAGAGCGTAAGGCTGCTATACGTCTCAAAGGATTTGTACAAAACAGTGTAGAGCAGCAATATGAGATTGTAAAGGCACAAAATAGCACCCCAGAAAAACTACTTTTTGTAAATATTTTACGCACACTAGTAAACCCGTCTAACCAAGATGCTTTTATACAAGTTATAGGACTTAGTGCTCGCGAGGGAGATATTAATGCTTCTCTTTTTTATCTAGAAGAATTATTAAAATCTGGATATACAAATTATGAAAATCTATATGCCATCCCTTACACAACAGCTTTACGCATAGGCCCTGAGTGGAATGAGATTATAAAAGATTACCTAGGTAAGTCTAAGTATTACTAATGCCTTGAGCTTTTTTTATAGCCTCTTTTATGGCATCAGTACGGTCTGTTACTACAAAAAACTCTGAGCTTTTATTTTTAGTTTTAATGTGAAGAGCCCCACCCACACGTGTATTAAACAGTGTGCCGTGAGGTGTAAATCTATAGCCTATTCCCCAGAGCAATGTTGTCTTTACTATTTGAGCGGTCTCAAGATTTAATTGGTTTACAGGGAGTTTTCTTTTTACCAGACCCACTCCGAAACTTAAAATCGCATTCCTTTCTGTGATAATTATATCTAGCTTATAAAACAATATAATTATTACAATAAATAATAGGGACGTCGCTATGTAAACAGAGCTTCCGCTAGATGCTTCCGTACTAAAAAATGCAGATACACCCACGAGTAAAGTAGTTATTATAATCATTATAATAATGAGCGAGCGAAAGTATTGTGTCTCCTTATATAAGATGGTTTTCATAACTTTTCTTGTAATGATATGATGCAAATTAATGTAATATGTTACAAATAATCTTTTTGCGAATATATTTTCATCTCATAATCAGAAGGTTAACGTTGTGATTGTCATATATTCAGTTTGGCGCGATTATTGGCTGTTCATTACTATGTTGACAACTAAGTAGTAGAAGCTCAACATCACTCTTAACTATTATTACATTTATAGTAAGAGTAATTTTTAAAATGTCGCCTATGGATTTTAGCCAAGAAGGAAATAGTGTATCGCTCACTCGCTTTGAGTCTATGTTAAAGACTAATGATGTTCTTTTTTTTGACGCAGAGGAGTTTGAGAATATTGCAAATTACTATATCGAGAGTGGTAAAATTGCGCTTGCGCGAAAAGCTGTAAAGCTTGGTCTAGAGCAGCATCCCACATCATCAAATCTTAGACTTTTTAAAGCAGAGCTTTTCATCTTTGAAAATAAATTTGAAAAAGCCGAACAAATTCTCACAGAGCTACACGAGCTAGAACCACATAATGAAGAAGTTTTTATCCAGAAGGCAAATATTTATAGCAAGCAGGATGATCACAAAAAGGCTATTTACTTACTAGAGCAGGCTATAGATCTTACTAATGATCCTGCAGATGTTTATAACCTCATAGGGATGGAATATCTTTTTATAGAAGATTTTCAAAATGCCAAGGTTAATTTTATGAAATGCCTAGAGGTAGATGATCAAGATTATAGTGCGCTTTATAATGTAATTTATTGTTTTGATTTTTTGGAGCAACATACAGAGGCTATAGATTACCTCAATATGTTTTTAAACAATAATCCTTATTGTGAAGTAGCGTGGCATCAAGTGGGTAAACAATATTTTGGACTTAAGGAGTATGAAAAAGCGCTTTCTGCCTATGATTTTGCCATCATAAGTGATGACCGTTTTGTAGGAGCTTACCTTGAGAAAGGTAAAGTGCTAGAAAAATTAGGGCGTTATAATGAGGCATTAGAAAATTACCAGATTACACTTGAGCTTGAAGACCCTACGTCTTTTGCATTACTTCGTATGGGTAAGTGCTATGATAAACTTGGTAGTGATGAGCTTGCTTTAAAACATTTTGAGCGCTGTGTGCACGAAGATCCTTTACTGGATAATGGATGGATTGCCATTACAGATTTTTATAAAAAACGTCTCAACTTTCAGAAGGCACTGTACTATATAAATAAAGCTATTAATATAGATAGTGATAACGTTCTTTACTGGAAACGTTATGCAAAAATTAATCATAGGCTTAAGTTTTATGAAGAGGCAGAAGAAGGGTATCGCCGTACGCTAGAACTGGGTAATTATGAACTTGATACCTGGTTAAACAGAGCAGATATACTTATACAGCTAGGTGAACATAATGCTGCAGTTATTAATCTAACGCAGGCTATGGAGTTTTATCCAGAAAATGCCGAGGTAGCTTTTAGACTGGCAGGTCTTAATTATATGCAAGGAAGTGATATACAAGGACGCTACTTTTTGAAAAATGGTCTAAAACTAGATGCCGAATTTTCTATCATTATAGATGAACTTTTTCCTTATGTGGCGGCAAAGAAGGAAGTGCGTGAGTTAATTGAGAAACACTCAAACTAGCAAATTCTAAAATTTTGTTTAAAAATAGGTGCATAAAGTGAAAGCTAGTATTTTAGCTTAGACTTTAAAAATAATCCTATGCCAAAAATTTCACTCGCTTACGTATTTGTTATCTTAAAAGGAATGGCGATGGGAGCGGCAGATGTAGTTCCTGGGGTATCTGGTGGTACCATTGCATTTATATCTGGTATCTATCAAGAACTTATAGAAACAATAGATAAACTAGACTTTGGAATTTTTAAAGTTTGGAAAAAGGAAGGAGTAAAAGCTGCAATAGCGCAATACAATCTTAAATTTTTAGGAAGTTTATTTTTAGGAGTAGCTATAAGTATACTTTCACTTGCTAGGGTTATATCTTACCTTTTAGAATCGTACCCTATACTAGTCTGGTCTTTTTTCTTTGGTCTTGTACTTGCAAGTATTGTTTATATAGGAAAACAAATTACAAAATGGAATGTGGCTACTATTATTGCCCTCATAGCAGGTGTTGCAGTAGCATATTTTATCACAATAGCCGTACCTACAGAAGCGCCTAACGCGTGGTGGTTTTATTTTGTTTCTGGTTGTATTGCTATTATCGCAATGATTTTACCAGGAGTTTCTGGTTCATTTATACTCGTATTACTGGGTTCTTATGGGATGGTTCTAGGTACTATTACAGATGCGCAAGATGCATTACTTACCAGAGACTGGGCCCTGCTAAGAAGTGCCATCTGGAAAATTATACTTTTCGGTTTAGGCTGTATTGTGGGTCTCAAACTCTTTTCAAAAATTCTCAAATGGATGTTTGAGCATAAAAAAGAAATTACACTTGCTGTACTTACTGGTTTTATGATAGGGTCTCTTAATAAAATATGGCCTTGGAAAAAAGTATTATCTACACGCATAGATAGGCACGGAGATGAGGTTGCAATAGAGGCAAAGAGTATACTCCCGTCGAACTTTGATGGAGATCCGCAGGTGCTATATGCAGTGATATTTGCTATTGTTGGATTTGCATTAATCCTATTGCTGGAAAGAGCAGCAGGTAAAAAGAAGGTATATGCAGACTGAGACTAGATCGCTTTCTGATAAGCTCTGGCTCGTTCTTAAAGGTCTTGCTATGGGTGCTGCAAATAAAGTTCCGGGAGTATCTGGAGGTGTTGTAGCCTATGTTGCAGGATTTTATGAAGAGTTTATTTATTCGCTCCAAAAGGTAAATGGAAAAGCTTTACGACTACTTTTTGGAGGGCGGTTTCGTAGTTTCTGGCAATACATAAATGGACGATTTTTAGGACTCCTTATTTTAGGAATGCTCATAAGTTATTTTAGTGTTTCATTATTACTAGATCTAGCTATAAGAAATTACCCCTTGTTAGTGTGGAGTGCTTTCTTTGGTATGATAATAGGTTCTATCTATTATATAGGTAAAGATTTTGAAGAGTGGACTAATCGCAATATTGTAATGCTTATTTCGGGGGTTGTTTTTGGTGTAGCTATAAGTCTTATGGAGCCCGCACAAGAAAATGATAATCTTCTCTTTGTATTTATTTGTGGTATTATAGGTGTTTCTGGGATGACATTACCAGGCCTCTCTGGTTCCTTTATACTTATCTTATTAGGTAATTATGTACTACTGCTTGTAGATTCTGTAAACGCATTATTTGTAACGATTACAAAAACATTTTCTGGAGACTTTTCTTTTATAGATGACCCTATACATATGCGACTCCTTACAGTGCTTGCTGTTTTTGCCTTAGGCTCACTTACAGGGCTAGTGACGATATCGCACTTCTTAACTTTTTTATTAAAAAAGTTTAAGTGGGCTACTAACGCTGCTATACTTGGGTTCATAATAGGTTCGCTAGGTGTTGTATGGCCTTGGAAAACAGAAGTCTTTGAGCGCGATCTATCGGGAGAGATTGCACTAGATATAAACGGAACCCCAATTTTAGATAATTACGATCGTTATTTACCCACAGCTTTTAATATAGAAAATGTGCTTGCTATATTTTTTATACTCGCTGGTATCTTTATGATTGTTGCACTAGGTAAATATGGAGAGAGAACAAGACAAAGTAAATAAATATGGCCTTTTTGGTAAGGATATAGGATATTCATTTTCTAGAGGATACTTTAAGGAAAAGTTTGATAGGCTTCAAATTAATGCACAATATGTAAATTTTGATGTGCCAGATGCAAAGGCTTTACACGAGGTACTCCTAGTGCAATCTGCAATAGGTTACAATGTTACTATTCCTTACAAGCAGGATATTATTCCATTTTTAAATAGGCTTGACACACACGCTGCTGCTATAGGTGCTGTAAATACCGTAAAGACAGAAGATGATGGCACACTTACGGGGTATAATACAGATTATGTAGGTTTTAGAGATTCATTATTAGAACGTTTTGGTGAGAGTCATTTTTCTGATTTTGACGAGACAGTTCTTTCAGCATCTTCTTATAAATGTTTGATTTTAGGTACTGGAGGGGCGTCAAAAGCCGTGCATTATGCAATGCAACAGCTAGGGGTAGAGAGCACCTTTGTTTCGCGAAAGCGTTCTAATAACTCATTACAATATGAAGATCTCAATGAGCAAATTATAAAAGATCACACCTTTATAGTAAATACAACACCCGTAGGAACTTTTCCCGAGGTTGAGATGGCGCCAGCGATACCGTATCAATATATAGGTGATTCTCATATAGCTTTTGACCTTATTTATAATCCTGAGCAATCTACTTTTCTTACAAAAGCATTGCAGCAAGGTGCTCAAATTATAAACGGATTTAGAATGTTAGAATTGCAAGCAGAGGCCTCTTGGAGCATCTGGAATAGCTAGCACTAGATTATTGTCCTATGTGCGCACTAAATAGTATATTTACTCCTCATAAATTAGAACCCTAACATTGAAAGATATGTCTGAAGAGAAGAAACCTCAAGACTCAAAAGTAGAAGAACATCTAGAAGAAACAGCGCCAGCAACAGATCGCACTATGAATGATGAAATAGAAGCACTGGCGGCAGAAGCAAATGCTACAGAACTTCCAGATGACGCTGAGGTAGCATCTGAGATTGATGCAGAAGAAGTTGCTTCTCCAGATCAGGCTGCTGCAACACCAGAAACTACAGAAGTGGCACCGGCTGCTCCAGTGGTAAAAGAAATCCCTAAAAAAGACTATGCAACTCTTACAAAAGAAGAGCTTATAGAGGAGTTACAATCGCTTATTAAAAGTGAGAAAGTAACCGCTATAAAAGAACACGTAGAGGAGATAAGTACAGTTATAAATGCTCAGTTTGATAAAGAGCAAGAAGAGGCTAAGGCTGCTTTTCTAGAGGAAGGTGGTAACATTATAGATTTTAGATACTTCTCGCCACTTAAAAAGGCATATAATGAGGTATACTATGAGTATAGAAACAAGCGCCAAGAGTTTTATGAGCGCAAGCGTAAAGATCAAAATGCAAACCTTGCAGAGCGACAATCTCTTATTGATGAAGTAAAAGCTTTGCGCAATGAGCTAGGTGGGGCTGAGAGTGTAAACACGACATTTAATAAATTTAAAGAAATACAAGAGCGCTGGAATAATGCGGGTAACATACCGAGAGATCGTTATAACCTTGTGTGGAATGACTACTATTTTCACGTAGATGCGTTTTATGAACTGCTGCACCTTAACCGTGACTTTAGAGATAAACACTTTAAAGAAAACCTAGATAAAAAACTACTTCTTATAGAAAGAGCAGAGGAGCTTGGAGCAGAGCCTAACATTAATAAGGCTTTTAAAGAACTACAACTCCTACACCGTATGTGGAAGGAGGAAATAGGTCCTGTAGCACGTGAGCACAGTGACGCTATCTGGGATAAATTTAGCGCTGCTACAAAAAAAATACACGATGCTCGTGATGAAAAGCAAAAGGAGATAGAGCTCGTATGGGTGAAGAATCTTGAGACTAAAAATGATATCATAGCGCAAATTAATGAAGTAGCACAAGATGATATTAAATCTCACAAGAGCGTACAAGAGAAGATTAAAAAAGTAGAAGCACTACGCGAGCAATTCTTTAAGGCAGGTAAAGTCCCAAAAGAAAATAATGAAGACACCTGGGCATCTTTTAAAGCAGCTACAAAGCTTTTTAACCAGAAAAAGAATGGCTTCTATAAATCTCAAAAACAAGAGCAGTACGATAACCTTGCAAAAAAGAAAGAGCTTGTAAAAATAGCCGAAGAACACAAAGATAGCGATGATATAAAGGGAACGCTAGATGTGATGAAGCGCATACAGGCAGACTGGAAAAAGGTAGGTCACGTACCACGTAAAGAGAGCGATAAGGTATGGAAGCAGTTTAAAGATGCTTGTAATCACTTTTTTGACCGTCTTAAAGATTCTAAAAAGCAGGCAAGTGCAGGCGAGCAAGAAAACTTTGATAAAAAACAGGCCTTAATGAATACTGTTAAGGAAACAAAGATGACGGGTGAGCGCACCGCAGACCTTGCGACTATTAAAGAATTTATAGACCAGTGGAAAGGTATAGGTCGTGTTCCTTATTCAAAAAAGAATATAGATCAAGACTTTAATAAAGTACTAGACGGCCTCTTTAAACAACTTGATATAGACAAGAAAGAAGCAGAGCTCATTAAGTATGAAAACCGTGTGCAAATTATGGCAGGCGGAGCAGATGACCGCGCTATAGAAAAGGAACGTTTCTTTATTAGAAAGAAAATAGATGAGACTAAAGCAGAGATTAACCAGCTAGAGAACAATCTAGGTTTCTTCCAGCACGTGGCAGACGATAACCCGATGGTAGTAGAGGTGCATAAAAACATTGCACGTCATAAAGAAGAACTTAATGTATGGACTTCAAAACTACGTAAGATAAAAACCTTAGTAGCTCAAAATCAAAAAGCCGAAGAGGAGGCAGCTGCTGCTCAAGAAGCCGCAGAAAATGCTCAAAATGAGACTTCTGAAGATAATTCTGAAGCATAATTGTAACAATTGCCCTCGTGCTTCGTCTTTATAGTATCAATCAATAAAAACAGATATTATGAAAACGCAAGCAAAAACAGCAACAGCACGAGATCCTAGACAGGGAAGAAACACCATTTTGGGGATATATGTAGTCCTCTCAACATTTTTCATTTCTGCCTACACACTGGTACAGTATTTCTCAATGTAGAGTAAATCAGACAAACTAAAAAAACACAGCCTTCATCAAGCTGTGTTTTTTCTTTTCACGCTTTCGCGAAAGCGTAATACTCCTTAATGTATTAAAACACAAAATCCGTTTCTTAATAAGAAACGGATTTTGCTCTTTCATAGCAGATTTTTTTATCTGTCACGCATATAAGGGCGAATGACATAATATAAGTCGCTAAGAAAGAGAAGACCTTACAAAAATGTATATTTGAGTATAAAATAATTTTAAAGATGCGCAAACTCTTAGTATTACTCGTATTAATTACCGTCTCTGTAGGCTGTGATGGACAGAAGAAAAACAACGCAACTACCGAGCAGGTGACTAATTATTACTTCATTCGTCACGCCGAAAAAGTGCTAAGTGATCCGTCTAATAGTAATCCAGATCTCACTCCAGAAGGAGAGGCGCGAGCAGAGCGCTGGAAAGATTTTTTTACAGATAAGGATATAGATGCTGTTTACTCTACAAACTATTTACGTACTATGCGCACGGCAGAGCCTACGGCAAAGGCAAATAGCCTAGCTATAAAAAAATATGATCCCAGAGCTTTAAACGACGAAGCTTTTAAACTTGCGACTACGGGACTTAATGTTGTGGTAGTAGGCCACAGTAATACAACACCAAACTTTGCAAATGCTGTCTACGGTGAGCCAGACGCGTTTAAAGAAATAGACGAGTCTGAGTATTTTCATCTCTACCACGTGCAGCTTGCGGGAGAAGGTAAAGATCTGGTTAAGAAAAAAGAAGCGCTAGTTATAGACTAGCAAGCGGGACAACTAGATACCTCCACATCCTCTAGTTCAATAATGCTAAGTAAATCAAGATTATTGTTTTCATAAAGTGCATCTAGTGTTTGCAATGGTGGATACTGCTCTTCTGGCTTGTAATTGCGATAATCTACAAAGCGTATGCCGTTTATAATGCGCTCGTTGTAAGCCTCTCTAAAACGTGTCCCACCTTCTGCGGTTTGGTAATTATATGCAAGATAGTCTACCGTGTAGCGGTTTTTGTGTATCCAGTACATATACTCATCTTGAAAATCTTCACCACCACCTTCTTGGGCAAAAGTTACCTTGATGCGGTAGTAAGGCTCTCCTTTTACAACGCTTTCATCTACAAGTGATTTACGCACCGCTGGGTCATTAAGACCATAAGGTAATACAGAAAAGTAGTGTACAGAATTAACACTATTTGCATAGCGATTTTTCATACTATCTGGAAGGGGTGTAGGTGCGCTTTCGCGAAAGCGTACAAACTCCCCATTATTTTTTATAACATCCTGTTGTACTTGACAAGCAGCGTCTGTGCAACGTTCTAATGTTCTCAACCCGTCTTTTCTAGTAGCTCTATAGTAATACTTTCTAAATTTAAAATGTATGCTAGAGTTTGCAATTACCTCGCCACCAGACGCGGCGATTGCCTTATCTATAATCTCTTGTGCAGTAGGCGCTGGCGTTGTACAACTTGTAGCAAGTAGTAATAAAAAGGCGATATAAAATAATCTGTGCATAATACTAGTTATATGGAGGATATAGTCGAGGAATAATAGATGTGCTTACATTTATATGAAAGGGATGCAAAAATACAATCCATAATTTTAAAAGTGCTCAAGACGGGCTGTGCATTAGTATTTTTTAAGAGTGTAAATGAGTATTAATCGTGTAACATTGTATCTTTGTAAGAATGTCAAATACGGTAAACATAAAGAACAGAAAAGCTCGTTTTGAATACGAGATACTTGATAGGCTCGTTGCAGGTATTGTACTTGCTGGTACAGAGATTAAGGCTATAAGAGAGGGTAAAGCCTCTATAGCCGAAAGTTTTTGTGAGTTTAATGATCAAGGGGAGATGTTTGTAATTAATATGACCGTACAAGAGTACTCACACGCTACTTACTTTAATCATAACCCTAAGAGTGAGCGCAAGTTACTTCTTAACAAGCGCGAACTTAAAAAATGGGAGCGTGAGGTTAATAAATCTGGTCTTACCATTGTGCCCTTAAGACTTTTTACAAATGAGAAGGGTTTTGCAAAACTCGAGATTGCACTAGCTAAGGGTAAGAAAACCTACGACAAGCGCGAGACCATTAAGGATCGTGACAACAAGAAAAATCTTGATAGAATTAAAAAGGCTTTTAATAATTAACGACCACAGTTAAGAGTTTAACAATTTGTTGGGCAGCTCTTTATAAATTTCTAGCTTTTTTTGAGTTAGAAATCTTCTTATGGTCATTAGGCTTTTTGTTCTCTTTTTATGCTGTGCTCAGGTATGCCTTGCCCAGTTCCCACTATCTACCCAAGGAGAGGTTAAAATAGGCGACTTTAAACTAGAAGGCGCACACGTAAATAATCTTAACTCGCAACAAAGTATTACTACAGATAGTGATGGCCGTTTTGTGATGGCTGTAAATAAAGGTGACGTATTACTTGTTACTCACTTAAGTGCCAGAGATCAATATGTTGTAATCTTTGAAGAGCTGGCATCACATCCATTTTTAAATATAACACTTAAAGAAAAAGAGAACACCCTTGATGAAGTCGTTTTAAATAGTAGTGATAAAATCACCGTTCAAAGCGTGGGGATTATACAAGGAGAGCGCCCCATCCCCACCACAAATGAGCGCAGGCTACAAACTGCTGGTGATTTTAAACCAGTTCATCTACTAGGTCTTCTAGGGGGTAGTCTCCAGCTGGACCCTATTATAAATGCTATAAGCGGTCGTACCAAAAGACTCAAAAAATATGTGGCTATAGATAAAGAAATAGCAGCATATGACCTTATGATGGAAAAATATGCACAGTTTTTGAGAGAACGTTTTGAGCTTACACAAGATGAGCTTAAACAGTTTGTAAATTACCTGGTAGATCTACCAGAGTTTCAAAGTAAAGCGCATCAAGAAAATGAGTTGCAGGTACAGCTTTGGCTCTGTGAGCAGTATCTTAGGCTTGTAAAAGAGTAAACATTTCATCAAGTCAAAAATCAGCATATGCGTTCACATTACTTTATCATTTTCCTAACACTGTTTTCATCAACCCTCACAGCACAAATTACAGGTGTTGTGACAAGCCAAAATGGAGAGCAACTCCCATTTGTAAACGTATACATAGAAAACTCAAATAGAGGAACTACTACAAATGGTGATGGGGCTTACGAGCTCCTTCTAGAAAGAGAAGATCAAGGTAAGAAGATGGTCGTGGTTTTTCAATTTTTAGGTTTTGAGACCATCACACGTACGGTTGAGATAGGGTCGCCACAAGTAGTCTTAGACATTGTAATGATAGAGGCAACAACCTCTCTAGATGAAGTTATTGTTGAAGCAGGTGTCAACCCTGCCGATAGAATAATACGTGCAACCATAGCAAACCGAAAGAAGAATCTTGACGTCATAGGAGAGTATACTGCAAAGTTTTACTCTCGTGGGCTATGGCAAGTACAAGATGCTCCAGATAAAATACTAGGGCAAGAAGTAGGTGATCTGGGTGGTGGTCTAGATTCCACACGTACTGGTATTATCTATCTTAGTGAGACTATATCAGATATAAAATACCAGCGTCCAGATAACTTTAGTGAGGTTATTGTGGCAAGTAAGGTAAGTGGTGATGACAACGGTTTTAGCTTTAATACCGCTAGTGATGCAAATTTTTCTTTTTATGAAAATACATTAAATCTCAATGCTCAAATCGTATCACCCATCGCTTCAAATGCGTTTGCTTATTACAAATACACCCTAGAAGGTACCTTTTATGAAAACAACCAGCTCATAAATAAGGTAACTGTAACACCTAGACGTGTTAATGACCGTGTGTTTACAGGCACCATTTATATAGTAGAAGATAGCTGGCAATTGTACGGTGTAGATTTACATACAGATGGTGCCGCCATACAAGTGCCTTTTATAGAATCTCTTAATTTTAAACAGAATTTTAAATATGAGGACGAGCTTAAGCAGTGGGTGAAAATCTCTCAGGTCATAGATTTTAGTTTTGGATTTTTAGGGCTTAAAGGTGACGGGAGATTTACAGCTGGTTACTCAGATTATAATTTCAAACCCGCATTTGGCAAAGACTCATTTTCGGCAGAGATCTTGTCTTTTTCTCAAAATGCAAACAAAAAAGACAGTACCTTCTGGGATCAAAGACGCCCAGTACCACTCACACTGTTAGAGCAAGAAGATTATGTGAAAAAGGATAGCATACAGGTCATTAGAAAATCAAAGAAGTACCTAGATAGTATAGATGCACGTGGTAATCGTTTTAAGATAACCTCACCTATTTTTGGGTACGATTATACAGACACATATAATAGATGGAGAGTGGGAGTTTCTTCACCTTTACAGGCTATTCAGTTCAATACCGTACAGGGCTGGAATGGTAGCCTGCAAGCCAGTTATTCAAACTGGAGTGATGATGATTATACAAAGACTTTTTACGCTTTCGCGAAAGCGAATTACGGCTTTTCTGAAGACCAACTGCGTTATACCTTAGGAATAACAAGGCGTTTTAATAGAACAAATAGGGCAGTGGTGAGCCTTACAGGAGGTGTAGATCTACAACAGTTTAATAACGCCGAACCTATACGCCCTATATTTAATACTGCATACTCACTCCTTAGAGAGAAAAATTTTGCTAAGTATTACGAAAAAGAATTTGCACAAATAGGCTACGGGCAAGAGCTCGTTAATGGTTTACGAGTAAATGCAATTCTAGCTTATGAGAAACGTAATCCTGTTTTTAATACGACAGATCAAACATTTTTTCCTAGTGATGATCGCGAGTTTACCAGCAATAATCCTCTAGCTCCATCAAGTAACGGGAGCGCTGCAATCACAACACATCGCATAGGGAAGTTTTTTACAAGTGCAACGATAAACTTTGGGCAAAAATATTATAGTTACCCTAGCGGAAAGTTTAATGTACAGTCTGAAAGATATCCAGCTATAACGCTAGTATATGAGAAAGGCTTTGGAGCCTCGGTAGCCGATTATAATTTTGATCAATTGCGCGTTGTTGCTCAGCAAGAGTTTAATGTGGGTAATAAAGGTAGGTTATCATATGATTTGCGTGCAGGTACATTTTTGGGCACTGGAGAAGAGATAAGTTTTGTAGATAGGCAGCACTTTAATGGTAATGAGACAGTGCTCTTTGAGCCTGGTGCTATAAATAGGTTTAATGTCTTGCCTTATTATGAGCGCAGTACAAATACCGGTTACTTTGAGGCACACGCAGAGCACAATTTTAAAGGTTGGATTCTAGGTAAAATACCAGGTATAAATAAACTCAATTTTAACCTTGTAGCCGGCGCACATCTTTTAGGTACTCAAGACCAAAGACTGTATCGTGAGTTTAATGTAGGTTTAAGCAATGTAGGCTGGGGTAAGTTTAGATTACTGCGTGTAGACTACGTTTATGGTCAAGGTGCACTAGGAGGAAATAAGGGTACTTTTCTTATAGGCTTGAGTCTATAATTTATTCTGGAAAAAGGATGCTCTCATAAGCACCTATATCTGGAGCCAGTGTTCTGTTAGTCCCAATAATATCTGTAGGAACTGCATTTGCAGCGCTCTGTAAACCAAAACCGTTACCAGCAGTATCTTCACCTACTTGTAACATATTTTCTGTGGGGAGTAAAAAGTCTGGTTCTTCACCACGTATGATATCTTGATATAAATTTACATTTGTAAAATCATAAAGTGGCTCCCCTATAAAATCACCAAAAACATCATCAAATCGTATTTGTGAGTTTGTAAATTTAAAATTGAAATTTGCAGCTGTATCTTGGTTAAAGCCTATTTCTTCGCCTTGATTACCGTACACTATACAATTAGTAAAATTAGCTTGAGCAAGGTCTCCTACGAGTAAGGTTTCTTGCGTTTGTAAGGTGTTGTCTAAAAATACAGCAGGGGTATCTCTAAAGCTTTGCGTCCAGTAGTTTGTAAAGGTACAGTGTGTAAAATTGTAAATACCGCCTAGTTGTACCAGCATAGAGAATTGCCCGCAGTTGTTAATTACCGTATTTGAAGCCTCAACAGAGGTAAATCTATTAAGTAAGCCTACAGCAGAGGCGTTATAAATCTGAGAGTTAGTAAGAGTGAGGCTAGGTGAAGCGGCGTTAGGGCTCGCCTCATTAAGTATACCTACAGTTGCATTTTTTATGGTTGCATAGTTTATCGTGTTATTTACACTACCATCTGTAAGCAAGATAGTTCCCCACTGGCCAGGCACATTAGAAAATGCAGGCTCTAGTCTATCACTTTCAAAAATCACTTCATTCTCTAGCGCTATGGGATCTGCGCTTAGTGCACCATTTATAGCTAGTGTTGCATTATCTGCTATGAGTAAACCACTATCTGCGTGAAAATGCACTCTGGCTCCAGCTTCTATCGTTAAGGTTTTTGCTGTTGAACCATTTGGATCACCTACAGCCATATAACCGTATATTACGTAAGGTTTATCATTTGTAAAAGTAAGTTCGTCGTCCATAAGGTAACGTCCTTCTAGTGTAGTTTCTACATTATTTACAGTAAGTGTTTCTACCATACCTGTAGCACCATCACGCTCCGGAAATAGAAAAATGGCATCCTTTACAAGCGTTACGAGTTCTACATTTTGTGTTGTACCCACGCTATTAAATTCTATAGCGTCTGTATATAAAAACTCTTCAGAGGCATTGCCTACTTCATTGATATCTAGTGTGGTCTCTACAAAAACAAAAATACTGTCGTTTGCGAGAATTTCTACTTCTTCAAATTCTTTGCCAGCTATACCATCTACATTAAGTCTATAGTCTGAGTCTTGACCACGACCTAGTCGTACAGATGGTATAGAGATTGCCTCATCGCTGCGATTATACACCTTAAGGTTATACGTGCTAGAGCCTATGTTTGTAAATACCGTATCAAGAAAAATGGTATCTCTTGAGAATTCTAGATTACCTGTACTAGGAGTGGTTTCAAAATCATTACGGCAAGAGCTTACCGTAATTATACCGGCAAGCGCAATAAGAAAGTAGAGACTGCGCATTAAGTTATAGTTTGTAACAAATATAACTTTTTAAGAGCGGTGTTATTGCTTCTTGTTTTTTTTCTTTTGGCGTAGTTCTTTTTCTAGCTGCTTGTGGCTTTTTGTGCTTACTCTGCCCATAATAATTTGAGGAAGGCCACGCTCTTCTTTTTTAAAGTTTACATTAATCTCCAGTTGTGAACCTACTTTTATTTCTCGATTTTCAAAACCTAGATAGCTGTAAGTTATTATCTCCCCAGAAAACACATTTAAACTATAGTTGCCATTTAGGTCTGTTTTGTAATTTCTAGAGGTCCCTTCTACGCTTATGTTTACACCGGCAAGAGGACCATTGTAGTCTGTTACAGTACCAGTGATTGTAATGAGTTTCTGCGGTGTATTTTGCTTTCGCGAAAGCGTACCTATACCCAAACTATCATATTTTTTTATAGGAAGTTCTACCGGTGCAATATCACCCATAATAATAGTCTCAGGTGTAGCCTGTCCAGATGCCTCTGCAACCGAAAGCATTGCCATAGGGACAAGTAGTGCCGCTGCTGCTTGAGCAAAGCTCCTGCCTTTATCACGCGTTGCATAGATGGGTGTATCGAGCTGGTCTTTTCTAAAACGACCACAAAGATGATCGACTTTAGTGACGCGTTTATACAGGGCATCCTTAGTAAAGGCTGTAAAGTCTACAACCTCTTTGCTGCATACAGCGCAGTGTTTACCTTGCTGTACAGGTGTCATTTTTGCCCAGTCTTCGTGACAAGGTTTTGGGATGGTGATGGCAATAGGCTTTTTCATAATGTCTTGATTAACTGATGTAAATCTAGTTAATCAAGCACCTTGCCAGTATCATAAATGAGTAAACGGGCTGTTGTGGTGAGTGAACGACCTATTTTTCTACAATCTCTATTTCAAAAAGTGTGTTCCAGTGTTTACCGGTTACAAAAAGGCGCCCCTCGTTTGCTTTATAGGCAATACCATTAAGTACCTCATTTGCTGGATCTGTAAGTTTTTGCACTTCGTTTTTGAGCGTGCGTAAATCAATAAGACCTTCTAGCGCCCCTGTTGTAGGGTCAATTATAGAGATAAGGTCTACTTGATAATTGTTTGCATATATTTTACCATTTACCCATTCTAGTTCGTTGAGTTTGCTAGTAACCTTTGTATTGTCAGTAGGCTCTATATACGATTGTTCAGATAGATTAGAAGGGTCTAAGGTCCAGATTTTACTAGTTCCATCAGACTTGTAAATTACTTTACCGTCATTTGCAAGTCCCCAGCCTTCTCTACTTTTATTGTAGGTAAAAGTTCCGGTAGTCTCAAATGTATTACGGTTGTAAATAAAGCCAGTATTACCCTTCCAGGTAAGCTGGTATATATTATCTCCTATAATGGTCATCCCTTCGGCAAAGTATGCCTTGTCTAGTTTTTCTTCCTTAAGTACTTTTCCAGTTTTGTAGTCTACTTTTCTCAGGTTAGACTCGCCATAACTACCATTGCTTTCATATAGTGTATCACCTACAAATTCTAGCCCCTGTGTATAGGCATCTGTCTGGTGTGGGTATCTGTTTATGATTTTATAGCCATATACTTTTGGCGCTTTTGTATGTAAAATGTTTAGTTTTTGTGTGGTGGTCGTACTTTCTCCTCCGGCATAAATAGTAGCACTCAACTCGCGTTGCCCAAGTTTTTGAGAAGATAGGGTAGTGGTGAGCCCCTCAAGACCGTTACTTGAACCTATGCGCTTCCCGTCAAAAGCGTATGAAACAGAGTCAAAGGCGATATTTTTTTTCGCTTTAAGCGAGATGGTTATTTCTCCACCATTTTTGATAGCATTTTTTTGTGCATCTGTTGTAATAGTATAGTTTCCATCTAGAGAACCTGTGTCGCTACAAGCGATTAAAAGTAGCGGTAATATGAATAGAATGAGGTGCTTAGCTTTTGCTGTCATTTTCTGTTGAATTTTACAGCAATTTAAAACAAAAAATCGGGCTAAAAAACCTTGTGACTTCTCAAAGAAGCTATATCTTTGCAGCGGCAAGTCCTACACAACCAGCTCCTGTCGAATCCCCCAGGGTGGGAACGCAGCAAGGGTAGATGGTCGTAGCGGTGTGATGTAGGTAGCTTGCCTTTTTTTGTGCGCACAAGTCAAGTAATTTGACAATGATATATAACAATCTCAAATCTCAGTAATGATGTTTGAGATTTTCTTTTTTACGCTTTCGCGAAAGCGTAATTAAAACCCATAAAAAAAGCCATCTCTTTATTGAGATAGCTTTTTAAGTATATGATAAATAGGTCTTAGTACCCTACGCGTTCTACAATCTCAAGACCGTAGCCTACGATACCGATACGTTTAAGTCCCTCGCTGTTAGTCATAAGTTTTACTTTAGAAATGCGTAGATCGTGTAAAATCTGTGCACCTATACCAAAGTCTTTTGAGTCCATAACAATATTAGGAGCTTTCATTACTCCATCTTTTTGAATGTTTTTGAGCTCACTTAATCGTCCCAATAAATTTGCCGAGGCATTTTCTTGATTTATAAAAACTATAGCTCCTTTGCCAGCCTCATTTACGGCTTTAAACATATCGTCTAGTTTGGCGTCTGGATTATTGGTAAGCGTGCCTAGAAGGTCGTTGTTAATTTGAGTAGAGTTTACACGCACTAGTACTGGCTCATCATCTTCCCATCCACCTTTTGTAAGTGCGATGTGCACAGTGTCATTTGTGGTTTGCTCATAAGCGCGAAGTCTAAAATCTCCAAAACGAGTTTTTATCTCAAAGTCTTCTTTCTTGTCTATAAGGCTATCGTGGTTCATACGGTAGGCCACTAGATCTTCTATAGAAACAATTTTGAGGTCAAACTTTTCTGCCACCTCCATAAGTTGAGGGAGTCGTGCCATTGTACCATCTTCATTCATTATCTCTACGATGGCTCCTGCAGGTTTAAAACCAGCAAGTCTAGCAAAATCTATTGCGGCTTCTGTGTGACCTGTGCGACGCAGTACACCACCTTCCTTTGCCTTAAGCGGAAAAATGTGTCCCGGTCTACTTAAATCATAAGGTTTAGTGTGCGGGTCTATAAGTGCTTGTACGGTTTTTGCCCTATCTGAGGCAGATATACCGGTGGTTACCCCTTGACCTTTTAAATCTACAGAGATGGTAAAGGCCGTCTCCATAGGGTCTGTGTTGCTCGTTACCATCATATTGAGTTGCAACTCTTCACAACGATCTTCAGTAATAGGAGCACAGATAAGACCACGCCCGTGCGTAGCCATAAAGTTAATCATCTCTGGTGTTACTGTCTCTGCTGCCGCTACAAAGTCTCCTTCATTTTCTCGGTCTTCATCATCTACTACTATGATTACTTTGCCATTTTTAATATCTTCTATGGCTTCTTCTATAGTGTGTAGTTGTATCGTTTTGGGTGCTGTCATTTGTATGAGTAACGTTTTGCACAAAGATACAAGAACGTGTGTATATAATGGATATTCATTTAGCTCAGATAGCCCTATAGATTATCTGTAAAATACCCTTGAGTTTTTAAATTATCTAAGGTAATACCTAGCTTACCTAGTCTTGAGATGGCAGCCTTGCGTACATCTGTAGAGTGTCCAGATTCTTTATAGTTTTTTACAACGTCCTTGAGCTGGTTTGAAGAAAGGCTGTCTAGCATTTTTTCTTCTTCATCGCTTATTGAGTAGCTTAAGTCTAGCGCGTCAATATTGATAGCTTTCTTTTTAGGTCTTGCAAATAGTTTTTTAATAAACGTAGGCATAATGTCTACATCAAAGATGCCTTGGTCTGTCGTTGCGCGATAGGTGAGATACACCCCAAGTGGGAACAAAATAAATGTACTTAACCAACTCGCTATAAACGGACTAATTGAGTTGTCTTCTGCACTATTTTTTGCAAAAATACCTATGAAGTGAAAGGTAAGAAAGAGCACCACACCTATTACAATAGGCAAGCCAAGTCCACCTTTACGTATAATAGCGCCTAGTGGAGCTCCCACAAAAAAGAGAAGAATACAGCTAAAGCCTAATACATATTTCTCGTGTAGTGAGATTTCAAATTTGCTTAATCGCTTTACATCAATTTTGAGAATCTTTTTTCTGTTCTCTATATCTGCAATGGTGTTGCTTATATTAGACTTTGCAATTTCTAAGATACGCACGCGGTCTTTAATCTCGTAGTTGTCTAATATGGCCTCTTTTATCTCTGCGCTTTGTTGTTTTACATTACCTTGATAAAGAGTATCTACAGGCGGTGGTTTTATGCGGCTTACATACTTGTTTGTAAACTTTGTTCTGTCTTCAACAAATCTTTCAGATAGGGCTGTAATACTAGAATCTAGTAGTACAATATCCATCATCTGGTAGGTGTTGTTTATATCTCTGGCATCTAGATCTTCATTGCCTAGGGCGCTTAGGTCTATGTTGAGCGTGTAGGTCTCAAAATAACTCTTTGCAAAAGGCTCTTTAAGTTTTTCCTTAGTCTTTTTCTTCTGTACTTCTGTATAGTAGTTACCTTCCTTGAGTTGTAGTGACAGAGTAGGGGAGTCTATAGAACTTATGAGCTCTCCTTCTTTTGCAACGATAACCGTATAATTACCAAGCCGTCCTTTTTCCTTTTGATGTATGACAACATCTCTGAGATATTGATCTCTATCACCATACTTCTCTGCAACACGCATATTAAAGTCGTCACCTATTTCATTAAACTGGCCACTACGTATGAGCATAGCAGGTTTCATCTTACCTATGTTATTACGTAGGTTTCTAAACTCAACCTGTGATGCGGGAATCACATAATTTGCAAATAAAAAGGATGCGATACCTAAAAATATAATGAAGAATATAACACTCTTCATTGCCCGCTGTAGTGAGATCCCCGTAGACTTCATTGCTGCAAACTCATAATTCTCGGCAAAATTCCCAAAGGTCATTATACTCGTAAGTAGCACAGAAAGAGGCAATACAAGTGTTACAAGACTAGGCATTGCAAAGAGTAAAAACTTTAATATCACATCAAAGTCCAGATCTCTACCTGCTAGTTCTTGTATATATAACCATACACTCTGTAAAACAAAAATGAACATCAATATAGAAAAGATGCTCAGAAACGTTTTTACAAACGTAAAGAAGATATAGCGGTCAAGTATTTTCATCTATAAATGATAAGGGCGCAGACAAAAATAAGAAGTCTGCGCCCTTAGCTCTAGTATCTACTGTTATAATTTATTGATATAATAGTCTGTGTATTTACCCTTATCAAAAGTAAAGGTATTCTTTGCAAGTGGCTGGTTAGTCTTAAAAGAGTTTACCGTTATAGTCACTTTAGTACCATTGTTTTGGGTAATAATAAGTTTGTGTATATGCTTAGTCTGAGCATCTACACCTAGCAAAGTATACTTCACATCACTATTAGAATCCATAGGTGTGAGTTTTACAAATTGTATCTCTCTACCATTTACTTTTTGCTTGATGTCCATCTTTTGCGTGTATCCTTCATTAAAGAAAGAAAGCATCTTAGACGGTGTGATCGCATTTTCATCTTGATCACTCATCGCGCTTATGGTTACCTCTTCATCTTCAGGTACAATCGTGTAGACGTTTGTCCCGTCAAATAATTGTGTCGTACCCATAAGTGATAACTTATAATTATCACCTGCCATTACTACGTTACCTTTAGTCTCTTGATTTACACCTTCGGCTTCATTGCTAAGGGCATACTTAAAGTCTATTGCTATATTATCGTAGCTCTTAACTTTAGTATCTACCTCTTTAAGGAGTGTTTGTACAGATTGCGCTTTCGCGAAAGCGGTCATAAATAACAACAATACCACTGGCATTGCACGCTTTGCAAATTTTCTGTACCCTTTTACTGCGACTGGAACTAAGACCTTCTTAAATAGTATAGGTGCCAGCCAAAAAATTAATCTCTTCTTCATCTTGGTTTATTCATTGTTAAGGAGTTGATCGAGAGCCACCATATCTGGAACCAGAACCTGTCGTGCTTTACTACCTTCAAAAGGTCCTACCACACCTGCAGCTTCTAGTTGATCTATGATTCTACCTGCTCGATTATATCCTAATTTAAGTTTACGTTGCAATAGTGAGGCACTACCTTGTTGAGCTATTACCAAAACTTCGGCAGCATCACGAAAAAGTGCATCTCTATCTGATGCATCTATATCAAGACTTGTGCCACTCTCTTCACCTACATACTCTGGCAGTAAGTGTGCATCTGGATATGCTTTTTGATTACCTATATATTCTACAATGCGCTCTACTTCTGGAGTGTCTACAAAGGCACATTGTATACGCACAACATCATTACCCTGAGTGTATAACATATCCCCACGACCTATAAGCTGGTCTGCTCCAGAGGTGTCAAGTATGGTGCGACTATCAATTTTTGAAGTTACTCTAAAGGCGATACGCGCCGGGAAGTTTGCCTTAATAATACCTGTAATAACATTTACAGAAGGACGTTGTGTTGCGATTATAAGGTGTATACCAATGGCACGAGCAAGCTGCGCCAGACGAGCAATAGGAGTCTCAACCTCTTTACCAGAAGTCATAATCAAATCTGCAAACTCATCTACTACAAGTACGATATATGGTAAAAACTTGTGGCCGTTTTCTGGATTGAGTTTTCTTGCTTTAAACTTTGCATTGTACTCCTTAATATTACGGCACATTGCATTTTTAAGAAGGTCATATCTCGCATCCATCTCTATACACATAGAGTTGAGTGTGTTTATCACCTTAGAGTTGTCTGTGATAATGGCCTCGTCTGTATCTGGTAGTTTTGCCAGATAGTGGCGTTCTATTTTATTAAATAAAGTAAGCTCCACCTTTTTTGGATCTACCAGTACAAATTTTACCTCTGCAGGGTGCTTTTTGTATAGTAGTGAGGTAAGGATTGCATTAAGACCAACAGATTTACCTTGTCCCGTAGCACCTGCCATAAGTAGGTGAGGCATCTTTGCAAGATCTACTACAAAAGTCTCGTTTGAGATGGTTTTACCTAGTGTAAGTGGTAACTCCATCTCTGCTTCTTGAAACTTCTTACTAGCCACCGCAGAGCGCATACTTACAATACGAGGATTCTTATTAGGAACCTCAATACCTATGGTACCACGACCAGGAATAGGAGCAATGATACGTATACCAAGGGCACTTAGTGATAGTGCAATATCATCTTCCAGATTCTTAATTTTTGAAATACGTACACCCGCTTCTGGTACAATCTCGTATAGGGTTACGGTAGGACCTACGGTTGCCTTTATGTTTGAGATTCCTATTTTGTAGTTGTTGAGTGTCTCTACAATACGGTTTTTATTCTCTTCAAGTTCTTCTTGATTAATGGTAATTCCTTGTCCGTTTGTGTAGTCTTTTAATAAGTCTATAGGTGGGAATTTAAATTTTGCCAACTCTAGCGTAGGGTCAAACTCACCAAAATCTTCTACCAGTTTTGAGCTCAGGTTATCTGTAAGTTCTTCTTCTTCGACTGGTTTTTCGACCTCTACCTCGACTACAGTTTCTGGGGTAGGGATGACTTCTTCCTCTTCTGGAGCTTGGGTTACTTCAAAGCTGCTCTCTACCTCAGGTGTCTTTTTAGTAAGTGTAGGTTGCAAGTTTTGTACATTTTGTTCAAATGTAGAGGTGGTTGTAGGAGGTGTTTCTGTTTCCGCTTTCGCGAAAGCGGTCTCATCTCCACCAGTAGTACTTCCCTTAAGTATTTCTTGTGCCTCATAAGTAGATGAGTTATCTAAAATAACAGGCTCTGGAGTCGCATCTGAAGCAAACTCGCCTGCAAGGGCATTTTTCTTTTCTTTAAAATAGGTGCTCACACGCTCTGGTGTAAGTCGTAAACGTAGCACGAGGTAAATAATCGCGAGGAAAGTCATCACGATAATGGCACCTGTAAGCCCTAGGTAGTCTTGTAAAAAATCGTTTATTTCATAACCTACTGTACCACCCAGTATGTCATTACTGTTACTAAAGAAGCCTAGAAAAACAGCAAGCCATAACATTAAAAGGATACCCCAAAACCAAAATTTCTTAAGTGCAGCTTTTGCATAATCAAAAAAGTAATAGACACCTGTTAAGGCAGTGAGTATAGCGATGGTGAGTGCAGGGATCCCAAAACCTTTGTAGACAAAGAAGTGACTTATGCGAGCTCCTACGAGCGAGAGCCAGTTAGACGCATTATCTTCTCTAGTACCTGTTTGTAGTAGGCTCTGGTCTGCTTTCCACGTAAAGAGATACGAGATAAAAGAAAAGAGTAGGGCAAGGCCTAAAAAGAATAGAAAACTCCCAAGTATAATCTGTTGCTGGCGCGACAGTTTAAAGGAAATAGGTTTTCTAGGGGTTTTAGGTTTGGTTTTTTTTGCCGTGGTTTTCTTTTTTGCCATAGAAGCGCTCGAGGTTGTTTTTTGAGTGGATATAAAAATACAATATTGAAACGGAATTTTTATGGGTTTATGCGCCCTTGTTTAACGTTTCTGTTTAAGTGTATTTTTAGGGTAATATCCTCTTGAGATGCTGCTATTTAAAAGCGGCTTGTCACAAAAAATGTATGTAGATTTTTTAAAAAATTCTAGGGATGTAGATAATGCCGGCAATTATAACAGCTATTAAAGCAGCGATACCTACAGCACCTGCAGCAATATCTTTGATTTTTCCTATTTTCTCGTGAAAGTCTGGATGTATAAAGTCTGCAATACCTTCTATCGCGGTATTAAGTCCTTCTGCGGTCATAACCAAGCCTATGCATAGGGTTTGAGCAATCCATTCTGTGCGGCTTATGTTGTAGTAAAAACCAGCAATGGTAATAAGTATAGCCACACCAAATTGTACTTGTATGCTTGCCTCAGAGCGTATGAGTTGTATACCGCCTTGTAGCGAGTATTTCATCCCTTTGAGTCTTCCCGTTATAAATTTTATAGGCACGTGTGTTTGGTTTTTTATGGTGTAAAGTGGTTACAATAGTACATAAATAAACCTGCCAGATTGCACGCAGTTGTACAAGCTCAGGCAGGTTTATGTATATTCTATATTATTTAAGAGCGTTCATTGCACCTTCATAGTTAGGCTCTTGACCTACTTCTGGAACTTGCTCTGTATAAACTACTTGCCCTTCTTCATTAAGAACAACTACGGCTCTTGAGTGTAAGCCGTCAAAACCACCATCTGCGATAGTAACCCCATAGTCTTCACCAAATTTTCCTGTCTTGAAATCAGATAAGGTGTGTACATTATCTAGACCCTCTGCTGCACAAAAACGCGCTTGAGCAAATGGTAAGTCACGAGAGATACAAAGTACCTCCGTATTTTCTGCGCTAGAAACTTTTTCATTAAACGTACGTACAGATTGTGCACATACACCTGTGTCTATAGATGGAAAGATGTTAAGTACCACACGCTTCCCTTTATAGTCTGATAAGCTTGCTGGAGAAAGATCGTTTTTTGATAACGTAAAATCTGGAGCTGCTGTTCCTACTTTTGGAAGTTCGCCTACGGTTTGTGTTGCGTTGCCGCCTAATGTTATTGTTGCCATTTTATTTTTTTTGTTGTCTCGTAAAAGTAAAACAAAAACTACCATTTACCACTCGCTTAACAATTGTTTATCAAGTTGCTCTGGTATACTTACATTAAGAATAAAAAAAAAGTACAACTGCCAGAGGCGGTTGTACTTTTAATAAGGTTGTGTGAGTAGGAAATCTTAGTTATCTATAGACCCCATTACACGTTTCATAAAGCCGTTAAGAGCCTCTTTTTTTGCGGTACCGCTACGCATATCTTTATGCACTTCTAGCGCTCCATACATATTTGAGATAAGTTCACCTATCACATCTAGCTCTTCATCTTTAAGAGAAGGAACCTCTGTAAGGTGCTCAAGTGTCTCTACCGTTTCAATAAGAAAATCTTGATCATTTTCTTCTATAAAACCTACGAGGTGCTTAATTACTGGTAACTTCATTTACAAGGTCTTTAAGTACATCAAATTTATTGGTCTGCACTTGATTAGTAAATGATCCCTTTGTAAACGTTGCAAATGTAGGAAGGTTATCTACTGTAGCCATTTTACGTGACTCAGGATTCTTCTCGGCATCTACAATAACAAACTTTACGTTTTTATTTTCTGAAGCTAGTTTCTTGAACTTAGGCTTCATAATACGACAGTTACCACACCAGGTAGCACTGTATTGTACGACAACGGTCTCATTTTCGGCAACAATCTGGTTAAGATTATCTTGATCTAATTCTTGAATCATAGCTTCTGTTTTTTTAGTTTGCGTGAGCTGCAAGGTAGCTAGCTACACCATCACGGTTTGCGTTCATCGCTTCTTTACCATCTTCCCAGTTTGCAGGACAAACTTCTCCTTTTTCTTGTACGTGCGTGTATGCATCTACAAGTCTTAAAAACTCAGATACGTTACGACCCAGTGGCATATGGTTTACACCTTCGTGAAAAACAGTTCCCTCTTCATCAATAAGGTATGTCGCTCTGTAAGTTACATTGTCACCATCAACAAGTACATTTCCAGTCTCTTCATCAAAACGCTCGTTAGTCACGTCAAGAATACCTAACTGGTTTGCAAGGTTACGGTTAGAGTCTGCAAGTATAGGGTATGTTACACCTTCTATACCTCCGTTATCTTTTGCAGTGTTTAACCACGCAAAGTGTACTTCTGGAGTATCACAAGATGCACCTATTACGATTGTATTACGGTCTGCAAATGCTTGCTTTGCTGCTTCAAAAGCGTGAAGCTCTGTAGGACAAACAAATGTAAAATCTTTTGGGTACCAGAAAAGAATGATTTTCTTTCCTTCTTCTTTTGCTTTTTCTAAGATATTGATCTTAAAAGTATCTCCCATTTCATCCATTGCATCTACGGCAAGGTTTGGGAATTTTTTTCCAACTAGTGTCATTATTTTAAGGTTTTTATGTTCGTAATTTGAGAGTGCAAAAGTACCTCCCAAATAGAGCTTTAAAAAAAACCTTTAATGTAATAAGTTGATAGTAGTATTAGTATTTCTTATACTGGATTATGAGGCGTTGTAAGCGTGTGTGTTACGCTTTCGCGAAAGCGTAAAAAAAATATACTTATGCTTTCTTTGCATCCTTAATTTGTCTGATTTTAATATTAAATCCTGCAAAAATGAGTGTCATAAATGGCGAGAGCCAGTTAAAGATGGCAAAAACAAAGTACTCAGCCACGCCTACATTAAGTACTTCACTTTGATATGCTCCACAAGTGTTCCAAGGGATAAGAACAGAGGTTACCGTACCAGAATCTTCTAGCGTACGAGATAAGTTTTCTGGAGCAAGTCCTTTGTCTTCGTATGCTTTCTTAAACATTTTACCAGGGATGACAAGCGCAAGATATTGATCTGATGCAATAGCATTGAGACCCAGACAAGAAATCACTGTACTTGCAAAAAGACCAAAAACCGTGTCTGCGACACTCAGTAGGGCTTTTGTAATTCTAGATAGTGCACCTATACCGTCCATAATCCCTCCAAAAACCATCGCACAACATATAAGTAATATCGTCCATAGCATACCAAGTATACCTCCCGCGCTAAAGAGTTCGTTAAGTGTAGCGTTAGGTGTTTCTATAGCAGTATCTGTCCAGATAGCTGTGGCTATGGCATTTATTTTTGATGTAGATAATCCCTCTAGTATTTCTGGTTGAAAGATATATGCAAACACTGCTGCAAGTACAACACCTATTCCTAAGGCGATGAGTGGTTTTGTCTTTGTAACGATTAATGCAATTACCACACCTGGAACGATAAAAAGCATAGGAGTAATATTAAAGGTGTCATCTATTACACCTAGTAACTCTGTGACATCTGCCGTACCTGTGGTGTCTATATTAAGGCTTATAATAATAAATACGAGTAGCGTGATAACTATAGTAGGTACCGTAGTAAGCGTCATATATTTTATATGCGTAAAAAGATCTGTACCTGCCATCGCTGGAGCTAGGTTAGTTGTATCACTTAGTGGTGACATTTTATCACCAAAGTATGCACCAGAAATCACAGCTCCAGCTATCATACCTGCATCTATACCCAGCGCTTGACCTATACCTATAAGAGCAATACCTACAGTGGCAGAGGTGGTCCAAGAGCTTCCTGTTGCAATGGAGATAATGGCAGCAATAATGACAGAGGCTGGTAAAAAGATAGTAGGGTTTAACACCTGGAGGCCATAATATACCATTGCTGGAATAATACCACTCACAAGCCAGCTACCGGCAAGTGCTCCTACTAGAAATAATATGATTATAGGTACAAAAACACTTTTGAGGTTTTCCCAAACTTCGGCGAGCATTGTGCCTAGTGTAGATTTATTAAGAAAGCCTACCACTGCGGCTGCAGCTCCTCCCATAAGAAGGATATATTGATTAGAATACTCACCAAGCCACACACCATCTTTAAGAAAAATGTTATACGCTAGAAGCCCCATTAAAATAACAACTGGGATAAGAGCCTCCCACAAATTTAGTTCACGGTTATCTACAATATGATGGTTTTTTTGCTCTTCTAGATTGTTATTCATTGTGTGTGTTTTGTATAGGTAATGTTACAATAATAGCCTGTATTTTGCAAGGTGTGAGAGCAAATAGCTCATAGCTCTCATTACAAGCTCATCTCTTAGATTAAAAGAGGTGAGAATCTATCACTCTTTGTTATAGTTAGTTAGACTGTGTAGTGCAACGCTTGTTATGTTATAAAAAAAACAATGCGAGCTTACAGTAGGTTACTATAAGCTCGCAAAGATTTTAATGGCGGTAATGTGTTATGCCATTTTTGGAACCAAAACGCCTATCTCTTCCATACAAGATTTCATCATTTCATAAGTACGTTCTATATCTGCATCAAGGCCTATTGAGAACCTTATGAGACCATCTGTAAGTCCCATAGCTGCTTGCTCATCTTCTGGAATTTCTGATGAAGTAGAAGTTCCTGGAGCGCTAAAGAGGGTTTTGTAAAATCCTAAACTTACGGCTAAGTAACCTAGGTTCTTTTCTTGCATTAACTCCATAAGTGCGTTTGCCTTATCTAGTGAACCTACATCTACTGTAAGCATACCGCCGTAGCCGTACTTTTCATTCATATGTCTATTAAACACCTCGTGACTAGGGTGAGAAGGGAGTCCTGGGTATACCGTTCTTAGTCCTAGATTTTCAAAACGCTCTGCGAGATACATAGCATTGTGACTATGTTGCATCATACGTATATGCAGGGTGCGTAAGTTCTTAAGTACAGAGGCTGCTCTCAGACTATCCATAGTAGGACCTAGTAGCATACTTGCTCCATCATTTACATTACGTAACTCATCTATAAATTCTTGTGTACCGCACACCACGCCACCTACCGTGTCTGAAGATCCGTTTATAAACTTAGTAAGACTGTGTATCACCACATCTGCACCGTGGTTTACAGGAGATATAGAGAGCGGTGAGAATGTATTATCTACCACTAGTTTAAGGTGATGTCTTTTTGCAATGGCAGAGAGCCCTTCAATATCTGCAATCTCAAGTAGTGGGTTGCTCACAGACTCACAGTAGAGCACCTTCGTGTCTTTTGTAATAGCAGCTTCTACAGCTTCCAGATTTGTAATGTCTACAAAGCTCGTCGTGATGCTTAGTCTAGGAGCAAAGTTTTTTAAGAAGGCATATGTTCCTCCATAAATGGTACGGCTTGACACTACGTGATCACCAGCCTGGCATAGTTGTAATAGCGTAGGAGTGATAGCACCCATCCCACTGGCAGCAACGTTTGCCGTTTCTGTTCCTTCCATTGCGGCTAGGGCTGCACCTAGATAAAGATTAGACGGTGTGCTGTGTCTTGAGTATAAATAACAACCATCTGCATTTCCTTCAAAGGTGTCAAACATTGTTTTTGCCGATAAAAAAGTGTAGGTTGAGCTATCTGAAATAGAAGGATTTACTCCTCCAAATTCTCCAAAATACTGTAAATCTTGGATCTCGTTTGCGGGTTTAAATTTCATAAGGCGCTAAGTGTTTGAATAGATTAGTTTGTGTAAATACTTGTTATTTATAACGTAAATGTATGTATATGTAGATATTTAATCAATAGTGAGTTAGATATATAGATAATTAAACTGTATTATTGTAAATAATTAGAATTTCGCTTTCGCGAAAGCATAAGTTTACCCCAAATACTGATAATTTTTCTATGATGAAACTTGACGAACTAGACAAAAAGATTTTAGGATACCTACAACAGGATGCCAAAATCACAAACAAAGAGCTTTCTGCAAAGCTTAATCTTTCTGTAACTGCTATTTATGAGCGTGTAAAAAAGATGGAGCGCTCTGGAGTGATCGCACAGTATATCACACTTCTTAATAAGGATATCGTAGGGCTAGGTTTTCAGGTGTTTTGCCACGTAAAGCTAGAGAAGCACGCGCAAAATGCAATAGACTCTTTTGAAAAAGAGGTGACCGCGCTAGATGAGGTGTTAGAGTGTTTTCACGTAAGTGGGGACTATGATTATTTACTCAAAGTGCTGGTAAGAGATATGGAGCATTTTCGTAATTTTATGGTAAGTAAGCTTACGACTCTTAAGTATATAGGGAGTACACAGAGCTCGTTTACTATAAGCGAGGTAAAAAACACTACAACAATCACGATATGATGAATGGCAAGTATTATGTACTCACAGAGTTTTTTATATTATTCATAATACTACCATTAAGTCTATTATTACCCTATGACTTTAAAATCAAGGTAGCTTCGGTTTTAATAGGTTTTACATATTTACTGGTGATGCTTTATAGAAGTAGGGCGGTAAAGTTTAAGCTTGAGCGGTCAATAAACTGGCCGTCTTTTTTTAAGGAGACAGCTGTGAAGTTTGTTGTTATAGCCATTGTTACTACCATTTACGTGTACATATTACAGCCTTCTAGCTTGTTTTGTGTACCACAGAACAACCCAAAATTATGGGTGATGATATTGCTGGTGTACACTTTCTTATCTGTATGGCCGCAAGAGGTGATTTATAGAACTTTTTTCTTTAACCGTTATGATGGTTTCTTTAAAGACAAGCGATTGCTTATCGTGGTAAATGCGATTGTATTTGCAATGGCACACTTGTTTTTACGCAATACCTTAGTCATTGTACTCACCTTTATAGGCGGATTATTATTTGCTTATACCTTTAAGAAAACTAGATCTACCACACTAGTATCTATAGAGCACGCTTTATATGGTAACTGGTTATTTACAGTAGGGATGGGGCAGATGCTTGCCTTCCCAGGGATGGAGGCGTGTTAAAAAAATACTTCTCAGATATATAAAAAGCCAATCTCTCGATTGGCTTTTTATAATTATACTTCAGATTCTTTATAGCTCATCACTTGCTTCTTCTTGTCCCATCATCATTAGGTATCCTTTTAAGAAGAGGTCTATGTTACCATCCAGTACAGCATCTGTGTTACCTGTCTCTACAGCGGTGCGCACATCTTTTACAAGTTTGTAAGGATGTAATACGTAATTGCGTATTTGTGATCCCCACTCAATGGCCTTTTTATCTGCTTCTATCGCGTTACGAGCTTCCATTTGCTTGCGTAGTTCTAGCTCGTATAATTGAGAACGAAGCATTTGTAACGCTTTTGCGCGGTTATCGTGTTGTGATCGTGAGTCAGAACAAGAGATTTGTATACCCGTAGGGTGGTGAGTAAGTTGGACCTTAGTCTCAACCTTGTTTACGTTTTGCCCTCCAGCACCAGAAGATCTCGCCGTCACAATATCATAATCTGCTGGATTGAGTTCTATCTCAATACTATCATCTACAAGTGGATATACATATACCGAGGCAAATGAGGTATGACGCTTTGCATTACTGTCAAAAGGGGAGATGCGCACCAGTCTGTGTACACCGTTTTCGCCTTTAAGCCAGCCAAAGGCAAACTCACCTTCTATCTCTAGCGATACCGTTTTTACACCCGCTACATCACCTTCTTGAAAGTTAAGCTCTTTTACCTTCCAGCCTTGTTTTTCTGCATACATTAAGTACATACGCATAAGCATAGATGCCCAGTCGCAACTCTCTGTACCACCGGCTCCGGCGGTAATCTGTAAGACACAGCTTAGCTCATCACCCTCTTCAGAGAGCATATTTCTAAACTCGATATCTTCTATAAAACTAGCCGCTTTCTCATAGCGTGCTTGTACATTTTCTTCTGGAGCTTCGCCTTCTTTTGCAAATTCATAGAGCACCTCTAGGTCTTCTACAAAGGTTTGAGCCTCCTCATAATCTGTTACCCATTTCTTTTTAGAACGTAAGGTTTTCATAAAGGCCTCAGCCTCTTTTGGGTCGTTCCAGAAATTTGGGTCAAAGGTTTTTTCTTCTTCGTTTTGTATCTCGATGCGTTTGCGATCTACGTCAAAGATATCTCCTTAAGCCGTCTACGCGCTCTTGGAGTGATTTTATGTGGTCTGTTGTAATCATATGCTTCCCTTGCTGGGTCTGTAATTTAAAATGCTATAAACTTCTAGGTGTTGAGAATGTGGGTTGTTACGCTTTCGCGAAAGCGTACTCATTACTCCTCTAGTAAGTCTGGTCTTCTTTCTTTTGTTCTTATATATGCCTGTTCTTCTCGCCACTCTTCTACCTTAGGAGTATTGCCACTGGTGAGAATCTCAGGAACTTTCCAGCCTTTATAATCTGCTGGGCGCGTGTAAATAGGTGGGGCCAGTAATCCATCTTGAAAACTATCTGTAAGCGCCGAAGTCTCATTACCTAGCACCCCAGGGATTAAACGTATCACAGCATCACAGAGTATCAGAGCGCCTAGCTCGCCACCGCTTAGTACGTAATCTCCTATAGAGATTTCCTTGGTAATAAAATGATCTCTTACACGCTGGTCTACACCTTTGTAATGACCACATAGAATGATAATGTTGCCTTTGAGCGATAGCGTGTTTGCCATCCCTTGGTCTAGCGTCTCACCATCTGGAGTCATATAAATCACCTCGTCATAATCACGCTCAGATTTGAGCTTAGAGATACATTTATCTATAGGCTCAATTTGCATTACCATACCTGCACCTCCGCCAAACTGGTAGTCATCTACCTGCTTATACTTAGTATCTGTATAGTCTCGCAAATTGTGAAACTGTACTTCTACTAGACCTTTTGCGATAGAGCGTTGCATTATAGAGGCCTCAAAAGGACTCTTTAATAACTCTGGTACGACGGTAATAATATCTATTCTCATAAGTATACAATTGTAATGCGAGGCGAGTCTTGCGCTAGCGAGCCCAAAAGTAATGTAAATCGGGGTCTTTTGTAAAGCCTAGACGCTCATAAAGTTTTTGTGCCGGGTTTGTAGTACCCGTTTGTAATGCAATGCCTTTTTGCCCAGTGGCTGTACATAATTCTTTAACACGGTTTATAAGCAAGGTACCTATACCTTTTCCTCTGTGGTCTGGATGAATATATAAATCATTGAGCAATAACATACGCTCCATACTTACCGAAGAAAATAGGGGGTACACTTGCGTGAAACCTACTAGCTCCTGCGGATTACTTGCAGTATGAGCGACATAAATGGTACTCTCATTTTGTGTAAACCGTTCTTTAAGAAAGGAGCGAGCCCCTTCTATATCTGACGGTTGTTTATAAAACTGTCTATACCCATCAAAGAGCGGGATAATAAACTCAAGATCTGTAAGTGTAGCCTGGCGTATATGCATAAAAAAAATCTATACCCTAAAGTACAGATTTTATAGTATTAATAAAACGAGTGCTTACCCTTTTGAAGATTTAAGCGCTCTGTTGCGCTCATCTTGTAGCTGGCGACCTAGTTTTTGCTCTTTCTCTAAGGCTTTACGGCGGTAATCTTCAAACTCTGCCTCTGTCTCATCTAGTTTGTGCTGTGCCGTTTTAGTAAGTACGTTACTACTTCTAAATTTGAATATAAAAAATAACAACGCAAGTAATAATACTCCAGCAATACTCCATACCATCGTGTTGTAGTTGCCTTTACTCATTTGAGCGCCAAAAAAGTTCATTGAGTCTTTCTCACCTTCTGTTGTTTCTAGTGTAGCCTGCGTTTGAGCAAGGTCTGTGCTTACCTGTGCTGCAGCCGCTTGCTGCTGTGCCATTTCTGACTTAAGATTTTCTATCTCTGCCTGTAGGCCGTCTATGCGTTTTTTTGTGTTTTGCTGTAGGCGGGTCATTTTTACTTTTTCAATCACCTTAAATTGCTGGTAATTGTTTGAACCATCTATAACCTCTGTAAATTGATCATCAATGCTCTTTGAGGCATCTTGTGCTTGTACGGCGGTAAAAGAAAGGAGGAATATAAAAGCAAAAGCCTTTGTAATAGCGTTCATAAATCTGAAAAATTAAATGATATTTTATATAAAAACGACGATGTACCCCATCGCAGTTTACAAAAGTACGTGAAAATACATCTTTTGGACTTTTTAAATAAAATTATATCTCAAGATGTTGCTTCTTTTTATGTAGTAGGAGGGAAATAGTAGAGGGGTTTTGCCTGAGATGACAGAGCAGATTTGATTAAGACTAGCTCTAAAACCTATTTTGAGGCGTAGCCATACGATTGCGGTAATCACCAAGTATGCAACTACCTTTTGTGAGGCTTATTTTATCGTGAACTGCAAGCCCTTCGGCAATCAGCCGGCACGGTCTTTTATATGGCTCGTTGCGTGGTTTAGTACTAAACTTTGCAAGTTCACACCAAACTGAAAATCCACGAGGATTTTCGTAAGTAGGCTAGTACTAGCAATGGATTATATCCATTGTTGTACCCAGTTTTGTTTTTCATTATTAAGAAAGTAACTTTACTAAAAATATTAATATGAATATCGAAGTATGGCAGCAACTTCTTTCTCTAGAAAGTCAAGAAGTAGTAAAAAAGATGTTTTTAAAAATTCACGGTAATGAATTGAATACCAAAAGAGCCAAAGAAATAAATTCCTCTGCCAAACAAGCTCGTGAATATTTTAGAAATGCAAGCTTATCAAGTTTTTCAGTAAGACCATTGTTAGTTTTTTATGGTGTATCAAGCTTAAGTCGTTCTTTAACATTAATAATGAAAAAGCGAGGAGGAGAAGAACGTCTTACAGCAGGTCACGGAATAACGACAGAGGATTGGTCAAATGAATTATCTGGAGATTTGAATACTTCACTTAAAAAGATAGGTAATTTAAAGGTGAAAACAACTTCTGGGCTTTTTACAGATTTTATTAAGGAAACAGATAATATAATGAACTGTCATGTTAGATCTTCTGGAATTGATTGGAAGTTAAATTATTCTAAACCACCTCAAGATCATATAATTACTTTTTCCCAATTACTTTCTAGATTACCAGATTTGCAACAAGGTTTTAATCAGCTTTCTGAAGACGCTCTTTATACAAACATTAATGGAATGACATTTTCAACTGAAGCAGGTTTCAATTGTAAAGTTCGAACAAGTAGTTTAAAACCATTTAAAGATTGGTTTAGTGAAAATGGCTATGAAGTTTTAGAAGCAGGAGATTGGACTACAATAAAGTCTGAATCTGAAAACTTTGAATCTAATTCACCTCAGTTTGTTCATTCTTATGTTCAAAAGACATTTGGTTCCATACCTTCTCTTTACCTAAGTAAACCTTTTGAACCTGATGTTTGTTATTCTCAACTTGGAATAACATTTTTGTCATCTTATTATTTAGGAATGTTGGTAAGGTATTATCCAACGCAGTGGACACAACTAATTAATGGTGGTTCAGGTGATGATTATTGGCCGACTATTAATCGTCTTCTTGGATATATTGAGCAAGCTTTCCCGGAACTTGTAATTGAACTAATTTTTGATTTGACCAAAGAGTCTAATTAAATTGGGTACAACAGACCACTACATAAAGCGAGTGCGGCTCGCTATGGCTATAGGGATTGATGGTGTGGCTCTGTCGATTGTTTTTTTAATTGATTTTCTAAATATACACTTATTTGTGAATCTGTCGCCGCACATAGCGCTTTCAAATCCCGATGCACTTCGGGACGCGTTATGTAATAGTTCTTGCATCAGATGAGAGAGGAACTACCGAGAGGAAGGCACCGGTCTCGGCTATGATTAGTTCGGTGACAAGCAAACCTTTTTATTTCCGTCTGCGCACGAAGCTAAATTTATAAGATATAGCAACTTCATTAATAAACTCAAACCTTTCGGTTTTGCCTTAAAGACCGCACTGCGTTTAGGTTTTGCTGTAAAACGTTTTAATCAAGTTTAATTTCAGGGTTTAAGAATGTATAAATCTGTTCTCCAATCTTAACAGATATTACGTCATCATTAATTTTATTTAAAACATCAAATCGATTTTCTAATTCCAGTTTTTTTACAAATAAAACTCGCTGCTGTGATTTATTGATTTGATTATTTCCAATCAATTTCTCCTGTTTAAAAGCTCCATTCTTACTTGATTCAACAGAAATGGGTATATCTTTAATCGGTAAGGTTGATGTCTCACTCATTGCGATTAGAACTATTAAAGAATTTTTGTAATTTCCATATTCACTCCAAAATCCCGGCATTATATTTAAGTTAGAATTGGCCTTGAATTTTACATTGTAAAAATCACCTTGAATTTCATTAAAAGTGCTACTTTCATTAAAAAACAAGTAAGGTAAGAGTCTAAAATATGAGTTTTTATAGTTTGGATTAATGGCGGCAATTCCATTTGAATTCAATTTGGAGACTGGAATTTCGGATTGTATTTCAGGTCTTGGCAATTGAGATGTGCTCGAGCAGGAAATTACAATTAGTAATATTAAATATAGTAATTGTTTCATTGTTTTTAAATGTTTTAAAACAGGCCACTACATAAAGCGAGTGCGGCTCCCGATAGCTATCGGGATTATAGGTTTTAATTTTTAATTGATTCTTCTAAATTATTGACACAAAGAGGGCCTATTTAATTTTATCCATTTTGTCGGTAAATAAATTAATTAATTCCTCTTTATAAGGGTGTCCATCTTTAAAGCAATCCTTCTTTTCAGAATCAAAAACGATTAGGCAAGTAAAATAATCATACATCGATTCAGTTCCGTCAGTTACTACAGTAAAGGTTTTATCATTTCCGTCTATGAGCTTTACATCCTGCCAAACAATTCTTTTAATAATTTGGTGATGTAATCCACTTAGCTTTTCGCTCCATTTACCATAATTCTGACGCATTAGTTTCTTTGCATCTGTTGCTGATTCCATTTCGTAAAATCGAAGTTCGTTTACATAAATTGTATCGTTTTCCACGACTACTGGTGTATTTACTATTTTAAAATCAGAATACTTTGGTTCTATAATCACATCCTTTGAAGATGAACAACTCCAGCCGATAACTGCCATTAATATACAGATGTATTTTTTCATAATTACTTGTTACAGGCCAGTAGGTAAAGCGAGTGCGGCTCCCGATAGCTATCGGGATTGATGGAGTGGCTCTGTTGATTGTTTTTTAATTGATTTTCTAAATATACGAGTATTTGAGAAAGTTGACGCTTTCGCGAAAGCGTAAAATCAGGAAGGCTCTACTATAAGAGTTAGTAATTAAGATAGGGGTAAAGAACCTTGATCATAGCTCTTACAATCGCTCTTAAACCGATTTTGAAGCGTAGCCATACAATTGCAGGAATTACCAAGTATGCAACTGCCTTTTGTGTGGCTTATTTTATCGTGAACTGCGAGGCTTTTGGTAATCAGCCGGTACGTGTTTGTATATAGAAAGTTGCGTGTTTAAGCACTAAAGTTAGCAAATAAATCACCGATAGAAAATCCGCGAGGATTTTCGTAAGTAGGCGAGAACAAGCAATTACTTATAGCCATTTTTGGCAACAGTTTTTATTAATTCAAGTTACAGTTTTTCATTCAAATCTTGTCTTCCAACAATTGCCATTATTTCTACAATATCCTCATTTACTTTAAAATAAATGCTATCAACTCCACAAACACAGCGTCTGTAGTCTTTTTTTATATAATCAACTGATTCAAATGAAAAAGGTCTTTGGGCAATTATTTCGAAATATTTAAAAAATGATTCAAAGTATTTGTCCGCTTGAGTCATTCCAAATTTTTTCACACCGTAATGATGAATCCGTATCAAGTCGTTTTTTGCCTCATTGCTTAATCTATATTTAGTCATTAAGTAAAGACTTTGATTGCTCTAAAATTTCATTTTTACTTTCACTTGTAAATCCGCTATTTTCGGCTTTCTCCAATTTAGCACGAATCCAGTTAATTTCAACTTGTTGTTTTCGAGCTTGTCTAATTAAGTCGTTTACGAGTTCACTTTTACTTGAATACTCTTTTTTATCTACTTGAGTTTTCAACCATTCATCGTTTGGCTTTGTAAATGATATGCTTTGTCTTGCCATAATTTAATTGTTTGATGTAAATATACACCAAATACGAATCAATTACAAATTACACACAACAGGCCACTACATAAAGCGAGTGCGGCATTTTGCTGGATAGCCTGTATTTTTTGTTTATTAATTGATTGTTTAAATATACACTTATTTGTGAATCTGTCGCCGCGCATAGAGCTTTCAAACCTGCCTCCGACGAGCGTAGCGAGAGGAAGGCATAAATTCGCGTTATATAATAGTTCTTGCATCCGACGAGGAAGGAACGACCGAGAGGAAGGCACAAGGTGGCGGCTGATTGAGTAGAGTGGGAGCTTTAAAATCCTAGCAGATTTGCTCTATGATCCATCTGTGCCAGAACCTTGATTATAGCTCTTACAATCACTCTTAAACCGATTTTGAAGCGTAGCCATACGACTGCGGTAATCACCAAGTATGCAACTGCCTTTTGTGTAGCTTAATTTATCGTGAACTGCGAGCCCTTGTGCAATCAGCCGCCACGGTTTCGGCTATTAGTAGTTGCGTGGGTTAGCACTTAACTTTGCAAGTACATACCAAACTGAAAATCCGCGAGGATTTTCAGAAGTAGGCGAGAACAAGTAATTACTTATAGCCATTGTTGGCATTTCGTTTTTCTACATTCATTGATTAAATCATCAGTCAATTCTATAAGTTTTATTATCAACTCCTACACCTTTTATGGTTAAGGATTTCCACTCTTTTGGAAGGATTGGGTCTTTTTGAATAATTCCATTATCGGTAAATTCCAGTCCACCAAAACCAAACAGTACACTTTGTAGCATACCTCCAGCACCAGTAGCAAAATATGAAAAGTTAGAATTTGCCACTTCTGATAATGCACCAAAAGGAGCTTGTTGATTGGGCACGTAGCTTTCCTTAAAAAGCCTGTATGCATTATCTACATCTCCTTGTTTTGCATATAATATTGAAAAAATAGATTTACCCATTGCAGGTCCTTCTTTTGATAATTTTGGTTCGTAATATTTCAAATCTTTGATTATAGTCTCTTTGTCATTTACAATATTTAAAGGAAAAGAAAGTAGGTTTACATCTGCTTGTTTAATGATTTCTCCATCATAATCTTCGTGTTCTTTGGTTGTACCATCTTTAAGTTTTAGGATTTTAATTTTTTCAGATACCAATTGCCATTCTGGATTTGGTGAAATACCAATTTCATTTGCGGCTTTGGTTGCAAATTTTAAAGCAGTAATTGCAGCACCATTAGTAAAAGCGTTATCATTTACATTAGGTGCAAATTCATTTGCACCAACAACATTATTAATTGAGTAACTACCATCATTATTAACGGTTACACGGCTTACCCAAAAATCCGCTACTTCTTTCATTAAAGGAAATCCTTTTTCAGATAGCCATTTTTTATCTTGAGTAACACGATAATAGTTCCAAAAGGCTATTCCAATATCAGCTGTTATATGGTGTTCAAATGGACCTGTAAGTGCGAAAGGTGGTGTAGCCTCTTCTCCAGTATCATCACTTTCCCAAGGAAACATTGCTCCTTGGTAACCGTAATTTATAGCTCTGTTTTTTGCAGGCTCTAAACGGTCTGAACGATAATTAACTAAAGAACGTGCAATATCCTGATTTAGCATTAGCAGAGGTGGGAACATCCACAGTTCTGTATCCCAAAATATATGTCCATTGTAAGGTGTTTGTAGTGAAAGGCCCATTGGGGCAATGCTTAGGTCAGAATCTCCCCGACCAAATGCGTATAAATGATATAATGCTAATCGCACATCTTGTTGAGATTGTAAATCGCCCTCAATAATTATATCCCCTTGCCATAATTTATTCCATTGTGATTTATGTTGAGTTAAAAGAACGTCCTTAGAGTTTAGTAAGTTAAAAATTACCATTCTTTCAGATTCTGATTTTGGGTCAGAAAAATTTTTAGTAGTGCATTGAGCACCAGTCCAAGCAAAATCTAGATTTTGATTTTTCTTGATTTTATAATCAAATGATAATGTGTTTTCATTTTCAGATATAATCTTATGCTTTAATTCTGGTCTTTGGTTTTCTCGTGAAGAGTTTATGTTATGCCAAATGAAAGTTCCAGATGTGCTTACAAGATGCTTGCCAAATGGACTTTTTGCAACAGATTGTAAAATGGGCATTGTTGTCTCTACATCTTTTAATATTTGAAATGTATTTGTAGGAGTCTGATATTCTTTAGGGATTTGTATTTTTCCCGTAACCGTTAAATCAATTTCTGTTACAGCCTCAACACCAATATCTATATATCCAGTAAATTGCAAATTACGAAGTGCGTAGATTGTGCAAGAAATTTTTGCCTTGTCTTTATAGTCAAAACTTGTAGTTAGGGCAGCATTTTTAATATCCATTGTTTGCTGCCAATTGTTAATATTGTCTTCTGTGATTTTTTCACCATCAATGTACATATCAAGGTTTCCAAAATTCATACCGTGAAGAATTTGACTTACTTTTAGGGTGGGGTCAACATCATAAACATTGTTTAGTACAATGTGCTGTATTTGTAGAGGTTTTGAAGATGATAGCATTCCAATTCTGCCATTTGCAATAGCAATTCCTGTATAATCTGATTTATCATTTGTGCTTATATGCCAACCATCATTTTGAGCAGTTAAGCTTAAACTTGAAATTACTAATATTAGTAAAAATGTTTTTTTCATTTCTATGTTTTTTTAATGAATGCCAACAGGCCACTACATAAAGCGAGTGCGGCTCCCGATAGCCATCGGGATTGCTGGTTTGCTTTACTTTGTGGTCTTGATTTGTTTGGACTAAATATACAATGAATTTTGGATTTGTGCGCCGCGCATAGAGCTTTCAAACCTGCCTCTCTCATCATCGACGAAGGAGTTAGCGACTTAGAGAATGATGCTGGATGAGATTTATAATAAGGTATAAATTCGCGTTATGTAATAGTTCTTGCATCTGACGAGAGAGGGACGACCGAGAGGAATGCACACTTGCAACTACGTGTGAGCTTTCTATAATTAAGATATATGCCCTAGGCATTTTTGAGTCCTGCCTCCGACGAGGAAGGAACGACCGAGAGGAAGGCACAAGGTGGCGGCTGATTGAGTAGAGTGGGAGCTTTAAAATCCTAGCAGATTTGCTCTATGATCCATCTGTGCCAGAACCTTGATTATAGCTCTTACAATCACTCTTAAACCGATTTTGAAGCGTAGCCATACGACTGCGGTAATCACCAAGTATGCAACTGCCTTTTGTGAAGCTTATTTTGTCGTGAACTGCGAGCCCTTGGGCAATCAGCCGCCACGTGTTTGTATATGGTTTGTTGCGTGGTTTGTATGCGAGGATTTTCCGAAGGAAAATTAGACGTTACAAACACGCAACGACCTTTGATTAAGCACTAAACCGGAATTATTTTTATACGGTGTTGTGTGCAGTTTTTTATTCCGCTATTCTTTTCTTTAAGTCCATTCTTTCGTGCAGTATTCTTGTTATCTCTACATAATTTTCATTCAGAGTTCTGTAAAAAATTATATGTCGATTTACCTTAATTCCGAGAAGTTGTTTTGATATTCCTTCGTAGTTTTTTCCTAAATGAGGATTTTCTGCAATTTCTTGACAATCAGAAATTAGTCCATCGTAATATTTGTCAGCTTGTTTTTCCGACCAAACCTCAAAGGTATAATCCCAAATCTTTGATAAATCCTCAACTGCTTTGTTCGTCAACTTATATTCAGCCATTCGAGTGCTTTTTCGCTTTTAGAGATTCAAGATGCTTTTTTGGTTCAAAATCGTGAGCTATTCCGCTGTCAATTCCTTCTTGTATTGCAGTTTTCAAAGCAATTACTTTACTTTCTTCTTCCTCTAAAAGTCTCAATCCAGCACGAATTACTTCACTGACGTTTTTAAATCTTCCTTCACTAATTCGGCTTTGCACGAATTGGTCGAAATAATTTCCGAGTGATATTGATGTGTTTTTGTTCATTTGATACAAATTTAGCTCAAATATACCAAAAATTGGTATAATAGCAAAATTTGCCTCAAATTGCACACAACAGGCCACTACATAAAGCGAGTGCGGCATTTTGCTGGATAGCCTGTATTTATTTGTTTTTTAATTGATTGTCTAAATATACACTTATTTGTGAATCTGTCGCCGCGCATAGAGCTTTCAAAAATGTCGTATTCGCGTTATGTAATAGTTGTGGCTGGTTGCAACTACGTCTGAGCTTTCTATAATTGAGATTTGCAACCTTTAGGCATTTTTGAGTAGTGGCCTGTGGCGGCTGATTGAGTAGGGTGGGAGCTTTAAAATCCTAGCAGATTTGCTCTATGATCTACCTGTACCAAATCCTTGATTATTGCCCTTACAATGGCTCTTAAACCGATTTTGAAGCGTAGCCATACAATTGCAGGAATAACCAAGTAAACAACTGCCTTTTGAGTAGCTTATTTTGTCGTGAACTGCGAGCCCTTGGGCAATCAGCCGCCACGTTAAGTATAACCGAAGTTACGGGATTAAAGTTAATGTTTTTCGGCTTAGGACACGCCTTAGCAATTATGGATGGATTCGGACGTAGTTGAATCCGCCGTAATTGCGGTTATACATTGTTACCTGCTGGCTTTTTTTCATTCGATTACTTCTTTAACTTGATTTTCCAAGTCATTTATTCCGTTATACTTTCTAAAATTCAATTCCTTTCTGATTGATTTTAATTCAGTAGATAGGTCTATTATTAATTCCAAAGGCTCTGCTTCAAATCCGAACATATTTTTGTCAAATTGAGTTCCAATTAAAAGTCCGTCATTTTCCATTCCAACACACCAGTTTTCCATAAATTCAGATAGTGGAATTTCAATTGGGTCATAGTTTTTCCATCCGTCTTTTATACAAGACTTTACCCTTGCCTTTTCAGCCCAAAAGCAAATCATTCTAACAGGTTCTCCATTTTCGTCATCATAATGAACTGAACTTGATGTTGCAAATCCATCTTTGTTTTTCAATCCGTAAACAATTTCAGTCTCACATACTGTTGTTATAAACTTCTTATGTCGATTTTTAACTGTTATATGATTTTGGAACATAGTTTTTAGCTTGCAGGTAACAGGCCACTACATAAAGCGAGTGCGGCTCCCGATAGCCATCGGGATTGCTGGTTTGCTTTACTTTGTGGTCTTGATTTGTTTGGACTAAATATACAATGAATTTTGAATTTGTGCGCCGCGCATAGAGCTTTCAAACCTGCCTCCGACGAGCGTAGCGAGAGGAAGGCATAAATTCGCGTTATGTAATAGTTCTTGCATCCGACGAGAGAGGGACGAGCGAGAGGAATGCACTCTTGCAACTACGTTTGAGCTTTCTATAATTGAGATGTATGCCCTAGGCATTTTTGAGTCCTGCCTCCGACGAGGAAGGAACGACCGAGAGGAAGGCACAAGGTGGCGGCTGATTGAGTAGGGTGGGAGCTTTAAAATCCTAGGAGATTTGCTCTATGATCTATTTGTGCCAGATCCTTGATTATAGCTCTTACAATCGCTCTTAAACCTATTTTGAAGCGTAACCATACGATTGCGGTAATCACCAAGTATGCAACTGCCTTTTGTGAAGCTTATTTTGTCGTGAACTGCGAGCCCTTGGGCAATCAGCCGCCACGGTCTAGTATAAGAATAGTAGCGGATTTTCACGCACTAACTTTTCGCTTAAACACAGACCTTTTTTATATTTACTTACTTTCATTTTAGCGATTAATGCGCTATTATTTTTATACAATGTTGTGTGTAGTTTTTATGAATTCCAAGTGTTTCATTGAATTCCATAATTTATTTGGTTCAGATGTAAATTCTTCGATATTTATAATTAATAGTCCAGAAAATCTCTTACTCGCCCAAATAATGTCTTTAAAAGTGTCAGGTGTTTCAATTTTATCTAATTCTTGCAAATTGTTTTTTAAATCTGATATAGCAACAATAGGATAATTCACTCCAGTAATTTCATCTAGAGTATTATTTTCAAGTAGACCAACTGAACTTATTTTGGCTTGAGAAAAGTCACAATTGAATAATTTATTCTCAAACCTTAATTCAAAACGTCCTTTGAATGAGCAATTTTTAAATTTAGGATTCCAATTACCGCCAATTTGTTTTGTATGTGCCCAAATAAGACAATTTTCGAATATGCATTTGTTTGTTAAGACATAGGTATACTTGGCAGAGCAACGAATTTTTATTTTACAATCTATAAAATGACATTCTAAAAATGAACCAACGAATTCCTTTGCATCTATCTCAACTATTTTGTTGACTATTTTTTCTCGATATCTTCTATGAATTGGGAATCCGTGAGCTTTACTATTTGGTAAGAGCTTTTCTTTTTCAACAGTTTTAATATCTTTATTAAAATCAAAGTTTTTATTTCTTCCAAAAAAAATCTTGAATATTGACATAATTTGTGTTTCTTATATTATACTCAAACATTGTTGTGTCTAGTTTTTTAGACATTTATAAATTATATAAGCTATAGTCCTTTTTATAGAGTTCAACAATATCGTTATCCAACTTTTCAAATTCATTTCCCATACTATAATGATAAGAGATAACTGTAGAATTTTGTGTATTTATTGCCCAATATTCACCTGCACTTGAACTACCAAAAAAAATATATTTATGAATATCTGGAAAGATTTTTTCATTGTGAAAAAATTTGGTGGTACTGAGTAAAGAGCCTATTCCATCATCATCTTTGAGTGAAAAAAGATATTTAGAATTGCCAATATTTTCTCTAAATCCGTCAGTTTCCAGATAAAGCTTTTTGAGTTTTTGGGGCATTTTCAATTCTAGTTCCATTTCGATTTGGGGAATTAAAAAAAACTTTGGTTCAGAATAAGTAGCTTTTGGGAAAATTTCTTTTAAAGTCATAATTTTGGGTGCATTAAATTACACACAACAGGCCACTACATAAAGCGAGTGCGGCATTTTGCTGGTTAGCCTGTATTTATTTGTTTTTTAATTGATTGTTTAAATATACACTTATTTGTGAATCTGTCGCCGCGCATAGAGCTTTCAAACCTGCCTCCGACGAGCGTAGCGAGAGGAAGGCATAAATTCGCGTTATGTAATAGTTCTCGCATCCGACGAGTGAGGGACGACCGAGAGGAATGCACACTTGCAACTACGTGTGAGCTTTCTATAATTGAGATGTATGCCCTAGGCATTTTTGAGTCCTGCCTCCGACGAGGAAGGAACGACCGAGAGGAAGGCACAAGGTGGCGGCTGATTGAGTAGGGTGGGAGCTTTAAAATCCTAGCAGTTTTGCTCTATGATCCATCTGTGCCAGATCCTTGATTATTGCTCTTACAACCACTCTTAAACCGATTTTGAAGCGTAGCCATACGATTGCGGTAATTACCAAGTATGCAACTGCCTTTTGTGAAGCTAATTTTATCGGGAACTGCGAGCCCTTGGGCAATCAGCCGCCACGGTTTCGTATAACCGTCAGTTACGGGTTTGTATGCGTTAATTTTCAGTTTAGAACTGGCTTTAGCAATTCCGAGTGGATTCGGACGTAGTCGAATCCGCCGTAATTGCGGTTATACATTGTTGGCTACAGTTTTTTTATTCATTTTTTTCAGTTCCGTTCCAATTTATTTTTAGTTCGGTTTAGAATTTTGTTTTGATTTTAGGTTTTAATATTCAATTCCGCTTTAGTTCCACTAACACTTTTATTTTTTTTCTAAAATTCTCAATATTCTAATTCTGTTATATCGTTGCAGAAATATTGGGTAAACATTTGCATATAAATTAATTGCAATTATCAATATCCATTGTACGACCGATAACTGGTCATACTTAAAAACAACAATCAGTACACTAACCAAAATGAAAATCAAGTGTATTATTTCATATTTTCTTGTTTCCTTTTCTGCTTTCTGTAATTCTAATATTCTACTGTTTCGATTTAAATTAATCTGCTTTACGTTTCTCCATTTTCTAACTAAATCTCCATCAGTAATCAAATATTTTTTGAAATGCTTTATTCCCAAATATTCATAGATGGTTTTTTGATTGTATGTTTCAAAATATTTAGGTTTAAAATATTCCAATGTTTTTTATAATTATGCTAATTTTCAAATTGTAGCCAACAGGCCACTACATAAAGCGAGTGCGGCTCCCGATAGCTATCGGGATTGCTGGTTTGCTTTACTTTGTGGTCTTGATTTGTTTGATCTAAATATACAATGAATTTTGGATTAGTCGCCGCGCATAGAGCTTTCAAACCTGCCTCCGACGAGCGTAGCGAGAGGAAGGCATAAATTCGCGTTATGTAATAGTTCTTGCCTCCGACGAGGAAGGAACGACCGAGAGGAATGCACTCTTGCAACTACGTGTGAGCTTTCTATAATTAAGATGTATGCCCTAGGCATTTTTGAGTCCTGCCTCCGACGAGTGAGGAACGACCGAGAGGAAGGCATAAGGTGGCGGCTGATTGAGTAGGGTGGGAGCTTTAAAATCCTAGCGGGTTTGCTCTATGATCTATCTGTACCAGAACCTTGATTTTTTGCTCTTACAATCGCTCTTAAACCGATTTTGAAGCGTAGCCATACGATTGCGGTAATCACCAAGTATGGAACTACCTTTTGTGTAGCTTATTTTATCGTGAACTGCGAGCCCTTGGGCAATCAGCCGCCACGGTCTCGTATAAGAATAGTTGCGGGTTTGCGTGCGAGGATTTTCCGCAGGAAAATCAGATGTAGCAAACGCGCAACTACCTTTGTTTGAGCACTAATCTAGCAATTATTTTTATACATTGTTGTGCGTTCGTTTTTATTTTTCTCCATCCCAAATTTTACCTTTTGGCAAGAAATATATCGTGTCTTTATTTCCGTTTGGGCTGTCAATTTCTTTATTCTTATAATTCCCTTTTTTCAATTTGGTCAAAAGTCTTCTGTCCGAATAACTGTCTTCAATTCGTTCGTATTGGTCAATAGGCCAAAGCAAATCACTTTCCCAATAAGGCTCTTCGTCAATATTCGGTTGCCAACTAAAATCAGAACTTATTTGATTGGTAAATGATGAGCTATTTTCTTTAAAATCCGCTTTTTCAAATATGTTTTCGTAATACTCAATTTTGTCATCAATTGCACAGACCACTTGAGATTTTGAAATCCTTGGTTCGTAAAGCCAAATTTTTAAATAATACGGTTTGTTTAGTTTTTCCAATTCAGTTTTCCAACTGTCATAGATTTTTTCAAGTCCGTTTATAATTTCTTTTTTAGCTTTTCCTTTTGGTTCAGGAATTTGGCTGTCTGTCAAAGTCAAATTGTCCCAAGGGTCAACATATACTTTTGCATATTCATATTTGTGTTCAGTCAGATGTCCAATATTCAATTCCGAATATCCATTTACCCAATTCTGAATATTAGCTACCTTTCTTTTTAAACCTCTGATTTTCTTGTATCTCACAGTTTTTCTTAAATGACGCACAACAGGCCACTACATAAAGCGAGTGCGGCATTTTGCTGGATAGCCTGTATTTATTTGTTTTTTAATTGATTGTCTAAATATACACTTATTTGTGAATCTGTCGCCGCGCATAGAGCTTTCAAAAATGTCGTATTCGCGTTATGTAATAGTTGTGGCTGGTTGCAACTACGTCTGAGCTTTCTATAATTGAGATTTGCAACCTTTAGGCATTTTTGAGTAGTGGCCTGTGGCGGCTGATTGAGTAGGGTGGGAGCTTTAAAATCCTAGCAGATTTGCTCTATGATCTACCTGTACCAAATCCTTGATTATAGCTCATACAATCGCTCTTAAACCGATTTTGAAGCGTAGCCATACGATTGCGGTAATAACCAAGAATGCAACTGCCTTTTGTGTGGCTTATTTTGTCGTGAACTGTGAGCCCTTGGGCAATCAGCCGCCACGTATATATAAACGCAAGTTATTAAAAACTTAATACTTATCATACCCATACTAGTTGTATAAACGAATGTTTTGACGGTTTTTTACCAATCTCGATTTTCGGCGTATAAACGAATGTTTTGGTTTTCTAACACAACTCTCACAGTTGGCTATCTCAATCACTAGCAGGTTTACTTGTATTGCATCTTTTATTTTCTTTCGCGAAAGCGTAAAAACAAACAAACTAGCTACACAACCTACTTAAACATATATCTCACTTCTTAAAAACAGTAAAGCCATCTTATAAAGATGGCTTTACTTAAAAAGTATGTTACAATCACATACTTAATGGAAGAACGTCTCATTCTAGTAATACGTAAACCTACGTACTTTAGAAATGTATTTTGCAAGGCGTATCACCTGGTGGCTGTATCCATACTCGTTATCATACCAGATGTAAAGAAGTACGTTTTTACCATCTTTACGTACGATAGTGGCATTACTGTCATAAATACTAGGGGCAGATGAGCCTATAATGTCGCTAGACACAAGCTCATTATCTATAGAGTACTTAATTTGCTCTACAAGCTCACCCTCTAGTGCATACTTTTTAAGAAGTGTGTTTATCCCTTCTATGCTTGTCTCTTTTGTAAGCTCAAGGTTAAGTATTGCTAGAGATCCGTTAGGCACAGGTACACGTATCGCGTTTGAGGTAAGCTTCCCTTCAAAATGTGGTAACGCCTTACTCACTGCCGCGCCAGCACCAGTTTCTGTAATCACCATATTAAGAGCAGCGGCTCTACCACGGCGGTACTTACTGTGCATATTATCTACCAGATTCTGGTCGTTTGTGTATGCGTGTATGGTCTCTAGGTGACCTGTTTGTACACCTAGGGTGTCATCTATGGCTTTAAGAATAGGTGTAATTGCATTTGTAGTACAAGATGCTGCACTAAAGATTTGTACCTCATCTGGGTTGTGCTCTTGGTGGTTTACACCGTGCACAATGTTTGGGATTCCTTTACCGGGAGCGGTAAGTAATACCTTTGCCACACCCTTGCTTACTAGGTGCCTGCTTAGTTGCTCTTTATCTCTAAAGGCACCCGTGTTATCTATCACAAGGGCATCTTTTATACCATAAGCGGTATAGTCTATATCTTCTGGTGCATTTGCACTTATAATATTTACCGTAGTACCGTTTATAATGAGGGCTTGATTTTCTACATCTACAGAGACAGTACCTGTAAAGTCACCGTGTACAGAGTCACTTTTAAGAAGACCTGCTCTTTTCTCAAGTATACCGGTATCTATCTTACCTCTTGTAACCACAGCTCTTAGGCGTAACTGGCTACCTTTACCCGTGCGTGTCATAAGCTCTCTGGCTACAAGACGCCCTATACGGCCAAAACCGTAAAGCACCACATCCTTAGGCTCAATAGGCGCTGCCTGCTGTGCAGGTTTAAGGCGTTGTGCAATAAAGCTCGTTGCGTTTTCATTTTCTTCTAGGTGGTACTCATACGTAAGTTTACCTATATCTAGCTTAGATGGTGGCAAGTCTAGTTGCTTTATAGCCTGCGCAATCTCTACACTATCAAATATAGAGATAGGCTTCCCTACAAAGGCTCCTGCATACTCGTGTAGGTCTAAAATCTGACTCACGTTGCGATCCATCACTTGGTTTCTAAATAAAACAAGCTCTATAGCATTGTCATACCATAGGTCGCTAGCTATTTTAATAAATTCTACAGTGGCTCTTCGGCGGTCTGCTTGAAAGGAAAGTTCTTTTTCGTATGTTTCTGATTGACTCATAGTAAGATACTAAACGTTACATTGTTTTTTTTGTACGCTTTCGCGAAAGCGTAATTTTTCAAATTTTGTGCAAAAGTAGCCATTTCTGTCTGTTACTCAAACGTTTTCGTAAATGAATTTCTCACACAAAAAAATAACCCCTCCAGAAACTGAAAGGGTTATAATATTAAAGCGTGTATTGCTTAGTCAAAAATAAAGCGGTTGCGCTCGCCTCTTTTGTCATTAAAAACAATGCTTACAGGCTCGTTTGGGCTTTTATTTTTAAATATTTCTTTTACGTCATCTATAGAGTTAACGGGTATATCATCTATTTCAGAAATTACATAACCTACAATATCATAACGTTTCATAGACTCCCCTAACTTATCGCTTATCACAACACCATTTTTGGCTTTGTACTTGTCAAGGTCTTTTGGAGAGGCATTTTTAACCTGTATCCCTAGTCGCTCTATGTCAAAAGTGACAGACTTTACTAGTTTTACGGGTAGGGTCATAAGTTCATCATCTCGTAAAATCTCTACTTGTATAATATCATTAGGTCGTTTGGTATTAATGTATCCAGAGAGGTCAGAAAACTTAGTGATATTTACATTATCAAGCTTCTTGATAATATCACCAGTGGTGATACCTGCTTGCTCTGCACCACTCTCATACTCTACACTGGCTACATAAAAGCCTTGTGTAGTGTTAAGATCTTGATCTTTTGCAATGGCAGCATTAAGGGTGCCTCCAGTAACACCTAGTATTCCTTTTTGTACAGAGCCATATTGCATAATGTCTTCCATAATCTTACGCGCATTGTTAGACGGTACGGCAAAGGCATACCCTACATAAGATCCCGTTTGTGAGGTGATGGCCGTGTTAATCCCTACCAGCTCACCAAAAATATTTACAAGTGCTCCACCACTGTTACCAGGGTTAATAGCCGCATCTGTCTGTATAAAAGACTGGAAGTTTGCATCACGCTCATCTATATCTCTAGCCTTTGCAGAGACTATACCTGCGGTAACGGTAGAGGTAAGGTTAAAAGGGTTACCTACGGCAAGTACCCATTCTCCCACCTTTGTAGCATCACTATCGCCAAAGGGGATATAAGGCAACTCCTCACCAGCATCTATTTTAAGGATGGCAATATCTGCCTTTGCATCTTTGCCTATCACTTCTGCCATAAAGGTTTTATTGTTATTAAGCGTGACCTCTACCTCAGAGGCGCCATCTATCACGTGGTTATTTGTAATAATATATCCATCTCCAGAGATAATCACACCACTACCGGCACCTACAATGCCTTTATTAGTTTGCCCGCCACCACGTAAATATTCCATCATATTGCGCGGTTGCTTGTACACTTGTACATTTTTTACGTGCACCACACCATTTACCGTGCGCTCTGCCGCTTCTGTAAAATCTACACCGCTGGCAGCTGCCGCGAGTGCTTCATAATTTACAGGGGTATAGGCAGGGGTGGTTTGGGTCTGTACTGGGGTTGAGACTACTTGTGTAGGCTCTTCTATAAATAATTTATAAGATCCTAGCGTTATTGCGCCGGCTAGTAAGGCGATTAAGAATGTTCCTCCGATTTTTTTCATAGTCCTTAGCATTTTATCAATAATCGTTAAAATTAAAAATTTAGTATTCTGTCGGTTTCTATTTAACTGGCATTTAACATCAAAAAGGAGTTTGATATTTGCTACTTTTGTCGCTTATATTGAGCATAAATGACAATTTCTTTTTCAAAATATCAAGGCACCGGTAATGATTTTGTAATCATAGATAACCGTCTAGATATATTTCCCAAAGATGATACCAAACTTGTTGCACAACTCTGTGACCGTAAATTTGGCATAGGGGCAGATGGTTTAATGCTGCTAGAAAGTCACCCTTCGGCAGATTTTAGAATGGTGTATTATAATGCAGATGGTAATGAGAGTAGTATGTGCGGTAATGGTGGGCGATGTTTGGTCGCTTTCGCGAAAGCGTTATCACTCATAGATACCCACGCTACCTTTGAAGCGGTAGATGGAATGCACGAGGCCACCGTAAGGGATGGAATTGTACACCTTAAAATGCAAGATGTTGCAGAAATTAAAACAACACCAGAATATAGCTTTCTAGATACCGGATCGCCACATCACATTAAAATGGTGAGTGACGTAAAAACCGTTGCGGTAAAAGAAGAAGGTGCAGCCATACGTTATGGAGCGCTTTATGGAGAGGCTGGGAGTAATATAAACTTTGTGCAAGAGCTAGACGATGGTCACTTTGCCGTGCGCACTTATGAGCGTGGTGTAGAAGATGAGACCTTGAGCTGTGGTACGGGAGTTACCGCCGTGGCAATTGCAGCACATAATAATGGTGTAACTTCAAAAAATAACATACAACTAGATGTAGAGGGTGGTAAACTAGCGGTGTCTTTTACAAAAACGGCGATGGGTTATACAGATGTATATCTTATAGGTCCTGCGACCTTTGTTTTTAAAGGGGAGTGGCAATGTTAACACTACGAGGTACACGTACGGCTTTACGAGCGCTAGAGCTAGAAGATCTAGAGGCACTTTATGAGATAGAAAATAATGAGGCACTCTGGTTTGTAGGGGAGACGCTAGCGCCTTACTCAAAGTTTGTACTTAAAGAATACCTGGCAAATGCGCACAAAGATATATTTGAGATGCGACAGTTGCGTCTTGCTATTTGTGATGTAACTTCTGGAGCTTTTTTGGGTCTTATAGACCTCTTTGACTTTGATCCTCATAATTTACGTGCGGGAGTGGGCGTTGTGATTGCAACAGAAACAGAAAAGCGCAAGGGATATGCTAGTGAGGCGATAGCCTTACTTAAAAAGTATGCAAAGACACATCTCCATATGCACCAGTTATATGCAAACATAGGAGATGAGAATAAAGCAAGCATAGCACTTTTTGAAAAAGCAGGGTTTGAGCTTGTGGGTGTAAAAAAAGAATGGAGACGCAGGCGTGACCTCACCACAGGTGAAGAATCATTTACAAACGAATTATTATATCAACACATATTATAAATGTACATCAAGAGAATACTTTTAATCATCGGGATAGTGGGCGTAGTAGTAGGCGGTATTTTTGCCTACACGGTTTACGACGCTATTTTTTCTGATAACACAGCGTTTAATAATGAGCGCGCTCATTTATACATCCCTACGGGAGCAGATTTTAATGATGTAACGGCAGAGCTTACGCCATTACTTAAAGATGTAGATGCATTTGCATCTGTCGCTCAGAAAAAGGGATATGTGTCTAACGTAAAACCGGGTCACTATATCATTAAGAAGGGTATGAGTAATAATGATATTATTAATACCATTCGTGTTAAAAATGCGCCTGTAAAGGTGGCTTTTAATAATCAAGAGCGCCTAGAGGATATGGCCGGCCGTATCGCTACACAGATAGAGGCAGACAGTACCTCACTTATTAATGCAATGCTAGATGTAAACTTTTTACGTGAGCACGATTTTAATAAGGACACGGCACTTACTATGTATATTCCTAACAGCTATGAATTTTTCTGGAACACCAGCGCCGAAGATTTTAGAGCGAGAATGCTTAGTGAGCACAAAAAATTCTGGAATAAAACCAGACTCGCAAAAGCCGAAAAATTAAACCTCACACCAGCAGAGGTGTACTCACTTGCATCTATCGTACAGAAGGAAACCGCAAAGACAGATGAGCGACCACGAGTAGCAGGCGTATACCTTAATAGACTTAAAAAAGGAATAAAACTAGACGCAGACCCTACCGTTATATATGCCGTAAAGCGCACTAAAAATGACTGGGATATGGTGATAAAGCGTGTACTCTATAAAGACCTAGAGACAGACTCTCCTTATAACACGTATAGAAATAGAGGGATACCACCAGGACCTATATTTATGCCAGACGTAACAGCAATACAGGCGGTTCTTAACCCAGAGAAGCACAACTACTATTACTTTGTGGCAGATGTAGAAAATTTTGGCTATCACAAGTTTGCAAAGACACTATCGCAACATAATGCAAATAGTGCCGCATATAGAAGGTGGATAAACAGCAAGAAGATCCATCGTTAAGATAGCATCTCATAAAATGATATAAACCCAAACCTAGTGTTTGGGTTTTTTTATACCCGAGCTTAGAGAGGTGCAAAAACAGGTAGATGCCCGTATGTTAAAATGGTGTTATACCTTAGAGTTGGTTGTATTTTCTGAATTATTTTTGCGTTGTAGTATGTGACAATTGACGTTTTAAGTAATTTTATACTTGTATTAAATTACATTAAAATATGCTAAAACGTTATAGTTGAACTTATTTTGTGAGTGTAAGTGTCATAAAATCAGTGACTCATAAAGTTTTGCTAAAAAATTAAAATAAGTTTTTCTGGTAATCTTTAAAGGTTGTATTTTTGCGCGCCGAAACAGATAGCACCCTAAGAGAAATTTAAATAGTAATTTCTTGGCTGTCGAAATGTATTTATATGGTTAGGAACTTGATAAAAGTTACTGTATTGCCTCTTATGTTAGGTATTCTGATAGTGTCAAACAAATCAGAAAAAACATATGATTTTTCTCACTATACCACAGATGGTATAGCTATGGACTTTAGTGTTCCTCTTCCGGAGGAGACGATTCAAACCCCTTTTGTATTTAACCCTACACCGCTTACTGGTAAAAATTATACCGGTTTTAAAGAAGCACTTGCTTTTAAAGAATCTCGCGGTGATTACCTTACTATAAACAGATTTGGATATCTAGGTAAGTACCAGTTTGGTGTATCTACATTAGATCTTTTAGGTATTCAAGATGGCTCTGAGTTTCTAGAGAATCCTGTATTGCAAGAGCAAGCCTTTTTACTTAATGCCTCTCGTAATAAATGGGTCTTACGCCGTGATATAAAACGATATGAAGGTCGCTGGATTTCTGGCGTGCGCGTTACCGAGTCTGGTATACTTGCAGCAGCACACCTTGCTGGGCCTGGTAGTGTAAAGAAGTTTTTACGCTCTGGTGGAGCTACTGGTTTTCAAGATGCCTTTGGTACAAGTATACGTAGCTATATGAAGCGTTTTTCTGGCTATGATGTGTCAAATATAGAAGCGATTAAAAAGCCTTCATTAGAAAATTTATCTGCTAGTTTATAATAGCATAAACATACACTTATATATAAACCCCAGTATCATTATGATGCTGGGGTTTCTTTTTATTACGCTTTCGCGAAAGCGTAATAACCCACCTCACCAGCACTTCATAAAGCCATTGCTACTAGACAGTAATCTCTATAAAGTACTGTCGTAAAATGTCAGTTTGTCACATATCGCATTGTGGTACTTTTTTCGCTTTAAGCAAGACTCAAATTTTACACTTTAAAACATATATACAATGTCAACAGGAAAAATTAATGTATCGGTAGAGAATATCTTTCCGCTTATTAAGAAGTTCTTATATAGTGATCACGAGATTTTCTTACGTGAGCTTATCTCAAACGCAACAGACGCAACCCTTAAGTTAAAACACCTTACCTCAATAGGTGAGTCTAGTGCTGAGTATGGAAATCCTCAGATAGAAGTAAAAATAGACAAGGAAGGGAAGAAGCTTCATATCATAGATCAAGGTCTTGGTATGACGCAAGAAGAGGTTGAGAAGTATATTAACCAACTTGCATTTTCTGGAGCAGAGGAGTTTTTAAACAAGTATGAAGATGGTGCAAAAGATACAGGAATCATAGGGCACTTTGGTCTTGGTTTTTACTCGGCATTTATGGTGGCAGAGAAGGTAGAGATTATTACAAAATCACATAAAGATGAGCCAGCAGCACACTGGACGTGTGATGGTAGTCCTAACTTTACACTAGAAGCGGCAGATAAGACAGAGCGCGGTACAGAGATTATCTTACACATCGCAGAAGATAGTACAGAGTTTCTCGAAGAAGGACGCATCGCGGGACTGCTTTCTAAGTACAACAAGTTTATGCCAGTGCCTATTAAATTTGGTATGAAAACAGAGACGCTTCCTAAGCCAGAAGATGCAAAGGAAGAAGATCCAGCTCCTACACAAGAGGTTGATAATATTATAAACAACCCTAACCCAGCCTGGACAAAGCAACCAGCAGATCTTGAAGAAGAAGATTATAAAAACTTCTACCAGGAGTTGTATCCAGCAAACTTTGACGAGCCATTATTTAATATACACCTCAATGTAGATTATCCTTTTAACCTTACAGGTATCTTATACTTCCCAAAACTTGGGCAGGATATGAATATGCAGAAGGATCGCATACAGTTATATCAAAACCAAGTTTTTGTTACAGATAACGTAGAGGGTATCGTGCCAGAATTCTTAACGATGCTACGTGGAGTGATAGACTCTCCAGACATCCCACTTAACGTATCTCGTAGTTACTTACAGGCAGATGGAGCAGTAAAGAAAATATCTGGTTACATCTCTCGTAAGGTGGCAGATAAGCTTAAGTCACTCTTTAATAACGACAGAGAAGATTTTGAAAAGAAATGGAATGACATCAAACTCGTTATAGAGTATGGGATGTTATCTGAAGATAAGTTCTTTGAGAAGGCAGATAAGTTTGCACTATACCCTACAGTAGATAATACCTTCTTTACTTGGGAAGAGCTTGAAGCAAAAATCAAAGAAAACCAAGTAGATAAAGACGGGAAGACTGTTGTACTTTATGCAAGTGATACAGATGCACAGCACTCATACATACAGAGCGCAAAAGACAAAGGATATGAAGTGTTATTACTAGATTCTCCTATTGTATCTCACTTAATCCAGAAGCTAGAGACTAGCAAAGAAAACGTAACTTTTGTACGTGTAGATGGTGATCATATAGATAACCTTATCAAAAAGGACGAAGAGCAAATCTCAAAACTCTCTGACGAAGAGAAGGAGACTGTAAAAACAGCAATTACAGATGCTATTGCAAACACGTCTTATACGGTACAAGTAGAAGCGATGGATAGTAATGCTGCACCATTTATTATTACACAGCCAGAGTTTATGCGCCGTATGAAGGAGATGCAACAAGCCGGTGGTGGCGGAGGTATGAATATGTTTGGTAATATGCCAGAGATGTACAACCTAGTAGTAAATGGTAACCACGAGCTGGTGACAGAAATACTCAATGCAGATACAGATGAGACTAAAAAACGTCTGATCACGCAGTCTTTTGACCTTGCAAAACTATCTCAAAATCTACTTAAGGGTGAAGAGCTTACTAGCTTTATAAAACGCTCTTATGAGATGATTAAATAATGTGAGAGTGCCTAGCACAGCACATTGATGTAAACCACCTTTTTCATTTTTGAAAAGGTGGTTTTTTTATTTTAGCTATGATTATACGTAACGTCTAGCATATTGTTGCGTCTTATCATACAGTATGAGAACACCTACATAGTGCAGGTGTTAATTATTAAGATTACAAAAGAAATTATATGTCACTTACTCCATCTAATATGTTACCGCTAGGTACAAAGGCTCCAGAGTTTCAACTGCTTGATACGGTTACAAACCAGCTTTGCAGTTATCACGATATTAAGGGTGAGCGCGGCACAGTGGTGATGTTTATATGTAATCATTGCCCTTTTGTAGTACACGTGGTAGATGAGATTGTGCGCATCGCAAACGATTATCGTGTGCTCGGTTTTGGCTTTGTGGCGATAAGTAGTAATGACATTGTAGCATACCCGCAAGATGGTCCAGAGATGATGTGGGCAAATGCTCGTAAAAACAGCTTTACATTTCCGTATCTACTTGATGAGACACAAGAGGTGGCAAAAAACTATGATGCTGCCTGCACGCCAGATTTCTTTGTTTTTGGACCAGATAATCGCCTTGTGTATAGAGGGCAGCTAGATAACAGTAGGCCAGGTAATGGCATCCCGGTAAACGGCAGAGACCTGAGAGAGGCTCTAGATAATATCTTTAACAGCAAGCCACAAGCAACACTGCAAAAACCAAGTATGGGTTGCAACATTAAGTGGAAATAGTAGGGGAGAGTTACTTGGTACGCTTTCGCGAAAGCGCACTCAAAACCACTATTAATTGCAGTGATCGTTAAGAATGAAAACGTAAGTGTAGGCATACTATTAAACTTGATGTCATATAATTGAGTAATTATTATCCTCGCTTTTTATGGCTTAGTATTTTGTGCTTAGGCTATTTCTGCTATTTTTACGTAAATCTCACATTTTTGGAAATCTTAGAAAATTTACGCATCCTAGACGGCATCGATATTTTACTCGTAGCCATCTTAATGTTTTACCTCTATAGACTGGTAAAAGGTACGGTTGCGATTAACATTTTTATAGGTATTGTAGTCATCTACTTGATCTGGCAACTTACCGTCTTGCTTAAGATGGAGATGCTTAGCACCATCTTGGGGCAGTTTATAGGTGTGGGAATGTTTGCGCTTATAGTCGTTTTCCAGCAGGAGATACGTAAATTTTTACTCCTCATAGGGAGTACAAACCTCACTAAGGGCGGGCTCTTTAAAAACTTTAATTTTTCTAAAAAGGAAGGTACACTGGCATTAGATCTTAATGCAGTTCTCACTGCTTGCGAGAATATGGCTGCTTCAAAAACGGGAGCACTTATTATCATAAGAAGAGATACCAGTCTAGAGTTTGTAAAAGATACGGGAGACAGGATGGAGATAGAAGTAAACAGACCTATTATAGAAAGTGTTTTTTATAAAAACTCAACCCTACACGACGGGGCGATGATTATAGAAGAAAATAAAATTACAGCTACAAGAGTCATATTACCCGTAACACAAGAGCGTGACATCCCACTACGTTTTGGACTTAGACACAGAGCTGCCGTAGGTATTACAGAAAAGACAGATGCGCTCGCACTGGTAGTGAGTGAGGAGTCTGGTGCAATAAGCTATATAAAGGACGGAGAGTTTGTACTCTATAAAACGATAGACGATTTACGCATACTACTAGAGACAGAACTTACGTAAACAATGGCAGATAAAAAGTCTAAAAAGCTCCCTAAAAAGGCAAAAGCAAAAACGCCTAAGAAGCAAAAGCGAGAGCTGCTTGTAATCTCAGAGAGTTGTAAAAACTGTGGTACTCCGTTAGACTTAGACCAGCGCTTTTGTTCTCATTGTGGCGCAAAGCGTATGCACAACAGGCTTAATACACGCAACTTACTAGAAGATTTTACAGAGCGTTTTCTCAATATAGAAAATGTCTTTCTCAAAACGTTTATTGACCTTTTTACAAAGCCAGAAGATGTTATAAATGGTTATATAGGTGGGTTGCGAAAGCGCTATATGTCTGCCTTTAGCTACTTTGCGGTGGCACTTACTATAGGGAGTATTTACATTTTCTTATTTAGAAATTGGTTTTTAGATACAGAAAATGGACTGTATAATGGATTCTTTACAGGCCTAGAAGCCGGCGCACAATCTAATGGAGGTGATGGTGTGATGGAGCTTGTAAATTTAATATTTGATTATAACTCCTTTATAAGCTTTCTATACATTCCATTTTTTGCAGTGATTTCAAAAATTGTTTTCTGGAATTATAAGGAGGTAAATTTTATAGAGCACATTGTGATATATCTCTATGCATACTCACAAACACAAATTATAACTAATGTACTTTTTATACTTGCGGGCTGGTCTGCTGCTGGGCAAATTATAGTAAGTCTGTTTGTATCTACGTTACCGTTTTTTTACACGGCATATGTCTTGTATCGCGTGTTTAATTTAAGTATCAAAAGTCTGGTTCTTAAAACAGGTATTTTCTTGTTAATTATAGTCCCTTTCAGCATTTTGTTAAGTGCCATTATAGGTACAGCAATGTATACAGCAGGTTCTTTTGACCCGCTTATAGAATCTGTAAAGAAATCTCACGATCCAAGAAGAGCAAAGAGAGATAGCATAAAGCAAGATAGCCTAAGGCTTAAATCTCTTACCCCACAATCTTTGCCAATACCATTACAGAAAACTCAAGATAGTATAGAGTGACTTTAACATACTTGTAATTTTAGTATTATTGTGATTCTAAATCAATCAATCAAATGAGTAAACTCTCCAGGGCAGAAAAAAAAGCTTTAAAGAAGCAAAACAGTCTTTTAAAAGTAGAGGATACCTGCATAAACTGTGCAGAGTATATAGCCCTAGACCAGCGTTTTTGCTCGCACTGTGGTGGTAAACGTATTTATAATAGACTCACCTGGCGTAATCTTATAGAAGATTTTGTAGATCGTTTTTTAAATCTGGAAAACTCCTTTCTTAGAACATTTGTAGCGATGTTTACACGCCCAGATGAGGTTATAGGAGGTTATATGAACGGAATGCGTAAGAAGTACTTACCCGCATTCAGTTACTTTGCTATTGCACTTACCATTGCAGGAGTTTATAGTTTTTTACTTAAAAACTATTTTGCAGATGTATTTACAGGTATGCAGGCAGATGCATCTACAATGTTCGTTTCAGACCCAGAACAACTCGCAATGCAAAAGGAATTTGCAGAGGGATGGGCAGAGGAGTGGATAGAGCTAGCTACAGACTACCAGTCTATGTTTTATTTTGCTGCAATACCTCTACTTGCAGTTATCTCAAGAATTGTTTTCTGGAACTATAAGAAGTATAATTTTGTTGAGCATCTGGTCATCTATTTATATGCCTACTCACATACAGCTATGATAACCTCAGTATTATATATATGTTTTATGTGGAGTGAGACTGCTTTTCAAATTATAGGTTTTGCTGGGATGCCACTTGCTGTTCTTTATATAGGTTATGTACTTAAAAGACTCTTTAAATTAGATGCAGCTGGGATTATACTTAAAACGGCATTGTTTGGAGTAGTATTAACAGCAATCACCGCAGTGGTAGGCGGAATTTTTGGTGGGTTGCTTATTTTTAATCTTCTCAAAAATGATGGGCAACCGACAGAAAATGAATCGTCATTTGTAAAAATTATGAGAGAGTCCTTTGAGCAGGGTAAAAGAAAAGGTGAAGAAATGTCTAGAAAGAAGAAAGTCAAAGACTCTATTGAGCAGGACAGTGTAAAGCGACTTGAAGATATACTGGAGATCACTCCAGATATGATTAAAAATAGACCGCAGTAGGAGTACGCTTTCGCGAAAGCGTTATTAAAACTTCATAAATCTCTCTTAATAAGTAGACCATTCTGATAGGAGTATACCTATATTGATACCAGATATTGTAGTATGAAGATTTTTAGAAAAGAGTTAACTAATAATGAGATCATATTTTATGTGCGTAGAGCACTGTGGATCTTGCTTGCGTGGACACTTATATCAAATATTATTTTCTTGTATGATTATGCGACGCTAGTATCTGCAAATGCGCTTACGTCTAATTTTGATTTGGAAGTGTCATTTAAGGCTAACTTGCTTGTGTCTATCGTTGCTGGACTTTTTGGTGGCATTTTTACGGTAAATATAATGGAGCTCTGGCTACGTAAGTATGCCTTCTGGAAGGCGCTTATTTTTATCACCATACTTTATGTGGTGATTGCTATGGTAGTGGGTACCATAGGGGCTTATTATTTTTATAGTGATTCGCTAGGTCTAGCCGTAGGTAGTCAAGAGCTTTTAGATAGAGTATTACAGTTTTATACAGAGCACATATTTATAAAGAACTTTGTAATATGGTTGTTTATCGTATTGCTCACACTTATCGTTTTAATGATAAATGATAAGTATGGTCCAGGCGTTTTTCCAGACTACTTGATGGGGCGTTACTTCTTGCCAAAAAACGAAACCCGTATCTTTATGTTTGCAGATATAAGAGATGCAACACGCATTGCAGAGAAGCTAGGCGAGCAAGAGTATTTTAACTTTCTCAAAGATTTTTTTAATGATATCGCTCCTGCTATAATGCAAACAAAGGGCGAAGTGTATCAATATGTGGGTGATGAGGTGGTTATCACCTGGAAGATGAAAAACGGTGTTAAAAACGCAAATGCGCTACGTTGCTATTACCGTATGAAAAATATTATCTATAAGAAATCTGTACGCTATTATAAACGCTATAATGCATTACCAGATTTTAAGGTAGGTTTTCACTATGGTCAAGTAATGGTAGGGGAGCTGGGCAAGATAAAGCGTGACATTGCATTTTCTGGAGACGTACTCAATACAACAGCACGTATACAAGGTATGTGTAATGATAAAGGCGTAGATATACTGGCGTCTAAAGCCTTTGCAGACTTGCTTAAAAAACTACCTAAAAACACAAGAGTGGTAAAAGTAGGAGATGAACTTCTCAAGGGTAAGTCTGAGCAAGTATCGCTCGTTACATTTGACAGAGATATTTCTGCAAAGTAACGTGTAGTTTGATTTAGCTTGCCTCAGCCTGCATAAACTGTACTTCATAAAGATTGCGATAATGACCGTTTTCTTTTTTAAGTAGCTCTTTATGTGTGCCTTGCTCGATGATTTTTCCTTTCTCCATCACGATAATTTGGTCAGCCTTTTTGATGGTTGCTAGACGGTGTGCAATAACGATAGAGGTACGTCCCTTTGTTATTTTCTTAATAGCTTTCTGTATAAGCTGCTCACTGTGTGAATCTACAGATGAGGTAGCCTCATCTAGCACAAGTATAGATGGATTACTTACATAAGCTCTTAAGAAAGCAATAAGCTGTCGCTGGCCACTAGAGAGCATAGAGCCACGCTCTTTTACGTTATAGTGGTATCCATCTGGTAGACTAGATATAAATTTATGTACGCCTATAGCCTTAGCACTTTCTATAACCTCCTCTTCTGTGATAGATGGGTCTTGTAGCGTGATGTTATTGAGAATGGTATCTGCAAATAAGAATACATCTTGCAATACCACAGCAATTTCCTTACGTAAATCTGTAAGCTTTATGTCTTTTATATCTGTGCCGTCTAGTAATATCTGCCCGCTATCTATCTCATAAAATCTACTCAACAGGTTGATAATTGTAGATTTGCCTGCACCAGTAGAGCCCACAATAGCAATGGTTTCTCCAGCAGCAGCTTCTAGCGATATTCCTTTAAGTACTTCTTCACCGGGTACATACGAGAAGTGTACATCCTTAAAATCTATAACACCTTTTACATCGTTTAATTCTAGAGTACCTGTATTTGTAATAGAAGACTCTGTATCTAGTATGGTAAATACTCTATTTGCGGCCACCATACCCATTTGTAAGGTGTTAAACTTATCTGCTATCTGGCGTAGTGGTGTAAAAAGCATCTGTATGTAACTTATAAAAGCAGTAATTAAACCTATCGTTACAATATCACTTTGTGCTGCTTTAAGACCGCCATACCACACAATAAGACCTATAGTCACGGCTGTACAAATCTCTGCAATAGGGAAGAAAATAGAGTTATACCACACCGTCTTGTTCCAGGCATCTCTGTGCTTGTTATTAATTGCATTAAATTTTTTGTGCTCTATGGCTTCTCGATTAAAAATTTGTACAATTTTCATACCTGTCACGCGCTCTTGTACAAAGGTGTTGAGGTTAGAAACCTGTGTGCGCACTTCTTCGAAGGCAAGCTTCATCGCTCGCTGAAAAACGCGGGTGGCATATAATATAATGGGGAATACCGCAAGTACAATAAGTGTGAGTCTCCAGCTCTCATAAAACATAAAACCTAAGACTACGCTCATTTTAAGTAAGTCTGCAATAATCATAAAGAGTCCTTGTGAGAAAATACTAGAGATGGTCTCTATATCACCTACAGCTCTAGTCACTAGACGACCCACTGCAGATTTGTCAAAATATTGCATTTTGAACCCAAGCATATGGTCAAAGAGTTTAACACGTATATCTTTTATAACCTGCTGGCCTATCCAGTTTGAAAAGTAGATAAACATAAGCTGGAAAACGACCTCACCTACCAGTACAACCGCCATAAGGCGTAAGTAAAAAAATAAGTCTGTGGCAGAGCGTTGTGAGATCCCTAGATCTATGGCGTTCTTTAAAAAGTAAGGGCGTAGCGCTGCACAAACAGATAAGATAATCGCTCCCGCTGCGGCTATGTAAAGCCTGCTACGATAAGGTTTCGTAAAGGCAAGTAATCGTTTGAACAACTGTGTGTCAAAAGCTTTTCCTTTAGTCTCTCCCATTGTTTATATAAATTGTTTCTGGATATATAATCTCTGTTAAATATAAGCCGTGTCCCGGTACAGAGGACCCTGCTTGTGATCTACTCTTTCCTTTTACTACTTCGTGTATCCACGAGACAGGTTTTTTGCCTTGACCTATCTCTAGTAATGTACCTACAATGGCACGTACCATATTGCGCAAAAATCGGTTTGCTGTAATATGGAAGTGGTACTCATCTTCGGTTTCTAGCCACTGCGCTCTAGTAATATCACAAAGATACGTGTTGACCTCTGTCTTTGATTTAGAAAAACATTCAAAATCTGAATAATCTAGTAACGCTACCGCTGCTTCATTCATAAGGCTTAGATCTATATCATATGCTATAGCGTGTGCTTGTTCTGTACTAAAGGGATTTTTACATTTTGCAATGCGATATAGATAAGATCTCGATGTCGCGTCAAAACGTGTGTGAGCCTCATCACGCACATTAAAAATGCGATTTATGGCAATGTCTGGAGGCAAAAACCTATTGAGTTTATAGGTGAGGTTTTTTAATTTATTATCAAGACTTAAATCATCATCCCAGTCAAAGTGGGCATACATCTGCGTAGCGTGCACCCCGGCATCTGTACGTCCTGCACCCATTATGAGTACAGGTTTTCTTAAGATGGTACTCAGTGCTTTTTCTATGGTTTCTTGCACGGTAACAGCATTAGGTTGCCGCTGCCAGCCGTGGTAGTCTTTTCCAAAATAAGAAAGCTCAATAAAATAGCGCACCGTGTTGTATTTTTGTAGCAAATATACGCTTTCGCGAAAGCGCACTCAAATGAAAAAAATCCTCCTCCTTAGCGATACACATAGTTATATAGATGACCACATTCTAGGCCACGTAAAATGGGCAGACGAGGTCTGGCACGCGGGTGATATAGGTGATCTAAAAGTAACAGACACGCTTAAAAAATTAAAGCCGCTACGTGCCGTTTATGGCAATATAGATACCACAGAAGCACGACAAGAATTCCCGCTTAACAATCGTTTTATTTGTGAAGGCGTAGAAGTATTAATTACTCATATAGGAGGCTATCCTGGTAGATACTCTCCTGCTATAAGGGAAGAAATTTATGCACGACCGCCTAAACTGTTTATATGCGGGCATAGTCATATCTTAAAGGTGATGCCAGATAAAAAACTGGGACTATTACATATGAATCCGGGTGCAATAGGGAAGCACGGTTTTCATAAAGTGCGCACAATGCTCAGGTTTACCATACACGAGGGTCGCATTGAGAATCTTGAAGTAATAGAGGTTGCTAGGTAATTATAAGAGTACCAGTCTTTAAGGTAAGTGCTAAGATTATATTAAACTTAGTATATTTTTAAACCTGCTCATTTGCCTTCCCAAAGGTAAATAGTATCTTTGCACCTCATTAAAAACAAGGATAATGCAAGACGGTATTTACGCAAAAATTCATACGCCAAAGGGCGAAATAACACTTAAGCTTGAGCACGAGAAAACTCCTGGAACAGTAGGAAACTTTGTTGCCCTAGCAGAAGGAAACCTAGAGAACTCTCAAAAACCTCAAGGAACACCTTACTATGACGGATTAAAATTTCACCGTGTCATTCCTGATTTTATGATCCAAGGAGGTTGCCCACTGGGAACTGGAACTGGTGATGGAGGATACAAATTTGACGATGAGATTCATCCAGATCTTAAGCACGATGCTCCAGGGAAATTATCTATGGCAAATGCTGGACCAGGAACAAATGGAACTCAGTTCTTCATAACACACATCCCTACAGACTGGTTAGACGGTAAGCACACTGTTTTTGGAAACGTAGTAGAAGGGCAAGACGTAGTAAATAGCGTAGCACAAGGTGATGAGATGGAAAAAATCGAAATCATACGTGTAGGAGCAGAGGCAGAGGCTTGGAACGCGGTAGAAGCATTTAGAACCTTTGAAGGATCTAGAGCTAAGCGTATAGAAGAAGAGAGAGCAGCACAAGCAGCAGAGATAGAAGCACTAGCAACAGGATTTGATACTACTGAAAGCGGACTACGCTACCAGATTATTCAAAAAGGAGATGGTGTAAAAGCAGAAAAAGGTAAAACAGTTTCTGTACACTATAAAGGAGCACTTCCTGACGGAACTGTTTTTGATAGTTCTTTTAAAAGAAACCAACCTATAGATTTTCAACTAGGAGTAGGTCAAGTAATCCCAGGATGGGATGAAGGTATCGCTTTATTAAATGTAGGAGATAAAGCACGTTTAGTAATCCCTTCAGATCTAGCTTACGGTAGTGCAGGAGCTGGTGGTGTAATACCACCTAACGCTACACTCGTATTTGATGTAGAGCTTGTTGCTGTAAAGTAAGGAGTACACTTATAATAGTTTTAAAAGGTCTGGTGTTATGCCAGACCTTTTTTGTTTTTAATAGCTTCTATATTTACATAGCCTCGTGGTTGTTAATAAGGTGTGATAACAATTATGTGTAAAGGCGCAGAGACTTTTCTATTTTTGAGACTATGGAAAAGTTAAGATACCCAATAGGAAAATATTCGATGCCCACAGATATCTCAAACGAGAAGCTTACAGAGTGGATTAACATTCTAGAAGTAATGCCAGCTCAGTTACGAGATATGACAAGCGAGATGAGTGATGAGCAGTTAAACACACCTTACAGACCAGAAGGATGGAACGTGAGACAAGTAGTACATCATCTAGCAGATAGTCATCACAACAGCTATACGCGTTTTAAATGGGCACTCACAGAAGAAAACCCAGTTATAAAACCCTATGATGAAAATGCTTGGACGGCACTCCCAGATCTAGAAGGGATGCCAGTAGAGTGGTCACTACGTCACCTTGAAGTGGTTCATTATAAACTGGTACGATTATTAAGAACGCTCACAGATGAGCAACTGTCTAAAACATTTATTCACCCTGCAGGTGATAAAACCTATAACTTGAAACAAAATGTAGGGCAATATGCCTGGCACAGTATGCATCACTATATGCACATTGCAAACCTAGTGAAAGAGAAAGGCTGGAAATAATTATAGACCTAGCACAAAAAGAAAGTCCGCAGTAGTATCATACTACTGCGGACTTTTTTTTATTAAAATCTCAATACGAGGTTATATTACCACTTTATAATAGAGCTGGCCCACGTAAACCCACTGCCAAAAGCAGCTAGCACTACAGTATCTCCTTCTTTTATCTTCCCATTCTCCCAAGCTTCTGTTAGGGCAATAGGGATAGAAGCAGCCGTTGTGTTTCCGTACTTCTGGATGTTATTATACACCTTATCATCACTAAGCTTAAACTTTTTCTGGACAAATTGTGAGATACGTAAGTTAGCTTGATGCGGTATAAGCATATCGATATCTGTTACATCAAGTTTGTTTTTCTGTAAACCTTCCATAATCACCTCAGAAAAGCGTACCACGGCGTTTTTAAATACAAACTGCCCATTCATATACGGGTAGTAAGGGATATCTTCTTGCGGGTTAGTCTCTATAAGTTCTGGTACCCATTGCTCTGTGCTTGGTCCTTTAAGAGATAGCTCTAGTGCGTGCTCTCCCTCACTGTGTAGGTGAGATGATAATACACCTTTAGTCGTATCTTCTTCTCTAGAAAGTACTGCAGCACCTGCACCATCACCAAATATTACAGACACACTACGTCCTCTAGTGGTAAAATCTAAACCTCCACTATGATTTTCAGATCCTATAACCAGTACATTTTTATACATACCAGATTTTATAAACTGGTCTGCCGTTGCAAGTGCATAGATAAATCCAGAACACTGGTTTCTTACATCTAGTGCAGGTACGGTTTCCATACCCATTAAGTGCTGTACTTGCACACCACAGCCAGGGAAGTAATAGTCTGGGCTGAGTGTCGCAAAGACTATCATATCTATATCCTTATTAGTAAGTCCAGCACGCTCTATAGCAATGGTTGCTGCTTTTACACCCATCTTTGCGGTAGAGTTACCATCTCCTTTTTTGATATGTCTACGCTCTTTTATTCCGGTGCGTTCTTGTATCCACTCATCATTAGTATCCATCAGTTTTGATAGATCATCATTTGTCACCACATTTTCTGGGACATATTTACCTAGTCCGGTAATTTTAGAATTATACATAAGCTGTGTTTGAAAATTGTTTGAGGGTAATTACGCTTTCGCGAAAGCGTAAAACTCTCAGCGTGTAAATATACTTTATCTTAAGGGGTAGATAAAGTGTCTCTCATAATTTTAGTATGCACGCACAGCATAACATATAAACACAAAAAGAGCGCCCGACTAAAAGCGCTCTTTTCAAAAAACAACCTAACCAATAACATGTCACAAAAAGTAACACAATTATTAACCTTTATGCCACAGAGTCTGTGGGTACATAGTTCTTAAAATTATTGACCTTTATTTGTGCTTTGAGATCGTGCATCAAGTTATAAAGTCCAAAAAATGTTCTGTTTATATATAAGAAGTGTTTACTACCTCTATTACCATTCATCTTACGTATTTCTGTATCCTTACTATACTTCTCACTTAATACGGCAATCTGATCAAAAAATGTACTGTCTCTAAAATCAAATTCTTCTTGATGCATAGGCTGTGTGAAGAGGCTGAGCATCTCGTGAAATAGTGCCGAGAAGAACTTTACGGTCTCTGCATCATCATCATCTCGTAATATTTCTAGCTCATATAATTTTTGCTTAAAAATATTAGGGTCATTTATATTTGACGGTTCTGCAAGGTCAAAGTAAGGTATGTAAAAGTCTTGCGGTACGTGCTTAATACAACCAAAGTCTATGGCAATAAGATTGTGGTCTTTATCTACCATAAAGTTACCTGGGTGAGGGTCTGCGTGTATGCGCTTTAAAATATGCATCTGGTACATATAAAAATCCCATAGCGCTTGTCCCAGTTTGTTTGCCGCTTCTTGATCTGTATTATGTGCTACAAACTCACTTAAGTGTTCCCCATCCATCCAGTCCATAGTGAGTATACGCTCACTAGATAGGTCTGGATAGTACCTTGGGAATACAAGATTAGGTATGGTAGCACAGTCTTCTGTCATTGCGATACTTTGTGCTAGCTCTAGATTGTAATCTGTTTCTTCTAGTAGTTTATCTTCTACCTCTTGAAAAAATTTTTCTTTACCCTCGCCTTGAAGATTAAACATCTTCTTTGCAATAGGTTTTACAAGAGCAAGATCACTACTGATACTGTCTGCGACTCCTGGATATTGGATTTTCACAGCAAGTTTTTTCCCATTTAATGTCGCCTGGTGCACTTGGCCTATACTGGCCGCGTTAACACTCTGAGCCGCAAACGTATCATAGAGATCTTCTGGGTATTTACCCAAATATTTTTTAAAGGTTTTACGCACTAAAGGTGGAGATAGGGGAGGAACACTAAATTGTGATAGAGAAAACTTTTCTACATATGCCTTAGGCATAATGTTTTTCTCCATACTAAGCATTTGCGCCACCTTAAGTGCGCTACCTTTTAGACTTTTTAAGCCATCATAAATATCTTCGGCATTATCTTCATTAAGTTGCTCTTTTGTGAGCGATGGGTTAACGACCTTCTTACCGTAATATTTTGCATAGTTTGCACCCACCTTTACGCCAGTCTTTACAAGCTTTGAGGCTCTCTGGAGTTTGTTAGTAGGTATGTGGTCTATTGTTTTCATATATTGATGCCCATAGGGCTTATTATCTTGTTGAGTTGAGGTAAAACCTCGTGCGTACTTATAGTACTACTTTGCCATTGTGAAATTTTCTTTAAAAAGAAATTTTCCAAAGTCTATGATGCTTTCTAGCGGTGTGGTTTCAAAAATGTCAAAAATTGCATTTACAGATTTTTCAATAGCCACATCTGTTTTTTCGAAGGCTGGAGAGTTATCTTCCATCCAGTATTTAAGTAAGAATAAGAACTGTACCCAAGCTCCTTCTTTAAAAAGACGTACAGGATTTTTTGTAATCTTATAATTTTTATCATCATTACCAGCCTCTATAAGGTCTGCTGCAAAAGAGGTAAGGTGACCTCTCAACTCCTTGAGCTGGCTCATATTTTTGAGCATATTTTTATGCTGGTCTAGTGCTACAAGCACATAACTTCTGTTTGCAGTAAGCATCTCAAACATTGTAAAAAAGTATGAGAGCATTTTGTCTTTATTGGTGTACAATTCAAAATCACTGTTTTTGTGAAGCACACCTACAGTATTTGTATGGAAAGCATTCCATATACCTGCTTGAAGATTTTGAAAAGAGCCAAAGAATTTATAAAACTCTGCTTCTTCTATATTGTGCTCTTTACAAAACTTGTAAATCGTTTTTGGTTCTTCTCCGTGCTCTAGCACATACTCCATATATGCTGTAATGAGCATTTGAGCGTTTACTGTCTTCTTCTTGGCAGTAGTCTTTTTAGTCGTTTTCTTTACAGTTGCCATAATATTTGTTGTTTTATGTAAAGATACATTATGTTTAACCTTGCAACAATACTATTAAACAAAAGTTACGTTAAAATTATTTCAAATTATATGAAATCCCTTTTTGTAGTTGCTTGTAAGATGTTTGCTTTGTGATGTTTAATAGTTGGTTGATTAGAGTAGTGGGTGGTGCTATGTATTTTTACGCTTTCGCGAAAGCGTAATTAAAACCTTTATTTTTTAATAATGACACCTTGTCATACTTTGACCGATGGCATACTCCTTGTCTATTTGTGAGTGTTGAAAAAATTAAATAACACTTAAATACATATATAATGAGTAAAATAATAGGAATTGACTTGGGTACTACCAACTCGTGCGTTGCTGTAATGGAAGGTAACGAGCCTACGGTAATCCCTAATGCAGAAGGTAAGAGAACTACTCCATCTGTCATTGCCTTTGTAGAAGGTGGTGAGATTAAAGTAGGAGACCCTGCAAAAAGACAAGCTGTAACAAACCCTACAAAGACTATCGCTTCTGTAAAGCGTTTTATGGGTAACAAGTTTTCTGAATCTAGCAAAGAGGCAGAGCGTGCAGCATATAAAGTAGTAAAAGGTGACAATGATACACCACGTGTAGACATAGATGGCCGTTTATATACACCTCAAGAATTATCTGCGATGACTCTTCAAAAAATGAAGAAAACTGCAGAAGATTACTTAGGACAAGATGTAACAAGAGCTGTAATTACAGTTCCAGCATACTTTAACGATTCTCAACGTCAGGCTACAAAAGAAGCTGGAGAGATTGCAGGTCTTAAAGTAGAGCGTATCATAAATGAGCCTACAGCAGCAGCACTTGCTTATGGTCTTGATAAAAAAGATACAGATCAAAAAATCGTTGTTTTTGACTTTGGAGGAGGAACACACGATGTATCTATACTAGAACTAGGAGATGGCGTTTTTGAAGTATTATCTACAGATGGTGATACACACTTAGGTGGTGATGACGTAGATCAAAAAATCATAAACTGGCTAGCAGAAGAGTTTATTGCAGATGAGGATATGGACCTACGTAAAGACCCAATGGCTTTACAACGTCTTAAAGAAGCTGCAGAAAAGGCTAAGATTGAGCTTTCTTCTTCTACACAGACAGAAATTAACCTTCCTTATGTAACTGCTACGGCTTCTGGGCCTAAGCACTTAGTACGTACTTTAAGCCGTGCAAAATTTGAAGCGTTAATAGACGACCTAGTAAAAAGAACAATAGAGCCTTGCCAGACAGCACTTAAATCTGCTGGATTAAGTACAGGAGATATCGATGAGATTATTCTTGTAGGAGGATCTACTCGTATCCCTGCAGTACAGGCAGCGGTAGAGAAGTTCTTTGGTAAAGCACCATCAAAAGGAGTAAACCCAGATGAGGTTGTTGCCGTAGGAGCAGCAATACAAGGAGGAGTACTTACTGGAGATGTAAAAGATGTATTACTACTAGATGTAACACCACTTTCATTAGGTATTGAGACTATGGGTAACGTATTTACAAAACTTATAGAAGCAAACACTACAATACCTACTAAGAAGTCACAAGTATTCTCTACAGCGGCAGATAATCAGCCTAGTGTAGATATACACGTACTACAAGGTGAGCGCCCTATGGCGGCAGATAACAAAACGATAGGTCGTTTCCAGTTAACTGATATCCCACCAGCACAAAGAGGTGTACCACAAATTGAAGTAACTTTTGATATTGATGCAAATGGTATCATTAAAGTAAGTGCAGTAGATAAAGCAACTGGAAAATCTCAAGATATCCGTATCGAGGCATCTTCTGGACTATCTGAAGAAGAAATTGCAAAGATGAAAGCAGAGGCAGAAGCAAATGCAGAGTCTGATAAAAAAGCAAAAGAAACCGCAGATAAGATAAACGAGGCAGATGGTATGATTTTCCAAACGGAAAAACAACTTACTGAGTTTGGTGATAAGTTATCTGACGATAAGAAGAAGCCTATCGAAGATGCACTTGCAGAGCTTAAAGCAGCTTACGAGACTAAGTCTGTAGACGCGATTACTCCAGCACTAGATAAAATCAACGAAGCTTGGAAAGTTGCATCTGAAGAGATGTACAAAGCGCAAGCAGATGGTGCTGGGCAACCAGGACCAGATGCACAAGCTGGACCAGATGCTGGTGGAGATACTGCTAGTGATGTAGAAGACGTAGACTTCGAAGAAGTCAAGTAGCCTGTACTGAGCGTAGTCGAAGTATAGACTTCGAAGAAGTTAAGTACTATTTACTAAGTGTAGTCGAAGTATAGATTTTGAAGAGGTAAAATATTTGCTTAACAAAAATCGGTAATTTATTGAGACACTATATATAATGAAATCCCTTTGACGTGAAGTTAAAGGGATTTTTTTTGCGCTTTCGCGAAAGCGGTATTACACGCATCTTTACAAAATCTAATTTATAGAAGATAATGTATAGCTTTTTGTAGTATAAATCATACAATAGTGTAGTACAGCTGTATAAATATGCACTATAACGAGTTTTTTATAGAGGTCTCACCTATATTTGCGACACTAAACCAGTCTAATTATGGGGAAATTATACCTGTTTCTTATCTTTTTTGTAACCGTAACTACAACAACATTTGCACAATGTGGTGACACAGAGACTTTTACTGTTTGTGATATGACTGTTGTAGACGGTGATAACAACGGTACTCCAGATGGAATCATAAATCTATATGAAGAGTTCTCTACACTGAGCGGTACAACGATTACTGCTGCAGATGGTATGTGGTTTGATCCAAACTTTAACTTTGCCCTAGATGTAGTTACTGGTGAGCTTTATTTATGGGATCTTGATAGCTCTTCGGAACTTGATACAGATTATCAATTTGAATTTTTGAGCGGTACATCTGGCTGTCCAGAAGATGTGCAATACTTATTTAATATCGTACTAGGTCCTTATTCTGGAACTGTTGCAAACACGATGGATGGTGCCATAAACTTACAGGTATGTCAACCAGCTCCACCAGCAGAGTGTATGCAGTTTACAGAGATTGACTTGTTTCAAACTATGCTTTCTAACCCTAGTCCGCATAGCAATGGGGAGTGGACATATACTGGGTCGAGTGCTAACTTTGTTTCTATAAGTGGCAACCGTTTTCTTAACGTAAACATTCCATATCAAGAGGGTCCACCGCTAGTAGATGAAGAGACATTTGAGCTAGTTTATACAGTGCCAGGTATAACACCTTGTGATGCAGAGCAATCTACAACCGTTACAGTATCTGTGGTTAGGGAGCCTTTTGCTGGATTTGCAAATCAATTTAATATCTGTGATACAGAACTTATAGCTGGTAATTATGATGGAGATATTGATTTACTAGAAGATGAGTTTCTAGTAAACGAAAATATAGAAGGAATATGGCTAGATGCGACAGACCCTACAGGTCAAATCACGGGTCCAGGAGATTCTGTAATTAATCTTGCTCAGGTGTATGCAGATCTTGTAATGAGTAACCCTAGGTTTGGATCACAAACTTACGAGTACCAATATTTTGTAGAAAGTAGGTCTACCGTTTGTAATGATGCGACAAGTACCATAGGTTTTACATTTTATGAATCTGTAAGACCGTTTAGTCAAAACGAAAATGAAGCAACATTTTGTACTACAGATGAAACATTAGGAAGTGTTAATCTATATGATTATGTAGAATTTACTACAGAAAATGGAGTGCTTTATGATTATCCTAATAATGATTACACTAACTGGACATTGATTTCTGGACCTTCAGATTTAGGATTAGTTTCTAACACAGGTGATATCGCTACAACGACAGAAGATCCAGGGTATACAAGTCAAGGTACTATAGATTTATCAAATCTCGATCCTCTCACCGCTGCTGGAACATATGTTTTTGAGTTTACTGTAGATGAGGAGTATAATGCAGAGGCAATAGAAGAACAAGTTTTTGATATTCCTGACGGTTGTTCTTCAGAAATAAATGAGAATCACCCTTGTGATACTCAAACCGCTCAAATTACTATAGTTATTACAAATCCAAACTATGCAGGAGAAGACACTGCAGATCTTGAATTTTGTGAGAATGAAGAAACACTTACACTTACAGATTTACTAGAGACAGATGGTGTACAAACAGTATATGTTGGGCCAGATGGTGTATGGACAGACACAGCAACATCTACTGTGATAGATAATAACTTTGTTATTCCTGAAATTACTGGAGGTTCACAAACCTTTGATTTTGTATACAACACAACAACTAGCGCTAGTGACTGTGCAGATAGCGCTACATTGAGCTTTACTATTTATGAGCAATATGATGCTGGGGAAGATACTCTAGTAGATATTTGTGCAAATAGTGAAGAGGTAGATCTTTTTACACTACTAGAAGGTAGTCCAGATACTAATGGAACTTGGACGGGTCCAGAAGGATACACTACTACAGATAATGTTGCAAATTATGATCCAGCGACTAATGCCGCAGGAGATTATGTATACACCGTGCCTAGCAATGAAAGTTGTGATGAAGATATGGCAACATTAAGTATAACGCTACTCGAGTTTCTGTATGCAGGAGAAGATACTGCAGGCGTAGAGATATGTGATGTAGATGCAGAGTCTCCTATTAATCTTATCAATTTATTAGATACAAATGGTACAGATACTATTTATGAAGGAACACAAGGAGTGTGGACAGATACGGTAAGTGGCGAGGAAGTTGCAAATCCATTTTTATATGCAGAAATAGATGGGCAAGCAACCTTTAATTTTACTTATACGACAACATCAGACGACGGTTGTATAGATATTGCGACACTAGAGTTTACCATATTTGAAAGTGTAAGTCCAGGTGTAGACGCAATTTATGAGACCTGTGCTGTAGATGATGTTGTAAACTTATTTGACTTTTTAGAAGGTACTCCTGCTACAACGGGAACTTGGACAGGTCCTGAGGGATATATAACCACAGATAATGAAGCAATTTTTGACCCTACAATAAACGCCGAGGGTAACTATATATATACTACACCAGCAAATGGTGTTTGCGAAGCGTTAAGTGCAACAGTTACGGTTTCCTTTTTTGAAAATAATTATCCTGGAGAAGATACTGCTGGTGTTACTATTTGTGACGAGGCTGGATTTGTGAGTCTTATCTCTTTGCTAGAAACAAACGGTGTTGAGGTTATTTATTCTGGACCTCTAGGTGAGTTTACAGATGCGGTAACAGGTGAAGTGGTAGATAACTTCTTTTTCTTTCCGGAGATAGATGGTGAGCAGGATTTTAGTTTTATTTATGCGACCACTACAGAAAATGGTTGTGATGCCCAAGCTACATTAGACTTTACAGTCTTTGAGCAAGAAGATCCGGGTATTACATCAAGTATTGTACTGTGCCAAGATGATGCGCCACTTGATTTATTTTTATCACTCTCTGGTACTCCAGATACAACAGGAACTTGGACAGGCCCTGGTGGTTATTTTTCTTCTTCAAGCGAGGCGATATTAGACCCTATGACTGCGCTAGACGGAGATTATATTTATACCATTGCTGCTACAGATGTGTGTCCAGAGGCTTTTGCTTGGGTAAATGTCACTGTAAACGGAATCGCAAATGCAGGAGAAGATCTAGACACCTTTGTTTGTCCTGGTGATTATACACTCTCGCTTTTTGACTTTTTGAGTGAAGGGGCAGATGTAACGGGACAGTTTATAAATCTTGATACATCGCTCATCATAGAGGATGGGCTACTATCTATAGTCGATTTTGAACCTGGGACGTTTTCATATATGTACCTCGTAGAAAATGACAACTGTGGTGATGATGATGCGACTATCACTTTTACTATAACAGCGATAGATGCGCCTTCGGTAGCAGATCCAGAGACGTTTTGTATTAATGATGATCAGACTTTGGGAGATATTTTAGTTACTGGAGCGGCAGTTTATAATTGGTACGCTTTCGCGGAAGCGGGCTCCCCCTTACCATTATCCACATTGCTAGAAAATAATGTCACGTATTATGTGGCTGCCATAGATGAAAATGGTTGTGAGTCTGAAAGAGTTTCATACCTAGCCGATATCTTGCCACTTACTGATGGTAGCTGCCAGCAAGAGATATCTGACGGGGTGTCTGACAATGGTGATGGTCAAAACGATTTTCTAGACTTAGGAACGTACCCAGATTTATATCCAAATTTTGATATTCAAATCTTTAATAGATACGGTACCATTGTGTATAGAGGAAATAAAAATACTCCAGCCTTTGACGGAAGTGCAAACACTGGCTCAGGACTAGGAGATCAATTACCTACGGGTGTGTATTTCTATATCCTGTATCCAAACGACTCGGAGACAGAACCTATAGACGGTAATTTTTACTTAAGTAGATAAAATAAAAAGCATATTATGAAATTTAGATTATTCATACTAGCGGCATTTTGTAGTTTATCTACGCTCGCACAACAAGAACCGCAGTACACACAGTATATGTACAATCAGGGTGTGGTAAACCCTGCATATATGATTAATGAGCCAGGACTCATACGTATAGGGAGTCTATACAGATCGCAATGGGTAGGTCTTGAAGGAGCTCCTACCACAGCAAATGTTTTTGCAAACATCCCACTCAACGAGCGCGTAGAGATAGGTGTTAATTATGTAAATGACCAGATAGGAGATGTACTTACTACAAATAATTTTAATGTAAACTTTGCTTACAGAATTAATGTAGCAGAAAGTACTAATCTATCATTTGGTTTAAAACTAGGAGTAGATAACCAGAGTCTTGATTTTACGGGGCAAAATATTACTAGTGACCAAGCCTTTCAAAATGGCCAGACAACATCTCTTAATGTAGGTGCTGGGGTATTTCTCTTTAAAGAAAATTATTATGTAGGCTTAAGTTCTCCTAGTGTAATTCCTTATAAGATAGAAAATAGATTTGAAGATGGAGGAAGCTCTGTACTTTATAAAAAGGATCCTACTGCTTACTTAATGGCTGGATATGTTTATGAGGTGACAGATATGCTCAAGATCAAGCCTTCTGGTGTAGCAAAGTGGGTGAGTGGTGCACCACTTACTTTTGACCTCTCTGTAAACGCACTTTATGATGATAAATTTGAGCTAGGTGTCTCATATAGACATCAAGATGCTATCGCAGCTCTTGCCGGCTTTAATATCACAAACAGTCTCAAATTAGGTTATAGCTACGATTTTAATGTAAGTGATCTTAACAGCTTTAATAATGGGAGTCACGAGATTGTATTGTTATACACTTTTGACATATTAGGCTTACAGAAAAGATACATCTCACCTAGATTTTATTAAGATGAAAAATATATACCTACTACTTGCAATACTGTGCCTGAGTACAACAGTCATTGCACAATCTAAAAAAGGAGATCGGTTCTTTAAGAGAGGAGATTATATAGGTGCTGCACATTATTATGAGCAAGCACTTAAGGATAATAACTCTAAAGAAAATTTAAGTAAAGTAATAGATGCCTACTACTTAGGTCAAGATTATAAAAGCGCAGCCTTATATCTTAATCAACTTGTAAATGAGCGTTTTAATGATCAAAATAGAACGTTTGATAATGAATTTAATTTTAAAATGTACCACGCACTAACGGTCACCGGTGAGGGCGTAGAAGCATTAAACTACCTTGAAGCTTATTATAAAAACAAAGGAGAAGATTTTGATAAAACTAAAGCGCTAGAAACAGTCAAAGCCTTATCTAGCAGTAATCCTAAATTTGATGCTACAAAGAGTAACATAAGCTCTGAGGCAGATGATTTTGGACCTGTACGTGTAGGTGATAGTGTATTCTTTACCTCAGATCGTCTCAATGATGATGTTTTTAAAACATTATTTGCAAAACGTTTTAAGTCTACACAAAGACCTTTTCTTGATATTTATGGAGTACGTGTTAATGATAAAAATGAACTAGCTGGTGAAGCCGTTCGTTTAGGTCAAGGTGTAAATTCTTCATTACACGATGGTAATATAAGCTTTAACGCAGCAGGTGATGAGATGTACATCTCGCGTAGTGCTTATGAAAAAAGTGATTCAAAAAGAATTTTTGATGAAGAAGGGACGAATCGTGTTCACTTATATAAAAGTGTGCGCATAGACGAGATTTGGAGAGAAGCAGAGCGTCTACCTTTTGTAAAAGAGCAATTTTCATATATGCACCCTACACTCACTAAAGATGGTAAGCGACTTTACTTTGCTTCAGATATGGATGGCGGTCTAGGTGGTTATGATATTTATTATGTCACGGTACATCTTGATGGCTCTTATGGTACACCCGTAAATTTAGGACCTACTATAAATACAGTTCACAGAGAGCAATTTCCTTATGTGTCAGACAGTGGGGACTTATACTTTGCTACAGACGGAAGATTAGGACTAGGATTGTTAGACATCTTTGTAGCCCCACTTACCGTAAAAGGATTTACAGAACCTATTAATCTAGGCGCACCTGTAAACTCGCCTTATGATGACTTTAGTCTCACATACTACGCTCAAAATGAAGGTCTTTTTGCAACAAGCAGAAGCGGAAAAGATGACGATATTTATAGTTTTGTCCAGACAGGTGAGCTTATTACTAGAAAGTTTAACACACGATTTGAAATAAGAGATGCTGTAACAAATGAGTTAATAAGTGATGCAACTATTAAGATTATAGGATATCAAGGAAAAGAAATTTACAAGAAGACACAAGCCGTTGCGGGCACTTTTACCGTGCCACTTACTGTAGATGATTATACATTTATAGGCTCTGGAGTTAACCACGATCAAGGTAGCTTAGACTTCCAGATAAGAGGCGTGCAAGAGGCTCCTTATGTGATTAAAGTAAATCGCATATTTACCGAGTCAGAACTCACGATGATGAAACAAAAGAATCTTGCAAAAGATCTTAAAGATAAAGACCCTAGCCGTTTTGAGTTACTCACAGACACACAGTCGCCACAAGTGGTAGAAAAAGAAGGTAAGCTATTTATAGATGTAGCTCCTATTTACTTTGATTTTGATCTATACGGTATAAGAGAAGATTCTCAAGTTGTACTCGATGAGCTTGCTGCAAAGCTTATAAAGTATAAACGTATCAAAATGAAAATACAATCTCATACAGATAGTCGTGGGCCAGAGGCATATAATGTTCCGTTATCACAAAACAGAGCAAAAGCTACATTTGATTATCTTGTAGAAAAAGGAATAGACCCTACTCGCATACAGTATCAAGGTTATGGTAACAGCCAGCCAATAGTAGATTGTCCAGCGGGGCAATGTACAGAAGAAGAGCACCAGCTCAATAGGCGTAGTGAGTTTGAGATAACAGGTTACTAGAGATATAATCATTCATAAAAAAAGCAACAGTTTATGTTGCTTTTTTTTTGGGTTTACGCTTTCGCGAAAGCGTACTCATAACCAGTACTTACATAAGTTGAGTACTTATCTCATTTATAAACGGAACGTGCACCTCGTGCTTTCCTTTGAAAACCTGCACATTTAACCTTTCTCCAAAAAGTGCGGAGCCTTTAAGTTGTTGCTCTGTCTTACGGGCTTCTGTGATGTACTCATCCTCATCTCCATAGAGATAAGTTACCGTAGTGCTTTGTGGTAGAAAATTAAAGTCTGTTGCTTCGAGTTCTTGAGGTATCGCACCAGAGTGTAGCAGTAGATAATCACAAGATAGCGCTCTGTGTGCCATCCAGCGGGTGAGTATAGAGACTCCTTGCGAGTAACCCATAAAGATAAAGCGTACTTCTTGATTTCCTATTTTCTCAAGTTCTTTGCTCCACATTGCATCTAGATAGGCAAAGAGATTTTCCTTCTCGGTTTCTATATTTTCTCTAGTAAGCCAGCTTGCACCTATGTATTTAAAACGTTTATCTTGATAGTACTTGCTAGGCGCCTGTGGTGCTATGATATAATTCTCAGTAGTATCTAGAGCCTTAAAGTACTTGATAAAATATTTTGATAAATACCCCATACCGTGTAGTGCTATCCATACATTTTTAGTCTGTGAGGTTACATCATTAAGTGTGGTATACGTATTAGTATGTGTGTAGGTTATACTATTTTCTTCCATAGGTGATAAAAGTAGAAAAGCTTGTAGAATCTTGTTAGTAATAAGGCATAAAAAAAACCACTCGATAGAGTGGTTTTAGGTTGCTTTGAGAGCAACTTATATGTTAATACCTACTGGTAGTAGCTTTTTGTACTTACGGCGGTTAGAGCGCATAAATTTTGCAATTTCTGGACTTGTTGGGACGAGGTTAATCTCTCTATCTGCTACTTCCTTAAAAACGGCTACTATAAACTCGTTCATATGGTCTTCTGTGCCTTCTGGCATAAATATTTTAGTGAGGAAGATCTTACGCTCTTGTAAGGAATATTCCATTTTTGCAAGCTTTCCGTCAAAGGTAGTTTCGAATTGTCTTAGAAACTCATTGTCTGTCAATTCAATTGCTGTTGTAGCCTCCATAAATTTTGAAAAATATTTAGTATTTGTAATATAATTAACACGTAATAAGAAATCAGTCTTTAGTTTTATGCGCTGTAAACGCTGGTATTTGAGAATATTTTTAAAACATATGAATTTCTTAATAAGAAAGTGTTGCAAATTTACAAAAAATTCCCGAAATAGGCCACTACTTCTATGTTAAACCCTTATTCCTAAGTAAGATGATACACGTGTATTTGATGCCTGGTATGGCTGCAAATCCTTCTATATTTGAAAATATAAGCTTACCGAGTGCTTCTTATACTACGCATTTACTAGAATGGCAGCTGCCAGAACCTGGGGAGTCACTATCACAGTATGCCCTCCGTATGACACAGTTTATAGAGCACGATGATATTGTATTGCTAGGCGTGAGTTTTGGTGGAGTGCTCGTACAAGAGATGGCAAAGCACATCAATGTGCGCAAGCTCATACTAGTAAGCACTGTAAAAAGTAAGTATGAATTACCGAGGCGAATGAAGCTTTCGCGAAAGCTAAAACTCTACAAAGCACTTCCAGCCAGTCTTATAGAAGATGTTGATAAACTTGCTAAATATGCCTTTGGAGAAACCATAAAAAACCGCTTAGATTTGTATCAGAAATATCTATCTATGAATGATAGAAGATATATGAAGTGGGCAGTAAAAGAAATGGTGTGCTGGGATCAAGAAACCCCTACAGAAAATGCAATACATATACACGGCACAGCAGATAAAGTGTTTCCAGTCAAGTATATAGATAATTGTATAAAGGTTCAAGAGGGAACACATATAATGGTGATAACTCGTGCAAAATGGTTTAATGAACATTTGCCAAAACTCATTGAAAATGAGTAAATTGATTTAAAATAGAAAAGACGATGATAATGATGAAGAAAATTTTTGCAGGTGTGGCGATAGTCGCAGTTGCCGGTCTTGTTATAAACTCTGCAAAAGCTCCACAAGAGCAAGAGGAAGAACAAGTACCCGTAAAAGATGAAAAAGTACAAACCGAAAAACTTGTAAACGACTATAACGTATATGCCATCCCTATGCCAGATGGACTCAACTTTGCTGGAGAGGAAGTGCCTGTACAAAATCCAGACATTAAGGAACGTATGGATCGCGAACTTCTGGTAAATACCTACTGGCAGTCTAATGCGTTATTGCTTTTTAAAAGAGCGCACAAATACTTTCCTATCATAGAGCCCATACTTGCCGAAGAGGGCGTACCAGATGATCTTAAATACCTTGCAGTTATTGAGAGTGGTCTTACACAGGCGGTATCACCTGCAAGAGCTACAGGTTTCTGGCAAATTATGAAAGAAACGGGTAAAGAGTACGGTCTAGAAGTAAACAGCAATGTAGATGAGCGTTACCACATAGAGAAGTCTACAAGGGCTGCTTGCCAGTACTTAAAGAAGTCTAAAGAGCGTTTTGGAAACTGGACGGCTGCTGCTGCTGCATATAATGCAGGTAACTATGGTGTGTCACGTCGCTTTGAGGAGCAAAATGTAGATGATTATTATGACTTACTTCTAGGTGAAGAGACAGGTAGATATGTTTTTAGAATTATCGCGCTTAAGGAGATTCTTAATAACCCAAAAAAGTATGGATTTAATTTTAGAACAGAAGACCTATATACCGCTGTACCTACATACAAGGTAGAAGTTGATACAGCAGTCACAGATTTTGTAAAATTTGCTGAGCGTTTTGGGATTAATTATAAGATTTTAAAAATACATAACCCTTGGTTGAGGGAGCCTAAGCTCAATAATAGCTCAAGAAAGAAATATTATATAGAGATACCTAAACAAGGAGCATACTCTTTAGGGAGATAACAATGTAATAACACATCGTTGTAAATGAAAAGCCTGACAGAAATATTACTGTCAGGCTTTTTCTATTATTCAAGATATAATGAAGGTGTTATTTGTTTATCACGATGGGAGCCTCGCTCAGTGTTTCTTGTTTAAAAAGAAGCTCTGTGAGTAAGTTTTTGTAAAGGTCATAATTCTCAAGGGCGGCATCTTTTTCATCTTTTGCCATTTTATTAGAGAGTCTTCTTTTTATATTAATAATTGTCTTGTCTGATGTGATGGTATAAGCAAGAGGCAGGCCTAAGGAGTGCTTAAGATTTTTAATAATCTGTGTGTACTTGTTATCTGAGTCATCTACATAAAGCACGTCAATGTTACGATGATATCCTTTTGCTAGTTTTTTTACCTCCTTGTTGTTTCCCCAATGCAGTAATATTATAGATATGTCATCTCCATACTGGGCTGCTAGTTCATTAAGAGCTGCTTGTTCTCCTTTACAATTTATACGCCAGCTAGAGTAGGTGAGTAGCATTACTGGTTTTGTATAGTCATTAAGTGTTACCGCTTTTTTAGAAAGTTTAGTCACCGTAAAATTGTCCATTAGAGACCCTGCGATTTTATCTTGAACAAGATTATCAAAAAGTACTTTGACTTTGTCTTGTTCTAAATTTCTAATCGCGTCTTCGGCTTGTAAAAGATAGGCAGGTAGGTGCGTGTCTAGCACATCAGAAAAAAACAGTTGAGAGTTTTGAGCCGATAGTGTAACGTGCGCAGTAAGAAGGAGTGTAAGTAATAATCTTCCCATAATTATACCTTTATACTAGCAAGGTATGTGAGTAGGATGTAAAAAAGAAATTTTTTCGCTCAAGCGCTCAAAAATCGGGTTAACAAGTAAATTTTTGGCACTTAATTAATCAAAATAGTGATAAATAGCTGGTGAAATCTATTTTTATTAAGAATATGATATTTGTCAAGGGGTTTAGTTGTTCCCGCCCTTTTTTATAAGAGGAGACACATTTGGTTTATTTTTGGTTGGTTTGTCAGTATTTGCTCTTTCTAGCGCTGCCTTTTGATTACGTTCTATTAATGACTCTCTTTGTTTTGTGCTTTCATCATCAGAAGATTCAGTACCGTATTGTGGTTTGTTTTCCTCTCTGTTTTGCAAGGTGCCTTCATCTATATCAGAGTTTTCTGAAAGTGGAGGTTTCTCGCCATCATCTGGTGTGCTAAAGAAACCTTCATCTATTTCTGGAAGAGGTATTCCCTGTATTTTTGTAAGTGTAAAAGGTGCCTCACCTTTAAAAATATCTTCTTTACTAAGAAGTCGCTCATCGCCACGCCAGTTAAACCCTTCAAAGGTTTGTGGCTCGTCTAAAAATTGAGACTCAGGAAAAATATTCCCGCCAGGACTCTTTATTTTATTAATCTCATCTATGGTGTTCTCAAAAAAAGTGATTTCTATCCTTGCAGATTTGCCTCTATCTATCCCTGTGAGATCTCCATTATCTTCACGCATATACATTATGGTCTCGGCATTGTTTATAATATCTACCTGCTTAAGTGCATTGTCATCATCAAAAAAACCATAAAGTTTCTGGCCCTTAATCTGATTGAAACCAGAGATAGTATCCTTTTGAGCAATAAAAGCGTTATTAAAAACTTTAAGCGAATCTATTTTTTCTGTCTCTGTATTGCTTATGAGGTGTATGCTATCACCCGTGATCTGGCTTTCTTCACTCCATAAGATAGGTTTACGAATCATTTGTGTAAGACCTGTGCGCTGGTTACTGTGTAGTGAGTCACTCTTACCACTCATATTACTCTTATAGAGCTTTACATTTTTATAAGCTCTGAGTATACGATTATCTGGCTTACCTGTAAGTAGCAGTTTATCGCCGTGTACATATACAGAGTCATTATCTTCTACAGTAATAGCAACGGCTCTTTGCGTTATGAGTACGGAGTCTTTTGCTCTATAAACCTCTGCATAATGCCCTTTTACTAGACTTCTATTAAGGGTGTCAAGTACTTTTATATTATTAGTAGCGCTGGCAAAATTGCGGTTTCTATCAAAATAAAGACTATCCCCATATACTTGCCTGTTATCATAATCTATACGAGAGTTTTTTACAAAATAGCCATAATCATTTGCGGTATCATAAAACCCACGTTCACAATACACCTTAGAAGTCTTACTTGTAATCGTTGTAGGGCCGTATAGATAAGCGTGCTCTGGCACACTATAAAAATCTAGTTGCTCACTGTTTATAGTATACTCAGGGTTTTTTACGACCACATCGCTTATAAATGAGATTTTATCTTGCTCTATATAATAACGGCCCACACGGCTTGTAATCTTGCTATTAGGAGAGGTTACAACACCACCAGTTCTGTAATATGCCTGCTGTGTAGTACGGTTAAAATACATTGTATCTGTAGTGACGGTGGTTGTATCCTTTTTTAGAAATACATCGCCGGCGGCATAGGCAAATTTTGTTTTACCATTATACTCGATGTATTTACTACGCATAGAGACAGAGTCGCCTTGTTTGAGCCTTACATTTCGATAAGCCTTTACAAAGTTTTCTTCTTTGTAAAAAAAGGCAAGATCACACCACATCTCTGCACCTTCGTGCTCTATGTAAACTTGCTCATTATTGTTTTTCAGTAAAAGGATTGCCCCAGGAAACTCCTCTTCATTTATACGCTCTATGGGAGATTCTATATAGATGAGCTTTGAGGGTTGTTCTTGCGCTTTCGCGAAAGCGGAAAAAAATATAATCCCAGCTAGTAAGATGTAGTGCTTGTAGTTCATTAATTCCAAAAATAATCAAATTGCTAGCCTTAACCGTTAGCGCTTTATCAAAAAATAGATTGTAAAGATTAAAACGTTGCTATAAGTCAAAGCGTATGTAGCAATGTGTTTATATATAAAAAGAGCCTTCAGACTTGTGTCTGAAGGCTCTTTACGTATTGTAAATACTTACTATCTAAGGATAGTTTGTGTTCTATCTGGTCCTACAGATACTATCTTGATAGGAGTCTCTAGCTCTTTTTCTAGATAGTCTATATAGTCATTAAGCTCTTTAGGTAGTTGGTCTGCCTTAGTCATACCTGTAAGGTCTTCAGACCATCCTGGCATTTCTTTATAAACAACCTCTACGTTTTCTGGCTCTATGTTATATGGAAGGTGCTCAATAGTCTCTCCTTTATATTTATAAGCCGTACATACTTTTAAGGTTTTAAAACCAGAAAGCACATCACCTTTCATCATCATAAGTTGTGTTACACCATTAACGCGCACAGCATATTTAAGTGCTACTAGATCGAGCCATCCACAACGACGCGCTCTACCTGTAGTTGCTCCAAACTCGTTACCTACACGCCCCATAGTCTCACCATCCTCATCAAAAAGTTCTGTAGGAAACGGTCCAGAGCCTACACGAGTAGTGTATGCTTTAAATATCCCGAATACTTCCCCTATTTGATTAGGAGGAACTCCAAGACCGGTACAAGCACCAGCCGCAGTCGTGTTTGAAGAAGTTACAAAAGGATATGTACCAAAATCAATATCTAGAAGTGATCCTTGTGCTCCCTCTGCAAGTATAGATTTACCGCCTTTTTGAGCTTGGTATAGGTACTCTTCTGAGTCTATAAATTGTAAGGTCTTAAGCGTCTTTATTGCTGCAAAAAATTCTGATTCTAGTTCTTCTAGGTCATACTCAATTTTTGCATCATAAAAGTCTATCATAGAGATATGCTTATCTCTAAGAGTTGCATAACGATCTTTCCAGTCTGCAAGTTCTAGATCACCTACACGTATACCGTTACGACCTGTCTTATCCATATAAGTAGGTCCTATTCCTTTAAGAGTAGATCCTATTTTTGCTTTTCCCTTTGAGGCTTCAGAAGCAGCATCAAGTAAGCGGTGGGTAGGAAGTATAAGGTGAGCTTTACGCGAGATTACCATTTTTGCTTTATAATCAAGACCTTCAAACTTGTCTAAGTTTTGTAGCTCTTTCTTAAAAATCACTGGATCTATCACCACACCATTACCTATGACATTCATAGCATTGTCGTGAAATATTCCAGAAGGAATTGTATGTAGTACGTGTTTTATACCATCAAACTCAAGGGTGTGACCAGCGTTAGGTCCTCCTTGAAAACGTGCAATGATATCGTAGTCTTTTGTAAGGACATCTACAATTTTTCCTTTTCCTTCGTCGCCCCATTGGAGGCCTAGTAGTAAATCTACTGCCATTGTTATATTAGTTAGTCGTGTTTTTCTTTCCGTAAAAGTATAGGGAGTGCTTGTCTATAGTAATATCAAAAACCTCTTCTATGGTTTTTTTTATAGACTGTATGCGAGGGTCACAAAATTCTATAACCTCTCCAGTATCTGTTAGAATTACGTGATCGTGCTGCTTGTCAAAATATGATTTCTCATACTGCGCTTGGTTGTTACCAAACTGGTGCTTGCGCACGAGTCCACATTCTAATAAAAGTTCTATAGTGTTATATAGTGTTGCACGGCTCACACGATAGTTCTTATTTTTCATACTAATGTAAAGCGCTTCTATATCAAAGTGCTCTTCATTGCTGTATATTTCGTGTAGTATGGCAAAACGCTCTGGCGTCTTGCGGTGGCCTTTTTCTTCTAGATAGGCTGTAAAAACGCCTTTTACAACGTCTTGATCCTTATTGATAGTAGCTTTTAGTGGCATCGTTTATAATAAAGGACGAATTTACGGATTTAAACTCTAGTCACTTGATCGATACCATCTATTTTTTTGAGATTTTCTATTAAGGTTTTCAACAATGCATTGTTTCTTACAACAACGGTTATTTTACCCTTAAAAATACCTCCTTGTGTGGTAAAGCTCAGGCCTTTTATATCTACATTAAGATGGTTTGATATCTCTGCTGTAACTGTATTTACTAGACCAAGATTATCTATCCCTGTAAGTACGATATCTGTTTGATAACCCGTGTCTGATGAGTCTACCCACTTTGCTTTTATAATTCTATAGGCGTAGTTGCTACGCATAGCAATTGCATTGGGGCAGTTATTCTTATGAACCTTTATACCATCTTTTATAGTAGTAAACCCAAAAACCGGATCACCCGGTATAGGGCTACAGCACTTTGCAAAGGTGTAATCTAGTTTTTGATCTTCCGGTCCAAAAACAAGAGAGTCAAAATTATTTGTAATCTCATCTTTGTGAATATCTGGCGGAGTGTTAGGTTTTCTGATCTTACTTTTAATAAAACTCATTAAGGCATTGCTGCGTTGTGCTGCAAACTCTTTAATCATTTTATTATCAATCGTTCCATTACCTACACGGTAAAAGAGGTCTAAGCTCGTATTGAGTTTAAAGTAAGAAACGAGCTCATTTATAGTTTTTTCGTTAAGCGGGATTTTTTGCGATTTTAGTTTTCTGGAGAGTATCGCCTTTCCATCATCTGCTAGTTCTTTTTTCTCGTCTTTGAGTGAAGATTTTATCTTTGCTCTCGCTCTAGCCGTAGTTGCATAGTCTAACCAGTTGTTTGTAGGCTGCGCAGACTCAGAAGTAATAATCTCAACTTGATCACCACTTTTAAGTGTATGACTAAGTGGCACTAGCTTCCCATTTACTCTTGAGCCACGTGTATGTAAGCCTACCTCAGTATGAACACTAAAAGCAAAATCAAGGGGTGTAGCGCCTTTAGGTAAAGATTTAAGATCTCCTTGTGGGGTAAATACAAAAATCTCTTTATTGTAAAGGTTGAGTTTAAAGTTTTCTACAAAGTCTACCGCATTTTGGTCCGGATTTTCTAGTGCTTCTTGAAGTCTGTTTATCCACTCATCTAGGCTTGATTCTCCTTCTTTACCTTCCTTATATTTATAGTGTGCCGCATATCCTTTTTCGGCAATTTCATTCATACGGTCAGAGCGTATTTGTACTTCTACCCATCTACCTTTAAGCCCCATTACAGTAATGTGTAAGGCCTCATATCCCGTAGATTTTGGTGAAGAAATCCAGTCGCGTAGCCGCGTAGGGTTAGGTCTAAAGTGGTCTGTAACAATAGAGTAAATTTTCCAAGCAAGGAACTTTTCATTAGCCTTATCGCTTTTATAGATAATACGTATAGCAAACTTGTCATAAACCTCCTCAAAGGTAACTCCTTGAGCAAGAATTTTACGTCGTATGCTGTATATAGATTTTGGTCTACCTTTTATCTCATAATTAAGACCTTCTTCATCTAGAGAGTCTTCTATAACTTTTTTAAAGTCTTTGATATATTGATCTTGCTGCGCTTTGCTTTCTGTGATTTTACTCGCAATATCTTTATATACATCTGGTTCTGTATATTTAAGACTAAGGTCTTCTAGCTCTGTTTTAATATTATACAAGCCCATTCTGTGAGCAAGTGGAGCGTAGATATAAAGTGTCTCACTGGCAATTTTAGATTGCTTATCTGCACGCATAGCATCCATAGTTTGCATATTGTGCAATCTATCTGCTATTTTAATGATGATCACACGCGGGTCATCATTAATAGTTAGGAGCATTTTTCTAAAGTTTTCTGCTTGCAGCGATACGTCCCTATCCTTTTTAAGACTTGATATTTTTGTAAGGCCATCTACAATACGGGCAACCGTCTCGCCAAACATTTGTTCAAGATCTGCAAGGGTGTACTCTGTATCTTCTACCACATCGTGTAGTAGTGCACTCGCTATAGAGGTAGCATCAAGTCCTATCTCACTTGCAACTATTTGAGCCACAGCAAGTGGGTGAAAGATGTAAGCCTCACCAGACTTGCGGCGTTGCGATTTATGCGCATCTACCGCCACCTCAAACGCTTTTCTTATCATCTTCTTGTCCTCATCGGTCAAGGTTTGATAACTTATGCGCAAGAGCTTTTTGTACTGTCTTGTCAGCTCTTTATTCTCTGCTTCTATAAATTCTGCGGTTAACTCCATATGATATACTAAAAGTACCAAATTCTCTTTTATGAACAACACATTTTTACGACATCTTGAGTAGTTTTAAAAATTGCCGATTATTTGATAATTCTTCAAAAAGTATCTTTTTCCGCTTTCGCGAAAGCGTAACAATAATACCACATCACCTACTTATAAATGACAGCATACTGAGCGAGTATAATTATTATCTTCGCCGTAATAAAAAACATTATATGAGCATATTTTTTATCCTAGTTGGATTAGTACTGTTAGTAGTAGGAGGGGAGTTTTTGGTACGAGCATCTGTAGGGTTATCTTTTAAACTCAACCTTTCTAAAATGGTGATAGGGCTTACAGTTGTATCTTTTGCAACCTCTGCTCCAGAACTACTGGTAAGCGTGCAGGCAGCGCTAGATGGGAGCTCAGACATTGCACTTGGTAATGTAATAGGGTCTAATATTGCAAACATAGGGCTTGTGCTAGGTATAACCGCGGTAATATCTGCACTGGCGATAGACCGAGATTTTTACAGGTTTAACTGGCCGGTGATGGTGCTATTCTCACTTGCACTTTACTTCTTACTTTCTAATGATGGTAAGCTCACAGCAGTAGAGGGTGGTGGTTTACTTGCGGCGCTGGGTGTGTACTTGTTTTTCTTAATACGTCGCGCTCGCAAAAGTAGAGAAGAAGAAGATGCAGATGGTGTAGATGAAGGACTAGGGCAGGCGTCTTATTTCAAAATTTTTATATGGCTATTTATAGGTGCACTTGCGCTATATTTTGGGTCAGAATGGCTAGTCTCTGGAGCAAAAGATCTTGCTACAGCAGTAGGTATAAGTGAGTATGCAATCTCTGTTACCGTGATTGCCATAGGCACGAGTGTGCCAGAACTTGCGGCTTCTGTAATCGCTGCGCTCAAAAAGGAAAAAGCAATCTCACTAGGTAACCTTATAGGTTCTAATATTTTTAATATTGCCTCTGTACTAGGCATTACATCGCTTATAAAGGATATAAATGTTGTTGATGATGCTATTTTAGGGACTAATATTTACTGGATGCTAGGCTTTGCTATTGTACTCTTACCACTAGCATTTATACCAAAAACATTACAAATAGGTCGTTTTAAGGGCTTATTTCTTGTAGGTGCCTATATCTTATTTATTGCGCTTGCATTTGCGGCTTAGTTTCTTGGCTTCGTTTCTAAAGTAAATATCAGGCTTCTCAATTATTTGATTATAATGAATGTACATTGTCTTCTATAGGCAATTTTAAGTTATTGTATACTGTCTATAGATATAGATAAAACTCCTTGTTTTATTATATAAGACGTGTTTACGCTTTCGCGAAAGCGCAAAAAAAAATGCCCAACCTAAGTTGAGCATTTTTCACAATATAATTAAATCAGAATTAAACCTTTGCTGTTTTTACAGTCTCGATAATACGACCTGCTACTCTGTATGGGTCTGCGTTTGAAGCTGGACGACGGTCTTCTAGCCATCCTTTCCATCCTTGCTCTACAGTGATAATAGGGATACGTATAGATGCTCCTCTATCTGATACTCCGTAAGAGAAGTCATTTATAGATGCAGTCTCGTGATCTCCTGTAAGGCGCTGCTCATTGTGAGCTCCGTATGCTTCTATATGTTCTTTTGTAAATGGACGGAAAGCCTCACATATTGTATTGTAAGTCTCTTCAGATCCACACGTTCTCAATGTTGTATTTGAGAAGTTTGCGTGCATTCCAGAACCATTCCAGTCTCCTTTTATTGGTTTTGGGTGGTAATCTATGTACCATCCGTACTGCTCAGTAAGACGGTCTAGTAGGTAACGAGCAATCCAGATCTCATCTCCTGCTTTTTTTGCTCCTTTTGCAAAAAGTTGGAATTCCCACTGTCCAGAAGCAACCTCTTGGTTAATTCCTTCAAAGTTAAGACCAGCCTCGATACAAAGATCTGCGTGCTCTTCTACAAAGTCACGACCGTGAGTGTTTTTACCACCTACAGAACAGTAGTACATACCTTGTGGTCCAGGGTATCCACCTATAGGAAATCCTAATGGTAGTTGTGTAGCCGTGTCCATAATGAAGTACTCTTGCTCAAAACCGAACCAGAAGTCATTATCGTTATCATCTATTTTTGCTCTATGGTTTGACTCGTGCGGAGTACCATCTGCACTTAAAACCTCAGTCATTACTAAAAATCCATTTATACGTAGTGGATCTGGGTAAATTGCAACTGGCTTTAAAAGACAGTCTGAATCTCCTCCAGAAGCTTGTTTTGTAGAAGAACCATCAAAAGACCATACTGGACAATCTTCTAGTTTACCACTAAAGTCATTTACAACCTTAGTTTTACTTCTCATATTTTGTGTCGGTGCATACCCGTCTAACCAAATGTATTCTAATTTTGACTTGCTCATAATAGCATTAATGTTTTGAGTTAACGAGGGCAAAGATAAAATAATTTTGAAATGCAGTGCTATTTATAGGGTTGATTTATTAAAAATTACACCATCTTATTAACAACCCCTTAAATTTTAGGGGGTATGTAAAAAAAGAGACATATTTTTGTAAATCCCTTATATTTGCAATGCTTTTAAGGTCTCAAATGGTTGAATCTGTAAACTCTTTATTTAATGCAGAAGAGTAAATCTTAATAGTATAAACAATTTAAATAAACACGATAGTGACCTATATTAATGAGAACCACTATCATATAGTCATAAAAAGTTATGTCAAAATTACGTTTTCAAGCACTACACGATGTACAACATCGACCTTCAGTTACTTTTGAATCACTAGGACGACCATCGTCTTTATATAAGTCAAGTGTCTTTGGAGAGCAAGCTATGCGACAGTATTTATCAAAATCTACATTTGATAGTGTGCAAACGGCTATACGTAAAGGAGATAATATAGATCGCATCACTGCAGATGCTATAGCGACGGGTATGAAATCTTGGGCGCTAGAAAAAGGAGCAACTCATTACACACATTGGTTTCAACCGCTTACTGGTGCTACTGCAGAGAAGCACGATGCTTTTTTTGAAGTTACACCAGAGGGGCACGTCATAGATAAATTTGACGGGGCACAGCTTGCACAGCAAGAACCAGATGCCTCAAGTTTTCCTCACGGAGGAATACGCAATACTTTTGAAGCACGTGGTTATACCGCCTGGGACCCTACGTCGCCTGCATTTATATATGATAACACACTTTGTATACCTACAGTTTTTGTAGCTTATACTGGAGAGGCTCTTGACTTTAAGACTCCGCTACTCAAAGCACTTAATGTAATAGATGAGGCCGCGACAGATGTTGCTCGCTATTTTAATAAAAACGTAAATAAGGTAACTGCCACATTAGGCTGGGAGCAAGAGTTTTTTCTTGTAGATGCATCACTTGCCGCTGCGAGACCAGACTTAACACTTACAGGGAGAACGCTTCTAGGTCACGCCGCGGCAAAAGGCCAGCAGCTGGATGATCATTACTTTGGTTCCATTCCTATTCGTGTGCTAGCATACTTAAAAGAGCTAGAGCAAGAATGTCTCCTGCTAGGTATCCCTGTAAAAACAAGACATAATGAGGTAGCGCCTAATCAGTTTGAGATGGCTCCGGTATATGAAGAGGCAAATCTTGCGGTAGATCATAATGCCCTACTTATGGATATTATGCAAAAGGTCGCCCAGCGTCACCATTTTAAGGTGCTCTTTCACGAGAAACCTTTTGATGGTATAAACGGTAGTGGTAAACATAATAACTGGTCGCTAGCTACAGACACGGGTGTCAACCTTTTAAGCCCAGGTAGCACACCTATGAAGAATTTACAGTTTTTAACCTTTTTTGTAAATACTATAAAAGCTGTTTATGAACACGAGGCACTACTACGAGCATCTATTGCCAGTGCCGGAAATGATTATAGACTGGGAGCAAACGAGGCGCCACCGGCAATCATCTCTGTCTTTATAGGGTCACAACTTACTAGAGTACTAGACGAACTAGAGAAGGTAACAGATGGAAAACTCTCTCCACAAGAGAAAACAGACCTTAAACTGAATGTTATAGGTAAAATACCCGAGATTTTACTTGACAATACAGATCGCAACCGTACCTCACCTTTTGCTTTTACAGGTAATAAGTTTGAGTTTAGAGCAGTAGGAGCTACTGCAAACTGTGCAAACCCTATGACAGTTCTTAATGCTATAGTAGCACAACAGCTTATAGCTTTTAAGAAAGAAGTAGACACTCTGGTAGATACGAAGGATATGAAAAAGGATGATGCCATCTTTAATGTACTGCGCGAGTATATTAAGGACAGCAAGAAGATACGATTTGAAGGTGACGGGTACGGTGACTCTTGGGAAAAGGAAGCAAAAAAACGTAAGCTTAGTAATAACAGAACAACAGTAGAGGCTCTAAAGGCTAGAGTAAGTAAAGCTAGTGTAGCGCTTTTTGACTCGCTACAAATTATGAATACGGTTGAAATACAAGCGCGTTATGAGATAGAGCTCGAGGAGTATGTAAAACGCATACAGATAGAGAGCCGTGTTCTTGGAGATGTAGCGCGTAATCATATTATCCCTACAGCCTTGCGTTATCAAAATGTACTTATAGATAATGTACAAGGACTTAAAAGTATTTATGGAGAAGAGTTTTCCGCTTTCGCGAAAGCGCAAACATCCATCATAAAAGCCCTATCAGATCACATTGCTAGTGTTAATACACTTATTACAGAAATGATTGATGTACGTAAAAAATCTAATGGTCTTGAGTTAGAGAAAAAAGCAGCTGACTATGCCGATAAAGTAAAGCCTTATTTTGAACTTATAAGGAAACAATGTGATAAGCTAGAATTACTTGTAGAAGACGATTTGTGGCCTTTACCAAAATATAGAGAGCTTCTTTTTGTAAATTAAGTATAGTTTTCTGTAAGATTTTTCAATTATTTTTTGAAATTATTTCTCGGTGATAAGCTTTGTGTTTTTGAGACTTAGCATATCTACTGAGTTTTTGGTGTGCTTGTAAATGAATAATTTACACTTAGTCGAAAACATTGCATTTTATAATCATATATTATAAAATCACTCTTAACTTGCACATATACTTTTATCTATATTTTCCCTCTTTGAGTATTCTTCCCCCGTAGTATGTAAGTTTTGGCTTTCACATTTTGATGATGATGACGTTTTTGTTGTTGGCCTATATTGACGTGTTTTTATTAACCATTTATATATTAATCAATAACTTTTTTATTATGAAAAGAATTCTAATGAGCGCTGCTGCACTTGCTATTTGTTCTGTTACTTTTGGACAGAATACTAGTACAGTAAGCCAGACGGGAACAACAAACGGACAACTTACCTTACAATTAGGAAGTAACACATCTACAATTACACAAGATGGATTAAACTCTGGGGCTACGGCAGGAGGAGACAGTAACGTGGCAGGAGTACTGCAAGTAGGAGCTAGTACATCTACTATATCTCAACTAGGAGATCGTAACCTAGCTGGGGTTGCTCAGTTTGGGTTAGGTAACAGTGCAAATATTGATCAAGGTGTAGGTTATTCTGAAGATAACGTTGCTGGAACACTTCAAATAGGAAATGATAATACAGCTTCACAAAAGCAACGTTATGATAACAATACTGCAGGAATTCTTCAAGTAGGAGATGATAACACGGCAACACAAGACCAGTCTACATTAACAAACGGCGCTATGGGTAGTACAGCTACTATAGATCAAGACGGTGATGATAATACGGGTACACAAGTACAAAGAGGTGAAGAAAACTTAGCAACTCTTGTGCAATTTGGAGATGATAACACAAGTACAGAAAACCAGACAGGTGATCGTAATGACAGTGATGTGCTACAAGTAGGTGATGGAAATGATAGTGATGTTGACCAGATGGGAGACGAGAATGAATCTCGTGTAGATCAAGATGGTAATATGAACATTGCAAGTGTAGATCAAAACGGTTTTAGCAACAAAGCAGTAGCTATTCAAAAAGGGGATGGAAACAACTCTTCTACTTTACAATTACTAGACAACAATTATTCTTGGACACGTCAAAGAGGAGATATGAATACATCTATAGTTGAACAAGATGGAGATCTTAACCGTTCTGTAACAGACCAAAATGGAAATAGTAACTTTGCAGTTACATTACAAGGAGATCCTTCTTCATCTTTCTTTAAGAGTGATGGAGCAGATGCGATAACTCGCCAGACAGGAAATGGCAACTTTGCAGCTACACAGCAATATGGTAGTGATAACGTGTCATTATCACAAAGTACAGGTGATGGTAACACTGCTAGAGCTTACCAGATAGGTAGCAATGATGCCGAGATTGAGCAAGTAGGAAATGGAAACTTTGCTTCAAATAGACAAGTAGGTTATGCTGCAGATAACTTTTTAGGAGATGATAATACAGCATATACACGCCAGAGAGGAAACAATAATTATGCAGATGCTAGTCAGATAGGTAATGATAACAACTCAAGAATTATACAAGGTGCAGGTTTTGGCGATGATAACAGCGCTATAGTTGCTCAAAATGGAGAAAGTAACAACTCAGTGGTACGTCAGTTTAGAGATGATCAGACTGCTACAGTTAGTCAAACAGGAGATAATAATGATTCTGATGTCTTACAAAGAATGGGAGATGGTAACCAAGCGTACATTGTACAAACTGGTGACGATAACGTTTCTGATGTAGATCAAGATGGAGATGCAAACCTTACAAATGTAGATCAAGTAGGTAACTTAAATTTTTCTCAAGTAGCGCAAGACGGTACATCAAACGTGGCAGATATAGATCAGTCTGGTGATGTAAACTTCTCTTATGCAGGTCAAGTAGGTACAGGAAACTCATCTACAGTTAGTCAGACATCTACAGGAGTGTTTTTAGGTCTTGGTAATGCGTCTATCACATTGCAAGATGGTATGAACAATACATCTACAGTAACACAAAACGGGAGTGCAAACGCTTCATTAGTTGGTCAACTTGGTATGGGTAATACTTCAACAGTTAGCCAGACAGGGGTGCTTAATATTCAGGCAACTGGCCAGTTAGGAGTTGGTAACACAGCTACTACTACTCAGGTGGGAACAGGTAACACTTCTATAACACTACAAGCTGGGTTCTAATAAATGATAATCGCATACTGCGTGGGTATGCGCAGTATACCCTTAGAATCTCCGTACCCAACTACATAATTATTTCATAATAATTATATGAATGGATAAAGCACCGCCTCGCGGTGCTTTTTTCATTTAAGTTGGAAAGCCTAGTTAAGAATTTATATTGTTTATTTAGGCTTTCGCGAAAGCGTAATTCATTGCAAGGTACTTTGGAGTAGGTCCATAGACTTAGAGTATATGTAATGATTAATAAAATAAGTGCTATAAGTAAGGTAATAACTTACAATATGTCACTTGTGTGAAGTGAATTTTTAACTTGTAACTAATTGATTTTGAATAATAAAAAACAGTTGTATCTGTAAGAATTATCTTAATCTCATTAGACCGTGTTTATTAAAGGGTATTTGCCCCTTCTTTGTGAGACCCTGTTTTTACTGGTGGTTTAAAGATTTAAGTTATACAGTAGGCTTCCCTTTGTCGAAAACTTAGGTTTCGATGTTGACTAAGACAACAATTTGCATAATTTAGCACTGTATTACAAAACGATCTTCCCCCACGTAATATAACTCCCCCGTAATAAAAGTATTGGTATAGCGCACATTATAGATGATGCTGTTGACGCGTATGGCCATTATTAAACTGTATTTATTAACCATTTATATATTTTTTAATTAAACCTTTTTATTATGAAAAAATTATTATTAAGTGCTGCGGCACTCGCATTTTGCACTGTAGGTTTTGCACAAAACAATGACAGTGATGTAGATCAAAGAGGAACACTTAACACATCTGGAGTTCTTCAAGTAGGAGGAAACAACACTTCTGTAGTTGACCAAGATGGTAGAAACAATGCAGCTGGTGGAGATTCAAACAGTGCTCTTGTAGTACAACTAGGTAATCGTAATGCATCAGACGTATCTTCTCAAGGTGATCGTAACGCTGCAGGTGTATTACAGGTAGGTAACCGTAACGGTGCTACTATAGATCAAGGAGTAGGTTATGCAGAAGATAATATTGCTTCTACTATCCAAACTGGAAACAGAAACACTGCTTCACAAAAACAACGTTACGATAATAACCAGGCGTTTATAAACTCTAATGGTAATCGTAATACAGCTATGCAAGATCAATCTAGTATGAGTGAGAATGCTCCTGGAAACTTTGCAGATATTGATCAGGATGGTAACCGTAATATGGCATCTCAAACACAAAGAGGAGAGGCAAATGATGCATTTATTACTCAAGATGGAAACCGTAATGATGCTACACAGACTCAAACTGGAGATATGAACTCTGCAACTAGTACTCAAACAGGTAACCGTAATACTTCTTTAGAAAGTCAAGATGGAAACTTAAACGTTTCTATTAATACACAGTTAGGAGATGATAATATGACAGATCACGCACAGAAAGGTGATTCTAACTTTGCATCTACTACGCAAACAGGAACTTTTAATGACAGTAGTATTGATCAAGATGGTACAGGTAACGGTGCTATTACAGCTCAATTAGGTTCTGCAAATGATTCTGACGTAGAGCAGGATGGAACAGGTAACGGTTCTTTTGTAGCGCAGGCTGGTATAGGAAACATTTCTGACGTAAAGCAGGATGGAACAACAAACGGTTCTTTAGTATTACAATTAGGAGTTGCAAATAATTCTGATGTTGATCAAGTAGGAACTTCTAATGGATCTTTTGTAGCACAATTAGGAGCTGCAAACAGTTCTACAGTATCACAAAATGGAGGTGGTAACGGATCTGCAGTATTACAAGCAGGAGCTCTTAACAATTCAACAGTGAGTCAAGTAGGAGGCCTTAATGGATCACTAGTAGCACAAGCAGGTGTTGCAAACGGTTCTCTAGTAGCACAAGCTGGTCTTGGAAACGGATCTACTGTTGCTCAAACAGGTTTTGGAAATGGTTCTATAGTAGGGCAGTTAGGTCTTGGAAATGGTTCTTCAGTTACTCAAACAGGAGCGCTTAACGGATCATTAGTAGGTCAAGCTGGTGGGTTTAATACATCTACAGTAGATCAGAACGGTATTCTTAATGGATCTGCAGTTGGACAATTAGGAGCTGGAAACACTTCAAATGTTGATCAAGATGGTTTCTTAAACGGTCAAGTAACTGGACAGTTAGGAACTGGTCACAACGCAGATACTAAGCAATTAGGAGCTGGAAACGGATCTATTACACTTCAAGCTGGATTCTAAGAAATAATATTTCTTAAGACACAAATAATCACTACATTTAAGAGTGATTAAAAATAACCTGAAAAGGGTGTAGTGATCAATAAATCTCACACACCCTTTTCTTTATATAAAAAATTATGAAAATCTATAGTTTATTAATTTTCGCATTTCTTTTTACTGTGTCACTAGCTGCTCAGACTAATGAGGCTGCACCAGAAACTATAACTCGTTCTAATATTGTTAACCTTGTAGCTACAGAGCAATTACCTAGAGTAAATAATAATTTTCCTAATAATAGCGTATTGATTCAACAAGTAGGTCAAGCTAACTCATCATATGTAAATATTGCTTCATCTAGTTCTTCTGTTACAGTTTCTCAAAATGGTAATAGTAATGATGTTGCAATTGCCTTAAGAGGTAATAATATTTCAGAGAGCGTGTATCAATTAGGAAATGGAAATTCAGTAATAGATGTTTCTACAAGCAATGCATCTGGATCTGGTATGCAAGTGATTCAAAAAGGAAATAATTTAGAATTAGAAAGATATGGCACCAGCCGCACCTCTGGACCTATAAAAGTAACTCAGACAGGTAATGGTTCAGGTCAAGCAGTGATAGTTCGTCAGTTTAACTAGTTTATTACTTAGCTCATAATAGCATACTTTAATGATGTTACGCTATAGTACATACATATTACTTATTGCGCTCATATTCTTAACAGATACGGTGAAGGCGCAAAAATTCTACAATACAGAAATTGCTGCAAAAATTGAAATAGTTGAGTCTAATGGACTTTATTTAATAACAGCAAATGCTTCTAACCTAACAGGTTTAAACAGAAGCATACGGTACAAATTCTCAATTATACAAAGAGATGGTACAAATAACCCCAAAAAAGAAGAGGCAGAAGGAAGGTTTGTAATTGAGCCTTCACAAAAAGTCATACTCAATGACTATGCAATGCTTATTGAAAAAAGTAAGAACGCACTTATCCTACTTCTCGTTTACGATGGAGAAAATTTAATAGGTAAGGATCGCGTCATCGTTGCCGAAATTATGGATGAGATACCCAAAGTAGGAGAGCGTACTATATTAAGCCAGGCATTACAACAAGGGCAATCTATAGGTCTCACGGGTTTAATTATAGAAGATACTAAAACAAAAGCAGGTCGTGATTTTTATAGATACTTTTTTCAAAAGTGTAGTATCGATAATATAAAATGGTCTAAGGATATTATTATAAAAGAAGATTTTGGACTAGGTAGGAGTACCGTTATCAAAGTAATAGAAGGAACGACTACAATTGTAAAGTTTAATGCACAGCCTAGAGATGAGTTTTTGAGGAAAGCCTCAGAGGAGTGCATACGACAGGTTCAAGGACATTTTAATCAACTAGCAAGAACAAAACAACTCTTAACATCATATTAATTCCAGACTACTTATGAAAAGTTTTATACTTATCGCAGGACTGTTTGTAACAGGTGGTTGCTTCTCACAGCAGCTTGTATATACTCCTAAAAACCCGAACTTTGGAGGAAGCTCATTTAACTATGCTTGGCTACAATCATCTGCAGATGCTCAAAACTCATTTACAGATCCTAATGCGGTAGATCCATTTGCACAACAAACCGACCTTGAGCGATTTACAGAAGATATTAATAGAACACTACTTAACAATATAAGTAATAGTATCACAAGGTCACTATTTGGAGAAGATGGAGAGCTACAAGAAGGTACGTTTACATTTGGTAGTCTAGAAGTAGAGGCTTTTCAAACTGCAGAAGGACTTGTTATAAACATATTAGATATAAATACAGGGGAGACCACACAGGTTATTGTTCCTAACTAAAAGCAATTATGAAGTATATCTTACAAACAGGTCTTTTAGTTTTAATGCTTAGCACGCTTTCAAGCTGTGGTACTTATTTCAACCAGCCATTGGGTCCAGAAGAGGCAAGAACTGGAGAAAAACTCGCAACTACAGATTCTCTTATGGCGTTACCTCCTACATCTAGAAGGATAGACGTAGGTGTATATAATTTTAGAGATCTTACAGGGCAATTTAAGGCAAGTGCGACTGCAAGTACATTCAGTACAGCGGTAACGCAAGGGTCAACCGCTATATTATTAAAAGCGCTTGAAGATTCTAAGTGGTTTAGAACCTTAGAAAGGGAAAACCTGGGTAATTTATTACAAGAGCGTAATATCATAAAGCAAACCAGAGAAGAAGCTAGAAAAACCACAAACCCAAACGAACCTAGATTACCAGGTCTCTTATTTGCAGGTATATTGCTTGAAGGAGGTATCGTTTCTTATGATACAAATATTGTAACAGGAGGACTAGGTGCAAGATACTTTGGTATAAGTGGTTCTACACAGTACCGTCAGGATAGAGTCACAGTTTATTTACGAGCAATAAATACTCAAAGTGGTGAGATTTTAAAAACTATTTACGTGTCAAAAACCATATTGTCACAATCACTTGATGCTAGTTTGTTTAAATATGTAAACTTTCAGAGGCTGCTAGAGGTAGAGACTGGTTTTACACGTAATGAACCTGTACAACTAGCAATAAAGGAGGCTATAGAAAAGTCTGTAAGAGGTCTTATTATAGAAGGTATAGAAGATAATTTATGGTCTACTAGTAAGGGTAGAGAACTTAATGAAAAGGTAGTAGCACAATATTATAAAGAAAAAGAGCTAGAAGAATCTACACGTTTATATGATAGAGTGTATAAGCCTAATGTTGCAAACTCACATTTTGACTTTGCTATAGGAGCAAACCTTTTTGATGGTGATCTGGCAGATAAGAAATTTGGTGAATTTGCACAGCTCGGTTACGAGACCGCTCTTGGCTCTACATTTGGGTTACATTTTAACGGGAGGTATCAAAGATTTAAAGCGGGTAATGAGTTTGAGCAAGCATATACAAGTCTTAACCTCAATCTTACTTATGAAATTTTACCTACAGATAATTTTACACCCTTTATCTATGCAGGAGGTGGTTACCTTTTTGGAGATAATGATGTAAGCGCTCCCAAAATGCAGTACGGTGGCGGCGTACTTTACAAAGTAAGTGATAGAGTAGGGCTCAAGTTATTTGCCGAACAGAACTTGACTTTTGTAGATGATGTAGACCTTGCCATAAATGGTAGAAGAAATGATTTTCACTTCAACTTTGGTTTTGGTTTGAGATATAGCATTTTAAAAGATAAAAAAGAAGAGGTAGAAGACGAGGTAATCCCATTAAATTAATCAAAATGAAAACAGGTTTATATATATTCTTTTTATGTTGTACACTAAGCTTACTAGTAAGTTGTAGTGAAGACACATTAGGAGAAACAGGTATCGGTAATATAACGGGGGTGGTAGTCTTTGAAGGAGATAATGCCCCACAGGCAAATGTAAAAATATCTACAAATCCACCATCAAATACTGTTTTTACAGGTGAAGATGGAAGCTTTGATCTAGGTGAAGTAGTAGTAGGAGATTATTCTGTGCAAGCAGAAAAGAGTGATTTTATAACCGCTTTTGAGCCTGCAACGGTTACAGAGGGAGCTACTACAAACGTTATTTTTGAATTACAACCAGAAACAGCCAATAATGTAGCACCGTCTATACCAATTTTAGTCACTCCGGCAGATGAGGCAGAAGATGTGGCTCAAGACGTTCTTTTTACCTGGACAGTAACAGATCCAGATCCTTTTGATGAGCTAGTGTATCAACTAGAACTACGTAATGATATGACTAATGAAATACTCAATTTTCAAAACTTGAGTGATACCTTCTTATCAGTAAATGATCTTGCATTTTCTACTAAGTACTTCTGGCAAGTAACCGTAAACGATGGTATAAATCCAGATGTAAATAGTGAGTTTAGCTCTTTTAATACCATTGATGAGCCTAATAATAGATTAGTATTTGTACGTAAAGAGAGTAACGGTAATAATGTAATCTACTCTACAGATGACGGTTCAGAAACAGGATTAGGCCCCCTCGCTCTTACCTCGCAATCGTCTAATAGTTTTAGACCTAGACGTAATACAGAAGTAAATAAAATCGCTTTCTTACGCACCGTAGGAGGAGAGACACAACTATTTACAATGAATGAGGATGGGAGTGACGTTTTTCAAGTAACAGCATCACAACCCGTAAATGGTTTTAATCTAGAAGAAGTAGATTTCTCCTGGGAGCCTACTGGAGAGAAATTATACTTCCCTAGTTTTGATAAATTATTTTCTATAAACACAGATGGAGGAGGGTTAGAGCTCGTTTATACCACACCAGATGGTAGTTTTATCACAGAGGTAGAAAGAGCGAGATTTGACGACTTTTTCGTTATAAAAACTAATAACGTATCTGGTTATGCGGCAGAGATTCTTGTGCTAGATCTAGATGGTAACCTTATAGAGACTGCTGTAACCGGTTTTCAAGGAGCGCTAGGAGGCCTTGATATTTCTATCACCGGTAGTACTATCGTGTTTACAAGAGACATTTCAGAATTTGAAAATCCTAACTATTTACAACTAGACACACGTGTATTTACCTACGAGTTAGGCACGGGCAATGCTCCAGTAGACCAGTCTGGAGATAAACCTGCCGGAACAAATGATCTAGACCCTCGCTTTACACCTACTAATGCGGGTATTGTTTATACCAATACGCCTAATGATGAGGTATCTGTACGTGATATTGTAACATCACAACTAGGCGATGCATCCAGAACAACCCTTGTAGAGGATGGCGCTATGCCAGACTGGCAATAAGCTAGAGATATTATACTAAAAGCTCCTTTATATCATTATAAAGGAGCTTTTTTTGTTCAAGTAAAATCAAAGAGTTTTGTTTTGATTATTTAGCTCTCTTATGGTGTTTTCGCTAACCAAACCTTGCGGTGATTCATTTCGTATTATCAATATAATTACGCTTTCGCGAAAGCGCACCTATAAACATTAAAATACAATATCACCTTAAGACTTTTTGCGCGCCTCTTTTTGTGCTTTCTTGATAACGTTTTTTAGGGTTTTGTTAGTGGTGTAATCCAAAGCAGTAAGATTGTTCTTATTTGTGAGTAGTGCATTTGCATCTGCCTCAAGTAAAGCCATTACAGTGGGTAGTGCATTCTCGTTGCCACTAGCAGCTAGGTGTAATGGAGTCTCATCTCTTTTGTTTTGTGCGTTTACATCTGCTCCGTAGGATACTAATAGCGCTATTAATGCACTATCTGTTGCTTCATACGTTTCTGTAACTAGATGTAATGGGTAGTATCCATTCCCAAAGGCTTGGGTAGGTGTGACACCTTCTTCTAGAACTAACTTGGTGCCATCTATGAAGTTAAATTTGATAGCTAGTTCTAAGTCATATTGTGTGGGTTTTGCTCCACTTTCTAGCAATAGCTTTGCAACGTCTAGTTGTTTGTAACGCATCGCGTCTTCTAGAGCGATACTTGTACTTAAACCTCGTTCTATAAGTTTTTGTACAACTTTAAGATTTCCTTTTCTTGCAGCAGTAGAGATAAACGACGGGTCGATATGCTCTGTTTTTGCTAAGATGAGAAGAATGATGTCTTCGTCCTTAGTTTCCATCGCAGCGTTTAGAGCCTCTTCTGTATCTGCACCCTTCTCTAGTAAGTAGCCAGTAATTTCTTTATTACCAGTCTCTGTAGCATCTACAATAGCCTCGCTTACATTAGCCTGTCCCTGTTCTATAAGGATTTTTGATATGGCTAGGTTCTCTTTTTTTACAGCTTCCTGTAATAGCGCTGGGTCGGCAGTAGCTGCTCCCTTGGTCACTAGAAAAGCGGTAATAGATTCATTTTCTCTAGATACGGCCGTTTTAATACCTTGAGAAGGGTCTGCATCGTTTTGCACAAGTAATTCAACCATCTCTAGATTTTCCTTTGAAACGGCAAGGTCTAATGTTTGAGTGGCGTCTATAGAGGCACTTTTTGTGCTTATCACAGATTGCGCCAGCATCACACGGTCTTCTTGTACAGCAGCCTCTAGCGCTACAGCCGGAGTACCGTTGTACGTATTAAGGGCATCATTAAAGAGCTGTGTATCTTGAGACTTTGCGGCATATGAGAAAACCTCATCTGCAACGGCTTTGTTTTTTAATGACACTTCTATTGCTGGTTTGTTATCTTTCTCAATTGCATAGGTGAGTATCTCTGTGGCTTGAGCTCCATTTTTAAGCGCCATATCAAGTATGGCTGTGTTACTGTTATCTACCGCAACTTCTGCTGCAAGATTAGAATCAAGTTTTGCTTCTTTCTTAACGAAATAATTAAAGAGATCTGTGTCATTTAGTTTGGCTACGACCTCAAGCGTTTCTCCGCTTGCTTCGGTAACAGGTACAATAACATTACGCAAAGCCATATTATCGTGCTGGGTAGCTCTGTCTAGTATGTAGGCATCTGCGGTAGAGCCTAGCTTCACAAATTTCTGAGCGAGATCTTCATCATTATTTTCGGCAGCGAGAAGTAGTTCGTTTTTACCAGCTACAAATTCTTCAAACTCTTCACTCATTAACGCTTTTACAGTAGGGTAGTGGTAGAGCTCGAGTGCATAAGCTAGATCGTTATTTCTCGGTATGGCTCCTTCTCTAAAGAGTGCATAAATTACATCTGCCTCTTTATAAGCAACCGCTTTATAAATCATATTATTTTTAGGCTTAGCTCCTCGTTCTAAGAGAATGAGTGCTTTTTCTCTCTCAAAATTTCTAGGTTCAAAAGCTACATCCAGATCTTCGGTAGTAGGTACCACGCCATTATCTAGTACAAAGTTAAGAACATCGTTATCTTGTTTATTAGTAATGATGGCTTGTAGTAATCCATTTGCTCCTACGTTTCCATTTTTTTTAAATAAGTCTTTTAGTAACGGGATATTACCGGTCGCAGCAGCAGCAACAAGTTCTGTATCTAGTACATAATTATAAGTAGTTGTGATGTTCTCAATAAGTCCCTCGTCTTTAATAAGCTCTGCAGTGTAGGTGATATCATAGATGTCCTTATCAATCGTTTCTAGCTCGATGGTTTTTTCTACTTTTTGCTTTAATATGTCTTTGTAATAGGTCTTTGCGTCTTCTGTACCAGAAACTCGCAAGCGTGTCCTACCACCTCCTTTTACTAGTTTTTTTGCATCATCCCATACACTTAGGTAGCCTCTTTTTAGGTCTTCGGCTTTTATGGTTATTATGACGTTTCTATCTAGAAGCACTTCTTCGTCTGTAATAAGGGTTTCAAGACGGAGTCCACCCAACTCAATAAGCGGTTTTATATCAAGTATAGCATCGTCTTTTGAAAAGCCACCAAAAAATATATCTCCCGTGTAGTCTGTGCTCGTTGCATTCTCACCGCCCATATTTTTTTTTATAATCTTAGTGAGATCTTGCTTAAAGCGTAGGGAGTACTTTTTATAATATTTACTTGCTACTGGTCGCTGTACGGCCTTTTGAGCATAAGCAGTTGCGACTTCTATAACACTATCTAGCATTCTCACTTTTTTTGCCTTGTCTTCAACCTCTGGCATAGATACCGTTCTAAAGAGTTCTGAAAACGTTTGCAATGTGACCTCTATGGGCTTACTATTTTGAGATACGGTACCTTCCCAGTCTGTAAACCACTGGGCATCTTTTGTTCCTCCTATGGTATAGGTGTTGCTTTGCCCAGCATTTATATAAGGATCTGGATCACTAGCACCTGTATGAGTTGCAATAATATCTTTTACAACCTGTTGTTGAAACTCATCTTTCTCATAGGGTGAGTAAATATAATCTGTGTTTTTAATGAGGTTTCTTTTTAAAAATATACCACCGTATACAACTTGGTCTGCATAATGAGTCCCGTATCTGTGTATAAAACCCTCTGGTGTAATATCACGCCCCAGTCTTGAAAAATCTGCCACCATCGCACTGTCTAATGTTTTTGTAGAGCTTGTACGTAGAGATTTACGTTCTATAGGTTTTCTCTTTTGAGTATATACAAAGAGTAGCTTGTCGCTGCCGTCTGCCTCAAAGGCTTCATAATATGCGTGACTATTTATAGCCTGAAAAGGGCTGTCTAGAGAGTCTGTGCGCAAGAGTTCCTTCTCATACTCATAAGGTGTGGTGACAAAATGATAAGATACAGCGGGAGATGAGGTAATCTTACTTGTAGAGGAGCCACCCTTAAAAAGGAGTTTACCTTTTGATGAGGAGCCCCAGTCTAGGGCATCTACATAGCGCACATCAAAGCCGTGCCCCAAAACATCTTGTCGTTTGGGTCCATCATCTTGGCTCATCGCAGAGAGTGAGCTTAAAAGGAGGGCGATATGTAATATGTAGTAACTTTTATTAAAAAGAAAGTTGTTCAAGGTGTATAAGATTTAATAAATAGAATGGTTAATGAACCTTGAAAGTAGACATAAATAAGCAAAGAAAAAACTCAAATAGACTAAGGCATAAATTACTGGAATGAAGAGAGTTTGGTAAAATATTGCTGTAAGAAAAAACTGATTTTTAGCGTCTATTTTACGCTTTCGCGAAAGCGTAATAACAACAACCCGCCACATTTTACAAATAGTTTATAACTGCAGGCTAGTCTATTTTACCTCTCATTAATTAATCCCTATTTTTGCGCCATAAAATCTACCTAATGAGCCAAGAAATTTCTAAACGATATGCACAGCGCGGAGTATCTGCTGGTAAAGAAGATGTACACAACGCGATTAAAAATGTAGACAAGGGCTTGTTTCCTAAAGCATTTTGTAAAATCGTACCAGATGCACTTACAGGAGATGATGATTATTGCCTCGTGATGCACGCAGACGGTGCAGGGACAAAATCTGCACTGGCATATATGTATTGGAAAGAAACGGGAGACATCTCTGTATGGAAAGGTATTGCTCAAGATGCGCTCATTATGAATATAGATGACCTACTATGTGTAGGTGCTACAGACCATATAATGTTATCTTCTACCATAGGGCGTAATAAGAACTTAATACCGGGCGAAGTAATTTCGGCTATTATTAATGGATCTGAAGAGTTACTAGAAGAGCTTAAGTCATACGGTGTAACCATACACAGTACGGGTGGAGAAACGGCAGATGTGGGTGATCTTGTGCGCACAATTATAGTAGATTCTACAGTAACGGCAAGAATGAAGCGTAGCGATGTGATAGATAATGCAAATATCACTCCTGGTGATGTAATTGTAGGTCTAGCATCTTTTGGTCAAGCTAGTTATGAGACCTCATATAACGGTGGGATGGGAAGTAATGGTCTTACCTCTGCTCGTCACGACGTTTTTGATAACTACCTGGCCCAAAAGTATCCAGAAAGCTTTGACGCAGCAGTACCAGAATATCTAGTGTACAGTGGTTCAAAAAAACTTACAGACGCTGTTACAGATAGTCCCATAGATGCTGGTAAACTTGTATTATCACCTACTAGAACCTATGCACCTATTATAAAAGATATACTATCTAAATATAAGTCAGACAGCATACACGGTATGGTGCACTGTAGTGGAGGAGCACAAACTAAAATTTTACACTTTGTAGAAAATCTACACATTATAAAAGATAACCTTTTTGACACACCACCTTTGTTTAAATTAATTCAAGAGGAGAGTGGCACAGACTGGAAAGAGATGTATCAAGTCTTTAATATGGGTCACCGTATGGAGATTTATTGCCCTCAAGAGGTGGCAGATGATCTTATTGCCATATCAAAATCTTATAATGTAGATGCACAAATAGTAGGTAGGGTAGAAGATTCACCTTCTGGTAAAAAACTCAGTATACATAGTGCTCACGGTGATTTTACATATTAATAATTTGTAATATTAAGGTTACTAGCTAGTTAATAGTTAAATAGTGTAGGAAGATTCGTTTGTTTTGAAACTAAAATTAGTATATTTAATACGCTTAGTGTTTAATTTTTAGGCATCTAAGTTCCCTACTAATTAAGAAATAAATGAAATTCTCGCTAAGTGACTTGTGGAGTAAATTACCGCTATTAACCATCTTTTTGGTAGCTCTCAATGTGATTTCTCTTTACTATATGAGAGAGGTTAGATTCCTCAGGTATGTCCAGATTTTCACCATAGTTATCTTTATACTATACTACCTTGTCCATACATTAAAAGTGCGCATACTCATAGTTATTATACTCGGGATGTTTTTGCTAAGAGAAATTTCTATTTTTTACTACGGTAATAGTCTTGGTCAAATTGCCTATTTAACTTTAGGGTGTCTAGTATATGGTCTCATTTGTGTCAAGCGTTTAGATACGATACAAGTATTAGCCAGGGATAAAATTGCTATTGTCTGTACTTTTCTTTTCGTGATACTTAACCTGTTTATGATCAACGAACTTATTAGTATGGTTAAAGATAGTTATGATGGATCGTTTCAGGCAAGTTTAACATTTCTTTTAGGCATTATCATCACCTTACTAGGGGCGGTAGCTGTTTTATACAATCAAGTCGTAAATAGTGATAGATCACTCACATTTTTGTTTTTTGTTTTCTGTATGATCTTTTCAGACGTGTCCTCTCTTTTAGGATATTATTTTAATATGCGCTTTTTCTACTATATAAACTTTGTAGGTGCAACACTAGGCTTATCATTTTTTATACATACCGTTTTAAATGTACGTGGAGAACGTGAGGATAAGGAACTCCTCAAAAGTATGCTCTAGATATTGATTTTCTTTTTTTTACGCTTTCGCGAAAGCATACTAACGCCCATTTCCCTTTCATACCTTGCTTAAATTATCGTAAATTCGCTTCTTATTATAGAAAGTAGATGTTAGAAAAATTACAGATAGTAAAGCAGCGTTTTGATGAGGTAAGTGACCTTATCATACAGCCAGATATTATATCAGATCAAAAACGTTATGTCTCTCTTAACAAGGAGTATAGTGACTTAAAGGCACTAATGGATGTGCGTGAAGAATATATAGAACTTACAGATAATTTTAAAGAAGCCGAAGAAATCATAGCAGACGGTAGTGATGCCGAGATGGTTGAAATGGCAAAAATGCAATACGAAGAAGCAAAATCTGGTATTCCTGAACTAGAGGAAAAAATCAGAATGATGCTTATCCCAAAAGATCCAGAAGACGCCAAAAACGTCGTAGTAGAAATACGTGCGGGAACCGGTGGTGACGAGGCAAGTATCTTTGCAGGAGATCTTTACAGAATGTACACTAAGTATGTAGATAGCGTACCTGGGTGGAAACACAGTACGGTAGACTACTCAGAGGGTACCTCTGGAGGATTTAAAGAAATCCAGTTTGAGATTACAGGTCAAGATGTATATGGTACAATGAAGTTTGAGGCTGGAGTGCACCGTGTACAACGTGTACCTCAGACAGAAACTCAAGGTCGTGTGCACACCAGTGCTGCTACAGTAATGGTACTTCCAGAAGCCGAAGAGTTTGATGTGCAAATAGAGCCTAAAGATGTACGTGTTGACTTTTTCTGTTCATCAGGGCCAGGAGGGCAGTCTGTAAATACAACCTACTCTGCAGTACGATTAACACACATCCCTACAGGACTTGTAGCACAGTGTCAAGATCAAAAATCACAACACAAAAACAAAGAGAAAGCCTTTAAAGTACTACGCTCACGTTTATATGATCTTGAACTTGCAAAAAAACAAGAAGAAGATGCTGCAAAGCGTAACTCTCAAGTAAGTAGTGGTGACCGTAGTGCAAAAATACGTACCTACAACTATCCACAAGGACGTGTAACAGACCACCGTATAGGACTTACATTATACGATCTCCAAAACATTATAAATGGAGATATTCAAAAAATACTAGAAGAGTTAAGACTTGTAGAAAATACAGAAAAACTCAAGTTCACCGAAGGAGAATTATAAGCACACAATGAAGACAGAAGATCTTATCTCGCAGATTAAAAAGAAACAATCTTTTCTTATTGTAGGTCTAGATACAGATCTTGATAAAATACCTAAGCACTTATTAAAAGAAGAAGATCCCATCTTTGCTTTTAATAAAGCCATTATAGATGCGACTCAAGACCTATGTGTAGGTTATAAACCTAACACGGCATTTTATGAGGCTTATGGTCTTAAGGGCTGGAAGGCGCTAGAGAAAACCATTAATTATATTAATGAAACCTACCCAGAGCAATTCACCATAGCAGATGCAAAGCGTGGTGACATAGGTAATACATCTACACGATATGCAAAAGCCTTTTTTGAAGATCTTAATTTTGACTCAGTTACCGTAGCGCCTTATATGGGTAAAGACTCTGTAGAGCCTTTTCTCGCTTTTAAAGATAAGCATACCATAATACTAGCCCTTACGTCTAACCAAGGTGCTTTTGACTTTCAGACCCAGACTATTAATGGGCAAGAGCTATATAAACACGTACTTGAGACTTCTAAGAGCTATGAAAATAGTGACCAACTTATGTATGTAGTAGGTGCGACAAAAGCAGAGTATCTTACAGATATAAGAGCCATCATACCAGAAGCTTTCTTACTTGTACCTGGTGTAGGAGCACAAGGAGGTAGCTTGCGTGAAGTATGTAGATATGGTATGACAGAAGATATTGGGCTTCTAGTTAATTCTTCAAGAGGGATTATCTATAATTCTCAAGGAGAAGATTTTGCCATTGCAGCACGTAATGTTGCCCAGCAAATGCAGTCAGAAATGCAAGAGATTTTAGTTCAAAACAGCTAGAGATGCAGATAGTAGATCAGATGGGGCGATCCCTTACTTTTGATCATACGCCTGTGCGCATCGTCTCCTTAGTGCCTAGCCAGACAGAGCTGCTGGTAGATCTCGGTTTACAATCTTCACTTGTAGGTATTACAAAATTTTGTGTTCACCCAGTGACTTTACGCAATGAAGTAAGCGTTGTGGGAGGTACAAAGCAAGTGCATTTTGATAAAATTAAGGCACTACAACCTGATATCATACTTTGTAATAAAGAAGAAAATACAGAGGAGATGGTTCGTATACTGCAAGACATTGCAACTGTACACCTATCTGATGTTTTGACGCTTCAAGATGCTCACAATCTGATTATACAATATGGTACTATTTTTAATGTGACTCAACGTGCTACAGCAATCACAACTCGCATTAAAGAAGAGCAAGAACGCTTTCGCGAAAGCATAACAAACCCCATTAACACCCTTAAAGTAGGCTATTTTATATGGCAAGAGCCGCTTATGGTTGTAGGTGATGATACCTTTATAGATCACCTAATAGAGGAACTCGGTTTTGTAAACGCATTTAAAAATAAAGAAGGAAGGTATCCTACAGTTACCGAACAAGATCTCAAAGACTTAGATTATGTGTTCTTGTCTTCGGAGCCATTTCCTTTCTCAGAAAAGCATATAGAAGCGTTTCAAAAAAAGACCACCGCACAAGTTGTACTTGTAGATGGTGAGTATTTTTCTTGGTATGGGAGTAGGCTCATAAAAGCCTTTCCCTATTTTACGAGCTTATCTAAGCGCTTAAAACTTTAAAAACTTAATCTTTTTATCCAGTTGTAAGGCTTCATAGGTGAGTACGTCACTTTTTTCGTGATCTGTATACATTATATTATAAGACTCCTCTACGAGTTTCTTGTGCTTACGTTGCATAAAAGATTTGAGGCGCTTGTGTTTTGAGGCAACATTAGTCATAATTGATTAATTAGTTAAGGGGATTTTTATACACACATTAAATGTAAAAAAAAAATCCAAACCAAAATGTTATAACTATGTAAAAATCAAGTAATTAATGTAGGATTAAACTTGTTAATCTTGTAATGCAAACACGCGCTTAAGTAAATCTGTAGTTCTGCTTTGTGTTTTTGTTCTTATTTCTTTTTCCTCTACAGCAATCATTGTGTACACACCTTGTAGCGCTTGTTGCGTTACATAATCTGTAAGATCTGGATTTACATTATTTGTAAGAGGTAAGTCATTATACTTTGTGATGAGGTTTGTCCAGATTTGATCTGCCCCTACTTTTGCAAAGCTATTTTTAATTACAGGGTTGAATTTATTATACAGTGCAGCGTTTGTTTTTCCTTCTAGATATTGAGTTGCCGCATCATCTGTACCTAGTAAAATGGTACGCACATCATTAAAGGTAATTTGCTTCACCGCGTCTACAAAGATTGGCGTAGCCTCACTTACAGCATCTTCGGCAGCGCGATTAAGGGCTTTTATACCTTCATCTGCTAGTTTACCTAGGCCTATAGCTCTTAAGGTATTATCTACTTTTTGTAATTCTTCTGGAAGCAAAATTTTTACGAGTTCGTTTTTATAAAAACCATCTGTAGAAGTAAGTTTTGTCACTTGCTTATCAATCCCAAAATCAAGCGCTTGTTTAAGTCCATTACCTATCATCTGGTTATCTATGCCAGGCAATCCAGACTCACCAGGAAGCCCGTCTATAACGCCTTGTAATTCGGCACAAGAAACGAGTGAAAATAAAACGAGTACAGCGATGATCTTTTTCATAATAATGTTATTTAAGTATTGTGGTAAATATAATTGATAATTACGCTTTCGCGAAAGCGTAACCCTGCTTATTCATTTCTTTTAAGTAAAAATTATCGTCTTATTGCCATACACAAAGCATTTATGTTGAGCGTGTAATTTTATCGCTCTTGAGAGTACGATTTTCTCTAGGTCTCTACCTTTTGCAATGAGGTCTGGAATGGTGTGGCTGTGGGTCACACGTATGGTGTCTTGCTCGATGATGGGACCTGCGTCTAGCTCTTCGGTGACGTAGTGACTGGTGGTGCCTATAATTTTTACACCGCGAGCAAAGGCAGCGTGATAAGGTTTTGCACCTACAAAGGCAGGTAAGAAAGAGTGGTGTATGTTTATAATGCGATGCGGAAATTCATTTATTACCGTAGACGTGACAATTTGCATATAGCGAGCTAGTACGATAAAGTCTACCTGGTGTGCTTTGAGTAGTTTGAGCTGTTCTTGCTCTGCGGCAGCTTTGGTGTCTTTTGTCACTGGGATGTGATAAAAAGGGATGTCAAAATTTGCCGCAATATGTGCGAGATCACTATGGTTACTTATGATAAAAGGGATATCTACGTTAAGCTCGCCAGCGTTGTAGCGGCCTAGTATATCATAGAGGCAGTGATCATATTTTGACACAAAAATGGCCATTTTGAGTTTTTGTGTAGCAGGATAAAGTTGCCATTGCATCTCAAAGGGAGTTGCCAGCTTTTCTTTAAAAGCTGCTTTAAACTGTGCAGTGTTAAAAGAAGCATTTGTAAATACACACTCAAGGCGCATAAAAAATACATTTGCCACCGCATCTACGTGCTGATCTATATAGGTGGTGTTTCCCTCGTTTTCTAAAATGAAATTGGTCACCGAGGCGATAATTCCCTTTTGGTCTTTGCAGTGTATCAGTAAGGTAAGATGTGCCATATCATTGGTTTTGTGACCCCTAAATTGCACATATTATAACATAAATCTGTTATGTAGATTACTTTTTGTGTAATTCATATTCAACTCGCTTTATTATTGAATATTACGTAAATTTACATCGTTATACATACTTAAAATTACAGATGGAACAAGCCACTCCTTATACTCCTAAGCATAAAGTTAGAATAGTAACTGCTGCTTCCCTTTTTGACGGACACGATGCCGCGATAAATATTATGCGCCGTATTATACAAAGTACCGGTGTTGAGGTAATACACTTAGGTCACGACCGCAGTGTAGAAGAAGTAGTAAATACTGCCATACAAGAAGATGCAAATGCCATTGCAATGACCTCTTATCAAGGAGGGCACAATGAGTATTTTAAATATATGTACGACCTTCTTAAAGAGAAAGGTGCGGGACATATTAAAATCTTCGGTGGAGGAGGTGGTGTGATACTTCCAGAAGAGATTAAGGAGCTTATGGATTACGGGATTACTCGTATTTACTCTCCAGATGATGGCCGTGCGATGGGGTTACAAGGAATGATTAATGACCTTGTACAGCAGTCTGATTATGCCATAGGAGATAAGCTAGACAACCAAGCGTCTCAACTTAGTGATAAAGTACCTACGGCTATAGCCAGAGTAATCTCTGCTGCCGAAAACTTTCCTGAGGTTGCAAAAGATACCCTTGATGCAATTCATAAAAAGAATGAATCTTCACTGACACCCGTACTTGGTATTACAGGTACTGGAGGTGCAGGTAAATCTTCACTAGTAGATGAGCTGGTGCGTAGATTTCTTATCGATTTTCCAGAGAAGACCATTGGTCTTATTTCTGTAGATCCTTCTAAGCGTAAAACGGGTGGAGCCTTACTAGGTGACCGCATCCGTATGAATGCGATTAACAATGAGCGTGTGTATATGCGCTCGCTGGCTACGAGACAGAGTAACCTCGCACTATCTAAGTATGTAGGGGAAGCCATAGAAGTACTTAAAGCAGCAGAGTATGATTTAATCATCCTTGAGACATCAGGTATTGGGCAGTCAGATACAGAGATACTAGAGCATAGTGATGTGTCGCTTTATGTGATGACACCAGAATTTGGCGCAGCTACGCAGCTCGAGAAAATAGATATGCTAGACTTTGCAGATCTCGTTGCGATAAACAAATTTGACAAGCGTGGGTCGCTAGATGCGCTACGTGATGTTAAGAAACAATATATGCGCAACAATAACTTGTGGGATACACCGCAAGATGAGTTGCCAGTTTTTGGAACCATTGCAAGCCAGTTTAACGACCCAGGGATGAACACGCTTTACAAGCGTATAATGGAAAAGGTAAACACGGTAAACGAGGCAGATCTTACGAGTACTTTTGAGATAAGCCAGGAGATGAGTGAGAAGATCTTTGTAATACCTCCAGCGCGTACACGTTACCTGAGCGAGATTGCAGAGAGCAATAGAGGGTATGACGCTTTCGCGAAAGCACAACAAGAAACAGCACAACGTCTCTACGGAATATTTAAAACCATCGAGACCATAGCAGGAGTTACTCCAGCACTTGACAAAGCAGGTTTACAAATCACAGACTTTGCCGCCGAAACTACCGAAGAAGATAAAGATCTTGTCAAGTTGTTGCTGGCACAGTTTGACCGTAAAAAAATGGATCTCGATCCGTACAACTGGGAGATTATTACGGGTTGGGACGAGAAAGTAAATAGATACAAGGCGCCTGTGTATACCTTTAAGGTAAGAGACAAGGAGATTAAAATCCCTACGCACAGTGCCTCATTATCACATACAGAAATACCTAAGGTAGCCTTGCCAAAGTATCAAGCTTGGGGAGATATCTTAATCTGGTGTTTACAAGAAAATGTACCGGGAGAATTCCCATACACTGCGGGACTCTATCCTTTTAAACGTACGGGAGAAGATCCTACACGTATGTTTGCAGGAGAAGGAGGACCAGAGCGCACAAACAAGCGTTTTCACTACGTGAGTTTAGGAATGCCGGCTAAGCGATTAAGTACCGCTTTTGACTCGGTAACCTTATATGGTAACGATCCAGGTCACCGTCCAGATATTTATGGTAAGATAGGTAACGCGGGAGTGAGTATTTGCTGTCTTGATGATGCAAAGAAATTGTACTCTGGTTTTGACTTAAGTCACGCAATGACCTCTGTAAGTATGACCATAAACGGACCTGCGCCTATGCTGTTAGGTTTCTTTATGAATGCCGCTATAGATCAAAACTGTGAGAAGTACATTAAAGAAAATGGACTAGAAGAAGAGGTAGAAGCAAAGATTGCAGCTATCTATAAAGGAAAAACACGTCCTGCATACCAAGGTGATCTTCCAGAAGGAAATGATGGTCTAGGATTAATGTTACTAGGCGTAACAGGTGACCAAGTACTCCCAGCAGATGTGTATAACCGTATAAAAGTAGAGACACTTACACAAGTGCGTGGTACGGTACAAGCAGATATTCTTAAAGAAGATCAAGCGCAAAATACGTGTATCTTCTCTACAGAGTTTGCACTGCGATTAATGGGTGATGTACAAGAGTATTTTATCGAGCAAAAAGTGCGTAACTTCTATAGTGTGTCTATCTCTGGATATCACATTGCAGAGGCAGGAGCAAATCCTATCACACAACTTGCACTTACATTATCTAACGGATTTACGTATGTGGAGTACTACCTAAGCCGTGGAATGGATATCAATAAATTTGGTCCTAACTTATCATTCTTTTTCTCAAACGGAATCGATCCAGAATATGCGGTCATAGGTCGTGTTGCTCGTAAGATCTGGGCAAAGGCAATGAAGGAGAAATATAAAGCAAACTCACGTGCACAGATGCTTAAGTATCACATCCAGACATCTGGGCGTAGTTTACACGCACAAGAGATTGACTTTAACGACATACGTACAACCTTGCAAGCCTTGTATGCGATTTATGATAACTGTAACTCGCTACACACAAATGCTTATGATGAGGCTATCACAACGCCTACAGAAGAGAGTGTACGTCGTGCGATGGCAATCCAGCTTATTATCAATAAAGAGCTAGGACTTACTAAAAACGAAAACCCAATACAAGGATCATTTATTATAGAAGAGCTTACAGAACTTGTAGAAGAGGCAGTCTTACTAGAATTTGACAGAATCACAGAGCGTGGTGGTGTACTAGGAGCGATGGAGACAATGTACCAGCGTTCTAAAATACAAGAAGAAAGCTTGTATTATGAAACGCTTAAGCACAACGGTGAGTTCCCTATTATAGGAGTAAACACCTTCTTAAGTTCAAAAGGAAGTCCTACAGTACGTCCAGCCGAAGTAATAAGAGCTACCGAAGAGGAGAAGCAATATCAAATCGAAATGCTAGAAAACCTCCACAAGGAAAAAGCAGATAAAATAGAAGCAGAGCTTGCAAAAATTCAAGATGCAGCGATTAATAACCGCAACATTTTTGAAGAACTTATGGAAGCAACAAAAGTTTGCTCATTAGGACAAATCACAAGTGCGCTCTTTGAAGTAGGAGGGCAGTACAGACGTAATATGTAATACTACGAGATGATAGTTATTAAAAAGGCGACCGTATGGTCGCCTTTTTTGTTTTTGAATAATCTATGACCTGCTTAATCCTTCCACGGGCCACTTTCTGTGACGGGTATGATCTTATCACCTTTTAATCTAGAAAGGCCTTGATATCCACCTAGCCAGATGGTGCCTGTAGCATCCTCATAAATGGTCTGGATAGCATTGCTTTGTAAGCCATCGTTCTCATTATAATTTGTAAAGCTATTACCATCGTATTTGTATACGCCTGCATTTTCGGCAGTAAACCAGATGTTCCCTTTTGAATCTTCAAAGAGACTCCACACTTCTTCTCCTGTAATCGCTCCATCTGTAGTAAAGTTTGTAAACTTTGTTCCATCATAACGGCTCACGCCTTTATGGTGTGTTGCAAACCAGATATTACCCGTGCGGTCTTCTAGCATATCATTCACATTATTACCTGCGAGACCGTCTCTGGTGCTCAAGGTATCTAGCATATTGCCATCCCATATAAAAGCACCACCATTTGAGGCAAACCAAAGCTGTCCTTTTGTATCCTCCATTATGCTATGCACAATGGTCGTACTTGAGACACCACGAGAATTATCTACGCTGGTTTCTGGTAGCGGGAAAGGAGTAAAAGTTGTTCCGTCATAGGTGTTTATGCCACTCACAGCGCCTATCCATAAGGTTCCTTTTGAATCTAGTAACATACTCCAGATATTATTTCCTGTGAGTCCCTGCGCTTCTGCGTAGTTTTTAAAAGAAGGTTTATCGCTAGATTTCTCTGTATTCAAATCATAACTTACAAGCCCTCGATTGGTCCCAAACCAAAGTGTACCATCTTTATCCTCCAGAATTGCTCGCACTGCCTCGCCATTAAAACCGTCGTCTATAGAAAAGTAGTCTACGCTCGTTCCATTATATCGTATCACGCCATCACCATTAGTTCCCATCCATAAGCTACCTTGAGAATCTTGAAAGATCCTGCGTATAAATTGGCTTAATGGAGGCGGACTCAAATTAAAGTTATAATCCTGTGCAGGAGCTTGTGTGGAGATACGGCTAGCTTCTTGCGATGGTGCTTCTTCTTGTATATCTCTTTGTTTATTTTGAGAGGTACAGCTATAGCTTAGTATGGCTAGTGAGGTTATAAGTAGGTAAATAGAAAAGCGCATCATCTAAAGAGATTTACATTAAATGTAAGCCAAACTTTAAACAATGCGCTCTTGCAACTGTCAAAAAAGTGTCAAATCCTACTTGACTACTTATCGATTATTTTACAAATAAGCTTTTTTCTAGACCATTATCAAAGGTGATATCTGTCCAGTCTACTGTGATCCACGGTGCATCTGTAACCGTAGCGTCCCAATCTGATTTTTTATAACGACGTTTTGTAGGGATTTGTAAACCATCTACTTCTTCATAGCTTATCTCCATAAGGTAAGGGTCTGTCACGCCAAAGTCTACCACTGTAAATAAAAATTGATCTACACGTTTTGTCTCAGGGTTGATGTACACTTGGTAGATATCTTGAGGTTTATCTCCAGTGCTTTCAAAACTTACTTTTACCACATCGTAGTTAATGTTGTTTACCGTTTGTTGTTTTACATATTCATACACAAGACCTGGATCTCCTAGTTTTTGCATCATTGTAAACCAGTAGTAGTTAGTAGGTCTGTTAAAGGCTACACGCTTAAGCGCAGCCTCATCTGTAATTATGGTTCCTTCATTTTTAAGCCAGTATTCCTTACCATCATACCCTTGCTCTATGGTGCCTTCTAGTTCTGGAAGTGTGCGCTGGTGGGTGTTATATAATCCATAAGAGTACTCACCGTCAAAGATGTATTTTTCTGTAGAGACGTCCTTTTGCCCGTCTGGCGTTTGATACGTGTAGGTATAAACAACATCATTTTTTGCAGCTAGCGTTGCATAGTCACCTACTTCTTGCATCATTGTATATACAAGTTCGTGGCCTTTATTTGTAAACGTGGGTGTTTCTTCTTTTACAACATTTTCGGTTGTTGTTGGGGTTTGCTTCGTTGTGTTATTACACGATATGGATATGAGGGCAATAAGAATGCCTAGCGTCGTTTTTAAAGTCATAAGGTTGTTGTTTGCTGTGATTATAAGGGGCAAATGTAATAGCCGGTGTAGTGGTGAGGTTGTTTTAAAGGGAGTTTAGCATTTTTTTAGTATTGTGTAGGTATCCGCTTTCGCGAAAGCGTAAAAAAACCACTGCAATAGTACATCACAGTGGTTGTAGTATGATATAGTGCTAAGCCAGCGGCTGTTTTTTAATTAGAAAGATCTAGTGCATTTACAGCATCTGCAATTTCATAGCCTAGGCGTAATCCCTCTGTAGAGTCCTCTTGTATATGTACTCCCAGCGGTACTCTAGAAAAAGCATTTTCTGAAGCCATCTCGGTGAACGAGGTATAACTACGTGGGGTGCCTATAAAGTCTGTAATGTAATCAAAACCTAGGTAGGTGTTGTCTGTAAAGTCTATAGCATCTGTGCCAAAAAAGTCTATAAAAACCCCTCCAGCTGCTCCTGCAAATGTTGCGTGGCCAGAAGGATAACTAGGAAAAGCCGGATTAGGTGCCACCACAAATCTCGCAAGATTAGTCGTAAAGTCTTCATCTATAAACTCATTAATGTAGGTGCTAGGTCGCTGCGTGTTATAGGTGTACTTATCATCCCAAGCAGACACGGCTGCGTCATTTATAGCAAAACTAAGACGCAATAATAACTCCAGAGTTTGATCAAAATCAAGGTCATATTGCTCTATAAGTTGGTTTGCGATAGAAAATTGTCTTCCAGGTGGGCTTATCATAATACCCTCTACATCATCTGCCCAAAACTCGGCAATCCATAGGTTTTCATCATCCCCATTTGCAGCGGCGGTAGCAACGTCATACACGTTAGTCATACTCGTATAATAATCACTTGCTGCGTTTTCACTATAAGTAAGTAAGGAGCTAAAGTCTGTACTACTCGTTTCTTCTGGTTCTATCACAAAGGCGCGCACCTCTCTCCAGTAAGGAAACCACGCATCCTCATCATCACTAGCTGCCCAGAGGCCATCACCTACGGGAGCTACATAGTCTGCCGGAGTTTGATCTCGCACTTGCTCTTCACCAGCCTCATCTGTCTCGCTGTATGCAATAACACGTCTTGCCACGTGTCTTCCCCATCTTCTAGAGTTGTCTATCACATCTTCACTAAGGCCTTGCTCCAGCTCTTCTTCTTTGTTATTTCTAAATCTAAAGACATCTTCTCTGGCATTTGGCGCGATGCTAAACATAAAGTGGTCAAACGCAATCGCATACGCTCGGTTAAGTGCTAGATCTAGATCTACATTATCTTCTAGCTCGTTTACATCTACATCTAGTTCGTCTAGTCTCTCATTATTTGAGGTATACCCATCCATAAACGGTACGGCGGTCTCGTAGCCTGTAAGGTGTATGTAGGCCAGGGAGCGTGTGATGGTGTTAGGGCGCATATTATTAGTAAACTGGTCTATGCTCACCCAGAGGTCGCTCCACTCTGTAATGAGTTGTGCGGTTTGATCTGTAAGGGCTATGGGATCATCATCGGCTGGGGTAGTGGTGGTTGTTGTGGTGTTGTCATCATCATCTGCACAGGCATACAGAAAGAGAAATAGCAAGATCGCTATCACTTTGATTTGTGAAGTTTTCATATATAAGGGTTTTTAAAGATTACAAACTAATAGCCCATCGCATTTGCCGTAGCAGTGCGCACATTTTAAATGGACATATTTGTTTGATTGACCCTTGGTATAGATCTCGGTATTACTAACTACAACTTAGATGTTTGGATAAAAATTGTAGTACATAGGGATGTTACTTCATATACAAACGCTAAAATTCTGTATATTAATATGTAAGATAGTGTTTTTTTAATAAATCGTATTTGGGCGGCGAGGCTAAGCACTGCTTACAAGCTGTATAATAGGGGATATTACGCTTTCGCGAAAGCAGGATTCACACCCTTAAAACTCATTTACCAGAAGAGTAGCCATATAAAATTACCCACCACAAGCAGCTGAAGCACAAAAAGCAAGATGCTGAGGTCCTTCTTAAAGCGAAATTTGATACCAATGACTAGCAACAACAGCAGCGGAAGCACAAACCCAGAGACAAGCCTAAACGAGTAAATGGTGCGATCTTCCGAGGGGAGTATGCTATAGCTGTTTACTTCTTTACATAGTAAAGAGACGGTATAGCTCACAGATGTACCTTCTGCAGACTTTGCAATATCCTCTGCTACCGAAAATTGGTGTTTTGGCGTTACAACTTCATAAGAGTTGTGTGAGTTGCCACCCGCGTTATAGTACCGCTGTTTCTTTTTTTGAACACGAGTGACCTCTTCTGTATACACCGTACCTGGTAGCGCAAAGTCTAAGAGCGTCACAAGTGCCAGAAGCGCTGTGACACCGTAGATGGCAAGTGGTACTGTAGATGGTTTGTTGTGCATTTATGGGGTAGAAGTTTACCTACTAATTTATATTACTCTTTTCGTTTATAAATCAAGACATATTTTTCTCTATCAGCAATTGTCATTGCGTCATCTGAGTACATAAGTATTTTACGTATAACTGGTTTCTGGTAGTAAAAACCGTCCTTTCTTTTTTTTACTAGTTTTGCTTTTTTAAGTGAAGGTAGAAACTTATGGTCTGGTGCAATCTGAAGTTCTAGGTTAATTTCTTTTGTTTTTTTATCGAAATACCAAGTACCCACAGAGACATTTAATGGGTTAAAACTTTTATAAGTTCCGTCTTCTTTAAAAATGTAACTATCTCTATTTACATTTTCAATACCCATATCTCTTCCAAAACGGATAAGCGGAATTTTGGTTTGCTTATCTCCATTCTCATCCTGTAATTCTATGAATTCCCATTCTCCTATTAAATCATCTTCGGTCAAATTTTGAGAGAAGCCGCTGTTATAAATTAGTATGGATATAATTATGAATACTATTTTCTTCATCTTTTAGTCTTCTATATTAATTTATCAAGATATTAAATCGTTTTCGGTTAAGCACAAGTCAGATTTTTAAATTTTACTATTTATCTTTTTATTGGAAAGTCGTCAAATTTAAATATTTGACGACTTTCCAAATATGCTTTAATTTCAATTAAGCAACTATTTATCTATGAGTTATATAAGTTGTTGTAGCCAGTACTTTTTTCAGAACAAACTGTCAGGATATTTTTCAATTTCACTTTCAGTTTTTTCATTTTTTGCTTGTTGGATTTGTTTTATTATTGACTGTGTTTCTCTAAATTGTTGCGCTTCTGAAACTTTTATAAAATCGACTTCTTTTTCATACTTTTCTTTTATTACTTGTTCGATTTCATCTAATGTAACTTTAAAATACTCTTTTCTGTAATTTACTTTATTTATGCGTCTGTCATCAAATTCCTTATGCAAAAGGTTTTCAAGTTCAGGTGCATTTTCTGAAAATATCATTGCGTGTAAGTCAAAAGTAAAAGGAACAGATGCATCTCCTAATTCTTTTACTCTATCCATTGGCTCAAGCCTTCTTGTCATTCCTATTTTATACACGTTTTCTCCAAATGAGCCAAGATTAGAAATTATATAAACGTGTCCAGATTTTGTTTCTTGCGCTCTTGAAATAGCTCTTTCTTTAGCTTCGTGTGCCTCTTTTAGATTCTGTTCCAATCGTACGATTTGAGAATTTAGTTCGTCCAACTTTTCACCACTTACTAGTCCTAAATCCTTTTTTGCTTTTTCTAATGCCTTTTGATAACGCTTTTCTTCCATTTCAGCATCTTTTCGAGCTTTTTCGAATTCACGTTGTGCTCTTTCTTCTTCTCGCTGTTGAGCTCTTATTTCTCTTGCTTCTTCTTTTTCTTGATATTTTTTGTGAGCTAACTCATAAACTAACTGAAGTTCATCGATCTTTAACTTTAAATATTTATCAGTAAGAAATGTATTATTCGATTTCCCAAGTTTATTGATTGCGTTAAAAGCTTTTTTTATTCTTTCTTCAAAACGCTTTATATTATTCCAGCGGACTTTGGAAATTAAGGAATCACATTCTCCATTAAATGCTCTCAAAGTTAAATTAATATATCTTCGAGTCATTATTTCTCCTTGTTTTCGACTATTTCCAACTACCCATTCTGTATTACAAACACAAGCATTTCCTCCTTTTATAAGTTGTTTTTGTTTGTTTACAACATCCGTTATTTTCTCTTTGTATTCTTCTGACGTTTCTAAATCAAAAATCGGTTCATAAATTCCGAGCTCAATAAATTCTAAATCGTTTTGATAAAGTTTGATGTCTTTCTCCAATTCTTTGAAGATTGATTTAGCATTAATAAACTTATCGTTCAATTCAGTTGCACTCGCTTGAATTTTTGAAAATTCTTTGTTCTTTGATTCAATTTCATTTTCGATTGATACAATTCCGCTAAATCTTTCTAAATCAGAATTCAGTTTGTTGTTTTCTTCAATCTTTGTAGATAATTCTCCCTTTTTATTTTCAATTTCTGCGTTAAGCTTAATTTTCGCTTTTTTACATTGATTTATGACAATAAAAAGAGCAATACATAAAGCTAAAATTGAAATTATTAATCCTAGAGTCATTTTCAGTTCGGGTTTTTCTGGTATTGGTTACAACTTGCGTCTATAAGCAAGTTTGTTTTTTACATCACCTAAGTCCAGTAAAACCAAGAGCAAGGTGACCTATTTTATTAATTGTTAAGTCTTCAATTTTAAAAAGTAAAATCACTCATTCACTTTCTATAAAGCTAATATACCCCATACAACTCTCTCACTGTTACGGATTTCCGTAAAGCGGGTCTTAATATTTCTTTAAAATAAGTATTAGTAAAAAACGGAGAGGTTACACATCATCATTTACCTCCACCCAGTAGCCATCTGGATCTTGAAAGTACACCTGCTGTATGCCGTCATTGCGCACATAATCTTTAGTAGGTGTGCCGCGCCAGTCTGAGTAATCTATGGCGAGGGTTTTGAGGTGGGTGATAAAACCGCCTAGGTCATCTGTGGCTAGGGCAAAGTGTACTGCTTTATTGGTTTTTATTTCGGCATCTGGGCGCGGTATGAGGTGTAGTTGTTTGCCATTACCCATCGCGAGCCAGCGGGTGGGAGAGACAGAGGCGGTGTTTTCTATCTCGGTAAAGCCAAAAACGTTTTGGTAAAAAGCGACAGCCGCCGCCACATCTGTCACAGAGAGCGCTATATGGTTAAAGGTAAATGTATGCATAGGTGATGATTGTGAGGTTTAAAGATCATCATTTTTTTGGGCACAAGCAAGCCGGTGGTGCGGCCATCTGTCTCGGGGTAGGTGGGGTTGTGGGGTGTATGCTTTCGCGAAAGCGTACCCATATCCATTGTTAAAAAAATGGCTATAAAAGTCTCTTTTTGGGTTTTAATTCACGGGTGGAGTCCGTAATTTAGATCCCTGCTATGGATTCAAAATTAGAAGTATATATTGAGGGCTTAAATGATGCCCAGCGTGCACCTACACTACATAAAGATGGTGCCCTTATTGTGATTGCGGGCGCGGGCTCTGGTAAAACACGTGTGCTCACAATGCGCATCGCATACTTGATGTCACAAGGGGTAGATGCCTTTAATATCTTGTCGCTCACCTTTACAAATAAGGCGGCACGTGAGATGAAAAAACGTATTGCCAGTATTGTGGGTAACAATGAGGCAAAAAACCTATGGATGGGAACCTTCCACTCCATATTTGCCAAAATATTGCGTATCGAGGCAGATAAGCTAGGCTACCCGTCTAACTTTACTATTTATGATACCCAAGACTCACAACGTCTTATAAGTGCCATTATCAAGGAGATGCAGCTAGATAAGGATATCTACAAGTACAAGCAGGTACAAAACCGTATCTCTTCTTTTAAAAATAGCTTGATCACCGTGCGTGCCTATGCAAATAATCCAGAGCTGGTAGAGGCAGATGCAATGGCAAAACGCCCACGTATGGGTGAGATCTATGCAGAGTATGTAGATCGCTGTTTTAAAGCTGGCGCAATGGATTTTGACGATTTACTGCTACGCACAAATGAGTTGCTCAACCGCTTTCCAGAGGTGCTTAATAAATACCAAAACCGTTTTAAATACATACTGGTAGATGAGTATCAAGATACAAACCATAGCCAGTACCTTATTGTAAAGGCACTCTCAGATAAGTTTCAAAACATCTGTGTGGTGGGTGATGACTCGCAGAGTATATATGCCTTTAGAGGCGCAAACATTAATAACATTTTGAACTTCCAGAAGGATTATGAGAATGTGGCAATGTACCGCCTGGAGCAAAACTATCGCTCGTCAAAAAATATTGTGGAGGCGGCAAACAGCGTGATAGAAAAAAATAAAACCCGTCTTGATAAAACCGTATGGACGGCAAACGAAGATGGAGGCCAGATTATCGTGCACCGCTCGCCTACAGATGGTGAGGAGGGACGCTATGTGGCAAGTTCCATTTTTGAAAATAGAATGAACCACCAGCTTAACAATGGTGACTTTGCGATACTGTACAGAACAAATGCACAGTCTCGTGCAATGGAGGATGCCCTGCGCAAGCGTGACATCCCATACCGTATTTATGGTGGACTTTCCTTTTATCAGCGCAAGGAGATAAAGGATGTACTGGGCTACCTGCGTGTACTGGTTAACCCAAAAGATGAGGAGGCACTTAAGCGTGTGGTAAACTACCCTGCCCGTGGTATAGGCGGTACCACCTTAGACAAACTTACGGTGGCGGCAAAGCATTATGGCCGTTCCATCTTTGAGGTGATGGATAAAATAGAACAGCTAGGTCCCTCGATGAATATAAATCGCGGTACACAGACCAAGCTTAAAAACTTTGTCACGATGATTAAGAGTTTCCAGATTCTTAATGAAGAGAGTGACGCTTTTACTGTAGCAGAGACGGTTGCAAGAAAGACAGGTCTATTACAAGAACTTAAAAAAGACGGTACCCCAGAGGGAATTGCTCGTATAGAAAATATAGAGGAGCTTCTTAACGGTATGCGCGACTTTGTAGAAGAGCAAAAAGAGCTGGCAGATGCCACTGGCTCGCTGGCAGAGTTTCTAGAAGATGTAGCGCTGGCTACCACTCTAGATAATGATACGGGTGATGATGATCGTGTGGCACTTATGACTATACACCTTGCAAAGGGGTTGGAGTTCCCATTTGTATACATCGTGGGGATGGAAGAAGATCTCTTTCCTTCTGGTATGAGTATGAGCACACGTAGTGAGCTAGAGGAGGAGCGACGTCTCTTTTATGTAGCACTCACCAGAGCAGAGAAGCAAGCATACCTTACCTACACAGAGTCTCGCTATCGCTGGGGTAAACTGGTAGATGCAGAGCCTAGCCGCTTTATAGAGGAGATAGATGACAAGTATCTGGACTACCAGACACCTATGGAGAGTTACCGCTATAAACCGCTTATAGATGCAGATATCTTTGGCGATGTAGATAAGAGTAAACTGCGTCTCAAGAAGCCGGTAAGTGGCACACCGCCTAAGGTAGGAACACCTACACAAGACCAACTACGCAAACTCAGAAAGATACGACCAGCCGCAGGAGATAGCGCTACTCCATCACTGGCAGGTAGCCTAGAACCAGGTACTGTCGTAGAGCACATACGTTTTGGAAAAGGGATTGTAGCCGGTATAGAAGGTAAAGGTCAAGATCAAAAAGCCGAAATCAATTTTGAAAACGGCGGACTTAAAAAACTGCTTCTGCGCTTTGCAAAACTTAAGATTGTAGAGTAGTAGGTGAGGAGTGATAAGGGTTTTTGTTACGCTTTCGCGAAAGCGTAAACAGCCTCATTACATCTTACTCGCAACACCGTTGTTTATTCTTCTATAGCAAGGTAGATATCTATGTATTGCCCTATCTTGGTACGTACGTCTAGGTAACTTGTCTCGTCCCAGTTACCGTGACCACCATCATATACTGTAAAGATGTGAGGTACATTATTGTTAGACAATGCCGTGTCTAGTCGCTGCCCGTTTGTGAGGGGTACCAGCGGGTCTTCATTACCATAAAACTGTAGGGTAGGGCTGCTATCTACATTTGCTACGATGGCAGGACTTAATGCTTCGGCAAGGTTTGTATTTGCCGGGTATGCGCTCTCATCTGTAAGTGCATCTAGATATTGCTCAAAACCAGGCTCATCTGCATAAAAAGGATCTGTAAAATCTGCGGGTCCCACTATGTTTGCTACAAATTTTATTTGGTCTTGTGTATCATAGGTATAATCATACATCATAGCGAGATGTACCCCAGCACTAAGGCCTATAAACCCATACTCGTTAAGAAAACTTAGCTCCTCGTGGGTGTCGTCTAGTTGATCTACCACCGCCTGCACATCTAGAAACTGGTTAGGAAACGCAGGCACACTAGGAGGGTCTGCCAGTACATAATTCATATTTACCACTGCGTGGTCTGGATGTTGCGATTGCACAAGGTCTATAAAAGCAGTTACATCTTCCTTATCTCCTTCTACCCAGCCCCCACCGTGTATGAGGATAATGGTTTTAGTCTTAGTAGCCTTACGACCAGCAGGGAGGTAGATGTCATACACCTGTAATGGGTCATCACCATACGATACATCTGTGAGTACTACGGCTTCTAGGTCTGCCTCTTCTGTAGGACCGTCATCTGTGGCAACAACATCATCTGTGATAACCTCTGGTGCTAGCTCCTCGCTATCAGAACAGTTTATCGTTAAGAACGATAGTAATACAGCAAGTAGGAGTGTGTGTAGTGGTCTCATTAAGATAGTTTTAAGTATTAACGTGTAGATGTACTTTTTATGTTAAGGTTGCGTTAGTTTTTTAAAGAGTTTGTGGCAAACTCCCTAACTTTAAATAAAAAAGAAGATGATTAAAGAAGGAACAAAAGTAAAATGGAGCTGGGGAAACGGCACAGCAGAGGGTAAAGTACAGTCTACATTTACAAAGAGTGTCACCCGCACCATAAAAGGAAACGAGGTCACCCGCGACGGCGAAGAAGGGAATAAAGCCCTCTACATAGAGCAAGAAGACGGTACAAATGTACTCAAGCTAGAAAGTGAAGTAGAGCGCGCAGACGCATAACATCTTTTAATTATACACAGCGTCTTTATGGCGCTGTTATTCTTTGTAATTTTAACCTATCTAAATGTTATGCTATGTCACAGTTTATAAAACTCTACGAAGAAAACCCAAACCCTAAAGATCTCAAGCAAATTGTAAAGATCTTAAAAGCTGGTGGTCTTATTATTTACCCAAGTGATACTGTATATGCATTGGGCTGTGATATCACAAACGCAAAAGCACTAGAAAAGGTGGCGCAGATAAAGGGCGTAAAGCTTGCAAAGGCAAACTTTTCTTTTGTATGTGAAGATTTAAGTAATCTCTCAGATTATGTACGACAGATAGATACAAAGACCTTTAAAATATTAAAACGTGCCCTGCCGGGACCGTACACCTTTATATTACCTGGTAATAATAACTTGCCTAGCTCTTTTAAGAAAAAGAAGGAAGTGGGGATACGTGTACCAGATAATGAGATTACAAGAGCCATTGTACGTGCACTAGGTAATCCTATTGTATCTACCTCTATTTATGATGAAGATGAGGTAATAGAATATACCACAGATCCAGAGCTCATCTTTGAGAAATGGCAAAATAGGGTAGACGTAATAGTTGATGGAGGTTATGGTGGTAATATACCTTCTACCGTAATTGATCTTACTGGTGATGAGCCTATTCTTATAAGAGAAGGAAAAGGAAGCCCAGAGCTATAAATAGAAAAACCTCTTCAAAAGAAGAGGCTCTTAACTAAATCTAATAAAAAGATTTGGGGGGCTTACTAGCTCGTAAGCTAGTAAATTATTCTCCGCCAGCTAGGGCGTCTGTTGCTATTTTAGAGAAGTTGTTATCGTGATAAACTAACTCATCTAAGCTTAATGTGTTGATTCTGTTTGGAAATTCACCGCTAAAATCGTTATCAAAAACACTTAATTTCTTTAATGATGGTAACATTGCGATTCCTTCTGGTAACTCACCAGTAAACTTGTTACTGTTAATTTGTAATTCTTTTAAGTTAGTAAGGCTTGTGATAGAACTAGGTAACTCACCTTCTAAATCATTGCTGTAAATACTTAATCTTTTCAGTTTCTTTAATCCAGAAAGATCTGCTGGTAAAGAACCTTCAAGACGGTTAAAGAAAAGATCTAAATACTCAAGCGAACCCATTGCAAGAATATTTGTTGGTATTGTTCCTTCTAGTCTATTAAGAGATAAGTTAATTGTTTTTAACCCTTTTATAGTAGCAAGACTTGCTGGTATTGTTCCTTCTAGTTTGTTGTTGTGTAAATTAAGTACTTTAAGAGAAGTTAAGTTACTTAAAGAAGTAGGTAATGTACCCGTTAAGTTATTGTCTCTTAAACTTACTGCAAGAACTTGATCTCTAAAGATAGTTACACCTTTCCAGTTTTCTGGAGAATCATTAAGATCCCAAGAGTTTGTCCACTCATTACCGTTTGTGCTGTTGTATAAATCTACAAGCGCTTGTTTTTGAGCAGGAGTAATTTCTGCAATTGCAAAAGCTGTAAAAAAGAAGCAAAGGATCGTTAGTGTAATTGATTTCATAGTTCTCTTGTTTATGATTGGGTTACTCAAATGTAAGTATGTTTAATCGGTAAACAACACCATTTTCTCGATTATCGACGAAAAGCACAAAATTTTAACATTTAATCGTATAATTTGTGTATTTAATCGATGATTTTGGATTTAACAGTGTCTTTTATCGAGTAAGAACTGTGTATATAAACGAAAAAAGGCTACCGTTAATCGGTAGCCTTTGATGAAATCTTGTTAAAATGAAGGTGAATTAGTTCCCTTCTTCTTCAGACATATTTTTCATTTCCTCCTCGATCATATTATAAAATTGATCAATTTTAGGAAGTACATAAATCTTAGTTCTTCTGTTTGTAGATTTATTTTCTGGTGTGTCATTTGGTACAAGTGGCACAAACTCGCTTCGTCCAGCTGCAATAAGTTGTGCAGGGTTTGCACCTAGCTCAACAAGCTTACGCACAATAGCTGTTGCTCTTTTTGCACTTAAGTCCCAGTTATCTATAAGGACACCTCTATTATAAGGTACGTTATCTGTGTGACCTTCTACTAACGCTTCAAAATCTGGTTTACTATTTATAACTGTAGCCACTTTGCCTAAAATCTCTTCTGCTCTAGAGGTAATCTGGTAGCTACCACTCTTAAAGAGTACTTTGTCAGAAAGCGATATAAATACGACTCCTTTCTCTACATTAATCTCAATGTCTTGATCATTTATACCTACCTCACGTTTAAGGCTAGTTACTAGAGCAAGGGTTACACTGTCCTTTTTAGTAAGTGCATCTTGTAATCTATTAATCTTAAGATCCTTTTCTTTTAGGCTCTCTAGTGATTTCTCAAGATTTACAGCGCCTTGTTTAGTAAGAACTGTAAGATCTTTAGAACTTTGTATAAGATTGTTCTTATCTTTTCTCATCTCGGCTACACGCTCTTCAAGTGATTTTACACGAGTAGTTGCACTAGCTTTTTCTTCAAGGCAAGCGTTGAGCTTAACCGTAGCAGAGTTTAAAAGGTCTTGAGTTTCTTGCTGTCTTGCTTCTAGCGCAGCATATTCTTTTTTAGAAACGCAAGAAGTTAAGAGTAAAGCGCTGGTGATACCAGCAATCAATAATCGTTTCATATGTTGTATAACTTTTAAATGTTTGATAAATGTACGAAACCCACTTGCTTGTGGATCATTGTTAACACTTATTTATAGATTTCTTACAGGTCCTTAAAGTACTGCTTTTTTTGAACAAAGTACTTCCAGACTATTGAGAAGGTCTGCGCGTAAGGTGTAGGATGTTTAAGCGTCATACGTTTAACGAGCAAGGAAGGTAGGTGGTAGTAAAAACTAAAGTGCGCTTTTATAATGGCAAGTAAATGCTTGGGCTTTCCTGCAAATAGGTATTTAAGACCAGCAATACCGTCAAATATAAGTCGTGAGAAAACGATAAAGAAAGCTCTTATTCCCTTTACGTTCTTCATCACGTTAAACAAGGTATTTCTAAAATTATAAAATGTCTTCTTAGGATTTTCTGATGGAAGTGTAGCGCCACCTAGATGCAATACTTCACTAGCACAACTTGCGAGCACTTGATACCCCATATTACGTAAACGCCAGCAAAGATCTATCTCTTCTTGATGTGCAAAAAAAGTTTCGTCTAGCGCCCCTGCTTGCCAGAAGTAAGGTGCTCGTACAAAAAGACAAGCTCCGCTTGCCCACTGTACCTCCCTTGTGTCATTATATTGCCCTGTATCTTCTTCACAGGTATCAAAAATTCGCCCGCGACAAAATGGATAACCAAATGCATCTAGATAGCCGCCGGCCGCGCCAGCATACTCAAAGTGTGTAGGCTTCTTAAGATCTTTTATTTTAGGTTGTGCAGCACCTACTAGCGGATTATCAAATAATGCAATCATAGGTTTTAACCAGCCTTCGGTAACCTTTACGTCGCTGTTAAGCAAGACATACACATCACTCATAATATGTTTAAGGGCATCATTATACCCCTTCGCATAACCACCGTTTTCTGAGTTTTGGATGATTTTTACCTCTTTAAATTGCTCTTGAACATAAGCAACAGAAGTATCTGTACTCGCATTATCTGCGACATAGATTTCGGCGTTTGGGCTATAGGCTATTACAGAAGGTAAAAATCGTTCTAGTAGCGATTTACCATTCCAGTTGAGGATGACGATTGCAATTTTCACGGTGCAAATAAAAGCTTTTTTATGTTAATACGCTTTCGCGAAAGCATAATAAAAGCCATTAAGTTATTTATAATCTGGTAGTTCTCTTAAAAAGTCATAACGCTCTGCAACGCTATCTACTTTACAATAGTAATGTGAGAGACCATTTGTAACCATAAGCAGGTCTGCTTGCAACTCTAGATTATACCTGGCTATCTGGTCAAAGGTCGCTTGTGTGATTTGCACTTTTGGCGCCTTGCACTCTACTATAATATACAGAGATCCATCTGGTTTAAAAACGACAATGTCATAACGTTTACGAGTATTTCCTACGCATATCTCTTTTTCTACATTAATGAGACTTATGGGATATCCCTTATCGTTTGTTAACCATTGAAGTACGTGCTGTCGCACCCATTCTTCTGGAGTTAACACCAAGAATTTTTTGCGTATGAGGTCAAATATATACGGTTTGTTTTCGCTATTTTTGAGCCTAAAGGAGTATGCAGGAAAAGAGAGCTGTTGCATACCACAATAGTACGAGTTCTACGGGAAAAGCCAAAGGTGAAGCACGCAAAAAACATAGTAGACGATATTAAAAATGGGATCATAAAACCTATCTATTTTTTAAGTGGAGAGGAACCCTATTTTATAGATCAAATCACAGATTACATAGAGCATAACCTCCTTGATGAAGCCGAAAAAGGGTTTAATCAAGTAGTACTTTATGGTCGTGATGTCTCTATAGAAGATATTGTGAGCAATGCAAAGCGATACCCTATGATGGCAGAGCGACAGGTGGTGATTGTAAAAGAAGCACAAGACCTCTCTCGTACAATAGAAAAGCTTGCAGATTATGTAAAAAATCCACAGCCTACTACAGTACTGGTTGTGGCTTATAAGTATAAGAAACTAGACAAGCGCAAAGGACTCTCAAAAGCACTTAAAACTCACGGAGTGCATTATGAGAGTAAGAAGCTTTATGAAAATCAAGTAGGTGACTGGCTGCGCCGTGTACTTATAGATGAAGGCTACCACATACAGCCTAAGGCGGCACAAATGCTAGTAGATTATCTAGGTAACGATTTAAGTAAAGTAGTAAATGAGCTCAATAAATTGATGCTTATTTTACCTAAGGGAAGTGAGATCACCCCACAAGCCATAGAGGAGAACATAGGGATAAGTAAGGACTTTAATATTTTTGAGCTTCGTAAAGCCATCTCAGAAAAAGACGTTGTAAAAGCACAGCGCATCGCACAGTACTTTACACAAAACCCAAAAGATAACCCGCTAGTACTTACCGTGGGCCAACTTTTTAGCCTTTTCTCAAGTATATTAAAATATCACGGCTTACCGCAAAAGGATAAAGCAACTGTGGCAAAAACGCTAGGAGTCTCTCCCTTTTTTGTAGGTGAGTACATCACTGCCGCTCGTAACTACCCTATGAAAAAGGTGAGCGCCTGCATCGCCCTCATAAGAGAGGTAGATGTAAAAAGTAAAGGAGTAGGAGCAAGTGCCTTTGCAAGTAATGATTTACTCAAAGAATTGCTCGTAAAGATTATGAACTAAGGGCTAGCAACCTATTATTCGGCGGCGATTACGCTTATTTCTACATTTACGTATTTAGGTAGGTTTGCTACTTCTACGGTTTCTCTAGCAGGTGCTGTTGCCTCGTTAAAGTACTTACCATACACACTGTTTATCTTCCCAAAGTTTTCCATATCACTTATGAAGATGGAAGTCTTTACCACATTTTCAAAGGTCATTCCTGCTTCGGTAAGAATCGCTTTTACACTTTGCATTACAAGCTCAGTTTCCTCTTCTATACTTCCTTTAAAAAGTTCGCCAGTTGCTGGTATGATGGCAATTTGCCCGCTAGTATATAACATTCCGTTTACAAGAGTTGCTTGATTGTACGGTCCTATAGGTGCTGGGGCGTTTGAAGTTGTGATTATTTTTTTCATTAGTATGGTTTTTAGAACGCTTTCGCGAAAGCGTAATTACTGCTATCTCTATTATAATTGCTGGTCTGGGGTACGACGTTTGTCATATTTTATATCACTAAGCAGGTTACCGGTAATCCCAATAAAGAAATTCCACGAGGTTCTACTCAGGTCATTATTTACGGGTGGTACCCAGCTAAAGCGCATATTCCAACTCTCAAGATCTCTCGCAAAGTTAAGTGAGGTGTAAGTAATACCAGGGTTTGCAAGGTCATACCCAGTAGATCCTCCTACGGTCCAGCGGTTACCTAGCTTTATATCACCACTTATTACAATAGAGTGGGTGCTTATCTGGTCTTGTCTGGCACTGTTTGCATAACCTACTTGATAGCCAAAACGTAAATTCCACGGCACTTTAAAGGTGTAAAATTCTACTTCTTTTTCTTCCTCTTCCTCATCTGGTTCATCTCTTCCGGCATTTCTATTTCCGGTAATATCTACTCCTTGACCCAGTAAGTCATCTGGACGGCCACCACCAGCAAAGGTTGAGTTTTCTGTACGATCTGTATTACGACCGGGATCTTTTTTACCGCCTTTCTCAAAGTCTCTACTTGAAAAACTGTAACCAAAACTCGCTTGCCCAGAAGTTAGTCTAAAAAGACTACCACCATTATTTATGTTGAGTCTGTCTATTCTTCTATTAGAACTATTAAGGGCATAGATATCTAGATTTCCACCAAAGTTGATATCGAGCTTGTCTTGTATAATAGGTATAGAGCCATTAATATTTATAGGAGAAAGCCTGAGACTATCTGCCGCAATATTATAAGAGGTCCTTATGTTAAGGTTGTTTATAAGATTAATTTTACGGGGTTCTGTAGCTGTGCTGTCTTTGCTTCTCACCTTAGCCTCAAGTGTATTTGCTAGACTAAAAGAAAGTGAGTTAGATATCTGGTTACTAGGTGCTCCAAAAAAACCTCCATCAAAACGCGAGTACTCAACTGTTTCATCAAAAACGTCACTCAATGGGTCGTTAGGGTCATTGCGCTGATAGGTGTCATAAAACTGGCTAAAGGCAGGAGTATATGACCACCCTATAGAAGGCCTTACTACGTGGCGTATGGTTTGTATTTTACTACCTTCTTTAAAGTTAAAAGTACCATATACCGTTGTACCTAAGCTTATACCTCCTCTATAAGTGCGGTAGGCATCAAACCCGTTTACAGTATCGCGCACCACAGTTTTTGTGTCTTGATCAAAACGCTGATCTATAGTCTTAAAAACCCAGCTCTCTTCAAAATTACCGCTCACAGAAGCACTTATGTAATTAAAGAGCTTAAAGTTAGTAGAGATCGGGATGCTGTGCCTTATACCTGTCTGAGCACTCTCAAACATCTCTGAGGTAAAAAACTCATCATCTGTGGTATTAAAACGGTTATCTGCTCGCAGAGCATAGCTTAGGTTTACATTTTTAATAAGTCCTTTTTTAGACCCAGACTTACCTGCAAAGGGATAGATTCTATCTACGTTGAGCTGTGTGGTAGGTAGCGACATTGTAATTTGCTCTGTCTGTGAGTTTTGGGAGTGTGTTGCTGCTACCGTAAGATTTACAGGCACCGTACCCGGGAAGGTACGTGAGTAAGAGACTGAAGAACTAAAGTTGTTATTTAAAAAGTTACCCGTGTTGGCCTGGCTTAACGACTGTCTGTAAAAATTACTACTACCTAAGTTTACAGAGGCAGAAAATCTACTGTTAGGACTAGACTTTGTGTCTTGCGAGTGGTTCCAGCGTATGTTATAGGTATTTGTTTCAGAAAAGTCTGGTAAGCCTCGCTCACTAAAAAGAATACGCTCAGAGCTAAAACTAAAACGCCCACTAAATTTGTAACGCACCTTATACTCACTATCTGCACGTAGGGCATAACTACCATTTGTATAATAGTCTCCAGTAAGTGCAAGGTTAAAGTAATCGCTTAGCGCAAAGTAATAACCACCATCTGTTACAGAGTAGCCGCGCTCATTACTCTCACCCACACCAGGCACAATAAAGCCAGACACACTGCGCTCTTTCTCCATAGGAAAAAATGCAAAAGGAATCCCAATGGGTGTAGGTACATCTGCGATGTACATATTAGTAAGACCCGCAACTAGCTTTTTACCAGGTACAAACTTTACACGCCTTGCATAAAAGTAATATTCTGGATTGTCTAGATCTTCTGAGGTGGTGATTTTTACATTGCTCATAAACACCACAGAGTCGTTTACACGTTTACTACGTTCGGCTTTGAGGTTTATTTGTTGCCCTCCAGCACCTTCTACGCGTGAGCCATAGATGAGGGCGCGCTGTGTGTCAAAATTAAATTTTATAGAGTCTGGCTGTACTTCATTCACACCCTGTATAAAGACTGGTATTTGAGAATAATTACCAGCAGAGTCTTTTATACCTTTTGCAAAAACCGTGTTAGACTCATAATCAAGTATAATCTCTCCGGCATTAATTTTCATATCCTCATAAAGAATCTCTGCCTCGTTATATAGGTATATTTTCTTTTTGCGCTGTGAGATACGCTGGTAGTCTGTAGCCTTATAGGTTACCTTATCTGTGAGTGTTTCTGGTTTTTTCTTTATAGAATCTTGAGGTGTTGAGAGTAGTTCCTCTACGGTGATGTCTTTTGTCGTTAGAGTGTCTACTGGTTTAGCAAGAGTTTGAAAACCCTCTGTAGCACTCTGCATAAGCGTGGTGTCTTGAGGCGGTACACGTCTGGCATCATTCTTGGGTGGAACGTCCTGAGCATTTACTGTAAGAAGCGGCAGCAAGCAAAGTGAGCAGATAATAAGAAGGAGTCCAGTTTTTGTTTGCAATGGGATTAGCCTATTTTTGTGCGAATATCAATCAATTAAAGTGCCAAAATTACGTATATTTTTTTCGGCTTTTGCCTTAGAAAATATTTTTTGAAAATAACACCCGTATTCAGTACGTTACATCAGTAAACGAGTTTAATTTTATACCTAACGCTTAAAAGAGTAAGATTTGATACAAAGGATGCGTAAAAAAGACACATTTAAGATTTATTTAACCATTGGGCTACTCGTGTGGAGTTGTCTTAATGGCGCTTTCGCGAAAGCGCAATCATCCTCAACCAGTAAGAAATTTAAGGTCGTGCTTGATGCCGGTCACGGTGGTGACGACAGCGGAAACCGTGGTAATGGGTATTATGAAAAAAATATTGCGCTAGACATTGTACTTGCCGTAGGTGCCGAACTTGAAAAGCAAAAAGACGTAGAAGTAATCTATACTAGAAAGAAGGATGTCTTTATACCACTAGCAACCAGAGCAGATATTGCAAACGAGGCAAATGCAGATCTTTTTATAAGTGTGCACTGCAACTCGCACTCTAGCCAGGCAAAGGGTACAGAGACGTTTGTAATGGGTATCGATAAGAATGAAAAAAATATGCGCATCGCCAAAAAGGAAAATGCGGTAATCCTTCTAGAAGATAATTATGAGGAGCGCTATGCCGGTTTTGACCCTAATAAACCAGAAACAATGATAGGCCTTGAGCTTATGCAAGAGGAGTATCTTGACCAGAGTTTAAATCTAGCGAGTTTTATAGAAAAAGAATTTACGAGCGCTGTAAAAAGAAGCAGTAGAGGTGTAAAGCAAGGACCTTTCTGGGTACTGCACAGGTCTGTAATGCCTAGTGTGCTTGTAGAGACTGGCTTTCTTACTAACAATGAAGAGGGAAGATTTTTAAATTCAAATGCTGGTAGAGTTAAGATGGCAAAGGCTATAAGTACCGCGGTGACTAATTATAAGAAGGCTATACAAGCGACAGAAAGTATTACCGTGGCGGCAGATGCGCCTGTGGCAAATAAACCAGTACGTGTTGAAAAATCTAAGGTTTATAAAGATGTTACTTTTAAAGTACAGCTAGCGGCAAGTAAGCGCAAGCTTGAGACTAAATCTTACAATTTTAAAGGACTTAAGAATGTGAGCCGTATTAAAGATGGGAGACTTTATAAATATTTTTATGAAGCAACCTCAGACTATACGCTGGCTAGAAGATTTTTACAAGATGCAAAAGCAAAGGGGTATAAGGAAGCTTTTATTGTACCTTTTGATAAAAGTAACAACAAGTTACAGCTTAAGCAAGTGTTAAATTAGTCTTATCTGTAAGGGAGAGCTTTAACAATTCACCTACATTTGTGTACATAACCATCATCTCAATTAATGTCTAAAGAAATCAAAACCGCCATACTAGTAATTGCAGCATTGCTGTTACTTATTTTTGGCTACAATTATCTTAAAGGAAATAATCTACTAGATAAGAGTAAAATTCTCTACGCAAAGTATGATAATGTAGAAGGTCTTGCACCTTCATCACAAGTGACTATTAATGGGTTGCCAGTAGGTAGAGTACTATCTATAGACTTTGCAGACAGTTCTGGTAAGCTTGTCGTAAAGTTTGTGGTTGAGAAAGATTTTGAGTTTTCAAACCAGAGTCTTGCTAGAGTCTACGGTGGAGGCTTAATAGGAGGTAAGTCACTAGCGATAGTTCCTACCTATGAGAAGGGACAAAATGCAAAAACTGGAGATACACTGCCAGGTGAGATGGGAGAAGGAATTATGGAGCTGGTAAACGAGCGCCTTACGCCATTACAAAATCAAGTTGAGAAGGTAATAGGTGACACAGATTCTCTTCTAGTAAACGTAAATTCTGTACTAGATAGAGATACAAGAGCAAACTTAAGAGACGCGATTGCAAACTTTACAACAGCTTCTAGAGAGCTTAAAGGAATATCTGGGTCTGTAAATGCTTTATTATCAGAAAACCAAGTAAAATTAGACCGTACCATAGCAAATCTTGACAAAATGAGTGGTAATTTTGCAACATTATCAGATTCGTTGTCACAGATACAAATGGGGACAATGGTTGCAGATTTAGAAAAGACTATAGCAGATTTTCAAGAAATCTCTAATAAGTTAAATTCTCCAGAAGGAACCGTAGGTAAACTTTTGAATGATGAGCAACTTTACTTAAATTTGGATCGTACAGCAAATCAGATGGGGGACTTACTTCAGGATATGAAGCTCAACCCTAAGAGATATGTTCATTTTTCGCTTTTTGGTAAAAAACCGGGAGCGTACACTCCGCCTAAAGATTCGTTACAGTAGGCGCGAGCTTAACTAACGAATTTTATGCAATACATTCAAAATTTTATTTTCCTTGTAGCCCTAGTTCTTGGGGTTGGTTTCTTTGTAAAAAACATTAAAAAGCTTTCCCGTAATATAAATCTGGGAAAAGATGTAGATCGTTCTGATAACAAGCCACAGCGCTGGAAGAATATGGCAAAGATTGCCTTAGGCCAGTACAAGATGGTAAAAAGACCAGTATCTGGTATTCTACACGTTGTTGTTTACGTAGGTTTTATCATCATAAACATAGAAGTGCTTGAGATCATTATAGATGGTCTTTTTGGTACACACAGAGTATTTAGCTTCTTAGGAGGGTTATATGATTTTCTTATAGGTAGCTTTGAGATTCTTGCATTTTTAGTACTTGTAGCGGTTATCATTTTCTGGTTACGTCGTAATGTGATTAAAATACAGCGATTCTTAAAACCAGAGATGAAGGGATGGCCTAAGTCTGATGGTAATATCATACTATATTTTGAAGTAGTATTAATGGGGCTTTTCCTCACTATGAACGCTGCCGACTTACAATTACAAACTATGGGAGCTGCTCACTATGCATCTGCAGATGGTAGTATAATGGGTTCTTTCCCAATAAGTAGTTTTATAGCACCACTTTTTGAAGGAATGTCTGAGAGTGCTCTTATTATCGTAGAGCGTGCTGCCTGGTGGATACACATCCTAGGAATATTAGTTTTCTTAAATTACCTATACTACTCAAAACACTTACACATCTTACTTGCATTCCCAAACACTTGGTATGCAAAACTTAAACCACAAGGTGAGTTTAATAATCTACAAGCTGTTACAGATGAAGTAATGCTTATGATGGATCCTAATGCAGACCCATTTGCCGCACCACCAGAAGGAGCAGAAGAGGCAGAGGTAGGAAAATTTGGAGCAAGTGATGTGACAGATCTTAATTGGGTACAGCTTATGAACTCTTACAGTTGTACAGAGTGTGGACGTTGTACGAGTGAGTGCCCTGCAAACCAAACAGGAAAAAAACTAAGCCCTCGTAAGATTATGATGGATACCCGTGATCGTCTTGAAGAAGTTGGTAAAAATATAGATAGCAATAATGGCGTGTTTGTACCAGATAACAAGCAGTTGCTAGATGATTATATCACAAAAGAGGAGCTTTGGGCTTGTACTACGTGTAATGCTTGTGTTGAGGCTTGTCCTATAGGTATTGATCCATTGAGTATCATTGTAGATATGAGACGTTATATGGTGATGGAAGAAAGTGCAGCACCTACAGATTTAAATAATGCAATGACTAACATAGAGAATAATGGTGCACCGTGGCCGTTTAATCAGTTAGATAGAGGAAACTGGATCAATGAGGCGTAAACTTTTTATAATAGTTGGAGTGTTTTTTTTCGCTTTCGCGAAAGCGCAAACCCCTACAAAAAATTATAAAATAGATAGTTTACAGTTTAAGATGTACACACGTCTCTTCGTAGGGCCGCAGTTACAAGTAGATAGTATTACCGTCAAAAAGATATTTTGTGATTGGTGTACAGAGACCCAGATGCAAGTCTTAAGAGATGAGGCAATGCGACAATCTATGATAGAGCGTCACAACCCTAGATATAAAAAACCTGGAGAGCATAGACTGGCCCTCTACGTAAGATTTAGTAAAGAAGATTTTAAAAACCTAAACGATACCAATGAATAAAGAAGACGTAGACAAGCTATTAAGCGAGAAGTTAGAAGATGGAGAGCACGTAAGTCCAGTACTTCCAGAAGGGGTTAAAAATTATCTTATAGATATAGATGGTACCATTACCGAAGATGTTCCTAATGAGGAGCCAGAGCGTATGGGTACTTGTGAGCCTTTTCCAGATGCATTAAAAACACTTAATAAGTGGTATGATGAGGGTCACATTATCTGTTTCTTTACTTCAAGAACAGAAGAGCACAGAGATGTAACTACAGAGTGGTTAAATCGTCACGGGTTTAAATTTCATAGCCTTTTGATGGGGAAACCTAGAGGAGGAAATTATCACTGGGTAGATAATCACCTAGTAAAAGCAACACGCTACAAAGGTAAATTTACAGACCTAGTAGAAAAGAAAGTGACCATAGAGGTCTTTGAAGATTAAATTATAATTAGATTACATAGTAATAAACGCATATGAGTGAGACACTTAAAGTACCCACAATGGCCGAATATCTGGCGCAAGGAAAGCAGCCAGAAGTACTCTTTTGGGTAGGTTGTGCAGGGAGTTTTGATGACAGAGCAAAGAAAATTACAAAAGCATTTGCTCGTATATTAAATAAAGCAAACGTAGATTTTGCAGTTTTAGGCGCAGAAGAAAGTTGTACTGGAGATCCAGCAAAAAGAGCAGGAAATGAATTCTTGTTCCAGATGCAAGCAGTTACAAATATTGAAGTGCTTAATGGTTATGAAGTAAAAAAAATAGTAACGGCTTGTCCGCACTGTTTTAATACACTTAAAAACGAGTATCCATCACTAGGTGGAAACTATGAAGTGGTACACCATACACAGTTCTTAAAATCACTACTTGATGACGGTCGTCTTACAGTAGAGGGAGGTAAGTTTAAAGGAAAGCGTATCACCTTCCACGATCCTTGTTATTTAGGACGTGCAAATGGAGTCTATGAAGCACCTAGAGAATTACTACGCAAACTTGATGTAGAGCTTGTAGAAATGCGCAAGTGTAAAACTAATGGTTTATGTTGTGGAGCTGGTGGAGCACAAATGTTTAAAGAGCCAGAGCCAGGTAATAAAGATGTAAACATAGAGCGTACAGAGCAAGCACTAGAGGTGAAGCCAGACGTGATAGCAGCAGGATGTCCTTTTTGTAACACAATGATGACAGACGGTGTTAAGAATAAAGAAAAAGAAGATAGCATCGAGGTAATGGATGTTGCAGAGATGATTGCCTCTGCAGAAGAATTGTAGAGCACCTGGCATTTCAAGAAATAAGAGTGCGGTTATGGTATCGTTTTAACGTGCACTTTAATATCAATTTATTTTCAAAGCGGATGTGACATCCGCTTTTTTTACTTTTAAATAGAATAGTATGCTTGTAGATTTTAATTCACTTTCAGACACATCAAGAATCTGGTTATACCAGTCTGATCAAAAATTTACAGATGAGCAAGTAGCTCAACTAGAGAAAGATTTGAGTACATTTTTAACTGGCTGGACAGCGCACGGAGCAAGTCTTAAGGCAGGTTTTGAAATAAAATATAATCGTTTTATAGCGATAGGACTTGATCAAACAGAAGCTGCCGCTAGTGGATGCTCTATAGATAGCCAGGTGCGATTTATTATATCATTACAAGAGGAGCTCGGTGTAGATCTTCTTGATAAAATGAATGTGACCTATTATCAAAATGATCGCATACACTATAAAACACTTCTTGATTTTAAAAAAATGATTAAAGACGGTGCCGTAGGTAAGAACACTATAGTGTTTAATAATCTTGTAGCTACTGTAGGTGAGTATAAAGTAAACTGGGAGATTGCTGCAAAAGATAGCTGGCATTCTCGCTTTCTTAAAAAAGGAAAATAGCTAGTCTCTCTTAGTTCATAAGATGTTGTTAAGATTTCTAATTTTTAAGAACAGGGTTACAATAAACCCCCTATTTTTATATTAGTAATTAGAAAGCACTCCTTGGCGTTATTTTTGATTTCTACAAGACAACTTAAAAACTTAGATTATATGGCGTTTACACGCAATCTTACCATACTATTATTTCTTTTATTTACCACCTTTGCTTTCGGTCAAGAGCGATACCCCTTATATGCAAATGATATTGTGGCTCAACGCGCTTGGGTTGATTCTGTCTATCAACAAATGACTCCAAGAGAGCGAATAGGTCAACTATTTATGGTGGACATATTCTCAAGTGATCCTCAAGTCAAGATAGATAAAATCAAAAAGCTCATTAAAGAAGAGCACATAGGCGGTCTTATTTTCTCTAAAGGTGGCCCTATGCGACAGGCAAAACTCAATAATGAGTTTCAAGCAATGTCAAAAACAAAACTCCTCGTGGGTATGGATGCAGAGTGGGGACTTGCAATGCGACTAGATAGCACATATGCTTTCCCTTGGAATATGACACTAGGTGCCATACAAGATAATAATATTGTAAAGAAAGTGGGAAGACGCATAGGCGAGCATTCAAAGCGTCTTGGTGTACACATTAACTTTGCTCCTGTAGTAGATATAAATATAAACCCTGCAAATCCTATTATAGGTAACCGCTCTTTTGGAGAAGATAAAATAAATGTTACAGAAAAGGCAATTTCCTTTATGGAAGGAATGCAAGAGGCGGGTGTCTTAGGCAGTGCAAAGCATTTTCCTGGTCACGGAGATACAGATAAAGACAGTCATAAAACGCTTCCTACTCTCAATTTTACAAAAGAACGACTTCAGAGTGTAGAGATGTATCCCTATAAACCTATTATAGAAAATGGTATTGCCAGCATTATGGTAGCACACCTCAATGTACCAGCACTTGTTCCAGAAGAAGGTGTACCCACAAGTATATCACCTACGGTGGTTACAAAAATGCTCAAGGAAGATTACCTCTTCCACGGTTTGATATTTACAGATGCCCTTAATATGAAAGGCGCTGCAAACTTTAAAGAACCTGGAGATATTGATCTTGCAGCCTTTAAGGCAGGTAATGATATCTTACTTATAAGTGAAAATGTTCCTTCGGCTTCCGCCAAAATTTTAAATGCATTACAACAAGGTGAGATTACAGAAGAACGGTTAGCCCATTCTGTTAAGAAGATACTATATGCAAAATACAAAGTAGGACTACATAATTATACACCTGTCTCAACTAAAAATCTAGTAAATGACCTGAATTCTAGATATGACGATATCGTATATAGCGAGGCAATCGAAAATGCAATTACCGTTACAAAAAACAATAATAACGTTATCCCAGTTACAAATATTGATCAGAAAAAGATAGCTTATGTAGGTCTTGGTGATGATGACGGTTCGGCTTTTAAACAGCAACTACGCAAGTATGCTTCTATTGAAAATATTACTACAAAAACCCTAGAGGCCACTCAAGAAAAACTAACCGATTTTAACTATGTAATTATTGGTTATCATAGATCTAATGCAAACCCTTGGAAGTCCTATAAGTTTACAAAAGAAAACATACGCTGGATTAAGGAGATAGCCAAAACAAAAACGGTAGTATTAGACCTTTTTGTGCGTCCGTATGCAATGCTAGACTTGCAAGACACACAAGATATAGAAGCGATAATACATAGTTACCAGAACAGTAAACTCGCACAAGAAAAAAGTGCACAGCTCATTTTTGGAGCAATCCCCAGTAAAGGAAGATTACCCGTATCGCTAGGGGAAACACCTATACGCACAGGGTTACAGTCTGGAACCTTAAGAAGAATGTCTTACGGTATACCAGAAGAGGTAGGTGTAGACTCAGACACGCTCAATATTAAGATAGACTCTCTTGTTAATCTAGGAATTAAAAGAGCAATGATGCCTGGAGCACAGGTGCTTGTAGCGCGCAGGGGTAAGGTGATATATGATAAAAGTTTTGGTTATCACACCTATAATAAAAAACAACCTGTACGTCCAGAGAGTATGTATGACATCGCCTCTATGACAAAAATTCTTGCCTCTTTACCGCTGTTAATGGAGCTTGAGAGCGAGGGAAGTATCGATCTAGAAGATAAATTAGGAACGCTTATACCAGAACTAAAGGGTAGTAATAAAGCAAACATAACACTTAAGAAGGCGCTTTCTCATTATGGTAGGTTCAAGGCGTGGATTCCGTTTTACGTGAGCACGCTAGACTCGGTTACAAAAAAACCGCTAGATGATTACTACAGTACCTCATACTCGCCTAATTATAACATTAAAGTGGCAGAGAAGATGTACCTGCGCACCGGATACACAGACACCATCATAAAGAAAATAGCAGACAGTGACTTGCGCTCTCGCTTATCTTATAAGTATAGCGACTTGCCTTACTACCTGATGAAAAAATTTCTAGAAGATTACTATGGTAAGAATCTTCAAGAGATTACAAGCAGTCATTTTTATAACTCAATAGGTGCAAACTACACTGGATATAGACCCCTTAGAAAATTTGAGAAAGAAATGATTGTACCCTCAGAAAATGACACTTACTGGCGCAACCAGAAAGTACAAGGTTACGTGCACGATATGGGAGCAGCGATGCAAAGCAATATGGGTGGCCACGCAGGTTTATTTTCAAATTCAAATGATGTAGCAAAGTTGATGCAAATGTATCTTCAAGATGGTTATTATGGAGGTAAACGCTACTTCTCAAAAGAAACTATGGATCGTTTTAACACCTGTAATTATTGTGATAATGAAGTGCGCAGAGGTGTAGGATTTGATAAACCACAACTTAGTGGTGGAGGTCCTACTTGCGGGTGTGTCCCTATGACGAGTTTTGGACATAGTGGTTTTACAGGGACATACACCTGGGCAGACCCAGAAAATGAGTTAGTTTACGTGTTCTTATCTAACAGAACATTCCCTACTATGGAGAATAGAGCACTTATAAAATCAGGATTGAGAACCACCATTCAAGAGGTGATTTATCAATCTTTAATTGATTAAATTTGTAAGGCTATGAGCTACTTATACTACTTATAAAGTGTATGAGTCCGCTTTCGCGAAAGCGTAAAAGAAACAACCCAAAAAACCGTACTATGAAAATTGCAATTGTCTGTTACCCAACCTTTGGAGGAAGTGGTGTAGTAGCAACCGAACTTGGAATCGCTTTGTCAAAAAGAGGTCACGAGGTACACTTTGTTACTTACAAGCAGCCAGTGAGACTTGCATTGCTTAATGACAATATTCATTTTCACGAGGTAAATGTACCAGACTATGCGCTGTTTCATTATCAACCTTACGAGCTTGCTTTGTCTAGTAAGTTAGTACGTATTATAAAAAAAGAGAGCATTGATATCTTACACGTGCACTATGCAATACCACACGCATATGCGGGTTATATGGCAAAAGAAATGCTCAAGCAAGAGGGAATAGAAGTGCCTATGGTAACCACACTTCACGGTACAGATATAACTCTTGTGGGGAGTCACCCTTTTTATAGACCAGCAGTAAGTTTTAGTATTAATAATAGTGATGTTGTTACCTCTGTATCAGAAAGTTTAAAGCAGGATACACTACGCTTATTTGATATCACAAAAGAAATAGATGTAGTGCCTAACTTTATAGACTATACCGCTGTAGATGATAGTTTTACAGACTGCCAGCGCAGCCTTATGGCAAATGAAGATGAGCGCATAGTAACTCACATAAGTAACTTTAGGAAGGTAAAGCGTATCTCTGATGTTATTGAAGTGTTTTATCGATTACAACTTGAGATTCCTTCTAAGCTTCTTATGGTAGGTGAGGGACCAGAACGTGAAGCGGCAGAGCAGCGCGTGAGAGAACTAGGTATAGAGGAGAAAGTACGATTTTTAGGTAATAGTAATGAGGTAGATAAAATACTTTGCTTTTCTGATCTTTTCTTACTGCCATCTGAGGCAGAGAGTTTTGGGCTTGCAGCGCTAGAGGCTATGGTAAACCGTGTACCAGTTATTTCAAGTAATGCCGGTGGTATACCAGAAGTAAATGTAGATGGTGTAACCGGTTATTTAAGTAACGTAGGTAACATTGCAGATATGGCTCAAAATGCTATACGCATACTTGAGGATGATGCTACCTTGGAACAGTTTAAAACTAATGCCAAAAAAGAAGCGGCCAAGTTTGATATTCAAAACATTGTACCGCTTTATGAGGAGTTATATGAAAGAGCTTTAGTAAAAGCTTAGATTTCTATTAAAAAAGGTATCTAATACCTAGTGCTACATCAAACTCAAGACTATCATCAAAGTCATTAAGTATTGCTACCTCTGGTCTAAAATCTAGAGAGAGTAGTAGTGGGAAGTCAAACCTATATTCAATCCCGATATCACCAGCCGCGTTGAGAAAAAACTCACTGTCGTTATTGTCAAATCCAGGAAAATCGTCATCTACATCAAAAGATCCTACAGATGCACCTGCTCCGGCATACCAGTTTAAGCCACCATCTATATTCCATACCCATTGATAAATACCTGTACCTTTTATAGCATCAAAGTTATTACCCGTTCTCCACGAGAGGCCTAGCTCTAGTCTATTATTCTCACTTAATGCTCGCTGGTAATTTACTTCTGTACTAAAACCGTTATTATCGCCTAGTCTTAATCCTATAGCATTTGGAGAGATCTCTTGCCCTATAGCTGTAGCGCTAAGTCCTATAAAGAGAAGTAGGGTATATATTGTATATTTCATAGTTATTTATTTTAAGTGTAAAATTATTAAGAACACTACCTCTATAACGTTAACGACTGCATAAAATTTTATCTATTTTTAATCTTGTGAACTTACTATTACAAAAACTACAGCAGCAGCTAGAAGGAGAACTTCACTATGATAACCTTCATAAAACTATTTATGCGACAGATGCATCTGTATATCGTAAAATTCCGCTAGCTGTTGCTCTTCCTAAAACAGGGCAGGATATTAAAGTTTTATGTGAGTTTGCTTTACAAAATAACATCACACTCATACCGCGCACCGCAGGAACATCCCTAGCGGGACAGTGCGTGGGAGATGGGATTGTGGTAGATGTGTCAAAACACTTTACAAACATCATCTCTTTTGATAAAGAAAAGAAACAGGTTGTTGTTCAGCCCGGAGTGATACGCGATGAGCTTAATTTATTTTTAAAGCCTCACGGCTTGTTTTTTGGACCTAATACATCTACTGCAAACCGCTGTATGATAGGGGGTATGGTAGGTAATAACTCTTCTGGAACCACTAGTATTCAGTACGGTGTGACCAGAGATAAGACGATAAAACTTAAAACTATATTATCTGATGGGAGTGAGGCTACTTTTGAAAATTTAGATGAAGTACGCTTTCGCGAAAAGTTAACACACAACTCCCTAGAAGGAAGTATATACAACACAATTTATACATCACTAAAAGACGAGGAATCAAGAGTTGAGGTAGCAGCACATTTTCCAAAACCTGAGATACATAGAAGAAATACGGGCTATGCCTTAGATTACTTGGCACAAATGAACCCTTTTCACGTAAGTGGAAAAGATTTTAATATGTGTAGTTTACTGGCAGGAAGTGAGGGCACGCTTGCTTTTACTACAGAAATCACTTTACAACTTGACGAGTTACCTCCTGCATATAATGTACTTGTAGCCGCGCATTTTGAGGATTTAACTAGTTGTCTTAAAGCTGTTGTACCTGCGATGCGTCATAATCTCTTTACCTGCGAGATGATGGATAAAGTGATTTTAGACTGTACAAAAAACAATCGTGATCAGCTCAAAAATAGATTTTTTGTAGATGGTGATCCGGCAGCAATATTAATGCTAGAAGTTTGTGACCATACACTAGAAGGAGCAAGAGCACAAGCAAGTGCTGTTATTACAGATTTACAAAAAGAGCAAATAGGTTATGCCTTCCCAATACTAGAAGGACCAGAAATAGCTCAAGCTATGGAGTTGCGTAAAGCAGGCCTGGGTCTCTTAGGAAATATAATAGGAGATAAAAAGGCAGTAGCTTGTATAGAAGACACGGCAGTGGCTCTAGAAGATCTTGCGGCTTATATAGACGAGTTTACAGCTATTATGGACCGTTATGAGCAAGATGCAGTGTATTATGCACACGCGGGCGCTGGAGAGTTGCATTTACGACCTATACTTGATTTAAAGAAAAAGGAAGATGTATCGCTCTTTAGACAGATTACTACAGATGTTGCGCATCTGGTTAAAAAATATAATGGCTCAATGAGTGGTGAGCACGGTGATGGTATTGTACGTGCAGAGTTTATACCACTTATGGTGGGTAAAAAAAACTATGAGATGATGAAAGCAGTTAAAAGTGCTTTTGACCCTCATCATATTTTTAATGCCGGAAAGATAATAGATGCTTTCCCTATGGATCAAAATTTACGCTATGAAGTAGGTCGTCAAGAACCAGAGGTAGAGACGCTATTAAATTTTAATGACAATCAAGGTATACTACGCCTAGCCGAAAAATGTAATGGTAGTGGCGACTGTAGAAAGATGCCTAGCGCTGGTGGGGCTATGTGCCCTAGTTACCGTGCAACTCGTGATGAGAAGGATACAACTAGAGCGAGGGCCAATACCTTACGTGAGTTTTTAACAACTTCAGAGAAGGCAAATAAGTATAATCACAAGGAACTCAAGGATGTTTTTGACTTATGCCTTAGTTGTAAAGCGTGTGCAAGTGAGTGTCCAAGTAATGTAGATGTTGCTACGCTCAAAGCAGAGTTTGAGTATCAATATCAAAAATCTAATGGGAGTAGTTTACGTACCAAATTATTTGCGCATAACACAAAGATTAATAAGTTAGGAGCTGCAGCTCCTAGGTTTTATAATACATTGCTAGCGGTAACTGGTGGTATTGCAAAAGCCACTTTAGGTATTGCAAAAAAGCGTAGTTTGCCTAAACTTGAGGTGTTTTTAAATCCTCAAGAGAGTAATGTAGCTAGCTATACTAATTTGAGTACTCCAGCTATATCCAAAACTAAAGTTGTTCTTTATGTAGATGAATTCTCTCAATATCTAGATGGATCAATAGCGCAAGATGCTGTTGTACTTTTAATTAAGCTTGGATACAACGTGCAGGTAATTACAAACCACGATAGTGGTCGTTCTTACATCTCAAAAGGATTTTTAGATGAAGCAAAAGTTTTGGCAAATAAGAACATTGCGGCGTTTAAAAATATTGGGGATCAAACTGTCATAGTGGGTATAGAACCTTCGGCGTTGCTTACGTTTAGAGATGAATATATTCGACTGGCAGATGACGTTCAGATAGCAACACAAATAGCTGCAAAGGCTTTTCTTATAGAAGAGTTTTTACATAATGAAATTAAAAAAGGAGTCATTACCGCAGAGCAGTTTTCCGCGAAAGCGAAAAAACTCAAAATACACGGGCATTGCCATCAGAAGGCACTCTCATCTGTATCACACACATTTGCAATACTTAATTTACCGGTAAACTATGTGCCTACCATTATACCATCTGGCTGCTGCGGTATGGCGGGCAGCTTCGGGTATGAGAAGGAGCATTATGAAGTGAGTATGAAGGTGGGTGAGCAAACCTTATTTCCCGCAGTGCGTAAGGCAGGTAATGACACTGTTATAGTTGCAAACGGGACTAGCTGTAGACACCAAATTAAGGATGGTACACAACGTGTAGCTTTACATCCTGTTACAGTTTTAAGACAAGCGCTTATTTAATCATCACCAGCGACATCATAGGTAGTAATTACTTGATTAGTAAAACTAGAAGCACTCTCAGGAAATGGCAGTGTTACACCAAAGCTGCTTAAGTCCTCAAATTCATATTGAAAATCAAGATCAGAATTTACAAGACCAATATTTTGAGCATAGGTGTTTGTAGTTACTATAACATCTTGTGACTCAAGAAGCGTTACTTGTACACCTAGTATAGATGCACTTATAGTAGCATTAATGGTAAGTGTTGCCGTCAGAACACGCGGAAATGTCACTCCATTTATACTACTATTTTCTATTGTATTACCACTAGTAGATGTAACAAGTGCATCTATAGTAACAGGGATTCCTTCTATTTCTTGAGTAATAGTTTGTGTAATCTGATCTACTTGTGTGCCTGCTGTCGTAATGGATTGATCATATAATTTTATTACTGGTATTAGCAGTGAGATATTATTAGTCTCATCTAGTGGTATAGTCACTTCGCCAGAGTAACGTAAGGTACCTTCACTTTCTATAAGTCCACCAGCAGCGATAAGATTTGTAATAAAGCCTGCGCTATCTACATTTGACTCAAAATCTGTAAAGCTTGTTCCATTAATTTCGGTGAGTCCTATTACCTCAAGATTGTCTTGTGTAGTTTCCATATCATCTGTGGTGACGTCATACTGCCAGTTATCTCCAGTGGTTAAAGAGTAGTAGCTATATACTAGAGCATCTTCCATCTGGTCCTCACTCTCACCCATATCTGTAGTGCTCTGAGTATCCTCATCTGAGTCACTGCAACTTATAAAAGTTATAAAAAGGGATAAGGCGAGTAGTGTGTAAAATTTCATAATGTACTTATTTGCTTTAAAACAAATATAGTAAACAATGCCTTGCTGCTATTTTAGAACATTAGGTAACAACGCGCTAAGATCATACATAGGGTCTAAAGCTTCTTCAACGTAAGAGGTTTTATCAAACTCTGCTCTGTAGTTTTTGAGACTCCACTCTTTATCGTGATATTCTAGGTATGTAAGATTTTCAATCCAGTCTCCACTATTAAGATATAAGGTACTTCCTTTATGATTTTTTACCTTACGTATAGCAGGCTGGTGTATGTGGCCACATATTACATAATCAAACTTGTTTTCTATAGCAAGATCTGTAGCCGTGTTTTCAAAATCGTTTATAAACTTAACAGCTCCTTTTACACTATTCTTTATTTTTTTAGAAAGCGAGTATTTCTCTCTTCCCATTTTTACAAGCCATTTATTAAGTAGTCTATTAAATAGTATTAAAAAGTCGTAACCCCATCCGCCTAGTTTTGCAATCCACTTGGTGTGTTGTATGGAAACATCAAAAACATCTCCGTGAAAAAACCACGCTTTTTTACCATCTAGGTTAAGTACTAACTTGTCTATGAGATGGATATTACCCATCACAGCATCGCTAAATTTACGAAGCATCTCATCGTGATTACCCGTAATATAATAGACCTTGGTACCCTTTGAGGCGAGTGTGATAATCTTTTTAATAACCTTAAGATGCTCTTTTGGGAAAAACCGTTTTCTAAACTGCCAGATGTCTACAATATCACCGTTAAGGATAAGAATTTCTGGTTTTATTGAGTTTAGATATTGAAAAACCTCTGTAGCGTGACAGCCGTAAGTGCCTAAATGTATGTCTGAAAGTACAACTATTTCTACAGGTCTCTTCAATGTATCGTTTTGAATGCAAGTTCTTTATAAAACATAATGTAGTTGTTAATAAGCGGTTAAGTGCTCAAAAAGTTTTTGTTATGATTTTTGAGCTACTTTAATTAATCATTAAGTGAGTTATTAGTTTTTGATTATGAGCTTTTCAATTTACATTTGTTGAAAACAAGTACAATGGCTGGTAATACCTACGGAACGATATTTAAACTCACCACTTTTGGCGAGTCTCACGGTAAGGCAATAGGAGGAATCATAGATGGATGTCCTGCAGGTCTTGAGATAGATTTTGATGCAATACAAAGAGATCTTGATCGTCGTAAACCAGGACAATCTAAAATTGTAACCCAGCGTAAGGAGCCAGATACGGTAGACTTTTTATCTGGTATTTTTGAAGAAAAGACTACAGGGACTCCTATAGGTTTTCAAATTGTAAACACAAATCAGAAATCTAAAGATTACGGTCATATAAAAGACACCTATAGACCAAGCCACGCAGACTATACGTATGATAAAAAATATGGTAACCGCGATTATCGTGGTGGTGGGAGATCTTCGGCTAGAGAGACTGCGAGTAGAGTAGTAGCTGGGGCGATTGCAAAGCAATTTTTAAAAGGCATAACCTTTCACGCATTTACAAGTGCGGTAGGAGATCTATCTATGGATACTCCATATCAAGAACTTGACTTCAATGAGATTGAAAAAAATGATGTGAGATGTGCTGATCCCGCTTTCGCGAAAGCGTGTGAAGAAAAAATTAAAGTAATAAAAAAGCAAGGTGATACCATAGGAGGTGTTATAACCTGTGTGATACAAAATGTACCTACAGGGTTAGGAGAGCCTGTGTTTGATAAACTACACGCAGAGTTAGGCAAGGCTATGCTTTCTATAAACGCTGTAAAAGGCTTTGAGTATGGAAGCGGTTTTGAGGGGGCAAAGATGAAGGGTTCAGCTCATAACGACCATTTTAATAATGACGGTACCACAAAGACCAATCTTAGTGGCGGCGTGCAAGGCGGTATCTCAAACGGGATGGATATTTACTTTAAAGTAGCGTTTAAGCCGGTAGCAACAGTAATGCAAAAGCAAGAAACGATTAATGCCGCTGGAGAAACTGTAGAGATGCAAGGTAAAGGCCGTCACGATCCTTGTGTAGTCCCTAGAGCGGTGCCTATAGTAGAAGCGATGGCAGCACTTGTGATTGCAGATTTTGTACTACGAGATAAATCTGTTAGATTGTAGCATAATTCATTTATTTAATAAAAAGCTCACTTACTAAAAAGTAGGCTTTTGTATAAACTATATCGATATAGCGTGGCTTTACATCACGCTTAGTAAATATTAAGACCTTTATGAAAAAACTTGCGTTACACTGGAGAATATTAATAGGAATGGTTTTAGGAGTTGTTTTTGCTCTCATTATGACAAATTTTGAGTGGGGAAAGGACTTTGTAAGTGACTGGATAAAACCCTTTGGAACCATCTTTATTAACTCTTTAAAGTTAATTGCAATACCATTAATACTTGCCGCACTTATCAAAGGAGTGTCAGATCTTAAAGATATATCTAAGCTCTCACAGATGGGAGGGCGTACTATAGGGACGTATGTTGTCACTACGGTTATTGCAGTCTCTATAGGGCTTGTGTTAGTAAATATTGTATCTCCAGGTAAATCTATCTCTGATGAGACGCGTACAGAGCTTGTAGACGGTTATACAGATAGTACAAATAAATATAAAGAAACTGCAAAGGCACAGAAAGAAACAGGACCATTGCAAGCTCTTGAAGATCTTGTTCCACAAAATATATTTTCGGCAGCGACTAGTAATCGTAATATGCTGCAGGTAATCTTTTTTGCAGTATTCTTTGGTATAGGGCTTATTTTAATACCTGAAGAAAAGAGTAAGACGGTAAAAAGCTTTTTTAATGGTGTAAATGAAGTGATACTTAAAATGGTAGATCTCATTATGCTCGCAGCACCCTACGGTGTGTTTGCACTTCTTGCAGCCCTTGTGGTAGAGTCGCCTAACGCAGATCTTTTTAAAGCTCTGGGCTGGTATGCATTTACAGTCGTACTTGGTTTATTGTCTATGATAGGCGTGTATATCCTCATCGTTATCATCTTTACAAAAAGAAGTCCAGCATCATTTCTTAATGGTATTTCTCCGGCACAATTATTAGCATTCTCAACAAGTTCTAGTGCAGCTACATTACCAGTAACAATGGAGCGAGTTACAGAACACTTAGGTGTAGAGGAAGAGGTGGCTAGTTTTGTATTACCTGTAGGTGCGACTATCAATATGGATGGTACTAGTTTATATCAAGCAGTAGCGGCAGTATTTATAGCACAAGCTTTTGGAATGGATCTTACACTGGGAACCCAGCTAGGTATAATAGCAACAGCAACACTGGCTTCTATAGGTAGTGCTGCAGTACCTGGTGCAGGTATGGTAATGCTTGTGGGTGTACTAGGTTATGCAGGAATACCTGAGGCAGGACTTGCACTTATTTTTGCGGTAGATAGACCTCTTGATATGTGTCGTACAGTAGTAAATGTGACTGGTGATGCTGCGGTATCTATGGTAGTTGCAAAGTCTGTAGATAAGCTAGGTGATCCTAAGGTAAAAGACTGGGATGACAACTATAAGGGGTAGAAGCACTAGCTTTTATTTGTCATTATCAATATCATAATTTAAGAAGGTTTATTGCGTCGTTTTTTGCGAGTCTAGTATTGTAGTTTTAGGAGATTTTCTTCTTGTATTCTGTACTTTTATAGTCACTAAGATGATTGTAAACTAATGAAGAATATAAAGACTATTGCTTTTGATGCGGACGATACTCTATGGGTAAACGAAACTTTCTTTAGAGATGCAGAACATACGTTTTGTGAACTGCTAAGCGATTATATAGACTACGATAATTGCCAGAAGCGCCTTTTTGAAATGGAGATGCGCAATCTAGCACTGTATGGTTATGGTATCAAGCCTTTTACATTATCACTAATAGAATGTGCTCAAGAGGTGTCTGACGGAAAAGTTTCTAATGCCATTATAGGTGATATTATAGATCTAGGTAAGGATATGCTCAACGCGCCTGTTACCTTACTGCCTCATATAGAAGAAGTGCTAGAGGAGCTATCAAAGCATTACAAGCTTGTAGTTGCTACTAAGGGTGATTTACTAGATCAAGAACGTAAGCTCGAGAAATCTGGTCTATCAAAGTATTTTCACCACATAGAGGTGATGTCTGATAAACAACCGGCAAATTATCTAAAGCTTATAAAACATCTAGATATAGACCCTACTTCATTTCTAATGGTCGGGAACTCTTTAAAGTCTGATGTGTTGCCGGTGCTTGAGGTAGGTAGTTATGCGGTGCATATTCCTTTTCATACTACTTGGGCTCACGAGCAGGTAGATATAGAAGTGTCTCACGAGCGTTTTAAAAGTCTTGAAGATGCTAGATCTTTAAGCTCCATTTTATCTTAGTTTTATACGAGTAGATTAAAAATATAAAAAAGAAAAGCCTATGAATTTTCACACACGTAAATGGATTAAACCAGAAGACTTAAACCCAAATGGAACTTTGTTTGGAGGAAGGTTATTAGAGTGGATAGATGAAGAAGCCGCATTATATACTATAATTCAGATAGAAAACCCTCGATCTGTCACAAAGTATATGAGTGAGATAGATTTTCGCGCAAGCGCAAAAAAAGGTGACATTATTGAGATAGGTCTTGAGGCTACTAAGTTTGGGACAGCATCTGTTACTCTTAAGTGTGAGGTGAGAAATAAAATGACACGAGAGACTATTATTACTATAGAACGTATTGTGATGGTAGGGCTAGATGAAGAAGGTAAGCCCCAACCACACGGTAAGACAGAAATAGAGTATGTAAAAAATAGACTGGGTGCATCTACAGAGTAGAGAAGGTAATTCTTCTTAAGAATGGGTTAACTCTTATCGGTTGCACCTATAAATGAATATTTTACGTTTAGTTTTATAGTATCAAAATGATGCTTTACTAAATGAAAAAACTAGTACTACTTGTATTACTTATTATTATCACATCTTGTGATGAGGGAGATATCGTCTCTACCGAAACTATTGCAGAGGAGATTACAAGAGGTGCTGTTTTAAGAACGCAGGAATATATAAATAATGACTACTTAATTACAGATGTGCAAAGTGATTTTCACGTTGTAATTGAAGAGCAAGATCTTGAAGATGGAGACTTGCTAGAGGAGGTTGAGGTTTATATACGGTACATAGGTAATACTTCGGTCACAGAGGCACTTTCTACACAAGAGGTATTATATGATGTTATACCGGCTTCAGATTTTTATGAAGGCGAATTTGGTTTACCTCGATATGAACTTAATATATCATTTCAAGAGGCACTTTCCTTTGTAGACTTACAGCTTAGTGATGTTGCTGTAAAAGATCAATTTATATACAGACTTAATTTAAAACTTACTGATGGTAGAAACTTTACCACCGGCACTTCTAGCTCTATAATTATCGCTTATGATACGTTCTATAGTTCCCCATTTCTTTATACTATTAATGTAGTATCACCCATAGATGACACGGCATATACGGGGGTGTATGCCGTAGAGTCTATTCTGGATGGACCCGGTCCAGATGGAGAAACCTTTGTAGATTGCTATACGGTAGAAATTACAAAAGGGCGCTCTAATACCACAAGGCAATTTTATGCCTGGCACTGGAGGTATCATAGGGGAATAGAGCAAAAACGAAGATGGGAGTTTAATGTAGTGGGAGATGAGATTGTTTTTGGTAAAAATCAGCTGTCTTCACCAGAAGGTTATTGCAGCTCTACAGCGCCTATTTTACTAGGGCCTGATATAGAAAATGGGAGTGCAGATATTATAGATGATACTGTTTTTGAACTCTGGTTTGTAGAGGGTTACCTTAACTTTGATGGGGGTTGTGGATTTAACACTGCACCATCTAGATATAGATTTACAAAACAATAAATTATGAAAAAAATATACTTTATAATCTTAGTAGGCATTTTAACGGCCTGTAGTGATGATGAAAAGGCGATAGAGGTTGTTACTGAGGGAATAGAACGTGGTGCTGTGTTGAGAAACATAAATCGCATAGAAAAGAATTTTGTAGATGGAGATCTTACCAGCACCTTTGCAGTTGAGATTGAGGAGCAAGATGAAGAAGACGGAGCTTTATTAGATTTTGTGCGCGTCTACACAAAGTTTATAGACCGAGATTTGTCTAATGGCAACGATAGTACAGCAGAGGTTATACTGTCAGATATAGAAGCGTTGAGTTTTACTGCCGGTCTTTTTGGTTTGCCTAGAGATATCATTGAGGTAAGCTATGAGGAGATGATAAATGCACATAGTTTAGATCTGGATAATATAGAGCCTGGAGATCAGTTTGAGGTAAGGCTAGAAGTTTTCTTAACAGACGGTCGTAGTTATAGTAATGATAGTGGCTCTGCTTCTATACTTACAGACTTTTGTTTTTTTAAATCCCCATATCGTTATGTGATTAATGTGATAGAACCCATCGCAGATGCAGATTTTACAGGTACCTATTTTTATGAAATAATAGGTGGAGATGATGCCGATGGAGTTCCTAAACAAGGTTTTATTACAATATCTAGTACGACTATGCCTAATGTACGCACTATGCCATTATATACAGATGCGTTAGAATTTACTATTGCTGGAACTTCTATTTATCCAAAAATTTATGGATCATATAATGGTTTTTGTAGGGACTCTACACTGCATCTTCTTACTGGACCTAGCGAGACATCCTTCGGGCAACTTAACCTTATAGATGATACCGTATTTGATATGACTATTGTGATAGGTTATGAGGGCTGGGATGGACAGTTAGGCAATAACGTGAGAGAGTTTACTTATAGATTTACAAAGCAATGATATGTTTACGCTTTCGCGAAAGCGTAATACCCAATTGTTAATATTATCTAAATTAAATTAACTCCCAGCAGTCAATTCTTATTTTCGAGTAGAAATACACTATCGATGAAAAGAATACTACTCCTTTGTTTACTAGCCACTTTTTTTACAGCACAAGATTCCTTTGCACAAGGCAAAAAAACACGCCGTAAAAAATCTAAAAATAAGACTGAAACGAAGGCTCCAGAAGAAAAGCCAGATAAGAGTGGTTTTAAACCATACAACAAAGTAATCACAAAAGAAGCGGTTACAGATTCTGGATTATTTCAAGTACATAAAGTTAAGGATGAGTTCTTTTATGAGGTTCCTTTCTCACAGCTTAACAAAGATATGCTGTGGGTAACCCGTATTGCTCAAATTCCTAATGGATTAGGAGGAGGTTATATAAATGCTGGCTCAAAGACCAATGAGCAAGTAGTGCAGTGGGAGCGTTTTCAAGATAAAATACTTATTAAAATTAAATCGTATGCCAGTGTAGCAGATAGTACAAAGGCAATAAGTAATTCTGTACGTGTAAATAATTATGAGCCTACACTCTACGCCTTTGATATCAAGGCTTTTGATAAAGACTCTACAGCAGCAGTCATTAATGTAACAAAGCTATTCTCGTCTGATGTAAAGGGTATAAGTGCACTCTCTGGTCGTTTACGTAAACAGTATAAAGTAAAAAAGCTAGATGCTAATCGTAGTTTTATAAACAGTGTTAAGAGTTTTCCAGAAAATATAGAGGTAAAACAAGACTTTACATATGACGCGGCAGAGCCACCTACAGAGAGGGCTGCAGAGAGTATAAGCCTTCAGGTAAACCAGTCTATGATATTACTGCCAGAGCAACCTATGCAACCTAGATTGTATGATCCAAGAGTAGGCTTCTTTACAGTAAAGCAATATGATTACGGTAGTGAGGCGCTCAAGGCAGATCAAAAAACATACATACGTCGCTGGAGACTAGAGCCTAGTGATGTAGAAGCATATAAGCGAGGAGAACTTGTAGACCCTGTAAAACCTATTGTATATTATTTAGATCCTGGAACGCCAGAGTCACTTAAGGAGTATATAAAACAAGGTATAGAGGACTGGCAAAAACCGTTTGAAACTGCTGGTTTTAAAAATGCCATTATAGCAAAAGATGCTCCTACACCAGGAGAAGATCCAGAGTTTAGTCCAGAAGATATACGTTACTCTGTAGTGCGCTACGTAGCCAGTACAACTCGTAATGCCGTAGGCCCTAGCGTGTCTGACCCACGTAGCGGGGAGATTATAGAAAGTGACATTATCTGGTATCACAATCACCTAAGAAGTTATAGAAACCGTTATTTACTAGAGACTGGAGCAGCAAATCCAAGCGCACGCACACTAGATACTCCAGAAGAGGAGATAGGGGAGATGATGCGTATGGTGATAGCTCACGAGGTAGGCCACGCACTTGGTTTTCCTCACAATATGGCGGCAAGTTATGCATATAATGTAGAGTCATACCGTGATGGGGCATTTACTCAAAAAAATGGTATCGCAGCGAGTCTTATGGACTATGCTCGTTATAACTATATCGCACAGCCGGGAGACACAAACATTCGCTTTGTGAGACAGATGGGACCTTATGATCACTATGCTACAAACTGGGGTTATAGATGGATACCAGATGCTACCTCACCGTTAATGGAGAAAGCAACCCTTAACCAGTGGATTCAGGAAAAAGCAGGAGATCCAATCTATAAATTCGGGAGACAGTCTAGTAGCTTTGACCCACAATCACAAACGGAGGCGATAGGTAATGATCCTGTAAAGGCAAGTACGTATGGTATTAAAAACCTACGCTACGTAGCGCAAAACTTACCGTCGTGGACATCTAGCAAAACAAACGATTACCAAGACCTAGAAGAACTCTATGGAGAACTTATAGGGGTGTATAGTAGATTTGTAGGTCACGTGGTGACTAACATAGGTGGTGTATATGAAAATATAAAAACTCCTGCACAGGGTGGCGTGGTGTACACGCACCTAGATGAAGCATCACAAAAGGAGTCTATGCAATGGTTACAGAATAACCTTTTTGAAACACCTACCTGGCTTGTAGACCCTGCTATCTTACAAAATATAGACCACGCCGGTTATGCAGAAAAAATAAGAAGAACACAATCTAGATACTTAAATAGACTTTTAAGTTTTGATAGATTAGGGAGATTAATAGATGCAGAGACTACACAGACAGAATATTATAGCGCTCTAGAGATGCTTTCAGACCTGAGGTCTGGTATCTGGTCTGAGACAAGAAGAGGTACTTCTGTAGACATTTATCGTCGTAACTTACAGCGATCATACTTAGATCGTATGGCGTTTTTAATGACAGACGAAGGGCCAAAATCAAGATCTGGAAGACCAGGTTTTGAAGGAGCTTTACGTTATGATGTAAGCGCATCAGATGTAAGACCCCTTGTACGCGGAGAGTTACAAAAACTTAAAAAGACATTAAGGTCAGCGCGCAATGCAAGTGTAGATACAATGACTAAGTATCATTATGAAGATGCAATTGCACGTATAGATCAATTACTTGATCCAAAATAATTACTCACAGTCAAAGTCTATGTCAAGCACTTTTAACCCGTAATTTTTTGCATCATAGTTAAAGTGCCACCATTCGGTGCGTATAGGTGAAAAGCCAAATTTTTTCATCACAGACCAGAGCTGTTTTCTATTTGCCGTAATGGTATCGTTATGTGGGTGGTCTATATGAGCTTCTTTTCCAAAAAAGTCATAGTCACTACCCATATCTAGCGGTGTGCCATCCAGCTTTACAATGGTCATATCTATCGCTGCACCACGGTTATGTATAGACCCACTACCGTATGGGTTGCCCACGTAGCCAGGGTTAGGGTAAATCTCCCACATCTTTTTTTGTACAGAGAGTGGGCGATAGCAATCATATAGTTGTATCATATATCCTAGCTCGCAAAAGTAATTATTTGCCTCAACGAGCGCCTCTGCAACCTCTGGTATAAGGAGACATTGCACACAGTCGTAAACGGTTTGTTCTAGAAAATTATCATCTGTAGCATAGCGTACATCATATGAAAATTTTGAATCAAATTCGGCTATATTAACCAGCGGACTTTTTTGGTCGCTTTGCATTGCAAGAAAAAAAAGTGCTGATAGTACTAAAAAAAACGTGCGATATATCTTCATACTGGAAAATTACGATTAATTTGGTTTTTTACGCTTTCGCGAAAGCGTAATTTTAATAATACAACGCTCCTTAATGATTGATTTACCTAAAATTGAAACCAAACGTCTTGCCGTAAAGCTCACTGCTAGAGCCGAAAAGCTTGTTAAACAAGGGCACCCTTGGGTTTTTGATAATAGTATTGCAAAACTCAATAAGGAAGGTCAAGCTGGAGATCTTGCTATTCTTTTTGATAACAGGGCAGATAAGGTGTATGGTATAGCTCTTTATGATCCAGATTCACCCATACGTCTTAAGGTACTAAGTAGTACCCCAGCAACAGCAAACGAAGCATTTTTTAAGGATAAAATTCAAGAAGCTTTTAAAAAAAGAGCTAAACTCTTACGTACAGACACTAATAGTTATCGACTTCTTTTTGGTGAGAATGATGGTTTTCCGGGTCTCATTGCAGATGTGTACGATAGCGTAATTGTAGTAAAAGTATATAGCGCTATCTGGTTTCCATATCTAGAGATGGTATTACCACATTTACTAGCTATTTCTCATACTGAGACTATGGTGTTACGGTTGAGTCGTAATGTGGGTAAAGGCAACACTTACGGTCTTACAGATGGACAGGTGATACACGGCGTACTTAAAAACGAGGTTGTCACTTTTGTGGAGCACGGTGTAAAATTTTCGGCAAATGTGATTTATGGTCATAAAACAGGTTACTTTTTAGATCATCGCAACAACCGTAAGCGTGTGGGAGAACTTTCTAGAGGAAAGAGCGTACTTGATGTTTTTAGTTATGCCGGAGGATTTTCTGTACACGCGCTTGCTGGTGGAGCAAAAGAGGTAGTGAGTCTTGACATAAGCGCACAGGCTCTAGAAGTGGCAGTACAAAACGGAAAGTTAAACCCGCATAAGGGTACACATAAAACGATGGCTATAGATGCTTTTGTGGGATTACAGCAACTCATAGATGAGCAACAGCAGTTTGATATTGTAGTGATAGACCCTCCTAGTTTTGCAAAAAGTGCGAGAGAAGTGCCTACTGCTAGAAATAGTTATGCAAGACTGGCACAACTGGGAGCGCAGCTCACTAAGAGAAATGGGTTATTGGTACTAGCGTCTTGCTCTTCTAGAGTGGAGGCTCAGGTATTTTTTGATATATGTGAGGCACATATAAGAAAGTCTAATAGAACTTTTAATGTAGAAGATAAAACCTACCACGACATAGATCATCCTATAGGTTTTTCAGAAGGTGCTTATCTCAAATGTGGTTACTATAGGCTTAATTAATTACACTAAAAATAAACATATGCGTTGCCTACTGGTTCTTTTTATATCGATAACTATACTTTCTTGTAAAGAAGAAAAACCCCTTTTAGAAACCACTATAGAAGATGTAAATTTTATCCCTATACCTAATGAGGTAAAAGCGCACCCCTATGGTTTTCTTTTTGATATAGAAACAGTAATAGTAAGTGACACGCTCACAGAAGTTAGAAAGATGGCTAGTGATTTTAAAAAGTACTTTAAAACAACACCATTTTTAAAAGAAGCCATACAAACCACACAGAAAGAAGAAAATGTTATCTCATTTTCTCTGGTCTCTCCAGATAGTATTCAATCTGAAGAGGGTTATGTGCTAGACATATCACATCATAAAATTGCTCTTGCAGGATCTACAGAAGCGGGAATTTTTAAAGGTGTGCAAACATTAACCCAGCTACTTCCAGACAGTCTTATAGCTGCTAAGCCTATGGATAGTCTTGTTATACCGGGTATACGTATTGTAGATGAGCCTAGATTTGCATATAGAGGGATGATGCTTGATGTAGCCAGACACTTTTTTACCGTAAACCAAGTAAAGCGTGTCATAGATCAAATGGCGTCTTATAAGCTCAACAAGCTACACTTGCACCTTACAGATGATCAAGGATGGCGTATTGAAATTAAATCTTGGCCCAAACTTACAGAGATAGGAGGAAGCTCATCTGTACGTGATGAGAGTCCAGGCTTTTACACACAAGAAGATTACAAGGAAATTGTGGCTTATGCACAAAGTAAATATATTACGGTTATTCCCGAAATAGATATGCCAGGTCATACTAATGCAGCTCTTGCATCATACCCAGAGCTTAATTGCAATGGCAAAGCGACAAAACTTTATAGAGGTATGCGTGTAGGTTTTAGTACGCTATGTGTAGATAAAGATATCACGTATAAGTTTATAGATGATGTAATAAGAGAAGTAACAGCAATAACTCCTGGAGAGTATATACACCTAGGTGGTGATGAATCTCACGTTACTTCAAAAAAGGACTATAATATATTTTTAAATAAGGTTTTTCCTATCGTAAAAAAGTATGGTAAAAGTGTTGTGGGCTGGGAAGAAATACAAAGTGCAAATATAGATAGTACCTACGTAATACAGCACTGGCAAAAAGAAGCTACCGCTCAAAAAGGAATCCATAAAGGGGCAAAAGTGATTCTCTCACCGGCTAAGAAGATGTACTTAGATATGAAATATACAAAACTGTCTCCCATAGGTCTTACTTGGGCGGGTATGGTAGAGGTAGATAGTGCTTACATCTGGCAACCGTCTTCTATTTTTAAGGATATAGATACCTCGCAATTACTAGGTTTAGAATCACCATTATGGGCAGAGACAATACAAACATCAGACGATATTGAGTATCTGGCCTTTCCTAGAGTTATAGGACACGCAGAATTAGGCTGGAGTAATGCAGCAAATTATAATTGGGATAATTACCGAGTGAGATTACAAAAACACTATGCTAGAATGGAAATACTAGGAATAAATTTCTATAAATCTTCACTTATTCAAACTTCTCTTAAGCAGTAGTTCTGCGATTATCATATTTTAGTTGCTCACTTATAGCCCATTTTACAGCCTCTTCTAAATCAAAGAATTTTTTAATTTTTGATTTGAAAAATAAACGTTCTAGTAAAATATTAGATCGTTCTTGCTGGCTGTATGATACCACAGCAAATGCACTAATAGAGTTTCTAGCTTTAAAAAACTTAAGCCAGTCTTGAGGAACAAGTGAGTATGGATGTACTCTGTTAGAAATATAAGCTATCTTTTGACCTACTCCATAGTATGACTCTGCAATAGCAATAATTTCTTGAGCCATCTCCCAGTCAAACAACACCCCTTCTTTAACTTCTGATATGATAAAATTATCAAAGAAGTAAAAAGTGCCATTATCTAGAATATAGATGTCTTGTAATTCGTAATTAAGATTTGATTCGGATACTAACATATGTCAAAATTAAATCTTTAGTAATAATCTCAAATTTAAAAATTTATGATGAATGTGTCAATAGATAACAAGATTAAAAAACCCGATAAAGTGCTATAAATGAGTGAAATATTACATTATTCACAACCACTAGTGAACCCTGTTGCATCAAAAGATGTTTGAACAACACCATCTCTGTCACCAGTTATGACTTGTATAATAAGATCATTCTCACCACTACCATCGCGTTTTGGGCTACAATATTCAAAAAGATAAAAACTATTTGCCTGCCCAGCGACTCCGTTTGATATGTCATTAAAAACAGCTTCCAGTTCGTTACTGTTTTCTGCAAAAGCGCTACCCGTTTTACCTATAGCTGTGAGAACCTCCTCATCTATTTCTGAGCCTAAACCTATGGTAAAAAAACTTATATCTTCTCCGGCGTTACTTACGGCATCTAGTGCTTCTTGCTCACTATATCTAGCAGCTTGATCTGTTCCATCTGTAAATATTACGACAGATGCAGCTGCAAATAAATCTTCATTTTCTAAGGTATCTACTATATTTTCGGCATTTGTAGCTGCTTTTATTACAGCTCCATACAAGTCTGTAGAGGGGTCATTACTTATATCATCTGTAATGCCATCTATAGCCTCTTGAAGTTGAGTAGCGCTCGTAGTGAGTGGTTGTAACTCGTGTAGTACATCTTCTCCATCAAACCAATAAATAGCCATTTTAAAAGATTCTGTAGGTACGGCTGGCATCACATTAGTAATAAAACTGGTAGAGGCCTGCTTTAATTCTTGTAGACTTGAACTCAACACGCTGTTACTTAAATCCAGTACAAGGAGTGTGTTGTTTGAAAATATTTGAGCACTGGGTGATATCGCGGCAGATGCTTCTGAGCTAGAAATCTCATTATAACAATCATCATTACGACCTTGTTCAAATATGGTAAAGTTAGAAGGAGTTAATCCGGCCACAGGGCTTCCATCTGAGCCATTTACTTTAAAAAACACAGAAACCTTAGAGGGTAAGGTTGTGTAAGATTCTTGAATTGTAATATCTAATTCTTGAGAGCCTAAATTAAGACAGGCTATGCTATCATCACCACCTCCGTCATCGTCTCTTGAGCTACAAGAGGTTAAAATTGAAATACTTAAAAGGGCAAAAATTGCGATGTATAATTTCATAATTATTCATTTGGGATTGATGCTTAGAGAACGTCTTACTTTTCTATTTATTTCTTCCTTTCTGTAATGTATGCATCTTTTTCACTACTCAATTAAGGGCTAATGAGTTGTAAATATTTTATATTTGAATGTTGGTAAAAGTGATTACGCTTTCGCGAAAGCGTACTAATAGTAACTAATGGCACACTTTGTGTAATACCCTAATTACATAAAGTCATATTGTAAAAACGTATTACATCCCTTGAAAACCTTTTCTCCCATAACGTTATCTCTCATTGTAGCATTGCTACTTGTATGCGTTACAACCACTGCCACAGCACAGATAGATGCGCCCAGAGCCTCTATAGAAATAAAAGGAGAACAACCCAATGAGGTGCCTACAGAGGTTTTTATCTCACCTACAGCTCCAAAAAAGGATAACACGATACAGTCTGGATCTCTTGTTTTTAAGAGTAAGATAAAATTAAGCGACCCTTTTGCTGCAAAAGAAAAACGTGAAATCAATCTTATAAAAGGAGACGATTTTGCAAAAAAAGACTTTAGTGCACTTGAGAATAAAATGAATAACTCAAATGCAAAAGATAAAGAAAAGTTAAGGCCAGAGTATTATAGAGATCAATATCTAGGAGATTTTAAAAGTGGTTCTAAGTTTGTAAACTTTACATATCGTGATCACGGTACTGTAGATGGTGACCTTGTGAGTGTAAGCGTTAATGGTACAGTAATTCACCCTCGTATCTTTTTAGAAGGAGAGTTTCAAGGTTTTTATCTTGATCTTGTAAAAGGGTTTAATAAAATAGAAGTAAAAGCTTTAAATCAAGGTTCTGTAGGAGCAAATACTGCACAGTTTGTAATGTATGATGATGAGCGACAGGTCATCTCGTCAAACTCTTGGTTTCTTGCTTCTGGATTTACCGCAACCGTTATTATAGTAAAAGAAGAGTAGTCTACTCCTCAAAAGATTGCATAGATACCAGTTTGTGGTACATTCCTTTCTGATCTATTAATTCTTGATGTTTTCCTTGTTCTACAATTTCACCTTTTTGCATAACCACAATCTCATCTGCATTTTGAATAGTTGAGAGTCTGTGAGCAATCACAATAGAGGTGCGATTCTTCATCATATTTTCTAGCGCCTTTTGCACGAGACGCTCACTCTCTGTATCAAGAGCAGAGGTAGCTTCATCAAGTATCATAATAGGCGGGTTTTTAAGCACTGCTCTCGCGATAGACAGTCGCTGCTTCTGTCCTCCACTTAGCTTGTTACCACTATCACCTATATTAGTATCAAGACCTTCTGGAAGCTCTTTTACAAACTCCCAAGCATTTGCAATTTTAAGTGATTCTATAATTTCCTCATCTGTTGCAGTTGCTTTACCTACAATCATATTATTGCGTAGAGAATCGTTAAATAGAATGGCATCTTGCGTTACAATACCTATATTTTTTCTTAAGTCTTTAAGAGACATATCGCGTATGTCTACCCCATCTACTGTGATATCACCAGAAACGACATCATAAAAACGGGTAAGTAGGTTTGCAATGGTACTCTTACCAGAACCAGACTGGCCTACTAGTGCAACTGTTTTACCTTTTGGGACGTTAAGTGTGAAATTCTTAAGGACTAGTTGCTCTTCATACTTAAATGAAATATTATTAATTGCAATAGCCTTTGCAAAGCCTTCTACTGGTGTTGTGATATCTTTATTTGTAATCGTATTTTCTGTTTCAAGAATTTCTAGAATACGTTGCGCAGAGGCATTACCACGTTTTACACTGTAACTAGCTTTAGAAAATGCTTTAGCTGGCGTTAATATCCCATAAGCGAGTCCCATAAATGCAATAAATGTAGGGCCATCTAGAGTTTCTTCTGTAAGCACCATATTACCACCAAACCATAGTAAAACACCTATCACCACAATTCCTAAAAACTCACTTGTAGGCGAGGCAAGGGCTTGGCGTTGCATTAAACTGTTTGCATAATCATTAAAACGTTTTGTGCTCGTGTTAAAACTATCTTGAAAACGATCTTCGGCGTTAAAACTTTTTATGATTTTGAGTCCGCCAAGAGTTTCTTCTAGCTTTGATAAAATCTCTCCTTGCTCACGTTGCACACGGTCAGACTTCTTTTTAAGACGCTTGCCTATGAGTGATATTACAAATCCCATAATAGGTATAAACGTAAGCACAAATACTGCCAGCTGCGGGCTGAGTAAGAACATAGTTCCCAGCGCAAATATGATGGTAAGAGGCTCTCTTACAATGAGCTCTAGTATGCTTAAAAATGAATGCTGTACCTCCTGCACGTCTGATGTGACACGAGCAATGGTGTCACCCTTGCGTTTTTCTGTAAAGTATGCCACAGGTAGTGAGACAATTTTCTCATACATTGCATTTCTAATATCCATCAAGACGCCATTTCTTAAAAAGGTAATGAAGTACATCGCTAGATAACCGAAAAGGTTTTTGAGTAAAAACACCGCAATCACAAATCCTATCATTAGCGTGAGGGCTTGGACTTTATCATCTTTTGCAATTTCTGTGACATAATATCCCAGAGAGTCTTCCATAAAGTCTTTTGCTTTGAGAAGGCCGTTCCACTCTGGCTTTTCGGTAACTGTTTTTGTTTTATCAAAAAGGACCTGTAGCATAGGTATAAGTGCTACAAATCCTAAGGTGCTAAATAATGCATAAAAGATATTACAAATGATATTGAGAATCCCATATCCCTTGTAAGGCATTGCGTAAGAAATAATCTTCTTAAAATATTCCATAAAGTATGTGTGCGCTTTCGCGAAAGCTAAAAAAGTTTAAACCCCTAATGCAGTTTTTATACCAGCAATGCGTTTTTCTAGTATAGCAGAAACACTGTCATACTCTCCTAGTGTAGTAAGCGGTGTATGAACGCTTATATAAAATTTGATTTTGGGTTCTGTACCACTTGGTCTAGCAGCTACTTTACTACCATCTTGAGTGTAATAAATAAGCACGTTAGACTTAGGTATGTCAATGGTAGTAGTCTTTCCAGTGGTTAGATCAAGTGATGTAGACGCTTGATAGTCTTCTACGCGAGTTACCTTACTGCCATTTATTTCTTGCATAGGGTTCTCACGTAGGTCTTTGAGCATTTGTTTTATTTCGGCTGCGCCAGATTGTCCTTTTTTTACAAGTGAGATAAGCGTTTCTTGATAAAAGCCGTGCTTTAGGTAAAGCGTTTTAAGTTTTTCAAACAGTGTTTGTCCATTTTTCTTTGCTTCTGCTGCAATGGTACAAGCGAGTAGGGTAGCAGTTACGGCGTCTTTATCTCTCACAAAATCACCTACCATAAAACCAAAGCTTTCTTCACCACCACCTATAAAGTGTTGCTGTGGGTAGTCTTCAATCATTTTTGCTATCCACTTAAAGCCAGTAAGTCCAGTTTTACACTCTACATCGTAAGAGGCAGCAAGTACGTCCATCATAGGTGTAGATACTATTGTACTTCCTACAAATGGTTGTGGGTGCTGGTTTGCGCTTTCGCGAAAGCGTTCTAAAAGATAATCTGTCATTAAGACCATAGTCTGGTTACCGTTGAGTATAGTGAGTTTACCATTATCACCTCTCACGGCTATACCTAGGCGATCACAATCTGGATCTGTACCTATCACTATATCTGCTCCTTCTTTTTCTCCTAGCTCTAAAGCCATTTTAAGAGCAGCAGTCTCTTCTGGGTTAGGAGATACCACGGTAGGGAAGTTACCATCTGGTACTTCTTGTTCCTTTACAATAGATAGGTTTGTAAAACCAGCCTGCTTTAACGTGTCTGGTACTAATGTTATAGAAGTCCCGTGTAAAGAAGTAAATACGATACCTAAATCTTCTTTGGTTTTATTGTCAAGACCAAAAGATACCTTTGCAACACTTGCGTCTATAAAAGCTTTATCTACTGCGGTGTCAATACGTTCTATGAGATCATCATTACCCTTAAACTTTATATCACTAAAGTCTAATGCATCTATGGTTTTAATTATTGCAGCATCTTGTGGTGGCACTAGTTGTCCTCCATCTTGCCAGTATACTTTATAACCGTTATACTCTGGTGGGTTATGACTCGCAGTGAGTACAATGCCACAGTGACAGTTTAAGTGTCTCACAGCAAAGCTAAGCTCTGGTGTGGGTCTTAGGTCTGAAAATAAGAAAACCTTAATGCCATTTGCCGAAAATACATCTGCTACAACTTGTGCTAGTTCTTTACTATTGTGACGACAGTCATAAGCTATGGCGACACTTATTCGCTCATCTGTAAACTGAGTATATAGGTAATCTGAGAGTCCCTGAGTATTTTTACCTAGGGTATACTTATTAATTCTATTGGTTCCTGCGCCCATAACACCGCGCATACCTCCTGTACCAAATTCTAGATTTTTATAAAAACTATCTGCTAGCTCCTCTGGGTTATGAGCTATGCTATCTTTAATGCTTTGCTGTGTCTGTGCATCAAAAGTGTCAGTAAGCCAGGCATTTGCCTTTTCTAAAATTGCAGGATCGTGGTATACCATAATATTCTATTTGTTAGAGTAACAAAAGTACGGTTTTGTGTTAATTTTTATCGGGAAATACCAATTTCTCATAAATAGATTTGATATTTGAAAGATGCCACTTAAAAGTCTGACATTAGTTTTTCTGTTATTTACCACTGTTGCGTTTAGTCAACTAGAGGCATCTAAATGGTATTTTGGTAATGGAGCAGGGTTAGACTTTTCTGAAGGTTGTGCAATGTCTTTTAATGGTAGTGTTATAAATACCATTGAAAGTAGCTGTGCTATTAGTACTTCACTAGGGGCACTACTCTTTTATAGTGATGGTCGCACAGTGTATAGAGCAGACAACCAGATAATGGAAAATGGAGAGGAATTGCTAGGAGAGTTTTCTTCTACAAACGGAACATTAATTCTACCTGCACCTGGAAGTTTCACCCGATATTACATATTTACAGCAGACGCTGCTCAAAACTATTTTGTTAATGGCGTGGGTAATGGTATTAATTACTCAATTGTTGATATGAATGCTGGAGGAGGAAATGGAGCTGTTATAGAAAAAAATGTCAATATCTTAAATCAAGGCTCTGAAAAACTTACTGCGGTTAAAAGTCCCAATGGCTACTGGTTGCTTACTCACTTTCAAAATAGCTTTTATGCATACCCTGTTACAGCAGCAGGAGTGGGGACACCAGTTATTACAACTATAGGACCAGATATTTCAGATTTTAGAAACATAAGAGGAGCTATAAAATTTTCTCCAGACGGATCTAAGGTTGCTATATGTCATTCATATTTTGAGCCAGTGCTCTCTGGAGAGTTATTATTATATGATTTTAATATAAATACTGGTGTTCTAAGTAACGAACAATTACTAGGAAATGACGTGGTGTACTACGGAGCGTCTTTTTCTCCTAACTCTCAAGTATTGTATACCTCAGGTAAAGTTCCAATAAATGGAGGCCAAGAGACCGGTAATTCTCGTATATTTCAATATAATCTTCAAGCTGCAGATATACCTGCATCACGTATACAACTAGCAGATTATCTATCAAGTCCATTTGTTAACCTTGCAGGGTTGCTGCAACTAGCTATAGATGGTAAATTGTATCATAGTTTTAGTGGAATACGACTCTCTGCTATATCATTACCAAATAGAGTGGGTGATGATTGTAATTTCCAATACAGAGCAGTGGGGCTAGGTCTTAATACCTCTTCATTAGGTTTGCCTCCTAGCAATGAGGAGTATTTTAGAAATATTATTGAATATGAAAACCTATGTGGAGGAGATAGTACACTATTTAGTATTAATACACCTCAAATTATTACAGGCGTACAATGGAATTTTGGTGACCCAGCATCTGGCATTGCAAACCAAAGTACTGAGCTGGCCCCTTCTCACGTTTTTTCTGATGTAGGTACATATACAGTCACGGCTCAAGTTACTTTTGCATCTGGAGAGGTTGAAGTTTATAGGGTTATAGTAAAGAGTATTGTAGCGCCAGATCTTATGCCTGGTGAACTATTTCAATGTGACGTAGATGGTAACATTGATGGAATTTCTCAATTTAATTTATTTGATGCTCTTGATGTATTATTTATACAAAATACTAACGTTACTGGTGGTGTTAACTTGACTTTTTACGAAAGCGAAACAGATGCAATACTTGCTCAAAATCCAATTACAAACCCAACAAATTATGTTAACCTCTCTAATGGTCAAGTAATTTACGCTAGCATTGCCCCATCATTAGACTGTGCGCGAACTACAGAAGTAACCTTAAATGTAGTTTTAGGTGAGCCTCTAGAGGATATAGAGCTGCTTATATGTCCATCTGTAGAGGGAGAAAACTCATCGGTCGTACAAGTAGAAAACATTCTCGATGCTTTACAAGATATATATCCCAATACTCTAGTAAGGCTATTTGAATCTCTAGAATTTGCAGGATTACAAACTAATGAAATTGTGGGTTCTGTGTTGTTTAGTTTTAATGATCCTAACATTTTGTATTATAGATTAGGTGAGCCAGATGAGTGTATAGGTATAGGTAAAATTATGATAACACTTAGTGACCCCCTAGACCTAGAAAACCAAGAACTAGTGGTTTGTTTTACAGAAGAGGGTACTGTATTAGAAGGTCCAGAAGGGTTTATGGAGTATGAGTGGAGTACAGGAGAGACCACAAAAGATTTATTTATAACAGAAGCTGGAGTTTATACACTAGATGTCACCTTATTTGCAGGTTGTAGTGGTTCACTATATTATGAAGTTGTAGCAGGGCTAGAACTACAAGTAGAGGTAGAAGTAGAGGATTTTTTACAGAGTAACACGATTACTGTAGATGCGTACCTTGCAGAAGGGACTATTTATTACAGTATAGATGGAGGTAGTACTTTTAGTACGTCTAATGTGTTTACAGATTTGCCTCCCGGTATCTATCAAATTGCTGTGAGAGATGAGGTGGGTTGTAATTATATTACAAGAGAGGTAGAAGTAAGGGGTGCACCTAAGTTCTTCACGCCTAACAGCGACGGCTACAATGACACTTGGCACGTTATAAATGCTCAAAATTATCCAGGATTGACCGTAGAGGTATTTGATAGATTTGGAAAACAAATGACCTCACTCACAAGTAACTCCCCAGGGTGGGATGGTACCCACAATGGTAAAAAGCTAGAAACCAATACCTACTGGTATAAAATCACCTATGAAGAAAGAACTACGTATGGTTTTTTTACTTTAATAACAAGAGGTGATTTATAATGTTTCCTTAATGTGGTATCGCTGCTTTTCTCTCTTAGTACGTAAGATGAGTTCTCCTATAAAACCAGCTATAAATAGTTGGATACCTATAAGCATAGATACAAGAGAGATATAAAACTGTGGTCTTTGTGTAATGAGTCTCCCGGCTTTATTTAAGAATAGCTTATCAATACCTAGATAGGCTGCAAAGCCAAAACCTACTATAAACATCACCACGCCCAGCGCTCCAAAAAGGTGCATAGGTCGCTTACCAAAACTACCTAAAAACCAAATAGTCAATAGGTCAAGAAAACCGTTTAAAAAACGTTCCATCCCAAACTTAGTCTCCCCATACTTGCGAGCTTGATGCTGTACAACCTTCTCACCTATGTTTGAAAAACCAGCATTTTTTGCCAGTACAGGGATGTATCTGTGCATCTCGCCATAAACATCCACCGTTTTTATAACTTCATTTTTATAAGCCTTAAGACCGCAGTTAAAGTCGTGTAGTTTAAGACCACTTGTTTTGCGAGCGGCGGCATTAAAGAGTTTTGAAGGTAAGTTTTTTGCAATTACAGAGTCGTAGCGTTTCTTTTTCCACCCAGAGACAAGATCATAATTTTGTTCTGTAATCATTTTATAGAGCTCAGGGATCTCTTCGGGGTTATCTTGAAGGTCTGCATCCATTGTGATAATTACATCACCTTCGGCAGCTTTAAAACCAGCGTGTAGCGCTTGCGATTTCCCAAAATTGCGATTAAAACGTATCGCTTTTATGTTGTTACGCTTTCGCGAAAGCGTACTTATCACCTCCCAAGAACCATCTGTGCTGCCATCATCTACAAATATGATTTCATAAGAAAAACCATTGGAATCCAGGGTTTCTGAAATCCAATGGTGTAATTCATTTAGTGATTCTTCCTCGTTAAGTAGAGGGATAACAACAGATATTTGCATATGTATTTTCTAAGCGTCTGCGTGCGGGTTCTCTTTCTTTAATATTAATCCAGCTATAAGCGATATGATAAAACCAAAAAACAGAGACATCATTATAGCTACTGGTAACATAAAGCTAATCTTTGTGAAAGGCTCTTGAAAAGAAATAGATTGGTCTAATTGTGCATCACTCATATCTGGATACATCTCGATTATTTGATCACGAGCCGCATCTAGTGCAAGTTCAGAATAATTAGGCTCTAGCACTTGGGTGAGTATAAGAAGCCATATACCTCCTAGTAGTGCTGCTATAAGTGATACGCCAAGTCCAATTTTTATCGCTTGGCCAAGCTTCATAAAGCCACCATTACCTTCTTTAAAAGCTTTTAGAGCCATTACAATTATAATGATTGTAATAACAAAGTTTAAAACACCTAGTGACCAGTGTGGTGCAAGAAAATTATCTGTGACATAAAGTACAACATTGAAGAGTATAGATATTACACCAAGTACGACACCGAATTTAATCATTACATCTTTGATAGTAGTCGTGTTTGTAGTTTCAATTTTCATAATAGTATGATGGTTTGGTTATGGCTAGTTAGTACACAAATATACGATATCGTTACATCGAGCCTATAAAAATCGTAACTTCGTATAATAGGTGAGAATTATTTTAAATAATAGTTGTATTTTTTTAAAAATTATGTAAATTTGCACCTCGAAAAATCGAATATTAAAGCACTGAATTAAGATGAAAGCAGGAATACACCCAGAAAATTTTAGAGTAGTAGCATTTAAGGATATGTCTAACGATGAGGTGTTCTTAACTAAGTCTGCTGCAGATACAAAAGAAACAATTGAGATAGAAGGAACTGAGTATCCTTTAATCAAACTTGAAATCTCAAGAACGTCACACCCATTCTACACTGGTAAAGCTAAGCTAGTAGATACAGCTGGACGTATTGATAAGTTCAAAAACAAATATGCTAAGTTTAAGAAGTAATTCTTATACTTTAATTTATAAAAAAAGCCTCCTTATTCAAGGAGGCTTTTTTTTGTGTAAAAAATTAACATATTCTGCACAATAATATTTTTCTATAGATAATAGTAAAAATAACGCAACTTATAGGTAGATAGTAGTCTTATAGATATAAACAAACATTCAATAATCATCAATTAAATTTTATCTATGAAACTATCACACATAATACTCTCAATTTTTGCACTTCTAGTTTTTGCTAGTTGCGATAATGAAGATGTAGACGATTTAAGTCAAACTACAACAGCAGATCTTATTGCCGAAGAATCAAATCTTTTTGACCTTTTAGATCAGGTAGTAAAAGATGATCCCAATGAAGTAGACATTACGTGTATCGACTTTATATACTCTTTTATTGTAATAGTGTATAATGAAGACTTGCAGATAATATCATCGCAAACAGTATCTAATGATGGAGAGTTTAGTACTATACTGGGCAATATTGAAGCAAATCAGTTTATAAATGTCAGTTTTCCTATCACGAGTGAGCTAGAAGACGGGACTACTTTTCAAGTAAATAATAAAGAAGAGCTAGAAGCGGCTATACTTGCTTGCAAGGCAGAAGAGGAGGAAGAACTCATAAATGAGTGTACTGGGTTATTCCTAGAGTGCGTATGGGAGGTAGCATTACCAGATGATGTAGCTTTTAGTACATATACAAATGCTGTTTTTGATAATAAAGATGATGGTACTACAGATTTATATTACAGAGGAGTCTCTTATAATGGTACTTGGACGGTCTATTTAATAGAAGGTGAACTTCATATAAACATTAACCTTCAAGGTGAAGGTGATGTGCAGTCTGCTTGGAATTTTGATTGGAAAACAGTCATCCAGAGCAACGATACTATGACAATTACAAATGATGAGGGTGTCTCCTTTGTGCTCAATAAAGAATGTGATGAGGCAGACTATTGTAAAACTTTAGACTTTGAGAGTTGTATTATAGATGGAGAAGCTTCATTTACATTATCAGATTATGATGATTGTGTCATAATTATAGCGGCACCACAACAAGAAGTAGATGAGGTTACGGGTGAAGTATCACCACTAGTAGAGTGGGGTATTACCTACTATGCTTCTCAAAGTGATGCAGATGCAGCAATTAATGTACTTGCAGATCAATATATTATAAGTGCTATAGCGGGAACTCAAGTAGTTTATGCCCGTATTGAAAACCCAGATACACTTGAGTATACAGTTGCTACTATAAACTTAATTCCAAGAGATTGTGAATAGGTGAGGCTATAGCAGTACTGAGTAAGCGACATATATGATATGGCTATCTTTATAGGTAGCCATATTTTTTTGGTTCTTTTTTATAGAATCTACATCTGTTAATCTGTGCAAAACCGCTTCAAATTCTTAAATTTGCAACCTTTACATACTACCAGAAAACTATGTTTGATAATTTAAGTGATAAGTTAGATAAAGCCCTCCACGTCTTAAAAGGACACGGAAGCATTACAGAAGTAAATGTAGCCGAAACTCTTAAGGAAGTACGTCGTGCGCTTATAGATGCAGATGTTAACTTTAAAACTGCCAAAGAATTTACAAATCGTGTAAAACAAAAGGCACTAGGATCTGACGTATTAACGACTCTTCAACCGGGTCAATTAATGGTTAAGATAGTAAAGGATGAGCTTACAGAGCTTATGGGAGGTGATGCTGCAGGCATAAACCTTTCTGCAACTCCGTCTATTATCCTTATGTCTGGACTGCAAGGTTCTGGTAAAACAACCTTCTCTGGTAAACTGGCAAACTTTCTTAAAACTAAGAAAACTAAAAAACCACTTCTAGTAGCCTGTGACGTATATCGTCCAGCGGCAATAGACCAGCTACACGTAGTGGGAGACCAGATTAAGGTAGATGTATACTCAGACCGTGATGAGAAGAATCCTGTAAAAATTGCTCAAGATGGTATCGCTTTCGCGAAAGCAAACGGTCACAACGTAGTAATCATTGATACCGCAGGTCGTCTAGCAGTAGATGAAGCAATGATGAAAGAAATAGCAGATGTACACAATGCTATACAACCACAAGAGACACTCTTTGTAGTAGACTCAATGACAGGTCAAGATGCTGTAAACACAGCAAAAGCCTTTAATGATATTCTTAACTTTGACGGAGTTATACTTACAAAGTTAGATGGTGACACACGAGGTGGAGCCGCAATCTCTATAAAATCTGTAGTAGATAAACCTATTAAGTTTATAGGTACAGGAGAAAAGATGGAGGCTATAGATGTCTTCTACCCTTCTCGTATGGCAGACCGTATCTTAGGTATGGGAGATGTTGTCTCACTAGTAGAGAGAGCACAAGAGCAGTTTGATGAGGAAGAAGCTAGAAAGCTTCAAAAGAAGATAGCAAAGAACCAGTTTGGTTTTGACGATTTCTTAAAGCAAATCCAGCAAGTAAAGAAAATGGGTAATATGAAGGACCTAATGGGGATGATCCCAGGTGCCGGAAAAATGCTTAAGGATGTAGATATAGATGACGACGCTTTTAAACATATAGAAGCAATCATACACTCTATGACACCAGGAGAACGTGAAAACCCTTCTACTATAAACGCAAGTCGTAAAAAACGTATAGGAAAAGGATCTGGTACCTCTGTACAACAAGTAAACCAGTTGCTCAAGCAGTTTAACCAAATGAGCAAAATGATGAAAATGATGCAAGGCGGCGGTGGCCGAAAGATGATGCAGATGATGAATCAAATGAAATAAATTATAGACAAAGGCATCCTTAAAGGATGCCTTTGCTCTTTTATATACCTAACTAATCAAAATAATAAGTAGTCACTTATGGTAATTCTCGACGGTAAAAAAACCTCAAACGACATTAAAAACGAAATCAAAGCCGACGTTGATAAAATGAAGGCAAATAACGAGAAGGTACCTCACCTTGCTGCAGTAATTGTCGGTAATGATGGTGCTTCTCTTACTTATGTAGGTAGCAAGGTACGCGCTTGTGAGCGTGTAGGCTTTGAGTCTACTATGGTGCGTATGCCTAATACCACTAGTGAGATAGAGTTGCTAGACAAGATTGAAGAACTTAATGATAATGATGATATAGACGGTTTTATCGTACAGTTACCATTACCACCACAAATTAATACTCAAAAAGTACTACTAGCAGTAAATCCAGATAAGGATGTAGATGGTTTTCACCCTACAAACTTTGGAAAGATGTCACTAGATATGAGTACGTTTATACCTGCAACACCATTTGGTATATTAGAACTTATGGATCGTTATGGTGTAGAGACTAAGGGTAAACATACTGTTGTAATAGGTCGTAGTCATATAGTAGGAAGACCTATGAGTATCCTTATGGGGCGTAAAGGTTTTCCAGGAAACTCTACGGTGACATTAACGCACAGTCACACAAAAAATATAACTCAGATTACCTCGCAAGCAGATATTATTATTACCGCATTAGGTGTCCCTGGTTTCCTTAAGGCAGAGATGGTAAAAGATGATGCAGTAATTATAGATGTAGGTATCACACGTGTGCCAGACGAGTCTAGAGAGAGAGGGTATTACATCACAGGTGATGTAGATTTTGATGCTGTAAGTAAGAAAGCTAGTTTTATTACCCCAGTACCTGGTGGAGTAGGACCTATGACTATTGCTATGTTGCTTAAAAATACATTACTAGCAAGAGAGCGTCACAGAGCAATGTCTAAAAGTAAATAATTAATTATGCTTTGCTGCTCCAAAAAATATGGGGATAGCAATCATAAGCATAGTAGCAATGCCCAGTAGCGTTGCAATCCAGTTGTAACGCTTTGTAAACAGCCTAGATAGCGCATAAATAGTAATGCTTGCAATGCCTATAATAACAGGTATGTATACAATAGACTGTGAAGACTTCTGTAGCGTTCCATAATCGCTGTATGATAGCATTAAGGAACTTAGAAATATAAAAAAGCCCAAGGTGATTAGATTCCACTTTGGGCTTTTGCTTTTTTGACTAAAACTCATATTAATTGTAAGCTTTTACATCTGTAAAGTAGAGCCTAAAACTACCATCTTCACTTTTGTGATCTGTAGCAATCTGTAAGCCATTTATATCTTCATAGCCTTCAAAAGTGGTAATCATAGACGGCTCGCTAGCATTTGCTTTTCTAAAAACCCACTCTGTGATACGGTAATCATCACCGTAGTAAAAATCATAAGCATCTCCTGGTGTATAACCACCTTCATCACCATAAAGTAAGGTAAGTTTATTGCTACGCTTTCGCGAAAGCGGACTCATAGCACTATCATTTACAGTTACTGTTGTCCCTTCATCCCATAATATCTGGTAAGGTGCTAGTAGCCAGTATTTGTCATTTATAAAACCTTGATCTGCCGCCATTGAGGTACTGTCTACGCTTGCACGATTGTAAGTAAAGGTATCGCTGCCAGCGGTCATTGTGACTTCATTTTGTTTTGGTTTCCAGGACCAAGAACGTTTTGCGACGGTATTACCACCGCGATCTACATTAAAGGTGAAGTCTAGCTGTGTTACCTTATCCCAGTTTTCTATACCGTTTGCATAAGCAATTTTTTCGGCTTCGGTAGTGGGTGTAAATGTTGCTTCTGCCTCATCTTGAGTAGCTGTTGCTGTTTTTGAATTTTCATTACAACTTATCGTTATAGCAAAAAGAGATAGTAATGCGATGTATTTTTTCATAGTGGTAGTTTTCTGGTTCAAAAATAATCAAAAAAAAAGCCCCATACCTTATGTATGGGGCTTTGATAGCTGTAGTGTACCTTATTCTACTATAAGAACGTTATCTGTAGCTGTTTTGTTAAGTGGGCAGAAGTATACGTACTCACCTTTTTTAAGTGTAGTTGCGTTTGAGCTACCTGTCGTATTGTTGGGTACAACGGCAGTTACATAAGCCGTTTTAATGTGATTTTCTGGATTTGAAATGTCTTTACCTTTTGGTACTAAAACAAACCCTACATCTGTACCTACGTTGTTATTTGCAATAGAGAAGGTGTAAGTTCCCTCATTTACAACAATTTGTTTTTGAGTAAACTCACCTTTAGTTTGCTCTAAGGCAATAACTTTTGTAGGAGCGTCTTTCATCATTTTATCTTGCGCTTGTGCTGCAAATGTTACAGATAAAAGTAAAACGAACATTGAGATTAATTTTTTCATAGCAATTTTTTTCTTTTTTTGATTTTTAGCCTTCAATTAGGAAGCTTTGTTATTAATAACCTCTTTGACGCTGGTTTTACAATGCACTTACAAGTTTTATAGAACTTTAAGAGTAAAACGCTGTAACCTATTTAAAATGAGTGTATTTAATTTTTATTTTTTTTAAATGTAAGATCCATAACAGGTGTTTGTATCGTATAATAATTGTAAATGCTATTTGAGCGTATAAGGTTTCGTTTATAATAGATTAATAAATAGCCATCATTATCTATACCCTCCTCTGGATAACAAAAGGTCTTAGCACAATATGCTAAGACCTTTTCTAATTTTAAACCATAAAAAAGCCTTTCTTATTATAGAAAGGCTTTTTGTTTATATGTATAGATGATTAGTCTACTGCGTTCTCAACATCGTCTACTGCATTTTCAACAGCATTACCTACTTTTTCTCCAGTTGTTTTTTCTCTACAGCTAGAGAATGAAAGTGTAAATATGGCTACGGCTACTAGTGTTAAAAATTTCTTTGTCATAATGTTTGATTTTAATGGTTACTTGTTTTTTTTTTGATAATGTTCTTCTATGTAAAAGGAAGTTGTCATTCATTATCTTGAATTAAAAGTACATTGGTTTTTGAGCAACCCGTTTTGACTTAACGATATTTAACATCAAAATCATAAAAAAATAAAAAAGACGCTAGCAAGGTAAATGCTAGCCTTATTACCATCTTTAATTTTGAGATGTTAGATGTAGCGACCATTTTTTTACACCAGCTTGTAGTTTATTTGCGGCTCTATACAATTGCATTGCTCTTTTGTCTTTAGGTTGATACAAGTCCTCAAGGGTATTACATAGAGATAATATCTTTTCTACACGTTCTTCTATGGTGTTTTTAAAAAACAATTTTTTGCCATAATCTACTGTAATAGAAGCTTCGGCGATGGTCATAGGTAATGATAATGCGCTGGTAGAAATATTTTCTGTAAGGTGTGCAGCTAGCTTTCTTTGCTTCAAGCATCTCCATTTACTGGCGCATAAATTGTTTTTAGACAGCTTTCGCGAAAGCATAAAAAATGCTACTGCATCTGCATACAGCGTGCATCTAGAAACATCCTTAGTGTTTGCAAGTTGTATGTCTTTAAAAGTTACCATCAGTAAGGTAAAAATACAAGCTTGAGTTGATAACTCTATTTAGATTTTTAAGTGAAAAAATTGTTTTACTTAATAATAAGTGTATTTTTAACTATAAACTTTAAATACTATGATTGATTCTTTAAATAATCGCATTTTACAATGTTTGCAAGAGGATGCTAGGCAGTCTAATACTGCTATAGCAAAAAAGGTGGGCGTGAGCTCCCCAGCAGTGGGTGAGCGCATACGTAAAATGGAAGATGCAGGTATTTTACAAGGGTATAAAGCAATAGTTAATCCAGAGGCAATGGGCTATCAACTTAAGGCTATAATAACGATACGAGCATTTATGGGTAAGCTTAAGCCATTTATAGAAAATGTAAAAAAATGGGAAGAGGTAGTAAACTGTTATCGTATTACTGGTAATGAGAATATAGTGATGGAAGTTGTACTACGTAACCAGAAGCATCTAGAAGAGCTTATAGATAGAGTGATTACCTATGGTGAGTCAAAAACCCAGATTGTATTATCTCACGTAGTGTCTTATAATCCTATTGTTAAATAAGGTCATCATCATCTCCATCATCCCAGTCGTCTTCTAAGTCTCTTAAGAAGGACTTACTGTCAAAACTCATTGTATCTACAGGATCATCATAAGATACTCCAGGTGGATTAAATAATCCCCAGCGATCTATGATAAAGTTTTTTGTACTAAAAGACTGCACCCACTTTGCAAAGAGTGGTCTAAACTCTTCGACTGCATCATAAAGTAGTTCTAAGTACTCTGCTTCTTTATAACCAGAGGCTTGTAATCCCTTACTATCTGCAATAATTTCTTTTGCTGCTTTGCGTATTATGGTCGCATTTTCCATTTTATGATCGTAAAGATCAGTACTATCTGCCGTAGCGATTTCTGACGGAATAAGAAGTGCATTTTCCATCATTTGTCTCGTGTATCGTTCGTACAATCTAAGCTTATAGTGAGTGCTAGGATGAGGGTCGTCAAGGTGTATGCCCTCTATAATATGCTCTACAAGGTGCAGTATTACAAGAGCTTGTTTAAAAACAGGTAGTTTTCGCCACTCGTCTAGTTCACTGTTAAAACGTTCATCTTCGTCATTTATCATAAATTGGCTAGTAAAGTTGGTAATATTAGATCCAATCGGTGATAATTACCTCGAGGTTCCTTATAAATGTACGGCTTATTTGGCTTCTAAGTTTCTTGTAATGCCGTATGTAAGGTACTTTTCGACAAGTAGATATAAACACCCGATGAGCGGATAGCTTTTTCTATTTTAAAAAGTATTTGTACGTATTGCGACACAGTTGTAACTACTTAATTTATGTAAATATGATATCCTGCAGCTCTCTAGAGTAAAAAATACAACAGATTAATACTGTTAAAAACTCCGTTATTTTTTGTCGAATTATATAGCCGGTATCTTTGTATAATTATGCTATTTTTGCCTATGCAAAATAACGTTCTCATCTTAGACTTCGGGTCTCAATATACGCAGTTAATAGCACGACGTGTGCGTGAGTTAAATATCTACTGCGAGATTAAACCATTTAATAATCAGCCTAAGGACTTATCTTCTTACAAGGCAGTAATCTTATCTGGGTCTCCACACTCTGTACGTAGTGAAGATGCACCGCATCCTGACCTTTCAGAGATAAAAGGGAAAAAACCCTTACTGGGCGTATGTTACGGAGCGCAATACTTAGCACAATTTTTTGATGGAGAAGTAGGGCAGTCTAACACACGTGAGTATGGTCGTGCAAAACTGTCTAAGGTAGAAGAGGGCGAAACTTTTTTAGAAGGAGTATCTACGGGTAGTCAAGTATGGATGAGTCACAGTGATACCATAAAAAAATTACCAGCAGGAGCAAAGCGCATAGCCTCTACCCACGATGTAGAAAATGCAGGGTATAAAATAGAAGGTGAAGATACCTATGGTATACAGTTTCACCCAGAGGTATATCACTCTACAGATGGGAAGAAAATATTAGAAAACTTCTTAGTAAAAATCGCTGGTGTAGCACAAACCTGGACACCAGATGCCTTTGTAGATACCACTGTGGCAGATCTTAAGGATAAACTTGGAGAGGATCGCGTGATACTTGGTCTCTCAGGAGGTGTAGATAGTACTGTTGCAGCGACACTACTACATAAAGCAATAGGAAAAAACCTGTATTGCATCTTTGTAAATAACGGTCTATTACGTAAAGATGAGTTTACTCAAGTACTTAAACAGTATGAAGGTATGGGGCTCAATGTAAAAGGAGTAGATGCTTCGGCACGCTTCTTGGAAGCACTTGAGGGAGAAAGCGACCCAGAGACAAAGCGTAAGGCTATAGGTCGTGTTTTTGTAGAAGTTTTTGATGATGAGAGCAAGCTCGTAGAAAATGCAAAGTGGCTTGGGCAAGGAACCATCTATCCAGATGTGATAGAGTCTGTAAGTGCAACAGGAGGTCCTAGCGCTACCATAAAATCTCACCACAATGTAGGAGGTTTACCAGATTATATGACACTAGAGGTAGTAGAACCTCTTAGAATGTTATTTAAAGATGAAGTGCGTAGAGTAGGAGCAAGTATGGGATTATCTCCAGAGCTTTTAGGGAGACACCCTTTTCCGGGACCTGGTCTAGCTATTAGAATACTAGGTGGTATCACTGCAGAGAAAGTACGCATACTACAAGAGGTAGATCATATATTTATAAGTGGTCTTCGTGAGTGGGGATTATATGATAAGGTATGGCAAGCAGGAGCAATGCTTCTCCCAGTAAACTCTGTAGGAGTAATGGGTGATGAGCGTACCTATGAAAAATGTGTAGCATTAAGAGCTGTAGAGAGTACAGATGGTATGACGGCAGACTGGGTAAATCTTCCTTACGAATTTTTACAAAAAGTGTCTAACGATATAATTAATAAGGTAAAAGGCGTTAATAGAGTAGTATATGACATAAGCTCTAAGCCACCAGCCACTATAGAGTGGGAATAAAATATGAATATGACTAAATATATTGCAGCAATAGCGGTTGTTTTTTGTTTCGCTTTCGCGAAAGCGAACTCAACCACAGCAGTTTCAAAAGCATCTAGTAGCTTTTTTCAAAAATTTATATCTCACCAAGTAAAAGGAGGTGAGACTGTAAAGGATATTGCAAAGAAGTACGGTATAAGTGAGAAGGAAATTACAAAGCTCAACCCAGATGCCAAGAAGGAAATTTATGACGGTCTAGTTCTTATTTTACCAGCCTCTTCACAAGTAACCACGCAAGTTGTAGAACAAGATAATCTTACCTTTAAGACACATAAAGTAAAACGAAAGGAGACGCTTTATAGTTTATCAAAACGTTATGGTGTGCCTCAAGATGTTATAAAGAGATATAACAAGCGTTTATATAGTGAGACTCTTAGAAAGGGCGATAAACTACGTATCCCAACTAACTATAAACCAGAAATAGTTACCGAGTCTGTAGTATCACTTCCAGAGTCTACAACAGCCGCACTAGAGCGAACCACACATAAGGTAATTGCAAAAGAGACTAAATACGGTATTGCCAGAAAGTACGGTATCACAATAGCAGAACTGGAGCAGGCAAACCCACAAGTAAAAGATGGTCTTAAAATAGGCGACGTGATTAATGTGCCTAAGGCAAACTTTGCAGAAAGTACTATTATTAATAATGAAAAGTATGCTTTTTATGAAGTTAAGAAAGGCAATACAATGTATAGCTTGCTACGTTCTTTGAACCTTGAAGCAGATGAACTTTTAACGCTTAACCCAGCATTAGATGAAGGTCTTAAGGAAGGTATGATACTTAAAGTACCTAAGGGAAGCCCAGGGTCAGATAATCCTACACCTGCATATGGCGATACCTTTACGCAACCAGAGGTAATGATAGCACCTGGAAAGAAGGGTAGTCTTGAAACTAGCCTAACAGATTTTTCGACAAAACGAATAGCGGTAATGTTACCTTTTGGTATAAACCGTGTTTCAAGTGATAATATAGAGACTAATGAGGATTTACTTAAAAATGATCGTATACTACGTTTATCATTAGATTTATATAGCGGTATCCTTATGGCTGCAGAAGATGCAAAAAAGTTAGGTATATCTGCAAGTATAGATACTTATGACACAGCATATAACCGTAAGGATGGGAAGGCAGTAAATGCTAGAAAAGTAGAGACTATTATACAGTCTAATGATTTTAATGGTGTAAATGCCGTAATAGGACCTCTTTTAGGAAGTAATATAGATCGCGTTTCTTCTATGTTATCCTCGCGTAATATTCCTGTAATATCCCCTATATCTAATAAGGTAATCGGGCGCGGTAATATATTTGTCTCAAAACCTAACGATGTATTGTTAAGAGACAAAATGCTATCATTCCTCAAAGAAAATGGAGAGGGCAAAAATATTGTCATTATTGCAGATGCTAAAAACGGAAGTACAAAATCTAAAATTAAGGTACTTTTCCCAAATGCTAAGACTGTTGCCCCTAGATCTGGAGATAAAGGTTACTTTTTATATCCAGATGATATCCCGAGTCAACTCTCAGACGAGCTTGAAAACTGGGTGTTCTTAGAGTCTAACGATGTACCATTAATAAGTAATGTTACGACTAACCTAAATGCTCAAGTGGGGGTTCGTAAGATCGTATTACTCACAACAAATAGAGGTAGTGCATATAATAGTGACGAGATACAACACGAGCACTTAAAAAATCTTTCATTTCACTTTCCATCAGTAGAGAAGGAATATAAGTATAAAGATGTAAAAGCCTTTGTAGATAATTATGAGACTAAGTATGGAGTGAGTCCAAGTAAAGAAGCCATACGTGGTTATGATCTTATGTATGACACACTACTACGTCTAGCTTATGCTCAAGACTTATATAGTGCAGCTTCTTCTGGAGTAGAGACAGACTACGTAGAGAATAAATTTAAGTATGATAGAAGAGGTGCAGGTGGTTTTTCTAACCAGGCAGTGTACTTAATAAAATATACAGACACGTTGCAACTTGAAGAAGTCGTGACAACATCTTTATTAGAAGACTAGTTGAAGTTGATTATAAACTATAATAAAAGGGCGATTGAGTTATCAATCGCCCTTTTATTTTTTTATGTAGTACAATCTATAATCCACCGTTGGCCTGTAGATCTTGAATACATAAATCATCAAAATCTGGTATGCTTTCTATTGAGCTTGTATTAAAGGAATTTGTTACCGTCTGAAAATACATAAGGCAGTCCTCTACATTGCAATGTCTAGTGTTATCTAAATCTTCGTGACCAGATAAATCTGGCGTTCCTATATTCACAAGACCAAATATGTGTCCAAACTCGTGACGTATAGTAGAGGTCTCTATAAGTGTTCTATTAATAGGTGTAGTAGAGTTATTTGCAAGTTCAATAAAAGTTTTCTCATAAATAACCATAGAAGTATTTCTATACGCAGAGCCTAGTACTACAGAGTTACCGCTGTCTCCCTCACTGCGCTCGTCAGAAAAGAAAAGCCACACGCCTAGTTCATCACCATTGTTAAACACCGTTCTATTCGCATCCTCAATAGCTACTATCTCGTTTATATCATAAGGTCCAGTTTCATCTGTTGTTATAATAGATTCTACCATTGTAATGCCGTCTGGTTTATCCAGTCTTTCTTCTAAAAATGGTAAGAGTAAATCTAGGGTTTGCTGTGTAGGTCTAAAACCTTGTGGGTAAGCTATCTCTACACGCACACTTGTAAAGTCCTCACTAGATAGTAGTTCTGCAGCAGAGCTTCCTAGAGGTTGTTGGTTTGCGGCATTTTCATTTGTTTCTGGAACAGTTGTTGTTTCATCGTCACTACAACCTAATGCGATAGTAAGGATAAGTATTAAAAATGTGAGATATTGTGAGGGTTTCATATGTTATATGTTCTATATTTATGGCTATAATTTAATCGTAAAAATGATGAAAAAATTACTTTTAGCCATATTTTTTATTTCTTCTCTGACTATTCAGGCTCAAGATACTAGTTATCACGAAGATGTACTTGCTTATTTTAAAGTAAACGGAACAGAGGCGCAATATAGTAATGCTACAGATGGTCTTTTTGATCTTCTTAAAAAGCAATACGAAAGTCAGAATGTGCCAGAAACAGTCTGGACAGAACTAAAAGCAGAAACTCCAAAACAAGTAGAACGCATTTTAAATATGCTCGTATCTGCATACAGAGGTAGCTATAATCAAGAAGATATACAAAATATGCTTGCCTTTTATGAAACTGGTACGGGACGACAGTTACTTGCAGACAGAACAGCCTTAAGCTATGAGCAGCAAAAAGAGGCCTCTGTATTTTACAATACACCTACTGGTCAAAAAATATTAATGGTAGAACCAGATATCGCACAAAATGTAGGTGAGATTTCTCAAATATGGAGTAGAGATTTATATCGCTCTATGGTAGATAAACTTGCCGAAAAGGGATACTCTATGTAAGCGATAGCCTTGCAAGATAATCATAATGATCACCTTCAAAAATGAGCTCACACTTGAGCTCATTTTTTTTTGCATACCACTCAAGCTTTGCATAATCTAGATATAACCAGTCAAAAGTGTCTCCCTGTACACCCTTGTAACTCATACTATAAGTGACCTCACCATAATAATCACGATGTGTATCTACCCAGAAACCACCATCTTCGTCTTCAAACATATAGGCTATATCAGAACCATCTATGAGAATTTGCCCTTCAGGCGATAGAAGTGATTTGAGATGTTTTAAGTAGCTATCTATTTTCTGCACTTTTTCAAATATTCCCGTGCCGTTCATTAGTAATAGTAACGTGTCATAAGTGCCCTTGTGATCAAGTATAGCCTCGTGTATAGAATTTCTAAGACCACGCTTTCGCGAAAGCGTAACAGCCCCCTCACTTATATCAATACCAGTGACATCAAGACCTTGCTCTTGTAACCAGAGACTATGGCTACCGGCACCACTGCCTATATCAAGCGTTTTACCATTAGAAAGTTCTAAAGCTTTCTGTTCAAGTAAGGGCATTGCTTTAAAATCTCTGAATAGATAAGGAACGGGTATCACATCATCTTCGGCTATAGAGGAGTGTACCACAATATCTTCTGTATACTCATCATTCATAAAATCAAGAAGCGCTGCCCCAAAAATATCTGCCTTTGTACCCATACCTTTATTATTACCTTTGCGCGATGGAAGAAGTATTAAAAAGCCTCCCACAGCTGGCCAAAGATAAGCAGAATGAGAACAAAAAATTCTTTGCAAAGCTGCGTAATAAACCGCCAAAAAAACTTGACTACATAATGCAAGAATTGCACGAAGAGGAGTTTGAAAGAACAGACTGCCTTACGTGTGCAAATTGTTGTAAAACCACGGGACCTTTATTTACAGATAAGGACATACAGCGTATTTCAAAACACTTCAGAATGAAGGAATTTGATTTTATTAAAACTTATTTGAGAGTAGATGAAGATAAGGACTATGTGCTACAGGAAACCCCGTGTACTTTTCTAGGAGCAGATAATTACTGCTCTATATATGAGGTACGCCCTAAGGCTTGCAGAGAGTTTCCACACACGGATAGAAAAAAGTTTCAGCAAATCTCTAAGCTCACGTTAGAAAACGTAAAAATGTGCCCAGCTGCCTTTAATATCGTAGAAGAAATGAAAAAGCGTATTAAGTTGTAATAATATAACTTTAAAGCTATAAAGCCTTAGTAATTTCCATACCTCCAAAGACCGCAAGTATCCCTAGCGCAAAACTAGCGATAGCATAAAGTGCAAAGGTCATAAAGTCTCCAGATTTAAGAAATACGTGGTTCTCATAAGCAAAGGTTGAGAAAGTCGTAAACCCGCCACAAAATCCTGTAGCTAGTAGCAAAGCTGTATTACTAGAAAGCGAATTGTTTTTAAGCGCCCACCCTAAAATGATGCCTATAAGTAAACTACCCAGCACGTTTGCAGCAAAGGTCCCATAAGGTATTCCCGTCGTTGGGCTGTTGAGGTATTTACCTAATAGATATCTGGCTACACTGCCAGTGCCACCACCTATAAAAACGAGTAAGAGCGATTTCAAATTGGTTTATTTTATATCTTCTATAGGTACATAAATCTCTGTCACCCAGTTTGCAGGGTTAGGGTGATTTTGAGGATCTGTTACGTACACCTCAAATGGCTTTTCGCTTGATAAGGTGTATCCTTGATCTTGTACATATTGCATCGCTGTTGCCCAGGCTTCACCTAGGTTTACATAATTGCCACGTAAGGTTGCCTTTACAGCAGTAACCGTAGGCATATAACCACTAAAGACGTTTGCATCACCTGCAACAATTATTTTTTCTCTTACCGGTAAGGCATTAGTCATAATAACATCACCATTATCTAGCGTCTCATTATATATAGTAAATGGCATCCCACTTATTGCAATGTTGTTTTCATTCATAAAAGCAGTAATACCACCATAATTCTCACCCATTATTTGAGATACTTTATTAGCCTTTGCAGAGGTAGTTCTATAAAGGTAAAAACCGCCGCTGTATTGCGTGATACCATCTACATTAACAGTGTATTTTGAGATTTCTTTTCTGGCTGCAGCTTCCAGTCCTGTAAGCCCTTCATCATACATCGCCATCATATCACCATCAAAGTCCATACCTGTGATGGCATAGTATACCTTATCCATAAGTGTATGCTCTCCTTGTATTCCCCAGGTAACGATGGTTGCTAGTTCTGGTGTAGTTTCAAAAGTCCAGTAAACCTCTGGCTTGCGCTCTCCACCTGGAGTTTGTAAAGTCATATCCTGTTTTATAGAAGTATGAGGTATAGCCTCTGTAGTAGTCATACTGCCATCCATCTCACCTTGCCAGCTATATGAAGCTCCCTCGCCAGATGTTTTATCTGCATAGTTAAAAACCATTGTAGGCTCTTCTTTTTTCCAAGGTCCCCAGTCCTCCCAAGTTTTATACTCGTTTACAATATCATAAATCACCTCTTTTGGTGCATTCATCGTGCGTGTAGATTCTATTTGATAGGTGCCGTCTTGTGTACCAAAATAAATAGCACCTCCTATAACTACGATAAGAATAAGAAAGAGGAAGAATTTTAAAAATTTCATTGGTGATGTTTTGGTTTATGGGTAAAGATAATAAAATTCATCGTGTGGAATTTCGTTATATTTACGACCATTATTTACACAAAACATATGAAATATAAAGGAGTATACGCACTTGCCATTGCCGCTATGGTGGCAGTAGGATGCGCAGAAGAAAAGAAGGGTGATAACGCTTTCGCGAAAGCGGAAAAAACCGCCACCACAGGCTTTGATTTTACAGTAGGTCAGTTTGCAGATATTAAAATACTACGTTATCAAATACCAGGATTTGAAGATCTTACACTAAAAGAGCAAAAGCTAGTGTACTATATGACACAGGCTGGTCTTGCTGGTCGTGATATTATGTGGGCACAAAACTACCGACATAATCTTGCTATTAGAGAGGCTCTTGAGACTGTATATACATCAGATAAGGTTGAAAAAACAGGCGAAGAGTGGGCACAGTTTGAAACATACCTAAAGAGAATCTGGTTTGCAAACGGGATACACCACCACTATAGTAATGCAAAGATGAAACCTGACTTCTCACCAGAATATCTTAAAAAAGTACTCGCAGAGAGCGGCGCTACGCTCGAAGGTGAAGCTTTTGATGTGCTTTTTAATGATAAAGACAGCAAGAAAGTAAACCTCTCTAAAGATGCAGATATTGTACTTGAGAGTGCGATAAATTTTTATGGCCCAGATGTTACCACAGCAGAGGCAGAGCAGTTTTATGACGCCATAAAAGTAGATGCAAATGAGCCTATAGAAAAAGGACTTAATACCCGTCTAGTAAAAGAAAACGGAAAACTTGTAGAGCAAGTTTATAAAAGTGGTGGTCTTTATGGAGAGGCGATAGATAATATTATAGGATGGCTAGAAAAGGCAAAAACTGTTGCCGAAAATGAGCAACAAGAAAAAGCCTTAGGTTTACTTATCGAGTACTACCAGACTGGAAGTCTAGACACTTGGGATGATTACTGTATTGCCTGGGCAACTTCTACCGAGGGAAATATAGACTGGATAAACGGTTTTATAGAAGTATATAATGACCCTAAGGGATATAAGGGATCTTATGAAACCATCGTACAAATCAAAGATTTTGATATGTCAAAAAAGATGGCTGTACTCTCTACAGAGGCACAATGGTTTGAAGATAACTCACCACTTATGCCAGAGCATAAAAAGGAAACTGTAAAAGGTGTTTCTTATAAAACAGTAATTGTTGCTGGTGAGGCCGGAGATGCATCACCTTCTACACCTATAGGAGTAAACTTACCTAACAATAACTGGATACGCCAGACGCACGGTAGTAAGTCTGTATCGCTAGGTAACATTATAAACGCATATAACAATGCGGGAGGTTCTGGACGTCTTAAAGAATTTGCACACGATGAAGAAGAGATTGCGCTAGAGGAGGAGTATGGTCAACTAGGAGATAAACTTCACACAGCGCTACACGAAGTAGTAGGTCACGCCTCTGGACAAATTAATAAAGGAGTAGGGACACCTAAGGAAACGCTTAAACGTTATAAATCTACCATAGAAGAGGGTAGAGCAGACCTTTTTGGGCTATACTACCTTATGGATCCAAAACTTCAAGAACTAGGTCTTGTAGAAGACTGGGAGAAAACGGGTAAGGCGGCCTATGACGGTTACATACGTAACGGTCTTATGACGCAACTTATACGTTTAGAGCTTGGTGATATGGTAGAAGAAGCACATATGGTAAATCGCCAGTGGGTGAGTGCTTGGTCTTACGAGCGCGGTCTAGAAGATAATGTGATAGAAAAAGTTACTAGAGATGGTAAGACGTACTATAACATAAATGACTATGTAAAGCTGCGTGAGATTTTTGGAGAACTTCTTAGAGAGACACAACGCATCACTTCTGAAGGAGATTATGAAGCTGCAAAAAATCTTGTAGAAGATTATGGAGTACAAGTAGATCAAGATATTCATAAAGAAGTACTCGCTCGTAACAGCCAGTTTAAAAGCGCACCTTACAGCGGTTTTGTAAACCCAGCTATTGTGCCTACTATGGATGGTGAGGAAATCACTGGCTTTTCTATCCAGCAGCCAGAAAGCTTTGAGTCACAAATGCTAGAGTATGCATCTAAGTATGGATCACTAAAATAGTGTTATAACGCTTTCGAAAAAAGTAAAAAGGCTCTCTTTCAACATTGAAAAGAGAGCCTTTTTTAATTCATAAAATAAAGAAAGCCCCACCGTATGAGAAGTACAATGGAGCTTATCTAAACAAAGTTTTGAGGGATATTATAAATCTCTTAATACTCTACTTACAGCGTGTATAACGCCATTTGCGGCCTGTACATTTGTAGCAACTATTGGGTTCTCACCATTATCTGGATCAATTGCCGCTGCAGGATCTGCCTGTATAGTAATATTTGTACCGCCTAGTGTTTCTACCATCATTCCATCAAGACCAGCAAGACCTTCTGCTCTTACATTTGCTCCAGCAATAACGTGTAGTTCTAGTGTAGCAGCGAGTGTAGCAGTATCAATATCATCTAGAGAATCTACACCAAGATCAGTAAGTAAATTTTCAAAAGCCGTGTTTACGGGAGCAAGCACAGTAAAGGGCGCAGGATCTGTTCCATTTGGAGTTTGTAAAGCACCTACGTATCCAAATGATGCATCTGCAGTAAGCGCTGATACTAATGTAGAAAAGTTAGGATCTGCCGTAGCAAATGTTGTTACATCTGGTAACCCTATTACAGTATCTACTACGTGTACAACACCATTTACTGCAACAATATCTGCAACGATTACATTAGACCCACCGTTAAGAGTAACACCGTTATCTGTATTAATATATAAGCTTAAAGGTGCATCTGCCTCACCATTAAAGGTAGCTGCAGTATTTACATAACTATTAGTAAGTGTCCCAGAGATGGCAACTGCGCCTGGTACCACGTGGTTAGATAATACTTGTGCTAGTACATCATTATCTACATCTTCTAGTGCTGAACCATCAAGAAATGTGTCAAACGCATCATTAGTAGGAGCAAAAACTGTAAAGTCTTGTTCTGTGTCGCTTAGTAGTGTTGTAAACGCTGTATTTCCCTCATCTGTGAGTGCCGCAACTAGTGAGGTTAAGGCAGGATTTGTTGTGGCAAATGTTGCTATGGTAGGTAAGGCTATTACCGTATCTACAGCGTGTATAACACCATTATCAGTTTCAATATCTGGTGTAGTCACAGATGATTGACCATTTAGAACCACCCCATCTGTTGTGTCTACATATAGACTAATATTAGCATTAGAAGAAGGCTCTGTTGCGAGATTTGTTACATAACCCGTTGTTAGGTCTGTAGATGTAAGTGTCGTGTTAAGAACGTGATTAAGTAATACTTGTCTTAGTACGTCTGTATCTACGTCTTCTAAGGCTGCTCCGTCTAAGAAGGTTTCAAAAGCCGCATTGTTAGGAGCAAATACTGTAAATGTTCCATTACCAGCAAGTGTTGCATCAAGATCTGTTTGTTGAAGTGCAGCTAGTAAAGAACTGTAGTCCTCATTTGCTGCAACAAAGTCTGCAATAGTGTTGCTTTCTCCTTCGATAATATTTCCATTATCATCATCATCATCACACGATACTGAGACAAATAGCGTTAAAGCAAGAAATACTAATTTTGTAAGATTAAATAGATTTTTCATAGTTTGTAGTTTTTGTTTAATGTAAAACTAAAATAGATAAACAAAAAATAATCCCAATAAATAGTTAAAATGTCAAAATTAACAGTTTGCTTATTCTTAGTAGTAGTTCATTTTCAGTGTGTTACAGCCGCTCAGGAGATTAATCAATATGACGCTGCTGGAAAGCGTCACGGCGTATGGCAAAAAACCTATGAGAGTTCAAAACAATTAAGATATACTGGATCTTTTAACCACGGTAAAGAAATAGGCGTATTTAAATTTTTTGATTCTAGTGGTGGGCATCCCACGGCTATAAAAGAATATACGACAGATTCACCCTTTGTAGATGTTACTTTTTATACAACAGAGGGAAAGAAAGTAAGTTCAGGTAAGATGAAGAACCGTAAACGACAAGGTGAGTGGCTGTCATATCACCAAGACGGCTCCACAATTATGATAAAAGAGCAGTATAAAAATGGGCTTCTTGATGGACAGCGCAATGTCTTTTTTATAAGCGGACTTCCGGCACTTGCCGAGCAATACGTAGATGGAAATAAAGAAGGAAAGGCTATCACCTATACAGAGGAAGGAAAGGTGCTTAAAAGTCTAACCTATAAACAAGATAAGCTAGAAGGACCAGCCATCTTCTATAACGGTTATGGAGAGAAAGAAGTAGCGGGTAATTATAAGAATAATAGAAAACACGGCCTCTGGAAGTATTACAAAAATGGTCAAGTAGACAAGGAGATTAAGTATCCTCGTAATAAAATAGGCGTACAATAGTACTGTTCTGTAAGGAAATCATAGCAGTTACTACTACAATAGACTAGAGTATATAAGTAGTTATACAGTGCGTATAAAAGTAACATTTTGTCATTCTTATAATGGCTTGTTATTTTGTAATTTTGCGCCACAATTTTTTTGAGTGTTTCTAGGCACTTTATGCGAGTCTCAAGAGGGACTATTGAGTATACAATATCTAAGTAAAAGTTATGAAAACGGTAGTAGTAGGTCTAAGTGGAGGAGTAGATAGTAGTGTTACAGCATACTTGCTTAAGGAGCAGGGCTACAATGTGATAGGCCTTTTTATGAAAAACTGGCACGACGACTCTGTAACAATCTCTGACGAGTGCCCGTGGCTAGATGATAGTAACGATGCGATGCTTGTTGCCGAAAAGTTAGGAATCCCTTTTCAAACGGTAGATCTTAGTGAGCAGTATCAAGAACGCATTGTAGATTATATGTTTAGAGAGTACGAGATGGGGCGCACGCCTAATCCAGATGTTCTATGTAATCGCGAGATTAAATTTGACGTGTTTATGAAAATTGCACTTTCACTGGGTGCAGACTACGTCGCAACGGGACATTACTGTCAGAAATCGTCTATAGAGGTAGATGGTAAGACAGTATACCAACTTATCGCTGGGGCAGATAATAATAAAGATCAATCTTACTTTTTATGTCAGCTATCGCAGGAGCAACTGGCAAAAACGTTGTTTCCTATAGGCCATTTACAAAAGCCAGAGGTACGTGACATTGCACTACAACAAGAACTCGTTACTGCAGTTAAGAAAGATTCTCAAGGACTTTGTTTTATAGGTAAGGTACGTCTGCCAGATTTTCTTCAGCAGCAGCTTAAACCTAAGGAAGGTGTAATCGTTGAGGTGCCAGAGACCGTTATACCTGAAGTTGCGGGTGGGGAGAAGGCTAGTAACGCTTTCGCGAAAGCGGAATTAGAAAACCTTGTAAAAAAACCATCATATACCATAGCCGAAGGAAAAGTAGTAGGGAAGCATCAAGGGGCTCATTATTTTACCATAGGCCAGCGCAAAGGACTAGGCGTAGGCGGAACGGTAGAGCCACTCTTTGTAATAGATACAGATGTAAAGGATAATGTGATATACACCGGTCAAGGTAAAAACCATAGAGGTTTATATCGTAAAGGACTTTTTGTAAAGGAAGAAGAGATACACTGGATACGAGAGGATCTTACACTTGCGGTAGATGAGACAATGCAGGTAGCGGCACGTATACGTTACCGTCAACCTCTTGAGAAAGCCACTTTATATAGAGTAGATGGAGGTATGTATGTCATATTTGACAACCCACAAACAGCCATAGCCGAGGGGCAATTTGTAGCCTGGCATCACAGTGAGGAGTGTCTTGGTTCTGGGGTTATTTCGTAACTTACGTACGAAATCCTACGAGCCTTGGCTCATAAACTATGTCGCTATGAGATCCCTATTATTTTTTAGTCTACTGTTTGTATGCTTTTACACAAATGCCCAAGAGGCGCAAGATGCTTGGGTTTATTTTGTTGATAAGGAAAATGTCACCCAAAGCCTAGAAAACCCCATAACAATACTTTCACAAGAAGCACTTGATCGCAAAGAACTACACGGTGTTATTATAGATGAGCGTGATGTCCCTGTGAATGAAAGTTACATTACTGAGATAAAATCACAAACAGGTATTACAGTGCTTGCAAAATCAAAATGGATGAACTGTGTACACGTACGTGGTACAGAAACGGAGGTAGCTGCTCTTGAAAACCTATCATTTGTTAGTACTATTGAGTATGCAAATAAGAACATTACCAGAGCTGCGACACCATTACTTTTTTCTAAAGAAGATCCTTTACAATCTCAAAGTAGAGTAGTTTTTAATTATGGGGCGACAGATAATCAAGTTACTATGCTATCGGTAGATGAGTTACATCTACAAGATTATACAGGTGAGGGGATGGTTATAGCCGTTATGGATTCTGGTTTTCCTGGAGTTGATGAAAATGAAGGTTTTGCACGATTGAGAGACGCAGGAAAGTTACTGGATGGTTATGATTTTGTAAGTAGAGAAGATAATGAGTTTGCATTTTCAAATAGCAGTCACGGTACACGAGTGTTGAGCGATATTGTAGGTTTTGTAGAAGATGAGTTTGTGGGAACAGCTCCAGATGCTGCTGTATATTGTTTCCGTACAGAAGATGTAGCTAGTGAAAATCCTGTAGAGGAGTCTTACTGGGTAGAAGCAGCAGAGCGAGCAGATAGTCTGGGTGTAGATGTTATAAACACCTCACTAGGCTATCGCACTTTTGACAATCCAGATTATGATTATACATATGCAGATATGGATGGTCAGACTACCTTTATATCGCGCGGTGCAAATCTTGCCTTTGAGAAAGGAATGCTCGTGGTAACTAGTGCTGGCAACAGTGGCAATGGGATGATAAGTGCTCCAGCAGATGCTTTGGGATCTTTTACGGTAGGAGCTGTAGATGAAAACGGCGATTATGCGAGTTTTAGTAGTATAGGTCCTTCTAGTGATGGTCGTATCAAACCAGATGTGGTTGCAAAGGGTGCTGGTAGCGCTGTGATAGATCAAAATAATAACATAACTACAAACGATGGTACGAGCTTTAGCTCACCTATAATGGCTGGTGCTATCACAAGCTTTTGGCAAGCAAACCCGCAACGTACTAATGCAGATGTTATGCAAATAGTGAGGCAGTCTGCTTCTCTATATACAAACCCTACAGCACAGCTTGGGTACGGAATACCAGATTTTGGCGCAGCACTAGATGATTTATTAACTCTAGAAGATTATAATAATAACAGCACGTATCATATCGTGCCTAATCCTGCCTCGGAGATCGCGATGATAGTATTTCCTGAAGATGTAAGCAAAGTAGATGTACATATCTATGATATTCTTGGAAAACTCGTAGCGACAAAAACAGTAGAGTCTCAGGCAAGTTATCTACCTGTAGCAAATCTAAAAAAAGGAGTGTATCTCATACAGATTAATGATGGTACCACGCTTATTACACAAAAATTTATAAAGTCCTAATGAATAGAATTACTTCGTTATTTAAAATAAAATATCCTCTTATACAGGGAGGAATGATTTGGAACTCTGGATGGCGTCTTGCTAGTGCTGTAAGTAATGCTGGCGGTCTTGGTATCATAGGTGCTGCTTCTATGTATCCAGATGTGCTTGTAGAGCACGTTGAGAAGTGCAAGAAAGCTACAGACAAACCTTTTGGGGTTAATATACCTATGTTGTATCCTAACATAGAAGAGCATATGAAGACTGTGGTAGATTATAAGGTGCCTATTGTTTTTACAAGCGCAGGCAATCCAAAGCTTTGGACTAAAGAATTAAAGAAGCACGGTATTAAAGTTGTACACGTAGTAAGTAGTGTGAAGTTTGCATTAAAGGCTCAAGAAGCTGGTGTAGATGCCGTTGTAGCCGAAGGTTTTGAAGCGGGTGGTCATAATGGTCGTGAGGAAACAACAACTTTTACACTCATCCCTATGGTAAAAGATAAGATAGATGTACCTCTTATTGCAGCTGGTGGTATTGCTACGGGTAGAGGTATGCTTGCTGCAATGACACTAGGAGCAGATGGTGTACAGGTAGGAAGTAGGTTTGCAGCAAGTGATGAGTCTAGCGCGCATCAATTATTTAAACAAGCCATCATAGATACGCAAGAGGGAGATACGGTATTAACTCTTAAAGAACTGGCGCCTGTAAGACTTATAAAAAATAAATTTTATGAAGAGGTAGCAGCCTTATATACTACTGCACCTACTAAAGAGCAACTAGTTCAACTATTAGGTCGTGCAAGAGCAAAGAAAGGAATGTTTGAGGGAGACCTAGAACAAGGAGAACTTGAAATAGGACAAATATCTGGACTTATAAACGACATAAAACCTGCTGCCACTATAGTAAGCGATATGATAGCTGAGTATACGGAGGCAAAAAATGCATTACTCAATTTTGATAACTGGTAAAACTACTATTATAGATTAAAAAAAGACCAACTATCTAATGTGATAGTTGGTCTTTTTTATTGGTTTTATACACTTTTGATATGTATTAACCTTGTTATTTACTAGTTGCTCTTTTTTACATATTTTGTTACAATAACAACTTGTTGTCCTTGTATTCTACCTTCTATATGCTCTGCATTATCGTGTACTAGACTTATGTTTCTCATAAACTCTCCACGCTTTGCTGTAAAGTTTGCTCCTTTTACATCAAGATCCTTTATGAGCACGACGCTATCACCATTTGCTAGGCGTGTACCATTTGCGTCTTTGTGTATTACTGTATTCTCATCTTCTTCTATATGCTCACCTGTGGCTTTTGCCCACTCTAAGGTTTCTTCTTCTAGATACATCATATCAAGAAGGTCTTGTGGCCAGCCTTCTTTACGAAGTCTAGTAAGCATACGCCACGCCACGACCTGTACTGCTGGTACAGTACTCCACATACTATCATTAAGACAGCGCCAGTGATTTAAATCTACCTCCTCAGGATTTTCTATCTGAGTAATACAAGTCTTGCAAGCGAGTATATCTTTTTCTTTAGGAACTACTATAAAAGGGGAGAGGTCATACTCACTACTACAAAGTTCACAAATGATGGTACGTTTATTAAGTTCTCTTAAGCTCAAGGCAATTAGTTTTTATTGATAAAAAGAATATGTAGAGTAATAGCGCGAAGAAACAAAATTTAGCCGTAAGCTAGTTATTCCTTTCGCTCTTTTTCTTGCTCGTAAAATTCACGTCCTAATTGAGCGAGAAAGGAAATACCTATTTGCTCATACTCATAAGTGTCGTCATTAAAAATTTGATTGTCATTAACAAGTATGGTGGCAGAGATTATAAAGCGTATATCATTTTGAGTATCCTCAATATATGCTGTTTCTGTAAGCGTGCCGTATGCAAACCCTACTTTGTTATAGATATGTATATTATCTGGGATGGGCGTTGTTACGTCTCCGTACATAAAGAATTTTACAAAGCTGTCGTAATATTCTTCTTGATTATACTTTGCATCACGCGGGAGCGTTTTCATAGCCTTAAGTACTCTTTGTCTTGATGTTTCAGATAATTCAAACTTTTTTGAGGTTTCAAAAGAGTTGGGGAATACCAGACTTTTTACAAAATGATGTTGCTCCTGTAATGGGAAGTGATTTTTTAAACCAAAATCCATAGGCTCATTTACAAGTTTTCCATTTTCTATATAGCCCTGTCCTTTTTTATTACCTACCACATTGTTAGCAATGAGGTCACTGTCTTCTTTATTTGTGATAATAACACTTTCGGCTGTATAGCTTGGGAAAAATTGAATTGTTTTTCTAGCATTAACCGCTGCTTCAGGTGTAGCTAGTCTATGTTGTATGGTAGTTTGTGTGTAGCCTTTTTCGCGTAAGCGGGAGTTTATATAATCTCTACCTAGTAATTCATAAAGACGGTTATAAGCTTTATTATCGCTTACGGCAAAAATCTGTCGTAGATCATCACTTATGCTATGCAACTCCTTATCACCGTCTATGATGTAAGGTGTATCTAGGGTTATATCTTCTCTAGCATCTGCATATTCTGCGGCGAGTACAGCAACTGGAAGTTTTACAGTGCTTGCTGGGTAAAAGTAGTTCTGTTCATTGAGTCCATAACTGTAATCTTTAAATTGTAAATCACCGTTATCTGTAGTATCAATTTGAGTAAAAAGAATCTGGACTTCGTATTTATCTATACTATCTGTAACCCTTGTGATAAGCGGGCTAGATGAGTTAAGGGCTTTCTCTATGGGTGTAGAGCAGCTTGCCATAAATAAACATAATATAAGTACATATCTCATATTATAAATGTAGTTAGTATTCATAAAAAAGACCAGCTTAGGGCTGGTCTTTTTATAAAATATATCATTACTATTCTTCTATGAGAACTTGATTTGCAATAAGATCATCAAAGGTTTCTCGCTTGCGTATAAGGTGAGCTTTACCGCCTTTTATGAGTACTTCTGCAGGTCTGTAACGGCTATTGTAATTACTTGCCATTGTAAAGCAGTAGGCACCTGCGTTATCAAAAGCGAGAATGTCTCCTTCAGAAATTTCGGCGATGCGTCTGTTGTTTGCAAAGGTATCTGTCTCACAGATGTAGCCTACCACGCTATAAAAACGCTCTCTTCCGTTAGGGTTGCTTATGTTGTGTATCTCGTGCTGGCTACCGTACAGCATAGGTCGTATAAGATGGTTAAAACCACTGTCTACTTGTGCAAATACTGTTGAGGTAGTTTGCTTTACTACGTTTACCTGTACCAGAAATTTACCAGACTCACTTACGAGAAACTTACCTGGCTCAAAGGTGAGGGTTAATGGTTTTTTATACGCTTTCGCGAAAGCGTTAAAACGTTTCCCTAGTTTTTCTCCTAGCTCCTCAATATTAGTTTCAATATCTCCCTCTTTATAAGGTACCTTAAAACCACTTCCGAAATCGATAAAAGTAAGGTCGCTGAACTGCTTTGCCGTCTCAAAAAGGATTTCTGTAGCATACACAAAGACATCAATGTCTAGTATATCACTACCGGTATGCATATGTATACCGTTTATATTCATACCCGTGTTTTCTACTATGCGTAGTACGTGTGGTAGCTGGTGGATACTAATCCCAAATTTACTATCTATATGTCCTACAGAGATATTTGTATTTCCTCCTGCCATCACGTGAGGGTTGATACGTATACATACAGGTGTCTCTGGGTGTTTTGTCCCAAACTGCTCTAATATAGAAAGGTTATCTATATTGATTTGCACGCCCATTGCTGCAACTTCTTCTATTTCTCCCAGAGATACTCCGTTAGGAGTAAAAATGATACGATCTGGTGTAAAGCCAGCCTTAAGACCAAGTTGCACTTCTTGTATAGATACCGTGTCAAGGCCTGACCCCAGTCCTTTTAAGTGTTGAAGAATAGACAAGTTACTTAACGCTTTTACTGCATAGTTAAGGCGTAACTGTTTTACACTTTTAAAGGCGTTTGTAAGTCTATTATATTGTGCTGTAATTGTGTCTGCATCATACACATACACAGGGCTTCCGTAGTTTTTTACTACGTTTAAAAGGTCTTTATTAGTCATCACTTTATATTTAAAGTAAAATTAACTGTCTTCTATAAATAGAGAGAATACTTTTGTTATAAATGTTGAACAATAAGGTTAAAAAATGTTCATTATATAACAGCCTGCATAGGCTTTTGTACATTTCAAAATAAAAACAATGACTACAGCTGTTTTACCTATGTTTCCTCTTGAGATGGTTGCCTATCAAGGTGAGCTACTTTCTTTACATATTTTTGAAGAGCGATACCAGCAATTACTTAAGGACTGTGAGGAGAGTAATATCACCTTTGGGATTCCTACTTATATTAATAACACCTTATCTTATGGTACAGAGATGCAGGTAATGCAGGTTGTAAAGCGATACCCATCTGGGGCTGCAGATATTATATGTAAAGGACTGCGCGTGTTTAAACTAGTGGACTTTTACAGCACGCTAGGTGAGCGGCTCTATGCTGGAGGTGAAGTGGTATACGTACCTTTTGAGCATAATGCATCTCTAGATCTCAAAAAAGAATTTGTAAAACTACTTACTACATTTTATGACTTACTTGATGTAAAAACACCAGAGGTTGCTGTACAAACTATAAGTGCTTTTAGGTTTGCACAAAAAATGGGACTCGATATGCAGCAGCAATATGAATTATTACAAATTTCTTCAGAAAGTGATTGCTTTAATTACCTCATAGCACATTTAAAAGCGGCTATACCTACACTTAAATCTGTAAATAGAACAAAAGAGCTTATTAAACTAAATGGACATTTTAAAAACTTTGATCCATTAGACTTTAAAGATTATAAGTTAGAATAGGTTTTTCTTATTGAATATACAGGATTATAATAAAATGTCTGATAAATTATCAAATCCTTAAAAATGATATTTTCTTAGCACTTTCTTAATAGTCACTTTACACTCATCTTAATGTAATTATTGACGTTAACGGGGCTAATCTCTACCAATTTACTAGATTAATCACGACTTCATTATCCTTGAAGTTGTTGTTAATCAGATTGTTAAAATTCAATAAAGGATTTCCTTTATTGAATTGTTAATAATGCAATAAATAACATAGTTATATGATAAAAATAGTTACGAAAACGTTGTAGTCTTGATTATTGGTGATTATTAATGTTAAAATAAGTTAATTTTGGATCATATATTAATCCTAAAATATGCAACCCAAAATGAAAAATCAATTCAAATTTAGTGCGATGGCACTAGCGCTAGTAGCGGTATCATTTACCTCTTGTGAAAAAGACGAGGCAGATGCTATTCAAGACGATCAAGCAAATGTAGAAGTAGTAATCGAAAACAATCGTGTTGAGGTTACAGATCAAGCTATTATTGATCAAGTGCGTGGTATGGCTATAGATATAGCTGCTATCACAAAAGGAGATTTCCACCTTCCAGATGGTACTGTAGAGCAGCGTATCTACATAGGTGATGACATTGTTACTACAGAGAAAGAACTTCAGCAAATGCAGGTTAACGACCAGCGCCAGTTTAGAACTTTTAACCTAGTAACTGGAGCAAACAGAACAATAGACATTATAGGTTATACAGGTAATGATCAATTTGGTCTTACTAATAAAGGTAGAACAGCTTTACAGTGGGCGGTAAATAACTTTAACCGTATCTCAGGATCTGCACTACGTTTTAGACTTACGTTTGGAACAAACTTCTCAAACAGCGATATGGTTGTTTATGATAACTCTGCAAATAACTCTGGTTCTGGAGGTGTAGCAGGTTTTCCAGATGCACAAGGACGTCCTAATAAATTTGTACAGATTTACAACCTTGAAGGTTCTAGTACAAATGTTAATGAGCACGTAATTACACACGAGATAGGTCACTCTATAGGTTTCCGTCACTCAGATTACTACGATCGTCAGAGCTGTGGTAGCGGTGGAGGAGAGTCTGCAGGATCTACAGGTGCTGTGCAGTTACCAGGTACTCCTACAAGAGATTTTGACTCAATAATGCAAGCTTGTTTCTCAAATAATGAGGACGGAGAGTTTAGCAGCAACGATATTACTGCTTTGCGTGCTATGTACTAAGGTTTAAGGTTTTCAAATTTAAATAGTACCTAAGCAAAACGCCCTATCTTTTTTAGATAGGGCGTTTTTATTGTTGGTTATTTTTACGCTTTCGCGAAAGCGTAATTCTCATCCATAGGTCATCTCTTATTTATGCATTGCACCTTTCTCAATCCCAACAGATGATTTTTTTATAAACTCACGTATATCATCATTTGCCTTGATTAAGTCCTCATTACGTAAGTACATCATATGTCCAGATCTATAACCTTTAAAGCTTAATCTATCTGCTAGTTTACCGCTAGCATTAAGCTGCCACATCACATACTTAGCATTAAAGTAAGTCGTAGCACCGTCATAATAACCGCTCTGTATCATTACATTAAGGTTAGGGTTTACACCCATCGCTCTGCGCAGACTAGGTCCTGCATTATTATTTGATCTGTCCCAAGGTCGCACTGGGCCAAACATATTATAAGGTAGATCTGTCATTAATCCTAGCTCTTGGCTATAGTAGTAATTTATCGCTGGAGTAAATGAATGTAACCACGAAGTGAGCTCGCTATTATAATCTGGTCGGTCTCCAGATTCTTTTACATCCATTCCCTTATAGCGAGAGTCTAGTCTACCTATAGTAAGGCCATCACGATCTCTTAAGAGATCTTTCCAGAAGTAGTTAAAGGGTACTTCAAGATTGTTTTGGCGTATAGTTTTTTCAGAAAGACCAGAATAATATGCCATTTTTTTGATTGCAGCTTCTTTTTTTGATGCATCTAGGTAACCAGACTTTACAATAAGTGGCAGGAGTTCATTTACAGCATAGTCTTCACTTTCGGCTAGTACTTCTGTAAGGTCTTTTTGTTGTAATGCTGGTGGTAACATATTATGGTACCAGGCAGCCGCAGTAAAGTAAGGAAGCCTGTTTGCTACTTCTACAGGACCGTCAAAGTCAAAACCTATTTCTGTAGGCGATACAAGTATCACTCCATTTATAAACATCCATTTACTGTCTTGAAGCTCTGCGGCAAGTCCAGAAACTCTTGTTGTACCGTAGCTTTCTCCTATAAGAAACTTAGGTGATCTCCAGCGATTATTTCTTGTAACAAAAGTGTTTACCCAGTCTGCTAGATATTTAATATCTGCATTAACGCCAAAAAACTGTTTCTTGTCTGGCATTTCTCCTTTTTCATTAGGTAACATTCTACTGTATCCTGTATTTACAGGGTTTACAAAAACAATGTCTGCCACGTCAAGTATCGAGTTAGGATTGCTTTTTATACCGTAGGGTTGTACAGGGTAGCCCTCATCATCTATCTTTAAGATGCGTGGCCCTGTGTATGCAATGTGCATCCATACAGAGGCAGAGCCTGGCCCTCCATTAAAAGAGATTACTAGCGGTCTCTCTTGATCATCTTTTATATCAGACCTTTTGTAATAGGTGTAAAGTAGACTGGCCACGGGTGCACCTTCTTGATCAAAAACGGGTTGAAACCCTGCAGTTGCTGTATAAGGAATGGTTTTTCCTTTTATGGTGGTGGTGTGTTTTGTGACAATTGTGGTGTCTACTGGGACCGGGATTTTTTGAGAATACGCTTTCGCGAAAGCGGAAACAACAAGCAACCCCGTTAATAGGTGTTTGAAATACATATGTTGGATATTTTGGTTGTGACTCCTAAAATACCAACTGCCATTCTATTATTTTAAAATTGGGAAATTTTTAACGTGGTAGTAAGGGGAATATAAATAGCGTGAGGATAAGTGCAGAAGCAATCGCAATGGCAAAACTGAGCATTGTGCCTATTAGTACGTATTCGGTTTTAAGGTAATCACCATCTTTAAATCTTAAGATAGATTTTGCGGTAATTAAAAAGCCTACAGCGCTAAACTGGCCAATAATAATAAGTACAAGCACGAGCCAGCGCTCTGTGATACCTATGAGCCTACCTGCATTAGGTAAGTCTTGTGACTTCTCTGTAAATGATACAGAGAAGAGGGTGAAAATTTCTTTAATAAGGATATTAGCTGGCTTTGTACAAAATAGAAATGCGGCTACTAGGCTTATGTATTTTAAGTGTAGCGTATCTACAAGTATAGGTTGCCACTGTAACAATTGCACAAAGGCAGTACTCACTAGCGCGTATATAAGAATGTGCAATAACTGATCTATAAAAAAGGCTCCTTTATGTAGTCTTTTACTAGCAAGCATTTGAGGTTTAAAACCGTCTATCAGCCAATGTAATCCTGCTATAATCAAAGCTGCAGGAAGAAATCTATAATCAAAAGAGAGTAGGTAAGAACACACAAAAACGATTAATATATGCCACTTGAGATACTTACTTTTAAACCCTTTTTTTGCTTTAGATTTTGCTGTTTTCTTAGATTGAAAGGTATAGTCTGCCAGTAGGTGAGCTATAGTCTGTAGGGTAATTAACGTGATAATTTCCATTAAGTAAGTGCGCTTAAAAGATGAGAAAAATAACGAATAGATTTATCCATACCGTTCCACCCAGAGGCGGTCGAGTGCTGGTTTATAGATGACTGACTCACAGATAACTGCTTTGCAATGATCTTCTCACTGTTACCCATAATTTTTAAAAACAACACTTCATTTTGTCTACTTGTAGCTCTGGCGAGCAGGTGATCTAGCAGTGCGAGTATGGTTTCTATATTAAAGGTGAGATCTTTATTTTTTGAGCTAAAGAATAGCGTGTTTTTTATAACCATACGCTCCTTGTTGTGTGTGCTCTCGTCGCTTATAGCGCGACCACTTCTATAGATGGCGTCGCCATCTATGACATTATTTGCAATGTCAAAACGATCTAAAGTGCCTAGACCCATTGCCAGACGTATACTGTACGTCTGGAATACTTTTGATCTGTTATTATCTGCTTTTTCTTCTATTTCTAGAGACTTAATAAAAGTCTTTATAGCAAGCATCACAGAAAGTCCATTTGCAGGATCTGGCACTACACACTCTAGGTAGTCACCCTTTATGAGTCTAGAGAAGGTGTTGAATTTTTCTTGAAGCTGGTCAAATAGATTGTAAAGTGATTGCTCAAGAATTTTCTTTTCATCTGTACTTAAACTTGTGTAAGCAATGAAGTCTCCAGAGATAACGATATGTTGTTTGTCTTTCACTTAGATTGTTTAATTATTCAAATATAAGCATATTTACTTATAATGTATATTTATAAGTGTATTTACTTATAAAAGTATTTTATAAGCTTTTTGGCTTATAGATTAATCTTTGTTACGTACGACTGCTCCGTTTTTAATAACAAGCCAGATATCTTTTGTTGCATTTATATCCTCAAGTGGGTTGCTGTTAAGTACTACTAAGTCTGCAATACCTCCTTTAGAAAATGAGTATGACGTCTTATTTAAAAAACGCGCTCCCTCATACATAGCAGTAAGCGCTGTTGCAGGTTTAATATTTGCTCGTGTAAATTCTTTAAGCTCTCCGTGCAACGACGGCCCAGGGTAGGTATATGAATTGTAAGCACCACTATCAGAGCCAGCAAGGAGAGTGACTCCAGCGTCATTAAGTTTTTTGGCTAGCGTTAAGAAGAACACTTGTAAATCTTTTCGGCGTTGTATTGCTTCTGGAGTAGCGTTAAGTGCACTTTGTATTCTTCCTTTATAGGTCGCGATAAAATCTTCTTCTAGCAGCGCTAGGTATGTATCATTACTGTGATCTACCTCGTCCATATAGCTCAGAATGTCGCCTATAAAAAGGGTAGGAGTGACATATACATTGTTGTCTTTGAGTTTTTTAAAAGTGCGCTGCGCGGTATCTTCATCATAGGTTGCTATAAGCTGCTCCATACTATTCCAAAAGCCTAGTTTACCTTCTTTTATTTGTGCTGTGATTTCTTTTTCTTGAGATGAGCAACCCTTTAAGATGTAATACAGATGCTCAATGTTGTCTATTCCCGCATCTATAGTTTCATCAAGGGTGACGGTAAATGGCATATGTCCAGAAGTTATCATACCGCGAGACTCTGCTTGTTTTATAATCTCTAGGTACTGCTCTCCAGATAGTGTACTATCATAAAGCTTTACATAATCTACATTTATAGACTGTAATGAGTCTAATGCTTTGCTTATCTCATTGCTGTTAGAAACACCTATAGATCCTGCCCAGCGTGCATTTTTTCCATCTAGCTTAGGTCCAGAAGTATAAATTGTAGGACCTATGCGTGTGCTATTTTGTATCTCTTTGTTCCACTGCTGTACTTGTGGTGTAAGATCACCACCTGCATCTCTTACAGTAGTGATACCGTACTTTATAAACTGCTTTAAAAAAAGTTCGTTTTGAGTAATCAGTTTAGATCCTCCTCTAAAATGTGTGTGATTATCCCAAAACCCAGGTAAAATATACTTGCCACTTCCATCTATTTCCTTTGTGGCAAATAAGGATTTTGAAGTGTCCAGCGGGTCAATTTCGGCTATTAATCCATCTTTAATATAAACTGTGTAAAGATCGCCATCGCTTATACCTTTCTCATTTATAATCGTGATGTTCTTTATAGCGAGGTCATATGTATTTTGAGAAGTATACTCTTGACAAGCGTTTAGAATACTAAGACTTACAAAAGCAATTAAATAGTAAAAGCGTACAGATAGATTCATATAATAGGTCTAGATACTAGGTGAGTTACGCTTTCGCGAAAGCGTAATTAATCCCCTAAAACTACAAATTATACAGCAACCAAAACATTTTTATGACTCCAAAATAAAAGTTACATTGCGCCATTAAACCATTATAAATGACTACCGAAAATCTACAAATTATATCAGATATGATTGCTATGGCAAAAGCAGATAACCACTTGCACGAGCGTGAATATCATTTTATACTCGAGGTTGCAAAGCGTCTTGAGATATCTAAGGAAGCGGTAGATGAACTTATTAAAAATCCGCTGCAGGAAATGGTTTTTAGTACAGAGTTACAGCGCATCACACAGTTTCATAGACTATTGCTCGTAATGAATGTAGATGAGCAAACACATTTTATAGAGATTGATGCCCTTAGAAATTATGGCCTCAAACTAGGTATACGTCCAGAAGCGGTAGAACAAATACTAGGGGAGATGGGTAATTATGAGGGCAAACTTATACCGTCAGAACGTCTTGTAGAAATCTTTAAAAGATTCTATAATTAACAAAACACGACAAAAAGTCACTATTTAAATTTTAAAATGTGCCATAACGTCATATTTTTAGTATTGGAACTGAATTTGTCTATAGCTGTACAAATTTGAAAACAATTTAAAAATTATAGTTATGACATTAGTTAGAAAAAATACAGCTCCATACTTACCATCTGTTTTTGAAGAATTACTTAACACAGACTGGCTAGGAGGAAGAACAAACACATTTACAAACGCAACACCTTCTGTAAACATTATAGAAAAAGATGACGCGTTTGAGCTTCACGTAGCCGCTCCGGGCTTAAAGAAAGAAGATTTTAATATAAATCTTGACAATGACTTACTTACAATCTCCTCAGAAATTAAGAAAGAGGAAGAAGTAAAAGAGACAGCAAAGTTTACTCGTAGAGAGTTTAACTATGCTTCTTTTAAACGCTCATTTAATTTACCAGAATCTGTAAATACGGCAAAAATCACAGCAAGTTATACAGATGGTGTTCTTGCGGTTTCTTTACCTAAGCGTGAAGAAGCTCAAGTGCAACCTTCAAGATTAATTGAGATACAATAATAAATTTGGTTGGTTAGTTTGAGATGGGGTTCCCGCAAGGGAGCCCTTTCTTTATTTATGCTAGTTCCTTAATTTGCTCTTGGTATACTTTAATCTGGTCTCTAAGCTTTGCAGCCTGCATAAAGTCTAGCTCTTTGGCAGCAGCTTCCATAGCCTTTCTAGTGCTTCGTATTTTCTTCTCTATTTGTGGCTTAGTAAGATACTCTTCTGCATCTTCGGCGGCTAGATTTACGAGCTCTTCGGCTTCAATCTTGTAAGTTTCTTTTCGCGTAAGCGCATTATCAAGACTCTTTTTAATAGCCATAGGGGTAAAGCCATTTTTAGTATTATAGTCTATTTGCTTCTGGCGACGGTAGTTACTATCATCTATGGTTTCTTGCATAGACTTTGTGATCTTATCTGCATACATAATAGCCTTCCCATTTACGTTACGTGCGGCACGTCCTATAGTTTGGGTAAGTGATCTGTTACTACGTAAAAAACCTTCCTTATCTGCATCAAGTATAGCTACCAGTGATACTTCTGGTAAATCTAGACCTTCTCTAAGTAGGTTAACACCCACGAGTACATCATAAACGCCTTTACGTAAATCTTGCATTATTTCTACACGCTCAAGTGTATCTACATCAGAGTGTATGTAGCGGGTGCGTATGTCTATACGGGTGAGGTATTTTGTAAGCTCTTCTGCCATACGCTTAGTAAGCGTGGTGACAAGCACGCGCTCATTGCGCTCTGTGACTTTGTTTATTTCGTCTATCAGGTCGTCTATCTGGTTGAGAGATGGGCGTACTTCTACTATAGGGTCTAAAAGCCCCGTAGGACGTATAATTTGCTCAACATAAGTTCCTTCAGACTTTTGCAATTCATAGTCTGCTGGCGTAGCTGAAACATATATAACTTGATTTTGCATCATTTCCCACTCTTCAAACTTAAGCGGGCGATTATCCATCGCGGCAGGTAGCCTAAAACCATATTCTACCAGATTTTCCTTACGACTTCTATCACCTCCATACATCGCACTTACTTGCGAGACCGTCACGTGACTTTCATCTACTACCATCAAGTAGTCATCTGGAAAGAAATCTAGTAGACAGAAAGGTCTTGTGCCTGGCTCGCGACCGTCTAGATATCTTGAGTAATTTTCAATACCGGAGCAATAGCCTAGCTCTCGTATCATTTCTAGGTCAAAATTTGTGCGCTCATCAAGTCTTTTTGCCTCTAGGTGTTTACCTACTTCCTCAAAAAAGCTTACTTGTTTTGTGAGATCTTCACCTATTTGATTTATGGCTCCTTGTAGTACATCTTGAGAGGTAACAAACATATTTGCAGGATAGATGCGCAAGCGAGAATATTTCTCAATCACCTCTGCAGATGCTGGGTCAAAGGCTTCTATTTCTTCTATCTCATCACCAAAAAAGTGAACTCTAAAAGCCATATCTGCATACCCCGGGAACACCTCTACCGTGTCTCCCTTTATTCTAAAATTACCACGATTAAACTCTCCCTCGGTACGTGAGTAGAGTCCTTGCACGAGTTTTTTAAGAAACATCGTGCGTGCCATAACTTGGTCTTGCTTGATTTCTGTTATGTTTTTCTCAAACTCGGCTGGGTTACCTATACCATATAAGCAGGATACAGATGCAACCACAATCACATCGCGACGCCCAGAGAGTAGGGAGGTTGTGGTGCTTAGTCGCATTTTTTCTATCTCTTCATTGATAGAAAGATCTTTCTCTATATACACTCCAGAAGAAGGAATAAAGGCCTCCGGCTGGTAATAGTCATAGTATGATACAAAATACTCTACCGCATTATCTGGAAAAAATGCTTTAAACTCGCTGTATAATTGCGCTGCGAGTGTTTTGTTATGAGCGAGTATGAGTGTGGGTTTTTCTGTCTCTTGTATCACATTTGCGACCGTAAATGTTTTTCCACTTCCGGTAACACCTAGTAGTGTCTGGTAGGTTTCATTTTTATTGATACCGTCTACTAGTTGTTTGATTGCAGAGGGTTGATCACCAGTAGGTTTAAAGTCAGATTTTAGTTTAAATTTCAAGAGCAGCTTTTTTTATAAAATTACGAGTTTTTACGCTTTCGCGAAAGCGTAACTATCCCAATGAATTGTTATAAAGTATTTTAATTATGTTAAGCTACCGTGCTTCTCTAGTGCTTGGTCTAAGGCTGCTAGCAGAATAGCGCATCCTTCTATGATTTCTTCTGCCGTGATAGTAAGTGGCGGAGTGATGCGTATGGCGCGATCTTCAAAAAGTAGCCAAAACAATATAAGACCCGCATCTTGACAAGCAAGTATCACCTCAGAAGTAATCACTGCTGAAGGGGTAAGTGCCGCAAGCATAAGGCCGCGCCCTCTTATTTCTGTAATATATGGGTGTACGAGTTGCTCTCGTATGAGTTGTTCTTTTACTAAGGTGTCTGCTATAAGAGTGGTCTCTGTGATTTCTTGTAGTGTGGCTAGCGCTGCCGCCGCAATCACTGGGTGCCCACCAAAGGTGGTAATATGTCCCAGCTTAGGATTATCTGATAGTAACGCCATTGTGTCGCGAGATGCAGTAAATGCACCTATGGGCATACCGCCGCCTAGCCCTTTACCTGTTACAAGAATATCTGGAACGACATCGTAGTGCTCAAAACCAAAAAGTTTACCTGTGCGCCCCATACCTGGTTGTATCTCATCAAGTATGAGAAGAGCGCCTACGTCTTTACATCGTTGTTTTACCTTAGATAGAAAGTCATTAGTAGGCTCTATAAAACCTGCACCCCCTTGTATGGTTTCTAGTACAACTCCGGCTGTATGTTTTGTGATGCGTTCAAGATAGCGGTCACAATTAAATTTTATAAAAGAGACATCACCTATCATAGGTTTAAAGGGCGCGGTGCGCTCTTCATTACTCATAAGGCTTAGTGCTCCATAGCTATTACCGTGATAGGCATCTACAGCTGCGATAATCTCTGTGCGACCCGTCGCTCTACGAGCGAGTTTTATGGCGCCATCTATAGCTTCTGTACCACTATTTACAAGATATGTACTCTGTAAAGATGGAGGTAAGTGGGCCGCAAGGAGCTTTGTGAGCTGTACAGCTGGAGACTGTGCATATTCTCCATACACCATCACGTGAGCATACTTATCTAGCTGATTGATAATTGCAGCTTTCACTCTAGGATGTTGATGTCCTAAGCTACAGGCAGAGACGCCTGCTACAAAATCTAAAAATTTCTTACCGTCTGTATTATATATGTAACTTCCTTTTGCACTTGCTACCTCCATCGCTAGTGGGTGAGGGGTGGTTTGTGCTTGATATGTTAGAAAGTCAGCTTTCATTGTGTAGTAAAAGGTATACTATCGCTGTCTTCTCCCAGCTCTGGCAGATGTAGGTCTACCGTACTGGTGTTTTGGTTGATTACCAGCGGCCTTGAAGTTTGCTTTCATAGTCTTGAGTTGCTCACCTAGCATACCGTGCTTATCGTGAGCCTCTGCTTCTTTCATAAGGGTTTGTGCCTCACGTCTTCTATTTTTACTCATTGCAATACCTGCAAGACTTAATTTTGCCATTGCAAGATCTGCATCCATAGAGAGACCTAGGCTTATGGCTTTCTTAAAATATTTTTCGGCCTGGGTCATATTAGTTTGTGATACCATAAGTCCTTGTAGGTAGTTATAGTATCCTTCTTGTTTTGTAACTAGAGCGCTGCTAGGGTTTTTAATTTTGGCAAGCCACTTTTGAGCTCCTGGGAAGTCTTGTTTACGTAAACGTAAAAAGGCAAGTAAGATAATTTCGTTTTTAAAATATAAGAATATAAAGATTCCCATAAGTAAGAGTAGCATTATACCATTACCTATTTCATTCTCTGTAAATTGCCATATTGCTGCTGCAAGAGTTGCTATAGCTAGAACGAGTTTGATGTTTTTATTAAACATAGATTATATTTAGACCGTTTGTTTTCTTATTTTTGCCCTATATACAGGCGGGAGCAAAGGTATATAAAAGGAGATAAAAAAAATTTATTTTTCCATTTGTAGAAGTAAAAACTTCTCGTATATTTGCGCCCAGCTTAGAAAGCTGTAAATAAAAGAAATTATAAGGCGGTCCTAACAAGACATTAAAGAAGATACAAAATGAGCAAGAGAACGTTTCAGCCATCAAAAAGAAAAAGAAGAAACAAACACGGTTTTAGAGAGCGTATGGCTTCTGTAAACGGTCGTAAAGTTTTAGCACGTCGTCGTGCTAAAGGAAGAAAGAAAATAAGCGTATCTTCTGAACTACGTCACAAAAAATAATGCATCTATTTGATGTAAATATATAGGTGTTACTTTTTTTAAGTAACACCTTTTTTTATACCCTTTCAGTTCATAATTTTAGATAATTCTAGAAAAACCACAGTAAATGCCTAAAAATAAAGACTTAAAATCGATTCTACTCATAGGTTCTGGACCTATAGTTATTGGTCAAGCGTGTGAATTTGATTATGCAGGATCACAATCACTAAGATCATTAAGAGAGGATGGAATTGAGACTATTCTAATCAACTCTAACCCGGCAACGATTATGACAGATCCCTCTATGGCAGATCACGTCTATTTATTGCCACTTACTACAAAGTCTATTGTAGAGATACTCAAAAAGCATCCTAATATAGATGCAGTACTTCCTACTATGGGAGGCCAGACTGCGCTTAACCTTTGTATTGAGGCAGATGAGAAGGGTATCTGGAAAGATTTTGATGTAGAGCTTATAGGTGTAGATATCGCGGCTATTAATATTACAGAAGATCGCGATCAGTTTAAAAACTTAATGCGTGACATAGGAATCCCTATGGCACCACAGGCAAGTGCAAACTCATTCTTAAAAGGAAAAGAGATTGCTCAAGAGTTTGGTTTTCCATTAGTAATACGTTCTTCTTTTACACTAGGAGGAGCGGGAGCATCTTTCGTTTTTGAAGAAGAAGATTTTGATAGACTCCTATCTCACGGTCTAGAAGTATCACCAGTACACGAGGTGATGATAGATAAAGCCTTACTAGGTTGGAAAGAATATGAGCTAGAGTTACTACGTGATGCAAATGATAATGTGGTTATTATCTGTGCTATCGAAAATATGGACCCTATGGGTATCCACACAGGAGACTCTATTACTGTGGCACCTGCGATGACATTATCTGATATTACTTACCAAAAAATGCGTGATATGGCAATCCATATGATGCGCAGTATAGGTGACTTTGCTGGAGGGTGTAACGTACAGTTTGCGGTAAACCCAGATAATGAAGAAGAGATTATCGCAATTGAGATTAACCCACGTGTATCTAGATCATCTGCACTGGCATCAAAAGCAACGGGATACCCTATTGCAAAAATCGCTACAAAACTAGCGATAGGATATAACCTTGATGAACTAGATAACCAGATTACAAAATCTACATCGGCGCTTTTTGAGCCTACATTAGATTATGTGATTGTAAAAATACCACGTTGGAACTTTGATAAATTTGAAGGAAGTGACCGCACTCTAGGCTTACAGATGAAATCTGTAGGAGAAGTAATGGGTATAGGACGCTCTTTTCAAGAAGCCTTACACAAAGCAACACAGTCACTAGAGATTAAACGTAATGGCCTAGGAGCAGATGGTAAAGGATATAAGAGTTACGACCAGATTATAGACAAACTTACCCACGCAAGCTGGGACCGTGTATTTGTGATTTATGATGCTATCCAGATGGGTATCCCGCTTAAACGTATACACGAGATTACAAAAATAGATATGTGGTTCCTTAAACAATATGAGGAGCTATATGCAATGGAAAAAGAGATATCTACTTTTAAGGTAGATACGCTTCCGCGAAATTTATTACTCGAGGCAAAACAAAGAGGATTTGCAGATAGACAAATAGCACATATGCTAGGATGTCTCGAAAGTGCAGTAACAAGCAAGCGAGATGAATTAAAAATAAACAGAGTTTATAAACTGGTAGATACTTGTGCGGCAGAGTTTGTAGCACAAACACCATATTTTTACTCAACTTTTGAAAATGAAATGGAGCTTCCTGACGGAACTCGATTTGCTCAAAACGAAAGTGTAGTTTCAGACAAGAAAAAGATAGTAGTACTAGGTTCAGGACCTAACCGTATAGGTCAAGGTATCGAGTTTGATTACTGCTGTGTGCACGGTGTACTTGCTGCTGCAGAGTGTGGTTATGAGACTATAATGATAAACTGTAACCCTGAGACTGTATCTACAGATTTTGACACGGCAGATAAGTTATACTTTGAGCCTGTATTCTGGGAGCATATTTATGACATCATACGTCACGAAAAGCCAGAAGGTGTAATTGTACAACTGGGAGGGCAAACAGCACTTAAACTTGCCGAAAAGCTCGACCGTTACGGTATCAAAATTTTAGGTACAAGTTACCAAGCACTAGATCTTGCCGAAGACAGAGGAAGCTTCTCTACATTATTAAAAAATCTTGATATTCCTTATCCAGAATTTGATACAGCAGAGACGGCAGACGAGGCGCTTGCAGTAGCACAAAGACTAGATTACCCTATCCTTGTAAGACCATCTTATGTACTAGGAGGACAAGGAATGAAGATTGTAATAAACGACGACGAGCTAGAAGAGCACGTTGTAGACTTACTACGTAAGATACCTAATAACAAACTACTACTAGATCACTACCTAGACGGAGCGATAGAGGCAGAGGCAGATGCTATTTGTGATGGAGAGGATGTATACATCATAGGTATTATGGAGCACATTGAGCCTTGTGGTATACACTCTGGTGATAGTAATGCAACATTACCTCCATTTAACCTTGGAGACCTTATACTAGAGCAAATTAAAGATCACACTAGAAAAATTGCACTAGCACTTGATACGGTAGGTCTTATTAACATACAGTTTGCTGTAAAAGATGATAAAGTATACATCATTGAGGCAAACCCGAGAGCATCTCGTACGGTTCCATTTATAGCAAAAGCTTACAAAGAGCCATATGTAAACTATGCAACTAAGGTGATGCTAGGTGAGAAGAAGGTAAAAGACTTTAACTTCAATCCACAGCTAGAAGGATATGCAATCAAGCAACCAGTATTCTCTTTTAATAAGTTTCCAAATGTAAATAAGAACTTAGGACCAGAGATGAAGAGTACAGGAGAGAGTATCTTATTTATAGATAACCTTCGTGATGATGCTTTTTACGATTTATACGCAAGAAGAAAGATGTACTTGAGTAACTAATTTACTACTCAAATTACAGTATTAAAAAAGGTCTACTCAATGAGTAGACCTTTTTAAGTTTATGGGGTTTTGAGTACGCTTTCGCGAAAGCGTAATAAACACTCTTAATCTCCCTATTGTCTATTAAAGTGTGGTGATTGCTCTGGTACTACCTTTGTAATAAAGTACTTAGTATCTCCCCAGAAAGAGAAGGTCCCAAAGCGCTCTATATACTCAACCTTTACATATTGACCTTGATATTTATTAAGCGCCTCAATAGCTTCCTCTTCTTGATCTAATACCGAAAAGCTAAAGATTTGTGCTCCACTTATACCCTGGCTTATCTCACCTTCCCAAGTTTTAAAAATCACTCCTTTGCTAGAGAATTTTATGAGTTCGCCGGCGCGTGTTCCTTTACTGTAAGGGACGTAGTAAATGAAGGCAAACCAAGCAGCTGCCAGTAAAAAGATGGTAGTAAGAACTACAAATAGTATTTTTTTCATAATTATTTAGTCTAGTAAAGTTAGGTCATCATCTGCATTTGCACGCTTAATGATAGCTTCTGGAAGTGCTTTTTTTGCTTTGGCTCCCATTTTTTTAAGGCGTTCTACTCTTGTGATTAGGTTGCCATTACCTTCTACAAGTTTATTCATAGCGGCAGAGTACCCGCTTTTTGCATCATCCATCTTTTTACCTACGGCCGTAAGATCTGTTACTAGCCCGTGAAATTTATCATAAAGACCTCCAGCCTGTTTTGCGATTTCTAGCGCATTTTGTTGTTGCTTCTCATTATTCCACATTGAGTCTATAGTGCGCAGTGTGGCAAGTAGGGTAGAAGGTGTAACGATAACAATATTTTGCTCAAAAGCTTTATTATAGAGTTCATTTTCGGCATTTATGGCAATGGCAAAAGCTGGCTCGATAGGTATAAATAGCAGTACAAAGTCTGGGCTTTCTATCTGGTAGATATCTTGATAGTTTTTATCACTAAGCTGTTGTACGTGTCGCTTTAAATCATTTACGTGCTGCTTTAAGTGCGCATCTCTAAGGTGTGGGTCTTCTTCATTTACAAAACGCTCATAGGCACGTAGGGATACTTTACTATCTACAATCATCTTTTTATTTGCCGGTAAGTGTATCACCACATCTGGAAGTACACGTTTACCCTCTTCTGTAGTAAAGCTTTGTTGTATAAAATACTCGCGGTCTTTTTCAAGCCCAGATTTTTCTAGCACACGCTCTAGTACAAGTTCGCCCCAGTTACCCTGCATCTTACTATCTCCTTTGAGCGCTTTGGTAAGGTTACTGGCTTCTTTTGTCATTTGCTCATTAAGCGCCGTAAGACCTTTTATTTGCTCTCTAAGGGCAGAGGTTCTATCTATTGCCTCTTTATTAGTTTCTTCTACGCGCTTCTCAAAGTTTTGAATTTTTTCTTGAAGCGGTTTTAAGATGATATCAAGGTTTTGTTTGTTCTGTAAAGTGAACTTATTAGACTTTTCATCAAGAATTTTACTAGCGATGAGCTCAAAATCTTTGGTAAACTTCTCTTGCAGCTGTTCTAGCTCAGCCGTTTTTTCTTCCATCCTTTTTTGTAAGCCTTCAAAGGCTACGTTACGAGCGGTAAGTTCGTTTTGAAACTGATCTTTTTCTTCTCTCAGGTAGCTAAGTTGTTTCTCACTATCTGCTCGTAGTTGTTGGAGTTGCTCATTGTTTTCTGAACGAAGTTGCTGCATTTGTGTCTCTACTTTAAGGCTTGTATTTCTAGCCTCTTCTAGCTTAAGTTCTTCTTGACGCAAGCGCTCTTGTAAACCGCTAAGTTCTCCCTTCTTTTTAAGATTTGAGATAAATATCCCTAAGAGCGTACCGCCCACTAAGCATATGAAAGCAATAAGAAAAAGTAATAAAGTATCATTCATACGGTAAAGATATAAAGAAGATCGTGCAATACGTATTTTAAAAGATGATGTTAGGAGTAAATTGTGAGTGGAGGGTATTCAAAATTGTACAAAGTTTTCAAAACTCACTACCACTCAGCCTCGGCAACAACCACGTTTGCCGGAATAGCTATGGCTACGTAATGACATATACTTTTTGTGCTTTGAGAGTAGAGTGATAAGGTGTCACCATTCGGCTCGTGCACTTGTGGGTTGTAAAATTGTTTTCCACTCTTATTTGTGAGGTGATGCCTTGTATATAAGGTGTTGTATGTATAATCGTAATAACCGTGGTCGGTTACTTTCGCTTTAAGCGTATCAATGCTTGTGAGGTCAAAATCATCAAAAACCGCTAGCTTTCCATCTTTGTAAAATTTCAGGTATTTCTTGTAATTATATTCGGCTACTACATTGGTTTGATTGCTATCATATTTATAATAACTCGCTACGAGCTTATAAATTTTTGAGGTATCTATAATCTTATAAACTGCCTCTGTAGTGGGAGGGATGGATGTTTTTACGCTTTCGCGAAAGCGCTCTTCTTCACCCTTAATAGAGTGTGCAGAACAGCTAGCGAGCACCATAGCTACTAGAAATAATTGAAGAAAACGCATCGTCTTACTTTTTGAGAAAAAAGATACGGTTTTTACGGTCAAACCCCACATTGTGAGAAGGAAAGAGTATATCAAAAACTCCCTGAGCAATAAGTGCTTCTGGAGTGTCGTATAGGGCTTGTCGCTCTTTCATCACAATCATTTTATCACAACGGGTAAGTGCATAATCTATCTCGTGTGTACTGAAAATGATGGTTTTACGCTCATCTGTTACGATTCTAGCTAGCAGGTTTAATATAGAGGCTTTGTGATGTAGGTCTAGATGTGTCATAGGTTCATCTAGCATAATTATAGGTGTGTCTTGTGCAAGTGCCCTTGCTATGAGGACACGCTGCAGTTGCCCGTCACTAAGCTCGTAACACTTCTTGTCTTTGAGTACGTAGGTTTCGGTACGTTTTAAAGCTGTTATTATAATATCCTTATCTACCTCTGTGAGCGTGCCTAGCCAGTTTGTATAAGGCTGTCTGCCCAGTGCTACTAGCTCTGCTACCGTAAGATTTTTTGAAATGGCTTGATTAGTCAATACAACACTAAGTTGCTGTGCGAGTGATGCTGGAGTTACTTTGGCAATCTCTTTATCATTAATATAGACAGCACCAGCAAGCGGCTCTTGAAGTCCAGTGAGCGTTCTAAGCAATGTAGATTTACCAGCCCCGTTTATCCCTACTAGCGCAATGAGTTCTCCTTTTTTACAATCTATATTGAGATTTTTTGCAATAGGTGTTTCTTCACGATTATTGTTATAGCCTATAACCAGATCTTTTGTGCGGAGGGTGATATGATTGTTTATAGCCTGCATTAAAAAAGAAGTTTCTTTTTACGAACTAATAACCATATCACGACAGGAGCACCCACCATTGCAGAGATAGCGTTTATAGGTAACGTGTACTCACTATACGGCACCTGTGCTATTGTATCACAAACCAGCATAAGGATTGCCCCTCCTATAATAACGGCTGGTAATAGTATGCGATGATTTGCCGTAGGTATAAGCTGGCGTACTAAATGTGGTACTGCAAGCCCTATAAAAGCAATGGGACCTGCAAAAGCAGTGATACTACCCGCTAGTAAACTTGTCGCTATAATAATGAGTAGACGTGACTGACTAAATTTTGTACCTATCGTACGTGCATATGCATCTCCTAAGAGAAGGCTGTTAAGTGATTTGAGACAAAAAACAGCGCCCATAATCCCAATGACAAAACAAACAGAAAGGATTCCCACACCACGCCACGAGACGTCACCAAGACTCCCAAAGGACCAAAAAACAAACCGTTGTAACTCTTCTGCTTTACTAAAATATGCTAGCACACTTACTACGGCACTCGTAAGGCTTCCTACCATTAAACCTATGATAAGGAGCGCCATTGTATCTTTTATACGCGTAGCTACACCTAGCACCATAAGTAAGACTAAAAAACTTCCTACACTAGCCGATACGATGAGCCCCCATTTACCAGATAATAGGGTAGAAGATAGCCCCAGTGCCGTGCCTCCTAAGATGTATAAAGCGACGCCTAGACTGGCACCACTACTTATACCTAATACAAATGGACCCGCCAGCGGATTACGAAAAAGCGTTTGCATTAACAAGCCAGAAACCGCAAGGCCTGCCCCCGCAATAATTGCTGTAATAGCCTTAGGTAATCTATAATCTACGATAATATATAACCAAGATGTTTTTGACACATCACCACCCAGTAATCCAGAGATAACCTCTGTAAAAGGAATGTTTACGGAGCCTAAACTTATGTTTACAATAAAGCACAGCATTAGTATGAAAACTAATATGCAAAAGGGTATAATGTAACTTTTATTACTCATCTAGCGGTGCAAAAAATGTAAATTCTTCTGTAATAAGCTCTGGGTGTAAGATTTTGGTAAGATCTCTTAAGACAAGGTCTGGCCTGTTAGGCGCAAGTTCATAATATAATAAACCACCCGTTGCTCCCTTACTCTTTGCAAAGGTATAGACCTTCTTGTTCTTAAATGCATCAAACTGTCCGTAGGCAGGGTTGTCACTTAGTAATTTTGAATATGATGTATACTGTCCAGGTGCAATCCAGAAGTCTGCTTGCTGCCCTTTTTCCAGCACAGATTCTATACTCAGTGCAATACTTCCCACTCCCTCGGTATCTGCCCATAGGTATGAGCCTCCGGCATCTTCTAGAACTTTAGCCTGCCAGCTATCACCCTTAGGTAAATACCACACATCTTTATACATCGCACCACTTAAAATAGTAGGACTTGACGTTACAGATGCAAGTTGTTTCTTAGTGGCTAGATATTGATTTTTTATGGTTGTAAAAATGCTATCTGCCTCTTTTTCTTTGCCGTACAGAGCGCCAAAGAATTTGATCCACTCTGCTTTGCCTAGCGGTTCTTTTTCTACCCAGTCGCCGTTGTAAAGCACTGGGATTCCTGCACGTTGTAGCGTGTTTACAGATTTGTTTTCTCCTTCTACACCAAAGGTGATAACCGCATCTGGATTGAGATTTATTGCAAGTTCTGTGTTAAGCGATTCGTTTTGACCTAGCTCTGTAATGAGATCGTTTTCAATACGCTTTCGCGAAAGCGGACTCGACACATAATCAAGATTAGGAAAACCTTTTAAAGTTTCGATAACCCCAAGCATTTCTAACGAGGGGATGTGCGTAGTAGAGGTAACGACTACATTTTTTATAGGTGTTTTTATAATGGCATCTATACCTCGATTAGTAAGTAACTCGGTGAGGCTTTTACTGTTTTCTTCTTCTATAGAAGCTTGCAATCCTCCTTCTGGCACAAGGGCGTAGGTAAAGGTTTTGTCTGCATTTGGGAATGCTTCTGTAACCGTTAGCAATGAGTAGTTTTCATACTTTGTAATGGTAAAACCATCTGCATAGGTTACTGCTTGTGATGCACTCATTGTGGGAGTAACAGTCGTGACTTCTGGTTCATTTTTACAAGCTGTTACTAGAAATATAAGGCAGACTAAAAGGTGTAAGTGCTTCATTTGCCAAAAGTAGTATTAAAATAGCCAATGCCGCAAGAGGGCTTTCTTCTTTTTGATTTACTGCTAGGTATGGTAATAATGTTATGTATATTTGCGACGAATTTTGGTTTTGATGCATCACACGGGTGCAGAAAATTAAAAGGGAATTCCGTATAAATCGGAAGCTGTTCCCGCAACTGTAAGCTAAGCCCATAAAGGGTTTGTTACTACTACAAAGCCACTGTCATAAGGTGTTATGATGGGAAGGTGTAACAAAAGCAAGCCAGGAGACCTGCCTCTATTCATAATTAAAATCAAGCAACTTTCGGGTAAAAAGTTGGTAGATAGATGAAACATAGATTCCTTTTTATTGTTGTCGTGCTATGCGCACTTACAACTGCCGCACAAATAGATACACTTCAAGTTTTACCTGAAGTGATACTTAGTGACTCAAAGTTGAAAAGCCACAGTGTAGGTATAACTCTTGAGAAGATAAGTGATAGCACCATACAGCGATCGCGCACGGCTCTCACCGAGGTGTTGCGAGCAAATAGCACCATATACTTTAGAGAAAATGGGCCAGGCGGTGTAGCCTCTGCCTCTTTTAGAGGGACTAACGCGGCACAGACAGCCGTCGTGTGGAACGGTATAAACATAAATAGCCAGCTCACTGGCCAGTCTGATTTTAATACCTTATCGTCAAAAAATTATGATCAGCTCGATGTGAGAGCGGGCGGCGGGAGCATTATATATGGCTCTGGAGCAGTAGGTGGTAGTGTCCATCTAGGTAATGATATTAGATTTAATAAGGGACTGAGTACGAGAGTAACCGCAGGTTACGGAAGTTTTGATACTCAAATCGCAACGGCCAAAACGAAATTTTCAAACACTAATTTTTACATAGATGCCGGGCTAGATTATCAACGTTCTGAAAATGATTTTGACTATCTCAATACAGATAATCAGTTTAATGAAAATGGTCAATATGATAATCTTAACGCCATTTTTAATATGGGTTACCTCCTTAAAAATAAGGGTGATCGTACACATTTATTAAAACTGCACCACAATACCTATGTAGGTAATCGCAACTTTTCTGGCACGCTCACGGCACCGTCTAATGATGGGTATGAAGACAGAAATACAAGAACACTCGCCATATGGGAAAACCTGAGTACAAGATTTAATGGCAAGTTACGTGCGGCTCATATTTTTGAACAGTTTAGATATTTTGCAAATAACCAAACTGACGATAATGATCTAGGTAAATCTATACGCTACCTGGCAAACTACGAGGCAACTTATAAGCTGGATCGCAAAAAGGAACTTACCGTAATAGGTGAGGTGAACCATATTTCGGCAGCTGGTGCGTCTATCGTTTCGACTACTAGAAATCAAGGATCTGTTGTCGCCTTGTGGAAACAGCAACTTACTAATCAATTTACCTATGAGATTCAGGCTAGACAAGAGCTGGTAGAAGGTTTTGATAGCCCATTTCTTTTGGGAGCTGGTTTTGATTACGCTTTCGCGAAAGCGTATACATTCACATTTAACGCATCAAAAAATTATAGAATTCCCACTTTTAACGATGCGTACTGGTCTGGGCCAGGTGCTGTAGGTAACCCAGATTTGAAACCTGAAACAAGCGTACAAGCCGAGATAGGCTTAAAAAGAACACGTAAAAACCTCACTTTAGGACTGAGAGGGTTTTACATAAACACAGATGATTTGATACAATGGCAGCCTAATCTTAGCGGTATCTGGTCACCTATAAACATTGCAGACTCTGAGCATTATGGTATAGAGGGAGCACTTGATTATACGGCTATTATGGGTAGCCATAAAGTTACAACCACTGCTCAGTATGCCTATACACAGGCCGATGATGTTGCCAGAGGCAAACAACTTATCTATGTACCAGCTCATAAAGCGATACTAGGTATCGCGCATAACTATGGCAGGCTGAGTAGTTATGTGCAAACTACCTTTGTAGATCGTGTTTTTACAACTACAGATAATACGGCGCAGGTAGACGGCTATGCGATTGCTCACATAGGGACAAGCTATGACATCTTACACAAGCAAGGAACTAAGCTTCAAGTAATGGCGAGAGTCAATAACTTATTTAATACGAACTACCAGACGGTTGCTTTTAGACCTAACCCTGGAAGAAACTTTTTATTACAAACAACAATTACTTTTTAAAAACACTTATGAAACATTCTTTTTACACATTTTGTATTGCAACACTCTTATTATTTTCTTGTAATACAGATGATGATATTTTTATACCAGTTACCCCAGAGGTTGAAGGACCATATGCTACTGGATTTTTAGTAACAAATGAAGGACCTTTTTCAAATGGTTTTGGAACAGTAGATCATATAGATGAAAACCTTACTACGGTGTCACCATCTATCTATCAAGCTGTAAATGATGATAACCTGGGTAACATCGTGCAATCACTAACGATGTCAGATGATAATGTTTATGTAGTTACAAACGTAAGCTCACGTATCACGGTAGTAGAAAAGGATACCTTTGAAGAAATAATCCAGATTACAGAAGGACTTAATAACCCACGTAATATGGTAATAATAGGGGATAACGGTTATGTGACTAACTGGGGAGATCCAGCTGTAGCTACAGATGATTATGTGGCTGTTTTAGATTTAAATACAAATGAGATAGTAAGTACAATTCCTGTTGCAGAAGGGCCAGATCAAATCGTAGCAAAAGGAGATGCTATTTATGTAGCACACAAAGGAGGTTTTGGAGTAAATAACATTGTATCTGTAATCTCTAGTGAGCAAGAAAATGTTGTTACTACAATAGAGGTTGGTGATGTACCTAACTCACTACAGTTTGACACAGCGGGACGTCTTGTAGTTCTAGCTAGTGGTGCTCCAGCATTTACAGGTAATGAGACGGGAGGACAATTTACTATTATAGATACAGATACAAATACTGCTGTAGAAACAGTTTTATTTACAGATACCGAACACCCTAGCTTCTTAAATGTAGTAGGTGATGATGTTTTTTATTATCTAGGTGGAGCAGTTTATAAAACAACAATAGTAGATTTTACTGCGGCTAGTACTGCAATTATATCTGGATCATTTTTCTATAATATGACCATACTCAGCGACGGTACACTAGCTGGATGTAACGCTGCAGACTTTGCTAGTAATGGTACTGTAGAGCTTTATGATACTACTACGGGTACTTTGTTAAATACGCTTAATGTAGGTATAGTACCAGGTAACGTTTACGAGATTAACTAGGTTATTCTCTAATAGTTAATTAAAAAGGGGTGACATAATCTGTCACCCCTTTTTTTTGTGCTAGTCTATATCAAGTTGATCAACTATCATACGCTGGTAGAGCGGGTCTTGTTGCTCTGTGTCATAATATGAGGGTTGTATCGTCGTGTTATATTGTGCGTTGCTTCTTCCGTTAAGAATAACATCTATGGCTGCGTCTAGAAGTGGCTCGCCTTGCTCACCTAGCTGGCCATAGTTTGTAAAATCTTCGGCTATTTCAATATCTGGTGTAAAACCGTCAAAATAGTCTGTAAGACCATTTGCATTTACAGACTTAAGTACAAGCGGTAGCATTACGTATCTGTGATTTGGGTTTGCCTCAGATCTTCTAAAACCTGGAGTTGGCGCATCATATAATAAGAAGGATCCTTCAAATTTTCCTACGGTGTTTGTACCTATCTGTATAATCTCAATGTATGGATCTAGACCACTTAGTATAAGTTCGCTGGCACTTGCGGTTCTTCCTGTAGTGAGTATGAATACTCTAGAAAGTCCTAAGCTGTTTATAGTTGCCCCATCATCGCCACTTCCTAGATTATTATTAAAAGTGCGTGTAAATTGATTCTCTGGATTGCGATCTGAGTTATACTCTTGAGTGATAAATGTTTGTCCCTCAAACTGACCAGTAATCATAGATGAGAGGTCGTTTGCCGTCTCTATAGAGCCACCACCATTATAGCGTAAATCAAGCACAAGATCTGTAATGCCAGCTGCCTGAAACTCTGCAAAAGCATTATTAAGATCACTATCAAACTCATTTGTAAAACCGGTATAATGTAAGTATCCTATCTCATTACCACCTACACTTAAAACATTTACGGTATGTAAAGGGTTTATAATGAGCTGTATTTTATTTATAACGATTTCTTCTCCCGTAAGGTCAAAGTCTGTACCGTTAAAGGTTGCTGTACTTATGGTATAGCTTTCTGGACTAAAAAAGCTAGAAAAACTTGTGTTACCATCTATAGGTTGTCCAGTCGCATCTTGTAATGGTTGCCCGTCTACAAGTGTAAAAATCATACCTCGCTGGACACCCGCAATAGCTGCTGGACTATCATTTACCACATATCTCACAATACCAAAGGCTCTAGTAGGATCATTAGGCATAATAAGCAGGGAGATATTCATACCAGAAGCGGTGCGAATTCCCGCTAGCGAGTTTTCTAATTCTGTATAATCATCTCGTAATATGCTAAAACGGTCTACAGGCGCCGTAAGAGCATCAAAAGCATCCTCTACAGAAGCAAACTGTGATAAGTAGTCAAATTTTTCTCCATCATTACTAAAAAAATCATTTGCTAGCTCTGGCACTTGGTCTTTATATAATGACCAGTAATTGAGACCTCTGTAAACAAAGTCAGACAGCTCTACTGTAGTTGCTGGTCTTATAGTATCATCAAGATCATCATTACAAGAAAAAAAGAGCATTGTAAAGACGAGTAGGAGTAGGGTAATCTTTTTCATAGGATTAATATTAAGGGAGTATATCGTAATCTAGTATCAAATATAGTTAAACGTAAAAAAGTCACTACAATTACATTGTCTGCTTTAAAGTTTTGAGATTAATTAACAAGCTTTGCTAACAACAGCAAATCTTGATCTAATTGCTCAAACGCGGTTTTTGGTGTTCTATACCCTAAAAAAGGGGCAAAGTAAATATAGGATTCAAGCCTGTGGCTATAAGCAAGTTTGTTATATGTAGACAGTTTTTTATCAAAATCTAGGCTAATATCCATCCACTCAGAAGAAAAAAACTGAGCGCCTTGTCTATTAAAAAGTAAGATAAGCTTAGGAGCAACATAGGTAATGACCTCCTTAGTAATCTCAAGTTGATCTCTGAGAAACTGTTTACCCACCTCGTCGTTAAGAAAGTGTGCTATTTGTTTTTGCTCCGTATGTCGTTGATAAAATAAATCGCAATAAGTAATTCCTTTTGGTTCAAGAGCTGATAGTAAGTGATGAAATTTTTTAAAGTACCTATCCCTTTGCAATTTACTATAATCATAGTTACACATATCGTCACTTATAAAATCTGTGCGTAACGATGGATTTATACCCATAACTAGCACGTTTGCCGTAGGATCTATCTTAGAGAATACAAAGCCATTACGCATAATGTCTTGCTGTTCTTGTGTATGAAGTAACTTTGTATAGGTGGTAAATAGGGTTTCTATTTTCGCTTTAAGCGAAAGCAAAAACGCATCCCTACTCATACATTAGATATTTTGAGCGTATCTTTTTGAATCGTTCTATACCTGGCAACCATTTTCTTTTAATCTCTTTAAAGGTGTAACCCGCCTCAATGTCTTGCTGTAATTGTGTTGAACCTGCGTGAAGTGTAAAACTGGCTGTTTTAAAGAAGGTATCCTTCTTACTACTTGCAGCATAGGCTTCTATGAGCCATTCAAGATTTACCGTGTTCATATAGGCCTCATCACGTAGGTCTTTACCGTTACAGGTGACTCCCTTATGTTTTGGTGATTTTGATCCAAAATTAGGTTGTGGCGTGTATAAAAATGAAAAGTGCTCTTTAGGAAAATCTGGTGCGCCAAAGATTTGAAACTGCATCTCTGTCCCGCGACCAGCATTTACCGTAGTTCCTTCAAAAAAGCCTAAGCTAGGATATAAATTGATACTCTTATCATTAGGCAAATTAGGCGATGGTCTTGTAGGGAGTGCATACTTTTTCTGGTATGACCAGTTTTCAAGCGGTATTACCGTAAGATCTACTGTGATTTTATCTTTTAGCCAGCCTTCTCCATTTACCATTTTTGCATATTCGCCTATCGTCATACCATACACAAGTGGTATCTCGTGCATTCCTAAAAAGCTAGTGTGTTCTTTTTCTAGTGTAGGACCGTCTATGTAATGTGCATTAGGATTAGGTCTGTCTAGCACTATGACAGGAATCCCACTTTCGGCAGCTGCTTCCATAACATAGGTGAGGGTAGATATGTAGGTGTAAAAACGCACGCCCACATCTTGTATGTCAAAGAGTAAGACATCAACCCCTTCTAATTGTTGTACTGTGGGTTTTTTATTCTTTCCGTAAAGAGAGATAATATTGAGGCCCGTTTTTGGGTCCTTACCGTCCTTTACTTTTTCGCCGGCATCTATATTTCCTCTAAAGCCGTGCTCTGGCGAGAAAACCTTCTTTATCGTAACTCCCATACTTAGTAAGGAGTCTACTAGGTGAGTGCTTTGCGCTTCTGTATGCGACGTCTCGGTAAAGATGAGTCCACTTTTGTTTGTAACTACTCCCACATTTTTATTTGCTAGTAATGGGAGGTACAGCTCTGTTCTATTTGCACCCACAGTAATGCTAGAATCTATGACTACTACGTTACTTGTTGTGGGTTGTTTTGATTCCGCTTTCGCGAAAGCGGTCTTATCTCCACCCGTATTTGCACAAGAAATTAAGAGTGTGAGCGTTAAAAAAAGGGTATTTTTGAATAAAATGAGACGCATTTGAATCTAGAGTATTTTATAGCCAAACGCCTAAATGGCGGGACATCGTATAAAAGTAGTGCTTCCAGTACGATAATTAAAATTGCCATTGCAGCAATCGCAATAGGTATGGTGATGATGCTTATATCTATCGCAACGGGTATAGGTTTAAAAAGAGAAATACGACAAAAGGTGTCTGCCTTTTCTGGTGATATACTTGTCTCAAACTTTGATGGAAATAATAGCGAGGAGACCGTAAACCCTATTACCATTAATCAAGACTTTTACCCAAACTTTGATGCCGTACCAGAAGTAACACACGTGCAGGCAATCACAACTAAGGCAGGAATGATACGCACTGCAGAGACCTTTGAGGGTGTGGTTTACAAAGGTGTGGGTGATGATTATGACTGGTCTCGCATAGAAGATTACATCATAGAAGGCCGCAAGCCAGAGCTCACAGGTGACCTCAATAATGAAATCTTAATGAGTACCTATCTTGCAAAACGTTTAGGTTTTACGGTAGGTGATAAAGCGGTAATACACTTTGTAAATAAAGAAAACACACGCTTTAGATCACGATCACTTGATATTGTAGGTCTTTACGAAAGCGCTTATCAAGAGTTTGATAAGATTTACATTATAGGAGACCGCCGCCATCTTACTTTTATAAATAAATGGGAAAAGGACGAGGTAGGAGCGTTTGAGGTTTTTGTAGATGATTTTGATAATATAGAGCGAGTTAATAACGAAGTGTATGAAAACTCTGGCTCTATGCTTAGATCCATATCTATCATACAGCGCAACTATAATATCTTTGAGTGGATCAAGTTATTTGACTTTAATATAATGCTCATTATTGTCGTGATGATCCTTATAGCAGGTATTAACATTGCGGTAGCACTGCTTGTACTTGTACTTGAGCGCACTCGTATGATAGGTATTCTCAAAGCTCTAGGTGGCTCAGATTGGAATGTACGTAAGATATTTATCTACAACGCGATGTATCTTATAGGTCTGGGACTCTTCTGGGGTAACCTTATAGGCCTAGGAATTTTATTTGCTCAGAAGTATTTTGGGTTTATAAAACTCGACCCATCTACGTATTATGTGAGTGAGGCACCTGTTCTCATAAATGGATGGCATATTTTATCTCTCAACTTTGGGGTTTTTACTATATGTGTACTTATCTTACTTATACCATCTTATATTATAACCAAAATTAGCCCTGTACGCGCAATACGATTTGAGTAAGTTGTACTTACATTTTTCTAATCTCTACATACATATTGCGATCTATTTGTACGGTTCTAGTACCTTTTGGTACTTCTAAGCATTGCCATATATCTGTAGGTTCAATCCATATATACTCCTCATTAATCTTAATACGTAAGGGCATTGTAAAACCTTGTATGGTATTATTAAATCGATAGTGCATTTCTTTTTTATCGATTTTGTACTCAAATGTTGGGATATCTTTTTCTCTTAGATATTGATTAAAGAAAGGTGTTAAATCTAGATTTAGCGCATTTGCAATATAATTTTCTACAGCAGCTGTTGTTGTCGTTTGGTGATAAAACTCTTTGCTTAAGCCTCGTAGTGTAGCGCGCCATAAATCATCATCTTGTGCTATGGTACGTAAGGTAAGTAGTATGTTTGCACCTTTGTAATACATATCACCACTTCCTTCTTTATCCACATTATAGGTGCCTATCATAGGTCTATCATTACGTATTTTATCACGAGTACCTATGGTATAGGTTGCAGCACTTTCTTTTCCAAAGTGGTAATCGAGATATAGATTTTCAGAATATGAGGTAAAGCCTTCGTGTATCCACATATCTGCCACGTCTTTATTCGTAATGTTATTTGCAAACCACTCGTGACCAGCCTCGTGAATGATTATAAAATCAAATTTTAATCCCTCACCCGTACCAGAAAGATCTCTACCTAGATACCCATTTTTAAATCTATTTCCATAGGTTACAGAACTTTGATGTTCCATCCCAAGATAAGGTGCTTGCACGAGTTTAAAACTATCCTCATAAAACGGGTAAGGACCAAACCAGTGTTCAAAAGCCTCCATCATCATAGGGGCTTGTTTAAACTGCTCTCGAGCCTTCTCCTCATCCTCCTTGAGAACCCAGTAGCTCATATCTAGAGGGCCTTTCTCTCCTTTATAAACCTCAGAGAAGTTTACATAATCACCTATATTTAAGTTTACACCGTAGTTATTTATTGGGTTTTTTACTGTCCAGTGGTATGTTTTTGTAGTTGCGTCTGTATCTATGTGCACAAGTCTTCCGTTTGACACGTCTACGAGATCTTTAGGCACGGTAACGTGCATATCAAGACTGTCTACCTCGTCTGCCGGGTGATCTCTATTAGGCCACCACACACTAGCGCCTATGCCTTGATTTGAACTGGCAATAAAATGTTTTCCGTTGCTATCTTTTTTCCAGGTGATACCCCCATCCCACGGCGGGTTTTTTGCAATTCTAGGTTTACCTTCAAAACTTAGCGAGATCTTCTTTAGCTCACCCTCACGCTGTGGATCTTCAAGTTGTATAAAATGCGCATTACCTTCTGACCGTACATCCAGCGAGTGACCATCTTGCATTACTGCGGTAAGCTCCATAGGTGCTTGTAGATCTATTTGTAACTCATTAGTGCCTTCATTAAGCACTTTGTAGGTCATCACATTAGTCCCTATAATTGTCTTTGACTCCGGCAATACCTCTACAGAAAGGTCGTAGTGTACAAGGTCCCACCACGCTCTTTGCGGTGTAATGCTACCACGTAAACTGTCTTGACGAGTTATTTTTTGAGAGTATGAAGATAGGCTCGTGAGTATAAAGCCCAGTAAAAATAGGTAACGCATTAATCTGGTTTAATTTATTGTGTAAGGTATGCTAGTAGCGGTTTTTTAAAATGCAATAAGTGAGTATCCACTCATTTGTGACTGGCTTAAAACGGTCATTGCAGAGAGAGCTACATCTATTATTTCCAATCTTCGTGCCGAAGTAATGTTGCGTGATCCCGCCGTTTGCCCACAGAGTATAAGTTCTACCCCTGCATCGCTTAGTGCTTCTAGAAGTGCAATATTGGGATTATCTACCCCATATTTTTCTTTATAAAGTTCATTTGTAAGTACGCCATATGCCGCCTTGCCGTGTATAGCTGCACGTAAGTGCATATTCTCCCTGGGCACACCTGCTTTATCGTGCATATTTAAAAAGCGAGCCATCGTCTCTATGTATGGATTTCTTGCACTAGGGTCTTCTGGGGCTTTTGCTACATCAAAAACAATATAAAATTGTGCTTCAGTATCGGTTTTAAAATCTGGTTCTGGTACTTCAAAAGTTTTTCCAAAATCTTTGATAAACTCACCAGGTTGTGATGAGGGTTGTTGTGAGTACGCTTTCGCGAAAGCGAAACATAAAGCAATAAGAAGCAAATTTTTCATAAAAGTAAATGTAGTTTTAAGTAATGCAGCACGCATTATGTAATGTGTATAAAGAAAAAGAAAACCAGTCAAAAAACCTTATCTGGTGGTAATAATATCATCTAGCTTGTTTGCACTTCACTAGCCACCTTGTTTAAAATAGCACGATCTGACTCGTTTTTAATAAATTGGTTTGCATCATCTATAATGAGTTGTACTTGGTTGATAATAGCCTCTGTATACTCATCCTTTAACGCATCAGATGTACTTAGATATCTCAAGCTTTGCAACATTTTGTGTAGCATTATAAAGTCTGCTTTGCAATACTGCCTTAGGGATGCAAAAATGAAATAAAGAACTTCTTCAAAGTTTATAGTGCGTAGTGATACAAGGGCATTACCATCTTTATCTGTCACAAAGCTGTTATCTCTCTTTTGCATACGTAATACAAATAGCTCGGTAAGGTAGTCTAAACAGGTAATTGCCGTACCTGGATCATTTATACCCGGGCTCATTGCTTTTACAGCGATCTCTGTAAGTTGTTTAAATCCTAGGATATAATTATTTTTCACAATCTCAGATCTAGAAAAGCCAAAGCAAGAGCGTAGCGCCTCAATAGCCTCCTCATCAAGATCCTTATTTACACTTACTATTTTTGTACTATCAAGTACAAATGATCCTTTAGGAACTAGAAGTGAAACTTTACAAGAGTGCTCATTACAAAAATCTACAAGAGAGTCTAGTGCAATATCATTAAGATGTCCAGAGAACTTAGTAGTATAGCTTTGCCAAGAATCATTGTCTTTAAAAACGTCTACTCCTTTTGGATCACTCTCTGTGTCTATAAGTTGCTGGATGCGATCTCGTGATACTTTGTAAATGCGATCTATAATATTATTAATCTGTATAGCTTGAGATATAGAGTGTATAAAGTATATAAAAGCTGCAAGCACGTGTATACTTAATACAATCCCTATAAGTACTGCAAAGCCTGGTAGTTGCGTTTTAGACTGTTCTGGTTCAATACTAAGTAAGATAATTATACAGTAAATGATGACAGCAATATAAAAGCCCAGTACCACCTGGTGACGTTTATTTGCAATGAGTCCAGGTAATATGCGTGGTGAATAATTACTAGACGCCTGGTTAAGTATGAGCATAACCATAGAAAAACTAAAAACCATCAGGCTAAAAATACCTCCTATAAATGTACTAAGAAGCGTACGAGCCGTATCTGCATCATTAATCACAAGAGCCGGTATAGTGTCTATGAGATACTTCGAGATGCCTTGTTGCTCTGCATAAGACATAAAGAATCCTAACGCTAGCCCCATAAAGGCAATAAGGCTGGGGTAAAAAGCTACATTACCCGTGATGCGGCTATATAAAAGCTCCAGTTTTGTGTACAGTTTATTCATAAACTACAATTTCCGTAAAAAACTTTGGGATAGCATTGCTTTTAGAATTACGTTAACAACGAGGAAGGATTGTTTTTACGCTTTCGCGAAAGCGTACTCACAGCAATTACCTTATGAATTTATGAACTGATTTATAGAAGAATTTAAATCAAAACTATGTCAACCTCCTTGCTGCTGTGCTTTATATATTTGTACATCAGGAAGTTTGCTACGAGATTAAGTAGCATATGGACTACGTGTATTTGTTATTTTAACAATTTTTAATATCGGGCGTTAATTGTATGGTAAAAAGAATATTTTAGCAGAAGCAATTAAAATAAAATCCAATTCTTTGCATTAGACGTATAACCAATAAAATTAAACTAAATATTATGGACAACGAAAAAAGTGGAAACGGTATTAAGATTATTGCAGGGATTCTTGCAGTACTTTTAGTCGTTGCTGGGGCCTTTGCAGTAAAACTGTACAACCAAGAAAAAGATACCAAAAGCCAACTTACAAAAGAGAAAAACGTTGTGCTTGCAGATCTTAAGGAGATGGTAAGTAAGTATGATGTGGTTATAGAAGAAAATAATCTGAAGGACACAGAGCTTAACGATGCTCGTGACAGAATACAAGGACTCATTGCAGATATTAATGCAAAAGATGCTACCATTGCTAGCCTTGGTAAGTATAGAGCAGAGGTTTTTAAACTACGTAACGAGCGCGATTTCTTATTTGCTCAAAATGACTCACTACGCGGTAGTAACCAGATGCTTGCGATGCGCGTAGACAGTACAACGTATGAGCTAGAGGTACAAAGAGGTGTAGGAGATTCTCTGTCACTAGAAAATCAAGCACTAGCAGAGCGTGTAACTTTAGGATCTGCACTGGCGGCAAACAAGCTGCGTGCTACAGGTGTTATAGAACGCTCTTCTGGAAAGCTTATAGAGAACTCAAATAATAGACGTGTAGATAAGCTACGTGCGTGCTATACAGTACCACAAAATCGTCTTGCCGAAGCTGGTGACCGTATACTTTATGTACAGGTTGTAGACCCAGAAGGAAACACCCTAGGTGATAACAAGCAAGTAGCCTTTGACGGGACAGTTGTAACTTATAGCACAATCTCTAAGTTCTATTATGAGAATACGGCGCTAGATATATGTGAAAATATAGGGAAGACCACAAAAGATTTTCCAGAAGGAACTTATAATGTCTATGTATATGATAAAGGATCACTTCTTGCACAGACGTCTTTTAGTCTAAAGTAGGAGGGAACATATTGTATATTAAAAACACCGCTCTAGGATGGATATCCTAGAGCGGTGTTTTTTTATTCTGCTGTAGGGTACCAGTCTAGCTGAGTAACATTTATGCTACTATCACCATTATTAACTAGTTCTTTAAATTTTGAAACGTCGCTTAGACCCTCAGTCCCTCTGTAATGATAAGGAAATACGGTCTCTGGCTTAAAGTCTAATACCGCGCTCGCAGCGCTCTCTACCGTCATTGTGTATGGCAAGTTCATACATATAAAAGCTATATCTATATCTGCTAGATTGCGCATTTCTGGTATGTCTTCTGTATCTCCAGAGATGTAAACTCGCTTATCATCTTTTTCAATTACATAGCCATTTCCTCTACCTTTTGAGTGAAATTTAAGTGCTTCCTCTCTAAGGTTGTACATAGGGATCGCAGTGATGTCAAAACCATTTTTCATTAATGAATTATCATTACTAAGTACGGTTGTGATTTTTTGTAAATCTTCTGGAAGTTTATCTACTACTGCTTGTGGCGCAATAATCTTTGTAGATTCTGTTAGAATACCTTGTACAGTATTTACGTTTAAGTGATCACCGTGTATATCTGTAATCAAGATAAGATCTGGCGCATCATAAAGGTCAAAATTTTCTGGACCTCCTACGGGGTCAATATAAATAGCATTATCATCCCATTTTAAAACCATAGTAGCGTGAGATACTGGGTAAATCTCAAAGTTACTTTTCTTTGTTGTCTCCTCATTTGCAACCTCTGTAGTTGTTTTGGTTTCGTTTGATGTGTTCTCTTTACAGCTTGTAATACTTATGGTAAGAGCCGCTAATAGTATGATGTTGTGTAATTTCATTTTCGGTTATTTATGATTAATTATTTTTTCCATTTTTATGTTTGCTCGCTCGTATGATGCATTTTCTTCTACGGGAATCTCAATAAAACCCCATTTTTTATAGATATGAATAGCATTTTCTAGAATGGTGTTTGAATAGAGTATGAGTTTTGAAAGGTTTTCCGCTTTCGCGAAAGCGATACAATGCTCCATTAATTTTTGACCTATGCCCAGACCTCTGGCCTGTGGAGATACTGCCATTTTTGTAAGTTCTAATACCCCGTTTACTGCTGTGGGCATAAGCGCTACGGTGCCAACAATCTCATCATTGTGCTGGGCAAAAAATATGTATCCTCCTTTATTTATAATGTAAGTTTCTGGCTTACTTAATACTTCTAAGTCATAAGGTTCTACATAAAAATAGGTCTCTAGCCATTCTATATTAAGATGTTTGAAGGTGTCTTTATGCTTTGTGTTATAGGGTATAATGTTCACGATGATTTCTTATAAAGTCTGTAACGAGGTAAGATAATGCTTTACCTACTTGTTGATAATTTTTCTTTGTTGGAGCGGCCTCACAAATATGTAAATAACCACATTTAGTCTTTCTTGCAAGCTGGCCTAAAAAATAACGCATCACCTCTAAGTTAAATCCAGAGGGCGTTTGTGCACTACTTGAGAAATTTGCAATACTATCTACATCTATCTCAATACCCAGTGTATTGTCACTTAACTGGGAGATAGCGGTTTCAAAATTTTCTACCTGTTTAATTTCGAGAAGCATATCCTCCATATCAAAAGCGGTGATATGATTGCTAGTAGCTATCATATTGTAAATATACTGTGGTGTGTAGTTTTTATGTAACCCGAAGATACAATAGGTGTTGAGATATGAGTTCTCACTTTCTAGTGCATACGTAAAGCCATTACCGCTATGTCTATAATCTGTTTTTCTTAAATCTGTATGAGCATCAAAATTGATGACATTTATCGCTTTTTGCAAAGCCGTTGCAGTACCTTTTATATTTCCGTAGGCATTATTATGACCACCTCCTATCACTATAGGTATTTTCCCTGCACTTACTATGCGGTTTACCACGGTAGCTACTTTACTATCTATTCTTGCTACAATACTACCTAGTGTTTCTGGATTCTCCTTATCTATATCGTCTATATCTGGAGATACAGCTATATGACCTAATAGTAGGATATCGTTACCATTATTAAACTGATTGTCTTGAACGTTTACTAGAGCTTTTATAAAGCTTCCCCAAGCTTTTACTGCGCCGGGCTTACCGTAATTTGCACGAATACCAATATCCTCACAAATTCCAAAAAGTACATAGGTACAATTATTATTTACAACGTCATCTAGGCTATCACATAGTTGCAAGGTTTCTCCGAACTTGGTCTCACCAGCTCTAAGATGTGTGAATGATTTAATATCACTTTCCGTTGCAATGTGTAGCTGTATCATATCAATGCGTTGTCGCGTTTGAGAGCGCTTCAATACACTCTTCTCTTATAGTATAGAGTTCGTCTAGCGTGTATGGTAGGTGATCTCTTTTTATCCAGTCTGCAAGTACAGATTTGTGATAGCTCTTTTTATACTCACCTATCTGATCTGTATCTATTGTGGTTTGCATAAGTATAGAATCTGTCCACGTAAGGTTTTTAGACTGTGCAAATGTGTAATCATATACTTCGTCATCATAGCATAAAAAGGTATGAGCTTCTAGCATATATGGCAGGTTATATTTATCAAGAGTCGCTCCCACACCTGGGGTGTTCTCTTCACTCATAGCATATATGGCAAGTTCTAACTGTAAACCATAAATTGCGTGCTCATCTGTAAGCATTTTAAGTGTCGCGTGCTTAGTACTACAGGTACCTCGACCATTTGTAATAATGCTTCCAAATTCCAAAGGGTTTTCTACTCTGCCGTACGGTAGATTTTGCACTTTGCGTATCGCCTCGTAGAAGGTTTTAACTTCGTGTTCAATAAAAATGTCACTTACCGGGCTTCCCGGTACGATAGAAAAATTAGGTATAATCATAAGACTTCTCCATTTACAATTACCTTATCAATCTGGTGTTGTCCAAAGTGATAGGGAATTGCATTGTAAGAGGGTAGGGGTTTAGTAATTATTAAATTTGCTTTTTTTCCTTTTGTAATACTTCCAGTTTCTTTTGCGACATCCATTGCAAATGCACCGTTTATAGTAGCTGCAACAATTGCCTCTGCAGGGGTCATTTTAAGGTTGATGCACGCCTGTGAGACTATAAAATTCATAGAGCTGCTAGGTGATGATCCTGGATTGTAGTCTGTTGCCACAGCAAGAGATAGGCCTGCGTCTATAATCTTGCGTGCGGGTGTATATGGTATATTTAAGAAGAAAGAACAGCCTGGTAAGGCTACCGGTATCGTATTTGATGTTTTTAATGCATCTATATCTTTTTCGGTAAGTTCTTCTAGATGATCTACAGTGAGTGCTTCAAGCTCTATAGCTTTCTGTATGCCACCTATACTTGTAAACTGGTTTACGTGTACCTTAGGTTTTAAGCCGTGCGCCTTTCCGGCGTTGACTATGGTATCCATTTCTGCCACCGTAAAATATCCTGTCTCACAAAATATGTCTATAAAATCTACTAATGCTCCTTTTGTAAATGCTGGTATCATCTCATTTACAATCTCATTTATATAAGCTGCTCTATTTTGTTTATGACGTTCTGGTATAGCGTGTGCTGCCAGAAGCGTTGCTTTTACAGGGATATTTACGGCAGTACTGAGTCTTTTAATAACGCGCAGCATCTTAAGTTCTGACGCTACTGTAAGACCATAACCTGTTTTAACCTCTATAGCTCCAGTACCCGTTTTTATACATTGTGATAAGCGCTCTAATGCATCTTCATAAAGTTCATCTTCGCTCATTGCCTGTAACTTGCGAGCGCTGTTCAAAATTCCACCACCTCTGGCAGCAATCTCTTGATAACTCAAGCCTTTTATGCGATCTACAAACTCATCTTCACGAGTTGTAGCAAATACTAGATGCGTGTGAGAGTCACACCACATAGGTAATACTATTTGACCGGTTGCGTCTATAACTTCATCTACAGCGATGGGATGTAAATCATCCATACTACCGTACTCATAAATGCGATCTTCATCTATTACGAGATATGCGTTCTCAATATAGGGCATAGCGTCCATCTCCTTGCCACAAAGAGGTTTATCGTATTCTCCAGTTACTAAAAGTTGATATATATTAGTAATCAATTTCATTCTTTTAAAGGTAGCAACTTTATACGACTATTGCATTAACATTTTTAAGAGAATGTCTAAAACTGTGCTAAGCAATTGGCCCAGAGCGCACTATTTTATTCTTTAATAATGAGAGAGGTGCTCTAGGTGTTTTTTGTATTTTTAGAATATTAAAAAAAGTAAAGTTATGTCAAAGTCAAACCAGGGTATCAATACCATTTGTACTCACACGGGAGAAGTAAAAGACGAGCAGTTTCAAGGAGCTGTTTCTCCTATATTTATGTCATCTTCATATGCCTTTATGGATGTAGATGTAAAGCGCTACCCACGTTATTTTAATACACCTAACCAAGAAGGTCTAAGCAAAAAAATTGCAGCTTTAGAAAAAACTGAGGCGGGAATGATTTTTGGCAGTGGTATGGCTGCAGTGAGCACAACCTTGCTTGCCTTTTTGAGAAATGGCGATCACATTGTATTACAAGAAACTTTATACGGAGGGACTTATAACCTTGTGGTAGAGGAGTTTGATAAATATGGTATCACCTATACGTTTACAGAAGATCTTAGTGAGGCCGCTTTCGCGAAAGCGATAACCCCACAAACCAAAGTTATCTACATAGAGACCCCGTCTAACCCGCTTATGAAAGTCACAGATATGAAAATGGTCTCTGCGCTAGCCAAAAAGCACGGCATTGTAACGATGATAGATAACACCTTTGCATCACCTGTTAATCAAAATCCAAAAGATTTTGGCATAGATATAATGATACACTCGGCAACAAAATATATGGGTGGTCATAGTGATATCTGTGCAGGAGCCGTTGCAGCAAGTCAAGAGCATATAGACCGTATCTGGAATCTAGGTAAAAATCTAGGAGGAAGCTTAAGTGATCTTATGGTCTGGATGCTTGAGCGTAGTATCAAGACTATGGCGCTACGTGTTAAAGCTCAAAATAGAAATGCAAAGAAGCTTGCCAAATGGCTCGATAAAAAGGAGGAAATAGATAAGGTGTATTATCCAGGTCTCAAGTCGCATCCTGACTATGCTCTTGCAAAAAAGCAAATGAGCGGTTTTGGTGGTATGATGTCCTTCGAGTTAGCACCACACATTGATGCAGAGGAGTTTCAAAAAGCGCTTAAACTCATAAAACCTTCTATGAGTCTTGCAGGTGTAGAGAGTACAATGCTTTGCCCAGCTCAAACCTCTCACTTTTTACTAGGAGAAGAAGAGCGAGCAAAACAAGGCATTGCAGATGGCTTGATACGCTTTTCTGTAGGTATAGAAGAGAAAAAAGATCTTATGGCAGATATTGATCAAGCGCTTGAAGTTGTACTTAAAAAAGTAACAATAGTAGCAGACTAGAATTGTACGACTTATAAAATGCCATTACAGGCATTATAACAATATATTTTATGAAATTAGACATACTAGCTATAGGAGCACATCCAGACGACGTAGAGTTGGGCTGTGGTGCAACGATAGCAAAGGAAATAGCAAATGGAAAGAAAGTAGGTATTCTTGATCTTACAAGGGGAGAGTTAGGAACAAGAGGATCTGCAGAGATACGTGATGTAGAGGCAGCAAATGCAGCAAAGATTTTAGGCGTGAGCGTACGAGAAAATATCGCGCTTGCAGATGGATTCTTTGTAAATGATAGAGAGAGCCAACTCAAAATCATAGAAATCATACGTAAATATCAACCAGAAATGGTACTCTGTAATGCTATTACAGATAGGCATATAGATCACGGTAAAGGGAGTAAACTAGCCAGTGATGCTTGCTTTTTAAGCGGTCTTAAAAAAATAGAAACTATAGTAGAAGGAAAGCCTCAAGAAAAATGGCGTCCCAAAACTGTGTATCACTATATACAGTGGCAAAATATAGAGCCAGATGTGGTAGTTGATGTAAGTGGCTTTATAGATAAAAAATGTGAGGCTGTGTTTGCTTACACATCACAGTTTCACGATCCAAATAATAAGGAAGGAGATACGCCTATATCTAGTAAGACTTTTAAAGATAGCATAAACTATAGAGCAAGAGACCTAGGTAGACTTATAGGTACAGAGTATGGTGAAGGTTTTACTGTAGAGCGATATGCCGCTGTAGATAGCTTATTTGACTTGATATAAGGACTCACAACACGCAAAAGCATATAAAAACAAAAAAGCTATCCAGAAGGATAGCTTTTTTTAAGGGTGGAAGACCGGTTTCGAACCGGCGACCTCTGGTACCACAAACCAGCGCTCTAACCAGCTGAGCTACAACCACCATTTTAATTGCGAGTGCAAAGATAATTAATATTAATAGATGTACAACCTTTTATCAAAAAAAAATGGAGCATTTTTTTGCTCCATTTTTTTATAATTCTGATAATGAGTTGTTTCTGTTTTACTCTTTTTCGGCTTTATCTACTACCGGTTTTTCCTTTCTGTTTGCAAGTTCCCACGCAGTTGCAAAAACGAGCTTTGTGCGCTTCTCAAGTAAAGGATAGTTAATCTTATCTGGAGTATCACTTATTTTATGATAATCATCGTGCGTTCCATTAAAGTAGAAGATTACTGGCACATTGTGCTTTGCAAAGTTATAGTGGTCTGAGCGGTAGTAAAATCTGTTAGGCTCATTTTCTACATTATAACGGTAGTCAAGGTTGATGTCAAAGTACTTTGCATTTACTGCAGATGAGATATTGTGTAAATCTGTACTAAGCTTATCAGAGCCTATGAGGTACACATAGTTGTTATCTTCTTTGTGCGCGTCATCATTGCGACCTATCATATCAATGTTAAGATCTGCAATGGTATTTGCAAGTGGGTATACTGGATTTTCTGAATAATATTTTGATCCATAAAGACCTTTCTCTTCACCTGTAACGTGTAAAAATAGGATAGAGCGTTTAGGTCCCTTACCATCTTTAACAGCTTGTTTAAAAGCCTCTGCAATCTCAAGTAAAGCTACTGTTCCAGAACCATCATCGTCTGCACCGTTATATACATTTCCTTTTGCGTCCATACCTACGTGATCAAGGTGTGCAGAGAGTACAAGAACCTCTTCTGGCTTTTCTGACCCTTTTATAAAAGCAAGAACATTTTCAGAATCATTAAGTCCGCTTCCTTTTCTAAAAAATGTATTTGGAACGATTTGATAGTAATCACCATTATTACCTGGTTGTACGTCTAGTTCTTTATAATAGTTTACAAGGTATGCTGCTGCCTTTTTTTGACCTGGGTCTCCTGTGTTACGCCCTTCAAATTCATCACTGGCATACACGTAGAGCATTTCTTTGAGTTCTCCTTCGGTGATGGTGTTTGTGTATTTACGTACATCTACATCATTACTTTCAAGTGCAGTAACATCTATAATAACAGGACCTTCTGGTTGTGCTGGAGTAACTACTTTTTTTGATTCATTACAAGATAGTGCAACAAGGCTTAGTCCTAAAAGCGCAAAATATTTTTTCATTCATTTTATTTTAAGATTGCTAAAAGTACAGAATTCAACCGAATAAAATAGAGGAGTGCTGTAAATGCTGTTAGTACGCTTTCGCGAAAGCGTACAGAAACTGCATAAAAAATGCCACTCTAGTTAAGAGTGGCATTATGGTATTACTTTATAAGATGTAAGTCTCTTAGTTGTTAAGCATTACTGGCATTACAAGCATTGTTACTTGCTCACCTTCATCAAGACCATCTACTGGAGTTAAGATACCTGCTCTATTAGGAAGTGACATCTCTAGAGAAACATCATTGGCGTTCATATTATTAAGCATCTCTGTTAAGAATCTTGAGTTAAAACCTATTTGCATATCATCACCTTGGTAATCACAAGTAAGTCTCTCTTCTGCCTTGTTGCTGTAATCTATATCTTCGGCAGAGATGTTAAGTTCTGCTCCAGCAATTTTAAGACGTATCTGGTGTGTTGTTTTATTTGAGAAAATAGATACACGACGCACAGAGTTTAAAAACTGGTTGCGATCTATAGTAAGTCTATTTGGGTTCTCCTTAGGTATTACGGCCTCATAGTTAGGGTATTTACCATCTATAAGTCTACATACAAGCTCTACATTATCAAAAGTAAATTTTGCATTGCTTTCGTTGTACTCTACAGAGATATCATCGTCAGACGTTGAGAGGATTCCTTTAAGTAAGTTAAGTGGCTTTTTAGGCATAATAAACTCTGCTGCCTGTGATGCTACAACATCTGTACGACCATACTTTACAAGCTTATGAGCATCTGTTGCTACAAAGGTTAAACCATCTGTTGCAAACTGAAAGAAAACGCCGCTCATCACTGGGCGTAAATCGTCATTACCTGTTGCAAATATGGTGTTGCTTATAGCCGTAGCAAGCACGCTTCCAGGTATTTTTACCACACTAGGATCTTCTAGTGATACGGCATTAGGAAACTCTGCACCATCTGCATATGCTAGTGCATACTTACCGTGGTTAGAGCTTATCTCTATGGTGTTATTTTCGTGCTGAGTAAAAGTTAGGGGTTGCTCAGGAAATGTTTTAAGCGTGTCTAGTAACAAACGCGCTGGTAATGCAATAGCTCCATTATCACTAGACTCTACATCAAGTTTTGAAGTCATTGTAGTTTCTAAATCTGATGCCGAAACCGTAAGGGCGTTACCATCAAGTTCAAAAAGAAAATTATCTAGTATAGGTAATGTGTTGCTATTATTAATCACCCCTCCCAACACTTGTAGTTGTTTGAGAAGGTAAGAGCTAGAGACTATAAATTTCATAGTATTATTAGGTTTTGCTATGCAAGAAAATTGAATATAAAGTGATGCAATAAATTACCTGCACACTACTTACAAATATATTTGAAATGCGACGGCTTTAGAAATTAACTTATCAACATCTAGCGGGCGTAACGACGCTTTCTTATTGCGGTATATATGACGTCAAAAATAAGTAGTATCACAAGCGGAAGCCCAATGGTCAAGACTTGCCACGTGGTGATCTCTTTTGAAACCTTCTGGGTGTCTATAAATGGAAGGGCAATTTCTTTACTTCTTATGTTAATAAGACCATTATCATCGAGCAGGTAATTAACCGCATTAAGCAAAAACTCTTTGTTACCATAGCTGGTTCTTGTGTAGTAGTCAAAGCCTAATTCTAGTGGCTGCCCGCGGCTATCTAGTTCGTTTGCTATAATGTCACCGTCAGATATGAGTATGAGTTTTGAGGCGTTTGTTGCGCTTTCGCGAAAGCGTTCTTTATCACTTCCATCTGGTAACACACGATTTGTAAATGCCGAAGAAAATGCACCTTCTACTAAAACAGCTAGTGGTTGTTGCCCTGCTTGAAAATCTGCCTCCTGAGGTTCTATATCTACTTGTGCAAGTGCAATTTCTCTAGGGGTTGCTTCTAGCTTTGTATAGATACTAGATTGTAATAATACTGTTTTTGAGAGTTCATTATTAGACTCAAGAAGTTCTATAGGGTTTGCGTAGTTAAAGCGTACCGGTTTTTCAATATTAGTATTTATAGGGTGGGTGTTAAGGCTAGGTACCTGTGGTCTGTATAACCACGGTAGTTGTATGTATTGTGACTCACTTCCTTCTCCAGATGCTACACTTAGTGGGGCAGAGTAGAGGTCTACCACTAGTGAGGGATTAATGCGTACACCATACTTAAAGAGTTGATCGTCCAGATTGAGATCTCTAGGAAATGCAACTGTTTTACCTGCATCATTACGCAGACTATCGTCTTCTATTGCGACAGCATCGAGCATCCAGAGGCTGTTTCCGCCGTTTATAATATATTGATCTATCACATATTTTTGTTGCTCTGTAAATGCCTTTGTAGGCTTTGCGATAACTACGAGGTCAAAGGTGTTTTGTAAGGCTTTGAGTGCTTTTTCTGGGTCTTGGTTTGCCACCTCCATTGGGAAGGGTGCAATATTATAAGTATCACCCAGCTTACGGAACATATCTGCAATTTTTGCATCTGGTAACTCACCGTTATCTCGTAGTACTGCTATGCGTTTAGACTTTGCATTTAAAGAGATGTTAAGCCCCTCTGCAAAGGCATACTCAAGATTTTGAATAGATGCATAAACCAGCTGTTCTGGAGAAGACCCAACCACATTTTTTACTAAAGAAACAGGAACGGCTTTACCATTAAAATTAATAGTAGCCCAGGGGAAAATAGTTTGTGTAGTCTCTTTGCCGTCTTGTTTTACTTTAAGCGGTATCGTGGTCATTCCAAACTCGTTAAACTGCCCTGCTACTTGAGCGGTCGTTTCGCCAGGCTCTACAGGGTTTGAAAACTCAAAGTAAATATTAGGATTGTGAGCCTGCATTTCTTCAAGAAGGTAGCGCGTCTCGTTCTGAAGCTTTTTAAATTCTGTTGGAAAGTCTCCTTCAAGAAAAACATCTATGATAAGCGGGCTTTTAATTTGGTCTAATAATTCCTTTGTAGGCGTGCTTATGGTATACCTACCATCTTGAGTTAGGTCATAACGTTTATGTGCAAATGAACCTGCATAGTTTATAAGTAGTAACCCTATAAACAAGAGTAGCGGTTGCGCTATGTTAGAGATTTTTTTCACGTAAGTGTGTTGATTTTTTTGCAATCTCCATACCGTGAGTATGATAAAAAACGCAGTTACACTGACAAAGTATATGAGGTCTCTCGTGTCTATGACTCCTCTACTTATACTTTCATAATGTGATTTAATACTTAAGCTTGATAAGAAGGTTGCAGTACCCTCTAGGCTGCTGTAAGCTGCTATACCTTCAATTCCAAAATAGAGAAAAAAACAAAGCGCTACTGATGCAATAAAGGCAACAATTTGATTACTAGTACAAGCAGATATAAATATTCCTAATGACGTATAAATACTGGCAAGTAGTATAAGTCCAGCATATGACCCTATGGTTACACCTACGTCGAGATTACCTACGGGGTTACCTAGCATATATATAGCGAGCACATACATTAACGTAGGTATAATAGCAATAAGTATGAGGCTGTAAGCACCCAGATATTTACCTAGCGTAAGTTGTAACGTAGTAATGGGTTTTGTGAGTAATAGTTCTAAGGTTCCTGCTTTTTTTTCTTCACTAAAACTGCGCATAGTTACCGCAGGTATAAGGAAAGTAAACATCCACGGGGCAATAAGAAAAAATGGAGCGAGGTCTGCAAAGCCTGAGTTAGGAATATTAAACTCTCCTTCAAAAACCCATAAGAATAATCCTGTGACTACTAGAAATAGACCTACGACTAAGTAGCCTATAGGTGAGGAGAAAAATGTGGTGATTTCCTTTTTTAATATTGCGTACAATGGGTTACTTTTTTTGAGTAAAACTACAGTAGATTTTTTAATTTTTGAAATACATTTTAATCTGAGTATGTAGATTGAGGAGGCCCATCTATTGGGATTTTTGCCCCTAGATAGGTAGGCTCTTTACTTATGCCTAACTCTAGGTATGCTTTTACATTTGCTAGAAGTTCTCTGCTCTTATTAGAATTCTCACGCTGGTAGATATGTCTATCTCCTATAAAACCGTAATAATCAAGACCTAATCTATTTGCGATAAAAAGCGCTCGAGGTAGGTGAAATTTTTGAGTTACTACAATAGCTTCCTTTACATTAAAAACAGAGCTTGCTCGATACATACTATCATAGGTGTCAAAACCTGCATAATCTAAAAATATATCTTCTTCTGGCACACCTTGGTTAATAAGATACTGTTGCATAGCCTTAGGCTCATTATAAGATTTTGTACCATTATCTCCAGAGAGTAAAAATCTTGATACTTTACCTGCGCGATAGAGCGAGAGCGCGCTCGACACTCTATCTTCTAGCATAGTAGATAGATCTCCGTTAGATCTCACACTAGCACCTAGAACAATAACTGTATAAGCTTGAGGCACCTCGGCAATGTTATTGTAAGTTTGATTTTTAGTGCTGGATTTAACGTGGCCAGAGAGTATAAATATCCCACAAGCAAGCAGTGCCAAAAAAGCAAAGAGTAGAATGGTTATTTTCTTAATAATTTTTCTCACTAGGCCTTATCAATAATAGTAATAGGTTTCTTGTCATCATTTATAGCGACAAAAGTAAATTTCCCTGCAACAGCTAGCTCGCGATCATAGCTATACATATCTTCTTTGTAAATCTCAACGCGTACTACACAGCTTGTATTGCCCACAGTTTCTACCTGAGCAATAAGTTCTACAATGGTGCCCTCTGGAATGGCCTTTGTAAAATCTATTTTATCTGTAGATATAGTTACTACTTTCTTACGGCTAAAACGTGTTGCACATATAAAAGCAGCCTCATCCATCATATGTAATGCGGTACCTCCAAAAAGGGTGTCATAATGATTAGTCGTATTAGGGAAAACCGCTTTAAAGATGCGTGTCTCACTTTCTTTAATACGTTGTTGTACTGTAAGCATAGATAGATGTGACTTAGTAATTCTTACTGCATAACATACTAGATATGCAGCCTTGTGTCTGTATCTTTGCAAGGTCTAAAAACAGAACAAATGCTACAAGTAATAGAAGCTTTAAAATGGAGGTATGCGACTAAAAAGTTTGATAACAAGCGTATGCTCTCTACCGCTCAAATAGATATTTTAAAAAATGCCTTTAATCTTACAGCCACAAGTTTTGGGTTACAGCCCGTACGACTTGTAATTATAAGTGATAAAAAGCAGCAAGAGGCTTTAGTACCTGTAACAATGAACCAGCAACAGGTGGCAGATGCTTCTCACGTACTTGTATTTTGTATAGAAAAAAACGTAGACGGCACCTATGTAGAAGATTACTTTAATAACGTCAAGGCTACACGCAACACACCAGACGAGGTTCTAAAACCTTTTAAAGATTATCTATTAGACCATTTTAAAAGCGTAAGTGTTTCAGATAATCATCTCTGGGCGACAAAGCAAGCATATCTCGCAATGGGTAATTTACTTACCGTTTGTGCGCTAGAAGAGATAGACGCCTGCCCTATGGAAGGTTTTTCTCCAGAAGGTTACAGCAAGGCGCTTGACCTAGATAAACACGGCATACAGCCAGTACTGGTTATGCCAGTAGGGTATAGAGCAGAAGATGATATGTTTTCTTCCTTAAAGAAGGTGAGAAAACCTATTGCAAATGCAGTTTTAGAATTATAGTATGTTTTGTAAATTGTAGGCAATTACAATATTGTGGCAAGATTGTTGTTTATTTCTAGAAGTTTTTAAATTTGCAACAGCCCTAAAACAACTATAATGAAAAAACTCATCGTCTTTTTACTACTCATTTCGGCAGCGACTATGCAAGCGCAGCAGGCAAAATGGTACACAGATTTTGATAAAGCAAAAAAAGTAGCACAGCGTCAAGGTAAGCCTATCTTAATGTATTTTACAGGTAGTGACTGGTGCGGCCCGTGCAAAATGCTTAAAAAAGATCTTTGGGAAACAGATAAATTTATCCAGCAGGCAGACGACTTTGTGCTACTCGAGATAGATATCCCTTTTAGAGAAGATATCATCACACCAGAGCAGAAAAAGAAAAATATGAAGCTGCAAGACAAGTATAATAGAGACAAATCTTTTCCTACCGTACTATTACTAGATGCAAATGGAAGAAGAAAAGACGAGGTGTCTGGATACAGTATGCTACGAGACACAGCACCGTACTACGCGTTTTTTGATAAAGCACGTCGCTTATAATAACGGTTCAAAAGAAATTATTTTAAAAGCGTTCAAGTAATTGGGCGCTTTTTTTTACGCTTTCGCGAAAGCGTAATAACACCCCATCAACTCTTACTTAGTAATTTGAGACGAAGGTATCTGTAAAGGTGATATCTTCTTATCTTTGCCCCACTCTAAAATAACATATGTCAAAAGTAGTTTTAATCACCGGTGCCTCTTCTGGTATAGGGCAAGCCATCGCACAGTTTTTAGTAAATCATTCATACACCGTCTATGGTACAAGCCGTAATCCTAAAAATAGTGTAGAAAATGGTGTGCATATGCTCGCACTTGATGTAACAAAGCCAGAAACCATAACGGCAGCAGTAGCCACACTCCTCAAAGCCGAAGGTAAAATAGACTACCTTATAAATAATGCAGGTATGGGCATAACCGGACCTCTTGAAGAAACTCCAGATACTGAGACGAGACGTGTTTTTGAAACAAATTACTTTGGCGCGCTAAAAGTGATTAAAGCAGTATTACCTACTATGCGAGCACAGCGCTCTGGTATGGTTATAAATATTACATCTATAGCTGGATATATGGGGTTACCGTATCGTGGTATTTACTCAGCTACAAAAGGTGCATTAGGTATCACTACAGAGGCATACCGTATGGAACTTAAAGAGTTTAATGTGAAGATGACTACCGTAGCACCAGGCGATTTTGCAACCAATATTGCTGCGGGTAGATATCACGCCCCCGTACTAGATAACTCACCTTATAAAGATAATTATAAGAACACGCTAGCTCTTATGGATGAGCACGTAGATAAAGGAATGGACACCGCTATTATGGCAAAAGTTATAAAGCGCGTTATGGAATCAAAAAATCCAAAAGTGCATTATCGAGTTGGGTTCTTTATGCAACGTTTTAGTATAGCACTTAAGCGTATGCTGCCAGATACTTGGTATGAAAAACTGTTGCTCAACCATTACGGCTTGTAGTTAACAAACAATTAATCCTTGTAAGGGAAACGACTTATCACTTTTAGCTACATTTGTGTATAATCAACAAAAGAAAAACCTATGAAATTTTTTATAGACACCGCAAACTTAGACCAGATTAGAGAAGCGCAAGACCTTGGTGTTCTTGACGGGGTAACTACAAACCCATCACTTATGGCAAAAGAAGGTATCACAGGCCGTGAGAATATCTTACAACACTATAAGGATATCTGTGCTATTGCTACAGGAGATGTGAGTGCAGAGGTAATCTCTACTACTTATGACGAGATGATTAAGGAAGGGGAGGAACTCGCTGCATTACACGAGCAAATTGTCGTAAAGGTGCCTATGATCAAGGACGGTATTAAGGCTATAAAATATTTTTCAGATAAAGGGATACGTACTAACTGTACCCTCGTATTTTCTTGTGGGCAAGCATTACTTGCTGCAAAGGCTGGTGCAACATATGTATCTCCATTTATAGGGAGACTAGATGATATCTCTACAGACGGACTTAATCTTATAGCGGAGATACGTCACATATATGATAACTATATGTTTGACACACAAATTCTAGCTGCCTCAGTAAGGCATACAATGCACGTAATAGATTGTGCAAAAATAGGGGCAGATGTTATGACAGGTCCTTTATCTTCTATAGAGGGATTATTAAGACACCCACTTACAGATAGTGGTCTTGCTAAGTTTCTAGCAGATTATGAGAAGGGTAACAAGTAAGCTTCATCAAATATTAAGCATAATAAAAGCCTCCATAATTAGGGAGGCTTTTTTATATGTGATTAATATGTGGTCTATTGATTTAAATAGGCAAGAAGCTCATTCTCAAACTTTGGACTGTGTATGTTTGCGTGGCTATTAAGAATCACTCCTTTTCTATCTAGCACTATTGTCTTGTTAATATCATTGAGTACAAGTTGCTTTCTTCCTAAAACGGGCTTTGCAAGTTGATATTCCATAAGAGAATTATAATTCTTATTGTCTAGATGACGTAACCATTTGTCTTGTTCCTTATTGACATTAATCGCAATAAAATTAAACTCAGGATATTTTTTTTGAAGGTCTTGAGCCTTTATATGAGAATTGTTCATATGTGACTTTCTTAAATAAGACCAGAAGTATAGTACCGTAGGTTTTGTAATGCGACTAGACAGCGTGTTCATTGCTAGGTTTGTGTCTACAATAAGAACATCTGGTATGACATTACCGGCCTCCATACTTTTATTATTTGCATAAAGGGCATCTATATCTGCTATCGTTTCTTGTGAAGAAGATACTGCTTTAATCTCATCAAACAAGGTTACCACTTCTTGAGAATTATTGCTGTTTGCAATAAAAATACGTGCCATCTGGTAGAGTAAACGTTCTTTAAGTGGCTCATTACTTACAATACTATCTATAACCGCAATCTGGTGGTGATTGTGTACGTAAGACATACGGTCGTAACTTGATGAGTCACCATACCTTAAAAAGCTTAGATGATTTATATACGAGCCCAGATATCTTCTAAAACCGTATAACTCATCTAGGTTTGGATTATTTATATCTACGCTTTCGCGAAAGCGGTAAAAGTCTCCAGGCAACGTTTCAATAAAATTCAGTTTGTCCTTACCATAATGAGCAAAAGGGTAAAGCTCCTTGCGCTGAAAATTGTCCATTTTAGAAACCGCCTTAGCAATATCTATAAAATCTTCAGAGTAGGTAGCTTCTGGATTGTTCAAAAATGTATTGAGTTCTTCTTGATGTATAATAGACATTGAGTCTAATGTCTTCTGAAAATTCTCTGGATTTTTTTGATATTTTCTTTTAAAGTTTTTGTTTTCAGACTCCCAGTGAAGGTACATATCTATGAGGAATGAACTCTTTTCTGAACCATAACCAGAGAAGCTTAAAGACTCATCAAACTCTTTTGTGTTTACACGTAACAGGATGCTGTCTCCTTCTTCAATATGAACAATCTGGTGTTCTCCGTGCTCAAAGCGGTAAAGGCCACTTTCAAAATTCTCCAGTTTGTATAAAAATCTATTACGTCTGTCTAGGGGTATACTGTCTGTGACTTTCTCACCTTTACGTAAAAGCACATAGCTCTGTACAGGGTTGATAATCTCACCACCTATATATGTTCCGTCTGCCTTGTCTTTGTCTTCAGAGATACAACTGCTTGTAAATACTACAAGTAATGAGAGAAGAGCGATGTGATATTTCATATAGGGTATTAATTTATGCTTTAAAGGTAAGCATAGCGCATTATTCTCAAAAATAAGTTTAACGGTGTGTTTAAGTTGTTAAAGCCACGTTAAAAGCATTTTACTATTCTAATGTTTAAAATTTCTTTAATTATAGGTATTTTTGCAGGCTCTAAACAGACAATTTTATGTTATCAGTTTCTAATCTTTCGGTTCAATTTGGTAAACGCGTTTTATTTGACGAGGTAAACACCTCGTTTCTTAATGGCAATTGCTATGGTATTATAGGTGCAAATGGTGCAGGAAAGTCAACGTTCCTTAAAATATTAACGGGACAGCAAGACCCTACCTCTGGTCACGTTCATCTAGAGCCAGGTAAACGTATGTCTGTACTAGAGCAAAATCATTATGCTTATGATGAGTTTGCGGTACTTGAGACTGTGGTAATGGGTAATAAGCCGTTATATAAAATCAAATCTGAGATTGATGCATTATATGCAGACTATTCTGATGAGAATGCAGACCGTATAGGAGAGCTTCAAGTACAGTTTGAAGAGATGAATGGATGGAATGCAGATAGTGACGCAGCTACAATGCTATCTAACCTTGGTATAAAAGAGGAGCTCCACCACACATCTATGGCCGATCTAGATGGTAAGCAGCGAGTACGTGTCTTAATTGCACAGGCGCTTTTTGGTAATCCAGATGTACTTATTATGGATGAGCCTACAAACGACCTGGATTATGAGACGATTGCTTGGTTAGAAAACTTCTTAGCAAACTATGAGAATTGTGTGATTGTGGTATCTCACGACCGTCACTTTCTTGATGCAGTTTGTACACACATATCAGATATAGATCACGGTAAGATCACTCACTATAGTGGTAACTATACCTTCTGGTATGAGTCATCTCAACTAGCAGCAAGACAACGAGCACAGCAAAACAAAAAAGCCGAAGAGAAGAAAAAGGAATTACAAGAGTTTATCGCTAGATTCTCTGCAAACGTTGCAAAATCTAAGCAAGCTACATCTCGTAAAAAGATGATAGATAAACTTAATATAGAAGAAATTAAGCCATCTAGCCGTCGTTACCCGGGTATTATATTTGACAGAGATCGTGAGGCTGGAGATCAGATTTTTAATTGTGCTGGTCTTACTGCAAGTCTAGATGGGGATACACTATTTAAGGGCGTAGATATAAACTTAAATAAAGGAGATAAAGCTGTATTATTCTCTCGAGATAGTCGTGCTACTACAGCATTTTACGAGATTATAAATGGTAATCAAACTGCAGATAGTGGTAGCTTTGATTTTGGAGTAACAACAACACAATCTTACCTGCCACTAGATAACTCATCATATTTTCAAGATGGGACTCTTAACCTTGTAGACTGGCTGCGCCAGTATGCACAAACAGAAGAGGAGAGGGAAGAGGTTTTTTTAAGAGGTTTCTTAGGTAAAATGATTTTTTCTGGCGAAGAAGCTCTTAAAAAATCTGATGTTTTATCTGGGGGAGAAAAAGTGCGTTGTATGATTTCAAAAATGATGATGAAGCGTGCAAATATCTTAATGGTTGATGAACCTACAAACCACTTAGACCTTGAGTCTATTACAGCCTTTAATAATGCGCTTAAAAACTTTAAGGGCACTGTAATGCTCACAACACACGATCACGAGTTTGCAAGCACAGTAGGTAACCGTGTAATAGAGCTTACTCCTAAAGGAGTTATAGATCGCTTTATGAACTTTGATGAGTATATGAGTGATAAGAGCATCAGAGAACAGCGTATGGCGATGTACGAGTAGGCTACTCGCTTACTTTTTATTAGTGAAGTAAGAGATGAGCATATAAATACAGAATATACTTAACGCACCGCTTATTATAATGCGAAGCATAGGTAACTCTTCACCTTTTAATAAAGGTGATAAGCGCCATAAGGAGTATAATAAGAAGAGTACATAAAAGATAAGACGGCCAGGAGATACTCCTGGCTTTTTCTTTTCTGTAGTATTTCTAGTGATTGTTTTTATGGGTGTACTTTGCGATTCTTCTTGTGAGAGTGAGTTGAGCTCATCATCTGTGAGGGCATTTGTTTTAAAATCTTCTAGTGTGGCTGCTACAATATGCTTAGCTTTTACAAGATGTTCCTTGTCAACCAGTAATCTAGATTGATCTGGAGAGCCTAGTGCATAGCCGGCTAGCTTTGCACTCTCATTATCATCTCTTAGTATACTAGGGATTCCTTTTTCTTCTAGAATGATCTGTAAACGCTTTGTCTCAATGGCAGACCCAGTGTGGATCTTCTCATAACGGGAATCTGATAGTATACTCATATAGTTATCTTGTTTTATCGTAAGTGCTATTCCATATCGCTTTATTGAAATTTTTACCTAATGCAAAGGCATAAAATAATACAATAGCTCCTATAGACTTAAACATAAAGAAAAAGACCATAACATCTTGACTTAAATCTTGATTCTTTGTAAAAAGACCGTCTGGTATAAGCATAGTAGCGACTAGACTTATTAAAAGGGTGGTTACAATTAGATTTTCAAAAGATTTAAACGACCAAGCCCACTGTCTTCTAAAGGGGTTAAGATCATTTCCCCATTTATGTATGAGGTAGTAATATCCATTACCCATAGGAGCAAAAAGTAAAGGGTCATCTGCTTTTTCTAGTACAAACATTTTTGACGGTGCTATGATTTTAAAACCATCTAGTTCTGTATTGTGCGTGTTTTCAAGATATTTAATATTGTCTAGCGCTTGCTGTGGATATTTCCCTTTAAAGTACTTTGTATCTAGAAAGCGAAGTCTATAATCTATACAAATCTTCTCTATTTGTTTAATATGGAAGATATTTTCGGTTGCTAGTAAGTCTATGTTAAACTCATTGTAACCTGAGCCTGAAGGGCTATTAAGGGTTTTTATGATTCCGCTTTCGCGAAAGCGGTCTTGTTTAAAAATAGCTTCTACTTGAGCCAGAATATCTTGCTCTTGCTCACTCTTGCTGCGCTCACGTAATAATTTATCGTGAATGTTTGTTCTGGTTAATAGCATCTCTTTTTTTCTACTAAATATACAATACAAAAGCCGCAATGTCAATGCACTGGTCGTACTGCACAAAATTATTGAAACTATTAAACAAATGTGTTAAGGTTTTAAGAGCAATACACAGTGTTTATTTAAATAGTAGATGTCGAAATTCTATATCATAAAAAAAGTCCCAAATTCTATTAAGAATTTGGGACTTGAAGTAATTTGTAAAGTGATTATCTAAGTGTTGCTCCTAGTTCTTTTTCAAAACGTTGTTGCAGTTTGTTCATCACTTTGTCAATATTCTTATCTGTAAGTGTTTTGTTTTCATCTTGTAATAAGAAACTCACAGCATAACTTTTCTTTCCTTCTGGCAAGTTTTTACCCTCGTATACATCAAAAAGGTTTACGTCTTTGAGAAGTTTCTTTTCCGTTTGTTTTGCAATGGTTTCAATTTCTTCAAACTGAACTTTTGTATCTAGTAACAAAGCAAAGTCACGTCTTACGGCAGGGTATTTTGGTATTTCCTTAAACACTACTTTGTTGCGAGCAGCAATCTCTAAGACCGCATCCCAGTTAAAGTCTGCAAAGTATACGTCTTGAGAAATATCAAAATTCTTTAAAACACTTTTCTTTACAATACCGTAGGTTACCACTTCTTGTTTTCCAAGAGATAAACCTACCGCTTCAGAAAATAAATCATTCTTAACACTCGCACTACGTAGTCGAGCTATATTTAACTTTTCAAGTAACGCTGTTACGACTCCTTTTAAGTAAAAGAAGTTAGTAGGTGCGCTTGTATTTGCCCAAGACTCATCTGTACGATTACCTGTTACAAATAAGGCAAGGTGCTTATCTTCTTTGCGCTCACCAGGGTAGTTGTGATACGTTTTTCCAAACTCAAAAAGCTTGAGATCACTACGGCGACGATTTATATTATACGAGATTGCCTCAAGTCCAGAAAACAGCATAGACTGTCTCATAACGCTAAGCTCTTTACCTAGCGGGTTAAGCATCTCTACATTATATGCCTCTTTTAAATTTTCAGAAAGAGCAGTATAAGCTGGAGTGGTAAGGCTGTTTGCCATCATCTCATAGAAACCTTGTGCCGCGAGTTGATTACCCACTACATCACTTACTCTGTGATCATCAAATTTTGAGGTAGATGATACGGTAGCATTAAGCTTGTTGCCAAAAGAGATGTTGTTATAACCGTATACACGTAGTATCTCTTCTATAACATCTGCCTCTCTAGTTACATCGTTTCTAAAAGCTGGTATGGTCATACCTATACCACTTTCTGTTACATTATTAATTTTAATATCTAGTGACATTAATATTTCCTTAATCACCTCACGAGGTAATTCTTGACCTATAAGTTTTGTAGTATTATCAAAGTTTAAGAACACCTGCTGGTCTTCTATCTTTTTTGGGTAGATGTCTACTATCTCGCTTGTAATCTCTCCACCGGCAATCTCCATAATAAGTATGGCAGCTCTCGTAAGCGCATACTCAGTAATATTAGGATCTATACCTCTCTCAAAACGGAAAGATGCGTCTGTATTAAGCCCGTGGCGCTTTGCTGTTTTACGTACTGCTACAGGGTTAAAGTAAGCGCTTTCTAAAAAGATGGCATTTGTATTTTCTGAAACACCACTATGTAAACCGCCAAAAACTCCAGCAATACACATAGGCTTCTCTGCATCACAGATCATAAGATCATCTTCGTGTAGTTCACGTTCTACACCATCTAGTGTCGTAAACTTTGTTCCAGCTTCTAGTGTGCGTACTTCAATCTTTTCTCCAGTGATTTTACTAAGGTCAAAGGCGTGTAGCGGTTGCCCTAGCTCGTGAAGTACATAATTAGTCGCATCTACAATATTATTAATAGGCGAGAGGCCTATAGCTTTAAGTCTGTGTTGTAACCACTCTGGCGAGTCTCCTACTTTAAGACCGCTTATCACAACTCCCGCGTAGCGTGGTGCTTTTTCTGAGTCTAGTACATCTACATCTATTTTATGTACACGCTTTTCTATTTTAAAAGAAGAAGTAGATGGAGTGATAAGTCCTTTGTTTATCTCTTTTTGTAACAATCCAGCTTTGAGATCACGGGCAACACCCCAGTGGCTCATAGCATCTGCACGGTTAGGCGTGAGGCCTATTTCAAAAACTTGATCATTTTCTATTTCAAAAACTTGAGCAGCTGGTGTTCCTGGTACAAGCGCCTCGTCTAGTATCATAATACCATCGTGACTCATACCTAGACCTAGCTCATCCTCTGCACAGATCATACCGTGAGATTCCTCACCACGTATTTTTCCTTTCTTAATTTTCCACGCTTCACCTTCTGCTGTGTATAGCATAGTGCCTATAGTTGCAACTGGTACTTTTTGATCTGCAGCTACATTTGGCGCACCACAAACTATCTGTACAGGAGCCTCAGCACCTATGTCTACCGTAGTTACTTTAAGCTTGTCTGCATTGCTGTGTTGCTCGCAGGTAAGCACGTGACCTATTACAATCCCTTCTAGACCGCCTTTTACACTTTGGTATGTATCTATACCTTCTATCTCTAGACCTAGGTCTGTTAGGAGTTCGCCAGTTTTTTCGGCATCCCAATCTATATCAATAAACTGCTTTAACCAGTTGTAAGAAATTTTCATAAAAATGAAGCTTTTTGAAGTAGGCAAATATAGGATAAGTAAGCAAGTAGGCAAAGGAGAAGAGGTAGTATCTGTGTAGTTTTTTACGCTTTCGCGAAAGCGTATATATCCCCATTTCACTACTTATAATCACATATTTTGTACTTGCATAATAAAGTGATTATCACGTCTTTTTTAAAGTTGTTGTTACTAAGTCGTTGGGTAATCGCTTGACTGAAAAAGAGGTAGGTATTTACTAGAGTGTGAGGTGGCATATAGTGGTGTGTGCCTAAAAACAGTATGCCTAGAGTGCTGTGAGGACTAAGCTACTGTATATAAGTGTCTAGCAGTTTGTAACTATTATCACTGTTTCTTGAGAAGGTACCATAGAGAGTTTCAAATTCATTTAATGTAGGTTCAAGTTGCTCGCATACGGTATTGCAGTCTATAGTAATATCATTAAGTAGTGCATAATTACTACTACTGTCTGATGTGATAAAAGTATCTTGTGTATCGCTGTATTGAGTAAGCAATCTTAGGTCAAAAGTTTCTGTTGTAGACCCTTCAGATTGCTCAATAATCCTTAAAAAGTCATACTCTGTGCTACCTGCATCTGCAGGAGGGTTTGGAACTGAATATTTTGCCACAGCTATCGTATAATTTGTGCCTAATTCTGGTATGAAGCCATTTACGCCTCCGTAAAGTATAAAAAAGTCTTCTTCGTCTTCAGGACGCACTAGATTAAAGAGTCCGTTGTCTAGAGCAGTAGCGGTAATTTTGTAATGCTTATACTCTAGTGTAGTATTATTTATAAAAATACGATTGTCTTCTTCTGTGTTAACGCTGTCATCTGTAGAGCAGCTTGCCAGTAATATTGCGATTATTGTGTAAAGCGTAAGGGTGAATCTAATGTTCATAAGGGTATCTTTTAATTAAGATGAAGTGATGAGCATAAGGTTGCGCTACAGTATGTTAAGCGATTGTTATGTTTGAATACTTAAGAGATATAACTCCAGATATTTTTAAACTTCATCATCTGGGCATACATAAAGCGTATGATCTGGTTTTCTTCTTTCTCAAACTTAGGATCGTCTTTTACCAGTTGCCAGGCGTAGCTTCTGGCTACTTTAAGAATGTCATTGTCACGTATAATATCTGCTATTTTAAGGTTGAGCGCGCCACTTTGCTGGGTTCCTGTAATGTCGCCTGGACCTCGTAGCTTGAGATCTACCTCTGCTATTTCAAAGCCATCATTAGTGCGTGTCATTGTCTCTAGGCGCACTTTGCTATCGCTAGAGAGTTTGTGGCTGGTCATAAGGATGCAATAGCTTTGCTCTGCACCTCGACCTACACGACCACGCAGCTGGTGTAACTGGCTTAGCCCAAAACGCTCTGCACTCTCAATAATCATCACAGAAGCGTTAGGAACATTTACGCCAACTTCTATTACGGTTGTGGCGACCATAATTTGAGTTTCACCTTTTATAAAGCGATTCATTTCAATTTCTTTATCGTCTGGTTTCATCTTTCCGTGCACGATAGAAATCTGATATTCTGGCATCGGAAATTCACGAGAAATACTCTCGTAGCCATCCATCAAATCTTTGTAATCCATCGCCTCAGATTCTTGTATTAATGGGTACACAATATAGACCTGTCTACCTAGGGCAATTTCGTCCCTTATAAACTTAAAAACTTTGAGTCTATTTGCGTCATATCTATGTACCGTTTTTATGGCTTTTCTGCCCGGTGGTAACTCATCAATTACACTCACATCTAGATCACCATAAACGGTCATCGCAAGGGTGCGGGGGATAGGGGTGGCGGTCATCACAAGTACGTGTGGTGGGTACTCATTTTTGTGCCATAACTTACTGCGTTGCTTTACCCCAAAACGGTGTTGCTCATCTATCACTGCGAGCCCAAGATTCTTAAATTTTACCTTGTCTTCTAGTAGAGCGTGTGTACCTATAAGGATGTCTAGCTCACCATTTTCTAGCTGCTCGTGTATGATTTTACGTTCTGAAGCTTTAGTTGAACCTTGAAGTAATGAAATACTGGTATTCAGTTCTTTACATAATTCTAATAATCCTTGATAGTGTTGCACTGCCAGGATGGCAGTAGGCGCCATTAAACAAGCCTGAAAACCGTTGTCAAGTGCTATTAACATTGACATAAGCGCTACTATGGTCTTCCCAGAACCCACATCTCCCTGTAAAAGCCTGTTCATTTGTGCATTTGTACCTAGGTCGTGACGTATTTCTTTAAGAACACGTTTTTGTGCACCGGTCAACTCAAAGGGTAAATGGTCATTATAAAACTCTGTAAAAATGGGACCAACTTTCTCAAAAGGATATCCTTTTATTTTAGTCTTATGGTTTACATTTTTAAAGGCAAGTTGTAGCTGGATATAAAAAAATTCTTCAAATTTTAATCGGTATTGAGCACGTGCAAGATGCTCTTGAGATTGCGGAAAATGAACGTTTAAAAGTGCCTCTCTTTTTGGCATTAATTTGAGCTCTGTAACAAGGGGTTTTGAGAGGCTCTCAAAGAGGTGATTTTTTGCCTCCATAAAGAGGGTTTGCATCACTCCATTTACCACCTTATTTGTGATGCCACGATTAGATAATTTTTCGGTAGATGGGTACACGGGTTGCATTGCAGATCGTATACTTTTCTCGTGCTCAGAAAGCAGTTCCATCTCTGGATGTGGCATCGAGAATTTACCGTTGTAATAATTACATTTTCCAAAAATCACATAAGGCGTATTCATCTTGATACCCTCCTTGATCCATTTATGACCTCTAAACCATACTAACTCCATCTGTCCACCATCATCTCTAAAGGTTGCCACAAGCCTGCGACCTTTGCCCTCTATCATTTTCATACTGGTAAACTTCCCTATAATCTGCACCTCTGCATTGCTACGCTCAAGCTCGCTTATCTTATAATAGCGCGTTTTATCAATATACCTGTGCGGGAAAAGATGCATTAGGTCCTGAAAGGTGTGTATGCCTAGCTCAGACCGCAATAAGTCTGCTCTGTTAGGACCTACGCCTTTAAGGTAATCTATGGGAGTTTGTAAAAATGTGGGATTCATTAAAAGTAAAAATAAGCCTTTAACTCAAATTTTCGAATGCCTGTATAAAAGATACTGGCTCAAAAGTTGTTATTTTGAGTATATGAAATACCTATTGCTCGCTATTATAACGTTGTCCGCTTTCGCGAAAGCGTATACCCAAGAAATATCTGCTCAAACCAAAACCGTTGATTTTAAGGAAGTTACCGCTTCCTTATCGCTTGATTTTGACACAAAATCTGTTTTAGGAAAAGTGACTACAACCTTTACCGCATTACAAGACGTAAATCAAGTTGTGATGGATGGAAAGGCGATGCAGCTTGTAGATAAAACACCTGCGTTTGCTATAAGTACAACAGATACTACCATAGTCTTTAATGGGACGTTTAAAGCTGGGGTGACCTATAAAGCAACTTTTGACTACTCAGTGCAACCTTCACAGGCTGCATATTTTGTAAATAACAATGGGAGTGAGCAGTTCTGGACGCAAGGACAAGGTAAGTATACCTCACACTGGCTGCCTAGTATAGATGATATGAATGATAAAATCATATTTGATCTTAAAGTGACGGGACACAATAGGCATACAGTTATTGCAAATGGCGTAGCTGCAAAAACATTAAAGGATTATAATGTGCTAGTTTCAGAATTTGATATGGAAAAACCTATAGCAAGTTATCTCGTGGCGCTTGTGGTGGGAAATTATGATGTAAAAACAGCTACCGCCGCGTCTGGTGTACCTTTAGAATATTACTATTATCCAGAAGACTCGTTGCAGGTAGAAGCTACTTATAGATACTCCAAGGAGGTTTTTGACTTTTTAGAACGTAAAATAGGCGTGCCGTTTCCTTTTAGGGTGTATAAGCAAGTACCTGTAAAAGATTTCTTGTATGCAGGTATGGAGAATGCGAGTTGCACCATCTTTTCTGACGATTTTATGGTAAATGCAATAGGCTTTACAGATCGTAATTATGTAAACGTAAATGCACACGAGCTTGCACACCAGTGGTTTGGAGATCTTGTGACAGAAACTAAAAGTGAGCACCACTGGCTACAGGAGGGGTTTGCCACTTACTATGCACTTCTCGCCGAACGCGAGATCTTTGGGGATGACTATTTTTATTTTAAACTCTTTGAGACTGCAGAGCAGTTACGAGCTTTAAGCGATCAAGGCAAGGGGCAAAAGCTTGTCGCTTCTGGAGGAAGTAGTCTTACCTATTATCAAAAAGGTGCTTGGGCAATACACATATTACGAGAGCGAGTAGGGGCAAACACCTTTGATCTCGCTGTGCAGAATTATCTTAAAAAGTATGCATATAAAAATGTATCTACAGAAGATTTTATGACAGAGGTTGAGGCGCTAGCTACGGTAGATCTCACAGACTTTAAGAAGAACTGGTTATACCAGTCTGCTTTTCAAGCAGAAGATGCCTTACAGTCGCTTAAAAAGAGCGAATTTATGCAACAGTACTTTAGATTACAGTCAGGTAGAGAAGCTCCGTTATCAAATAAGTTTACACAACTTATGGATGCTGTAACCTCTGGTAACGACTACCTAGGGCAAGAGGCGGTATACCAAGCGGCTCAAGAATCTATAAACGCGACACTGCCTGTTTTTAAACAAGCTATAAGTTCTGATAACGTCTTTATACGTCAGGCTGTAGCTACATCGCTAGAAAATGTACCCAAATCACTGGCTACAGATTTTTACAAGTTGCTTAAAGATGATAGCTATGTCACCCGCGAGCAGGCAATGATTAAATTATGGGTGTACCACCAGCAGCGCAATGATCCTGCATCACAACGCAAGGTGCTTGATATGATGGATGGGCAGTTTGGGTTTCAAGACGGGAACTTACGTACCTTATGGCTAGCATTATCACTGGCAACACCAGAGTATAAGCCGTCACAATCTTTTGGGCGATATCAAGAACTCATAAGTTACACACAACCAGAACAACCTTACCAGTTGCGACAAAATGCCTTTAACTACCTGCGCCAGTTAGGCTCTTTTGAAAAGGAAAGCTTACAAGCACTCGTAGAGGCGAGTGTACATCACGTATGGCGCTTTCGCGAAAGCGCAAGAAAACTACTCAAAGAGCAACTTAAAAACCCTAAGAATCTTGCAATCATAAAAGAATTTGCTGCCACCCTTACCGAAAAGGAAGTTGCCTATCTAAAGCGGGTAGATGTGTTGTAACTAGATTATCTCGCTTACCTCTTGCTTTATATATTGTAGCGCAGTCTCACTAGGCGCTACGCTGTCCATAAGATCACGTAGCAATGTCTCACGCAGTTGATCGCTAGATGCAACCCTGCTGCTCATATTAGTCTTACGTATGATGGCGGCAGTACTACTTTTTGCCGTGCGCACTACGTTCCAGCATTCTTGTGTTACATAAATTTGCTGCGCTAGGTTATATTCAAATTCTTCATTTATTGTGCGCAGTAACAGTGCTTCATAATCGTTAGGATCATCATTATACGGTTTTACACGTGTAACTAGTTTGCCAGGAGAGATACGCTCTAGAAATAGTGTAAGACGCTCGTAGGCTTGTAGTTTTTGTGGTAGCGCGTTTGCCTGATTGTCTTTATGTAATAAAAAACGACGACGTCCTTCTTGTTCTTTTGTAAACTGGTTAAAGAAGTAGTAGGCTAGTAGCGCTACAACTATGGCTGGAAGAAGGTTAAAAGCAAGGTTTGTTAGGTCTTGAGTCATTGGTTGTATTGGGTTTAAAGCTGGTTATTTTTATAACTAGTGTACACTATTTTTAGTATGTGCAATGTATTGAGAGACGTTAATAACGCACGTCATCCATATCTATTTCTTTGGCTACTTCTTTTTTATTGTAGTTTCCACCTAGGTCTGGACACTTCATAAGTGCTTTTGTACTTTTAAAAGGAACAGCTACTTTATTGTAACCATAAACATCTGCTAGGGTTTGCGTTAGGTTTTTATCACCTAGGTTGATATCTACATCATCCATTGTGAGTTGGGCTGGGTGCTCATAGCCACAGGCACGAGTAATCTCTAGTAATTCCTTTTTAAAGTTTTTAAAGTAGTAGTGTGTTCGCTCTGCTTTGTCTTCTATGTTAATACCACGCTGCAGCCACTTGTTTTGTGTAGCAACACCTGTAGGACAGGTGTTGTTGTGACATACTTTAGCTTGTATACAACCCACAGCAAGCATTGCCTCACGTGCTACGTTTATACAATCTACGCCCATAGCAAACGCCATTGCAGCCTTTGCTGGGAAGCCTAGCTTGCCAGAGCCTATAAAAACTACACGATCTGTGAGTTTGTATTCTTTAAAGATTTTATAAATATCAGAAAATCCATATACCCAAGGCACTGCTACGTGGTCTGCAAAACTAGGTGGCGCAGCTCCCGTACCACCTTCACCACCATCTACTGTAATAAAGTCTGGCCCCTTGCCAGTGCTTGCCATAACTTGAGCAAGCTCTCTCCAGGCATCAAGTTTACCTATAGCGGCTTTAATACCTACGGGTAATCCAGTCTCGGTTGCAATACCTTCTACAAAATCTACAAGTTCTGGTACGTTTGAGAATGCTTTGTGATTAGGAGGGGATAAGACGTCTTCGCCTTGTTTTACTCCGCGTATCTCTGCGATTTCTTTTGTGATTTTAGACCCTGGTAAAACGCCTCCTTTCCCTGGTTTTGCACCTTGAGAGAGTTTTACCTCTATGGCACGCACCTGCGGATTTTCTGAAACGAGTTTCTTCATTTTAGGCATTGAGAAACCACCTTCTTCACTTCTCACACCAAAATATCCTGTACCAAAATGAAAAACAACATCACCGCCTTTTTTGTGGTATGGAGATAACCCACCCTCACCAGTATTATGATATGCATAAGCCTTTGCACAACCTCGATTGAGAGACTCTATAGCTTTCGCCGAAAGGCTACCATAACTCATCGCACTTACATTAATTATTGAACTAGGTCTATAAGGACGTGCTCTTCTTCCTGCTCCCATTACTTTTGCACACGCTAGGAAGTATGGATCTTTTGCATTAGGGTGATCCTTTTCTACCTTATAAGGCATCATCGCATTGTTTATAAAAATGTAATGAGACTGGTTAATATCACGGTCTGTTCCAAAACCTTCGTAATTATTTTCATTTTTTGCAGAGGCATAAATCCACCCGCGTTCTATACGGTTAAAGGGTAGTTCCTCACGATTATTTGCCACAATATACTGGCGTAGCTCTGGACCTATACTTTCAAGCATATATCTAAAGTGGCCTACTACAGGGAAGTTTTTTAAAATAATATGCTTTTTCTGTATAAAGGTGTCATAAATAGCTACAAGTACTACAACGAGTATGAGCCACATCCACCAAGAAATTGCACCTAAGAATGATAAAATAGAATCCATAAACTATATTTTTTTTACTAAAATACGACTAGAAGCAATTTGAATTGTAATTTTTAAGTCAACTTTGTTAAACACACATTGTAAATTGTGACGAATTTAAATCATATCGCTTGAAAAAGAATCGCATAACCCTCATAATTGGATTACTATTATTTGTACAAATGCTCGTTGTACGACTACTAGCTTTATATCCACAAGCTGTAGAGCAATGGTACAGTAATGGGATATACCCTGTGATTTCAAAAGGTTTTAGATATGCTTTTGGGTGGCTGCCTTTTTCCTTTGGAGATATTATGTATGCGGTTTTAATAGTGCTTGCGGTACGTGAGATTGTAATCTTGATAAGAAATAGATTTAAGACCATCAAGTCATTCTTACTACGGACCCTTGCGATGCTTTCTATTGTATATTTTGCATTTCACATTCTTTGGGGGATGAATTATTACCGCTTACCACTACACAAGTCCTTGTCAATAGATAATGAGTATACCACACAAGAGCTCGTGTCACTTACAGAAAAACTTCTTAATAATAGCAATAGATTACACAAGGCACTTGCTGTAAATGATAGTGCGGTGGTTAATTACGCTTTCGCGAAAGCGGAAATATTTAATCAAACTCTGAACGGCTATGAAGCCTTACAACAGAAGTTTCCTTCCTTGCAATACCCTCCTAAAAGTATAAAAAACTCATTATTGCGATATCCGCTATCTGTTATGGGATATAGTGGTTATCTCAACCCCATTACAAATGAGGCGCAAATAAATGGAATGGTACCTGCTCACAGGTGGCCTGTTATATCTTGTCACGAGCAAGCACACCAGCTAGGGTTTGCCAAAGAAAATGAGGCAAACTTTATGGCAGTTATGGCTACGCTTAATAATGAGAATATACATTTTCAATACTCGGGAAGTATTTTTGCACTTAGGTATTGCCTTAATGATGTGTACCGCCGAGACAAAGAGCTAGGTAATTTATTAAAAAGTAAGGTACATCCTGGTATACTAGCACAGTATCAACTCTCCAGAGACTTTTGGGATGAGATGGATAACCCGCTTGAGCCCTTATTTGATCTCTTTTATAGTAACTACCTTAAGGCAAATAACCAGCCGGGTGGTTTAGAAAGCTACAGTTATATGGTTGCATTACTGGTGAACTATGACAAGCAGTTTCCTGAGACTTTTTGATGTTAAAAGTCTCTTAAATATTTATTAAACCTTAACGCTTGCTTAACAAGGTAGTTATCTTTAAGAACTAAATAATTTACAATCTAAATATGTTCTTTAAAAAATTACTTGTCTTAGGGCTGGTAACTTGTTCATTTACAATGTATGCGCAAGATTACTTTCCAGCAAATGCTGGTGTTAAGTCCAAAAATGAAAACTACACGGTGTTTAAAAACGCCACAATACACAGCACACCAAGCGAAACTATTAAGAAAGGTACCCTAGTGGTGCAAAATGGTAGAGTAGTGTCTGTAGGTAAATCATCTAAGTACCCGGCAAATGCTGTTGTGGTAGACCTAGATGGTAAGCACATCTATCCATCTTTTGTAGATATCTATACAAATTTTGGTATTGCAAAGCCTAAGAGGGCAGGAGGCTCTGGTCGTGCTTCTCAATATGACAACTCGAGAGAGGGAGGATACTGGAACGATCATATTCTCTCAGAACAAAATGGCTATGACGACTTTGAGTATGATAAAAAGAAGGCTACCGAATATATAAACGCAGGTTTTGGCGTAGTAGCAACCTTACAACACGATGGTATTGCTCGTGGTACGGGAGCACTTATTGCTCTTAACAATGATGGTAATACGGCAAATCGAGTAATGGAGGAGCGTCTTGCTCAATATTTTTCTTTTGACAAGAGCGTTACTTCTAGACAAGCATACCCTTCTTCAAAAATGGGAGCTACAGCCTTACTACGTCAAGTACAACACGACCTAGACTGGTATGAGAAAGGAAATGTAGATACAAAGGATATGTCTCTTGAAGCGCTTACGCGAAATAAAACCTTACCGCAATTTTTTGAAGGTGATGGACTTTATGACGACTTACGTATAGATAAGCTAGGAGATCAATTTGGGATAGACTACGTAATAGTTGCAGGCGGAGACGAGTATAAGCGTATAGGTGAGGTACAGGCAATGAATCGTAAAATGATCTTGCCACTTAAATTTCCAGATGCCTATGATATGGAAGATCCATATGCTGCCGAATATGTAGCGCTGTCTGATATGAAGCACTGGAATCAAGCACCTACAAACCCTAAAGCATTACAAGATGCTGGAGTGACATTTGCACTTACTACATTTAAGCATAAATCACCAAAGGATTTTAAAAAGCACCTTATGAAGGCGATTACGTATGGTCTTTCAAAAGAGCGTGCGCTAGAAGCACTTACTACGATACCAGCGCAAATGGTAGGTAAGAGCGGTGAGATAGGTGTTCTTAAAAATGGAGCGTGGGCAAACTTTATGATTACTTCTGGAGAGGTGTTTGAACAAGACACAAAATTATTTGAGCACTGGATTCAGGGTAATAAAAATGTAGTTAAAGATATGACTACAGTAAACATAGATGGCAACTATGCAATTAACCTTAACGGTACGACTTATAATCTAGAAGTAAAAAACTCAACTGAAAAGGCAAAAGCAACTTTGAAAAAAGGAGGAGAAGAAGTAAAAAGCGAGTTTGCTTATAAACAAGACTGGGCTACAGTTACTTTTAAAGAAGCCGAAGGTAAGTTTATAAGACTTGTTGCTAGAGCAGATGCAAATGGTTTTAATGGTAAAGCAATTCTTCCAGATGGAACAGAAAAAAACTTTACCTCTAGAAAGACAGCTTTAGAGGCAAGTGAAGCTAAGGATGATGAAAAAGGTGGTGATAAAGCCTTAGATGTTATGCCACTTACATATCCTAATATGGCTTTTGGTTATGAAACACGTCCTAAGCAACAAGATATTTTAATCACAAACGCAACAGTCTGGACAAATGAGGCAGAGGGTATTCTTGAGAATGCAGATGTCTTAATCAAAGATGGAAAAATAAGTGCAGTTGGAAAAAATCTATCAGCGCGAGGAGCGATGGTAGTAGATGGTACAGGTAAGCACGTTACTTCTGGTATTATAGATGAACATTCACATATTGCTGCTTTTGCAATAAACGAGTCTGGTCATAACTCTACAGCAGAGGTGCGTATGAGTGATGTGGTTAATCCAGATGATTCTGATATTTATCGCAATCTAGCTGGTGGTGTAACGGCCATCCAGTTACTACACGGATCTGCAAACCCAATAGGTGGACAGAGCGCAGTGATGAAGCTTAAGTGGGGAGCACCTATAGATGAAATGGTAATTAAGGACAAGAAGTTTATCAAGTTTGCATTAGGTGAAAACGTAAAACAAGCAAACTGGAATAGCTACTCAAGATTTCCTCAAACAAGAATGGGAGTAGAGCAGGTTTTTGTAGACTACTTTACAAGAGGTAAAGAATATGAAGCAAAGAAGAGTAGTGGACAACCGTATCGTGTAGATGAGGAAATGGAAACTATAGTTGACATTCTTAATATGGAGCGTCTCATCTCTTGTCACTCATACGTACAGAGCGAGATTAATATGACAATGAAGGTGGCAGAGCAGTTTGGTTTTAATGTAAACACCTTTACACACATACTAGAAGGTTATAAGGTTGCAGATAAAATGGCAAAGCACGGCGTAGGAGGATCTACCTTCTCAGACTGGTGGGCTTATAAATATGAGGTTAACGATGCGATTCCTTATAATGCTGCTATTATGCACAGAGCAGGAGTTACAGTAGCCATTAACTCAGATGATGGAGAGATGTCAAGACGTCTTAATCAAGAAGCTGCAAAAATCTATAAGTACGGAGGTATTGAAGAAGAGGACGCTTGGAAAATGGTCACATTAAATCCAGCAAAGCTTTTACATATGGATGATAGTGCAGGAAGTCTAAAACCTGGTAAGGATGGAGATATCGTTATATGGTCAGATCACCCGCTTAGTATAAAAGCTAGAGCAGAGAAGACTATAATAGAAGGAAAAGTATTCTTTGATATAGAAAAGGATAAGGAACTACGCGCAACGGTACAAAAAGAAAAAGCACAACTTACTGCAATGATGCTTGCAGAAAAGAACAAAGGCTTAAAAACACAACCGGCAAGAAAGAAAGAAAAACAACGTATGCATTGTGATACAGAACAAACAATTTACTAAGATGAAAACACTACAACAATTACTAGTAGCCGTTGTTTTCCTTTTAGGAGCAACAGCAAATGCACAACAAACACCTGCACCAGCTCAAGCAACTGCTTATACAATAACGGGAGCAACAGCACACATAGGTGATGGGACCGTAATAGATAATGCCACTATCGTTTTTGAAAATGGTAAAATATCTACAATTCAAAGTGGTGGTAGCGCCACAAAGGGAACAGTGATAAATGCCACAGGTAAACACGTATACCCTGGTTTTATAGCAACAAACACAACGCTAGGCCTTGTAGAGGTAGGCGCAGTAAGACAATCTAATGATGATGATGAGATAGGAGAGATGATCCCACACGTACGTGGTATCATTGCTTATAATGCAGAGTCTAAGGTTGTAGAATCTATGCGTCCTAACGGAGTGCTTATGGCACAAATTAGACCTGTAGGAGGGACCATCTCTGGAGCCTCTTCTGTAGTGCAGCTAGATGCTTGGAACTGGGAAGATGCAGCTTATAAAACAGATGAAGGTATCTTTATGGACTGGCCTCGTACAATGCGTCGCGGTAGATGGTGGCTAGGTGAAGAGCCTGGTTATAAGCCTAACAAGTCATATAAAGAGGATATAAATAAGATTAAAATGTTTTTTAACAACTCAAGAGCTTACAGTAAAGCTAAGGGAACTAAAAACTTACCTTTTGATGCGATGAAGAATGTCTTTAACGGTACTCAAAGAGTATATATAAGTGCAAATGACCAAAAGCAAATTCTTGATGTGATAGCATTTGCCAAAGAGATGCAACTTACTAATGTAGTACTTGTAGGAGGATACCAATCTTATAAGGTAGCAGAAGAACTAGCTAAGGCAAACATACCTGTGATACTACAACGTGTACAAGGACTACCATCTATGGAAGATCACGATTATGACCTGCCTTATAAATTACCAAAGTTACTTACAGATGCAGGTGTGACTGTAGCTTTAGGCTATGATGCAGAGTACTGGCAAGTGCGTAACCTGCCATTTTATGCAGGTCAAGTAACACAATTTGGGTTAAGCGATGAAGATGCACTTAAAATGATTACTTTAAATCCTGCTAAGATTATGGGGATAGCTTCTACAACCGGTACGCTAGCGCCTGGTAAAGATGCGACACTTTTTATAAGTGATGGCAATGCGTTAGATATGAGAGGTAACAATCTATCTAGAGCCTTTATACAAGGTCGTGATATTAGTTTAGAATCACACCAGACTAAGCTTGCAAAGCGATATGCAGAGAAGTATGATCAGAATGAATAATTAATTACTTTCACAATCCAACCAAAGAAAATGCCGGGCAATTGCTCGGCATTTTTTATTGTATTATATGATATGGCAACCCGCGCCAGAAATTCGGCTGGAGTAGCTGTCTACTTGGAGACCGTTTTCTTGATACAAGGCTACACTCTTAGCTAGATATGAGTCTATATGCGCTTTCGCGAAAGCGAGACAAAACATACTAGGCCCGCTACCAGATATGCCAAAGGCAATGCATTGGTTCTCTTTAGAAATAGTGCGTATCTCATCAAAATGCGGAATCAATTGCTTGCGGTGGGGCTCTACAAGCACATCTTGTATACTCTCGGTAAAAAGTTCTTTATCCCATTCATATAGTGAAGCGACAAAACCTGCTAGATGTTGTGATTGCTTAATGGCATCTGCAAGAGGTACCGTTTTGGGCAAAATCTCCCTTGCTTCTTTGGTTTTTATGGTAATATGCGGGTGCAGTATACCTACGTATATCGTTTCCATAGGTGGGAGCGCTATAATTTTAAGAGGGGAGTAGCCGGTAACCAGCGTTGTACCTCCATAAATACAAGGAGCCACATTATCTGCGTGTTCATTACCACTTGCAAGTGCTTCACCCTTCATTGCGTAACGAGTGAGTTCAAGATTAGATAATGGCTCATCAAGTAATTGATTGATACCGTAAACGGCCCCAGCCGCGCTTGCACTGCTGCTGCCTATACCAGAACCACATCGTATTCTTTTATGAATTTCTATAGCTACGCCAAAATCTGCTTGTATGCCTTCTAGCATTGCATTACCTGCCACGCCGGCTACATTATTATGCGCTTCCATAGGTAAATCGTCACCCGTAATTTTTGTGATAGTAACGCCTTTTTTGGTAGTTTTTTTAAACACCATCTCATCACCTATGCCCTCAAGGGCAAAACCTAGCGAATCAAAACCGCAGTTTACGTTTGCAACAGTTGCGGGGCAAAAAATGCGTACCTCATCACGAGTTTTAGCGCTTTCTTTATGTGTTTGTTGAGACATATTAAAATTATCTAAGTCTTATGATATCGCTGAAGAGTCCGCTGGCGGTAACGTCACCACCTGCACCCGCACCTTTTACAATAAGCGGTTGCTCTGGATAACGTGCTGTGTAAAAAAGCACAATATTATCTGACCCCTCGAGGTTGTAAAACGGACTGTCTGAACCTACAGACTGTAAGCCTACGCTTGCTTTACCATTATCTAGCTGGGCTACATACTTAAGGCGCTTGCCAGCTGCTGTAGCTTCGGCAACTAGTTTTTCAAAGTGTGCTGCATCTTCTTTAAGGGTTTCAAAGAAGTGAGGAACGTCTGTACTTTCGAGATTGTTTTTGGTTAAGAAAGGTGTGTTTACAATATCTTCTAGCTCTAGCTCAAGACCGCTTTCTCTAGCTAGTATTAGAATTTTACGTGCCACATCTACACCGCTTAAATCTATGCGTGGGTCTGGCTCTGTATATCCTTCTTCTTTGGCCTGTTGTACCACATCATAAAAGCTACCACCACTTTTAAAGTTGTTAAAAACAAAGTTTAAGCTTCCCGAGAGTACAGCTTGCACTTTAGTAATTCTATCACCAGAGGCAATAAGGTTTTGCAAGGTGTCTATTATAGGCAGTCCTGCGCCCACATTAGTCTCAAATTTAAATGGAGCGTTGTACTTGCGGCTAAGCCTTTTTAGATTTGCATAATACTCTTGCTTACCTGCGGCGGCTATTTTGTTACAAGCAACCACGGCAATGCTATTTCTTAAGTATTCCTCATATGCCATTGCCACAGGTTCATTTGCGGTGATGTCTACAAAAACTGAGTTGCGCTGGTTCAGGTTTATTACGCTTTCGCGAAAGCGTAAAATATCTGCTTTTTCTCCCCCATCTAGTTGTGCCTCCCAGTTATTGAGATCTATAGGGTCTTGCGATACGAGCATCTTGCGACTGTTAGAGAGTCCTAGTACTCTTATGTTGAGGTTGAGGTGCTCTTTAAGGTATTGCTTTTGATTGTTAATTTGCTCAAGAAGCTTTGCACCTACGTTACCTACACCTGTTACAAATAGGTTTATTTGCTTACGGTTACCTTCAAAGAATACTTCGTGCAAGCTGTTTAGTGCTTTTTTTACATCTTTCTCGGCAATCACGGCAGAGATATTTTTTTCACTTGCTCCTTGAGCAATGGCGCGTATGTTTACATTGTTTTTACCTAGGGTAGAAAACATTTTTCCTGAGATGCCTTGATGACTTTTCATAGATTCACCTACAAGCGCGATAATTGCTAGAGACGTCTCAACAATTACCGGGTCAATTTTATGCAACGATATTTCGTAAGCAAACTCTGTTTCTATCGCTGTTTTTGCACGTAAGGCATCTGCCTCCATCACACCTATACAGATACTGTGCTCACTGGAAGCTTGAGTAATGAGTATGATATTAACTTGCTGTTGCGATAGTACCTCAAACAAACGTTTTGAGATACCAGATATACCTACCATACCTGCTCCCTCAAGAGTTAATAAAGCTACATCACTTATGTGTGATATTCCTTTAATAGGGTTGGGGTGTGCGGTGTCTTGATTACCTATACGTGTACCGGGCTCTTCTGGAGCCATTGTATTTTTAATATGGATAGGTATGTTTTTACTCAATACAGGTACAATGGTAGGAGGGTAGAGTACTTTTGCCCCAAAATGTGATAACTCCATAGCCTCGTGGTACGAGATTTCTTGTATGGGTTTTGCCTGTTTTACCAGCTTTGGATTTGCCGAAAACATACCGCTTACATCTGTCCAGATTTCTAGTTGCTCTACATCTAGGGCTGCTGCTATAATTGCTGCTGTAAAGTCTGATCCTCCACGACCTAGTGTACTTGTATCACCTGCCTCTGTACGTGCGATAAATCCGCCTAGAACGGTGATTTTTGCTTTCTTTTCAGCAAAATATGTGGTGATGTTTTGGTTTGTAATCTCATAAAGAACCCCGGCCTTTGTGTGGTTTGCATCTGTTATAATAAGTTCTCTACTATCTTTAAGACTTGCATCTATACTTTTATGCTCAAATGCAGCGGCTATGATGTAGCTACTTGTAAGTTCGCCATAAGCGGCTAGTTTATCTAAGGTTTTTGAAGAGAGTTCATTTATAAGATAGATACCTTTGAGTAAATCCTCTAGGTGCGACATTTGTAAAGTAATCGCTTTGAGAGCTTCTTGGTTATTACCAGTAAGTGTTTCAGTAAATGACAAATGCTTTTGAGAGATTTCTTTAAGAATATCTTTGTAGCTCTCTTCTTTTTTGGCTGCTAGTGCTCCAGCCTTTAGTAACAAATCTGTTACACCACCTAGGGCAGACACGACTACGGCTACAGGACTTTGAGCTGCCTGGTTTGCCACGATGGCAATTGTTTTTTCTATGTTTTCTACACTTCCTACAGAAGTGCCTCCAAATTTTAATACACGCATATACAAATGCTTTGTCATTTTTACCTGAGTAAAAACTAATGAATAAATCTAATTTTTGTGTGTGAAGAGTGTCCCGCGACTACGGAAACTAAATGAATGATATATATACAGAATACCCCATAGGGGTAATTGTACCTATAGTAATAGAGGTAGTATAAAAAGTAGTTATGTTTTGTGCTTCGATCATCTTGTCTGTGATGAAGTAAATGTATTACTTTTACCTAAACAGGCAATGCAGAGAATTTAGTTTTACGGATATCATAAATAACCATAAACAATCCTTGCTTTATTGTAAATGTGATAATTTCTATAAAGTTTTCTCTCTTATTTAATGATAGAACATAGATCTTATCATTATTTTGATAATACACTTACTTATACTAATGACTGTGAGCAAAGACGCTCATTAACACCTATACTTATGAAGATTTTTAGTTCTAAACAACTATACGAAGCAGACAAAGTAACAATAGAGAAGGAGGGTATACCATCTTATAACCTAATGGAGCGCGCCGGAGGTTATGTATATGAGTGGATGCATAAACGATTGCAAGGACAGCCAGTACCTATTAAAGTCTTTTGTGGTATAGGTAATAATGGTGGTGATGCCTTAGTTATAGCAAGATTACTACTTAAAAATGGCTATAACGTAGATACATACATTGTAGATTGTAACGATAAGCGATCTACAGATTTTTTAAAGGCATATGAAGCTCTCAAAAATGAAGTAAAAAAATGGCCTGAGATAATTAAGGGAGTAGAAAACTTTCCAGAGATAAGTCCGCAAGATATCGTGGTAGATGGAATTTTTGGAATAGGACTTAATAGATGTCCAGAAGATTGGGTAAAAGCACTCTTTGTAAAGATTAATGAGTCTAAAGCCTATACATTATCTATAGATATACCTTCAGGAATGTATGCAGACAGAGGCTTAGAGAAGGATGATATTGTTGTACAGTCCACCTTTGTATTGAGTTTTATGTCTCCTAAGCTTGCTTTCTTTTTACCAGAAACAGGGAAGTATATAAATATGTGGGATACTATTGATATAGGTCTGGACCCAGAATATCTAGCAACCACACCTACAAATGTGAAGCTCATAAGCAAACCCGAAATACAGCAAATGTATAAAGGTCGCTCACAGTATACTCATAAAGGGATGTTTGGGCATAGTTTAATTATAGGAGGAAGCTTTGGTAAAATGGGAGCAGTACAGCTTGCCAGTAAGGCTGCACTAAGAGCTGGAAGTGGCCTTGTAACTGCTTATGTACCACAAATAGGGGTACCTATCTTACAAACAGCATTACCAGAAGTAATGGTTGAAACGGATAACTTTAATGGAAAAGTTTTTGAAGAGATAGACTTTCAGACAGAGGCAAATGCTATTGCTATAGGTCCAGGTATGGGAACAGATGAGAAAACTGTTGCCGCGATGGAGTCGTTCTTAAAATCACAAAAATCACCACTAGTTATTGATGCAGATGCTATAAACATAATAGCAAAGCGACCTGCACTTATGAAGCAAGTACCTGCATTATCTATACTCACACCTCATCCAGGAGAATTAGAGAGGCTAGTAGGGAAGTGGGATGACGACTTTGATAAGCTAGAGAAAACAGCAAAGTTTGCAAAAAATCATAATGTTATCATAGTTATAAAAGGAGCACATACTATTACAGTGTATGATATGCAGCTTTATATTAACACTACAGGTAATCCAGGTCTATCTACAGCGGGAACTGGAGATGTGCTTACAGGAGTCATTACTGGACATCTAGCACAAGGATACCACCCTATGGAGGCAGCAATGATGGGAGTGTACTTTCACGGTCTAGCAGCAGATGTTGCCGTAAATCAATACGGTATAGAAGGACTTATAGCAGGAGATGTAACAGAGTTTTTAGGAAGAGCAGTAATGAGTCTTTTTGAAAAACCAGAACAAGAAGGAGCACAGGCACCACCGCAACAGTAGGACATACATCATAAAATAATAAAAGTATACTTACTTTACATTACTCAACAGTAACAGGAAAAGTAACTTGAATATCTGTTTCACCACCAGCATCACTTAACGTTCCATCGTTAGGCTTAGTAGGCTCGTGACGTAGGGTAACTGTAAGTGTACCTGTACCAGCAGTTGCTCCAGTAGTAAGTGTTATTACAGTACCAAGCGGGTTGTTATCACTATCAAAGTTACCGTATGCAATCGCTGCATCTACTCCAGAGCTCGGTGTATAAAATACTTGGTGCTCATCTGCCTCTTCTTCTACCTCTTCGGTAATATCCTCTGCTGGGCTTTCTGTTTCGTTAAGAAACTCTACAGTACCGTTATAAACAGTGCTTACATCTAAGTTGCCAGAGACTGTAATTGTAGGTGCGTTAGGACCATCTCCATCAAGATCTTGTGATGTAAGAACGATCGTTTCTGCGCCAGACTGTAGTGTAAGATTTAAGGTTGTTATTACCTCTTCTTCGTTGATTATTTCTGGAATATCTCCGTCATCATCACTAGAACAAGCTGCAAGGCTAATGGCAGTAAGGGCGATAAGTGTGTAATTTCTAAAGTTTTTCATTGTTTGTGTGTTATTACGCTTTCGCGAAAGCGTAGATTTAATAATTAATTTTAAGTTGTAATAAAACATTTCTACCTAGATCGTCTGCAAAATAGCGCTGGCGATTTAAGTACTCCCTGTAAGAGGTGTCAAATAGATTGTTTACCATAAGACCTACATTAAGATTGCTCTTGTCATTTATTGCAAAATCAATAGAGCTTCTAAAGTTGAGAAGATGATACGCATCGGGAGGTGTGCTTATATCTACTAACTCTGTTGTGTTAGTCTCAGGTAGAAAAACGTCAAAGTTTGTGTCTGGAAATTCATTTTGACGAAATACATAGTTACTCTCAAGTGACAGCTTTAAGTTATTTACAGACGGCATTGTATACGTAACACTGTTACGCGTACTCGCCGATGGCACATTAATTAAAGCTTTGTCAAAGGTTACATCCTTTCCTTTTACCAGTGAAAACTGGTTAGAAAATTCAAAACGATCTGTTACTTGAACGTTGTTATCTATGTCAAAACCTAACAGTCTAGCTTGTGTCTGTCTATACTCCCATACTGGAAAACTACCTCTTAAGGTTTGCTGTACGCCTGTAGGCTCTATGAGGATAAAATCCTCAATAAAGTTTGCAAACGGAGCAATAGTAAAACTCCAAGTGTCTGTAGATCTTGTAAAATTTAATGAAATTTTATTTGCGACTTCTTGATTAAAACTTAGGTCACCTAGCTCTAGACGGGCAGCACTCTGGTGTAATCCATCAGAAAATAATTCTGACACATTAGGCGAGCGCGATGCTAGTGCGTAGTTTAAGGAAACCGTAGTCGCATCATTTACCTCATACGAGGCTCCTGCTGTTGCTGAGAAATTATGATATTCAAATTCTGGTTTTACAAATATTTGATTTTCAAATTCTTCAACTACAAACTGAGCAAAGTTTACATCATATTCCCTGGATTCCCAGAGGCTAGTGATGTAAAACTTCTCTGCATTGATGCGGTTGTAATCATATCTTGCACCTGCCTCTATAGTCCACTTTCCAAAGTCTTTAGAACCTAACGCATAGATGCCAAAGTCATAACCTTGGTAATCTGGTATTAGTCTTCTTACTCCAGTAAAGGGGTCGGGAAAGTGATCTTGGTACCTTCCAGAAACACCCACCTTTGCGGTAATGGTATTATCTGCCGTGTAGTCAAAATCTATTTTTCCTCCTATAGTTTCAAGTTGTAGATCAATAGATGGTCTCAAGTCATCGCTGTCGCGACGTATGTCAAACTCAAGTCTGTTATTGCGCTGGTAATCTACCTGAGCACTTAACTTCCCAAAGTTATCAAAGCGATAAAATGACTTTAGTTTTGCAATTTGATGTTGTACCTCCTGTCTTGGAGCATTAATATCATACGTAAATGGCTCCACTACAAAGGGCTCTTGGCTGTTTATAGCAACCGAGAGATCTGCAGCATTACCTACGTGCGATGAGCGTAAAATACCAGATTCTTTGTCAAAAATCGAGTAGCTAGCCTCTACACCATAACGATATTTATTAACTCCTATACGTACAGAAAGGTCTCTCTCATACAAAGCTGTGTTACTTAGTACATAATCTGGCGCTTCAAAATCCCCAAAGCGTTTTAAAGTTCCATTTATGCCGCCATACCAGCCGTTATTATATGATTTTATCAAAGAAGTAGTCAGAGAACCTCCACGACCATTGGTCGCACCGGTAATAATTGTTCGTCCAAAAAGGGTATCCTTTACAGGTACCTGCTCTGGCTCTATGATAATGGTGCCTCCTATAGCATCACCACCATATTGCAATCCTGCCGCTCCTTTAATAACTGTGATTTCACCAGCTGCATTTACATCTATGTTAGGTGCGTGTTCTACACCCCATTCTTGATCTTGCAATCTCGTACCCTCTGTAATAAGTACTACTCTACTAGAGTGTAGCCCTTGTATTACAGGTTTTACAACAGAGTTTCCCGTGTTTAATGAGGTAACACCACTTAGGTTTTTAAGCGCATCACCTAATGATGCTGCGCTATTATTTTCTAAGATGTTGTGGTCTACCACACTCTCTGTCGCTGTACGGCTTTTACTTTTATGAGCGTGTGCAACAATCTCTACATCGCCTAGAGACTCCAGGTGATGCTCCATATTAATAGTTCGAGTTGTATTACCGCTTACAGTTACTTTTACAAGTTGTGTCTCACACGCAGGATGAGATACCTGTAATGTATACTGGTCCTCACAAAGATCTGTAATCACATATTTTCCTTGAGCATCTGTTATCACAGATTGCTCAGAACCTACTATAATAATGGTTGCTTCTTCAAGCACTTCATTATCGTGTAAATCTATAATGTATCCAGATAAGGTGTACGAGCACTCTTGTGCTGTAGCTGTAATGCTCAGCAAGGCAATGCTAAGCCATAAATAAAATTTCATAAAAATTGTTTTGCTAATTATTGAATGTTATTCAATGCTTAACAAAACGGTGGTCCACGGTCTGAAGATGTTATGACTGTGGTTGTGTATGATGTAATTAACTCTACATCATTACTTTTTTTTATTAAAATTGTAGTTGTTTGGTACGCTTTCGCGAAAGCGTAAACTCCTTCTTTTACAATATGAAGATCTCCTAGATCACAATCTAGCTTCTTCTCGTGTACGTGAGTTTTATTACCAAATGAACAGGTATCGTAATGTGTGTGGTTTTCTGTACTGTGTATGAAAGAGACAAGCGCAGGTAATAGAAAAGCAAGCATTATAAGAAATGCAGCTGCGCGTTGTAAATTATGTGGTCTCTGTTCTTTCAAAATCTATTTTGTAAATATAAAGCCTAATCCCATTCTAGAAACCATTTTTATGGCAAATGCCTTAAAGAATGTGTACTGACCGAATAACCAACCAAATATCACTAATAACACTTGATATATTGGGAAAATTAACAAGATTCTAACAGGCCAATAAATCCACCCACTAGTGAGATTTTTATCTAAGCCTATAATTTCCATTAAAGGGTTAGATAACCTACCTGCTGTTGAGCCAGTTACGGCAAAGGCAAGAAAAATTGCAATAAGCTCCCATCTATAACTAACGCCCCATCTGTCATATAATTTTGTAAATAACCACAGGGTAAATTTAATGATAAGGTAGGTGAGTAGGAGTGTACCGAGCGAGAGAAGCACTAGATAGGTAATAGAAGTTGCTTCTAAAAATTTTGAAATAATAGCTTTCGAAAGTAAGAAAGCCGATATGAAACTGGCAATTAATCCCAGTATAACGTGAATAAATTGCCAGTTTTTTGTGATTTCCCAGCGCGTTTTAAAGTTTTCCATAGCGCTGCAAAAATACGATTATCGTAGTTTCTGGTTGTTACGTTGTTGAAAATATTCAAACCAGTTATATAACAAGTAGTTTACTTCATAACCGTAGTCTATACCACGCTGGTAATCTATTTGTTGTATGTAAAGGTTAGGGTCATACTGCGTTGTATTTACTACGCGATTATTATATTCATTTACAAAAATTACATTTCTATTCTCAAGCCAGAACTGCTCATAATAACCTCTAGGGGGTTGTGTGACTAGCCACTGATTAAATCCAGGTTCTATAATTATAATCTCGTATTCAAGACTATCATTTGCGATGCGTACTGTGTCAGACATAGCCTTTGAGCTATTTGTAATGTCTTGTTTTTTTGAGGTGCTGGCGCATCCTATAATGAGCGCTGTGAGTAGTAGTGTGTAACATAGTTTTTTCATAATACTAAAGTTAATGGTTTTACAAATAATTTCTGTAGCAATTAATAAGGTATTAACGATAGCTTGATAATTGTACATTGTAAATTTAGAATGCGGCATTCATTAATAGTATCACCATTGAGTGAACCTGGCTTTACACTTAGGGAACAAAAAAAAGGATGCCTACATAGGCATCCTTTTACTATCTTAAATGGTAATAATCTTATTTTCCAAAAAGACCACCTAGTAGGCCTCCTATACCACCTTTTCCTTTATTACTTCCTAATACCATACCAGCTACATCGTCAAGGATGCTACCGTCCCCGTCTGAGTCTAGTAGTGTTGTAATAAGGCTTTGGTTTTCTTGTGGTTGCCCTCCTAGCATACTTCCTAGAAGTGCATTCATACCACTACCATCGCTTACATTATTTTGCTGTGTTTGTTTTCCTAACACACCCATAAGTACTGGAGCAGCAACTTTGAGTATTTGTGCGATAGAACCAGCATCTACACCTGTTTTACTACTTAGTGCGTTTTCTACTTGTGGCTGTTTACCACCTAGCAAGTGTCCTAAAATACCTGCACCATCTTGTAATACGTCATCACTAGGTCCTCCATTACCCATAAGATCTCCTAGTTGGTCAAGAATACCACCACTATGTTTTCCACTTAAAGCTCCCATTAATCCAGCAGCACCTTCTGGGGTTTGTACATTTTTTTTCATTGCACCCATAAGTACTGGCAAAGCCATACTTAATACGTTTGCAGTATCTCCTTCAGATTGTCCAGCTTTTGCGCTAGCTCCTTGGATGAGCGTTTTTCCTATTGGTCCATTAAGTAGATCTAGTAATCCTGACATATTATTTTAGTTTTAATTGTGAGTTTTCAATTTACGAATTAATCTAAGCGGTTTGACAAACAGCCATAAAAAAACCATCCAAAAGGATGGTTTGCTTGTTTTTATCGATAAAAAGCAAATTAATTCAATTTAGAAATCAAATGTTTGATGTTCTTGCATTATTTTAAAATACTCATAATCTGTTCTGCTAGCTCTGTACCTATGCGATCTTGAGCTCCACTAGTTGCCGCACCTATGTGTGGTGTAAGGCTCACTTTAGGATTCATAAGAACTTGTACAGCTGGAGTAGGTTCGTTCTCAAAAACGTCAAGACCTGCAAATGATAATTTACCACTGTCTAAAGCTGCGATAAGAGCTACTTCATCAATAACGCCACCACGAGCTGCATTTACAATTGCTGCTCCATCTTTCATAAGCTCAAACTCTGGTTTACCTATTACATAGTCCTTTTGTGCAGGAACGTGAAGAGTCACAAAATCTGCAGATTTTAATACCTCTTCCTTTGAAGAAGATTTTATTGTAAATGAAACTGACTGTCCATCAAAGAAAGGAACTTCAACAGTAGCCTCTTCTGTAAATGGGTCGTGAAAGATTACTTTCATCCCTACACCAAGAGCAATTTTTGCAGTTTCTTGACCTATACGTCCAAAACCAATAACACCAAGTGTTTTACCACGTAGCTCGGTTCCTTTCGCGTAAGCTTTCTTTAATCCTTTAAATTTTGTATCACCATCTAGAGGCATATTTCGGTTTGAGTCAAATAGAAAACGTACGCCGTTGTAGAGGTGTGCAAAAACAAGCTCTGCAACAGATGCCGAAGATGCTGCTGGTGTATTAATCACGTGAAGTCCTTTATCACGTGCATATTGTACATCAATGTTATCCATACCTACCCCACCACGGCCTATAACTTTTATAGATGGGCAAGCGTCTATTAACTCTTTACGCACTGTGGTTGCACTACGCACAAGTATAACATCTATCTCATTTGTGTTAATATAGTTCTCAAGTTGATCTTGAGCTACGTTTGTAGTAATTACTTCAAAGCCTCCTGCGGTAAGTGCGTCAATTCCTGTTTGTGATATTCCGTCGTTTGCTAATACTTTCATAGTATATAGTGTTGTATGCGTTTTTTTTAAATTATGCTTTTCTTTCTAGCTCACTCATTACGTCTACTAGTACACCTACACTGTCCATAGATAGTGCATTATACATAGATGCTCTGTAGCCTCCTACACTTCTGTGTCCATTAAGACCGTTTATACCAGCTTCCTTCCACATAGCATCAAAGGCATCTTTAAGATCTCCATCTGTAAGTGAGAAAGTAGCATTCATTGTAGATCTATCTTCTTTGGCAGCGAATCCTTTAAATAATGGGTTAAGCTCAATCTCACTATAAAGTAAGGTTGCCTTACGATCATTAATCTCCTCAATAGCTTTTACACCTCCTAAGTTTTTAAGCCATCTCATTGTAAGCATAGAGACATATACTGCATAGACAGCAGGTGTGTTAAACATACTTCCTTTGCTTATATGCGTTTCATAATTGAGCATAGAAGGTATTTGACGTGTCACTTTACCTAAGATATCCTCGCTTATAACAACAAGTGTTGTACCTGCTGGTCCCATATTTTTTTGAGCACCTGCGTAGATAAGATCAAATTGTCCAAAATCTATCTCTCTAGAGAAGATGTCACTACTCATATCACATATAAGAGGACAGTCTACTTCAGGAAAATCCTTTATCTGTGTTCCGAAGATGGTATTGTTACTTGTAAGGTGTAAATAATCTAGTCCTTCTGGAATTGAGTATCCTTTAGGTATGTAATTAAAGTTTGCCTCTTTACTAGATGCTACCTCTACAATCTCCCCAAAAAGCTTAGCTTCCTTTATTGCTTTATCGCTCCAAGTACCGGTATTTATATAACCAGCCTTCGATTGCAATAAGTTATATGCAGTCATTAAAAACTGTGTACTCGCACCTCCTTGTAAAAAGAGCGCTTTATACCCTTTACCCTCTAGACCCAATAGCTCTAAGGCTAGCTGTCTAGCCTCATCCATAACATCTACAAAGTCTTTACTTCTGTGGGAAATTTCTAGTATGGATAAACCAGAATCATTAAAATCTAATATGGCTTGTGATGCTTCTTTAAAAACATCTTGAGGTAAAATACAAGGTCCTGCGCTAAAGTTGTGCTTCTTCATTTTATGCTAATTTTGAAATGCAAAGATGCTCAAAACCCCATAGAATATTATAGATAAAATGATAAAATTATGGCAAAATCGATACTAAAAATGCAATAGTATCAACTCCATCGGCATAATCTTGAAGATTCGGTTTTTGAGTCTTTCCAAATGGTATAAGTGATGTAAAACCTTGTAGATTTTTATCATCACCTACAATGCACTGTATTTTATCTACATCTTGAGAAAGTTTTAAATCAAGAGATTCTTTTGACTCATATTTTTCATAAAATAACGTAGCAATAGGAGAGCCATAACTTTCATCTTCCTTAAGCATTAAAAAACCATTTTCTAGTAGGTCAAAAAGACTCATAAGGTATACTGCCTTATTATAGTCATAGTTATTTGCATACTTTGCGTCATTCATCACATCGCTCCACGAGTAGATAGCTTTAAAAAAAGCGTCAAAGTTATATCCTTCTGGCACAAGTAATTTAGATACATTGCGACAGCCTAGACCGTAGTATCTAAATATATCTTCTCCTAGCGCTTTAAGTTGCTCTTCACTCTCATCACCCGTAAGTATGGCAACAGAGTTTCTGTTTTTTCTTATAATGTTAGGCTTCTTACCAAAGTAATATTCAAAATATCTTGCTGTATTATCACTTCCCGTAGCAATCACAGCATCGTGTGCGGGTAATTTTTCTTCTGTAAATGAGATACGACCTTTAAAGTCTGGAGCTACATATTCCAGATATTTGGCTAGGTAGGGTAGTAGGTGCTTATCGTTTGAAGATTGTTTTATTGCGACGTTTTGATCTGCAATAAGTACACATAAAAAGTCGTGAAAACCTACTAGCGGGATATTACCTGCCATTATGATAGCAACGGTTTTTTGGGATTGCGCTTTCGCGAAAGCGTCATTATAACCGCTCATCCACTCGCTAAGCTTTTCTTCGGTAAGGAGTGCTGCCCATCCCTCAAGTGCAAAAAGAATATTTTCTTGCGTAAACCACCCGTTGTTTTCTCGCGCGAGTTTAAACTGATGTTTCATTCCGTCAAAAAATAGGTCATTGTGTGCAACTCCCTCTTTTTGAGTAATATTAGTACGTGAGAACTGACTCAAGAAAGTCCCGAGTTTACTAAAAGCGTTAATTCTTTGTTGAAGCGTCATAGTGTTTTGGCAAATCGATGGCTAGGCATTATTTTTGTGCAAAGTTACCCAAAAAGAAACCTATGGCAATTATCATAACAGACGAATGTATAAACTGCGGTGCCTGCGAGCCAGAATGTCCTAATACGGCAATATATGAAGGAGCAGATGACTGGCGCTATGCAGATGGTACAGATCTGGAAGGAAATGTAGTACTACCTAACGGTAAAGAAGTAGATGCAAACGAGGCGCAAGAGCCAGTGAGCGATGAGATTTACTATATTATACCAGATAAGTGTACTGAGTGTAAAGGTTTTCACGAAGAGCCACAGTGTGCTGCCGTATGTCCAGTAGATTGCTGTGTACCTGATGATGATCACGTAGAGACAGATGAAGTTTTACTTGCAAAGCAAGCCTTTATGCATAAGGATGCATAGAGTATTATGATACTTATAGTAAAAAAGCCACTCGTACGAGTGGCTTTTTTATGTTAGGCATATTATCTTGATATGCTGCGTATTAGAATTATTGCAAGAAAAAAGACCAAACTGAATTAAATTTGGCCTTTTAAATTATGTTGTTTTATTCTTAAAGCTGTGTAAGCTTCACATACATAGCATACTGCTCATCTGTGAGGTATGTTTTTAAGTTTCCGTTTTTACGACTTGCCACTTTGTCTAGTGCTGCTTGCTTGTCTGTCGCATTCATATTACTAGCTTTAAGTCTATCTTCTGTAGCTTTAAAACCTGTAAGAGTCTTTGCAACATTTGCCTTTTGCTCTGCTGTAAGGTTTAATTTTTGAGCAAGCATATCAATCTGGCTTACTTTTTCTTTTTGTACTGGCGCATTTGCAACTTTTTGTGCTTGTACGGTTGTCATACCAAGAAAAGCAACGATGGCTAGAGTGACTATTGATTTCATAATGTCTTAAAATTGTAGTTATTTATTTCTCTAAGAGTTCATTAATTAACTCTGTTGGTCTACCAATAACGCCATTTTTATCGAGAATTACAATGGGACGCTCAATTAATTTTGGATTTTCACTCATCGCAGCCACTATTTGAGCATCTGTGAGGTCTTTTCCTTTATAATCACTTTTCCAGATGGCTTCATTTTTTCTAACTAGCTCTATGGGTTTAATATCAAGTATATTTATAATCTCATTAAGTTGCTCTGTACTAAGAGAAGTATCAAGATACTTGATTACTTCAAATTCTTTTCCAGATTCTTCTAGCAACGCTAGACCTTGTCTACTTTTTGTACAACGAGGATTGTGATATATTTTAATCATTATATAATTATTGTAAAGTTACGTGTACACCTAGTGTTCTAAGTTGTACAGCTAGAGTTTTTGCATTTTTAAAATGAATTCCGGCTATGCCAGAGCGTTTACAGCCCTCAACATTGTTAAGACTGTCATCTATAAAAACAGCCTCTGCTGGATTAATATGATACCTGTCTAGCATAAGGTCGTAAATTTCTTTAAAAGGTTTGCGTGTACCCTCATCACCAGAGACTAGAATTCCTTCAAACCACTGCAGCCAAGGAAACTTTTCTAGCGCAACAGGAAAGGTCTCTCCGCTCCAGTTTGTTAATGCTAGCACTCTATAGTCTGGATTATCTACTAGTTCTTTTAATATTTTGAGCGTGTCTAGGTGTGTAAAACCGAGCATCTCCTCCCAGCGGCCGTAATACATTTTTATGAGCTCTTCATATTCTGGAAACATCGCTATACGCTCTTTGGTTGCTTTTTCTAATGGATAGCCTGCATCTTGATTTACATTCCAGTCCCAAGCACAAACGTGTTCTAAAAACCAGTCCATTTTCTCTCGATCGCCTCTAAATTCTTTGAGATATACATACTCGGGGCTCCAGTCTATGAGAACGCCTCCTAAGTCAAATATGACGGTAGTGATTTTTGAATTTTCCATATTATTACTTTGTTATGAGGTGCGGTACATCATCTAGTTTCCAGTCTATCACTAATCCTCCGGCTAGTGATCTTGCAATTTCTGCGCCGTAAAGAAGTTCGGTGAGATAGAGAGCGGCTTCAAAACTTTTAGCACCTCCAGCAGAGGTGATATACTTCCCATCGTGTACAAATAATATATCTTTCCTAATATCAAGATTAGGAAACGTCTCGCGCATCTTATCGATGTCACTCGGGAAGGTCGTTGAGACACTGTTGTCTAGTAAACCTGCCTTTGCTAGTACAAAAGCACCATCGCAATGTGAGGTTACATACATAGCTTCTTTATCTACTTTTTTTACAAAGTTAATGAGCGCTTCATCCTCCAGATCTGTATCTAGGTGATGCTCTGCACTTGGTACAACTAGTATATCTATTTTAGGTAGGTCTTCGCTAGTATAGTCAAAGTCTGGTAGGAGATACATCCCCTCAAAGGTACGCACGGGTTGTAGAGTATTTGCTACTGTAAAAACATTCATCGCTTTTATATTCTCTCGATAAATAGTATGCTGAAAAATGTCAAAAGGTGCCGTAAGCTCTGTGTTAAAAGTACCATCCATAATTAAGAAGGCTACATTGTACCGCGTTGAGTCTAGTACTGGTTTTGCTTTCGCGAAAGCGTTATCAATCTTATTAGTAACAGCGGGCTGTTCTATAGTTTTAGGTTCTGTATTGCAACCTATTAATATAAGCGTTGTAAGTAGTAGTATATAGTATTTCATTAGGTTCTCTTTTTAATGATAAAGATACGAGTTCTCAAAGGGTTTCTTTGGCAAGCATTCTCTTTACAATGTAGAGTAGAAGCCAAGCAATAAGCGTGAGCCCTATCAAAAATATCCAAGTGGTCTGAAAGCCATAATATGCAGTAATTTGCATCCCACTGTTGTGACCAAAAATATGAGCTACAGAAAATGACATACTGTAAACACCCATATATGCTCCTTGTCTCCCTAGCTTAGATCTGTCTAACGCAAATTTGTTACTAAAAGGAAAGGAAATCATCTCTCCAAAGGTTGCGATTACCATACCTATCACAACCACACCTACCCAAGTCTCCCACAGCAGTAATAGAAAACTTGCACCCGTCATAAGCAAACCTACAATGGTGCTTTGCACGTTAGTAAGCGCCTTTTTTTCCATCCAGGCTATGAGTGGCATTTCAAATACAACAATGAGTGCGCCATTAAGCGCTAGTATGAGACCTATGGCGTCTTCATCAAGTTTATAGGCATCCTTGTAATAAAGCGGTACAGTAGAAAAATATTGTACAAATATGATTCCAAAAAGCGCAAGTGCTATTAAGAATAATACGTAAGGCGTATCCTTGAGAGGTTTTACTGGGTTTTGAACCACGACTTCTTTATCTAGTTCTTTTACTTTTTTAGGGTTGAGTACTTGCATCATAAGTACACCCGCAAGCAAACAGGTGATGCCATCTACATAAAACAATGTCTTATAGCCAGCGAGTGCTATAAGAAAACCACCTATAGCTGGCCCCACAGAAAACCCTAGATTAATTGCGAGCCTAATGAGCGTTAATGACCGGGTTTTATTTTCTGGTTTTGAGTAGGCGCTTAGTGCTACAAAAAAAGCAGGGCGTCCCATATCTGCCACAGCAATAAGAACAAAGAATGAAATACACATCATCCAGAAACTCTCTACGTGCATTACCCATAAAAAGTTAATACCAGTAAGGAGCAGGCTTAATAAGATGACTTTATAATACCCTATTACATCACTTAGTTTACCGCCTATCCAAGCACCAGCAAAAGAACCTAGACCGTACGAAGTCATTATCCACGCGACGTTTTGTAGACTAAAGTGTAAACTCTTATTGAGGTAAATAGACAAGAACGGGATAACCATCGCCCCAGATCTATTAATGAGCGTGATGAGTGACAGCCACCAGATTTCTCTTGATAGGCCATCAAAGGTTTTAAGGTAATTGCGTAGCAGTGTTTTCATACAGTTGGTTGGTTAGCTTGTTAAGACCTACGCTTGCCCATAAATATAAAGAGTCCAGCGTGGTGGCCGGACTCTTTAATATCGTTACTTCTTATAATCATATAGTGACAACATATCAAGTCTGGCGCAGCAGTGTGCACGAGGTAAGTTTATATGTTGTGACTAAAATCATAATGTGGTGTAAAGTTATAAAAATAATTGAGTTGAGTACGCTTTCGCGAAAGCGTAATACATTTCTATTTATAATGTCTCTTCTCTCTTTATTAATTCTGCCTTGATTGCTTTTTTTGAAATAAACTGCATAGGCAATGTTGCTGAACAGCATAAGCCTACCGCTAGTGTTGCTATAAATGTGGCATTATTGTCCTTTGTGAGCATACCATAAATAGATATGCCTATAAGTAATGATAAGATGATGAGTAGGGCAACAATAAGCACCTTAATCATATTTAAGCTAGAGACCAGTTGTGTCGTTGTCTTTGTTGAATAATCTATTTTCATTATCTGAGATTGAGTTTTTTTAATAAATATTACATCTCACTCCCGAAGAAAATAGCATTCATAAGCAGTTTGTTTGTTCCATACCAGAAGGCTCTAAAGTTTGTATTATCTGTAAATAAAATTACCTCACCACGACCCGTACTCTGGTGTACAAAAGGTCTCGTCTCTGGGATAGCTTTAAGATTAATCTTAGAGATGTATCCAGCTTGTAACGGTGATTTTGTGTACTGTATAGGGTTCTTGTAACTTGTGGAATCTGCTTTTATAAATAGCGTAGTGTTTCTAAAAAGAGATACTTTATCACCCGTATATCCAAAGTTAATAGGGTGTGAGCGATCTTGCTTTGCTTCAAAAATTGCACCTCCTATTACTTGTGCTCCTGTAAAATCTCTACGTTGCTCAAAGCTCACGTTTTTTGCAGGATTTTTAGTTTTTACAAAATCTATGTCTAGCATCTTATTTCTTTCAAACCAGTTTGCTACGTTTTTATAACCTATGAGGGTTCCTCCAGATCGCACCCACTGTTTTATCTTATCTGTGTTGCCTTTATTTATAGCATTACCCCATAAATTAGGTAAGATAATATCTGTATATCTAGACAAGTCTGCGCGACCTAAATCTTTAGTATCAATTTTTGTGATACGCATATTGTAACGTGTGTCAAATAGGTGCCACATCTCTCCTGCATCATACGGGTTGATACCTTCACCTACTATCATTGCTACGCGAGCAGGCTCTAATGCTCTAAACTGGTTACTACCAAGATCTATACCTTCTGTGAGGCCCGTACTTACTGCCTTGATGGTTACGTTTGCATCTTGTGCAACTTCATTTATAAAACTTGCTAGCTCTTGCTTATTAAGCGATTGATTTTGCACAGGTATCATAATGGTACCATAGTCATAAGAGATGCCTTCTACACTAAATTTTTGCATACCCACCTTTGCTCTTATACCTTTATTAAGTATGGTATTGAGGGCCTTAGGGGTGTAGTAATCGTGCCACTCCATAAGGTATGCATAGGTACTAGTGCCTACAGCTGGGGCAGGTTTTCTTTTTAAATCTTGTATCTCGTTGCCAGCTTTGCTTAAAGATGCATTTTCTGTAAAATCTACACCAAAAGAGAGTGGGAAAGACCAAGCACTTATATCATAAAACAAACTATCTTGAAAGGTAGTACGCTTTTCAAACATCGCTTTGATGAGGCGGCTCTGTCTTTGGTTTTTTGGGACGATGTAGCTCATTCCTTTTTTAAAGTTTGCTCCATCTTGCGAGAAGTCTTGTGCAACCTCGTGTACTTTTATTTGATGTCTTTTAAGCACCTCTGCTAGGTGATATGCGCTACCTGCATCTTTCTCACTACCAAAAGCATATGCGCCACTTCCTTTTTCGCCTCGAGCGTTCTTAAAAAAGTCACGTTGATAGTCTAGTAATTGCTTGCGCATACCTTGTGCAGCCTCAAGGGTAGATAATATAGCTGTAAACTGGTTACGTATCGTAAACGGAAACTCAAGTAAACCGTTTTCTGTTTCTTGAGCGTGGCCACGGCTACTTCCTTGCTCAAAGAGAATACCTATACCACCATTTATGTCTGGAAAGGTAGATCCTTTACCGTAGTAAAAATCATCAAAACTCTCTTCTGTATAGTAAAAGCTGCCTATTTTATCTAGGGCTGCCGCGTGGTAGTTCCCTATTTGCTTTGTGAGTTCTTGGTTAAGTGCAGGTGTGAGCGGGTGTGTACGAGATTGTATACCTGGCTGAAAGAAAAAGCTACTGTTAGATCCCATCTCGTGATGATCTGTAAGAATGTTAGGATACCAGTTATGAAATGTCTTAATACGGGCTCTTGACTCTGGTAGTTGTACTGGAAGCCAGTCTCTATTCATATCAAACCAGTAGTGGTTAGTACGACCACCTGGCCATACCTCGTCATACTCGCGGTCTTGAGGGTCTGCATTTATGTTTATACTCTTATTTGTATTTGCCCAGTAAGCAAAACGCTGTAAACCATCTGGATTAAAAGATGGGTCAAAAAGTATAATGGTGTTATCTAGTAGTGCATCTATTTTAGGTCCTTGAGCGGCAGCGAGATAGTATGCAGCTATAAGCCCTGCATTTGCGCCAGAAGGTTCATTACCGTGTATAGACATCCCTTGGTATACTACAATAGGCATATTGCTTGTACTCAAGCTAGCACTGCCATCTTCTACCAGTTTTACGTGTTCCTTGCGTATGTTTTCAATATTGGAGTGATTACTAGGTGAGGTGACCGTTAGTAATAAAATAGGTCTTCCCTCAAAGGTAGTTCCTCGACTTTCTATAGTCATACGGTCACTTGCTGCTGCAAGCGTGCGCATATATTCTGATAACTTGTCGTGACTCACGTGCCACTCTCCAGGTGTGTAGCCTAAAACACTTTCTGGTGTAGGGATATTTGGATTATAAGTGACATCTGTAGGTAAATAGTAATCCATATCTACCTTTCCGCTTTGTGCGAGTGTAGATAGGCTACTTAATAGTAGGGTAATAAGTACGAGTAGTAAGCGCATTCTATAAGCTATTTTTTGAGTTGTTAGACTCTAAAAATAAGCAAAAGAAGTAACGCCTGCACGTAACAATTGTTAACTAAAATATGGAGTTGTATTGGATATGAACACAAGACTAGCGCTCTAGTTTATCTAGATAGCCACAAGCAGCTCCTATAATGCCAGCGTGATTCTTAGTTTTTGCCGCAACAATAGGAATATCTGTAGTAAGATATCTTTCAAACTCTGCCATATGCTTACTTATACCACCGCCTATTATGTAATGGTTAGGTGTACATATTAACTCTACATTTTTAAGAAAGAAATTAAAGCGCTCTGCCCATTCTTTAAAAGTAAGTTTTTCTTCCTTTCTTACAGAGTTTGCTGCATACTTTTCAATAGGTTTCTTCTTATATGGAATACGGCCAAATTCAAAATTTGGGATGAGTTTACCGTTATAGCAAAGTCCAGAGCCTATACCTGTACCCACTGTAATCACGGCTACCAGACCTTTTAAATCTTTTCCGGCTCCGTATCTAACTTCGGCGAGACTTGCGGCATCTGCATCGTTTATAACAGAGCAAGGTAAACCGGTTTTTTCAGAAAAAAGTTCATCTATCTGTACACCCATCCAGCTCTTGTGCATATTACCATATGCCATAGCTTTACCATCTACGATAACGGTAGGAAACCCTATTCCTACAGGTCCTGTCCAGTTAAAGTGGTCTACGAGTTGCTGTACACAATCTGCTACAGCCTTAGGTTTTGCAGGGCGCGGGGTTTCTATTCTAAAACGTTCACCTATATACTCTTCTGTTTCCAGATCTACAGGGACACCTTTTATTCCCGTTCCGCCTATGTCGATACCTAATATCTTCATTTATGATGGTTTTTGTGTGGCGAAAGATAGGAATTTTTGAATAATATAGAAGTGGTGCGGGTGAGTCCGCTTTCGCGAAAGCGTAACCTTATAAAATCAGATACTTAGAGTACCTCTTCTTGTTTTGAAGGCACTTCCTTGCCATATTCTTGTTTGTATATTTTTACAATAAGTAGAAAAATACTCACTACAATAGGTCCAAAAATGAGACCTATAAATCCAAATAAAGGCACACCTACGATAACTCCTATAATGGTAATAAGTGGGTGAACGTCTGCCAGTCGCTTTTGAATCACGAGTCTAAAAAGATTATCTGTAGAGCCCACTACGACTGTACCATAGATAACCATCACGATGGCTTGCCAGATGTCACCAGCAGCGTATAGAATGATACACACTGGTACGATACCTAAGGCGGTACCTACAAATGGTATCATAGACCCAACGGTGACAATTGCAAACCAGAAAAAGGGATCTTCTACGCCAAGTATTAAAAAGCCTATAAGTGCCACAAGTCCCTGCAGTAATGCTACTAGTGGTATGCCTATGGCATTTGACTTTACAAGCTCCTGACTATCTCTACCTATGAGTTTTAAGTTTTTCTCACTGAGCGGTATATACTCTAGCATAGACTCTCTAAAAGTCCTTCTATTAGTAAGCATATAGTACAGCATAAAATACATAAGACCTATGGCGATAAATACATTAAAGGTCCCACCGGCGAGCCCTTGAAGGTTACTACTTATCCAGTCTGTTACAGAACTGGTGTCTATGGAGCTTGCGATATCGAGACCAAAGCGAGACTCTATATCTGCCATTTCTGTTTTTACAATGTTTATTACTTTGCCACTATTTTCTACCGCTTTACTAATTTTTGAGGTGAGCATTAATACAAGTCCAGCAATAGGTACGAGTATTACAAGAAATGAGCCTGCCATAAGAACGCAAGCAGCAACGCTAGAATTCCATTTTCTTTTTTTTACTAAGTGTCCTTGCCACTTACGTAACAAAACAAAGAGTGTAATCGCACCGAGTATACCTGATAGATAGGTTGCCATCTCTTTAAATATTAACCACCCAAATAGAATGATTAAAAAGATGATAAAGAACTGTCGTAAAAGGTTAGGTTTGAGTGTTTGCATATATTATTTGGCAAATATTTGAGAGTCGTCTCTAAAGGCTTTAAACTCAAGCGCATTACCGCAAGGGTCATAGAAGAACATTGTAGTTTGCTCTCCCGTTAGACCTTTAAAGCGTACATAAGGTTCTATTACAAAATCTACGTGTGGTGTTATTTTTTCGGCAAATGCTTCAAAATCTTCCCAAGCGAGTACAACTCCAAAATGAGGAATTGGTACCGCTTTACCATCTACTTTATTATGCACTTCATCTACAGTAGATTTTTCCTTGTAATGAATCACTAACTGATGTCCAAAAAAGTTAAAATCTACCCAGTGGTCGCTACTGCGGCCTTCAGGTAGGTCAAGTATATCGCGATAGAATGCGCGTGCTTTTTCTAAATTATCTACAGGTATAGCGAGGTGAAAAGGTCTTGTACTCATTTTTAGTATAAAATTGAATTACTAAGCTACGCACAATTTTTTTTATTTATCTAGTGTATCTGTATCTTTTATATGTTTTAATAGAGAGATACCAGAGAAGAAAAAGATCAAACCTAATATAGTAAATGCCCACGGACTTATACCTGTTTCTAGACTCCCGAAAATTCCAAGAATTCCTAAAACAAGTAATATTGCTCCCGCAACTAGTGCTATGACACCTATAAGTTTGATCATTTGACAGTATTTGTTATTTATAAGATTAAAGGTAAAGAGATATGACCTTTTACCGTGATGGCTTAACACGTTATTACAAGATTATTAATAGCACTTTGTGAATTTGGATTAAATTTTAAGAGGGTTTAAGAAATGCTGTGACCAATTGTAAGTTTATAGAGGTGGTTTTCTATAAATTTGCGTTTTTTATAATATGAACCTTCAGAAAGATACATCACGTGATTACTAAGCGTATTATTCCTTGTTTAGATATTAAGGACGGTAGAACTGTAAAGGGAACAAACTTTGTAAACCTTAGAGATGCTGGTGATCCAGTAGCGCTTGCAAAGATCTACTCAGAGACTGGAGCAGATGAGCTTGTGTTTTTAGACATATCTGCTACAGAAGAACGTCGTAAGACCCTTGCAGATTTAGTTTTAAGAGTGGCTTCTCAAGTGAACATACCATTTACCGTAGGGGGAGGAATATCGTCTGTAGAAGATGTAGATATTTTATTACAAAATGGCGCAGATAAAGTTTCTATAAACTCTAGTGCTGTAAAGAGACCAGAACTCATAAATGAGCTTGTAGCAAAATTTGGTTCTCAATGTATTGTTGTAGCTATTGACGCAAAGTATGTAGAAGGAGAGTGGATTGTACATCTAGTAGGAGGAAAGGTGCCTACAGAATATAACCTCTTTGACTGGGCAAAAGAAGTAGAAGAGCGCGGTGCAGGTGAGATCCTTTTTACCTCTATGGACAATGACGGTACAAAAGATGGTTTTGCAAACGAGGCGCTAGCCAGACTTTCTGAAAGTCTAAATATTCCAATAATTGCAAGTGGAGGAGCGGGAAATATGCAACACTTTGCAGATGCTTTTACTGAGGGTAAGGCAGATGCAGCTCTTGCAGCCAGTGTTTTTCACTTTAAAGAAATAGAAATTCCAAGTTTAAAAGAAGAGTTAGCCACGCAAGGGATTACGATGAGATTATAACTTTTACCAGATATTACAAGCAATGAAAATAGATTTTGATAAGTATGAAAACGGTCTTGTTCCAGCAATAATACAAGATGTAAGAACTAAAAATGTGTTGATGCTAGGCTTTATGAATCTTGAGGCTTATGAGAAAACACTTGCTTTAAAAAAAGTTACCTTTTTTAGCCGTTCTAAAGGGAGACTTTGGACTAAAGGTGAAGAGACTAAAAACTATTTACATCTTGAAAATATTGCGGTAGACTGTGATAATGACACACTACTAGTACAAGTAACCCCTCAAGGACCTACTTGTCATAAAGGTACAGATACTTGCTGGGGAGAGACTAATAAGGTAAACTTTGGCTTTTTATCAAAACTCGAAGAAGTCATAGAAGATCGCTGGAATACTAAAGATACAGAAGACTCTTATGTTGCGTCACTCTTTAGAAGCGGGATTAATAAAGTAGCTCAAAAAGTAGGAGAAGAGGCCGTAGAGGTGGTTATTGAAGCAAAGGATGATAACGATCACCTATTCCTTAATGAAAGCGCAGACCTCTTGTTTCACTATATGGTTTTATTGCAGGCAAAAGGGTTTCACCTACGCGATATAGAAAAAACACTTATTGCTCGACATAAATAAGTTTGGTTAAGAAAACGCCAGACTACAAAAAATACTAGAACGTATCTCTTGTTTTAAATTCATTTACATCAAGCGGTTCTGTGAGAAAGAGAAATGCAAATACCCAAATAGCCAGCCCTAATGCAGTAAATAGATAGCTGCTAAATTTTTGGTCAAATGGATATTTTTGCAAGACTTTAATTTTGCTTCAATTTATGAAGTACATCATTACCAGTCAAGTGTTCTTTAAATTTCACCACCATACCACAAAGGCTTTGTCAATTGCGGTATCATCTTTTTGTATCCATACAAGAGGTGCCCTCTTGAGCTTATGTTTTTCTCTTATAATAGCTAATGCCTCTTTGTGATTGAGCCAGTTTACTTCAGTATGTGGCTCGTGTAACCACTCTGGCTTAGTAGTTATATAATATCTATAATCTAGAAAGGATGCGGTGCAAAAGTCATCTAGTTGCATCCAGTAGCCTATTATGGCGCGAGGATTTATTTCTTCTGGGAGAATTACGTTTTTATTATAGGGCGTAAAAAGTTGCCCCATAAACAGTGTGCGTTGTTCTAGTTGTTGTGGGTTAAAATTTATAGACTGTAGCGCCTCAATTCCTTCTGGAGTGTAGGCAAGCGGTAGTTGCTTATCTCTTGTTTTTTGCATTTTTAGGTAGAAGTGATCTTTTCGGTTGGGTCCCATAAGTTGATGTATGGTGCTAGTAACCGCAGTATCTATAATGTAAAATTTATAGGTAAGCTCAATGTGTATTTTTACGCTTTCGCGAAAGCGGTCTTCTACCACAAAATCAAGTTCACCTAGTGTTATTTTATCTCGCTTAATCTGGATGTTGTGAGCGAGCACGGTATATCTTTCAGAATGATCTAAAAGTTGTTTGAAGATATATTCTACCTGGTGGCCTAATCTTAAATGAGGTGGTATTGTCGTGGCGCTGAATGTAGATAAATCAATACGAGGTATTTCAAATTGAGTAAGGGAGAATTGCGTGCCCGTCCACAAGGTAGGCGTGTTAAGAAAACCAGCATATTGCTTCATTGTCTAAAAATACTCATTGTAAACATTTACAAACAAAAAAAGCCATCACAATAATGTGACAGCTTTATATAATATGTAGTGGCTCTTATTTTAACCACCCTTTTGATGCACTATACTTACTCCACCAGTATTCAAAAATAGCGAGGAGTATAATGATAAGAGGAAATATAAGACCAGCTCCCACACCAAAAAGTTCCATCGCATTGGCAAAGCCTATATTATATACTGTGTGTATAATAATAGCAATAAGTGATATTGCATAGATACGCACGGCACCTACTTTTCTGGCAAGTAGTAATATTGCAGCTAGAAGCCCACCTATAGTAGAAATTCCATAAAGTATCTTAGACCATAAAGGAGTTGCGTTTATGGCAGCCATTTGCTCTTCATTATAAGCGCTTGCAATCATATCTGTAAAGAAGTTGTCTACTATAAAGGCACTAGCCCCCATTAAATTCCAGAGGAGGAGCACAATACCAATAATCCAGAAAAGTGTAGAAGGTTTTTGTGTAGTCGTCATAATAATTGGTTTAAGTTATTTGAGTTTTAATTTACAATTATTTTTTAATTATCAATCTAAAATTAAAATGAGGCAACTATTTTTGAAGGATGTTTGATAAGCGATACTACTATCTTTTAAAGATTCAATACTTAGGTTTTAGATACCACGGCTGGCAGAAGCAGCCAGATGTTCTCACTGTGGAGCGTATGATGGAGCGTACCTTTGCCTATGTGCTTGATCGCAAAAATTTTAAACTATTGGCTTCTGGTAGAACAGATGCAAAGGTCTCTGCAAATGTGGCTTATGTTGAGTTGTTTTTAAATGATAGCCCACTACCAGAAGAAGGTTTTCTTACGCTGCTTAATGATAACTTACCTCAAGACATACGCTGTCTTGAAATTACTCAGGTAGATAAAAAATTTAATGTGATGGATGCTCCCATCGCAAAGGAATATGTGTATCTTTTTTCTTACGGAGAAAAGAATCATCCATTTGCCGCACCTTATATGATTAATATAGCGGGTGATCTAGACATCGAGCTTATGAAGGAGGCTGCAAGGCTTTTTGAGGGAGAGCACGATTTTAGATCGTATGCTTATAAGCCTAATCCACAAACTCAAACTATTGGTCACGTACTATCATCTACAATTGAGATTAATGATTTGTATACCGCTAGCTTCTTTCCAGAGGAGAGTTATGCTTTTCGCGTAAGCGGTAAAGGGTTTAAGCGCCACCAGATACGTCTTATGATGGGTGCTCTTTTTGATTTAGGGCAGGGTAATATTGATCTTGATTTTTTTAAAAAGACACTAGATGCTAGTAATGATATTAAGCTCACACGCATTGCACAGGCGAGCGGTTTATTGTTGCAGGACGTCCAGATTTAACATTCTTAACAGCTTTGCAAGTCATTTAATAAAGGTTTAACCCTTATGAATTTTATCTTATCATCTCTTTAACGACGGCCAGTAGAGCCTCCCTGTATCTTTGTTTCATAATTAATTGTTTAACTAAAAAGAAGAAAGATTATGACAAAGAGAGTAGCAATATTAGCAACAGACGGATTTGAAGAAAGTGAATTAAAATCACCACTTGAGGCGATGAAAAATGAAGGCTTCACCGTAGATATTATAAGTGAAAAAACAGGAACAATAAAAGGATGGGCAGACGGTAACTGGTCTGGTGAGTATGATGTAACAGACACAGTAGATAACGTGAGTGCAAAAGATTATAATGCGCTAATGCTACCTGGAGGTGTTATTAATCCGGATAAATTAAGACGTAACGATGACGCGCTTATTTTTATAAGAGACTTTTTCAAACAAAGCAAACCAGTAGCAGCAATATGCCACGCACCGCAATTACTCATAGAGGCAGATGTAGTAAACGGGAGAACGATGACATCGTTTAACAGTATTAAAACCGACCTTAAAAATGCGGGAGCACTGTGGGTAGATAAAGAAGTGGTAGTAGATGAGGCGCTCGTAACAAGTCGTAACCCTGGAGATCTAGAAGCTTTTAATGCTAAGCTCATTGAAGAAATAAAAGAAGGAAAGCACGAATTACAACACGCGTAATTCAGGTTTGATTTGATTGATGATTGAAATAGCCACCACATTTTGTGGTGGCTATTTTTATTTATATAAGTAACTTAGACAACCTAAAGACATTATATGATTACAGCTGTACCTAAGGCTTCTCTCACATTTCTTAAAGATCTTAAAAAGAATAATACACGTGAGTGGATGGCAGACCATAAATCTCGATATCAAGATAGTGAGAAGGTTTTAAAAGACCTTTATACAACTATTAAAACGGGACTTAATGAAACTGATGACATTGAGAAGCTCAAAGTCTTTCGTATCAATCGTGACATACGTTTCAGTAAAGATAAAACCCCTTATAACGTACATAGGTCTGCGAGTTATAGTAGGGCGGGAGCCCATAGACGTGGCGGCTATTACTTACGTATAGAGCCTGGCAATAAATCTGTAATTGCAGGTGGTTTTTTCAACCCAGAAAAGGAAGATCTCAAGCGCATACGTACAGAGTTTCATCTTGATGCTAGTGAGATAAGAGATATACTTAATGATTCCGCTTTCGCGAAAGCGTTTCCTAATGGATTTGAAACAAGTAATGCTGTAAAAACTGCTCCTAGAGATTTTGAAAAAGACGACCCAAATATAGATTTAATAAAACTCAAGAATTTCTTTGTACGTAAAGAATTTACAGATCAAGAAGTAATGGCTAGTGACTTTAGCGATCGTGTACTTAAGCATTTTAGATTATTAAGGCCCTTTTTTAATTATATGAGTGACGTTCTCACAACAGATCTCAATGGCGAGTCCATATTGTAAATTACTTCTTTTTCCTTTTATTCCTCACACGTTTTCTGTTTACAAAATACACTACAATAAGTAGTATGGGTAACGCAATAAAGATAATGACCTCTAGAGGTGATGAGGGGTCTATAGGGCTATTGTTTTGCGGCTTTGGTATGTCTGTAGGTATTTGCATTAACTTGCTTTGATAAGTATGTCTGAGGGGTTGTCAAATAATTGTATCTGGCTTATAAGGCGTTCTCTTATGAGGTTTGCCATTCTTTTATTAAGAGCAGATGAGTTTTGTATATAAATAAGATACTCCTCTACAGTAAACTGGCCTATTATCATTCCCTTAAGGCTATTGCGAAATTTCATATCCTTATTAACAGCATTTTCTACATAATCAAGTCGCTTCTCAAGAGATAGGTTATAAAATACATTTTTCCTTTTTGAAATGTAGTTTCTAAACATTTCTATAAGCAGTGGATTTTGCAATTTTACAACCGGCCGGAGTGTAATGTTTTGAAAACGCTCCTCATCGCTCATTTGGTCGTTGACACGAGCTTTTGGAATTTCTGGACGTATTCTCTTAATATCATTTGGTCTATCATTCATAACTCCTTGTGTTTTCTTTAAAGTTAGGTAATCATTGTGCGCTTTCGCGAAAGCGTACTCAATACTTCTCAACACCTTATTAACGAGCAAAGCCCCCGAAAAATCGGAGGCTTTGCAATTAACACTTAAAGTAATCTATAATCGATTAGTTAAGTTTAAAAGTTACTCTTCTTACTAACTGACGAGCAGGAGCAGAGTTTTTATCTACAGAAGCATCTTCACCGTTACCTGTTGCAGTAAGACGGCTAGCAGAAATTCCTGCAGCTACCATAATATCTTTTACTTTTTGAGCTCTTCTCTCAGAAAGACGTTGGTTAGTTGCTGGGTTTCCAATCTCGTCTGCATAACCTACAAGTTGAGCAGATGCACCAGCGTTTTCAGTCATATAATTAATAAGGTAGTTAATAGACTCAAGGCTGTAAGTTTCAGGCTTAGTGCTATTAAACTGGAAATATACGTTTACGTAACCATCTTCGATTAATTTTTTAATCACATCACCACCAGAAGTCATCGATGATGTAGAAGCAGGAATGTCGCTCTTCTTAGCATAACGATTATCTAACGTAGCTTCTAACTCGTCTGGAACTCCATTTTTGTTTTGGTCTACAGCCACACCTTTAGTATTTACTGCAACACCAGAAACAGTGTTAGGCTCACGATCTAAATAGTCTGCAACACCATCTTGGTCTGTATCGATAAGATCTGTCTCAACTTTTGCTAGACGATTCTGTAAGTCCTCAATTTGCTCTTGAGCAACGTTATTGCTTGAGTACCAGTCTGCGTGCTTCTCTGCTTTACCTAGGTATATGTTTATACCTGCAGTTGCGTTTACATAAAAACCATCAAAACCTCTTGTTCCACCAGCTGGCGTACCATTGAAAGTTAAATCTTGACGTACATTACCTACTGCAGTAAGATCTGCAACTAAAGCAATTCTATCAGAAATTCTTACCTGTGGAGTTACACCCACCATAAAGCTAAGCATCTGGTCTGCATCTCCAAAATCTCTCTCAACAGCTGGAGCATCTGTAGTTAATGCAGAATATCCCATACCACCGTGTACAAGTACGTTAAAGGTGTTAGTCCACTCTCTAAAACCAAGAATGTTTCCAGCGTTAATTACTCCTTCAAGAGAGAAGTTGTAAAGTGCTGTATTAAATTCATTGCTATTATCGTCGTTTTCAAAGCTATTGTAAGCAATACCTCCTTTAAGACCTACTTTGTCATTAAACATATAGCGTACGCCACCTGTTACTGTGTATAGAGATGGAGTGTTTGTAAAAGAACCTCCAGAAACTGGACGAACTGGTTTGTTAACTCCTCCTGTAAGCTCTACAGACCACTTGTTAAAGTCAGTAGACATAGTCTCAGTACTCTCTTGTGCATTTGTTGCTAATTGCATTCCTACTAATGCGATTATAGCAAGTGTAATCTTTTTCATAAATGTTATTGTTAGTTCAAATTCAGCCGCAAAATTAATCTTTAATGCTACCTAAACAAGAATATTCGTACTTATTAACTAAGTTTTATCATATTCTTAACACGCTGAATTTTAGTTATAATCCATTCAAAAATTGAACTTTTTAATTGAATAATTTATATAAATATTCCCATTTTGTAAAGAATAGTTAAAATGTTAAGGTACTACACGTTAATTATTATTAATAGGACTAGTAGTTAGGTATGATAAAAATACCTTTATTAAAAAAAGAATATGAAAAAGGAAACTACAACAGAGTATATGATTAATCCACTTATAGAGAATAGATGGAGTCCAAGAGTTTTTGGAACAGAAGCCATTTCTGAAGAACAGCTAAGAGTACTATTTGAAGCAGGGAGATGGGCTCCAAGTTCAAATAATCACCAGCCGTGGGTTATCATATGGGGTATAAAAGGTACAGAGGCATATGATCGTATCTACTCGTGCCTAGATGAATTTAACCAGTCGTGGGCAAATAATGCACAGGCACTTATGCTAGGCGGTTATAAAAAGACTACTCCAGATGGAAAAGATAATTTTCACGCGCTACACGATTTAGGTCTTTTTATGGGTAATGTGTCTGTACAAGCACAACAATTAGGAATAGCGCTACATCAAATGGCTGGTGTAAATTATGAGAAAGCAATGACAGAGTTTGCTATGCCAGATAACTATCATATTGCCACGGCAACGGCTATAGGCTATTATGGAGGTGACTTAGATAAACTATCTGATGATCTTCAAGAAGAAGAGACAAAATTAAGATCAAGAAAATCTCAACATTCTTTTACTTTTAATGGAGATTTTAATGAGCAAATCTTTGAAAAATAGTAGTAAGTTATTATAACAAAAAGGAGCCACTTTAATAAAGTGGCTCCTTTTTTATGAGATGAATTTTAAATTTTATACTTGTTGTTCATCATCAGTGTTAGGTGCTATTTCTGGCTCATCACCTACAGGGTGCTTTTCTAAACCAGCCGAATCTACATCAATAAACTGTAAAACGTCTGATGGGGTTTGAACCTGCATAGCTTTTTTGCCTTTTATAAGGATAGGTTTCTGTATAGCATTGCTATTGTTTTGTATAAAATGAATCCAGTCGTCATCGCTTAGTGTAGCATCTTTTGCAAAATCATCTACATCTGGATGATCCTTAGAAACAAGCTCATCTATACTAGCGCCTAGCATATCTGCTACCTCGCTCCATTGGGTACCTGTAAGTCCAGCTTCTGATATATTAATCAGATTTACTTTACTCTCGCTACTCTTGGCATAGCCTATTACTTGTTTTCCTATACTGGACTCTTCTGAGTAAATCACAAGGAGTTCATTATTATCTATTGCTAGTGTCATATCGGTTGGCATTCTTTTAGGTTTTAGTGGTGAGCTTGCATTTTTTCTTTTTTCTTTCTTAACTGGACTTCTACTTCATTTATCGCTTCCTTTAGTGAAGGGTAAAAGTCATCAGAGCTATGCTCGGCAAATAATCTTGGACCAGGCATACTTATACGTACTCCAGAAATTTTTCCTGTCTCGTCACTTGAGGTGTTTTCAAGTTTAAAAAACACATCTGCTCTGTGTATAAATTGATATTTATCTACAAGTTTTTCTAATTGCGCTTTCGCGAAAGCTTCTAACTCAGCACTTGCAGTTACGTCGTGATATTCAAATATTATTTCCATAGTTATCTATTTTTAATTTAATTAGTATTCTTATTAAAACTAAGCGGGAATTCTTTTACACCGCCATAGAGTTTAATTTCTTGTATATCTGCTGGCATATAATAGCCATCATCTTCTAGTGCTTCTTTTACTTTACGTACCACATTACCCTTTGTGATCATTGCTTGTTTTCTAAAGTCTTTAGTGTCTACCCAAAAGAAAACTTTAAGATTTACGGTACTTGTTGCAAGTTCATCTTCTATAACAAAGTTTTCGTGTATCTCGTCATTAATAACATTAGGCTCATCTGCAAGAGCTCTGAGTACGGTTTCTTTTGCACCTTCTATATTATCTTCATAAGCAATACCTATTACAAAGTCCCATCTGTAAAAACCATCTTCTGTGTAGTTTGTTACGGGCTCTGTGAGTACATCACTATTAGGTATATAAACATCTTTACCGTCAAAGGTTTTGAGCTTTGTATATCTTAAATCAAGAGTTTTTACTTTCCCAAAATTTGACCCTACCATAACGGTATCATCCACATCAAAAGGTCTATTGAACGCAAGAATAATACCTGCTATAAAGTTTTCGCCTATATCCTTAAATGCAAACCCTAGTACTACAGCACTTGCACCGGCGGCGGTGAGTATTCCCGTAGCTACGCCAGCAAGTCCCGCTGCACGTAATGCCAGCATTATAGTAATTATAATTATCAGGTACTTAATAGCGGTGCCCAAAAATTTGCTCATTAAAGGATCGTCTGTTCTAGCCGAAATTCTCTTTCTTGCAAAACGGCCTATCCATCCAGCTATTAAAACTCCTAACACAATAATGAGTACACCCATTGTGATTTGCGGTAGCTGTTCTATAAAGCTCTCTGTCGCATTATTAAATGCTTCAGAAATTGTAGTTGTAGTAGATTGTTGTATAATGCTCATAATAATGGTTGGTAGTTTTAAAAGTACGTTTAAAGTTTGCAAACTTTCTTAAAACAAAACCAATTCACATTTTGTTAAGACCTTTTACCTATGTTGCGTTAAAATGCTCTTAACCATACACACAATCCTTTATAGGCGGTGTAACTTTATAAAAAAATAGACTATGAATATTACTTCAACAAACCCATATAATAACGAAGAAGTTGCAACAATTAAAGCTTTTAATCTTCAAGAAATTGAAGAAACGCTTGCCCTAGCACAGCACACTTATTTAGAATGGCGTACCACAAGCTTTTCAGAACGTGCAGAGCATTTACACAATGTTGCCTTAGAGCTAGAAAAAAATAAGGAGGACTATGCAAAAACTATGACACTTGAGATGGGAAAGCCCATAACACAAGCCATCGCCGAGGTAGAAAAATGTGCGTGGGTATGTAGATATTATGCAGATAATGCTCCAGATCACCTCGCACCAAAAATAATAGAAACAGACGCTACAAAAAGTTATGTACGTTATGAACCTATAGGTGTTGTGCTAGCCGTAATGCCTTGGAACTATCCTTTCTGGCAGGTTTTTAGATTTATAGCGCCTGCACTTATGGCGGGTAATATAGGAGTACTTAAGCACGCAAGTAATGTGATGCAAAGCGCCCAGAACATCCAGAGAGTTTTTGAACGAGCAGGTTTACCTAAAGGCGTATTTCAAAATATGCCCGTGGGTAGTGATCGTATAGAAAATATCGTGCGTGACGCTCGCATAAAGGCAATCACTCTTACGGGGAGTAAACCGGCTGGTGCTGCCGTGGCTAGTACAGCAGCTAGTGAGATTAAGAAATCTGTACTTGAGTTAGGAGGCAGTAATGCCTTAGTGGTTTTTGACGATTGTGATTTTGAGCAAACAGTTGCCACTTGTGTTCAGGCGCGTTTTCAAAACACGGGGCAGAGCTGTATCGCTGGTAAAAGACTCTTGCTACACGATAAGGTATATGATAAATTTATAGACGCTTTCGCGAAAGCGGTAACACAACTAAAGTCTGGTGACCCTCTTGATAAAGATACCTACATAGGAGTAATGGCACGTGAAGACCTCGCTATAGAACTTGAAGAGCAACTCAAAGCAACGGTAGATGCTGGTGCCAAAGTGCTCGTAGGAGGTCATAGACAGAAAGCCTATTTTGAGCCTACGATTGTTACTGGAGTAACACCAGAGATGAGTATTTTTAAAGAAGAAACCTTTGGGCCTGTGATAGGAGTGACCCGCTTTAAAGATGATCAGGAAGCTGTAGATCTTGTAAACCAGTCAGATTTTGGGTTAGGAGTATCAATTTTTACTCAAGATACGGCGCGCATAGAGAAGCTCATACCACTTTTTGACGATGGTGCAGTATTTGTAAATGATATGGTCAAGAGTAATCCTAACTTACCTTTTGGTGGGACTAAGATTTCAGGTTACGGTAGGGAGCTATCGCTAGATGGTATACAAGAGTTTGTAAATAAAAAGACAGTTTATATAAAATAGGTGTCCGCTTTCGCGAAAGCGTAAAAATAAAAAATCCCGATATGCAGTGGCACATCGGGATTTTTTATGAGTGATTATCGTTTACTCTTTGCTATCTAAAAAGGCTTCTTTAGTATCAAAGTTAATAGACTTCATTTCTTGCTTTTCTAAGTATTTTTCAAACTTCACTAGGCGTTTTGATTTAATCTTTTCAAAGTCTGCTTTTGCAGTATTAAATCGTTCTAGTAGTAAGTTTATATTCTCCTTTTGAGCAGAGCTGGGTGCCTCGTAGTTTGAAGCAACATCACTGTACAGTGTACTTAACTTTTCTCTAAGTTGTGGTGGAGCAGTACCTACGTAGTTATCACCTGTGGTAACTACTAGTGTGTTTTTAAGCTCATTAAGATCATCTATGAGTGGTTGTGCAACCTTTGTTGCTTTTGCATTTGCCTCTACGGCATCTTGAGCACTGTTTACCATCAAGTTGATTTGATACACCATATATGCTAGATCTTCTTGAACATCAAAAAGTTGTTTTGAAGTTTTATATTGCTCCTTTCTTTCTGGTGCTGTAATAAATGATTTTGGATCATTCTTTACTTCAAAAGTTGTTTCATAAGTGTCCTTACCTTTTTTAAGGACCGCTTTATACATTCCTGCCTGTACTCTTACTGGAGTAAACCCTCCAAAGGCAAATGTCTTTGCCGCGGCAAGCTTAGGTGACTTGCTTGCATAGTTCCAAGAGACAATGTTTATTCCTTTTGATTTACCTGGCGCAAGCGTTGTTATCTCATTGCCCTCCATATCTTGTATGGCAAGCGTCATTTTACCAAAGGTGTGTCTCTTCTTTAGGTAGTATTTGATTTTGAGAGCATTTCCAGGGTTAGGGCCCACAAACTCAAGCTCTGTGCTTCCGCCGCCAAAACCGCCTTCTTCTATCATTGTACCTGGCTTAGTATCAAAAAAGTGTACATTCTTGTCTAGTATTTCTGGCTTTATATCTCTTAAGATACTTATGTCATCTATGATAATAACACCACGCCCGTGAGTACCAGCAACAAGGTCATTAGTTTGTTTTTGTAAATCAAGAAAGTGAACAGCGGTCGCTGGAAAGTTATTCGTAAATTTTGACCAATTAAGACCTCCATCTACGGTGATGTATAATCCGTCTTCAGCACCTAAAAAGAGTAGATTTTCATTTTCATAATCTTCTTGAATGTTGCGTGCAAACATTGTAATATCATCTGTGGTGATACTTTTCCAGCTTTTACCATAATCTGTAGTTTTATACACATAAGGTTTCATATCACCTCTTGCGTGTCCTTCAAAAACTGCATATGCAGTTCCGGCACCGTGCACAGATGCTTCTATGTGGTATACCCAAGTATTTGCTGGTAGGCCTGGTATATTTGCAACTACATTAGTCCAGTTTGCACCACCGTCGCGTGTTATTTGCACATTGCCATCATCTGTACCTACCCAAATAACTTTTTCATTTATAGGTGATTCTGCAATGGTAAATATCGTGGTGTGTGTTTCTGCTCCCGAGTTATCTGCAGAGAGTCCTCCAGAGTTTTTTTCTTGTTTCTTTGGGTCGTTTGTGGTAAGATCTGGAGAGATTACCTTCCAGGTGTCACCCATATCTTCACTCACGTGTAAGAACTGGCTCCCCATATAAAAGCGATCTGGCTGGTGTGTACTTGTTGCCATAGGAGGGTTCCAGTTAAAGCGTAGATCTGCGCTTCCCTTTGCAGGTAGTGGTTTTACATTTTTTGTGTAGTTGCGCTTCATATCATAACGCCACACATTATCTGCACCTTGCATCTCAGAATATAAGATGTCCTTAGTAGGGTGGGGTAGTACTCTAAAACCATCACCTACGCCTACACGTGTCCAGTCTCTAGCTTCAATCCCACCTGGAGAAGAAGATGGACCGTACCAAGAACCATTGTCTTGTAAACCACCGTAAATATTATAAGGCTCTGCATTATCTACAGAGATGTGATAAAATTGAGATAAAGGAAGGTTAGATACTATTTCCATTGTTGTACCACCATTCCAAGAGCGATATACGCCACCATCTGTACCCACGTGCATCATATCAGAATTGTTTATGTCAAAAACAATATCGTGTATGTCTGAGTGCATATTGCCCAAAGGTTTGAAGGTATTACCACCATCACGAGATATTGAACCACTAAGACCACCTTTTACTACTACATCAGGATTTTTTGGATCTACTACTATTCTTGAAAAGTAAAACGGGCGCACAGTAAGTGAGAAGTCTCCATTAGTACGTTTCCAGTTTGCTCCGCCATCTTCAGATCTGTATAATCCTTTATCTTTTTCTTGTTCTGACTCGATTACCGCATAGACAATGCTAGGCTCACTAGGTGCTACTGCAACACCTATACGTCCTAATTTACCTTCTGGAAAACCATTGTGTATTTTTTTCCAGGTCTTACCTCCATCTGTAGATTTATGCAGACCAGAGTTAACACCACCAGAGTTAAAATCCCAAGCCGTACGTCTAAACTCCCACATAGAAGCATAGAGTATGTTTGAGTTGCTAGGATCCATAATAAGATCTGCAACACCTGTCGTATTATTTATGTAAAGAACTTTTTCCCAAGTCTTACCGCCATCTGTTGTTTTGTAAACACCACGATCATCACTATCGCTCCATAATGCACCCAGCACACCTACATACACTGTATTACCATCATTAGGATCTATCTCAATACCAGAGATGCGCTCACTGTTATCAAAACCTGGTATTTTTTGCCAGTTATTACCACCATCTTTTGTGCGATAAAGTCCGTCTCCTACAGAGACTGAGTTACGTGTCCATATTTCTCCTGTACCTACCCATACCGTTTGATCTGGATCTGTAGGGTCTATAGCCACTTGACCTATAGACTGTATGTGATCATCAAAAATAGGAGCGTAGCTAGCACCTCCATCTTGAGATTTCCATACACCACCACCTGCGGTACCGGTGTATATTATTTGTGCATTAGTAGGGTGAACTTCCATATCTATAATACGACCAGACATAAGCGCGGGTCCTATCTGTCTAGCGGTAATGTCGCCAAAGAGTTCTTTACCCTTGAGGGCAATTTCTTGTGCCTGGGTAGGTATGCTTAGTGCAGCAATACACAGACCTAGGAGGATGTATTTAGTTTTCATATGGGTTGGTTTGGATTGATATTTTCTTAAAATATGCGCTAAAAAAATCCCCAAGTAGTCTTGGGGATTATGTTATATATGTTTTTTATTTTCCTTCTGGAAAAGCAAACATCTCATCAGATACTTCGGGATTAATTTCAACAGATTTAATTACAATTTCTTGTCCTCCAGGTTGACCTTTTGCACCAGCTACAATAGAGAAAGGAAAATATATTCCGCCAGCTTCTTGATAGTCACTTAATTTAGTCTGTCCTGTCATTCCTTTACCTGGACCTGTAAGTAGATCTTGCTCTATTACAATAGGTACAAAGTTGTCCATATCAAAATAGTAGTATGCTACGGTAGGTACTTCTGCACCATCTACCATTGTAGGTTCTTTTGTGAGTTTTATTTTATAAGTTTCTGTCCCTTCAATAGTCTCGTTACCTAAAAGTTCTACGGTATACCCTTTATCTGCATAGTTTAAAAATGGATCACCAAAGTCATTCATCTCTAGCTTTGCATTGGCAGTAGTCTCTGCATCACTCTTTTCGGCAGCCATTGTCATTTGGTTTGTATTCCACATAGTCTCACCGTCAAAAACACCTTGGTAAAACTTCATTCCTTGAAATTCTGCAACAGAAAGTTGTTTTCCTTCTTTAGTCTGTATCATTGTCATAGGTAGTTCCATACCTTGAACTTTTATCGCTCCTTCAAATTTTAGAGCTTCCAGAGAATTCCAGGCATCCATCCCGCCTGTGTTTTCAAAATAGTTTGCAATGATTTCTTCGGCTGTTTGTGCCTGTGCCATTGTGGTAAAACTTACGATAACGGCAACTAGTAATAATTTGATAGTTTTCATATGATGTTGTGTTAATGATTCTTGTTTGCACATAAGACTATTAAGAGCGCATAATGTTACAAGTTATTCAATAAAATATCATCTTTTGTGTACTTACATTATCTTTAAACCCGTAGTTCTTTAGATATGATAAATTTTTAGTCACAGTAAAGAACATATTATAAAAATTTAAGAGTATGAAATTTGGCGCCGTAGAGCAACCAGAGTTAATTGATTTTACCTTACCTCCAGATCACCCTGCAACTAGAGGTGTGATTGAGGACGCTTTCGCGAAAGCGCAAAACAAAAATCTAGAAGTCTATGTAGGTTGTGCAAAATGGAATAAAGCAGAGCTCAAAGGTTTTTACCCCAGAGGAACTAAAGACGAGCTTTCATATTATGCAAAGCAGTTTAATAGTATAGAGCTCAACGCTACATTTTACAGGCTGTTCCCAAAAGAGCAGTTTGAAAAGTGGTATAATAAAGCGCCAGAGGGGTTTAAATTCTTCCCAAAAATCACAAATATGATAAGCCACCGTAAGCGACTTATAGATGCTCAAGATTTTATCCCAGAGTATGTAGATCACGTGGCGATGCTCAAAGAAAAGCTGGGTACCGTGTTCTTACAGATGCACAATAATTTTCAACCCAAAGATTTTGACCGTGTAGATAATTTTGTAAACCACTGGCCAGAAGCGCTTCCCATCGCGTTAGAGTTTAGGCATACAGACTGGTTTAATAACTCAGATACTGCAGAGCGATTATATACCCTTCTAGAAGAGCATAATATGGCAAATGTTCTGGTAGACACTGCTGGAAGGCGAGATATTATGCATATGAGGTTAACAAATGGAGAGGCTTTTATACGTTATGTAGGGGCAAACCATCCTAGTGATTATGCACGACTAGATGCTTGGGTAGAGCGACTTACTTACTGGGTGAGTCTTGGCTTGCGTAAAATTCATTTTTTTATACATCAAAACATCGAGCAGGAGTCCACCTTACTATCTGCCTATTTTATAGAGCGACTCAACCCTGCGTTAGGGATTAATTTACGCGTACCACAAAGTGCAAGTAGCACGACAAACACCCTTTTTTAATGAGTGTGGTATATGTAGTTATGGGCGTTTCTGGCTGCGGTAAAACCACTATAGGTAAAAAACTTGCGGCAGCTCTAGACCTACCATTTTATGATGCCGACGATTTTCACCCACAAGTAAATATTGATAAAATGGCTTCTGGGAAGCCTTTACAAGATAGTGATAGGTGGCCGTGGCTGGATGCGCTAGCGATTAAAATAAATACGTGGTCACAGGCAGAAGGTGCAGTTCTAGCGTGCTCTGCTCTCAAGGAGGTGTATAGGGAGCGATTGTATAGTGATAACGCTTTCGCGAAAGCAAAACAAAACTTTGTCTATCTTGATGCGAGTTTTGAGACTATAAGTAAGCGACTTGCATCAAGGGAAAATCACTTTTTTAATCCCTCATTGTTACAATCACAATATGACACACTTGAAGTTCCGTCATACGGCATAAAAGTATCTGTTGCTCAAAATACAGATCAAATACTTACAGACATTTTAAAAGAAATAGAAGCATAATTTATGGATTACCAACTACTCTTTGCTGTTATAATAGGCATCTCAATATTACTATTTCTTATTTTAAAATTAAAAATGCAAGCCTTCCTTGCATTGCTTATCACGTGTATTTCCGTAGGAGTTATTGCTGGAATGCAACCATCGTCTATACTAGATTCTGTAAAGAATGGAATGGGCGGAACCCTTGGTTTTGTTGCCACTGTAGTAGGTCTAGGAGCTTTATTTGGAGCCATACTAGAACGTTCTGGTGGTGCTCAAAGGCTCGCAGCATCTTTGTTAAGTAAGTTTGGGATAGAAAAGTCTCCTTGGGCAGTAATGCTTACAGGTTTCTTTGTAGCGATACCTGTGTTTTTTGATGTGGCATTTATTATACTTATCCCGATCATCTATGCATTACAAAAGAAAACAGGGAAGTCATTACTGTTGTATGCTATACCCTTACTTGCAGGACTTGCCATCACACATACATTTATACCACCTACGCCAGGCCCCATAGCCGTCGCCGAAATTTTAGGAGCAGATTTAGGTTATGTCATCATCTTTGGTTTTATAGCGGGTATACCTTCTGCTATAATTGCTGGGCCTATGCTTGCAAAGTATTTATCAAAAAGAATGCATATCGAGACACCAGAAGATATGTTTTCTGAGATGAAAGTCCCAGATAACGCTCCTAGTGCTGGAACCATATTACTCATCATAGCAATCCCGATATTTTTAATAGTATGTAACACGGTGCTTAATAGTCCGTTATTTGCAGAAGGGGAGTTGCCAGCGTGGCTTATATATGGGGCAGATCTTCTGGGGCACCCATTTGTGGCGCTTATTATTGCAAATCTAGTTGCTTGGTACTTTTTAGGAATAAAGAAAGGATTTTCTAGAAGTGAATTATTAGATATATCTACAAAATCACTGTACCCAGCAGGAGTTATTATATTACTTACGGGTGCCGGCGGTGCTTTTAAACAAATATTAATAGATACTGGAGCCGGTAAAATGATAGCAGAAAGTTTGAGCAGTGATATCTTTCTTCCTGTAATTTTTGGGTTTATAGTCGCAGCTATTGTCCGTGTTTTACAAGGGAGTGCAACCGTTGCAATGATTACCGCTGCTGGTATAACAGCGCCACTGTTAGGCCTCTCTGAGACTAGTGCACCTCAACTAGCTGTGCTTGTTATAGCCATAGCTTCTGGTGCGAGTATCTTTTCTCACGTAAATGATAGCGGCTTCTGGCTTGTAAAACAGTACCTTGGCCTTACAGAAAAAGAAACCTTTAAGTCGTGGACAGTAATGACCTCACTTATTGCTATTGTTGGACTTGTCGTGTCTACAGTGCTTTGGTTTATAGTATAAAAAAAGAGACGACTTATAGCCATCTCTTTTATTATTGTAATTCCGCTTTCGCGAAAGCGTTCTTAAACTATATACCTGTATAATTTTGAGGTGTAATAGCTTTAAGCTCATTCTTGATATCTAAACTTACATCAAGCGTATCTACAAACTCTGCCATAGACTGTTGTGTAATTTTACTGTTTACACGTGTGAGCTCTTTAAGTGCCTCATAAGGATTAGGGTAGCCTTCACGTCTTAAAATGGTCTGTATTGCCTCTGCAACTACTGCCCAGTTGTTTTCAAGATCTGCAGCGATTTTTGCTTCGTTTATAAGGAGTTTATTTAAACCTTTTACTGTAGACTGTAAACCTATAAGTGTGTGTCCTAATGGTACACCTATATTACGTAAAACCGTACTATCAGTAAGATCACGTTGTAATCTAGAGATAGGTAACTTTGCAGAAAGGTGTTCAAAAATTGCATTTGCAATACCTAAGTTACCTTCACTGTTTTCAAAATCAATAGGGTTTACTTTGTGTGGCATTGCACTAGATCCTACCTCACCCGCTTTAATTTTTTGCTTAAAGTAATCCATAGAGACATATGTCCAGAAGTCACGGTCAAGATCTATTAGAATGGTGTTAATACGCTTTAACCCATCAAAGAGTGCCGCCATATGGTCGTAGTGCTCAATTTGAGTAGTCGGGAATGAGTGTTGCATCTTAAGTGTATCGTGCACAAAAGATTGTCCAAAAGCTTTCCAGTCTATATGTGGGTATGCCACTTTGTGTGCATTAAAGTTACCTGTAGCTCCACCAAATTTTGCCGCACTCGGGATATCATTAAGCAAGTTAAGTTGCTCTTCTATACGTACTACAAAGACTTGTATTTCTTTCCCTAAGCGAGTAGGAGAGGCTGGTTGCCCGTGTGTGCGTGCTAGTAATGGTACATTCTCCCACTCATCTACGAGCTGGCGTAAGTGATCTACAACTTCCAGTAGTTGTGGGATGTAAGATTGATTCATCGCATCCTTAAGTGATAAAGGAATTGCAGTGTTATTTATATCTTGTGAAGTAAGTCCAAAGTGTATAAACTCTTTAAACTCTGACAGCTCAAGAGCGTCAAATTTTTCTTTAATAAAGTACTCAACCGCTTTGACATCGTGGTTTGTTATCTTCTCTATATCCTTTATAGCTTGCGCATCTTCTATTGTAAAGTTCTGGTAGATATCACGTAAGTCTGTAAAGATGTTTTTATTTACACCGGTAAGTTGCGGTAGTGGTAACTCACAAAGAGCTATAAAATACTCTATCTCTACTTTTACTCTATATTTTATTAAAGCAGCTTCAGAAAAGAAGGGAACTAAGGCTTCGGTTTTTGAAGCATATCTACCATCTATAGGTGAGATGGCTTGAAGTGGTGACAACGACATTTGTTGTGGGTTTAGTTAAGGGACAAATATAAAAATTAGACTCCGTCTGAACGAATTATGAGAGATAAATCATAGTATTATAATATACCTCGTGCTTTAATCTCTAGATATTTATTAATCGTATTTACGGTGAGATCATCTGGTTTTGTTAATATGGTTTGTATTCCATATTGTTCTAGACGTGCTACCATAACTTTTTTATCATAATCTGCTTTTTGAGCAATAGTCTTATGATAGACATCAGGTAAGGAGGTTGCGGGTTTTGTAATAAGTTGATCTAACTCTGTATTCTGAAAGAAAATAACGACGAGAATATGCTTTCGCGAAAGTGCTTTTAAATAAGGTAACTGTCGCTCTAGCGCAGTAATATGTTCAAAATTTGTGTACAGTAATAATAAACTACGTTGTGTGATCTTACGTTTTACTTGATTATATAAACCACCATAGTCACTATCTAAAAACTTAGTGTTTATATTGTAAAGTACCTCTAGTATGGTTTGGAGGTGGGTTTTCTTGCTACTAGCAGGGAGGTGATTTTTCACCTCTTCGGCAAAGGTGAGCATACCTACTTTGTCCTTCTTTTTAAGCGCAATATTAGAAAACGCAAGGGTACTATTTATGGCATAATCTAGTAGGGTAAGTCCTTTAAAAGGCATTTTCATCACCCGGCTGGCGTCTATTAATGCATAAACGGGCTGTGACTTTTCATCTTGAAACTGATTGACCATAAGGCTACCTCTCTTTGCCGTCGCCTTCCAGTTTATAGTACGAGCGTCATCACCTGTTACGTAATCTTTAATCTGCTCAAACTCCATAGTGTGACCTATACGGCGTATTTTTTTCATACCGTGTAAGGTGAGTCTATTGTCTAGTGCGAGAAAGGCATATTTCTTCATCTGGATAAAAGAGGGGTATACCTTTACCATCTGGTCTTTCTCAAAGCGGTAACGTCTTCTTACTAATTTTAGTTTTGTACTAGCGTATAAATTAAGATGTCCAAAAACGTACTCTCCACGCTCTGTAGGTCGTAATGTATAGCTAAATGAACTAGACTCCCTGGCTGGTATCTCAATATGCTTACTAAAGTCTCGCTTTTGAAACTGCACTGGGATCTCATCTATAATATCAAGAGATACGGAAAATGGATATTTATTTTCTAGTGTGACCTTAAGTTCATTAATGTCACTATTAGAAAACTTTTCTGGAAGTGCACGTGTTGCTTTAATTTTTCCGCTTCCGCGAAAGAGGACTAGGGTGTCTGTAAATACCACAAGCAAAAACACCAATAATAAAATGTTTGTAATTCCAAAAAGGTTGTGAAACCAGTAGGAGAGAAGGTATAGCAAAGCTAGTACGGCCAGTCCATAAAATAGACGCTGGTGTAAAAATAATCCTTTTATGAATCTAATAATGGCCAATACTATCGAGGTATTTCAACAGATTGTACAATCATATCTATCACTTGCTCTGTAGTCATTCCCTCCATCTCACGCTCAGGAGCCATAATAAGACGGTGTCTCATTACTGGTACCACAGCACGTTTTACATCTTCTGGGATAACAAAGTCTCGTCCAGCGATTGCAGCAAATGCTTTTGACGCATTCATAATAGCTAGTGATGCTCTAGGAGAACCGCCTAAGTATAAATGAGGATGTGTACGTGATTTTACAACAATCTCTGCCACATAGTTAAGAATCTTCTCTTCTATAATCACCTCTTGTGCTTGTTTTCTAAAGGTTGCAAGTTTTGCAGGGTCAAGTACAGATGCAATAGCAGCTTGTGGTGCACCTCCCTTACGGTCGTGATGACTCTGTAGGATAGCTACCTCTTGCTCAAGGGTAGGGTAGTCTACTTTTATTTTAAATAAGAAACGATCTAGTTGTGCTTCTGGAAGCGCATACGTTCCTTCTTGCTCCACAGGGTTTTGTGTTGCTAGTACCATAAATGGTGGGTCCATCTTATACTTTGTACCATCTATAGTAACCTGGCGCTCTTCCATCACCTCAAAGAGGGCTGCTTGCGTTTTTGCAGGAGCACGGTTAATCTCATCTATAAGTACAATATTTGAAAATATAGGCCCTTGCTTAAACTCAAACTCACTAGTTTTCATATTAAGTATAGAGGTACCTAGTACATCACTAGGCATAAGATCTGGTGTAAATTGTATACGTCCAAAGGCGGTATCAAGTGTTCTGGCAAATAGCTTTGCTGTTACCGTTTTTGCAATACCAGGAACACCTTCTATGAGCACGTGACCATCACTAAGCAATGCCACAATAAGAAGCTCTATAAACTCGTGCTGACCTATAATAATTTTACCTAGCTCTGCTCGTATAGCCTCTACAGCAGTACGTAATTCTTCTAGCGGTATACGATTCTCAAAAGCCATACCTTCACTTTGTGGTACGTTTTCTTGTGGAAGTCCATCTGTAGTGTGCTCAGAATCTTGTGGTGTGATATCGTCCATTAGTTTTGTTTTTTAAATGCTTCAATGCGTTTATTGAGTTCTAAAAGGTCCTCTTGAGTAAGTGCTTGTCTAGAGCGTAAGGATACTATGTAATTAATGAGTAATCTCGTTTCTTCAAGAGTATTATCACTCTTTAGTGCCAGTTTTTTTATAAACTCATCGTTTATAAAATTGGTATCTAGATTATAGGTACTTCGTACAAATTCAAGAAAGTGATTAATTTGATGAAGGGCTATGCTCTTATGGTCTTTTTTATCAAAGTACATACCAGCAATAGTTTTTGTAAAAGTAAGCGTCTGGTTAGGTAATGGTTTTACAATAGGTATTGCACGTTGCTTGCGTCTTCCTTCAAAGATTACCCAGAGGACCGTACCGATAAGTAGGATGTAGTATGCCCATTTTAAATATCTATTTCTTAAGAAAATATACAACGGACTAGAGTAAACGGTCTTACCATTTTTATGGTGATTATCCCATAAAAGATCTTTCTTTTGATCTATGTATGAAAGTACGTTCTGAGTGTATTTATAATTGTTTTCTCTTAAAACAAAGTAATTTGTAAATACTTCTGGCATTAAGTGTATGAGAATCTCTCCATCGCCAAAGGGCTGCTTGACAAAATTTACTCGAGGCTCCTCCATATGCAGCGTGTCTTTATCTACCATAAGGCTAAACTCTCCTAAGGCTACTGTAGTAAGTGTATCTACTTGGTCAAAGTAACCTGCTGTAGTTTCTTTATCTAGGTAAAATGGGCGCTCGCGATGTAGTGCAGGGTTAACTAAGTTTACAAGAGGCTTACGTTCTAGATTATCCAGATCATAAAATAAATCTGTGCTCAAATTAAGTGTATCTAGTATAGTCTCGCCTATACCTCTTGAGCCTATAAATAGTGTATTACCTTTACTTACCCACGAGAGTAGTTTTTTTGACTCGGCTTCGTCAAAGAGTATGTATTGATTTATAAATAAATAGGTGCCAGAGACCGTCGTACTATCATCAAGAAACTCATAAGGTGGTTGTCTCACCTCCTTAAAATTATCTTGGGTACGACTGTTTGAGAGCAGGTCGTGCAGTACGTACGTACCGTAAGGTATTTTATCTGTTTTAGAATAACTCTGAAACCAGTTTACTTCATCTTTCTCCCCAGACTCCATATAAATCACCAGAGCAAGAGCAAGGAGCAGCACACCGGCTAAGACCTTATATTTATTACTCATAACTGATTTTTTATAGATTTAAAATGGGTTTCCGCTTTCGCGAAAGCGGTCTTATCTACCTCAAAATTACCGTACCAGATATAATCGTAAATATCTGTTACTTTTCTAAAATCACCCTGAAGCTGCGTGTTTTGAATCTCAAAGATATAGTCGTGGTTAGTCTTTTGAACTTGCCAGTCTATAAGGTCTTTTGTACTCAATTGCTGAAGGATAAATAAGTAATAAAACCGTACAGCGAGTCTATAATTACCATCTTTTATGGCTTCGTCTATAAGCTCATTTAGGTCTTGGCGCTGTATGAGTTCTTCATCATCTGAGATTAAGGCTTCGGGAGCTTTTACATTTTCCATTAATAGAGAACCACTATCTATCTTCATAAATATATAGACAAATAATACTAGAAGCCCTGCCATAAGTAGGTAGGGAAGTATCTCTACCACAAACCTCCATACTCCAGATGCTTCATCACCACCAGTGAGCCATCTTATAAAGCTGCTATAAATATCATTGAGTTTTTGTTTAAAGCGAGTCCACCAGGTATCTTCTGGAATCGCTTCTTTGTAATTAAACTCATCGTCGTTTTGAAAGTCTCTTACGGTAGCTTCATCTATGGTAAAGGGTGAGACTTTTTCTTCATCATAGATTATGACGCCTCTAGGGTCATTATAAACTTGTTCTGGTCTATTTGTTTCTTCTACAGCTATTTCTTCGGCGGTTGTCTCATCTTCATTTTGTTGTACGATGGTTGCTTTCGCGCAAAGCGAAATAAAGAAAAACGTAATAAGAAAGAGCTGTCTATGCATTAGTGTGACCTATACTGTCTATTTGATCTAAGCTTCCAGACTGGTCTTTGCGCTCATTAAGGTTAAAGTAAATGAGGTTTATAGCAATCGCAAGGATTACGTATAATATATAATTCATAGCAGATGCAAGGGTTTGTAGGGTTATAGAGACGGTATCATATAAAGCAGCGGGGTCACTCATAGATCCAGCATCTACAGCCGCAAATGTTTTGATAATGGTATAAATTAATACAGGTATCTGAAAGACAAAACCTATAATACCTATTAGAAATGCCATTATAATAACGGTGATAAAAGTCATCCACCACTCATCTTTTACAAGTCTCCAGCTTTCTTTTAATGAGGCTACAACGGTAAGCTCTTTATTTACCATTGCAGGAAAAATAACCATAAGCTTTGTATAAATATATAACAGTGGGAAAAACAAAAGTAATAATAAGATAACGCCCATTGCATTAGACCCAGAGGCGATTAAAAATCCTCCAATACCTGCAGGAATAAGCGCAACTCCAAGTACGATAAGTAGGTTTACAAAACCTAGAGCAAGAAAGTTTCCGGTTTTCTTTTTTATAGTCTCTACAATAGCATCTGTCTCAGGTGCCTCACCACTTGCGACATATGCTTTTATATATTCAGAAGTACTGCCATATAACATAGAGTTGTAGATAATGCCAGCTATAGCAAGACCACAACCGGCTAGTACAAAACCTATTATATCACTCTCAGTACTTAGTGCTGCAATCAAGTTTGCCCCAGAAGACTCGTTTGTATAAAAACCTATTGCTACGATGAGTAAAATAAACGGAATAATACAAGTGCGTACAAGTACTTTAAAAAGTGGTTTTGCATTAGTCCTTAAGAACTTAAATGTGTCACTTATAACATCACCTAGTTCACGTTTTTTTCTAAACTCAACGTATTTTTTTATACTCATTCTTATAATTTTTATAATGTGGGAAGCGCAGCTAGGCGAGATTTCTCTTCTTTATGTTTTTTAATAGGGTAATAGACGTAATAGAATATGATTAAGGCAAGTGAGCAACTTATAATCGTAATTGCTAGCCAGTCTGGCATCTCTGTGTGGCGTGTTACAAACCCTTCAAGAAAACCTGCAATAACAAAAAGGGGTATGGTGCTCACTACAATCTTAAGCCCGTTTTTCATTCCTCTCTTAAAAGATTCTAGGCGCGTATAGGTTTTAGGAAAGAGTATAGAGTTACCTAGTACCATACCTGCACATCCCGCAATTATAATAACAGAAATCTCTATAGTGCCGTGAATCCATATAGTACGCACAGACTCCCAGCCCACGCCTTGCTCAAAGAAGAAATACTGAAAACTACCCAGCATTACGGCATTGCGCATTATTATATACAGGGAACCTACCGTAAAGAAAATTCCATAGATAAAAGCAAATAGGGCTACCTTGATATTGTTTATGGTAATACCTAAAAACATATTTATTTCTCCCTGCTTCTTGTAAACGCCCATAGGGTCGCCTTTTTCTATATTATCTAGGGTCATATTTACATAGCCATCACCCATAATACTTCTTACAAAGGCACCATCACTGGCAGCGCTATAAGCACCTATAATGCTAAATAATAGAAAGACTAAAAATGCAATGAGTAGCTGTCGCTGGTATTGATACATTACAAGCGGAAACTCTTCTGTAAAGAAGGTAATAAAGCGCTTACTTGACTCGCGCTTTGTTTTATAAATAATCTGGTGTGATTGTGAAGCAAGGTGATTGAGATACTCTAAAGTCTTACTATGAGGGTAAAACGTTTGTGCATAACTTAAGTGGTCTGTAACTTCCATATACAGGCTAGATAGCTCATCTGGGTGAATCTGGTCTTTGTTTACCAGAACACTTTCAAATGTTAACCATTTATCCTTATTTTGCTTAACAAAAGCAGCCTCACGCATATACCCTTAATTATACAGGTAAAGAAAAAGAATATATGGATAACTTTCAAATAGAAACCGCTCAAAATGTGAGCATTTATCAGAATGTTGCAAGCATAGGAGATCGTATACTAGCATACATTGTCGATTTACTCATAATTATTGCTTACTGGGTTGTTTCCATTTTTATCATAGCTCAGTTTGGGTTAGACTCTCAAGCAATGGGTGATATCTGGGCATACTACCTTGTATTAGGGCTACCTATATTTTTATACTACATACTTTTTGAGACCTTCTGGGATGGTAAAACACCGGGTAAGGCTGTGATGAAAATTAGAGTAGTAAAACTAGACGGCTCAAAACCAGGTTTTGGGAGTTACTTTGTAAGATGGCTTATGCGCATTATAGATATAGCTGGCTCTTCTGGAGGGATTGCTGTAGTAAGTATCCTTATGAGTGAGAAAGGGCAAAGACTAGGTGATATGGCAGCAGGTACAACAGTCATTACAGAAAAGAAACGAGCACGTCTATCTGATAGTCTTATTGTAGACATACCAGAAAACTATATACCTACTTATCCTCAGGTTACCGTTTTTAACGATAAGGATGTACAACTTATTAAAACGCTCTTTAAAGATGCTAAGCGCAATGGAAATCACAACGTGATCATAAAACTAGCAGACAGACTTAAAGAAAAAATGGATGTCACTCCAGAAGAGACTAATGTAGCCTTTGTAGAGCGCGTGCTTGCAGACTATAATTATTACACACAGCAGTAAATGGAGATTACCACAATTATAGACATACTAGGTACGGTCTCGTTTGCCATATCTGGAGCACTTACCGCTATGCGTAAAAAGCTTGACGTCTTTGGGATATTAATCATCGCACTGGTTACCTCAGTAGGTGGAGGTACACTGAGAGATATACTCATAGGGAAGACACCCGTAAGCTGGATGCTTAATATGACCTTTGTTTACGTGATTTTTGGAGCAACACTAGTGGCAATTATTTTTAGAAGCTATTTAAAATATGTGAGGAGATCTCTCTTCTTGTTTGACACTATAGGTATTGCCTTGTATACCATTGCTGGAGTTCAGATCGCTACTGCAGCAGGTTTACACCCTGTAGTTTGTGTGGTGCTTGGTACAATCTCGGCGTGTTTTGGAGGTGTACTTAGAGATATACTATGTAATGAGATCCCTATAATATTTCATAAAGAGATATATGCTACAGTATGCATATTAGGTGGGAGTGTTTATCTAGCATCTACCACGGCTGGACTTCCACAATCTATAGCAATGCTTGTTGCAGGATGTATTATTATTTTAGTTAGAACGCTGGCAGTAGTAAAGGAGTGGAGTTTGCCTAGTGTGTATAGAAAAGATTATTCTTAAAAAAACAAAAGGTCCCTGCGTGAGCAGAGACCTTAAGAAACCTAATAGACTCTTTAGAAAATAGGTTTAAAATATTATAAAGGCTAATTCAAATAATTTAAAATCCTGATTTGAGTATTCAGTTGAGACTATTACTTATGTATTAGACGTAAAAAATCAATCAATGTTTCATTTACTTAGATCAATTAACAATTATTTAACCGTAGAATCAGCAGGTTAGCCCAAAAACAACAAAATCCCGAGACTCGATATCTCGGGATTTTTTGTTAGGTAGCATCTAAAATTAACACTAACCATCAAAACGAATTAAAAACGTACCTAACAAGTAAGTTAACTTATAATAGAGACGTTTAAAATAGCGGTCTGTTACACCGTAATAATTTTTTAACTTTACGTTATGTTAAAAACCACAATGGTTATCGGGGCATCCTTAAAACCTCAGCGATATTCACATAGAGCAATCATACGTCTTAATGCACAAAATCATCCCGTGATTGCCGTTGGATTAAGAGGAGGAAAGGTAGGTGATATAGAAATCATCACGTTTGACCAAGCCATCGAGACCGTAGATGAGCTTAAAGAAGATTTAGATACTATCACACTTTATCTTAATCCGCAGTGGCAAGAGGCTTATTATGACTTCATAATTAATCTGGCTCCTAAGCGTGTCATCTTTAACCCAGGAACAGAAAATCCCATTCTTTATAAAAAGTTACAGGAGCACAATATCGAAGTTGATGTTGCGTGTACACTTGTTTTACTTGGGACAGATCAGTATTAAAATTTTATAGATTTTATAAGTACGCTTTCGCGAAAGCGTAATAAACTACTTTCTTATTAATAATAATCCTAAAAAGGTCAAAGCACCGTTTAAGATTAAAATAAAGAACCCAAATTCAAATCCCACTCCTGCCGAAAGTGTACTTATGATGTATGCAAGAATAGGCGATGCAATGGCAACTACTGGGACAAACTTGTCTTTTACATTCCATTTTGTAAAGAGTCCGTATGCATAAAGGCCTAAGAGAGGTCCATAAGTATATCCAGCAAACGTAAATAGTTTTGCGATTACTGTAGCATCTGCAATTACGTATTTAAATATGATGATCACGGCTATAAGTACAAGCGACATTACAATGTGAATGCGTTTGCGCACGGCTACTTGCTTTACGGCATCATATTTTTTTTCGATGTCTAGTATGTCTATACTAAAAGAGGTGGTAAGTGATGTAAGGGCACTATCTGCACTTGAGTATGCTGCAGCAATTAATCCTAATAAAAAGACAATAGCCAGTCCTATACCTAAGCCGCTATTTACTGCAATGGTAGGGAAGAGTTCATCTTTATGTGCGTCTATACCGTTTTGTGATGCATATACAGTGAGTAATAATCCCAGTGCTAAGAATACAAGATTTACAATGGTAAGCACGATGGTAAACCAAAACATATTTTTTTGAGCATCACCTAGATTACGACAAGTAAGGTTTTTTTGCATCATATCTTGATCTAGCCCTGTCATCACAATAGATATAAAGGCTCCAGATAAAAATTGTTTTACAAAGAAGTCACCACTTTTCCAGTCGTCAAAAAAGAAAATCTGACTCATATCGCTATTAGAAATAAGATCTAAAGCCGCTCCTGCATTGAGATCCATCTCATCGCTCACAAAGTAGATTGCCACACCCACCGCGATAAGCATAAAGAGTGTCTGCAAGGTATCTGTCCACACAATGGTTTTTATACCAGCTTTAAAGGTATAGAGCCAGATAAGGATGATGGTGAGGGTAACTGTTACAAAAAATGGTACACCCATCTCATCAAAAACGAGTAGCTGTAATACGTTTGCAACAAGGTATAATCTAAAACTCGCACCTATAATTCTACTTAGTAAAAAGAAAGATGCTCCCGTCTTATAAGAATAGGTGCCAAATCTCCCTTCTAGATAGGTATAGATAGAGGTAAGGTTCAACTTATAGTAGAGAGGGAGTAGTACGAGGCCTATTACCGCATAACCCACAGTATAACCAAGGACGACTTGAAAATAGCTGAAGCTTGATGCCTCAATCCATCCAGGGACAGATATAAAGGTAACTCCAGATAGTGAGGCTCCTATCATCCCAAAAGCAACAAGATACCAAGGAGATTGCTTGCCTGCTTTAAAAAAATCTGTGTTAGAATCTCCCTTGCTTGTTAAGTAGCTTATGAGCATAAGCACACCAAAGTAACCAGCAATAAGAAGTAATATATGTAAGGGCTGCATATCAATTAAATTAAGAATACGAATATACTCTTTTGATAAATGATTGCAGATTGTGCAGTTAAGATTTCTCTATACAGGACTTCTCTTACTCATAACGTAAAGACTCTACAGGGTCAAGTTTTGCTGCTTTAATAGCTGGAAATAATCCTGAGATAATTGCAATAACAAAGGTGATAATTGTAGCCGCAATAATAGCTCCCCAAGGCGTAGTAAATACAAAATCTGCCACAGATGCTATGAGCGCTCCTATGCTTATACCAAGTACAATCCCTGTAAGGCCTCCTAGCTGTCCCACGATAACTGCCTCGTATAAGAATTGTGCTGCAATGGTAGATTTTTTTGCACCGAGGGCTTTACGTACGCCTATCTCTCGTGTACGTTCTGTAACAGAGACAAGCATTATGTTCATAAGTGCAATACAAGACCCAAAGATTGTAATAATACTTATAACCCAGGCGGCAACACTTAGAACTCCTGTTATCTCACCTATTTGATTGATGAGGTCATCGCTACGCCCTATACCAAAATTATTTTCTTCTATAGGTGAGAGACCACGTATGTTTCTAAAGGTAATAATCGCTTCTTCTTCGGCGCTGTCTAGAAGTTCGGCGTCTTCTACCATTACACTCACGTTATAGTTTATGTTAGGTTGGGTAAACATTGTTCTCGCTACTTGTATCGGTATGAGAACTCGCAAGTCTTGATTGTTGCCAAAGGTGGCTCCCTTTTCTTCAAGCATTCCTATTACGTTAAACTTGGTGCCACGTATGCTTATGGTTTTCCCTATGGGGTTATCATCCTTAAATATATTTTTATAAAAGTCACTCCCTAGTACACAAACACGTGTATTGTTATTTATATCAAAAGAGGTGAAGTTTCTACCCTTTTCTAGCTTGAGGCCGGAGTTGTTTAAGAAGTTTTCATTTACACCTACTACGCTTGCTTCTGGATCTGTCTTTTCATTTTCATACTTCACTTCTGCAGTTCGTGTTCCTTGAAAAGAGATAGCCGTACGTGCGGTAGGGTAATTATACTGCTCTGTAAATTCCTTTACCTGGCGATAACCTATGACGGGGTTAATCACCTGTTTTTCATCAGAGCGACGTGAGGTAAACTCATAACGTTGCACATTAAACGTGTTACTTCCCATACTTGCAAAGTCTGAGCTTATCGTATTCTCAAGCGCCTTTACAAGACTTAAAATCCCTACCAGTGCCGTGATACCTATGGCAATGATAAATACAGTCAAAATAGTACGCAACAGCTGACTTTTAATACTGTCAAAGGCGATTCTTAAATTCTCGCGAAAAAGTGAAAACATAGGTTCAAGTATGAATTAAGCATTTCAGAAACACAATTGTCTCTGTACACAATGTACGATAAGACTATTAACTCGTCAAAAAGTTACCAAACTTTTCAAATAATTCTCTCGTGGCTTCAATTTTTAAGATATTTGCGAGTGCATTTTAAAAATGCCACAACCTCAATTTTTGTGGTAAATCACATTGTAAAAAAGAGATATACGCTTTCGCGAAAGCATAAAAAGAACACAGGTAGTCTTTCCTTTTAATTATTTTGACAGGAAGTACCTTAAAGAATACGACTGTAACATATGAGTACAAAACCTTCTATACCTAAAGGAACCAGAGATTTTTCACCAGAAGAAGTTGCAAAGCGCAGCTATATTATGAACACCATACGCACGCAGTTTCAGCGTTTTGGTTTTCAACCTATCGAGACGCCTAGTTTTGAAAACAGCAGCACTTTGATGGGTAAGTACGGAGAAGAAGGTGATCGCTTGATATTTAAGATTCTTAATAGTGGTGACTATTTACGTAAGGTAAAGGATGACGCTTTCGCGAAAGCGGATTCAACCGCACTCACACCACAAATCTCAGAAAAAGCCCTCCGTTACGACCTTACGGTACCCTTCGCACGCTACGTAGTACAGCATCAAAATGATATTGTATTCCCATTCAAGCGTTTCCAGATGCAACCTGTATGGAGAGCAGATCGCCCACAGAAAGGACGTTTCCGCGAGTTTTATCAGTGTGATGCAGATGTGGTTGGTAGTGATTCTTTATGGCAAGAAGTGGAGTTTGTACAGTTGTACGATGCTGTTTTTAGCGCATTAAAGCTAGAGGGAGTTACTATAAAAATGAACAACCGCAAGGTACTTTCTGGTATTGCAGAGGTGATAGGCGCAAGTGATAAACTCATAGATTTTACCGTAGCGCTTGATAAGCTTGACAAAATAGGAGAAGAGGGCGTGACTAAAGAAATGCTTGCCAAAGGCATTACCCAAGAGGCGATAGATAAGGTAGCACCGCTATTTACACTATCTGGTTCTTTTGGAGATCAGCTAGCAACACTTAAAACCTTGCTGGCAGATTCTGAGACGGGAATGGAAGGAATAAACGAACTGCTATTTATTAATGATGCTATAGAAAATTTAGGTTTACATACTGCAACACTACAACTAGACGTAACATTAGCCCGCGGACTTAATTACTACACAGGAGCTATTTTTGAAGTAAGTGCTCCAGAAGGTGTAAAGATGGGAAGTATAGGTGGCGGTGGTCGCTATGCAGATCTTACAGGTATTTTTGGACTTAAAGATATGAGTGGTGTAGGGATCTCTTTTGGTCTAGATCGTATTTACCTTGTGATTGAGGAGCTAGGCTTATTTCCAGAAGAGGCGACAGAAGGTGTAAAAGTGTTTTTTGTAAACTTTGGTGATCAAGAAGCGGGTTATGCAATGCAAGCGATAAGCAAGCTACGTAAAGCAGGAATCTCAGCCGAGTTATATCCAGACGCCGTGACGAGCAATAAGCAGATGAAAAAGCAAATGACCTACGCAAACCGTCGTAATATTCCGTTTTTAGTACTAGCTGGAAAGGAAGAGATGGATGCAAAACAATACACGCTCAAAAATATGGCAGAAGGCTCACAAGAGACTGTAAACATAGATGAGCTAGTAGCAGCTTTGAAATAAAATTTAAACCGAGCCACCCTATAAGAACGGAAAGCTCTGTGACTAACGACTATTGACTTAACACCTATGAACATCGATTTTAAAAAACTCCTTCCTCATATTCTAGTTGTACTTGGCTTTATAGTCGTGGCGCTGGTTTACTTCAATCCGGTGTTATCTGGAAAGCGCATTTATCAAAATGATATTAAGCTCTATGAAGGGATGGCAAAGCAGCATCGTGACTTTAGAGCAGAGACGGGTGAAGAGACCTACTGGACTAATAGTGCCTTTGGAGGGATGCCTACCTACCAGATGGGAGCGAGGTTTGAGTATGATATGATGGATAAGTTGGACCGTGTGATTCGCTTCTTACCCCGCCCAGCAGATTATCTTTTTCTATATTTTATTTCTTTTTATGCATTAATGCTCGTAATGCGCGTTCCTTGGAAGCTCGCCGTAGTAGGTGCGCTTGCCTTTGGCCTGTCTACGTATCTCATTATTATTATAGGCGTAGGGCATAACTCAAAGGTGCACGCCATAGGGTATTTCCCGCTCGTACTTGCGGGTATTATACTTACGTATCAGAAAAGATACCTGTGGGGATTTTTACTCACTGCCGTAGCAATGGGGCTAGAAATACAGGCTAATCATTACCAGATGACCTATTATCTAGGGTTGTTATGTGTGATTTTAGGGATTGCATACCTCATAGATGCTATCAAGAAAAAACAACTTCCGCATTTCTTTAAAGCTTCGGGAATACTAGTAATTGCCGTACTATTAGGTCTCGCTACAAATGCAACCACCTTACTTGCTACTGCAGAGTATGCAGAGACAAGTATACGTGGTGAGCAATTATTAAAAGATGACCTAGCCAAAGACGCCGTAGAAGACGGTCTTGGCTTTGATTATATCACGCAGTGGAGTTATGGAAAGCTAGAGTCTCTCAATCTCATTGCATCAGATTTTATGGGAACCGGTACCGCTGCCGATTTGGGTCGTGATTCCGCTTTCGCGAAAAAGCTAAGCGAGCTTGGAGTACCTCCTAATGAAGTAAGTTACTATGCGCAAGGAACGAGATTGTACTGGGGAGAGCAACCCTTTGTAGAAGCTCCTCCATACCTTGGAGTAACAGTTTTTGCACTTGCATTATTAGGACTGTTTCTAGTAAATGGAAGATTGCGCTGGTGGTTACTAGCAGGTATGATTGTTTCCTTAGTACTGAGTTGGGGAAAGAACGTAGAAGGAATTACTCGTTTCTTTATTGACTACGTGCCATTATACAATAAGTTTAGGGCGGTTACGAGTATACAGGTGATTCTAGAATTACTGTTACCTATCGCTGCAATGGTAGGTTTACACAGATTTTTAAACGACCGAGTTGATCAAGCCGAAAAGCAAAAGAAGTTGCTCATCGCTATAGGTTCGCTAGCAGGTCTTTTTGTGATACTCTACCTTTTTAGCGGAAGCTTATTTAACCTACGCTCTGCCGCCGAAGGACAGATGGCCATCGAGCAACCAGAAATATTAAATGCCATAAAAGAAGATCGCCTCGCTGTATTAAAAAGTGATGTGTTGAGGTCTTTACTATTTGTGCTTTTTATAGGAACCGCTTTGTGGTTAACGCTTAAGAAAAAGATTTCAGAAAACATTGCAATAATAACCATTGGTGCGCTTATAGTTTTTGACCTTGTAGGGGTAGACAGACGTTCTGTAAATGAAGAAAACTTTATCACCCAGCGACAGTATGATCAAAACTTCCAGATTACTCCAGCAGATGAGGAGATGCTTAAGGATGATAGCTATTTCCGCGTGATTGATCTTGCTCGAGGATTTAATAATAGCCATACTTCGTACTATTTCAATTCGCTTAACGGATATTCTGCTGTACAACCGCGTACGATTGATGATTTATACACTCAGCAGATTGCTCAGGGTAATGCTGAGGTGCTTAATATGTACAATGTAAAATACATCCTTCAAGATAGTGAGCAGGGTATGGGGATAAGCAAAAACCCAGAAGCAAACGGTCCAGCTTGGTTTGTAAATGAGATACAGTACGTACCAGATTATAATGCAGAGTTTGAGGGGCTCACAAAAGTAGACACAAAAAATACAGTACTCATCCGTGAAGAATATCGTGAGGAACTAGGAAACTTCCAGCCGCAACGTGATAGCACGGCTGTGGTAAAAACACTGGAGGTACAACCTAACAAACTCGTGTACCAAGTAGAAAATGGAAGCGATGGTTTTATGGTTTTTGCAGAGAACTATTACAAAAATGGATGGATTGCCACTGTAGATGGTGAAGAAACTACTATTTTACCAGTAAACTATGCCTTGAGAGGTATTAAAGTACCTGCAGGCGCTCACGAAGTAGTAATGACTTTTGAGCCACAAGTGGTAAAAACCGGAGGGATGATTATGCTAGGCAGTAGTTTATTACTTTTCTTACTAGTTGCCGGAGGAATATTCTATACGGTAAAAAACCGTGATACAGAAGCACAGGCTTAATGAATAACAAGGTACTCATCATCGCATATTATTGGCCGCCCGCTGGTGGTCCTGGTGTGCAACGATGGCTCAAGTTTACAAAGTACCTGCCAGAATTTGACATAGAACCTATAGTTTACGTTCCAGAAAATCCTAGTTATCCTATCATAGATGATTCTTTGGTTGCTGAGGTTTCAGATAAGGTGACTGTGATTAAACAACCTATTAAAGAGCCGTATGGGTGGGCAAGTACGCTTTCGCGAAAGCAAACTAAAACCATTTCATCGGGTATTTTACCTAAAAAAGGAAAGCAGAGTTTGTTACAAAAAGCGATGCTCTACGTACGTGGTAATTTCTTTGTGCCAGACGCAAGAGTAGGGTGGGTAGCACCTTCTGTGACGTTTTTGAAAAAGTACATCAAAGAAAACGATATTGAAAAAATCATCACTACAGGACCTCCGCACAGTCTACATCTTATAGGTAACCAACTTAAAAACTGGAAACCCAATCTAAGTTGGCTAGCCGATTTTAGAGATCCGTGGACGACTATTGGGTATCACGATAAACTCCGAATGACCGCCAAAACAAAAGCGCGTCACAAGCAGTTAGAAAAGCAAGTACTCACCACTGCAGATCATATCATTGTAACCAGCCCAGGAACAAAAAGAGAATTTCAAGCGATTACCGAAAAACCTATTATCGTTATCACAAATGGTTTTGATGATAGAGTAATCACTCCGCATCAACCTACAGAGCGGTTTGTATTATCTCACATAGGTTCTTTACTCTCAGACCGTAATCCGCAGTTGTTGTGGAAGGTGTTGAGAGAATTATGTGATGAGTTACCAGCCTTTTCTAAAGCGTTAGAAATACAGCTTGTAGGGAAAGTAAGTCAAGAAATTATTGACGCAATAACGACAGCAGGTCTAGAGTCACAATTGAACCTTGTAGGTTATGTAAGTCATCAAGAAGCACAGCGATTACAAGAACAGGCAAATGCCTTGCTCCTCATAGAAATTAACGCCGAAAAGACAAAAGGTATCATTGCTGGAAAACTTTTTGAATACCTAAGCGCACAGCGACCAATAGTCGCTATAGGTCCAAAGGACGCAGATATAGGAGCTATTATAGAAAAAACAGCAACAGGTAGTTTTGTAGACTATAGTCAGGAAAAAAAGCTAAAATCAGTAATTGAAGCGTTATTTACTGGTGACTATAAGTATGCTAGTAATACAACTGAAGTAGCCAAATATCATAGGAGAGAGCTCACAGCACAATTGAATAATTTAATAGCGCAACTATAAAAGGAAACTGTGGGAATCGTATTAAAACAATCTTTTCAGAATCTTATCACAACCTACTTAGGTTTTGGTTTAGGTGCCTTAAATACATTGTTTTTGTACGTGAATTTTATGAGCGACACCTATTATGGTTTAGTAAGCTTTATTCTTTCTACGGCGTTTATTTTAGTGCCTTTTCTGGCTTTTGGGGTTCAAAATACAATAGTCAAGTTTTACTCATCTTTTGAGGGTGAAGATCAAGATCGGTTTCTAAGTTGGATGCTGGTTTTACCACTATTTTTAATTATTCCCATTACTGGAATCACGTATTTCTTACATCAACAAATTGCAGATTTCCTTTCGTCAAAAAATGAGATTGTTTCTGGCTACGTGTGGTATATCTTCATTATCGCCTTATCGTCGGCTTATTTTGAGATATTTTTCTCTTGGTCAAAAGTGCAGCTCAAAAGTACATTTGGTAATTTTTTAAAGGAGGTTTTTCATCGTTTGGGCGTGACCTTACTTCTTCTGTTACTGGCTTTTTCTATCATAAATGTGGATACTTTTTTAATGCTTACGGTTGCAATCTACGTAGTGAGAATGATTGTGATGCTGCTCTATGCCTTTGGACAACGAAAGCCTGTTTTTACGCTTTCGCGAAAGCGTAATCCCTCAAAACTTGATAGACAGCGCACCGCTATTATAAAGTATTCAACGCTTATCATAATTGCGGGTTCTGTGGCGACTTTGCTTATCGATATAGACAAGTTTATGATAGGTAAATATGTGGCGATAGAAAATGTAGCTTATTATGCAGTTGCTATCTACATCGCAACGGTAATAGGTGTGCCTGCGAGGGCAATGCACCAGATAACGTACCCGATGGTGGCAGGTATGCTCAATAATAAACAGTGGGAAGAAATGCGCATACTTTATAAGAAAAGTAGCCTGAGTTTATTAGTGATTTCTGGCTTGCTATTTTTACTTATATGCTGTAATATCAAAAGCCTTTACCTCATTGTAGGTCCCGCGTATGCGACGGCACTTTATGTAGTACTTTGTATAAGTGCTTCAAAACTTTTAGATAACTGTCTGGGTATAAATAATGCTATTGTATTTAATAGTGATTATTATCGCGTTGTACTGGCAATAGGTGTTGTGGCGGTAGTTGTAGCAGTAATTTTAAATATGGTGTTGATTCCTACACTGGGGATAAATGGTGCAGGAGTGGCAACGCTTATCGCAACAGTAGGCTATTCGCTTGCCAAATTACTTGTGGTGCAAGCCAAATTTAAAATGCAACCATTTTCTAAAAAGTCGCTATTAACCTTTGGAGTGATTGCTACCTTGTTTTGTGGGTTTTACTTTTGGGATTTTTCTTTTAATCCGCTAGTGGCAATAGCTGTAAAAGGCACTATGTTAGTAAGTATTTATCTTATACTTTCTTATAAGCTTAAACTTTCTTTAGATATTAATAACGCGATTGATAGCTTGCTTGGTACTGTGTTTAAAAGATAAAAACATTGCTTAGTGACATAGAAAAACCCCGATTTACAATTGTAAATCGAGGCTTTAACAAACCAACCAAAGTTATCGTTAGTATTTGAGGATGAACATTTATCCTCGTACATGTATTTTTTTATTCTTCTTAATCTTTATATTTCTTCCATTTGCACGCTGTGCTCTGTGAGTACGGTAGTTATAATCTACAAGATCTACAATACGACCTCTTCTATTATAAATTACCTTCATATCTCCTACACGATCTAGACGACCATTATTATATCTCAAGGCAACAGAACCTATTTGTCTTACTTTACCACGACGGTTGTAATCTATGAGATTGCGACCTACTTTATAAATTTCACCGTAACGGTTATACTTTACAAAAGTGTTATTTCTGTAAGGATATGTTACACCATAGGCGTGTCCTGGCGTTCCTTGATTAAAACCTCTGCGCCCTTGTGTGCGAGTTTGATATCTATTACCACGTTGTGTAAAATCAAACTGTCCATTTGTATATACCTCAAAGGTGATACCTCGCTCAGTAAATGTGATAGACTGTGGTACATTGTAACGTGGCCCTCTTTCTGTAGTGTGATCGAGATCTGTCACTGTGTTTGCTTGTGCAGTCATTCCTCCTAGAAACAATACCGCGATTAATAGCTTTTTCATAATATAAAAGTATTAGGGTTGATACGTTACCGTCTTTCGGTGTACGCTTGCTAATTAGTTTGCAATCAGCGTGCCAGAAATGTAAAAACCTTGTTACGTGCAGTGTTTATAGGTATTCACGCTTTCGCGAAAATGTACTCGGTATGAATTTTAGAAATTGAAAAACGCTATTTCAAAACTTTTATAATCAGAAAAGCGCTATTTAATGATATAAATAACGCTTTCTTTTAATAATGGATTTTCACTACATAGGTGTAGTGTCCAAAAACTTACTCTTAAGCTCTGGAGTAGGAATCATACAGGCTTCTTTTTTTCCAAACCATCTGTAGCGATTACGAGCAATAAAGTCATAAACCGCATCACGCAAGAATTTCGGAAGAATTAAAAACACAGCAAGCAAAGGCCAGCCCGCAGAGAGATGCTTTGCAATACGAAGCGCAGCCGTAGATTTTGCATAGGCTTTATCTTCAGTCACTAAAATGATAGAGTCTACCTTATCAAGGTCTATATGATGTTTTGCAGCAAGTTCTTTTCCTATCTCGCTTTGCAATGGAGCATATCTAAATAGATCCTTCTTATCACGCTGTATGATAAAGGTGATGGCCCCGTTGCATAAATTACAAACTCCGTCAAAAAGGATGATTTTTTTAGTCATATTAATGATAGGCTATTACTTAGCATTCTTCTTTTTGCGTTGTACGAGCTCTAGTTGTTCTAGAGAAACATTTGTGGTAAACATTCCGTAATCTACGGTGGCTTTGCCTTTTTCTATACTATCTATCACTCCCACAGCCTTACCATCAAACATACGCACGCGATCTCCTTCTCTTAAAATCACCTTTGGTTTTACAACCTCTGGTGCTGTTTTCTTAGCCTCTTTCTTTTTCTCACGTATGACTTTTACGTGCTTTTCGGCTTCTTTTTTTGTGGCGATTGCTTTGGCTTTTTCTGCCTTGGCTTGTTTTGCACTTTGTTTTTTACGCTTACTATTTTCTATCTGTACGATTTTCATAAACTCGGCTACGAGTTCGCGTTTTTTCTTATCGTGATAGAATTTCTTGCTTATGCCATCTAGCTTTGTACCTAAGTAAATTAAGCGCTGGTTGCTGTCATAGAGTTCTTGGTAAGCCTCTAGCTTGCTTTGTACTTTCTCGTTTATTTCGGCGAGTTGAGCTTTTTCTTTTGCGGCTTGTTGTTCCTTCGCTTTAAGCGAACTAGTAGTTTTTGAGAGTTTGCTGCGCTCCTTTTGTAGGTTTGCAATACTCTTGTCAAAACGTATTTTGCCACGCTCTACCTTTTTCTTAGAACGATTTATAAGCGAGTAGGGGATGCCATTTTTTTGTGCCACTTCAAAGGTAAAAGAGCTTCCCGCTTCTCCCATATGTAGCTTAAATAGTGGCTCCAGCGTGCGTGCGTCAAAGAGCATATTTGCATTTACAATCTCTGGTGTCTCGTTTGCCATCATCTTGAGATTTGCATAGTGCGTCGTGATAATACCAAAAGCCTCACGCTCGTGAAAAACCTCAAGAAACGTTTCTGCCAGCGCACCACCCAGCTCAGGATCTGACCCTGTACCAAACTCATCTATAAGGATAAGCGTGTTTTTATCACACTTCTTAAGGAAGTAGTTCATATTCTTAAGGCGGTAGCTGTAGGTACTTAAGTGATTTTCTATACTCTGGTTATCACCTATATCTGTAAGAATCTTATTAAACAAGCACATTCTAGAATACTCGTGTACCGGTATAAGCATACCACTTTGTAGCATTACTTGCAACAGCCCTACGGTTTTTAAAGTGATACTCTTACCGCCGGCATTAGGCCCAGAGATTACAATAATGCGACTCCCTTGATCTAGGTGTATGTCTTGCGGATACGTCTTCTCATTTTTTGCATTGTTATTAAGAAGAAGTAGTGGGTGATAGGCATCTTTTATGGTAAGTTCCCTATCTGTAGTAATTTTAGGAAGTAGGCCATTTAGCTTTTCGGCATACTTCATTTTTGCGGCAATGACATCTATGTCGCTCAGTAGCTCTTGATACTCCTCAAATAGCGGGATAAAAGGTCGCATCGCATTAGTAAGTTCTTTAAGAATACGTTTTACCTCCTCATCTTCCTCAAAAATAAGGTTGTTAAGTTCGCGCTGCGCCTGTAGCGTAGCTTCTGGTTGTATATAGGTGATGCTTCCCGTTTTTGAGCTACCCATAATAGAACCTTTTACCTTACGTCTATGCATAGCCGTAACAGCAAGTACACGCACATTATCTACTATAGTCTCGCGTATATCATCTAGATAACCATAACCAGCATACTGCCCCAGCGCGCTAGAGAAGCTCGAGTTTATGCGACCCTTAGTTTGGTTAATCGCTCGGCGTAAAGTGCCTAGGGTAGGTGTTGCATCATCGCGCACCTCACCATACTTATCTATAATTCTTGTGACAGCATCTATAATCGCTGTGGTATACTCTGTTTCCCTCACCGTATTATAAAGCGTAGGGTAGAGTTCTTCAAACTTTTTAAAAAACTTGAGGTGAATATTTACTGTCTCAGAGATGCTAGATAGTTTTTTAAAACTCCCTTTCTCGAGGGTACTATCTTCTATGGCTAGGTATTTTAACTCGTGGTCAAGACTATCAAAGCCGTGATTAGGTATTGCACTATCTGCGGTTCTAGAAGACAGATACTCATTAGTCTGATGAAGGCCAAAAAGCGCTTGCTTAGGTGTAGGGTAAGGTTCTATGGTGAGCGCTTTTGCTTTACCTTTTTCTGTCGTACAACGCTCAGAAACCTGCTCACAAACAATATCAAATTCTAAGTCTTGAAGTGTCTTTTTATTGATTTTTATCATAGGGATCTCGCTTTCGCGAAAGCGTAATAGAACCACAACGGCTCTGTAATTATTTCTTTTTTCTCTAGCTTTGAGTTGTCTAATAGCAATGACAAACTCTTATACAAAAATACGGATTATGCACGTAAATATAGAAGACAGCTGGAAGCAAGAACTCACTGCCGAATTTGAGAAGCCTTATTTTAAATCGCTGACCACATTTGTAAAGGAGGAGTATGCTACACGCACGTGCTATCCGCCGGCTGGGGAGATTTTTTCTGCCTTTGATCATTGCCCTTTTGATAAGGTAAAAGTCGTGATTATAGGCCAAGATCCTTACCACGGAGCTGGACAGGCTAACGGACTTTGCTTTTCTGTGCAAGATGGCGTAGCGCATCCTCCATCACTTAAAAATATCTTTAAGGAGCTAGAAACAGATATGGGACTACCTACAGCAGTATCTGGTAATCTGGATAGGTGGGCAGCACAAGGAGTTCTACTTCTCAATGCAACGCTTACAGTAAGAGCAGCCGAGGCAGGATCTCATCAAAAGCAAGGCTGGGAGCAGTTTACAGATGCGGTGATAGATACGCTTTCGCGAAAGCGTGAAAACATCATTTTCTTACTCTGGGGAGGATTTGCCAAAAAGAAAGGTAGAAAGATAGATGCGTCAAAACATTTTATCTTACTCTCTGGGCATCCATCACCACTAAGCGCAAACCGTGGTTACTGGTTTGGTAACAAGCATTTTAGTAAGGTAAATGAGATTTTATTGAGTAAAGGAGAAGCACCAATAAACTGGTAAAACAAGACATAAAAAAAACGACGCCGAAAATTTGAATTAGCTTTCAGCGCCGTTCTTAACTTAATATATAATTAGCTTACTCTTCTTCCTCAGTTTCTACTTCAGACCCCTTGTTGCAAGAAAATTGCAGCAGTAAAAAATTTACAGCGACTAGAATTCCTATAACAATAAAAAATGTCGTCATCTAGGGTATTGAAAGTTGGTTGTTGTGCTATAGATGCACAGAAATAGGAATGGTTGCGTATAAAATCAAAAAAATTATAAATTAATCTTAAATTTATTTATATCTATTTGATTATCAATCATTTTTAGATCAAATATTTTAGACTGTACACGTGTTAATTCTTCGTCTGTAATCTGTTTTTGAGACCAAGTAGTCATAGATAGCCATTGCTGTATGTCTTCTAGTTGTTGCTCGTATCTATTTGCTAGGGTACGGTCTATAGATGGTATTTTCTTAAAATCTGCTGTAACGGTATTAATTACATCTAGCACAATCTTTATTGATGCCTTATGTTCCTCTATAAACGACTCTCTACCCGCAATTACAAAACAACTCCAAGGAGTAGGAAAGTCACCTAGACGTCTAAAGACTCCATTATCTACAATGGGTTTTGTGGTAAAATGTTCCCACATAAAATAGTCTGCAGTACCTTCAGTGAGTGCTTCTATAGCCCCGTCTAATGTGTTAATCACATTAAACTTAAGAGCGCCAGTATCCCAGCCGCGCTGTTCTGCTTGTACGTGTGCCATTACGTGAGAGCCAGACCCATAACGGCTTATGGCACAGGTTGCGTTCTCAAGTTCTTCTATAGATGTAAACTCACTCTTTGCACCTACGTGTACTCCCCATTGTAAAGGTGATGATACGTAGACTTGCAATATTTTTGATGGATTGCCATTTGCTATGTCTTTTATTATTCCTCCTGTGAGGATAACCGCAAGATCAATCTCTTTGTTGCGCAGCGCCTTATTCATTGCACCAGTTCCTTCTGGAAACATTATCCACTCTAGATCTATGCCGTGGTGATCAAACATCCCATCTTCTATAGCAAGGTGCCAAGGGAGGTTAAAGTGTTCTGGTACTCCGCCTATGCGTATTTTAATCATATATTAGGTATGCTTATGCTTTAAGTAGTCAAAAATAGCATATTGTGACCTAATAGGGGTTTTATTTTTATCTTGGATTTTTACATACGAGTTTGTAGCCTCAGCATCTTGTATGCGGGCTTTAACAGTATCTGCCAGTTGTAGTTTAAATATATCTAGCAACTCTTTCTTACAATCTGGTTGTGTGATAGGTACTAGTACTTCTATACGTCTATCTAAGTTGCGCGTCATAAGGTCTGCACTTCCCATATACACTTGCTCCTCACCGCCGTGATAAAAATAGTAGATGCGACCGTGCTCTAAGTATCTATCTAATATAGAGGTAATATAAATGTTTTGACTCAAGCCAGGTATACCAGGGACTAGAGAAGTAAACCCTCTTACCAGCATACGTATTTTTACTCCGGCCTGACTAGCCTTATACAGTAATTGAATCATCTCTTTATCCTCGAGACTGTTGATTTTTATTTTAATTTCTGCCTTTTGTCCTGCTTGAGCATATTCTATCTCATCATATATAAGTTTTTCAAAAGTGCGACGTGTGGTAAAAGGGCTTACTAGCAAGTGTTTGTTGCGCGGTACAATAAGGTCTCCCTGTAACACTTTAAATACTCTATCGAGTTCTTTACTTAACTTTTTATCTGCAGAGAATAAACCGTGATCTGCATAAATTTTTGAGGTTTTTGCATTAAAATTACCTGTACCTATGTAGATGTATCTTCTGTTTTTTTCGTCCTCAAGACGTTTTATTAGTAATATTTTAGAATGTACTTTTATTCTTGGGTAACTGTAAATGACTACAGCACCTTTTTCTTCAAATTTTCTACCCCATTTTATATTGTTCTCTTCGTCAAAGCGTGCTTTGGCTTCTATAAAAATAAACACCTTCTTACCGTTATCTAAAGCCTTAAGTAGCGCAGTTGTAAGTGGTGACTCATTTGCAACACGATAAAGCGATATTTTTATTTCGGTAACAGCTGGATCTATAGAAGCTTGTTCTATAAGACGTTCAACATAGTGAAAGGACATAAAAGGAAAATGGACCAGATGATCGCGCTCTTTTAATGCTGTAAAATAATCGTCTGTATGGGCTAGCGTGCCGTGTGGTATGGAAGGTTGTTCTCGATAATGAAGTTTTGGGTTATCTGTCGGATCGGGAAAACTAAAAAAATCATTAAAGTTATGATAACGACCTCCTGGCATCATATCTACCTTACCCACATTGAGCAATTTTCTTAAGCGCTTTGCATCGTTCTTGTCCATAGATGCATCGTAGAGTAGACGAGTGGGCTGTCCTTTATGTCTTCGTTTTAACGATTCATAAATACGCTCTGCAAGTATACCATCTACCTCATCATCCAGGTATAGCTCTGCATCTCTTGATATTTTCACCTCGTAAATTCCTCTAACAGTTTGTGCAGGGAAAATTTCCTTCATCTTGTGATGAATGATATCGTCTATAAATGTTAGATAGTGAGCTCCGTTTTCATTATAAAGATTAATAAAACGATTTATTTTATCTGAAGGGATATTTACAAATCCTACCTTTTGAGTATCCTTAAATAGCACGTAAAAATAAAGCGCTTGATCCTGCAAGAAGATATCGCCTTGAGTTACATCTACTATGGTTACCTCTAGAAGTGGTTGTATTACTTGGTTGTAAAAGTTGTCTATTAAATCAAAATGCTTTTCTGTATATGATTTTGAGGTAAGTAGGTGTATGTTATTTGCTTTAAGCTCTGGTATGATATGTAACCTAAAGACTTTACCAAAACGCTCCTGCTGAGTATGTACAGTTTTTTTTATCTCCTTTACAATCTTATTAGGTCGTAGTGTGAGTTCTTTACGTATCTTCTTTTTTACACGTTTAAGCTGGCGTAGTTGTGACACGCGCACACGAAAAAACTCATCCAGATTAGTAGAGTAAATAGCAAGAAACTTGAGGCGCTCATAAAGCGGATTATTCTCTACATCTTCTGCCTCTTGTAATACACGCTCATTAAAAGCAAGCCAGTTTATATCGCGATGCTTAAAATTAGTTTCATCTAGATTAGTCATAGGGCATTTTTCTCAAAAGTACAAAAGCGACGTCCCTACAGTTTTAATTAAGTGTTAAATACGGTCTAAAACCTCTTCTATAAGCTTTTCGGTTTGTGCTGTAGGTTGTGTGCTAAAGGTTTTATTAACTCTATTTGCCAGGATACAATTAAGAGATATAGCTCGATGTCCCAGTAATTTTGCGAGCCCGTAAATTCCAGAAGTTTCCATTTCTAGATTTGTAACGCGCAGGTTGAGTCCGCTTTCGCGAAAGCTAAAAGAACCCAATTTATCATTCATCTCAACGTCACTCGTCTTAAGTCTAAGCATTCTACCTTGAGGCGCATAAAAACCTATGTTTGTAGCAGTAAAACCTTGGTAAAAATCTGGCTCATTAAATTTTGCTGCTAGCGTTTCATCACAAGAAACTACGTAAGGAGCACTCTTTTCTGGAGCCCAGTCAATATGTTTTATAAACGCTTCTTGTACCTCAAAGTGCTGTATGTGCTTACTATCATAAAAATGTAAAAGCGCATCAAGTCCCATTGCGTAACGACTTATTAAAAACGAGTCTACGGGGATGTCTTTTTGAATCGCCCCACTGGTACCAATACGTATAATATCAAGTGTTGTGTGCATATCTTTTACAGCTCTAGTCTCTAGATCTATATTTACAAGAGCATCTAGTTCATTAAGGACAATATCAATATTATCTGTACCTATACCGGTTGATATGACGGTAATCTCTTTTCCTTTATAGGTTCCAGTAGTAGTTTTAAACTCTCTCTTTTGTGTTGTAAATCGTATACTGTCAAAGTACTTTGTAACCGTATCTACACGATCTGGATCACCTACGGTGATAATTGTTGTAGCAATATCTTGCGGTTTAATATTTAGATGATAGATACTCCCGTCTGGGTTGAGTATAAGTTCTGAAGAGGCTATGGCCATATTATAATTTTGTAAGCTGGTGGTTATTTTCATCATAGGTGTAATCATATTTTGATACACCACCTAGGTTGCAAGAATAAGCGATTTTTTGAAATACATTTTTACCCGTATCCAGAATGTTATTAGACTCTTCTGTGAGAGTAAGTACATCATTCTCGAGGATGAAAAATGGTCGCATTCTAGTAATCATTTTAAATATTTGTATATCTCCATACCCATAGTAACCTTGGTAATTGAGCATATAACCACAAAGTTGTTTTTCTGTTTTTATTTCATACTTGCGTATGAGTCTAAGCATATTTGTTTCCAGTGTATTAAGTCCACTCTGCACGTGCGGAAAACGCTCTTTGTGTGCACTTATACAGTTAGATAAATAGATGAAGCTAGCGTCTTTTGCACGCTGTGGTTTAAGTTTTAAGTGGTCATTACCACAATATAGTCTCCATAAATCATCTGCGAGAAAGATATCGTGGTTTGTAAGTGTAGTCTTGTCTTTATAATGGGCCAGTAGTTGCTGGTCAGATAATTGCGAGAGGCCTTTAAGCTCTTTTTCACCACTTACACGACCGCTACACACAAGTGAGACAATACCTTTGTAATTTATAGCACGTAAAAAACTTATACAGGCAAGCATATTAATATGACAAAAGAGATCATATTCAAACCATAAGACGACTTCTTCATATAAATGGGCATCTGCAATAATAGCTAGTTGACTCCCAAAGATATCATCATAAGATCCAGCGTGCTCCGGGTAATTTGATTCAAAAAAGGATATACGTGCCGCTCTAAACTCCTCACTGGCTAGGTTTGCCACTGTCTTACCTTCACACAGCATCTCTCGCCATACCGCATAATCACCTTTTACCTTAAGGGCAAGTAATCTATCATTAAGGCTATCGCCGTTTGTAACGTGTAAAAGCTTTGACATAGGGATGATGTATCTTAAGAGGAAGAAGTAAGCTTATCCGCCTACACGTTTAGTTTTAAAACCTTTATCTTTTAGAAAAGACATAATACGATCTCTATAATCACCTTGGATGATGATACTTTCATTTTTAAAACTACCACCTACACCTAGTAAAACTTTAATCTCTTTGGCAAGAATTTTAAAGTCTGAGGTAGCACCGGTATACCCCTCTATAATCGTGATAGGTTTTCCTTTACGTTTCTCGTATTTACAAATGAGAGGATCATCTTGTATCCAGAGTGTATCTTCTATGTCAAGATTTTCTGTAGCATCTTTTTCCGGAGTGTGATCCGGAAAAAGATTCTTTAATTGATCACTTAAGTCCATACTTATTCTTTAATCAACCCTATTTCTACAAGGCGCTGGTGTAAAAAGTCACCCGCTGTAATATCTTCAAAAGCCTTTGGGTGGTTTTCATCTACACACTCGTCAAGACAGTTAAGTTTCATATCCGACCTAGGGTGCATAAAGAAAGGAATACTATAGCGAGCCGTTCCCCATTGCTCTTTTGGAGGGTTTACCACACGGTGTATAGTAGAACGTAATTTATTATTAGTATGACGCTCTAGCATATCACCTACGTTTATTACAAGCTCATCTTCATTAGGTATGGCATCTATCCACTCGCCATCTTTACGTAGTACTTGTAATCCTCCGGCAGAGGCTCCCATAAGTAAGGTAATAAGGTTTATATCACCGTGAGCACCTGCACGTACGGCACCTTTAGGCTCTTCGGTAATAGGAGGGTAGTGTATAGGTCTTAAGATGCTATTTCCGTTTCTAGCCCAGTGGTCAAAATAAAACTCATCAAGACCTATATATAAGGCTAATGCACGTAGTACATAGATACCTGTTTTTTCTAGCATACGGTATGCTTCCATACCTTTTTCATTAAACGCTGGAACCTCGTTTACAATCACATTTTCTGGATACTCTTCAATAAGATTTGCATCTTCATCTGCCTCTTGTCCAAAATGCCAAAACTCTTTTAAGTCACCTTCTTTCTTTCCTTTTGCGTGTTCTTTACCAAAAGAAATATAACCGCGCTGGCCACCGCCACCTTCTATTTCATACTTCTTTTTTGTAGCCTCTGGAAGTGCAAAAAAGTCCTTTACATTCTTATATAAATCATCTACAAGCTCATCATCTAGAAAATGATTCTTAAGGGATACAAATCCTATTTCTTCATATGCCTTACCTATTTCTTGAACAAACTTATCCTTAGTTGCAGGATCATCGCTCAAAAAATCCTCAAGGTTTACACTTGGTATATTATTCATCTTGTAATCTTTACTGTTTGTTACGAAGGTAAGGAATTTTAGAGGCTTAACAGCGTTTTTCACATTTTGGAGGCTCAAATTGTTAGTAACTTTTTGTGCGCTTTCGCGAAAACGTATTGCAACACATTAGCACTTTCTTTATGTTAATTTCATTAGTAATTGATTCTCAAAATGGAACTTTCATACTAAATCGGAGTTAAACCGATTAGTAATCTATGGTTTGCCGCCAGTATCTTTCTATCTTGAGGTTATGGAAAAGATATTAGTAGCAGGTGCCCACGGTACCACAGGAAAAAAAATAGTAAACCTTTTAAATGAATCACAATACTTCACACCTATAGCAATGGTGCGTAAGGAGGAGCAAAAATCTTTCTTTGCATCAAAGGGTATAGCAACAGTAATGGGAGATCTAGAAGAAGATGTGACTCCAGTATTTAACCAGCCTTATGATAAAGTACTTTTTGCAGCCGGATCTGGTGGTAAAAAAGTAGTAGCTGTAGACCAAGAAGGAGCAAAGAAGATGATAGATGCTTCAAAACAGAATAACATCAAGAAGTTTGTAATGCTAAGCTCTATGGGAGCAGACAACCCAGAGCAGGCAGAAGACTTACAAGAGTATCTTAAAGCAAAACATAATGCAGATGTGTATCTTAAAGACAGCGGTCTTAATTACACAATAGTGCGCCCAGGAAGCTTAACAAATGATGAGCTTACAAATAAAATTGAGCTACAAGAAAAGCTAGGAAAGCACGGAGAGATAAGTCGTAATGACGTAGCTCAAACGTTGGTACGCTCTCTTAACGATGATGTAGCAAATAGAGAAACTTTTGAAATTATAAAAGGAGATACGCTCATAGCAGACGCCTTAAATAAAGTAGAAGTAGAAGAGGCATAATCACTGCTTTTTAAATTATTTACAAATTTTATGAGAAGCTAGTAGCTCGTATGCATTACATATGAGTTACTAGCTTTTTTGCATATACGTACTTATTGATGAGCTTATTAGCTCAACATTTTACGGCAAGTCTTCGTTAGGCAATAATGATTACATTTGGTTATATCAAACACAACCTAATGGCTACGCATACAAAAACTACACTCTCATTTAATTATAATCGAGGTACTCTTGATGACAAAGTACTCTTGCAATTGTACAGAGCGATGCTCAAACCTCGTATGATAGAGGAGAAAATGCTCATCTTACTTAGACAAGGCAAAATCTCAAAATGGTTTTCTGGTATAGGCCAAGAGGCCATTTCTGTAGGAGTTACATCTGCAATGCGCGATGAAGAGTATATCTTGCCTATGCACCGTAACCTAGGAGTGTTTACCACGAGAGAGATACCGTTGTATAGATTGTTTACACAATGGCAGGGCAAAATGAGTGGTTTTACAAAAGGAAGAGACCGTAGTTTTCACTTTGGCACTCAAGAATACAATATTGTGGGAATGATATCTCATCTGGGACCTCAACTTGGTGTGGCAGACGGGATCGCTCTTGCTCATAAATTAAGAGAAGAGAAAGCCGTAACGGCCGTTTTTACAGGAGAGGGTGGTACGAGTGAAGGAGATTTTCACGAGGCGCTCAATGTAGCGTCTGTATGGCAGCTGCCCGTACTTTTTTGCATAGAGAATAACGGCTACGGACTCTCGACACCTACTAGAGAGCAGTATAATTGTGAGCATCTTGCTCACAGAGCTCAGGGCTACGGGATGGAGTCACACATTATAGATGGTAATAACATACTTGAAGTCTACACACAAATCTCAAAAATAACAGAAGACATACGTAATAACCCGCGACCGGTACTTATAGAGTTTAAAACCTTTAGAATGCGCGGTCACGAGGAAGCTAGTGGTACAAAATACGTACCTCAGGAGCTTATGGATATGTGGGCAAAGAAAGATCCGCTTAGTAATTATGAGGCCTATTTGGAGCAAGAAGGTATACTTTCGGCTACGGTAAAAGAACGGTATGCCGTTGAGATTAAAAATGAAATAAATGAACACCTAGAAAAGTCATATCAAGAGGAGCAAATCACTCCAGATCTCAACACAGAGATGGAAGATGTGTATGCACCTTTCCGCTTTCGCGAAAGCGTACCCAGTAACACTAAAGAAGAGCTAAGACTCATAGATGCTATCTCTCAAGGCTTGCGCCAGTCTATGGAGAAGTATGATGACCTTGTGATAATGGGGCAAGATGTGGCAGAGTATGGAGGCGTCTTTAAAATAACCGAAGGTTTTGTAGCGCAGTTTGGTAAAGAACGTGTGCGCAATACACCTATTTGTGAGAGCGCCATTGTTGAGACAGCAATGGGTCTTGCTATTAACGGAAAAAAAGCAATGATGGAAATGCAGTTTTCTGATTTTGCAACCTCGGGTTTTAATCCTATTGTAAACTACCTGGCTAAGTCACATTACAGATGGTCGCAACCGGCAGATGTCGTGGTGCGTATGCCTTGTGGTGCAGGAGTGGCGGCTGGACCTTTTCACTCTCAAACTAATGAAGCTTGGTTTACACATACACCAGGTCTTAAGGTGGTTTTTCCTGCTTTTCCGGCAGATGCCAAAGGATTACTTGCAACGGCTATAGAAGATCCAAATCCCGTACTATTCTTTGAGCATAAAAAGCTATACAGAAGTATAAGACAAGAAGTGCCTATAGATTATTACACAATCCCGTTAGGTAAGGCTGCACTGGTAAGAGAAGGGTCACAGCTTACCATCATCACCTACGGAGCAGGGGTGCACTGGGCGCTTGACTTATTAAATAAAAGAACAGAGTTATCTGTAGATCTTATAGACTTAAGAACTTTACAACCACTAGATAAGGAGAGCATCATCGCATCTGTCTGTAAAACGGGTAAGGCATTATTACTTACAGAAGATTCTGGCTTTGGGTCTATTATGTCAGATATTTCGGCACTTATAATGGAATCTTGTTTTGAGAAGCTAGATGCACCAGTAAAACGTGTGACAAGCTTAGATACACCTATTCCTTTTGATGCAAATCTAGAGCAGCAATACTTACCATTAGAGCGTCTAGAAGGTGTGCTTCAAGAGCTCATAGACTATTAAGAATTTAGAATAGATTATTATTTAAAAAGGGCTTCAAATATGAAGCCCTTTTTTTATGACGTTGAAAAATGTTAATGTTTTAAGTAAAAATGAGTTAAAAGAGAGAATCTTGGCTATCGGTTAACATTTAGCCGTTAAAGGCTGCTAAAGTCTGAAAAAAACGCAACAAATGGCGATACTTTTACACCATACTAATCAATAAAACAATCACATTATGTTACGTTACACAATCATATTTATTATTATCGCAATTATCGCTGCAATCTTTGGATTTGGTGGTATAGCCTCTGGAGCTGAGAGTATTGCAAAGATCTTATTCTTTATCTTCATTGTATTATTTGTATTATCATTAGTAAGTCGTTTATTTAAGAGATAATACGTACCTCTAGAAAATATCTGGCAATCTTTCATTTTTTTGAGAGATTGCCTTTTTACTTTAAAACCTAACTATTATGAAATATTTAAAAATGTCAATGCTAGTTGTAGTACTAGCTGTGATTACAAGTTGTGGTTCTACATCTGTTATTAAAGAATCAAAGAAAACACTTAAAGGAACCTGGACACTTAACGATGTGAGTTATGACCGTGCAGGCACTTATACTATAAACCTTTTGAACGATGCTTCTGAGGAGTGTATGGAAGGTAGTACTTGGAGATTTATACCTAATAATAATTTTGGAAACTATGAACTTTCGGGCGCAAGCTGCGATACCGAAAAAAGATACTTCGTTTGGTCTATACCTAATAACGAAGGTGATGAGATGAATTATGACATATTACTAAAGCCTACAGATGCAAAGATGAAATCTGAGACTAATACCGGTTTTAGAATAGCCATTTCTTACCTTTCTGATAGCCAGTTACAAATGACACAAACGGTAAATGTAGAGGGATCTCCTTTTAAAATCACAATGAATTTTACTAAGAACGCAGAGTAATTATAACACATCAAAAAATCATAAAAATGAAAAATATATTAAGAAATATAACGGTGGTAGCCCTTGGTGCTGCAATGCTTACAGGTTTTACTAGTTGTGAAGCGACAAAAAATGCTAATAATAAACAAAAAGGTGCTGTAATAGGTGCTACTGGAGGAGCCATACTAGGAGCCATTATAGGTAACAACGCTGGTAGCGGTGGTAATGGAGAACTAGGTGCAGTGATAGGTGGTGTAGTAGGCGGTGGTGCTGGTGTTCTTATTGGAAATAAAATGGACAAGCAGGCACAACAGATAGAGCAAGAAATACCAGGTGCAAGTGTCGAGCGTGTAGATGATGGTATCGTGGTGACATTTGATGAGAACTCTGGTGTGTATTTTGATACAGCCAAGTATAACATTAACGCAAATAGCCAGACTATGCTCAATAAACTGTCTAATATTATGAAAGAATACAACCAGACTAATGTTATTGTAGCAGGCCACACAGATAGTGTAGGATCTGATGCAAGCAACCTCACATTATCTCAAAACAGAGCAAACGCAGTTACAAATTATATGATAGGTACAGGGCTCTCTGCAGGGCGTTTTACAACTGTATGGTATGGAGAGGCGCAACCAGCAGCTAGTAATGATACAGCAGAGGGGAGAGCTCAAAATAGAAGAGTGCAACTTGCGATAGTGCCTAATGAGCAAATGAAAGAAGATGCAATAAATCAAGCTAACGGAGGTAATTAAGAACCAGCCTCAACAGAATTCATAAAATCCTTAAAACTTTAGTTTTAAGGATTTTTTATTGTCTCGCGGTTCGTAACTTCACAATGTGAGACAAGATTATGACATCATTATTGTAGGAGGTGGCCTTGCGGGACTAACCGCAGCTCTCCATTTATCCCAATCTGCTCATAGCATTCTTCTTATAGAAAAAAATGAGTACCCAAAACATAAAGTATGCGGTGAATATGTCTCAAATGAGGTTTTGCCGTATCTCAACCGTTTAGGTATTGATCCCATCGCTCACGGAGCAAAGGAAATTACAAAGTTTGCTTTCTCAGGTTTAAGCGGTGAGGTGCTTCGCATAGATTTACCACTAGGAGGTTTTGGTATAAGCAGGTATGCGCTAGATTATATGATGTACAATAAGCTTATTGAAAACGGCGTCACCGTTGAGAGAGCAAGCGTTTTGGACATAACGTATGATGATCAGATTTTTGAAGTTGCCATAGCTGGTAAAAGTTATAGAACACCACACGTAATAGGAGCCTACGGAAAGCGAAGTACGCTAGATATTACGCTTTCGCGAAAATTTATATCCACCCGTTCTCCTTGGCTCGGTGTGAAGGTACATTATCAAGCAGATTTTCCAGAAGATCAAGTTGCCTTACATAACTTTAAAGGCGGGTATTGTGGTCTATCTAAAGTAGAGACAGATGCTGTAAATGTTTGTTATCTGGCAGATGTTGCATCATTTAAAAAATATAAAGATTTAGATACCTATCGAGTTGAAGTATTAGAAAAGAATAAAGAGCTCAAGTCGTTTTTCGCGAAAGCGAAACCCTTGTTTAATAAACCACTCACCATAAGTCAGATATCCTTTCAGAACAAGCAGACTGTGGAGAATCACATACTTATGATAGGTGATAGTGCAGGTCTTATACACCCGTTATGTGGTAATGGTATGGCGATGGCGATACATAGTGCTAAGATTGCTAGTGAGTGTTTATTAGAATATCTGGCATACCCAAAAAGTAGAGCGCACCTAGAGCAAAATTATACCAAGCAGTGGAAGGCTGCATTTACAACCAGAATGCGCAACGGTGCTATTATACAGCGAGGCTTGCAAAGCGATACTATCACTAAAGTAGGTGTGAGAGTTTTACAGCAATCACCTAGATTACTTACTAAGATTATAACATCTACTCACGGCAAAAACCTCTTATAATGAATTTTAATAAACGTAGTACTGCTCCAGAATTAATGGATGACCCAGAGTTGCCAGAAGCAGACCTACGTCTTGCTCTCAAAGATCTAGCTGTGGTAAACAAATACTTAGGCGGTAACAAGATAACAATCAATGCGCTTGAGGATATGATTACCTCACAACCCGATAAAAAACATTGGAGAGTGATAGATGTAGGTTGTGGAGATGGAGAGGTTTTAAGACAGATTGCAAGACATTTTGAAAACCTAGATTATAAGATAGATTTTATAGGGCTTGATATAAATGAGAAGAGCATTGCTAGAGCAAGAAAGAAGTCAGAAGGTATCTCACATCTCGCGTTTAGTACTCAAAATATACTTACGCTAGACGCTGCTACCGCAGGGTGCGATATTATTTTATGCACCTTAACAATGCATCACTTTACAGACCAGCAAATCTGTACCTTTATTAAAACCTTTGTGCAGCTTGCAAGTACGGGAGTGATTATAAATGATTTGCAGCGCAGTATGATTGCATATCGTTTGTTTCAGCTTTTTAGCGGTATATTTATGAAAAGTAAGATTGCTAAATATGATGGTAAGGTTAGTATAGCTAGAGCCTTCAAAAAAGAAGAATTAGAAACCTATTCAAAACAACTCGCACTAGATAGTTATTCCATACAATGGAAATGGGCATTTAGATACTTGTGGGTTATAAAAACAATATGAGCGTAAAAATCACAACGGTAGCAAAGCAGTTGCCACAGTACTCTCGCACCACAGAGGAGATCTTGCCTTTTTTAGACATATGGTTAGACGGGCAAGAAGATCGCTTTAAGAGGAAGGTAAAAAAGATTTTTGGCAATGCTGCTGTAGACAAACGCTACAGTATAATGGCACCAGAGGAGGTATTTACTGCTACTAGTTTTCAAGAAAAAAACGATATCTACACGCGAGAGGTTGTAAAGCTAGGAGAGCAAGTGCTCTCAAAAGCACTTGATAAAGCTGCGTGGGAGGGGCAATCGCTAGATTTTATAATAACAGTGAGCTGTACAGGTATTATGATACCTTCACTAGATGCCTATTTAATAAATGCATTAAATTTAAGACAAGACATTGTACGCCTTCCAGTAACAGAGATGGGATGTGCAGCTGGTGTAAGTGGTACCATTTATGCAAATGAGTTTCTCAAGGCAAATCCTGGCAAGAGAGCCGCGGTAATTGCTATAGAGAGTCCTACGGCTACCTTTCAGCACGATGATTACTCTATGGTAAATGTGGTGAGTGCGGCAATTTTTGGTGATGGAGCTGCCTGCGTTTTATTATCGAGTAGAGAAGAAGATAAGGGACCAGAGATAGTAGATACCGCAATGTATCACTTTTATAATGCACAAGAGATGATGGGTTTTAAGCTCGTGAATACAGGTTTACAAATGATATTAGACCAGCAAGTACCACAACAAATAGCAGATAAGTTTCCAGATATTATACACCCGTTTCTCGCACAAAATGGATTTAGTATAGAAGATGTAAACCACCTTATATTTCATCCAGGAGGCCGTAAAATTGTCGAGACGGTAGAAGACCTTTTTGGTAAACTAGGTAAAAATATAGATGATACAAAAGAGGTTCTAAAGTTGTATGGTAATATGAGTAGCGCCACTGTTTTGTACGTTTTAGAACGTTTTCTAGACCGACAGTGTGCTCCGGGGGATCTAGCGATAATGCTTAGTTTTGGTCCTGGTTTTTCGGCACAACGCGTACTTTTAAAATGGTAATAAGAGATGAGTCAAAGCTATAAAAACAAATATGCTGTTATACTGGGTGGAAGTGCTGGATTAGGCCTTGCCACGGCAAAGAAGCTAGCCCACGAGGGTATGAATATTATTATCATACACAGGTCAAGACGTAGTGTGGTGGCAGCTTTTGAAGATGCTGTGCGGGAGATGGAGGTCTCTGGCTGTGAGATTATATCTTATAACACAGACGCACTTAACCCTAAGAAAAGGCAAGAGACTGTAGATGATATTTTAGCAAAACTCGGTAAAGGTGTCATTAAATTAATCTTACATAGTATTGCGCGCGGTAATCTAAAACCGTTGTATGATGCAGAAGGCGGGAATACACTTTCAAATGAAGATTTCAAGGGTACGCTGGATGCTATGGCAGTGAGTTATTATGATTGGGTTTCCGCTTTCGCGAAAGCGGAATTATTCACCCCATCTGCAAGAGCCATTGCGTTTACGAGTGAGGGTAGTAGTCGTGCGTGGCCACAATATGCAGCAGTTGCGGCGGCAAAAGCAGCTCTAGAGAGTATCTCTCGCGGAATTGCTCTAGAGTTTGCGCCGCTGGGTATAACGTCCAACTGCATACAAGCCGGCGTTACAGATACCGAAAGTTTACGCCTTATACCGGGTAGTGATAAGATGAAAGAAATGGCGGTTAAGAGAAATCCATACCAACGACTTACACTTCCTAATGATGTGGCAAATGCAGTGTATCTTTTAACAAGAGACGAGGCCTCGTGGATTAACGGTGCAACAATACCAGTAGATGGAGGTGAACACATAAGATAATGAGCGGAGAAGAAATCATTGCAGCACTACCATATGGCGAGCCATTTTTGTTTGTAGATACTATAGATATGGTTACAAAAGAGGAGATACACGGTAGTTATACCTTTAAACCCGAGGCTTTTTTTTACAAAGGCCATTTTAAAGATTTACCTGTTACTCCTGGAGTCATTCTTACAGAGTGTATGGCACAAATAGGTCTTGTAAGCTTAGGTATTTATAAAATGCAAGATAAGGACTTGTCTCAATTACAAGTAGCTTTCACAAATGCACAAACGGAGTTTTTAAAACCAGTATTACCAGGAGAGCGAGTAATAGTAAAAGCTGTACAAAAATACTTTAGATTTAATAAATTAAAGTGTACCGTAAAGTTATATGATGAAGGAGGTGATATTTGCGCTCAAGGTGAGCTAGCAGGAATTTTTAACACAAAAGATGAAGCATAGAGTAGTGATTACAGGTATGGGAGTATGTGCTCCTAACGGAATAGGATTAGCACAATTTTCAGATGCTATATTTTCGGGTAAAAGTGGTGTTACTTTTTATCAACAGCTAGCTGATTTGAATTTTGGCTGTCAGATTGCGGGACAGCCTGATGTTACTCCTGAGCTTTTAAAAGAATACTTCACTCCATTACAGTTACGTGATTTACAAAGTTCTGGTATTGAGTATGGTATGATAGCAGGTGTAGACGCTTGGAAAGATGCTGGTCTCAATATTATGGATAAGGATGCTGTAGACTATGATAGTGGGATCATTTTTGGGGTTTCGCTACTGGGTGCAGAAAAATTTAGAAGCGCTATTTACCAAACTGATGAGGGTAAAGTACGCCGCTTAGGAAGCACTACAGTAATCCAAACAATGGCAAGCGGGATAAGCGCCTACTTAGGTGGTTACATAGGTTGTGGTAATCAAGTTACAACAAATAGTAGTGCCTGTACTACAGGTCTTGAGAGTGTCTTAATGGGATATGAGCGCGTGCGCAATGGTGATGCTGTGCGTATGCTAGTAGGGAGCTGTAATGACAGTGGTCCTTACATATGGGGAGGTTTTGATGCTATGCGTGTACTTACTAAAAAATATAATGAGAACCCTACGGCTGGCAGTAGGCCTATGCAAGAAGATGCAAATGGTTTTGTACCGGGCAGTGGGGCAGGAGCACTTGTGCTAGAATCTTTAGATAGTGCACTGTCAAGGGGAGCTCGCATTTATGCAGAAGTATTAGGAGGAGCTGTAAATAGTGGAGGACAGCGTATGGGAGGTACTATGACAGCACCTAACAGTGAGGCTGTGCAGCACTGTATACGTACTGCTGTAAGAAATAGTGATATAGATAGTAGAGACATAGATACCATAAATGGTCACCTTACATCTACGGGAATGTGCCCTACAGAGATAAAAAACTGGAGTGAAGCGTTAGAGTTAAGGGGTAAAGATTTTCCTTATATTAATTCTCTCAAGAGTATGACTGGTCATTGCCTTGCTGCCGCTGGTAGCATTGAGACTGTCGCAACCATATTAGAACTTAAAAATAATAAGGTCTTTGGCAATATAAATACTGGTAATTTACATCCAGATATTAAGGGTATAATAGATGATAGCTGTGTGCCTAGTCATACCGTAAATAAAACAATTTCTATAGCGGCTAAGGCTAGTTTTGGCTTTGGAGATGTAAATTGCTGTATGATATTTAAAAAATTTACAGCCTAATATAAATATGATAGTAACCTGATGAGTAAGAATCTCATCACACATTTAAAGATATGAACACAAAGCATTACGACGAGTTAAAAAACATTATTAAAATCTATCTTCCAGAAGATGTTTCTGTAGATGATATTAAACCTACAAGTCATCTCACTCAAGAGCTTAATATAAATTCTGCAAATCTGGTAGACATCGTATTAGATGTAGAAGATCATTTTGATATTACCATAGAGGATGATGAGATAGAAAAGATGGAAACTGTAAAATCTGCTATAGAAATTATAGAAGCAAAGGTTTTATAAGACTTTTTGAAGTAAAATAAGTTATTCGAAAAGCTCTCGATAGGGGGCTTTTTTATTTGTAGTACATTTCTTTATTAAAAATAACACATTTTTATTCCGAAGTATATTTACTTTATTTTTTGTGCTAACCGATAAAAACTTACTTTTTAATAGATTGATTTCCAGTATTTTAAGTTTAGTGTGGTTTGGGATTAATATAATTTGTAATTTTAGTCTGTAAGTAAACTTTTATCGGTGCATACTTATAATCAATGGTTTATACGATGTTTTTGTACCTTGCAGACATCAATCAAACGAACACTTATGAAATCATCATTCATTGTATTATTACTTTTTCTAAGTATCCCGCTAGTCGCTTTTTCAAATCCTACGATAGACCCAGACGAAAATGCTACACAAGAAACTCAAGAAGGACTTTATATTGATACAGCAAGTGCGCTAGAGCGTGAGGCCATTTTGTATACCAAAAATGGGCAAGAAGATAAGGCGGTAGCATCTCTCGAAGCTTATATTGTAAAAACTGGTGATTTCTCTATTTTAGAAAATAGCGCATATGAAGTTCTAAAACGTAATAACGGCTTTATTGAATTAAAAGATAAGTACTTAGTTAAGTTTAGTATGGGTACTTTTTTCTATTTGTATGTAGGGTTGATAGGTATATTTATTGCCCTCATTCTAAATGCGAGAAAAAAGCAAGATAAAATGGCAAATGGTCTTATAAGTCTCTTTGTCTTTATGCACTCTTTTTTCTTAATACACGTAGCACTTTATTTATCTAATTATGTGTATTATGAGCCGCACACATTATCGATGTCTGCGCCGTTTTCATTTTTATATGGTCCTGTACTTTACTTTTACTTTAAGCGAATTACAAAAAATTATGAGTTTAAAAAGACAGATGCACTGCATTTAATACCTACGGTTATATTTTTAATACTGCTCATTCCAGTATTTGCAATGTCTGCCGAGGGAAAATTAGAGATTATGCTTGGTGAAGGCTCTTACTCTACACTACCGTATTTAGTGCCGGCCACTATATGTAAAATAATATCTCTTGTAGTCTACGGATTTTTTACCATTAAACTCTATCTAAATAATAAGCAAGCAGCAAACGTTGAGATAAAGCAATTGCGTTTACGTCGTAACATAGTTGTTGTGCATAGCGTGTATGCAGTGTTTTATGCCCTTTATGCATTTATATTAATACAGTATAGTTTTGGAAGTGATTTGTTGCATATTCAACTTTTAGCGATGACAGGCCTTGTATTATATGTTGGGTATGTGGCTTACTCAAATCCACAGGCGCTTATTGGGACCACGGTTGTTAAAGTAAAAAAGGCAGTAAACAAATATCAAAACTCTGGTCTCACACCGAGTTTCTCAAACGAACTCAAAGAGCAACTTGTCAAGTTGCTAGAAGAAGATAAATTGTACAGACAAAGTACTCTCAAACTGGAGTATGTTGCAGAGCGACTAGGTACAACACGTCACAATGCTTCACAGGTAATAAATGAGCATTTTGGCCTTAATTTCTTTGAACTTATAAATAAATATAGAGTAGAAGAGGCTATGGAACGTTTAAAAAACAACCCAGAAAACCTTAACATCATAGATATTGCCTATGAGGTAGGCTATAATAACAAAGTGACTTTTAATAAGTCATTTAAAAGATTTTGTGATCTCACACCTACACAGTTTCTCAAGCTTGAAAATGTGAGCTGATCATTGTATTAAATAGTTGGAATATTCATAATCGGCTCTCAAGTAGAGTCGATTTTTTTGTGCGTCTGTGCGGTAGCTTTTACGCTTTCGCGAAAGCGTAAACCCTTTTTTATTAATCATTTCCTCATTAATTACCAGGCTATAATGATCTGAAGTTTGTACCCAGTACCCCAGCCAGTCTAATGTCGACTCTTCATAATAAAGATACCAAGTATCTGTGCCATCTTGAAAAGTCACTTTAAGCTCGTGCGCTGGTTTACCTTGAAAATCTGTAATACCTAAGTACGTTTTTACCGAGCTATCTGTATCTAGCGTGTAGGGAAGACCTAGCACAAAAGTTGCGGCATATAATTTGTTTTGTAGAGCCTTCTTGCTTACAGATGTATCACGTGTACCATCCTTAAACTGCAGTATAGCAGTATCCCTCTGTATGAGTTTGTACGTGTGTAGGCTATCTTTCCAGGTAATGGATCTCACAGCACCATTTGTATAATCATAGGTGTGTTTTTCGAGACGGTCTATTTCGGTAATGCTGTCTTTATCATAAAGTTTGAATGCTTTTTTAAAAGAGAGTGATTTTATACCCTCGTAGTTTTCCTTTCCTCCGCTGGAGTTCATTATTTTTTTTAATAACGAGTTTCCAGTTATTATTTCTGGTTGCACATTCTTATCATTGGTGTTAAATATGATTATTAATGCTACTGCAACAGCTCCAGCTATAGCAATAAGTGCAAGTCTTCTTTGTAAACCTCTTAGTATGGCCATAAATATGATTTAACAAATGGTAAGATACAAATAGTGGCTGTTTATGGTAGTAAAAAGTGGATGATCTAGGAGTGTTTCTTTTCGCGAAAGCGTATAAAATATAGCAATCAACAATAGCATTTTAAAATTGTTAATTACTTCTTTTTTTTGTGCTTACTTAACCCATCGCAAGTCCTTATATTAGCGACTCCACGACATTTTATGGCTCAAGAAACACAATACAACGAAGATAATATACGCTCCCTCGACTGGAAGGAGCATATCCGTATGCGTCCCGGGATGTATATAGGTAAACTAGGCGACGGCTCAAGTGCAGATGATGGTATCTATATCCTTGTAAAAGAGGTGCTGGATAACTGTATAGATGAATTTGTAATGGGTGCGGGTAAGACCATTGAGATTTCTATACAAGGCGAAAAAGTAATCGTACGCGATTACGGCCGTGGGATTCCGCTAGGAAAAGTGGTTGATGTGGTTTCAAAAATGAACACGGGTGGTAAGTATGACTCGCGTGCATTTAAGAAATCTGTAGGACTTAATGGTGTAGGTACAAAGGCGGTAAATGCACTTTCTAATTATTTTAGAGTAGAGTCTACAAGAGATGGTAAATCTGCAAGTGCAGAGTTTGAGCGTGGAGAGCTTACAAATCAAGACTTGCTAGATGAGACTTCTCGTAGGCGCGGGACTAAGGTTTCGTTTGTACCAGATAGTGAGATATTCAAGAACTTTAAGTTTCGCTCTGAGTATGTGGAGCGCCTTATAAAGAATTACGTATACCTTAATCCGGGTCTGACCATTGTTTTTAATGGTGAGAAGTTCTTTTCTGAAAATGGATTAAAAGATTTATTATCTGAGTCTATAGCAGAGGGGGATAGACTTTATGACATTATTCATCTTAAAGGTGAAGATATTGAGGTCGCAATCACACACAGTAAAACGCAGTACTCAGAAGAGTATCACTCTTTTGTAAACGGGCAGCATACCACTCAAGGAGGTACACATCAAGCGGCATTTAGAGAGAGTATCGTGCGTACGATACGAGAGTTTTATGGTAAGAACTATGAAGCTTCAGATATTAGAAAGTCCATTGTTTCTGCTATAAGCATCAAGGTGATGGAGCCTGTTTTTGAGTCGCAGACTAAGACCAAACTAGGTTCTACAGATATGGGAGGAGATTTACCTACGGTAAGAACCTACATAAATGATTTCTTAAAAACCGCCCTTGATAATTTCTTGCATAAAAATCCGCCAGTGGCAGATGCCTTGCAACGTAAGATTTTACAAGCAGAGCGCGAGCGTAAAGATCTCTCTGGAATAAGAAAACTTGCAAAGGAGAGAGCAAAAAAAGCGAGTTTACACAATAAGAAATTAAGAGATTGCCGTATACATCTTACAGATAGCAAGAAAGCCCGAAACCTAGAGACTACACTATTTATCACAGAGGGAGACTCTGCATCTGGATCTATAACAAAGTCACGAGATGTAAACACACAAGCGGTTTTTAGCCTTAAAGGGAAACCTCTCAATAGCTACGGTCTTTCTAAAAAGATTGTTTACGAAAACGAAGAGTTTAACCTATTACAAGCGGCACTTAATATAGAAGAGTCTATTGAAGATTTGCGCTATAACAACATTGTAATCGCTACCGATGCCGATGTAGATGGTATGCACATACGCCTGTTACTAATTACATTTTTTCTTCAGTTTTTTCCTGAAGTAATTAAGGAAGGACATCTGTATATACTTGAGACGCCACTTTTTAGAGTACGTAATAAGAAAGAAACCATATACTGCTACAGTGATCAAGAAAAGGCAGATGCGATGGCAAAGCTAGGCGCAAAGCCAGAGATTACTCGATTTAAGGGGCTTGGTGAGATATCGCCAGATGAGTTTCAGTTCTTTATAGGAGAAGATATGAGACTTGCACCCGTGATGCTTGACAAAGCACTTATGATAGAGGAACTTCTTTCATTCTATATGGGTAAAAACACCCCAGATAGACAGAAGTTTATCATTGAAAATCTAAAGGTAGAATTAGATAGAATAGTAGAGGAGTAAAAGAATAACGCTTTCGCGAAAGCGTAAACCATATCAATGAGCGAAGAAATAAACGACCATAACCAAGACGAAGAATTAAACTCAGATATGCTTCCTTCTGAAACTGGAGAAGGTGCCGGAGAGACCATCACCCGTGTCTCTGGAATGTTTGAAGATTGGTTTTTAGACTATGCATCTTATGTAATACTAGAGCGCGCTGTACCTGCAATAGAGGACGGCTTTAAGCCTGTGCAGCGACGTATTATGCACGCACTTAAGGAGCTAGATGACGGTCGTTATAATAAAGTAGCAAATGTGGTAGGGCACACAATGCAGTATCACCCTCACGGTGATGCGAGTATAGGTGATGCAATGGTGCAAATAGGTCAGAAAGATCTCCTTATTGATACACAGGGTAACTGGGGTAATATTTTAACCGGAGATCGCGCGGCAGCATCTAGATATATTGAGGCACGCCTCTCAAAATTTGCACTAGACGTTGTTTATAACCCAAAGATTACAGACTGGCAGGCCTCTTATGATGGGCGTAAAAAAGAGCCTATAAACTTACCGGTAATGTTTCCTTTATTACTTGCTCAAGGAGCAGAGGGAATTGCCGTAGGCTTAAGTACCAAGGTGATGCCTCACAATTTTATAGAACTCATAGATGCTTCTATAAAACATCTTAAAGAAAAGCGATTTACTATTTATCCAGATTTTCCCACAGCTGGTATTGCAGATTTTACAGACTATAAAGATGGTTTAAGAGGTGGGAAGATACGCTGTCGTGCTCGTATGAGCCAGCAGGATAAAAACACGCTAGTAATTACTGAGCTACCTTTTGGACAGACTACTACATCGCTCATAGATTCTATCCTTAAAGCAAATGATAAGGGTAAAATAAAGATAAAAAAGATAGAAGATAATACCTCTGCAAATGTTGAGATTCTTGTGCATTTACCTAGTGGTATTTCTCCAGATAAAACCATAGATGCATTGTATGCATTTACAAATTGTGAGACATCTATATCACCACTAGGTTGTGTTATTGAAGATAACAAGCCACTTTTTGTGGGAGTGTCAGAAATGCTACGCAGGTCTACAGATCGCACAAAAGAGCTACTCAAATCTGAGTTAGAAATCCAGCTTGGAGAATTTGAAAACCAATGGCATTATGCTTCACTAGAACGTATTTTTATTGAGAATAGAATTTATCGTGATATTGAAGAACAAGAGACTTGGGATGGTGTAATTAAAGCTATAGATGAAGGTTTAAAACCTCACATAGGTCACTTAAAACGTGCTGTGACTGTAGAAGATATTACACGTCTTACCGAGATACGTATTAAGCGTATTTCTAAGTTTGATATAGATAAAGCACAGCAGAAGATAGATGCACTTGAGGATCAAATAGCCCAAGTAAAACATCACTTAGATAATCTTACACAATACGCTATAGATTATTTTACCCGTCTCAAAAAAGATTACGGAAAAGGAAAAGAACGTAAAACTGAGATCCGTGTTTTTGACGATATTCAAGCGGCTAAAGTTGTCTTAAGAAATACAAAACTTTATGTGAACAGAGCAGAGGGCTTTGTGGGTACTTCTCTTAAAAGAGACGAGTATGTTACAGATTGTTCAGACATAGATGATATTATTGTATTTACAAAGTCTGGATCTATGATGGTGGTTAAGGTGGAGTCTAAAACCTTTATAGGTAAAGACATCATACACGTAGCTATCTTTAAGAAAAAAGATAAACGCACCACCTATAATATGATTTACAGAGCAGGTAGTGGACTGCCTACTTATGTAAAACGTTTTAATGTTACCTCTGTCACACGTAATAATGATTACCAGCTTGCTGGTGATAAAAAAGGAGCACAAGTACTCTATTTTAGTGCAAATCCAAATGGTGAGGCAGAGCTTGTTACCGTCTATTTAAGAGCTGTAGCCTCTGTAAAGAAGCTTAGACTTGAGGTAGACTTTGCAGATGTACTCATAAAAGGGAGATCTTCAAAAGGAAATATTGTCTCAAAAAATGCTGTAAAATCTGTAGAGCTTAAGGAGAAAGGCCTTTCTACGCTCAAGCCTCGTAAAATATGGTTTGACGAGACTGTGCAAAGACTCAATCTTGATGAGCGCGGAGATCTTCTGGGAGAATTTAGACCAGATGACAGATTACTTATCATTAACCAGCACGGTAACGTGCGTACCATTATACCAGAGGTAACGCACCACTTTGATGATGATATGATTGTACTAGAGAAGTGGGTGCCTAAAAAGCCTATAACCGCAATTTATTGGGATGGAGAAAAGGAACGTTACTACGGTAAGCGCTTTTTAATAGATAGTCCAGATAAGGAAGAAACCTTTATTTCAGATCATAGCAACAGCCAGCTAGAACTTGTATCTACAGACTGGAGGCCTGTTGCAGAGATGGTTTTTTACAAGCAACGTGGTAAAGACCAGCGTGAGAATGAAACAGTCTCTATGGAAGATTTTATCGCTATAAAGGGTATTTCGGCAATGGGTAATACGTTCTTTACCGAAAAGCTAAAAGGCCTCAACTGGATAGATTCTCTACCTTATGAAGAAGTGCAAGAAGTAGCTAAAACAGAGATAGAAGTAGTAGACGAGAAGGTTGTTAGTCCTTCAGGAGACGCTACTGCACAGGGCACAAAGCCTAGTGATGATGAAAACAGGGATGACGGCGAAGGACAAACTACCTTATTTTAATAGCACAACATTTGAGTATTTTAAACTCAATAACCAGTTTCAATCCTACGAAAACATAAATTAGTTTGCCGTATATTTGGTAGACTAGACTTATTTTATGTGGTAGTATTATGAAGCAGTTAAGACATTATATCAATTTAAAGATCCTTTCTTTGGTGGTATTTGTTCTTTTTTCCGCTTTCGCGAAAGCGTATACTACATATGATCCCTGCGCATTACTTACTTCACCCGCACAAGGAGCTACAGATGTAGGAGTAACCGAAACGATATTTTTTGAAGATATACCTGGTGCGGTGAGTTACTTTGTAGATCTAGGGACTACCCCTGATGGCATAGACATTCTTAATAATTATAACGCAGGAAGTACCCCGCAGTTTACAGCCCCACAAGGATTTCCAGAGAGTACATTAATATATATTACTATAAGAGGTTTTTTTCCGAGCGGAAATACCGTGAGTTGTGATGCTCAATTTTTTACTACAGAAGATAATACGCTTCCACCGGGATGTACAGAAGTTGTTTCTCCCATAAATGGCGCTGTAGATGTATCTGTAAGCACAAGCATTTCGTGGTCTTATGCTCCACGAGCTACGGGTTATATTATAAACATAGGCACATCGCCAGGGGCCACAGATGTTATAAATGGGCAAGATGTGGGTAACACGCTTACGTTTACACCACCATTTGACTTAGAGTCTGATACAACATATTACATTACAATAATACCTTATAATGAAAACGGGCAAGTTACTACCTGTACTGAAACTAGCTTTACTACTGAGGTCATAGCATCTGAGATACCGGAGTGCACGCAACTTTTTAGTCCTATAGATGGAGCAATAGAGGTCGCTCTTACACCACTGCTTGAGTGGTTTCCGGTAGATAATGTAGAAGGCTATTTGATTAAAATAGGCTCAACTCCAGACGGCGATGATGTACTAGCAAATACAAACATAGGGTTAACCACATCTACACCTGTAATAGACTTTGAGGAAGGCGTTACCTACTATGTAACCATCACACCCTTTAATGCAGCTGGGCAAGCTCAGAATTGCACGCAAACCAGTTTTACAACAACCCTGGGCTGCGGACCGTATACAGACGGTATTACAGGTGAAATGGTTGATCTTAACCCTGTAATTAATCTTGAAGATTCTTATGAGATTTGTGAAGAACAATCTCCCTTGCAGTTAAGTTATCCAGATCCCTATGAATCTATCTTTTGGTATGAGATTATAGAAGGGCAGCAACAACTTCTCTCATCAGATCCTAGTATTGCTATCACTCAGACAGGCACATATATGCTAGAAGTAAAAGAAGAGGCGATGGTAGAGGCAGGTTTTGTAATCTGCACAGCCACGCATATGTTTGACGTGACTATATCTACAGCTCCTGTAATAAGTAATCTAGTTATTTCAAATCAAGGTGCAACGGCAAGTGTGCTTGTGGAGCTAGAGGAGGAAGGAAATTTTGAATTTGCTAGTGGTAATCCTGCAGGACCTTATCAATCTAGCCCATTATTGCAAAATATAAATCCATTAGATATACAAGTATACGTGAGAGATATAGGCGGCTGCGGTATGGATAGTAGAGTAATACGTCCAGATCCAGGTTTTCCAAAATATTTTACACCTAATGGTGACGGTATAAATGATACCTGGCAGGTAAGGGGAGTAGTAGTAAATGGAGAGACAGTTACTAGCATAGAGATTTATGACCGTTACGGTAAGCGATTAAAAACCATTTTGCCCTATGGTCTTGGCTGGGATGGAACCTACCACGGAAGACAGTTATTAGATAGTGGGTTTTGGTACAAAGCATATACAGCGTCTAACGTAATCTTTACGGGCTACTTTGCATTAAGACGACAATAGAATAGGTACGCTTTCGCGAAAAAATAAATTTATTTTATCATCAGTTAATTTAATTTATTATTGATTTTGAGAGCATTACCATTAGAGATTAATTTTTATGGTGAAGTTTATAAATTAATCCTCATTTTATTCTTGTTTTCTTGTATTTCTTGATGTACATTTGCATCCGCTTACAATAAGCAAGTTCATTTATTAGTGAAAGGAGAGGTGCCTGAGTGGCCGAAAGGAGCGGTTTGCTAAATCGTCGTAGGTGGAAACACTTACCCAGGGTTCGAATCCCTGTCTCTCCGCAAATTTCAAAAAAAGTCTATTTATAGATTTCTTTTTGATGTATGGGATTATGCACTTTGTGCAGGTCTCGGGGTATAGCGTAGCCCGGTTATCGCGCCTCGTTTGGGACGAGGAGGTCGCAAGTTCGAATCTTGCTACCCCGACATTTTGTTGATTAGGGCTCTTAGCTCAGCTGGATAGAGCACCTCCCTTCTAAGGAGGCGGTCGAAGGTTCGAATCCTTCAGGGCTCACAACATTCAAGAAACCACATCTTTTATAGATGTGGTTTTTTTGTTTAGCCTACTTCCATTTACATTTTCATATAAAGACCTTCCACCTCATAGAACATAAGCTACACAAATCAAAAAAATTGTGGCTTTAGTTTATAGCAAATGACCTCAAAATTGTAGGATTAATGTTAACAAGCTTGTTATATTACAAAGTGTTCGCACTCAGTGTTTGAGTGTGATTTTTCATATCTTTCGCTAGGTTTTATTTGAGTTAAAATAAAACTGGCATTTATGGTAAGAAATCTCCATTAAAACGACATCCATTATGAGATCATCTTTAATTCTAATACCTGTATTATTACTATCACTTTTTACTGTGCAAGTTAATGCTCAGGCAATAACAGTAGATGGAAGTGCAACAACCGTTGCAGATGTTGAAACTTTAATTACAGATATTCTTATAGGTAGTTCTAGTGAATGTGCAGAAATTAGTAATGTTTCAAAATCTACTGGCTTAGATCAAGGTGCCGGGGTAAATGGGATTGGTTCATTTGAGGCAAATGGAGCAGATTTCCCTTATGAAGCTGGGATAGTATTAGTCTCAGGTAATGTAAATAATGTACCAGGACCAGAAGTAGACGGGACACCTAGTGGTGGTGGCTGGGCAGGTGATCCAGATCTTGAAGCAAATACTACAGCTATAAATACTAATGATGCAAGTTTTATACAGTTTGATTTTACACCTTTTGTCGATGAGTTAAATTTTAACTTTATAATGGCCTCCGAAGAGTATAATCAAGGTTTTGAATGTTCATTTTCAGATGCATTTGCCTTTATATTAACGGACTTAACAACAGGCGTAGTTCAAAATCTAGCTGTACTTCCTGGTACAAATACTCCAATTGAGGTGACTAATATTCATCCAGAAGTACCTGGAAATTGTCCTGCTATAAATGAGGAATATTTTGATCGTTATAATTTTTTACCATTTAATCCAGAAGCAAATTCTGCTATAAACTTCCGGGGACAAACGGTTTCATTAACGGCAGTAGGAACTGTAGTAGTAGGTAATCCTTATACGATAAAACTTGTAGTTGCAGATCAAGGTGACTCTATTAGAGATATCGCAGTTTTTTTAGAAGCCGGGAGTTTTAATTTAGGAGTTGATATAGGTGGTGATAGAATAGGTTCAGAATTTAATGCTGTTTGTGAAGGAGAGACACTTACGCTTGATGCTACATTTGATGGTGCGATAAGCTATGCTTGGGAGGTAGATAATGGTGGTGGTTTTATGCCGCTACTAGACGGTGCAGGGATGCAAGTTACAACACCTATTATAGATGTTAATGTAGCTGGCGAATATAGAGTGTTAGTAGATGCAGGAACTGGATGCCTTGGTGAGGATACAGCTGTCATAGAGTTTGCAGAGGCGATTTATAATGATCCTTTGGATTTAACTGTATGTGATGATCCATCTGGTGATGGTGTTGAAATTTTTAATTTAAATGATCAAACATCAGATATTTTAGGAACACAGGATCCTATGGTTGTAAGTGTTACCTACTACGAAAATCAGTCAGATGCAGAGATGAATATTAATCAGATTCCTAATCCTGATTCATATACAAATACATCCAGTTCTCAAGAGATATGGGTTCGTGTAGAAACAGATTTAAGTCCAGATTGTTTTGAGGTGGGCTCATTTATAATTTCAGTAAATAGTCAAACTATTGCAAATGATCCTGGAATTTTTATCGTTTGTGATGATGCATCAGACGGTAGTGATACAAACGGAGAGACTGTATTTGATTTATCATCGTTAAATAGTCTTATTCTTGACACTCAAGACCCAGCTATGTTCAGTGTTTCTTATCACGAGACGGCTATGGATGCAACAAACAATGTGATGCCATTACCATTTGCTTATACTAGTACGGATGATATGATATGGGTGCGAGTTGAAAATAATGGCGATGTAAATTGTTTCGCAATTAGAGAAGTTACGCTTGATGTGGCAGAGCTTCCAGTACTTTTAAATAATACTGTACTGTTATCGCAATGTGATACAGATCAAGATGGTTTTGCTTTTTTCAATCTCACAGAAGCACAGACCCTACTTAGTGCCGATTCAAATAATGAAACGTTTGTTTATTTTGATTCTGGAGGATCACCAATAGTCGACCCGATGGCATATTTAAATCAAATACAAAACAACGAATCCATAAGCGTGACTATATCTACCATAAATGGATGTACGCGTCAGGCTCAGATTGATCTTGAGGTAGATACTTCAGAGATTCCTGATACTTTTCAATTAGAATATTTTGAGTGTGATACAGATAGTGATGGTCAGTCAGTATTTGATTTTTCTGATGCTACAGCACAAGTGCTAGCTTTATTTCCTGCTGGACAGATGCTTACTGTAAGCTATTACGAAACCCAGCAAGAAGCAGAAACAGAGACCAATCCTATTACGGCAACTATTGATGCCTATACAAATAATCTAACCTATACAGATGCAAATGGACAGCAAGGCATCTGGGTACGTGTAGATGGCGATACTGCAAACGACTGTCGTGGTCTAGGGATACACGTTTTGCTCAATGTGGAGGCTAACCCCACCTTTCTACCCAACATCTCTTCACTTGAAGAATGTTCACCTATCGCAAATGCTGCACAATTTGATTTAACCCAGAACGATGCCGAGATTACGGGCGGTGATCCTAATATTCTAGTTACTTATTATGAAAATGTAGGGAATTACACGGCGATGAATGCCATTGCCAGCCCTACTGCTTTTTCAAACAGCAGCAACCCTCAGACCATTTACTACAGTCTAGAGGATGCCACTACAGGCTGTACTACGTTTGATTTTGTCAATCTTGCGATGAACTTTGAGCTCATCGTAAACCAAAATCCTGTACTCACCACACCTACCGAGCTTCAAGTTTGTGATGATGATGGTGTGATAGATGGACTTACCACGGTAGACCTCTCTTCAAAAGATATTGAGATTACGGGTGGTTTTGATGCAAACCTTACTATTACCTACCACTTAGACCAGGCTGGGGCCGATGCTAGTGATGCAAGTATCCCAGACAAAACAATGTTTACAATGACCACCAACCCTCAGATTGTGGTGGCTCGTGTGACCGATAATACCACAGCTTGTTATGCGACAGTAAATCTTAGTGTGCGTAGCTTCCCAGTGCCGGTACCCGTAACCCCTGCAGATTATGAGGAGTGTGATGATGATAACGACGGAGTTTTTGACTTCTTCGTGCTTTCCTCTAGAGACGCCGAAATCACCGGTGGAGACCCAACCCTTACCGTCGCCTATTACCTCACCCAGGCAGATGCAGATAATGCACCAGTAGGTCAGGAGCTCGATAATATGATGTACATCAACAATGAGCCTTTTGAGCAAATTGTGTATGCCCGTGTCTTTAACGATGCCGGTTGCTACAGCACCACACCGCTTACCCTGCGTGTGCTCAACACCCCAATGCCTAACCAAGATGCGCTTCCATACGCCCTGTGTGATGACGATACCGATGGGCTTCAAATATTTGATTTAAGTACACAAGAAGCTAATATTCTAGGCGGCTTAGACGCTGCAACGCATACGGTGGAGTGGTTTTCTTCTCTCGCTTCCGCGGAAGCTGGTACTCCTGCCATTGCAACCCCTACTGCTTATACGAGTAATACCGCTACCGTTTATGCCCTAGTAACCGACACTGCACAGATGACCACTACGATGACCTTCTGTAGTAATATTGCTCCTTTAGAACTTATTGTAAACCCATTACCAACTCCTATCCAACCTGCCGAATACGAGCTCTGTGATGACATAGAAAGCGGTAGTGATATCGATGAGTTTGCAAGCTTTGATTTACGTAGCCGTGACGATGAGATTACTGGTGGTAATGATGACTGGAGTGTAAGCTATCACCTCACCCAAGCAGATGCAGATGCGGGTACACCAGCACTTGCAGATATGTATCAGAATGTGGTGATGGCAAACCAAACCATCTTTGTACGTGTAGAAGATATAGTAACGTCTTGTTATGAAACCATCACCTTAACCTTAGTGGTAAATCCATTACCATCACCTACCACCATAGCACCAATAGAAGAGTGTGATACAATGGCAAATGATGGCGACCCAGATAATGATGGCGATGCTATTTTTGATCTTACCGGCCAGGTAACAACAGATATTATAAATGGCGAGGCCTTTGTGGGACTTAGTTTCCACGAGACAATTGCCGCTGCCGAGCTAGGTACACCTGCCATTGCAAACCCAGCAGCCTACCAGACGGTATCAAGAACCATCTATGTACGTGCGACAGATACAGACCCAGCTACCAGCACTGAGTGTTACCGCATCGTGGAGTTAGAACTTATCGTGCAACCTGCACCGGTACTACCTACCACCATCCCAGACCTTACCGAGTGTGATGATGATGGAGATGGGCAAGCGCTGTTTGATCTTACACAAAACGACGCAGTGATTTATGGGACACAAACCCCTGCAGCTGTAACTCTTACGTACCACGAGACTCTTGGTAGTGCAGAAGCTATGGTAGGCAGTGCGGCAGATATGCCTATTGCAGATCCTGTGAACTACCTTGCCAGTGCACCAGCTACCCAGCTGTGGGTACGTCTAGAAGACACCACAACAGGTTGTACTGTAGTAGGTACTTTTAATCTAAACATCGCAATGATTCCTACCATCACTCCACCAGGGCTTTTTGAAGCCTGTGATAGTGCGGGTGCCCTCGTGGGAACCGATGATGATGGAATTACCACTTTTGACCTTACCAGCCTTGATGCAGGTATTACCGGTGGCGACCCAACCCTTACCGTGACCTACTATGAGTCGCAAGCAGACCTAGATGCCGGTATTGCAAATGCTATTGCCACACCAGAGGCATATATCAATGATGGTAGTAGTCCGCAGACGCTTTTTATCTTAGTAAGTAGTAGTGATGCAGGAATGTGTGGTGCAGAGACCACGGTAGACCTACAGGTAAATCCGCTACCTGTCATTGGAGAACCTTTACCAGAGGCTATAGCCTGTGATGAAGACAATGATGGTTTTGGAGCCTTTGATTTGCAACAGTATAATGATGACTTATTAGCAACGCTTACAGATATCACCCTACGTTTTTATGAAACCCTAGATAATGCCACGGCAGACACGGGAGCAGGGCAGATAGATATTACCGTTCCTTATAACAACATCACAGGGATGACCTCACTGTATGTGGTAGCACAAGACACCAACCCTGCTACGGCAACGGCTTGTACTAAGATTTATGAGTTTGAGCTTGTGGTATATCCTATCCCAGAGATTCCTACGGCTCTTGAAACACTTACTGAGTGTGATGATGATAACAACCTGATGGAAATCATCGACCTTACTCAAAACGAGGTTGCCATCATAGGAACACAAGATGCAACCACGCTTGTCATCACGTATCATAATACCCTCGCAGATGCAGAAACGGGTAACAACCCAATCTTAGATCCAGCGAACTATAACGCAACACAGATGACACCACTTGAGGTAATCTGGGTACGTTTACAAGTAAATGATGGCAGTCCAAATATATGTGCTGCAGTGAGCTCTTTTGAAATCTCTGTAGAAAGCCCACCTACGGCAAACCCAGCCAATGATGATCTAGATCTAATGGTTTGTGATGATGATGCAGATACCTTTAATGTGTTTGACCTTACCGTTAATGAGGCAAGTCTTACCGGTGGTGATCCATTATTATCTGTGACCTATTATGCGAGTCTTGCAGACCAGATGAGTGATACGCCTATTGCAGACCCTACGGCTTATACAAACATTCAGAACCCACAGACGATACAGGCAGTAGTCTCTAGCGCAGCAGGATGTACCGACCAGACTACTTTTGACATTGAGGTGTTACCACTACCTACGCCTAACACAATGCCAGATGCCGTGGAGGTGTGTGATGCCACGACAGATATTGATACTGATGGCGATGGGGTGATTGACGCTGGTTCTGGTTCAGATACCGATGGTTTTGAGAGCTTTGATCTTACGGGTGTGATTGCTCAGATAGGTGGAGGTGAGCCTGTAGATATCTTAGTGTATACAGATCTCGCTTTCGCGGAAGCGAACCCAGACGACCCAACACTTGCAGTGGCAGATGTTACCAATTTTATCAATACCACATCTGGCAACCAAACGCTCTATGCACGTGTGGAACGTAATGTGCCAGGAGATGATGACTTAGACAGCGACGGAAACTTATGTTATGTAATTGTGCCTTTTGAGGTGATTGTAAATCCGCTACCTGTTTTGGCAGAAGCGGGACCTATTGATTATACCTTCTGTGAAGAATTTGATGGAGATGATACAATGGGAAGTGTTGATCTTACGACCCTAGCAGATGAGATAGGGATTCTTGCGGCGCCACAGGTAACGAGTGATTTTACGATAAGCTATCACCAGTTACTGGTGCAGGCAGAGGCAAACACTGCTGCACTAAGTTCGCCATACACGGTGGCAGATGGTGAGGAGCTTTTTGTGCGTATTGAAGATAACACCACAGGCTGTGTGAACTTTACAAGCATCATCTTTACAGTAGAAAGTCGTCCAGAGGTATCTCCAGCAGATAATATGGTACAGTGTGCCGATGATCTTGGGATTAATGTTGCGCCTAACCAAGATGAGGCCACCTTTGACCTTACGCAGCAAAATGCGATGATTACTGGAGGTGTAACTGCAACCTCTGTAACTTACTACACCAGCCTTGCAGATGCAGAGGCAATGATAAATGCAATAGACACGCCTAGTGCCTATGTGAATACGAGTAACCCACAGACTATATATGCCAGAGCGGTTAATACAGCTAGTAACTGTGAGAGTACGATGGTGGTAGACTTTGAGATTTTTGTGCAACCACTACCATATACAGACCTTAGCAATGAGGGTGGACAGATTTGTGTGGATGAGATTACGGGTGAAGCGCTTGATCCATTTACAATAGATGGTACGGTAGAAGATCCTCAGATTGGGGTGAGCTATAGCTATGCGTGGACGCTCGATGGTGCATTGATATCACAAGACCCTGTGGTGACTGTAGATGCTGCAGGAACCTATCAGGTGCTGGTCACAGCTACGTATGTAGATGGTACGGAGTGTGATTACCTCGCAGAGGCGGTATATACGGCAGAGAGCGCGCCGGTGTTTGAGGCGATTGTACTAGAACCTTCTTTTAACAGTAGCGGATTGTACACGGTAGAGGTGATCAATATAACGGGGGTAGACCCTAGCTCTGAGTATGAGTTTGCACTAGATGATGGCCCGTTCCAGAGTAGTACGACTTTTACAAATGTGACTCCAGGGACGCACACCATTTTTGGAAGACTAGCAAGTGGTAACTGTTCGATCTCTGAGTTTGAGATAGGGATTATCGATTACCCACGTTTCTTTACACCTAACGCAGATGGTTTCCACGATACGTGGAATATTATAGGGCTAGGAGTAGATCCTAACCTGAATGCGAAGATTTTTATCTTTGATAGATACGGGAAGCTCTTAAAACAGCTGAGCCCTACAAGCCCAGGATGGGACGGTACCTTTAATGGACAACCGATGCCGAGTAATGACTACTGGTTTAGAGTAGAGTTTACAGAGGTAGATGACCTAGGGACACAACGTACCATAAATGGGCATTTTACGTTGAAGCGATAAAACACCATATTACAACATAAAAAAACTCTCTACGGCTCTGTAGGGAGTTTTTTTATGAATTTCTTTTAGCCTTAATTTTTAGAAACTATATATAATAGCTTAATTTATATTTAATAGGGGAGTGGCTACTTTCGCGGAAGCGTAAAGTAAGATATAATGATGTTAGAGTAAGTATGATTATTATCTAAACTAAAGAGTGATTTTTATAGCATAAGAGAAGTTCAAAAAACATCATCTTCTTCTTCATCTTCTATGATCTCTTCACTTTCATCATTAATTTGTTGCAAATCTAAAGGAGAGTCTGCAGGTATGGTAACAATTTTACCATTCCAACGTACACGTTTAAGCTCTTGATCTAGATTTACACCATATAAACGATCAAATATTTTTGTTCTGATTGTATACGTTATAGCTGCGACAATTGCTATAAGAGGTATGATAATGTAGAATTCATCAGTATCTGCAAATTGTAAATCATCTTGAATTGTAGTATAAATCTGGAAAACATACATCGCTATTGGCACTAAAATAGAATGATACCACCAGTGTTTACAGGTGAAAAACCAGATTAATAATAACATAAAGGGAACAACTTTGCTAAAAACTACCCAAGCTAAGGTGTGAATACTTTCGTAATAATTACTGTGTATCGTACCAAACAAAAAGGACTCCCAAGTTTTCAGATTTGGGAATCCTTGATATGCATAAAAAAGTATAGGCGATAGCACTACACATAAGGCAATAAGTGTACCTACAGATAAAATTTTTCTTTTATCCCCTTGGTGGTACTTTAATTGCTCCTTTATCGATTGCTTGTTCTGCATTTTCTGTTATTGCAGTGTACGTTAATGCTGTTGCTCCCGCGATAAGCAGGCCTAATAGTAAAGCTTTAATTTTCATAATTTAGAGTGTTTTGAGTATTAATGATTTGTTGGTACAAACATCACTCTATTCTCTCAAATTATAACCAATTGCTTTTTTTTGTATATTCGCGCCCTTTTTGAAAAAAAATACACGAAAACAACATTTTACACTTGTTAGGGGTTGTCTATTAAAATCCTATTTTTCGATTAAAAGTTTTATGTTAGGTTATTTATCAATAGGTAAAATCTAGTTATCAGAAAAAACCTACATTTTTGTTAAATCACATTAACATAATTTTAACATAATTAATTTATTGATATTACTCTTTTATTAGTGTTTTGCTTCTCTATCTTGATAATATCAGCCTCTTTTGGTAAAAATTTTGAAATATTATCAGGCCACTCAATAAATATCCAGTCGCCATTATATATATATTCTTCAAATCCCATATCAAGCGCTTCTTCTTGATTTGTGATTCTATAAAAGTCAAAGTGGTAAATGAGCTGATCATTACCTGTGACATATTCATTAACTATTGAAAAAGTGGGGCTACTTATGGTGTCTGTCACACCAAGTTTTTTTGCAATGGCTTTAATAAGTGTTGTTTTACCAGCACCCATCTCTCCATAAAAAAGCAATACGTTGCTTCGGACGGTAGTGATGATTTTATCTGCAATAGCTTCTATATCAGATAAATCATAAGATATTTGCATTATTAAGTAGTTTAAGGGCGTTGCTAATATAAGAATTTTTTAAACTTTTATCGTTCAAATACTAATTATGAGTCTTAAAATATTTAAAAGAGTAGGAATATTCTTTCAATTAGAATTGACAAGAGCTATTGTCATTTTTTTGTAATATCTGGGTTGAATTTTTTGAATAGAATTTTATTCCTTTCCTTAAGAAGTAGGAATGAGGTTTATGAAGATGTTATTTTCTAGTAAGAAGAAGAGTAGTTTTGAGAGAAGTATTGCGAGCGTAATACTTACTATAATTCTAATAAATCGATGTCAATCTGTAATAGATTTGAAGGCAACATTTGATTAACTGTTAGATCCCTTCATATAACTTGTTTCAGTTGCAAACCCCTAATATGTAGTAAAAAACGAGTTGATAAACACCGATCATTAGAATTGTGATAGTACCTTATTTTACTATTACTACATTGTAATAGTAAATAGAATCAGGTACTTGTCCATTTTTTGATTGTCCTTAAACGACATTAATAATTTAAAGGTCTTGTTTTATACCATACCAATCAACTAGGGTATAGGTACATTTATAAATATACCGTCTATATTTATCTTTTTACCGAAATTTCAGTATGCTGTAAACCAATGGTTTGTGCGTTGTTTAGTTCATCTAAACTAAAAAGAGCATAATGTATTTCAAATAGACACTTGAAGTCAAAAATCCTGCTAAAATAACGGCATAAAACAGCGGTACGACATACACTTACTTTAAGTTTTACGTGTAAACTATAAGATGTTATGAGTATTATGAATTAAGTAAGAAATTTCGTTTGTTTATTAATGAATGTATATTTTTGACTTTTACTTGTTATTTATGAAGAAGCGCGTTTTTCTCCTTTTTTTAATTTTTTCTGTTGTAACTATTTCTGGTAAGGCTCAAGATTTACCTTTCCTAATAGATAATAAAGTTCCAGATTCTATACGCCTACAAGATTATCAAACAGTAAGGAAAAAATTCTTTGAACTTACTTACAAAGACCCTCAAGTAATTGATACGCTATTATTAGAGTTGTACAGTAAAGATTTAATAATTAAAGCTACAGAGAAAAATGACCATCTAGAAGTCTCCAATTTTTATGATACACTAAGTAATTATCGTGAAAATAGTTTACCTACTATTGATTATGTATTAGGATATACGAAAACACATAATCTTGACGAGTTCCACATTAAAGCTTTAATAAGTAAAGCTCTTTTTTTTATTAATACAGAGTCTAATTTAGAAGAAGCTTATAGTTTAGCTCAAGAAGCTTATGATAAGAATCAACGTTTTGATAATCCAGTTATAGCGTATACTACAAAGAATATTATGGGAGTTTTGCTAGAAGACAGTGGTAAAATTAAGGAGGCTATTAAAATGTATTTAGAACTTGAAGAGTTATATCATACTGATGTAATTAATGAAATATTTAAGTTTGATACTGATCAATATATTAAGGAGGCTCTTACAGAAATACAGTATGGTCTGGCTTTAGCATATTTTAGGCTTCATAATTATAAAAAAGCTTCTGAATATATAAACAAAGTAAAAGAGTATACCGATATCTCTGGTAACACAGAATATGTTAGCGCATATTTGGGTCTCAAAGGTGGTATTTTAATCAGACAGGGAAGCTATAACGAAGGTTTAAAGTTTACCAATGAATATTTAGACATAGCAGTTAATCTAGATAATGATGAGTTTTCTCACTCCTATACAATGCAAGGCATCGCCTATAGGGGTTTACATCAACCTGAGAAGGCTTTAACTTCATTTCTCACAGCCGATAGTTTACGTGATGTTGCTGGATCAGATTATTTATTTTCAGATTTAAAAGTGACTTATGAGTATCTACACAATCATTATAAACAAACAGGAGATGTAACTAGACAAATTGAATATCTCAACAAGATGATTGCTTATGAAGAGGAGTATGGCAAACTTAGCCAGAATATAGGTGATCAGATAATAGCGTCTTACACGTTACCAGAGTTACTGTCAGAAAAAGAAAACGCGATAAAGACCTTAGAACAAGAAAAAGAAAGTAGAAACATTGGTTTAATTCTCTTTGTAATATTGGGACTGGCAGCGATAAGCTTTGCGATTTACCAGTATAGAAGACGACTCAAGTTAAAGCAACGTTTTATAAACTTAAGAGATACTTATAGTGAACGCATAACTACTGAGAAAAAGCCAGAAGAAGCTACTGCCGTTACGATGCCTATTGTGCAAGATCATATAGAAGGCGCATTATCACATATTAAACCAGCCCAGCTAGAAAAGATACAAGAAGGCCTAGATCTTTTTGAGAAAAAGGCTCTTTTTACATCTCATAGCGTGACCCTCAAGAGCCTTGCCAAACAAATTGGGACAAACGCCTCATACCTTTCGAAATATATTAATGTTGAAAAATCTGAGAATTTTTCTACTTACTTAAATGATTTGAGAATTAATTATGTCCTCAAAGAGCTTTATAACAATCCAAAATTAAAATCTTACACAGTGGCCGCTTTAGCAGAGGAGGTAGGCTTTTCTAACGTAAAATCATTTTCAACACACTTTAAACGTGTCACTGGGCTTTCGGTCTCCTATTTTATAAAAAATCTTTCTAGTGAGCGAGACAGCTTTTCTAAGGAGGATAAAGACGGCGTTATCAACCTTTCTGACCGTGTGAATAAAGCTGGTTAAGGTATATTGATTTTTAGTACGCTTTCGCGAAAGCGTACTCACGCTTTGCAATATATAAGTTTTGTATGATCAAAAGGTGGCTAAAAGGATAGTCTACATTCTAAAATCGTAAGAAATTTCGTAAAATTTAAAATGTAATTTCTATTTTTGTCGGCTATTAGTTAGTTTCCCTTATGAAGGTTTACACCTTATATTTCTTTACAATACTTCTTTGCCTACCAGCTTTGGTATCCAGCCAAGACCTACCCTATATCACAGATCAAGAAGTGCCAGATTCTATAGCTTCTATAGACTACTCAGTACTTAGAAAACGGTTTTTTAAATTTTCTAATGATCTACCTGCAAATGTTGATTCGTTAACCGTAGAGCACTATGCTAAGTATCTTATTACTACTGCTCATCAAAAAGATTTAAAAGCCGATTTTGCTAAATTCTATGGTAGCTTAAGCAATTTTAGAGGGGGTGATATTGAGATATTAGATTATGCTATTGATTACACAGTAAATATTAAGTTATCTGATATATATGAGCGACTCTTACTTGATAAGGCAATCTATTATTTTTATAAAGATGATTTTGATCTAGCTTACAGCGCCGCCGAAAAAGCATATAACGTATCTGAAGAATCTCAAAATTTATCTAACAAGTATCTTCTAATGGATATAATGGGAGTATTACTTAGTGATAGCGGTAAATTACCAGAAGGAACAGATTTATTTAAAGAAGTAGAGAAAGGTTATCAATATGATAATATAAAGAAAATACATCCCTACGGCGATGATTCCTATTACAAATCTGCTTTGGTAAATGTTCAATATAGTCTCGCAATAAATTATTTTAAACGGCATATACTAGATAGCGCATCTATATATATAGAAAAAGTACATACTTACGGTATGCAAGAAAATGACAGCAATTATTTGACCAGAAGTATGAGCCTAAGGGGAGGTATAGCCATAAAAAGCGGGGAGTATAAAAAAGGATTGCAACTTACAAATCAATATTTATCTATAAGTAAAAATGCAGATCCCGATGCTTTATCACACTCTTATGCTTTAAAAGGTATTGCTCATAAAGGACTACGGCAGCCTGAAGAGGCGCTCGCTTCATTTCTTAAAACTGATAGTTTACACGAGACTGGTGGTGCAGATTATTTCTTTCAAGAACTTAAAACCACCTACGATTACCTCCTTACACACTACAAAAACACGGGTAATAGCACAAAACAAATTGAGTACCTCAATAAAATGATAACCTATGAAGAGGATTATGGTTCACTTAGTAAAACCATAGGTGATGGTATTGTGGCATCTTATACAATCCCTCAATTACTCTCAGAAAAGGAAGCAGTTATACAAAGTCTTGAGGGTGATAAAAAACAGCGCAACCTTGGTCTTATTTTTTTTATAAGCCTAGGGTTACTTGCCCTATTTTATGCGCTTATTCAATATAGAAAGCGACGTATTTTAAAACAACGTTTTGAAAACTTGCGCGCCATATATAGTGAGTGGGTTGTACAAGAAACAAACCCTGTAAAGGAAGCCGAAGCAACCTTACCTGTTGTAAAAGCTGAGCAAGACGGCCCTTTATCACACATAAAGCCAGCGCAGCTAGAAAAGATACAAGAAGGTCTAGACCGTTTTGAGAAAAAGGCCCTTTTCACTTCTCATAATGTGACGCTTAAGAGCCTTGCTGCACAAATAGGAACAAACGCCTCCTATCTTTCTAAATACATTAATGTAGAAAAATCTGATAATTTTTCTACCTACCTAAGTGATTTACGTGTTAATTATGTGCTTAAGGAGCTGTATGCTTCTCACAAACTACGTTCATATACTGTTGCCGCCATTGCAGAGGAGATAGGTTTTTCTAACGTAAAATCATTTTCTACACACTTTAAGCGTGTGACTGGACTCTCTGTGTCTTATTTTATTAAGAATCTAGAGGGTATTAAAGAGACTGCTGTGAAGAAAAAGGATGATAATGTGATAGACTTTTTAGAGCGAATTAATAAAACGGGGTAACTACGTTTTTATATCTTATAGCATCATAAAAAAACCACAGCCAGAGCTGTGGTTTTTTATTTAAAAAGGAGGGTGTTTAAAACTTCTTAAGTCGATAGCTCAGGTTAAAGTACGGCAATATAATAGAAGCATTAGGTCTTGTGGTCGTACCAAACTCGTGTTGTGTAGAAAAGTATATGCCACCTGTAAAGCTTATGCCATTGCTTTCATAACCTAAAGCCGCATTAGTAGGATACCACGTAAAATTTCCATCTCTTCTAGTAGCTATACTACCAAATTCACCCAGTTCAGGTATATCTAAAAATTGCGTAGTGGCATATCTTGTTCCAGTATTTGCAATACTTGTTCCAAACCTCACGTAAAGGCTCTTGCCTTGTGAGAGCATAAAATGCTTTTCTATATAAAAATTATAATCCATTATTAATCTATATATAGGCTTGTCATAAGTTATTTCCAAATTATTTGGAACGTTTGCTCTCTCGTTATAGACAAAGTTATAACGTAAGGAGTGTGAAAAGTTAAAACTCCAATTTTTTACAAACTCCCACCCCAACTCATAGTTTATGGAGGGACCTATTAACATATCATCAGTATTAAATGATACAGGCGCTAAAGACATAATAAGACCTGGCTCAAGTTCTTTTATAGTTGTTATTCTATATTCTGTACCTATAGAGAAGGAGAACTTTTTTCTTTTGGTTTCTTGTTCTTGAGATAAGCCAAAGACACTATGTAATAATAAAAAGAAAAGAGGGAGGTATTTTGCTTTGAGCATTTTAATTGTTTTATAATTTAAAGATGCTCTTTTCCTAGATGACGTACAAAATGTGTTTACGAAGAATCATAAAAAAGCAGCCTTGTTTTATAAATATTCCTAATAATAATCGAGTTGTCATATCTCATAATAGTATAAAAAAACCACAGCTTTTGGCTGTGGTTTTTTAGTTGAGTTTACGCTTTCGCGAAAGCGTAACAGGTCTATTTAGGTTCCATTACAACAAATGGAATCACCATTTCTTCAAGGCTCACGCCGCCGTGCTGGTAGGTATTTCTGTAATAACTCACGTAGTGGTTAAAGTTATTTGGGTAGGCAAAAAAGAGGTCACTCTTTGCAAAAATATAAGAGCTACTCATATTTATAGAAGGTAAGTGTATGGTGCGCGGGTCTGGTGCTGCGAGTACATCTTTATCTTCATAGGTAAGGCTACGGCCTGTTTTATAACGCAGGTTAAGACTGGTGTTTTTATCACCTATTACCTTAGAAGGATTTTTTACATTAATAGTACCGTGGTCTGTGGTAAGTACCAGCTTCATACCTAGCTCTTGTGCTTGCTGTATCATAGAGAGCAGCGGTGAGTTTTTAAACCAGCTCTCTGTAAGGGAGCGGTATGCCTTATCATTACTAGCTAGCTCTTTTATGACCTCCATCTCGGTTTTAGAGTGCGAGAGCATATCTACAAAGTTATAGACCACCACAGTAAGGTCGTTATCCTTTTGAGATCTAAAGTTGTCTGCTAGCTTTTTACCATTTTTAAGATTAGTAATTTTATGGTATTCCCACTTTACATCTAGGCTTAGTCTCTTAAGTTGCGCCTCAAGAAAGGCCGCCTCGTGCATATTTTTTCCTCCCTCATCTGTATCATCTAGCCATAGATTGGGGTGTTTCTTTTTCATATCTTCTGGCATAAGCCCAGAAAATATGGCATTACGAGCATACTGTGTTGCGGTAGGGAGTATACTGTAGTAAGGCTCTTCTTGTACTTTTTTATAATGGGCAGCAAGGTGTGGCTCAAAAGCCTTCCACTGGTCATAGCGCATATTATCTATCACCACAAAGAGGGTAGGAGTACCCTTTTTAATATGAGGCTGCACCTTGTCCTTAAATAAGGTGTGAGACATTGTAGGAGCATCATAACCGTCAAACCAGTCTGGGTAATTTTTATCTATAAATTTACAAAACTGGTTATTTGCCTCTGTTTTTTGAGACTCTAGAATCTCAAACATCCCGCTATCTTCTATGCCCTCTAGCTCCATCTCCCAGTAAATGAGTTTCTGGTACAGTTCGCTCCACTCTTCAAAACTATTTATCATAGAGAGGTCCATCGCAATTTTTCTAAACTCTTGCTGGTATGAGGATGTTGTTTTCTGGCTTATAAGACGGCTATGGTCAAGGTTTTTCTTTAAGCTTAGTAAGATCTGGTTAGGGTTTACCGGTTTTATAAGGTAGTCTACTATTTTTGAGCCTATGGCTTCTTCCATAATGTACTCTTCTTCACTCTTAGTGATCATCACGACGGGCACATTTTCTCTTTTATTTTTTATCTCATTGAGCGTCTCAAGCCCCGTGAGGCCAGGCATATTCTCATCTAGAAATATGATGTCAAAGTTTTGTTCATCTATCATATCTACTGCCTCTGCACCGTTATCACAGGTGGTCACGCTATAGTTTTTCTTTTCAAGAAAGAGTATGTGTGGTTTCAATAAATCTATTTCGTCGTCTACCCAGAGTATTTGTATGTTGCTCATATATATAGTTAGTTCTTTAGTGGCCTTACCGTTGTATGGTGAAACCTTATATTTGTAAGGAGTACGCTTTCGCGAAAGCGTAAAACAACAGAATTTAAACTTTTTCTATTGCAGTCTTCCAAAGTTACAATTATTAACGACCCTATTTATGGGTTTATTACCATACCAAATGGGGTGCTCTTCGATCTCATACAGCACAAATATTTTCAGCGACTGAGACGTATCACTCAGATGGGACTCTCTTATCTCGTATATCCTGGGGCGCATCACACCAGATTTCAGCACGCTATAGGCTGTCTGGGTGTAATGCAAAAAGCGCTCAAAGTCCTTGTAGACAAAGGTGTTGTCATATCTGAGGCAGAGCAAGAAGCTGTACTTATCGCCATCTTATTACACGATATAGGTCACGGTCCTTTTTCGCACGCGATGGAGCATAGCATTGTAGATGGAGTGAGTCACGAAGATATTTCTACCTTATTTATGGAGGCTCTCAATGAGGAGTTTAACGGAAGTTTAACGCTTGCCATACAGATTTTTGAAGGCTCATATCATCGCTCGTTTTTAAATCAGCTGGTTTCTGGGCAGCTAGATATGGACCGTACAGACTACCTCAAGCGCGATAGCTTTTATACGGGTATGGCAGAGGGTAACATTAATACAGAGCGCATAGTCGCAATGCTCAATGTAAAGGATGACCACCTAGTAGTAGAAGAAAAAGGGGTGTATACGGTAGAGAAGTTTCTCGTGGCGCGACGCCTTATGTACTGGCAAGTGTATTTACATAAAACGGGTATCGTTGCAGAGCAATTGCTTACCAGGGTGCTTAAAAGAGCAAAAGAGCTCTCGCGAGAGGGTGAGATATTACCTTCTAGCAAGGCACTGCAGTTCTTTTTACAAAATCAAATAGATAGCGATACCATAAAAAAGAGCTTAGATACCTTTGCACAGCTTGATGATTATGACATTATTTCGGCAATGAAGGAGTGGTGCTCACATAAGGACTTTGTGCTATCTGAGCTCTCTAAGAGTATCATAAATAGAGACTTATTAAAAGTAAAAATACGTAAGAAGCCTTTTGCACCAGCTAAACTTGAAAAGCAAACGACTACACTTATGGAGCAATATGATATATCTCATCACGAGGCGAGCTACTTTGTGTTTACAGGTACGATATCAAATCAAGCGTATAATTATAAAAAAGGGGGGATTAATATATTATTGAGTAATGGAAAGATTGTAGATGTTGTAAAGGCTAGTGACCAGCTTAGTTTAAAATCGCTTACTAAAGAAGTAGTTAAAAACTATCTGTGTTACCCAAAACCTAAACGTTAATTTTTCCTATTTTTGTGCTTTATGAAATTTACCGCAACCCAAATCGCAGGCATACTAGAAGGGACCGTAGAAGGTAACCCAGAAGTAGAGGTCTCTAAGCTCGCCAAAATAGAAGAAGGAACCCCTGGTTCTCTTACTTTTCTGGCAAACCCTAAGTATACATCATACATCTACTCAACAGAGGCTAGTATTGCCATTGTGGGTAATGATTTTGTGGCAGATCAAGAAGTTAAGCCTACACTCATACGTGTAGAAGATGCTTATAAGTCTTTCTCAAAATTATTAGAATATTATAACCAAGTAAAACTAAGTAAGTCTGGTATAGAACAACCTTGTTTTATATCTGATACGGCTAGTTATGGTGAAGGGCTATATCTAGGTGCATTTTCTTATTTAGGAGATAACGTGCGTATAGGTGATAATGTAAAGATTTATCCTAACGTTTATATAGGTGATAATGTAACCATAGGTGATAACTGCGTGCTTTTTGCAGGGTCTAAGGTATACTCAGACAGTGTGATAGGTAATACGGTTTATATACACAGTGGTGCTATAGTAGGCGCAGATGGATTTGGCTTTACGCCAAATGAAAAAGGGGAGTATAGTAAAGTACCACAAACAGGTAATGTAATTATAGAAGATCACGTAGATATAGGTGCTGGTACTACTATAGATCGTGCTACACTAGGATCTACTATTATAAGAAGAGGAGTAAAACTAGATAACCAAATACAGATTGCACATAACGTAGAGATAGGTGCACACACCGCTATTGCTGCTCAAACAGGAATTGCAGGTTCTACTAAGATAGGTAAGCACTGTCTTATAGGTGGGCAAGTAGGTATCTCTGGTCACCTCACCATAGGTGATAAAGTGCGCATACAAGCACAATCTGGTATAGGAAGAAATATAAAAGATGGTGAAGTGCTGCAAGGCTCTCCGTCATTTAACTACGCAGACTGGAACCGCTCTTATGTACATTTTAAAAATTTACCAAAAATTGTACAAGCGGTAAACAAACTAGAAAAACAACAAAACAATGGGTAACGCTAAAGCACAACAACGTACGATAGCAAAAGAAGTAAGCCTTACAGGAGTAGGTTTACACACTGGTGCAAATGTAAAAATGACATTTAAGCCAGCGCCAGAAAATCACGGATATAAGTTTAAACGTATAGACCTTGAGGGGGAACCTATTCTCAATGCAGATGCCTCTCTCGTTACAAATACTCAAAGAGGTACAAACCTTGAAAAAGGTGGAGTGGCTATACAAACTACAGAGCACGTTCTTGCTGCTTGTGTAGGTCTAGAGATAGATAACCTGCTTATCGAGCTAGACGCATCTGAGCCGCCTATTATGGATGGATCGTCAAAGTTTTTTGTAGAAGCACTAGAAGAAGCAGGTATACAAGAGCAGGATGCAGCACGTGATGAGTATATAGTAAAGGAGGTCATCACTTATAGAGATGAAGAAACGGGAAGTGAGATTATCCTTATGCCATCAGACGAGTATCAGGTAACTACAATGGTAGACTTTGGTACAAAGGTGCTAGGTACTCAAAATGCAAGTATACAGCACATCTCAGAGTTTAAGGAAGAGATATCAGATAGTAGAACCTTTAGTTTTCTACACGAGATAGAGATGCTACTTGAGCACGGTCTTATAAAAGGAGGTGATCTTAACAATGCGATTGTATATGTAGATAAGGAATTATCGCCTAGTACAATGGAAAAGTTACGTGTAGCCTTTAATAAAGATCACATTTCGGTAAAACCTAACGGTATTTTAGACAACCTTACTTTGCATCACGCAAACGAGGCAGCACGTCATAAATTACTTGATGTAATAGGTGACCTTGCACTTGCAGGTACCCGTATACGTGGTAAAGTTATAGCAAATAAACCTGGGCATTTTGTAAACACACAGTTTGCAAAGAAGCTACAGAAAATCATAAAAAATGAGCGTCGTAACTATGTGCCAGATGTAGACTTACACGCAGCGCCAGTAAAGGATATTAATCAAATTATGGAGATGTTACCACACAGACCTCCATTCTTACTGGTAGATAAAATTCTAGAACTTACAGAAGAGCACGTAATAGGTATAAAAAATGTCACGATGAATGAACCATTCTTCGTAGGGCATTTTCCTGGTGCACCTGTAATGCCAGGAGTACTTCAAATTGAGGCAATGGCACAAACAGGAGGTATACTGGTACTTAGTACAGTGCCAGATCCAGAAAACTATCTTACATATTTACTTAAAATAGATAACGTAAGATATAAACATCAAGTGGTGCCGGGTGATACGCTTATTTTTAAGCTAGACCTTATGGCGCCTATACGTAGAGGAATTTGCCAGATGCAAGCACGAGCTTATGCAAATGGAAAATTAGTGTCGGAGGCAGAAATAATGGCTCAGATCGTTAAAGTAAAAAATAACTAATATGAATCAGCCATTAGCATATGTGCACCCGGGTGCAAAAATTGCAAAGAATGTAGTGATAGAGCCTTTTACAACTATACATAATAATGTTGTAATAGGTGAGGGAAGCTGGATAGGTTCTAACGTAACTATTATGGAGGGAGCTCGTATAGGGAAGAACGTAAGTATCTTTCCGGGAGCAGTAATCTCGGCAGTACCGCAAGATAAAAAGTTTAATGACGAAGATACTGTTACCATTATAGGTGATAACACCACGATACGTGAGTGTGTTACAATAAACCGTGGCACATCAGACCGTATGAAAACTCAAGTAGGTAACAACTGCTGGATTATGGCATACTGTCACATAGCACACGATTGTATCGTGGGCGATAACTGTATTTTTTCAAACAATAGTACGCTAGCAGGACACATTACCGTAGGTGATTATGTGGTTCTTGCAGGTATGGCTGCCATACAGCAATTTTGTACCATAGGGAGTCACGCCTTTGTAACCGGTGGATCGCTAGTACGTAAGGATGTACCGCCATTTGTAAAAGCAGGTCGTGAGCCATTAAGTTATGTAGGTATAAACTCTATAGGACTACGTAGACGTGGTTTTACAACAGAAAAGATAAGAGAGATACAAGATATCTTCCGTATACTATACCAAAAGAATTATAACAACTCACAAGCGGTCACTATTATAGAAGCAGAGATGGAGGCAACTCAAGAGCGTGATGAGATCTTACAGTTTATAAAGAATTCTCAACGCGGTATTATGAAGGGGTACTTTAGCTCTTAATAGCTATGTTTACGCTTTCGCGAAAGCGGAATATAAACCATATCAAATAATCTCTAGCTTTAGGCGCGGGGTGACAGAATAATAAACAAGAGGGGAGAGTGGTAATCTTTTCCTATTTTCGCGAAAGCGTTATTTAACAACAATATCAATATGAGTATCTCGAGCTAAGAGGTAGTCGATTAATTTTAATTTATGGCAACAACATCAGATATCCGTAACGGTCTTTGTTTACACTACAATAATGACATCTATAAAATTGTAGAATTTTTACACGTAAAACCTGGTAAAGGTCCAGCTTTTGTACGTACAAAAATGAAGAGCGTGACAACTGGAAAAGTGTTAGATAACACATTTTCGGCAGGACATAAAATAGACGAAGTACGTGTAGAAACTCACAAATTTCAGTTTTTATACAATGATGGAGAAGGGTATCACTTTATGAATACCGAAGATTATACACAGATTGCATTACAAGAAACAGCGCTAGATCGTTCTGATTTATTAAAAGAAGGTGAAGTAGTAACTGTACTTATTAACTCTGAAGACAACTCTCCACTCTCTGTAGATATGCCAGCCTCTGTTGTGCTTGAAGTGACACATACTGAGCCTGGAGTAAAAGGAAATACAGCTACAAATGCGACAAAACCTGCAACAGTAGAGACAGGAGCAGAGGTAAATGTACCTTTATTTATAAATGAAGGAGATAAGATCAAGATCGAGACTGTAAAAGGTACGTATAAGGAGCGTGTTAAAGAATAAATAATACTAGCTAACTAATTATAAAAATCCCGCAATTTGGCGGGATTTTCTTATTATATTCGTAATCGTGAAATTTCAAAAACAACATACACTTCAAGAAATCGCCAGTCTCATAGACGCCACTTTTGTGGGTGATGCATCATTTCCAGTACTTGGTATGAATGAGATACACGTCGTTGAGGCGGGAGACATCGTTTTTGTAGATCATCCTAAGTATTATGATAAAGCGCTTAACAGTGCTGCTACGGTAATACTTATTAATAAAGAGGTAGATTGTCCAGAAGGCAAAGGACTACTTATCTCTGATGATCCTTTTAGAGATTTTAATAAACTTACTACGCATTTTAAACCTTTTGAGAGTGCAGGAGCCAGTGTTGCCACAACAGCATCAATAGGTGAGGGAACGGTTATACAACCTAATGCCTTTATAGGTAATCACGTTACAATAGGAAAAAATTGCACCATACACTCTAACGTAAGTCTTTACGATCATACGGTAATAGGTGATAATGTGACTATACACGCTGGGAGTATACTAGGAGCAGATGCTTTTTATTATAAAAAACGACCAGAAGGTTTTGATAAACTTAAATCTGGTGGTCGCGTGGTTATAAAAGATAATGTAGATATAGGCGCTGCCTGTACTATAGATAAAGGCGTTACGGGAGACACTACTGTAGGTGCTGGTACTAAAATAGATAACCAGGTGCACATAGGTCACGATACGGTTATAGGAGAGAAGGTTTTAATAGCCTCTCAGACAGGTATAGCTGGTTGTGTAGTTATAGAGGATGAAGTGACATTGTGGGGTCAGGTAGGTGTAACCAGTGGTATAACCGTAGGTGGTAAAGCCGTGATCTCTGCACAAAGTGGCGTAAGTAAGTCACTAGAAGGTGGTAAAAGTTATTTTGGATCTCCAGCAGGAGATTTTAGAACAAAATATAAAGAACTTGCGGCATTGCGCCAGGTTCAAGAATTATTAGATAAATTAAATAAGCAATAATGGCTAAGAGTAAGAAGAAGATCGTGCGAGAGTTTTATGAGTCAGATTTTTTTAATGACACCTCTAACCTTGATAAGTATATGCATCCAGAAATGGAACTTTACTGGAATGCAAAAACTGGATACAATCATATGGACATCCAGGCTGTAAAGGATATGGCAACAGAGGCTGCTAAGTCTTTTGATGCAGTGCGACCTCATATTACACACCTTATGTCTGATGGTGATAATGTCGTAATACGTTTTACATATCACGTAACTACTATAGAGACACCAGAGGTAGAAGAGCCTATTGCACACTTTATGGCTATATGGGAACTTAAGGACGGATTAATGTACCGTGGTTACCAGATGACCCAGCCTATAGAAGAAGATAAAGAGGCTATGAAGTCTTGGAAGTAAAATTCATTAATATTTTACTTGAGAATACTTAATCAAACTGCTATTTTTGCAGAGCAAAATTTTAAAACAAACTGATGAGCGTTTTAGTAAATAAAGATTCAAAAATAATTGTTCAAGGATTTACAGGTAGCGAGGGAACTTTCCACGCGGGCCAGATGATCGACTATGGAACAAATGTAGTAGGTGGAGTTACTCCAGGTAAAGGAGGACAAGTACACCTAGATAAGCCTGTTTTTAACACAGTACAAGAAGCTGTAGAAAAAGTAGGAGCAGACACAACTATTATTTTTGTACCGCCAGCATTTGCTGCAGATGCAATTATGGAAGCTGCAGATGCAGGTATCAAAGTAATTATAACAATTACAGAAGGTATCCCTGTTGCAGATATGATTAAAGCATCAGACTATATCGCTACAAAAGAGTGTCGCCTTATAGGACCTAACTGTCCAGGTGTAATCACTCCAGGAGAAGCAAAAGTAGGTATTATGCCAGGTTTTGTTTTTAAAGAAGGAAAAGTAGGTATCGTTTCAAAATCTGGAACACTTACTTATGAAGCTGCAGACCAGGTTGTAAAACAAGGTCTTGGTATCACAACAGCTATCGGTATAGGTGGTGACCCAATTATCGGGACAACTACAAAAGAAGCTGTAGAGTTACTTATAAATGACCCAGCAACAGAAGCTGTCGTAATGATAGGTGAGATAGGTGGTCAACTAGAAGGTGATGCTGCAAAGTGGTATAAAGAAAGCGGAAGCAAGAAACCAGTTATAGGATTTATAGCCGGAGAGACTGCACCAGCAGGACGTACAATGGGGCACGCAGGTGCAATTGTAGGTGGATCTGATGATACAGCTCAAGCTAAAAAAGCAATTATGAGAGAATGTGGAATACACGTAGTAGATTCTCCAGCAGAAATAGGTAAGAAAGTAGCAGAAGTTTTAGGCTAGTATTTTATCTAATAACTATAAAAAAAACCTCTCAAGTATCGAGAGGTTTTTTTGTGCTTTATGGTTATCGTAATTCTTATATTTGATATAGAAAATTAAGTTGCGTATTGCGCTTTCGCGAAAGCATAAAAAGACATCTTTCATACCTAATTAGTTAGGTATGTAATTGATAAGAAGTAATACTAACGAATAAACAGCCAACAGACACAATATTTATAATGAAATTACTAGAGGGAAAAACAGCCATTATTACAGGTGCTAGCCGTGGTATAGGAAAAGGAATAGCAGAGGTTTTTGCACAACACGGGGCAAATGTAGCTTTTACATACAGCTCATCATCTGCCGCGGCAGATGAGCTTGAGAAAAGCTTAGAAGGAACTGGCGTAAAGGTAAAAGGATATAAAAGCAACGCTGCAGATTTTGAGCAGGCACAAGAACTTGTAAAAAATGTACTTGAAGATTTTGGCGCGATTGATATCTTGATAAACAACGCAGGTATCACAAAAGATAATCTCCTTATGCGTATGTCTGAAGAAGATTTTGATAAAGTGATAGAAGTAAACCTTAAGTCTATTTTTAATATGACTAAGGCTGTACAACGCACAATGCTTAAGGCTCGTAAGGGAAGTATCATAAATATGAGCTCTGTAGTAGGAGTAAAAGGAAATGCTGGGCAGGCAAACTATGCAGCATCAAAGGCAGGTATGATAGGTTTTTCAAAATCTATGGCTCTAGAGCTAGGTTCTCGTAACATACGTACTAACGTGATTGCACCAGGATTTATCGAGACAGAAATGACAGGTAAGCTAGATGAGGCTACTGTTGCATCGTGGAGAGATGCTATACCGCTTAAACGTGGTGGTAGCCCAGAAGATATTGCAAACGCTTGTGTATTTTTAGCAAGTGATATGAGTGCCTATATCACAGGTCAAGTGATTAATGTAGATGGAGGGATGCTTACCTAAAACGAGGTAAAACTCAATATAATTTAGTCATATACTATTGCAAACAGAGACACTATTATTAATAATTGGAGCTGCTATTCTCTCACTGGGAGTAGCGGTTTTTCAATATTTCTATCGTGTTAAATATAAAAGTAAGCGCAATCGCGTTTATGCATTTTTACGGTTTTTAACCATTTTTGGCTTACTGCTTTTACTTATCAACCCTAAGTATGAGCAAGTATCTTACTACACAGAGAAGCCTTCACTGGCTGTCGCTGTAGATAATTCTTCTAGTATTGCACACCTTGGTTATGATGGTGTGTCTCAAGATGTGATATCCCGCTTTCGCGAAAGCGTAAAACTCAACGATGCTTTTGACATTCAGTACTATCAATTTGGAGATGATTTTAAATCATTAGATTCCCTTTCATTTACTAATAAGCAGACTAATATCTCAAACGCTTTGCGTAGTCTTGAAGATATTTATACAACAGATGTTGCTCCTGTGGTACTAGTCACAGATGGTAATCAAACCTATGGTGAGGCCTATCAATATCTTGGTCAGAATTATAGCCAGCAGGTATATCCCGTAATACTGGGAGATACAATCATTTATGATGATCTCAAATTAGGTCAAATAAATGTAAATCGATATGCCTATATAAATAACAAATTTCCTGTTGAGATTTTTGCTTCTTATAATGGTAAAGCAACAGTACAATCTGTGCTTACTATACGTTCTGGAGGTAAAACTTTACATAAGCAGTCTGTAAATTTTAGCCCAGATAATGCATCACAAGTTTTTACCGTAAACGTCCCTGCTGAAAGGGTGGGAGTGACTCAGTATGCCATAAGTATTGCTCCTGTAGAAAGCGAAAAGAATGAGAGTAATAACTATAAAAACTTTGCGATAGAGGTTATAGATCAAAAAACGAATGTACTTCTTATAAGTAATATAGTTCACCCAGATGTGGGAATGCTTAAAAAGAGTATTGAGAGTAATAGGTTGCGCACGGTTACATTTACAAAACCAGCAGATGCTGTTGCAAAGATCAATGATTATGAGCTCATAATACTTTACCAGCCAGATGCAAGTTTTTCTGGAGTATATAAACAATTAGAAACACTAGCTAAAAATAGTATAACAATAACTGGAGAACACACTGGCTGGAATGCTATAAATAAGTTTCAAAAAACAATAACGCAAGAGATTACAGGTCAAACAGAAGAAGTTCAGGCTCGGCTTAATCCTAACTTTTCTGCTTTTGTAATTGAGGATATAGGTTTTGACGATTTTCCACCACTAGTTGCGGCCTTTGGAGAGACGCGTTTTAATACAAAAGCAGACATTGCTTTATCACAAAGTATAGGCCTTGTGGAGACTAATCAACCACTTATAGCCACAACAGAAGATAGTGGAAGACGAGAGGTATATATATTAGGAGAAGGTTTATGGAAGTGGCGAGCACAGAGTTTTGTAGACAAGCGTGATTTTAAATCTTTTGATAATTTTATAGATAATCTAGTACAATATGCTGCTTCAAACAAGAAGAAAAGTAGACTTAACTTAGATTATGAGTCGTTTTACTATGGCAATAAAGCAGTGATGCTTTATGCACAGTACTTTGATAAAAATTACAATTTTGATGCAAGGGCTAAGGTATCTATAAAAGTGATAAATCAGGAGTCAAAAAAGCTTACAGAGATTCCATTATTACTTAAAAAGAACACCTACCAGGTAGATATGAATAATCTTGAGCCTGGAAGTTATAAGTTTACTGTATCTGTAGCAGAGCAAGGTATTGCGCGTTCTGGATCTTTTACAATTGTTCCTTTTGATATAGAGCAACAATTTTTAAATGCAAATGTAACACAGCTACAACTTCTAGCGTCTCATACAGATGGTGGTTTATATAACCCTGTAAGTATAGATAAACTTATAACGTCGCTCGTTGTAGATAATAGATATAAACCTATACAGAAGAGTACAAAAAATAGTGTACCTTTTATAGACTGGAAATTACTACTTGCAATTTTGGCATTACTGCTTGCTTTGGAGTGGTTTATGCGCAAGTATAATGGACTTACTTAAAATCAAAATTAAAAATTAGCTATGGAAAAATTACCTAAAATTGGAGTGCCTGTCGTAATAGGCCTCGTTATTCTACTCGTGATTATCACAAAATCTGCCATCACAATAGATTCAGGAGAGGCTGGCGTGTTGTATAAAACATTTGGAGGTGGTGTGGTAACAGATGAGCCACCACTAGGAGAAGGATTTCACCTAGTAGCCCCTTGGAACAAAGTGTACGTTTATGAAGTGCGTCGTCAAGAGCTTTTTGAAAAAATGAAAGTATTATCCTCAAACGGACTAGATATACAACTAGACGCATCTGCTTGGTACAAGCCTAGATACAATGATGTAGGTAAGTTACACCAAGAGATAGGTGAAGATTATTTACAACGTATCTTATTACCTACTATACGATCTGCAGCGAGATCTGTTGTGGGGCGTTATACGCCAGAGCAGTTATATTCTTCTAAGAGAGATGCGATACAGTCAGAAATTTTTGAAGAAACAAAGAAGATTATAAAGGATCAGTACATCGAGCTAGATGAGATACTAGTAAGAGATGTAACCTTGCCAAATACAATTAAAGAAGCTATCGAGCGTAAATTAAAGCAAGAGCAAGAGTCTCTTGAGTATGAATTTCGTCTAGTAACAGCTACAAAGGAGGCAGAAAAAGTACGTATAGAAGCACAAGGTAAGGCAGATGCAAACAAAATTCTTAGTGCTTCACTTACAGATAAGATTCTACAAGATAAAGGTATTGATGCAACAATAGAGTTATCAAAATCTCCAAATTCTAAGGTGATAGTTGTAGGTTCTGGTGAATCTGGACTACCATTAATTTTAGGAAATAATTAGAATACTCTTTAAAATTATATGAAAGTGTTAAGATGACGCTTTCGCGAAAGCTTATATCTTTACAGTCTACTCGTCATAATGGGTAGATTGTAAAGATTTTTTTATGTTTAAATATCAGAAAGCACTTTTATTATTTGGCTTTATACTCGCAGTGAGTTGTGGTCAAAAAGTTGAAAGTCAAAATAGTAAGAAAGGATATGCACCAGAGGCAGTAAAGGCTACATTTCAAGCCAAATATCCAGGAGAGAATGATCCAGACTGGCACGTAGACTCAAATGGAAATTATGAGTCAAGATTTAGAATAGATGGTATAAGACACCGTGCAGATTTTAGTCCTAATGGAGATTGGATTGAGACAGAAGTAAGTATAGATAAGGATGAATTGCCAAAGGCAATTAAAAAAGCTATAAAAAGAGATTATAGTCACGAGAAGATCACAGAGATTGAGCGCGTGCAAAGCGCCGAAAAAGGGCTATTTTATGACGTAGAATTTAAACGTAAAGGGAAAAATAAAGATGTAGAGTTTAATGAGGCAGGTGAGGAGATAAATTAATAAATCTATGTTTTATATAAATGAAAAAACCACCTAATAGGTGGTTTTTTCATTTATCATATTTTTTTTTGAGTTTCCTTTTTCGTTATCCTCAGCTTGTGTATTCTCGGTAAGTCTTTTTGCCTTTGCTACCCATCGATCATTTTTAATTCTATCTGGAAAAAACTTAATTAGTTTTGTTACTGCGGCGATGTCGTCATTATTAAAACGGCTTATTTGCTCGTAAGTGTAAATCCCTAGTTCATTGAGTTTAGCCTCAGTATATGGACCTATTCCAGTAATTTGTTGTAAGTCATTACGCTCTGCCATTGTGGCTCTTCCTATGCGTTCATAACTTATAGGATCCTTAATTTCTGTTTTAGAGAGCTTTTCTGTAAGCACATCATCAGAAAAAGCTCTGTTTCGTATCTGTAGATGCTCATATTCCTCATCCATACGGTCTTTTCTAAAAACGCCATCTGCCTTTCTATCTAACTCGTCTTGTAAATTTTTGATCGTATTGTTGAGCTGTTGTAACGTGTTTTTATGCTGTTGTTCTTTACGTTTGTGAGAAAATTTTTGAGAGAGTTGCGATCCTCCATAACCTATCAAAAATGCAACAAGAGTCATTATAAATGTCTCTATATAAGCAATGGGTATTGATATGGCCTCCTGTAATGCGAGCATTAATCTACTATAATTTCTATTCTGTTGTTTTGGCGTCGTCCAGATACGGTGTTATTTGAGGCGATAGGTTCTTCTTCACCTCTTGAGGTGGCAGTAATTTTACTGCGGGGGATTCCTCTACGGGCTGTAAGATACCATTTAATTTGTCTTGATTTTTTTAAACCTGTGCTAAAATTATCTCGAGCATTTCCTACGTTATCTGTATGGCCTAATATTGTTACTTTTTTATCTGGATTATTTTTTAATAATTCTTTGAGTTCAGATGCATATGCAACGAGCTCTTTATCAAGTATTAAATCTGTATTGTTATACTGTGGGTAAAATAGCTCGCTAGAAAAAGAAGGGCCTGAAAGTGAGTTAAGCTCTTTTTCAAAAGTAATAACCGGTTCATCTTTTGTAAAATCTACAGTATCACTTATAGCAATAGATTTTTGTATTTCTTCAGCAATAAAAATGGACGCCTCCCTATCTATGTGCGTTTTTGCAATGCTATCTGTAGTTTTTATCTCGCTATTACTAGTACTTGTCTTAGTTGGATTAGTAATAGGTTGTTTATCATTACTATTAGAAATTGTAGTAGATGATTTTTTTTCTATAAATGGTGATGGCTCCTTAGCACTTACGTAATAGATACACGTAAATGACCAAAGTAAAAAAACAAGGAAGGCCCCCAAAAATCCTTTCATAGTTAAATTTATGTGCTTTAGTAGTTGATTTAAAGCGCTATTTCAAATCTACTAAAAAGTTACGTGTGTTAAGTAATTATTAAATCACTTTATTCACTTGTTTTTAACAAAAGACTTCTTAAATTTGTGCCAGAAATGAAATTGAACAAAACACATCATCACCATACTACATTATTCGCTCAAGCGAGGTAGTTTGGTATGTAAATAATTCATATATAAACCCGTTTGAGATACTCAAACGGGTTTTTTCTTTTTTGGGTAATTCAAACACAAACCAACAAAAATGAGTCAAAAAATTAGAATTGCTATTCAGAAGTCAGGTCGTCTCAATGAGGAGTCTTTACAACTGCTTAAAAACTGTGGTGTATCTATAGATAATGGTAAGGATCAACTTAAAGCCATTGCTAGAAACTTTCCGCTAGAAGTTTTATACCTACGTAATGGAGATATCCCTCAGTACTTAAGAGACGGAGTAGTAGATATCGCAATACTAGGCGAAAATACACTTATAGAAAAAGGAAAGGATCTTCCTATTATAGAGAGATTAGGTTTTTCAAAATGCAAGGTGTCACTAGCCATCCCAAAAGGACAAGAATATAACTCTGTAAAAGATCTCGAAGGTAAGCGCATTGCAACATCATATCCTAATACAGTAAGAGAATACCTAGCTGAAAAAGGTGTAAACGCAGAGCTACACATCATTAACGGTTCGGTAGAAATCGCTCCAAATATTGGACTTGCAGATGCTATCTGTGATATTGTTTCTAGTGGTAGTACATTATTTAAAAATAACCTTAAGGAAGTAGAGCAAATGCTCACGTCTGAGGCTGTTCTTACTGCATCACCTACTATTTCTGACGAGCGTAAGGAGCTATTAGAAACACTTAAATTCCGTATACAATCTGTACTTGCAGGACAACGCAGTAAGTATGTACTTATGAATGTGCCAGACGCAAAGCTTGATGATGTTATCGCAATGCTTCCAGGTATGAGAAGTCCTACGGTTTTACCACTAGCACAAGAAGGCTGGAGTAGTGTACACTCAGTAATAAATAAAGATAGCTTTTGGGATGTGATAGATAATCTCAAAAAAGCAGGTGCAGAAGGAATACTTGTATGCCCAATCGAAAAAATGGTACTATAATTTTACATTGCTATGAATAAGATTTATAATCCAGAAAGAAGTGAGTGGGCAGAAATTTTAAAAAGACCTACTCAAACTGTAGATGATATAGAAGCCACCGTTACCGATATTTTTAAGGAAGTAAAGGAAAAAGGAGATACTGCGGTAGCAAAGTACACAAGTATCTTTGATAATGTGACTCTTGAGAGCACTGTAGTGACTGATACAGAAATAAAGGAAGCGCAAGAGCTTATATCTACAGAGTTAAAGGAAGCCATACAACTTGCAAAAGGTAATATAGAACGCTTTCACACAGCTCAAAAAACCGAGAGAGTAGCTATTGCTACTACAGAAGGGGTAGACTGCTGGCAAGAAAAAAGGCCTATTCAAAAAGTGGGACTTTATATACCGGGAGGTACAGCGCCATTATTTTCAACTATTTTAATGCTCGCAACGCCAGCAAATATCGCTGGTTGTAAAGAGATTGTATTATGTACGCCACCTGATAAAGAAGGGAAGGTAAACCCTGCCATCCTTTATACAGCAAAGTTAAGCGGAGTTACAAAAATATTTAAAGTAGGAGGTATTCAAGCTATTGCTGCGATGACCTTTGGTACAGAGAGCGTTCCTCAAGTTTATAAAATTTTCGGGCCAGGTAATCAGTTTGTAACTGTTGCAAAGCAGCTTGCTACAAAGCACGGAGTGGCAATAGATATGCCAGCAGGTCCATCAGAATTACTTGTTGTTGCAGATGATGCTGCTCAGGCAAGTTTTGTAGCTTCAGACTTATTAAGTCAGGCAGAGCACGGTGTTGATAGTCAGGTTATTTTGGTTTCTACTTCAAAGGATTTGATAGACGAGGTAGAAAAAGAAGTAGAAGAGCAGATGAGTACGCTTTCGCGAAAGCGTATTGCAGAAAAAGCTATTGATAATAGTAAGCTCATTTATGTAAAAGACGATGAGACGGCACTCGCGCTGATAGATGAATACGGTCCAGAACACTTTATAGTTTGTACCTCAAATGATGACTACTATGTAGATAATATAGGTAATGCGGGATCTGTTTTTATAGGCAACTATACGCCTGAGAGCGCTGGAGATTATGCGTCTGGTACAAACCACACCTTACCTACAAACGGTTATGCTAAGCAGTACAGCGGTGTAAATCTAGATAGTTTTATGAAGTCTATGACGTTTCAAAAAATATCTGAAACTGGAATAAAAAATATAGGTCGTGCTATAGAACTTATGGCAGAGGCAGAAGGTCTTGATGCTCATAAAAATGCGGTAACTCTTAGACTTAACGCATTAAAATAAAGCAGTAAAGATTATTAAGTACGTATAGCACAATGAACAAATTTGACATAAATAAGCTCGTAAGAGCAAATGTTGCAAGGATGAAACCGTACTCTTCTGCGCGAGATGAGTTTACAGATTTTGATAAAGAAATGGTTTTTCTAGATGCAAATGAAAATCCGTTTGATAATGGTGTAAACCGTTATCCAGACCCGCAACAGCGTAGTTTAAAGAGTTTGGTAGCCTCTCAAAAAAAGGTCTCAGAATCTCAGATTTTACTAGGTAATGGAAGCGACGAGGTGCTCGATCTTATTTTTAGAGCATTCTGTAATCCTGGAGTAGATGGTATTATAACGGTACCACCTACTTACGGTATGTATAATGTACTGGCAGGTACAAATGACGTAGCAAATACAGAGGTACTCCTTACTGAAGATTTTCAGCTGGATACTGAAGGTATTCTGAATGCTGTGAGTGATACTACAAAGCTCATTTTTATTTGCTCACCAAACAATCCTACGGGTAATATGATCAAACCGGATCTTATTATTGAGGTGTTAGAAAACTTTAATGGGTTAGTAGTTCTTGATGAGGCATATATAGATTTTGCAGCAGCAGAGAGTTGGATATCACAATTAAAAAATTATCCTAACCTGGTAATCACTCAAACGCTTTCTAAGGCTTACGGTCTTGCTGGTATACGTCTAGGTTTATGCTTTGCAAGCAAAGAAGTTATTGCGATTCTTAATAAAATTAAGCCTCCTTATAATGTAAATGCATTAACGCAAGATCGCGCTTATGATAGATTGAGCGATTTACCTATGGTTCATAATGAGGTAGATACCTTACTTGATAATAGAAAAACACTGGCAGCTGTGCTTAAGGATGTGGCTTTTGTAGAAAAAGTATATCCGTCTGACGCAAACTTTATTTTAACTAAAGTAGACGATGCAAACAAGCGTTATAATCAGCTTATAGAAAAAGGAATAGTTGTGCGCAATCGAAGTACACAGGCGCTTTGTGAGAACACACTACGTTTTACAGTAGGGACCAAAGAAGAAAATACAACACTAATAAACGCATTAAATACAATACAGTAATGGCAAAAAAAGTACTTTTTATCGACCGCGATGGTACAATGATTAAAGAAACGGTAGATGAACAAATCGATGCGTTTGAAAAAATGATTTTTTACCCTAAGTGTTTTACTTGGTTAGGTAAGATTGCTCAAGAGCTCGATTATGAGCTAGTGATGATTACAAATCAAGATGGTTTAGGTACGGATTCTTTTCCAGAAGATACATTCTGGCCAGTGCATAACTTTATTATGAAGTCTTTTGAAAATGAAGGTGTTGTTTTTGATAATGTATTTTTAGATAGAACCTTTCCGCACGAAAATAAAGACACTAGAAAGCCTGGGACCGGTTTACTTACACAATACTTTTCTGAGGAATATGATCTCAAAAACTCTTTTGTAATAGGTGATAGACTTACAGATATGCAACTAGCGACAAATCTGGGAGCCAAAGGAATCTATATAAATGATAACACAAACCTGGGTACTGGTGAGATTACCATCTCTGAAGATGAGCTCAATAAGGACATTGCGCTAGAGACAAACGACTGGCAAAAAATTTACGAGTTTTTAAAATTAGAAAGTCGTGTTGCTACGCTTGCGCGAAAAACTAATGAGACAGACATAAACATCACCCTTAACCTAGACGGTACGGGTAAATCTAACATAGATACAGGTCTAGCTTTCTTTGACCATATGCTTGACCAGATAGCGCGTCACGGGCAAATGGACTTAGACATCCAGGTAAAAGGAGACCTAGAAGTAGATGAGCATCACACTATAGAAGACACGGCAATTGCACTAGGAGAAGTGTTTGCCATTGCTTTAGGTAATAAATTAGGAATAGAGCGCTACGGTTTTTGCCTGCCTATGGATGACTGTCTTGCACAAGTTGCCATAGATTTTGGTGGTAGAAACTGGCTCGTATGGGAAGCAGATTTTAACCGTGAGATGATAGGTAAAATGCCTACAGAGATGTTTTATCACTTCTTTAAATCATTTACAGATGGTGCAAAGGCAAACCTAAATATCAAAGCCGAAGGAACAAACGAGCACCACAAGATTGAAGCTATCTTTAAGGCATTTGCAAAAGCGATTAAAGTAGCCGTAAAGCGTGATGCAGATAAAATGATTCTTCCATCTACAAAAGGAATGTTATAATGAAAATTGTGATCATTAATTATGGCGCTGGAAACATCCAGAGCATAAAATTTGCGATAGAGCGCCTTGGTTATCAGGCGGTCTTAAGTGATAGTGAAGAAGAAATACGTAGTGCAGATAAAGTCATTTTTCCTGGAGTAGGAGAGGCGAGTAGTGCTATGAGTAAATTACGAGAGACTGGTCTCGATAAAGTGATTCCTACACTCACACAGCCTGTGCTGGGTATCTGTCTGGGTATGCAATTAATGTGTACAGGTTCAGAAGAAGGAGATACTATAGGTCTTGATATTTTTAATGTAGATGTAGTACGCTTTCGCGAAAGCGTAAAAGTCCCACAAATACAGTGGAACACCATTAACAATCTATCATCACCACTTTTTAATCAAGTAGCCGAAGATTCTTTTATATATATGGTGCACAGTTTTTATGCTCCCGTAGTAGAAGACACGATTGCGACTACTACGTACGGACTTCCTTACAGTAGTGCTCTTGCCAAAAATAATTTTTATGGAACCCAGTTCCACCCAGAAAAAAGTAGCGCTGTAGGAGAGCAAATACTTAAAAACTTTTTAGAATTATGAGAATAATACCTGCTATAGATATCATAGATGGTAATTGTGTGCGTCTCTCAAAGGGAGATTATAACACAAAGAAAATATATAATGAAAATCCGCTGGAGGTTGCAAAGCAGTTTGAGGCACACGGTATCACGCATTTACACCTTGTAGATTTAGATGGTGCAAAAAGCAAGCACATTGTAAACCACAAAATTCTTGAGCAAATAGCTACAAAGACTGCGTTAAAAGTAGACTTTGGAGGAGGTCTTAAAACAGACGAAGATTTACGCATTGCCTTTGAGAGCGGAGCTTCTCAAATAACTGGTGGTAGTATTGCTGTAAAAAATCCAGATACGTTTAAAAGCTGGTTGTCAAAATTTGGCAGTGATAAAATTATCTTGGGAGCAGATGCTCATCATCGTAAAATTGCTATCTCTGGCTGGCTAGAGGAGTCTGATGATGATGTGGTTGAGTTTATAAACGCTTATCAAAAAGAAGGTGTCTCTTATGTAATCTGTACAGATATAAGTAAAGACGGTATGCTAGAAGGACCTAGTTTTGACTTATATCAAGAAATACTTGCTAGCACACCAGACTTAAAACTTATTGCTTCTGGAGGAATTTCTACCTTTGACGAGTTGCCAAAGCTTGCAGAGATGGGCTGTGAGGGAACCATTATAGGGAAGGCAATCTATGAGAATAGAATCTCATTGAAGCAACTAGAAGATTTTATACTAAGTTAGAACGTATAGATATGATTAATACTTGGCATCAAGATTTTAAAGACAATGCTATTTTTAGACTTGAAGAGAATGTGCGTATGATAAGTATCGCACTCTCTAAGGTAGTAGAGGAGGAGCTGTGGACAAAGCAAAACCAGAGTCTCAACACACTTGGTAACCAGTTATTGCATATTTGTGGTAATATGACACAGTATATCGTTTCTGGACTAGGAGGTAATCCAGATGAGCGCAATAGAGACGAAGAGTTTAGTACCGAAGATGGCTTTACAAAAGATGAGTTGCTTCAACGACTTTTACTTACTGTACAAACAGCCACGACTATTATAGATGATGCAACACCAGAAAATTTATTAAAGAAGCGAAAAGTGCAAGGTTTTGATCTCTCAGGTATAGGTATTGTATTACACGCTGTTGAGCACTTCTCATATCACACGGGGCAAATAGCTATGCAAGTAAAACTTGTTATAGACCAGCCCCTTGGGTTTTATGAGGGAATGAACTTAAATACCCTTAATGAAGAAGATTAAAATTCTTTCTTTAAGAATTTGATGATTTCAGATCTTACTTCTTCTTGATATAGTGAGTGACCAAAACCTTCGGTCTCGATGTAGGTGCTTCCTTTCCAGCTTTTATGGATGTTTTGTGAGGCAGATACAGGAGTGATTTTGTCAAACTTATCGTGTATGATCAAAGCAGGCAATGTAAGTTCTTTTGCAAAAGCTGCTCCAGAAAAACCTTTAAAGTCAAAACCAAATAACTCTTTTACGAGCTGTTCTAGAGACTTCATTGTTCTGTTATTAAGTCCTAAAATTGCTCTATAATCTACCATTATCTCACTAAGCTCTGATGCAGATCCTAATATGACTGCAGAAGTAAACTGCATAGGTTTATAAGTATATTGATGAAAAACCGTAGCTAGTCCTCCTATAGAATGTCCTATAATATGGTCTGGTTGGTATCGCTGTACAGCTTCTTCTATGGCTTTTGCATAACGCGGCACATTGAGGAGCGTCCCTGTAGAGTTACCGTGAGCCGGTGCATCTATGGCATAGATGTCATAGTTTTCTTGCTGTAGTTCTTCCACTAGTTTAAACCAGCGATGCGTGTTGCTTTCCCAGCCGTGTATAAGAAGTACTTTTTTACCAGTGCCTTCCCAGTGATATGCTTGTAACTCACACGATCCAGAAGGAAAACGTTCATACGCAGCATTTTCTAGATAAGCAACCTGCTCACCATAAGGTTTACCCTTGCGTGGTGTGCAGAATATATTAAAAGCTTGCTGAGCTGCAGCTCTAGGATTTACTAAACTTAGTGCATTTATCTTTGCTCCTATAGCCTTAGGAATGAATCGTTGTAGGGTCTTTTTCAAAATATCTATTCTTCTCTATGAACTGAATCTGGTGAAAACGCAGGTGTACAAACAGCCATATACTCACACTCTGTATCAAAAGGATTGCTGTATTGTACTCTAGTATTACGAGCAATTTTAATACTCTGGCCGGCGTGAAGTACTACGGTATCACCGTCTATGATAAATTGCTTTTTACCTTTTATAATATATGTATACTCATCAAACTCTGGAGTTTGAAACGGCTCACTCCACCCAGGTGGAGCAATCATATGAGCGATGCTTATATCATTATTACCGTCTGTCGCTTTTCCCCAGTGCTCCTCTATGGTTTTACCATCTGTAGTGGGTACTACAAAAGGGCTTTTTTGGATTTTATAACTCATATTTACCAGCTTATTTGAATGTACTTAATAGGAGCATCATCAGGGATTTGAGTAAGTTCAACCTTAGTAGTTGTATCAAACATAAGTTCTGATGGCAAGTGTTTTTTATCTATAGTAAAGTACACATCACTATCTTCTATCAAAACAACAATGGTAGATATAAGGTTTTCTATACGCTTTATCTTGTGTCCATCTAGAATATCCTTAAAAGTACTTTTTACAGTAACTCCACCATCTGTTGTATAGCGCTCGTCATATAAACGTATGTAATTTATTGTAGCATCAGAGTCGCCCGTGGTAGGTTCTAGTTCTAATAATTTTTTACCTCCTTTTTCAAAAACGGTAATATATTGTACAGGTGCTTTTAGTTCTGTAGATCCATTTGCATCTACAAGGCTATCATTTACAAAGGTGGTTTTAAGTTCACTTACTTTTGTAGTTTTAGTAAGTGGTCCTACACCTTCATTTGTAATAGCAAAGTTTCCAGAGTTACTACAGCTAGTAGCTATTAAGCCTAGAATAGAAAGAGCTATTATATTTTTTTTCATAAAATTAAATTGAGGGTACGCATAAAAAATGCGCAATTATTATTTTAACATTTTACCTAGTATCCCAAAGACACCACGTATTACGGTTGCACTTGTAAGCACTTTTATTAATGCTTTTGATCCAGCACTTTGAGTAGACCTAGAACTTTTAGATCTAGAAGACGTTTTTGAAGCTTTGGCTCTTTCTTTTTGAGCCTTTTCCTTTGCTTCCGCTTCGTTTGCTTTATCTATTTTCTTTTTGAGTAGCTCGTAGGCACTCTCTCTATCTGAGATTTCGCTATATTTTTCTACAAGCTCAGATCTATCGTTTATACCGTCTATTTCCTTTTGGGTTAATACATCCATACGTGACATAGGTGCGCGTAGCATTGTAGCTGCAAGGGGAGTAGGGCGACCCTTCTCATCTAGAGCAGATACAAGTGCTTCTCCTATACCTAAAGATGTAAGAACGGTCTTTGTGTCATAATATTTAGAATCTGGATAGTTTTCGGCAGTGAGTTTTATAGCTTTTCTATCTTTTGCAGTAAACGCACGTAATGCGTGCTGCACTTTAAGACCTAACTGGCTCAATACACCATCTGGAATATCTGTTGGGTTTTGAGTTACAAAATAAATACCTACACCTTTAGATCGTATCAACTTTACAATACTTTCTATCTGGCTATGTAACGCTTTTGAAGCTTCTTTAAAAATAAGGTGCGCTTCATCTATAAAAATTACAAGCTCTGGCTGGCCGCTATCTCCTTGCTCTGGAAATGTGGAGTAAATCTCTGCAAGTAAACTCAACATAAAAGTTGAGAATAATTTTGGTCTGTCTTGTATATCTGTAAGGCGTATCACATTTATTACTCCACGACCGTCAGAGGTGGTGCGAGTAAGGTCATCTGTGTCAAATGATTTTTCTCCAAAGAAAATATCTGCTCCCTGCTGTTCTAGTTCTACTATTTTACGCAGGATAGAACCAGAAGAAGCTGGAGAGATACGCCCATACTCTTCTTCTATTTCTGCCTTACCTTCTTTGGTCGCATATTGTAAAATCTTTTTAAAGTCTTTAAGATCTAGCAGCGGTAATTTTTTATCATCACTGTACTTAAAAAGTATAGAGATAATACCAGACTGTGCCACCGTAGCGTCAAGTATACGTGAGAACAGCACAGGTCCAAATTCACTTACGGTAGCTCTAAGGCGCACGCCATTTTGTTCAGAAAGTGTGAGGAGTTCTACTGGGAAATCTTTGGCATCAAAGGGTAGGCCTATCTTCTCGTGGCGCTCATCTATCTTTGCGTGACCTGGGCTTGCTTTTGCAATACCAGAGAGATCACCTTTCATATCCATAAGTAGTACCGGTATCCCTTTATCAGACAGATTTTCGGCAAGTACTTGTAATGTTTTTGTTTTACCAGTACCTGTAGCACCAGCAATGAGACCGTGACGATTAAGAGTTTTAAGAGGTACTTTTACGTGAGCATTTGTGATGGTCTCGCCATCTAGCATTGCTGCTCCCATAGTGATAAAGTCACCCTTAAAGGTGTTTCCTGTTGTAATAGATTTTAGAAACTCTTCTTTTCTGTCCATAGTAGATTGTTGTGTTTACGCTTTCGCGAAAGCGTACTAAATCGCATTTATCTCAAAGTTTAAAAATACATAATAGTTAAAAAATGTTGCCATCTATCCGTACATTTATTACCAAAATCTATAACTATGAGGCCTATTATATTGACAATCTTTGGGATGCTTTTACTCACTTCTTGTAATGAGGAGTTACAAAGATCCCACACACCACCTCCTGAAGGTCATATGGAGAAGAGAGCTCCTGTGTTCCACACGTCTCACGAACCTACTAAGGCAGACGCACCATTTTCTGATGTGGTGCAAGTAGGTGATATGTATTTTCTATCTGGACAAATAGGGATGGATCAAAGCACGAGAACACTCGTAACAGGCGGTATTGAAGCCGAAACAAAGCAAACCTTAGAAAACATAAAAGCGGTGCTTGCCCATCACAATCTAGAAATGACAGATATTGTAAAAGCAATGGTTGTGCTAGATGATATTGAGGACTTTGCAACATTTAACGCTATCTATAAATCGTACTTGCCACAAAAACCTGCGAGGACCACCTTTGCAGCAAAGGCACTGGCCGCAGGGGCAAAAATTGAGATTGAAGTTATTGCTGTAAGAAAGAAATAACTTACTTTTAATCAATGAATTAAAACATCATCAATCAATGAGAATTTTTAAATTTTTACCTTTTTTACTTCTAGGCTTCACCGCCTGTTCTAATGACGACGATACGACTAGCGTAGCCGAGTCTGATGTAAATACCTCACTGGCTCAAATAGCAATCGTAGGAGACAATCTAGTTACTGGATCTAGTGGTAATGTAGTTACTTGGAATTATCTAGATGAGCAAAGCACAACTGTAAATTTACAAGAGGAAATAGGCTTTGAGTTTGGCTTTTTAAGAAACACCTTTAGGGATCGCCTAGCGATAGCTTCTGGCATACCTACTTCTCAGTTTATCACATATAGCGTGGTTAATGGAGACCAAGAAGTTTATAGTGATTACTTTACTCCGACTAACCCTGTAAATGAATCTGAGCTTTATACGACAAATACCGAAAACAATATCATTACTTACTATGTGAATGAGTCTAGTAGCTGTTGCAACTTAAACGTAAGTACATATGATAAAACTACTAGCGTTATTACCGATGCTTACATAGGTAATATAACAATAAACGATGTCAATTCAAGTGTGATGGCAAAAGGGTCTAAGACATTTATAGTAGGTACAGATACTCTTACAGGCGTAAAGAAGCTATTTGTACACAATGCAGAGACAGGGATGCCAGTGGGAGTGTGGGATATAGATCAGTATGGTGCTTACATATACGATGAGAATCTTGACGAGATGTACCTATTTGACTTTAACGGTGCTGCGCTTGCATACGCCACGCTAGATTTTGAAACGCTTACGATAAGTGAGCAGAGTTCTTTTCCGAGTGGTTTTACTGTTACAGAAGGATTTAATCAAACTAAATCACTAGCTCAAGAACTTGTTTATAAAGACCCTACCGGAAAAATAGCAAATGTGTATAATTACAATACAAATACAATTAGTACTTATACAGAGGTAGGTCTTATTAATACTATTTTAGATCAGACTGGGATGAGTATAAACATACGCAATACAGATATAGCGCAGTTTACATCTTATTATATTGTAATGGGTACTACAGAAGTAGATGGAGAGACTCAAGGGATGGTGGTAATTCTCAACAGAGATTTAACGGTAATACAAACAGCCAGTAGTGGAGATATACGACCACATAGTCTTGTGGAAATACCTATCATATTTAACTAAAAGCTTTTTAAGCTAGACCAATAAAAAAAGCCACGTCATAAACGTGGCTTTTTTTATTTAAAATCTTTTACGATTTATATATCGTCAAAGCTTACATCTGTAAACTTATCTGCCGTTGCAGTAGGCTCTTCTGAGGTTACCCCTCCAGAATCTACCACTTCTGACGCTACTGGTCTTGTATAATCATTCTGGTGGCGGTCAGATATTACTTCTTCACCTTTTTCTTCTAGTATGTAAGAAGTCATCTCATTAAGATTTTCTGTAAATCCAGCAAAGTCTTCTTTGTATAAATAGATTTTATGTTTTTTAAAGTGGAAAGAACCGTCATCATTAGTAAATTTTTTACTCTCTGTAATGGTAAGGTAATAATCTCCTGCCTTTGTAGATCTTACATCAAAGAAGTACGTGCGTCGTCCTGCTCTAAGTACTTTTGAAAAAATCTCTTCATTGTCTCTTCCGTCGTAATCACTCATAATGGTCCTTCTTGTTTTGGATTGTGTGTTTGTTGTTTCAAAAATGGTAAAAAATATACCATTGCCCAATTATTTTTTACATTTCTTTCTCGTCCAGCTGCTTTACATACAGCTCTTTATAGTAGCCTTCTTCTGTTATTAATTGATTATGAGATCCTTGCTGTGTGATTTTACCATCTTCGAGAATGATAATTTGATCGGCATTTTTTGCAGATGAGATTCTGTGGCTCACGATAATAGTGGTTGTATTTGTTGTGAGCTGCTGTAAATTGTTGAGTATTTCTTCTTCTGTCTCGGTATCTACTGCGCTTAATGAGTCATCTAGTAACAAGATTTTAGGAGATCCTATAAGTGCTCTTGCAATAGAGACGCGTTGCTTCTGTCCTCCAGATAAGGTTATGCCTCGCTCACCAAGTACGGTATCATACCCATCCTTAAAGTCTATGATGTTATGGTGTACGGAGGCCGCTTTCGCGAAAGCGTAAACCTCTTCGTCTGTAGCATCTGTTTTACCAAATTTTATATTCTCACCTATGGTGTCAGAAAATAAAAAAGCATCTTGAGGTACATAACCTATCTCAGAACGAAAATCATTAAGGTTGAGCATCTTTACATCTGTACCATCTATAGCAATACTGCCGCTAGTTACATCATACAGACGGCCTATGAGTTCTAAAATAGTAGATTTTCCAGATCCTGTAGGCCCTATTACAGCAAGTGTTTGTCCTGGCTGCACGGTAAAACTTATATTTTTAAGAGCTGTAATGAGTGTGTCTTCATAGGTAAAAGTTACATCCTTAAAAGCGATAGCACCATTTATAGGTGTGTGCTCTGTAAAGGTATTTACAATGTCTGGTTCGATTTCTAAAAACTCATTAATACGTACCTGAGATGCCTCTGCTGCTTTTATAATTGAGGTTACCCATCCTACAGTAGCAACTGGCCACGTGAGCATATTTACATACATTATAAACTCTACTAGGGTTCCTAGCTCTGCAATGGTACCATCTATATACTGCTGCCCACCTACAAATATCACAATAAGGTTACTCGCACCTATAAGCCCTATCATAAGTGGGAAGAAAAATGCTTGTACCTTAACGAGGTTTAGATTTTTTTGCTTGCTGTCTTCACTAAGTGTTGCAAAGTCTCTAAATGTATTAGGTTCTAAAGTATATGCTTTTATAACAGATATACCACTAAAAGATTCTTGTGTAAATGTAGTAAGTTTTGATAGGTACTCTTGTACAATAGTACTACGCACGTGTATCGCACGGCTTAGTTTATAAATAGCAATAGATAGTATAGGTAGTGGTATTAAGGTATATGCGGCGAGTGATGGAGCCATACGTACCATATAGGGTATTACTACAGCAAAGAGTACGAGAGCTTGTAGTAAATACATTATCGCTGGACCTAGGTACATACGTACTTTTGTTACATCTTCAGAGATGCGGTTCATAAGGTCACCAGTTCTATTTTTTTTATAAAAACCTAGGCTGAGACGCTGGTACTGTGCATAGACATCATCTTTTAGATCTGCCTCTATAAATCTAGAGACTACAATGATGAGTTGTCTCATTAAGAATGTAAAAAAACCAGAGAGTAGGGCAGCACCTAAAAGTAAACCCAGTTTTAAAAGCATACTATCTTTAAGGCCATCTAGGTTTGTGTCTCCACTTTTTATGTAAGTCTCAACATCGTTTACGATATCACCTACAATATCTACATTAAAAACGGCAAAGACACGAGCCGCGATAACTATAAAGAAACCGGCTATAAGACGCCATTTATAACGTAAAAAATATTTGTTAAGAGATTTTAATGCACCCATCGCCGTACTGCAATTTTTTTGAAGCGCTAAGGTCGGTTTTTTTTAAGACCTGTGCGAGCCAAATTTTCCTATAACATAATTGATAAAATGTGATGATACTTTTAGAAATACTGTATTTTTGCACCGATTTAAAAACGAACCTAATTCGTTCTTATAACTATAAAAGTTCTTTGTCGCTATGTTAAACAGACGCCATATCCGTGTCAAAGTAATGCAAACCATTTACGCCCTAGGGAGTAAGGAGCAGTTTGATCTTCAAAATGAGGATAAATTTACGGTTGAGAGTATGAACCAGATGTACAATCTGTATCTCTTAATGCTAGATTTAATGGTGGAGGTTCACGCTTTCGCGAAAGCGGAACAAGAAAAAATCTCTAAAAAGATTCTAGCTACCGAAGAAGAAAAAAATCCCAACACAAAATTCATTAACAACCAGGTCTTGACAAAACTGTCTGACAATGCTGAGTTGCGTGATGAAATAAGCAAGCGTAAGCTCAAACACTGGAGACAGAATGATGAGTATGTTGCTATCATATATAACGAGATTGTAGCAAGTGATCGCTATGCCTCATATATGGAAGAGGAGGAGACTACCTTTAAAATTGATAGAAAGTTTGTGGTAGATATCTATACAGAGATTATAGCGCCTAATGACAAGCTATACGATTATATAGAAGATGCACGCCTTACCTGGATAGATGACTTGCCTATGATTAATATGGCAGTGTTAAGAAGACTGGGTAAGCTTAAACCAGCATCACCAGAGTCTTCATTACTACCTAGCTTATTTAAAAATGAGGAGGATGTACATTTTGGTACAGAGTTACTAGAGAAGACGGTTGCAAATGAGACTTTTCTAGCAAACGAGATTACAGAAAACACACCAAACTGGGATAAAGAACGTATCGCAGATGTAGATATGGTGCTTATAAAGATGGCACTTTGTGAGTTCTTAAAATTTCCTACCATACCTGTAAAAGTGACTATAAATGAGTACTTAGAAATCTCTAAGGAATACTCAACACCTAAGAGTAGCATCTTTATAAACGGTATACTCGATAAGCTTGTAAAACAATATGAGCGAGAAAAAAGGTTAAAGAAAGAGGGTAGAGGTTTAAAATAGTATACTTTTTCTTATTTTTACGAATCATTATTTATAAAAAAACAACAATGAAAAAAGGTTTATTAGTATTAGGAGTACTTTCGGCTATGGTGTTTACTTCTTGTAAAGAAGATGCAGCAAGCAAAGTAAAAGAAGAAAATGTTGAAGTTGCAGCTGCAAGAGACGCACAAGCTACAACATACCCAGTGATTACTTTTGATGAGACTGAATTTGATTTTGGAAACATTGAAAAGGGAAATACTGTAGAGCACAAATTTACATTTACTAACACAGGTAAAGCACCACTTGTAATTGTAGACGCAAAGAGCTCTTGTGGATGTACAGTACCAGAATATTCTAAAAATCCAGTTGCACCAGGTGAGAAAGGTGAGCTTCTTGTAAAATACAACGGTAGCGGTACTAACCAAGTAACTAAAACTGTAACAATTAAAGCAAATACTGAGAGAGGTACAGAGACTGTAAAGATCAAAGCATTTGTAAACCCTGCTGCTGGAGCAGCTAAATAATATGATGGATCTTTTTAACGGAATAGGCGGTCCTATTCTATTATTTACGGTGTTTATAATATTCTTTATAGTATTACCACAACGTAAGAAACTTAAACAAGAAAAGAACTTTGATAAAGATCTTAAAAAGGGTGATCGTGTAATTACAAAAAGTGGTCTACACGGCAAGATTTTAGAACTTAATGATAATGGTACTTGTGTATTGGAAACAATGTCTGGTAAAATGAAGTTTGAAAGATCTGCACTATCTATTGAGATGACACAAGCGCTTAATAAAAGTGTTGTAGAAGCAAAGAAATAGTCTTTTCTAAATTACTATAGATAAAGCCCTCGCAATTGCGAGGGCTTTTTTATGTCTTCTATTTCTATTATTTAATAGGGTCTATCTTCACACTAACTTATAGGTATGGATGAGATTATACGAGCATTACCTAAGTAATAAATAGGCTTGCATACTAATAGAATATGGCTCATAAAAAAAATGCTCTTGCGGTAAGCAAGAGCATTTTACTTTTTATAGTGTAATTAATTATTTAATAATACCACCGCAAGAAATTCTTGCTCCTGCAGCACCACTAGGTTGTGATGTAAAATCATCTGTACCTTGGTGTACGATAATTGCTTTACCTACAACATCTTTTTTAGGATCTCCGCAACCAATACACCACTGGTCTGTGCTCATTGTGATAGTTCCGTTTCCGTTTTCATCTGCCGGGAAGTTACCTATATCACCTTTATGATATCCCTCTGCTGCGCCCCACTTACCGTGTTGCTCGTTTGTAGGGTTCCAGTGTCCTCCTGTAGATTTTCCATCTGCACTTGAACAGTCTGCCTTGTCGTGTATGTGTATGGCGTGCATACCTTCATCTAGTCCACCTATTACGGCTGTAAATTTTACAACACCATCTTCTTCTTTAAAAACAACACTTCCAGAAGCTTTACTGTCACTCTTAGGTTCAAGTTTTAAAGTGAGTTTTTGCATCTCTGGCATAACTTCAACTTCTTCTACTTCAACAACCTCTATTACTTCTTCACTTTCTTTTTTGTCACCTTTACAACTCGCTAGTGTGGCTAGAGAAAGTAAGGCTATTGTCATAAATCTGTATTTCATCATCTTTTGGTTTTGATAATTAGTAATTAATTAGCTCTAATATACCACGACAACTTAAGAAATACTAAGATTTTATAAAACCTTTTAGATACTTATGGTGCTTAATTGTGATGTGTTTGTGATATCTTGAGCATCAAGGCTATATTGATATACACCAGTTTCTCCCACGGCTATGAGTAAATCTCCTTGTATAATCACATCAAAAGCAAGCTTATCTATAGCGTGTACTAGTGTAGACTCTGCAGGATTTGACACATCAAATATTTTAATCTCATCATCACATACGATAAGGTAATCACCATAAAGACCTAACCCTTTTGGGAATGTAAGTTCGCGCACATTGATGAGAACAGGATTAAGAACATCTGTCACATCATACACCTCTAGTTGATTTACAAAACCATTACAGCCCAAGTCACTCCATAGGGTTACAAATGCATATTGATCATTTGCAACCACAGGATCACAAGAAGTAAAATGTTGTACTGAAGATAATTGTTCTGGAAACTCTGGACTATCTACACCATAGATAAACATACCGTTACGAGATCCTATATAGAGGTAATTTCTGTAGCTAAATAAAGTCTCGATATCAAAACCTATGCGTACAGTGTTTACTAATACAGGTTCTGATGTATTTGTGATGTTAAATACATTTAGATCTTCATTATCTACCGTGTAGAGATAATTTCCTTTTATAACAAAGGTTGCAAGTGAGCCACCTTGACCTACACTATCTGCTGTGCTTAAAGATTCACCACTGCTAGTCCCGTCAGAACTACATCCTAGTGCAACAATCACTAGGGCAATTATATATATATACTTTTTCATCTTATTTAATCTTCAAGTTCGTAATCAATGATAATTTCTCCATCTGGGATATTGTGTACAAAGCCATCTGGAGACACTTTAGGAGGAAAAACTTCTCTAATGCGTTTTGTTACCTGCAGGTTTGCTGTTTGCTTATCATAAGTAACAGCAATAAGGTCTACAGCTTGATTTATGTAGTATACCTCATTCTTTATAGCAAGATCTGTAGCTCCAGGTGCTTTTATATAAGCAAGAGCAACTGGAGAAGAAGGGTTCTCGTTATCAAAAACGTGAAAGCCCTTGTTCTTTTCGTTTACAAACAGTAAACCATTAAATACATAGATTTTACCCGAGTTTATAATGCTTCTAGCGTCTTCGAGAGTGACGCTGGCCTCAAACGTAGGGCGATCAAGAGTAATCGCATCATAGTTTGTTAATAGATCAACAGTATCTACATCATCGCTGGTTCTGTCTGTGACGCAGCTTAGAGAGGTGATACATACAAGTAGTAGGATACACAAATGTTTCATATAATATAGTTTTTACTCTAGATGCAATAACTGCATATACGTTGCGCGTGATTGTCAATACTTTACAATTATTTAATATTAGCCTGTTTTAAATAGTTGTCTTGGGTCACGTATACCTCGTTTAAGATTTTCAAAGAGTATAAGCATTTTATCTACTTGTGTTTGCTCACTTTTATAGCGCTTTACTTGATAGATAAGACCTCTTTTTTTACCATCTGTAAGCGATTCAAAAATTGACGCACCGTCTGGGTCGCTATCATAAACTGCGTCAAAAGCCTCTGGAGTAACTACACCATACTTAGTGTTATCTTCTATGAGTTGGATACTAAAGATGTCTAAAGGCCCAATTTTTAAAGTTTTATGATGCTGTTTTCCAAATAGTACCCAGTAGACACCTTTCATTTTACGTAAAGCAATATGTGTTTCTAGTGTATTTGTATCATTACTTGCTTTAAGCAAGACCCGCTTATGTCCAGCATTAGACCACTCATCACCCAATTTTTTAGGCAATATAAAGCCTCCTTTTTGGAGTTGTACTTGTATGACTTGTGATTTTTTGATGCTGTGGCGTTTTTAGTTTTATGGTTATGAGTACGCTTTCGCGAAAGCGTAACCCTATCTAAGTGTAGTTAATACTTGAGTCTCGCTATGAAGGGTTTTGTGTACTGGACATTTATCTGCTATTTGTAAAAGACGATTGAGTTGCTTCTCATCAAGATCTGAAGTGATTTTAATCTCACGGTGAAAGGTATCAATCTTTGCCGAAGGGTTTTCTTCACAGTCAACACAATCTCGAGCGTGGGTTTTACTATAACTTGTGTGTACCTCAACATTTTCTACCGCCCACTTTTTGCGTCTTGCATACATCTGTATGGTCATTGCGGTACAGGCAGAAAGACTACCTGCGAGCAACTCATATGGGGTAGGGCCATAGTCGTTTCCGCCTACGCGTACAGGCTCATCTGCCTTCATATGGTGATTACCCAGTTTTAATAAGGTTGTAAACCCATCTTCTTCATCTAGGCTTGCCACCACTTGAAAGGTGGTTTTTATGGTCTCTTGGACAGGTTGTGGTATATATCTCGCAGCCCATCCAGCTATAATTTTACCTACGTAAGCAGCATTTTCTTTGTCAATAAGTAAATGCTCAGATCCATCCAGAGTTACAAAACTCTTAGGGTGATGCGCGGCGTTGTATATTTCTTCGGCATTTTTTATAGAAACTGTTGCATCTTGTGGGGAGTGGAGTATAAGTAAAGCCTCGTGAAGGTTACCAGCAGCTTCTACACAAGAGTTTTCTTCTAGGTTATCTATAAACTGCTTTTTAAAAGTAAAGTCACGCCCTGCGAGTTTTACATTAGCCTGACCTTTATCTTTTATTACTGAAAGCTGAGAGCCTAGTTGCTTTTGTACGTGTACTGGATTGCTAGGAGCCCCTATAGTTGCGACAGCCTTTATCGTATCAATCTTACCACCTGCAAAAATTGCTGCAGCACCACCTAGCGAGTGTCCCACAAGTAGAGAGGGCGCTTTGTATTCTTTGGCAAGAAAATCTGCAGCGCTTATGAGATCATCTACATTACTGGAGAAGTTTGTATCTGCAAAGTCACCATCACTGTCACCTAAACCCGTAAAATCAAACCGTAGCACGCCAAAACCTTGAGAGGCAAGTGCTCTACTTACATTGCGCACAGCACTAAAATCTTTTGTACAGGTAAAGCAATGTGCAAAAATGGCAAAGTTATGTGGGTCTTGATTTGCCGGTAGATCTAATCTTCCAGCCAATACTTCTCCGTGTGCATTTGTGAAGTTTATTTTACTTGATCTCATAATACGTAGTATATTTAATGGTTGTAGCTCTTCTGTCGAAGGAAATCTAGCAACCTATCTTTAAAGAATTTAATGTACGATTATTACGTGTAATTAATATACAATAAAGGTTATCCTTCTTGTTTTTTACACTTTTATCATATTTTTCTATTCCGCTTTCGCGAAAGCGTAAAAAAGAAAACCCCAATCATAAGATTGAGGTTTTTTAATCATTATAGGGATGTTATCATCCTTCTTTCTTTCGCCAGTCTGTTTTTATAAAAACAGCGAGTTGAAACCTGTCATAGGTGTCTACCGCAAAATCATTTTTGAGATATCCCATTTGTGCACTTAGATTCTCGCTAAAGTTATGTCCTAAAGCGCCGTACAGTCTATTCTGCCCAAAAAAGTCATTCTGCAGATTTATAAAAATCTCATCATATGCGGTTAAGAACCATTTATCATTAAGAGGATAGGTTACTCGTAAAAAGTAACGCGCTCTATGCTCTGTTGTGTTCTCACCAGCAGGTCTATTTATAAAACGTTGCTCTAGTCGATATCTATGGCTAAAGTTAAATTTGCCAAGACTATTTTTAAGAACAAACTGCTCGTACAGACGATTTTCATTTACATTCTCTTCACCTGCAAACTCAAGAAAGTTTGTATCTGTGGTGATGTTACCATACCCAAAAGATGCCATAGCCTTGTCTGATATATGGTAGTTAAGAGCCGTACGCAGGAGTAACTGATTAAAGTTACTCCCAAACTCATACGTTCTATACTGTGCCTCTGCGTGTATGCTTAGCTTTTCAGATATTCTATTATTTGTGAATATCATTGCCCACGCGCCTAGATCATCTTCGCCACGGTCTTGGGCTTGTAATGATATAAGAGATGAGAATAATAGTAATGAGGCTAAAAGCTTTTTCATACTTAGTTTAGTTTAGTTTAAACGTTTTTATCTCTTTAAAGCTTCTTACATCCATAGCTTTAAGCGTAGTTTCAAATGGTGTCCACTCAGTGCTAAAGAATGTATTAGTCTTCTCTAGCGCGCTCTGTAGCTCATTACGTGCGTGTGACATAAGAGTAGTCTCTGTCGTAGTAAGTCCGTTAGGGCGACTACGTACATAACCACTGGCAGCACCTATACGATTCATCACTGTGATTTCTGGATTACGTGTGATACCTTGCCTTTTATCTACCTTACCTATGTATAATGCGATTACTTCATCTATGCGCTTGTCCATATCTTTTATAGAGGCTAGCTCATCTTTATAGGCCTTTTTATCATCAAGTTTATTAATCATTTTCTTGTAATCATTTGCAAGGTTCTTGCTCTCTACAAGTTGTTTTACAGCATCTGCGGCTACTTGAGTCATCGCTTCAAGATCTTTGGCAGCATTGTAACTATCGTCTATTGCTTTTTGCGGCACATCGTACCTTGGATCGCTCTCTACTGTGATAGCGCTCTCGCTTGTTTGATCTCCATACTGCATTACAAGCTTGTACGTTCCCGGTTTTACAGAAACCCCTCTAGGTTCATTTTTGCGTTTTCTTATGCTTCTAGATGGGCGATCACCACCAGACTCATTCATATACCAAGTAGTTTTATAAATACCTGTGCTGTCTGGAGTTTTCCACTTGAGGTGACGTATCTGTCTAGCACCATCATATATTTTAAGGTGGATAGAATCCCAAGTTACTTTTGCCTCATCTGCTTCTTCGGCATCTTTATCGTCGCCTTTTTTCTTTTTATCTACTTTTTGTTTAGTTACATAGTAAGCGATTTGCGCACCGCTTTTTCTGTTCTCACCGTTATAGATGGCATCTGCTCCAAAACGACTTCCCGTAGGTTGCTGGTATGATGCGTCATATGCAGTAGGAGGGGTGAAGAGTTGTAGCTTTCGCGAAAGCGTACTTCTATCACTCGCTATCTTACGCAGTGGTCGTATATCATCAAGAACCCAGGCTGCACGTCCAAAGGTCCCAATGACAAGATCGTGCTCTCTAGGATGAATTACTAAATCTTTTACCGAAGTAGTAGGGAATCCTTTAGTCCATTTCTGCCAGTTGTTACCTGCATCAATAGACACATAAAGACCGTCATCTGTACCTAAGAACAAAAGATTCTTTTCTTCTGGATCTTCTATAATTGATAACGCATAACTCTGTACATCATTCTCGTCTACAATGCGCGTCCAGCTTTTACCATAATTTGTAGTTCTGTAGGCATAAGGGGTGTAATTAAAGCGTCTATAGTCGTTTGCAACTAGAAGCGCTTCTCCTTTATTCTTATCACTTGCTTTAATTTGTACAATCCAGCTTCCTTTAGGTAAACCTTTTAAGTTATTAGACACTTCTGTGTATGATGATCCGCCATTTGTAGTATAATGTACACGGCCATCGTCTGTCCCTACCCAAAACATATCTTTTTCAAGCGGAGAAGGTTCTATAACAAGTATGGTAGTGTGATTTTCTGCACCAGTGGCATCCATAGTAAGACCACCAGATTCAGATTGCTTTTGTTTCTCTGGGTCGTTTGTAGTAAGGTCTGGAGAAATTACTTCCCAAGTGAGTCCCTTATCTGTAGACTTGTGTACAAACTGACTACCAAAGTATATGGTACTGTTATCAAAAGGATCAATATTAATAGCACTGTTCCAGTTAAAACGAAGTTTTACATCTGCATCTGGGTGCGTAGGCTTAACACCATAGTTATTTCCTGTTTTGTAATCATAACGGCTCACAAACCCCTGCTGACTCATAGACCACCCGTACTGGCTATCATCGCGATCTGGCACTACGTCAAAACCATCTCCAAAAGAGATTTCTTGCCAGTAATCGTTTCGTATTCCTTGAGCTTTCCACACGTAAGCAGGTCCTCTCCACGATCCATTATCTTGCATACCTCCATATACATTATAAGGAAACTCATTATCTACATTAATGTGATAAAACTGAGCTACAGGTAAGTTACCTATAAAGCGCCACGTCTTACCACCATCTTTTGTGATGTTAAGACCACCGTCATTACCGTCCATCATAAACTTACCGTTATTAGGGTGTATCCACCAGGCGTGGTGATCTGGGTGCACGCCGTTATCTACTCCGTAAGCGCCCATAAGTTGGTCAAAATTCTTCCCACCATCTTCAGAAACGTTTACATAGGTAAATACAGAAAACACACGATTTTCATTTTGAGGATCTACGTGTATATCACTATAGTAAAATGGTCTGTTGCCTATATCACTTTTGTCATTAATCTTTTTCCAATTAAAGCCGCCATCATTAGAGCGGTACAATGCATTCTTTTTTGCTTCTACAAGCGCATAAACCACGTTAGGGCTTCCGGGAGCAATAGAGAGACCTATACGACCTAGTTCTCCTTTAGGAAGTCCATCTTGATCTGTAAGCTCTTTCCAAGTGTCACCACCATCGTGCGTCATATACATACCAGAACCTTCACCACCAGACTTAAAGAACCAAGGGTCACGTTTGTGCTCCCACATTGCTACAATAAGTTTATTAGGATTTGTAGGGTCCATAACCATATCTGCCACACCAGACTTGATGTTTGTAAATAAAATCTTGTTCCAAGTCTTACCGCCATCTGTAGTTTTAAAAACGCCACGCTCTGGGTGTTCTCCCCAAGGAGAACCTATAGCGCCCACATAAACCACATCTGGATTAGTAGGATCTATAATAACACGGTGTATGTGACGGGTTTTTTCTAATCCCATAGATTGCCACGTCTTACCGCCATCTAGTGATTTATAAACACCATAACCACCATTAAGGGAGTTACGTGGGTTTCCTTCACCTGTACCTACCCATATCACAGATGGATTAGATTGTTGTATCGCTACAGCTCCTATAGATGCTGTAAGCTCGTTTTCAAAAACAGGATCCCATTTTATACCGCCAGAAGTAGATTTCCATAAACCTCCAGAAGCTGTACCTACGTACATTACATCTGGATTATCTGTAACCACATCTATAGCAGTCACACGACCAGACATACCGCCTGGGCCTATGTTACGGGGTTGTACATCCTTGAGCAAGGACATATCAAGTTTTTGAGCAGATACTACTGTGCAGATGCATAGCAGTAGGAGTGAGAAGAGTTGTTTCATTATAAAATTTTGGTTGAATTATAATGACCTTTCGGTCAAGGGACTAAAGTTAAATAAAAGACAATCTTAATTTCTTAAATAGTTGTTAATGGATACGCTATGTTTTAAAGGTTTTATTCACGCTTTCGCGAAAGCGCAATTATATCTCTAATAAAGCGTTATGAAATAATTAACAAGATATTGGTATAACATTAGCTTTTTGTTTAAGAATATGAACATATCTTTGAACAAATAAAAAAACCAATAATTATGAAAAAGACTTTATTAATGGCAGCAACAGCAGGTTTATTATTTGCTTCTTGCGCCGAAGGAACTAAAGAAAAAGCAACAGAAACTAATGAGGAAGTTGCACAAGCAGTAGTAGAGCTAGAAGAGCCTGTAGTAGAAGAGCAGGGAACAATAGTGGATATCGCTGTAGGTAATGAAAATTTTACAACACTAGTAACAGCTGTAAAAGCAGCAGGACTTGTAGAAACTTTATCTAGTACGGGACCATTTACTGTATTTGCACCTACAAATGATGCTTTTGCAAAACTTCCTGAAGGAACTGTAGGTACTCTAGTAAAGCCAGAAAACAAAGCAATGTTAACAGATATCTTAACCTACCACGTAGTAGCTGGTGAGTATATGGCTGGAGACGTAGTTGCTGCTATTAAAAAGAACAATGGTTCTTTTAGTACAAACACTGTGATGGGAGAACAAATTACTTTAATGATGGACGGAGAAAACGTTGTTATTAAAGATGCAAAAGGCGGGACATCTGTAATTATTATGACAGATGTAGATGCTTCAAACGGAGTAATACACGCTATAGACACTGTAATTATGCCTAAAGGGAAGTAATTACAACCCACATTTAATAAAGAATTAAGAAGCGCCTCAGTAGGGGCGCTTTTTTATTGACCTATTAGGTAGTAATTTTATACAGCTATGAGAAAACAACAAAATAGGAGCGGTTTTGTATTCAAAACCTATGACGCTCCGCAAAAATCCCTTTTTGACCAGCTGCTTGATATATTTCAAGAGCTCATCACCCACACCTCTGGTGATTTTGACGAGGCGATGGACTGGCTTAAAGAGCTTGATAAAGAATATAAACTCACAAATGATGAGTATACCTTAGACGACTTTGTACAGGAGCTTAAAGACAAAGGCTACATACGAGAAGAAATTAAGCCAGACGGTAATAACGGTACGGCTATCACAGAGAAGACAGAGCGCGCCATACGTAAGAGAGCCCTAGATCAAATTTTTGGGAAGCTTAAGAAGAGCTCTCAGGGTAACCACAGGTCAAAACTTAACGGTAGAGGTGATGAGCATACTGGTGATTATCGCGAGTATCGTTTTGGTGATGGGCTAGAGCGTATCTCTATGACAGAAAGTTTACGCAATGCCCAAATTAATAATGGCGCAGAAGATTTCCGCTTACGCGAAAGCGACCTAGTGGTAGAAGAAACCCACTTTAAGGCGCAAATGAGTACCGTACTTATGATAGATATATCGCACAGTATGATACTCTATGGAGAAGACCGTATTACTCCAGCCAAAAAGGTAGCGATGGCACTTGCACAGCTCATCACAACCAGGTATCCCAAAGACTCTTTAGATATTATCGTCTATGGTAATGATGCCTGGCCTATCAAAATTAAAGATTTACCGTATTTGCAAGTGGGTCCTTATCACACTAACACAGTAGCAGGTCTTAATCTCGCTATGGATATCTTGAGGCGTAAGCGTAACTCAAATAAACAGATCTTTAATGTTACAGATGGTAAACCGTCTTGTATAAAGCTTAAAGATGGGCGCTACTATAAAAATCCAAATGGACTAGACGAGTATATTGTAAACAAGTGTTACAGTATGGCTAGACAAGCACGTAAGCTTCATATCCCTATCACAACATTTATGATTGCAAATGACCCTTACCTGCAACAGTTTGTAGATAATTTTACTGAGGCAAACCAAGGTAAAGCGTTCTATACAGGACTACAAGGTCTAGGGGAGATGATCTTTCAAGATTATGAAAGCAACAGAAAGAAGAGAATAAAATAATTGTAAAAAAAAAGAATAGATACCTCATTGTGAGATGAGGTAAAACAAGAATAGCTATGAATCATACAGAAATAAAAACACTAGGAGCTCTTAAAAAAGCATCGTGGACATCTAGAAGTATAAAAGAAGAATTGCGCGAGCATCTTATATCAAAATTACAAGCTGGTACACCTACATTTACAGGTATACACGGTTATGAGCATACGGTTATACCAGAACTAGAAAGAGCCATATTAAGTAAACATAATATCAATTTATTAGGGTTACGTGGCCAGGCAAAAACTAGACTTGCACGTCAAATGGCAAACTTACTTGACGAATGGATGCCTATAGTAGCAGGTTCAGAAATTAATGATGATCCACTTAATCCTATCTCGAGGTATGCTACAGAGCTTATTAAGGAAAAAGGAGATGACACACCTATAGACTGGGTGCATAGATCTGAGCGCTTTGCAGAGAAGCTCGCAACACCAGATGTGACTGTTGCAGATATAGTAGGTGACGTAGATCCTATAAAGGCAGCAAACCTTAAATTGAGTTATGCAGACGACCGCGTGATACACTACGGAATGATTCCTCGTGCAAACAGGTCAATTTTTGTAATCAACGAGTTACCAGATTTACAAGCACGTATACAAGTGGCCTTGTTTAATATACTACAAGAAGGCGATATTCAAATACGCGGCTTTAAATTGAGACTACCACTTGATATGCAGTTTGTTTTTACTGCAAATCCAGAAGATTATACAAACAGAGGAAGCATAGTTACTCCACTTAAAGACCGTATAGGCTCTCAAATACTTACTCACTATCCAGAAACAGTGGCTATCGCCCGTACTATAACAGATCAAGAAGCAAATCTAGACGAACGTCAGAAAACTAAAGTGCACGTACCTAACCTAGTAAAAGATCTTATAGAAGAGATAGGTTTTGTTGCTAGAGAGAGCGAGTATATAGATGAAAAGAGTGGTATAAGTGCACGTATGAGTATAACGGCATTTGAAAACTTAATGAGTACAGCAGAGCGTCGTATGTTGCTATCTGGAGATACAACTACTACAATACGATATTCTGATCTTATGGGCATCATTCCTGCGATTACCGGAAAGGTAGAATTAGTATATGAAGGAGAACAAGAGGGAGCAGATGAGGTTGCAAAAATTCTTATAGGTGATGCAACGCGTTCACTTTTTGATGATTATTTCCCAAAGATTGAAAAGCTTGTAAAAGATAATCAAGAAGATCCTTATGGTGATGTCTTGGCTTGGTTCTTTGAGCAAAGTGGTTTTGAACTTGAAGATAATTTGACTGACAAGGAATACAGATTAATGCTAGATAGCATTACACCTTTAGAAGAACTCGTAAATAAATATCAGCCCGAAACAGTAGAGGAGGACCGCTATTTCTTAAAAGAGTTTATCCTTTTTGGACTTGTAGAATATAAGAAACTGAGCAAGTATAAACTCACTACAGGGATGCGTTTTAATGATCTTTATGGTAATTACATCTCGGGATTAGGATAATTTTAAAATGTAAATTATTGATTTATATAATAATTGTAAGTATTTGATTTTGAATATTTAATGTTAAATTTTTAGATTAGACTAAAATGTAAAAAGCTCCTCAAAAAGGAGCTTTTTTATGAATATAATTCTTTGTGGGATGTTTTATATTATCCTAGGTTTGGAATTACTAATTCTTGATCTGGATGTATAACATCTGGGTTTTTAAGAATGTCTGTATTTGCTTCAAAGATCTCTTTGTACTTCATTGCGTCTCCATAATAATGCTTTGCAATCTTGCCTAGTGTGTCTCCACTCGCTACTGTATGACGTGCATAAACAGAAGTATCTGCAACTTTAATGTCTGCTACAATGTCACTTGGATTTTCTCCTCCAGCCGCTTTTATAGCATCCCAAAGTTGGTTTTTCTCATATTGATTTGTTGCAGTACCTGTTACGTGAAGGACTCCATTTTCTTCTTTTACATCTCCGTTCTGGATGTTAAGTTTTTCTCCTAGGTCAAGAACGTTTTGATATTTTGCTTTTACCATTATTTTAGTATTAGTGTTAATTTGTTTTTAATATACAAAGTGTTTAAGATATTGTAATTAATCTAATCCTCAAAAATTAATTGTCCTGTAAAAAGCACATTTACATCGACTAGTGGCGGTTCTGTAACAGATATAAGGTCTCCTGTGGCTTTTATAACGCCTTGCAGGCTGTTTTGAGGATTTACTACCATTTGTGCAGCACTGGTATGGTTAAAGGTCAAATCACCTATCTCAAGGTTTCTACCATTGAATTGCGGAAACTCATCGCTAAAGTTTATAGATGCCGTTTCAACACTTCCAGACATTGTAATATTACTTGATCCATTTGCAGAAACCACCAGGTTAGTACTGTTTATATGGAGCGTCACAGCACCACTTTTATTAATATCTGTAATGTTAAGACTGTTAGGAGTTGAGTTGCTCACAATAGTTAATGATTCATAGTTGAGTAAACCCTCACTGGTAATCTCAAAGGCAGACGCCTGGCGTATGCGAGTGATATTTGGTGAAGTTACAGTCACAAGTGTCCTTCCATACTCGCGTAAAAAATTACAACCATTTAGGTTCTGTAGTACAAGTGTTTCTTGTTCTACAAATAGATTGAGGTCTGGCACTAGATTTTCACCAGTTTCAACGATAACTTCTTGTTGAGGTCCTTCTTTAAGAATAACGCGTATGTCATCTTCCATTTGAATTTTTGAAAATGTATCCACATCAAGAGTATACGTTATGATATCTCCATCTGTTTGAAAACAATCATTTGCATCTTCAGAGTCGCAAGAAATTAAAATTGCTAGCAGTAGTGCGAGTAGGAAGGTGTTACGCTTTCGCGAAAGCGTATATATAGCTCTTATAAATCTCAAGTTTGTTGTCATCATAATCGTATTCCTAATCCAAATTCTACGGCCTCTGCTTTTGCTCCGTGCGTTTTTACGGCAGCAGAAACAAAGTATTTTTCTTGTATATAGTGTTTAAGCCCCACGCGCTGGTAGAACCTACCTTCAAAATCATAAGGATAGTACACATAATAACCGGCGTGCGTTATAAGTGCGGTTTTATTAAATCGCAATTCGTGACCAACAAATACGCCCGCTCGTTTCCAATCTTGGTCTTTTGTAACACCAAATGAGGGGAGGGCTACAGATAGAAACTCAATTTCGTTCTTTAAGAATTTTGAGAAAAAGAATTCTCCTCCAGCAAGAATGGTGCTTTTTTTACTCAATCTCTTATCTGCATAAGCAGTCAAGATTAAGAATGGTTCTTGACCCAGCCCTACATAATCACTCTCGTTAAGTCCCATATTAAGAGCAAAATTAAAACCTATAGGTTCTGTATAACCCTCTCTAGGTACTCTGGGAATATAGTCTGGAATCGGTTTATTTGTATAAACCACACCTGCGTTAATCGCTAGCGTGTTTGTACTAGTGTTAGGTGCTTTAAAATTACCATTTGACCCGTGTAAAAAGGTAAGTCCTGTTTGTAAAGATATTTGTGGAGTGATAGGTTGCTTGTAGTTAAGCATTACAAGTGTGGCGCTAAAAAACCTTGACCCATAAGCGTTATTTGCTACATTGGTTTCAATGTCAAAAGGATTTGTAGTATACCCGATACCTTGACCAACTCTAAACATAAGTTTCCGGTTAAGAAAGTAGAAACTGTAATGCGCTAGGGCGTTATAGGTCTTGCCTAGGTTGTCATTTTTAAGATCTTGATAGGCAAATGTAAATCCGTAGTCAGGGTAATTATATCTTCTGGACCATTCTTGATTGCCGTAGGTTTTTTTGTTATAACTTAAAATCAACCCCTCTGGATGCCCGGTTATGAGCGATGTGATGTCTTTGTTGTGTCTCAATATACTCCCATAAAAGTAGTTGAGCTCTACTTCAAAAGGATTGCTCTCTTGAGCAAACATAAAACTACAGCACAAGAGGCCTACAGCGGCTAGAAAATTTTTATACATATAAATCTGGTCGTACTGCGAATGTATAGATAATTATAATTACTATCTACATACTAAAAAAGCCGCCCAGTAGGCGGCTTTTTTAGTATGTAGGTTATTGCTTTTATAGACCTGTGTAAAATTCCATTATCTTATTAAGGTCTTCTTCGTTTTTATAATTTAAATCATTTTCATCTACGAAGGTTTTTACTTTTTCTTCTTGTGCAGCAAGAAGCTTAAGTACTTTCTTCTTTCTAAGACTGAATTTTTCAAAACTATCTTTTTTAAGAAGCATATAAAACTCTCTAGGTATGTAACGAGCAACCGTTGTACCGCGCATTGGGTTTGAGCTTCCCTCATTTATATCTACTACGTGATCTTTTAATATTTTAAATTCTGGTGTTTCAACAACAAGCTCGTAAACTTTTATGACAGCACTATTAGGTGATTCTATGTTTACAAATGTTTTACCATTGATAATAGCCTTATCAACCGCCAGAGAGTTAAATGTGTAAATAGAATCTTTATTGATTTTTGCAACAATTTTATTTCTTCTGCCGTCAAAGTTTACATTTTCAATTTTTAGATTTTCACCGGCTTTTGTTACAACCGTAGCAGCACGATCCCAATTTTCAAAAAGATAAGGTGATCCATCAATTTTTTTATCTTCAACGCGATTTGCTCCAGCTTTATATCCAAGGTTCATTTTCTGATTAAAAACAGAATTTGCAGATGTAGAAGAGCCGCCGCCGCCAAATGTATTTTGTCCAGTTGAAACTGTTGCCGTTAGTAGGAAACCAGCAATAAAAAGTGTACGTAAAATCATAAGAAGTTTTTGTGTTTAAAGCCCAAATATAACAGGATTAAGAAAGTTTTAAGTGTTAAAATCTCATCTTTAACTACTTTTAACTTTTCTTTAAACATTACATTATGTAATCGTTGATTTTACTGCGTTTGACAGTGTTAAGATTGCAGTTTGTTGAATTTTTTAATCCATTTTTTAACGTGTCTGCATCGGGCCTTAAAAGCTGCACTCCCGGTATGATATCCGTCTTCCATAATTCGTTGTAATTCAGGATGTATCCAGTCTATTTCGGTACCTAAATAAAACAGTGTAGACATAGTATAAGCCTTTACAGCGACCTTTTGATCTGTGATTAACCAGTCAAACCCGCATTCTGTAATATGATTCTTGTGATTTGATAGAAGTTTCTTTTTGGTTTCTGGATGCTTGTGTTTATAATATGAGGTGGTAAGGTATTCACAAATTTTAGCAACCGGTCTGAGAGCAGAATCTTGATAGACTGTGTGAATATGAGTTGTAAAGTAGTCAAGATGTGGGAGAATAATGGTCACATCTTCTTTTATAGCAAACTCCGCAAGCCATCCAGCACGATTAGACCTTGGGTCATCCACCATAAATAGAATTTCTAGTACGTGTCTCATTGCATCAGGATTATCAACAATAAGTTGCGCATAGTAGGCGCGCTTCTCACGACTGTGATTGACGTAGTCTAGATCTTTATAAAGCTCGTTAAGTGTCAATTGTTAGTTTATTTAGAAAGAAGTGTATCTACCACTTTTTTAACTCCTGTTGTTGCTCTCTCTGGGAGTATCGTTAGTCCCTTTTTTTGTGTAATAGATGGTGCAGGGTCAATAAAGAACACTTCTGCATCTGGTTGAGCTAGTGTAATGAGTCCGGCAGCGGGATATACTTGCATAGAGGTACCTACTATGATGATATAATCTGCCTGACTAACAATATGAGTAGCATCTTCCATAAGCGGTACTTCTTCTCCAAACCAAACAATATGTGGTCTAAGCTGGCCTCCTTGAGGACATAAATCACCAGTTTTTAAATCTTTTTTCCATTCTAAAACTTGAGATGGATCTTTACAGCTGCGCACCTTAAGTAATTCACCGTGTAGGTGTATTACTTGTGAGCTACCCGCTCTCTGGTGTAAATCATCTACATTTTGAGTGATGATATGTACATCATAGGCTTCTTCTAGTTTTACAAGATCAAGATGTCCTTGGTTAGGCAAGACTTCTAGTAGTTGCTTTCTGCGCTCATTGTAAAATCTCAAAACAAGCTCTTGGTTTGCTTTCCAGCCTTCTGGTGTGGCCACTTGCATAACATCGTGACCTTCCCAAAGACCATTTGCATCTCTAAAGGTTTTAAGACCGCTCTCTGCACTCATACCAGCGCCAGATAATACAACAACTTTTTGCATACTCCTCAATAGGTTTTTTACACTTTAAAAGTACAGTATCTTTACCCTGTAAACAATTTTTAATGGATCAAGACCTTTTAACCTACCTGCAATCTTTTTTAACCGAACGTCGCGTACAATTATTTGATAAAGTATTACGCGAGCGCACAACACATTTTACCGTTGCTGTAGAGGATGTGTATCAATTACACAACACGAGTGCTGTAATACGTAGCTGTGAATCTTTTGGAGTACAAGAACTGCACGTTATAGAGGAGGTAAACGCAAAGCGTATAGATCGTGAGATTGCTATGGGGGCTCAAAAATGGGTAGATGTAGCGCGTCACAATAGTGCTTCTAGTTGTATAAAATCACTGCGTGAGCAAGGGTATAAGATTGTTGCGACCTCACCACATAAAGATGCACACAGACTAGAAGAGTTTGATGTGACAGAGAAGGCTGCTATATTTTTTGGGAGAGAGACAGAAGGTTTAAGCGACCTCGTGATGGAGGAGGCAGACGATTTTATTTATATACCTATGGTAGGCTTTACTGAGAGTCTCAATATTTCAGTTTCGGCGGCAATAACATTACAGTATATAATGACTAAGCTCAAATCTTCGGCTGTAGACTGGAGGTTTTCTGAGCAAGAACTTTTTGATAAAAAGCTGGCCTGGACTCGTAAAATGATTAAAGATGTAGAGCGCATTGAGCAGCGCTATCTAGGTGAAAGAGGGTAGGAGTACGCTTTCGCGAAAGCGTAATTAAAATATTCTCTTAATCTTTATTTTGTAAGACTCGATACTCTTCATAACACTCACTTATGGCATCTAGAATCTGAAGGTCATTTGCAGTCATTATAAAGTTATCTGAATAACTACAATTCTTTAATATAGCATCTATATCTACACGGTCTATTTGAAGTAGAGCGCCTAGAGTCTCGCGGTCAAATTTACGTTCAAGAAGGTTACGCACTTTGTCATCTTCTTTCATCTGGCGTAGCTTGCGCAATTGTCCTTTCTTACGACTGAATATATTGTAAAGAAAATCTGCAGGGTTAAAAATAGAGCTCAGCACGCGTGACACGGCACCAGGTTGTCCTTGACCTACTTCATAACCAGAGTTAAGACCAGAAATGCTATAGCGCTGGTTGCTGTAAATAGGGATTCTCTTTGCATCTATCTCTAAGTAGCCTGTAAGTTCTATCTCTTCTACAACCACTTCTTCTAGTGCAATGCCTATCTCTGTCATTTTAATCTTTACATCTCCATATTTTATCCAGTCAGAACTTACTCTTACTTTGAGCGATTTATAACCTAAATATGAAAAGTATAGTGTATCATTTACGGCGGCCTTAATGTCAAAGTTACCTAGCTTATCTGTAGTAGCTCCTTTAAAGTTTGAAAGGTTGAGAATATTTACGTTTTGTAAAGCAATATCTGTACTGCTGCTTAAAACTTTACCTTCTATAAATCCATCTTGAAGCTCCTTTGTAGAAGTTTCTCCAGTTGGGGTTGCTGGTTCTTGCGAGTATCCTACTGTGCATACGGCAAGTAGCAATAAAAAAAGTATGGTTTTCATCATATAGAGTAGCAATTTATGCAATCCTATGAGAAAACCATACCAAAATTTAACTTTTACAATAATTCTAACACTTTAGGCTAGCTGCGACGGCGTCTTTTTCCAGAAAATGGGCTTTTGTTACCCTCTGTAGCTCTGTCTGGAGTGCGACTTGGTCCTCTACGATCTGATCTGCCTTCTGATCTACTAGATCTTTCTGAGCGATTTCTAGATCTTCCTTTATCTTCTCCATAGCTAGGCTTGCGATCACGGTCACCGCCACGACGGTCACTACGTTTTCTGTCTGATCTGTCACGATCACCACCGCTACGACGACGATCACCGCCACCGCTACGACCACCTCTAAAGCCATCATTGCCACCTCTACGGCCTCCGCCACTTCGGCCTCTTCCGCCACCGCCACGGTTACCACCGCGACCTCCGCCGCCTTGTGTCTCTTCTACACTTACACGACGACCATCAAGTTGATAATCTTCAAAGAGTGCAAGTACTTTTTCTTTATGCTCTGTATCTGTATTAAAGAATGAGAAAGCGTCTTTACAGTCTACACGGTATATCCCATCTTGACCTAAGCCTGTCATTTCTTTTAAGAAGTCCTTAAGCTTCATCCAGTCAAAATCGTCTTTACGACCTACGTTTATAAAGTAACGTGTTGTATCACCAGACTCTTCTTTAAACGCTGCAACAGCATTTTGATTAAGATCTTTTGCTTTTTTGTAGTAATTAAAGAAGCGTGTAAACTCTACCGAAAAGACTTTCTTTATAAGCTCTTCTTTAGTATTGTCTTTAAGTACTTCTTCTATTTCTGGAAGATAAGCATCAATCTCTTGGTTGATCTCTGTGTTATTTATGCTATTTGCAAGGTGAAATAACTGTACTTGTGTGATCTCTTTTCCGTCAGGAATTGTTTTTTGATCAAACTTCTTTGCTAAAATCTTTTCGAGCTGCTTGATTTTACGCATTTCACTCTTGGTCACAATAACCATAGAGGTACCAGTTTTACCAGCACGACCTGTACGACCAGAACGGTGCGTATATGTCTCTATCTCATCTGGAAGTTGGTAGTTTATAACGTGTGTAATATCATCTACATCTATACCACGTGCAGCAACATCTGTTGCAACAAGCATCTGTATTTGATTATTTCTAAAGCTCTTCATAACAAGGTCACGCTGATTCTGACTTAAGTCACCGTGTAGCGCACCTGCATTATATCCATCTTCTATAAGTTGCTCTGCAACTTTTTGAGTATCTCTCTTAGTACGACAGAATATTACCGAAAATATATCTGGATTTGCATCAGAAAGACGTTTAAGCGCTTGGTAACGATCACGTGTGTGTACAACGTAGTACTCGTGTGATACATTTTTTGCACCTTCATTTTTATGACCTACTGTAATTTCTAGTGGGTCGTGCATAAACTCTTTTGCGATACGTGCAACCTCTCTAGGCATTGTTGCGCTAAAGAGCCACGTAAGTTTATCTTCTGGAGTGTCTGCAAGAATATTTGTTATATCCTCATAGAATCCCATATTAAGCATCTCATCTGCCTCATCAAGAACACAGTAGCTTAATTTTGTAATATCTACCATACGACGACGCATCATATCTTGCATACGTCCTGGTGTAGCTACTACAATTTGAGCACCACGTGAGATCTCACGAGCTTGCTCTTGTATATTAGAACCGCCGTAAACAGCTACTACGCGCACACCTTTAATGTGTTTTGCATAAAGTTTCATCTCGTTAGTAATCTGGAGACATAGCTCACGAGTAGGCGCTATAATAAGACCTTGTGTGGTCTTGCTTGAAGCATCAATGTTTTGTAATAATGGAAAACCAAAAGCAGCAGTTTTACCTGTACCTGTTTGTGCAAGTGCAACCATATCGCGATCTTCGGCGAGTAGTTGTGGGATTGCTTCTTCTTGGATTTTTGATGGGGTTTCAAATCCCATATCGGCGATAGCCTGAAGTAAGGGCGCGTTTAGGCCCAGTTGATCAAATGTCATAAGACAAAATTTTAATAAGTTATCGTGCTGTAGGAAGCGCAACGACTTATTAACCAATTGCTTCAATCAACACGTGCCATAAATAGTGGCCGTACCTCACCCTGAGGTTTTTCAAGGTGCAAAATTACTATATATAATTGAATAATCGTAAAGTGACTTGGTAATTTTTTAAAGAACGTAATTTACTCGTCTCTTAAGTAAGATAAAAACTGCTGCATCGCGCGCCCTCTGTGGCCTATTTTACCTTTAAGAGATATTGCCATTTGGGCAAAAGTGGCCTCGTAGCCGTTAGGTTTAAAGATAGGATCATAACCAAAACCGTCATCTCCATAGCGTTCTTTTGTAATCTCTCCTTCACATATACCTGTAAAAGTCTCTATTTTTTCTGCTTTCGCGAAAGCGATAACCGTCTTAAACCTCGCCGTTCTATCTTGCTTTACTGCAAGAGCTATGAGAAGCTTATCCATATTATCTGAAGCGCTTCTTTGAGGCCCTGCATATCGTGCAGAGTATACTCCTGGTGCACCATCTAGGGCGGTAACCTCAAGGCCCGTGTCATCTGCAAAGCAATCATAGCCATAATGATCACGTACGTATTGTGCTTTTATAATCGCATTGCCTTCTATTGTAGGTGCATCTTCTACAATATCTTCATCACATCCTATATCTGTAAGTGATAATATTGTGATATGCTCTGGTACTAGGGCTTGTACTTCCTTAAGTTTATTAAGGTTGTGTGTTGCAAAGACTAATTTCATTTAAGAGACAAGACTAAAAATGGCTGCTCCATAAATCGCATAACGTACAAAACGCGCTAGACCAAAGAGTGCCCAATATTTAAAATCAAAACGAATCATACCAGCAGCAAGACTTGCTACGGCAAAAGGTAATGGGAGTAAGGCTCCTACTAAAATTAAGAAACCTCCCCATTTACGAGCATTTTTTAAATGCTTTTCCATTCTTACTTCAAGATAGTTGTGTATCGCTGGTATTTTAAGAGAAGCTCTCCCCGTAAAATAAGAGACAGCACCACCTAGGTAAGATAGTAGAGCTATAATAGAAAGATATAATACGGGATCACTAGTTTTATCGCTCCAAGCTATAAAAAGCTCTGGAGGAATAATACCGAGTATAGACTCCGAAACAAAGAATAAGGTAAGCACTAAGAAGTTAGAGTAATTATCTATCACGTATTGTAATGCCGTGTTAAGGTCTATTACAAAGTAGTGTATGCATATTATGGCAGCTACAACGAATAGTATAGGTGGTAGTGCTTTTTTAAGTGCATCTTTAAGAAAAGAGTAAAAGCCAGTGTATACATAATACTGGTGCAGTAACTGTAGTCTGTTTTTCTTTTTTATGCCTGATTTTGAACTCATTAAATAGTAGTCGTATATGTATTACAAAAATAACGTGAGTACGGCGTCTTAGTATCTTTAGTACTCATAAATATTGGTTAAACTATGTAGGGATCGGTTTATTGATGATGATAAGGTTCTCCTTTTAAAATGGTAAACCCTCTATAAATTTGCTCTGTGATAAATAAACGTACCATCTGGTGGGAGAAGGTCATTTGTGACAAAGATACTTTACCTATCGCTTTATTGTAAACTTCTTGAGAGAAACCATAAGGACCTCCTATCACAAAGACTAAGGTTTTTATGCCACTGTTCATCTTTTTTTGTAAAAACTTAGAAAACCCCACGCTAGAAAATGATTTGCCATTCTCGTCAAATAATACAAGGTGGTCATAGGGACCCAATTTTGAAAGTATGAGGGCGCCTTCTTTAGTCTTTTGCTCTTGCTCACTGAGATTTTTCACATTCTTTATATCTGGAAGAGTCTCAATATTGTACTTAATATAAAAATTCAAGCGCTTGCTGTACTCATCTACGAGTACCTGTAGCTGCTTGTTATCTGTCTTGCCTACGCATAGAAGTTTTATATTCATTTTGCAAAAATACAAATCTCTCTATGACGGTGGATGTGTTTGTGTTTCCTTATTTTTACAGAAACCGTATTTTATATTTTTATGATAACAGAAGCGCAGTTTCAGCTTGAGATAGATGGTATAATTTCAAATGCAATAAGAGAAGATGTCGGTGATGGAGATCACAGTAGTCTTGCTTGTATTCCGGCAGATGCGACGGGCAAAGCAAAGTTACTGGTGAAGGATGAGGGGATTCTTGCGGGTTGCGCTTTCGCGAAAGCGGTATTTGCCTACGTAGATGACAGCCTCGTAGTAGAAGATGTACTTACAGATGGTGATCAGGTAAAGTATGGAGACATTGCATTTTATGTATCTGGTTCGAGCCAAAGCATCTTAAAGGCAGAGCGACTGGTGCTTAACGCAATGCAGCGTATGAGCGCCATAGCGACCAAAACAAAGTTCTTTGTAAACCTACTCGAGGGAACAGGCACAAAAATACTCGACACAAGAAAGACCACTCCAGGTATACGCGCCTTAGAAAAATGGGCCGTAAAAATAGGAGGGGGAGAAAATCATCGTTTTGCATTATATGATATGATTATGCTTAAGGATAATCACATAGACTTTGCTGGAGGAGTGACTAAGGCGATACTTAAAACTGCAGCGTATCTTAAAACTGAAAATCGAGATCTTAAAATAATCGTAGAGGCGAGAAGCCTTGAGGAGATAGAAGAGATTCTTAAAAATCACGAGCACGTATACCGAATTCTTATAGATAATTTTAATTATGAAGATACGCGTAAGGCGGTTGCTCTTATAGGTGATAAGTGCCTTACAGAATCTTCTGGTGGTATTAATGAAGAGACCATACGTGAGTATGCACTTTGTGGTGTAGATTATATCTCTAGTGGAGCACTTACTCACTCTGTTTATAATCTAGATTTAAGCCTTAAAGCGGTATAATGGCCTCAGACAAGACCTTAGAGCAACGCCTTATGCGGTTCAAGCCATTTTGCTGGATCGTAGCAATGCTAGATAAGGTGGTGATTCCTGGTTTTGAAGGGATGACTTTACTAAACTTGTTACGCGCTTACTTTACTGGTATTATAAAAGGCGCGCTGGGATCTAGAGCAGGATCTATTGCTTATAGTTTTTTTATGGCCATTTTTCCTGCGCTTATATTTGTGCTTAATCTTATACCTTATGTACCTGTGCCAGACTTTGATATTAAGTTTATGGCGTTTATTTATGAGCTCATACCTTCACAGTCTCTAGATTTTTTTAGGCCTATTATAAGTGATATTGCACAAAATGAGCGTGCAGGCTTGCTGTCTGTAGCTGGTCTTCTTGCTTTGTTTCTGACGGCAAATGGTATTAACTCCATTTTTAGTGGTTTTGAGGGTTCTCATTATAATGAGATTAATCGAAGCTTTTTTAGGCAATATGCCGTGGCTATAGCGACTTCTATTATCTTGGCATTGTTGTTGGTTACTACTATATCGGTAGTCGTTTATTTTGAGTATTTACTCGTTTCTCTCAAGGAGAGAGACTTTATGAGTACAAACTTAGATATAACATTGCTATCGGTTGGAAAAAACGTTTTTGTATTGATAATGATATATGCTGTGATTGCAACGCTCTATTATTTTGGTACCAAAGAGGGGCGCAAAAGCAGGTTTTTTTCACCAGGTGCATTAATGACTACTATATTATTTATGATAACCACGTACCTTTTTGGTATTTATATCGACACTTTTGGAAGATATAATGAGTTGTATGGCTCAATTGGTGCATTATTGATAATGATGCTTTATATTTGGTTGAACTCTAATCTTATATTATTAGGATTTGAGCTCAATGCAACATTGCAAAAACTAAGGATATTACACAAAAACCCTAATTAAATTAACACAAACGTAAATTATGAAGAAGTATTTATTAGCACTAGTAGCAGTATGTAGTCTTACTTTTAGTCAAGCTCAAACAGTTGTAGGTGATGCAACATTACCTAACACAATGACTGTAGAAGGAACAGATCTCGTTTTAAACGGTGCGGGAATGAGAGAAAAAGTAATTTTTGATCTCTACGCGGGAGGATTATACCTAGCCTCAAAAAAGAGTGATGCCGCTGCTATTGTAAACGCAGATGAGACAATGGCTATGAAGCTAGATATCGTTTCTGGTATGGTGTCAAGTAAGAAAATGATAGGAGCAGTAGACGATGGTTTTGACGCTTCTATGAACGGAGACACAAGCGCTCTAGATGCACAAATCACAAAATTTAAAGGTTTCTTTAGCGATAAGATTGTAAAAACAAATGTTTTTGACATTGCTTACATAAAAGGTAAAGGAACTGTTGTTTACAAAAACGGTAAAGAAGTAGGGATGATATCAGGATTAGAATTCAAAAAAGCACTTTTTGGAATTTGGTTAGGTAGCGACCCTGCAGATGATGACCTTAAAGAAGCGATGCTAGGTAAAAGCTAGTAGATTACAACTTTTATAAAAATGGCGATTCTTAAGAATTGCCATTTTTTGGTTTAAAACACAAATACACTTATCACATTATGAAGTATCTAATTAGTTTTTTTATCGTAATACTGTTTACTACAAGTGCTGTGGCACAACAAGACTCTGTTTTTGGTAAATGGAAAACTATAGATGATGAGACTGGTGAGGCAAAATCTATTGTAGAGATTTATAAGAAGGGTGATAAAGTTTATGGTAAAATTACAGATATACTTAACCCTCAAGATCGAGATAAACTATGTATTTACTGCGAGGGAGAAGAGTATAACAAGCCGGTACTTGGTCTAGATATTATTAAAAACCTAGAAAGAGATGATGATGAGTATACCGGAGGTACTGTTTTTGATCCAGAAAAAGGGAAAACCTATAAGGCAAAAATCTGGATAGAAAATGATAATCCAGATAAGCTCTATCTTAGGGGTTATATTGCCTTTTTATATAGAACTCAAGAGTGGATACGCGTTAAGTAACATCATAATTATTTATACGAGAGCCGCTATTATAAAGATTGAGGCTCTTTTTTTGTGCTATGCTTTCGCAAAACTTTACTTAACAGTACTTTTGAAATACACACTGCTCATTTATGCCCCACTTTATAGACGTCATACTTCCTATACCTGTAGAAAATACGTTTACCTACCTCGTCTCAGAGGCAGAATATAATTACATACAGAAAGGAATGCGTGTTGCAGTTCCTTTCGGGAAAAAGAAAGTGTACGCCTCTATTGTAAAAAAAAAGCACACTAATGCTCCTACAATTTATGAGGCAAAGGAAATTCAGCAAATATTAGATGAGGATCCTATAGTCACAGAGCAGCAGCTCACATTCTGGTCTTGGATTGCAAATTATTATATGTGTACCGAGGGGGAAGTGATGCGAGCAGCATTACCTAAAGCATTTTTACTAGAGAGTGAGACCGTTATAAGGCTCAAGTCTGATGGTCTTGTAATTAATGAAGAAGAGCTTCAAGATGATGAGTTTTTAATTTACGAAGCATTACAACATCGCTCAGAGCTTAAGGTGCACGAGGTGATGGATATTCTTGATAAAAAGAAAATACTTCCTTCTATACAGCGCCTCATAGATCAAGGGGTTTTAGAAATGCAAGAAGAGATTTATGAGCAGTATGTCCCTAAACTTGTAAAGTTTATTACAATAGCCCCAGAGTATGATAGCGAGGAGGCTTTATCTATAATTCTAGAAGAATTATCTCGCGCACCAAAACAAAGAGAGATGGTGCTCACTTTTTTTTCGCTTAAAGCGAAAACCAAAAAACCCATATCTTCACAAGAGTTGCAAAAAGCATCTGGAGCAACCGCTAGTCAGCTCAACGCGCTGGTAGATAAGGGAGTTTTTCAAACATATCAAAAACGCCAAGATAGAGTAGGGTTTGAGGGAGAAGTTTTTGAGACGAAGACTCTCAACACCTATCAAGCAACAGCACTGTCTGAGATTAAAACACATTTTGAAACAAAAGACGTAACATTATTACACGGTGTAACTGCCTCTGGTAAGACAGAAATTTATGTTCAGCTCATAGAAGAAATGCTTGCAAATGGAGATCAAATTCTATACCTCCTGCCGGAGATTGCTCTTACAACACAGTTAATAAGCAGGCTGCAAACTTATTTTGGAGAAAGAGTAGCTATATTTCATTCTAAGTATTCTGTAAATGAGCGTGTAGAAGTATGGAATAATGTCCTTAAAAAAATGGACAAGGCCCAAATCATTATTGGGGCTAGAAGCGCATTACTACTACCGTTTAGAGATTTAAAATTTATTGTGGTAGATGAGGAGCACGAGAGTAGCTTTAAGCAATATGACCCTGCGCCAAGGTATCACGCTCGTGACTGTGCTATTGTGCTAGGAGCATTTTTTAAAGCCAAAGTCTTATTAGGTTCTGCAACACCGTCTATCGAGACGGTTTATAATGCCCAGAGCGGAAAGTATGGTTATGTCTCTTTGAAACAGCGTCACGGCGATATTTTAATGCCAGAAATCAACCTTGTAGACATAAAAGAAAAGTCACGTAAAAGGGAGATGACAGGGCACTTTTCTGATACATTATTACGAGCAATTACAGATGCCTTGGCACTTGGTGAGCAGGTTATTTTATTTCAAAACAGGCGTGGTTTTTCTCCTATTTTAGAGTGTAATACTTGTGGGCACGCTCCACAATGTCCTAATTGTGATGTGAGTCTTACCTATCATAAGTATAGATCACAACTTCGTTGTCATTATTGTGGTTATAATATTGCTCTACAGCAAAAGTGTATGGCCTGTGGTAGCACAGATCTCACAACTAAGGGATTTGGTACAGAACAAATAGAAGCAGAGCTCAAGGAGTTGTATCCAGATAACAATATCGCTCGTATGGACTCAGACACCACAAGAGGTAAGTATGGTTTTGAGAAGCTCATAACTGCTTTTGAACAAGAGCAGATAGACATATTAGTAGGCACTCAAATGCTTACCAAAGGATTAGACTTTAGAAACGTAACCTTAGTAGGGATTATGAATGCAGATAGTATGCTTAATTTCCCAGACTTTAGAGCACACGAGCGTAGTTATCAATTAATTGCTCAGGTATCTGGTAGGGCAGGGCGTACAGAAAAGCAAGGTAAAGTACTTGTGCAGACTTATAATCCTTATCATCAAATCTTACAGCAGGTCTCTTCAAATAAGTTTGAAGAGATGTATAAAGAACAATTAGAAGAGCGTCGCAACTTTAAGTATCCACCATTTCATAGGTTGATACGCATTACATTAAAACATAGAGATTATCAAAAAATAGATGAATCCAGTATTTGGTTATCTAAGGCATTGCGACAAACTTTAGGAGCAGAGGCGGTATTAGGTCCCGAAACACCATCTATAGCAAGAATAAGAAACCTCTACAGGCGTAATATTCTTATTAAAATAAGTAGAAGGCAAAATTTACTCGAAACTAAAAAAACGATAGGTAGAGTAGTAACAAGTTTTAACGCTATTGCTCAATATCGGAGTGTACGATTAGTCGTAGATGTAGATTGTTATTAGGCATAAAAAAAACCACTCATTGAGTGGTTTTTTTTATATTAAAATCTGCTTTTAAGCAGAGAGTGCATCTATAAGATCAGACTTTTTATGTCTAGATAGCGGTATTTTCTCCCCATCTATCTCAATATTTCTACTGTTGTACTTATCTACCTTGTCAATATTTATAATATAAGACTTGTGTATACGCATAAAACGTTCTGGAGGTAATTGTGCAACAAAAGATTTCATCGTAGCAAGTACAACAATAGGGTCGTGCACAGTTACAAGTTTTACATAATCTCCAAGAGCAGTAATATACTTAAGTTCGTTAAGCATCACCTTTTTCTTTTTCAGATTACTTTTTACAAAGATATAATCATCATCCTCTACAGCACCTTCGGTTTTTAGTTTGTGAAGGCTTATAGCTTTATAAACAGCGTTCGTAAAACGATCCTTAGTAAGAGGCTTACGTAAATAATCTATAGCATTATAGTTAAAGGCTTTATAAGCATACTTTGTTTTACCAGTTACAAATATAATTTGTGGTTTATGTATAAGGTCATCTAGTAAATCAAATCCAGAAAGTATAGGCATTTCAATATCTAAGAAGATAAGATCAACCTTTGTTTCTAAAAGACCATTCTTTGTTTCAATGGCATTGTTATATTCGGCTACTAATCGTAGGTTAGGATGATCATTAATCATCTTTACAATAGCCAGTCTTTGTAAGCTAGAATCATCTACAACTGCACAATCTAATAATACTCCGTCCACAGTGATTTATTTGTTTAATAGGTTAAGCACGTCAATATTAGGTAAAAAACTCCATAAAACCAACAAAAAAGTGACTTTCATCGGATAATTACGTTTTTTGTCGAGCTGCAATTTCTAAAAATTATGATTTTTAAAATCGCTGCGAACCCACAGTATTGGTAGTGAGCGCAATGTGGCTTAATAAGTAGTATATCATATAATTCTTACAAAATGATTATTAAAAATTTAACAAATATAGTTTTTAACAGTCTGAATGTAAGTTAAATAATGACTAGACTCTAGTTATATGTTATAGTAGGTTGTCTTACAAAAATTGTAATGTTTACGCTTTCGCAAAAGCGTAAGTACATACCTTATTAATTATACATCATACAAGGGAAGAAGTTTTTTAGAATATATAGAAATAGCTGTTTGAAAATCAAAAGAGAATCCTTACTTTTGCACTCATTTTTAATTTAACTCATATTATATGAACCATTACGAAACTGTTTTCATCTTGAATCCCGTTTTATCTGATGATCAGATAAAGGAAACAGTAAAGAAGTACGAAGGTCTTCTTAAAGAAAAGGGTGCTAAGATGATTAGTAAAGAGGATTGGGGCTTAAAAAAGCTTGCATATCCTATTCAAAACAAGAAAAGCGGTTTTTACCACTTACTTGAATTTACTGTTGATGGACAAGCTATCAATGATTACGAACTAGCTTTTCGCCGTGACGAGCGCGTTATGCGTTACCTAACGGTAGCAATGGATAAGCACGCGATCTCGTGGGCTGAAAGAAGACGTGAAAAACTAAAAAAGCAAAAAGCGTAAGTTATGGCATCTTTACAACAACAAGCAAAAGGAAAGAAGGACGGAGATATCAGATATCTTACTCCTCTTAATATTGAAACTAACAAAGCAAAGAAGTACTGTCGCTTTAAGAAATCTGGTATCAAGTATGTAGATTACAAAGATGCAGACTGGCTAGCAGGTTTTGTAAACGAGCAAGGTAAATTGTTACCACGTCGTCTTACAGGAACTTCTTTAAAGTACCAACGTAAAGTGTCTGTAGCTGTAAAAAGAGCTCGTCACCTTGCATTGATGCCTTATGTAACTGATTTATATAAATAGAAACTAGATAACAGATGGAACTTATATTAAAGAAGGACGTTGAGAATCTAGGATTTGCAGACGATATAGTACAAGTAAAAAACGGATACGGTAGAAATTACCTAATCCCTAACGGTCACGCAGTACTTGCTACGCCTAGCGCAAAGAAAGTACTTGCAGAAAACCTAAAGCAACGTGCTCACAAAGAGCAAAAAGTTGTAGATGATGCACAGAAGCAGGCAGATAAACTTAACGCTTTAGAAGTTAAGATATCGGCAAAAACTGGAGACGGAGACAAACTTTTCGGATCTATTACAAATGCAGACGTAGCAGAATACCTAGCAAAAGAAGGAGTAGAGGTAGACAAAAAGTATATCGCTATCGCTGGTAACACAGTAAAACGTTTAGGTAACTATGAAGCAAAAGTACGTTTCCACAGAGATGTGGTAGCTACACTTCCTTTTGACGTAGTTGCAGAAGCAAACTAAGTCTTAAGTAAATAGATTAAAAACCGTTCTTATCATATAAGGACGGTTTTTTTATGAACTATATTTTTTAAATACGCTTTCGCGAAAAAATATCACACAATGAAATACGCTCGCCTTACAAAAGAACAACTAGAAGAATTACACCCAGAGTTTATAAACTTTCTAGCTACCCAGTCTATCACCGCAGATGAGTGGGCAACTATTAAAGAAAAACAACCCCTCGTTGCAGAAGAAGAGATAGACGTCTTTTCTGACCTAGTATGGGAAGGTGTACTCACAAAGGCTCAATACCTAGAGCATATCTCGCCTAACCAGATGCACCTTTTCTTTTTAAGAGAAAACAATATGGCACTTATAGCCATAAAAATCAATAAAGAAAACATAGATATTACTACCGCAGAAGGGTATGGATGGCTTAAGGAAAACTTAGGTGATGATGATGTGGTATTTATGAGCGCAAGTAAAGACTATAGTGAAGATCGCAATGCAGATAAGTTTAAACTCATAAGAGAAGGCGCAGTAATCACACGTGGTGATTTATACAAATGGTTTGAGCGCTTTGTAGATGTGAAGTAATTATAACTACTCATACCAGCAATAAATGTAAAATTGAGGATATGACTAAGCTAGTCGTATCCTCAATTTTGCTTTTTTAAGACGCTTGTTATCTAACTTTTTTATAAACGATTGAGCAGCACTTTTGTGGACCGCTACAAAAGATTGAGTGTTTTTGACCTCAATGGTTCCTAGTTGCTCGCGTTGTGCATTTCCTTCTTTAAAGAAAAAGCCAGCGATATCACCTTTTGATATCTTGTCTTTACGACCACCAGAGAGCTCAAGGGTCGTCCACTGTGATCCTTCTGGTATCTCTCTGTCGTGTAAATACTCTTCATCCATTACCGGCATAAAATCTGGCAGTCGCTCGTTGCGCCAGTGTAGTACATAAGCCGTACCTTCAGACTGCATACGAGCCGTACGACCATTACGGTGTGTAAACTCTTCAGAGTGAATAGGAAGGTGGTAATGTATAATAAACTTGATTTCTGGTACATCTATACCACGTGCAGCAAGATCTGTTGCTAGCAGTAGCTGGTGTGTGCCATTTCTAAATTTAAGAAGTGATAACTCGCGCTCACGCTGCTCCATTCCTCCATAAAAAGTGCCGTGTGCGATACCGTGATCGTTGAGATAATCACTTATTCTAGAGATGGTATCTTTGAAGTTACAGAAAATAATACCCGGTTGATCACCTAAGTGACATAAAGCTTTTACAAGCGTGTCTAGCTTATCTTTTTCTGGTGATATAATCGCTTTAATTTCTAGCTTAGAACCCCCTTGATGTAAATAATCTACTTCTACAGGGCTGTTAAGACCTACAAAGCGTGGTATATCTACACCTTGGGTTGCAGAGGTGAGCACCTTTTTTTCTAAAGCAGGTAAAAAGCTCATAATCTCTGTCATCTCTCCTTCAAAACCTACTTCTAGTGATTTGTCAAATTCATCAAGCACAAGCGTTTTGATGTGATCTGTAGAAAAAGTTTCTCTACGTAGGTGGTCTGCAAGTCTACCTGGTGTTCCTATTAATATTGCTGGACGGTGCTTTATGGCTTGTCTATCTGTATTAAAACTTTGACCACCATAAGCTGCGTGTATCTTATAACCCGTACCCATATTGCGGGCAACGTTTTCAATCTGTATGGCAAGCTCTCTAGAAGGTACGACTATAAGTAGTTGTACTTCTTCTATACTTAAGTCTAACTCTGCAATTACAGGTAGTAAAAACGCAAGCGTTTTACCAGTACCTGTAGGAGATAGTAATATCACTTCCTTTGCAGAATGTATGGCAAGTTGTGCCGCCTCCTGCATCTCGTTAAGTGAGGTGATTCCTAATTTTGCTAGAATTTGTTGCTGATTTTTTTGATTACTTATCATAGGGTACAAAGGTAGAACTTTCTTTCAATGCGCGTTGTATGGTAAGAGTGCAAATATTCAACAGCTTAATTGTCTATGTGATAAGTTTTGTGGGGTTTTATTACGCTTTCGCGAAAGCGTAATACCCATAAATAATATTTTCACAATTGTTAATTAATTGTGAAAATAAAATTAACTTAAGGTTTATTAAGTGTTAACAACTTCTTAAATTCGCGCAAAATAATTTTACAAAAATCTTATGTTCAAAAAACTTTTATTTTTAGTAACACTTCTAATGGCAGTAGCTGTAGGCGCACAGACGACTACTTCTGCTATCTCTGGAGTTGTAAACGCTGGTGAGCAAACGCTTCCTGGTGCAAACGTGGTAGCGGTACACACACCTACTGGTACTACGTATGGAGCGATCACAAATTTTGATGGTCGTTTTAATCTTTTTAATTTACGTGTGGGAGGACCTTATACAATAACGGTAAGTTATGTAGGTTTTCAAGCACAAGAATACACTGGAGTGACTCTTAACTTAGGAGAAACTTATAATGTAGAGGTAACACTATCTGAAGATAGTAATGCTCTTGAAGAAGTTGTAATTACAGGTAGCCGTAACAACACTTTTAGTGATGGACGTACGGGATCTGCTACAAATGTAGGAGAGCGCCAGCTTAAGGCTTTACCTACGATTTCAAGATCTGCTGCAGATTTTTACCGTCTAGAGCCTAGTGCTTCTAGTAATGGATCTTTTGGAGGTCGTAATGATCAGTTTAACAATTTTAGTCTTGATGGAGCGGTTTTTAATAACCCATTTGGTCTTGATGCTGCTACTCCAGGAGGACAGACAGGATCACAGCCTATCTCTCTTGATGCGATTGAGCAAATTCAAGTAACTACTGCACCTTATGATGTAACTCTTTCTGGATTTACAGGAGCATCTGTAAATGCTGTAACTAAGAGTGGTACTAATGAGTTTAAAGGAACTGTTTACGGTTTTTATAGAAACGAAGATCTTACTGGTGGAAAAGTTGCTGGTGATGACGTTTTTAAGGCAGACTTAAGCCAGAACACATATGGTATAAGTATAGGAGGTCCTATCATTAAGAACAAACTTTTCTTCTTTGCAAACTTTGAAGATGAGAGCCGTTCTGACCTAGGAGCACCTTGGGCACCTAACCGTAATACAGGAGCTATTAATGAGTCACGTGTATTACCATCAGATCTAGATGCAGTCTCTGCAGCATTAAGTAGTATTACTTATGCAGATGGAAGCTCTTACGATCCAGGTAGATATGAAGGATTTAACTTTGATGCAGGTTCTACAAAGGCATTATTTAAGTTAGATTGGAACGTAAATGATAAAAACCGTGTTGCATTAGTATATAACTTACTAAGATCTTCTAAAGATAACCCGGCAAACCCTAATGCAATTGCATTACGTGGACCAAGCCAGTCTACAATACAGTTTGAAAATGCAGGATATGCAATAAATAATAACATAGACTCTTTCCAACTAGAGTGGAATAGTGAATTTGCACCTAACGTGTCAAACAAGTTTCAGGCAGGTTACACATTCTTTGATGATTTTAGAGAGCCATTCTCTACGCCAGCACCTTCTATAAACATTACAAAAGGAGGTCAGAACTATATCATTGCAGGTCACGAGCCATTCTCAATAGGAAACAAGCTTGAGCAAGAAGTTTTTCAAATCACAAACAACTTAAACATTGTATCTGGTGATCACACAATCACGCTTGGTACTTCTTTTGAAAAATTCAGCTTCTATAACTCTTTTAACCTTACCGGTTATGGTTTTGATTTATTCGGGAGTGTAGCAATAGATCAAGAAACAGATCTTGATGGAGACGGTATCGCAGATACAGATTACATAAATGATGTAACAGGTGAGACAGATCTAGATGCTTTCCAGCAGTTCCTTATAGATCGTTACCAAGATACATTTACTGCTGCAGAGGCAGAGTTTAATGAAAACAACGGTTTACCTATAGGTGATCCAAACGGATGGTCACTTGCAGAGACTAACGTAGGACAGTTTAGCCTTTATGCTCAAGACCAGTGGAAAATGAGTGAAGATTTTACACTTACACTAGGAATGAGATTTGATAAGCCTTTATACTTTGATACTAAAGACAAGATTCAAGAGAATATTGATAGAAAAGGTACTTACCAGGCAGATAACGTGTATGTAGACCCAGCAACTGGAGAAGATATCTTATTAGACAGTACAGTACTTCCAGATAACGCATTCTTATGGTCACCTAGATTAGGTTTTAACTGGGATGTAAAAGGAGATAAGACGTTCCAAGTACGTGGAGGAACTGGAGTATTTACAGGTCGTTTCCCATTTGTATGGTTAGGTAACCAAGTGCAAGGTGTAGATTTCTTCTTCTACCAGACGGTAGATCAAGATTTTAAATGGCCACAAGTATGGAGATCTAACATAGGAGCAGATTACCGTTTTGATAATGGTATCGTTCTTACTGCAGATCTTTCTTATACAGAAGATCTTAACGCTGCACACGTACAGAACTGGGCACTTAATGATCCATCTGCTACACTAGAAGGTGTAGATAACAGACCTATCTACCAGACGTCAGACTTTGCTACAAACCAGTTTGGAGGTCCTACAAATGCGTATGTATTTACAAACTCAAACTCTGGACGTACGTATAACGCAACATTTAAGGCAGAGAAGTCTTTCAGCAACGGTTTATATGCAAGTCTTGCTTATAACTACCTTGACTCAAAAGATGTAAACTCTATTGATGCAGAGATAACAGGAGATGCTTTTAATGCAAACGCAATAAGAGGAAACGCAAATGATGATATCCTTGCAAACTCTCGTTATGGTGATCAACACCGTATTATCGCAGTAGCATCAAAGAAATTTGAGTACGGAGATGGCAAATTTGCAACTACAGTTTCTGCTTTTGGAGAGTGGGCTAGAGGAGGACGTTTTAACTACACATATGCTGGTGATATAAACGGTGACGGTAGTAACTTTAATGACCTTATCTATATCCCTACTGCAGACGAGCTAGCACAGCAAAACTTTGTTACGCCAGAGCAAGCACAAGCATTTGAGCAGTACATCCAGCAAGATGATTACCTGAGCGAAAACAGAGGCGGTTATGCAGAGCGTTATGGAGCACTTGCACCTTGGAGAAGTCGTGTAGATTTCCGTTTACTTCAAGATTATAACTTTAATGTAAAAGGAAAGAAAAACACATTACAGTTTAGCCTTGACATCCTTAATGTGGGTAACCTTATCAGTTCAGATTGGGGACTTGTAGAGCAGCCTAACAGTATACAGCCAGTAAGTGTATCTGTTACAGATGGTGTTCCTACATATACTTATAATGAGGAGTTAACACAAACTTTTGGTACAGATGCAAGCCTTCTTAACAGATGGCAAGCACAAGTAGGGTTACGTTACATCTTTAACTAGAACCTTACGACCACATATAAAAACCGCCTGCAAGAAATTGCAGGCGGTTTTTTATTTATATAATGTAAAACTACTGGCTCTTTATGGTCTAAGCAACTCCTACATAAAAGTAGACCGCCATAAAATGTGCAAAAGATCCTCCCAATACAAATACGTGGAAAATCGCGTGGTTATAAGGAATGCGGGATATACTGTAAAGTACAGCCCCTATCGTATATAAAATACCTCCTGCAAATAACCATTGCACACCAGCAGGATCAAGATTTGCTAGTAATGGTTTATATGCAAAAACAATAAGCCATCCCATCATCACATAAAGGATAGTAGAAAGGATATCAAATCGTCCGGTAAAGAAGAGTTTTAATATAATCCCAAAGAGAGCGATAGACCAGGCTATCCCAAAAATCCACCACCCAGTAGCGCCATCTAGAGTAACTAGCGTAAAAGGCGTGTATGTGCCCGCAATGAGTACATAGATTGCAGCGTGATCAAATATTTTAAGTCTTGCTCTACGTAAAGGTTTTGTCGCGCTATGATAAGCTGTAGAGGCAAAGTATAACACACATAAACTTATTCCAAAAACGATAAGGCTTATGGTGGCGGTTGTAGTTACGCTTTCGCGAAAGCAAAATAATATCAACCCAAATACACTTGCTACAAAACCAAAACCGTGTGTCCATATATTAAGACGTTCCTCTTGAGGGGAGTAATCTGGAGTTGGGGCTGGGGTGTTTTTCATTAGTTATCTGCGAGTAAGTAATCTAGGTGTTCCTTAAGAATTTCTGTAACCTCTGCTGCTGGGCCTCTTCCTTGAGCCATCACTGCATTTTCTACAAAACGTACGGTACCACTACGATCCATAAATACAAGTTTAGGATAGGTATTTGTTTTTAAATCCTGTTTTAAATAGCTGGCACCATCTACTAGGTGCTCAAAATCAAAAGGTTTCTTAGTTAGAAAAGCGTCGATTTTGCTTTTTGGTTCAAAAGTGATGGCTACAAAATTTACACGATCTTCATATTGCTTTTTAAGGTCATTGAGATATGGAATCTCTGCGATACAAGGAGGGCAGCTCGTAAACCACAAGTTAATGAGTGTAATTTTATCATTATAACTATCCTTAGACTTAAGCCCGTTTGCAAGATCTTGCAGCTGAAAGTCGGGTAGGGGTTTATTAATTAAACCATTCACACCTACATTAATATCTAGAGGAGCGCTATTAGATTGCGATAGCATCACCTCGACCTCTTGTATAATGGAGTCTTGTCGCACACGAGAATGGCGAACTTTGAAGTTGGCTTTTGTGTATTTCCAATTTCCTTGCGCACCATACACCTGCTCAATAGATTTTAGTTTGGCTTGAAAAGCCTCCTCATTATAGGTATCACCATGAAAAACGTAGTAGTTTTCTTGCGCGTTAAGCGCTAGCGCAAAGAAGAGTATAAATAAGCATTGTATTTTTTTCATCATCATAGGCGTGTGTTACAAAGATAGCTATTGCTATCAAACACGCACCTATATACATTTATCGTGCCTTAGTGTAGCTGCACTTTATTTTTATAATCCTAATTATGCAAGAAATTAATCAAAAAATACACTTGGAATACAGCTTAGTTTATTGTTGGCAACTTCCTTTTTTTTATTCCGTCGGTATATCTCCTTTACCTGGTGCAACTATTACAAATCCATATTCCACATCATCAGGTACTTTGTACTTATCCCAATATTCACCGCCAATTCCAGCTAAGTCGCCTTTTTTATCATTGACTTCAAGTCCAGTGTCTCCAAAAAATATTTTAGCTCCAAAATCAAATAGAATAGAATCCGTGTCTACAAATTCGAATATTTTTTCTTCATTCGGCTTTAAAGTGAATTTATTTTCTAACGTAACTGTTCTATCAGTCTCATTTCGTAAAAATATTTTATAAGCCGCTCCAGTCTTTTCATATTCGGCTGGAATTATGAAAGTTTCGTCACCTTTTTCAATTATCACGTTTCCGTGCTTATCTGTATATCTATTCTCTTTTTTACAACTAAATAGAAATGATAGAATTCCCATTGCTAATATTATTGTTTTTAGTTTCATTTCTTCAGCTTGTTGCACAACAAAAACACTACATAAAGTGAGTGTGGCATACTTCGACAAGCTCAGTACAAGCCTTGCGGTAGTACCTGTTTTTTGTTTTTCAATTGATTCTTTAAATATACGAGTATTTAAGAAAGAATATAGGCTTACCCTTTTTTGGTAAAGCCTATAATGTGTCACCTAATAATTTAAAACTCTTATGTAAATAGTTTATACATGTGCTACAATATTTTTTAAATTCAAGTGAGCCATTTTAGGTTTAGAGATTTGTAAAAATCAACTATGCAGTCACCTCTGTATTTCAAAATAGCAATTGGCACTTCATAAAACAATCAGAAAACTACTTGTCTTCTAAAATATCGCGTATAATCTTAAGGTGATGTTCTGTATGAATAGCGAGAAACTTAATGGTTTCATCTCTATTCAATGTTCCAAGAATAGGATGATTAAAGTGCTTATTTTCTTCAAGTGTAGGGAACTTTTCAACTGTTGCAAGCGCTTCATCATAATGCATTTGTAAGATTTCGATTGTTATTTTTCCTTTTGGTGTTACAGCCTCTGGTGCAGTAGCTTTTCCCCTAGGCAGCATATTATTAGTGAAGACATAATCACGTGCCATATTAGATTCTGCTTTATAATTGTTTTCATCAGAATATGCGAGTGCTTTATATAATTGATTGACCATTAAATAAATATGATCCATATGCCACGCAACAGCAGCTTCAGACACTTCAAGATTTTTTGTTTCCCTCACAGGGTTATAAGTGGCCACCTCATTAAGTTGTACTTTAAGATCAGAATTTCCTTTGTTTAATTCCATACGTGCAGCGCTACTTAGTAACAAGATTCCTGCCATTGAGAGTAAGATGATGTGAATACGATTTTTCATAAGTCTATGTTTTAAAATTTATTTATCCCAAAAATATACTGTAAATCAATACGTTATATTAAAATGGGACGTATGTGCCACTTTTGTGATGAACGGGAAGGCTAGTAAAAGTCGGCTTTTGAAAAAGATCTAGAGACGGGAATACTCGTAGGTACTTTATCTAGTTGTATAGTGAGCGATCTTGCATTACCATCAATAGCTATTATATGTTCCGTATTAATAAGGTAGGAGCGGTGACAACGTTTTACCTGAGAGTGATTTTCAAATTGTTGTTCAAGCTGTTTTAAAGAAAGCCTAATTAGCTTTCGCGAAAGCGTACTCTCATCTAGATAAAATATCGTCACATAATTCCCTTCTGATCGTGCATATATAAACTGCGATAATTGCATTGCAATAGGCGTTGCTTTTACACTCTCTTCTTGTATTTGTACTGTAACCGTTTCTTCTACAGCTGGGTGTTGTAGCTTAGTAGAAAGTAATTGTGCTTTATTGAGGTTTTGTTTTGAAAGTGTACGTTCTGTAAAAAAGATTAAACCTACAATAGGGAAAATCCCTATTGAAGTAGTGATTTTAAGAAAACTAAAAAAGGTTTTATAAAAGGCACCATCACCTCGCCAATAGTAGTAATGAAAGGAATTAAAAGTACTTATTATCAAGATGCAGGTTGATAGTAATATAATTTCCTTTGCTATAGTCCATTTTTCTGGACGAAAAAATGCCGGAAATAATTTAGGTAGAACAAAGTAGGTTACACAAACACCCAGAAAAACGGAAACTCCAAAACCCGCTAAGAATGCATATTTATAATTTATAGACTGTCCCGCACCAAAAGGTCCAAAAGCTATTAAAAACAGGTAAACAAAAACGCCTGACAATAATGCAAATAACCACTTGTATCTAGTGTTTTGTAACAAAGGATATGGTGATTTGAGCCACTGCATAAGAAACGGTTTATTTTAGTCTGATTTGAAGATACATTTTACGTGTGCTTGTTTTTTAATTGCTTGTCTAAATATACAAGTATTTAAGAAAGATGACGCTTTCGCGAAAGCCTTTGTTGAGTAAGGTACTAGGATGTGAATTATTAATTGAAATAGGGGTGAAGACTCGAGTTCGAATTAGAATCCGAATTATTTAATTAAACAAATTTTAGTCGTGCTCAGTTATTTCAAACGATAAATTGTTTTATTTTTTTCTCCAATTTTTTCAAACAAACCTAATTCAGCTCCTTTTTTTAAATCTCTACTTGCCGTCGCAGAAGAGATGTCTTTAAAAGTATCCATATAATCTTTCCTAGTAAATTCGGTTTTATCCAGGGTGACGTAGTAGGCTAGTCTGTCTTTTGCACTTAATGTTCGGTTGTTAAAATCTAACAATTCACTAATTGAAGTGTGAATTACATTGAGCATATATTCAATAAAGGCAGTGGATTTCCCTGCATTATCAGACTCAGCCAGCGCTTTGTAATACTTCTCTTGATCTTTACTAATTAGGGTTTCAAAAGGCAAAAACTCAAAGATTGGATATTTCTCCATCAAAATTAATGTTTGCCATAATCTTCCCATTCTACCATTTCCATCCAAAAATGGATGTATAAACTCCATTTCGTAATGAAAAACACAACTTTTAATCAATTCAATTTCATCAGACTTTTTAAGATACTCAAAGAGGTCTTTCATTAAATAAGGCACATTTTCAAAAGGAGGAGCTAGATGCTCAACTTTAGATCCTTTTACAATTCCAACACCTTGTTTTCTATATATTCCAGATTTCTCAATTAACCCTTCCATCAAAGCTTTATGGGCTTTTAAGAAGGATTTTTCATTAGAAGGTTTGTATTGCTCTAAATTCTCATAAATCTTAATGGCGTTCAAGACTTCAAGTACATCTTTCTGAGGACCTATCACCCTTTTATTTTCTAAAAGGGCTGTGATTTGTTCTTCTGTAAGCGTGTTTCCTTCTATTTTAAGCGAAGAATGAATCGTTTTTATTCTATTCTGCTTTCTCAGCTTAGGAGAAGGTCTGTCTAGATAACTAGCATTAACTTCTCCTATTTTTTCTGAAATAGAAGTGATTAGCTTTAAAATAGACGATGTTATTTCGTAAGGCGGTTTCATTTTTGATACTATCATTTGATACTATCAAATATACAATCACACGAACGAATTTTATAATTCAGTGTGATTTTTTAAGATACGTTTATTAAAAAGATGACGCTTTCGCGAAAGGGTTAAATCAGGAAGACTCTACGAAGAAAATTATAGATTGAAGGTAGCTCAACTGCTTGTGCTGAGCGCACCCGAAGTAAGTTTGTTTTTTTTAACTCAGTTCTTTGTTGTAAGCCGTTATACAATGGTTATAATTTTAGCGACTTTTAGTTCATCCATTATCAAAGAATAAATAGTCCTTCCATAAATATTGGCCTTTTCTTTTTGAGTTACGACTATTTCCGCATCCATATCATAACTATTATTTTCTCGATTAGGTATTGAAACAGAATCTACTCTACACTTAGATAATACAATTTTTGAATTTGGCATTTTAGATGCAAAATCTAATATATCCTTAATATTATCATTAATTCTTTTGAAGTAGGCTAATTGATAGTCGGTTATATTATTACTGTCCGATGGAAAAACAATTTCAGTTTTGTATTCTAAATTTGTAAGATTTATTTTCCCTCGGCAGGCATTTTCGTTATGCTCGGCAGAAAAAATTAATTCACCCATCCCAGGGATATAATCAGATTTAATCTCTTTCTTAGATTTGAAAATATCAAATAATCCCATAACTCTATTTCTTAAATTGCTTTCAACAGGTCACTTCATAAAGCGAGTACAACTTCGTTGACTATTGGAACTGCTGTTGAGCCTATTTGATTGTTTTTTTATTGATTGTTTAAATATACAAGTATTTGAGAAAGATGACGCTTTCGCGAAAGGATAAATTGAGGATGGTTCTGGGATGTGAATTATGGATTGAAATTAGCCTAGAACCCTTAACTAAGTATTGCCGAAGTATACTTTTTTAAACTCTTTTATATTGAGGCTAAACTATTTTATATTAAGTAAATTTGTATTTTAGAATCGTGGAAGAACAAGGTTATATAGAATTGAGAGTGACAAATAAGGATAATTCCTTAAGTCCTAAAGATATTGATATCAATGAGGTAAAAGACTTTATATCAGATGTCGAGTCTTTTTTATATCCCAATCGAAAAGAAAAACAAAATCGACCACACATTTCTTATGACATTGAAGAAGGTTCTGCAAAGCACAAATTCTTTCTGCCAATTACAGCTGTCATATTATTTAATGGTTTAACTACGGAGATTAGAAGTCGTAATAATCTTGATTTTCTAGATTATAAAAGACAATCAATAATTGATAAGTTTCAAAAAAGAGCAGTTAAGGAAGGTTATGTAATCGAGTTTAACAATTCAATTTCTAAAGATTCATCTTTAGTGATTGATTATTCTACAAATTTCGAAATGATTGCTCCAACTTTTTATGAAAGTGAATTTTATCTTTATGGTGAAATTTATCAAGAAGGTGGTAAAAATCCGAATTTGCATATTAGCACTAAAAAATTTGGTAATCTAACTGTTTCTGCAACAAAAGAGCAGATAATGAATGGTGAAAAGAAAACTTACAAACCTTATGGAATAAAAGTCAGGGGTAAGAAAAGTTTAAAAGATGAAAAATTGTCGGATTTAGAATTACTTGAATTTATACAATACAAGCCTGTATTTAATAAGTCTCTATTAGAAAAGGTTATTGAAAAAGCTTCTGTAAATTTGAATAAAATTACAAATGTTGACTCTTGGATTGATGATTTAAAAACAGATGGAATATGAAAGGAATAAGAAATGTTCTTTTAGATAATTCCTTTTGTATTCGATTATTAAAATCGGATGATGAATATCATCAAAATGCAAAAGATTACTTCGAGTATTTCTTGGAAAATGGAATAGAAATGTTTCTTTCAACTATAGTAGTTAGTGAATATGCAGTTGGTGATAATCCAGACAATTTACTTTCACTTAATACTTTTAGGCTAGTAGAATTTGATTATGCAGATGCTAAAATTGCTGGTGGCTTTTTTTTAGAGCTTAAAGGGAATGAAACTTTAAGGGAATCAGAACAAAGAAAAGTTATCATAAACGATATTAAGCTATTCTCTCAAATTCATAATAGGAAAATTGATGCTTACATAACGAAGGATAGAAAATCTTTAGTTAAAATGATTGAGCCTCTGAAGAAATCACATAATTTAAATTTTGAATTTATTGATTTAACTATTCCACTCAATGATAAATTAGGAAGATTGTTCTAATCTTAGTTAATCAAGTTTTTATGGTAGTCATTTTTAACCACAAAAAAAAGTGGATACCTATTGCTAGATATCCACTTTATATAATTATCAATTAATCTTTATTCTTCTTCTCCTGTGCGTTCTCCTTCGTTTCTAAAGACGAGTTTGTCGTCAAAGGAGTCTACAAGTATCACACTGTCTGATGCTACTTTACCGCTCAAAATTTCTTTTGACAACTGGTTAAGCACCTCGCGCTGCATTGCTCGTTTTACAGGTCTTGCACCATATTCTGGTTGGAAACCTGCTTCGGCAAGGAAGTCTATGGCTTGCTTTGTTGCGTCTAGCGTGATATTCTGCTGTGAGAGCATCTTTCTAATACCCTTGAACTGCAGTTTTACAATATCACGTATATCTTTTCGCGTAAGCGGACTAAACATTACAATGTCATCTATTCTATTTAAGAACTCTGGACGTATGTTTTGTTTTAATAATCCTAGCACATCCACCTTTGCAGACTCCATTGCAGCATCTACATCTGGAATGGTCTCAAAACGCTCTTTTATGATATGACTACCCATATTTGAAGTCATTATGATAATGGCATTTCTAAAGTCGGCAGTGCGGCCTTTGTTATCTGTGAGTCTACCTTCATCAAGCACCTGTAATAACACGTTAAACGTATCTGGGTGCGCCTTCTCAATCTCATCGAGCAACACCACAGAGTAGGGGCGACGTCGCACGGCCTCCGTAAGCTGGCCACCTTCATCATATCCCACATATCCCGGAGGCGCTCCCACCAGACGGCTCACACTGTGACGCTCTTGATACTCACTCATATCTATGCGCGTCATCGCATTCTCATCATCAAAGAGGTACTCTGCAAGTGCCTTTGCAAGTTCTGTTTTACCAACACCGGTTGTTCCTAAAAATAAGAACGAACCTATAGGCTTTTTCTGATCTTGCAATCCTGCACGGCTGCGTCGTACGGCATCACTCACGGCAACAATAGCCTCACGTTGTCCCACCACACGTTTGTGTAACTCGTCTTCTAGCTTGAGTAGCTTCTCACGTTCTCCCTGTAGCATTTTTTGCACTGGGATTCCTGTCCATTTTGCAACTACCTCTGCAATGTCTTCGCTAGTTACTTCTTCCTTAATAAGCGAAGTATCTGCTTGACTTGCAAGATCCTTTTGTAGCTCCTCAAGATGCTCTTGAGCCTCTTTTATTTTACCATAACGTAGCTCTGCTACCAGGCCATAGTTTCCTTCTCGCTCTGCTTTTTCGGCTTCTAGCTTGTAGTTTTCTATGTCTTGTTTTGCACTTTGCACACTCTCTACAATATCCTTTTCAGATTGCCACTGTGCGTTAAGATCGTTGCGCTCCTCCTTAAGGTTTGCTAGATCTGCACGTAGGCTTTTGAGCTTGTCTTCATCTTTCTCACGCTTTATCGCTTCAATCTCAATCTCTAGTTGCATCACACGACGGTCTAATACATCCAGCTCTTCTGGCTTAGAGTTGATTTCCATTCGCATTTTTGCGGCAGCTTCATCCATCAAATCAATCGCCTTGTCTGGTAAAAATCTACTCGTAATATAGCGCTGTGATAACTTTACAGCAGCAATAATAGCATCATCCTTAATACGCACCTTGTGGTGTGTCTCATACTTGTCTTTGATACCACGTAAGATAGAAATAGCACTCTCTGTATCTGGCTCATCTACGGTTACCTTCTGGAATCTACGCTCCAGGGCCTTATCTGCTTCAAAGTATTTTTGATACTCATCAAGCGTGGTAGCACCTATGGCGCGCAGCTCCCCACGAGCAAGGGCAGGTTTTAAAATGTTTGCCGCATCCATCGCACCTTGACCACCACCGGCTCCCACCAGGGTGTGAATCTCATCTATAAAGAGTACAATGTCTCCATCACTTTCTGTTACTTCTTTAATAACTGCTTTAAGACGTTCTTCAAACTCTCCTTTAAATTTTGCACCCGCAATAAGCGCTCCCATATCCAGCGCAAATATTTGCTTGTTCTGCAAGTTTTCTGGGATGTCACCATCTACAATTCTATGCGCAAGACCTTCGGCAATGGCGGTTTTACCCGTACCTGGCTCTCCTACGAGTATAGGATTGTTCTTGGTACGACGTGTTAAAATCTGTAAGATGCGACGTATCTCTTCATCTCTACCTATCACGGGGTCTAGCTTGCCTGTGCGTGCTAGTTCGTTAAGGTTTTTTGCATACTTGCTTAGTGAGTTATACGTCTCTTCTGCACTTTGTGAGGTCACACGGTTACCCTTGCGCACTTCTGTAATAGCAGCTTGCAGGTGCTTCTCAGTGACACCTTGATCCTTTAAGATTTGGGCTACTTTACTTTTTGTCTCGAAAATAGCGAGTATGAGATGCTCAATAGAGACATACTCATCGTTCATATTTTTGGCAATAATATTAGCCTGAGTGATTGCTTTATTTGCTTCTCTCCCTAGCATTATATCACCACCAGACACCTTAGGATAACTCTCAAGGGTGCTGTCTAAAATTTGCTGTAATAAAGGCACATTTACATCAAGTTTTTGAAGCAAGAAAGGCGTTACGTGCTCATCTACTTCAAAAATGGCTTTAAAAATGTGCTCATTTTCTATTTGCTGGTGACCTAGCTCTTGAGCAATTTGCTGTGCTCGCTGTATGGCCTCCTGCGACTTTATCGTAAAATTGTTAATATTCATTTCATATGTTTTAAGAGACCATTACTTGCTGTAAAGCGCTTGCTAATGATTTCTGGTTGTACTTTTTTTGAGAGACAATAGTCAAGTATTGTTCCAATACGGTATTGCGACATAATGTCTTGTAAAGGCTTGAATTAACTGACTTTATGACTTGTTTAAGAACTATTTTACGCTTTCGCGAAAGCGTAACACAAACACAACGACTACCTTTGTATAAAAGCATATTGAAGAATGGGAATATTTAATTCGATTTTTGGAGGAGATAAAGAACCTCAAGAGGAAAAAACACCAATGCCGTGGAAACAACTTACCACTCTCGAGCAACTGGATCAAATTGCAAAAGATTCTGAAACCAAGCCACAGGCGATATTTAAGCATTCTACAACTTGCGGTATAAGCCGTATGGCAATACGCCAGCTAGAGGCACAATATAATATAGATCCAAACCAGCTGGATATCTATTACTTAGATCTTAAGGCGTACAGAGAAGTATCTAATGAGGTGGGATATAAATTTCAGGTAATGCACCAGAGCCCGCAGATTATATTGATTAAGAATGGAACCGCTGTGTATTCTGACAGCCACGGAGCGATAAGCGCACAAGCACTTGCCGAAAAAATTTAACCTAACGCTCTTTTTGTAACCCACGTTCTATAGCCTATAATGGCAAGCTGAAACTTTGTGGCTTGTGTAAGGTCAAGACCACGTTTAGAATACGATGGTAAGATTGCTTTATTGAGTTTTGCTAGTGTTTTATAGAAAGTAGACATCTAGACAAAGATATATAAATTAGAAAGCCGTAACGCAATGCGTTACGGCTTTATTAGTTGGCTAATTCTGCTACAGGTTATAATAGTTAAATACAACTATATACGTGTGCTTTTATGCGGTCCTTATGCGTCTAGCAGTTGGGATGCTAGATGCGGCAGGAGGCGCAGGATATATTATCCTATAAGTATTTCTAAAATGGTAATGATTACTTGTGTCATAATGAATGGGTTTGGATTGAAAATGATTATTTAAAAAATTGATTGATGAATGAAAATTGATTGATGAATGTGATTAATTGATGAATGTGATTGATGATTACTATTATTACTTACCTAGTTGTAAAAAGGTAGTTACAATGTAAGAGATGCTAAGGCTTACCATAAAGATGGTATATAGACCTAATACTTTGTTTGTTTTTACTTGTTTCTGAGTGTGGACTGGCGTTTTCATAATAGTGAGATTTTGATTAGTAATTGTATCGTTGTTTGTTATTGATGAAGCAAAGAAGTCACCTTGAGCTCGATAAAACAAATAGAAAAGAAGTTTTTAATGAAATTAACAGCAATATTGTAACTAAAAAAACAACAATACTTTATATGTGTAATGCAACTATCTCCGATTGTGTTGGTAACTGTAACCTGTGCTGATTGATATTGCCGTATCTGTTAGTTTTGTAGAGGGTTTTTGACCTCTTTTGAAAATCTGTAGAGGAAAAAGGGCTATAAATACGCTTAAAATGGTGTTTTCATCATTTTTGTCCAGTTTTTTACAAGAGACTCTTGTAAAAAACAGCACATAAAAAAAGTCCACTTTCTGATGGAAAGTGGACTTAAATACTAATTGAGGATATATTTAATAGGTGGTATCTATCTGAATTACTCCGTTCTTTCCTTTTTTTCCATAAAGCTTAATTGCTTTCTCACCTTTATATACAGTAACACTCTTAATAAATGTAGGATCTAAGGCATCTATCATTTCTTTAGAAGCCTCTTTATCATTTATGTAATAGATTGCTTTATCAAGCCCACCACGTTTTATCATATCTTCTTCACGAGATAATGTTTTATTTTTCTTAAGCTTTACCCTTTTTAATTTAATTTCCTCACGCTGCTCTTTCATTTGCATTTTCATACTATCACGTCTAGCCATTATGTACTGGCGCATAGAGTCGCTTTGTGTACGGCCTTGCAGTTTTCTACGTTCATCCATACGAGCGCGTAGTTCTTGCTTACGAAGCTCCATACCGGCGCGTAGGCTATCTCTATTGCTCAATAAAGCCTTACGACGTTCTTCCATCTGAGCTCTCAAATTGTCATATGAAGCTTTTGAACCTTTATTCATATTTACATTACCCATACCTGTAAAACCATTTTCATCCTTATAGATGTAAATATCATTAATAGGGTTAGGTGTTTGTAAGGTATAGTTCTTATTATTACCCTTATCATCTATGAGATTAATTACAATACTTGTAATCTCTTGACTCTTATTTCTTTTAATACCACTCACCTTGAGAGTAGCGTTGTGCTTTTCTCTCATTACTTTACTGAGCGCATCAATCTCATTGTCTGTTGTGTTTTTAGTAATGATATAGTTATAAGTTTCTTGTACTATACGCGATACTACTCGTGAGGTGTCTGCTTTTAGACTGCTGTGTACAATGAGCGCACCGTCTTGTGCAATAGTTCCGTAGGCTTTGATAGCTTGAGCAGGAGGTAAGCTTGTGATACTATCACCTGTGACTCTTTTCTCTTTTTCTTGTCCCAGTACAACGTTATTATTCACAACTATTACGGGATTAGGACCTAGTGCATCCTTTGTCATATTATTTTCTTGAGCTGCTGTTTTTTCTGTATTTACAGCAAGCTTCTCATCTGTGATGATTGTTTTATCTGGAGTGATGTTTATAAATGTGCCATCTTTTTGCTCCATTACAACAATCTCCTTTTCAGTATTAATCATTAGGCTATAGCCTTCCCAAGAGGTATTTTCTTTTGCATTAAAAGAGAATTTATTGGTAAAAGCCTCTTGGTTTTCAAACTTCGCTTGTAGAAAGAAACCAGTAAGCGTGTTTTTCGCATTGAATTTTCTTTTGTCAAACTTAATGGCTACGTTCTCCCAGTGGTTTGATACATAGTCTTCTATTCGATCTAGTTTTGCCGGAGTGGTATTGCTATCTATAAAGAAAACATCTCTACCTTGATTTGTATAGGTGGTGTCTTTTTCCGCTTTCGCGAAAGCGGTATTATCCTCCTCCACATAATTAGTCACTTCTTTTACATTAAAAGAGTACATAAAGAGCGCAAGCACGGGAATGATAAGTGATAACCTCCAAAGATTGTTTTTGTGGGATTGTGGTGTATTGATCATAACGATTCGTTTTTTGATAAATGATTGATAAAATTGATTAGTAAGTGCTGGGGCAAATGAGGGGGATGAGACCTGTACCAGCGTGCGTTGATATTGTTTTGGATTCTTAATTTCTTGTATAGCTTGGTGATCTGCTAGGTATTCTAGATTTTGCTCAAGACTGTTTTTATACAACCAGGCAAAGGGGTTACACCATTGTACCACAAGCGTTATTTGAGATAAGAGCATATCTAGAGAGTGCCTTTGTTGTGCGTGCACTTTTTCGTGAGCGATAATCATCTCTAGTTCTTCTTTAGTGTGAAGCGCAGGATTGTAAACAATTTTTGAAAAGAAAGAAAACGGACTTATCGCTCTTGTAACCGCTACAAATATATAGTGCCCTTTTGTGCTGCGACTGCCAGATGCAATGAGCTGTCTTAAGGATATGTATTGCGCACAAAGCCTAAAGAGCATTATACAGATACCTATTATATATATTATTACAAGTACTTGCCACCAGTTTATAGCTTGTTCTATAGGTTGCGATGCTACAGCGATGGGTGCTGTACTTACTGAGCTTTTATCCAGAGCGGGCATCACAAGCGGTTGTGAGGGTATAATCACCTCAATCTCACGTGTAAATTCTATAAAAGGAAGGGTAATAGCAGCAATGATACCGGCTATAAAGTAATGCCTTTTTGCGGTAAACAAGGTGTTTTTATAAAGTACGGTTAGGTAGATTACATAGAAGAGCCCGAGTATAGAGGCACTTTTTGCAAGGAGTATGAGCGTTTCCATAAGCTTATTTTTTTTCTATGATTGCTAGTATCTCCCTAAGCTCATTTGCAGAGATCTTTTCTTCTTTGGCAAAAAAGGAAACCATATTCTTATACGAGTTACCAAAATACTTTTGAGTAGTCGTCTCCATAAACTCCTTACGATATGATTCTAAAGACACAGTAGGGAAGTACTGGTGTGTTTTTCCAAAGGCTTGGTACCCTACATATCCTTTATCTGCCAGATTCCTTATAATGGTAGAAACTGTATTGTAATGATTGCCTTCTGGTAATGCGGCTACGACCTCTTTTACAAAGGCGCGCTCAAGCTTCCATAAAGCGTGCATAACCTGTTCTTCTTTATTTGTGAGTTTATCCATAAGAAACAATTTTTATAATAGCGCTTTGTAAGCGATTGTATACGAATGATTTGATTGATGATTCAAACATACAACGAAAAATATAGTTAAACAACTATTTTTATAGTTATATAACGAATTTTATAGTTTATGAGGAATTTGTGTATAAAAAAACCGTAAATAACTTATAGCTATTTACGGTCTAATGTATAACAATGTATGATACTAGAGTAGGGGTTATTGCCCTAGATAGTCTTGTGTCATTTGTACAAACGTTTTTACACCTAGTAGCATCCCGCTTTCATCTATATAAAAATCTGGTGTGTGGTGTGGAAACGCCTCTGTGGTACCTGGAGTTTTACCTCCTAAGAAGAAATAAAGCCCAGGAACTTCTTTCTGAAAGAATGAAAAATCTTCTGCCCCGGTAATTGCTTTTATTACGTGTACGTTTTCTTTGCCAGCCGCCTTCTCTAGTGATGGTAACATTTGAGCGGTTAGGTCTTCATCATTATATGTAATAGGATACCCTTCTGGTATGGTAATAGTCGCTTCTGTACGGTATGCAGCTGCTATTGCTGGCACCATTTCCTTCATCCGGTTATTAATATAGGTTTGCATATCATAATCTAGTGTACGTAATGTACCTACTATATGTGTTTCTTCTGGTATAATATTACTACGTACTCCCGCATTAATTTTACCTATAGATAATACTGCAGCCTCGTCTGTGAGAGGGATTTCACGAGATATGATGGTTTGTAAACCATCTATAATCTTTACGGCAGCCATAATAGGGTCACGACTAGTCCACGGGGTTGAGCCGTGGCTTTGTTTTCCTTTTATATGTATCTCAAAGCTCTGTGAAGCGGCCATAATTCCGCCAGGTTTATAGGCTATGGTATTTACATCTTGCCCAGACCCTATGTGAAGGCCAAAAATGGCATCTACATCTGGGTTTTTAAGCACATTTTCTTTTACCATAAGCTCTGCACCACCTTCTTCGCCCGGAGGAGCACCTTCTTCGGCTGGTTGAAAGATGAATTTTACGGTTCCTGCAAAGTCATTATTTTTTGCAAGTATCTCTGCCACGCCCATAAGGATTGCGATGTGTGTATCGTGACCACAGGCGTGCATTACAGGCACTGCCTCACCACGATATTCTCCCATTGCTTCAGATTTAAACGATAAATCTGCACGTTCTTTTACAGGTAACCCATCTATATCTGCTCGTAGTGCGAGTACTTTTCCTTTCCGCTTTCCTTCTAGTATACCTACAACTCCAGTTTTGGCAACACCGGTTTGTACCTTCATCCCTAAGGATTTGAGGTGTGTGGCTATTTTTTCGGCAGTTTTAAACTCTCTGTTTCCTAGTTCTGGATTTTGATGAAAGTCACGACGCCACTCTATGACCTTAGATTCTATATCATTAATTTGTTGCTCTAGATTGTTTTGCGCTTTCGCGAAAGCGAATACCAAAAAGGCTACTGCTGCGAGTTTTAGTTTCATAAGTATGATTTGCTGTTTTATGTGGTTAATGTACAAATGATTTATGAAATGCTACAGTTTTATAAAATGATAGTTATTGAAAATAGAGCAAAAAAAATCCCTAGTGGCTAGCTAGGGATTTAATACATCTAGTGGAATCTAAATGATTTAGTATCCTGGATTTTGTTCAAGTTGAGATAGCTCAATCTCTCTATTCGGGATAGGGAAGATTGTTTTATCTGCTCCAAATGCGCTCTCCACTTCGTTAGGCATTCCTGCTCTTCTTAAGTCAAGACCATTTCTTAACAAGTCCATTCTACGTTGCCCTTCAAAGGCAAGTTCTTTACGACGCTCGTTTAAGATATCATCAAGTGTTACAGCAGTAAGTGCTACAAGACCTGCACGTGCTCTAAGTAGGTTGATATCTGTAAGAGGATCTGCTCCTATAGATGAACCGTTTCTTAAGTTAGCCTCGGCTCTTGTAAGGTATGCTTCTGTAATTCTAAGTACTGGTGCGTTATCTGCATTGTTTACTCCGTCAGGAAACTTTGCAGTAAATACACGTGCGTTACCTGGTGCAGATGTACCTATCTGAATAAGATCTGTGTATCTAGCATCTGGTACTGGGTTTCCTTCATCATCAAGAAGTGGGTTTCCATCTTCATCAATTTGGAATTCTTCAAGGTATGCAGCAATTAAGTTATCTGTAAATGGTGCATCACCACGACCTGTAGGAGCTGGGTTAGTAAGACCTGAGAATCCTTCTCCTGAGTCTTGTCCATCTGCAGATGTGTTTACTAATGTAAATAAGTGCTCTGGAGACTGGTCATTGTAAAACTCATAATTCTCCGCTAGTTGGAAAGAACTGTTTATCGCATCGTTAGATAGGCTAGCAGCTTCTTCAAAACGCTCTTGATATAAGTACAGACGTGCTAGTAACTGCTGTGCAGCTGCTTGCGTTGCTCTTGAGTTATCACTATTTGTAAGTGCAGGAATTGCATCTACAAGGTCAATCTCAATCTGTGTGTGCACTTCATTAAGTGTTGCTCTTTTTGGGAATAATTCCTCATCTGTAGCCGTACTAGGATTAACTGGGTTAACTACTAATGGCACAGCTAGGTTTGTACCTCCACCTACTTGAAGTGGTTGAGCAAAAAGATCTGCAAGCTTAAAGTATACTAGGGCTCTCATAAATTTTGCTTGCGCAACAATGTTTGCTCTATCTTCTTCAAGAAAAGTCTCATCTGCAATTTCTGGTACAAAAGCAATTACTCTGTTTGCAGCATTAATTACTTCATAACTATCATCATAAATACCCTGTATAGAAGTATTTGTAGATCTTGTGTCATACGTTCTAATGTCATTAAATGTTGGGAAAGACCCTACAAAATCAACATTATCAGACTGCCATTCTGTAGCTAGGGCAGAAGTACCGTTAAGTACATCATCTTGCTGTGCAAGACTGTAAACCCCTACTAGTGCACCGTTTGCACCTGCTTCACTAGAGAATACTTGCTCAGGAGACTGATCGTCTTCTGGCAGTATGTCTAAATCGTCCTCACAAGAGTAGAACCCTACGCTCAAAAGGAAAATAAGTGTGTATTTAAAAATTTTCATATTGTTATTTGGTTTTATATTATAATTGGATCGTTGCTCCAAAGATGAAAGACTTTGATTGTGGTGGAGTAAAGAAAGTTTCTCCTTGTCCTAAAGCAGCACTTGTATCTGTTACCTCTGGATCAATACCTTCTAAGTCGCTTCCTTTTATAGTAATAAGGTTTGTTGCTGTAGCATATAACCTTATGTTTTTAACGTGTTTAGTCTTATCTAATACAGACTTAGGAATTGTGTATCCTAACGTTACATTCTTAAATCTTAAGAAAGAACCATCTCTTAACTGAGCAGTAGATCTCTGTGCAAACGTGTTAAAAGTTGGGCTATCAAAAGCAGGTACAAAAGCATTGTCACCTGGTTGTTGCCATACATTTAATAAAGCAGCTCTGTTGTTAAACGATCCAGAAGCAGCGTTATCTGTAAAACGTAATCCGTCTACATAGATATCGTTACCAACACTAAAGTTAGTCAAGACGTTTAAGTCAAAGTTTTTGTATTTGAACGTGTTTGTAAGTCCTCCTACAAAGTCTGGGTTTGCATCTCCTGCAATAACTCTATCTGTAGATGGGTTAGGATTTGTAGTTGCATTACCATCTGCGTCTAGCCACTCTGCATCACCAGTTTGTGGGTTTACACCTTTGTAACGTACTAAGTAGAATGTGTTAATAGACTCACCTACGATTGCTCTTTGAGAAGCAGATCCAGCTATAAACTCTCTTCCTTCTGTATCAATAGATGCTCCAGGTAAAGAGATTACTTCATTTGTATTGAAACCTATGTTAAGCGTTGTTGTCCATTTAAAATCACCGTCTCTAAAGTTATTAGAAGTAAGGCTAACGTCAAAACCTCTGTTTTCAATCTCACCTACGTTACGAGCAATGGTATTATTTGTACCTGCTGCAGTAGAGATAGGAAGTGGAAGGTTTAAGATAAGGTCATCTGTTCTCTTCTTGTAATAATCAACACTAAAAGAAATTCTGTTGTTAAAAAGATCTCCTGCTAGTCCTATATCAAAAGCTTTAGAACGTTCCCATTTTAAATCTGGGTTTGGTGCAGAAACAGGAGCAAGACCAGCTTGATCATTGTACTGTCCAAAAGTACCACCACTGTAAAGTGCTAGTGACTGGAAGTTACCTATACGGTCGTTACCTGTTGTACCGAAACTTGCTCTAAGTTTAAGGTTATTAATCCAAGAACTATCTTCTAAGAATTTTTCTTCAGAAAGGTTCCAAGCACCACCTAGTGCGAAGAATGTACCAAAACGGTTATCTGCTCCAAAACGAGATGATCCATCACGACGTAAAGAACCTTCAAGAACATATTTACTATCATAAGCATAGTTTACACGTGCAAAGTAACCTACAAGGCTGTTTGCTGTAGCACTAGATGTAGTAGTAGTCTTTTGTGCAGCAGACTCGATGTTTAAACTAGAATCACTAGCAAAACCTGTACCTGCAACAGCAATAGTTCTAATTGTATTCTCTTCATAAGAGATACCTGCTACTGCTCCTAAATCGTGCTTATCTCCAAATGTAGTATCGTAGTTAAGCGTGTTTGTTAAGATATAACGGTTGTCTTGTGCATAAAAGTTAGATCCTGTTCCTCCTGGTGAGTTAAGCTCAAAAGAACGTTGTTGCTCTTCTACAAGAACTCTATCAATACCAAAACGAGAGTTGAAAGTCAATCCTTCAAATAAAGAAACCTTTGCAGATACGTTACCTGTTGTTCTTGTAACATCTGAATCGTTGATATCTAGCGACTCAATTGCAATTGTGTTTGCAATAAATCCAGTGTTTACTAGGTTTCCATTCTCATCTCTAGGTTGTACCCAAGGACGTATTAAATAAGCAGAAGTAAGTGGAGCAAACGTACTGTTTTCTGCACCTACACGGTCAAACTCATTTCTTGTAACCCCTATGTTTGCACCTATTTCTAACCAATCTGTTGCAGTGTGGTTAATGTTTAAACGACCAGCACGTCTTTTTAAATCATTACCAATGATGAATCCTTCTTCATCTTTAAAGTTTGTGCTTATGTAGAAAGAAGTTTTCTCACTACCACCACTTACAGATGCGTCTATATTGTTTGAGATTCCTGTTCTTGTAACACCATCTACCCAGTTAAATCCACCTTGAGGAAGATCTGCAACGTTGTCTATACCAAAGTAGTTTGCATCTACAGCATATTGTCTAAACTCATCTGCATTCATCATATCAAATGTGTCTGTAGACTCACTGATTCCAGTACTAACGTTCAAAGTAACCGTAGTTTGTCCTCCTTTAGAACCAGATTTTGTAGTTACAATTACAACACCGTTAGATCCACGAGAACCGTAGATAGCCGTTGCCGAAGCATCTTTTAATACAGAGATAGACTCAATATCATTTGGGTTGATGTTTGCCAGTGGGTTAAGACCTTGGTTTGCACCTTGGTTAGATGTAAGGTCTGTATCGTTAAGTGGTACACCATCTACAACAAATAGTGGTCTAGACCCAGACGATACTGAAGCGACACCTCTAATCTTAATAGTAGGAGCTGCTCCAAGTACACCAGAAGACTGTACTACTTGTACACCTGCTGCTTGACCTTGTAGTAACTCTTGTGGTGAGTTTGCCGGGATATCTTTAATAGCATCCTGACCAACTACAGATACAGATTGAACATTTTTCTTTTTTGTTTGTGAACCAAAAGCTACAATAACGACCTCATCCAGCGCATTATCTTCTTCTAGCGTCACATTAATAATAGTCTGATTTCCTACAGGAATAGAAACTTCTTTAAAGCCTACATAGCTAAAAGTTAATACATCTGTTGATGATGCTTCTATAGAGAAGTTTCCATCAAAATCAGTTTGGGTACCCGTAGTTGTACCTTGAATTAAAACACTGGCTCCTGGTAGCGGGCCATTCTGTTCCTTCACCGTACCTGTTATTGTTTTTTGGGCTAAAGTGACTTGCGCCATAAAACCTAAAAGAACCAAAAACAGATACTTTTTGATAATAGTTTTTTTCATGTATGTATGTTTTTAATGATGCGATAAAATTATTCAATTAGGGTAATCGTTAAGAATGCCATATCACAATTAACCTAAGTTTATCATAAATTTAAGAATTCGCATTTTGTGTTAAAATTTCCTACAAAAATCCTTTAACATTTATAACTATTTGAAAATCCATTAAGTAGGAATTTTCTTAACATTTTAAGCGTCGAGTTTTAATAAATGTTTAACTAAAAATGGTCTTAAAGTTTACCTTAAGGTAACATTGATGTTAACATTTGTTTATGATAATTATATCTTAATAAAAACCAAAAAAGCGCCTCTTCACAAGGAAGAGACGCTCTATAAATCGTGTTTTGTTTAGCTTATTTCGAAAGGTAGTCTACAGTAAGTTGACTAAGGGCTTTTACACCTAGCTGAAATCCGCTTTCATCTATAAAGAAATCTGGAGTGTGATGCGGGAATGCTTCTTTATTTCCAGGAGTCATTCCGCCTAAAAAGAAGTAAAATCCAGGCACTTTTTCTTGAAAGAAAGAGAAATCTTCACCACCAGTAACTGCCTTCTGTAATTGTACATTTTCGGCACCGCTTACTTGTTGAAGTGTTGGTAATGATTGCGCCGTAAGATCCAGGTCATTATAGGTTACCACGGTCATATTTTGCCATTCAATTTCTGCCTCACCACCGTAAGCCTTTGCAATGTCGCGTGCCATCTCATTCATACGTCTTATGATTTTTTCACGCATATCTGGATCAAGCGTACGAACAGTACCTATCATTTCTGCACTTTCTGGTATTATATTAAAACGTAATCCAGAAGTTATCTTACCCACAGTTATTACCGCAGCTTCTTCTGTTAAGTTACTCTCACGAGAGATAATACTTTGAAAACCGTCTATAATTTGAGCAGAGATAAGAATAGGATCTACACCAGACCACGGCTGGCTACCGTGTGATTGCTTTCCTTTTACTTTTACAACAAAGCGCTCTGTTGCGGCCATAGTGCCTCCTGGTTTATATCGTATAGTTCCCACGGGTGTAGCGCTATTAATATGTAACCCAAAAATAGCATCTACCTGAGGATTTTGTAATACGCCTTCTTTCACCATAAGTTTTGCACCTCCTTCTTCACCTGGTGGTGGTCCCTCTTCTGCAGGTTGAAAGACAAACTTTACAGAACCTTTTATTTTATCCTTATTCTTAGCCAGTACTTCTGCAACACCCATAAGTATAGCCGTGTGAGTATCGTGACCACAAGCGTGCATTACACCAGTTTCGGCACCTAGGAATGTGGTAGTTACATTAGATTTAAAAGGAAGGTCATTACGTTCTGTAACTGGTAATGCATCTATATCTGCTCGCAGTGCAACCACTTTACCTGGTAAGTCTCCTTTTAAAAGTCCTACCACACCAGTCTTTGCAACACCGGTTTGTACTTCTATACCTAGTGATTTTAAATGTTTAGCTATTTTTTCGGCGGTTTTAAACTCTCTGTTTCCTAGTTCAGGGTTTTGATGAAAGTCTCTGCGCCATTCTATTACTCTATCTTTTACTGCAGCGATGTCTTGATCAAAAGAGGTTTGCGCTTTCGCGAAAGCGGAAACTAAAATAGTCCCTACAATACATAAGGTTTTTGTGTATTTCATATAGTTGTTATTAAGCAGACTCACATTTTGAGTCCATATGGTATTAGGTTAATCTCTTATAATAGTGCTAGGAAATGCTACTGGACTCTCGTGACCATCTTTACCTACAGCAGCGACTCCAAAGAAAAAGTTATCTATCACAATACCTTTAAGAGTGGCACTTGTACCATTTGCGATAAGTCTTGAGTTATCCCAAGTAGGAGAGGTAGTGTCTCTCCAGTACACTTTATAAGCTACTGCGCCCTCTACGGCATCCCACTGTAAACGTGCATTTGCCTCAACAATACCACCTATACCTACGTTACTAGGAGTAGGAGGTGCCCAGGCGATGCTTGCAAGGTTTATGGCATTTACGGCTGTAAGTTTTGCATTATATGGAAAGTTTACGTGCTCAAATGTATCTCCATAATTTATTCCATTTTCTGTACGTATGTCTTGGTGTTGCTGTGTATAATTTTCGTGTGCTTCCATTATACGTATTCCAGCAAAACCAGCGTCGTTAAAAGGTCTGTGGTGACCACCACGACCAAAACGGTCTAGTCTATAAATCATCATAGGGTTCATCTCTGGCATATAAGTCTTTGTGGTTTTGTAAATAAAACGAGCTAGTTGTCTTGATATACCATCTACCTCACCGCCATAAAAACGTCGTGCGTTGCGCTGTCTCTCTGTCTCAGTAGGAGGGACCGGCTCAGAAAATATTCTAAAGGTTCTATTATCTATCACTCCATCTACACCTTCTATATTACCTATCATATCATTGTTCATAATACCTATTATCTCCCAGCCTTGCTCTTTTGCGTAAGCTGCGAGCCCTTTTCCGCCAAAGAGTCCTTGCTCTTCTCCAGAGAGGCCTACATATATGATACTGTTTTCAAAAGTATATTTTGATAATACTCTTGCCGCCTCTAGTGTACCAGCCATACCGCTCGCATTATCATTTGCGCCAGGTGCGTCATCTGTATAATTTGTAGGATCAGAAATTCTACTATCTATATCACCGCTCATTAGTATGTAACGGTTAGGGTACTTGCTACCTTTCTGTACAGCAACAACATTTACTACCTCTACATCCTTTACAATACGAGGGTTTGTACCTTTTTTTACTAAATCACTCTGGTAAAAAACATCTAGACAGTTATTACAAGCTTGAGATGTTTTTTCAAACTCACTTTTAATCCATCTTCTAGCGGCGCCTATGCCGCGAGTGTTTGAAACGGTATCACTTAAAGTATGCCTTGTTCCAAAATCTGCAAGTTTTTTTACATCTGCCCGTAATCTGTCTTCAGATACGGCATCTATGATATCATAAATTCTTGTATCTGTTTGCGCTACACTTGTACCTATAGAAAGGCAAAATGTAAAAGCGGTAAGTACAGAAGTAGTGATGAGTTGTTTTGGATTTGGAATGTGTAGGGTGGGTAAATTTTTTAACATTGATATAAAGTATAAATTTTTGTTTTAAAGATAGTAAAGAATGTGTTGATGTGTAGACCGCTTTCGCGAAAGCGTGTATATAAAACTTACAGCTCAACCGAAGCAACTCAAGATTTACTCCACGAGCTCAATAGTGCCAAAAATACCTGCGTCTATCCAACCTCTGTTTTTATCTTTACCTGGCACGGCTACAGAGCCTATAAAGTTCTCTCGCTCTTCACTTGCATCATTATCACAATAGGCAAGGGCAAAGCCCATTTTTTTATTAGGTGCTAGTATTTTTTGCTCGTTCACACCGCCATCTTTATAAGTAGCGTCATAAATAGTCATCTTACATTCCCACAGCATCGTATTTTCTCCTAAAGTTGTAGTTTTAGATTGTACGTGGCTATTGTATAATGTAGGTATTTTACCTGGAGCAACATCTACCACATTACCGTCTAGAGCTACGTGATATGCAAAGGCATTGTGGGTAAACTGGTGACCACCACCAGAGTTGTCTTCATCTATAAAAATCTCTAGGCAGTCATCATCCCACCATAGGGTGAGTGGGTCTTTTTCTTTATCATAAATTACGTCATCTGTAATTTCTGCAAGTATATATAAGGCCTCTGGAGTCCAAGCAAGTTTGTAACGACCAGCGAAATCTTGTGCAGAATAATCATCTCCCAGCCATTTTTGATCTAATTGTTGCCAGCTCACACTTTTCCATATGGGATCATCTGCCTTTCCGTCCAGCTCTGGCGCAATAGTGGCTTTTTGAACTTGTCGTAACTGGTGATCTATCTTCTTATTAGGTATCTCGCTTGTATCTTCAACAAGGTCTGAAGATGGGGATGCAGTTGTTGTAGAATCTTTACAGCTCGATAATGCGAGTGTGAGTAAACAGATGACTAGTAGGTGTTTCATTAATATTATAGTTTGTTGATTTTTTGAGTAATTATACCAAAGCTTGTAAAGACTTTTACAAAATAGATTCCGGACGGTGTGGCACTAAATGTTACAGGTGATAGAGTAGCCTGCGAAACTATTAATTGTCCTGTGATATTGTAGATTTCGAGTTTCTGAACGGCTGTGCCAGGAGCGCTTATATGTAGCGTCTCGCGTACTGGGTTAGGGTAGATTACTATATCATTTTGTGAGGTAACTTCTTCTATATCTAGAGTTCCTGAAACTACAAATCTAAGCGTAGCCTGAGAGTTAGGGCCTGTTTGATTAAGCCAGAAGGTATAAGTTCCGGTAGGTAGTGGTGGGGTAAAGCCTGTGCCCAGTTGCCCAATTTGTGGTAGTAAATCTGTATCTAGATTACCGCTACCATACGTCATACCTCCTAGTAAATCACTTGCAGTTGTACTCATTGCATCTGTTGTAAACGCATCACCTTCTTGCAAACCAAGAAATGCCTCATTATTTGTACCCTCTGCGGTATAACCGTCAAGAATAAGTTGATCTAGCTGTAAATCTGGAGGCAATGTTATCGTGATATAATCTATATCACGAGGATTACCTTGTTGATCTGCTGTAACGCTATTATCTCCTACCTCGAGAATAAAAGGACCACTAGGAGCATCAAATTGATCTGAGAGGTCACCGTCAGTCTCCTCATTATAAGTAAAGCCTTGAGCAGTGGCAATAACAGTTGTGAGTACGAATCCCATACTCAAAATAAGCTGCCGATTCATTTTTGTCTTCATTGCGATATTATTTTTCATCTTTATGATATATAGGATTACTCAGATTTTTGTTGTGAGATTGAAGATACAATAGCAATCTGGTTACCACTAGGCGCAATAGCAAAGCGTGTGATGTCTTGTAGCGCTGTATCTGTAAAACTATGGAAGACCTTCCACGCGTTTTTTTCTTTTACAAAAATGGTATTGCCCTTTGCTGCAAGTAATCGGCCATCTGGTAGCCAGTTTATATCTTCTACACCCTCATCTAGCGGTATTATATTTTTTATCTTTTTTGTAGCTGGGTCAATAGATTTTACCATCCAGGGTTGTGAAGTTTTGTCTATAAAACTTACCAGAGGAGTCTCAGGAATTTTATGAAAAGATCTACCTACTGCTATCTTCAGATCTTCTGTTTTTTTACTATCTAAGTGATGAATTACTAGATGTAAATTATCTTTAACAATATCTGCTCCTACAATGGTATTCTTGTCAAACCAAGTATAGTAAGCCACTACCGCATCTTTAACTAGGGTAGGAGTTTCTGTTTTTCTAGGTAGGTAGTGATATAAACGCTGTAAGCCATCTGGATCTAGACGCACTGCAGAGATTCCTCGTTTACCCATCATAAACTGCGGAGAGTATTCTCCTCCTTGAGTGCTTGTGTTAAACTGTTTTGAAGTGCCTCTCATATACTGTATGATTTCTGTTTGCCCTTCACGAGTACCAGCATAAATAATCACATTATTTGCCAGAAATTGTGGCTGGCTGTCATAGCCTTTATTTTGACTAATGTTTTTTTTGTTGTTAAGCACAGGTTTTTCTTGCTTGGCATCGATATCAAATAGAAAAATCTCTGTATCAGATTGTGACCTCACAAACGTAATTGAAAGCAGAAGTAATAGTAGTAATAGGTTTTTCATAATTAAACGTGTTGATGGTTTTTGTTACGCTTTCGCGAAAGCGTGATGCTACATTTCTCGAGGTTTTGTTGAGTCATAATCACTATCTAGATCATCTATTTCATAGATACTATCACTAGCATAAGTAGTTGATGACGAATCATAACTTGTTTTATTTTTATTTGATCTCAGATCGTGAGGTTCAAGGCAGATGCTTAAAGTTTTTCCTTTAAGTATGTACCGGTAAATGATTTCTTATTTTTTGCAACTTCTTCTGGTGTTCCGGCGGCTACGAGTTTTCCTCCATTTTTACCACCTTCTGGTCCCATATCGATAACATAGTCTGCACATTTTACAAGGTCCATATTATGCTCTACAACAATGATAGAGTGACCTTTTTCAATAAGAGCCTCAAAAGAAGCTAGGAGCTTTTTTATATCGTGAAAGTGAAGTCCCGTAGTAGGCTCATCAAAAATGAATAGTGTCTTATCTTTTGTAGTTCCTTTTACGAGAAAGCTTGCAAGCTTTATACGTTGTGCCTCACCACCAGATAGGGTAGAAGAGCTTTGTCCTAAAGTTACATATCCTAGTCCTACATCTTGAAGTGGCTTTAATTTACGTGTTATTTTTGCCTCATTGTGTTCTGTGAAAAATGACACAGCATCGTCAATAGTCATCGTGAGGATATCGTCTATATTTTTACCATTAAAGGTTACCTCAAGCACTTCTTTTTTAAATCTTTTGCCCTTACACGTCTCACATACAAGATGCACATCTGCCATAAATTGCATCTCTATAGTTACCTCGCCTTCACCTTTGCAAGTCTCACAGCGACCACCGTCTACGTTAAAAGAAAAGTGCTTTGCTTTATAATTTCTTATTTTACTAAGCTTCTGACTTTCAAATAGTTTTCTAATATCATCGTAAGCTTTGATATAAGTTACCGGATTTGATCTAGAAGATCTGCCTATTGGGTTTTGATCTACATACTCTATAGTCTTTATGTTGTCATAATTACCTGTAAGTTTTGTAAACTGTCCTGCTTTCTCACCATAACCTCCTATAGCTTTAAGCATAGCAGGATAGAGGATCTTTCGCACAAGTGTAGACTTACCACTTCCAGAAACACCTGTAACAGCCGTAAAAACTCCTAGAGGAAAACGAACATCTACATTTTTAAGATTATTTTCTCGAGCACCTAAAATTTCTGCATAGTACTTTGAAGTTTTACGCTTTTTAGGCACCTCTATTTCTAATGTTCCATTTAGATAACCTGCCGTGAGTGACTCACTTTTAAGGATATCATCATAGTCACCTACTGCAACTACATCACCCCCAAAGGTTCCTGCTTCTGGGCCTATATCTATTATGAAGTCTGCTTGTTTCATAATATCCTCATCGTGTTCTACTACGATGACTGTGTTGCCTAAATCTCTTAGAGATTTAAGGACCTCTATGAGTTTTTCTGTATCTCTAGGGTGTAAACCTATGCTAGGTTCATCAAGAATATACATAGAGCCTACAAGGCTACTTCCTAATGATGTAGCGAGGTTAATACGTTGTGACTCACCACCAGAGAGTGTGTTAGATTTTCTATTAAGTGTGAGATAGTTGAGTCCAACTTTTTGTAAAAACTGTAACCTACTTTTTATTTCTGTAAGTAATCGCTTTGCAACAGTAGTATCATATTCATTAAGCGTTAATCCATTAAAAAAGTCTTCCACTTCATTAAGAGGTAACTCTACAAGGTCTACTATGTTTTTTCCTCCTATCTTCACGTAGGTTGCCTCTGGGCGCAGGCGTTTACCTTTACAGGTATTACACTTGGTCTTACCGCGGTAGCGAGAGAGCATCACCCGGTTTTGTATTTTATAAGCTTTAGACTCTAAGAATTTAAAAAACTTATTGAGTCCGTAAAAGTGTGTATTACCTTCCCAAACAAGCTGCTGCTGTTCTGGCGTGAGTTCAAACCAAGGTTTATGTATAGGGAAGTCAAACTTATATGCACGATTAACTAGTTGGTCTCTGTAATGACTCATACTATCACCTCTCCAAGGAAAAATAGCATTCTCATATACAGAGAGTGCCGTGTTAGGCACTACAAGATCTTCATCTATACCTATTACATCACCATAGCCCTCACAAGTAGGGCACGCACCATAAGGATTATTAAAAGAAAATAGATGTACATTAGGCTCTAAGAATGACATCCCATCTAGCTCAAACTTATTTGAGAACTGGCGTCGTGAGCCGTCTTCCATTTTTTCTATAAAGAGCGTTCCTTTACCTTCAAAAAACGCCGTTTGTATCGCGTCTGAGAGACGATTTACAAAATCTTCATCTTCTGGATTTGTGATGATACGGTCTACTACAAGTAGGATGTCTTTCGCTTTAAGCTTAGAATCTATTTCGGCTACTTCATCTAGGCGTTTTACTTCTCCTTTTACTTGTATACGAGCATACCCTTGTTGTAAAAGGGCTTGAAGTTTTGATTCAATTTTTCTTCCTTTTTCTAAGTGAATAGGAGCGAGGAGCAGGAGTTTTTCTCTTTTGGCGAAAGCCAAAATATACTTTACCACATCTGTAACGGTATCCTTTTTTACCTCATTACCAGACACAGGCGAGTAGGTCTTGCCTATACGGGCAAAGAGCAATTTAAGATAATCATAAATCTCTGTAGAGGTACCTACGGTAGATCTAGGATTTGTGCTGTTTACCTTTTGCTCAATAGCAATAGCAGGAGCAATACCTTTTATATAGTCTACCTTAGGTTTATCTAACCTGCCTAAAAACTGTCTGGCATATGATGATAAACTTTCTACATAGCGACGCTGTCCTTCGGCATAGAGTGTGTCAAAGGCTAAAGATGATTTACCAGATCCAGAGAGCCCTGTGATGACCACAAGTTTGTTTCTAGGGATAACAGCATTAATATTTTTGAGATTGTGGAGTTTGGCACCCTTAATGATAATATTCTTCTTAGGATTTACATCCTCAACGTCTATAAGCATCGCAATTCTTTAGATATCTAACAAAGATACCGAAAGTGTAGTGCTATTAAAACCGAGTAAAGACGGGTTTTAAGATGTTTTAATTAAAATATTGTGTAATTACCCCATTTTTTAGGAAAGGTTAACATAATTATTATATATTTACGGTCATAAACACAAAAACAAACTGCGTATAGCATAATACTACTTTATAAAATTTTGGGCTAGAATGAGGTTCTAGCAATTTTAATCTACAAAGTGGTACTTATGAAAAGTGTTTTAATTACAGATGCTACGCTCGTTAGCAATTACATCAAAGGAGACGAAAAATCATTAGCTATGCTTATCGCAAGGCATAAACAACGTATATATAGTTTTATATACTCAAAGGTGTATGATCGTGATATCTCTGAAGATATTTTTCAAGATACTTTTATTAAAGTTATTAAAACGCTCAAAAAAGGTAAGTATAATGAAGAGGGTAAATTTTTACCTTGGGTAATGCGTATTGCTCACAATCTTGTGATAGACCACTTTAGACGTAATAACCGTATGCCTAAATTTGATAACACGGGTGAGTTTTCAATATTTTCTGTATTGAGTGATAATAGTCTTAATGCTGAGAAGCAAATGGTACGTGATCAAGTAAACAGAGATGTAAAGCGTATCATTGAAGAGCTACCAGAAGATCAAAAGGAAGTTCTTAAAATGCGTATTTACCAAGAGATGAGTTTTAAAGAAATCTCAGAGCGCACGGGAGTGAGTATTAATACTGCACTGGGAAGAATGCGCTACGCATTGATCAATTTGAGAAAAGTGATTGATACAAATAACATAGTTTTAACAAATTAACATAATAAGCCATACTTTTTTGCGTTCTTGATAAGAACCAAAGAAAATCCGAATGGCAAAACTTTACTCTAAACCTTCGTCAGGTAATAAAAAGACGACCCCATATGAACCAAAACAAGAGACTGTAGATTATCTCTTGAACTACTCTAAGGCTTTAAGTGTTATACATTATAAATCGATGAAGTTTGAAGCACTCATCAACTAAACTTTGAGAAAACCCCGACTAGTCATCGGGGTTTTTTTATGGGTTTTGAGTACGCTTTCGCGAAAGCGTAAAACTTATTTCTTCTTCCTTCTTTTGGCCATCATTTTTTCATAGTCTGCAAGTACTGTCTTACGGCCTATGGTTTTAGTAATGATATCCTTTTCTAAGTCCCATCCTCTAGCAGGTGAGTAATCACGGCCGTACCAGATGATTTGGAGGTGAAGATCATTCCAGAGATGTTCTGGAAAGAGGCGCTTTGCATCCTTTTCTGTTTGCACCACATTTTTACCATTTGTAAAGCCCCAGCGGTACATAAGTCTATGTATATGCGTATCTACAGGAAAAGCTGGTATACCAAAGGCTTGAGCAACAACAACACTCGCAGTTTTATGGCCCACAGCGGGAAACTCTGTAAGCTTCTCTATACTAGCAGGTACAACGCCATTATATTTATCAATAAGGATTTGTGATAGCCCGTGTATTCCTTTTGCCTTCATAGGAGACAGTCCTACGGGCTTTATAATCTCTCTTATTTCTTCTACGGTAAGCTTTACCATATCATAAGGATTATCTGCCACCTCAAATAGTAGTGGTGTAATCTGGTTTACTCGCACATCTGTGCTCTGTGCACTCATAAGTACGGCTATAAGAAGCGTGTAGGGATCTTTATGATCTAGAGGAATAGGGATTTGAGGATAAAGCTCTTGTAGTGTATCTATAGTGAAGTCAACCTTTTCTTGCTTAGTCATTGCTTTATTGAGAATTTATAGCACCTTAAAAGTGTATTTCTTTTTGTTAATAGAGATAACTCGTAACTTTATAAAAGTGATGGTCTTTATGAGATGATCCAATTGTTATGTAAAGGTAATTAACCATTGTGAGATGTGAAATGAGATATCGCATCCACAATAAATTTTAAATTGAAGATGAATACATTAGAAGTAGGGGATAAGGTCCCAGATTTTACTACAACAGATCAAGATGGAAATAGCGTAAGCCTTTCTGATTTTAAAGGGAAGAAGCTTATTGTATTTTTTTATCCTAAGGCTAGTACACCTGGATGTACCGCAGAGGCTTGTAATCTTAGAGATAATTATAAGGAACTACAAGACCAGGGCTACCACCTACTAGGGGTAAGCGCAGACTCTGAGAAGCGCCAGAAAAATTTTGCGACTAAGTATGATTTTCCTTTCCAGCTTCTTGCAGATGAAGACAAGACAGTGATAAACGCCTTTGGTGTATGGGGACTTAAAAAGTTTATGGGTAAAGAATATGACGGCATACACCGTATGACCTTTAAGGTAGATGAGGAAGGTGTAGTTACAGATGTTATCAAAAAAGTAAAAACCAAAGATCACGCCGCTCAATTGCTAGATGCTTAACAAATGAATTAAAATCAAAAAAAGCCTTAAGTAAAATACTTAAGGCTTTTTCTATTGCAATAATGTTGATTTTATTTATCTGCTTCAAGTAATGCAGATGGTTGATAACCGAATAGGTTGCGAGACTTTATAAGTTCAGAAACGCCTTCCGGTAGCATTTCTTCCCATCCTTTTTCACCATCAGAGATCATACGTAATACTTCTCTAGAGAATATATCTGTGATTGCTGGATCATAATTTTCTATATCTAGTACTTTACCATTAAGCTTAAAGAACTTGTAAAGCTCTTTCATACGTGGGTGTACCTTAAGATTATCGCTTGTAGTGTACTCTCCAGTTTTTGGATCTTTCATAGGGTATAAGAATACCTTTAGATCTTTAAAGAATAATTTTCCAAAAGCCTCTAGTATACCTCCACTCAAGTGACGATAGTAGCTTGTGTCAAATATATCTATGAGATTGTTTACGCCCATTACTAGACCCATACGCTCTTTTGTATAGTTTGAGAAATACTCAACTACACGATAGTACTCTTTAAAGTTTGAGATCATCACTGTTTGCCCTAGTGAGCCTAGCAGTCTTGCTCTTGCCATAAAATCTTCTTCATCTATATCTCCCTCAGCACGAAGGTTTGATAAGGTGATTTCAAAAATGGCTTCTGTTTTCTTCTCATTAACACGGTTTGCTTCTACAAACATTTTATATGCTTTTTCAAACATATCCATATTAACCTTAGTAACTGGTCTAAAGCTACCACGTAGGGCTAGTACGTTTTTCTTGTAAAGTAAAGCTGCTGGTAAAATGTTGTTACCTTTTGCATCAAACATTACGGCCTCTGTCATACCATTCTTTACAAGTTGTAAACTCATAAGACGGTTATCCACGTGTTCAAACTGAGGTCCAGAGAAGTTTATCGTGTCTATCTCTATCTGATCTTGATCTATGTGATCGTATAGATAGCGTAATAAATTTTTAGGATTATCGTGCTTATAAAAAGCACCATATATAAGGTTTACACCCAGTGTACCTAGAGTTAACTGTTGTAAACGAGCATCATTTTCGTGAAAACGAACGTGTAAAATAATTTCATTAAACTCACCTTCCGGAGAGATTTGAAAACGTATACCTACCCATCCGTGTCCTTTATACTTCTTTGCAAAATCTATGGTAGCAACCGTATTTGCATACGTAAAGAAGATTTTATCTGGCTGCTTGTAACGAGATATACGGTCTTCTATAAGCTTCATCTCGTGAGAAAGCATCTTTTTTAGACGCTTTTCGGTCACGTAACGACCATCATCTTCTACACCATATATAGCATCAGAAAAGTCTTTGTCATAAGCACTCATTGCTTTTGCAATCGTACCACTTGCTCCACCTGCTCTAAAAAAGTGACGTACGGTCTCTTGCCCAGCACCTATCTCTGCAAAAGTTCCATATATATTATTGTTAAGATTTACTCTAAGAACTTTATTCTTGAGGGGAGGTACCTTTTCAAAGTCTTTATCTCCTAAAATTGTAACAGCCATAGTATTGTTTTTTCCATCTTTTAATGGTTAACCAAAGATACAAAAAGGGGCTACTAGCCAAAAAAATAACTGTATTTTTGTGAGAGAATTATTAGCTACTACAGTTTCTTAATCTAGTTACACTTACGTGAAAATCACCTTTCTCGGTACCGGCACCTCACAAGGCATTCCCATTATAGGAAGCACGCATCCCGTGTGTCTTAGTGATGACCCACGTGATAAAAGATTGCGCGTGTCTGTGCTTATAGAGTGGGACGAGTATAACTATGTGATAGATTGTGGGCCAGATTTTAGACAACAGATGTTAAGTACGCTTTCGCGAAAGCGCACCCCAGCAGGTGATCCTGCTCCCTTGCACGGGATATTATTTACCCACGAGCACGCAGACCACGTTGCGGGGCTAGATGATATAAGACCTTTTGTTTTTAGACAAGGTGATATGCCTATTTATGGACATAAAAGAGTGATTAAAAATCTAGAAGAACGTTTTGAATATATTTTCACTACAGAAAATAGATACCCCGGCGCGCCAAGTGTAACTTCTCACGAAGTTAAAAATAATGAGCCAATCTCTCTGGGTAATATAGCGGTGACCCCTATAGAAGTTTATCACGGCGATTTACAGGTATTTGGGTATCGGTTTGATAATATTGCCTATCTCACAGATGTAAAAACTATTGCAGAAGAGGAGATAGCTAAGCTTAAAAATCTTGATATACTTGTTCTTAATTGCTTGCGTGAGGAGCCACATAGAACGCATCTTAACGTTGATGAGGCTCTATCTTTAATAGCTAGAATTAATCCAAAAAAAGCATATTTAACACATATAAGTCATCATTTAGGTTTTCACGCAGACGCAGAAGCAAAGCTCCCAGAAAACGTTTACATAGCCTATGATGGCCTTACCCTAACTACTTAATTATGAGAAGAAATATATTTTTATACCTATTTTTATTTGCTGCATTATATATCATATTTCAATACATAAATAGTAGCAAAGGTCTTGAATATCAGGGTCGCAGAATAACGAAACTAGAGCAAAAGATAGCTAAGAAAGACTCTCTCTATAGCGCTCTGGAAGATAGACTTGCAAATACAGAGTATTTTACACTTTTAGGTAATGAAAACACAAAGGAATACTTTGATAATGATAACCTTGTTCTTGAAGATATAAAGCCAGCTATAGTAGATGGTTTATATGCAAAGAATACTTCAAAAGGTAATGATCTTATAAATTTTGTAGGTGACGGAAGACCATTTCAGATCAATCGTGTACAAATTTTGAACCACAGATGGATAATAGCCGACTTCTCAGATGGTAAAAAATGGGGAGAAATACTAGTTGAGTATTTTGTAAATGAAGATGGCTCTGTAGATTACAATCGTGTTGAAAGCTTAGTATATCCTAACTAAATTATACCTGCTCCTTAAGCCACTTTTTAAACTCATAAAAATTAGTAGGGTGCACGCCGTGACCTACAGGAAACTCACTTAGGGTAGAGTTTATGCCTACTTTCTCAAGGTAAGGAGGTGTTTTGCGAGCAGCATCTATAGGTATTACTTGGTCTACCGTACCGTGTGAGTTGTATACATTGAGGTGCGCATAAGAGGGATTACTTTTAAGCCCAATGATGTCCTCATTAATATAACCACTTAGACCTATCACATTTTTAATTTTTTCTGGATAGGTAAGTGCCACGGCATAACTAAGTATTGTTCCTTGACTAAAACCTAAAAGGGTTACATTATGCTTATCAAGATCATATGTTTCAATTGCTTCATCTATAAATCGGGCAATAAGATCTCTAGATTGACGTGCACCATCATTATCTGAAGATTTTACTCCATCTGGATCTATACTTATATGATACCACGCATTACCATATGGCTGCATTGCAATAGGTGCTCTGGCAGATATGATAAAATAATTTTTTGGTAACTCCTCTGCAAAGCTAAATAAGTCTTCTTCATTACTTCCATAACCGTGAAGTAGGAGTAGTAGTGGTGCTTTATCACTAGAGGTGATGCTAGGCTTTTGTATAATGTGTTCTAATGACAGTGTCATAGGTATGTATAATGCTAGTTATTGTTATTTCCTCCCAGTATATTCTGATAAAAAGAACCTACTAGAGGAACTAGTTGTCTCTTTCCTTGAAAGGCAGATATGATTCCATAAAGCCATAATGCAAAGAACAGCACCAAAAATCCAAGTGATGCCATTGGTATATTTAAATAGCTAAGAGGAATCATTATTAAAAAATAGCTAAGGGTAAGCCCTAGCGATTGTCTTATGTGAAAAGCGGCAAATTCATTTTTTGACTCACTATTCATAAAATAAGCTATGATAAGACCTACAAAGGTAATGTAGCTTACAACGGCAGCTGTTTTACCTTCAAATACTGTGTTTTCATCCATTAGTTAAGTACAACTTGATTATTTGCTATAATACCATAAACCTCACCTTTTACTTTCTGATTAAGAAATATGGCGTTCTGAGAACTTGAGAGAATATCTTGTTTTGTAAATGTCTGGCTTCCCTTTGTAGAGAACAGTGTAAGATCTGCCTTAACTTGTTCTTTTACAGGGTTATTTTGACCTATAAATAGATTTCTTCCTGCTGTAAGTAGTGTTATAGCTCTTTTTTCTGAAACTATTGTAAGAAGTGCTTTAAAAGTAGCCTCTTGAGCTATTGCACCATACATAGCATTGTCAAACTCTACATTCTTACGTTCTACATCTAGCGGATTATGGTCACTTGTAACAGTATCTATAGTTCCATCTTTTACTGCTGCTACGAGGGCCTCTACGTGTTCTTTATTTCTAAGGGGAGGTAACACCTTATAACGTGTATCAAAATCTTCTATAAGATCATCTGTAAGGCATAAATTATGAATTGCCACACTACAAGTGACGTTAAGTTTTTTACTTTTTGCCGCTCGTATTAATGCAACTCCTTCCTTTGTTGAGACTGTAGGTATGTGCAGTTTACCACCTGCATATTCTAGTATATGTAAATCTCTTGCTATTTGTAAACTTTCGGCTATGGCAGGTATACCTTTAAGGCCTACTCTTGTACTCATCACACCTTCATTTACCATCCCTTTACCAGCTATTTGCTGCTCTTGCGGAAATGACAATACAAGTCCATTAAATCCCTGAGTATATTGTAATGCAATTTTAAGGAGATTTGGGTTTTTGATAGGCGTCTGGTAATCGCCAAAGGCTACAGCTCCAGATTGTTGCATATCATATAATTCTGCGAGATCTATGCTCTCACTATTTCGCGTAAGCGCACCTATAGGATATAATGATGTTGCGTGTCCCTCTGCCATTTTTTTTACAAATGTTATGTCAGAGCTGGTATCTATTATAGGATATGTGTTTGGGTTAAGTGCAACACCTGTAAAACCACTACGAGCAGCTACATTAAGACCATTATCTATAGTCTCTCGCTCCTCATAACCAGGCTGCCCCATACTCACGCTAGTGTCAAACCAGCCTTGCGAGATGTGTAAATCTTCTTTTTCAATTGTAGTTTCACCTTTAAGACTCGCTAGTTTTTGACCTATTTCTATAATGAGTCCATCCTTAATCCTGATATCTTGTGTTGTGCCGTGGTAGGGGCTCTCACTATCTATGATTGTGGCGTTCTTTATGAGTACTTTCATTTATAGAATTTTAAAATCAGGATTTCTAATAGTAGAAATAGTAAGGCAAAAATAATAAACCATTTCCAAAGAGATTGTACATTATCACTACTCTCAAATTTGTCAAAAAGACTTTTAATTGAGGTATGGTAATTTTTATCATTATCTAGCTGTGCATATCGCAAGTTGCTTTCTGACCTGGTATAATTATAACTCACTTGCTGTAAAGTGTTTGTACCATACTGCACGTTATAATTACCTGCCACTTGTGGGCGCTGTGTTGTTGTGATCTGTACTCTACTACCTTTAGATTGCTGTAATGGTATAAAATTATTTTCTTGAGCAGTGCTTTGCTCAAGTGTGATAACTTCATCGTCTTGTAATACTAGTGGGATATCATAGGTGTTTGTAATCCCCGTATTCATATATAGATCTGGGAGTTGCAAACTTTGTCTAGCCATATTATAAAAAGTAGGCACAATGAGTGGTGAACTTTTAAAATTAGAGTTTTCTTGTGAAAGACTCCCAGAGAATGCATAGATGCTGTTTTGAGCAGTTAAAAAAGTTGATCCGTCTTGAAATTTTAAAATAGGATCACCACCAGCTATAGCATATGATTCACTTACAGATGGATATTGAAAATTATCAATTCTAGTATCAAAAACGTCTCTATAAATAGGGTGGTCATAATTGATTGTTGTGACTAGTTGCTTTTCGTTTTGCTTTGCTGTAACCTGTAGAGAAGCTAGATTTTGAAGTGTTAGATTGTAAGCGTTTGGTGATGTGGTGCTATTAGGTATTATTGTGCAGATTCCTCCCGCTTTCGCGAAAGCGTCTATAACCCCAATAAGAGATGACGGAATATCTGTCACTTCATTTAAAATGACATAATTTACCTCAGGAATTTTGCTGTAATCTAAATCTTTGAGCGTGCTTGTGGTGTACTCAAACTCTGGAGCGGTAAAAATACGTTGTAAGTAATTTGAATTACCACCATTAATAGCTAGCACACGTATAGGTCTATCTTTATTTATTGTAAAAAATAATGTGTTATCAAACTGTAATAAAGGATCATCTATAACCACGCGACCCTCTAAGCCATCTTCACTTTTTATTGTAAATAGAACACTTGTTGTGAGATCATCATTAAAGGAAGCCGTTCCCTTTGCTAGTAGGGTGTTTCCATTATAAAGAGATACAGCGGTATTAGTCTCTCTTTTTTCTAGTGTAGAAAGTAACACGGTAAGCTCTAGTCCCGAAGCTTTTCTTGCAGAAACATATATAGAATCAATGCTCACATTATTTTTTAGAACGGGTTGCAGCTGTATGTAGTTTTTTAAAACGTTTGAAGCAGGGAGTTGGTAAGGCGTTCCTTTTTCTTGATAATCTGAAATAAGGATGAGCCTTTTACTTGTAGAGGGGTCCTTTGTAAATTCCTTTTGAGCTTTTAGTGTGACCGCCTCTTCAGAAAGTTGTGTAGCAGTAAAGGGGAGTTGTAGCAACTCATTTCTTATATCTTTTACTGTGGTGTTTCTATATGTTGCATTATTTGTGAGCAGGGTAAACTTTTGATCTTCTTGTAGGTTGGTAATAAGGTCTTGCGCAGCGGTTTTTAAAAGTTGACCAGAAGGGCCTTTTGCTTGCATACTATAAGAGTTATCAAGATAAATAATAGTCTCCTTAGGTTGCGTTGCTATATCAGATTGTGGTATAAATGGTTGAGCAAAAGCAAATACAATAGCTGCCAGCAATCCCATACGAGTGAGTAAAACAAGCCATTTTTTTATCGAATTACTTTTACGAGTTTGAGTCTTAATCTTCTTGAGGAAAGCAACATTTGTAAAAGTCTCAGTCTTAAACTTGCGTAGTTGAAATAAGTGAACAATAATAGGGATAAGCAGCAAGAACAGGGCATAAAGTAGTTCTGGATGTCTAAACTGCATAAAGTCGTTGTGGTTTGTTCAAAAATAGATAAAAGACCCTTTATCGCCTAATAGTAAAAGTGAAAATACTTCCCTTTCCAACAGTAGAGTCTAGAGTAATAGTACCGCCTAATGCTTCTACGAGTTTTTTTACGGTAGCAAGACCCATACCCGTACCTTTATTACCATTGCGATCATTTGTCCCCATAGTTTTAAAAGGCTCAAAAATATGAGCCTGCTTATCTTCTGGTATACCCACACCGTTATCTGCCACAGAGATGCTATAAAAACCTTTAGTAATAGTGCCATTTAAAGTTATCTCTGGATGCTCACTTGTGTTATACTTAACACCGTTATCTATGAGGTTTGATATAACTTGCTCGATAGCCACGACGGGTACTGCTTTGAGATCAATATTTTTATTAAGAGTGATAGTAACATCACTAGATTTGTGAAGGTTTTTCACTTCACTTACTATAGTATCAAGCGTAGCATCATCTTTTGTCACGAGCAAATTATCTGCTCTATAATATTCAAGTAAGCCATCTATGTAGCTCCTCATAGATTTTGTAGACGTACTGAGATGTTCCATAAAGACCGTAAAGTCTTCATCATTTTCTTCTGCATAATCTTCGTTGAGTTGGTTTACAAGACCTTCTATACTTGATAATGGTGATTTTAGATCGTGAGCAACAAGTCTTGCAAAGTCCTCTAGTCTATTATTGCGCGCTGTTGTCTCTTGTTGTGATTTCTGGAGTTCAATATTTCTTTTACGCGCCTCAAATAATAAAATAACTTGTTTTGCTAAACCTAGCAGTGCCTCTTGCTGTTTTTCATCTAGCGTTCTAGGCTTGTGATCATATACACATAAAGTTCCTAATGCGTAGCCATCTTGAGTTTTAAGAGGGACACCGGCATAAAATATTGCTTTAAAATCTTTTACGAGCGGGTTGTCTTGAAAACGCTCATCTACCCGAGCATCTTCTACTATAAAAATGGGATTTTCTGTAAGAATAGCGTGTCCACAAAAAGAAATATCTCTTGGTGACTCAGAGAACTCAATACCTAATCTAGATTTTAAGAAATTTCTATCTGCATCAAGAAGCGTCACTAGTGATATGGGAGTATCACATATATAAGAGGCTAGCTTTGTAATAGTATCATAAGCCTCTTCTGGTAACGTATCCAGTAACTCATAGCTACGTAGCGCTTTAAGCCTTTCTTGTTCATTTATAGGTGGTACAGGTTTTTTCACGAGTATGGATAGTTGCTAGTTATATTGCAAACAGATGTTGATGACTGTTTTCTAATAAATAAAGATAGATTAAAAATTTTCAAAAGCACCAAGTCCAAATAATGCAAAATCATATTTTACTGGATCTACGGGATCCATTTTTCTTAAGGCTTTATCTAGCTCGGCCAAGGTTTTACCATCATTTTGCTTTCGCGAAAGCAATCTAAGCTTCCTTGCAACATTGCTCGTATGTACATCAAGAGGGCAAGATAATAGGGAAGGAGAGATAGATTTCCAAATCCCGAAATCTACACCGGCTCGAGCATCTCGTATCATCCATCTTAAAAACATATTGATACGCTTTGCTGCCGAATTTTTGGAAGGATCACTTACGTGTTTTTGTGTGCGTGGTAAATGATCTACTTCAAAAAACACTTTTTTAAAATGTGTGATTGCAGGTTGTAAATCACCATTTGTAATTCCTGATAAAAATACCTGCTCTAGACCGCCGTGATGTGTGTAGATGTTTTTAAGTGCTCTTATAAACGTCTCAAAATCTATGCTATTAAATGTGCGATGTACAAACCCTTCAAAGAGGTGAGCCTGGTCTGGCGTGTAGTTTATTACAAAGTCGTGAGGAGCTTCACCCATTATCTCCATCATCTTTGTAGCGTTATTGATAATACTCTTTCTGTTACCCCAAGCTATGGTAGCTGTAAGAAAAGCGGCTATTTCTATATCTTCTTTTAGATCAAATCTATGTGGAATTTGAATAGGGTCGTGAGGTATAAAGTCATTATTTTCATACTGTATGGCCTTCTCGTCTAGAAAAATTTTGAGCTCCTTTTTGTTCATCTTCAGATTAGGGGTTGACCGTAATGGTGTATATATTACCTCAAGCTATGGGTCATTTTAGGCTTTTACAAACATACCGTCTTTCATCACAAGTTTACGGTCTGCCATATTTGCAAGCTCTTCATTATGCGTGACTATAATTATTGTTTGGTTAAACTCATCCCTAAGTTTAAAAAATAAATTATGTAGATGCTCTGCACTTTCTGTATCAAGGTTCCCAGATGGCTCATCTGCAAGTATAAGTGCTGGGTTATTTATAAGTGATCTTGCAACGGCTACACGTTGTTGCTCGCCTCCAGAGAGCTCATTAGGCTTATGGTCATAACGATGTGATAGTCCTAAAAAGTCTAATAGCTCCTTAGCTCTCTTTTCTGTAGTAACTTTATCTTTTTTTGCAATATAAGCGGGTATACAAACATTTTCTAGCGCTGTAAACTCTGGTAATAACTGATGAAACTGAAATATAAAACCTATATGCTCATTTCTAAAGGCACTCATAAGTTTTGCTTTCATACCTATGATTTCCTTACCATTTATATGCAAACTTGTAGTGACTCCCGTGTCTGGGCTGTCTAATGTGCCAATAATTTGAAGTAATGTGGTTTTACCGGCTCCACTTTGTCCTACTATAGAGACGACTTCACCTTTATTTACCGTAAGTGAGACATCTTTTAATACTTTAAGATCGCCAAATGTTTTTGAGATGTGTTGTGCCTTTACCATAAAAAATTACTTGACTGTGAAAATACTACAATAACCTTATAAGCACAATTAAGAGACCTTTTTAAAGACGTGCTTGATGTTGTTATAATCTATAAAGTAAGTAACCCTCAATGATAAGGTATGATTTAAAGATTCTTGAAATAAATTACGTAAACTATCATTGTAGCTTATGGTTGATAATTCATCAAACTTTGAAATTTGATTACGATAGAGTAGGGAAGCTTCACTACCTGGTGCAAATCTCCACCTAAAACTTAGATCAAGATTCCAGATATTAAAATTTGCATTAGGATCTCTGCGCTCTGTTAAGTCATAATCTGCTATTTCTGATCGTGAACCATCATCGTTAAGTAAATAATATATATTACTGCTATGGTCTGACACTGCCCAGAAGTTCCTTAAACTTAAATTTATAGCCTTGTAGGGATCAAAATTATAGTTTGCTGTAACTCTATTTTCAAAAGAGGTTACGTCGCGTAGGCCTAAGAAGACCTCAGTATCTGTATTATCTACCCAGCCAAAGTTATTTTTTCTACTTGAGTAATCTGATGCTAATATGACAAGTAGTTTTTCTGAAAATCTATAACGTGGAGAGAAGTTAATACTATAATTAAACTGGTCTTGATTGCCAAACCACTGTCTTACAGCTCCTCCAAAATCAAAGGCAAACTTTTTTCTAAAGTCTGTAGAGATAAAGCCTCCTCCACCTAGATTAGACTCAAACGTTACAAACTTACCATCTACACGTGGCTCAAAATAATCTTGATTTTTACCATTTAGACTCAAATTACCGCCAAAGGCAAGTCTTTTTGTAGTTGCAAAAAATGAGTTGAGCCGGATGCTGTTACGTGTTTTTACGCTGGGCTTGTATAACCGCTGGTGACGTACAGTTACATCAAATCTATAGTTGTTAAATTTACCTTTAGGTTGTATGAGCTGGTATGAGCCACCTAGAGTGAAATTATTAAAGTTATTTCTAAAGTTTACGCCTAGGTCATTTATGTCAAGTTTAGTATCTGCAAAGTCGTGACCTACTCGATATCTCCAGTTTCCAGATATTTTTCTAAAATCAAATTCTGACTGAAAACCTGTAGTGGTCTCGCCAGACTCTCTCACATTACTAAAAATCCCTCTACCAGAGATGTTGTAATTATTGTTTTTATCTGCGATGTCAAAAACACCGCCAGTAACATTTGCATTTCTAAAATTGCTACCGCTCCTTGTGACATTTGTATTTATGAGTGATACAGAAGAGTTTTGATTAAACTGCTGGTCTAGTACAAAGACGTTATAGTTAGATAGTGGTTCTATAAGAACTTTACGTCTCGAGGTGTCTATAATACTACTTGTATCGTCTTCATTAAATTCTGTGCGCTCTATGGTTGCAAATGTCTTACTACCTATCGAGTTTAGAAAACCTATGCCTAAGCCCCCTTTTGTACGTCCAGATATTTTAATTGAGTTGAGGAGTTTAACTTTTGCAGGGTAATCTATAATCTCTTCGGTGACGGTGTCGCTATCTTCAAGAGTTACACTGCCAGATGCTGGACCTCCTATGCGTCTAGAAAAAAAGATTCTCCCTTTATTAAACAAGTCAATACCTTCTGTAAAGAAGGCTCTATTCTCACCAAAGGTTTGTTCGAAAGGTCCTAAATTGAGCACCACATTATCAAAAGCTACTTGTCCAAAATCCGGTATAAGTTGTGCGTCTAAAGTAAAACTATCACTAAGGCCATATTTTATATCTAGTCCACCAGCAAAGTTAGTTTCTGTCTGGCCATCTTGTGTGCTTATAGCACTTTGTACAAATGGAAAAAATGTAAGTCTCACTGGAGGATCTATATTGCGCACTCCGGTAACTGTGCCATTATATTGTGTATCTCTCCCTATACCACGCTCAATTCTACTCCAAGTATGTGTTTCATTTTTATTTACTAAACGCCTATAGAAGTTAACACTCCAATTTTGAACGTCACTTTCTGGAAAACGTAAAGCATTATATGGTATGCGGTACTCGGCATACCACCCTTTCTCATCACGTGATACTTTACATTCAAAAACAACATTAAAACCGAAGTCTCTATTATTTTGAGTGACTCGTTGATCTCCTATAGTTCCCGCACTCGTGACATAAAACCTCGTTTCATTTATACCATCATTATAGGTGTTAAGAGCTACCATAAAATGATCTGCCTGAGCAAATACTTCATCACGCTGGCTAAACTGTCGTGCAATACCTTCTGGATTAGGATCATATAAGTATGCTGCGATGTAAATAGCCTTATCATCATAGGCCATTTTTACCTCAGTGCGTTGGTTTTCTTCTATCGTCCCCTCGTTGCCTGGTTCAAACATTTGAAAGTCACCATAAACAGGTAGTGATTTCCAGATATTGTCATCTAGTAGCCCATCTATCTTTGGGGCTACACTAATACGCTCTGCGTTCAGAATTTTGGTACCCTGAGAAAAGAGAAATCCGGTAGATAGTAATGAGAGTATTCCTAAAGCAAGAAAGCGCATAAAATTTATTTTGACTAGACAAAACTATGGTTGTCATATAGATCAAACTCTAAATAAAAAGTTAAAAAGCAAAATCAAACTGTTTAATAAATTGTATATTTGATTAAACATTTTAATTAAGACAATGCCATACAGAAAATTTGAAGAGTACAACATAGAAGTAACAGAAGATGTAAAAAGTAATTTTACATCAATTATTAAAAGTCTTGGTGAAGACACAAGTAGAGAAGGTATTGTAAAAACACCAGAAAGAGCTGCAAAAGCAATGCAGTACTTAACCTCTGGTTATGAAATGGATGCTGCTGCTATATTAAAGGGAGCAATGTTTAAGGAAGACTATGATGACATGGTGATTGTTAAAAACATCGAACTCTACTCTCTCTGCGAGCATCATATGCTACCTTTTTTTGGAAAAGCACACATAGCTTATATTCCTAACGGTCATATTGTAGGTCTAAGCAAACTACCGCGCATAGTAGATGTTTTTTCGCGTAGGCTTCAAGTACAAGAGCGTCTCACACACGATATCTTAGAGTGTATTAATACAACCTTGCAACCTAAAGGAGTGGCAGTTGTTATTGAAGCTTCACATATGTGTATGATGATGCGAGGAGTTCAAAAACAAAATTCTACGACCACTACATCTGGTTTTAGAGGTCAATTTGAAAGACAAGAAACCCGCAATGAGTTCCTTAAATTAATCTCGTCAAATTTAGATTAATATTTTTGGAATGTATTTTGATTATACAAAAGTGTTATATTTAAAACACTTATGGACAATCAAACTAATAAATACAAACTCTTACTTATAGGTCTCCTTATAGACGGCCTTGGTATCGTAACTTCAAGTTGGGTATTTCCAGTTATTGGAGATTTTTCAGATATTGCTTGGGCACCATTTTCCGCCTGGCTTATGACGCGGCTTTATAAAGGAACTGCTGGTAAGGTAGGGGGAGTGGTAACCTTTATAGAAGAGCTTATTCCCGGGGTAGACATTATACCATCATTCACACTTATGTGGTTATACACCTATGTTTTTAAAGATTCAAAAGTGAGTAAAATACTAGACAAGAACTAAGTATACTCTTTTTATTGATATTACGCTTTCGCGAAAGCGCAACAATCAAAAATTTTAATTTACCTCTAACAATTACGATATCTTCAAAGTTTTTTATATTTAAATAGTTACGTATTTAATATTCTATAAAGTTGAAAAAACGGTTTATAAATATTTGTTATTTAGTAGATTGTGTATTTTTTACAACAAAATTTGTTTTACTATTTCATTATAATTATAGTTTACATTTCCCTTGAATCAACATAGTATTACAAGCTTCATTGTAATATTCTTAATTATATGTTTATTTTTTACGAAATTGCGTGAAAATATGATCATATGTCTCAAATACACTATATAAGTAGTGAAATTCTTGACCTTAAAATAATTTCTTCTATTCTTGATGAAGATAAAAAACTCAAACTCAGTGAGGAATGTGTACATACTATTAATGCCTCCAGAGCTTATCTAGATAAAAAAATAAAAGAAAGTAAAACACCAGTATATGGTGTAAATACTGGTTTTGGAAGTTTGTGTAATGTTGCTATACGTGATGAAAACTTAACAAAACTGCAAGAGAATTTAGTACGGTCTCACGCTTGCGGTACTGGAGATTACGTTCCTAAGGATATCGTAAAATTAATGTTACTTCTCAAAATACAATCCTTAAGCTATGGTCATAGTGGTGTACACATTAATACAGTACAACGACTTATAGATTTTTACAATCTCAATATATTGCCTGTTGTATATGATCAGGGCTCGCTGGGCGCAAGTGGAGATTTAGCTCCGCTTGCACATCTTGCCTTACCTTTAATAGGAGAAGGTGAGGTCTGGCTTGATAATAAAATTATCTCGTCTGTCGAGGCATTAAAGCGTAATGGGTTAACTAAGATCTCTCTACAGTCTAAAGAAGGCCTTGCATTACTAAATGGTACACAGTTTATGAGTGCATATGGTGTTATGGCACTTATAAAATCACATAAATTATCTTATCTGGCAGATGTTGTGGGAGCGATATCTATAGATGCCTTTAATTGTAATTTATCTCCATTTAACCCACTTGTACATTACGTGAGACCCCATAAAGGACAAATTAAGACTGCAGCTCGTATAATCTCTTTTTTAGAAGATAGTGAGATTGCTGCAACAGAAAAGCAAAATGTACAAGATCCATATTCTTTTAGATGTATACCTCAAGTACACGGTGCTACCAAGGATGTCATAGACTTTGCGACCAAAACGTTTAAAACTGAAATTAATAGTGTTACAGATAATCCTAATATTTTTCCGGCAGATGATATGATAATAAGTGGCGGGAATTTTCACGGTCAACCACTCGCACTTGCATTAGATTATTTAAGTATTGCAATGGCAGAATTAGGTAGTATAAGTGAGCGTCGCGTTTATCAATTAATAAGTGGTTTACGAGATTTGCCGCCATTTTTAGTAGATAGCCCAGGCCTCAATAGTGGTATGATGATACCACAATATACTGCAGCAAGTATAGTAAGTCAAAACAAACAACTATGTACGCCGGCTAGTGTAGACTCTATCGTATCATCAAACGGACAAGAAGATCACGTGAGTATGGGAGCAAACGCGGCTACAAAACTTCTCAAGGTTGTAGATAATGTTGAGACGTTACTCTCTATAGAATTGCTTAATGCAGTTCAAGCATTGCATTACAGACAGCCACTTCATACATCTGGATTCCTACAGTCTTTTACAAAGAGTTATAGAGAAGTAGTTCCGTTTGCCGATAAAGATAGAATTTTTGCAAATGATATAAAACTAGGCAAAATATTCATCAATAGTTTTAATATAGATATCAACGAGCTATATTAAAACTTGAGTTAACCAGTTTTTTGCCTCATCTGTCGTTTTAAATATTTCAAATGGTTGATTAAAAAATTGTTTCTCAATAGCAACATTAGTCTCGCTAAGCGGGTTTTGAGATACAACGGCAATCGCTTTAAGACCATAATGGTTTGCGGCATCTATATATACCGTAGGGTCTACAGAGTAGGAGTTTTTTCTATATGATAAATAAGCAAAAGGCTTTTTCTCAAATATTTCTTCACAGTAAGATAGAAGGAGTCTATTTGATAGAGGGTCAATATGTGATCCCTCGTTCATCACGCCTATAACAATATTATCTTCTATATGTAGTTTTCCGAACTCAAATTCTTTAGTAATTTTCAAAAGATCTAGGGGATTTAATTTTTACGCAAAAATAGAGGAATACTACCTTATCTATGAAGAATTTTCTTATAAAAAAAAGCTCTATTTATAAAGCATTGTATCCTTTTGAATTAGAGCTTCTTCCATTGTATGGTATACTTTAAAGGGCTTGCAAAAGAATAGTTTTTCAATGTTATGAGCCTCTTTAAAATCTTTATTGGGGCTTACTACTATAAAGCCTTTTAAATTTTTTATCTGTGAAGTTTTTAGATATATTGTGGGGTCTATAGCATAAGAATATATTCTATGCGTTATATAGATAAAGTCCTTTTCAGGAAAGTAAGATTCGGCTATAGCGATTAAAACATCATTAAAGCTGGGTTGCACAGTAACACCTTCATCCATTATGACATATATATAGTCATCGTGGACTGTTACTTTTCCGAACGAGAATTCTAGTTGAATACCGAGTTGTAAATTTTTCATATGTTGGGGAGTCTTATAATTATAAGATAGCAAATATATTGCATTAAACAATTAATTGTCAATACTTTAACTATGTGTGCATAATAAATAAAAAAATCCCTTAATAACGATTTTTCGTCATTAAGGGATAATAAAATGATGCAACAGTATTACGACTCTGTAGTTTCTCCTTTCTTGATATCTATAAGAAGTTCATCCTTATCTGTATCAAAGTCCATAAAAATACTATCTCCTTCTTCTAGCTTAGAGTTTATAATCTCTTCAGCTAGTGCATCTTCTATATACTTTTGAATAGCTCTTTTAAGAGGTCTCGCTCCATAATCTTTATCAAAACCTTTGTCACTAATGTAATCCTTTGCTTTATCGCTTAAAGTTAAATTGTAACCCAGACCCTTTATTCTCTTGAAAAGCTTTTCTAACTCAATATCAATAATCTTATGTATGTCCTCACGCTCAAGCGCATTAAATACAACTACATCATCAATACGGTTTAAGAACTCTGGTGCAAATGCTTTCTTTAATGCATTCTGAATGATACTACGCGCATTTTCATCTACTTGAGTTTTTCGCGATGCTGTTCCAAAGCCAACTCCTTGACCAAAGTCTTTGAGTTTTCTAGCCCCTATATTTGAGGTCATTATTATAATAGTATTTCTAAAATCTATCTTACGACCTAGAGAATCTGTTAAGAAACCATCATCTAGCACTTGTAATAACATATTAAATACATCTGGATGTGCTTTTTCTATCTCATCTAGTAAAACTACAGCATATGGTTTACGTCTTACCTTTTCTGTAAGTTGCCCACCTTCTTCATAACCTACGTATCCAGGAGGCGCTCCTACAAGTCTTGATATAGAAAACTTCTCCATATACTCACTCATATCTATACGGATGAGTGCGTCTTGATTATCAAAAAGCTCTTTTGCAAGCACTTTTGCAAGTTGTGTTTTACCTACACCTGTCTGTCCCAAGAATATAAACGAACCTATAGGTTTGTTAGGGTCTTTTAATCCAGCTCGGTTACGTTGTATTGCTTTTGCAACTTTGGCAACTGCTTCATCTTGACCTATTACGTTTTCTTTTATCGTTGCAGGTAATTCTGCAAGTTTGTTACTTTCTGTTTGTGCAATACGGTTAACAGGTATACCAGTCATCATACTCACTACGTCTGCCACATTATCTTCAGAGACAACTTCTTTATGAAGTTTAGAATCTTCTTCCCATCGCTCTTGTGCGATTGCAAGTTCTTTTTCTAAATTTTTCTCATCATCACGCAGCTTTGCAGCCTCTTCATATTTCTGCTTCTTTACCACAGAGGTTTTGAGTTCTCTTACGTCTTCTAGCTTATTTTCTAATTCTAAAATCTTTTTAGGAACATCAATATTAGTAATATGAACTCGAGATCCTGCTTCGTCTAAAGCATCTATAGCCTTATCCGGAAGAAATCTATCGGTCATATACCTATTAGTAAGCTTTACACAAGCCTCTAGAGCCTCATCTGTATATGAGACATTATGATGCTCTTCATACTTACCTTTAATGTTTTGAAGTATCTCAATTGTTTCTTCTACAGAGGTAGGTTCTACTATCACTTTTTGAAAACGGCGCTCTAAGGCTCCATCTTTTTCTATGTGTTGTCTAAACTCATCTAGTGTTGTTGCACCTACACATTGTATTTCGCCTCGAGCGAGAGCAGGTTTAAACATATTTGAAGCATCAAGAGATCCTGTTGCGCCTCCAGCTCCTACAATAGTATGTATCTCATCTATAAATAAGATAATATCATCATTCTTTTCAAGCTCGTTCATCACGGCTTTCATTCGTTCTTCAAACTGGCCTCTATATTTTGTTCCAGCTACAAGGCTAGCAAGATCAAGAGTAACAACACGTTTGTCAAAAAGAATACGCGATACCTTACGCTGTACAATACGTAGCGCAAGTCCTTCTGCTATGGCAGATTTACCTACTCCAGGCTCACCTATAAGGAGAGGGTTGTTTTTCTTACGTCTACTCAGTATCTGTGATACACGCTCAATCTCCTTACTACGGCCCACTACAGGATCTAGTTTACCTTCGTCTGCCATTGCAGTAAGATCACGTCCAAAGTTATCAAGAACCGGAGTCTTACTTTTTTTAGTGCCCTTAGGGGTTGTTGGGCTGTTAAAAGGATTCTCTTTAGACTGCTCATCACCATTATCTGCATCATCGCTAAATGATTCAGACTTAATAGGCTCTATATATTCGTCGCTCTCGTTTGCCATCATTAGTTTAAATTGGTCTTTTACGTTGTCATAATCTACCTTGAGGCGGTTTAACAACTTTGTTGTAGGGTCATTCTCATTGCGCAGTACGCACAGTAGGAGGTGAGCCGTATTTATAGCAGAGCTTTGAAAAAGTTTTGCTTCCAAAAATGTCGTTTTTAGAGCACGCTCTGCTTGTCTGGTAAGATGTAAGTTCTTCTTATCATTATTCTGTAAGCTTACATTTGGGTTTGCCGGACTTAAGATTTCTACCTTACGTCTCAAGTGCTCAAGATCAATTTCTAAAGCTCCCAGTATATCTATTGCTTTACCGCTACCATCTCTTAGTAAACCAAGCAGCAAGTGTTCTGTACCTATAAAATCGTGGCCTAGGCGTAACGCCTCCTCCTTACTATAAGCAATAACATCTTTTACTCTTGGCGAAAAATTATCATCCATATCTATCCTCGTTCGTTCTTATGTAAATTTAAGCAAACTGATTCAAAAATCATTCCGCTTAAAGTGCTTAGTCCAAATTACCAAAAATACCTGACAGTTTGCCCTATAATGGGTTGTGTAGTTATTAAAAGAACGTGTTAAAATTTGTTGATAAATAGTGCGCTTTCGCGAAAGCGTAACCCCGTAAAAAATCATCAAAATGATTACATTGCTAATTGTAAAAAATTTGACTTAAAATCTAATCAATTTATATATGGCTGAAGGAGAAAAGCTGATCTCGATTAATATTGAAGATGAAATGAAATCTGCTTACATCGATTACTCGATGTCAGTTATCGTATCACGTGCACTACCTGACGTGCGTGATGGTCTAAAACCAGTACACCGTCGTGTTCTTTACGGAATGCACGAGTTAGGAATACGAGCAAGTAGTGCTCACAAAAAATCTGCAAGAATAGTAGGAGAGGTACTAGGTAAGTATCACCCACACGGTGACACCTCTGTATATGATGCAATGGTACGTATGGCTCAAGAGTGGAGTTTACGTTATATGCTTGTAGATGGTCAAGGTAACTTTGGGTCTATAGATGGTGATAGCCCAGCAGCAATGCGTTATACCGAGGCTAGAATGCGCAAGATATCTGAAGATATGCTTGCAGATATTGAAAAAGACACAGTAGATCACCAACTTAACTTTGATGATACACTTAAAGAACCTACCGTATTACCTACACGTGTACCAGGGTTACTTATAAATGGTGCATCTGGTATTGCTGTAGGTATGGCGACTAATATGCCACCACACAACCTTTCTGAAGTTGTAGATGGTATACACGCTTACATAGATAATAATGACGTTACTATAGATGAACTTATGGAGCACGTAAAGGCTCCAGATTTTCCTACCGGAGGAACTATTTATGGTTATGACGGAGTACGTGAGGCTTTTAAAACAGGGCGTGGACGTGTTGTGATGCGTGCAAAGGCAGAGTTTGAAGAAGTAAAAGGTAGAGAGTGTATCATCGTGACCGAAATACCATATCAAGTCAATAAGGCTGATATGATTAAGAAAACGGCCGATATGATCAACGATAAGAAGATCGAGGGTATATCTGCCATACGTGACGAGTCAGACCGTAACGGTATGCGTATTGTTTATGTTATAAAACGTGATGCTGTCCCAAATATCGTACTTAATAAGTTATTTAAATACACGGCACTACAATCATCTTTTAGTGTAAATAACATTGCTCTTGTAAACGGGCGTCCTGAGATGTTAAATCTCAAGGATATGATACACCACTTTGTTGAGCACCGCCACGAGGTAGTAGTGAGAAGAACAGAGTTTGAGCTTAAAAAAGCAGAAGCTCGTGCTCACATACTAGAAGGTCTTATCATTGCTTCAGATAATATAGATGAAGTAATAGCAATCATACGTGCAAGTGCAAACGGTGATGAGGCAAGACAAAACTTAATAGAGCGTTTTAAACTCTCAGAGATTCAAGCAAAGGCTATCGTAGAGATGCGTTTACGCCAGCTTACAGGTCTGGAGCAAGACAAACTACGCAGTGAGTACGAAGAGATAATGAAGACTATAGAAGACTTAAAAGATATCCTTGCAAAGAAGGAGCGTCGTATGTCTATCATTAGAGAGGAGCTTCAAGAAATAAAAGATAAGTATGGAGATGAGCGTCGTTCTATTATAGAGTATGCTGGAGGTGATGTAAGCATCACAGACCTTATTCCAGATAAAAAGGTAGTGATTACTATCTCAAATGCTGGATATATAAAACGTACATCACTTACAGAATACAAAACTCAAAATAGAGGAGGAGTAGGTACAAAAGCATCTACTACTCGTAATGAAGATTTCTTAGAACATCTATTTGTAGGGACTAACCACCAGTATATGTTATTCTTTACACAAAAGGGTAAATGTTTCTGGATGCGTGTATTTGAAATACCAGAAGGAAGTAAGACTTCAAAAGGTAGAGCTATCCAGAACCTTATTAATATAGAGCAAGATGACGAGGTAAAAGCATTTGTATGTACAGGAGACCTTAAAGATGAAGATTATATAAATAATCACTACATCATTATGGCGACCAAAAAAGGACAAGTGAAGAAAACAGCGCTAGAGCAATACTCACGTCCTCGTACTAACGGTATCAACGCGATTACTATTAAGGACAATGATGAGCTACTATCTGCAAAGCTTACAACGGGAGAGAGTCAAGTAATGCTTGCGCTTAAATCTGGTAAGGCAATACGCTTTGAGGAGAGTAAGACGAGACCTATGGGAAGAAACGCCTCTGGTGTTCGTGGCATAACTCTTGCTAATGATGAAGATGAAGTAGTAGGAATGGTGTCTGTAAACGATACAGAAAGTAACATCCTAGTTGTTTCAGAAAAAGGGTATGGTAAGCGTAGTAGTCTTGAAGATTACAGAATTACAAACCGTGGAGGTAAAGGAGTAAAAACAATCTCTGTTACCGAAAAGACTGGAGAACTAGTATCTATTAAAAATGTTACTGATGCAGATGATCTTATGATTATCAATAAATCAGGTATCGCTATAAGAATGGAAGTAGCTTCACTAAGAGTTATGGGACGTGCAACACAAGGAGTACGACTTATTAACCTTAAAGGAAACGATTCTATTGCCGCTGTCGCGAAAGTAAAAAGTGATGAGGAAAATATAGACGATGAAGATGACACAGTAGACGGAACCCCAACTGCTTCACAAACAACCCAAAACGAAAACTCTTCTGAAGAAGAAGAATAGATGCATAAGGGTTGAGAAAAAAAGAGTAATTTTGAAACCCTTATATTAATTAAACACTTATAATGAAAACTAAAATTTTATTTGCAATAGCATTTGCCGTAACCTCTATGGCTTTTGCACAAAAGAAGGAAGTAAAAGCAATCGAAAAAGCTATCAAATCTGGTAGCTATGGAGAGGCTAAGTCTTTAGTAGGAGCAGCAGATGCTCTTTTAAGCCATATGGACGACAAGACTAAAAGCAAGTTTATGCTTTTAAAAGCACAAGCTTTTTTAGGAGTTGATAATAAAAATGTAGCAGACTTAACAAAGGCTGGTGAAGCATTTAAAGCTCTTATGGGAACTAAAATGGAGAGCGAAGCAAAAACTGGACTTTCTAATGTTGTTGCAGCACTAGTAAATAGCGCAGTACAAGATCAGAATACAGATCAATTTAGTGATGCGGGAGCAAAGCTAGAAAAGGCTTATGCTTTTAGTGATGACAACAGAGATTATCAATATTTTGCCGCATCAAATTATCTTAACTCTAAGGAGTATGATAAAGCTGCAGCTATCTTTGAAGATCTAATGGCTGCTGGTTATACTGGTCAGGTTACTGAATATTATGCTGTAAATGCTGCTTCTGGTGAAGAAAAGAAATTTGAAAACAAACAAGAAAGAGATATCGTTGTTCTTGCAAAAGAGTACGTAAAGCCTAGCGAAAAGCTAAGTGAGTCAAGAGAAGGCCTTATTACTGAGTACTTAATTAGTATCTACTCTTTTCAAGATCAGAATGACAAAGCACTTGCAATGTTAGATACTGCGCTAGAGAAAAAGCCTAATGATGTAAAACTACTTACTTCAAAATCTAACATCTATTTAAAGATGGATAAGAAAGATGAGTACAGAGCTATCATTGAAAAAGTATTACAGATTGATCCTAATAATGCAGAACTTCACTATAACCTAGGAGTAACTGCAGACCAGCAAGGTGATGATGCAACAGCTGTAAAATACTACAATAAGGCAATAGAGCTTGATCCTTCTTATGCAAATGCATATAACAACTTAGGAGCATTAGTATTAAGAAAAGATGCAACATTTGTGGATCAAATGAACAGCTTAGGTACTTCAAATGCAGATTTTGATAAGTATGAAGCGCTTAAAGTAGAGCGTAAGGCAAACATCAGAAAGGCAGTAGTATATATGGAGAAAGTATTAGAGCTTAAACCAGATAATATGGAGATAGCAAACAACCTACTTAACCTGTATCAAGTACTTGAGGATACGAATAAGGCAGATGCTATGAAGGCTAAAATAGATGCAATGAATTAATCATTGTTATATAAGCATAAAAAAACCCGCCAATAAGGCGGGTTTTTTATTTATTTAATCTTAAGATTAAAGAGACTTGAAGTCACTATACTCTTACGGTATAGCTAGATTACCTTTTTAATTACTCTCAATTTATGCGTATGTGTACGTTTATGAACATTATATATACCAGAATGATCTAGTCTATCTACGCGCACCTCACCGTGAGCGTGTATGATATAATTATCTTCCATAATAATACCTACGTGGGTTATCACACCTTCGGCGTTATCAAAAAAGGCAAGGTCTCCTGGTTCACTTTCTTCTATAAAACTTAAAGCTTCACCTTGTGTCGCTTGTTGTGAAGCATCCCTTTTAAGGCTATAACCGTTTAGTCTATAAACCATTTGAGTAAAGCCACTACAATCTATCCCAAAGGGAGTTCTACCGCCCCATAAATAGGGAGATTTTAAATAAAGTAGCGCTGTTTCTATAAGCTGGCTTTTATTAGACTTACCAGTTATACTATGACCATCAAAGGTGTCTTTAAGTAGGCTTATATTTTCTATTGCGGCACCTAGCACCACGGTAAGTAGCTGGTTATGCTCTGTGGTGATAAATTGTACAGGATCTGTAGTGAGGGTTGCAGGTTGCGCTTTCGCGAAAGCGTACTCTTCCTCACTAATTTCTATATACTGCTTGTTATCTATCCAGCCCTCATACTTATCGTGAGATAGTTTGATTCGGCTCCATTTTTTACGTTGCTCGACTACCTTAAAATGTTCACCATAGAGAACTTGATTTACAAGTTCACTAGGGTCCGAAGGTTCGGCACGCATTGGGACAATACTAAGCTGGCAGATACCGTAACGCATAGTTCTTATAAAGTTCTCTTAGTTGTGATTTTCTATAACCATTGCAGAAGCTCCACCGCCACCATTACAAATGGCTGCTGCTCCTAGTGAAGCATTATTTTGCTTCAATACATTAATTAATGTAATAAGAATACGCACACCACTACAACCTAATGGATGTCCTAATGATACTGCGCCACCGTTTACGTTTGTATTTTCATCTGTAAGTCCTAATATTTTCATATTTGCAAGACCTACTACAGAAAATGCTTCATTAAACTCAAAGAAGTCTATCTCATCTTGAGTCACTCCTGCCTTAGCTAGTGCTTTTGGTAATGCTTTAGAAGGTGCTGTTGTAAACCATTCTGGCTCGTGAGCAGCATCTGCATATCCTTTTATTGTACATAGCGGTGTAAGGTTAAGCTCTTTTGCCTTTTCTTCACTCATTACGATTACTGCGCCAGCACCATCATTTATGGTAGAAGCGTTTGCTGCTGTAACGGTTCCTTCTTTTGTAAAAGCAGGACGTAAAGCAGGTATTTTTTCCATTTTTACATTAGTGTACTCCTCATCACGATCTACAATGACATCGTCACCACGTCTTTGTGGCACAGGTACAGGTACAACTTCGTTATCAAATTTTCCTGCATCCCAGGCTGCAGCGCTGCGTTTATAACTTTGGATGGCATAATTATCTTGATCTTCACGAGAGAATTCGTACTCTGTAGCACAAGCATCTGCACAAACACCCATTGCATTGCCATCATAGGCATCTACAAGACCGTCTTTTTGCATACCATCTACCATAGATTGTGGTCCAAATTTATGACCATTGCGTAGGTGTACATAATGAGGTATTCTACTCATATTTTCCATACCCCCAGCTACTACAACATCTGCATCTCCTAGTGCTACAGCCTGAGCTGCCATCATTACAGCTTTCATTCCAGATGCACATACTTTGTTTACAGTTGTACAAGGTACTGTATCTGGGATACCTGCACCAAGAGCAGCTTGTCTAGCTGGAGCTTGACCTACACCCGCTTGTACAACATTACCCATAAATACTTCGTTTACAGAAGTAGGGTCAAGGTTAATTTTATCTAGAGCTCCTTTTATAGCAATTGCTCCTAGCTTACTTGCAGTTACAGAGGAAAGTGCTCCCATAAAACTACCTATAGGTGTACGTGCCGCAGCAACTATAACAACGTTTTTACTCATATTTTTTGTGTTTGAAGTGCTTAATTTTAGTCTTGCGAATGTAAGAAAAAATATAAGATTTTTGAGGCTTCAAGGCAGCACCTAAGGGTAATTGAAGCGATATTATTTTAGTACTTTAGCTACTTAGTATTATACCTTATGAGTACAACGGCACAGCAGTTTTATAAACATCAAGATCTTCTCTATAAATTCTTGCTTATCATTATATGTGCTGGTTTTATCGTTTATTTCTTCCCAAAGAGCGGGAAGTTTAAATACGAAATACAAAAGGGTTTCCCGTGGCAGTATGAAAACCTATATGCAGACGAAAATTTTGCAATACTAAAAAGTGCAGACGAGTTAGCCCAAGAGAAGGAGCAAATTAAATCTCAATCTGCAATTTATTATGAATATGATCAAACTGTTTTAAATAAAGTTTTAGCACTTTACGATTCAAATTTTAATAAAGTATTTCCAGATACTTTATCATATAGTAGTTCAAAACTAGAACTTAAAAACTACGGTAAAAATCTATTATCAACGTTTTATAAAAATGGTGTAGTTAAAGATAAACCTGTTTATAATACTGGCCGACTTATTTATTTAAAGCGAGGTAATGAAGTTTCAGAAATGAACTTCGATAATATTACTGTATTGAGCGATATGCCAGATGCGTTGAGCGACGCTATACAATCTAGTCTTTATAGTGAGTATTCTAATAGGTACTTACAAGTCTATTTTGATGGTCTTGAAGCAAACATAACACTAGATGAAGAACTCACACAAGAAACTCTAGATCTCGAGCTATCAAGTATATCAAAAACTCACAACATTGTACCTAAGGGCAGTATTATCATAAATAGAGGAGAGCTAGTAGAAGGTGAAAATTTACAAAAATTACTTTCTCTTAAGCAGAAATATGAATCTCAGAATATAAGTGAGTCTAGATATAACTGGGTGCTTTTTGGTTATGTGTTGCTTGTATTGCTAGCCTTAGTGATGCTACTCCTTTTTATAAGAACTTATAGACCAGCCGTTTTTCTAAATAATACAAAAGTGACCTTTGTATTCTTTAATGTATTATTAATGGTACTCCTCACAACTATTGTTATTAAATGGAGTCCGCAGTATGTGTATGCTGTGCCTATGTGTATTCTACCACTTATTATAAAAGCATTTTTTGATGCACGCCTAGGGCTTTTTACACACGTCATTGCAATACTTCTTTTAGGTTTTATAGTTCCAGACAGTTTTGAATATTTCTTCTTACAAGTTATTGCAGGTATAGTAACTATTCTTACTGTACCAGAACTTTATAAGAGAGCAAACTTGTTTATTTCTGTTGGTCAAATAACATTAATTTACATACTTGCATATTTTGCATTTCATATTATAAGTGAAGGAGGAGTAGAGGGACTTGCCTGGCCAGATTTTGGTATGTTCATGCTTGCAGGGCTTGCAACACTCTTTGTACAACCGCTTATTTATATCTATGAAAAAATGTTTGGGCTCGTGAGCGACGTCTCACTTCTTGAACTTTCAGATACAAATAGTAAGCTTTTAAAAAGACTTGCAGATGAGGCTCCGGGAACCTTTCACCATAGTCTTAACGTTGCAAATCTCTCAGAAGCAGCAGCAAATGAAATAGGAGCAAATGCGATGCTTGTACGAGTAGGAGCTCTCTATCACGACATAGGTAAAATAATAAACCCTACAGATTTTACAGAAAATCAAGCAACGGGTATAAATAGTCACGATGATTTATCACCAAAGGAAAGTGCACGTATTATTATAGATCACGTTCTTAATGGTATTGAGCTTGCGCGAAAGTATAATCTACCAGATCGTGTCATAGACTTTATAAGAACACATCACGGCACCAGTACTGTGCAATATTTCTACTTTAAGGAAAAGGAAAAAAATGAAGATGCTGCCATAGAAGATTTTCAATACCCAGGACCTCTACCATTTAGTAAGGAAACCGCAATATTAATGATGGCAGATAGTGTTGAGGCGGCAAGTAAAAGCCTTAAGAATCCTACATCAACACTCATAGATGCATTTGTAGAAAAGATTATCAAAAAGCAAATGGACGAAGATCAGTATCTCAATGCTGATATTACATTTAAGGAAATCCAGCAAATTAAGAAGGTTCTTAAAAAGAAGCTCAATAACATCTATCACCTTAGAATCGAGTATCCAGAGTAGTAAAAGCGTTTATAATTCCGCTTTCGCGAAAGCATAAAACCAAAAAACGGGACACATAATGTATCTCGTTTTTTTGTAACTGTCTATTTCTTTTTGAATCTATCGTAGTTTTGGAAAGCTTGATGGATTTGCTTCGTGCATCATTCCATATATCTTTTCAAAAATATCATCTGCAGATGGTTTTGAGAAGTAATCACCATCGGTACCATATGCTGGTCTATGCTGTTGTGCAGCGAGTGTTTCTGGCTTACTGTCAAGATATTTATACGCATCTTGTTTGTTAAGTACTTCATCAAGAAGATAAGCACTTGCCCCTCCAGGCATATCCTCATCTATTACAATAAAGCGATTTGTTTTCTTTATACTCTCAACCACATCGTGATTAAGATCAAAAGGTAGTAGTGATTGTGCATCTATAACTTCTGCATTAATACCTACAGATAGAAGATCTTTTGCTACCTCCATAATAATACGCAACGTACTACCGTATGATAAAATTGTAATATCTGTACCTTCTTTTACAGTCTCTACAACTCCTATAGGCGTTTTAAATTCTCCTATATTAGTAGGTAAGTTTTCTTTAAGTCTATAGCCATTAAGACACTCTACAACTAGTGCAGGTTCATCACTTTCTAAAAGTGTGTTGTAAAAACCTGCTGCTTTTACCATATTACGTGGGGTAAGCACGTACATACCTCTTAACAAGTGTATAATCGCTCCCATTTGAGACCCACTATGCCAAATACCTTCTAGTCTGTGACCACGAGTACGCACTATAAGTGGCGCTTTTTGCTTACCGTGAGTTCTATATCTTAATGTTGCAAGGTCATCACTCATTATTTGGATTGCATACAGTATGTAATCTAAATATTGAATCTCTGCAATAGGGCGGAGACCTCTCATAGCCATACCAATACCTTGACCTATAATTGTTGCCTCTCGTATACCTACATCTGCTACGCGCAGTTCACCATACTTTTCTTGCATTCCCTCAAGACCTTGGTTTACATCACCTATAGCTCCTGCATCTTCTCCAAAAACTAATGTGTTAGGATACTTTGCAAAAATTGCATCAAAGTTATCTCGTAGTACTACACGACCATCTACTAGGTTTTCTTCTCCGTAAGTAGGAGCTATAGCAGGTACAGACGTTGCACCATTACCATTTTCATTATATAAATGAGCACTGTATTGAGGCTGTATTTTTGCTGTGTAGTTTTCTATCCACTCTATGAGTTGAGTTCTAGCTGGACTATCTTCTCCTATTGTAAACCTAAGCGCCTTTCTAGCTGTGCCTAGCAAGTCAGACTTAAGAGCTTCTTTATTTTCTACTAGTGGTGTGAGTAGTGGCTTTATAAAACTACCGTTACTAGAATTACTTATAAGTGTTTCTAGTAGGGCAACAATTTTTTGCTTTTCATTTTTGATAGGATGTAAAAATGCTTCCCAGGCAGCTTTTTTACCATCTCTTACTTTTTTCTTAAGGTCTTTATCTATTACCTTAAGCTCTTCATCTGTAGCGAGCCCTTGATCTATAATCCAAGTTCTAAACTGTACATTACAGTCAGACTCACGCTCCCATTGTAATCTATCTTGATCTTTATAACGCTCGTGTGATCCAGATGTAGAGTGTCCTTGTGGTTGTGTAAGTTCTACCACGTGTACCAAAACAGGTACGTGCTCTTTACGAGCAATAGCACCAGCACGTTCATAAGCATCTACTAGGGCAGGGTAGTCCCATCCTTTTACTTTTATAATCTCATAACCATTATCTTCTTCATCACGCTGGAATCCTGCAAGAATTTTTGATATGCTTTCTTTTGTAGTTTGGTGTTTAGCGTGTACTGAGATACCATACTCATCATCCCATACACTTATTACCATAGGTACCTGTAGTACACCAGCAGCGTTTATGGTTTCAAAAAATAAACCTTCACTCGTACTAGCATTACCTATAGTTCCCCAGGCTACTTCATCACCGTTGTTTGAGAAGTTTTCGCCTTGAGCTTCTTTTACATTTCTGTAAATCTTTGATGCTTGTGCAAGACCTAATAATCTAGGCATTTGCCCAGCGGTAGGTGAGATATCAGAACTTGAGTTCTTTTGTTGTAGTAGGTTTTTCCAATTTCCATCTGGGTCAAGACTATGCGTGGCAAAATGTCCACCCATTTGCTTCCCGGCACTCATAGGGTCAAAAGCGATATCTGTATGAGCATAAAGACCTGCAAAAAACTCTTCTATAGAGAGATGATCTATGGCCATCATAAATGTTTGATCACGGTAGTACCCTGATCTAAAGTCACCATTTTTAAAAGCACGTGCCCAAGCAAGCTGTGGTAATTCTTTGCCATCTCCAAAAATACCAAACTTCGCCTTACCTGTAAGTACTTCTCTTCGGCCTAAAAGGCTACACTCTCTACTTGTTACCGCTATGCGATAATCATTAAGAACAGATTGTTTAAAATCTTCATAAGATAAAGCTGCTTTTGTATCTGGGTTACTTGCCATATGTACATATTGGATTTAAGACGTAAAAATAGCCAAAACTTTGTCGTGATGCAATACCCCTAGGCGTTAAAAAGTTGTAAAATTCATACCAAAAAGTAATTTATATAGATGTATATTTAAAAATATGCAATAATTACCTTTTCTGTTGAGGATTTATCAATTTTAAAACCAATAAAAAACTATCTAATACCACTTACGTGAAAATAGTCCAATGACCGTATCTACACTTAGTTGAAGTTGAAATCTTATTTTTTGATCATAATTGGATTGACCAATTTCCCATCCGAGATTTGAATATATAGGAAAATATAACTCAAAGTAGTCATCTAGTAAACTTACTTGTATACCAGAATCATAGACCAGTTTGCCATTTGCTCTTTTGTTTTTTACAACACCAACGTCTCCATAAGCATAGAAGTATTTCCACAAAGTTGTACTTGCATTTGCTGTAAACATCCACTCATTTGCAAAAACGGGTGCCACATCATCTAGTTGTGATTTAAAACCACCTTCTGCTATGATTATTTGTTGAGAGAACACCCCGCTATTTTCTGAACGGCCATAATAATTATAATCAAATAAATAATCTGTAGGTCTATCTAATGCAAAACTGAAAAAGTCACCATCAGACTGTGTTTTATTATACGTAAATATCCCGCCAAACAAGCGCACATTGAGTTGTCTATTGTTTAAGAATAAACGTCTGTAAAAGATGTTACCAGAAAGCTTTCCAAAATTTCGAGCAAATTGTACATCTCCAGTCACATTAAGTGTATGAACAATACCTGGGTTAAAACGGCTATACCTAAGATTGAGAACATCATAATTAGGCGTAGGCAAGGGTACTAATGGATCTTCTTGTCGCTGGACACTCACATATCTAGCAGAAACAAATTGACGCTTATCTGCTCGTAAATTTGAGGTTCTAAATCTCAAATTTACAAATGGAGTCACTCTTGTAAAAAGTAAATCTGGAGCATAAGAAAATCTATTGCCAGAAATACCATATCGCAATCCATAAAGTCCTTGATTTTGGAAATCGTGTCTGTAAGATATTGAGGCACTCCCTATAAGTTTTTTTGATTTAAGCCCTATCTGAGGCTCGATCTTATAGTTAAGTGCTTTTGTAAGTAATGTTTTATTGTACAATTTAATTCCTGGAGAAAAACCATCATAAAGGTTAAACTCTGCCACAGGCATAAAGAATAACTGATTTTTTGAAGGGTTTTCAAAATCCTGAAAGAATTTAAATTGTAATGGCTTATCTATGCTTAAAAATGCTCCAGGCTTCTCATAATTATTACGCAAGTTATTTTCTGGGACTATATTCTCATAATTAAGGACAAAACGGTCTGCGTTGTCACTGGAGTAGGAAAGCGTAGTAGCCTTCTCCTTTCCAGACACCCAGCGTGTGCTTGTAAGGCTGTCATCTTTAAAACTATAAACAGGTATAGGAGTTTTACGTCTTTTTTTATTCTTTACAGTAACATATATAGAATCTCCTTTTACTTTAGAGTTTTTTAGGGCATAATCTATGCGCTCATTTGATGTGATATACTCGTCAAAAAACCAACTCACATCCTTGTTGCTCTTAGATGTTACTAGTGTTTTAAAATTATTTGATCTTGTAGGTTTTGATGCATTCTCCTCGTAAAAAATCTTAATAACTTCATTTAGTACCTCGTCGCCTAGATACTCATTAAGATAATTAAGACCGACACCGCTTTTATAAGAATACCCTATGTTTTTATTGTACTTAATAAGCTTATCATAAGGAGTATCTAATCCTTGATCAAGATTAAGTCTAGAGATATGAGTATATAGAATAGGGAATTGATCATTAAACTCTAGTTTAGATGCATAAAACTGGCGTACGAGCCAGTATTTATCAAGACCGCCTACAACTTTAAGATCAGGGTAAAACGTATCAATATATTTTTGAAGCATATAGACTTTGAGTCCATCTATGAGCCACCTATCTTCACGTGGGTTTACAAGTAGTGTATTATTAATATAATTATTAATAGTAGTCTTGAGCAGTTTGATTTCATACTTAAAGCCATCTGGAAAAGGACTAATAAAGCTAGGTAACTCATTAAGTCCATAAACTGGCTGCTCTTTGTAATCAAGATCTGTAACCAGTATTTTATTAAAAGGATATGCTCCTAGATTTTTATCTAGAAAGCCTGCTATGCGGTCTGTAATAAGGGCCCTTATTTGAGGTGGTAATGTGCCATTTTGTAAGTTTGAAACTATAGTTACATAATCTGTTTTTACCTCTTCATAAGTAGAGTTTTTGAGAAGAAATATTTTGGCATCTGTACGCTGTTTACCCGTAAGGCGTGTCAACTTTTCGCCTTGAGCGTATGAAGAACCTTGTGAAGACTTTTCTAAATCTGTAACAAGCGTAAAACCAACCGGAATAGAAAAACTAACCGTAATATCAGATTGCGGAAAATATCTATCATTAAGATTTTTGTTACTGTAATATTGCCACCCATTATCATAAACTGCCGGTGTCATAAACCAGTACCTCAAGTTATAATCACCGCCGCGAGTTATGCCATAATCGGTAAATTTTGCATCTGGTAGGGTAACGGTATACTGTAAATTTAAAATAACCGTTTCGCCAGCAGATACAGGTGTTTTTAAAATCACTTTTATAATGTCTGGAAAGCCTTGTGGTCTTGTATACTGCAGGATAGACCCCTGCCCAGAGATGGCCTTTACGGCTGTAAACCCACGCTCATTATCTGGAGCGAGATGGAATTTTTTCTCAAAAGATTCGGCAAATCTTTTTGCTAGGGGAGTGGTCTTGCTAGAGAAGCTATGCGCCCAGTCTGTGAGATAAACTTCCTCCCAATCATCTGTAGACGTGTTTTGTACAGCGATTTGCTGTTGTATTGTTATAGATCTCTCATCTGGCTGTAATTGAGCATTTATGGTCATCGCATTCTGACCTATCGCTACATAGCTAGATACAATCAAAAATAGAAGTGAGTAAAAATGTTTCAATATAGATGTAAATGGGGTTTAATATAAAAACGAATACAAAGGAGATTTATGATACATTCAGAACTAGAATATTGATTAAATCTCCTATTGTAATTATAAGAGTCTTTTACTGTGTGGGTTACGCTTTCGCGAAAGCGTAATACTACTAGAAATTAGGACTTAACTGATACTCGTCATAGAAGTTATTGAGCACCTCAATCACCTCGTCAGACGTGTCTACAAGATGAATAAGATCCATATCTCCAGCACTTATATTGTTAAAAGAGTCAAGTAGAGTTTCTTTTACCCAGTCCATTAAACCTCCCCAAAACTCAGTACCCACAAGGATAATAGGAAACTTCTGAATTTTATGCGTTTGTATAAGTGTGATTGCTTCAAAGAGTTCATCTAGCGTACCAAAGCCTCCTGGCATTACTACAAAACCCTGAGAATACTTAACAAACATTACTTTTCTTACAAAGAAGTAATCAAAGTCTAAGCTTTTATCGCTGTCTATATATGGGTTGTCGTGTTGCTCAAATGGCAGTTCTATATTAAGCCCTACAGAGGTTCCTCCGGCAAGGTGTGCACCGCGGTTACCAGCTTCCATAATACCTGGTCCTCCACCTGTGATGACTCCGTAACCGTTATCTGCAATCTTTTCGGCAACCTCTACGGCTAGTTTGTAATATTTGTGGTCTGGTTTTGTGCGTGCACTTCCAAAAATGGATACACAAGGGCCTATACGGCTCATTTTTTCAAAACCATTTACAAACTCTCCCATAATTTTAAATATGGCCCAAGAGTCGTTTGTTTTCTTTTCGTTCCAGCCTTTTGGTCTGCTTTCGTTGCGCATTCTAGTATTTTTATATTGTTAGTAAGACGTTTTTGCTTTAAGAGCGTTGCGTCTAGTTCATTTCTTTTTTTAAGAACTCAGCTGTATAGCCTTTATTCTTTTTAATTATTTGTTCTGGCGTACCTACGGCCACTACCTCGCCACCGCCTTTACCACCTTCATAACCTATATCGATTATATAGTCTGCCATTTTTACTACATCCAGATTGTGCTCGATGATGAGAATGGTGTTTCCTTTATCTACAAGCTTATTAAGCACCTCCATTAATACTCGTATATCTTCAAAATGGAGCCCCGTCGTAGGCTCATCTAATATATAAAAAGTATTACCAGTATCACGCTTACTAAGCTCTGAAGCTAGCTTGATACGTTGTGCCTCTCCACCAGATAGTGTTGTACTCTGTTGACCCAGAGTTATATAACCTAAACCTACATCTTTAATAGTTTTTAATTTTCGGTGTATTTTAGGTATGTTTTCAAAGAAGTCTGTCGCCTCATTCATCGTCATTTCTAGCACATCTGCGATAGATTTACCTTTATAACGTATCTCAAGTGTCTCTCTATTAAAACGTTTACCTTGACAGGTCTCACACTCTACGTACACATCTGGCAGGAAATTCATCTCTATAACCCTAAGACCTCCACCTTTGCAGGTTTCACATCTTCCTCCAGCGACATTAAAGCTAAAACGTCCAGGTTTATAGCCTCTTATAAGTGCTTCTGGAGTTTTCGCAAATAGACTACGTATCTCATCAAAGGCCTTTGTGTAGGTAGCAGGGTTTGATCTAGGCGTTCTACCTATAGGAGATTGATTTATGTCTATAACCTTATCACATTCATCTAGACCCTTTATACTTTTATACGGCATAGGTTTCTTTACGCCATTAAAGTAATGTGCATTCATAATAGGGTAGAGGGTCTCATTAATAAGTGTAGACTTACCACTACCAGAAACACCAGTGACCGCTATCATTTTACCTAGCGGTATTTTTATAGATACATTTTTGAGATTATTACCTGTAGCTCCCTTAAGCTCTATAAATTTCCCGCTTCCTTTTCTACGTTTTTTAGGGATGGTAATTTCCTTTTCTCCATTGAGATATTGTGCAGTAAGGGTGCTGTGATTTAACAGTTCTTGTGGTGTTCCTTCACTTATAATCTCACCCCCAAAATTACCAGCTTTTGGACCTATGTCTATTACGTGATCTGCACGCTCTATCATATCCTTATCGTGCTCTACAACGATCACAGAGTTCCCTATATCTCTGAGTGACACAAGAGAGTTTATAAGCTTCTCATTATCTCGCTGGTGAAGCCCTATACTAGGCTCATCTAGAATGTAAAGCACGCCTACTAGTTGTGAACCTATTTGAGTAGCCAGGCGTATACGTTGTGCTTCTCCTCCAGAAAGTGACTTAGAGCTTCTGTTTAGGTTTAAATAGGTAAGACCTACATCTACAAGGAATTGTATTCTTGATTTTATTTCTTTTATAATTTCAGAGCCTATCTTGAGTTGCTTTTCTGAAAGTCTTGAATCTACCGTTTCAAACCAGTCTTTGAGCTCAAGAATATCCATAGACGCGAGGTCTGCAATACTCTGGTTATCTACTTTAAAATAAAGAGATTCTTTACGTAATCGTGATCCCTCACAAACTGGACAAGCTACTTTATTCATATAGCTTTTTGCCCATCTCACGAGAGAGGTTGACTCACTATCTTTATAGGTGCTTTCTATAAAATTTGCGACACCTTCAAAATCTATTTTATAATCTCTTGTAACTCCTAGTTGTTTTGAAGAAACAGAAAACTTCTCATTACCTCCGTAAAAGATAAAGTCCATCGCTTCTTGCGGTATGCTTTCTATGGGGTCTGTAAGTTTAAAGTCAAAACGCTCTGCGATGAGCTGTAACTGTTTAAAAATCCAGTTATTCTTTTTTGGACCGTGTGGGTCAAGCCCTCCAGCATTTATAGACTTTTTAGGATCTGGGACAATCTTTTTTGGGTTTACCTTATAAAGCTCACCTATACCATTACAATTAGGACAAGCACCCTTAGGCGAATTAAAAGAAAAATTATTAGGCTCAGGATTAGGGTATGAGATGCCAGAAGTAGGACACATCAGGTTACGGCTAAAATAGCGTACCTCTTGTGTATCGTGATCTAGTACCATAAGTACATCATCACCGTGATACATCGCAGTATTTATACTTTCGCGCAAGCGTTTACTATCCTCATCACTTTTTTTAACCTGCATACGGTCTATCACAATCTCAATGTCGTGCACCTTGTAGCGGTCTACCTTCATTCCTTTTGTAATATCACGCACTTCACCATCTACGCGCACTTTTACAAATCCCTGCTTTGCAATTTGTTCAAAAAGCTCCCTGTAATGCCCTTTACGAGAGCGTATGGTAGGAGCGAGTATATTTATACGTTTACCCTCATAACTCTCTGTAATGAGCTCCTGTATTTGCTCATCACTGTAGCTCACCATTTTCTCTCCCGTATTGTACGAGTAAGCATCTGCTGCACGGGCATAGAGTAGGCGTAAGAAGTCGTAAATCTCTGTAATAGTCCCAACGGTAGAACGCGGGCTTTTACTCGTGGTTTTTTGCTCTATGGCAATTACTGGAGATAAACCTAAAATTTGATCTACATCTGGACGCTCTAATCCACCCAGAAATTGTCTAGCATAGGCCGAAAAAGTTTCGATGTAACGACGTTGTCCCTCTGCATAAATCGTATCAAAAGCGAGTGAGCTCTTACCACTACCCGAAAGACCGGTAATAACAACCAGTTTTTCTCTAGGTATCATTACATCAATATTCTTTAGGTTATGAGCGCGAGCACCATATACTTCAATACGTTCTTCTTGTTCTATCATAGACTTTTAGGCAAGTAACAAATTTACCGCTTTAAGGCTTAATTAGAAAGTGAGTACTACTATAAGAGATTGTTAATATTAAAGCCTGCAGCGTGGTTTTTTTACGCTTTCGCGAAAGCGTGATTCTACCCCCATAAAACGCTATCAAATCACAAGATATTTTCTCAAAATAACAACGGAATAAGACGATAGGTTGTCCTCTTGTATGCCGCATAGGTTGGTCCAAAATGACTTGACAGCAGTTGCTCTTCTCTGTAAATCTTTAAAACTAGAACTACAAAAAGTGCTATGTATAGTATTGAATTTATAATACTTAAAGGAATAAAAGCAGCCGGAATAAAAAACAAGAGTATACCCGTATACATAGGGTTGCGCAAGATTTGATAAGGACCACGGGTTACTAAAACTTTAGATTTAACCTCGGGTTGCACATTAAAATTACCAATACGCATTGCAAGCACACCCCACAAAGCTATCGCAAGCCCACATACCTCAAACAACAGCGGTATATACTCCACACTAAAACTATCTGAATTGTAGAGTAAGGCGCCTATGAGTAAACCTTGAGCAATAACGAGTAGTAGTGAAGATCGTGACACGATAAGAAATTTACTAGGGTTTTGTGTATTAAAAAAGGGTTACGATAACGTAACCCTTTTGATAATTTTATAATCCGTAGATGTCATTATAAAGATGAACATAGTTCTCTTTAATGATTTTACGTTTAAGCTTCATAGTAGGAGTGAGGTGACCACTCTCTACCGTCCAGGCGTCTGGAGTAAGTCTAAAGGCTTTTACCTTTTCCCACTTTGCAAAACTCTCGTTTGCTTCATCTACCTCTTTCTGGTAGCGAGCTTGAACCTCTGGATTTGCAATAAGATCTTTTTGTGATGTGTAAGACACATTTTTCATCTTTGCCCAGTCTTCTAGGAACTCAAAATTAGGTTGTATTAAGGCAGCTGGCATTTTTTGCCCTTCACCTATAACCATTATTTGCTCTATAAAACGTGATTGCTTAAATCTGTTTTCTAATAGTTGTGGCGCTACATACTTACCTCCAGATGTTTTAAACATCTCTTTCTTACGGTCCGTAATTTTTAAGAAGCCATCTTCATCTATATGCCCTATATCACCCGTATGGAAGTAGCCATTTTTAAGGACTTCGTTTGTCTTTTCTGCATCCTTATAATAACCTAACATTACATTAGGTCCTTTTACAAGGATTTCTCCGTCTTCTGCAATCTTAACTTCTACACCTTTAATAAGCTTACCAACAGTACCTATTCTAAAATTACCACCTCGCATATCATTTACAGAACATACTGGTGATGTTTCGGTAAGACCGTAACCTTCCATAACACCCATTTGTGCAGCGTTGTATATTCTAGCTAGACGTGGTTGTAGTGCAGCACTACCAGAAGCGATTACTTTAAGATTACCTCCTAGAGCTTCTTGCCATTTTGAGAAGATAAGTTTACGAGCTATAGCGAGCTTACGCTCATATAACCAGCCATTTTTACCATATGGTTCATATTCTAAACCTACATCTACAGCCCAGAAAAATAATTTTTTCTTTATACCTGTAAGATCTGCTCCTTTTGCAATAATCTTGTCGTATACCTTCTCTAGTAGTCTAGGTACAGCTGTCATAATCTCAGGTTTTACCTCCTTAAGGTTGTCTGAGATAGTCTCTAGCGACTCTGCAAAGTAGATTGCTACACTATTGTACTGATATAGATACGTAATCATACGCTCATATATGTGGCAAATAGGTAAAAAGCTCAATGCCTTGACACCTTCCCCCGCAGTAGGTACACGTTCTGTACTTGATATAGCATTACTTACAATATTTCTATGCGATAGCATTACACCTTTAGGCCTACCAGTAGTTCCAGAGGTATAAATAAGCGTAGCAAGGTCATCTGTCTTTACAGAATCCATAAGCGCTTGTACTTCTGGTTGATTACTATCATCTGCTCCTTGATCTAACACTTGTTGCCAGTTATCACAACCGTCTATATCATCAAAAGAGTATACTCCTTGTAATGATGGTACTTTATCCTGAGCTTCTCTAACTTTTGCTAGTGTTTCTGTACAAGAAACAAATACATATTTACTCTCAGAGTGGTTTAATACATATGCATAATCTTCTGCAGAGATAGTAGGGTACATAGGCACGTTTTGCGCGCCTATTTGTAAGATACCTACATCACAAATATGCCATTCTGTACGGTTAGTCATCGAGATAACCGCAATTTTATCATTAGGTTTTACTCCTAATCGTAATAGACCTCTACTAAAAGCATTTGCTTTATCAATATATTCTTGCGTAGATGTCTTAATCCATTCTCCATTTACTTTCGTACAAAGGGCATCTGGCAGGTTGTTTGTTTCCAGTTGATGATAAGGAAAGTCAAATAATCTAGTAATTTCCATAAGTGTCATTTAATTCGGTGACAAAATATGAAAAAATGCACGGTTTCTATTGAGATATTCTTAAAATAAGGCAGTAATTTTTACAATTTGGAGATATTGTATTGATTTTCTTTAAGATGCGTTTTAGACTTAATTCTTGACTATTTTAAAAATTGCACTATTTTCAAGAGTTTTAAACTCTAAAAAGTAAATTCCAGGGGTAAGGCTACTGTAATCTATAAAAGCATTTCCTTGTTGTTTTGTTGGTTTTAACACTTCCTGTCCTAATACATTGTATACAATAGAACTATAAGATGGTAGCGTAGTACGTACCGTTAGTATGTCTTTAACAGGGTTAGGGAATAACTTAAATGCGGCTTTTAAATCAATCTCATCTACCTGAAGCGACTCATCTGTTACTAGTGAAAATGTAAGATCATCAAAATAAAAACCATCTCTTGTAACACCACCATCAGAAACCAGTGTAAAGCGAGCCATTATAACCTCTCCAATATATTCACTCAGGTCTATCTCTTCATAAACCCACTCATCTTGTACGCCATCATAAAGAGGTTCTCCTATAGGTTGTGCATTTGTGCCAGCACTCGTGTAATTACCACATTGAGGCTCCCAAGTGCTACCATTATCTGTAGATATTTCAAACTGCACATAGTCCCAGGTGCTTTCTATATCCCATCTGGCATAAAATGATACCATTGCAGCTGTACCTGAAGATAGGTCTATAGGGTTAGACAACGATATTACACTATTTTGATTATTTGAATAATTACCAGAAGGTGAGTCTGTAATAGAAGATGAAGGAGAGACGAACGTAGTATTTGTAACTCCCCAAGCTGTATTTTCATAATTACTTAAATCGTTAGCTTCATCTATAAACACATCATTTATTGCTCCATATATTTTAGTAATACGTATAGCATTGTCATAAAATCCATTATTAATAACTAAATCAAACTCAATTTGGTCACCAGCAACTACATCTTCGGTTAACGTATAGTTTATGGTTCCTGAAACTGTTTCTAGAGGCGCAACATTTGTAAAATTTTCGGCATCACCATTACTTATGATACTACTTGAAACTGGATTGAAACTAATAGTAAAATCACCTGTACTATCAACTCCTAGACGCTTTAAATTAAATGAAGTTGAGAGGTTTGTACTCTCTCCTACGAGTGTATTTGTAGTTTCTACGAGAGCACCATAATTTGTAGCCATCTGTGCAGCCGTAAGGTTCATAAACATCATAGCCTGAGAGGTAGTTATAATATCACTTGCTGGTGGCCAGAAAGAAGTCCCTATCTCTGGTGTAAAGGCAAAAATCTTATCGTGTGTACCCACAGTACCGTACATAAAATCATCACTCTCACCTGCAAAGGGGTTATCTCGTATAGGAGTATAACCGTTTAGAGAAGTTAATTCTGCACCGATACCTTGATACAATCCATCATCTGCAGTTGCTACATCTGCATAGCCAAATGGATAATACAACAACTCACCAAAGGTATGATTATTAAGTGCCAGCACAAAGTTGTGTTGCTCTACAAACCATTTTATAGCTTTGTTTTCTATCTCAGAAAATGGACCTGTACCGTGATAAGTGTTAGAGTTAGGGTTACTAGAGGAGCCAGCGCCTCCCCACGAGCCATTATTAGGATCGCCATTAATGTGGTAGTCATAATTTCTATTGTTATCTACACCGTTACCATTCTTTCTATTTTTACGCCATAGTCCGCCGCCGTTTGGGTCTGTAACTTGGTTATATAGGTAACCGTCTGGATTAATAACGGGTATAAAATATAGTTCTGTATTATTAACTATAGATTGTACCTCAAGATCACTTTCATAATTTTCTAGTAAATACCACATATAATAAACAAGCTGCATAAGTGACATGGGCTCTCTAGCGTGATGTATAGCTGTATATAAAACCTCTGGCTCAGTCTCATCTACACTAGGATTATCACTTATTTTAAGCCAGTAAATAGGGTTAGAGCCTATAGATGGTGTTACAGATGTATCCGGCTGACCTTCAGTAAGAAAATCACTTATTTGTGCCTTAGTAGTTATAAGATTAGGATAAAGAGCTGCCATAGCGTCTACCTCGTCTAAAAATTCTTGATAAGTAAGATATCCTCCCATAGAACCTTGATTAAAATTTTCTGGAGTAGGGTAGTTGTTATTACTTGTCGTACAGTTTGTGTTCTGTGATTGTGATCTCATATGCTCATTTTGAGACCTATAATGGGCGGCTACATCATTCATAATGATTTCTACATAATATCCATTTTGTCTTGCAATGGAAATTTCATCGGTAGAGAAGTCTGAGATTATATATGTACCCTCCTTATGTATACCGTGATCTGAAGCAATATCAAGGCTTTTAAGTTGAGTGAGAGTTTGATTTCCAGAAAATGAAATCTTAGCCTTGTGATATATTATTGGGTTTTGTTGCGCTTTCGCGAAAGCGTAAATACATAATATACAAAGTATGCTGAGTAATTTTTTCATCAAGGTTTATTTAAAGCGGTAGCGCTTATAAAGATATAACACTTAAAGACTTGAATTTCCTACTTGAGAGGGTATATTATAAAAGCCCAAGCTTAAAAAGCTTGGGCTTAAGGTTATCCGCTATTTTAGAGGGAATTATAGGGATAATTTATGTAATAATTTTTCTGCCACTAACTCAGATGATGCTGGGTTTTGACCTGTGATAAGAAGTCCATCTTCTACAGCAAACTCACCCCAGTCTGCAACCTTCTCATAGTTTGCACCATTTGCCTTAAGCATATCTTCTACTAAGAATGGTACTACATCTGTAAGCTGTACAGCATCTTCTTCAGAATTTGTAAAACCTGTAACACGTTTACCGCTTACTAGTGGTGTACCATCTTCATTTTTTGTGTTCTTGAAGATAGCTGGTGCGTGACATACAGCAGCTACTGGCTTATTATGAGCATAGAAACTCTCTATAAGAGCAATTGAATTTTTATCTTCTGCAAGGTCCCATAATGGCCCGTGACCCCCTGGGTAAAATACCGCGTCATAATCTTCTTGACTAACCGTCTCTAGCTTAATAGTAGCGGCAAGTTTATCTTGCGTTTCTTGATCTGCAAAGTATCTTTTGGTTGCAGGTGTTTGTGCGTCTTCTGTATTACTTTTTGGGTCTATAGGTGGTTGTCCACCTTTAGGCGAAGCAAGTGTGATGTCTACACCCTTATCTTTAAGTAAGTAATATGGAGCGGCAAACTCCTCTACCCAAAATCCTGTTTTTTCTCCTGTGTCTCCTAAGTCTTCGTGACTTGTTAAAACAAATAGTACCTTTTTCATAGTATTTTCTTTTTTTGATTCTACATTAGTTAAAGTAGTTACTTCGGTTTCATTTGCTTGTTTACAAGACAATGCAACCGCAAGTAATACAATCGCTGTGAGCGTTTTTTTCATTTGTATCAATTTCTTAATACAAAAATACAGGGCTCAATTCTTCAAAAAATTGATTTATGATAATAAAAGGGGTTTTTAACTATCCTTTGGCAATTTCCTTGCGTATGCGGCTTAAGCTTTCGGTAGTTATGCCTAAGTAAGATGCTATATGGTAGTTCTTTACTGTTTTTTCTATAGTAGGGTAGGTGGTAATAAAACTGTGGTAACGTTCCCTGGCAGATAAGGAGATATTACCCAGAATACGCTTCTGAAAACTAGCAAAAGCTCCTTCCATTTTCTTTCTAAAAAAGGATTCTAGCGATGGGATGTTCTTGTAGAGATTATCTAATTTTTCCTTAGGTAATTTATAAATAACCGCATCTTGAAGACACTCTATAGTGACAATGGCCGGTGCCTTTGTAAAGTATGCTGTATAGTCACTTATCCACCAGTCATTTATGGCAAACATAAGTGTATGTTCCTTACCCACAGTATCTGTAAAATAGGAGCGTAGACAGCCACTATGCACATAGTATTGATCTATTACAACCTGGTTTACATCTATAAGAATTTCTCCTTTTTTTACTTCAATGCGCTCCATTCCTTGATTTATAAGGTTTAGGGCTATACTATCAAGATCTACGTTCTTAAAAATTTGCGCTATGATATTTTGATTTTCCAGGATTATAGAGTGTGGCGGTTTGAGTAAATATACGCTTTCGCGAAAGCAAAATAAAAACTCCCACTATCTTTAAAAGACCGTGGGAGTGTATACATATGCGATGTTGCTTTCTTATTTATTCTTCTCTACCCAAAGTCTTGCATTTACAAAAGCCTCTAGCCAAGGGCTTACCTCGTCTGTATGTTGAGCAGGGTAGTGTGCCCAGTTCCAAGGGAAGGTAGAACGTTCTATATGCGGCATAGTTGCAAGGTGACGCCCTGTGGTGTCACAAATCATTGCTGTATTAAAGTCAGATCCATTAGGATTTGCAGGGTACCCTTCATAACCGTAGGTTGCTACAATATCATAAGCATCTTTGCCCATAGGTAAATTAAATTTACCTTCTCCGTGTGATATCCATACACCTAGCGTACTACCTTCTAGTGAAGATAACATTACACTATTGTTTTTTTCAATTTTTACAGAGGTAAAATTGCTCTCGTGTTTGTGACTATCATTATGAGACATCTTTGCAAGTTCTTTGTGATCAGGATTGATAAGGTCAAGTTCTAAAAACAACTGGCAACCATTACAAATACCTACAGAGAGCGTATCCTCACGAGCAAAGAAGTTCTTTATGGCCTTATTTGCCTTCTCATTATATTTTATAGCACCTGCCCAACCCTTTGCAGATCCAAGCACATCACTATTTGAAAAACCACCTACAGCTCCTAAAAACTGGATGTCTTCTAGCGTCTCACGTCCTTCTATTAAGTCTGTCATATGCACATCCTTAACATCAAAACCAGCTAGGTACATTGCATTTGCCATCTCACGCTCAGAGTTACTTCCTTTCTCTCTTAGTATAGCGGCTTTAGGTCTAGGTTTACTGGTGTCAAGTACTGGTTTTTTACCTGTAAAGTGTGCAGGAAATGTATAATCTAGCGCTTGATTTTTATAGTTGTCAAAACGATCTTGAGCAAGTCCATTTGCGGTTTGCTTATTATCTAGTAAGAATGAAGTTTTAAACCAAGTATCACGTAGTGAACTCACGTTAAGACCCATCTCGACACCATTGCTTTTAATTACAAGCTCTGCGGTATCCGTTACATTTCCTATTTTAAAGAAGGCTACATTATTTGCTGTAAGAATATCTTCTACACCAGCATCTGCCTGAAAGACAACACCAGCATTTTCTGAGAAGAGTAATTTTATGAGATCTTGTTCCCCTATTTCTGTGAGATCAAGACTTGCACCAAGATTTGTATCTGCAAAGCAAAGTTCAAGTAGTGTAGTTATAAGACCACCACTAGCTACATCGTGCCCTGCTTGTATTTTATTTTCTTTTATTAACTCCTGTAATGTGTTAAAAGCTGTTTTGAAGTTATCATCACTTACAACAGTAGGAGCTTCATTACCTATGCTATGGCATACTTGTGCAAAACTAGAACCACCTAGTTTATGACTATCACCAGACATATTAATGTAATAAATGGCCCCACCATCCTTTTGAAGCACTGGCTCTACTACTTGATTTATATTATTACAGCTACCTGCTGCACTTATCACAACGGTACCTGGAGCAATCACATCTCCATCTGGATATTTTTGCTTCATAGAGAGACTGTCTTTACCTGTAGGTACGTTTATACCTAGGTTAATAGCCATCTCAGATATAGCTTCTACAGCTTTGTAAAGTCTAGCATCTTCACCTTCATTTTTACAAGGCCACATCCAGTTTGCAGATAGACTCACAGACTTTAATCCATCTGTAAGTGGTGCCCAAACAATATTAGTAAGTGACTCTGCGATACTGTTTTTACTACCAGCTACTGGGTTTATAAGTCCAGAAACAGGTGAATGACCTATAGAGGTTGCAATACCTTCTGTACTCTTAAAATCCATAGCCATTACACCTACATTATTTAAAGGAAGTTGTAATGGTCCTACACATTGTTGCTTTGCAACTCTACCACCTACACAGCGATCTACTTTGTTAGTAAGCCAGTCTTTACAAGCTACTGCTTCTAGCTGCAAGACCTGCTCTAAATAGTCGTGTATCTTACCTAACTCATAAGTAGGCTCTTTATAATTACGTGCTACCGTAAAATCTGTCATTACTGTTTTAGGCGAACTACCAAACATATCATCTAGGTGCAAATCCATAGGACTTTTTCCTGTGGTAGCACTCTTAAACGTAAATCTATGATCTGTCGTGACATCTCCTACTTCATACATAGGCGATCTCTCACGATCTGCTATGCGTTGTAGTGTATCAATGTCTTCCTTTCCTATAACTAGTCCCATACGCTCTTGAGACTCGTTACCTATAATCTCTTTTTCAGATAGGGTAGGGTCACCTACAGGAAGTTTGTCTAAATCTATAAGTCCACCAGTATCTTCTACAAGTTCTGACAGGCAGTTTAAGTGTCCTCCAGCACCGTGATCGTGAATAGATACAATAGGATTTACATCACTCTCCACCATACCACGTACAGCATTTGCAGCACGCTTTTGCATTTCAGGATTAGAACGTTGTACGGCATTAAGTTCAATACCAGAGTCTAGAGCTCCTGTATCTGCACTTGATACTGCAGCACCACCCATACCTATTCTATAATTCTCACCACCTAGTATTACAATTTTGTCACCATCTTGAGGTGTATCTTTTAGTGCTTGTTCTTTCTTTCCGTAGCCTATACCTCCGGCTTGCATAATTACTTTGTCATAACCTAGACGTTGCCCATCTTCTTGATGCTCAAAAGTGAGCACTGAACCGGCTATAAGTGGTTGTCCAAATTTATTTCCAAAATCTGAAGCTCCATTTGATGCTTTTATAAGAAGGTCTATTGGGTTTTGATAAAGCCACTTTCTTTCTTGCATACCCTGTTCCCACAAGCGGTCTTGCTCTAGCCTTGAGTACGGCGTCATATACACAGCAGTACCTGCTAGCGGTAAAGATCCTTTACCACCTGCTAGTCTATCTCTTATCTCACCACCAGAACCTGTAGCTGCACCATTAAACGGCTCAACTGTAGTTGGGAAGTTGTGAGTCTCAGCTTTAATAGAAATCACAGATTCAAACTCTTTTTCTGTATAGTAATCTGGTTTGTCTGCCGTATTTGGGGCAAACTGAGTAGCCTTAGGTCCTTCTATAAAGGCAACATTATCTTTATAAGCAGAGACAATCGTATTCGGATTTTCGGCAGAGGTCTTTTTAATAAGCTTAAATAGTGAAGATGGCATTTCTTCTCCGTCTATCACAAACGTTCCATTAAAAATTTTGTGACGACAGTGCTCAGAATTTACTTGGCTAAAACCAAAAACTTCAGAGTCTGTGAGCGGTCTTCCTATTTTGGCTGCTACGCCTTCTAGATATGTCACTTCCTCATCACTAAGCGATAACCCTTCTTTTTCATTATATGCTGCAATGTCTATTATAGGAAGAATTTCTTCTGGTGTAACATCAATATCAAAAATAGTTTGGTCTAATGATTCAAACTGTTGAGATATCATTGGGTCAAAAGTTGTTTCCGCTTTCGCGAAAGCGAACTCTTCTATTCTCACAATACCCGTAATACCCATATTTTGAGTAATCTCAACCGCATTTGTACTCCACGGAGTAATCATAGCTGCACGAGGGCCAATAAAAAAAGCGTCAATAGTAGACGCTTCAATTTGTGGGGAGTTGCCAAAAAGCCATACAAGCTTAGCAATATCTTCTTGTGTAAAGTCTTGTGTAGTTTGCACCGCATACACAGTGCTCTGAGGGTTACCAAAAAAGTGGATCATCCGAGTGGTTTTGTTGTGTGTTTTTGAAAAAGTAAAATTACTCAATATTTATTTATGTTAAAGGTAGGAATTAAGGAGATTGAAATGTTTATTAAGTGAGTTGTTAACCACAACTGTGAATAAATTATTATTATGTTGTATCTTTCTGATATACAACTATAAACAACACAAAAATGATAAGAAAATTACTTGCAATTTCTTTACTAGTAATGAGTATGTCGGTATTTGCACAAGAAGCACAACCTGTTTCTACTGTAGGCACTGGAACTTATTTAGGTAAAACTGAACCCCTACGAGATTTCCCCACTCTTTCTTCAAGTCCAAGTTATGGATTTTCTGAACTCAATATTGTAGAAAATAATTTTGGTGTGTCACCCGGCGCATCAGAAAATGCGTTACCACTTAATGGAGATCCAGTAGGGCAGCGTACGATGGGAGAAAATATGAGCTATGCGCCCATAGTGAACTTTGATGGAGCAAATGCATCTGAAGGTCAAGCTACACCACCAGATCCATCTGGCGCTGTAGGACCTAATCACTATGTACAAGGTGTTAACCTTGTCATCAAAATATATGATAAAACAGGTAACCTACTCGCGGGGCCCACATCATTAGGAGAGTTTTTAGGAAACGGTGATAATAATGGAGATCCTATTATAATGTATGATCACCTTGCAGATAGATGGTTTGTGAGTCAATTTCAAACTTCAAATAATGCATTAATTATAGGTATATCTGAAACTCCAGATCCAACTGGCGCTTATTTTTTATATGAATATCCACTAGATTCATTTCCAGATTATCCACACTATGCAATCTGGCCAGATGCATATTACCTTACATCAAATAAGAGTGGTGCAACCACATATGCATTAGATCGTGATGCATTACTTGCTGGTGAAGCAAACCCAGCAATACAAGGTTTCAATTTACCTGGTGTTATTGCAAATCCTAATACAGTATTTAGCCCAGAACCAGCGAACTTAACAGGATTTTCATTTCCTCAGGGTGATGTCCCAGGTTACATTGTTTATTTACAAGATGATGGTTGGGGTGCTGCTTTTGACCACCTTAAAGTATGGGAACTAGATATAGACTTCGATAACTCAGCAAACTCAACGGTATCTGCACCATTAGAAATACCAACAGCACCTTTTGATTCTTTTATTGCACCTTTTGGAGCGGGAGAACTTAATCAACCAGGAACTACGAATAAAATTGATATGCTAAGTGGTATTATTTCATATGCAGCAAATTATAGAACTTTTGAAGATCACAACTCTTGGCTCATCACTTTTAATGTTGATGTAAATAGTGATAATACGACTTCTGGAATACGCTGGATAGAATTGCGTAATAGCGACACAGAGCCTTGGTCAATATTCCAAGAAGGAACTTATGCACCAGATGATGGTAATAGTAGATTTATGGGAAGTGGTGCAATGGATGCACAAGGTAACATAGGTCTTGCTTTTAATGTAGGTGGTCCAGATCTAGAAGTAGGTATTAGTTATACTGGACGTTTTGACGGTGATGCACCTGGAGAAATGACGGCAGCTGAGCAAATCATAGTAGAAGGTGGAGGAGTACAGTCTAATACAAATCGCTTTGGAGATTATTCTCAACTTACTATGGATCCAGATAATTTTACATTTTGGCATACATCAGAATATTTCTCTGCTGACAATTTTTGGAATACACGCATCGCGTCTTTTAATCTTTCTGCTGGTTTTGAAACAGATCTAGGTGTTCTTTCTATAGTAACTCCTGAAGATGGAGCCCTTACCAATGCAGAAACTGTAGAAGTTACCGTACGTAACTTTGGAACGGTAGCTCAGAGTGATATTCCTGTCACCTTAACCTTAGACGGTGTAGAGATTGCAAATGAAGTTATCGCTGGGCCTATTGAACCGGGTACTGTTATAAATTACACATTTACTGCTACAGCAGATATGTCTACAGAAGGACAGACTTATATGCTTGAAGCTACAACGGGCTTATCTGGAGATCAGGCTGCTGTTAACGACTCTGCGATTAAAGAAGTAATGCACCTCTTTATGGCAGATGTAGGGGTCACAGCTCTAGTAGCCCCAGTAGATGCATCGGGATTAACAGATGTTGAAACTATAACTGTAGATATTACAAACTTTGGTTCTCAAGATCAAACAGGATTCCCCGTACAATACTCAATAAATGGAAGCACTCCTATTGTAGAGACTTATACTGAGACTCTAGCTGCAGCTAGCACAGCCTCATTCTCGTTTGCTACCACTGCAGATCTTTCTAGCATAGGTTCTTATGATTTTGTGATTGAAACTGCTTTAACAGGTGATCAAGTAGAAGCAAATGATGCCTTTTCTACGACTATTGAGAATCAAGTTTGCCTACCTACTGCATTAAGTGGTTGTAATGTTGACGGTATTAAACAGTTTATTCTTAATACTATAAGTGCAGATGATGGGGCTGATGGTTGTAATACTGAGCCAGACGGCAGCCCAGCTGGATATGCAGATAGAACAGACCTTAGTACAGAATTAAGTAATCTTGCAGGGTCAAATGTATATACATTAAGAGCAAGACAAAACTGGGGAGGCGGAGCCGGTGTTGAAGCACTTTCTGTATGGATTGATTTTAATGACAATGGAGGTTTTGAACCAGAAGAACAGCTTATAGCTGGTGAATTTTTTCAATCATCAAATGTACTAGAGGACTTTACGCTTACTATTCCTGAAGGAGCGGCTCTAGGTTCTCACAGACTTCGTGCAAAAGCAATTGATACATCTGCAAATGGTGATATAAATAATCCTTGTAGTGATTTTTCATTTGGAGAAGTACAAGATTATACGGTGGTAATCACAGATCAACTTCAAACAGCAGATATCGGTGTAGTTGCTATCACAGCACCAGAGTCTGGTGTTGAGCTAGGTAATCAAGATGTTACCATCGAGATGTCAAATTTTGGTTCTTTAGAGCAAATTGATTTTGATGTACAGTATACTATTAATGGAGGTACTCCAGTTGTAGAAACTATTGATACTGCAATAGGTCCTGGGTCATCTATTTCTTATACATTTTCTCAGCAAGCAGATTTAAGCGAAATCACAACCTATGACATCGAAGCAAGAACATTACTTGCATCTGACTCTAATAGTACTAATAATGCGGCTACAACTACTGTGGAATCTACACTTACTGTAGACGATCTAAGTGTAGACTTTTCTGATCTCACGGTAACTAAACTTGAAAATAATAATTTTGATGTGATGCTTACTACAAATTTTGATGGTCGAGTTTACGTCGGACTGTCAAATATTTTAGGGCAACAATTAAAGTATAAACCTATTGCAAAGGATGCAAACGGATATCGTGTCAACCTTGACTTATCAAGTCTTTCTTCAGGGATTTATGTTATTAAGGTAAATGACTTAAGAGGTAACTTTGTAAAAACAGCTAAAATTCTAGTTGAGTAAAATCAATTTTCAGCTTAAACAAAAAGGGATAGACCTCGTGGTCTATCCCTTTTTGTTTTTTAAATAACTACATCTAGTTATGTAAGCTACTTTATGACTAGTCTCTTTGAAGCATCATTAATTTGTAATATATACATACCAGATGAAAGATTTGAAACGTCTAGTGTTTTATATCTTTTATGGTTAGAGGTAGTCTCATTATATAAAACTTGTCCTAATAAGTTATATATTTTTAAAGAAGTAATATCTTGATTGCTTTCAACTTGAACCACCGTATTTGCTGGGTTAGGAAAAACGCTAGTCTCTATAAACTCAGAAGATGGAGCAGAGAGCTCTCCCCAAAAATCCTCAGCAGGTTCGCCTCCCCAAATATTTGTAGCCAGTATAGGGTTGTCTATAAAAGGGTTTCTATTACCATATTCCGCCTCTAGAGGGTCGTTACGTTGCATCTCTACTTCAGATACTGGATCTTCTACATTCCATTCTAAAAATAGCTGTAACATTTGTGTATCACCCTGTAATGGGCCTTGTCCTACAAGTGAAGGCAGGCATTGCTCACCGTAGCGCACATACATATACATCATCGCTCGTGCAACATCCCCTTTCCATTCATCACCTGGGTACCAGTCTCCAGAACCTACATCACCAGAGTTTCCTGTGCCATCGTTAAACTTTTTTGAGCCTCTGTTACCATTGCGTTGTACATCACTAGGTCGTAAGTTATGGGGATCTGCTACGATACCATTACTACTATTACTAGCCGAACCCATAGGAGGGTTTGCTAAGCTACGTGGGAAGGTATGCTCTCTATTATACTCACAGTTATCTCCACCAAATTCATTATTTGATCTTGTAATATCTGTGGTACAGTTACCATCGTTATCATTGAAACCATAAATAAGTAAAACCTCAGAGTCATCCTCAGGGTTGACATCTGTAATTTTAGTAGTATCTCTAAAATCTCCGTAAGTGTAATTTTCATTATAAACAGAAAGTTTTAAGCGCAGCTCTTGCAACAATTCTGTACCCGTAAGATATACAGCCGTATCATCATAATACGATTGTTGAGCAATACTTATAAAGGGGAGGAGTAAAAATAAAAGTGAGAAATATCTTTTCATAGTCTTCTTTTATTGCTTTCGCGAAAGCAAAGCCATATAAAATCCATCATATCCAGATTTTGCTGGGCTTACTGTTTCTTCTTTTTCTAATTGAAATTTCTGGCCCTGTTCTGTAGCCAAAAATGCTTGTACTTGTTCTTGATTTTCTCTGGGTAAAATAGAACAGGTAGCATACACCATCTTACCACCATCTTTTACAATCTTGCTGTAGTTTTGAAGTATGTCTGCTTGACGCTGTACCACCTTATCTACAAACTCTGGTTGTAATTTCCATTTTAAATCCGGGTTACGTTTTATTGTACCTAGACCTGTACAAGGAGCATCAATCAGAACACGATCTGCAGAGCTGTATAGTTTTTTAAATACTTTAGTAGAGGTAATTTCTCTTGTCTCGATATTATGTGCTCCTGCACGCTTAGATCTTCTTTTGAGCTCTCTAAGCTTTCCGGCATAAATATCCATTGCTATTATTTGCCCTTTGTTTTCCATAAGAGCAGCTAGATGAAGTGTCTTACCACCAGCTCCTGCACAAGCATCTACCACACGCATACCCGGTTCTACCTCTAGCATACGAGCAACTTTTTGAGAAGATGCATCTTGTACCTCAAAAAATCCATTTTTAAACGCTTCAGAAGTAAATACATTTTTGCGCTCTACTAGTTCGAGTGCATCTGGATGAGTATCTAGAATTTTTGTATCAATATCTTGGTCTGCAAGAGTATTACGTACTTCTTTTACAGTAGCTTTGAGAGAATTTGCTCGTAATACAACCTGAGCTTGCGTGTTAAGTGCTGCTAGCTCTGCTCCCCATTTCTTTCCAAGTGCTTTTTCTCCCATCTCGTCCATCCAGTCTGGAATAGACTCCTTGTACTTTCTAATTTTTGATAATTCATCAAAACGTCCTTTAATACGGCGTGTAGGGATAGGCTCCATTTGTTTCCAATCTGGCACCTCGATACCACGTAGTGTAGCCCACACTGCAAATAACCTAAATAAATTAGGTCTACTATATGGTGCTTTTACCTCCGCAATCTCAGAGTAAAGACGTTTCCATCTTACAATGTCATAGACCGTCTCTGCTATAAAGCTACGATCTCTCGAGCCCCATCGTTTGTCAAATTTGAGAACCTTGCGCAGAACTTTATCTGCTTGCTCTCCATCATTAAATATCATTCCCAATGCATCTACTGCTGCAAAGACTAGATTTCTGTGTAATTTCATACTATATTTTGAAGCTGCAAAGGTATTGGTTCTTTAATGAATAGTACTATTTTTACTAAAATTTTGACAATGAGATTCCTATCTATTTTATCACTTATATTACTTGTAACGCTTTCTTGCAAACAGGAAACTAAAACTGCACAAAAATCAGACAATGAGCCTATTATCCCTTTTTCTGAGGTTGAAATAGAATTTTTACATCAAGATAGTACGAGTATAAGAGCAATTGAGGTTACAGAAGATGCTGTAATGTATGCTGGTAGTGATGGGCATTATGGAATTTATAAACTCAATCTTACTAATACAAAGACAACAGATGCAGATATTGCATCACAATATGAAGTTGCAAATAAGGGAAGAATAGATTTTTTAGGTAATAATCCATCTTTTAGAAGTATAGCAAGTACCAGTAAGGCATTCTACATTTTGTCTATAGGGAACCCCGCATTATTATATAGATATGATAAAGAGAGTAACGCGGTAACCCTAGTCTATACAGAGCAAAACGAAAAAGTATTTTATGATGCTATGACGTTCTGGAATGATAATGAAGGTATCGCCGTAGGTGATTCACTAGACGGTTGTCTCTCTATTATTATCACGAGAGATGGAGGACTGAGTTGGGGCAAGCTAGCCTGTAGCTCTTTACCTAATCAAATAGCTTCTGAAGGTGCTTTTGCTGCTAGTAATACAAACATAAAAACCATAGGAGATAAGACCTGGATTATTACTGGTGGAGGCACTTCACGTGTTTATTATTCTGGAGATAAGGGTAGAAGCTGGAATATTTATAATACACCTGTTGCTCAGGGTAAAAGCACACTAGGTGCTTATACAATGGATTTTTATGATGAAAATCGCGGTATTATTTATGGAGGAGATTATGAGCAAGCTCAAGATAACAATGATAATATTGCTATAACTGCTAATGGTGGTAAAGATTGGAACGTTATTGCCTCTGGAGCAAATGATGGTTATAAGAGCTGTGTGCAATACGTACCTAACTCTAATGGACAAGAAATTATAGCCTCAGGATTTACAGGTATTTCTTACTCAAAAGATGGCGGAGAAAGTTGGTCACAAATCTCAGATGCTCCCTTTTTAAGCTTTAGGTTTGCAAATGATAGTATAGCTTATGCAGGAGGACGTAATGCCCTTGCAAAACTTACATTTAAAAGAAATACAATTAACTAAAACTATCTATTGCCACGATTACGGCCTTTATCACCGCGAAGTTTACGTATAAGATCTCGTCTAAAATCGTTTTCTGCCTTAAAGAGGACCAAGGTCTTCTTTGAGGTTATTTTATCTTTAAGACCGGTCAATAACTCAGCACGTGCATCAAGCTTTTGCTTTTCTAGTGATTGTATAGTTTGTAACGTTTTTGTGGCTGCGGCCTCATCCATTGAGTCAAAATCTGTTCTGAGCTCTCGCATAACCTTACGCTCGGTGTCATAAATATCATTTACACGGCCGTCATAAATATTATAAACAGGCCAAAAAGTTTGAGCCTCATCTGGTGTAAGCTCTAATCGCTCAGTTATAAAAGCAACTTTAAGCGCTTTAATTTTCTCTCGTTTACTTTCTTTATCCTCTTGTGCTATTGTTGTTGTAGCTATGATAAATGTGAGTACTAATGTTATATATATTTTCATAATTAATCTATGTATAAATCAAAACCATCTAAGCGTTCATCTAGATAATCTATAATAACAGATTCATCTAGGGCAAGATCATTTTGAAGGTCGTTTATATCGTCTTCTGTGAGCCACTCTGCAAATTCTATGCCTTCTAAGTCGGTGGCTTCATCATCAAAATATGCAGCTATTGTAGTGATATCATCACCAGATGAGCTTTGTACCTGAGTCCATACTATACTAACTAGCAGGAGTAATGCAGCAGCAATTCCAGCAATAGGGTAGAGGTACTGTTTTAAACTAATGACTTTAGTTTCGGTGTCATTACTATTAGAAAGATCTTCAGTACGCTTTCGCGAAAGCGTATGTAAAATAGCTTCCTTACTAGTTGCAAAATAGTCGTCTGGCACATCAAATCTAGATGAGCTGCTATCTGATAACTGATTATCTAAGCTTATCTGATTTAATAAATGCGCTTTACTCTCTTGAAAATAGTTTTCTGGAGTATTGAACCCTCGATGTTTTGGTATGTTGTTTTCTGTTTTCACGTTACTAATAAGACATTTTAAATATCTAAAGGTTTAATCACTGGTTAGAATACTGGTTAGTTTCTTGGTCGCAATGTGATAAGAACTTTTTAGAGCGCCCACAGAAGTACCCAGTATCTCGCTTATATCATCATACTTCATATCTTGGTAATACTTCATCTGGAACACGAGTCGTTGCTTTTCTGGTAGTTGCGTAAGTGCTTTTTCTAGTGCAATTTGTATATCATTACCAGTAAAATAAACATCACTCTCTAAGTTTTCTATTATTCTATCTTGTAACTCTTCACTTGATATCTGAGCTTGTTTTGCTCTTTTCTTCAAGAATGTGAGCGATTCATTTGTCGCAATTCTATAGAGCCAGGTGTACAATTTACTATCACCTTTAAAGTTTTTTATACTCTTGTAAACTTTTATAAAAACATTTTGAAGCACATCATCTGCATCTTCGTGATTTTTTACAATACCTCGTATATGCCAGTAAAGTGGCTTTTGATACGTGTCAAGTAATAATGAGAAGGACCTAGTGTCGTCCTTCTGGAGGGATGCTATGAGCTGTTGTTCTTCTATTTTAGTAAGCTTTACTTAGTTATTGGACTCTTTAAGTTGTAAAAGGTTTAATTATCATCAATAATAACTTTATGGTAGTCTTTATTTAACATTAAAATTCCACTTTATCGATAAAGTGCGTTTTATAACGATTAAATACACAAAAAGCTTGTGAGCTTTAAAAACATCTTTTATATTTACACCATCATAAAGAAGTTGATTAATTTGCGAATACCCCAATTCATATATTGATTTAATGATTTGATAAGTGCCTTACCCCAAATTGGGCACTTTTATCTAACCTACTAAACTAAAAAAGCCCGTATTAACGGGCTTTTTTTATGAATTAGAATTACGTACTATCCTAAGTATTTCATTAAGATTTTACTCTTAGAAGTGTGACGCAATCTTTTGATTGCTTTCTCTCTAATCTGGCGTACACGCTCACGACTTAGGTCAAAAATATCACCTATTTCTTGAAGTGTCATCGCTGGTTGATTACCTAAACCGTAGTTAAGACGTACAACCTCTGCTTCTTTTTCTGTAAGTGTATCTAGCGCTCTATTGATCTCAATACTTAGTGACTCTTGCATAAGCTCTCTATCTGGGCGAGGTGACTCGCTAGAACTTAATACGTCATAAAGGTTGTTATCATTTTCTCCTTCGGCAAATGGCGCATCCATACTAAGGCTGCGGCTCACATTCTTAAGAGATATTTTTACTTTCTCCTCAGAGATATCAAGATACTTTGCAATCTCACCAGAGGTAGGCTTACGCTCGTGTACCTGCTGTAAGTAAACCATTGCTTTGTTAATCTTGCTTATTTCTCCAATTTTATTAAGAGGTAAACGTACTGTACGTGCGTGCTCTGCAATAGCTTGTAAGATAGATTGTCTAATCCACCATACTGCGTATGATATAAATTTGAAACCTCTTGTCTCGTCAAAACGTTTTGCCGCTTTTACAAGACCTACGTTTCCTTCATTAATAAGGTCAGATAGTGATAGACCTTGGTTTTGATATTGCTTTGCTACAGATATAACAAAACGAAGGTTTGCGCGTGTAAGTGCATCTAGTGCTCGCTCATCTCCTTTTTGAATACGCTGTGCTAACTCAACCTCCTCTTCGGCAGTAATCAAATCTATCTTGCTCACATCCTGAAGATAATTATTCAGGGATTTCGTCTCTCTGTTAGTAACCTGCTTGGTGATTTTGAGTTGTCTCATATGGTATAATTATATTTATATATGGTCTAGTATAGCCGAAATAAGTAATACAAACAACTATTTAACTAAACCTGTTAATGTATAGCCCAAAAGCGGAAACAAATAATAAATACTTGTACTTTCTAGATGCTTACTCTAAGGCCTCTAATAAACTTATACGTAGAATTTTCTATTTTGTTACATTTATAAACAAAAATATTCGGTATGAAAAGAATTAATGTTGTTATACTCTTATTATTAATGTGTTATGTTTCTTGTGATACCCACACAAAAACAGAAAATAGTAATATTAAGGACACACATAGTACAACTATTAATGATAAAGAGGCAAATTTTGACCCTACATATGTACACGTGGTTTACTTCTGGTTTAAAGAAGGCACAACAAAGGAGGATCACCTTCTGTTTGAAAAATCTCTGCGTACCTTTTTAAATACTTCTCAATATGCAAAGACTAACTTTATAGGCACAGCACCTCAAGCAACCAGAGCCGTGGTAGATGATAGTTTTACATACAATTTAGTACTTAGTTTTGACTCAGCACAGGCACAAAAGGCTTATCAAAATGAAGCTGCACATAAGGTCTTTATAAAAGAGTGTGAACATCTTTGGGAAAAGGTAATCGTTTATGACGCACAAAAAATCTAAAGTAAGCTCTTTACCAAGCTTGTGCCTTTCTTGTGGTGATTAATGGATATGAGTACGCTTTCGCGAAAGCGCATTTATAACTAGCTTTACCCTATGACAAAGGAAAAAGAAAAAAAAAGTAAAGTCACTATAGCATCTGCCTTTACATCTATTATTTGGCCTCGCCGAAAGTTAGTTTTTATAGGCCTCATATTAATAGTTATAGGTAGACTTGCCAGCCTTATTTTACCTTGGAAATCTAAGGCTCTACTGGATGACATTATTCCTAATAAGGATATGAGTGCTCTTTATGATCTACTCTGGCTCGTAGGTTTTGCATTACTCATACAGGCAGTAACCTCATTTTTACTCACGCGCATACTAAGTGTGCAAGCGCAATACCTCATATCAGAATTAAGAGCTCAAGTTCAAAAAAAGGTACTGTCACTACCTATAAGTTTTTTTGATAATTCTAAGTCTGGAGCCCTAGTTTCTCGTATTATGAGTGATGTAGAAGGAGTACGTAATTTAATAGGCACAGGGCTTGTACAGCTCGTGGGAGGTACTATTACAGCAATTGTATCACTTGTGCTTTTAATACGTATCAACGCTTTGATGACACTTTTTGTCTTTTTACCAGTAGCAATTTTTGGTTATGTCGCGTTAAGAGCATTTAAGTACATACGTCCTATCTTTAGAAACCGAGGTAAAATAAATGCTCAAGTAAAAGGGAGACTTACCGAAACGCTTGCAGGAGTGCGTGTTATAAAAGGTTTTGGAGCAGAGGCACAAGAAAATAAAACTTTTGAAGAAGGTGTAGACAAGCTATTTCAAAATGTAAAGAAAAGTCTTACTGCAACAGCAGTAATGACCAGTAGTTCTACATTTTTACTAGGTCTTGCCTCTGTAGGTATAATGGGTATAGGAGGTTATTTTATGATACAAGGGGAGATGACCACCGGTGAGTTTTTATTTTTTACACTCTTACTAGGTTTTATGATTGCTCCCATCGTACAGATGAGTAATATAGGCAGCCAGCTCACAGAGGCGCTTGCGGGTCTAGATCGTACAGAGGAGTTAATGAATATGACACCAGAAGATGAGCTAGGTAATCGTGATATAACACTTGATAAATTACACGGTGATATCAAGTTTGATAATGTTTCTTTCTCTTACGAGAAAGGCAAACAAGTGATACATAATATCTCATTTGAAGCAAAAGCGGGTACAACAGTTGCACTAGTGGGAAGCTCCGGATCTGGTAAGTCTACCATTGCAGGCCTGGCGGCTACATTTTTAAATCCGCAATCTGGAGAGGTATCTATAGATGGTAATGACTTGTCTCGAGTACAGCTATCAAGTTACAGACAAAATTTAGGGGTCGTTCTTCAAGACGAATTCCTTTTTGAGGGAACTATACGTGAGAATATACTCTTTCCCAGACCAAATGCTAGTGAAGAACGATTATTAAAAGCTGTAAAAGCTGGTTATGTAAATGAGTTTACAGACCGTTTTGATGACGGTCTTGACACATTAATAGGTGAGCGTGGGGTGAAGCTATCTGGAGGCCAGCGACAACGCATCGCCATAGCTAGGGCTATACTCGCAGATCCAAAAATAATTATACTAGATGAAGCCACTTCAAATCTGGATACAGAGAGTGAAGCGCTTATTCAAAAATCGCTCTCTGAGCTCGTAAAGGATAGAACGACAATTGTAATTGCCCATAGACTCAGTACGATTAAAAAAGCAGATCAGATTCTAGTGATTGAAGATGGTCGTATTGCAGAGCGGGGTACTCACGATACTCTCATAGCGCAAGAGGGAAGGTATTATGATCTTTACACCTATCAAGCAAAGATATAGTGTGAAGCTTATAAAGCGTAGGCTTCAAGCACCTCAATAGTTGTATACTCTAGTGCTTTTTGATGTGTGGCTGCAAGGTTAAGTAGGGGAGCAACCCCAGCCTTTTCGGCTTCTAGCCAGCGCATTATACAAAGGCACCATCCATCATTAGGCTTAAGACCGGGAAAATTATATTGAGGTATAGGAGTAGAAAGATCATTTCCTCTAGTCTTTGTGTAGTTTAAAAATGCCTCGGTCATAACTGCACAAACTACGTGTGTGCCTCTATCTATACTTGCCGTCCGGCAGTAACCATCTCTAAAATAACCAGTCATAGGGTCTGTACAGCATCCTATAAGTGTTTCTCCATAAACATTATATTCTATAGTAGATGATGGCGTGTGACTCATTTCTAAAAATTTGTTAATGATTATACCGTGTTCTTAATAAAGATATAAAGTTACGGTTATACATTCTTATAATTATCACAATATGTAAATCCTTGTTTAATAAAAACGCTAAATTTATAAACAACTAATCATAAGAAAATTCAATAATGGATTATTTATCAATTATCTTAAAGTGTATTGTAGGACTAAGCATATTAAATGTATGGTTACTACGCACCGGTACATCTTCACAATGGAGAGGCGGTAATGCGAGCACGCTCAAAGAAGAGTTTGCACACTATGGACTATCAGAAAGTACAATGAAGATTGTAGGAACTATAAAATGTTTACTTGCTGTAGGTTTACTAGTTTCAATCTTTTTTCCTGTTCTAGAGTTTTACAGCGCACTAGGTATTGCTATAATGATGGCTGGAGCTATCGCTATGCACCTTAAGGTAGGAGACCCTCTTAAAAAGTCATTTCCAGCATTCTTATTTCTGGCAATTTCAGTTTTAATAATTCTTATCTAATAGCGATAAGATAATAGGCTAAGTAAGCATTGAGAACAAAAAATGTAAACGCAGGTAGTGAGGCTATAAAGCTATCTTTTATGCGAAGTCTTACAAACCATCCCAATAGCATAAGAAGTGAAATACCTATTAAGGCACTTATTTGTAATGGTCTATAAAAGAAACCTATAATAATACCCAGACCACCTAGTATTTGTGCAACACCAGTAATTTTACGTTGTGTCGCAGAGAGGCCAAAACGTTTAAACTCGGCAGTCATAAAGTTTGAAGATAAACAACTTATGCCGTAGTATAAGAATGAAAACCCTATCAAACCTATAAGAATTGTATGTGCTGTTTTCATATAAACTGTTGTGTTACAAATGTACTACCCCTCATAAAATAAAAGCGACCCATAGGTCGCTTTTTATATTGAGTACAATTGTCTTATTGTGTGTATTGGCTACTTTGCTCTTCTAGGTTTTCGTTAGATTCACCACCCTGACTGTACAACATATTTTCTTCATCCTTAATATGGTTGGTAGTTTTTTTACTGGCCTGCTTGCGTCCAGGTACATCTAGGTCTTTTCCAGAAAAATCTACTTTTTCTGTTCTATTAGTGAGAGCTACGTCATCACCACCATCTTGGCGTATGTTGTTTTCAAAATCTTGACCTAAGGCCTTTAAATCTTCAGATGTTACATCAGAGTTATAAGTAGTATCCTTTTGTTCTTCCTTGAGCTTATTGTTTGTATCTTTCATTGGTTTCATAATGTTCTTTTTTATTAAAGTTACGACTATGTACCACCTTTCAAGACTATTTTAACCCGCCACTAAGAAAAAGATAACAGACTTGTTAAAATAGTGGGCGGTTATAATTTTTGGCATTACACCCTAAAAGACTTCTATATCTTATGTAAGTAAGCTCTTAATACAACGTAGTAGTGTGTTGTAAGAATAATTACGCTTTCGCGAAAGCGTAAAAACCACTTTTAATTCCTATCTTTACAATAATCACAATATATGGCAAAGCATACTAGAAGCAGAGTCACAGTTATTTATGTAAGTTCTTATAATAAATAGCGACTAATATGTGAACGTTAAGAGATATTCTCGCAACGTAATAATTAAACACGATAAAAGAGTTAATGGCTAGACCACAAGAAACCTTTGGTAAAAAAGAAAGAGAAAAGAAGAGGCTTAAAAAAGCAGAAGACAAACGCAAGAAAAAACTTGCCCGTAAAGAGAGCGGAGAGAAATTAAATGAGTTTGTATACGTAAACCACCTAGGACAACTAGTGGATACGCCACCAGATCCATCACTTAAAGAAGAAGTAGATGTAGAAGACATCGTTTTAGGAATTCCTAAAAAAGAAGAAGGTGATGAACCAGATCCAATAAAAACTGGATTTGTTGAGTTTTTTGACTCTTCAAAAGGTTTTGGATTTATTAAAGATGCAGATACTCCAGAAAAGTACTTCGTTCACATATCTGAAGTTATAGAAGGAGAACTTAAGGAAGGAAACAAAGTTTCTTACGAAATAGAAAGAGGACAAAAAGGGATGAACGCCGTGCGCGTTAATAAGATTACTTAAAGTAATTCTTTTACCTCAATAACTTGGCTAGGCTCCAGACCTTTTAGGGTTTGTGAGCCTATTCTTATTCTTACAAGTCGTAGTGTAGCAAAACCTACTGCGCTAGTCATCTTACGTACTTGTCTAAATTTACCCTCAGTAATGGTAATTGAGATCCACGGCGCTGGGCCGTGTCGCAAGTCTCTTATCTTTTTTGCACGTTCTGGAAAACCAGGGTCACCATCTATGCGTCTGGCTTTACAAGGTTTTGTTATATATTTCTTACCCTCTACACTTATTTCTACTCCTTGAGTTAATGCGAGAATAGCTTCATCTGTAATAGCGCCATCTACCTGAGCATAATACTCTTTTTCTACCCCAGAAGTGTTTATAGTGTGGGATAGCTTACCGTCTGTAGTCATAAATAGTAAACCTTCTGAGTGCTCATCAAGTCGCCCCACAGCCATAGTGCCTTCTGGAAAATCATAAAACTCTTTTAAAAATTTCTTTTTACGAACTTGTCTTGCATCATTAGAAATGAGCTGACTTAAATAGCCATACGGTTTAAACAACTTAAAGTGTCTATGCATAGATTGTGAGATAGTCTAACGAAAGTATAGGATTCATTATAATTCTTATATTTATTAATGCAAAAATTACTAGTCAGCCTCGTTATTTTCTTATTTATAACTTCTTGTACAAATGAAAATCTACTCCATTTCAGGTTCCAAGTGATATTAAAAATCTTATCGCGGGTGATAGTGTAAAGACTTGGAAACTTGTCAAAAGGTATAATGGTAAAACCCGTATGAATATGGGAGATTGTTTTTTACACTACAGGCAAAGCTTTTATAGCAATGGCACTGTAACAGATAATAACGCACAACACCCATCTTGTGGACCATCTTTATCTGGTACTTGGAGTATCATAAAAGATAGCCTAGGATATACTCATATTAGAATAACAAGTGTAAAACTCAAAGAACTCCTTCATATAGACAAAGATTATAAGGATTTTAGAATCTTTTATGCTAGTAAAGATTCTTTACACCTATCATATACTCATAAACAATTTGGTAAAAAACGAAGAATCTCAGATTATCTTGTGAGTGAAGAACTAAGCATACCTGACCGTAAGTTTCATCACTAATTATTCTTTAAAACGCCAAGCTAGAAATCTTGATTTCTTATTACCTTGAGACATATCTACAGTTTTATGCTCTGCCTTAAGTTTTTCTAGTTGCTTTCTTATTTTAGGCAAGTGCTCGCTTTTTGATACTAGGGTAGTAAACCAGCCTACTTGATCTTTAAAGTGTACACTTTCTTTTACCATACGTTTTATAAATAGTGCCTCACCACCGTTACACCACAACTCGTTAGATTGCCCTGCAAAGTTGCGTTCTACCTCTTTGAGCTTTAGGTTTTTTGATTTTTCTTTGGTTGCCTTAAAAGCCTCTTTTTCTGAGCTATAAAAAGGAGGATTACACATTGTAAAGTCATACTGCTCACCAGGTAGAATAGCACCTTCAAAAATTTGAGCTCTTTGTTGCTGGTATACAGCAGAGAGAAAACCTTTGAGGTGGGTGTTTTTTTCTAGTAATAAATTTGCGTTTTGTACGGCCTTTGGGTCTATATCGACACCTTTCATTTTCCAGTTAAATAATGATCCTCCTAGTAATGGGTAGATGAAGTTTGCACCAGTACCTACATCAAGGCCTTGAGCTTGCTTATCTGTATTAAGAAAGTCTTTGAGATATAAGATGTAATCTGCACGACCAGGTATTGCAGGCGCCAGATATCCCTCTGGAATATCATACCAGTTAAGAGAGTAATCATTGAGTAAGATGGCTCTATTAAGCTCTAAAACAGCTTTGGGGTTTGAAAAATCTATGGTTTGAATACCTCTGTTAGTTTCAAGTATATGAGGTGCAAGCTCCTTATTTGCTTTACGTAATTGTTTAAAGAGGTAAGGACCTATATTCTTATTATCTGGATGCATAAAATTGTATTTGAGCACAATAAGAATAGTTAAGTATTTCCTTGTGCTTTTAGGAAGCACAAAACTACAACTAATGCTGGTATCACCCCTTACAATTCTTAGTTAATACGTCTTATGACTCGTTAAGCAAGTTTACCTCTGTATGCGAGAGATATCATATTATGAGACAGTAGTGTGCTTTTATCATCTAGATAGGTAGACAAATAAGATATGACAAGAGCGCGTTGCTCTGTAGATAAGTTCTTATAAGCTGGCCGGGCAATACGTTTATCCCATTTTGTACCTACTACATTGTCTAGTGCAATGCGCAAGTAACAGTGGTTCTCAAAATTGAGCTCTGGATACTTTTGTGTTAGTGTATCAGGTAGCTGTAGGTAGTAGGTTTTGTAATCCAATGTGGTGTTCATATCAGGCAGAAATAGCTAGGGGAATTATACTTGGGTTTTTATGTCTACGCAGGTAACTTCTCAAAATAACATCTGTGTGGTAGGTACTTTTCTTAAGATTAAGATATGAAGCCACTTCATCAAAATGACTAAGCTGCTCTGTCTCTGGCACAAAACCAAAACCTTTATAAACTCCTTTATCTATGTAGATAAAAGCCGTTTCATCTTCAGTACGGCCACGTTCTTTAATAAGATATGTTTCATTTTCTGAGTAATAAGCCGCTAGTGCTTGATGTACTCGATCATTATAATCTGCGACGGCTTCTTCGTCATTACACACTCCTTTACAGCCTTTAAGACGGTAATGTGAACACTGACCAAAAGTGGCTTGTAACCCACAATAACGGGCGCATAGGTGATATGTATCACACAGTTCCATTAAACGCTCTGTGGCTTTTGCTTTCGTATAAACTTTATCTGTTGCACTTGCACGATACTTAGACTTTGCAACAGCGAGCTGTAGTATTCCTTTTCTATTTTCATAAGAGACAATAGCATAGGTGCTCACAGGCATCTTTTGCGCTCTATTAAATTTTGGAAAGTACTGTTCTATATATTCAGACTCAAGTAGTAGTGCGCAAAGTTCATTACCTGTTACTTCATAATCTATTTGATATGTTTCTTGACCTAGGAGATATTTCTTATTCTTTTTATCATAAAAGTGTGATAACACGCGCTTCTTGATATTAATCGCTTTCCCTACATAAATGATTTTACCGGCACGGTCTTTAAATAAATAAATACCTGCCGTTTCTGGAAGCTCTTGAATAATTCGCGAAGGTAGGTGAGGAGGTAATGTAGCCTCTTTAGACCGTACATTTAAAAATGCGTTCATAACCTTTTTGCCCTCATCTAGATCTAGCAACCTTTTAAAAAGAATAACAGTAGCATCTGTATCACCTTCTGCTCGGTGTCTGTTATTAAGAGGAATCCCTATTGACGCACAAAGATTACCTAGTGAGTAACTAAACAAATTAGGAATAAGCTTGCGCGAAAGACGTACCGTGCATAATTTTTTACGCACAAATGAAACTCCAAGTCTTTTAAACTCTCCTTTAATCACATTAAAATCAAAGTTGACATTGTGAGCTACAAAAATGGCACCCTCTGTAATTTCCAAAACGCGCTGAGCGATTTCTTCAAAGAGGGGTGCATCTTCTACCATTGCATCATCTATACCAGTAAGATTAGTAATAAATGGTGGAATGTATTGCTCAGGATTTACAAGCGATGTAAACTTGTCTATTATTTCTCCATCCTTAAGACGTACTGCGCAAAACTCGGTAATGCGATTACCGTTTATTCCTTTACCCGTGGTCTCAACGTCTATAATACAATGATATGTAGGTGCTAACTCAGTCATAATTGAGTAACAAAACTACACTTTATTTTTGATTATTAGGAATTATTCCAAAAAAATGGATTAAAATATGCGCTCTATTGGAAAAATTGTGAACTCATTAGTCTTTATCCTTAATTTCATCAAGTGCTGCCTTAAATTCTTCCCAGCTCACATTATCATTTCCATCTTTGCTATACCCATCTATTAAGGCATTTGCCACGATAGATCTTATAAATCCGCTTATTTCAGCTTTCTTTAGAAGGGCTTTAATTTCACTTTTAGAGAGTGTTCCATTTCCATCTTTATCAAAAAACGCAAAAGCCTGCTCTGGACTATCAAATTCTTGAGTTATGAGGATTTGCAGTTTATTGAGGATCATATCTTTGGTTGCCATAACTGTATTATTTTAAATTATATATCTGTTTTCTATGCTTGTCACGCTTTTAAAAATACATAATCTATTGTCTATTGCTTGGCTTAAATAGTGAGAGTTTCCATTTTCACGAAAGTGAAATTCTTTGTGAAACCCTTTATTTTCATTTAACAACGTATTAACGGAGAAGCACGTTGAGACGCTCTAAATTTGTTAAAAAAAGAAACTATGGATACTAACAGCCAACTATTATCACCGCTCAATACTGAGCGTTTATCTCTTAAAAACAAAGTAGTAATGGCACCTCTCACAAGGTCTAGAGCTACCCAAGAACATATACCTACAGCGATAATGTCACTCTATTACGGGCAACGCGCTGGGGCCGGATTAATAATCACAGAAGGTACAGCTCCTTCGCCTAACGGTGTGGGCTATGCACGCATACCAGGTATCTATAATAGTGATCAAGTAGAAGCTTGGAAACCTGCAACAGAGGCCGTTCACAATAGAGACGGAAAGATCTTTATGCAGCTTATGCATACAGGTAGAATCTCGCATCCAGATAATATGCCAGAAGGGGCAAAAATACTTGCACCATCTGCCATACAACCAGAAGATACAAAGATGTATGTGGATGGTAAGGGTGAGTTAGAAATCCCAGAGCCTACCGCGATGACTCAAGACGATATTAATACTGTGATTGAGGAATATGTACAAGCGGCAAAAAATGCTATTGAAGCTGGTTTTGACGGAGTAGAGGTACACAGCGCAAACGGCTATTTACTGGACCAATTTGTAAACGCAGGTACAAATAAAAGAACAGACAACTACGGAGGCTCTGCCGAAAATAGAAGCAGATTAACACTAGAAGTCACTGCAAAAGTTATTGAGGCTATAGGAAAAGATAAAGTAGGTATACGCTTATCTCCTAATGGGGCGATGAATGATTTAGGACCTTTTGAGGGGCAAGAAGAGACGTTTGATTATCTATCAAAAGAGTTAGAAAAACTAGATGTACTATATATACATCTCGTAAATCACGGCTCTATGGGTGCACCAGCTTTACCAGATGACATACGTACCAATATACGTGACAATTATAATGGCCTACTTATTTTAAGTGGAGGCTATGATGCTCAAGAGGCAAATAAAGACTTAGAAGATAATAAAGGAGATCTTATTGCCTTTGGCCGTAAATTTATTGCAAATCCAGATTTGGTAACACGATTTGAAAAAGATACTTCACTTAACGAGCCAGATCAAGATACATTTTATACTCCAGGTAAAGAAGGATACACAGATTACCCAACGCTAGAAGAAAGTAAGTAAACCCTAAGAGTGGTTATAATTACGCTTTCGCGAAAGCAAAAACACTAACCAATTAGTTCAAAAAAATTATTATGACAGAAGTAAAAGCATACGGTGCTCAGGATAAAGAGGCAGATTTAAAGGAAATGACAATAGAACGTCGTGACACCTTGCCTACAGATGTAAAAATTAAAATAACCTATTGTGGCGTTTGTCACAGTGACATACACACTGTGCGCAGTGACTGGGGACCTTCTATGTACCCAGTAGTGCCTGGCCACGAGATTGTAGGTGAGGTAATAGAAGTGGGTGACGAGGTTTCAAAATTCAAAAAAGGAGACCTTGTAGGTGTAGGATGTCTAGTAGATTCTTGCCAGGAGTGCTCATCTTGTGAGAGTGATCTAGAGCAATTTTGTCTCAATGGCGCTACGTGGACGTATAACAGTAAAGACAAGCATACAGACGGACACACCTTTGGAGGGTATTCTCAAGAGGTAGTGGTTGATCAAAATTTTGTACTTAACATCCCAAAAAACCTTGACACAAAAGCAGTAGCACCACTATTATGCGCTGGTATTACAACTTTCTCTCCATTACATCACTGGGGTGTAAAGGAAGGAATGAAAGTAGGCGTTGTAGGTCTAGGAGGTTTAGGTCATATGGGACTAAAATTTTCTCACGCAATGGGAGCAGAGACAGTTATGATTACAACTTCTGAAGGAAAGGCAGAAGATGCAAAAAGGCTAGGTGCAGATGATGTACTTATCTCAAAAGATAAAGACGCTATGAAGTCTCATAAAGGATCTTTTGACTTTATTCTTAATACAGTACCGGTAAGCCACGACATTAACCCATACCTAGAGCTACTAGCTATAGATGGTACAATGTGTATGGTAGGAGCCATAGAGCCGCTACCAGATGTGCACGGTGGTAACCTTATCTCTGGTCGTAAAAGTGTAGCTGGATCTCTTATAGGAGGCATAAAAGAAACTCAAGAAATGCTTGATTTTTGTGGTGAACACAATATTATAAGTGATATTGAGATGATAGATATGTCTAGTATTAACGAAGCTTATGAGCGTGTGCAAAACAACGATGTGAAATACCGATTTGTAATCGATATGGAATCATTGAGTTAAAATAATATTACGATTAAAAAAAGCGAACTTTTGAGTTCGCTTTTTTTATTGCTCTACGTTTAAGATTCATCACTTTGTTATTATAATGTTCATTGCGATATAATAGTCGTAGTATTTACATTTGCACCATCCATAAAATAATAATGCGACACTTTATAGTTTTTTGCTTTCTTATTATATCTACAAGTCTCATAGCACAAAACGTGGTGGTAGATAGTCAAACATATACTCCACAGCAATTAATAGAGGACATTCTCATAGATAGTAACTGTATCTCAAACATACAGGTCACAAACGTTGTAGGAGGAGATTTTGGAGGACAGGAGCAGAGCTATGGCTACTTTAATGCAAACGGTAGTAACTTCCCTCTTCAAGAAGGGATTGTTTTAAGTACCGGAAGATTGCAGAATGTGCAAGGACCTAACACGAGTCTCAGTGATGATGATGCTCCAGACTGGCTAGGAGATGCAGATCTTGAGTTTGTACTTGATGAGCAAAATACGACTAATGCTACTATACTAGAGTTTACTTTTCAATCTACTGCCTCAGAGGTACGTTTTAGATATCTATTTGCCTCAGAAGAGTATCAAGAGGGTAATCCTAACACTTGTAATTTTTCAGATTTATTTGGGTTTCTTATAAGAGAAGAAGGCGAGCAAGGGTATGAAAATATTGCCTTAGTACCAGACACAACTACCCCAGTAAAAGTTACAACCGTACATCCAGAAATACCTAATGGCTGTCCTGCCATAAACGAGTTTTACTTTGAAAGCTTTAATGGTAACACAGCACCCATTAACTTTAATGGGCAAACCAAAGTAATTGAAGCAAAAGTAATTATACAGCCTAATGTAAACTATCAAGTTAAGCTAGTAATAGCAGATGAGCAAAACTTTAGATTTGACTCTGCTGTCTTTTTAGAGGCGGGAAGTTTTCAGTTAGGCACAGATTTAGGTCCAGATAGAACTGTAGCGGGTGGTAATCCCATTTGCGGTGCAGGAGAAACCACACTTGTAGTAAACGAACCTCTTGCAACAGCATTTATGTGGGAACGTGATGGTATACCACTATCAGAAACTTCTAACGAACTTACGGTGAGTCAAGGTGGATTTTACACTGTAGAAGTTGTTCTAGATAATGGCTGTGAAGCCTTTGGTGAAGTCACAATAGAGTTTGCTCAATATCCTACCGTTTCTAATAGTACGTTACAGCAATGTGATGCAAATGGAGACGGCTTATCGCAGTATAACTTATTTGACGCATTAGATGACGTAACTGTAAACGATAACAGCCTTATCATAACTGGATTTTATAACAACTTTTCAGATGCCGAAAGTGAAGTAAATGTAATTGGAAATCCTAACACATTTCAAAACACACAAGCAAACCAGGTTGTATACGCACGTGTTGCATCACAAGCAGGATGCAGCACTATTGCTAGCGTACAGCTTACTACGGGTAACGAGACACTAGTACTAGATGCCTTAGAGGTGTGCGATACAGATGGAATTATAGATGGCTTTACAGAGATCAGTCTCACCTCACTCACAATGCAGGTACAAGACCAAATACCTACTGGAGCCACTGTAAGCTTTTATGAAACTGAAGAGGATGCATTTAATCAGCAAGGGGAAATAACTACTTCATTTATAAACACAGAGGCTTTTAATCAAACCATTTATATCCGTGTTAATGATAATGGGCAGTGCCTGTCTATCACAACGGCAGATATAGTTATTCTGTCTCCGCCAGTAATGGCAGATGATGAATTGCGTTTTTATTGCATAAATAACTTTCCTGAGACTATAACGCTTAGTGCGGGAGTAATAAGCAATACTGCTGGTTTACAGTATACCTGGCAGCATAATGGCACGCTACTTTTAGACAATACATCAACTATTGCGATTAATGAACCCGGGAACTATCTCGTAACCGCCGTAGGAGCAAATGGCTGTGAGTCGTCAAGAAGTATTAATGTAACTCCATCAAGTACAGCAACTATAACTAATGTTTCGGTTGTAGACGGAGGAGAAAATAATACCGTAACGATCACTGCAGAAGGTAGTGGCGTTTATGAGTATTCCCTGGGAAGTATTTTAGGTCCATATCAAGAATCACCTACTTTTCAAAACGTGCCCGCAGGTCTTTACAACCTCTTTGTTCGTGATGTAAACGGTTGCGGTATAACTTCAAAAGAGATCTCTGTTATAGGTTTTCCTACCTATTTTACACCTAACGGTGATGGTATAAATGATACTTGGAAACTTCAGGGCGCTGGGCAAGACACCAGTACCACAGTTCGTTTCTTTATTTTCAATCGCTATGGGAAGTCTATGTATCAATCACGTGCAATGGGTAATGGCTGGAATGGAATTTACAATGGAGTTGAACTTCCACCAGATGATTACTGGTATTTAGTCGAGCTTGAGGATGGTCGTATCTTTAGAGGTCACTTTTCATTATTGAGATAATTGAGATGGTATTCCGCTTTCGCGAAAGCGTAAATCACCTTTTTATTTAACACCCTTTTAGATTGCTAGCCCTCGTTTTAACAATACTTTACAGCGGCAAATTATGTTAAAATGAGCAAACGGCGTTAATTTGTTAAAAAATTGATGCCCTCTGGTGACAAACCCTGAAAACAAAGAGCCACTAACACAAAAACCTAAAAGAAAATTTAGGTGGCTACGCATTATAGCACGTATATTACTCGCGCTTCTTATACTCATTATATTCCTTCTTTTATTTATAAGAAGTGAGTGGGGACAAAACATAGTAGTTTCTAAAGCTGTAAGTTATTTTTCTGAAAAAACGCAAACTAAGGTTGAGCTTGAAAGGGCTTTTGTAACCTTTGACGGAGATATTGCTATCCAAGGGCTATATCTCGAAGATAAGCAAGGCGACACGCTAGTATACAGTAGGTCTCTAGAAGCGGATATTCCTTTGTGGCCCATCATAAATGGTACGGGAATAGGCATAGAGAATGCACAATGGGAAGGTGTACGAGCAAATATTATTAGAAAAGATACCCTAAGCGGATTCAACTTTGACTTTATTGCAGCTGCTTTTGCAACTCCACCATCTCAACAAACAGATACGACTAGCACGGCACCAATGGATCTTATTATAGGTGATCTAGATCTCAAAGATTTTGATGTAGTATATAACGATGCCGTAACAGGTATAGATAGTAGGTACACTTTTAAAGAGCTACGCATATCACCAGATACAGTAAACCTGGATGAGATGAGATTTACTGCCACTGAGGGATATATAGAAAATGCTCAAATTAAGATTAATCAGGTACCAGTACCCTCAGACCCAGATGCCGAAGAAATACCACTACCATACTTAGCTTTTAACAAGCTTACCCTAAAAGACGTAAGCGGAAACTATACAGGTGAGGAGGCAGGCGTGTCTTTTGATTTTGACTTTAAAGAGCTTGAAACAAGTATTCCAAAAGCAGATTTTAACAGCTTTGTCATTGCTATAAATGACATTGTAATAAATGATAGCGCGATAGGTATTGATATGTCAAGTACTATCGCATCACAAGTACCTGTTGAATCTAGCAATTCGCTATTTCCAGACTATAACATTACAGTAGATAAGGCTAGCGTAATTAATACAAATATACGATATACCGTAAATGGAGCAGCCGCTACAAAAGGTGTTTTTAATCCCGAAGCTGTGTTTCTTTCTAATGTGAATCTAGAAAGTACAAATACTTATCTAAAAGATTTTGTGGCGGGTGGTAACGTAAAAAGTCTTTCTGGAAGAGAAGTCTCTGGTATTAATGTTAAATCAGTTTCTACAAATTTTCTTGTTTCTGATACAGATTTACAGCTTGAAAATATGAATGCGGCTATCAACTCAAACTCACTGAGAGGAGATATCGTGATGAGTTACCCTTCTCTAGATAAGATAGTGACACAACCAGAAGATGTGCGATTAGACCTTAACATTACAGACGTAAAGGTAGCGCTAGGTGATTTATTTTTATTTCAGCCATCTCTAAGAACTAATACCAATTTACAGACAGTAAGTAAAAATCGCATTGCTGGGGCAATAAAGGCATCAGGCACGCTAGCAGATTTGACTATTCCTAATCTTGCTTTGAGTTGGTCTAACACTGATTTAAAGGCAAATGGTAACCTTAAGAATATAAATGATATAGATAACCTATATTTTAATCTACCTAACATTAATGCTTCTACTAGCAAGAACGATATATCAAAATTTATAGCAACAGATTCTTTGAGTATTAATCTGCCGCAAGACATAAAGATAGTAGCTGCCGCAAAAGGTACCCTTACAGACATTACGACTACTGCAAGGCTAACGACTACACAAGGTCTCGCAACCATAGATGGTACTTTTAAGAATAATAACACCATTGCTTTTAACACCACACTGGCAGTAGAAGAGTACAACCTAGGTGAGCTTCTTCAAAACAATAGCTTAGGGAACCTCAATCTCACACTCAAGGGCCAGGGCTCGGGCACTTCATTAAACACGCTTGATGCAAATGTAGAAGCTACTGTAGCATCGTTTTTATACAATGACTATGCTATAAAAGACCTAACGATTACTAGTAAGATAAAAGATGGTGAGGGCGCTATCACATCAAGCTACAAAGACAGTAATCTTAACACAAAACTTACAGGCCTTGTTGTGCTAGACACAATTGCACCAGCAGCAACGATTAACCTTGATGTCATAGGAGTAGATTTACAAGCACTCGGGTTAATGCAGCGCGATGTGCGCACCGGTTTTAAACTCACCAGTACCTTTAAAGGCAGTACAGCGAGTTATGATGTAACAGCAGTAATGGATGATGGAGTGATCGTTTATGACGACCGTACGTATTTAATAGGTAATCTAGAAGGGTCTGCGCGTGTCCGTCCAGATAGTACTTCTGTACAATTTGACAACAAGATATTGAACCTTGATTTAAGGTCTAATGCTGACCCAGCGAGGATAGCAACAGCCTTACAAAATCACGTAAACAGCTATTTTTACAGAGATGCTATTATAAAAGATACCATTACAAACCCAGTAAATGTTGTGCTTAAAGGAAAGGTGAGACAATCACCCTTACTCAATGAGGTTTTTCTAGTAAATATGAAAGATCTAGACACGATTGCTGTTGACCTTGATTTTAGTGAGGCTACCCGTAAACTTGATGCCTCGATAAAAGCACCACATATTAATTATGCAGGTAATGAGCTAGATAGTCTCTCATTTAATATGAACACAGACCGAGATGCATTTACCTTTGATTTAGGTTTTGACGGCTTAACTGCAGGGCCTATCGCTATACAAGAAACACGTATAAAGGGTAATCAAACTAACAATGAGCTTTCACTAGATTTTCTAGCCTATGCAAATGATGAAAAGCTCATTCAAGTGCAGTCAGACATTACAGGGAGCAAGGAGCGATTACGTTTTCACGTAAGTGAAGACAGTCTTATTTTCAATAAAAAAGATTGGAAAACTACGTCGAGTAATGAAGTTCTTATTACAGATGGAAAATTGGCTTTTAATGATTTTCGCTTTACGCGAAAGTTGCAATCTGTGGAATTTACAGACAAACTTCCTACAATTGAAAAGGATCACATAGGTATTGATTTTCAAAATTTTAAAATAAGTGAGTTTCTTGCTTATCTTAATCCTGACGAAAAACTTGCCAGCGGTAATCTCAATGGTGACTTTGTGGTAGAAGAGCCCTTTGGTGACTTTGGTTTTCTGGCAGATATATATGTTGAGCAACTACGAGTGCTGGGAGAAGATTTAGGTATTTTAGAACTTGCAGGGAGATCTATAAAGGGCAATAAATACGACTTTAATCTCGCTGTTTCAGAAGGTGTGGCAGATCTAGAACTTACCGGAGACTACATTGCAGATATAGATGGCGCTACCATTAATATGGATCTAGATATTAATGAACTCAAAATGGAAGCCTTAGATGGTTTTTCACTAGGCGAGCTTAAAGATGGATCTGGAACGCTCAATGGTAATTTTAAAATGAATGGTAAGCTGGTAGATCTTGAGTATCAAGGTTTCTTGCGTTTTAATGAAGCAGGATTTACTGTTACTAAGCTTAATGCACCATTTACTTTACTTAAAGAAACTGTTTCAATAGACAATGAAGGTATCTCAATGTCAAATTTTACCATACGTGATGCAAAAGAAAACAAACTGACAGTTGACGGTCTTGTAGGTACAGAGCGTTTTATAAACCCAACGTTTGATTTAAAAGTGGTTGCAAATGACTTTCAAGCCCTTAATGCCGAAAAAGGCGATAACGACTTTGTATACGGGACAGCGGTTTTTGACGCTACTGCCTCCATCACCGGTGATTTACAAATCCCGGTAATAGATCTTGACGCTACAGTGGGCGGTAGTACAGATATCACCTACATAATGCCTACTGCAGCGGCAAACATAGAGTCTAGTGAAGGTATTGTAGTGTTTGTTAATAGACAAAATCCAGACGCCATTCTAACACGCACCGAAGAAGAAACGGGAACAATTACAGGTTTTGATATAAAATCACTACTTAAAGTAAATAGAGATGCACAAGTAACCATACTTATAGATGAAGAGACAGGTGATAATCTAAAGGTAAATGGTGATGCAGATTTAAATTTCACATTACAACCCAATGGGCGTATGAATCTAACAGGGGTGTACGACGTGGCTGGTGGGCAGTATGAGATGAACTTATATAACTTGGTAAACCGCACATTTACACTTGACCCAAGCAGCCGAGTATCTTGGTCTGGAGATCCTTTTGATGCAAAACTTGATGTGCGTGCCGTATATTCGGTTGATGCTTCTGCGGCGCCACTTATGGCTATTACAAGTACTAGTGATGATCCCGCAGCCCAGTCTCAATACAGACAGCAACTGCCGTTTTTAGTCTATCTTAATGTAGATGGAGAGTTATTAAGTCCAGAGATAAACTTTGCATTAGACCTGCCAGAAGATGAGCAAGGAGCACTAGGAGGCGAAGTGTACAGTAGAGTGCAACAAGTAAATCAACAAACTGGAGAATTAAACAGACAGGTCTTTTCACTCTTAGTACTCAATAGATTTTATCCTGACTCTAATTCAGATGGGAGTCAGGGAGGGTTTGCTAGCATTGCTAGAGATAACCTTAATGATGCCTTGTCTGACCAGCTTAATATTTTTTCTGATAAATTATTAGGCAACACAGGGTTCCAATTAGATTTTGGGCTGGATACATTTACAGACTATCAAGGCACAACCCCGCAAGAACGCACGCAGCTGGATATTGCTGCACAACGTAAATTCTTTAATGATAAGCTTACCGTACGTGTGGGGAGTAGTGTAGACGTGGCGGGCGAGAGTGCAAATGGCGATGCTACACCGCTTATAGGTAATGTGAGTCTAGAGTATGAACTTACTGAAGACGGACAGTACCGCCTCAAAGGCTTTAGACGTAGTGAGTTTGAAAACGTGATAGATGGGCAGACCATTGTAAGCGGGATCTCGCTCATATTTCAGCAAGAGTTTAATAAATTTAGTCAGTTGTGGGATGCTATCTTAAGAAAGAAACAGCAACAACTTATAGAAGAAGAAAAAGAAAAGGAAGCTCTAGAGCCCTCTCCAGAAAATAGAAAAACTAATAAGATAGATTAATCACGTGCAGTACCGTAAATTAATACACATAGTCCTTGTCATAGTAAGTATCACGCTCTGCTCGTGTAGTGTAGAAAAGTATATACCTGAGGGAGAACGTTTATATACGGGTGGTGAGGTTATAATTAACTCAGATAGTACTATAGTTAATCAAAATTTACTCAAGGCAGAGTTAGAAAGTGTTTTAAGACCTTCTCCTAATACTAAGATTTTAGGGATGTATCCTAACCTAAGTATACATTACAAAGCACAGCGAGAAAACCCCGGAGTTATAAATAAATGGCTCAATAAAAAAATAGGAGAGGAGCCTGTTTACCAGTCAGATGTAGAGGAGTTTGAGGTAGAGGCATTGTTAAGAAACAGACTTGAGAACCGTGGCTTCTTTTATAGTGATGTGAGTTCTCGCTTTCGCGAAAGCGAAAAAAAGAAAAGAGCCTCTATAGCATATACGGTTAAGGTGCCTACACCATACCGTATGGAGACCTATCAGCTCGACACACTCTCGCCGCCTATTTATAGAGAGATGATAAGTACGGTCAAGAGTTCGCCATTCAAAAAGGGAATGCGCTATGACCTCTCAAATCTAAAACAAGAGCGCGACCGCATAGACTACAAGCTTAAGAGAAAGGGATATTACAACTTTAACCCATCGTTTCTCATTTTTGAGATTGACACTAATCAATATAAGAACAAGCGTTTTGATATGTTCTTAAAGATTAAAAAAGATGTTCCTAATAAAGTCATTGTGCCTTATAAGGTGCAAAAAATTAATGTGTATCCTAACTATGAGCTAAAGGATACCTTACAGCAAAATATAGTCCGCTACGATAGTCTCAATATAATACAGAATGAGACCTATTTTAAACCTAAATATCTTGCGCCATACATCACACTTAAAGAAGGATCGCTTTATAATCCAGATATCTCACGTAATACAGCCAGACGATTATCCACCATAGGGGCTTATAAATTTGTAAATATCCAGTATGAAGAAGTAGATAGCCTGCGCACAGATAGCTTAGGGATTCTAGAGGCAAACATATACTTATCACCTCTTAATAAAAGAGCCATAAGAGCAGAGATACAAGCGGTTACAAAGTCTAATAATTTTGCTGGGCCAGGCCTTGCACTTACCTATAGTAACCGAAACCTCTTTAAAGGGGGAGAAGTACTTAATATTACAGGTTCTGCAGGTTATGAAGTGCAAGTAGGTGGTGGCGAGTCTTTGAGTAGTATTGAGCTGGGACTTGCAAGTGAACTTGTATTCCCCAGAGTGATTTTCCCGATTAAGATTAACACAGATTTCTTTAAATACAACATCCCAAAAACGGTCACGGCGCTAGGTTTTGATTATTTAAACAGGTCAAAGCTATACACGCTTCTCTCTGGTAATGCAGGCTTTGGCTACACTTGGGATGCAAATAAATATGTGACGCATAAAATAAACCCTATCTCACTAAGCTATACGAGATTGTCTAACACTACAGAAGCCTTTGACGAGATACTTGAAGAAAATCCATTTTTAGAACAGAGTTTTGAGCAGCAATTTATCGCCGGTCTTACCTATAGTTTTACCTACAACGGGATGGTAGATACTAGTGATACACATCAAGTATTTCTTAACACAAATGTTGAGATTGCTGGTAACACCGTAAGTCTACTTGGCCAAGAAAATCAAGATACAGAAAACAACACCTTTTTAGGACTAGAGTATGCACAGTTTGCAAAGATAGATGCAGATTTTAGGTATCATTTTAACTTTGGTAAGGAGCAAAAGATTGCTACTCGCTTATTTGCGGGTTATGGGTATGCATACGGTAACTCAGAGATATTACCTTTTGTTAAACAGTATTATGCTGGCGGTCCATATAGCGTGCGAGCGTTCAGAATACGCTCTTTAGGGCCTGGTACGTCAACAGGTAACTCTGAGAGTGGGAGCTTTTTTGACCAGATAGGTAACATACGCCTAGAGGCAAATGCAGAGTATAGATTCCCTATTTTTAATTACCTTAAAGGAGCCTTTTTTGTAGATGCGGGTAATATCTGGAATAGCGTTGAGAACGAAGATCTACCGGGTAAAGATAAGTTTACCTCAGCTTTTATAAACGAGCTTGGTATAGGTGGTGGTTTTGGGCTACGTGTAGATGTTCAGGGCTTTGTAATACGTTTTGATCTCGCTGCTCCTTTTCACGATCCATCGCTTGCAGAGGGAGAACGCTGGGATTTTAAATTTGATGAGCCTATCTTTAATTTTGCAATTGGTTACCCATTTTAATGTATTTACGCTTTCGCGAAAGCAAAAAAATAATACTCATACTACTTCATATATGAACAATTCTACTCATAAAATATACATTATAGGCGCTGGAATAAGTGGCCTCATTGCTGCCATACAACTTGAACAGAAGGGATATGCACCCACCATTATAGAAGCTACAGATAGGGCAGGTGGTCGTGTAAAGACAGATGTTGTAAACGGTTACCAGCTAGATCACGGCTTTCAAGTGCTACTAGACGCATACCCAAAAGCAAAGGAATATCTAGATTATAAGGCCTTAGAGCTACAATCTTTTTTACCAGGCGCTACCATATTTAAAAATCGTAAATCTCAATCTATAGGCGACCCTACACGTAGTATCAAGATGCTTATACCCACTATGACCTCTTCTGTTGGCACACTAGGTGACAAGGTTAAGGTGCTTAAGCTTAACAAAGATTTAAAAAATAAATCGATAGATGAGATTTTCAATTCTCCTGAGAGCTCTACACTAGTTTACCTGCGCAAGAGAGGCTTTAGCCAGGCGATGATTACAGATTTCTTTAAGCCATTTTTCAGTGGTATTTTCTTAGAGACAGCGCTTAGTACCTCAAGCCGTATGTTTGAGTTTGTGTATAAAATGTTTGGAGAAGGGATGGCTACTGTGCCAAAAGCTGGAATAGAAGCAATACCTAAACAGTTCGCTTCACAGCTCATAAACACCACTTTTATGTTTAATACGAGTGTAGCAAGTGTAGAAGATAACACCATTACCCTCACAAACGGAACTACACTAGAGAGCGATTATACCATTATAGCTACAGAAGCTAGCCAATTTATAGCAAACCTAAGAGGTCAAGAGACTCCCTGGAAGTCTTGTGTAAACTTATATTATGAGGTGGAAGCAGTAGGGAAGAAGCAACCCTTAATCCAACTTGTGGCAGATGAGAACACGAGAATTAATAACCTCTTCTATGTAGATGCGCTAGAAACTGCAACTACTGGAGCAAAAAATTTACTCTCTGTAACCGTAGTAGACGATCAAGATTTATCTGAAAAAGCACTTGTTGCAACCGTTACTTCAGAGCTTGCAACTTACTGCAATATCACAGATGTTACTTTCTTAAAAGCATATGTTATACCGCGAGCTCTACCTAAACTTGACAATTTACGTATGGATTGTGAAGCGTCTGAAACGCAACTTAAAGACACGATTTTTCTTGCTGGAGACCATCTTCTTAACGGCTCTCTTAACGCCGCAATGATCTCTGGAGAAAGAGCTGCTCAGGCTGTCATAGAAAAAATAGAAGGACTGCTACAGTAGTGCTAAATTTATGTAAAACTCCCACTATAGACATTGTTTATAGTGGGGGTTTTTGATTAAACATACTTATTCTAAATACTTATAATCAAATACTTATAGGTTTTATATAAAGCTTTTATTTAATACTAAGTATGTGCTTTATAGAGAAGTCCTATAGATCTCAAAATAGTGATTTTAAGTTAAAATTTAACGTATAAGAGATATCTATACTGGGTTTTTGAGACCAGTTTAGCAACATAGCAGCTTGTTTATTTTATTAATAAATGAGGGTTCAAATTGTAAGTTTAGATTTCGATACCTTTATACCATAAACTCTTTTTTATGAATAGAGAAATTCCGAAAAATCATTACGACCTCATTTGTGTAGGTGGTGGAATTATGAGTGCAAATCTTGCACTTATGGCAAAGATGCTTAAGCCAGATTTGAGCATTTTAATTTTAGAACGTCTAGGTGATGTTGCTCAAGAAAGTTCGGCCGCTTGGAATAATGCAGGTACGGGTCACTCCGCACTTTGTGAACTCAATTATTGCCCAGAGCAAGAAGATGGTTCTGTCTCCATAAAAAAGGCCATAGAGATCTGTAAGCAATTTGAAATTACAAAACAGTTCTGGGCACATCTCGTAGAAAAAGGATTTATAGAGGATCCTCAGCGCTTTTTAAAACCCATACCACATCATAGTTGGGTAACAGGAGAAAAGAACGTCACGTTTCTTAAAAAGCGTTTTGAAGCCTTTAAAGAGCACTTTATGTTTGATACTATAGAGTATACAGATCAAATAAGTAAGATGAGGGACTGGTTCCCGCTTATAATGAACGATCGCACAGAAGATGAGGTAATGGCTGGATCACGTATAGATCGTGGCACAGAGGTTAACTTTGGCGTGCTTACCAAACGTTTATATGAAATACTGGCAACAGCCTTTGATACACCCGTACACTTTCACAAAGAGGTAGAAGATCTTGACCCATTAGAAAATGGTAACTGGACGGCAATTACAAAAGATCTTAAAACAGGTAACAAACAATCTATAGAGGCAGACCATATTTTTATAGGTGCAGGCGGCGGTGCGTTGTTACTACTTGAGACTGTAGAGATAGAGGAGAAAGATGGTTTTGGCGGTTTTCCTGTGAGCGGTGGCTGGCTGGTTTGTAAAAACAAAGAGCTTATAGAGCAACACAATGCAAAAGTATATAGTAAAGCGGGAGAAGGCGCGCCACCTATGAGTATGCCGCACCTAGACACTCGCTATGTAGATGGTGAGAAGCAACTTATGTTTGGCCCTTTTGCTGGTTTTAGTCCCAAGTTTTTAAAGCAGGGGTCTAATCTAGATCTCGTAAAGAGTGTCAATTTTAAAAATATCCCTTCTATGCTAGGCGCTTTCTGGCATAATCTAGATCTTACAAAATACCTCATAGGTCAGGTGACAATGACCTTTGATGACCGTATGAACGAGCTACGTAATTTTATTAAAGATGCAAAAAACGAAGACTGGCGTATAGAAGTTGCCGGCCAGCGTGTACAAACCATAAAAAGAGATGAGTTTAAAGGTGGTAAACTAGAATTTGGAACTCAAATTGTAAGTGGTTCTGATGGTAAGATCACTTGTTTACTTGGAGCATCTCCAGGAGCATCTACCGCGCCCAAAATAATGCTAGACGTACTAGAGCAAGCCTTCCCAGAGATAATGAACTCCCCAGAGGGAAAGAAAAAACTTAAAGAAATTGTACCTAGCTACAAGGAAGAAATCACCAAAGAGCATTTTAATAAAGAATTACAGCGCACCACGGCTATTCTTAACTTAAAAGTTTAAACACCAAGTATATATACACCAAACTGAAAATCCGCGATGATTTTCAGAAGTAGGCGAGAACGAGCAATTAATTATAACCATTGTTGTCAACTGGCTTTTTATATCCTTTCAGTCAAAATCAAAATTACTCCAATCAAGTTTCTCAATCCGTGAACATATGTTGTTATCCAATAACTTGATTCCTTTCTTTTTTGAAAAATCAGATAGGTTAGAGCTAATAAAACACCTAATGGTAAAATCATAATGCTATACCAAACACTATAAAAGTAATGAGCAAATGAAAACAAAAGTGAAGAAATCAATATTGTAAATAAGTTAAATCTGTTATTCACTAATTTTTGAATTATTTTAATAGGAATTGATTGAAAAATTAAAGTTTCAATCAAAGGAGCAGCAATCACCACTGATATAATCAGTCCTAGAAAAGAATATTCGTCAGCTTTTATTCCTCCGATTTCATTTTCTCCTACATTTAATAATTCGAGTGCAAATGCTAGTGGAATCATAAGTATTAGACTCAGTATAGTTGTAATAATGATAAATTTCAATGGTTGTAATATTGACCATTTAAAATATAATAATCTTATTTGTTTGTTGAATTTTTTCATAGCTTGTTGCCTACAGGCCACTACATAAAGCGAGTGCGGCATACTTCGATAAGCTCAGTCAAGCTTTGCTGGTGTGCCTGTTTTTTGTTTTTTAATTGATTCTTTAAATATACGAGTATTTGAGAAAGAGTACGCTTTCGCGAAAGCTTAAAATCAAGAAGACATTACGATGAGAATTATAGATGAAAATTAGCTTAAAAGCTTGTGCTGAGCTCTGTAGAAGTAGGCTTGTTTTTTAACTCAGTTCTTTGTTGTAGTCTGTTTTTATTTCTTTTCTACTCGCAAAATTTTTTCGATTTTACGACCTTTAGCTAATTCATCATACAACTTATCTAAATATCTACATTTTCTATATACTTCAAATTTATCAGGTATTTCTTCAATACGATAACCACAAATTACACCTCTAATGAGGTGACTATTGGGATTCAATTTTGCTTTTTGAAAGAATGTTTCGAAAGTTGTTTTTTCATCAATCAGTTACTGTTTTTTTTTGTATCGAATCCAGTTAGCTATTCTATAACCTCGTGTAATTCTTCTTTTGTTCTACCATTTTTCTCTAACCTATTTATATAATGAGGCTATACAGATGCGAAAGTCATTTTTGCAACTTGTTCGTTTTTTTCAGCTGTCACTTTCATTTTGATAATATTTTGATCTTTATTACTTTCTCATAAAGTCAAACGCTCCTTTACGAAGCTGTATTCCATACTCCAAGTAGGCTTTCATAAAGGCGAGGAAATTTGCCCATCCTCCCGAATTTTCTAAAGCCCATTTCAAATTATCATCATTAAGTTCTTTACCATTTTCGTTTACTCTTACTATGGTACTATCATCTGGTAATTTTTCTAATGTGATTATTACGACTGTTTCTGGATCCCAAACAAAGGAAATTGAACTATTATTTACAATCTTAATTTCTTTAACAGGAAACTTACCTTCAAACTCAGGAAATTTCCAAATCACCTCTTTACCAGATTCAAGTCTTCCGCTACTTTCAGAAATAAAATACTTTGTCATTTTTTCTGGATTTACAATGCCTTCGAAAACTTCTTCAATCGGTTTTTGAATTTGTATAGCTGCGTTGGATTCAAGTATCATAATAATTCTTTTTTTCTTGTATTGATTTGTCCAAATTGGTGCTAACAGGCCACTACATAAAGCGAGTGCGGCTCCCGATAGCTATCGGGATTGCTGGTTTGCCTGTATTTATTTGTTTTTTAATTGACTGTTTAAATATACAAGTATTTGAGAAAGATTACGCTTTCGCGAAAGCTTAAAATCAAGAAGACATTACGATGAGAATTATAGATGAAAATTAGCTTAAAAGCTTGTGCTGAGCTCTGTAGAAGTAGGCTTGTTTTTTAACTCAGTTCTTTGTTAGCAACTGTTATTTTTCCGTTACTCCTTTCATTCCGCCGTACTTCTCAATAATCCGATTCAATTCATTTTCCGTATTCTGCAAATAGGATTGGTCTGTATTAAAATCGAATTCCAAAATAGTATCAATCGCTAAATTTTCTTGAAATTTCCCATATATAGCAACTTTTCCTTGCGAGTATTTTACTGTCAATTCCAGATTGTTTTCATAAGAGTTAAACTCTGCAATTCCATTCAGTTCAGCTTGGCATATTTTGAATTTATTTCTAAAATCAAACAATTCGCCAGTAGTTGAGTAGAATTGGCTTTTCACGTTGTAATTTCCGATTTTTATTTCAATTCCTAATATGCAGTCGTAGCCACCAAAATGACTTGTTCTGTTCGGGAATCCAAACACTTCATTAATCCATATTTTTATCCAACCATCTTGTCCTTTTAATTCAAATTCCTCCATTTTAATTTCAAGATTTGGTTTTTTTTTCTAATAGTTGCTAACAGGCCACTACATAAAGCGAGTGCGGCATACTTCGACAAGCTCAGTACAAGCTTTGCTGGTGTGGCTGTTTTTTGTTTTTTAATTAATTGTTTAAATATACACTTATTTGTGAATCTGTCGCCGCGCATAGCGCTTTCAAACCTGCCTCTCTCATCATCGACGAAGGAGTTAGCGACTGAGAGAATGATGCTGGATGAGATTTATAATAAGGCATAAACTCGCGTTATAAAATAGTTCTTGCATCCGACGAGAGAGGGACGACCGAGAGGAATGCACACTTGCAACTACGTGTGAGCTTTCTATAATTGAGATGTATGCCCTAGGCATTTTTGAGTCCTGCCTCCGACGAGGAAGGAACGACCGAGAGGAAGGCACAAGGTGGCGGCTGATTGAGTAGGGTGGGAGCTTTAAAATCCTAGCGGGTTTGCTCTATGATTCATCTGTGCCATATCCTTGATTTTTGCTCTTACAATCGCTTTAAAACCGATTTTGAAGCGTAGCCATACGATTGCGGTAATAACCAAGTATGCAACTGCCTTTTGTGTAGCTTATTTTATCGTGAACTGCGAGCCCTTGGGCAATCAGCCGCCACGTGTTTGTGTATGATTTCGTTGCGTGTTTCAGCAACTAAATTAGTAAACAAAAACGAACCAGAGGAAATTCCGAAGGAATTTCCAAGTAAGCTAGAACTAGCAATGAATTATACACGGAGTTGCCAGTAGTTATTTTCTCAGTTTTGCTTTATAACTTGTGGCTTTTAGTTCAAAATTATTCTTTAAATCTTTGGAACTATAAATCAATATTTCGTTCTCAGAATTTAGGTTATCAAAATTCCTAATAAAATACAAATAATAATTCTCAGATAAATTTTCGGCTTGTTTTAATTCGTTCGTAGAAATGTCAAATTCAAATTTTGAGGTTACAGTTGTTTTTACCTCAATAAACTTTTCTTCTCCATTTGGCTGGAATGAAATTATATCATAGCCATTTGCGACATTAGTATCACTTACTCTTTTTACTTTATCAGCCAATTTTTTCAAATTCAATTCAATTAGCTTACTTTTTTCAAAATTTACAACATATTCCTCTCCCTGTAATCCAATAATTCTATTCTTCTCTAATTGTTCCCAAAGTTCCTTTTCTGACAAACCTTTGTTTTTGGAAAGAACTTTCTTTTGTTCAACAATTTCATTTTCTGGAAATAAATATTTTTCATTACCATTCCAAACGATTAAATGTTTCAATTTATATTGGCGAAGAGCAACTCGGATATTCCTTTTCCATTGTTCTTGACTATTATAATCTGCTAAAGGTAAATTATCGTCAGGTCTAAAATCCGTGTGATTTTTTTCGAAAATGGAATAAATTTCTGTAATGTGAAGCCATTTATCTTTCGGGATAAATTCAGACAAAACCTCTCTAATTTTACTCTGACTTGTAATGTCTCTCATTTTTTGTCCTAATTACTGGCAACAGACCACTACATAAAGCGAGTGCGGCATTTTGCTGGTGTGCCTGTTTTTTGTTTTTTAATTGATTGTTTAAATATACACTTATTTGTGAATCTGTCGCCGCGCATAGAGCTTTCAAAAATGTCGTATTCGCGTTATGTAATAGTTCTTGCATCCGACGAGAGAGGGACGAGCGAGAGGAATGCACTCTTGCAACTACGTGTGAACTTTCTATACTTATGATGTATGCCCTAGGCATTTTTGAGTCTTGCCTCCGACGAGGAAGGAACGACCGAGAGGAAGGCACAAGGTGGCGGCTGATTGAGTAGGGTGGGAGCTTTAAAATCCTAGCAGATTTGCTCTATGATCTATCTGTGCTAGATCCTTGATTTTTGCTCTTACAATCGCTCTAAAACCGATTTTGAAGCGTAGCCATACGATTGCGGTAATTACCAAGTATGCAACTGCCTTTTGTGTAACTTATTTTATCGTGAACTGCGAGCCCTTGGGCAATCAGCCGCCACGTGTTTGTGTATGATTTCGTTGCGTGTTTCAGAAACTAAATTAGTAAACTAAAACGAACCAGAGGAAATTCCGAAGGAATTTCCAAGTAGGCTAGAACTAGCAATGAATTATACACGGTGTTGGCAAATCGTTTTTTTGTTTTTAAGGAATAATATAACTCAATCCGTAAAAATATATGATTCCGATTATTATAATTCCGATATAATTCATTTTCAGTTTAGTCCTTTTTAAGTCAGTCCAAATCGTTTTTAATTTTTCTTTTTCCGATAAAACAACTTTGGTGTTCGCTAAAAAGTCTCCAATTCTTCTTTCTGGGTTAAAAAATCCAACTATAACTTCTATTGGCCAAGCAACACAAACTGTAAAATTCCGCACGAAACATTGTAATTCAGTCGCAGGTTTTTCCGTTGTTTTGTCAACGACTTGATAACCCATTATTCGTTTTGCAGGACTTTTGGCATTAAAAAAGTCTTTGTTATAATAGATAAAGATTATCAAAATCCAAACATATAATATCATTCCGTCATTCAATCTAAATTCAGATTTTTCCAAAACAATTCCAAATAGAATTGCAATCGGAATTGTCAATACGCACATTATAAAATGGTCTAACAACATAGCAGAAATTCTGTGAAATCGAGGACTTCGGTTTGCTATATTTTCAAACATTCCGATAGATAAAAGTCCGTAATGATTTTCTGTTTTTTTCGTCATTCTCAAATGTTTGCCAACAGGCCACTACATAAAGCGAGTGCGGCATTTTGCTGGATAGCCTGTATTTATTTGTTTTTTAATTGATTGTCTAAATATACACTTATTTGTGAATCTGTCGCCGCGCATAGAGCTCTCAAACCTGCCTCCGACGAGCGTAGCGAGAGGAAGGCATAAATTCGCGTTATGTAATAGTTCTTGCATCCGACGAGTGAGGGACGAACGAGAGGAATGCACACTTGCAACTACGTGTGAGCTTTCTATAATTGAGATTTATAACCTTTAGGCATTTTTGAGTAGTGGCCTGTGGCGGCTGATTGAGTAGGGTGGGAGCTTTAAAATCCTAGGAGATTTGCTCTATGATCTATCTATAGCAGATCCTTGATTTTTGCTCTTACAATCGCTCTAAAACCAATTTTGAAGCGTAGCCATACGATTGCGGTAATAACCAAGTATGCAACTGCCTTTTGTGTAGCTTATTTTATCGTGAACTGCAAGCCCTTGGGCAATCAGCCGCCACGGTTTTGTGTATGATTAGTGGCGTGTTCCACGCACCTAATTTAGCAAATAATAACCGAATAGAAAATCCGCGAGGATTTTCGTAAGTAGGCTAGAACTAGCCATTAATTATACACGTTGTTAGCCACAGTTATTTCTTTCTTTTCATAATATTCATTCCAAGATTTTATTCTTCCAACAAACATTTTTAGATAATTTTCTGATAAAAATACATTAGACCAATCATATCTCTGTGCTTGTACTCCAAGATAAAATACAAAAACAGAAGTTCCTGCTTTTGGTATTAATTTCAATTCCTTATTTGATAATTCTTTGATTTTTTGATAGCCTTTTAAAAAACTTTGAACTTTCAATTCATATTTGCTTTTGTCCGATTCTATGAAAAATAATTGTTTGCAAAAATAACCAACATCCAAAATCTGCCATCCATTTCCGCAAAAGTCAAAGTCGAAAAGCGTAATTTCTTTTTCTTGCGTAATAGCCATATTATCATACCAAATGTCCATATGTATTACTCCGTTCTGAATGGTGTCGAAATCTGAATTATGAAAAGTATCTCCAATCTCTTTTATTAATTTCATTTCTGATAACTCCTCGGAAAAGAATTGTTTTAAATATTCATAAGGCTTTTCTATAAGTGATTTTTTGCTATAAGAAATTCGGTCAATAGTTTTATTCAGAGTAAGGTTATGAATTTTTGCCATTAAAGAACCAATTTTTGAACAGGTTTCTTTATCCATAAATCTAATTTTTCCACCTTTTGCAAATGAAAAAACTACAATATATCTAATACCTTCTGGTGCATTTATTTCTTGAATATATTCTCCATTTTTATCTTTAATTGGAAAAGAAACACTCAAATTATGCTCACTTAATAACTTTAAAAGTTTTAATTCTTCAGTAATTTCGGATTTAGTCCTCCAATTATGACTATAAACTCTTAAAACATATTTTGATTCGTTATTAGAAAGAAAATAAGTATGGTTCATTCCAGTTCTAAATAATTTACAATCGTAATTTTTATTCAATCCGTATTTTTCTTTTGCAAACTCGCCTAATTCTTTTTCTGAAATTGTACTGGCTGTAACTGGAAATACTGTCATTTTTTTCTAATTGTGGCTAACAGGCCACTACATAAAGCGAGTGCGGCATTTTGCTGGTGTGCCTGTTTATTGTTTTTTAATTGATTGTCTAAATATACAGTTATTTGTGAATCTGTCGCCGCGCATAGAGCTTTCAAACCTCCCTCTCTCATCATCGACGAAGGAGTTAGCGACTGAGAGAATGATGCTGGATGAGATTTATAATAAGGCACACATTCGCGTTATGTAATAGTTCTTGCATCCGACGAGTGAGGGACGCACGAGAGGAATGCACTCTTGCAACTACGTGTGAGCTTTCAATACTTAAGATGTATGCCCTAGGCATTTTTGAGTCCTGCCTCCGACGAGGAAGGAACGACCGAGAGGAAGGCACAAGGTGGCGGCTGATTGAGTAGGGTGGGAGCTTTAAAATCCTAGCAGATTTGCTCTATGATCTATCTGTACCAGATCCTTGATTTTTGCTCTTACAATCGCTATTAAACCGATTTTGAAGCGTAGCCATACGATTGCGGTAATTACCAAGTATGCAACTACCTTTTGTGAAGCTTATTTTATCGTGAACTGCGAGCCCTTGGGCAATCAGCCGCCACGTGTTTGTGTATGATTTCGTTGCGTGTTTAAGCACTAAAGTTAGCAAATAAAACACAGATAGAAAGTCCGCGAGGACTTTCGTAAGTAGGCTATAACTAGCAATGAAATATACACGTTGTTACCCACAGTTATTTATTCTTTTTAGTTGGTCTTGAACTCGCTCCAGCTTTAATTTTCTCTTCAAGGACAAGAATTACAGTTTTTTTCAAATCCTCATAATTAAAGTCCTCTTCAAATCCATATCTAAAAGTTGAATGAGTTCCGTTTTTGTCCATTCCAAGTACATATTTTGGTCCACCTAACTCGACCGAAATTGGCGAATTCTCTGTTTGAATAGTAAATTCAGTTTTTCCACTTTCTTTGTTCGTTACTTGAAAAATATGCTTGTAATAAAGTTTTCCCTCTTTTTCGGCAAACCTTTCAAACGCAAAAATGTATTTATCTTCCCAATCAAATTGGTCAAAGCAAAACTGGTTTTTCAAATTGTCTTTGAGTGTACCTTGATTATAAGCCTGATATAATTTTTCTTTTAGAGGATTCGCTTTTCCATATTCTTTTTGCCCATAATAAACTTGTATTAACTTTGAAATTGAATGATAATTATTTGGAACTAATTCAATTAGTTCTTTAAAAGCAATTTCGGATTTTTCAAATTCCTTATTTAGAAACTCGTAAAGACCAATATTATACAATGCGTTTATATAAGAATCAGATTCTTTTGATATGGTTTGTTTTGATATATAAAAAGCTTCTAAAGCCTTTTCAGGTTGATTCAGTTCCGCATAGATTTGTGGAATCATTGTAAATGGACGGTCAATCGGCTCGTTTTTTTCAGTTGCAGTTGTATAAGCAGTTAGCGCATCTTTGTATTTTTCTTTACTAACATATGAATCTCCTAAACCGCTGAAGTAATTTGAGTTTGTAGAATCTAATTCGATTGCTTTATTGAAAGATTCAACTGCTTTGTCGAATTGTCCCATATAATTAAAAGTCATTCCTTTAATAAAATATGCATCAGGGTCAGTTTCGTCCTTTTGAATTGACAAATCCATTAATTCTAATACTTTATTATCATTCGCTTTCATATAATAAGCCATAGCAACATAGTAAACAGCTTTTGCTGGATAGTCGTTTACTTTATCAGAATGTTCGGAAATAATCAAATCATATTTTTCTTCTCCGTAAACTTTTTCTAATTCAGATGTGATATTTTCTTGGGCATAATTAATTATACTAGAAAGGCAAATTATTAATGTCAGCAGTATTTTTTTCATAATTGTGGGTAACAGGCCACTACCTAAAGCGAGTGCGGCATTTTGCTGGATAGCCTGTATTTATTTGTTTTTTAATTGATTGTCTAAATATACACTTATTTGTGAATCTGTCGCCGCGCATAGAGCTCTCAAACCTGCCTCCGACGAGCGTAGCGAGAGGAAGGCATAAATTCGCGTTATGTAATAGTTCTTGCATCCGACGAGTGAGGGACGAACGAGAGGAATGCACACTTGCAACTACGTGTGAGCTTTCTATTCTTAAGATGTATGCCCTAGGCATTTTTGAGTAGTGGCCTGTGGCGGCTGATTGAGTAGGGTGGGAGCTTTAAAATCCTGGCTAGTTTGCTCTATGATCTATCTGTACAAGATCCTTGATTTTTGCTCTTACAATCGCTCTTAAACCGATTTTGAAGCGTAGCCATACGATTGCGGTAATCACCAAGTATGCAACTGCCTTTTGTGAAGCTTATTTTATCGTGAACTGCAAGCCCTTGGGCAATCAGCCGCCACGTCTCTGTATATGGCTCGTAGCGTGCAAATTATGAAATTATTTTCGGATTAAGCACGAGCCGAATTTTTTAATTTTTCTTATAATCTTTTTTTCTTAATAAGCCAAATTAAAAAATTTGGCGGACTAGCAAATATACCTTAATTTTGATTAAGCAACTAACTAGCTATGAGCTATATACGTTGTTGTGTATAGTGCTTTCCACGTTCAGATTGTCAGTCAAACTTGGTTTTCCGATGTATGTTTTTTAGTTCAAATGTGAGCGTTGGCAAGACATACTCTTTTGCAGTTTTGGTGAAGCTTGGATGATGCGACTGTAAATGTGTATGGCTTTTAGGAATGGCTTACCAATTAAACAGGTTCAATATGATTATCGTAATCTTCGTTGTAAGTTTCATAAATTCTACTCATTCCATCGTGGATATAATCTGCATCGTCATATTTTCCGACTAAATAAGCAAGAAGGTTTTTCTTTAGAGTAAGCTCTTTACCAATCATTTTCTCATTCCAAAATATATACTGCCAATTTTGAGAGGACAGATTAAAATCTACCAATCTAATTTTATCAATAAATTGTTGTCTTTGATTCTCATCAAATTTTATATAAGTCTGAGCTAAAAGTTTATGACCTACAGGTCTAAGTAAAAGGCTGCCACCTGTTTCATCTGCTCTATTTATTGGCTGTCCATTTATATTAATGTCAGTTTGTCCGTTTATGTATAGAATCAACTCGGGAAAAGCTTCAAAAATAGCATCCCAAAATTCACAAGCTTTTTGATACAGATTATTCAGAATTATATCTGAAGGTCTTTTGGTGTAGTATGCGCTTGATTTCTTAAATAAAATCTTATTTACTGCATTGATTGTTACTAATGTCGAAAATGAATTATTATCACTTGTCGGAATATTAGCACTTTTTGAATTCGATATACCATTGGACTTAGATAAATGTTCGTGCTCGGTAACCAATCTTCTTGAAATTATTGCCGCAGCATCATCTTCGTCTAGAATTATCAGTTCAGCACCTTTAGGTTTTTCAGCATATTTATTTAATACAGTAAATAGTCTTCTTGTTTTTTCTAATTTGGTATGCTGATGTACAACAAACAAAATAGATACTTCTAATTTACCTACGATTTCAGGATTTTCAGCATAAGCTTTTCTTAATCCTTTAAGCCTATGTTGACCATCTAACGCAAATATTTGTTCGTTACCCATAAGTGTTAAAACACCAAATTTGCTATTCAGAAAATCAATTGATAATTCATCAATCGATAAGCCGTCTATTTCAAAATTCTGATTTATATCTATTTCTGTCCACTTAGGTTCTCCTTTATGAATTGCAGCAACAATGCTTCCAATAAAACGTTCATCAGTTTCATTTATATATGTTTTCAATGCTTTTATTCGAGATGTCTTAATTTCTCTTTGAAGAATAGCATTAATATTTTCAGTAAACAATTCCTCAGATTCGGCAACCGTTATTATCCTGTTATTACGAACAACATCCTCAACTTTGATTACTGTTGAGTAGTAATCCCAATAACCTAAATTTCCGTGGGTACAAGCTAGATGTATCATATTAATAAAGTTTTCTAGTTAATCTAGCGTTCCCTTCTAGAGCTTCATTTAGGGGCGGAACTATTTTATTATATATATTATTCTCTATATTTTTAATTTCTTCATCTGTTCTATCAGATAAATCAAAATAATATACGAAAGTTTTTTCTGGCCATAAATTTGTCAATCGCATTGTATTTAAAGCTACAGTTCTGTTTCCAATAGCTTTAATGTATTTATAAAAACGTTGGAAAAAATTAAAGTTTGTTTTTCCATTTTGAACCCGACCTACATACAAAAGGTGCTTAATGTCAACTTGCGCAGGAAATGGATGATTCGGTTCTAAAAAAAACATATATATTCCTTTTCCGAAATGTATATTTTCAGGCATATTCTCTCGAACATTCTCGTTGAATTCAATTTTAACCGGTTCTGGTAGGTTATGATTATTGATTTCCGACCACCATTCAGGATTGTGTACCACTTGTAATCGATGTGGTGGACCAAATGGGTAAGCTAATAATATTTCGTCGTGAGTTAAGTATGCCATAAATTAACTTTCCCAAAATTGAGCAATTTTAAAAAGCTTTGCTTTATCAAATTCTTTCATATTTGATATTGCTTGTCCTTTTGATATTTTTTCTAAACTTCTTGCTCCTGTGATTCCTTCTTTATCGCTAAAACCTAAAAATTTATTTATCGCTTTAGAGTTGGTCTTATCTTTTATGTTCATAAGATACGATATTTCACAGTTGCTTGAAAAGTCAAATCCTGGTTGATTAAATTCTGCTATACCTTGTGAGAGTAAAACTGTTGCTACACCTTTAGAGCGGAATTCTCGTAAAATTTTATCTAATATTTCTTGATATTTCTTTTCCTTAAATATTACGTGGGCTTCATCAATTAACAATACATATCGCATACCTCTGTAACCATTTTCAATAGGTGTGCTTTCCATATTAGCAAACGTATTGTAAATGTAATTTATGATTAAAAAAAGTGAAGTAAAACGTACAGAATTCGATAAATCGCCAGATAAGGATAAATATATGTTTTGATTTAGAAATGATTTACCTTTTTGTTCTTCTTCAAAAATATTGTAACTACTTAATTCGTAGATTATTTCCGTTAATGTATCTCTTTTATCTCCAACGCTTTCTAATAATTTTTCGTTGATTTCTGGTAGTGTTGGATACTCTCCAGCTTTTTTCTCGTGGAAACATTCTAAAATAACATCTCTTAACTGACCACGTTGTTTTGGGCCTAAGTTCGAATATTTACATATAATATCGACAAACTTATCGATTCCCATTTGTCTATCAGTTTCATTAATACTATCTATAAATGAAAGTGGATTTACAGGAAATGGGATTGAAGGTACATCAACAAACTTTGCACGAGTTTTTTCAAAAAACGGTTGATATTCTTTCAAGTCATCATCTTTTAGACCTTTAAAATCAAGATAAATGTAATTGACGTGATGATTAGATTCTTGACTAATTTGGTTAAGTAATTCGAGAGCAAATTGTGTTTTTCCTGTACCAGATGCACCAGCAATCGCTATATGAGAATTGTTATATACTTCTGTATTATTAAACTCTAAAGTGATTGGTTCATTTTCCTCTATTTTAGAACCAACCTTAAGCTTAATTGGTTCTTTAAAATAAGTCTTTTCAATATTTTGATTGTTGTTTCTTACAGCATCAAGATTCACTTCTACGCTGTTTAACATTTCAATTCCTTTGTCTAAATGACCAATTAAGAAATCAAAAAATGTATAATTTTTACTATTGGAAAATAGGTTATCCATCAATTCCAATCCGTGGTCAATATGAAGTTTTACAAACTTCGGAATATTTTCATCTGTTTTATAAATGCCGTAATATTGACAAATACTTGCTATATAAAAGTCACGATGCTTCGCGTCAAATAAAATATGGTCTTTGTATTCTTTACCTTTTGAATCGTAGAGACTAAAGTCATTCGAAGTAAATTTTCTACCATTTTGTAATGAATAACCAAGCGCAATACGTGCAATTACATTTTCTTTTGTGCCAGTTGGTAATTTGCTTGTTAAGCTACGAACGATGTCTTGGTTTGCTTCTGAAGTTCTTATATTAATTTGCATCGAGTTCGTCGTATTTAGTTAATAAATTTTCAGGTGTTGCTTCTATAAATTTGGAAGCGTCTGTGCTGTAATTATGAATTAAATATGCTTTACTCATTTTAGGCTTTAATAAATTGAATTCTTGCACAGTCAATTCTTTATGTAATAAAGGAAAAAGCACAACTTGTTTAGAAACATTTGGGTAAAATTCTTTTATAACGTTTTGAGCGTGGTCTGCGTCAAATTTCTGCATTGGCGAATCAATAAATACTGGAAATTCAATGTCAGATTCGTCAACAAGTGCTTTTAGTAGGGCAGAAGCGTACATTTGTCTTTCTCCCATAGATAAAGAGCCTTTGTCAATTTTTTCTTTACGAGAATTAAAAAGGCTTATATCTACATCATCGCCTGCTTGGTTTATGTCCACAACAACATTTTTTATGAAGTTTTTTTTGTGAAGCAAGATATTCAACTCGTTCAAAATGTTTTCTTCAAGAGATTTTTTCTTTTCTTCTTTAAATGATTTGATAAATAGCTTGAGTTTATTGATAATCTCTTGTGCCTTTGCATCCTTGTCAGAGTATTTTCTTGAATTATCTATTTTTTTTCTTAATTCTTCTTGTCTCTGTTTTAATGTCTTTTTTGTGTTTTTAAAAGTTCCAATTTTCTGATTCAAATCACGAATTTCAGATTCTATTGTTAAAACCCTTGTATCTAACTTTTCTTTTTCGGCTCTTAAACTTGCGATATGTTCATCTTCTGCATCTTTTTCTGCATCACGAATTTTTCTGCGAATACTATCTATTGAATTTTTCGTTCTTAAATATTCATCGTTTAGGCTTGTAAATGAACTTTTAAATGAATGTTTAAGCGTATTAATTAACGTGTTGAACTCATTTGTTTCAGTATCTGAAAAATCGTGTAATGGTTTAAAATTACTTGGTAATTCTGGTGTGTCTGAAAAGAAGTGTTTTTTGACTAATGCGCTAATCTGTTTTTCGTAAAAATTTCGAATATCAGTAGGAATTACCGTTGGAAAGCTACGCTTTTTATCCTCCAAATCATCTAAAATATTCTTGGTTTTTACATCAACATCTTCTTGAATGAATTTAGAATCTCGATAATCTTTTTCATTACTTAATTGCGTTGAAACTTCCATTAAAGTTTCTCCAGCCAGTCCAAAAGGTATTAAATCGAATAGTTCTTTTAAGCCATCTTGCAAACCAATCATTTTGTTGTTTAGTTCTCTTTCTTCGTCCTTTAATTTATTGAGTTGCTCCAAAGTCATTTTATTACCTTCGCTAATCAGTTTTCTTTGAATATCGTTTGAAGCGTTGGCCTTTTCTATCTTTTCTTCGTCAAGTTGAGATACTTCTTTCTCAATACTTTCAATTTCTATATCTGCATTATCTATATCTGCAATTATAGAATTTAGTTCCGTTTTCTCTTTTGGTTTAGCAGATTTCTTTCGGTAATCGTCTTGAATATTTTCTAATTGCTCTTTTAAATCCTCGTATTTTTTTATCCCTAAAACTTCTGTGTAAGCTTTACTCAATAAACGTCTTTGCTCTGGCGAATTAATTTCAGCGAGTGCTACAATTTTCTCTGCATCAAAAAAGAAAAATTTAGCTATTTCAATTGGTAAAATATAATCTCGTATAAAAATTTCTTCTCCTTGTTGTCCGTCAGTAGTTAAGTCGAGTATAAGTTCATTTTCAAATCCATCAACTAATACTTCAACTTTATCACTTGTGCTTGTAACGGTGTCAAATGAGCGAGTAATCTTAATTTCTTTACAAGGAATTTCTTGAATTTTAACATCGTTGAATGTTACTGAAACAGAAAACTTTGTTTCTCCTTCAACATTAGCTAATCTATTTAAACTATTGCCTATGTATTTACCATAACCACCTTTATCAGATATTTCTTTTAGGTAAAGTTCATCAACGTTTTGCATTTGTTTACCATAGAGGCACCAAACCAAAGACATTAAAAAAGTGGTTTTACCAAAACCATTTTTACCACTAACTAGTGCTATATTTTTATCAGTATCTGGCGAAAGGTCAATAGTGTTTTTTCCTTTATAGATTCTGAAATTATTGAGTTCAATTTCTTTTATAAACATCTATTTATCTTTCTTTAAATATTCCTCAATTTTGTTTTCAATATCGTTTTTTAATCCTCTTTTTTTGTTTAGTAAGGATTTGTTTTTTTGAAGCATCAACAGCTCTTGGATGAGTTCAAAATCATCTGGATTCTTTTCGCAGGATTTTTTAAGTAATTCAAGTTCTTTTTCCTGTTTTTTGTTTTGTTCTTCCATATTCATATTAGTATTATATGCAGAATGATAAATGTTTGAAACTTTATAATTGAAGATTAAATCTCTATACCAAATTGTTTGAATGGCTACCAATTCTTGATTTGTGATAAGCTCGACGTGTGGTCGGTCAATCTGGATTTCTTTTTGAGCAGAAATTACCCTTTCTAAAATGGATGCTCGATATTTTGGTGTGTATGGTCCCATTCCGTTAACAGCATCTGTACCATTTCTTCGTTGTGGCATTCTGTTTTCTAGAATGTTTCTTTCGTCATAAAGTTGATTTCTAAAATCAAGTAAAGGTTGTAACCAAGTCAAACCATTTTCAATGAGTGCACTCATTGATTTATCTTTTTTGACTACTGTACAAACCCAACAACCAAATCTGCTTTGACCACAGGATTTATGCTCTTTTGAAGTTACAACCGTTGGACATTCATAATCATCAGCACTTGCATCTGAATAAATTTTAAATAATTCTGAATTGTCAGCTTTCCAAGGTGATGGCATTGTGTTAATAACGTACCAAACTTCTTCCAAAGATAAATTCCTAATTGGCGCATACATATAAGTATTAGCCTGCGTTGGGTGTTTTGTAAGTCTTTTGCCTTTGATGGCGTGCTTTTTCATCGATTTTGCTCGTTGTGCACTTTCGGCAGACCTTGTGCCAATAAGGATTATTGCTTCGCCAACTTCATCGACTTGCTCTAAAATAAATCTTGAAGTAGGTCTAATTTTAAGACGTTCAGTACACCAACGAAATGCGTTATTTGGTGCAGGATAACCTCTTCCGATAAGATTTACCCAAAATGAATCTTCCAAACGAGGAATTGTTTTAATTACTCGAATTGGTATATCTTGGTCTCTCGAAGCTATTTCAATTTTGTCTAATACTCTGTAAACATATTCTGTTATTACAGGGTTTTCAACCATTGTGTCATTGCAGACAACGTATATATCACGTTCTACTATTCCAGTTAATTCTTTGATTTGTGAAACTGCTTCCCAAACAAGTTGAAGCATTACGGTAGAATCCTTTCCACCGCTAAAACCAATAATCCACGGACGTTTTGTTTCGTCAGCGTACATATATTGGTCAATTATTTCATCTACTAAGTGTTGTATAAATTTCGCCATATTTTCGCTATAAAAATAATTAATTCATTTTGAGCGTTGGCAAGAAACAGCTCTTTTATTTTTTTCGCGTTGGCTTTTCGCGTTGGCAAAAAAATGAATGTGCTGTTTGCGCGTTGGCGTTTTTAGTTCAAATGTTCAATTTCAGCACGATTTCCGCATTATGCACAACAGGCCACTACATAAAGCGAGTGCGGCATTTTGCTGGTTAGCCTGTATTGATTTGTTTTTTAATTGATTGTCTAAATATACACTTATTTGTGAATCTGTCGCCGCGCATAGAGCTTTCAAAAATGTCGTATTCGCGTTATGTAATAGTTGTGGCTGGTTGCAACTACGTCTGAGCTTTCTATACTTAAGATATATGCCCTAGGCATTTTTGAGTCCTGCCTCCGACGAGGAAGGAACGACCGAGAGGAAGGCACAAGGTGGCGGCTGATTGAGTAGGGTGGGAGCTTTAAAATCCTAGGAGATTTGCTCTATGATTTATCTGTACCAGATCCTTGATTATTGCTCTTACAATCGCTCTAAAACCGATTTTGAAGCGTAGCCATACGATTGCGGTAATTACCAAGTATGCAACTACCTTTTGTGAAGCTTATTTTGTCGTGAACTGCGAGCCCTTGGGCAATCAGCCGCCACGGTTTTGTGTATGATTAGTGGCGTGTTTAAGCACCTAATTTAGCAAATAAAAACTAAATAGAAAATCCGCGAGGATTTTCGTAAGTAGGCGAGAATTAGCCATTAATTATACACGTTGTTGCCAAACGTATTTTTTTGATATTTCGGCTATTCTTTTCAAATACTCAGTACTAATGTCATTACTTAACTGTCTAATATTCAATACAATTCTATTTTCAGATTCATTCGTAAATAGCAGAAGTCGCTTTCTTGGTTCTGAATAATCTTTTTGAAACCTAACGTTAAATTGGTCTTCAATTTCGTTATTTTTTAAATATTTTCCAACTGCTAAAATTGTAACGTTGAAACTTTTATAGAAATCGTGATTATTAATACTTTTCCTTTTTTCATCTTTTTGATTTCCTAATTGTCTCGGTGAAACTTGATGATTAATTTCTGTGATAAATGAATTTAGTAAAAAACTATTCCACTTTTCGCTATTAAAGTCTGGATATATAAAATTCAATAATTTTTGATATTGCAACCAAGTATTTCCTTTCGTTGGTTTTCCGTCATAAGGATGCAATGGGTTTTTGAAATAATAGTCAGAATAAAATTTGTAATCAATATCTACTATTTCATTTTCGACTAAATAATTCCAATGTTTTGGATTTTCTAATGATTCCGCTTTTATCTGCATCAAATTGTCAGACTTAATAGCTTTTTCTTGACCAACAATTAAAACATCCGAGTTTGGCTTTCCAAATCCTACATAATATGGATTTGTTTTCAAGTCAGAATTATTCGTAAGTGTTTCAGATTCTTTATTTGCTAAATGAACTAAATCTTTGAATAAATCACTAAATTTTGTTGGTTTGGTCATATGTTTGGCAACAGGCCACTACATAAAGCGAGTGCGGCATTTTGCTGGTTAGCCTGTATTTATTTGTTTTTTAATTGATTGTCTAAATATACACTTATTTGTGAATCTGTCGCCGCGCATAGAGCTTTCAAAAATGTCGTATTCGCGTTATGTAATAGTTGTGGCTGGTTGCAACTACGTGTGAGCTTTCTATACTTAAGATGTATGCCCTAGGCATTTTTGAGTCCTGCCTCCGACGAGGAAGGAACGACCGAGAGGAAGGCACAAGGTGGCGGCTGATTGAGTAGGGTGGGAGCTTTAAAATCCTAGGAGATTTGCTCTATGATTTATCTGTACAAGATCCTTGATTTTTGCTCTTACAATCGCTCTTAAACCGATTTTGAAGCGTAGCCATACGATTGCGGTAATAACCAAGTATGCAACTACCTTTTGTGAAGCTTATTTTGTCGTGAACTGCGAGCCCTTGGGCAATCAGCCACCACGGTCTTGTGTATGGCTTGTTGCGTGCAAATTAGCGATTATTTTTCGGTTGAGCCACAAGCCAGATTTTTAAATTTTACTATTTATCTTTTTTCTTGGAAATCGTCAAATTTAAAAATTTGGCGACTTTCCAAATATGCCTTAACTTCGCCTTAAGCAACTGAAAAACAATGAGCTATACACGTTGTTGTGGCACGTTATTTCTACGGTATCAATTTCGGGCCGATTATATTCATCCACAAAATAAATCCGATTATTCCACCTAAAAATCCACTTAATATAAATGTCAATCTTATTTTGTTCGGAATGATTTTGAAAATAACAAATATTGAAATTAGTAATCCAAGTAATCCCAATAAAATTGGAAAAGTGCCTGACCATAATTCAAATCCTTGAGAGATATTTTTTTCGTCGCCACCAAACCAAGTTCCATTTGGCGATAAAATTTCACGACCAACTGACATTACAAGATTAAAAACTTCTCTTAACCAAAACAAAGACAAGAAAACAGCTAACCAATCAATTATTTTCAATCCATTTTGCCGTATTTGTTTTCTGCGCCAAAGTAATATTATCAAGCCTATAATTCCCGTAAGTATTGTTTGTAAAGGACCTCCAATAGTTATTAGAAGTCCGTTTGATTTTAATCTTTCAATTCCAGTTTCGTATTCATTCCGCTTTTCGAAATCAAGATTATTCTTTATTTCAGTTTCGTGCTGATTATAAATTTGTATTAAATTATCATTTAGTTCGCCACTATCATAGTTCATACTTCCGTAATGCAGAGTGGTTTCATAACCTAAACTTTTGGCTACAATTATATGTCCGTATTCGTGACTGATTGTTCCGATTGCAGTAAACAGAATGAAAGCAAGCGAGAAAATTAGAAGATTTTTAATGTCAATTCGGATGTTCATTTTTAATGTGCCACAACGTGTTTGTGTATGATTTCGTTGCGTGTTTGAGCAACTAATTTAGCAAATACAAACCGAATAGAAAATCCGCGAGGATTTTCGTAAGTAGGCGAGTACTAGCAATGAATTATACACGGTGTTGCCAATAGTATTTATTTTTCAGTTTCTGTATTTTTCAAAGCTTCTTTAGCCATTACACTCAATTCAAATGAATTCAGTACTTCGTAATCTCCATAATTCAGACTTGAGTTAAAAACAAAATATGATAAATGACTATAGTATATTGATAAAATTTTTAAATCGTCAATATTCTTTCTGTCAAGATGCCATTTGTGTTCTAAATTCCCATTTTGATTTGTATAATAACTATCGCTAATCGGTTTGAAATTCCGGTGAGAAAATTGTGAATATAATCGATAAACGTCTCTTGTTAAAGTTGCAAGTTTCTCGTCTTTTTTCTTTAACCAATCTCTGTAAGTTTTATGAGGTATAAATTCATTGTCAAACCATTTTTCTAACAATTTTCCGTCGTCTGATTTGTTCAGTAATTCCAGCAAGTGCATACTTTCTAAAACGTCTCTAAATACTCGTCCAGCAATTCTGATATTCCCTTTTTTTAGTTCCGTTAAACAATCGAAAAGGGAACAGCTTATGTCGTTAAGAATTAACCAATTTGCTTTTTTTAATTCTCTTGATTTAACATCAAATTTATCGTTTTGTGTTCTCGATAGGTTAATTACTACAGTTAGAAAATCTTCACATTCCTTGTCAAAAAAATCAAGTTCTTCTGTCGAATATCCAGTCGTAAACGCTTTAATTGAGTCTTTGTCCCATAATTCACTTTTCATTCGTTCTGCTGGTTTTTCATATTATTGGCAACAGGCCACTACATAAAGCGAGTGCGGCATTTTGCTGGTTTGCTTTACTTTGTGGTCTTGATTTGTTTGGACTAAATATACAATGAATTTTGGATTTGTGCGCCGCGCATAGAGCTTTCAAAAATGTCGTATTCGCGTTATGTAATAGTTGTGGCTGGTTGCAACTACGTGTGAGCTTTCTATACTTAAGATGTATGCCCTAGGCATTTTTGAGTAGTGGCCTGTGGCGGCTGATTGAGTAGGGTGGGAGCTTTAAAATCTTAATAGATTTGCTCTATGATTTATATGTATAAGATCCTTGATTTTTGCTCTTACAATCGCTCTAAAACCGATTTTGAAGCGTAGCCATACGATTGCGGTAATTACCAAGTATACAACTACCTTTTGTGTGGCTTGTTTTATCGTGAACTGCGAGCCCTTGGGCAATCAGCCGCCACGGTTGTGTATAAGAACAGTAGCGCGGATTTGCACGCTATCCATTCGGTTGGGACACAAGCCGAATTTTTAAATTTTTCTTATTATTTTTTCTTTTCTCAATAAGCCAAATTTAAAAATTTGGCGACCTCGCAAATGCTCTCGAACCATTCGGTTTTGCTACAATTGCCCTATTGTTTTTATACGATGTTGCCACCAGTTATTTTTTCCACTCTGTTCTTTTTTCATTCCATTCTTTCCAGAACTGCAAATACCCTTTTCGGTCAAATTCGTCTTTCGGTATTTCCTTTTCAGGACTTTCTTTATAAAACTGTTCAACTTGGTCGACAAAGTTCAGCACCTCATTTTTATATTTCGCAAAAATTATTTTCGTTTCAGTTCCGCTTTCCGTTTTCAGGATTACGTTTCCGTTTTTGTGTTTTACTTCCCAGTCAATTCCTGTCGGACAACTTCCAATATAAACTTCGTCCATATCATTGTCGAAAACTAAAAAGTGACCGCAACACGGAATTAATTGGTCGCCAACGGGATTCTCTTTAGTATGATTTCGCTCCAATGTCCGAAGTAAATGTTGAGCACTTGCACTTATTGTCCAACCATCATTTTCGGATTGGTCAACGACAATTTCATTTCCGATTTTCACTCGCATTTGTCCGTGTGCACACAAGTCCATTTGAGTATCTTTTTCAGATATCCAATTTGTTTTTAGAAGTTCAATTTTAAAGTTTTCCGAGGTCATTTTTTAATTGGTGGCAACGGTTTCGTATAACCGTCAGTTACGGCTTAAAGTTAAACAATCTTTCGGCAGAGACCGACGGTAGCAATTCCGAGTGGATTCGGACGTAGTCGAATCCGCCGTAATTGCGGTTATACATTGTTGTACACCGTTTTTTATTCAGTTGTTTCTTTTCCATAAACAAGATAAAATTCAGACACTTGTCTTACAGTTTCCGCGTCCATTTTTTCTTTCTTTTTATCGATTTGTTTTATTAATTCAATTCCGTCATAATAGTATTCACTATTCAGAATCGTGTCAGTTCCAGTTTCATTAAATTCCACAATTTTGGCAAAAGTCAGACTATCATTTCTAAAATAGAATTCATAATTCGCTGGTGATTGATTTGGTTGTCCAACTTCAGCTATTATTCTATAAATTTCTCCGTCTTTGTCAGTCAGTTCATAGATTGATATTCCACCAACAATTTCGCCATCCAAATCCTCCGTGTTAAATTCAGTAATCGATTCCGATAAATCTTTTCGATTCTCAATTTCGTTCACGTATTTTTCTATTTCAGCTAATGTTTTGTCATTTCCACAGCTGATTAGAAATCCGAATATTAATGATATGTAAAATGCTTTTCTCAAATGGTGTACAACAGGCCACTACATAAAGCGAGTGCGGCATTTTGCTGGATAGCCTGTATTTATTTGTTTTTTAATTGATTGTCTAAATATACACTTATTTGTGAATCTGTCGCCGCGCATAGAGCTTTCAAAAATGTCGTATTCGCGTTATGTAATAGTTGTGGCTGGTTGCAACTACGTCTGAGCTTTCTATAATTGAGATTTGCAACCTTTAGGCATTTTTGAGTAGTGGCCTGTGGCGGCTGATTGAGTAGGGTGGGAGCTTTAAAATCCTAGCAGATTTGCTCTATGATCTACCTGTACCAAATCCTTGATTATAGCTCATACAATCGCTCTTAAACCGATTTTGAAGCGTAGCCATACGATTGCGGTAATAACCAAGAATGCAACTGCCTTTTGTGTGGCTTATTTTGTCGTGAACTGTGAGCCCTTGGGCAATCAGCCGCCACGTGTTTGTGTATGATTTCGTTGCGTGTTTAAGCACTAAGTTAGCAAATAAAACACAGATAGAAAGTCCGCGAGGACTTTCGTAAGTAGGCTATAACTAGCAATGAATTATACACGGTGTTGGCATTTCGTTATTCTTCTACTAATTCAAATTCACTTAATTCAAAACTCTCTTTAGCTTTAAATTTTGCTTTCCAAATATCTTTTGATAGTGTTCCTGCGTTTATTCCTCTAATTATTAATTCAGCCCAAGCATCTTGATATACATAATCATCGTGCACTTCGTCATAATGACAATAATTCGCATTTGTATCAAAAGGGTCGTCTATATCATTTGCACTTCCAGGTCTTATTTTAAAACAACAATATAAGCACTTATGGTCGTAATGATTTATTGTAAAATCTATTTCTGAATTAACTTTGGTAATAACGTCACTTGGTTTTCTTTTCCCCGGATTTATTGCTTCTTTTTTTACTACTTTATCTTTTATTATTGCAGTTACTTTATCATAATTCTCTCTATCAGCGTCAGAAATTGAATTCCAATTAACAAATTCTACTGCCAAATCATTTCGATTGGTATTTGATATTTTAGGAACTTGAATTAGTTTGATACTATATTCTTGCGTGTTAAAAATTTCGTCAGTTAAAGAATTTCGATAAGTCTCAATAAAAGTTTTTAATTCCTTAATTTCTTTCGATAGTAATTTTTTGCTCGCTTTCAGTTGAGATTTTTTTCGTAATCTCGAAAATTGAATAGAAAAAGACAAACTTTCGTTTAAAGCATATTCTTCTCCAAAAAAATCAATTAGGGTATTTTCATAATTGTAGAGTAGTGCTTGGCATTCTCCAAAAATCATTATTCCGACTTCTTCTCGGTCAATGTGTCGATGTTCAATTTTATTACGAAGCTTTATAAAGAAAGTTAAGTTTGATTTTACTGAAGATGGAATTCCTCCGTGTTTTGTAATGCAAGTTTTTAATTCCCAAGACTTTTTTTCTCCGTCAATTGTTTGGTATCTGCCATTTGCATTTTTGTAATAATATCTGCTTCCAATAGTGTTATTAAAATGAGCGTGAAAAAGTCGAGTCCAAGCCATTATCATTTGCGTGATAAATCCTTCTACTCGAAATGGTGTTCTCGGTTTATTATAAATTTCCACAGCTAAAAGAGCTGATTCAATAGAGCTTTCGAGAGTCGATTTTGTTTTTCCTTTTCTTAATGTCATTTATTTCGAAGCAGTTTGTTTTAATGAATGCCAACGTATATATAAACGCAAGTTACTAAAAACATATAAGTTATCATACCCGTAGTGGGTGTATAAACGAATGTTTTTGCTTATATTGAGCAATCTCGATTTTCAGCGTATAAACGAATGTTTGATAATTTTAACACAATATTAACAGCAAAGCGGTACAGTGATAGCACAGTTACCACTTACATAGGCTTGCTAGTAAGCTATCAAAATTACTTAGGAGATAGCCGTCCCCTAGACCGGCTAGATCCCTCATATCTTATTACAACACTAAGAGATTTTATTCTAAAGAAAGAATACACCTTTAACACACAGAAGCAGCTCATAAGTGCGGTAAGTCTTTATTATAAAGAAGCCCTCAGGCAAGAGATAGATCTAAGCACCTTACGACCGCGCTCTCCACAGCGTGTACTTCCAGACATACTCTCTACCTACGAGGTAAAAAATATACTGGACCACACAAAAAATTTAAAACATAAAGCAGCCCTCACTACCATATATGCACTGGGTTTACGCGTAGGCGAACTTGTAGATTTAAGACTAGCCGCCATAGATAAAAAGCGCAACACCATCACCATAAAAACAGCCAAAGGTAAAAAGGACCGCCAGCTACCATTTCCAGACAGTCTCAAACCCTTACTGCGCGAGTATTATAAAGAATATAAACCTACAGATTATCTCTTTGAGGGACAGTCTAAGCCACAATATACGGCTGCAAGCCTCCGTTCGGTTTTTAGAGCCAGTTGCAAGAAAGCACAAATACATAAAAAAGTAACCCTACACAGCTTGCGTCACGCCTATGCCACGCACCTTATGGACAGCGGTACAGACCTACGTATGATACAAGAACTCCTAGGTCACAGTGATATAAAAACCACAATGGTTTACACTCACGTCACTACCAGATCAATGCAACAGGTAAAGAGTCCCTTAGATTTTCTATAACCTATTCCGCTTTCGCGAAAGCGTACTAATAATAAAATAAAACACATCTCATATGCTATTAAAAGATCACTTTATAGAGTTACCGTTTATAAATGAAGATTATAAACTTATACAGAATGAATATGCTAGTACAACAATATATACAGAAGTTGTACACTTCTTACAGCTAGCCTATCCAGAATGGAATTGCAATAAGGGGCTAGGAGCAGGGGCTCCAGAATTTGTATTGCAACTCATCAATGAACACGAAGAAACTTTTTATACAAAGCCACAGCGTGAGGCTCTAGTATCGCTATACCTAGATGCTGCAGATAGTTATGAGCTCTCTCAAAAACACTTTTTTAGCGACTTAATGAGCCGTTTAGAAACCGAGTTTTTTATGATGGATGAAGAAGACATTGCTTCCTTATATAATAAAGAGATAAATGAGATATCCCAAAAAGAATATGATACATTACTAAAGCTATATAAGCAAGCACACATACATCTTATCCCTTTTACATTTGATTTTTAAATACTACAGCAAAGTTTTATTACATAGTCTGTATTACTTCCCGATACAAAAGTTTGAAAAGATGTTGCCCAGTAGCTCATCGTTGGTCACCTGACCAGTAATCTCCCCAAAATGGTAGAGCGCCTCACGTATATCTATTGCCATAAGGTCGCCAGAGAGACCGGTGTCAAGACCGTATTGTACTTTTTCTATTTCTTCTAGGGCTTTGAGGAGGGCATCATAATGACGTGAGTTTGTAACTATGGTCTCGTCATTGCGCAGAGCGCCCGTATTTACAAAGTCTAAGAGTTTGTTTTTAAGAGCGTCTACACCTTCGTTTTCTTTGGCAGAGAGTAGGTGTAGGTTATCTATTTTTGTCGCTATCTCATTGAGTTCTGTAGGAGATAGGGCATCTATTTTATTTGCCACAACTAGTAGTGGCTTGAGTGGGAATTGATTTTTAATTTTTTCTATCTCAAGTTTTACGCTGGCTGTCTGGTGTATGACTTCGCTAGCGGTGTGTAGTAATACAACTACTTGTGCTTGTTTTATCTTTTCAAAAGTCTTTTTAATGCCGAGACCTTCTATCACGTCTTGGGTCTCACGTATCCCTGCCGTGTCTATAAATCTAAAGCCTATCCCGCCTATAGATAGCTCGTCTTCTATAGTGTCTCTGGTGGTACCCGCTATGTCAGACACGATGGCGCGCTCCTCATTAAGCAAGGCATTGAGTAGGGTAGACTTCCCCACATTAGGTTCTCCTACAATGGCTACAGGTATACCGTTTTTTATAACGTTACCGGTGGCAAAGGAGTCTATAAGGCGCTTGAGTACTTTTGTAATACGGGCTATAAGGTCTTTAAACTGGGTACGATCTGCAAACTCTACATCTTCTTCAGAGAAGTCTAGTTCTAGTTCTATAAGTGAGGCAAAGTTGAGTAGCTCTTGTCGCAGTTGTGCAATCTCGTTAGAAAAGCCACCACGCATTTGCTGCATTGCTATCTGGTGTGCTGCCTCATTATCACTTGCAATAAGATCTGCCACGGCTTCTGCCTGGCTCAAGTCCATCTTACCGTTTATAAAGGAGCGCAGGGTAAACTCTCCAGCCTTTGCTGCTCTACAACCAGAGCGCAGTAAGAGCTGTATAATCTCTTGCTGTATATAACTTGAGCCGTGACAAGAGATCTCCACGGTGGGTTCTCCGGTATAAGAGTTTGTTCCCTTAAAGAGGGATACAAGCACCTCATCTATGGTGCGCTGCCCGTCCATAATATGCCCTAGGTGTATGGTGTGGGTTTTTTGATTTGCAAGTACTTTACCGCTTACAGATTTAAAAATGGGTGAGCATATGGCAAGTGCTTCTGGACCAGAAACGCGTATCACGGCAATGGCTCCAGCTCCTGCAGGACTGGCGAGGGCAACTATGGTGTCTTGTATATTCATCACTGCAAAATTAAACAAACGTGTAACATTTTCGCGTAAGCGTAGACGTATATGTTAATCAATCAAAAATCTGTTATTATGGAAATTATACAACAAACACCACACGTAAGGGAAGACAAAACGCTTCTAGTACTCACACATTTATCACAGCTGTTACATTATGTAGTAGGCTTTGGCGGTCTTATCGTACCGCTCATTATCTGGGCGGCAAATAAGGAGCGCGTGCAAGAACTAGATGAAAATGGAAAGCAGATACTTAACTTCCAGATAAGCCTTATTGTATATGCACTATTGAGCATACCGGCTATCCTTTTACTGGGGCTGGGGCTCATCACGTTACTAGGGATTGCTATCTTAGGGTTTGTACTACCTATTGTAAATGCCGTAAGAGTAAATAGGGGAGAGAAGCCTAATTATTATATAAGCATCAAGTTTTTAAGCTAGCGGGCGGAGATATTTTTTATCCATCCAGAAAGTACCAAATGGAATGATAGAACACAGCAGTACAATGGCAAGTGTTTTATTGTTCCATTTTAATACGGGCTTCATCATAATAGCCATCACAACATAGGCTAGAAATAAAAAACCGTGTGCCATCCCGATTACTTTGTTTGGCGCACCATTGTCAAAAGCATATTTTAATGGCATCGTGATAAAGAGAATCACAAGAAATGAAACTCCTTCTAGTAAACTAAGTATTCTAAAGCTTTTGAGCATTGTTTATTTTTTTACAAAAATAATACGCAACCTAAAATGAGCCAACAATAAGCCACACTTATTCTACCGCAAAGAGGATAAGCTGGCTAAGCTGTTTCCCAAAAGAGTTAAAATTATTATCAGAAATAATTATAAGTGACCGTTTCCCACTCTCTAGTAAGGGTCCAAAGGTCATTCCCTCTATATTATCTATCATACCATCTGTAAGTTGTGGTCGCAAGGTCTCTATATCTAGTAAAAGCGTTTTAGTAACAGGAGTATATGATGCCTCCTCCAAGCTTGCTATATCACGCACATCTGTAGCACCTGCGGTATTTACCTTATAAATTTTTACATCATTACCACCATCACTATGGCCAGAGGCATAAGATCGCTCTAGTACCAGAAAAGAATCTTTATCATAAGAGAGGATCTCTGTCACACCATTTACCTCTAGCTTGCCAGGTCTTGCCACCTTATCTAGTAGATACACATACTCTGCTGCAAAGGTGCCATCTGCTTCTATATGTGCCATACGCACCGGTGACTGTGCTTCTTTATATGTAGGTTCATTACCGTCTTGCTTAAGCGGTAACTCTGTGGTAATCCAGTAGCTATTATCGCTATAGTCTCTTGTGAGTGCTTCAAAAACGCCATTATTACGAGGTCCTTTATCCTTTTGAGAGATCAAAAACTTAGGGGCAACCGTCATATCTTTTACATAAGCTCCGTCTTGTGATGCCACACGTACAAAGGGTTGTATCCCTTTTGCCACATTACCCTCACTGCTCCATATAATGTGATTATCATTTGTAACACGTAGCGCCTCGGGATCTGCAATGCCAGGTGTAAACACGCTGTCCCTATCCTTAAAATAGGTAACTGCTGTAAACACAGGTTGTGATATACCGGCAGCGCTAGTTGCTATGCGCGCTGTATAAAATCTAGGTTGTGCTCTGTCATCACAAATCATAAACCACTGTCCGTTTGCATAATCTATAGAAGAGAGACCGCCCACCTTAGTCCCATTATAAGTGGTAGCTGCAGGTATAATAGTCTCATCTATAAAAGTGAGCGCTGTAATTTCGGCCTTTGCGGTGTTTTTTACACCTTTTGGTAAGGAGTTGCAAGAAGTTATGAGTAATAAACAAAGAAGCGGGAGTAGGCTACGTAGCTGCATAGGTGCATATCATTTTAGGTTACAAAGGTCTGTCATTTTATGATAATAGAACGTTATCATTCTAGATTAAGGGTGTGGCAAATTTTCACAATACTTTAAAATAGTATGTTTCCGCTTTCGCGAAAGCGTGATTACCTTTATGCAAAACTCAATCACAATGGAAGATTTAAAAGATAAAGTTGCCCTAATCACGGGCGGTACCAAAGGAATAGGGAGAGGTATAGCCGAAGCATTACTCCATCAAGGAATGAAAGTAGCCATCACCGGAAGAGATGAAAAAAGCACCAAAGAAGCTGCCACAGAGCTTACCGAAAACGATAATTACATACTAGGCGTCGCTGCAGATGTAAGAGATTACGATAGCCAGCAGGCTGCCGTAAAGGCAACGCTTGATAAGTTTGGGAAGATAGATGTACTCATTGCAAACGCGGGCTTGGGACATTTTGAAAACATCACAGATATGACACCCCAGCAATGGAACGAGACTATAGATACAAACCTCACGGGCGTATTTTACTCTGTAAAAGCATCGCTAGAAGCTATAAAAGAGTCAAAAGGGTATATGATTACCATCTCTAGTCTTGCGGGTACCAACTTCTTTGAGAAGGGTACGGCATATAATGCGAGTAAATTTGGCCTTACAGGGTTTTCACAAGCCTTAATGATGGATGTACGTCAGGATGATGTTAAGGTAACGACCATTATGCCTGGGTCTGTGAGTAGCCATTTTGGCGGGAGAACACCAGATGAGGGTACAGACTGGCGCATACAACCAGAAGATCTAGGGCAACTCACGGTAGACTTACTTAAAATGCACCCTAGAACGCTACCTAGCAAAGTAGAAGTGAGACCAGCAAAACCACCCACAAAATAAGCGCATAAAAAAAAGCCTCAAATATCAATTTGAGGCTTTTTTTATTTGTGACTTATAGGCTTAGTAATCTCTAAGCGCCTGTACATACACACGTAGCTCGTCTTCATTTGTCTTTTTGTCTATATTTTTTATAAGAGACATAAAGTAGTGAAAACTCTCTTCTGGAGTACTTTCGGCAACTTCTACTTCAGAGATGATTTCATCATTCTCATCTGCGATATCCTCATCTTGTGGGATAGGGATGGCAAAAGTTCCATACTCTTCTATATGCTCTGCAGAGAGGCGTGTAGCCTTTGCAAGTAATGGTAATTGTTCTGTTATTGTATATGGTCGTAAAGCTTTAAGATCTTCAACTACGGTATTTGTAATGATTCCGTTTTGAGCAACATCAGCGATCAATTTTTTGATCAAGTTTACGGCTTTACTATCTTGTAATGTATTCATTGCAGGTGGTGGTTTAGTAACTGTATTGGTATTGTTACAAAAATAGGTTTTTGAATCGCTTCTTGCCACTATTTTTTATTTTAAATTCGCTACAGGTAATCACTTCTTAATGAGTAAACGAGCACTTAAAAAACACCTTCTAGACTTAGATAATGCTGCCCTTCAAGAGCAAATTATGGAGTTATATGACCGTATACCAGCGGTTAAGACCTATTATGATTTTGTTTTTAACCCTAAAGAAGACAAGCTGGTAGACGAAGCAAAGGTTAAAATAAGTAATGAATATTTTCCTACCCGCCGTAAACGAGCAAGAAAAAGAAGGTCTGTTGCTCAAAAATACATCAAGCACTTTAAAACACTAGGGATGAACCCCTTACTGCTAGTAGATGTAATGCTTTTTAATATTGAGATAGCACAAACCTACGCCCAGGGCACCACACCACAACCAGATGCTTTTTATAAAAGTATGCTCAACTCTTTTAAAGAACTTGTACAGTATGCGACCTATCATCATTTACTAGAAGAGATAGGAGATCGCATAGAGCTCATCGTAAGTCTTACTGAAGATGAGCGCTGGCCTAATGCAGCACTTTTTGACGAAGCAGCAGACCCAGAGTAAGATTTTGTAAGATTAGTACTATTTTTTTGCGGTACGCTTTCGCGAAAGCAGAAAAATCCCTTAGTTTTGCAAGATTGACTTTTAACCGAAGAAACCTACACTTTTGAGCGACCTCATTAAAGAAAAAGACACTCCAGAAAAGAAATTATACGACTACCAGCTGAAGGATCTAGACGCCGTTTTTAGCGTGATGGATAGAACCACTCCAGATTATAACCTGTTGTACCAGCTGCCTACCGGAGGTGGTAAGACGGTAATATTTTCTGAGATTGTACGTAACTATATAAAACGTGCAAATAAGAAGGTAGTTATCCTTACACACCGTATAGAGCTCTCTAACCAGACCTCACGTATGCTTACGGAGTTTAAGGTGCCTAATATGATTATAAGTAGTGATGTAAAAACCCTAGATGGCGCAGATGATTATATGTGCTACGTAGCAATGGTTGAGACACTCACAAACAGACTACAAGAAGAGCAAATCACAATGGAAGATGTGGGGCTCGTGATTATAGATGAGGCACACTATAACTCGTTTAGAAAACTCTTTAGCTACTTTAAAAATGCTTTTATACTAGGTGTGACAGCAACACCGCTAAGTTCTAATATAAAGTTGCCTATGAAGGACAACTATCAAGAACTTATGATAGGAGAGAGCATACCTGCACTTATAAAAAGAGGGTTCTTGTCTAAGGCAGAAACCATAAGTTATAATGTAGGACTAAGTACCTTAAAGCTGGGTATTAATGGAGATTATACTGTAAAATCTTCTGATATCTTATATACAGATGCCTCTATGCAGCAAAAGCTGCTTAGCGCCTACGAAGATCAATCTAAAGGCAAGAAGACCCTCATTTTTAATAATGGTATTAATACGTCTAGATACGTACACGAGACCTTTAGACAAGCGGGATACGACATACGCCACCTAGATAACACAAATAGTGCTAAGGAGCGTGCAGAGATATTAGACTGGTTTAAAAACACACCAGACGCGATACTTACCTCTGTAAGTATCCTTACAACAGGTTTTGATGAACCTACGGTAGATACCATTATACTCAACAGAGCAACAAAGTCGCTTACACTTTACTTCCAGATGATAGGTCGTGGGTCACGTATAGCGCCTGGTAAGACTACCTTTAAAGTATTAGACTTAGGAAATAATGCTGCACGTTTTGGTCTTTGGGAAGCACCTATAGACTGGAAAGAGATATTTGCATACCCAGATTTTTACCTTGAAAACCTTATTGCAGATGAGGAGATAGAGCGCAACTTTACATACGTTATGCCTCCAGATCTTCGTAAAGAGTTTGCAAATACAGAAAAGATACACTTTGATATAAAGAAGGAATATAAAAAGGTAATTAAAGAAGGTAAGAAAGCAAAGACAGCACTAGAAAATGCCATCGAGCAACACGCACAGATGGTGGTAGAAAACAGTGAAGATGTTTTTGATGCTCGTGTACTGGCTCGTAAATTACGAGATGATATTGCTTATAGAGTACGCCAGTATTCTTATAGTATTATGAATAATACTCAAAACTATAGAGACTGGTTACAAGAAGATTACGAGCGTAAGTTAAAGCGTAGGATTAACCAAATATGTCGTGAGCGAGATATGTAATATCTCTCAATCATATAAAATAAAAGAGCCCAAACAATACGAGATTGTTTGGGCTCTTTCTTTTTAATCATTTACAGCTCACTAAGATTTCATCTCTGTGGCGTAGGCTTGCACCTCGTCAAGTACGCGTAGTAAATTACCACTCCATAGTTGTTCTATTTGTGCTTCTGTATACCCTCTCCTTACAAGTTCTATAGTAACATTCATCGTTTCTGAAGCATCGCTCCATCCTTCTATACCGCCACCACCATCAAAATCTGATGAGATGCCTACGTGATCTATTCCCATCTTCTCAACTAGGTAATCTATATGATCTACAAAGTCTGTCACATCTACAGCAGGAGGGAGATCTGTGCGCTGTGCGAGTTTCTTTTTTTGTACCGGGAGCATTACGGTTGTATACTTTTCATAATAATCTGCTCGTTGCTCTTGTGGTAAAGCCATTACCTCTTTGCGCTCCATCCATTTAAGACCTATTGAGTCTGCAATTTCTTTTAGTATTTGCTGTGCTTCGGCTTCATAGGCATCGTGCTTCTCTGTATTTAGGTAGCTTTTAAAAGCCACTGTCTGTACAACACCACCGTTTTCTACCATCCACTGTAGTTGCTCATCATCAAGATTACGGCTGTGGTTACATAATGCTCTCGCAGAGGAGTGTGAAGCGATTATAGGTGTCTCACTTAGTTCTATCATTTGTCGCATCGCTTCTTTACTAGGGTGTGATACATCTATCATCATACCTACGCGATTCATCTCTGCAATAACCTCTTTACCTAGATCACTTAGACCATTGTGAAGCCATACATCATCTGCCTCACCGGTATTACTATCACTTAGCTGGCTGTGGCCATTATGAGCAAGAGACATATAGCGCGCACCAAGGTCGTAAAACTTCTCAACGTTTGTGATGTCTGTACCTACAGGATATCCGTTCTCTATTCCTATCATTGCTACTTTTTTACCAGATTTCCAGATTTCTCTAGCTTCTTTTGCACTTGTGGCTAGCTGGATTTGCTCTGGAGCAATCTCTTCACAAAGTTTATGGATAGCGTCAAATTTTGACATAGCATTTTCATAGGCGGCTTTATATCCTTCTTCATTAAGTTCACCTTGACCTGTGTAAACGATAAACCAAGGCACATCTAGACCGCCTTCTTGCATTTTTGGTAAGTTTACTTGAGAGGTAAGCTTTTGTGTATAATTTATAGAGTCTGTAAAGTTCTTGACGTTTATATCACAGTGGGTGTCTAGCGTCATTACATTTTTATGGATGGCCGTAGCCTTTGCTATAAGTTGGCTTTCTGTCATTTTTTCTGGAGTTTTTACTTCTTTCTCTTGACAAGATTGTAAGAGTAGCACACAAGCAACAACATAAAATAGTTTATTCATTGGTTAGGATGTTTGGATTAAGCATCCTAAGGTACTAAAAATGTCTGCTTTATTGTCTAAAAGATATGGCACTATATAACAAAAAGAAAACCCTAGCGCATATAGCAACTAGGGTCTTCCAAACTAACCAACCAAAGTTATTTTCTCCTATCCTCTTCTTGATCTCGTAGTGGTTGCTCTACTTGATTTTTTACTTGATGAAGATCTAGCGCTTGTACTTCTTGTGCTGCGCTGTGGTGTTGCTTTACGCTGTGTACTACGTTGCGAAATTGCTTTTCTAGCACTTCTGCTTCTTGATGTAGTTGCTCTCTTTTGAGAAGAGCGTTGCGTTGTTCTCGCCTGTGGGCGTGATGTTCTGTTACTTGCTACAGACTTATTGCTAGAACGTTTTGTCGCTGTTCTAGTAGTAGGTCTTGTTGCTGGTCTCGTCGTTCTAGTAGTAGCCTTGCGAGCTGTGTTACCAGATCTTGACGTTATCGCCTTTGTACCTCTGCTTGAGTTTCCTCTTGCTGTTGTAGTAGGTCTCCCACGTTGAGCGCCATCACGAGCTACTGCAGTATTTCTTTTTGCATTTGTAGTTCTTGCAGCTGTATTACCTCTTGAAGTAGTACGATTTGCACGACTTATAGTTCTTTGTGAGTTTCCTCGACTTGCTACTCTACCAGTATTTGCACGAGTAAAGCGAGCGTTGTTACGATCTACATTATCACGACGACCATTGTTATGTGCTACACGGCCTCTATCTGGACGTCTAAAGTCTCTACGAGCATTTCTATATCCATTATTATAACCTCTGTAATAGTTGTTTCTATGAAACGCGTAGTTATAACGTATAGGAGTATAAAATCTTCTGTAAGGCGTTGTATACACTAGACATCTATTAAAGAGTGGTCTATAGTAATAGTTGTGATATGGGTGAAAAACATAGTTTCTGTTATACACATTTATAAAACCTGTGTAGTGTGAAAAAGCGCCAAAGTTATTATAGAATATCTGTAAGCCACCTACACGAGAGATTCTGTTGTTTCTGTAAAAGATATTTACATCACCTGCTTGTGAGATACGACCATAGTTGTCATAATATAGTGGTGTATTTTCTATCTGTATCACAGCTCCATACTCGTCATACTGTACGTAAGGGTCATAATCAAAACCTGTGTTAAAACTTATCCCTACAGGTCCAGCGTTTACAGATAGACTTACGCCCTCTACATATTCTGGAATGTAAAAATCAAATTCGCCATCTGGAAAGACAGAAAACTCTATCCCGTTTTCTACAAAGATGTATTTGCTTCCGTCGTAAACTGTTCCTCGTCTTATCGATGTATCTTCTTCTGCTGCATAGGTACTTCCTGCAAAGGTGAGTAGACCTATAAATAATAATGCTATCTGTTTCATAATATTCGTTTTTTATCAATGTGGATTGATGTTCACGATTAACTAATTACAAGTAGCGTGCCAAAGTCCGAAAACGTTATCGTGTTAAGAGGGTGTGTATATACGCTTTCGCGAAAGCATAACAAGAATTAATTATTTTTTATTATATGAAATACAGATACTTACAGCCTAATTCGTTTTGATAATTCTAAATGTATCTATGATGAATTATGATATTCGAAATATTTTATATTCTTATAAAAATAGGTTTGAGTAATAGGTAAATTGTTAATTATCTGTTATTTAAAAAGACAGCATTTAGATTTTAAAATACCTTTACAATAAAAAAAAGCTATGCATAAGTCAACCACAAAAAAACACGCAGATTTTCAAGATCCCTATCGTCGTTCGTCAAATTTTAGACGCATTATCCCAAAGGAAACTTTTGCCGTAGAGGGTGATGGCAACGTGACTTTAGATACAGAAGAAAACTAGGCACGAGCCTAAAATGTACTTACATCATAAGAGAAGCCCTTTTATCAATATGATAGAGAGGCTTCTTTTTTTTTGCTTTCGCGAAAGCGTAAAACTCCATTGTTAAACTTCTCTCAATACACTTCACAAAAACTATTAAAGCCACTTTGCTCAGCACATAATCCTTGTAATTTTAGAAAAAAACCAAACAAAACACTATGGAAAGAGAAATAAAAGGAGGTTTTAGAACCATTAATCCGCATACCGAAAAAGAGATTGCAACCTATACATACTTTACAGAAAGTGAAGTAAATGACGCAATAGACAATTGTCACGAAGCTTTTCTAGAGTGGAAAGAAAAGTCACTAGACGAGCGTGCCACTATTATAAAAAACATAGGTAAGGAGCTTAAGAGTCATAAAGAACAACTCGTACAATTAATGACAGACGAGATGGGGAAAGTGGTGACGCAAGGAGGATCTGAAATAGATTTATGCATTGCCATTACAGAGTATACCGCAGCAAATGCAGGAAAAGAATTAGAACCAGTAGAGCGTGAGTTACCAAATGGAGGTAAAGGTATCATTACCTACTCACCAGAAGGTGTAATATATAGTATACAACCGTGGAATTTTCCAACATACCAACCGCTACGTGTTGTGATAGCAAACTTAATGGCAGGTAATGGAGTGCTCTTAAAGCACGCGCAAAATGTGACAGGTAGTGCATTGCTAGTAGAAGAAGTATTACGTAAAGCAGGAGTGCCGGAAGGACTTTTTAAAGTACTAGTGATAGATCACAGCCAGTCTAATGATGTGATTAAGAATGATAAGGTACGCGGTGTAACATTTACAGGAAGCTCTGCAGGTGGACGCAAAGTAGCCGAAAAAGCTGGTGCTGCCATCAAGAAAACAGTTCTTGAGCTAGGTAGTAATGACGCATATCTAGTGCTAGATGATGCAGATATTGAAAAGGCTGTAGAGGCCTGTGTACAAGGACGTCTCATTAATAACGGAGAAACCTGTATCGCTGCCAAACGTTTTGTGGTAGTAGATAAAGTGTATGATGCTTTTAAGGAAGGGTTTGTACAGGGTATGAAAGATGCCGTAATGGGAGATCCTAACAATGAAGAAACACAGCTGGGTCCTATCGCACGTGAAGATTTAAGAGATTTACTTGCAGACCAAGTAAAGGAAAGTGTAGAAAAAGGTGCCGTGATAGAAGTAGGAGGAGAGGTGCCAGATAACACTGGGTTTTATTACCCGTCTACCGTATTAAGTAATGTAGAGCCAGGGCAACCTGCTTATGATGATGAGCTTTTTGGCCCAGTAGCATCACTTATACGAGCAAAAGATAATGAAGACGCGATGCGCATTGCAAATGATAGTCGTTTTGGACTAGGAGGAGGAATCTTCTCAAAAAATGAAAAAGCTGCTATAGAACTTGCTCAAAAGCACTTTGATACCGGGATGGTATTTGTAAACTCATACGGACTTGCCCAGCCTATGATGCCTTTTGGAGGTGTAAAAGACTCTGGGTATGGTAGAGAGCACGGAGGTTTTGGACTTAAAGAGTTTGTAAATGCAAAATCTGTAATGCTCGTAGAGGAGTCGTAAGAAATACGCTTTCGCAAAAGCGAACTAAAGATCCATATTATGATGAGGGCTTCAAGGAAATTTTCTTTGGGGCCTTTTTCTTTATCCAGAATAATATGCCTAACGATATTGCTGCACAACTAGAAAAACCTATAAAAAGCGGTAGGGTAGTGTTCTCTACAAAGCGACCTATAAAGGTACTTATAGGTACAGCCATAAGTGTGGAGATGAGCCCCGTGATAGCCGCTCCTATACCAGCAATATGACCTACTGGCTCCATTGCAAGTGCACGTAAGTTTCCAAACATAAAACCTATACAAAAGAACTGTAGCGCAAAGAAAGCGACAAGTATATAAATAGAAGGGTGAAGTACATCATAAAAGAGTGTCACATAAAGTAATGACACACAAAAAAAGCCTGCAAGGGCATAGGTAACTAGTTTTTCCATACCTAGACGTACTACCAGTGTGGCATTAAGAAGTATGGCAGCACCTATAGAGGCTGCTAGTCCTGCAAATATGTATGGAAACTCATCTTCGAGCCCATATTGATTTTCAAAAATCTGCTGGCTGGCACTTAGGTATACTAGAAAAGAGCCAACGATGAATCCCTGTATAATAGTAAATGCGATGGTGCGCTTGTACTTTATGGTTTCATAAAAGCCACTTAAAATTCGTTTTACTGAGTAAGGGATGCGCTTGTCTGGAGTGAGCGTCTCGTGCTGGCGTTTCCAAAACCAGAACATAACGAGCACACTTATGATAACCTGTACTATAAAAATACCTTGCCAGTTCCAGGTGTCTAAAACTACTTTTCCCATTGCTGGAGCAACGATGGGTATGAGCAAAAAAACTACCGTTACAAAAGACATTATACGTGCCATATAATCGCCCTCATACAGGTCTCTTATGATAGCAACGCAAATAGTACGCGGTGCAGAAAGTCCAACTCCTTGCAATATTCTCCCTAAAATCATCACTTCAAAACTACGCGTGTAAACACATATAAATGAGGCTATTATAAAAATAAAAAAACCTATGTAAACCGAAGATTTACGCCCGCGAGCATCTGCCAGTGGCCCAAAAATAAGCGGACCAATACCTAACCCTAAAAAGATCATTGTGATGAGCAGTTGGTTATCTGCCGGTGTCTTAGTTTGTATGGCTTCTCCTATGATATCAAGAGCAGGAAGCAATGCATCTATAGCGAGCGCCGTGACAGACATAAGTGCTGCCATAAGGGCGATAAATTCTATTTGCGAACTACGGGATTTTTGCATCTGGCAAAAGTACACCGTATTTATAAGCTAGCCGTTGCTATTTCCTTAAAGGAATATTAAAAATGTGTGACCTTAACGCATAAAAAAGCCAGCAACAGCCGGCTTTGTAAATCTCACTAGGGTAGTAGCTCTATAAATCTAAATCTCCAGACTCTCCCAGATCTTGCTTGTTGCCAGTTAAGGCTCCCAGTCCCATTTTAAATAAAGTAGTAATCATACCATCTTTTGTGTCCCAGTAATGTGCTTCTTGCGGTACGACCTTGATAGCTGTAATATTAGGATCTATAGGTCCGTTAAACCAGGCATCATCGCTGGTTGTGTACAGCTTTTTTATGGTCTCCAGATCGTTGTAAATAAAAGCTTGACCGTAGATGCTCATATACTCCATCGCTGTAGGCTTTGAGTAGAGTAGTTGTACGTCTTTGTCTTTATGGATAAAGCTATTGTGATCACTGTCTTTATTACTTAAAAACCAGAGGCTTCCTTCTTGATCACACTTTTTTGTACTCATAGGGATCACGTGTGTAGATCTTGCGCCCAGATTAGTCTCAAACATTGCATAGTCTATGCTTTCGGCTAGTTCTTTCAGTTTATCGTATGCTTCTTGATTAGATAGGTTCTTTGTGCTCATAATGTTTCTTTTTTCATAAAATTAACGCTCGTATGAGGCAATCGCTAGGTCTTTAACGCCAGTTTATAAAGGTTTAACGAGCTTTTAGCACTGTGTGGAGTATTTGTTATGAGTAAGGTTACGCTTTCGCGAAAGCGTAAAAAAGTCCTTTAAATACCTATGAATCATTTTATATGTAATGAATTACAGTTCGGGATTGAATTGTGACTGTTCAGGGCATATCATATGGCGGTGATGTAACATTGTGTGTTATTTGTGGTCTCTTATATAAATCAAAAAACGAACTAATGACCATCTTTAAACAACTTAGCCTTGCTTTCTTAGTACTACTATGTAGTTCTAGTGCCTTTGCTCAAGAGTCTCATACTGCTGCACAGTGGCAAGAAGACCTTACTTATCTAAAAGAAACAGTACATAAGGACTATCCCTTCTTATTTAAAAAAATCACTGCAGAAAAATGGGATGCAGCCGCTACGGCTTTTTATGACAAAATCCCTACAATGCAAGATCACGAGGTAAAAGTAGGGTTAAGTCGTATGGTTTCACTCTTTAAGTACGGTCACACGCAAGTACCTTTTAGTACTGTTGCATCACAGGGAGTGCTACCAGTAAATCTATACCATTTTGAAGATGGTGTATTTGTAGAAGGAGCGACTAAGGAAAATGCAGCGATTATAGGTGCCAGAGTTCTCAAAATAGGAACTATACCTGTATTGCAGGCAATAGAAAAAGTACGTGCTGTTGTGCCAGTAGAAAATGAATCATATTTAAAAGCCTACGGGATGCGCTTTCTCACCGTACCAGCAGTATTACACGCTCAAGGAGTGATCCCTACGTATAGTACAGCAGTTACACTTACATTAGAAAAGGATGGAAAACAGTTTACCCACACCCTTAACACAATACCCCTTGATGGACTATCAAGAGATTATGGGTTTACTATCCCTAGTGAGCAGTGGGAGAGTGGGAGAGCGCAAGACACGACTCCATTTTATTTAAAACATCTTAATGATAAACTGTATTATTTTGAAATGATACCAGGCACAAAAACTTTATATGTGCGTCAGAGCTCCGTTTTTCACGATGATGAAGAAACCCTACAAGATTTTTATAAACGACTTTTTGAGTTTATAGATACGACAGATGTACAGAAGCTTGTGTATGACGTGCGCCTCAATGGTGGCGGAAATAATTATAATAACAAACCCCTCATAAAAGGACTTATGGCGAGACCTAAGATAAATAGCCGTGGTAAATTCTTTTATATCATAGGTCGTAACACCTTTTCTGCTTGTCAAAACCTTACAAATGAAATAGAACAGTACACAGAGGCAATTATAGTAGGAGAGCCCACAGCCGAAAATATAAACTTTTATGGCGATACAAGGCGCGTTACTTTACCTAACTCAGGCCTTAACGCATATCTCTCATTTGCCTGGTGGCAAGATAGATCTCAGTGGGATAATAAAGACTGGACGATACCACATCTAGCTGTAGCGATGACTTCTGAGCAGTACTTTACAAATCAAGACCCAGTACTGGACGTAGCACTCAATTATACTGAGAAGGGAGCTATTTTAAACCCAATGGATTATCTTACGGAGCTATTTACAGCAGGTAAATTTGCAGAGGTAAAATCTGTAGGTATGCAAGTGGCAAAAGATCCAAAGTATAAATACTATAATTTTGAAGATGAATTTGGTACGGCTGGCTACAGACTATTTTCAGGCGGTAATAAAGAAGGCGGGTTGTTTATTCTGGAACTGGTAGCCGAAATGTATCCAGCGTCTATGGGTGCATTGTACAGTCTTGCAAGTGCGCAAGAAGAAATGAAACAAACCGATAAAGCAATTGCAAACTATACAAAGCTTATAAGACAAGATCCTACAAATGAACTTGTACCTACGGCAAAGAAAAAACTTGCGGATTTACAGAAACAATAAGTTGGTTATAGTGTATGGTACGCTTTCGCGAAAATTGAAGCAGCACCTGTAACGAACTAACTCAAAATTTAATGAATCGCTCTAATGAGAATTAGAGCGATTTTATTTTAATGAGGAATATATAAGGGAGGTATTGAAACATATATTATGTTATCAAATACTCTATTTGACATAATATAAATTATAATACATTTTACTGCGATTTAAAAAATAGTGATTATTGGCTTTTCAGCGCTATTTGATATAGGTTACAGATATAATGCGCAAAGAATCTATGTATAACCTCAGTTTCTTTACATATTGCAAATCAACTCTTAATAGCATCAATAAATTCATTTTTTATAATTTCAAATACTCGCTTATTCTGCACAATTGTACATAAAAAGTTTTCTAAGCCATTTATTAAATAGTTCGCCGTATACTAATCAACTGCAAAAGGCTTTGTGAATCTATTCACACATACGCTATAGCATTCTTTTGATTGCTATTTTTTCTGAGTCTTTCAATATTATGTCAAATAACTATAAAATAGTTAGCACTATTACTCCTTACCTAGTTTAACAGCGACGCTATCATAATATTCTTGAGTGACAACTTCTGTCCATTCTGTTGGTATTTGACCACTATACAGTGCTAAGTAAGTTACATCACTTTCTTTTGATGATGCGTGCCAGTGTTCTGTATCTTTTGCACACTTTATAATATCACCACTTTTCATTTTATAAGGTGCCTTGCCTTTTTCTTGATAATAACCTATGCCGTCTACTACAATTAACACTTGTGGTGTACTATGCTTATGCCAGTCTAGTGTTGAATTTGCTTTAAAAGTTGCTTTTACGACATTATATGGCAACTCATTATCTTCTTGTAGTAATCTACTAAGCCAGGCCTCTCCTATGTAATGTGTATTTGGTGCTTTTGTGCCTTCGTCTGTATACGAGACTATATTATAATGATCATCTTGAGCTATTGTACTTAATGATGTTATAAGAGCTAAAACCAATACTATTTTTTTCATCTTTCCTTCTTTTAAATTAATTTAAGTTTTTTTTATCAATCCAATCGTACATCAATGATGCGACTTTTTGATTATTCAAGTCAGACATAGGAAAATGGGTGTTTCCTTTAATTCCAAGTTCTGGTAGCACGACTAAAGTCACATCACCACCTCTATCGTTAACAAATTTAGTCCATCTTCGAGCCATTGTAAGTGCAGCTCTCCATTGTTCTTTTCCTGGGTTTTCTACTGCCCCTTCAGGAATATAGTCACCATAATATATCACAATGGGAATCCTAGTGAGTTTCTCAAATTCACTTTTTGATACACCCCGAGCTTTTAATGTACCACCTACATAAGGAATTACATCTGGTAGATTATCTTCTGGAAAAACAAAATTACTTCCAGGTTCATAAGCAACAATTGCCTTTATATTATCAGTTTTAAGAGCTGTTAACCAGCCTTGACCGCCACTATGAGAGTGAGTGACTAGAATACCATCGCCAATTTTATTAAATAATGTAGATACGGCGTCAACATTGATGTCAATATTTAAGGGTCCTGTATCAGGTGTCATTTGTCTAAAAAATTGATTTAAAGCCTCAGGATCTTTTGAAAACTGAATATCTGGATAAAAGGTAGATCCCTCTCCTAGTCTAAAAATTCCAAACCACAGTTGGTCTTCCGTTCGCGCTTGTAGTATTCTTGGTTCTAGACTTTGACCCGCAAGTCCGCGTCTAGGTTGGTCTATTAAATAAACTGGAAATCTTTTTCTTAAAAATATACTTTGAAATCCCTCTCTTCCGTCTGGTGTTGTTTGCCAAGTACGCATTGACTGCCCATAACCGTGCCAAAATATAAGTGGTAAGCTTCTAGCGTTTGTTGGTATTTGGTACAATACCGAAGCGTGATCGCCGTGCAAAGTTTGTCCATCCGTATTCTGATCTGTCGGGTTAAAAGCTCCGTGAGCTATAGGGTCAAACACGCCGTCACTAGTTTTTATTTTACCCCCAACAGAAAAAGTACCTTGAGAACTAATAGATATAGTGGTGTTATCTATGTTTTTAAACTCATTTTGATCTGTACTGTTTCTACCACAACTCAAGAATAGTAAGGTTGTAAATAAAGCAATATATAATTTAATGTTTCTAAATGGGATAAAAATCATAATCGTTAATATAAGATATTTACTAATGTTGTTATATTTTGAAAACCTAATTCCACACACAGATTGCATCTGCATAACAAATTACATAAAATGTTTACTAAGTTAGTCACCTTAATGCACTCGTATTTAATAATGTATAATTTTGATCTTCAAATTGTGAATATCTATTGCATCTTATGATATTTTGCAACTTTGCTATACCCTATTTTTGGCAGCCTTAAAACAAAAATAGTATGAGCGCAACGTGGTACGAGTGTAAAGTAAAATATAGAAAACTAGATGAAGCATCTGGAACTCAAAAGGTAAAAACAGCACCTTTTCTAGTAGATGCAATTTCATATACAGAGGCCGAAAGTAGAATCACACAAGAGATGGCAGCTTACCTTCCAGATAGTGAAGAAATTAAAATTACAAACATCAAGGTGGCAAACTATGCAGAGATTCACCCTTTTGAAAATACCGACAGATGGTTTAAATCACGCGTATCTCTCATAGCTTATGATGAAGAAAGCGGTAAGAAACGAAAAACGAGTCTATACCTACTCGTACAGGCAAATGACGTTAAAGAAGCTTTTGACAACACTGTTTCTACTATGAAGGATACTATGGGTGAATACACCATACCAGCCATTGCTGAGTCGCCTATAGAAGATGTCTTTCCATACTTTTCTGGTGAAGAAGGAGATCTAGAGCGTCTGGAAGAGTTTACAAGAGTAAAAGATTCTGTGCCTGTAGACAATAGTGAGAATGAAGAGCTGGCAATGGCAGACTCTCTTACTGGCGAAGAAGAATAAAAGATGTCTATATCTTAGATAAAGGCGGTTTACATTAAGTAGACCACCTTTATCTATTTACTATTAAAAAGTATAGGTACGCTTTCGCGAAAGCGTAAAAAAAACTCCATAAACACTATTGTGCTTATGGAGTTAATTATACAGATCTTATAAAACGAATATTACTTTTTTACTCGCTTTACATTTACAGCGCTAGGCCCTTTTTCTCCGTCTTCTACTTCAAATGTAACTTTGTCATTCTCTCTCAATCTTCCAGTTACGTTTGTAGTATGTACAAAAACCTCTTCGTCAGAATTGTCTATGGCAATAAATCCAAATCCTTTTTTTGTATTGAAGAACTTTACCTTTCCTTCTTTTCGTATCGATGCTTTAGTAGACCCAAATAGTCTATTAAAAAATGCTTTAATCATTATATCTTAATTTTATTTTGGTTGTTTTAATTAAGTCCTAGTGATTGTAATCTCTTCTTCCTCATCACTATTTTTAATTTTTTACGTGGCAAATATCGTAAATACAAATCTCTTGTAAATCGTATTACCAGATTTTAATTCTTTCTTCTGGTATTTTAAAATTCTTTTGCCCCTCTTTTACATCAAAAGCTTCATAAAATGGAGTGAAGTTCATAAGTGGTCCATTTACACGCCAGATAGGTGGTGAGTGCGGATCTGTAGCTACATAATTTCTTAAATACTCATCTCTTGTCTTGACACGCCAGATACGTGCTACAGATAAAAAGAAGCGCTGGTCTGGAGTAAAACCTCCTATTTTTGTGGTGTCTTGACCTTGCTTTGTTCTTTTAAAGGCATCATAAGCGATAGAGATTCCGCCATTATCTGCCGTGTTTTCTCCTACAGTAAGTGCTCCTTTAAGGTGCACGCTGTCAAGAACAGTAAAGCTGTCGTACTGCTCAATAATTTGCCGTGTTTTTGCTTTAAACTTGGTATAATCTTCTTCTGTCCACCAGTTTTTGACATTTCCTTCTTTGTCATATTGGGCTCCTTGGTCATCAAAAGCGTGTGTAAACTCGTGACCTATTACCATCCCTATACCACCATAGTTTACAGCATCGTCTGCATATAGGTCAAAGTATGGCGCCTGTAATATTCCTGCAGGGAAGACTATCTCGTTAAGTGATGGGTTGTAATAAGCGGTAACTGTAGATGGTGTAGTACCCCATTCATCACGGTTAGGTGCTTTATTAAGTTGTTTAAGTTCGTAATGGTAACTATCATTACGTAAGGCAACTACATTCTCAAAAAACTGACCCCTGTTTATCTCTACGTCGTAGGTTCTCCATACATCTGGATAGCCTATTTTTTTATTGATAGCAAAGAGTTTCTCCTTGGCTTTTACCTTTGTACTATCACTCATCCACTCCAGGTTTTCTATACGTTGCTCGAGTGATTTCTGAAAATTGTTTACCAGGTCTAGGGCTCTTTCCTTTGCTTCCTCATTAAAATATCGCTTTACATACAGCTGGCCTAAGGCAAATCCTATTTGTCTATCTACATTGCGCACCATACGTTTAGTACGTGACTGTTGCTCGCTTTGTCCAGAGATTACCTTAGTATATGCAAAAGAGGCATCTTGAAAAGGTGTACTTAAAATATTATCGTGATTGCTTAAAGACTTTGCCTTTACATAAAGCTTTAAATCTTTGAGAGCAGTGCTCGCAAGTACATCATTTACTTTATCATAGTATGCCGGCTGTCTTACATTTAATGAGTCTATATCTGTACCTAGCGTTGTAAAAATATGTTTCCAGTCTATTTGATTATGTCCATTATCTAGATCTACTACCGAGACTTTGTTGTAATTATCTTTTATAACGCGACGCTGTATTCTTGTTTTATGAGAATCTGCAAGTTCTTTTTCTATAGCGTAGACTATTGCCGCGTTTGCCGCCGCTTCTGTATCACCTACTAATTTAAAAAGTGTAGCTAAATACGTTTTATATGCATCTTGTATGGCTACAGATGAAGGATCTTCATTAAAGTAGTAATCACGATCTGGTAGACCTAATCCCGTTTGAGCTAGATGCAAGATGTTAAGCTTGCTGTTTTTTTGATCTGGTGAGATGTAAGGTGCAAGAAAGGAATAATCACCCGTCTTGATTTGATTTGCTACCACATCCATCAGCTCCTTTGTAGTAGTAGTACCCTCTATCTTTTCTAGCAGTGGTTGTATAGGCTTGATACCACGCTTATTAATACTGAGCGTATCCATACCAGAGGCATAAAAATCTCCCACTAGTTGCTCAACACTACCCTTGTCGTGTGATTGCTCAGAAACCTCTTCTAGTATATTTTTAAGAAGCTCTTGTTGTGGTATGTTGAGAAAGCGATATGCCCCTACTCCTACTTGATCATCTGCAATGACAGCATTATCATACCAAGTTTTATTTACGTGATTATAAAAATCATCACCGGGGGCAATTTGTTCAGATATGCCGTCAAAGACTACCTCAGGGTGTGTTTCATTTTTTTGCTCAGACTGCTCACAGGCTATAAAGCTGGCAGCAATCATTGAGAAATACCATAGTTTTTTCATAGTTGGTTGTGTTTGTTGTAATCTCGTTATTATTTAATCTTTCCAGCCCCAAGGCGCTTCTGGCGTGGCAATAGGCTTTGTGATATCCATCACTACTTTAAAGACACTATCGCGGCCTAGTCTTCTTAAGTTATATGTAAAGGTGGTGTCATCTAGAGTTACCCACCAGACATTTGTTGCTGCGGCAGGTATAAGTTGTTGTGTATGTGGATCTGCAGGAAAGAATTGAATATCTTCTTTTCCTACATTACTTGCTGTACCTCCATATTGAGTTACTGCATCTTGACTACCGTCCTCGTGGCGATGATCGTGTTTTAAAGTGATAATACCATCCTTCTTTGTAAAGACCCAAGTGCGCGATCTATCTTCTCCTACAAAGAAAGGAACCTTTATCTCGTTATCTGAGCAAGAGCGCACGTGCATTACGAGCTCTTTACCGCCAAAGGCTTCGTCATTTTCTGGTAAAGCAAGGTGACCCTTGTAAGCTTTACCACAATGGCTTGAGAGTGTTTCCCAAAATATATCTGATGGTTGCTTTTCTTGAGCAAATAGGTTACTAGTTAAGATAAGACTTACTAGTAAAAGGCTTTGTTTTAATGTCATAACCAAAGCTAAGTAATTAAAACAAAGTCATAAGTATATAATAAAGCAATTTTAGCGCTTAATTTACTTGCTTACAGTTTCTCTTGCAAGTAGTTTATCTATAAGTTCTTCCTTGGTGAGATGGTGAAAAACCTTGTGTACTTTGTCTCTTAGTTCTGGTGAGAGCTCACGATTAGGCTTTGTTTTAAAGATTTTACGAGCCCAGAGTATGAGATTATTATCTGCGATTTCTTGAGGTGACGCTTTCGCGAAAGCGGAAAAAGTGATTCCCAGCTCCTCTTCAAATTCTGGTATTTCTGCAACCTCTTCTTGTTGTAAAACAGTAAGCGCATAGCCTGTTTTTCCTGCTCTGGCAGTACGTCCCGTTCTATGTACATACATATCATAAAACTCTGGTAAGTGGTAGTTAACCACATAAGAGATTTCTTTTACATCTATACCACGTGCCGCAAGATCTGTGGCTACGAGTATGTCTATATGACCTTCTCTAAACTGTCCCATCATACGATCACGTATAGCCTGGCTCAAGCTACCATGTAATGCCCCAGAAGAAAACTTATTAATAGCCAGGTTTTTTGCAAGTTTATTTACAGCAGCCTTTGTCTTACAGAAAATAATACCACGCTCCCCTATTTTTGAGTTTAAGAAATGCATTAATACATATAGCTTCTCTATAGGCTCCACCACTACATAATCGTGTGTGATTTTGTGACTAGCGAGATTTGCTCGCTCTGCTGTAATCTCTAGCGGATTTTTAGACAGGTAATTTTGCACGAGTTGTTTAACCGCACCAGGCATCGTTGCCGAAAATAAGAAGGTACGCCTATTATTAGGCATTGTCTCTACAATGACATCTATACTATCTTTAAGAGCACTTACCATCTCATCTGCCTCGTCTAGCACAAGGTAATTGACTTGAGAGATGTTTATTGCCTTACGCTCCATTAAGTCGATAAGACGTCCAGGTGTTGCAATTACAATTTGAGCAGGTTCTTTAAGACGTTCTATATTTTCTTTTACAGGTATTCCTCCATAAAAAACCGCTGCCGATACTTTTGGTAATTGTGCCGCATAGGCTACAATGTTTGAGTATATCTGTTGTCCTAGTTCTCGTGTAGGGACAAGTATAACAGCCTGCACCGTAGGGTTAGTACGATCTATAAGTTGTAATAAAGGAACCCCAAAAGCTAGCGTTTTACCAGTACCTGTTTGCGCTAGTGCAACTACATCCTTTTTTGATGTGAGCAACGCCGGGATGGCCTGCTGTTGTATATCTGTAGGTTGTACAATATCTAGCGCAGCTAGAGCTTCTTGTATTCCGTTTGTTACTCCTAGAGCGGTAAATGTACTTGTCATATATGCTGGCGCTTTGTAATCTGTAAACTTGATGTTGCCTTAATTATGCTTCTTGTAAGTGTCTTTTTGACTTACGGTAATTATGCTTAGGGTAAATACTACGTTTTGCAAAACGGTTAAGATTACCTGCATTAATCATTTTAATATACGTCTTTTTTGTCACCCCAAAGTACTCGTAAGTAGTACCATCTGTAAAAGTTACCTCAAGTAGTAAACCTTTATGCTGGTAATCTGCAATGGCTGCATTAGTTATGGTTTCTGTATATGCTTCAAGATTTGCCTCCTTAGTCTCTGGCGCCATACTTACTAGAAAGTGGTAACCATCTATGATGCGACGGCTTTGTATCTCTGCCTCCTCTTGTTTTGGGTCTCCAGCTTGAAACTTATCTGGATGCCACTCTTTTACAAGATTTCTATAGCTCTTTTTGAGCATTTTAAGATCTATTTCTTTCTCAACTCCAAAGAGTTTTTTGTATTCATTTATACGCTTCATAATCAGGGCTTTTATCAGTGCGCGAAAGTACGCCTAATTAATGGTTTAATTAGAACCTTATGTAAAAGAAAACTTCTTATAAAAAGGCTTGCTCTTGAGATCCAAACCATAGATCTCTTACGTATTACTTATACCAGCATAGTATACCCTATAGCGTAGTAGTGCAAAAGTTAAACAATTTATAAAATGCTGACTATTAGATTTTTATTAACACTTTAGATTTTATTTTTATGATGTTCAAAAGAAAAAAACCAAACGCTATGATCCAATCAAACAACAACATTGTAAGAAGTCTCAATAATCTTATAGAGTACTCTACAGATTTTCGCTTTAAGCGCAGAGCAAACTTTAAGCAGTTGCACACGGCTATTATAAAGAATCACTTTAACGCTTCATCAGTGGTGCTTGATGTAGAAAAAGGAACCGTTTTACTAGGTATAGATATGCTAGAACGAGGTGCCGAGGTTGAAATCACGTTTAACAGCCTTGAGAAGTTTTTAAAGTCTTGCATACGTGAGACAGAAGAAAACATTTCGTTTTATAAAAACATCTTGCATTATTATGCAATGACAGAGGCTGTTGCCTAGTAGTTTTTTTGATACGCTTTCGCGAAAGCGTACTCATATCCACCATAAACAGTATATCTTAAAACAGTGAGTGATTTTACTAAAAGTGTATTAATAAAATACTAATATCGTGGTAGCCGGAGGTATTTTAATACAGATAACTTATATTTAGTAAGCAACCTAAAAACAAGCTATACTATGAACAATAACACAAAAGGAATACTAGGTTTACTTGCAGTAGCTGCGGGTGCCCTAGGTTTATATAAGTACAATAAATTATCACCAGAAGAGAAAGCCGCGCTTAAAGACAAGGCAAAAAGAGCTGGAGACACGCTCAAGGAAACATATAATGATGTAGAAGAGCAAGTGTCTGAAAAGCTCACGAGTTTAAAAAATGCGCTTGACAAAGAACTCTCAAAGGCTAATAAAACTACAAACCGCAGAGCCGCTCATCCAGATGATATAGAAGATGCTACTATTGTAGACGCAAAAGAAGCACTAGATAAAGGTGAGACCACCTTTGTATAATTAGACATAGCGATATAAAAAAGTCCCGATATAACTCGGGACTTTTTTATGCGTTACAAATACCTTAAACGCTAGCCTCTACCTCTACGCCAGGGCTTTCTTAGGGTTGTTTTGTCATTTTTCTTCACACTGTTTATAAAATAAACACCGCTTAGAAGTACTACGGCAGCAATCATAGATTGTAAGGTGACCTGCTCATCAAGAAAATACCACCCTAAAAATAATGCAACCACTGGATTTACATAAGCAGAGGTAGCAACCTTCTCTGTAGATACCTTTTTAAGGAGATAATTAAAAGATGTAAAGGCGGCAATCCCTCCAAAAATCACGAGACACACCATAGAGAATTGTGCACGTGTACTCCAGGAGTTTGGAAAGCTCCAAGGTTCATTAATCACAAAGCTTGCTGTCCATAAAAGTATACCGGCGCTTACCATTTGGTAACCCGTTGTTATAAAAAAGTTTTTAGGAAGATCTGCTTTAGCCACAAAGAGGCTCCCTATGCTCCAGCTTAAAATACAGGTAAAAATCATCCCTATACCGAGTGCAGCTCCTTCTTGCATTGCAATCTCACGTTGTGATACTAGTAAATACATCCCTATGAGACCGAGTACAACACCTACAATAGATTTAGGTTTTAGACCCTTTTTCTGAGTAATTCTCATCAATAGAAGTATGGATAAAGGTTGTAGTGCAGCAAGCAATGCGGCAAAACCGCTATCTACATAGTTAAGTGCCCATACAAATACACCATTACCATAGACTAAAAAAAAGAATCCTGCCAGTACAGAATTGCGTAATTGCTTAGGAGTAATCTTAAGTGACTTGCCTGTAATTTTTGCTATAAAAAAGATAAGAAGGCCTGCCGTGGTAAATCGTAAACCAGCAAGCATAAAGGCAGGAGCCTCACTTACCACAATCTTGTTCCATAGATAAGTAGAGCCCCAAAAGACGTAAATAGAGAAAAAAGCCAGTATAATTAAGTAGGTTTCTTTTTTCATAATGATTGCAATTATTATACGTTTTTTAAGGCCGTACGAACTTAGTTATAATAAAACAATAGTAAAACATCTTTAGATAACGATTTTAAAGAGGTTGTTGAGTAGTATCTTTGTAAAGCAAATTTGTAAAGCATTGACAGAGATACGTAATTATATAAATAAATTTTCACCCGTTTCAGACAGTGATTGGGAGCTCTTTAGTTCAAAGCTAAAAGAGCGTACTTTTAAGAAAAAGGACATCATACACAAAGCTGGTGTGGTAGAAAATTATATCTCATTTATCACCTCTGGTACAGTAAGACTGTTTATACCTAAACCAAAGACAGAAAAGGAAATTACCTTTGGCTTTTGTTTTGAAAATCAGTTTGTAAGTGCTTATGACTCATTCTTGCTTCAAAAACCTTCTGAGCACGCCGTACAAGCACTCTCTAATACAAGTATGCTTAGTATCTCTTATAACGATCTTCAAGAAATTTACAATAAAACAGCCATAGGCAACCTTATAGGTAGACTCACTGCCGAAAATCTATTTATTACTAAGTCAAAAAGGCTACAATCGCTTCTTGATCAAACGGCAGAAGAGCGTTACCTCAGTATTTTTAAAGAGCGCCCACAACTTCTCAAGGAGATATCTCTCAAGTACATAAGCTCTTACATAGGTGTAACGCCTCAAGCACTTAGCCGCATACGCAAGCGCATTAGTTAATGTAGGTTCATTGTGCGAGTTTGCTCACCAGAGTACCTTTGCATAAAAAAGAAATGCTTATTCTCCTCTTTGTAATCGTAATGTGGTACAGTGGCCTGTTTTTTCAGTCATTTTTTCTACATAGATATGCGGCACACCAAACATTTACAATGTCAAAAACAGCCGAAAAAATAACCTTTGTACTAACCTGGATTTTTCAAGGGCCTAGTTACCTGAGTGCCTATGGCTATGGTATTATGCATAGAATGCACCACGCCTATACAGATACAGATAAGGACCCACACTCCCCTAGTTATGATGAAAATCCATTTGCTATGATGTGGAAAACAAAAAATATCTACCAAGACATTAATAACGACCGAGTTGAAGTAGATGCAAAGTTTAAAAAGAACGTCCCACAATGGAAACGTTTTGATGCTTTTGCCAGTTCTCGTTTCTCTAGATTGCTTTGGGGTGCATTGTATATTGCCTTTTTTGCTGTATTTGCAACCGCTTGGTGGCAATGGCTATTTTTACCTGTAGTGCTAGCTATGGCTCCTATACACGGTGTCATCATTAACTGGTTTGGACATATTTTAGGTTACCGAAACTTTAAAACTAAAGATACTTCTAAGAACCTCTTTCGCTTTGACTTCTTGATGATGGGAGAAGGATATCACAACAATCATCACAAGTTTGGGTCTAGACCTAACTTTGGAGGTGTGCGTTGGTATGAGATAGATGTAACCTATCTTATAATGCGTTTTTTACATCGTATTAACCTTATCCAGATGAAACCCATTAAAATAGATGTGCAAAGACATCGCTAATTTTTTAAAAAGCTCAGATTGATATTTCTTTCTGAGCTTTACTAATTTTGGAGAGATATATCCTTTGCAAAACGAGCGGTTAGCGTCTGTTTTGTCATCATTTGTTATTTTGTCACGAGACGGTTTAAATGCACAAAAGTCTAGCACCCTGAGATGATTATTTCTTCACTTTGAAGTGTAACTTACTTAATTCCGCTTTCGCGAAAGGGTATTGCTCCTTGTTACACGCATAAATGGCAGAGATGTATTATAACTCAAATCTCCTAGGGTTTTAAAGCTCCCACCCTACTCAATCAGCCGCCACTTTGTGCCTTCCTCTCGGTCGTTCCTCTCTCGTCGGAGGCAGGTTTGAAAGCTCTATGCGCGGCGTACAAATCCAAAATTCATTGTATATTTAGTCCAAACCAATCAAGACCACAAAGTAAAGCAAACCAGCAAAGCTTGTACTGAGCCTGTCGAAGTATGCCGCACTCGTTTTATGTAGTGGCCTGTTGTAGGCAATTAAAATGAAAAATTTAATTTCAATATTATTGCTTGGCTCATTTTCGGATGCAATAGCTCTGTGAAGAAATCAGAGGACACTTTTGACCAAGAGTTTGAAGAGACCTTTAAAGACGAATTAAAAGAACTTGAAGAAATGGAGAAATCGGGCGATTGGAAAAAGGTTAAACCAAACGGTAACGAACTTCAATGTCCTTGCTGCGACTACTTCACATTAGGAGAAAAAGGTGGATATGAAATTTGTCCAATCTGCTTTTGGGAAGACGATGGGATTGATTTAGAAGACTTAGACGCACATTCAGGACCCAATCATATAACCTTAAGAGAAGGACGTTTGAATTTTGAGAAATATGGTGTGTGTGATTCAACAATGGTCAAAAATGTAATATCTGAAGATCAGAGAAAGAACTTCAAATTTGACAAAAGAATAATAAAATAACTGCCTACAACAATGGCTATAAAGCATAGGCCTAACCAACCAAACCGTTCCTACGCTTCATAGCCGGAACGTGACGGCTGATTGCCCAAGGGCTCGCAGTTCACGATAAAATAAGCCACACAAAAGGCAGTTGCATATTTGGTGATTACCGCAATCGTATGGCTACGCTTCAAAATCGGTTTAAGAGCGATTGTAAGGGCTATAATCGAGGATCTGGTACAAATAGATCATAGAGCAAATCTCCTAGGATTTTAAAGCTCCCACCCTACTCAATCAGCCGCCACCTTGTGCCTTCCTCTCGGTCGTTCCTCACTCGTCGGATGCAAGAACTATTACATAACGCGTCCCTAAGTATATCGGGATTTGAAAGCGCTATGCGCGGCGACAGATTCACAAATAAGTGTATATTTAAACAATCAATTAAAAAACAAAAAACAGGCACACCAGCAAAATACCGCACTCGCTTTATGTAGTGGCCTGTTGTGCTTCATTATAAATCACCAAATGACAAGAATTCAATTCATAGAGTTTTTAGAAGAGTTTAGAAAAGAATTAAAGGAGAATAAATCTGAATGGGAGAATAGAACTCTAGAGGACTTTCTAGAAGCAATGCAAGCTTATACATCCGATGTTCAAGGTTTTTACGACAATATGAAAATGGACATAAATGCAGATGAACCATCTTGGGAGAACTTCAAAACAATACTGAAAGGAGCTTCAATCTATGAGTAGTTTTCAAAATAAATCAAAAATTGGAACGAGATAATATAGTACTAATTGAAATAGATAAATCAGGTCGACTCCATTTGAGGCCTGAAAAGTCAAGATTTACGCTCATCTATAGGTCTGCAACCGAAGTGCATTGGGACAATATCAGAAAAACTCTGTACGCCCCTAAACCAACGGACTGGAGTTATTTAGAATGGTATTTACATATTTCGGGAGTAGTTAAAACTGAATGTTCGGTTATACTCGAATTGACCGACAAAACGGAATGGGTAAATATCGGAGATGAATTGCGAACGGAAATAACGAAAGCACAACAAAACCTATAAACAATACGGGCTTAGGTTTTAAACGCTAAGGTCTGTGTATATTTATAATGTCGCGAAATCTTTGGGATTTCGCTTTGACAAAAAAAAGAAAAAACAAAACCAAAAGATTTCGCTAGTGAATGGCGGAAAGCAAAAGCTAGTTTGCTCCCGTACTGTTCTTAGCTCAACCGTTGGCGGCTGATTGCCCAAGGGCTCGCAGTTCACGATAAAATAAGCAACACAAAAGGCAGTTGCATACTTGGTAATTACCGCAATCGTATGGCTACGCTTCAAAATCGGTTTGAGAGCGATTGTAAAGGCTATAATTAAGGATCTGGCACAGATGGATCATAGAGCAAATCTGCTAGGATTTTAAAGCTCCCACCCTACTCAATCACCCGCCACCTTGTGCCTTCCTCTCGGGTGTTCCTCTCGTGGGATTCAGGCTTGAAAGCTATATGCGCGGCGACAGATTCACAAATAAGTGTATATTTAGACAATCAATGAAAAAACAAAAAACAGGCACACCAGCAATCCCGATAGCTATCGGGAGCCGCACTCGCTTTATGTAGTGGCCTGTTGCCAACAATTTAAAAAAACTTCAAATTGAAAAAAATAATCGGAATTTTATTGCCAATTTTATTTCTGACTTCCTGTGTGAATTCGAAAGAATCTGAAATTGAAAATCCAAACGAAATTTGGACAGAATCTGAACTTGTTGAACTGAACTCACTAGTAGCTGAATTTGACAGAATTCTTATATCTGAATACAAATCTGAATCTAAAACAAAAGCGTATGTGGAATTTTCAAATAGTGTTTTTAATGATATGGCTATTCCAGATTTAAAAGAATATGATAAAATTAGCTCTGACGCAAAAAAACTAAAAGTATTTGATAAAATATGGCAGACTAATACAGACTCTATTACTAACAAAGACTATTTTAACTTAAAATATAATAGCAATTACCAAAAGTATTTAAAAGCCATAGGAGAAAACTCTGAATTGATAAAAGACTATGCTGATAAATTTGAAAATTGGGGAGATATTGCGCCTTCAGTAATCGGTGGTTATTCAAGGAATATAGAAAAAATTGATTTGAACAATAAAACCAATAGACTGATTTTTGCAATTCACTATATAACTTTAATTAATCGATAAAAAACTGTTGGCAACAACGTTTATAATTAATGGCTAGTTCAAGCTTACTTACGAAAATCCTCACGGATTTTCTATTCGGTTTTTATTTGCAAAGTTAAGTGCCAACCCACGCCACTAATCATACACAAAACCGTGACGGCTGATTGCCCAAGGGCTCGCAGTTCACGATAAAATAAGCTTCACAAAAGGTAGTTGCATACTTGGTAATTACCGCAATCGTATGGCTACGCTTCAAAATCGGTTTTAGAGCGATTGTAAGAGCTATAATCAAGAATCTTGTACAGAATCATCATAGAGCAAATCTGCTAGGATTTTAAAGCTCACACCCTACTCAATGAGCCGCCACCTTGTGCCTTCCTCTCGGTCGTTCCTCTCTCGTCGGATGCAAGAACTATTACATAACGCGAATTTATGCCTTCCTCTCGCTACGCTCGTCGGAGGCAGGTTTGAAAGCTCTATGCGCGGCGCACAAATCCAAAATTCATTGTATATTTATTGTAAACAAATCAAGACCACAAAGTAAAGCAAACCAGCAAAGCTTGTACTGAGCTTGTCGAAGTATGCCGCACTCGCTTTATGTAGTGGCCTGTTGTAGCATATTTACCAAAACAACCGAATGATTGAATTAATACTATCGACTTTAGCAGAATTTGGACTCATTCGAGAAGATTTTAAACATCATAGAAGAATCTCGAAAATGGAAAAATCTGATGGAAAGAAACGACCTTTCCAAAGATATTTTCTACAGCCGAGTTCAATTATGGTTATTTCTGTTTTAGTCATTGGGGGGTTAAGTGCTATTCTGTTTTTTACTTATCAAAGAAAGTCTGTGTTTCCTGAAAAAACAAAACAAGAAATATCGGAAATGAGTGACAGAATGGATAATTGGAACGAAAATTTAGGAACATACCCAACGGAACTGAATGAATTAATCGGAAATAGTCCTTTAAGACAAGATTGGAAAAAAGATGCTTGGAATCGAGAATATAAATTAAAGGTTATGGAAAATGGAAAAAGATTTATTATTACATCTGCTGGTTCTGATGGAAAATTTGGAACTGAAGATGATATTAAATCGGATTAATAAAAAACGTCTGGTAACAAAGAACTGAGTTAAAAAACAAGCCTACTTCGGCTACGCTCAGTACAAGCTTTTAAGCTAATTTTCATCATAGGGTCTTCCTATTTTTATAATGGCAAAGGCTTGTTTTAAGAGCTTGTTTCCCAATGCGATGAGGGTTAATTACTCCTACCTAACTAGTGTTATTCTTTCGCGAAAGCGTATTTCTCACAATTAATTTTCAAACCGCTGTGCGAGGCGCTTAAATCCACAGATAAGCGTATATTTAGACAATCAATTAATAAACATATATATACAGGCTAACCAGCAAAGCTTGTACTGAGCTTGTCAAAGTATGCCGCACTCACTTTATGTATTGGCCTGTTGTAGGCATTTAAAATGAAGAATTTAATTTCAATATTATTGCTTGGTCTCATTTTCGGATGCAATACCTCTGTGAAGAAATCAGAGGACACTTTTGACCAAGAGTTTGAAGAGACCTTTAAAGACGAATTAAAAGAACTTGAAGAAATGGAGAAATCGGGCGATTGGAAAAAGGTTAAACCAAACGGTAACGAACTTCAATGTCCTTGCTGCGACTACTTCACATTAGGAGAAAAAGGTGGATATGAAATTTGTCCAATCTGCTTTTGGGAAGACGATGGGATTGATTTAGAAGACTTAGACGCACATTCAGGACCCAATCATATAACCTTAAGAGAAGGACGTTTGAATTTTGAGAAATATGGTGTGTGTGATTCAACAATGGTCAAAAATGTAATATCTGAAGATCAGAGAAAGAACTTCAAATTTGACAAAAGAATAATAAAATAACTGCCTACAACAATGGCTATAAAGCATAGGCCTAACCAACCAAACCGTTCCTACGCTTCATAGCCGGAACGTGGCAGCTGATTGCCCAAGGGCTCGCAGTTCACGACAAAATAAGCTACACAAAAGGCAGTTGCATACTTGATTATTACCGCAATCGTATGGCTACGCTTCAAAATCGGTTTAAGAGCGATTGTAAGAGCAATAATCAAGAATCTGGCACAGATGGATCATAGAGCAAATCTGCTAGGATTTTAAAGCTCCCACCCTACTCAATCAGCCGCCACCTTGTGCCTTACTCTCGGTCGTTCCTCTCTCGTCGGATGCAAGAACTATTACATAACGTGTCCCTAAGTATATCGGGATTTGAAAGCGCTATGCGCGGCGACAGATTCACAAATAAGTGTATATTTAAACAATCAATTAAAAAACAAATAAATACAGGCTATCCAGCAAAATGCCGCACTCGCTTTATGTAGTGGCCTGTTGCCCACAATATGAAAAAACTGCTTGCATTAATATTAATTTTTACTTTAAACTCTTGTTTTTTCTACAAAAAGGATGGGATTGAAATGAAAATCAAAAATGACTCAAGCGAACCGATAGCAAATGTGGAATTTACAACGACTGAAAAACTGGAAGTAATAAAAATTGACCGAATTGAACCGAATGAAAGCGTCACGGAATTTTTATCGATGCGTAAAAACAAATCTGACGGAGCTTACTCTCTGACTTTTACTCGTGCGAGTGGAAAAAAGGAAATTAGTGGTGGAGGATATTACACGAATGGAGGTTCACTTGACCATTGGGTTGACTTTATCGTAGAGAATGACACGATAATAGTAAAATTTGATGCACCAATTTATTGAGAATGAAACAAGTGAAAAAGTGGACAATTTTAAGAGTTTATTTTCTTATCTATTTAGTTTGTTGCATAATTTACACAATTGCTAAATGGAAAATATTGTCATATGAAGAAGGTTGGGGAGTTGTAGCTATGGTTGGGTTAATGTCATTAGGTCTCGTTGGCTTATTAGCTGACTTTATTCTGACACTAATTATTAAGAACAAAATAATCTTAAACGGAATTGGAATATTAATAGCAATCGGATTTTCGATTTTGTTATGGATAGAATTAAAATAAAAATACTGTGGACAACAAAGAACTGAGTTAAAAAACAAGCCTTTTTAAGCTAATTTTGATCTATAATTTTCATCGTAGGGTCTTCCTGATTTTATGATGGCAAAGGCTTGTTTTAAGAGCTTGTTTGCTACTGCGATGAGGGTTAATTACTCCTAGCTGACTAGTGTTATTCTTTCGCGAAAGCGTATTTCTCACAATTAATTTTCAAACCGCTATGCGCGGCGTACAAATCCAAAATTCATTGTATATTTAGTCCAATCAAATCAAGACCACAAAGTGAAGTAAACCAGCAATCCCGATAGCTATCGGGAGCCGCACTCGCTTTATGTAGTGGCCTGTTGTACATAATGCTGAAAAAACTGAATTACATATCGATTTTCTTTCTGATTTTAATCAGTATTTCGTGTAAAAACGAAAAGAAAAATGACGGACTAAACTCAAGCACGGAACCGGAATTAAAAACTGATTCTATGAACGCTTACAACGAATTAGCTAATCCCGACAAAAAAGAAACGTTTACGATTTCGGAATATAATACCGACAATCCAGAAATTGAAAACATAAAACGACCTGAAAAAACAATCATACGGAATTTAGCAATTGACACGACCCAAGCTTTCGGAATTTGGACTCAAGACCCAAACGGACCTCACGCTGATTTTTGGTTAACCGCAAAGGATTTCCTTGTTGCGGACTACGATGGCGATGGACATATGCCATACATTTTGGACGGAAATAAAATCACGATATTTTATAATGACTTTGTTCAAAAAGGAACAATAACTTCAACAGAAAATGACACGCTAAAAATTAAATGGGCTGACTTTGACGTTGATACCAAATATGTGAAATTTGAAAACTAAAAAAGCACTATGTACAACAAAGAACTGAGTTAAAAACAACTCTACCTCAATTACACTCAGTACATCATCACATCTTCATCGCTATCTGTAAATAATTGTATATTTAGGTTCATTAATATACACAACACTATGAAAGTTACTGCCGCCAAAGAAGATAAGGTTGCACAAATGATATTTGCATCCATATACCCACTTTACTGGAATAGACTAGAAAAAAATGGTCGTACCAGGGAGGAGTTTCATCAAGTTATAGAATGGTTTACCGGTTATAATGAGTCACAATTACAGTCACTTATAGACGAGAAAGTGACATTTCAAACCTTTTTTAAAGAAGCAACCATTCACCCTAACGCACATCTCATAAAAGGCGTTGTATGCGGTTACCGCATTGAGGAGATAGATGATGAGTTTGAACTTTACAGGCAGTGCCGGCAGATGGAAAAGCTTATAGACGAGCTGGCAAAAGGTCGCAAGATGGACAAGATATTAAGAACGTCTTAATAGGTACATCGCATCCCTAAACACATTTTTACTACTTATTATGTACTCCAGAGGTATAATGGTATTAAGTACGCTTTCGCGAAAGCGTAATCACACTACATTAAGATCTTTTAAGTCTAGAATATAACATACTTGAGTAATAATTACCACCTTAAACGCCAAATCAAACTATTGTTATTCAGTTAGTTAAAAATAATTTTAAAATTTTTACAAAAAAGTTTTTTGATTTGTTTTTTTCACTATGTTTACCGCATAATTCGAGCATAGTTAAATCGAATTGTCATAACGATGAAATCTTTTTTCATATTCGGGCTTAGAAGGATAAGGAAGTCTACTTCGAAAGCTGCTCTAGGGATAGAGACCCGAATTTTTAGGCTGACTTCTGAAATCATTACTACCCTTACTTCATTAAAGCTTCTAAGCTTTGATCCTTATACGGTATTCATTTTCCGCATCTGAATGTACTAGAAGATCACTCCACTGCCCTATTATCACTGGGCCCACATCTCTATTTACATATTTTACAACTTTATAATGAAGACAAAATACTTTGATCTTATTGATCAAACTTTTGATTTTCCGCAGGAAGAGTTCACCCTAAAAACAAATGAGCTCCAGTTCCACGGGATTGATTTAATGGCACTTATAAAAGAACACGATGCACCACTTAAGTTTACATACCTACCTAAAATCTCTGATAATATAAACAGGGCAAAAACCTGGTTTGCAGCTGCTATAAAAGAACATAACTACGCCGGTAGTTATAATTACTGCTATTGTACTAAGAGTTCGCATTTTAAGCACGTGCTAGACGAGGCTTTAAAAAATGATATCCATATCGAGACATCCTCTGCTTTTGATATAGATATTGTAGAAAATCTCAAGGCACAGGGCAAGATCAATGATGACACCTTTGTCATTAGCAACGGTTTTAAACGTGACCAATATGTTCAAAACATTGCGCGTCTCATAAACAATGGTCATAAAAACTGTATCACTGTTATAGATAATTATGAAGAGATCACCCTGCTAAGTGATGCTATAGATGGTAATTATAACATAGGTATACGTATCGCCTCAGAAGAGGAACCTAAGTTTGAATTTTACACCTCTCGTTTAGGTCTGGGTTATAAAAACATTGTGCCCTTTTTTAATAAAGAGATAAAGGATAACCCTAAGGTGACCCTTAAGATGCTGCACTTTTTTATAAATACGGGCATACGTGACACCGCATACTACTGGAACGAGCTTCTTAAATGTATGAAGGTGTATGTCTCTCTTAAAAAGGTATGCCCATCACTAGATAGCCTTAACATAGGTGGTGGTTTTCCTATAAAAAACTCACTCGCCTTTGACTATGATTATGCATATATGGTGAGCGAGATTATAGGCCAGATTAAGCAAACTTGTGATGAGGCGGGCGTAGCGGTGCCTCACATTTTTACAGAGTTCGGCAGTTTTACCGTAGGAGAAAGTGGCGGTGCGATTTACCAAGTGCTATATCAAAAACAACAGAATGATCGCGAAAAGTGGAATATGATAAACTCATCATTTATCACCACCATACCAGATACCTGGGCGATTAATAAACGTTTTGTAATGCTTGCCATAAACGGCTGGCAAAAGGAATATGAGCGCGTTTTACTAGGTGGTCTTACCTGTGATAGTGATGATTATTATAACAGTGAGCAGCATATGAACGGGATTTATCTACCTAAGTACAATAAGGATAAACCGCTGTATATAGGCTTTTTTAATACGGGTGCTTATCAAGAAAGTATAGGCGGTTTTGGCGGGTTACAACACTGCCTCATCCCTACCCCAAAACACGTTTTGATAGATCGTGATGAAAATGGTAAGCTGGTAACTAGCGTTTTTGCAGAGCAGCAAACCTCTGAGCAACTACTATCCATTTTGGGATATGATTATGGGGTTAATGACGCTTTCGCGAAAGCGGAATCAAAAACTGCCTCACAAACCGAAAAAACAGTAAACTAACACAAGTAACAAAATTTAAACAAATTACAATGAAATCTCAAAAAACGTATGCCGGTATAGATGAAAAATATGCCAGCGCCGAATCTTCAAAAATCGTATTAATCCCTGTCCCTTATGACGGTACTAGTACCTGGGGAAAAGGTGCAGATAAAGGTCCTGATGCCTTTTTACACGCATCTGAAAATATGGAGCTGTACGATATAGAGACAGATACAGAGGTTTATAAACAAGGTGTATTTCTTGCAGAAGCTCTTACGGGTCATAACACGCCAGAAGAAATGGTAGATGAAGTACACAAGGAGGTAAAAGATGCTATTTTACGCAATAAGTTTGTCACTATGATGGGTGGAGAGCACTCTGTATCTATAGGGTCTATACGCGCTTTTAATGAGTGTTATGATGACTTAACTGTACTACAACTAGATGCGCACACAGACCTGCGCAGGGAGTATGAAGGATCTGTATATAATCACGCTTGTGCGATGTATGAAGCAAATGAGACTACAAACCTTGTACAAGTAGGTATACGCAGTATGGACGCCTCAGAAAAAACAGTGCTCAATGAAGAAAACGTGTTTTATGCACACGATATGAGTACAGATGACTACTGGATGGATAATGCCATAGAGCTTATGACAGATAATGTATACATCACACTAGATCTTGATGCCTTAGACCCTTCTATTATGCCATCTACCGGCACTCCAGAACCAGGTGGACTTTTATGGTATGAGACACTTGAATTTTTAAGAAAGGTTTTTGAAGAAAAAAATGTGGTAGGCTTTGACATTGTAGAGCTATGTCCTAATCCCTCAGAAAAATCTTCAGACTTTCTAGCGGCTAAGCTTTACTATAAAATGTTGAGCTACAAATTTATGGAGCAAAGTGCAGATGAGGATAATGATAATCTCTATGCAAAAAATCAAAATACAATCACAAAGTTAAAATACGATCAAGATGAAGACTAAAGGAGCAATCTCTCAATTTATAGAGAAGTACTACCTACACTTTAACGCAGCCTCTGTAGTAGATGCGGCAAAGGCCTACGAGGAGCGACTTAATAAGGGCTCAAAAATGCTTGTATCTCTTGCAGGTGCTATGAGTACGGCAGAGCTAGGTAAAATATTTGCAGAGATGATACGTAAAGATAAAGTACAAATCATCTCTTGTACTGGTGCAAACCTAGAGGAAGATGTAATGAATCTTGTAGCGCACAGCCACTACGAGCGCGTGCCTAACTATCGTGATTTAACCCCACAAGATGAGTGGGATTTATTAGAACGTGGTTTGAACAGAGTTACAGATACGTGTATTCCAGAAGAGGAAGCCTTTAGGAGAATACAAGAACATATTGTAAAAATCTGGAAAGATGCAGAGGCTGCCGGTGAGCGTTACTTCCCGCACGAGTTTATGTATAAATTATTACTCTCTGGCGTACTTGAAGAATATTATGAGATAGACATAAAAGACTCGTGGATGTATGCTGCCGCACAGGCAAACCTACCTATCATAGTGCCAGGTTGGGAAGATAGTACAATGGGTAACATTTTTGCTAGCTACGTGATGAAGGGTGAACTTAAAGCAAGTACCGTAAAATCTGGTATTGAGTATATGACCTATCTAGCAGACTGGTATACGGCAAACTCAGATAACGGTATAGGTTTCTTTCAGATAGGTGGTGGTATCGCTGGCGATTTTCCTATTTGTGTTGTGCCTATGCTTTATCAAGATATGGATCGCACAGATACACCATTCTGGAGTTATTTCTGCCAGATCAGTGACTCCACAACTAGCTATGGTTCTTATAGTGGCGCTGTGCCTAATGAAAAAATAACCTGGGGTAAACTAGATATGAACACGCCTAAGTTTATTATAGAAAGTGATGCAACTATCGTAGCACCACTCATATTTGCTTACCTTCTAGATATGTAATTATGAAAAGCTCAAATAATCCAAACCTCAATAGAGTAATCGTAGACTTTAAGAAGTTAACTCCTGAGATACTTGCCCTAGTGGTCGAGAAGTATCCTTACGGTTATGATGATAGTGATATCATACGTTTTAGAAACGTAAAAGATGAACTAGTAAAGTGTATTGAAATTATAACAGAAGACACAAAGTACCTAGTAAAAATAAGTGCAAAACTAGAACGTGTGATGGAACAATATGATGAAGATGATTACGAGTCATACCAAGATAATGACTCCACAGCTGTACAAGATCCTTTTGACACAGACGAGGATATAAAAGAATAATGAAAACTGGAGATATACAACACATTGAGCTCAAGTATCTTGAGCTCAATGACTATCAAGAACTTAAAACGGCTATGATATCTGCATATACAAATATGCCAGATTCATACTGGGAAGAGAAACATATATCAACATTGATTAAAAAGTTTCCAAAGGGACAAGCGGTCATAAAAATTAATGGCCAAATTGCCGGCTGTGCACTATCTATCATTGTCAACTATGATGATTTTGAAGATGATCACACGTATAGAGATATTACTGGTAACTATACATTTTCTACCCACTCAGATGACGGAGATGTTCTTTATGGTATAGATGTATTTATCAAACCGACTTATAGAGGTCTACGCTTAGGTAGAAGGCTCTACGATTATCGCAAAGAGCTATGTGAAGAACTTAACTTAAAAGGTATCACCTTTGGCGGTAGAATGCCCAATTACAATCTTTATGCAGAAGACCTGAAACCTAAAGAATATATTGAAAAAGTCAAGCGCAAAGAAATTAATGACCCAGTACTAAACTTTCAAATCTCTAATGACTTTCACCCAGCAAAAGTTATGAGAGGGTATCTAGAAGGAGATAAAGCATCTGGAGAGTTTGCTATACTGATGGAATGGGATAACATTTACTATAAAAAACCATCTAGAAAAGCAGCTACAAAAAAATCAAATGTTCGTTTAGGGCTCATACAGTGGCAAATGCGGCCTTACAATAGCTTAGAGGAGTTACTTAACCAAGCAGAATATTTTATAGATGCTGTTGCTGGTTACAGATCTGACTTCGTGTTATTTCCTGAGTTTTTTAATGCTCCCCTTATGGCAAAAGATAATCATCTCAAAACGTCAGATGCAATAAGAAAACTTGCAAGGCATACGGAAGCTATAGTTCAGCAATTTTCAGAATTTGCAATAACCTATAATATCAATATTATAGCCGGTAGTATGCCCGAGATACGCGATGGACGCTTATACAATGTAGGTTATCTATGTAGACGTGATGGCAGTACAGAGCGTTATGAAAAACTACACGTTACTCCAGACGAGGCCAAAGTATGGGGTATGCAAGGTGGTACTGAACTTAAAACATATGATACAGATTGTGGAAAAATAGGAATATTAATATGCTATGATTCTGAGTTTCCAGAGTTAAGTAGACTACTAGCAAATGAAGGAATGGATATACTATTTGTTCCCTTTCTTACAGATACACAAAATGGATATTCAAGAGTGCGCCACTGCTCACAAGCAAGAGCTATAGAAAATGAATGTTATGTAGCAATTGCTGGTAGTGTAGGTAACTTACCTAATGTAGAAAATATGGATATACAGTTTGCACAATCTATGGTTTTTACTCCTTGTGACTTCTCCTTCCCTACCAATGGCATAAAAGCAGAGGCAACACCAAATACAGAGATGATATTAATAGCCGATGTTGACCTAGATTTACTAAAAGAACTAAATCAATTTGGCGCAGTAAAGAATTTACGTGACAGACGCACAGATCTTTTTGAAGTGGTTAGAAGGTAGGTAGAATACGCTTATAAGATTATTTTTATGAGCGTATTTTGATTAATAGAAGTACTATCAATCAAATGAAAAATTATAACCAAGCCCTACGGCATAGGTATTCTCAAAGTTATTTATAAAATCTGCCCCTCCATATAGAGTAAATGAGCCGAACTCCTTCGTTGGTAAGGTAAGTTCTCCTGATGTATAGACTAAACGCTGTCTTGGATAAATAGGTGCAGCATATGTACCTAAGCTTTCTTGATAAGTCCCTTTTACCTTATAATTAACCTTATAGATAGTACCAGACATTCCCAAGTGGTGAGCAATAACTCTATTACTTGCTGGAGTTGTAGTATTACCAAATGGGTTAATTAAAGGTAATCCCAATATAACCCCATTATAGGTCCAGCCAGACCTATATATACCATTTCTAAAATAATTATCACCACCACTCTGTTGATTAAGACCCTCGGTTGCTGTGGGACTACCACTCTGTGATATGGTTTGGATATATTCGTACGTAAAATTTTCTATAAAAGATGAAGCTTTTGGAAATACACTTACTCCCCACACACCATCTGGAAAATTATTAAGTTCACGACCAGATCGATCTTCAAATAAAGTATTGTGATACAATTTAAAGTTTATGTTTTTATATGTGCCGAGATATGCTAACTCATAAGTTCCTAGGTGATTTCCTAGAGCATTAATAGCTTCATTATCATTATCAATATCTCCTCCATTGGCTCCTGTAAATGTTCTAATAAATGCATTAAAATCACTGGGTAATTTTGTGCCATCACTCTGCCTACCCGCCCACTGTACGTAATGTCGCAAAGAAACGTGTAATGATGACCTATCCTGAATACGCCAATTTAATCCAAGTTTCTTATAATGCAATCTTGCATTATCAACCGAACGATCGTCATTAAATTGATAATGAGCTATCTCTGTATCAAATGAAATATTTTTAAAAAGCTTTATAGGTTTGTTATTTGAAAGAAATAAACCAGGAAGCGCGCGCGCATTTCCAGTAAAAAGAATGTTATTATTAATAACAGAATTTGATAATTCTGACTCTGGTAAACTTTTAGAACCTACTATTACCCTAATTAAGCTATTCTCATACTCTAGAAAGAGATCACTTCTTCTAATACTATTCTCAAATCCATCAGCAAAGTATCCCCCTACTCCAAGACTAAGCTTATATTTTTTTGCTAGTTTATATTCCGCTTTCGCGAAAGCGGAAACGCCATAATCACTATTCTCGCTAAGTAAACCTTGGGTATTAGTATGTAACCAAAATGGTAATCTGTCTGAATGTATAAAACTACGAGCACTAAAAGTCGCGTCAAAATCTAAGTTATTTTGGGCAAAAAGCGATAGATTTAGGAAAGATATTAGAATGATTATAATTGTGCTTCTTATCATAAGATGAAGGTACGAGTTTCTAAAATAATTAAGGTATTTTTACGCTATGTTTGGACTATTTAATAATAAAATATCATTTCTTGAGATCTGGTCTGGAACTCCTGAAATGCATTGTCACGTTTTACCTGGGATAGATGATGGTGCAAAGACTCCCGATCAAAGTGAGGAGCTTTTGAAAAAATATGCAGCTTTAGGTTGTACAAAAATTATAGCTACACCGCATACTATGGCGGGTATTTATGATAATACGCCAGAGATTATTAAAAGTGCATATGAAAGTATAAGTGACAAACAGGACATAGCTTTGAGTTATTCTTCTGAGTATATGCTAGACGAAAATTTTAGTAAACTTCTAGAAGAGGGTAATATTATACCTCTTTATGACAAGTATGTGCTTGTAGAAATGTCTTTTTTCCAACCTCCAGAAAACCTTTTTGAAATTATTTACAAAATAGGAACTTTAGGTTATATACCTGTTATGGCCCATCCTGAACGTTATGCTTATTATCACAAGCGCTTTGACATTTATCAAGAATTTAAACAAAAGGGTTGTTTGTTACAACTTAACGCCTTATCACTTACACCACATTATGGGGAGGGAGTACAAAAAATTGCCTTCAAATTACTTTCTGAAAACTTGTACGATTATATAGGTACAGATACCCATCGCATAGATCACTTAGAGAAAGTAGAGAGCTTTAAAATTCCAAAGAAGTATCAAGAAAATTTACAGACCATATGTGATTTTACTAGAAATGAAATATTATAAAAATAGCCTCTCAGAATTGAGAGGCTATTTTATAATAAACTAGTAGTAATTAAGATAAACCTAATCTATCTTTTAGTCTTTTAAATAAAGATTTTTTAGTCTGACCATAGCCGTAACCGTAACCATATTTACTACCATAACCAAAATTATTGATTTTAATACCATTTATTGCAAATGCAATATTTTTAAGCTTACCGTCCCTGTAAAGCTCTTTTGGGTACTCTAATAATTTTTTCTCTGTATAATCTGCTCTACTCACATATACTGTCATATCTGCATTTTGACTTATAAGTAATGTATCCGTCACAAGTAATGTTGGAGCTGTGTCTACCACTACATAATCATAGTCATCCTTAACCTCACTGATTAAAGTTTCAAAGCGTCCATTCATAAGAAGTTCTGCCGGGTTAGGCGGTATTCTACCTGATAAGATTAAATCTAGTTTATCACTTTGATTTTTGACCTCAAAGGTTATGGAATCTACATCTACTGTATCATCAAAAAGATATTCTGATAATCCAATAGTCCATATATTTTTATCTATGTATCTGTGAAGTTGCGGGTTCCTTATATCCGCTCCCACTAAAAGAACCTTTTTTCCTGTTGTAGCTAGCGATAACGCAAGATTGTAAGCAACAAATGTTTTACCTTCTCCCTTAATAGTGGATGTAACAAAAATAGTATTTCCGTTAACACTAGATGAACTTTTAATAAAGTAACCTAAGTTTGTTCTTAAAATTCTAAACGCCTCAGCAAGTACTGATCTATCATTGCTCGTAATAGTTTCACTCTCCTTACTATCTATAGTAGGTACCTCCCCTAAAATTGCAAGTTCTGGCAGTGCTTTCTCAATATCAAGGCGGTTATGAATTTTAGTATCTAATAGTGTTTTTACGTACACTATACCGAAAGGAATTAATAAGCCTAAAACCAAAGCACCCAAATAAACAATTTTAGGTTTAGGAGATATAGGCTGCCTTAAACTATATGCTCTATCAACAATTTTTGCCTTTGGTGTTGTTACGGCTAGAGAAATTGCAGTTTCTTCCCTTTTTTGAAGCAAATATAAATATAAGGCCTCCTTAATCTCTTGCTGTCTCATTATATCTCTAGCAGCTTTAGTGAGACTTGGTATAGCAGCAATTTTACCACCTATAGAACCACTTAGTCTTCTTAAGTCTCTATCTTCTATTTCTAGAGAAGTCTTAACATTGTCTAAACTAGAAGTTATACTCGATCGTAACTGCTTTAATTGATTATCTAAAGTAATTATAACAGGGTTTGCAGATGTGGAGCTTTTTAATAAACGTTCCTTTTCTAAAATCAAATTATTATATTCTTGTATTGATGTGGCAAGACCATCACCAGACAGACCTAAGTTTACTGGTAACAACTCATTATCAGAACCATTTTGCAAAAGTTCATTCATAGCACTAGCTAGACCAATTTTTGTTGAAACCTCTAGTCGTTTACGCTCAAGTTCTGTCTTACTTTGCAAAAACAATTGTCCTTCAGTAGCGATGTCAGTTACATTTTTATCTTCTCTAAAGTTTACGTTTTTTGTCTCTACCGAATCTAATTCACTTGTAATGATTTCTAATCTTCTATCAATAAATTTAGCAGTATTGGCCGATACTAGATTACGATCCTGTATAGCATCATTATTATAGACATCTATAAGCGTATTTAGTATAGCCTCGGACTTGTTTGGTGCAGAAGAATTAAAAGATATCTTTAGAACACTGCTATTCTTATTGGCTGCTTCAATATTAAGATTATTTTTTAAATCTATTACTGCTTGTGAAACACTAGATATACTCACAAGTATAAAGTCATTAAATCCCTTTTTATCACTTCTTCTAGAACGGATAGTTGTTGAATTAACTACTAGTTCTCCGAAATCCAAATTCAATATATCACCAAAACTATAAGTACTCTCTTGAGCATCTTCACTATCTTTTATGATGAATTCTTTAACTGAAATTGGCTTTATATAAAGAGACTTAAGAAAATATGGAGATGAATCTTTTAAAGAAACCACAGTTACTGTACAAGGTGTTTCTAAAAAGACCTCTGAGGATTTAACATTACCTTCCCTGTAATACTTAACATTCAAATTCAAATCCCTAACAACTTCTGATATGAGTCGTTTAGATTTTAATATTTCGATTTCATTTTCAAAATCAGACTTACTCAGTCCTGCTCCTCCAAGTCCTAAATCTTCAAATGCAGCGAGCTCGGAAAGAGAACCATTATTAGTGTCCTTTATTAAAATAGTTGCCTCACTCTGATATACATAGGTGCTATATCTTATATAGAGAAATGCCAACGATAAAAAAACTAATGCCGATAAAATAAACCAAGGTAAAAAACGGACATAAGGTGCAATTAATTCTTTAAGATTAAAATCTTCCTCTTTTATAGATGTTCTAAGTTCTGACATTATGTTGTATTATCGAGTAAGAATAGTAAGTACAGATATAACAATACCTGCAATTGAAATAAAAATTGTAGAGTTACGATTAAATGCACCACTTTGAACTTGCGCTTTATTTGGGGATACAATTACCACATCATTCTGTTGTAAGTAATAAAAGGGTGAATTAACCATATCAATACTTGTAAAATCAAGTTCTCCATAACTTTTTACTCCATTTTCTTCTCTTATTATTTTCACAGTTTTACGTTCACCAAATATGGTCATATCCCCTGCAAGGCCTAATGCTTCCAGAACTGTTATCCTTTCATTAGGAATTGTGAACGTTCCTGGACGTTGTACTTCTCCTAAAACTGAAATTGAAAAATTTAGAATACGAATATCTACAACGGCCTCTTTTGCATATTTATTAATCTCACCTTTAAGCAAAGCTATTGCTTCTACCCTAGTTTTATTCGCTATTTGTAGCCTCCCTATGAACGGAAATTCTATGTTTCCAGTAGAATCAACCAAATATGTACCAAGCCGGTCATTTGTGGTTCTTAAACCTGCTGAAACACCCGCCACAGGATTAAAGATGGCAACAGATTCTGGATCTTGTGACGAAACAGTAATGGATAGCAAATCATCAGGTCTTATTATCGTATTGTAATTAGTGTTATCCGTTTGATTATTTAAGGCTTCTATATCTTGAAAATATAAAACCTCTCTTTTTGAAATACACGAAGTACATACTAAACTGAATAAAAGAACAAGAGCAGTAATTCTGCTCAAAAATTTGATTGACATACTTATAAATTTGACTGCAAAAATACTACACTATCCCTCTTTAGACAATTGTTTTTCTGTCTTTATAAAAGAAGTATCATTATCAACCTCAATATCTAAAATTTCGTACTCAGAATTTTTGCTTTTAAATTCAGGAACTAAAGATTTCAATTTTGATACACTTATAGCATTATTATTTTTTATCGCGGCCTTAACAATTTTATTTATCGTTGTACTTATGTCATCAAAATTACTAGTAGAATCTTGGCTAATCATAATTTTCTCGTGATGAGTAGGCAATGTCTTGCTTTCATCACTTAACAATTCTTCATATAATTTTTCTCCAGGCCTAAGACCTGTGATTTTAATCTCTATATCTTCATTAACCGTATAGCCAGAGAGTTTTATCATTTTTTCAGCAAGATCCATAATTCTAACCGGTTCTCCCATATCAAAAATAAAAATCTCGCCACCTTCACCCATTGTTCCAGCCTCTAAGACTAGTTGACAGGCTTCTGGAATAGTCATAAAGTAACGAATAATATCGGGGTGTGTAATTGTAACAGGTCCACCACTTTCTATTTGTTTTTTAAATAATGGAACAACAGAACCATTAGATCCTAATACATTACCAAACCTAGTTGTAATAAATTTAGTGTACCTCTTTTTCCCTTTATCTTGTAAATCAAAAAATTTAGACTGCACATACATTTCTGCTGCTCTTTTTGTTGCTCCCATCACGTTAGTGGGGTTTACAGCCTTATCTGTACTAACCATCACAAAGTGACTAACCTTATATTTAGCCGCAATATCTGCTAGGTTTTTTGTACCGTAAACGTTTGTCAATATGGCCTCAGATGGATTATTTTCCATTAGGGGTACGTGCTTGTAAGCCGCAGCGTGATAAATAATATCAATCTTAAAAGTATCAAAAAGAATTCTTAACCTATTTCTGTTGGCGACATCACATATAACAAACTCAAAATCGACTTTAGGAAAGGAATTTTGCAATTCTAAGCTAAGTGAATGTAAAGGAGTTTCTGCTTGGTCTAGTACAATAAGTCTTTTGGGGTTATAGGATGCCACTTGCCTTGCTATTTCACTACCTATTGATCCTGCTCCTCCCGTTACAAGAATAGTCTTCCCTTTTATCTTACCCGACTTTACATTATCATTTAATTCTATTGGGTCTCTATTCAATAGATCTTCAATTTGAAGACTTTTTAATTGATCAGTAACTGTCGTTGTTTCACTCCAGTTTATAACCAGAGGTGAATTAAATACTTTAATATCGTGTTCTAAACACTCTTTAACAATAGAAAATCGTTCTTCGGCAGTCATAGAATTACCTGCAAAGACAATTGCTTCTGCTTTGAGTTTTTGTACTAAATGCTGAATGCTATTATCAAGCTCTAGTACAGGTTTGTCAAGAATTCTTAAACTCTTATTCTGTCTTTTTGAGATAAAACCCTTGATTATAAAACGCTGTGGATGCTCGATATCTAATGCTGCAGCTACAGATATTGCACCATCATCAACTCCTATAATTACGGCATTTATTATTTCTTCATTCTTTTGAGCAATTTTAAAACGCTCGTATAATTGTTTTACCGCAAGTCTAAAACTAAATAAAGCTGTAAAAGAAATAAATGAAAAAAGTATAAGGCCTGTATTTATAAAAATCTTTAAACTATAGAACTCTTGTAATATTAGATTAAGGACCATTAATAAAGAAAATGTAGCTATAGTCGCAAACATAAGCTTCATAGCATCCATAAATGAAGAATGCCTAATGAGGCCAGCGTAAGTTTTGAAAACTAATAAGAAAACAAAACTAACCCCTATTACAAGACTCAACTGCTGCCCATTTGTTATTACATCGAGCGGCTGAATATGTAAATCTAATAGTAAAAAATACGTAAGAAGGGCTGATACTAAAATTAGCAAAGTATCTATAAATAAGACGGCCCATCTAGGTAGATAACGTACATTACGTATATCTAGCTTATTGTCATCTGAAAATAATCTACCTATGGCCGCTTTTAATCTAGTTAACATTTATTAAGCGCTTTTGAATAATTCAAATATAACTTTTTGAATTCGTTCTCTATCATCATTTGTTAAGTTTGATCCAGAAGGAAGGCATAATCCAGTTTCAAATAGTTCTTCGGCTATACCTGACCCATAATAAGGAGCATCTTTAAAAATAGGTTGCAGGTGCATTGGTTTCCACAGCGGTCTTGATTCTATATCCGCTTTCGCGAAAGCGTGGCGCAAATCTTCTCTAGTAATTCCATTAGTCTTTGATGGATTAATTAAAATTGCCGAAAGCCAGTGATTACTAAAATAATCTGATGAAGGCTCTGAAAAGACAGAAACTCCTTCTATATTCTTGAATTGCTCTATATAAAATTCGTGCATCTTTCTTCGTAATCCAATGTGCCTATCAAGCACTTCCATTTGACCACGACCAATACCTGCAGAAATATTACTCAACCTATAGTTGTAACCTATAGTAGTATGTTCATAATGCGCAGCTTCGTCACGAGCCTGCGTAGCAAGAAAAACAGTTTGTTTTTTGTCTTCTTGGGAATGACAAACCATTGCCCCACCACCACTTGTAGTGATAATCTTATTGCCATTAAATGATAATATACCAAAGCGACCAAATGTACCGCACTTTTGGCCTTTGTAGGTAGAACCCAGAGCCTCTGCACTATCTTCAACTACAGGTATATCATATTTACTAGCAACCTTGTTTATTAAGTCTACCTGGTAGGGCATACCATAAAGATGTACGGCAACAATTGCCTTAGGTTTTTTACCCTGCTTGATTCTATGTTTTATGGCTTCTTCTAGATGAATAGGGCACATATTCCAGGTTGTAGACTCACTGTCTACAAGTACAGGCTTTGCTCCCAAATATTTTATAGGATTAATACTACCACAAAAGGTAAATGACTGGCAAATAACCTCGTCTCCTGCCTCAACACCACATTGTATTAATGCAAGGTGAATTGCTGCAGTTCCTGAGCTTAAGGCAGCAACGTGAGTATCCTGACCCTGATATAATTGCAGGTCATTTTCAAAACCATTAACATTAGGTCCAAGTGGAGCAACCCAGTTAGTATCAAAGGCTTCTGTTACGAAGTTACGCTCTGTACCTCCCATATGTGGCGATGAAAGCCAGATTTTTTGTTGAGACATATTATTATTTTGTATTTGCAAATATAGTTCAGAAAAAGAGAGATTTAATCGTTAAAACAATGATATTTATATCGTACCAAAAACTTCGTTTTTCAAGATAATCTAGATTCATCTTAACTTTATCTGGAAAAATAATTTCAGTATTAAATTTACTAGGGTTTACTTGCCGTGCTAAGAGAGCCTCTTCATTGCGATATTTAATAGCTGCTAAGCTAGTAAGACCAGGCTTTAACAAAAGAACACCCCTATCCTTACCTATGAGCTTGTCATAATAACCAGGTATATCTGGTCTTGGACCTACAAAAGACATATCTCCTTTTAAGATATTAAAGAGCTGAGGAAGTTCATCAATTTTATATTTCCTAAGAAATTTTCCTAAAAAGGTTACACGTCCATCTTTCATCGTTTTTATTTTATAAATAGTAAAGTATTTTCCAAACCTACCTACACGAGTTTGTTTAAAAATAGAAACGTAAGGAGTAATTAAAATAATCACCCAAAGAGGAATCAAAAGAACAATTAAAACTAGTGATATAATAAAATCAAATAGTATTTTAATCAATTGCTAAAGTTTTTATTATTCTAGCGGGATTCCCCACTACCACAGTGAAATCGGGAATATTCCTTATAACTACTGCACCGGCCCCCACTACAGACCATTTACCTATTGTAATACCTGGTATAACAGATGCTCCTGCTCCAATATGAGCCCCAACTCCTACATTAACACCACCACTCAAAGTAGCATTAGGTGAAATGTGTGCGTAGTCATTAATTATACAATCGTGCTCAATAACCGATGCTGAGTTTATTATGCAGTGTTCACCTATGAAGTTACACTCATTAATAACAACACCCGGCATAATAACCGTACCGCTTCCGATGTCATTTTCAACAGAGACAATCGCGCTTTTATGAATTAATGCATTATGCCATTTGTGAGTATGTGATTCGGCTATTTTCTTTCTAATATTATTATTACCTATTCCGATGATTATTTCATCAAATGTACCTAATTCGCGTACTGGCACATTCAAAAATGATTCTTTTTCATAATTATCATCTATAAATCCGTCGACTATAATATTTAAACTATCTGCTATAGCTTTTATAGCCTTACCGTGACCACTAGCTCCGTATATTACCATTAACCCTCAAATTTTTTAGTTGTAACTTCGCCCTCGGCAGTAATTCCCTCAGATTTAAATACCTTCATCACAGTCATAAACAAAATCTTAATGTCAAGTAGCATATTTTGATTACTTACATACCAAACGTCATAATCAAATTTTTTCTCCCAACTTATTGCGTTGCGTCCATTTACTTGTGCCCATCCTGTTATACCTGGTTTCACCTCTAATCGTTTTGTTTGATGACTGTTATAGAGTTTTAAATATTCAACTAATAACGGCCTAGGTCCTACAAAACTCATATCGCCTTTTATCACATTAAAAAGTTGCGGCAACTCATCTAAAGAGGTTTTTCTTACTATCTGACCTATTTTTGTAATACGTTCTTTATCACTTAGTAATTCCCCATTCTCGTTTTTCTTATCATTCATTGTTTTGAATTTAAAGATTTTGAAAATTTTTCCATTTTTGCCTGGTCTCATTTGCGTAAAAAATGGATTTCCAGAATTTACAACTATTAAAAGAATGCAAACTATAAGAAAAACAGGGAGAAATAAAATAAAGACGATACTTGCAGTAAGTACATCGGCTACTGGTTTAATCACAAGTCTATACATCACTTTACAATTAATTTCATATGATTGAGGTACTTCTGTGCTAGTACTGACCTGTCAAAATGCAATAAAGCATACTCATAACCATTTTCTCCCATTTCTGTCAATCTTAAAGGATTATTCATAATATCCTTAATACCATCTGCAATTGCTAAACCATTTTCTGGTTCAACATAAATACCACATTCTGCTTGCTCTACAAGCTCTCTACTCACACCATCTATAGCGAGTAGCGTTGGTATTTTACAAGACATATAATCAAATGTCTTATTAGAATATATTGTTTTAAAAGTATCGACTTTCTTTAAAACGGATGCGCCCATATCAGAAGATAAAATGTATTTAAACACTTCAGCCTTTGCTATAGGATCTCTAAAAATAACATTATCTAGATTGCGCTTTAGCTTCTCGGTCATTAACATTTCTTTTTCCATTCCTGAACCTATAAGCTGGAAAATAACATTAGTGTTTTTTAAATACTCTGCCGCATCGAGAAGCTGGATCAAATGGTTTGCAACGCCGTGTGCTCCTACATACGTTATGACAAATTTGTCGCTAAGCCCAATATCATTTTTAAATTTTTTATAATCAAAATCCTTTCTCACCTCACTTGCTAGAGTAAAATCGGCAGCATTAGGGATAAGAATAACCTTTTCCTTCTGAACCCCCTTTTCTATTAATTTTGTTTTGAAAGCTGGTGTTAACACATTTATTAATTTTGCTTTTTTGTACATCAACCCTTCAAACCAATAAGCAAATTTTATTATAACCTTGTTCTTTAAAACTCCGGTATCTATTGCGCTCTCTGGCCATAAATCACGAACTTCAAAAACAAAAGGAACACCTTTTAATAGAGATAGCGCATATGCTGTGATCCCAACGAATAATGGCGGAGAAGTCACCAAAATAATATCAAATTTTCCATTTACTTTAAAAATACCTGCATATATACTACTAAATACAAATGAAAAATAGGCCCAAAGTCGACCTATAAAACTAGCATTATAACTTTCTGAAACGTGACATCTCACTACATCCACGTTGTTATAAAATTGTGAGTCTTTAAAAGTAAACTTCCCTTTATAACGAGGCATTTTCTTTCCTGTATTATAATGTACCATTCCCGAGAGCACGGTTATTTCGTGCCCTTGAGCAGCCCAAGATTTTGACATCTCATTAAACCTAGAACCACCTCCGTCATTTTTTTCTAAAAAATATTGGTGTATGAGTAAAATACGCATTTAAGTATGTATTATAATTTGTGTGTGAATTAAATTGGTCGGTGTTGAAAAACTAATGGAAATCGACTTTTCTTTAAGTCCATAATACCCCGAATACCAATTGCTTTCTACCTTAGGCAGTAACTCATTACCATTATTATCTTTAGCAATAAAAGATATTTTACCCTTAAACCTCGGGTTGATATGCCAGTGTTGAGACATTATGGAATCTTTGTTTTTATTTGTTGTATCAATCACATTCCAGCTTAATGTTTTGGGTGATTTTTCTACAACTCGGCTGTGAGTTATACCTCCTAAATGTCTATAAGCATTTATAGACCCTCTAAATGTATAATTTTGATCCTTCTTAAGTGTCGCTTGAGCTTCCTTAATCCATTTAAACCATATAAAACGTCCTCCTTTAAGCATTTGATCTTTATGATCTATACTTACCGTGTTATGCCCTGCCGTACCTGTAAAGTGCTTTATAAGATTTAAATCAGTATTATATTTATAACTCCCACTGTCCCAAAGGTAATTCTCACCATTTACCCATAGGTCCAGATGTAGATTATCTGCTTGAGCAGGTCTATCTTTATAAGCACCACAACGTATGAACGTTTTTACATCGGGTTCATTAATTATATAATATCCTCCAATATCAAAACTACTTATAGCCATTTGGTTTCTCTCTACAATACTCGCATTTTTAAGTCCATACCACTCAAAACTCTCAGATTTTACAACTGCAGTGCCTTGTAGAGACATACGTAAATCATCAAGTTGGCTTGTATAATTACGATAATCTAAATCTGTTAACTTAAAGAACAATGCGCCGTCATTACTACCATAATTAGGCAAAGTGCCAGAACTTTTGTCTAAACAAGCATCTAAAAAGTCTAAAGACTTTTGCGCTTTAACATATACAAATTGAGCAAATCTCTCATTGTTTAAATCTGCAAGTCTTATTCCCCAAGTGAGTAATTGTATAACTACCCTATGATAATTCATAGAATACTGTAAAAAAGTACCGTCATCATAAATTTGATAATCTACTTCTTGTTCAAACCATTGTTTGCCTTTTTTACTCCACGCTTTTGTTTCGGGAATAAAAGGAAATAGTAAGTGAGAAAGGTAGAGTGTTAAAGTTTCCGTTATAGCGTGATTATTTCTAACCGCGATTCTTGAAAAATTAATGTTATGGTATACGTGATGAAGTTGCCAGTAAATCGCATTCATTACCTTACTAAATAATTCTTCTGTAAGGTGTTCACTATGTTTATAATAGTGTAGAGCAAAAGACCAGTTAAGTATACGTAAGCTTATCTCTTGACTACACTTATATTGTGGGCCTAAATTTATAGGGTTCTTATCTATAAAATCTTCTATTTCACTTAGAACATAAGCCGCTTGATCAGATTCAAAATGATAATCATATCTTATGATATCATATAAAAATGAGAATCGAGCTTTTTCCCAAACAAATTTTATATCACCAGCTTCTGTAGATAAATCTGGTATCTGAGACCAATGTTTTGTAGCATCATAAATAAATCCAGAATCTGGATTCTTAAACCATTGATTATCTTCTTCTAATTGAATTTTCCGATTACTAAAAAAAGTGATGATATTTTTTTTGCTTTCGCGAAAGCGTGATTCTAATATCTCAGTTGGTTCTTTTTCTAACTGTAAATCATACTTTGAGTCAAAAAAGAATGGGATATTTTTTTCTACCCACTCCTTTTTAGAAATAAATTTTTTAGCCTTTGGTGCACTTGGGAATTTCTTTTTGAAAATCCCAGTTTTCACCTGGAAAGTATGCCATACTCTAAAAAGAATATAGCGTAAACCCATATTCTTTATAAAATCAAAAATAAGACTAGGTTTATTTAACATCTATCCACTTCCCTTCTTTAAGACTTTCTATAGCAGCAAATGAAGCCATTGTGGTATTTACAAGTGAGTCCATTGGTATTAATGCTTCCCCACCTTCATTTACGTGTTTTACAAATAATGAGAATTGATTTTTATGTCCTTTATCCATTTTAGACTTCATACCTTTAAAATTCTTGAAGCCATATGCTTTTAATTTACGCCAGTTATCAAGGGTGAGTGTACGTTCTTGACTATACACTTCTACACGCTCTTTTGAATAGCTCTTACTTCCATTTGCAAAATAATTTACTACCCCATTTGAGCCATTCTCATACTTTAATAAAAGTGTAGCATTATCTGTATTTTCTTCAGGATTTATACCCATCGCAGTCATACAAACACTTTTAACCTTACTACCTGTTAAAAATGATATTAAATCAATAAAATGACAAGCTTCTCCTATAATACGCCCGCCACCTATTTTGAGATCGTGTATCCATACATTAGAGGGTATCATACCAGCATTCATAGTAGCTACAATATTTACTGGGGTGTCACCTCCCCCTAGCACTTCTTTCATTTTTATAGCAAAAGGAGAGAATCTTCTATTAAAACCTACCGTAACAGAGTTATTAGTCTTGTTATAAGCACCTATTATTTTATCTAGCTCTACCTGGTTAAGTGCTAATGGTTTTTCTACAAACACATTTTTACTTGCCTCAAGTGCTTCCACAACCATAGACGCGTGTAAATTATGTCTGGTAGTTATCATTACAGTGTTAATGTCGTTTTCTTTTAAAACTTCACTATAATCTGTAGCGCTTTTTGCAATTCCAAACTTCTTTGCAAGTGTAGTTCCGGAAAGACCACCAGAGCTTACAATCTGCTGTAAATTTGCATCGATTCCCTTCATCGCAGGGAGCATTGTCATTTTTGTAAAATTACCTGCTCCTACAATAGCGATACCGTTTGCTGAGCCACTTTTTGAATTTGTATCAAAAGTTATTGTATTACTGTACACGGCTTCATTTCCATAATTTAATATGGAAGCGATAGACTTTGAGCTTCCTATCTCACCATAAATATCCTTGTAATTCTCAAGATCTATGACCTCGGTAATCATAGGGTCTACTTCTATATATTGTTTTGAAATAGCATTGAGCATTGTTTCAAAATTGCGTTGCTCTGTCCACCTAACAAATGGAAGTGGATAATCTTGCCCTCTGTTTTCATAATTTTCATCATATCTACCCGGGCCATAAGAACAAGATACTTGAAAAGTTAGTTCTTTCTCATAAAATTCTGCACGACTTAAATCTAGACCGATAACCCCTACTAACACTATGCGACCTCGTTTACGAGACATTTGAGCTGCTTGTGAGATTACCTCATTACTTTTTGTAGAAGCTGTGATAATTACACCATCTGCTCCTACATCACCCGTTAGACTCATTACAGTTTTTACAGGATCATCTCCTTTTGCAGGATTAATAGTAGTGATGCCCCACTGATGAGCTAGATCTAACTTAGATTGATCAAAGTCAATTCCTATAACATTACATCCATTTGCTTTAAGTAGTTGTGCTGTAAGGAGGCCTATAAGACCTAAGCCAGTTACAACAACGGTCTCTCCAAGTGTTGGATTTAAAAGTCTCAAGCCTTGTAAACCTATACTACCTATTACTGTAAAACAAGCTTGTTCATCTGTTACATTATCAGGTATAAGAGCCACTAGGTTTTTAGGAACCGAAACAAACTCTGCGTGACCTCCATTAGACGCAACACGATCTCCTACACTAAATTCAGATACTCCTTCTCCTACTGCAATTACTTTACCCACGTTGCAATAACCCAGTGGTAAAGGCTCGCCTAGTTTATTAAAAACAGTTTCAACAGTAGGAAGTAAACCGTCTGTTTTAATCTTATCAAGAACCATTTTTACCTTATCCGGCTGCTGTCTTGCCTTGGATATTAAATTAGATTTTCCAAATTCTACAAGCATACGCTCTGTACCTAGAGAAACTAATGATTTTGTAGTTTGTATAAGTACCTGCCCACGTTTTACTTTTGGGGCTGGCAATTCTTCTAAAATTGTTTCTCCTGTTTTAAAGGACTGTATAATTTGTTTCATAGTTTTTCTAATATTTTAATCCATTCTCCATCTGAATATGACTTGGAAGTATAAACTTTATCGATATTCTGTAAAAATAGCTCTTTAAATTCATCCTCAGTATTGAATAAAATCAAATTGCTGGGTTGATGAAATTTGTAATAAAAATCTACAGCATATTGAGCACCAAATACAAATGTAGGCTTACCAGTCTCCAAAAATTCAAAAATGGGTAGTCCAACAGTTTCAGAAAGAGATGTGAATATTAAAAATTTAGCCTTTGAGTATAAATAATAAAGTTGCTCTCTTGAAACTTGACCTATTTCAAAAATACTTTCAAGATTTGTTAGCGAACTTGCATTTTTTGTAAGAATTATATTTTTGATATTTTTCTGATGAAAAAAATGATTGATTTTGGATAAAAATGATAAATTTTTATGATCAGTATCATATGCTATAGGAATAAGTCCAAATTCTTCAATATCAAAATCGATAGGATAGTTAGGTAATTTAAAGGTATTCTCTTCCAATTTTTCTTTTATGAATCCAGGCCATACTATTAACGCTCTATCACCAATGCGTGTATCAAATTTTATAAATAAATCCCTAACAGTCTTTGTTTGTACTATGAACAAACTTCGAGAATTAATGTATCTAATTGTAAACCTATATAGAGATAATTTCAGATCTTTATAAGACCTGTCGAACATTTTTAATTGATGAAAATAAGTCATACTACTACTAGAGTAGAATATGGTATTAACATTATTAAAACTTAATACCTTTCTCGAACTAAATACTAATTGATAAAAACCTATGCCTATTACGGAGAAAATATAAGTAAATATTCCACAGGTACTTAAACGAATACTTTTCAATTGATCTATTTCATAAGACTGAGGAGCAAGTAACAAAAAATCCTTCCTTCTATTATGAGGAATCGACTCAAGAAATGTTCTTAAAATTGTAAGTGCACCACCACTTTTTGCAGCTGTGGCATTAATTATAATCTTTGCCATTCATTAGTATATTTTTTATTTTCTAAATATTTATCATAGGCAAAAGCCATACCTATGATAATCCAATGTAATATTGAAATTAAACTTGCTGCTACACTAGAAATTACACAAATTTGAATTGCAGAAATCCATAAAGCAAGAGACAGGCCATTTTCAAAAGATTTTTTTCTAAAAAAAGATTTTATCGACTTAAATATTACCAATAAATATAACGATGCCAGAACAAATAAACCTAAAATTCCATAACGTACATAATAAGCTACATAAGTTAAATGTAAATGGGCTTTTATTCTAGATTGCATTTGATCAAAATATACAAAACCGTTACCGTAGCCTAAAATTTGATGGACACCTGTATTTTTATTTATTTTTGCTAGGGCGGATTGAGCCTCTAAATCACGACCCTCACCTTTTTTACTATCTAGCCTGAATCCTTCATCATTTAATAATGTTGTTTGAAATCTGTAAGCGACATTATCTAATTGTTTGATAACATTATCAAAAAAATTAGATGGAACAAACACATTCATTAATAAAAGAAGCACACCACCTAAAACACTAATTCTTAGAATTTTCCCAACATTTTTAATCTTAAAAGCATATAAAACTATAATTATTGAGGAAAAAATCATAACTCCTATAGATGATCTCATACCAGATGTCAAGTATGCGATAATACAGAAAAACAGAAGTATAAAGAGACCAATTTTAATTGAAAATTTATTAAAAATTTTTGAATTAAAAGCTAAAAAAAGAAGAGCCGGATACAGATTTGTAGTGCCTATTGATGTCCTTCCAAAATGTCCCCCAAATCTTAGAGCGAAAAACATCAAAACATCCGCCGCAATGAAAAAAATAACAATATGAACTATTGAGAATTTACTTAAATAGACAAAAGCTGAACGAAAACCTATATAGGCTGAAAACGAAAGAAATGAGTATTGAATGCATTTATAAAAACTATTATCTCCTAAAATTGTATAGACTAAACCTAAAATGGTTCCATAAAAAAACAAGAAGAATAAAAGATTTGAAAAATATATTGTTTTCACTTTTATCCCTTTAGTTATTATTAAACAGCACGCTAAAAATATAGTAACACTTTGCAGCTGAATAAACATACCTTTAGAAAAAATTAAAGCAATAAAAGGAATTAATATTATTAAAGCCCATTGCTGGCCTTCTAAATTTAAAGGCCTTATTTTTTTTGATACTGACTTCATTTATTCTTTGTCTTAATAATAAAAATTACAAATGATAAAATAAATTGCACACAAAAAGTAATACCAGAAAATAAAATCATCCCCTCTAAACCATAAGTATCTCCAAGAACGAAATTTAGTAGAAGATTTACTCCTAAAGCTATTAAGCTTATGATAGGTTGAATTCTCAATATAGAGACAGAAGTCAAAGCATAGCCTTGTGCCGATGCTAAATATACAAATAAAGAAGAAGCCATTATATAAGGAAAAAGGTGACTAAAGGAAGATATTTTTGACGAAAAGAATATCTCAATAAATACTTTTCCAAAAGGTACACTTACAACTGAAAGAGTCAATCCGAGAATTAAAGTGCAAAGGAGATATAGATAATGAGTATTTCTTAGTTTCTGAAAATTTTTATTTTGAAACATAATAGCCATTTTCGGTAAGAGAAGTTGCCCAAATGTTGAGACAAAGAGAGTTCCTAAAACTATAAGATATGACATTGAAGAAAATGCACCTTGAACTTCTATTCCATAGTAATAATCCACGAAATATTTCGACATATTAAAATTCATTGATACTACAAATAAAGTCGCTCCTAAAGGAATTCCTTTTTTTATCAACGAAAAAAGATTTTCACTTGAAACTAAAATTATTGGAGATTTAATATACAGACGCCTAATCAATTTTAAATCATAAAAAAAAGCTGCAATAACTTTAAATAAAATAATTAAACAAAAAGAAGCAGTTAAACTTTCAAGAAAAATCAACCCAATGGCTGTACCCAATATAGCTGCCCCTCCACGAAGAAAAGTCGATTTAGATATTCTAATATAATCTTGATAAAAGTGCATCTGAGCATTAAAAATGTCAATAATTGCATCAAGAGCGTAATTTGCAAAAATAAGCCAAAATAATACCCTAGATATTCCATCTTCCGTAAAAAATAAACCTATTATTCCGCCAATTATTAGAACAATAGAACTTAAAAAAACTCTTACTGAAAAATATTCATTAAATTTAAACAACTCACTCCTATCTGTAACAACTAGTTGGCGTAATTGTAGGTTGAAAAATTGAAATAAAGGATTACTAATTGCTAATATTAATGTATAAAGACCTATCTCTTCTAGTTCTAAATATTTAGTAATCAGTGAAAGTTGTCCCCAATTACAAAGTGCTAAAAAAACGCTACTAATAAAAATACTAGAAGCGTTTATCGAATTCCGAAATTTATAACTAAAAGTCATATTGCATCTATCTATTAACCCCACAAAAATCCAAGACAATCTTACCTGAATCTTTAGGTAATTCTTGGAATTCGTTGTGATTTACGAGATATACTACAATATCAGCTTTCGCAAAAGCATCTTTATAATCTGTTAGTTTAAATACCTTGTGCTCCTCAATGTTTGGCTCTACAATATAGTATTCTTCATCATTTGCATCTTGGAGCACCTTTTGAGCTATATACTTTGCCGGTGACTCTCTTAAGTCGTCAATATTAGGCTTAAAAGCGAGGCCCATTATCGCAATTTTAGGAAGCTTACCGTGATCTAACCTAAATTGAAGTTTTGCATTCTTAACCTGCTCAGCACACCAGAATGACTTATAATTGTTAATTTCTCTTGCTTTCCCAATAATTTGAGATTCCATTGGGAAATCTGCAACTATGAAGTATGGGTCTACCGCTATACAGTGTCCTCCTACCCCACATCCAGGCTGTAATATGTTTACTCTAGGATGCTTATTTGCTAAATTAATAAGTTCCCAAACATTAATATCTGCTTTCGCACAAATAAGAGATAGCTCATTTGCAAACGCTATTTGTACATCTCTTGAAGAATTTTCTACTAGTTTACACATTTCTGCTGTACGAGCATTTGTAGCGTGTAATTCTCCTTTTACGTGTGCTTTATAAAAAGCAAGAGCTTTCTCTGTACTTTTATCATCTACCCCCCCTATAACACGATCATTATAAACTAACTCGTGCATCACATTACCTGGCAGTACTCGCTCTGGACAATATGCAATATGTAATTTGCCCTTAAGTTCAGGTCGCTCAATATATATGAGATCCATCATTTTTTCCGTAGTGCCTATAGGTGAAGTAGATTCTATAATGTATAAATCACCTTCTTTTAATAACGGGAGTATACCACGAGTAGCAGCCTCTACAAACGAGATATCTGGTTCATTTTTATCCTTAAATGGAGTAGGAACTACTATTAAATAATTATTTGCTTCTACAGCTGTGGTAGATGCTTTTAAAAAGCCATCTTTTACAGCTCCTGCCACAGCTACATCAAGTGCAGGTTCAACAATATGTATCTTACCCTGATTAATTGTATCAACCACAGATTGATTTATATCTACTCCGTGTACGTATACTCCATTTGAGGCTATAAGTGCTGCCGTAGGAAGCCCTATATACCCTAAACCTATCATTACTACTTCTGGTTGTCTCATAATTGTGCTATAAATTGTACTATTTTTTTACAAGCATTACCGTCTCCATATGGGTTATGAAGTTTGCTCATATTCATAAATCTTTCTTCGTTTTCTAAAAGATCAATTGTTTCTTTTACTATAAGTTCCTTATCCGTACCAACAAGAATAACAGTTCCTGCGGCAACAGCCTCTGGTCTCTCTGTGGTATCACGCATTACAAGCACGGGCTTTCCTAAGCTTGGTGCTTCTTCTTGAACACCACCACTATCTGTAATGATTAACTTTGACCTATTCATCATCCAAATAAAATCTTGATAAGCTAATGGGTCAATTAAATGGATGTTCGAAACCTCACTTAAAATCCTCTTGACAGGTTCCTGAACCTTTGGGTTAAGGTGTACAGGGTACACAATCTCCATTTCCGGTTTTTTTAAAGCAATTTCTTTTAAAGCTTCACAAATCCTTATAAAACCATCACCGTGATTTTCTCTTCGGTGACCTGTTACTAAAATCATTTCTTTGTCACCTAGTTGTCCCGATAATTTTTTAATGAGTTCACTAGGGTCTTCTTTTACTTTTGAAACGCTATCTACTAGCGCATCTATAACAGTATTACCCGTAACTAAGATCAAGTTTTCTTGAACATTTTCTAAAAGTAAATTATCCTTAGAAGTTGATGTAGGAGCAAAGTGAAAATCTGCTATTCTTCCTGTAACTTGCCTGTTAATTTCTTCTGGAAAAGGAGACCACTTATTTTGTGTACGTAGGCCTGCCTCAATATGACAAACCTTAGATTGATTATAAAACGCTGCAATACTTGTTGCCATAGTGGTTGAAGTATCACCGTGCACAAATACATAATCTGGATTAAACGCTTCTAAAACAGGTTTCATTCCTTCGATAATTGCCGCAGTAATAGTGTATAGATTTTGACCAGGCTTCATTAAATTCAAGTCAAAGTCAGGTTGAATTGAAAAAAAGTCTAATACTTGATCTAACATTTCTCTATGCTGTGCCGTAACACAAACTTTAGTTTCAAATATTGCTGTTTGTTGTTGAAATTCTTTTACCAATGGAGCCATTTTTATAGCCTCTGGTCTAGTTCCGAAAACAATGAGTATTTTCTTTTTCATAATTTATCCTTGTCCAATTGTATACATTTCAAAACCAATATCTTCCATTTTTGACGGCGCAAATATAGCCCTTCCATCAAAAATAAAAGCGGGTTTATACATTTTATCATAAATAGTTTTCCAGTCATAACTAACAAACTCATCCCATTCTGTCATAATCGCAATGGCGTGCGCATTATCACAGGCTTCCATAGGGTTATTAACCACTGTAACCAAAGCTCTATTTTCAGCTTCAGAACGCGTGTTTAAATAATCCAGATCTGCTAGAATTCGTTCTTGAGAAACCTTTGGGTCATATATAACTACCTCTGCTTGTTCATTGAGCAAATAATCTGCCACATAAATGGCTGCCGATTCTCTCGTATCATTAGTATCCTTTTTAAATGCCCAACCTAATAATGTAATCTTCTTACCAGAAACGGTGTTAAACAGCGTCTTTACTATCTTTTCTGCAAATCGTCTTTTTTGGTGGTCATTCATAATAATAACCTGCTCCCAGTAATCTGCCACCTCATTAAGTCCATATGATTTTGCGATATAAACGAGGTTTAAGATATCTTTTTGAAAACAAGATCCGCCAAAACCAACGGAAGCCTTTAAAAACTTTGGCCCTATCCTTGAGTCAGTACCTATTGCTCTGGCAACTTCTTGAACATCTGCTCCAGTAACTTCACAAAGCTCAGACATCGCGTTAATAGAAGAAACGCGTTGCGCAAGGAAGGCGTTTGCTGTGAGTTTAGAAAGCTCTGATGACCATACATTTGTTCTTAAGATACGCTCTTCTGGAATCCAATTTGAATAAATGTTTGCAAGAGCTTCGGTAGCTTTTTGACCCCCAGGAGTATCTTCTCCTCCTATAAGCACACGATCTGCATTGAGTAAATCTTGGACAGCAGTACCCTCGGCTAGAAACTCTGGGTTTGATAAAATATCAAAGCGTACACCTTTACCCGTATTGTGAAGTATATTCTGTAATGCTTCGGCAGTACGCACAGGTAGCGTAGATTTTTCTACTACAATTTTATCTGTAGTCGCTACTCTGGCAATCTGGCGAGCACATAATTCTATGTACTTTAGATCTGCTGCCATCCCTTTACCTACTCCATACGTTTTTGTAGGCGTGTTTACAGATATAAAAATAAGCTCTGCTTCATCTATCGCCTTATCTACTTTTGTAGAAAAAAATAGATTTCTCCCTCTAGCTTCTTTTACAACTTCAGCTAGGCCTGGTTCATAAATGGGTAGGTTACTTACATCCTCATCATTCCAAGCGGCGATGCGCTTCTCATTGAGGTCAACTACGGTAACTTTTATATCTGGACATTTTAACGCAATTACAGACATTGTAGGCCCTCCTACATAGCCTGCTCCAATGCAACAAATGTTTTTTATGCTCATATTTTTTAAATTATTGGCAAATCGCAAATATAGCAGTTTGCATACTAATGACAGGGGAATCTTACGCTTTCGCGAAAGCGTACTAATCCTTATAATAGCTTTTATACCATTTTACAAAGGCCGCTATCCCATCTTCTACACTTACAGATGGTTTATAGTTATAATGTTTACGCATAGCCTTTACACTTGCCCAAGTCTGGTTTACATCACCATCTTGCATAGGAAGCATTTCTTTTTTTGCTTTTTTGCCAAGTTCCAGCTCTAAGGCTTCTATAAAGTCTAATAGCTTTACAGGCTTGCTATTACCTATGTTTAAAATTGTATTTCCGGGTTGTACTTCATTCTGAATTACAGCCGTGACGCCAGCAATAATATCTGATATATATGTAAAATCACGTGAGAGATCACCCTCGTTAAAAACCTTAATAGGCTTATTATTTATTATCGCATCTGTAAATAAAAACATTGCCATATCTGGTCTTCCCCAAGGGCCATACACTGTAAAAAAACGTAAACCAACAGCATTTATACCGAATAGATGTGCATAGGTATGCGCCATTAACTCATTAGATTTTTTTGTAGCGGCATAGATACTTATGGGCTCGTCTACAGACTGTTTTTCTGTAAATGGGACGTCTATACTATTGCCGTATACACTAGAGCTACTCGCATAAACAAGTTTTTTTATTTCATTATTACGACAGCATTCTAAGATATTTAAAAAGCCTACAACATTTGTATCTATATATACCTCTGGATTTTCAATAGAATATCTCACACCCGCTTGAGCCGCAAGATTACATACGAGGTCAAAAGACTCTTTTTTAAAAAGCTCAGGCAACGCTTCCCTATCCTCAAGATTCATACGCACAAATTGCAGTGATTTATGCTTGTGGCTTGCCACTGTCAAATTCCCTACTGATGCTTCTGCTTTTGATATACCTAATTGCGATAATCTATCATACTTGAGATTACGGTCGTAATAATCATTAACATTATCAAGAGCCACTACAGTATGTCCTTCCTTGAGCAATTGCTCACAAAGATGATACCCAATAAAACCAGCGCCACCTGTAACAAGAATTTTCATAAACAGTATTAATAAGCTTCAAAGTTAGGACTAAATAAGGACTTCTTATTATATGTTAATTTCTCCATTGTTCCTGCAATAAAAACAGTAACTCCAGCGGTCTCACATATAGCATCACCAGCAGCCGTATCCCACTCCATACAAGGAGCAAATCTAGGGTATCTATCTGCATTTCCTTCTGCAAGTAGACAGAATTTAAGCGCACTACCCGCAGGAAGTAAGCTTACTGAAGTGGTTGTTTTTTTTAAATCCTCTATATACGATACTGTTTGCTCATTGAGGTGAGAGCGACTTGTCACGACTCGTATCTCTTTTTGTGCTTTTAGCTTATTTGTAAAAATTATATGCTTATCATCCACTACTTGATCCCACCCACTCTCTATTATAGGATTTGATATTTTATAGCTTTTGCATAGTAAGCTTCCACCTAAATATAGTGTATCAGACACCGGTATATAGATAATACCAAAAACTGGCCTAGTTCCTACTATCAATGCAATATTTACGGTAAATTCTCCATTGCGATTTATAAACTCTTTGGTTCCGTCTAATGGATCTACGAGCCAGAAGGTATCCCAAGTACTTCTTTCTTCATAAGGAATTTCGACGGCTTCTTCACTTAAAACAGGAATGTCTGTAGCGCTTAACTCCTTACAGATTACCTCGTGGGCACGAGTATCTGCAACTGTAAGGGGTGAATCATCACTTTTAAGAATGCTGTTAAATGCGGTCGCATATACCTCTCTAATTACATCACCAGCTTGAAGCGCAGCTTTGACAGCGATACCTTTAAATTGATCACTTATCATAATTTAACCAGCATTTTCTCAAGACTTTCTTCCCAAGGCACATTTTCAATCCCTAAAAGGTTGATGATTTTAGAACTTTCTAATTTACTATTTTTTGGGCGCGTGGCCTTTGTTACAAAGCGGTCGCTGGACGCAGGCAAAACATTTACACTCATTTTTTTATAGCTGAATACCGCTTTCGCGAAAGCGTACCACGTAGTGACACCCTCATTTGTATAATGATATACACCTGCATTGTGTGTAGTAAGCACGTTTGACAACTGTAAAACAACAGAAGCTAGATTATTTGCCAACGTAGGAGACCCATATTGATCGTTTACAACCGAAATCTCGTCTTTCTCATTACCTAATCGTAACATAGTCTTCACAAAATTACTCCCATAAACACTATACACCCAGGAGGTTCTTATAATAGCATAGTCAAGAAGCCCTGAAGTAATTATGGCCTGCTCACCAGCAAGTTTAGACTTGCCGTAAACCGTTGTTGGATTTGGAATATCTTCCACTGTATATTCTTCTGTTTTTTCTCCGTCAAAGACATAATCTGTAGAGATGTGAATGAGTTTGATTCCATTATCCTTACAAGCTTGAGCTAGATTCTTAGCGCCTATTTCATTTACTAGAAATGCTTTCTCTTTATCCTCTTCGGCGGCATCTACAGCGGTGTATGCGGCTGTGTTTATTATAACATCTGGTTGATGTAAATCAAGTGCTTTTTTAATAGAAGATGTTGATGTGATGTCTAACTCAGATTTTGACAGATGTATACTCGTAACATTCTCAAAAGTAGCTTCTTCCTCCTTAATGGCTTGTGCCAGCTGACCACCACCACCTGTAATGAGTAATCGTATATTTCGCGGAAGCGTACTCATTTAAAACAGGTTAGAAGGTAAATCTGCAAGTAGCGTATTTTCCTTATCTTTTTCTGAAAGGATGATATCCTGCTTATCTAATAACCAATCGATTTGCAATGATGGATCATTATATGCCAGACCACGCTCACTCGCTTTATTATAGTAGTTATCGCATTTATAAATAAACGTTGCGGTATCGCTAAGTGTTACAAAACCGTGTGCCATCCCTTTTGGAACGAAAAGTTGTTTTTTATTTTCTGCACTGAGACGTATGCTGTAAGCTTTCTTATAGGTAGGTTCGTTTTTTCTTAAATCAACAACTACATCAAGTACCTCACCTGCTACAACCCGTACGAGCTTAGATTGTGCAAACTCCCCTATTTGAAAATGAAGTCCACGCAAGACGCCATATGTAGACTGCGACTGATTATCTTGAACAAACTCTGGCTCAAATCCTGCAAAGCTTTGAAATGATTTTGCATTAAAGGATTCATAAAAATAACCTCGATCATCTTCAAAGACCTGTGGAGTGCATATAATTAAATCTTTGAATGCTGTTTTTTGAAATTCCACTATAGTGTATTTATGTATTGTGCATATGCACCTTTACCATATCTTGATGCACTTGCCTTAAGTGCTTCGTATGATATCCAATTCATCTTGTAAGCAATCTCCTCAAGACAAGCTATCATTGTGCTTTGATTACGTTGTAATACTCTTATAAATTCTGTTGCATCATCTAGCGCATCTACCGTGCCAGTATCAAACCAAGACATTCCTCTACTCATAACTCCTACAGTAAGCTTTTTACGAAGTAAATATTCTTGATTTATTGCTGTAATCTCAAGCTCTCCCCTATGAGAGGGCTTAATTTCTTTTGCAATAGCAACTACATCATTATCATAAAAATAAATACCTGGTACGGCGTAGTTAGATTGTGGACTCTCTGGTTTTTCTTCGATACTCGTGACATTCATATCCTTATCAAAAGCGACAACTCCAAAACGCTCTGGGTCACGCACAGGATATGCAAATATGGCACCTCCATCTACTGTTACTTTGCTTTGTAATAATTTACTGAGACCATTACCATAAAATATATTATCACCTAGTACAAGAGCTACTTTATCATTCCCAATAAAGGATTCTCCTATAATAAACGCTTCTGCAAGTCCGTTGGGCTGTTCTTGGACTTCATAAGAAAAAGAGCACCCAAGTCCTGATCCATCACCTAATAGCCTTTTAAATAGATGACTATCTTCTGGCGTTGTGATAATGAGAATCTCACGTATACCAGCAAGCATAAGTACTGATATAGGGTAATATATCATAGGCTTATCATACACAGGTAGCAATTGCTTGCTTACAGCAATGGTAAGTGGTGACAGTCTAGTTCCAGATCCTCCAGCAAGTACAATACCTTTCATTATGTATACATTTTATTGTAATATTCTTGATATGCTCCAGAAGTAACGTTCTCTAGCCAAGAGCTATTGGCAAGATACCAATCTATTGTGAGTTCTAGCCCTTCCTCAAAAGTAACAGATGGTTTCCACCCCAGTTCTTTTTCAATTTTTGAGGCATCTATCGCATATCGCTTGTCGTGACCTGGTCTGTCTTTTATAAAGGTAATAAGAGATTGAGAGGTATTACGCTTTCGCGAAAGCTTCTCATCCATCTTATCACATAATAACTTCACGAGATCAATATTTTTCCATTCATTAACCCCACCTATATTGTAGGTCTCGCCAAGTTTTCCTTCTTTAAATATACGTGCTATAGCTCTTGCGTGATCTTTTACAAATAACCAATCTCTTGTATAATTTCCATCACCGTAAACAGGCAGGGACTTGTTTAAAATAATGTTATTAATAAATAGAGGAATGAGTTTTTCTGGAAACTGATTAGGCCCATAATTGTTAGAGCAATTACTAATGATATATGGCAAACCATAGGTTTCTCCATAAGCTCTTACAAAATGATCTGAGCTTGCCTTAGACGCAGCATAGGGTGAGTTTGGGTCGTATGATGTAGTCTCTGTAAACAAGCCTGTCTCACCAAGTGTACCATACACCTCGTCTGTACTGATATGGTAGAAAAGCTTGTTATTAAAGTTATCTTTCCATATTTCCTTAGCTGCATTGAGCAAGTTTAATGTTCCAATAACGTTAGTCTGCACAAAAGCTAGAGGGTTTTTAATACTTCTATCTACGTGAGACTCTGCTGCTAGGTGTATTACCTTATCAAATTGATATTTGGAAAATAAGGTCATCAAAAAGGGGGCATCGTTAATGTCCCCTTTTATAAATGTATAATTGCTAGACGCTTCTACATCTACTAGGTTCTCTAGATTACCTGCATATGTTAGCGCATCAAGATTGTAAATACGACTCTCTGGAAAAACTTCTAGAAATAGCCTCACCACATGAGAACCTATAAAACCTGCTCCGCCTGTTATTAATATATTCATCTATAATCTACCGTCTACATTACCTTTTAATGTTCCCTTTACATCATAAATAATAGATCCATCTTTTCTCAATAATGAAAAATCTATTTTTTGAAATTCATCGTGTGAAACCGCTTGAATAATTGCATCAAATTTATGATTAGGCAATTCAGTCGTTACGTCAATTCCAAATTCTTTAAAAACTTCTTCATTATTTACCCAAGGATCGAATGTTGTCAAATTTACGCCATACTCGATTAAATTCTTATGAATATCAACAACTCTTGAGTTGCGGACATCGGGACAATTTTCTTTAAAAGTAATTCCTAACACAAGGATTTCAGAACCTTTAACCGGAATATCATTTTTAAGTAATAGCTTTATTACTTGACTAGCCACATATGATCCCATACTGTCATTGAGGCGTCTACCTGCCAAAATAATTTCAGGATTATACCCTAAGTTTAGTGCTTTTTCAGCAAGATAATATGGATCCACACCAATGCAGTGCCCACCTACCAAGCCAGGCTTGAAAGGAAGAAAATTCCATTTTGTTCCTGCCGCTTCGAGTACATCTTGAGTATCTATATCCATAAGATTAAAAATCTTAGCTAGCTCATTTACAAAAGCTATATTGATATCTCTTTGAGAATTTTCAATGACTTTTGCTGCCTCTGCAACTTTAATTGAAGGTGCTAGGTGCGTTCCTGCGGTTATCACAGAAGCATATAAATCATCTACCTTCTTACCTATTTCAGGCGTACTTCCAGATGTAACTTTTAAAATTTTATCTACCGTATGCAATTTATCTCCTGGATTAATTCTTTCTGGAGAATAACCAGCAAAAAAGTCTTTATTAAATATTAATCCACTATGTTTTTCTAAAATAGGAACACACTCCTCCTCTGTTACTCCAGGATATACCGTACTCTCATAAATGACTATATCATTTTTCTTTAGTACAGCTCCAATAGCTGCGCTACTGTCATAAAGAGGCTGGAGGACTGGCTTCTTGTGCACATCTATTGGAGTAGGTACCGTAACAATGTAAACGTTACAATCTGCAATATCATTTAAGATACTTGAGCACTTAAGTCCGTTAGTTTTTAAAGTTGATCGCAAGACATTTTTCAGATGACTACTTTGAACTTCTAAGGTAGTATCAATACCTGAATTAATTTCTTCTACTCGCTTGTTGTTAATATCATAACCCACAACATTATATTTTGATGCAAACAAACAAGCTAAAGGCAGACCAACATACCCTAGTCCAATTACTCCTATTTTAATATTTTCCATTATATAGACCTCCAAAGGCTTACAAGCCCTCATTTTTATAAATTGCAGAATAAGCAATTTAATCAAATATCTAGTATTAGACTAGATTATCATAATACCATTTTACAGCCTCTACCAAACCTTGACGTACGCTGTATTCTGGATTATACCCTAATAATTTTTTTGCTTTACTTATATCTGCAAGAGAATGAGGGACATCACCTACTCTATTGGGACCGAAAATCACTTCAATATTACTTATTGAAGCATCAAAAAATGACAATTCTTTTTTCAAAATTCTTATTAATTCCATAAGATCAATGCGTTCACCATAAGCTACATTATAGACTGTATTTAAGGCTTCCTTATTTTTAGAAAGCATCGCCCTAATATTCATTTCTATTACATTGTCTATATATGTAAAATCTCTAGAATAACTCCCATCCCCATTTATAACTGGTGATTCTTGATTCATCAAAAGATTTGTAAACTTAGGTATCACCGCCGCATAAGCGCCATTTGGGTCTTGTTTTCTACCGAAAACATTAAAATATCTAAGCCCTATACAATCTATCCCATATGTTTTATGAAATACATCTGCATACAACTCATTTACATATTTTGTTATTGCATAAGGAGACAATGGTTTCCCTATAATATCTTCTTGCTTTGGTAATCCTTGAGAGTCTCCGTATGTCGAAGAACTTGCCGCATACACAAAACGTTTTACACCTTTGTCTTTAGATGCGATGAGCATATTTAAAAATCCACCTACATTGACTTCATTACTCGTTGCAGGATCCTTTATTGATCTTGGCACAGATCCTAATGCAGCCTGATGCAGCACATAGTCACTCTGAGATACTGCCTTTTTACAAGTTTCAACATCTCTTATATCTCCTTCAATAAAAGTAAAATTTGAATGATCTATGATAGCATCTAGATTATATCTATGCCCAGTTGCAAAGTTATCTAGACAAGTTACAATTGCACCATTATTAATAAGAACTTCACAGATATTAGAACCTATAAAACCAGCTCCTCCTGTCACTAAAATCCTTTTACCTTCAAGCTCATTAGTCAGGTCTGTATCCATTATTTTTTTAATCCAAATATAAAGTATTTTCTATGCCCTCAGAACATTGTTTTTTTATCACAATCTTAGCATATCGGGTTAAACTTATCCCAAACCAACCCGCAAATAACCCACAGACCTCTAAGCCTTTGTAATTTTATATAAAAACCAAAGAACTATGAATTATTTAAACTTAGACACAAAAAAAACCAAAGAGACAGTTACAGAGCTCAACATACTTTTATCTGACTATCACGTATACTACCAAAAACTTCGCAATTTTCACTGGAATGTTTCAGGTGAGAACTTTTTTGACTTACACGAGCAGTTTGAACAACTTTATGATGATGCCAAAATTAAAATCGATGAGATTGCAGAGCGTATCCTAACTTTGCGTTTTGCACCGGTAAGTAATCTCTCAGATTATCTTGAAGCATCTAGTATTAAAGAGTCAAAATCTGATCTGTCTGACAGAGATATGGTAGACACGATACTTGGTGATCACGGAAAAATTCTCAAACAACTAAGCGCTGTTGTGAAAAAAGCAGACGATGCTGGTGACGAAGGTACCATAGACCTTATAGGAGCTTACATACGTGAACTAGAAAAAACTAGCTGGATGCTGGACGCTTGGAGAAAGAAAACTGCAGGCACTTACAAAGAAGCATAAATCCTAATCACTTTTACAAATAAAAAATGCCTCAATACTTTAAATAGTATTGAGGCATTTTATTTAAGTATTTATAAAATTTCTACTCATCTGGAGTAAAACTATATTCTGGCACCTTACCTACAGCTCCCACAAAGAACTCGTGTATAAGTGCAAGGTCTTCATCTATATTACCTGACGGATATAAAGGCTTAGATATACGTTGCTCCTTTTTACCAAAATCAAAAGCAACCATTATAATAGGCACCTCTGCTGCAAGAGCAATGTAATAAAACCCTGTTTTAAGCTTATCAACTTTTTTACGTGTTCCCTCCGGGGCTATGGTAAGTCTAAACTCCTCTTTATCCTTAAAAACATTTGCGATAGATTGTACTTTATCTTGACCTGGTGTACGGTCTATAGGCGCACCTCCCATTGCTTTAAAAATAGGTCCCATAGGCCATTTAAAAAGCTCCTTCTTACCGATAAAGCCTATCTTAACATCGAGCATAGTACGAAGTAAAATACCCATATAAAAATCGTGCCAGCTGGTGTGGGGCACAGCGATTACTACAGCCTTCTTTACTGTGTCTTGAGAAAAGTCACCTTTTACCTTCCAGCCTAAAATATTTTTATATATAAACTTTGCAAGTCCCATATGCGCTACTTATTCGAATAAATTTTAATTGCTTTTTCTAAATCTTCTGGAGTATCAATACCTATTGCAAGCCTTGATGAACGTACCATTTTAATTTTTTTACCATACTCTAAGAATCGTATGCACTCTATTTTTTCTGCCTTTTCAAGGGGTGTCATATGCATAGATGCAAAGTCAAGTATTGCCTGCTTTCTAAAGGCATAAATACCTTTATGCTTATATGTGATTATACCAGATTCATTATCGCGTACATATGGAAGTGGTGACCTAGAGAAGTATAATGCAAAGTCAAAATTATCCACAATAACCTTTACATTATTAGGGTTTACAATCTCTTGCTCCTCCTTCATAGGCATCATCACACTAGCAAGATCTATTTGTGCAGCATCATCTCCATAAAACACGTCTAACACTGGTGCTAAGTCCTCCCTACTCGTAAAAGGTTCATCTCCTTGTACGTTTACAACCACATCTACATCTAGAGAAGCCACTGCCTCTGCAATTCTATCACTACCGCACTCGTGCTCTTTAACACTCATAATAGCCTTACCGCCCTCGGCTTCTATGGTGTTATAAATAACATCACTATCTGTAACTACATATACTTCGTCAAACAACTTTGTGGCCACTACACTCTCATAGGTGCGCACAATAACAGGCTTACCTGCAAGATCTTTCATCATCTTACCTGGAAACCTAGACGCAGCATAACGTGCAGGTATCATTGCTATAATCTTCAGATTTTCTTTCAATATATTGACTTTTTGAATGTCTTATTCTGGTTATAATTACGCTTTCGCGAAAGCATAAAACACCTTAAAACAAGTTGCAAAGTTACTTAAAAAGAAATGTAAAATTTAGGCCCTTCTTAGCCTAGAAATAATCTTCCAGGCAAGACCTACAAGTAACAATACAATCACTAGTGCGAGTATAGGCGAAAAGATACTCGCTACTGAAACTGTAGTCGCTGCAATGGTTTCTGTCCCTGCAACTAGTGGATTTGCAACACCACCTGTCGTTGCTGTACTCCCTAATCTGGTGGCGCTCGTAGTACCAGAAACAGCTGCCGCTGCTCCGCCACCAGCAATGATGGCCAGTGCCCAAGTAATAGTAGGATCCATATCTCCCATAGTAGCTACCATAAGTAATGTACCCGCGATTGCAGCTAGTGGTACAGATATCGTGTCCAGTAGGTTATCAACCCAAGGAATAAAATAAGCTCCTACTTCAAATAATGTAGCAACACCAAGTAAAACTAGCGCCGGAACGCTACCTACCCACTGCCAAGTATCGTTTACTGGAAACCAACCAAAGTGCGCAGATAAGCTTAAGACTAATAAAGGTACAAACACTCTAAAACCAGCGGCGGCGGCAAGTGAAAATCCTAATATGATACTTACTATTAATTCAAAACTCATATTTGTAAACTTATTTATATACAGACGTTATAATCAAAAAACTAGCCATAAATATATAACTATCTAGTCCCTAGCCCCGATTGTAGTGAAAATCCCGCAAAAGCTGGCGTAGCCGCGATGAGGAATTGTAGCGTAAAGCGGGAAATAGCTCCAAATTATTATTTAGCCAGAATGGATATTATCGATCTGTAAACATATCATCTTTAAAACCTATGAGGTAGAGTTTACTCTTTGCTCTTGTAATAGCTGTATATAACCAGCGTAGGTAATCTTTACTCATCCCGTCTGGAAGGTAGGGTTGCTCTATAAAAACATTTTCCCACTGTCCTCCTTGTGATTTGTGACAAGTAATAGCATAAGAAAACTTTACCTGTAAGGCATTAAAGTATTTGTTGTTTTTTATTTTTTGGAATCGTTTGTAATTAGACTTCTCGTCTACATAGTCTTTTTGAACTTCTTTATAGAGCCGATCTCCATCTTCATAAGGTAGTGCAGGCGTCTCTAGTGTAAGCACATCTAGCATAACTACTGTCTCAAATGGTTGCATTTGAGGGTAATCTACCATTTGTACTTTTACCTCTGCAAAGCGAAAGCCGTAGAGTTCCTTAATGGCTAGTATTTCTAACACCTTAACTATATCTCCATTTGCAATAAACCCCGCATCGCTTTTTGCATCTAGCCAGAAGTAATTATTTTTTACCACCATTAAGTGATCTCCTGCAGATATTTCTTCTTCTTGAAAGAGAATACGATTTCTTATTTGCTGGTTATATAGGTTTGCTCTCTTGTTAGATCTTACAATGATTGCAGTTTCTTCTGTACCTACAGAGCTGTAGCAATCATTTATGGCATCCATAATCTCGTGACCGTCTACTAGTCTAACAATATCCTTAAACCCATCTAATTCAAATTTAAAATCTTCATAAAACCCTTCAGAAAGCTGTTCTCTTAGAGCGGTTGCATTCATAAGTATGCCACTATCTTCTCCTTGACGCATTACCTCGTCTAGCTGTATAGTCTCTACGGTTTTATTAAACTGCAATGACAACATATCAATATCTAGAGCTGGGGACATCTCAAGCTTTACAGGAGGTAACTGCGCCTCGTCTCCTACTAATATAAGTTTACATTTGTAACCACTATACACGTATTGCATCATATCATCTAGCAGAGATCCATTGTCAAAAAACTTGGAGCTAGTAGCTTTATCAGAAATCATAGATGCCTCATCTACTATAAAGAGACAGTTTCTATGTTTATTAGGCTGTAGCGTAAAAGAAACGCCTCCTCCACGTTCTTTTTTTGGGAAATAAATTTTGCGATGTATAGTATACGCCTGTTTTTTACTATAATTACTGGCAACTTTTGCTGCTCGACCCGTAGGTGCCATAAGAACTGATGACATTTTTGCGTGCCATAGATTTTTTACAACCGTACCTATCACTGTAGTCTTACCTGTACCTGCAAACCCTTTAAGAACGAATACTTTATCCTTAGAACTATCAAACAAAAAGTGAGATAACTGCTCTAGTAGCCTATCTTGTTTTATGGTAGGTTGATGTTCAAAATCTTTTACTAATAGCTTATAGAATGCTCGGGCGTCTTTAATCATAGAAGGCTTAGAATACAACGAAATTAAGCAAACGAAAAATGAGATAATAAATTTTTGTGTGTAAAAAAAAATTGTAGATTTGTTGCTCACCATAACTAATTTAAACATCATTACATGAAACTAGTATTACAGCTTGTACTTTGGGTAGTAATTGCCGCATTAGGTTACCTTCTTTTTAACGCAATTTGGGGAGAAGTAAAATTTAATGAAGTTAAGGAAGCGCGTTACAGTGCTGCCATAAAAAATATGCGTGATCTAAGACAGGCGCAACTAGCTCATAAAACAGTTACAGGTACTTACCAGAAGGATTTTGATAAATTAGTACGTTTTATTGATACTGCAGAGTTTACAATTACTCAACGTAGAGATACAACTGTACTAGACGAAGAAAAAACAAAACGTTTCCGTGTAGATACATTTAAAGAAATAGTAGTAGTTGACACACTAGGTACTCGCCCAGTTAAAGATTCACTATTCAAAGGGTCTGATCGTTATAAGACTATGATCAATGTGCCAATAGAGGGAATAGACGCAAAGTATACTATGGATGCTGGTCAAATAGAAAAGAGTAACACAATGTACCCTGTGTTTCTTATCTCTATTGATAAAGATGTCTTACTTGCAGATCAACCTAAAGATTATGTTGCAAAAGAAAAGCAAGTAGTCTCAGTAGATGGGGTAAATGGAGACGCACTTACTGTGGGATCTATGGAAACTATCAACACAAACGGTAACTGGCCTAAGAGTTATGGGGCTAATGACTAGTCAAGACAACACAAACTCATTATATAGTCTGTCCATCCAAATACACTTGGATGGACTTTCTTTTTTTACCCAAAACAGCCATAGCAAAGAAGTAATAGCCACACAGACTATAAAATTTACAAATAATGTAAATCCTACTTCATTGAGTAATGAGGTAGAAAAGGCTTTTAAAAATAATGAGATACTCTCCCAAAATTTTGCAAAGGTAATTGTAGTCTATTCTAACGAGCTATTTACAATGGTTCCAAAGGCACTCTTTGATGTCGAAAAAGGTGCAGATTATTTAAAGTTCAATACAAAAATTCTTAGTACAGATCACATCTCTCACGATGTGATAGACTTTTATGACCTTGTAAACGTATATGTGCCATACACCAGTGTAAATAATTTTCTTTTTGAAACCTTTGGCTCTTTTGATTATTACCATAGTACAACGGTTTTTACAAAATTTCTATTAAACAAGTTTGTAAATAGCACAGAACCAAAAATCTTGACAAATTTTCAAGACTCATACTTCGAAATGGGTATTGTAGCAAATAAGAAACTGCTCTTTGTAAACCGTTTTGAAATTAGAACTAAGGAAGACTTCATCTATTATATGCTCTTTACAATGGAGCAATTAGAATTGAGTCCAGAAACTATAGAAGTAGTGCTTACAGGTACTATTACAAAGGATGATCCTTATTATGAGCTAGCACACACTTATGTACGACACCTTAGCGTTCTAGAAGCAGTACATACACAAATACCACAAGACCAAGCTATACTTGGCAGTTTATTATGACACGTATCATATCTGGAAAATACAAAGGCCGAAGAATCGCGGCACCAAAAAAGCTACCCGTTCGCCCTACTACAGATATGGCAAAGGAAGCCCTTTTTAATATTATAAGAAGCAACTATCACATAAGCCAGCTTAGCGTGTTAGACCTGTTCGCGGGTACTGGAAATATAAGCTATGAGTTTGCCTCTAGGGGTACAGATCAAATCACTGCAGTAGATGGTCATTATGGCTGTGTACAGTTTATAAACAAAACGTCACAAGAGTTTGATTTTTCTATACACACTATAAAAAGCGATGTCTTTAAATATTTAGAACGTGCTACAGGAAGTTACGACATCATATTTGCAGACCCCCCATACGATATAGACATTAAGCACTTTGAAAAGATTGCAACACTGGTATTTAAAAATAATCTCTTAGAGCAAGATGGTGTACTCATCATCGAGCACGGTAAGTATTCAAAACTTGATGGCTTTACAAACTACGTGCAGACCCGTCATTATGGTGGTAATGCCTTTAGCTTTTTTGAACTCCCAGAAAGTAATGAAGAAGAATAAGAACGCTTTCGCGAAAGCGTAACAACATACACTAAAATTAATAAATCCCGCTAGTCGCGGGATTTATTGTTATATAGATTTATTTATAATCATAAAATAAGCAGGCCTATAAGCCGGATTCTGTTCAATCTAGATGCTTCTAGAAATTCCTTATTATTTATCTGGGATTATCATTACTAATAATCTCTATCTGTCTACCCTCCCACAACGCGCGGATCGCACTTAACTGTGAGTATACTTGACATTGCACCGCATAGAGTTTACCTGGGTTCGCTACAGCATTACCTGTACATTCTTTCTGTTGCACTTGTCCTCTCCCAAAACGAGTTTGGGATGACGGCCGTTAGCCGCTATGCTATCCTGTGGTGTCCGGACTTTCCTATCCATTGCTGGATCAATAAGGCGGCCTGCTGTCGCAAAGGTAGTCTAAGTATAACAAGGGAGCAATACTTACTCCCTTATCATTACTAGTTTATGCCGAATTTCTACTCGCATTTATGTTTCCAAAGAGTGACCTTGTAACCATACGCTCGTATACCTTTGCCTTATCTGTTTGCTCTCCATAACGTTGCATATCTTGTATGGCTCTAAGCGCATACTGCTGTATAGTCAATAGTGGTAGTACAATATTCTCTCTTTCTTGAATAGACGCTTTACCTGCCTTCTCATTTTCCATTAACTCCGTAAGTCCCGCCACTTCTAGCATTAATCGCTTGCTGCGCTTATACTCTTCAAAGAGTAACTTCCAGAACTCGCCAAATTCTTGATCTTCTTGCATATATGCTGTAAGTCCAAAAAATGATTTTGTAAGACTCATCATACTATTCTCAAGTAACGTTCGGAAGAATGAACTATTTTTATATAGCTGCTTTACATCCTCTAGTTTTCCAGCATCTTCAAAAAAGGCAAGTGCTGTTCCTACTCCATAAAAACCAGGTACATTTTGTTTAAGCTGGCTCCAACTACCTACAAATGGAATCGCTCTAAGATCTCCAAAATCTAAAGTGCTTTTTTGAGATCGCTTGCTAGGGCGGCTACCTATATTAGTTTTTGCATAATACTTCAGGGTCGACATACGCTCTAGGTATGGCAAGAACTTATCGTGTCCTTTAAATGCCGTATAAGCCTCATAGCTCTTTTGTGCGAGTGCTTCTAGCGTTTCTCTATCTGATTGTGAGATATCATTATGTGCTCCCTTAAAGACCTCGTTATTAACACCGCTACTAAGTAGTTGCTCTAGATTGTACTGACAAGAATCTACCGTTCCAAAATTAGAACTTATAGTTTGTCCTTGTACTGTAATCTGAATTTCTTGTGCTTCTATATTAGGTCCTAATGATGCATAAAATTGGTGTGTTTTACCACCTCCACGTGCTGGTGGTCCTCCTCTACCGTCAAAGAAAATTACCGTTACCCCATACTTTCTAGACATAGCGGTCATTGCCTCCTTAGCCTTAAAGATACTCCAGTTTGCCATTAAATAACCACCATCTTTTGTTCCGTCAGAAAAGCCTAGCATTATAGTCTGTCGCATACCGCGACTCTTTAAGTGTTTACTGTAAGTTGGATTTGTATACAGCGCTTCCATCACAGCGGGTGCAGCAATAAGATCTGGTACGGTCTCAAACAGTGGTGCTACATCTGCCGTAGGAGATTCCCAGTCACATAGTCTTAAAAATGTAAAGGCTTGCATCACGTGTAGTGCGCTTTGTGAGTTACTTATGATATATCTGTTTGAGCCACGCTCACCATTTTCATCTTGAATGGTTTTCATCGCATAGATAGAGCCAAGGGTTTTAGTCACAACTTCCTCTTCAAAATTTTCTGGATCTAGCGCTCCGTGCACGTTGTTTAAGAAGTCTATTTGCTCGCTTTCGCTTAAAGCGAGATAACCCTCTGGAAAAATCTTTGATCCATTTATAGTTGCATTTTCAACAATTTGCTCAAAAACTATTTTATGAATACTACTATCCTGTCGTATATCTAACGATGCAAAGTGAAGTCCAAAAAGTTCTACCTTATGAATAAGACTATCTATTTTATCTAAATATAAGCTCTGGTGCTTATCTCTTACAATATCACGGATATCTTTAAGTGTATTGAGAATAGAGGCTTGTGAAATGGCTGGTTTCTCTTCAGAAAAAATAGCTGTATATACTTGATCTTCTAGTTCTGAAAGTGGTGCCTCAGTACCTCTAAAGGTGATTCTCCTACGTAATTGCTTTATCTCTCTATAATAATTTCTAAGTACAGAACTACGCAACTTTCTGGCAACCTTAAGTGTTATAGCTGTGGTAACAAATGGATTACCATCACGGTCACCACCTGGCCAAAAACCAAGATCTACAAGCGTATTACTAAAGCTTTCATCTTGTATTAAGTGCCTATGCAGGTAGTCATATATAGCCCCCGCACTGTGATAAAACACGTTTTCTAAATACCAGATAAGACTCACAGCTTCATCATATGGCGTAGGTTTTTCTTTTTTAAAGAATGGTGTTTTACCTAACTGTGCAAGTAAGGTTTTTATATCTTCAAGTCGATTATCTCTTATTGCAGCACTTAGATCATTTATGATACCTAATACTACGCCTGGATAAAATTGTGTAGGGTGTGCCGTAAGTACGGGACGTATAGTAAACATGTTTAAGTAAGAGATGAGCTCTTCCTTTTTACCCGTTGCCTCTGCCTCTTCTTTTATATTACGCAGGGTACCTCGACCATCCATATTATTTACAATACGATATGAAGCGTCTTCAATCGCGTCAAATAACACTACTTGTCGCTCGATATACTGTATAAATTTAAACAATATGTCTTCGCGTTCTTTTTCTGTAGCATCACGCATATAACGCTCAAAGAAGTACTCAATAATTTCTGTCGGGTTTTTATTGTCTTTATACCCTTCCTTACATATAGAATGAAACAGCGGTAAAAGGACCCCCGTGTTTGAGATACCATCAAAGGGAAGCGTCATAAATATCCCATTATAGACTTCGTATTTTGACTTTACATTTGCGTTAAATCTCTCTATTTTCGGTTCTCTTGACATCTGTTAATATTTTTACTAAAAATACGTAAACCTCAAGTATTGCAGGCTCTACAATACTAGTTTTGGCGATCTCATAAAAAAAGACTGTCTTTGGTTTAAAATATATTATTTGCAATCGTTTTCGGGCATTTTTATTTCATTATATCTAACTATAATTTTTACTAGATATGAGTACGCTTTCGCGAAAGCGTAAAACTCCCCCTTTATAGCAGCTTGGTTTTATTACATTGTAGTGTATTGCATTTTAAAAATGCAGCCAGCAGTGTAATCTTGAGACATAAAAAAAAAGCCAGCAAAAGCTGACCTTTAATAGTAGTTTATAGAATGAAATTACTCAAAATCTGCATTTGTGATGCCTTCATTTACCTTAATTTCTGTCACATTAAACTCTATAGATTGTGGGCCAAATGACTGACTTAATACAAAAGGAAATTTGATTCCTCCCACATCTTGATATTTGCTCAAAGTGATAGACGTTTTTACAGTCTGACCTTGCATTTCTTGTATAGTTACCTCCTGAAGTTTAAGCCCCGTTTTTGTACTGTAGTAGTTCATTTTACCATCTGCTACTTTAACCACATAAGCATCTTCTCCATTTACTTTTTCTATACCTTCTAGGCTCGCTCCACCATTTAACCAGTTTACTTCTGGAAATGGAGATGACTCAGCTTTTACCTTCTCAACATCTTCTCCTTCTAGATCTTTGCGTTGCCCTTGTACAACTACATATCCTTTATCTCCATCAAGTACTTGTTTTGAAACTGAGTTTCCTCCCATCATAATGTTTTGTACAAACTGATCTTTTGTAGTTTTTTTGAGTTCTAGATCAAGCGTCATACCTTGCATAGCTCCTTGTGCTTTGATATAAACCGAGTTTACCGCAGCAAGCTTATCTTTACCACCTATAGCAGCAATGTAAGATTCGAGCACCTTATTTACCGTAAGATCTGCAGGTAGTTCTTTTTTGAATTCTGGTTTTTCTATTCCTTCACCGTATACGTCAAAGTACTTTACAGGGATAGTCTTACCGTCTATAACCACCTTACTTAGATTATCTATTACCTCACTACCCTTTCCAGTCACAACGATTCTCGCGTTATCACCTTTAAATAGTTTACTAGCTGCATTTTGTACATCTTGTTGAGATACCTTATCTATATTAGACAGGTAGTTTTTGTAAAAATCTTTAGGGAGACCTTTACTCTCTATGTTATATGCATAGTTTGCAATAGTTTGCGGTCGCTCTAGAGCGAGTACAAAGCTACCTGTATACTTAGCTTTTGCATTTGCTAACTCTTCTGGCGATACCGGCTCAGACCCTATACGGTTAATCTCTTTTACAATCTCTACCACAGAGCTATCTGTAACTGCATTACGCACACTTGCTGTAGCGCTAAAACGAGTTACTGTCTTTTCATTAGAACCTATTCTTGAGTATGATCCATAAGTATATCCTTTATCTTCACGTAGGTTATTAAAAAGACGTGCTTCTCCTCCACCTCCTAAGATGTTATTTGCAATAAGAGCCGGAAAATAATCTTGGTCTGTCATTTTAAGCTCAACAGTATTTTGAACTGCAATTTCTGACTGAACGGCATTGTCCATATTAACAAAGTTGATTTCTGTAGTAGAAACATTTTGCTTTTCAGAAAATGGTGTTTCTGGTATAGTTCCTTTTTTCCACTTCTTGAAGTTGTCTTTTACTACCTTCTTTACAGTATCAAAATTTACATCACCTATAATGATTAAGTATCCATTATTAGGTCTAAAGTAGTCTGAATGAAACTTCTCAACATCTGCAAGAGTTACATTATTTACAGTCTCTTCTGTAGTGAACTCTCCATAAGGGTGGTCTGCACCATAAGCTAGTACACTTTGTACTCGACCAGCGATAGCTGTCACACTCTTCTCATTAGATTTTAATCCTTCTATGAGACGTTCCTTTTCTTTATCAAACTCTACTTGTGTAAAATTTGGATTTATACCAGCATCTGCAGTAAGTTCAACTAGACGTTCAAAATACTTAGATAGACCGCTTGCAAATGCGCTCTGAGACCCAAAGCTTATGTTTGCTCCAAGATAATCTACCTCTTCTTCAAACACATCTTTTGCAATACTCTTAGACCCTTTACCTAACATAGATGAAGTAAGGGCAGCTACTCCAGCCTTTTCTCCCTCTACAATAAGAGGGTTATCTATAGTAAGTTGTATAGATACTCTAGGTAGCTTTTTATTTTCTACAACTAGTACTTTAAGACCATTTTTGAGCTCAAAAGAGGCTGGGTCTTTAAGATTTATCTCAGGAGCTGGACCCGGCTCAGGTTGTTTACTTCTGTCCACTTGTGCATAACTAGCTGTTGCTAGCAATAACATTGCACCTATTATAATATTCTTCTTCATTATTTTTCTTTTTGAGATTCTGGTAAGTACTCTAATATTACACGCTCATTTTCTTTAAGATATTTGATAGCTGCTGCCTTAATATCTTCTCTAGTTATTGATCTATAGATATCAATCTCAGTATTAATAAGATTAGTATCATCATATAACATATAGTTGCGCGCAAGTGAGTTTGCAATACCTTCTACACTACTGTTAGAGTTTACAAAGCGGTTTTCAAATTTGTTCTGAAGCTTCTGGTAGTCTCTTTCGGAAATTAATGTTGTTTGAAGCTTTACAATCTCCTCATCCATCTCTGTAATTAAATCATCTAGAGAGTTATCACCTAGTGGTAAAGCACCTATTAAATATGATCCATAATCTTCTTGTGCACCGCTAAAAGCAAATACTTGCAGCGCCTTTTTCTTAGTATCTACTAATTTCTTGTAAAGTCTAGAACTCTTACCATCACTTAATACTGATGATACCATATCGAGCACATAAGCATCCTTCTCTGTTTGAGCAGGTGTTCTATAAGCTAGAAAAATAGCTGGTATCTGTATGTTAGGATCATAAAATGTCTCTCTTACTGGCACTACAGGATCTTCCTTAAAATTATTACGTATAATATCTTTACCTCTAGGTATAGGTGCAAAATACGTGTCAATCATCTTTTTTGTCTCTGCAACATCAATATCTCCAGCCACAACGAGCACGGCATTATTAGGCACATAATATGTATCACTAAATTTTTGAAAATCTTCTAGTGTTGCACTAGCGAGATGGTCAAGAGATCCTATGGTAGTCCAACGGTACGGGTGTTTTTTAAAAAGCATCTTACCTATTACTTCTTGAAAACGACCGTAAGGCTGGTTATCTACTCTAAGACGTTTTTCTTCTTGAACTACTTCTTTTTGAGTATCAACACCTATTTGATTAATAATAGGGTGAAGTAAACGCTCAGACTCCATCCACAAACCAAGCTCTAGGTTATTAGAAGGAAAGACCTCATAATAATAAGTACGGTCTTGTGTTGTATTTGCATTGTTTTTACCTCCATTAGAAGTAACTATTTTAAACCACTCACCACGCTCAATGTTTTCTGTCCCTTCAAAAAGAAGGTGTTCAAAAAAGTGAGCAAATCCTGTTTTACTTGGATCTTCATCTTTTGCTCCTACGTGATACATAACTGATGTTGTTACTACAGGTGCGCTGTTATCTTGATGTAAAATAACGTGCATACCGTTATCAAGATCATACTCTTCAAAGCTAACTTCTTGTGCTGTAAGGACTACGCCACTCAACATAAAAGCTGCCAAAGCATACATTTTCTTTTTCATATTAAAAATTAAAATTAGTGTTAGTACGTAAGTCGCAATCGTTGTAAATTGTTACAACTTACTAGAGTAAATTTAAGAACTCATTGTACTAACGGCAAGCCTAGGCAGTAGTTATCATCTCACTAGAAGCTGGATTTTAGAACTTTATGATTTCTGTTTAACTTTAATATAATTTAGTACACTCATAATTTAAGTTATCATTATTTTTAATTTTATAAATTCATTTATGCATCGCACCTTACTAGCAGTCATTATACTATTGTTAACCAGCGGGTTTATAACTGCCCAAGATCTTGCAGTACTAAAATATAAAGGAGGTGGAGACTGGTACAGTAATCCCACTGCCCTGCCTAATCTTATACGTTTTTGTAATAAGAACATAAACACAAAGATGAATGATAAACCAGAATCTGTAGATGCTGGTAGTATCGACGTGTTTCAATACCCACTGCTGCATATGACGGGTCACGGTAATGTACTTTTTACAGATGACGATGTAGAGAACCTTAGGGATTACCTCACTAGCGGAGGCTTCTTACACATAGATGATAATTATGGAATGGCTGAGTATTTACCTAAGGAACTCAAAAAGATTTTTCCAGACCAAGAGCTTACAGAGCTTGCAGCTAGCCACCCCATTTTTTCTAGTGCTTATAAATTTCCGCAGGGACTACCCAAAATACACGAACACGATGGAAAGAGACCACAAGCACTAGGGCTCTTTTATGAAGACAGACTCGTCGTATTATTTACAACAGAGTCAGACATAGGTGATGGCTGGGAAGATCCAGAAGTACACGGCGATCCAGAGAGTGTGAGACAAAAAGCGCTCCAAATGGGTGCAAACATTGTTAAGTATGCTTTTGAAAATTAACAACCAATAAATCAGTAAAATTGAGATTATATTACTACTGCAGTTCTTGTAAAAAAGAAAATAGTTTTAAGACTAAAGCTACAAACCGCTTTGAGCTTCAAGAAGAAAGAGGAAACCACATAAACGAACGCTGTAACTCGTGTGGGTCTCAAGTTAAAAGAAGAGTAAATCGAGTGCACGCCAAACCAAACCTAGGTATTGTTCTAGCCGGTCTCGCTCTTGGGGTTATTACTACAGTATTTTTATGGAACCTAGGCTGGATAGCAACACTTACATTTACAATACCTATCCTTGCTTTTTCATATGCAAATAATATGTCGAGCAATTTTAACAAAGTGATGGTAGATGACAAGTAACTAATCATAAACATTATATAACTCACCCCTTGCAATTAACTCATACACATCACACCCCAGCTTCTCATAACAAAGAGATTATCATTGTATGCGATCACGTTTCTGGCCCGGCAAATGCGGGTAGCATTTTTAGGCTGGCAGATGCTTTTGGTGTACAAGAGATCATTTTTTGCGGCAACGCTCCAGATGTTACTAGTAGTAGACTACGTAAGACGGCTCGCAATACAGAACGTACGGTCCGCTTTCGCGAAAGCGAGAATATAAGCACTACACTTATTAATCTAAGAGAGCAAGGGTTTAGCACTATCGCACTAGAGATAGATTCTACAAGTATTCCCATTGCCGAAGTTCATATTGCTAATATGTCAAAAATTTCACTTGTTATAGGAGCCGAAAGTACTGGTGTCACTCCAGAAGCTTTAGAACAATGTGCCGTAATCGCACATATACCTATGCACGGCATTAATAGTAGTATGAATGTAGCACAAGCCGCAGGCATCGCACTTTACGAGCTCACACGATAATAAAACCAGTATCTTTGACCATTATATGAAGCCACTAAAAGCAAAAGAAATAAGTTATGGAATCTTACGCGCCGTAGGTGTCGTTGTGGGTATCTTAATCTTACTCTGGCTTCTTTATACCATACAAAGTGTGCTTGTTTATCTTGCCGTTGCAGCTGTACTATCACTAGTAGGTAGGCCTGTTGTAAAGTTTTTAAGATACACACTTAAGTTTAGCCCTACCTGGGCAGCGATAGTTACCATCTTTATATTATTACTGGTGATACTAGGTGTTTTTATGCTTTTTATACCTGTGGTTATCGACCAAAGCCAGCATCTGGGTCAGATAGATTTTGAAGAGGTAAAGGTTAATATTAATAGGCTCTTTGGCGAGATTGCAACTTATTTTGGCCTCGATAAGATGACTATAATACAAGGAGTTCAAGAGGCAGAGCTCGTAAAGAATTTTGATTTTAGTATCATCCCTGCATTTTTAAACGGAATTATAGGTAATCTAGGTGCCGCGGGCATTGGTACATTTGCTATTATATTTATTACTTTCTTCTTTTTAAAGGATAATAGATTGCTTGTAAATAGTCTACTCGCTTTCGCGAAAAAAGGCAATGAGGGCAAATTCTTACGCGTGTTTGAAAAGATAAAATACCTTCTTTCTCGCTACTTTATAGGCCTCATAATACAAGTATTTACAATGTTTGTCTTATACGCTATAATACTCTTATCATTTGGTATAGAAAACGCGCTTGCCATAGCGCTCTTTTGTGCTGTACTTAACCTGGTTCCCTATTTAGGGCCTCTTGTAGGTGGTGCTGTTATGCTATTACTGGTTACCTCGAGTAATATTGAGATGGATTTTAGAACCATTATTTTACCTAAATTACTCTGGATCTCCTTATGCTATGGCGCAGCACAAATGGTTGATAATTTTGTGATACAACCTTTTGTTTTTGGTAACAGTGTGAAGTCACATCCGCTGGAGATATTCTTAGCTATTATTATTGCTGGATTGTTATTTGGAGTATTTGGGATGATACTTGCCGTTCCTGTTTATACCGCACTTAAAGTGATCTCAAAAGAATTTTTGAGCGAGTATAAGATTGTACAAAAACTTACACAAGACTTATAATGAACACCGCGCTTTTACAGCCCGAAGTGCGTGCTTATTTACAAGAGCACGAGCATACACCACTGCACTCTTTTATTTTAAAAGGAAGCCCTTTTAAAGATATTACAGTACAAGAGCTTGCACAACAACTTGAAGGTAAACGTAAAGCCAAAGGAAAATTACCGCGATGGTATAACACCGCTGGTATCTTATTCCCGCCTAAACTCAATATGGAGCAAACCTCTTCTGAGGCAACAGCAAGTTACAAGGCCAGTATTATGCAAGGTACTACCCTAGCAGATGGTACAGGTGGCTTTGGTATAGATGCTTATCACTTTGCACAGACTAACAAGCAGGTAATCCACATAGAGATGGACGCCAGTTTATCAAGACTTGCACAGTCTAATGCAGAAGTTCTCAAACAAGAAAACATAGAGTTTATAGTAGATGATTCAATGCATTATTTTGAAACCTGCGATACTCGTTTTGACACCATTTTTTTAGACCCAGGGAGACGTACAGATAGTAAGGGAAAAGTTTTTATGCTTAAAGATTGTCTACCTAATGTACCGCTTTACAAAAATCTGTTATTGTCAAAGTGTAAAACCCTCTGGATAAAAACATCTCCCATACTAGACATTGCAGCAGGTATAGAAGAACTGGGCAGCGTGACCGAAATACACATTGTAGCTGTAAAAAATGAGGTAAAAGAGTTGTTATGGAAACTTACTTCACAGCGCTGTAAAGACATAAAGTTTACTGTTGTAAACTTACAATCATCAGATCCTGTAGTTAGTTTCTCTCATAGTGACGCCCTTAATGCGCAAGCCGTTATAGAAAGTCCTCAAAAGTATCTTTATGAGCCTAACAGTGCGCTTATGAAGAGTGGCGCCTTTAACTGGGTGAGTACATATTTTAATGTTTCAAAACTACACGAGCACTCACACTTATATACCTCAGAAGAGCTCATCTCATTTGCAGGCCGTCGTTTTGTGATAGAGAAGATTGTTCCTTACTCAAAAAGAATTGCAAAGGAATTAGGGATCACAAAGGCAAATATCACTACTCGCAACTTCCCTATGCAAGTAGATGTAATACGTAAAAAGTTAAAGATAAAAGATGGTGGAGACGTATACCTGTTTTTTACCACGCTAGATAATGGTAACAAAGTAGTTATCTCTACTAAAAAAGTGACCCAATAGCCCTACTTCTTTTTAGGAGGCATAGGTCCTCTCTTGTGTATTACTAGACCATTTAAAAAATTACGTAAAAACTGGTCACCACACTCCATAAATTTAGGATGATCTGGCTTACGAAAAATTGCGCCTAGCTCACTCTTAGAAACTTGGAAATCTACGAGCTTACAAATTTCTATAATTTCGTCATCACGTAGCTGAAGTGCTACTCGTAGTTTCTTAAATATATCGTTGTTTGTAAGTGCCATTTATTTCGGTTTTAAGCGCAAGTTACGGGTTAACAAACAAAATATCCCAACTTATTATTTGCAAAAACACCGCAACACATACCCATAAGACTAAGCTTTAAGATTGTCACGCACTATAAACAATGGGATGAGAGGTGATTACGCTTTCGCGAAAGCGTAAAAAAGTATTTTAAAACAATAACACACAATTGTGAGTTTCTGGATTAAATAGCAGTAAGTTTGCAACTTAACATATTTAAATTATTATAATGCACAAAGGAACAGTAAAATTCTTCAATGAAACTAAAGGTTTTGGATTTATCAATGAAGAAGAAGCAAACCAAGAGCACTTCGTACACGTAACAGGACTTATCGATGAGGTAAGAGAAGGTGATGCTGTTGAGTTTGAATTAAAAGAAGGTAAAAAAGGATTAAATGCAGTAAACGTCAAAGTAATTGACTAAGCACATATAACTTTTTAGTTCACTTTTATGAACTTGTAATGCCAGTCTCACGACTGGCATTTTTTTGTTCTATAAATAGTACTTTTGCTCATAATGGAAGAGAAAAAACAAACCCGTATCAATAAATACCTCAGCGAGGCTGGCTATTGCTCACGTCGCGCTGCAGATAAACTTATAGACCAAGGTCGCGTTACCATAAATGGTAAGGTGCCAGAAATGGGTACAAAAATTACGGAAGGTGATGAAGTGCGTGTAAATGGTGAACTTATAACAAGCTCTACAGAAAAGCCTGTGTATATCGCTCTTAACAAGCCTGTAGGTATCGTTTGTACGACAGATACTCGGGTTGAAAAGGATAATATCATTGATTTTATAAACTACCCTTCTCGTATCTTTCCTATAGGTAGACTTGATAAACCTTCTGAAGGTCTAATCTTCCTAACTAATGATGGTGATATTGTAAACAAGATATTACGAGCTCGTAATAACCACGAAAAGGAATATGAAGTGTGGGTAGATAAGCCTATCACACCGTCATTTATACAGCAAATGAGTAATGGTGTACCTATACTAGATACCGTTACACGTAAATGCCACGTGGAGCAACTGAGTAGGTTTTCTTTTAAAATCATACTCACACAGGGCCTCAACAGGCAAATACGTAGAATGTGTGAGGCACTAGAATATGAGGTTACTCGCTTAAAGCGAAATAGGATTATGAATATTGAACTAGATGTACCAGTAGGTAAATGGCGTTACATTAGTGATACAGAGATGGAGGAGATTAATAGACTTGTAGAAGACTCTGCAAAGACCCATACAGATGCTCCTAAAGAACCTAGACACCCTAATCTACGCAGAAACAGAAATAGGTAGTAACGACATCATCATAGTAAAAAGGTCAAGGATAAATATCCTTGACCTTTTTATTTACACACAAATAGTAACTAGTTTTTTTTCGCTCTTTGCTGCGCTTCATCTTTTGATTCTTTCTTTGCGAGCTTTGACCGTTCTCTATGAACACCGTTACCTATAGATATAGGTTGTGGGTCATCTCTTACGATGCGTGCATCTATCTCTTTTTCGCGCTCAGACTTGTTGTTTTCTTCTTCTTTCCTTTTCATATCTTAAAGATACTTTGAGAAAGCTATAAGAATGGTTAACAAGTCGTTAATCTTAGTTAAGCTTATTTTAATTCAAAACTTACAGAGATTTTTGTAGTGATTGTAAGCTCTCCTGGAGCGATGGTCTCTCCTCCTGCAGCGTTATCCATCTCCATAGACATCATTCTGGCCTTGTACATAGGTGGTTGTGGTGAAGCACTACCCTGCTCACTTATTTGTACTGCTTTACCTATAGTTTGACCTAAAGCACCAGCATATGCTGTGGCCTTATCTTTGGCATCTTTGATGGCTTTCACACGCGCGTCTGCCTTAAGAGCATCCATCTGTGAAGAGGTAAACTGTACATTATCTATACGATTTATACCAGAATTAAGAAGTCCTGCCATTACACCTTCATACATCTTTAAATCCTTGAGTTTTATGGTAAGTGTTTGATTTGCATTATAGTTGTAGGTCTTACTGTTATAATCATAGTTTTTATTAAGGTTTATGTACTCTGTCTGCACATACTTACTATCTATACCTTGACTACGTAAGAACTTTATAACATTATCTATAGCTTGATCATTTTCTGCTTTTACTTGCTTTGCTTCCTTGCCTTGATTTTCTACGCGCACGCGTATGTTTACACCGTCTGGCACGACCTTAACAATACCTTCACCGGTAACATTTACGAGGGGTTGCATTGTGTTGTTTTGAGCAGATATAGACATTGTGATTAATAGAATTAATGCGGTTATATATTTCATAATTATTGATTTTTTGTTTCCCTCAATATAAAAAACAATAAAAGAGGTTTCCTTAAATCTTTCCTAATTTAAAAAGAATAAAGAAAGCAATAATAGGTAAAGCTAGCGCAATTACTATTAAAAGACGCTCTTCTAAAAGAATTGGAGCAGACACAATGGCAATTATATACCCCGCAATAGCTCCTCCAAAATGGGCATCGTGCCCTATATTATCGTTACGCTTCACCATACCATAAATAGAGTAAATCATATACCCTACTCCAAATACCCAACCTGGCATAAAGTAAATTTCTAACCTTGGATTGAGAAGTATCCCAGCATACACTACACCCATTACTGCACCACTAGCTCCTACTGCAGAGTAGTGATACTCATCTTTATGTAGAAAATAAGAAAGTAAATTTCCTAATAGTAAACTAGAAACATACACCAGTAAAAATCTAGGTACGCCTATAGTGTAGATAACAGCATTTGCAAAGAAATACAGCGTGAGCATATTAAATAACAAGTGCTGCGTGTTTGCGTGTAAAAAGGCAGAAGATACCATACGTACTTGCTCTCCTCTACGTATAGCTCCTACGTTAAATTTATATTTTTCAAACATTGAGTAGTTTTTAAAACCACTCATAGAGAATAAGACATTTGCTAAGATAATTGCAATTGTAACTGGATGTAAATCCGCCATAAATACTAAGTTTTACTTGTAAAGATAGCTATATTTGTGAGACTAATATCTTAACTATATCTGAATGAAAGCTATTGTTTTCTGGTTGTTTTACCCACTATTATGGCTCATCTCCATACTCCCTTTTAAAGGGCTTTACCTGCTTTCAGATTTCTGTTATTTTGTTATTTATAAAGTTATAGGTTATCGTAAGAAAGTAGTGAGATATAACCTAAAGACTACCTTCCCAGAAAAATCTAAAGAAGAACTCCATACCATAGAACGTAAATTTTATAGCCATCTCTGTGATATGTTTCTAGAGATGATAAAATCTATGAATATAAAAAAGGAGGACCTCCTTGAACGTTACCAATTTTCTAACAAGGAACTCATCACAAAATATGATAAGGAAGGACAAAGCTCACTCCTTATGATGGGACACTACGCAAGTTATGAGTGGATATTTGCACTGCAACTATCTATGGAAAATCCCGGCTACGGAGTTTATAAGAAGATAAAACACAAACAATTTGATAACCTCATACGCAAGATACGTAGTAGATGGAACACCTATCTTATAGACTCTAAGGATACAATGCGCTTTATAAGACAAAATGAGAGTGAGAATAAAACAGGCTGTTATGGTTTTGTGGCAGATCAATCGCCTAGATTTCACCGTGCTCGCTACTGGACACAATTTTTAGGTCACGAGTTACCGTTTTTTACAGGAGTAGAACGTATTGCAAAAGAGTTTAAGCTACCTGTACTCTATTACGGTACAGAAAAGATAAAACGTGGCTACTACAAAGGATCTTTCCAACTTATTACACCAGATGGTTCTCAAACCGAAGATGGTGAGATTATGACAAATTATGCCGCCGCTCTAGAAGCTCAAATACGTAAAAATCCAGAGTATTACCTCTGGACTCATAAACGTTTTAAGCTCTTAGGCAAAAAGGAAGAAATCCTTTCTGAAATTAATAAGCCTAAGAAATAGCATTAAAATTCAAACCAAGAGTCTATAGCAGTACTACGACTCAAAGAGGTTGCCTTATCGTCTTTATGTAGGTACTCGTTTGAGTAAGGTTGGTATATATAATCTTGAGACCAGTCTTTGTGATGTAAAGCTAGTTCTTTTATACACGCGCATACATAAGCTATTTCCTCATTTGTGATGGTAGGGTGAATAGACATACGTATCCATCCTGGCTTTTGTATTAAGTTACCTGCATCTATCTCACAGGCGAGCGAGTTTGATGTTTTTTGATCTACATTGAGTAAATAATGCCCATAAGTTCCTGCGCAGCTACAACCGCCCCTAGTTTGTATCCCAAAACGGTCATTGAGTAATTTTACCGCTAGATTAAAGTGCAACTCTTCTATATAAAAAGAAATAACACCTAGTCTATCCTTATGATCACCTGCAAGAATTTTTACGTTTTCTACCGCTTCTAGTTCATTCCAAATGATGTCTATAAGTTCGTGCTCACGAGCGAGTATATTATCTACACCCATCTCTTCTTTTACTTTAATTGATAAGGCTGTACGTATGGTTTGCAAGAAACCCGGAGTACCTCCATCTTCACGCTCCTCTATATTATCTATATACTTATGCTCTCCCCAAGGGTTTGTCCACGATACGGTGCCTCCACCTGGGTTATCTGGTACCACGTTTTTATATAAATCTTTATTAAAGATTAAAACTCCAGAAGAGCCTGGACCTCCTAAAAACTTGTGTGGAGAGAAGAAAATAGCGTCTAGGCGCTCTTCTTTATTATCTGGATGCATATCAATATGCACATAAGGCGCACTACACGCAAAATCTACAAAGCATAAACCACCGTGAGCGTGCATAAGTCTCGCCACATCGTGATATGGTGTCTGTATACCTGTTACATTACTACAAGCAGTAATAGATGCTATTTTGAAAGGGTGATCTTCATATTTGAGCAGTTCTTGTTCAAACATTTGTATACAAAAACGTCCATCTTTTTTGGCAGGTACGACCACTACTGTTGCCGTAGTCTCTAGCCACGTAGTTTGATTACTGTGATGCTCCATATGTGTTACAAAAACAATGGGCTTTATCTCTGCAGGTACTTCTGTAAATTTCTTTATGTTTTCTGGTACTTTTAATCCAAGTATGCGCTGAAATTTATTGATCATACCCGTCATACCATTACCACCTACTATGAGTACATCATTCTCATCTGCATTTACGTGCTGCTTTATAATGTGTTTTGCTTTATGATAACTCATTGTCATAGCAGTACCTGAGACGGTCGTCTCTGTATGGGTATTTGCTACGTAGGGACCAAAGTCGCGTAACATCTTCTCCTCTATGGGACCATATAATCTTCCTGAGGCGGTCCAGTCTGTATATAAAAGCTGCTTTGTTCCGTATGGAGATTGAAAACTTTGGTTAATACCAATGATGTTTTCGCGAAAGCGTGAAAAGTAATTCTCTAGTTTACCGCTAGGTTTAGTAGACTTTAATGTATTCATAATCAATAGTTTGCATTGTAAAGATATTTAAAATTAAGCACAAAAAAAGAGGGCGATTGCCCTCTTTTTTTAATCGCTATATCTCTCTAGATACCAGCTACTTCCTTTATGGTAGCAATCATATCATTTGCAACTTGGTCTGCTTCGGCTTGTGTGCTTGCCTCTGTGTAGATACGTATAATAGGTTCTGTATTAGACTTACGTAGGTGTACCCAGTGATTTTCAAAATCTACTTTTACACCATCTACCGTAGACACGTCTTCGTTTGCATATTTGGCAGCCATCTTTTCTAGTAAAGCATCTACGTCAAGACCTGGTGTGAGCTGGATCTTTTGCTTACTCATAAAGTATGGAGGATAACTAGCTTTGAGTTCGCTCACAGAGATTTTAAGCTTTGCAAGGTGTGTAAGGAAAAGCGCCGTACCTACCAGGCTATCACGACCATAGTGCGATGCTGGGTAGATAATTCCACCATTTCCTTCTCCGCCTATTACAGCGTTTTGGTCCTTCATAGTTTGTACTACGTTTACCTCTCCTACGGCACTTGCAAAGTATTCTCCGCCGTGTTTTCTCGTGATATCACGTAGCGCACGTGAAGAAGATAAGTTTGACACCGTATTACCCTTAGTCTCTCCTAGCACATAATCTGCACAAGCAACGAGGGTGTACTCTTCTCCAAACATTTCTCCCTTATCATCTATAAAAGCAAGACGATCTACATCTGGATCTACTACGATACCAAAATCTGCATTTTCATCTACCACCATCTTACAAATGTCACCTAGGTGCTCCTTAAGTGGTTCTGGGTTGTGAGGAAACTCCCCGTTAGGTGTACAGTATAATTTTACTGCCTCTACGCCTAGCTCTTCTAGTAATCTTGGTATGGCAATACCTCCCGTAGAGTTTACACCATCTACCACTACTTTAAACTTAGCCTCCTTAATAGCGTTTACATCTACAAGCTCAAGGTTTTTTACCTCTTCTATATGCAAATCTATGTAGGCATCATTTTTTGTGATTTTACCTAGATCATCTACCTCTGCAAAGGTAAAATCTTCATTATCTGCATAATTTAAAATTTTCTCCCCTTCTACTCCATTAAGAAACTCCCCCTTACTGTTTAATAGTTTAAGCGCGTTCCATTGTTTTGGGTTATGCGAGGCAGTGAGTATAATACCACCATCTGCGTGTTCCATAGGTACGGCAACTTCTACCGTAGGTGTGGTAGAGAGGCCAAGGTCTATAATATGGATTCCCATACCCACGAGCGTGTTCATCACAAGCTCTTGTATCATAGATCCAGATATACGTGCATCACGCCCTACTACTACTCTGTAGGTTTCTTTATTACGATCATTTTTGAGCCACGCACCGTATGCTGCAGCAAATTTTACTGCATCTACTGGTGTAAGGTTTTCACCCGTGCGACCTCCTATGGTACCACGTATTCCTGATATAGATTTTATTAATGTCATATGTAAATTTTGAGTACGCTTTCGCGAAAGCGTAATTAATCTTCGTTTTTTTGATTGTTAAACAAAAGTACTAAAACACATACGTACCAGCCTAACAAGAATGCATTGCTTCACAATGCCTCATAAAATCTTTGAACAGGTTAATTTTTCCTATTAACTTCACCACTATGAATTTTCTCGCACACATTTACCTTACCGATGGCTTACCTATGGAAACTATAGGCAACTTTATGGCAGATGGTATAAAAGGTAAAAAGTACCTCAAGTATAGTGATGATATACAGCGAGGTATACTCGTGCATCGCTGGATAGATAGCTACACAGATAGTCACCCTATTGTAAAGCAGAGTACAAAACGCCTGCACGCAAAGTATGGTCACTACTCTGGTGTGATAGTAGATATTATTTATGATCACTTTCTAGCCAAAAACTGGAACAACTATCACGACACATCGCTAGATGTGTACATAGATGACTTTTACCAGCTACTACAAGACCATCACCACTTGCTCACGGGTCGCATACAGAAAATGATGATCCCTATGATGGAGCAAAACTGGCTCCTCAGCTATGCAACTATGCAAGGCATAGGCACTGTGCTTTACAATATGAACATACGCACAAAACGGCGCGTAGCGATGGACAAAGCCATAGAAGACCTTGCCGAACATTATGAAGCCTTTGAAGATGAGTTCACACGCTTCTTTAAAGAATTACAAGCCTTTGTTGCATTAAAACTAGAAGAACTTTAAGTTTATCATATAATTACAAATCCAACCTATGAAGTATTTACTCTTACTCTGCATTCCCCTATTATTTATAAACTGTAAGACAGAAGCACCTGCTCCCGCACCCGTACAGGGACTTATTGCTCAGGAGGCTATGGTCGTTTCGGCGAGAGAGGAGGCTTCACGCATAGGCGTTGAGATTATGAGGCAAGGTGGTAACGTTTTTGACGCAATGATTGCTACAGATATGGCGCTCAATGTGACTTACCCGTTTGCCGGTAGTCTAGGTGGTGGTGGTTTTCTAGTATACCGTACTAAAGATGGTGATATAGGAGCGCTAGACTATCGCGAGATGGCACCTGGTGCGGCTACAAGTGATATGTACCTAGATGAAGACGGTAATGTGATACCAGGTTTAAGCACAGAGGGAAGTCTTGCTGTGGGCGTGCCAGGTGGGCTTGCAGGTATGTTTGCCGTGCACGAGAAATTTGGCTCACTACCTATGGAGACCATTCTCAAGCCAGTAATTGACCTTGCTCGCAATGGGTATGTGATTACAGAAAACCAAGCAGGAAGGTTTGGCGCTTTACAAGATAAATTTAAAGAGCTTAACGGAGATAGTATTATATATGTAAACGCTTTCGCGAAAGCGGACACTCTTAAAAACGAAGCTCTCGCACAAACACTAGAGCGCATCGTAGCAAATGGTAAAGACGAGTTTTACAAAGGTGAGACGGGCCAAAAACTGGTAGACTTCTTACAATCTAAAGGTGGGATCATCACAATGGAAGATCTTACGGCATACGAAGCAAAGTGGCGCACACCGGTAACCTTTGAGTATGATAACTTAAAAATGATCTCTATGAGTCCGCCTAGTTCTGGTGGGGTTTGTTTATCACAAATTATGCAAATGATAGAACCGTATGACATCTCACAATATGGTCACAACAGTGTGGAGAGTATACAACTACTTACAGAAGCAGAGCGTCGCGCGTATGCAGATAGAAGTTTTTACCTAGGAGATCCAGATTTTGTAAACATCCCTATAGACACACTCATCTCTGATGTGTATGCAAAAAACAGAATGGAAACCTTCTCTTGGGACACCGCTACAAAGTCTAGCGATATGACACACGGTGCCTTGCCAGGTTATGAGAGTATGGAAACAACGCACTACAGCGCGGTAGACCAGTATGGTAATGCCATTGCAGTAACAACCACACTTAACGGCGCTTATGGATCTAAGTTATATGCGAGTGATTTAGGCTTCTTTTTAAACAATGAGATGGATGACTTCTCTAGTAAACCTGGAGTGCCTAATATGTTTGGGCTTATAGGCGCCGAGGCAAATAAAATTGAGCCAGGCAAGCGTATGCTGTCTAGTATGACTCCTACCCTAGTAGAAAAAGATGGCGAGTTCTGGATGACCGTAGGTACGCCTGGAGGATCTACCATAATTACCTCTGTGTTACAAACGGTACTTAATGTACACGAGTTTGGGATGACAATGCAGGAGGCGGTAAACGCACCACGTTTTCACCACCAGTGGTTACCAGATGTGGTATTATTTGAACCTAACAGCTTTGATCCAGCCATCATAAACGGACTACAAGAAAAGGGTTATGAAACCAATGAAGAGCGCTCTCCCGTAATAGGTAAAGTAGACGGTATTTTAGTCCTCCCTAATGGCACACTAGAAGGCGGTGCAGATAGACGTGGTGATGATACTGCGGTAGGGTTTTAGGGGGTTGAGTTAGATTAAATTATATATAAATCTAAATTGAATCAATCAAAAGATCTAAAATGAGAATAATTATCATTGTAATAGTTTATGGTTTGTTAACTAGTTGTAGTAACAAAAATGGCAATTCAGATTCTATACATAAATTAGAAAATTCAGTTTGGATAGATTCACTTTGCAACAGTTATCATTTTAAGGATTCACTCGTTGTAAGAAATCTATTATTTCAAAAAGAATCTGATTATAGTGAAATTGGTAAATTTCATTCTTCTAATAAAATTCAACTTCACTTCCAGACAGATTTTGATGAGGTGAAAAAGTACTATTTAGAGCCAATTTCTAAAAACAAAATGTTTTTAAGCCCATTGAATCAATATGATTACCCAATAGTTTTATTAAAAAAAGAACTAATACAGCTGCCTTATTTAGAAATCGTAGAACTCAAGATAAAAATAAATCCAACATTTATATCTTCAAATGGTTTTAGACGATTAAGTATCACAAATAACAAGAAGATAGAATACATAAAGGCAGATAATGATTTTGAACTAACTAAAAATACATTGTCTGATTCTACATTCCATCAAATAGAACAATACATAGAAATATTGCAACTAGAGAAATATGAGGAAGAGTATAACTTTGCTGGATTTGATGGGCCTAGTTTTGAATTGAATTTAATAACTAACAGCTACACAAAGACAATAAAATCTACCCAAGGAATCCCAAAAGGGATACGTAATTTAATCAATTTTATTGATTACAAGTTACAGACAGAAAAGCAAAACTCGAGATGAGGAAAACACATATTATTCTTAGTCAACCTGTTTATTTTCGAATACTTCTGAAAATTCTTGCAGATTTTCAGTTTAGTATGTACTTGCAAAATTAAATACTAAACCACGCAATTACTCATAGCCGAAACCGTTACCAAACATTATGAAATGCAACAAAAATTAATAGTACAAGTCGTAATTGGCTATATGTATAAGGTCTTGAAAAACAATCTTGACACTTCTGATTTTAAAAATGAATTTGCAGCAATAAGACACGGTGACTATTTTGATTTCATTAAATTAATCGGAAAGAAAATTGACTTTATAGTAGTCTATAATAGCGGTTTAATTGATAATGATGTAAACATTAAAAAAGATGATATTGATTATGTTGGATTAATTAAATCTGAAGAATCATTAATAGAATTTTATAAAAAATGTTATCTAAAATTTGGAGAGATAAATGATAGTGATTTACCTGATTCGTATTTTGAAAAAGCAACAAAATTTGAACTTGGTTTACGAATGTCTTTAAATAATAAAAGACTGAAAAAAGAAAGAAAAACACTAGAAAATGTAATAAATGAGATTTCTACATTAAAAAGGTTAACAGATTTAGAAACTGAAAAATTACACAAAGGAAGAAAATTCTTGAATTTTATAAAGAGACCTGAAAAATTGAAATCTGACTGGAAAACTGTTTCATCTGATTTTGATAATGCTTACTCAATATTAATAGATAGAGGTTTAACGATTGAATAAAAAACATTACGTAGCAAAAAAACTGAGTTAAAAACAAGTCTACTTAAGCGACACTCAGCACAAAATTCTAAGTCCTTTTAATCAATAATTTTTACTATACGATCTTTCTGATTTTCCACTTTCGCGAAAGCGTAATTTATCAAACACCACTCACAACAAACCCATATCAAAACCGTTACTAGACTTAACACTTGGGCGCTGTAAACATTAACAGTTTGGGATGGAATTAACAGTAATACTAGCTATCTTTGGCAGCCTTTTTGTATACTTAGGTTGAACCTTTAATAAATAGAATTATATGAAATATATCACGCTTATAGTGTGCGTTATAATGTCTTCTGTACTTAGTGCTCAGGAGCTTCCTATACAGATGGACGCTGTAGAGCCTCTTGAGACTCATACGAGTCCTATATTGAGAGAGCTTTTAATACAAGAGATTAATAAAAACTCAAAATGGAAAAATCTAGTGAAGTCTAATAGAATGTCTATAGGCGTTGTAGATATGTCCAACTTAGAGAATATAGAGTATGCAGGTATCAATGATGAGTTTATGATGTATGCCGCAAGTTTACCTAAGATTGCCATACTTCTTGCCGCAATGGATGCTATAGAAAATGGCGAACTACAAGACTCTAGAGAAATACGTAAGGATATGCGACTTATGATAAGTAAGTCTAATAATGCTGCCTCTACTCGTATGATAGACCGTGTGGGCTATGATAAAATAGAACAAGTACTGCGCAGTGACCAACTCAAGCTGTATGATGAAGAAGTAGGCGGTGGTTTATGGGTAGGCAAGAGATATGCTGCTGGCGGAAAGCGTAACCCAGACCCTATGAAAGGATTAAGTCACGCGGCTACAGCTAGACAGGTATGTAGTTTTTACTACCAGCTTGCAATGGGTAATCTAGTAAGTACAGAAAAGTCTGAAGAGATGCTGGATATTATGAAAGACCCAGCGCTACACCATAAATTTGTAAACACGCTAGATAAAATTGCTCCTAAGGCAGACATCTACAGGAAATCTGGATCTTGGAAGAACTGGCACTCTGACTCTGTATTGGTATGGGGACCTGAGCGCAAGTATATACTAGTGGCTCTTATAGAAGATACACAGGGTGAGCAAATTGTAAGAGATTTAGTAATTCCTTTAGAAAAAGCAATGAAAAAATCACGAGCTTTAGCCTATAACTAGGGAAACTCATTATAAACGCAATAAATGATTAAAAGTCTTTACAAGAAAGCCTTTGATATAAGAGATGGTGAGATCACCATCTCTTTTTTTATGCAGCTGTACATCTTTCTGGTGATTACAGTGCTACTTATTGTAAAGCCTACTGTAAACGCATTATTTCTATCGGCTCTTGGTGCAGAGCGATTGCCTTACGGGTATCTTCTTGTTGCCGCTGTGGCTATTTTAAGTTCTTACTTTTATAACAAAGCTCTAAAACGATATTCTTTTAAAAAGGTCGCTACGATAACCTTATGCGCTTTTGGCTTCTTTTTTATGTTGCTTTCTGTCGCCTTGCATTATAAATTTCTTGAGGTCTGGCTGCTTTATTATTACTACGTTCTCATATCCTTGTTTGCTGTGGTGGTTACCTCACAATTCTGGATACTGGCAAATATGGTTTACAATGTGAGAGAGGCAAAGAGACTCTTTGGTTTTATAGGCTCTGGCGCTATTGCCGGTGGGATTTTTGGTGGGTACTTAACGACCTTAATTTCGGCGGCTTTTGGGAATAAAACGTCTATTCTTATTGCAGGGATTCTCATTTTATGCTGTGTGCCTATACTCTATCGTATTTGGAATTTAAGGTTACGCACGCTTTCTATGTATACGAGAAAGAAAGAGATACACCAAGTGTCTAACCCAGATCGTAATGCTTTTCAAATCATCTTAAAATCTAAGCATTTACTATACCTAGCATCTATAATCGGGATAAGTGTGCTGGTAGCAAAGCTGGTTGATTTCCAATTTAGTGATTTTGCGCACAAGGCTATTCCAGACTCAGATGAGCTTGCTTCTTTTTTAGGGTTCTGGTTTTCTTCCTTTAATGTGGTAGCTTTACTCATACAACTTTTTGTTACCAATAGAGTCTTAAGCTATCTAGGCGTAACCTCAACAATGCTTATACTACCACTAGGTATTGCCTTAGGTTCCCTCCTATTTCTTACGGTTCCGGAGCTTTGGGTACTTATTATCATAAAAGGGTTAGACGGTAGTTTTAAGCAGTCTATAAACAAAGCAGCTGCAGAACTTTCTATTTTACCCATACCGTATGCTATAAAAAATCAAGCAAAATCATTTATAGATATTGTGGTAGATAGTGTAGCCACAGGTATTGCTGGTTTTCTACTCATTTTTGTAATCAAGGGTATGGAACTAGACACGAAGTTTGTGACCATTCTTACGATCTTTTTCTTGTTTATATGGCTCTTATTAATCTACAAGCTTAGAGATGCCTACTTTGATTCGTTTAGGTCCAACCTCAAGAGTTTACTGCTCAATAAAGATGAGTCCAAACGAAACTTCAGAAAAGAACGTACCATCGCTACTGCAAGACATATTTTACAAAATGGCGAAGAAAGCGAGATTCTCACTCTATTATCTAGATTATCATCGGCTAGGCTTAATCCTTTAAAAAAGCAAATAGTAGCACTTTTAGATCATCCTTCTAATGCTATAAAAATAGCAGCTATTGAGGAGTTGTATTATTATAAAGAAGGTACTGCATTACATAAAATCAAAGCCCTGCTTCACACTAGCGACAACGCACTTATTATAGCCACATTACAGTATTTACTACATCACACTAAAATAGACGATAAAGAACTATTTACAACCTATCTAGATCATCCAGAAAAACCCATTGCAAATGCCGCGCTGTTATGCCTGGCACAAGATGCACGCCTCAATACAAATCTTGGAAAGCAGTTTAATTTAAGAGATCGTATTGCAACTCAAATAGAACGGCTAGGCACACCAGAAGGACTAGAAAATGTTGCCGAAACTTCAGATCTGCTTCTTAGCATTGCCTACTCAGGGCTTAACGAGTTTTACTACTTCATCTCAATTCACTTCAGCAATAAAAATAAAAAGGTAGCAAAGAAAGCTATTGAAGCTGCAGGCATTACCACAGACCCACTCTTTGTTGGGAATCTCCTCCAGTTTCTAGAAAATAAAAAACTACGTAAAGCAGCAATAAAAAGCCTTACTCAATATGGGCCAGAGATTACAAAAACACTTCTCAGGCTAGAAAATGAAGATGCCTTTAGTCTAGATATCAAAAGAAATCTACCAAAGGTGATCGCAACATTTAACTCTCAAAATGCGGTAAAAATCTTATTCAAATTTTTAGGTAGTAACAACCTCATCGTACGTAAAAATGCCTCAAAGTCATTACTAAAACTAAGTAGTAAAAACCCGTCGCTTACTATTGATAAGCGTAAAATCTCCAGATACATATTACTAGAGAGCAACTACTACCAAAGCACGCTTAACGCCCTTGCTACCTTCACAAAACTTGTAAACAATCCGCCAGCAGACTCTCAAGAGGAAGCTAAAGAAACAGAGGTCTTACTCGCCCGTGAAGCCATAGTACTCATTTTAAAGGAACAAGTAGATCAAAGTCTACATAGCATCTTTACATTATTAAGTATACGTTACAATCAAGAAGATATAAGTGCTGCGTTTTTAGGTATTAAAAGTAAAGATGATACAGCGAGAATTAACGCCATAGAGTTTCTTGACAACCTCTTACATATCAAACTTAAAAATAAGATCCTGCCATTGCTTGAAGTACATATCATTGACACAGATGTTGATAATCTACATTCTCAAGAAATGGTAGAACAAACAGAATTTGATGCTGTACGAAGCCTCATTCGTAATCGCAGCAGACAGATGAATATCGCTATGCTCCACCTTATTGAGATACTAGAAGACACAAAGTATATTGCCATTACTCAATCTTTTACAAAGCATAAAAACACAAACATTGCAAAACTTGCTATGCGTGTATCAACAAGTCTACAACGCGTAAAACAGCAACAAAAGTAAACGCCTTCTAGTACCAACTAGAAGGCGTTTTAATAAAACTGTAATAGTCTTTTATGTGGGATTTACCACCTTATCAATACTACTTGCTAAGTACATATGCGCACCTGCAGAATTTTTATTAAGTACGTTAGTCATCAAGCATACGATGTATTTTTTACCATTAGGCTGCTCCACAATAATCACTGAGTTCATATAGTTAAACACATTACCTGCATAGTCGCTACAGTTGGGGTTTTTCTCTCGATCGCATTTATAAAACGAGCCAGACTTAAAGTACACCGCCGCATCATCTAGTCTATTAGAGTGTGCATAACGTATACGTCTGTCTGTCATATATAACAATCGCTTCATCTCAAGCGAGCTTTCTTCATCTATTACATTTCCTTGCTCTAGCGCTACTAGAAATTTCATAAGCCCTTTAGGTGTTCCTATACTTCCACCCTCACGACCTACGTACTTACCAGCTGGACGCGTAAACATCCCTCCTAGTCTCCAGTCGTCTTCTGTAATTCCTAGATCTCTTAATGGCTGATTCACCACTCGGTTTGCTTGACTCGTAAGAGAGTCTCTATCGGTCTCTACAAAGTAATTTTCTGCTTCTTCTTCGGTGAGGTCTGCATACTTTCGTCCAAAGGCGTCTAGCAACATTGTCTCTCTATACAACACACTCGCAGCTCCGTTATTACTCACAGAGACCATATGATCTGCCCATTCATACAGTGAGAACTCATCACTAGCAACCACTTGTCGCTTAGTTAACTTATCACTGTCTATATCATACACAGGTATCGTGTGGTGATCTCCTGTTCCCCAGTAGCGAGCCTTCACTCGTTTATTACACATAAGCCCCGTACGTAACTCAAAGTTATCTGGATATACCTCTGCAAGCTCTGTAAAGAAACCGTTGAGAACAGCAATTTTACCTACACTTCCTGGCTGGTACCCTACGTTTTCTCTGTGAGCCGCATATTTTAAACTATCTGGATTAGTCATATCAAGTACCGCAAGTGAGTAGTTTCCACCGGGTGTAATTCTCGCAATCTTTCTGGCAAAATCATTGTCTTCTACTAGTATTGCTCCAAGAGAATCACGCTTTCGCGAAAGCAAATTGAGCTTGATATCCTCCAGCTTTAAATAAGCGCCATTAGGAATACGCTTGTTTGCAATACTATCCATCTCCATTTTCTGAAGTCGGTACAATCGTTTTATACCCGTTGTATCATATCCGTCTATAGGATAAAGCATCGCTACAAATAAAGTCGATAAGGCGATAAATGTTAGTGTGATATATGTTTTCATTAGTTTATAGGTGCGTCAAGCGTTATTAAAAAGTCTTTGTCAATTTTTGGTGAGATTGCCTCAAGATATTCTGAGGACTTTGCCGTTTTATTTTCTACAAATGGTCGTATCTGGAACAGCCATAGTTTGTCATTTTCAAAACCAAGCTCCACATCATAAGCCCCATCATAGTCAGAACCTGTCATTTCTGGTAATCGTGTTCTTATAGACTGGGCAATGGCACGTATATCCTTTATGTTTTTCTCATTGAGAATCTCTTCGTCAAAGGTTGCGATGTTTCTCTTCACACCTCCCGTTGCTGGCAGTCTAATAAAATCTGCCTGTCTCGCTGGCGATAGTAAGCGTGTATCTGTAGCGGTAACAAGTCTAGTTTCGGCGGCTTGTCCATCTACTGCTCCTCCTGCCCCACGGCTAAAGGCAATAGTAAGATCCTCATCTGTACCTTGATTAATACCCTTTGTAATCATCACACCGCTATACTCCACATCTACCGAAGGAATGATAAGTATAGAAGGAAACACATTTTCTGGGTTGCTTAGATACTGCTGGCGCCATTTAAAACTACGCTCCGTATATGGAGAAGCCCACACGTCTTTAATTCCTTTTAAAATTTTATCCTCATCAAGAATATTAAAAAGCGTCAAGTTCAATCCTGCGCCAGTAAATTCTTCAAGGTCTTCCATATTTGTATCACTACGCAAGAATACCGGAGTTTTACCCATAGGCGATTTAAAGACTTTTTGGAAATCTGCACGCAGGCTATTTACAAATGACGGCTTGAGCGTCATCACATTTATGGCCTCTCGTAATCGCTTCAACTCTTGCAGTTGGTACGTCTCTATCTCTTTTGATGACGCGCCGTTACTTTTCATTTGTTCCGCTTTCGCGAAAGCGTTATTTAAAAACTCCCAGTAAGAACCCTCATAATTAGTCATTTTTTGATCCATATGGTCCTTAAAAATGCCGAAAGGAATAACAAGACCTTCTACCACCTGCTCTGGAAACATCTTTTTGAGCTGCCCAAGGTTTGCTGCCTTAGGCCCTACGAGCTTTCCAGACGCGCTTGCATCTAGATCACGCATATTTATGATGTCTTTCTTATCGAGCGCAATCTTCTCTACAGGCACGGTCACCTGACTTGTAGAACGTTGCTTCTTTGAGAATAACTCACGCTCCTCATTTGTAATATCGTCCTCGCCTTTTATGATAACACTTCCTTTATTTGAAACAGCATAGAAGACCTTCTTGCCGCTATATTTGCTCAAATCTTGAAGGTTCTCTTGAGACAATGCCGCATTAGGGATTCCCAAATTACGAGCTAGTAGCTGCACGTGTGAAACCAGATTACCTTCTGATACCGTCATAATACCAGCCACAGGCTTGAGGTCTGACGGCGGTTTTTCAAAGACGTATATCTTCTCTGTATCCACTTCTATACCTTCTGGAGAACCTTCTATAACAACAAGCTCACCGTAGGCATAACCAGGGTTTAATCCTCTCACAGAAGACTGTCCATCTATATCCATTACCTTATTTTCAAGCCCAGAATGCTTTGCTATAAACGCACCTAGCGTGCTCACACTCTCACCGAGATCTAATGCAACAGAAGATCGCACGCGGTCATCTATAAATCCATAAGCCTTAGGCTCAAAAGTTGCGTAAGTGTCAACTACTTCTTGATACTTTGCTTTTACTTGTGAGGCGCTCCACTCTACAACTCCTCTAGCTGTCGCCAGAAAATCGTTAAGCTGCTCGACACTCTTGTCATTGTGGTAACTATCTGCTTGTAAATACGGCTCTACTGCTGCCCACTCATTTAACTCAATAAGTCCTGTACCTGTTGCTGCATATGAAAGGGTTTGTATTTTATAAAGTAGCTCCTTTAAAGTTTCTGGTTGCCACTCTTGTGTCTTTAGGAGTAATATATCTTCCAGCTCATTAGATAAATCTAGCATCGCAAGGCGGTCACTAGATCTACGTAAAGTAAGTACGTCTTGACGTATATAACAGAGTACATCTGCAATTTCTGGCACAAGTGTTTGCGCAGAGGTATCCTGAGCAGCTGATTCTAAAAACGTGCTAATGCGTTCTGTTAAATCATTTTTTACAGAGATAGCATTTACTTGGCTCTGTAGTTCCTTAAAATTGATAGGTGTATAAAACTCGGCGAGCGTTTTTTCTAGTTGGTCAAACTGCTTTTTCACTTCATCAGAGAGGTCTTTCTTATGTTTTGCTCTAAACTCTTGAACCATCTGGATGTCACTCACACTGGGCTTACCGTGTATTTTAATACGGGCATCCATAAACTTTGGGTAGGTCTCTGCGAGTATTTTTGACTCACTACGCATACGCTGGGCAATGTTGCTATCGCCATCGTGAGGAATATCACGTAAGGTCTGGCGTAGTAAATAGTAGTTTTGTCTAAAACGAGTATCGCTACGCAATAACCACTCATAAAACTCAACGCCCCAGGCCTCCTCATCTTCAGACTGGATGGCACCACGGTAAAACTGTGACTTGCGCTGTACCCAACCATTATCTACACTTGCAAGGTATCTAGCTAGTTGATATTGTTTGATGCGGCTATTATCATTTGTTACATCCCAGAAAGCTACCTTATCTGTGTTTGCAAGTATATCTGCAAAAAAGAGGTGATACTTAGTACCTAGCGTTATTAGATCTTCACTATAACTTGCGTGCTGCACACCACCACCTATATTATCTGGACAAGGGTCACGTGCTTCTCGCATCGTACCATCTTCACAAAACCACTCTATTTTTTTATAGGGGCCTCGCGGATTTTCTTTAAAAGATTCGATATTCTTCTGGATTGTTGCGACGGGTAAGTCTTGAGCAACAAGTTGACTTGTGATTACAATAGATAGTATCACAAGAAATGCTTTGTAAATTTTGATCATTTATTGGTTAGATTGGATAGTGTGACCTAAAGGTAATAGAGTAAACAGCAACATCCATATCTATTAACGCTTTACTAACAGAAGAAGCGCACCAGAACCGAATATTTAATATACTTTAACTTTTGGCAACTGTAAACGTAAATGTTGTGTACTCACCTAGCACTGAGGATACACTTATGGTACCACCTAGATTATGTACTAATTTTTCTACCGTAGATAATCCTATACCGTGGCCTTTCTCTCCATTTTTATCTAGGTGCCCAACTGTACTAAACAGGGTAAAAATACCTTCTAACTTTTCTTCTTCTATACCACGCCCGTTATCTCTGATGGTAAACTCATAATAATCATCATATTCTGTAGCATCTATATCTATAATAGTATGGTCTTTATCATTATACTTTATACTATTACCTATAAGGTTTAAAAATATCTGGTCAAGTGCAGACCGGTTACATCTAAGTTCTATATTCACTTCTGGAAAATGAAATTCACACTCAAAGTTTATATTTAATAGATCTACTAGATCTTCTAACATATCGTTAAACATAAACTCGTGGGCGTCTTCTCTATCATATGCTGTGCTCTCGTAGTGAGCAAGTATGTTTGTTATATAGTTGCTCATAGAGAGTGAAGACTTCTTGAGATACCCAAGGTAATTTACTCCAGACTCATCTAGTGATGCTGTATACTTCTTTTTTAATATATCTGAGGTAAGTATCAAATTTGCAAGAGGCATTTTTAAATCGTGTGATACAGTACCTGCAAAATCCTTGAGCAATGTATTATGTTTTGTAAGACTCGCCTTGGTTTGCTCTAATTGATTATTAACTAGTCTTAACTCAAATAATCTTTCAACTTGTTTTGCGAGTGTTATGAGGGCAGTGCGCTGTTCATTACTCAATTTATTAGGTTTATGATCTATAACACATAAAGATCCCATTGTCATACCATCTGTGGTGCGCAGGGGTACTCCGGCATAAAAGATAACTGGATCATCCATTTTAGTAAGTGGATTATCTATAAAACGAATGTCTTTTGTGGCGTCTGGTATTTCTAGTATCTCATCTGGAGTTAAGATGGCGTGCGCACAAAATGAGCTTTCACGTGAAGTCTCACATAACGCCATACCTACTTTACTTTTAAACCACTGTCTATCTTCATCTACAAGTGTTACTAAAGCTACTGGGGTCTTACAGATGTAGGCTGCAAGCTTTGTTATGTAGTCAAAATCATCTTCTTGTTCTGTATCCAGTAGACCTAAACTTAATAGCGATAGCATACGCTGTTTTTCATTCTGAGGAATGTCTGGTGCAATCATATAACTTGTAAACTTTTTAAGTATTTAAGATACAAAAATACCATTCAATCATAAATGATGTTGCTTTATTACAGAATATGTTAACGTTATTGATTGTACTTGTAATTATCTAAATGGTTGACTTCATATTTATTAAATAATATGGCTTATATTTATGATGTTCTCATTTTCGCGAAAGCGTAACTACCATATTCTTAAAAGTTTCATATAAATTTGCATTAATTACTGTGCGTGCATAGTATATTTTATTATCTTTACAATCACTTTGTGAAGCACTATATGAAAGATAAAACTATAGACTACTGCTTAAGAGCCACCTGGCAAGCAGTTATGAAAATGTATAATGAACAGGCTGCCGAGTATGATGTTACTATGGCAGTAGGGTTTGCACTACTTAGTATAGATCCAGAAGAGGGAACTCCCTCTACAGCACTGGGGCCTCGTATGGGTATGGAAGCTACTTCCCTATCACGTACACTTAAGACTATGGAGGAAAAAGGTCTTATAGAACGTAAACCTAATCCTGCAGATGGCAGAGGCGTTCTTATACATCTTACAGAATTTGGGCTAGAAAAAAGAAATTTCTCAAAAAACCGCGTCGTAACTTTTAATGATGCTGTGCGCGGTAATATATCTGAAGAAAAGATTAATAATTTTTACGAAGTCATTGAGACCATTAATGACTTGATTCAAAATAGAAGAGTATTTAACCAAAAAGAAACCGCAATAAAATAATGGCAAAACGTAGAATAAAGAAAGTAGCCGTCATCGGTAGTGGAATAATGGGAAGTGGTATTGCTTGCCATTTTGCAAACATAGGTGTTGACGTTCTTTTGCTAGATATCGTTCCTCGTGAGCTTACTGCAAAAGAAGAAGCTAAAGGACTTACACTTCAAGACAAAGTTGTACGTAATAGAATGGTAAATGACTCGCTTACTGCAGCACTTAAGAGTAAGCCGTCACCTATTTACAACCAAGCTTTTGCAAAAAGAATCTCAACGGGTAACCTTGAAGATGATATCGCAAAAGTAAAAGACGTAGACTGGATCATTGAGGTGGTAGTAGAGAGACTTGATATTAAGAAACAAGTTTTTGAAAACCTTGAAAAGCATAGAACACCAGGTACACTTATTACTTCAAACACATCTGGTATCCCTATTAACTTTATGTCTGAGGGACGTAGTGAAGATTTCCAAAAGCACTTTTGTGGAACTCACTTCTTTAACCCAGCACGTTACTTAAAATTATTTGAAATCATACCTGGGCCAAAAACAGACCAGAGCGTTCTTGATTTCTTAAATAACTATGGTGAGCAATACTTAGGTAAAACCTCTGTTGTTGCAAAAGATACACCTGCCTTTATAGGTAACCGTATAGGTATCTTCTCTATTATGTCACTTTTCCATACTGTAAAAGATATGGGTATGACGGTAGAAGAGGTAGATAAACTTACAGGTCCAGTTATAGGACGTCCAAAATCTGCAACCTTCCGTACGGTAGATGTTGTAGGTCTTGATACCCTTGTACACGTTGCAAACGGTATTGCAGAAAACTGTCCTAATGATGAGCGCAAGTCTCTTTTTGAGCTTCCAGGCTTCATTAGTACAATGATGGAAAACAAATGGCTAGGGTCTAAAACTGGTCAAGGTTTTTATAAAAAGAGTGTAAATGAGGCTGGTAAGAAAGAAATTCTTACACTAGACCTTGATTCTATGGAGTACCGCTCTAACAAGAAAGCAAAATTTGCTACCCTAGAGCTTACTAAAAATATAGACAGCGTTTACGATCGCTTTAAAGTGCTTGTAGGTGGTAAAGACAAAGCTGGTGAGTTTTACCGCAAGTCTTTTGCACACCTATTTGCTTATGTACAAAATCGTATTCCTGAGATTACAGACGAGCTTTACAAAATAGACGATGCTATGAAGGCTGGTTTTGGCTGGGAGCACGGACCATTCCAAATTTGGGATGCTGTAGGTGTAGAAAAAGGTATCGAGCTTATGAAGGCAGAAGGTCTTGAAGTTGCCACTTGGGTAACAGATATGATTGCTGCTGGAAGTGAGACTTTCTACTCTGTAAAAAATGGTGCTACTTATGTGTATTCCGCTTCCGCGAAAGCGCACGTAAAGAAACCAGGTCAAGATTCATTTATCATTCTTGATAACATTAGAAAACAAACAGAAGTATTCTCAAACACGGGAGTATCTGTACAAGATCTAGGAGATGGAATCTTAAACGTTGAGTTCCGCTCTAAGATGAATTCTATAGGAGGTGATGTACTTGCAGGAGTAAATAAAGCAATAGATCTAGCCGAAAAAGACTTTGATGGTCTAGTAGTAGGTAATCAAGGTACCAACTTCTCTGTAGGAGCAAACATTGGGATGATCTTTATGTTTGCTGTAGAGCAAGAGTATGATGAGCTTAATGCTGCTGTAAAATATTTCCAAGATACGTGTATGCGTTTACGCTACTCTGCTATTCCTACAGTTGTTGCACCTCACGGTATGACACTAGGTGGTGGTTGTGAGATGACACTACACGCAGATAGAGTTGTCGCAGCTGCCGAATCTTACATAGGACTCGTAGAGTTTGGTGTAGGTGTAATACCAGGTGGTGGTGGATCTAAGGAAATGGCCCTTAGAGCATCAGATAAGTTTGATAAAGGTGATGTACAACTTAACGTATTACAGGAGCACTTCCTTACTATAGGTATGGCAAAAGTATCTACCTCTGCACACGAGGCGTACGATCTTAACATCCTTAAGCACGGTAAAGATCTTGTAGTTGTAAACCGCGATCGCCAGATTGCTACGGCAAAGGCTGTTGCACGCCAAATGGCAGATATGGGATACACACAACCTGTAAAACGTAACGATGTACTAGTATTAGGTAAGCAGGCACTAGGTATGTTCTTAGTAGGAACAGACTCTATGCAAGCATCTAACTATATATCAGAGCACGATAAGAAAATTGCAAACAAGCTTGCTTATGTAATGGCCGGAGGAGATTTATCTGAGCCTACAAGAGTTTCTGAGCAGTATTTACTAGATCTAGAGCGTGAAGCGTTCTTATCTCTAGCTACTGAGAGAAAATCACTTGAGCGTATACAGCATATGTTACAAAAAGGAAAACCATTAAGAAACTAAAGTTTCTGCAATACGCCTTAAGCGCTAAGCTATAGGCAATGATAAACCGCTTAAAGCTTTCAGCTTATAGCCAAAAGCAAACTAAAATGAAAACAGCATATATAGTAAAAGCATATAGAACAGCCGTTGGGAAAGCTCCCAAAGGTGTCTTTAGATTCAAGCGAGCAGATGAGCTTGCTGCAGAAACGATTCAGTATATGATGAAGGAGCTGCCAGAATTTGATAAAAAGAGAATAGATGACGTTATCGTAGGTAACGCAATGCCAGAAGGATCTCAAGGTCTTAATATGGCGCGTCTTATATCTCTTATGGGACTAGACGTAATAGACGTACCTGGTGTAACTGTAAACCGTTTTTGTTCTTCTGGAATAGAAACTATAGGGATGGCAGTAGCAAAGATTCAAGCTGGTATGGGTGATTGTATTATCGCCGGTGGAGCAGAGTCTATGTCTTCTGTACCTATGACAGGATTTAAACCAGAACTTAACTACGATACCGTAGTAAAGTCTGGACACGAAGATTACTACTGGGGAATGGGTAACACCGCAGAGGCAGTAGCAAATGAATTTAACATCTCTCGTGAAGATCAAGATGAGTTTGCATATAACTCACATATGAAAGCCCTACGCGCACTAGCCGAAGATCGTTTTCAAGACCAGATTGTACCTATAGATGTAGAGCAAACGTATATAGATGCAAACGGTAAGAAAGCTACAAAATCTTATACAGTAAACAAGGATGAAGGTCCTCGTGCAGGAACAAATAAAGCAGCACTTGCAAAACTTAGAGCAGTATTTGCTGCTGGAGGAAGTGTAACTGCTGGTAACTCTTCACAAATGAGTGATGGTGCAGCCTTTGTAATGGTTATGAGTGAGGAGATGGTAAAAGAACTTAACATCGAGCCTATCGCACGTATGGTAAATTATGCAGCAGCAGGTGTACCACCACGTATAATGGGTATAGGCCCCGTAGCTGCCATTCCAAAAGCGCTTAAACAAGCTGGACTTAAGCAAAATGATATTGAGCTTATCGAGCTTAACGAGGCATTTGCATCACAGTCACTTGCAGTAATACGCGAGTTAGGACTTGATCCAGATATTATAAACGTAAATGGTGGAGCGATCGCATTAGGTCACCCATTAGGATGTACTGGAGGTAAACTATCAGTACAGTTATTTGACGAGATGCGCAAGCGTGATATGTCAGGTAAATACGGTATGGTTACAATGTGTGTAGGTACCGGACAGGGAGCTGCAGGGATTTATGAATTCTTGAAGTAATTCCGCTTTCGCGAAAGCGTAAAAACAAAAAATTATAGTACATATTTCTTATAGAGAAAGAAAAAAATTAATTAGCAATAGCAATGAGCACAGAAACAACAAAAAATGATATCCTACGCGGTGGTCAATTTATCGTAAAGGAAACAGCTTGTGAAGATGTCTTCACAATGGAAGATCTTAATGAAGAGCAAAAGATGATGCGTGAATCTACAAGAGAATTTGTAGACCGCGATCTTTGGGCACACTGGGAGCGTTTTGAAAAGAAAGATTATGCATACACAGAGGAGACTATGCGCAAAGCTGGTGAACTAGGTTTACTAGGTGTTGCTGTACCAGAAGAGTATGATGGTCTTGGGATGGGATTTGTATCTACAATGCTTGTTTGTGATTACATTTCTGGAGCTACTGGATCTTTTAGTACTGCCTTTGGAGCACATACTGGGATAGGTACAATGCCTATCACACTTTATGGTAATGAAGAGCAAAAGAAAAAATATGTACCAAAACTTGCTACTGGTGAGTGGTTTGGAGCATACTGTCTTACAGAGCCTAGTGCAGGATCTGACGCAAACTCTGGAAAAACAAAAGCCGTTCTATCTGAAGATGGAAAGAGCTATAAGATTTCTGGACAAAAAATGTGGATTTCTAACGCCGGTTTCTGTAATCTATTTATCGTTTTTGCTAGAATAGAAGATGATAAAAACATTACAGGATTTATCGTAGAAAATGATCCTTCTAATGGAATCACACTAGGTGAAGAAGAAAAGAAATTAGGTATACACTCTTCTTCTACTCGTCAGGTCTTCTTTAATGATACAGTAGTACCCGTAGAGAATATGCTTTCTGACCGTGGTAACGGTTTTAAAATCGCAATGAACGCACTTAACGTAGGTCGTATTAAACTTGCAGCTGCTTGTCTTGATGCACAGAGACGTGTGATAAATGAGGCTGTAACGTATGCAAAAGAGCGTGTACAGTTTAAAACTCCTATTGTAAACTTTGGAGCAATTAAGCAAAAACTTGCGCTTATGGCTACAAACGTATATGTAGATGAGTCTGCATCTTACCGTGCTGCCAAAAACATTGAAGACCGTATCGTTATGCGTCAGGCAGAAGGTAACACACACCAAGAAGCAGAGCTTAAAGGTGTTGAGGAGTATGCTATAGAGTGTTCTATCCTTAAGGTTGCAGTATCTGAAGATGTACAGAATACTACAGATGAAGGTATCCAGATTTTTGGAGGAATGGGCTTCAGTGCAGATACTCCTATGGAGTCTGCTTGGCGTGATGCACGTATCTCTCGTATCTATGAAGGTACAAATGAGATTAACCGTATGCTCGCTGTAGGTATGATGGTAAAGAAAGCAATGAAAGGACACGTAGACTTTATGGGACCAGCAATGGCTGTAAAGGATGAACTTATGGGTATCCCTTCTTTTGACACTCCAGATTACTCTGAGACACTTTCTGAAGAAAAAGCACTTATCAAGAGCCTTAAGAAAGTATTCCTTATGGTTGCAGGATCTGCAGCTCAAAAGTTTGGAACAGAGCTAGAGAAAAATCAGCAACTACTTATGGCAGCTGCAGATATTCTTATAGAAATCTATATGGCAGAGAGTGCTATACTACGTACTGAGAAAAACATTAAGCGCACTGGTCTAGAGAGTCAAGCAACACAGGTTGCAATGTCTCAACTATACCTATTTAACGCTGTAGATATCATCCAGACTAAAGCAAAAGAAGCTATTATCTCTTTTGCCGAAGGTGATGAGCAACGTATGATGCTTATGGGACTTAAACGTTTTACAAAGTATACAAACCAACCTAATGTAATCGCACTGCGCAACCAGATTGCTGCAGATGTTGAAGAAAATGGTAAATACCGCTTTGACGGATAATACATTTTTTTAAGTCACTAAAACTATGTGTACTAGATTACGTATTGAAAATGACTTAAATGTTTATGTATTCGCTTGCGCGAAAATTTAATATCAACAAAGCCACTTCCCTATCGAAGTGGCTTTTTTTGTACCCTACTACTACAACGATTTCGTAACACAACAACCTATTTTACACAATGAAAATTAAAAAAGTCCTCGTCGCAAATCGCGGGGAGATTGCTATTAGAGTACTGCGTGCCTGTACAGAACTTAATATTGCAACCGTAGCTGTCTACACCTATGAAGATAGATACTCACAACATCGCAACAAAGCAGATGAGTCTTACCAGATAGGAGCAGATAATGAGCCGCTCAAACCCTATTTAGATATGGATCAAATCATTGATCTAGCAAAATCTAAAAATGTAGATGCCATTCACCCCGGCTACGGCTTCTTATCTGAAAACTCAGAATTTGCAAGAAGATGTGCAAAAAATGGCATTATATTTATTGGCCCTGAGCCAGAAGTAATGGATGCACTAGGTGATAAAATCACCGCAAAAAAAGTAGCACAATCTTGTGGAGTACCTATAATAGAGAGTAATAAAAAAGACTTAGATTCACTAGAAACTGCCCTAAGTGAAGCTAGAAAAATAGGATACCCAGTAATGCTCAAAGCTGCCTCTGGTGGCGGTGGTCGCGGTATGCGTATCATACGTAAGGAAGAAGATTTACAGCTTAGTTTTGACTCTGCACGTAATGAGGCGCTCAACTCTTTTGGAGATGATACAATGTTTTTAGAAAAATATGTAGAAGATCCAAAACATATAGAAGTACAAATAGTAGCAGACACACACGGTAATATAAGACACCTTTATGAACGTGATTGCTCTGTACAGCGCAGGCACCAGAAGGTGGTAGAAATGGCTCCTTCATATAACTTATCACAAACGCTACGCGATAACCTTTATAAGTATGCTGTAGCTATTGCTACAGAGGTAAATTATAACAACATAGGTACTGTAGAGTTTCTCGTAGATGCAGATGATAATATTTACTTCATCGAGGTTAACCCACGTATACAAGTAGAGCACACAGTAACCGAAATGGTTACAGGTATTGACCTTGTAAAGACACAAATCTTTGTGGCTGGTGGTTATAAACTATCAGATAAGCAGATAAAGATTTATGGACAAGAGTCTATAGGTACTTACGGCTTTGCAATACAGTGTAGACTTACCACAGAAGACCCTACTAATAAATTTACACCAGATTACGGAAAGATAACAACCTACCGTAGCGCCTCTGGTATGGGCATACGTCTAGATGCCGGTAGCATTTATCAAGGGTATAAAGTGAGTCCATTTTTTGATTCGATGCTTGTAAAAGTATCTGCTCACGGAAGAACGCTGGATGGTGCAATACGTAAGATGGTGCGCGCCTTAAAAGAATTTAGAATACGTGGTGTAGAGACCAACATTCATTTTCTTCAAAATGTCATACAGACAGATGTTTTTAAAAATGGAGAGACCACAGTAAATTTCATTCAGAATACTCCTTCCCTATTTAATATTAAACTTTCTCAAGATCGTACCTCTAAGGTTGTTCAGTTTCTGGCAGATGTGAGTGTAAATGGTAATAGTGATGTAAAAACAAAAGATCCAAAAAAGGTATTTACAACCCCAAAAGTGCCACTTTACAGCCTGTCTGATCCGTTTCCAAAAGGGACAAAAGATATGCTTACAGAGCTAGGTCCAGAGGTATTTTGTAAGTGGTTACTAGAGGAGAAAAAAATACACTTTACAGATACCACAATGCGTGACGCACACCAGTCTTTACTGGCAACGCGTATGCGCTCTTATGATATGCTCAAAGTAGCATCAAGTTTTGCAAAAAATCACCCTAACACCTTTAGTATGGAAGTATGGGGAGGTGCAACCTTTGATGTATGTATGCGATTCTTACACGAGAGCCCTTGGACACGTTTACGAGAGTTACGCAAGGCAGTACCTAACATCTTGTTCCAGATGCTCCTTCGTGGATCTAATGGTGTGGGTTACAAAGCATATCCAGATAACCTTATAGAAAAGTTTGTAGAGAAGTCTTGGGAGAATGGTGTAGACCTCTTCCGTATTTTTGACTCTCTTAACTGGGTAAAAGCGATGGAACCTAGTATACAATACGTGCGTAATCTTACAGGAGGAATAGCCGAAGGTGCTATAAGTTATACGGGGGATATTCTAGATACTAAGCAAACTAAGTACAACCTCAAGTATTACACACAACTTGCAAAAGACCTAGAAAATGCTGGGGCACATATGATTGCCATTAAGGATATGGCAGGATTATTAAAACCATATGCCGCGACAGAACTTGTTACAGCGCTTAAGGACACGGTAAATGTACCTATACACCTGCACACACACGACACGTCTTCTTTACAAACAGCTACTTACCTCAAGGCCATTGAGGCAAATGTAGATGTGGTAGATGTAGCTCTAGGAGGACTTTCTGGATTAACTTCACAACCTAACTTTAATGCTGTAGTAGAGATGCTTAAGTATCAAGATAGAGAACACCCATTTGAGATGGAAAAACTCAATCAGTTTTCAAATTATTGGGAAGATACGCGTGAGCTCTACTACCCTTTTGAGTCTGGACTTAAAGCCGGAACGGCAGAAGTCTTTCAGCACGAGATACCAGGTGGGCAGTACTCAAACTTGCGCCCTCAGGCAACTGCTCTAGGTCTTGCAGATAGGTTTACTGAGGTAAAAAAGATGTATGCCGCTGTAAATAAAATGTTTGGCAACCTAGTAAAGGTTACGCCTAGTTCTAAGGTGGTAGGTGATATGGCCATTTTTATGGTGACCAATAACCTCACACCAGAAGATGTGATGGAGCGTGGTGATACCATTTCCTTCCCAGAGTCTGTTATAAACTTCTTTAAAGGAGATCTAGGTCAGCCAGTAGGTGGTTTCCCAAAAAAGTTACAAGCCATTATCTTAAAAAATAAAGAAGCTTATACAGATAGACCTAATGCACACCTTGCGCCAGTAGATTTTGATAAGGAGTATAAAGTCTTTACAGAGACCTTCCAAAAAGGGTTTACCAGACCACTAGAGATAGAAGATTTTCTATCATATATGCTCTACCCAAAGGTTTTTGAGCAAGCACACGAAAACTATAAGAAATACGGTAACCTAGCGCTCGTACCTACTAAGAATTTCTTCTTTGGTATGAAACTAGGTGAAGAAACACTCATTGAGCTAGAACCTGGAAAAACGGTGATCATCAAATTACTCTCTATTGGTATTCCTAATGATGAGGGAATGCGCACGGTATTCTTTAAAGTAAATGGAGAAAATCGTTTTGTAGAGGTACACGATACTTCCCTTAATATCAAAAAGGTAGAAAACATAAAAATCGATCCAGATAATGAAAACCACATAGGCGCTCCATTACAAGGCTCTCTGTATAAAGTACTGGTCAAAAAAGGGCAAGAAGTAAAAGAAAATGACCCACTTTTTATAATAGAAGCTATGAAAATGGAAACTACCGTTGTTGCCTTTAAAGATGGTACAGTACAATCTATAATCGTGACAGATGGAACAATGGTGTCTCAAGATGATCTCGTTGTAACTCTTGAATAAGCCACCCCCTGCATCTCACAATTTTTGGTGAGATACTCGGTAAAGCCGCCTCTTGACAGGCGGCTTTTTTTGTTCTCAATAGTACAATTACTTTTATAGTTTGTGAGTCCGCTTTCGCGAAAGCGTAATAAAACCCCATCTCAAAAGTACCTTAACTTCATATTTACAACCGGCGTTAAATAAAACCTAATATCACCTAGGGAATAGGAATTATACAACACAACTTGTACTTTAAATTAAAACTAAATCGATATGAATACTACAAAAGTTATACTACTTAAAAATAGACCGAGCGGCAAACCGTCATCTAGTGATTTTGAATTTACAGAAGAGCAAGTACCAGAAATAAATGATGGTGAGATACTCTTAGAAACTACATACGTCTCTGTAGATCCTTACCTAAGAGGAAGAATGCAAGATGCAAAATCTTACGTACCGCCTTTCGAGCTTAATAAGCCTATACACTCTGGTGTAGTGGCAAAAGTTATAGCGACCAAAAATGACAACTTTAAAGAAGGAGATTATGTATCTGGGATGCTAGACTGGAAAGAGATACAGAAATCTACTGGAGAAGAATTACATAAAGTGTCAAAAGACAATGCTCCCCTACCCGCATATCTTGGTACTCTAGGTATGACCGGTCTTACTGCATACTTTGGCCTTAAAGAAATAGGAAAACCTAAAGAAGGAGAAACCATACTCGTATCTGGTGCAGCAGGCGCCGTAGGAAGTATCGTAGGGCAAATAGCAAAAATAAAAGGCTGCCGCGTGGTAGGTGTTGCAGGCTCTGATGAAAAGATAGAAAAGCTTAAGAAAGATTTTGGCTATGACGATGGCTTCAATTACAACACAGAAGATGATCTAAACGCTGCTATACAGAGAACCTGCCCAGATGGTGTAGATGTGTACTGGGATAACGTGGGAGGAGAACTCTCAGACGCTGTATTCTTTAATATCAACCAGAAAGCACGTATTATAAACTGCGGTGCAATTGCCGTGTATAATGACAATAAAGTCCCTACAGGTGTGAGTCCGCAGGTGTTTTTAATAAAGAATAGTGCCTTGATGCAAGGGTTTATAGTGTCTAATTATATGGATTCTTTTCCAGAAGGAGTACAACAACTTAGTAAGTGGTACGGAGAAGGTAAACTTCACCACGAAGATACTATTGTAGAAGGTTTTGAAAATATACCGCAAGCGTTTATAGACCTCTTTGATGGTAAAAACACCGGTAAGATGCTCGTTAAGATATAGCCGAGATAACACCTATTATTATTGCACCCCTATGTAAGGCACAATGTCATACATAGGGGTGTAACTTTTTGTGCAAAATAACGAGACTAAGGTGTATTAAAATTATCTTCGCAGCAGATACTAGTTTTAATGAGTTACCACCTCCTTTCTTCGCCCTTACAGGGGTTTACAGATTTTCGTTTTCGTAATGCACAACAAAAATATTTTGGAGGTATAGACACTTACTATGCTCCTTACATACGACTTAATAAAAAACAAGTTATAAAAGGCTCTTACCAGCGAGACTTAAATCCAGAAGTAAACACATCGCTAGAGGTCATCCCGCAAGTAATGACGGCAGACCCAGATGACTTTATTTTTGTAATTAAATATATACAGTCGCTAGGTTATAAAGAACTTAACTGGAATCTAGGCTGTCCCTACCCTATGGTCACAAAAAGCGGTATGGGATCTGGACTTATTTGCAATACAGAAAAAATAGACCACATACTTGACCGTGCGCATACGGAAACAGATGTTACCATCTCAATGAAAATGCGACTGGGTTATGAAAGTCCAGGAGAGATTATAGATTCTTTTCCTATTCTTGAAAAATACCCGCTCAAGAGTGTGGCTATACACGCACGTCTAGGTAAGCAATTATATAAAGGCGGAGTAGATCTTGAAGGTTTTCAAAAATGCATAGACACGGCAAAACACAAATTATATTACAACGGTGATATCACAACGGTAGCACAGTTTAGAAAAATGAGAGCGCGCTTCCCTTCTATCGAGCATTTTATGATAGGTCGCGGTCTTATTGCAGATCCTTTTTTACCAAGTATGATTAAGGCAGATACTACTGCCTATCCAGAAAATAGATGGGCAATCTTTAGAGAGTTTCACGATGAGATTTATGCACAATATGATGCTGCCCTCTCTGGCCCCACTCCTATCAAAATGAAAATGCAAGGCTTCTGGGAGTTTTTTGCACAATCTACACACAACCCACAGAAGGTTTTTAAGGCTATAAAAAAAGCAAGCAACCCTATGAAGTATCAAAAAGCCGTAGGAGAAATAATCGCAGCACAACGATAGTAAGATATTAAACTATCTTTGCACCTCACAAAAGAGCCTCTCAATCTATTGGAAGACGTATTTCTCATAACACCACCCTTTACACAGCTTAACACGCCATACCCGGCAACAGCATACATAAAAGGTTTTCTTAATACTATAGATATTACAAGCTACCAGATGGATCTGGGTATTGAGGTAATACTCAATTTATTTACCAGTGATAGCTTTCAAGAAATATTTGATAGTGTAAAAACACAAGACCTATCACTCTCAGAAAATGCACAGCGCATACTCGCACTTAGTACGCAGTACGTGCAACCGCTAGATAGAATAATTGCCTTCTTACAAGGTAAAAACCAGACGCTTGCTAGACTCATTTGTACAGATAACTTCTTACCGCGTGCCTCTCGTTTTGAGCAACTAGATGATCTCTCTTGGGCTTTTGGTGAAATGGGAATGCAAGACAGAGCAAAGCATCTTGCTACCTTGTATCTAGAAGATTTATCAGATTTTCTAGTAGAATGTGTAGACCCAAATTTTGGCTTTAGTAGATATGCAGAACGTCTAGGTCAAAGCGCAAATAACTTCGACGAATTATATAACGAGTTACAGCAAGAACTCACATATATAGATGAGATAACCATTGGGTTGCTAGAAGCCCGCTTTCGCGAAAGCGTTCCAAAACTAGTACTACTCTCAGTACCTTTTCCCGGAAATTTATACAGCGCCCTAAGATGTGGTGCTTACATCAAAGAAAATTACCCGGAGGTAAAAGTGGCTATGGGCGGCGGGTTTCCTAACACAGAGCTGCGCTCTATTACAGATACCAGAGTTTTTGAGTTTATAGATTTTATCACTCTAGATGATGGCGAGCTACCTGTTGCACTGCTCATAGATGCAGTGATACATAAAGTAGAAAACCCAACCTATAAACGTACGTTTCTCATAGAAAATGGTGCTGTGGTTTATAAAAATAACACGGCAAGACAAGACTATAAGCAAGCACAAGTAGGAACTCCAGATTATAATGACTTGCTACTAGATGAGTATATCTCTGTGATAGAGATTGCAAACCCTATGCATAGCCTCTGGAGTGATGGTAGATGGAACAAACTCACAATGGCACACGGCTGCTACTGGGGTAAATGTACTTTTTGTGATATCTCACTAGACTACATAAAGATTTATGAACCTGTTGCAGCACGCACGCTTGTAGACCGTATGGAAGCGCTTATCGCTCAAACGGGCGAAAACGGTTTTCACTTTGTAGATGAAGCTGCTCCTCCGGCTCTTATGAAAGCCGTAGCATTAGAAATACTGCGAAGAGGGCTTGTAGTAACCTGGTGGACAAATATTAGATTTGAAAAAAACTTTACTGCAGATCTATGTTTACTTCTTAAAGAATCTGGATGTATTGCCGTGTCTGGAGGGCTTGAAGTAGCTTCAGATAGGCTGCTTAAACTTATAGACAAAGGTGTGACGGTTGCACAAGTGGCACAAGTTACTCGTAATTTTACAGCGGCAAACATTATGGTGCACTCCTACCTTATGTATGGATATCCCACACAGACGGTACAAGAAACGGTAGATAGCCTTGAGATGGTAAGACAGCTCTTTGAGTTAGGTATTATACAATCTGGATTTTGGCATCAGTTTGCGCTTACAGCTCACAGTCCCGTAGGGCAAGATCCAGAAGCATATGGTGTGACACCCCATTATAATGAGATTACCTTTGCAAATAATGATGTAGACTTTACAGATAGCACAGGGATAGACCACGCTAGCTTTAGCTACGGACTCAAGAAATCGCTCTTTAATTATATGCACGGTATAGGCTTCGATATGCCGTTACAAGACTGGTTTGATTTTAATATCCCTCCATCTACTATAGATCCATATTACATAGAAGACTGTCTCAACACAGAGGCAAAACTAAGTGTAAAACCTACGGCAAAAATAGTTTGGATAGGTACAACGCCTATCGTGAGTTACTTCTCAAAGAAAAAGAGACAGCTTGCCACACTCCTATTTCACACCACAAGTGACGAGTTTACAATTACTCTCAGCGAGGAAGAAGCGAGATGGCTTATTACTATACTACCGGCTCTAATCCCTCAGAGTGAGCAGTTAATGACTTTCTCAAAACTTAAAAGCTCGTATGAAGAACAGTTTGAGCACTTTGAGCTTTTTTGGTTTTCAAAACCTCTGGAAACACTTAAAGAAAAAGGACTTTTAGTGTTGTAACTTCTTTTTATAGCTTAGTACAGGTACTGTAGCATACAACATTATAATTGTAGGTGCATATCTATTTGTGACTAGCAAAGATTCTTTATTTTTAACTACTCAAACACGGTCTTTACCTGTTAACACAAAGAACTACCGATATGGCAAAAAATACTTCGCAAATCCCTAACGGCGTTATGCTTAACGCATATCCAGATAGCATAGGTACTAACCTCAGTGATATCGTTGCATTGCTTCAAGAACCAGCGCTTAAGGATGTATTTTCGTTATTTTACGTCTTACCTACCTTTTTTAATAGTGATTTAGACAGAGGGTTTTCTATCGTAGATTATAATATTAATAAAGAGCTTGTCTCTCAAGCAGATCTTGACGCACTTAAAGAGCTAGATATTATGCTCAAATTTGATATTGTGCTCAACCACCTTTCTGTAGGTTCTCCACAGTTTAAGGATATATTAAAAAACGGTGACGCATCACCTTATAAAGACTTCTTTATAGACTGGAATAACTTCTGGAAAAATCATACCGCAACTTATAAAGATGGCGTTGCAGTTCCAGAAAAGCAATATCTCGATAAGTTATTTATGCGTAAGCCAGGCCTACCTGTGCTTAACGTACTTTTTCCAGACGGCACAGAGCACCCTTACTGGAATACCTTTTACCAAAAAATTACCCTACAACCCATTACTCTTGAAGACATAGCACATCTAGGTCTATCACAAGATGATAAAGATCACACTATAACTCTTATTAATGACACCATTGAGGCAGGAGGAATACTAGAGGAATTACGCTTTCGCGAAAGCGTACAACCCCACAAGCAAGATGTATTAAACATAGTACATAAAAATAGATCATACCTGGGCCAGATGGATGTAAATGCAAATGCGCCAGAAGTATGGGATTTTTATGATGAAACACTGCGCAAGGTGGCAAGTTTTGGATGTAAGATACTACGTCTTGATGCCTTTGCTTACTTACATAAAGAAGTAGGACAGACTAACTTTTTTAATAAACCCGGCACCTGGACCTACTTAGAGCGCATACGCCAGATTGCCGAAAAGTATGATCTTACCCTTTTACCAGAAATACACTCAGAGTATGGACTAGGTTTACACGACGAGGTGGCAAGCGAGGGATATCAGATTTATGATTTTTTCTTTCCGGGTCTAGTGATTCATACCATTGAGACTGGTGATAATACGGCGCTCACAAAATGGGCAACAGAAGTTGTTACAAAGGGCTATAAGACAGTAAATATGCTAGGTTGCCACGACGGAATCCCTGTTTTAGACCTTAAGGGCATCATAGATAAAGAAGGAAATACACACCAAGGACTACTTAAAGACCAAGAGATTGAGCATATTATAGATACGATACTTGACCGTGGTGGTCGCGTTAAAAATATATATGACCCAGAGGGTAATAAAATCTCATACTACCAAGTAAATGCAACCTTTTACAGTGCGCTAGGTGAAGATGATAATAAGCTACTACTGGCAAGAGCGTTACAAATATTTATGCCAGGTATCCCACAGGTGTGGTACCTAGACCTCTTTGCAGGTAAAAATGACTATGCCGCCGCAGATGCTGCCGGGACAGGTGGTCATAAAGAGATAAACCGCACAACTCTTACTCAAGAAGATATTGCATCTGGCTTACAGAAACCAGTGGTACAAATGCAACTAGCGATGCTACGATTACGTAACACATCTCCTGCTTTTAATGGTACGATGGCTATATCAAACAGTACTACAAACGAAATGGGTATCACGTGGTCTAATGATGTAAACAAGGTTGTATTACAAGCAAACCTTAAAACAAATCGCTTTAAAATCTCATACCAAGAGAATGGTGAGAACGTAGTTATCACTAATGAGTAGGGCGAATTTTGCTTTCGCGAAAGCGGCAACTTTATCCCTTAAACTTTAAGCACCGGCTAGTCATTACAAAGCATATATGAGGTTAATTGCCTCTTTTTCTAATTGAGTTTGATTTATCATTCGTAACTTCTACGTCTAAAATCAATCCAAATGAAAATACGTATTACTTCACTTGTACTTTGTATGCTTATGGGCTCAATACTCACAGCTCAGAGAGACAATGCTACGGTGCAGGCTTTAATAAAGGAAGCCACACAAAATTCACAGTTAGAATCGCTTGCCCACCAGATCACAGATGTGCTTGGTCCAAGACTTGTGGGTACACCACAAATGCAAGCTGCAAATGACTGGGCTGTACAACAATACGCATCTTGGGGTATAGAGGCTCGCAATGAGCAATGGGGAGAATGGCGAGGATGGGAACGAGGAATTTCTCACATAGATATGCTTGAGCCCAGAGTACAGAGTTTAAGAGGTACGCAACTAGCCTGGAATCCAAGTACTTCAAAGGAAGGTGTTACTGCAGAGGTTATCACCCTACCTACTATTAAAAACGCAACGGAGTTTAAAAAATGGCTGCCAACAGTAAAGGGTAAGATTGTTCTTATTTCAAAACCGCAAATCACGGGACGCCCAGATTATAACTGGGAAGAGTTTGCTACCGAAAAGTCGTTTGCCAAAATGAAAAAACAACGGGACTCTCTATCAAACTTATGGAATGACAACATACAGCGCACGGGATACACTAGTAGAGGTTTACCAGAAGCATTAGAAAATGCAGGAGCCGTAGGTATCGTAACTTCGAACTGGTCAAGAGGTTTTGGAGTTAATAAGATATTTAGTGCTAGAACAAAAGAAATACCTACCGTAGATCTTGAACTAGAAGATTACGGTATGCTTTATAGACTATCTGAATCTGGTAATACTCCTAAAATAAATATTACAGCAATCTCAAAAGAACTGGGTACCGTACCTACATTTAATACCATAGCAGAAATAAAGGGAACAGAAAAGCCAGAGGAGTATGTCATATTATCGGCTCATTTTGACTCTTGGGATGGTGGTACAGGAGCTACAGACAATGGAACGGGTACTCTTGTAATGATGGAAGCTATGCGTGTACTTAAAAAAATCTATCCTAACCCAAAACGTACTATACTAGTAGGTCATTGGGGAAGTGAAGAACAAGGGCTTAATGGCTCAAGAGCCTTTGTAGAAGATCACCCAGAAATTGTTGAAAAAGTGCAAGCATCATTTAATCAAGATAATGGTACAGGTCGTGTTGTGCGCCTTAATGGTGGCGGGTTCTTACGTAGTTATGATTATTTAAACAGATGGCTAAATGCTGTACCTAAGGAAATAACAGATGAGATAGAAACTACATTTCCTGGTGCGCCAGCACGAGGAGGGTCAGACTACGCTTCATTTCAAGCTGCTGGAGCTCCAGGGTTTAGTCTCAGTAGTTTGAGCTGGTCGTACTGGAATTATACGTGGCACACTAACCGTGACACTTATGACAAAATAGTTTTTGATGATGTACGCAATAATGTAATCCTTACTGCAATACTTACATATATGGCCAGTGAAGACCCAGAATTTACCTCTCGTGAGCAAGCAGTGCTCCCACTAGATAGAAGGTCTGGTAAACAAAGAGAATGGCCTACGCCTCGTTCTCCCATAAGAAAAGGAGGACTTGATTAACTCATAATAATTAAACACCTATTATATGAAACCACTACGCAAAGAAGATATCTCACAAGAAGTTTTTGACCTTTATGATGATTATGCTCATAATAAAATAGATCGCAGAGTTTTTATTGAGCGATTATCTGTATTTGCTGTAGGTGCGGTGACCCTTCCAGCACTCTTGAGTTTTATAAGTCCAGATTATGAGACTACACAAACGGTCCCAAAAAATGATCCTACCATAGAAAGTGTATTTATAAACTATGACTCACCAAAAGGTGGTGGGTCTATCAAGGCATTATATAGTAAACCTGCAAATGCTTCTGGCAAATTACCAGGGGTCATAGTGGTACACGAGAACAGAGGTCTTAATCCTTATATAGAAGATGTAGGCAGGCGTACTGCAAAGGCAGGGTTCTTATCACTAGCTCCAGATGCACTATCACCGCTGGGCGGCTATCCTGGTAATGATGATGAGGGTCGTGCAATGCAACGCAAAAGAGATAGACTGGAAATGCTAGAAGATTTTATTGCTGCATATCACCATCTCAAAAACCACAAAGATTGTAATGGCAAGGTTGCTGTTGTAGGCTTTTGTTTTGGCGGATGGATTTCTAATATGATGGCAGTACTCGTCCCAGATCTTGCTGCTGCGGTCCCATTTTATGGTAGACAACCAGAAGATGAGCAAGCCGCAGAGGTAAAAGCACCACTACTACTTCAATATGGTGGCCTTGATGAACGCGTTAACGCTGGATGGCCTGCTTATGAAAAAGTACTCACAGCAAATAATATCCCGCATACAGCACATTTTTATGAAGGTGCAAATCACGGTTTTCATAATAACACAACACCTAGATATGATGAGAAGGCCGCAACCCTAGCCTGGGATAGAACAATTGCCTTTTTTAATAAGTATCTTACAGCCTAATCGCTGTATACTTAGAATGCAAGAATAGCAAACCGCTATAGTTGTTATATAACCTTAATGACGCTTTCGCGAAAGCAAAAAAATATGAATACCATAGAGACATTTTATAAATCATTCCAAGAAGGTAATGCTAGCGGGATGACTGCTTGCTATCACGATAATATCGTATTTTCTGATCCTGCATTTGGAGAGCTTCAAGGCAATCGAGCAAAAGCTATGTGGCATATGCTTATAGAGCGCTCAAACGGGGCTATGACTATAGATTATAGTGATGTCCAAGTTTCTGGTAATACAGCAACAGCAAAATGGACGGCTCATTATACCTACGGCCCAAAAAAGCGAAAGGTTGTAAACCACGTCCAAGCGGCGTTTGAACTTCAGGATGGAAAGATTATAGCACATCACGACACCTTTGATATGTATACGTGGTCAAAACAGGCACTGGGCACTCCAGGATTACTTTTAGGCTGGACAGGCTTTATGGGTAAAAAAATCCAACAGAAAACAAACGGCTTACTCGACGGTTACATAAAGCGTAATAATTCTAAAAACTATCAAGCTATTTAATACACAGCTCTGTGCAAAGTACCACACGTTATCAATCTCCTTTTTACATTATACTACTTGTACTAGCTGGCGAGGCAGTATTTATACTTCCTTTTGTACTAGCAAGAGTTTTTAGAGCAACAGTGCTTGACGTATTTCAAATTACAAATACAGAACTAGGTTATTGCTTCTCCATTTATGGGATTGTTGCTTTAATATCATATATAATAGGCGGCCCACTCGCCGATAAATATCCGCCAAAAAACCTAATGGGTATAGGTCTTATACTCACAGCTCTGGGCGGGATAGTGTATGCTAGTAATCCATCATTGCTCACACTGCGGGTACTTTACGGTTTCTGGGGATTTACGACTATATTTTTATTTTGGGCTGCGATGATTAAAGCTACACGTGTATGGGGTGGAGCTAATAATCAAGGTAAAGCCTTTGGCTTTTTAGACGGCGGTCGTGGTCTGGTAGGCGCATCTTTTGGGTTGCTTGGGGTTGTTATCTTCTCACTTTTTATAGTAGAAGATAATGTAGCACTTACAAGTGCACAACAAGTAGAAGCTTTCCAAACTATTGTATATGCCTCTTCTGCTATAGTAGCTCTGGTAGGTATTATTGTACTCTTATTTTTGAAAACTAATGTGACTCAACAAGAAAATAACAAGCAAACCATTACGCTAGATGCTATAAAAACAGTCCTTAAACTACCATCTGTGTGGTTACTTATGATCATCATTTTATGTGCCTATGTAGGTTATAAAATCACAGACATCTTCTCTCTTTATGCAAAAGATGTGATGAATTATAGCGAGGTAGACGCCGCAAAGACGGGTACATTTTTACTATTTATAAGGCCGCTAGTGGGTGTTATCGTTGGATTTCTGGCAGATAGGTCGCGTGCCTCACTTTACCTATGTATGGGTTTTGCACTATCTATTATAGGAGCCATACTTTTTGCATCAGACATACTTAGTGAAGATACTACCGTACTTTTCTTCTTAACCATCATCATCACAGCTCTTGGAGTTTATGCAGCACGAGTCCTCTACTTTGCTGTTATGCAAGAGGGTAAAATACCGCTTAAGTTAACCGGTACGGCGGTGGGTATTATCTCTTTTATAGGCTATACTCCAGATATTTTTGCAGGGCCTATGATAGGCTATTACCTTGATGGTATTCCTGGTAAAGAAGGTCACTTTGCTGTTTTTTGGATGCTAGCCATCTTTTCGGCGGTGGGGCTTGTGGCGTCTATTGCCTTTTATAGATTTGCTCGTAGGGAGTAAGATTACGCTTTCGCGAAAGCGTCCTAAAAACTATTTTCTTCTAGTGATATTTTTGAAATATTTTGAGCGCCTCGTTATAGCTGCTCTCAAAACTCATCGTGTTGATGTTATCATATGCTTGTACAGAGGCAAAGTAAGAAACTAGCTTCTCTGTAGGCATATTACCGGTAAGATCATCTTTTGCCATAGGGCAACCGCCAAAACCTTGTATTGCTCCATCAAAACGCACACAACCTGCCTTGTAAGCGGCATCTACCTTTTCGTGCCAGGTAGTAGGTGTGGTATGTAAATGTGCTCCAAATTCTATATTTGAGTACCTTGGTATTAAGTTAGAAAAAAGGTAGTCTATAGTTTCTGGGTCTGAGGTACCTACCGTGTCTGATAGTGATAATATTTTTACTCCCATCTTACTTAGTCGTTCTGTCCACTCCCCTACGATATCAACATTCCAAGGGTCTCCATATGGATTTCCGAAGCCCATTGATATGTAAACTACAAGCTCTTTACTTTTTGAGTCTGCGAGCTCTATAATGTCTTGTAGTAAATCTATAGACTGGTCTATGGTTTTATGCGTGTTACGCATCTGGAAGTTTTCTGAGATAGAAAAAGGATAACCTAGGTAGTCTACCATCTCGTGTTGTACAGCATCTTGCGCACCACGCAGGTTTGCGACTATGGTAAGAAGTTTACTATCTGTTTTTGAGAGGTCAAGGCTATGCAATACTTCTGCAGAGTCTTTCATCTGAGGGATTGCTTTAGGAGACACAAAGCTACCTACGTCTATCGTATCAAAACCACAACGCAGTAGCGACTGGATATACTGTATTTTAGACTCCGTAGGAATCCAATCTTTTATGCCTTGCATCGCGTCACGAGGACACTCTATTATTTTTACCTTTTTACTCACTTTGTAAAAATAGGATTTTAAAAACGGACTTGTAAGAGTTGTGTTACTTTACGCCTGCTTCTTTTCAATAATCTTATCAACACAATTTATACCATCTATGGCTGCAGAGATGATACCTCCAGCATATCCAGCTCCTTCCCCGCAAGGATAAAGGCCTTTTACCTCTACGTGCTCTAGGGTTTCCCACTCACGTGGTATGGATACGGGTGATGACGTTCTACTCTCTGGTGCGTGTATTACGGCATCATTAGTAAGGTAGCCCTTCATCTTTCTACCATAAGCTCTAAACGCCTTCTTTAAACGTTTAGATAAAATATCTGGTAAAACTTTATTGAGATCTACAGAAACAATACCGGGTTGATATGACGTCTTTGGGAAGTTTTTTGACACCCGACCGTCTACAAAGTCGCGCATACGCTGTGCAGGTGCTGCTTGGGTTTTTCCTGCGGCTTCCCAGCAAGCACGCTCTACAGACTTTTGAAAATCAAGACATACAAAGGGATCATCCTTTTTATAATTAGGCAAATCTTCTGGAGTTACACTCACGACAATACCTGAGTTTGCATACGGATTATCACGCTTAGAGGGACTCCAGCCGTTTGTCACTACTTCTTCTTGACTTGTTGCACAAGGTGCTATAATACCACCTGGACACATACAAAAAGAGTAGACCCCCATACCGTCTACCTGCTGTACTAGACTATAAGACGCTGGAGGTAAATAAGGATTATCACCATCTGAGTGATACTGTATATCATCTATAAGTTCTTGCTGGTGCTCTATACGTACACCTATGGCAAATGGCTTTGCCTCAATCTTAATATTACGCTTATGAAGTAAGTAAAATATATCTCTCGCCGAGTGACCGGTCGCTAGTATCACATTATCAAAATCTAGCCAATCTGTATCATTTACTTGTATAGCCGTAATCTGGTTATCCACCACTTTGAGATCTGTGAGTTTCGTATCAAAACGTACTTCACCGCCGTGTGCTATAATAGCCTCACGCATCGCCGTAATAATTTTAGGAAGCTTGTTTGTACCTATGTGAGGATGCGCATCTACTAGTATATCTTCTACCGCGCCAAAGTGTACGAACCACTCTAGAGCTTTAAGTACATTACCACGCTTTTTTGATCGTGTATAAAGCTTACCGTCTGAGTAAGTGCCTGCGCCTCCTTCTCCAAAACAGTAGTTTGAATCAGGATTAACAATATGATCTTTATTTATAGCCGCAAGATCTCGTCTTCTAGCTCTTACATCTTTACCTCGCTCAAAAATTATGGGTTTTAGTCCCCCTTCTACGGCGCGTAATGCGGCATACAGTCCAGCAGGACCAGCTCCTATAATGGCTATCTCTGGAGCGTTAGAAACATCTTGAGGCACAAATGGAGGGATACTAGGTCGCTCCTCGCCTTTTTTCCAAAACTCTATTTGTAGCGATATTTTTACCGGTGATTTACGAGCGTCTATAGAGCGCTTACGTATATCCCACTCACGCACGTCGTCTGCACGAAGTCGGGCTTTTTTAAAAGCAACCTCTGCGATGTAGTCATCATCTTCGGCTTGGTGTGGGAGAACATTTATTTGTACAAGTGTAGACATAGCGCAAAGATAAGTGCTTTGCAATCTTGAAGTGCGTAATGACTCTAAAAAATGGGGGTAGAAATGTGGTTTTTACGCTTTCGCGAAAGCGTACTCAACATTAATCTATCTCCTCATAGTCTACATACTCTCCTACTACTTTTGAAGATTTTTTAGGAACATCTCTTGTAGGCTCTTGTTGTGATTGCCCATAGTGTTGCGTCTGTTGCTGGAAGCCTTTGAAGGCATTTTCCATTTTCTGACCGGCTTTTTTTGTAATGTACCTTACAATGTATGGCCAAGCTAATTTTGCCAAGAAACGAAGTCCAAAATATACCAGAAGTATGATGGCAATCGTTTTAATAAAACTTGGAATTTCTGCAACTAGCAGCATAATCTTTACTTTTTTTTCAAAATTAGTAATTATAGCTTGCAACAAAGAGATGCAGAAGCCTAAAAAAAAGATAAATTCTTCTATATTTGAACGACTAACCCATAACCTTTATGCACACCGTACGTATTATTGTTACTCTATTAATTTGTGTCGCTACAACAAGCTCCATTACAGCACAATACACAGAGACAATTAACTCAAACAGACCTGGAGAATCTCAAGGCGCTTTTAGTGTGGGTACTCGTGTTTTACAGGTAGAAACTGGTTTTGACATAGGGAATGACACCCACTCGCTTTTACAAACAGATAAGGATATACTGGGGTATAACCTCAATTTACGTTACGGTTTATTTTTTGAAAAACTAGAGCTTAACGGGTTTATGAGATACCAGCGCAATGAGGTATCATTTATTTCTGGATCTGCCACGCCAGATGTTATCGCAGGACTAGAGACGGTACAAATAGGTGCCAAATACCTTATTTATGACCCATATAAATATGCTAGTGACGAGGTAAATCTATACAGTTACCACGCAAATAGACGTTTTAAGTGGAAGTCACTTATCCCTGCTGTAACAGTATATGCTGGAGGTGTTTTTGATTTTGAAAACAGCCAGTTTAATTCTATTCGTGAGGATGGTATTAGTCCTAACTTAGCGCTTATACTCCAGCATAACTGGGGTCGCTGGGTGTGGGTAAATAATATTATAGTAGATAGAGCAGGTACCACATACCCTACTAACTCTTGGATTACAACCTTAACACACTCCTTTAATTCAAAATTTGCTGGCTTTGCAGAGTACCAGCTTATAGATGGTGATCTCTATGCAGATTATCTAGTACGAGCGGGAGCTGCATATCTTATCACAAAAAACCTACAAGTAGACCTAAGTGGTCTGGCAAACTTTAAAGACACCCCTACCCGCTGGAACGTCTCTGCAGGAGTTTCTTATAGACTAGATTTACACGAGAAGGATGAGATTATAAAAGATAGAGATGCAGATGGTGACAAAAGGAGCTCATCAAAGCGTCAAGCGGAGCGCATAAATAAAAACAAAAAACGTAAAGATGCAGTAGATCCTGACGGTGACGGCATTAAATAATACCCCCTAAATATTGCAAATGATTACGCTTAAGGAAATGATTACCCCTAAAGAACTTAAACAATTTGTTAAGTTCCCATTTTCCCTATATAAAGATGAACCTAAGTGGGTACCTCCCATCATAGCAGATGAGCTAGATAGTATGGACCCTGCAAAAAATCCTGTGTTTAAAAATGCAGAGGCACGTTATTTTCTTGCTTTCGCGAAAGCGGAAAACGGAAAACAAGAAGCCGTAGGAAGAATTTGTGCTATCATCAATCATATAGAAATCAACGAGCAAAAGAAACCTAAAATGCGTTTTGGCTGGTTTGATGTAATAGATGATATAGAAGTAACTAAAGCACTGTTATCTAAAGTCTCAGTTATTGGAAAAGAAAATAATCTTGAGTTTATAGAAGGACCTGTAGGTTTTTCTAATATGGAGAAAGCAGGATTACTTATAGAGGGATTTGAGTATCTCAACACAATGATTACTTGGTATAACTACCCGTATTACAAGGATCACTTTGAACAACTAGGTTTTGAAAAAGCTGCCGAATGGGTTGAATATAAAATTCAAATAGACCCACCAGAAAAGCAGAACCCTAAAGTGAAGAAATTTGCAGATATTATTGCAAAGCGCTATGAGCTTAGCCCACTAGAGTTTAAAACCTCTGCAGATGTAAAGCCGTATGTAGATGAGATGTTTGGGTTACTTAATAAAACATATAATACTCTTAGCACCTTTGTACCTATACAGCAGTATCAAATAGATCACTACAAGGAGAAATATATAAAATATATTCATCCAGATTTTATAAAGTGTGTACAAGATAAGGAGGGTAAACTAGTTGCTTTTGCTATTACAATGCCATCTTTTAATGAAGCGCTTAAAAAAGCAAATGGATCGCTCTTTCCTTTTGGTTTTTATCACTTGCTTAAAGCAAAAAAGAAAAATGACACTGCTGCCTTCTACCTTATAGGTATTGATCCAGAGTATCAAAACAAAGGGGTTACGGCTGTTATTTTTCAGAAAATGCAAGAACTATTTAACTCTAGAGGGATTACACAAGTTGAAACAAACCCAGAACTAGAAGAAAATAAAGCCATACAACAGCTCTGGAAAAATTACGAACACAAGCTTCACAAACGTAGAAGAACGTATCGCAAAGATTTATAGAACACATTTATACGGGTAACACATTTATGATAGATTTACTAAGCCTCATAAGTCTTGCTGTAGATGCGGCTCTAGTCGTACTTATTTTAATCGTACAGCTCATAATATACCCTAGCTTCTTATATTATAATCGTGATAATCTTGTAAACTGGCATAACAAGTATACAGGTAAGATTGCTGTAATAGTGGGGCCACTTATGGTCATACAACTTTTACTAGCTGTTTATACTGAATTTACTGGTAGTTTATATACGATAGGAACTATTTATCTAGTCTTCGTATTATCTACTTGGGTTACCACTGCACTTATATTTGTACCGCTACATAAAAAAGTGACCCAAAATACTCACACAGATGGAGATCTTAGGTCACTTGTTTCAAGAAACTGGATTCGTGTTGTTTTATGGGTTATAATTCTCTGTATAACGGTATTAAAACTTAATATACTCCAGCTGTTTTCTTTTTATAATTAATAGTGTTGCTACTTGGCAAGAATGTGTTCTTTATGATGCGCGACAAGGCCATCTATAGGTCGCTTAAGAATCTTACCAGCTGTAAGTCCAAAATTATTTAATACTGCTTTGAGTTCTGCTTGTAAATAAAAACCTATAGAACCTACAAAGTGTATAGGTATGTCTTTTGCATCTGGAAACTGAAGAACAATCTGGTGTTCTACAAATACAGAAAGCCCTTCCTTTATAACGCCTTGGCAATACTCCTCATCTTTATTTTCAATAATGAAACGTGCAAAGGTTGCTAGGTACGTATTAGGATTAGGATTTTTATAAAGGTGATTCTTTATATTTTCTGAGCTTAAATCATATTCTGACTCAAATTTTTGGGCTAGCGCTTCTGGTATTTTACCAAATTTATAATCACGTATAAGTTGACGTCCAAAGTAATTACCACTAGCATCATCCATTACTACATACCCTAGAGATACTACCTTTTGGATTATTTTTTCTCCATCAAAGTAACTGCAGTTGGAACCTGTACCTAATATACAAACTATACTTTTCTCTCCCTCTTTAGCAGTAGCATATAATGCAGCAAAGGTATCTTCTTTAAGTACTATATCTGTAGCTTTTGTAAATATCTCATCAAAAACACTTCTCATTAAAACACGAGGGCGCTCTGTACCACAACCAGCACCATAGAAGTAAAGTGCTTTTACATCTTTTCTATGTTTATAAAGCTCAAAGTTGTTTACAATACGTTCTCTCAATATCTCTTGAGACAATACTTGAGGGTTTAACCCTAAGGTTTGTGTTTGGAAAAGACTTTTACCATCATCAGTTAGCGCAATCCAATCTGTTTTTGTCGAACCGCTATCTACTACTAAAATCATATAATACGTGTATGAAGAAAAAAATAAAAAACGCTTTTGCAGCAATATATACTCAACCTAATATTCTTAGGTTGTTAGATATATAACTACAAAAGCGCGCTAATGCATCTTAAAGTGTATTTACTTTTTCTGCAAGGTCAACGAGTTTGTTTGAGTATCCAAACTCATTATCATACCAAGATACAAGCTTGAAAAAAGTTGGGTTTAATTCTATTGCACTATCTGCATCAAATACAGAAGTACGTGTTTCGCTTACAAAATCTTGAGATACAACTGCATCTTCTGTATAACCTACCACACCTTTCATAGATCCTTCGGCAGCATCTTTAAATGCTTTTTTAATAGCTTCTACAGACGTTGCTTTTGAAGTCTTCACAGTTAAGTCTACTACAGAAACATCTGCTGTAGGTACACGGAAAGCCATCCCTGTAAGTTTTCCATCTACTGCTGGTAGTACTTTCCCTACTGCTTTTGCAGCTCCTGTAGATGTAGGTATAATGTTATTTAAAGCACTACGGCCTAGACGATAGTTCTTGCGGCTAGGTGCGTCTACTACAAATTGTGTAGAAGTACCTGCGTGTATTGTAGTCATAAGAGCCTCTTCAAGACCAAAGTTATCTTCTATAACTTTTGCCATAGGTGCTAGACAGTTTGTAGTACAAGAGGCGTTAGACACTACGGTGTGTTCTGCCGTAAGATCTCCATCATTTACTCCCATTACAAACATAGGTGCATCTTTAGAAGGCGCAGATATTACGACTTTCTTTGCTCCACCCTCTATATGGTAATTTGCAGTTTCTAGAGTCGTAAAGATACCCGTACACTCTGCTACAACATCTGCTCCAGCTTCATCCCACTTAAGGTTTTTTGGGTCACGCTCTGCAGTAACACGTATAGTTTTACCGTCTACAACAAGGTGTCCATCTTTTACCTCTACAGTTCCATCAAAACGTCCGTGTACAGAGTCATATTTAAGAAGGTACGCTAGGTGATCTACATCCAGTAAATCGTTTATTGCTACTACATCTACATTATCACGCTTTACTGTCGCTCTAAATACGATACGTCCAATACGTCCAAAACCGTTTATTCCTAATTTTAAATTTGCCATTGTTCTTCTCTATTATTATGTGGTCATTATCTCTGACACACGGATTAATTCTTTATTTATTTTACTCTCCCCCTTAATTGCTTGTTCTAGCGGTGTAAGGGTCATTGTATCGTGTATGGTACCTACCATATAATTACTTTTTCCTTCTATAAGACTCTCTACAGCCTTTACTCCCATACGGCTAGCTAGCACGCGATCATAGCAAGTAGGAGATCCTCCTCGCTGCATATGCCCTAGTACAGAAACACGTACGTCATACCCCTCAAGATTTTCATCTACATAATCTTTAAGTTCAAAAACAGATTTCCCTATTTTATCACCTTCGGCTACGACAACGATACTTGATGATTTTCCAGATATTTTAGAACGCTGTAGTGATTCTACTAGTCGTTCTATACCCATATCTTCTTCTGGTATTAAGATCTCTTCGGCACCAGCACCTACTCCAGCATTTAGAGCAATGTGACCTACATCGCGGCCCATTACTTCTACAAAAAAGAGCCTATCGTGTGAGTGTGCAGTATCACGTATTTTATCTATAGCATCTACAGCAGTATTAAGTGCTGTATCATACCCTAGTGTGCGGTCTGTACCACTTATATCATTATCTATTGTACCAGGTATACCTATCACTGGGAAGTCAAACTCTGCGTTAAAATGAAGTGCTCCTGTAAATGTACCGTCACCACCTATTACTACAAGTGCATCTATACCTGCCTTTACCATCTGGTTATGAGCAATCTGTCTACCATCTGTAGTTCTAAAACGCTCGCACCTGGCAGATTTTAAAAAGGTTCCTCCTTTATTAATTATACCACGTACACTTCTTGCGTCTAGCGGAATAAAATCACCCTCAATCATACCGTCATACCCTCTGTGTATCCCTACACATTCTAACTCGTGATAAGCACAAGTACGTACAACAGATCTTACTGCAGCATTCATTCCTGGGGCGTCTCCTCCAGAGGTCATAACTGCTATTTTGGTGATTTTTTTACTCATATAAGCACAATTTTAGATTAAATTTAGCAAACTTAATGTAGAAAAATCAATGAATTGGGGTGTAATTTATTGGATTGTCAATTTCAAACGTTTTCGGTTGAAAAGTTTTTTGGAATTCTTAATTATGACACATCAAAAAGAAGCCGAAAATGATAAAATGAGGAAGAATTACGCTTTCGCGAAAGCGTAAAAAAAGACTTTTCCTATTTATTAAATTGAACGCCATCTGGTCCAATCTTTTTTGGGACATCTCTTTCGCCTTGAGCTTGAAGAACAGCTTCTTCTACTTTGCCTTTAAATACTTTACGTAGTAGTTCTTTAAAAGTATTAAAATCTACAGCATATGAAAGTCCCACTCCTTGGGTATAACCTTCTATCTCTCCTATAAACTGAATATCTGTCTGGCGGTTAAAGACTTTTGCTCGTAACGTTCCATCTTCATTAAGTAAGAAATCTATCTCTACATCACCCACAATCACACTCTCACTAATACCTCCTGTAGGCACTCCTACTTTACCATTTATAAGAACTCGGTTTGTAATTTGAGTAGACAGGGTCACTCCTACTCTACCTGCAGATTGGATATTTGCCGTAGGGTCACGCTCTGCTTGTACAAGATCTACTCCCACGTCAAAAATACTATCATCATCATTAAAGAGAATACCAGATAGTATAGAAGACGTAGTCTCAAGAAGATTATTTACAGCTGCAGTAGCAGTATTTACACTAGCCGAGCTTAAAAATGCTCCTTGCGAAACGAGAGATATAGCGTTAAGCTCTTTTGCATTACGGTCTTGTAATAAAAATTCTAACTCTGACACCACGGTACTACCGGCACCAGGAAACTCAATATCAAAAGTAATATCTGGCTTTAACAGCTCTCCTGCTAGGTTAATAATTACGTTAACTGGTATTTTTCTATTTACGGTAGAAGTTTCTAGTAATGTACTTGGATTAGCCTGCGTTCTATAGATTGCGCTTACATCTAGTATAGCTTTTGCTGGATCACCATCCCAGCGTATGTTTGCATCCTGTTGTAATATAAAGTCTTTTGTTACAATACCTCCGTAACGGAAATTAAAAACTCCTTCGGTGGCAATAAAATCCCCATTCATTATAAACTTACCATTCGTATCAAGTTGTATAAGTAAGGTACCTACTCCTCTCCCTCTTAAGGTACTACCATTAGTTTTATCTACAACCACCTCTACCTCTGCATCTGGATCTATATCTAGGTCAAAATTTACAGAAAGACCTTTTACCGCTTCTGTGATAATTTTCTCACCGTTAATACGAGCCTCTTTTTCTTCTGGACTTAAAAACTTTATGTAGGAGTTGTCACCTAGAGTTTCTGAGTCATCTATAGGGATTTTAAAAACGGTACCCTTGGCAGTTTCTCCAAAAACGTCTATCACTAGATTATCTGTAGGGCCTTTAATAAATGCCTCTCCTTCTAGAAAAGCTGTACCATAATAGAGCGACTCTAGATTTTCTTCGGTATCGAGTACGGCAATTCGAGAGGCGCTTATACCTAAATCGAGTTTCCAATCATTAAAGGATTTGTGGCTTATCTTGCCATTAAGGACACCTAAGGTTTTATACTTGATATCTTCCAGTTGTACAGCTTGAAACTCGAACTCTTGTTTTCTTAAAACAACATTTGAAATACCTCTAAAATCATAATCCACATTGAGATAAGGAATTTGTAAACCTGCATCTTTTAAGGTCAAATTACCATTTATCTCAGGGTTGCGATAGTCTCCCTCTACTTTTGCATTACCACTCACTAAGCCACGTATTCTATCTATCACGCCCTGCCCCATAGGATTAAATGGGCTTAAATCAAGATCTTTAAGGCCCACAGCCATATCTATAATAGGTATAGTGCCTGCAGCATCTATAGTCCCATTTGCTGTAAAGGATTTTAATCCCTCACGTGCAAGGCGAGACTCAATCTCATATTTTGATAAAGTTGCATTACCTCTTACATTAATATCTAGCTGCCCAAGGTTAGTCTCATTTACAGAGAAGTCTGAAATTGCTAGTGAGGTAACAGGTAAATAAGCACCATTTTTCTGAAGTACATCTAGCTGTCCATTAATGCGTCCTCCCAGGTTGAGACTATCGAGCTCTGGAGTTACTTTGGCTAGATCTACGTTTTTAAAATTTGCTTTTATATTCTTATAGGTGCTATCACGTATCTGGCCTTTAAGATCAATAAGCTCATCTTTATGACTTAACACCAAGGTCTTAATATCTATATCTTTAAAGTTATTATCAAATACGACACTGTTATTCTGGTCGTTTTTTTCGTTTATAAACCAAGGCGTATCCTTGAATACAATTTCAGATTTTTTAAAACCTAATACCGAGTTTCCTTCTTCATTAATAGTATGATATAATGACAAATCAAAAGAGTCATCATTGCGCTTACCACCCGTAAACTCTGAGCGCATAAAGAGTGTATCTTTAAGAGTCACATTAATTAGGTTAAAGTCTGATACCGCATAAAATCCTGCGTTTATACTATCTGCAGCGACGTATGTATTAAATAGTGGGTTCTTATTATCTACACGTACTTCTATAGCTTCTGCCATATACCCAAAGGCATCTATTTGCGGTGACTTAAAGGTGAGTTTAAACTCAGAGTCGTCTGCCACCACACTACCTCTTATAATAGTTTCTGGCTCAAGTTTTAAATCTGGCACAAATACTTCTACAATCTTATTATAGATCGTAAACTCAAAATCCATAAACTGATTTTCTGTGAGAATCTCAGGTTGATAATTTGTATATAAACTACCTATGGCATTTTTAAAAAGTGGCACCACTTCGCCAAATTTATAAATACCACTCACCTCACCACTTATTATGTCTGTAGAGTTTATAGCAATGGTACGCACTTGTTTTTTATCAAACTTTGAAGTGATCTCAAAATCTTTAAAACTGTAAGTGTTGTTTTTATTTTGGTAACTCGCATCTTCAAAAGAAATACGACCATACATATTCTCAATACCAGTACCCCTCATATCTACAACAACGTTACCTTTAAGTACAGAGATACTGTCGTTTATAAAATTAAGAGAAACAAGATCTGCATAATCTATTTGTGCTTCTAGGTCGTAACTATTAATCTCTTTTGATATATCCACAAGACCATTAAACTTACCACGAGCATTAGGATCATCTATAAGCACTTCTCCGTCAAAAACCGGAGCCTTAAGATTTCCAAATATGGTAATATCCTTATAATCATAATCATTGTAGCCTATACTTGCTATAGTACCAGAAAGCTTAGTATTAATAGTCTCTTGTATAAACCCTTTACCGTCTACATCTAGATTAAAAGTTGCCTTACCCAGCCTATCGTCATTAAGCAACTTTCCTAAGTTAAAATCATCTACCATTACAGTACCTTCATAACCAGCATTTTCGGCATCTTGTAAGCCTGTCATTGCCAGGTCTAGGTTAACAGTACCTAGATCTGTACCTATAACACCCGCTGTAACTACAGTAGCTCTTGTAAGGCTATTTTTACCCGTAAAGCGTATTGTACCTAGCTGCGTCATCTCTGTAGGTAGGCTTTCCAGTGGTTTTGGGAGTAACTTTTTAAGGTCAAAATAATTTGTTTGCACACTTTTATAATCACCACTAATTCTAAACTTGTTACTGTCTAGCAAATTTTCAAAAAAGACATCTCCACGTATCATAGAGTTCCCCAGACCTTTCACCTCGAGATTAGGTACTCTAAAATCATTGAGATAGCCGGAGAGATCTCCTTGTATGCTTAAGGTAACATCTGGTGCAATGTCATTGTAAAATGGGCGTATATCGTTTGTTGATATTTCCGCTTTCGCGAAAGCGGCCTTCACCTCTACCAGCGTGTTAAAATCGTCTAGTGCTCCGTCTGAGGTATCTAAGGTAATGTCACCTTCAAGTGAAGAATCATTTGTAGTTAATGAAAAATCGTTGAGAGAAATTAAATCTGGATCATAGTGAAATATACCATCTAGTGTTCTAATCTGGTATCCTTTTATAGCATCAAATGAGAGCGAAGTTATATGTGCATCAACAGTTTGATTATTGATAACAAAATCTTCCCACTCTGTAGTGAGATTTTGGTAATCTAACACAAAGGGATCGTTAAGCTCCTCATTTATATACATAAACCTGCCATCGGTAATGAGCACATCGTCTGATGCTAATAGAAAATTTGTGTTTCCTTGAGAATTGTTTGAAGCAAATTTACGTGAGAAGATTGTAAGGTTATCTGAGGTGTCTCCTTCATATTTAGTAAGGTAAAACCGTGCACCCTCTAGACTTATATCACCTAGATCAAGATCACTATCCAATACCTTTTTAACACTGTAAACACTTGTGGCAAGCTCACGCACATAGATCATTGTATCATTTTTATGATCTCTTATGAGAGTACCTTTTACCAGTACATCACCATTCCATTTAAGTCCTACGCGTTCTAGGTGTATTTCTGTACCATATTTTTCATTAATACGATCTGTTGCATTTTTTGCAATATGCGTTTGTACAGCTGGAATAGAAAAAAGTAGCACGATGAGCCCAAATAGTAAGAACAACACCAAAAGCGTGCGAAGTGCTATTTTTTTAAATTTCTTGATAGGGCTTATTGTTTTAACTTTGTAAACTTATTGCAACTTACGTGCCTTATGAATACTGATTCTCAAAAAACTTACATTCTCGCTATTGAATCTTCTTGTGATGATACTGCTGCTGCTGTATTACAAAACGATAAGGTACTCTCAAATGTTGTTGCAAACCAAGCGATTCATCAAGAATATGGAGGTGTAGTTCCAGAGCTTGCCTCGCGTGCACATCAACAAAATATAGTGCCAGTTGTTACCGCTGCATTACGTAAAGCAAATATCGACAAAAAACAACTAAGCGCCATTGCTTTTACAAGTGGACCTGGCTTACTTGGGTCCCTTCTGGTAGGCACCTCATTTGCAAAATCTTTTGCGATGGGGCTAGACATACCGCTGCTGGACATAAACCATATGAAAGCGCATATACTAGCCCATTTTATAGATGAAGAAGGATATGATAAACCTAGTTTTCCCTTTATAGGAGTGACAATATCTGGTGGCCATACACAAATAGTGCGTGTAGATGATTACTTTAAAATGGAAGTCATAGGTGAGACTATAGATGATGCCGTGGGTGAAGCCTTTGATAAAAGTGCAAAAATTATGGATTTACCCTACCCAGGAGGACCGCTCATAGATAAGTATGCACAACTGGGTAATCCAAAAGCTTTTCCTTTTACAAAACCCAAGGTGGATGGTCTTAACTTTAGCTTTAGCGGTCTTAAAACACAAATAATGTACTTTGTACAAAGACAACAGGAGGCAAACCCTGACTTTTTAAAAGAACATAGGGATGATGTGTGCGCCTCAATACAATATACCATTGTAAATATCTTAATGGATAAAATTAAGAAAGCGGTAAAAGAAACTGGCATTACTCAAATCGCTATAGGTGGTGGCGTATCTGCAAACAGTGGTATAAGAACCGCGCTAAAAAAGGCAGAAACTACTCACGGCTGGAAAACATTTTTACCAAAATTTCAATACACGACAGATAACGCAGCGATGATAGGCATTGTGGGATACCTTAAGTATAAAGATCTTGTAGAGAAAGATTCTTTTCAAAACTTAGAAGTAAGTGCTCAATCTAGATTGAAAATATAAGTATGCAACTATTTTACAGCAAGAGTCTTGATATAGAAAGCACCTCATACACTTTACCTAAGGATGAGAGTAAGCACGTTATAAGGGTACTACGTAAGCAGCCTGGTGATACTATCTATCTTACTAATGGTAATGGTTACCTGTTTACTGCGCAGGTATATGATGCAAATCCTAATAAATGTAAATTATCTATCACAAGCCACACATACCAAGAGCCAAGAGATTACAAACTACACCTCGCTGTAGCCCCCACAAAACTCAATGATAGATTTGAGTGGTTTTTAGAAAAAGCAACAGAGATAGGTGTTACAGAAATCACACCACTACTTTGTGATCATAGCGAACGCAAAGTAATAAAGGAGGAGCGCTTTCTTAAAATATTGCAAAGTGCAATGAAGCAGTCACTGCACTATCACCTACCCGCACTAAACCCGCTCACGCCTTTTAAAGATTTTATAACAAATGCACATAGCAATACATTTATAGCCCATTGTGAAGACGATAAAAAAAGTCTCCTTAAAAGTGACCTATCTCCTGGAACAGACTACACAATTTTAATAGGCCCTGAGGGAGACTTCTCAACTACAGAAATACAACAAGCCCTACAAAAAAATATAACACCTGTATCACTAGGTCATAGTAGACTACGTACTGAGACCGCTGCCATTGTAGCCTGTCACAGCGTGGCATTTATAAATGAATAAGGATTTTGTGACTAACAACTCACTAGCTATTAAAGATTACATAAATACTGTTATTAAAAATCGTTTTCTTACAATTTTGTATATCCAATTATAAATTGTTTATTTGCCTACCTTTTATTACCTCACGGTAAGGGGCCCAACTACTTAATAATTAAAAAGTTAGATAAAATTGCGTAATTTTGTCAAGTTGGTCACACCCTTTATCCCGGCGTTTATAAGCGTTTGTGGAGGCCTACTGCTGGTTATAGGTCTTATACTATATTTCCCGCTTGACAATAAATCACAACTACTTACCACTGTACAAATAATAGTTGTTATAAGCATACTGCTCGTTGTTGTTATTTTAGGTTTCATTCTTACCAAAACGTCTCAACTACAATTTACAGGAGACTCTACAACATTAGAAATACAGAAGCTCACCCAGCAAGTGCATTACTTTAGAGATATTGCAGATATACTTGTACGATCAAAAGTTTGGGCACCTGGCTTAAAAGAATATATAGATGAAGAGTTTACTAACCTAAACTACTTTCTAGTAAAAGAATTTTATAAAGGTAGATCTAAGCTTGCACTTGAGTATATAGAAGAAAAAGATCGCTATGGAGAAACAGAAATTTTATATTTAGAGACTAAAGCCATACTTCTTAACGACCCAAGTAAAGGAAGAGTAGATAACTATATGAACCCAAAAGAGTACGATAGCCGTATGCTCAAAAAATGGGCAGAGCACAAAGTAGGTACTGGCTGGAACCATTATTTTGGTTTTAAATATAATCAGTTTAAAGAAGAGCTAGATGTTTCAAGAATATATGAACGACATCAAGAAAAGATTATAAATTATGCTGTTCAAATAGACACCATACGCTATCAAGATGTAGGCTTTAGTGAAGAACTCATTTCCAAACTAGGTATGCACCTCTCTGATGAGGTTATACCGCAATTACTCGCACTCACCCTTCAGGCAGTAAAGCGCGTCCCAAAAATTATGAATATAGCCTTTACACTCGTTGTATTACTTATAATTTTTGGTGTATTTCAACCCATTGCTATCATACTCTTTAATCTTGAAGAAGTCTTTAGTTTCATATCAATAAGTGTAGTTCTTAGTGTGCTTATGTTTCTAATGCTATCTATATATCCTTTTATAACCAGTCAAATTAACAAGTGATTAATTACGCTTTCGCGAAAGCGTAAACTACCTTTGTATTAGTTATATTTAATTAACAATTGCTGTTTTAAATTGCCCTTCTAGGTTTTTAAAAATGCTAAAACCTAGATTTTATGTCAAAATTACCACAGGCGCATCGTTTTACAGATTTATCAGACTATGGAAGAAAACCCGCTCAGTATATAGTACGATTTTTAAAGGATACCAGCGCTACTCCTGTCCAGGTTACGCTTCTCTTTTTTGTTTCGGGAATGATTGCTATCTATTGTATCTACACAGAATATTATATACTCGCGGCAATTTTTATGATTCTAAAATCTATACTTGATGCCGCAGATGGGGAACTGGCGAGAGTAAAAAAAACACCCTCCTACACGGGTCGATATCTAGATTCTATACTCGATATTGTACTTAATGCGTTATTCCTTTTAATGATAGGTTATAAGACAGATGCAGATGTTTGGCTTATTATTCTTGCATTTATAGCACTTCAAATACAAGGGACTTTATATAATTACTACTATGTTATCTTGAGATATAAACTCAACGGTGATACTACAAGCCGAATCACCGAAACGGGAACACCCCAAGCATTACCGGGTGAAGAGCAAGTTACGGTAACAGCTCTTTTTTACACCTATAAAGTTCTATATGGATTATTTGATAAAATAATCTATACGCTAGATCCTAGAGCCGCTAAAGGTAAGCTTATACCTAACTGGTTAATGACTCTTGTATCAACCTTTGGCTTAGGTTTTCAACTATTAATAATGGCTACATTACTGGTACTACAAAGCCCAGAACTTAGTATCCCTTTCTTTATAACATACACGTTACTTGTACCTGTATGTATCATACTACGAATGAAAGTCTAATAGCTCATATATTTGTCAAACTAAAAAAGCCTAGATTATATTATAATCTAGGCTTTTAATGTGTATTTATGGTCTTATAATCTATATCCTACACTAAAGGTAAAGTACTGATTGTTTCCAGTATTGTTGATAAGAAAATTATCGCTATTTACAAGGCTATTGCTATTTGCCCCAGGATCATCACCGCTTGGCGTATAAGGAACTACTATTTGAGAATCATCCTCAAATACTTCTAAAAATCCTCTTGTAAAACGTGCTTCTATAAAAACACTCTCGTTAAAATGATACCCTATTGCTCCAAAGGCAGAGACATCAAAAGATTTATAATTTTTAGACTGTAATGGATCAGATATTTTAATACCAGCTTGTGGTCCAGCAATAACAAAAAGCTGATTGAAGTTTATTCTCAAACCTAGTGGCAACTGTAAGTTATCAAAACGTGTTCCCTCATACTTATTACCTTGTGATGAGAATGCAAATTCTGGTTGAAAACTTATTTTATCATTAATAGGGAATTCGGCTAGAAATGCTACAGCAAACCCATAACGTCCTTCTTCTGCTCCGGTAGGTGCAGGTCTAGCGGCATCACCCATTCTATTAAAAAGATCGAACTCATAACCACTTATTTGACTATAGCTTAATCCAGCCTTAAAGCCAACTCTTGCGCCTTGAGCAAACAATTGTGTACTGCATATAAATGCAAAAAATAATAAAGAAAGTACTAGTTTTTTCATATCAATAATATAATAGTCGTTAATAACATTTTTGTGTTGCTGGGAAACTACTAGAATGTAAAGATAATCGCTATATTAAATATAAAAAGGCTTTTATATAAGAAAGCCTTCTTAATACTATAAAAAACAACTTACAATCGACAAGCTGCAATTCTAGACTTAAAGTCTATAACCAACGCCTAATTGTATTACCGCATTTTTTCCTTCAAGATTTGTAAACGTTGTTCCGCCTCCATTACTAAAGGTAGTTGCATTATTATCTTGAAAGATATCTGTAAGACCAAGTGTATATCTCGCCTCAATAAAAATGTTAGACTCAAAAATATACCCTATTCCTCCAAAAGCCGATGCTTCAAAGTTTGCAAACTCACCAGATTTATCTGAATCCCAAACCCTTACACCTATTTGTGGGCCTACGCTTACATATAAATCACTTATCTCTAGCTTAAGACCAAGTGGTAAGTTTAAATAATCAAGTCTAAAGCTCTCTAAATTTTTACCTTGTTGAGAGAAGATAAATTCTGGAACAAAACTTAACTTTTCTGTAAGAGGAATATCTACTAAAAAACCTACAAAATAACCTGTACGCCTTCCATCTAGCTGATCTTCTATCGTATTTGCCGCAGAAGAACCATCATTATTAAACTCAAAGCTATTAATGTCTGAGAAGTTTACTCCGGCTTTAAATCCTGATGTAACTTGAGCATTTACAGTCGTAAATACAAATAAACTTATGACAATTGTACTAAATAAAAACTTTTTCATTTATCGAATTTTCAGAGGGTTAGGGGACAAATATACATTATTTATACTATGTCAACATTTTTTTTGAAAGATATAAACTTTTGATAATACCATCTGCAAGACCAATTTTTGGGACTATAATTTGTTTTGCTTTTGATGACTTCATTGCTTGTAGGTATATTCTTAAGGCAGGTATTATAACGTCTGCACGGTCTGGGTTGAGCTGTAAATCTATCACACGTTGCTCGTAACTCATCGCACTTAAGTCCTTGTATAATTGTGATAAGAATAAATATGATAAGGTTTTACCTGGCTTCTTTGTACTTAGCTTAAACACTTTATTAATATTTCCACCAGAGCCTATAAGATCGATATGGCTAAAATCTTTACAGTGCTGGTGTATCCAGTTTTTAAACACATCCCAATCTTCTGAAGAAACTAGATCATTAAGCAGCCTTACTGTTCCAATTTTAAAAGACTTTGAGGCCACAACTTCTCCCATATGGTAAATGGTTATCTCTGTGCTCCCACCTCCTACATCCACATAAATATAAGTTCTATCTTCTTTAATGAAACTTTGAAGATCTGTAGCGGCAATGATTTGTGCTTCTTCTTCACCATCTATAATCTCTATATTTATATCTGTTGTTTCTTTTATTTTTTTCGCGAAAGCGTGACCATTTTTTGCATCTCTCATCGCACTTGTAGCGCAAGCACGATACTGCTTTACCTCGTGAGCATTCATTAACAATCTAAAGGCTTTCATTGCATCTTCCATACGCTTTTGATTTTTTAATGATATTTCTCCATTAATAAAAACGTCTTCTCCTAGCCTTATGGGGACACGCACAAGGGCATTTTTTCTAAATAGTGTAGGCCCGTTTTCTTGTTCTATAACATTTGCAACGAGCAATCTTATTGCGTTAGACCCTATGTCTATTGCAGCGTATTTTGATATGTTAAGCACTATAGGTCTTTAAGTTTATTTACATAATACTCATAAGTGGCAAATTGTGATCTCACAAAAGGTAAATCATCTTTTTTGTACCTATTATCCATTTGCTTATTAAGTACACGCGCTTTTACATTATCGCTCCAAGATATCTCGTGGGTATCTATAATTTCTTGCTTTATATCTTCATCATATATAGGTACTGAGACCTCTACTCTATTATCTAGATTACGACTCATCCAGTCTGATGATGATAGGAAAACCTTTTCTTCTCCAGGTATACCAAAGATATATACACGTGGATGCTCTAAAAATTTATCTATAATACTTATGATTTCTATGTTTTCACTCATACCGGGTACTCCTGGAATGAGGCAGCATATACCACGCACTATCATTTGTATTTTTACACCAGCTTGACTAGCTTCATATAGCTTATCTATAATGTCATAGTTTGAGATACTGTTGAGCTTAAGTCTTATGAGACCTTCTCCTCCATTTTGAACAATCTCTATTTGCTCTTGAATGAGTTTATACATTCTAGTACGTGAGTAATGAGGAGATACTACTAAATGTTTGTACTTATTTACGATATAATTTGTGTCGAAAAAGTTAAAGAGTTTTGAGAGGTCTTTAAGTATTTCTTTATTTGCTGTAAACAGTGTGTAATCTGTATATATACGCGCCGTAGCGTGGTTAAAATTACCAGTACTTATAAAGCCGTAACGCACAATTTTACCCTCTTCTTCACGCTCAATCACACATACTTTACTGTGTACTTTGAGACCAGGCACGCCAAATATGAGTCTTACACCTTCGTTTTGCATCTTTTTTGCATAACGCATATTTGACTCCTCGTCAAATCTCGCTCTAAGCTCAATCTGCACGGTTACTTCTTTTCCATTTTGAGCAGCGTTTATCAATGCGCTCGCTATACTTGAGAGCTTTGCAAGCCTATAAATGGTGATTTTTATAGATCTCACTTTGGGGTCTAGAGCAGCTTCTCTAAGGAACTTGATGGTATATGAAAAGCTCTGATAAGGAGTATATTGTAAAAAGTCTTTTTTTGCAACAATAGAGAATAAGTTATCTTCTAGAGTGATACCAGGTATAGGAAGAGGTTTTACACTAGGATAATAAAGCTCTTGCCTTCCAAAGGCAGGAAAATTCATATAATCTTTACGGTTATGATAACGCCCGCCGGGTATAATACTATCCTTACGTTTTATACCTAGTTTATTGAGTAAGAATTGCAGTGTCTCTTCTTCTATAGTTTTATCAAATACAAAACGTACAGGCTCTCCATCTTCTCTTCCTTTTACACTACGAGTAAGTTTCTCTAAAAAACTTTTACCAAGATCTGACTCAATATCTAGCTCTGCATCACGCGTTATTTTAATCATATGTGCAGTAATGCTGTCATATTCAAAAATGCTAAAAATGGTATCTAGGTTATAACGAATCAAATCATCAAGAATCATTATATAATCTTTACCATCTACCTGCGGTAATACTACAAAACGATCTAATGTACTAGGTATCTCAAGCAGTGCATATAGCGGCTTTTGCTCTTCTGTAAGGTTCATTTTTACCATTAGGTAAGCATCAAGATCTTGTATACGTGGCAATTCTAAATCCTCACGCAATATGATAGTCTCTACCGCAAGGGCTACTTTATCTGTAAAAAAGTCTTTTATAAATTCCTTATGCTCAGGAAGTGTCACCTCCTCCTCAGTAAGCATATAAATATTTTGTTCTTCTAGCTTTTTGTAAATATCTTCTAGAATCTCGAGACTTTCAGTCTGTTGCTCAATAACAATCTCGGTTATTTTACCTAGCAACTCTTCGGCAGAGTATACTCCTAGTGCTTTTCTACCCGTCTTACCTGCATCTACAATCCTACGTACAGTGGCATATCGCACTTTAAAAAACTCGTCTAAGTTATTTGAAAAAATCCCTAAAAACCTAAAGCGTTCTATAAGCGGTACACTCTCGTCTGCTGCTTCTTGCAATACACGTGCGTTAAACTGTAACCAGCTTAGTTCTCTATTTATATACCTATTTTCTTTAGTCTGCGTCATTTTAAAGTTCTTTTGGAGCCTTATGATAAATTGTCTTTCCGGGTATTAAATCTTGCCAACTATGAATCTCAAATGTGATAGCCGTAAAGGCTGCAGTAGCTACATTATCTACTCGTAAATCACCATAGGAATTTACAAAATTTGTCATTGCATTATTATGACCAAAAACCATAAGTGTATCTACCTCATCACCTACACTCTTTATAACCTCAACCAGATCACGTCCCTCAAAATCGTACATTTTATGATTAAGTATAATCTCTGTATCTGGAATTGTAAATGCCTTTGCAAAAAACACTGCAGTAGTCTTTGCTCTTAAGGCGTCACTACTCATTAAAAGATCTGGCTTAGGCATTGTAGCCGCAATATGTGCAGCCATTTTTGGTCCATCTTCAAGGCCGCGCTCATTAAGCGGTCGCTCGTGGTCTATTACATCAAATTTCCAACTTGACTTTGCGTGTCTTACAAGGTATAGTGTTTTCATATCAAGGGGCTAGTCGCTCTATTATCCAGTTATCACCTTCTTTACGATAGCGCACACGGTCGTGTAATCTACTAGGTCTACCTTGCCAGAACTCAACTGTAACTGGCTTTATGATGTAACCACCCCAATGTGAGGGACGCTGTACATCTTGATTTTTATATTTCGCTTTAAGCGAAATCATCTTTTCCTCAAGAACAGATCTATCTTTTATAACGGTGCTTTGGTCTGAAACTAAAGCCCCAAGCTTACTGTCTTTAGGTCTATTATTAAAATATGCATCCGAACGAGCGTCCGAAACTTTTTCTATATCGCCTTTAATGATAACTTGTCTCTCTAAATTAGGCCAAAAGAAAGAAACCCCCACTTTAGGGTGCTGTGCGATACTCACTCCTTTCTCACTCGTGTAGTTTGTGTAGAATACAAAACCCTGCTGGTCATATTCTTTAAGAAGTACAATTCTTGATTTTGGAAAACCGTCATCACCTAGTGTGGCAATCGTCATCGCGTTAGGCTCTGCAACACCTCCAGCTTCTTCTACCTCTTTAAACCAAGTTTTAAATTGATCTATAGGATGTTGTGCGACGTTTTCTATAAGTAACTCGCCTTTTTCGTATGATTTTCTGTAGTCGTGTAAGTCTCTGTTCATTGTAGTAAATGTACAAAGACCGCTATAAAATTAAAAGTGGAAGCAGGAGTATTATTTCCTCATAAACCCTTTCTTTATCAAGAGTTTTCTCACCTTATCATTGTGCTTTCTAATACGGGTAAATTCTTCATAGTCCATATCATCATCTTCAAAATCTTCTGCACCAAACTGCCCCTCAAAGTTCTCAAGCATTTCTACCTGATCTCTATCTATATTATACCTGCGGTGCTCAGTGTATCCATCTGCATTTAAAAAGTACTCACAGATATATTGATCTTCAAAAATGAAAACCTTAAACGCAATACTTATGCTATCCTTTACAGAGGTAGACCCGTAGGTTTTATTAACTTTTTTAAGACGTATATCTGGATTAACAAGAAACAGGTTACGAGGGATTAAACCATCAAAATGTACTTGTAATCTTGCTAAAATAGGTTTTGCTATTTTCTTTACTTCTTCTTCCATCATAATCTTTTTTAAAAGGTAAAATTCTTACCATCGTCACCTAGATGTACATTTTCAAAGTAGGGTGTGGCTTCTTTTATAAATTCTTGTAAATCACCATATCGTACAGAGTAGTGACCTAATATTAAATTTTTTACTCCAGCCATAGCTGCTATTTGAGCTGCTTGTGCTGCTGTACTGTGTCCAGTAGGTTTACACAAGTGTGCGTGACTTTCTAAAAATGTAGCCTCGTGATACAATGCTGTTGCCCCTTGTATTTGTGGAACAATTGCTTCATAATAAGCAGTATCACTACAATAAGCATAACTTTTAGGTTGTGGCGGATCAAAGGTGAGTTGTTCATTTTTTACAACTGTCCCGTTATCTAATGTGATGTCTCCTCCCTGCTTTATTTTATTATAATATGCACGATCTATATCTAATTTTAAACAAGCGGTTATGTCTAGCTTGCGCTCACCTAGTTTTTCTTCAAAATAAAAACCATTTGTATAGATGCGATGCTTGAGTGGTATAGTGGTTACCGTAATCTCTTCATTTTCTAAAATCACTTCTGGCTCCTTACTTGTTATTTCACGAAAGTGTAAGGGATAGCTTGTAAATCCTTTTGTGAGTTTTAATTGCAGTAAGATAAGCTCTTTTATACCCTTAGGGCCATAAATGGTAAGTGGTGCAGTACGTTTAAGTAAACTAAAAGTTGTTATCACGCCCATAAGACCAAAAAAATGGTCACCGTGCAGGTGTGATATAAAAATGTGTTTAATGCGGGCAAACTTAATCTTATTGCGTCGTAAGGCTACTTGAGTACCTTCACCACAGTCTATGAGAAATAGGTTATTGCGTATTTCTAAAACTTGAGAGGTGGGATTTTTATAACTACCTGGCGCTGCTGCATAACAACCTAAAATGGTAAGATGTAGATTGCTAGACATTATGACACTTTTTAAAATCCGAGGTCGCGCTCTATCTCTTCCATTGCGATAATATCTCCAGCCTCTTCTAGCGTAGGGACTACCACCATCTCATCTGGTACTAGATCATAATCTATACCTGTATTTACAATCACATAAGAGAGCTTACCACCACGCTGGTAGTTAGATAACTTTATAAACTGTACTAGCTGGTCTAGAGTGAGATTCTCATACTTTAATAAATCTATAACTAGATTTTTTTTATCGTAATGTAGTGGCACTATTTTCTCCAGATACATCGCAAAGTCTAACACGTCATCACGCTCGTCTCCTAGTATAGTGTATGTATCTTTTTCTGTAATTTTCATTATTGCTTAATTTTTGAAGCAAGTAAATAGATGACAGCCATCCTCACGGCTACCCCATTTTGTACTTGATCTAGAATAATAGCCTGGTCTGAGTCTGCAACATCACTGGTAATCTCTACACCTCTATTTATAGGACCTGGGTGCATTATTACAATTTCTTTATTAAGCGAGTTAAGCAGTTGTTTATTTACTCCATACTGCTGTGTGTACTCTCTAGTACTAGGGAAGTAACTTATGTCCATACGCTCGTTTTGTACTCTAAGCATATTTGCCACATCACACCACTCTAGTGCTTTTCTTAAATCTAGTTCTACCTCAACACCTAGTGACTCAACGTACTTAGGCATTAATGTTTTGGGCCCACAAACTTTTACATTTGCTCCTTGTAGCTTAAGGGCATAAATATTTGAGAGTGCTACTCTACTGTGTAAAATATCGCCCACTATAACCACGTTTTTTCCAGCAACATCACCTAGTTTCTCACGTATAGAGTAACTATCTAGTAGCGCTTGCGTAGGGTGCTCGTGTGCTCCATCTCCAGCGTTTACAATACTCGCCTTAATATGTTTTGATAAAAAGATACCTGCTCCAGGGTTAGGGTGACGCATTACCACCATATCTACCTTCATAGATAAGATGTTATTTACGGTATCTATAAGTGTTTCACCCTTCTTAACAGAAGAGGCTGCAGCAGAGAAGTTAATCACGTCTGCACTTAATCTCTTTTCGGCTAGCTCAAAAGAGAGCTTTGTACGGGTGCTGTTTTCAAAAAATAGATTTGCGATGGTAATATCACGCAAAGAAGGAACTTTTTTAATAGGTCTATTAATCACTTCCTTAAAATGATCTGCCGTTTTAAAAATAAGTTCAATATCTGCAGCGGTGATATATTTAATACCCAGCAAATGGTTGACACTAAGCTCACTCATACTCAAAAATTAGCTTTTTACAAGATATACGGTGTCTTCGCCTTCATTTTCTTTCCAGCACACCTTTACTTTTTCTTCGTTAATGGCATCTACCTGTCTCCCTTTGTAATCTGGTTGTATAGGTAGGTGTCGAGAGAACCTTCTATCTATAAGACATAGTAACTCTACCTCTTCTGGACGTCCAAAGCTTTGTACTGCAGTAAGAGCAGCATTAATGCTTCTACCTGTATAAAGAACGTCGTCTATAAAGACTACCTTTTTCTTTTCTACTACAAAATCAATCTTGGTCTTATTTGCTTCTAGCGTCTTCTCTGTTCTTCTAAAATCATCTCTATAAAAAGTGATATCAAGATAGCCTAGCCTTATTTCTTCTATGGCATATTCTTCTATTAATAACTTTTTAATACGTTCGGCTAGGTAGACACCTCTAGGCTGTATACCTATTAAAACGGTTTCTTTAAAATCTAGATGATTCTCAATGAGTTGACAAGCCAGACGATTGAGAATGATGTTGATCTCTGTCGCGTTAAGAAGTACTTTTTGGCTCATAGATATTTCCGAAATCTGTTCGGAGGACAAAGTTACATAATATTAAGGTTTACTGGTAGGGTTTGTTACGCTTTCGCGAAAGCGTACTCTGCAACCCCTTCTCTAAAAAAAGAAAGCACCACCATACGGTAGTGCTTTCACCATTTATATAATTATTAATTAATAATAACTACAATGTCTATAATGGCTTTATGTTTTTATGCTTAGAATCCAGCTTGTAATACTACAGAAGCGTTACCAGTTCCTGTTTGTGAAACTGTACTTGTGTTACCTGTACCTAACTGACCTACTAGTGACCCGTTAGACGTACCGTCTTGTAATACTGTAGATACGTTTCCTGTACCGAATTGAGCAGTTAATGCTCCATTACTATCTCCTGTTTGTGTTATACTAGAAGTGTTCATATCCCCTACTTGCAAAGTTACAGATAGGTTATTATTACCATTAATAGTTGTAAAACCATCATTATCATTTCCAAACTGTCCAATAACAGCTAGGTTACTATCTCCTTTAATGTAAACACCATCTCCTGGAAGAAAATCATCACCAGCATTGTTACGATCACCAGATTGTGTAAATAATACTGTGTTATTATTTCCACCATCTATATCTGTAAGAGCACTGTTATCATCACCTACTTGAGATATTGTTACAGAATTTGAATTACCAAAAACTTCTGTAACCGCATTATTACGATCACCTAACTGATCAATAACTGTAGTATTTACATCTCCGTTTATACGTAAGATAGAACGGTTATCATCTCCTGTTTGTGTAAGTACAGAGTTATTATCATCTCCTACTTGTCTAGATGAAGACACATTATCATCTCCTAAAACTGTTGCAAAGCTATTGTTATCATTACCAGTCTGGATAATTTCTGTAGTGTTATCATCTCCAGTTATATTTATCCCGTCACCTGGCAAGAAATCATCACCTGCATTATTACGATCTCCAGTTTGCGAAAAACTTGAAATGTTACGATCGCCATCTATAGCCGTAAGAGCACTGTTATCATCTCCAGATTGTGATACGCTTGTACTGTTACCAGTTCCTAAAACCTGTACAACAGTGTTATTTCTATCACCTACTTGGTCTACATCATTTAAATTACTATCACCATAAAACCTTGTAATAGCTCTGTTGTCATCTCCTTGCTGTAAAATGTTTGAATCATTTGAGTCTCCACTTTGTATGATAGTTGCTAGGTTATCATCACCATCTTGCGCTATAACATTCTCATTATTATCACCTAGTTGTTCTGCAGTAGCGATATTATCGTTAGATAATTGACCAGATGTTGCAGAATACTGGTTTATAACAGATTTATTGCCTCCTCCATCTTGCAGAAGAGTTGCTTCATTACGGCTACCTACACGTGTCACAGCACCGTTACTAGATACTTGACCTTGATTAATTCTAGAAGAGTTGTGACTTCCTGTTTGTAATACTTCAAAGTTGTTATCATCTCCACCTTGACTGTTTACGTTACGGTTGTTTCTACCTAGAGATACTACCTCTGCAGTATTATTGTCCCCCTTAGTAACTAGTTTGTTGTTGTTAATAGATCCTACTTGTAATACCCCAGAAAGGTTTGCATCTCCTACTTGCTCTACAGAGCTTACATTGTCTTGCGCTACAACTGTTGTAGCAAATACTAGCGCCGCAGCACTGATCATTAATTTTTTCATAGTTTAAAAAATTAGATTAATAATAAATGGTTAATAAATACAGTATCCTATGCTATTTTTTACAATAGTATGGTGTGCACAAACGTGCATATAATCAATCTATTACGGGGAGAGTGTTGAGATACAAACTAAAGGGGGAAGGCGTTTGCTCTTTATCAACATTGTAAAGCTAAAACAGAAAATTAAACAAAAAGTAAATTCTTACAATTTTTCGATAATGTGAGAAAATTCTTTTTCAACACCCGATTAAGCATAACGTTTTCAGTGTTTTACGAATTTAACATTAACTACTTTTAAAAAATATTAGCAATTTATTTCGAAGATTATTCTTACAAAATTTAATTAATAAAGTCTAGATTTGCTGTTTTTGTTTAACGCCTTGATTATCAAAACGCGAGCTTAGATGAAGAGAAGAACTTTTTACGCTTTCGCGAAAGCGTACAGATACCTAACTTCGTAACTCATCATATTTTACACATTATGTCGCAAACTAAAACCTGGTGGAAAGAAGGTATTGTATACCAGATTTACCCTAGATCCTTTAATGACACTACCGGAAATGGTATAGGAGATTTACGTGGTATTATAGAAAAACTAGATTATATAGCGAGTCTTGGTGTTACCATTATATGGCTAAACCCAATATATGACTCGCCAAATGATGATAATGGGTACGACATACGCGATTATCGCAAGATAATGGCAGAGTTTGGCACTATGGAAGATTTTGATGAGCTACTTTCTGGTATGAAAGAAAGAGGGTTACGTCTCATTATGGATCTTGTAGTTAATCACTCCAGTGATGAGCACAAGTGGTTTAAAGAGAGTAGATCTTCTAGAGATAATGCCTATCGAGATTACTTTCACTGGTGGCCCGCCGAAAAAGGAACACCGCCTAAAAGATGGAGCTACTTTGATGTAGAAGAAAATGCTTGGAAATATGATGAGCAAACAGATGCCTACTACCTGCACTACTTTGCCGTAAAGCAACCAGATCTCAAGTGGGAAAACCCAGCCGTGCGCAAGGAGGTATATGATATGATGCATTTCTGGTTTAAAAAAGGAGTAGATGGTTTCCGTATGGATGTTATTCCATTTATAAGTAAAGACACTAGCTATCCAGAGATTAATGCGACTGAGCCGCACGAGTATATTGCCTATTATGCAAATGGGCCTAAGGTACACGAGTATCTTAATGAACTTAATACAGAGGTAATCTCAAAATATGATGCATTTACCGTAGGTGAAGGTCCTGGCATAGCTATAGACCAAGCGCTAGATTTTGTGCACGAAGATCGCAAGGAGATGGATATGTTCTTTCATTTTGACTTGATGAGCTTAGATAGAGCTCCAGGCGAAGTTTTTAAAATGAGAGAAGGAGGATATAGTCTTGTAGAATTTAAAAAAGTATTTAGTGACTGGGATGCTGCTTTTCAAAAAGCTGGATGGGGCTCCTTATTTCTCGCAAACCACGACTTCCCGAGGTCAGTAAGCCGCTGGGGAAATGACAGTCCAGAACACTGGAAAAACAGTGCTACCCTGCTTCACACCTTTTTACTCACTATGCGAGGTACGCCTTACTTCTATCAAGGTGATGAGATAGGTATGACTAATGTATGCTTTACAGATATAGAAGATTATAGAGATATAAATACAATAAATAGATATAAAACTGTACAAAATCGAGGAGGCGATCTAGAAGCCTTTATGCAAAGTGAACAACACGCCGCTAGAGAAAATGCACGCACACCTATGCAATGGGATGCAAGCACAAATGCTGGATTTACAAGCGCAACACCCTGGATAAAAGTAAATCCAGATTATGAAGAAGGTGTAAATGTAGAAGCCCAGATAAAAACCAAGCACTCTGTTCTTTCTTATTTTAAAGAAATTACTGCATTTAGAAAAGCGCACCCGGCACTAGTATATGGAGATTATGAGTGCATACGCCCAGAGCACGACCGTGTATACTGTTATACAAGAACCCAAGAGGACCAGAGGTTCCTCATACTTCTCAATTTTTCTGACGAGGTGGAGCGATTCTCATTACCCTTATCATTAAGTTACAATAGAAAGATAAAACTCATCTCAAATGACAAAATACTTGATGATAAAACTTTTAAAGAATTCTTATTAAGACCTTGGCAAGCTATTGTATATAAATTAGAAAACTAGTAGTCTGATAGTACAAATATCGCAATACCAATAAATACAATAATTTGCAGCCATTTTAAGACAACCCCAGCTTTCTCACTGGTGCGAAGTATATGTGATATTTTACCAGCAACAACGGCTATACTTCCAAAAATCAAAAACGACTCTAACATAAATAGAAGACCTAACACATAAAATTGAAACACCGTATTACCCTCAGGATCCCAGAGAAAACCTGGAAAAAATGCTAGAAAAAATATAGTCACCTTGGGGTTAAGGATATTCATAAGTACGCCTTGTTTAAAGAGTTCGAGATATGTTTTCTTTGGCGCTCCTTCTGCTAGGTTTATGGTACTGTCGCTTTTAAATACTTTGTAAGCCAGATAGAGTAAGTAAATTGCCCCTACAATTTTTATAGCAAGAAACAGATAAGGAGAAGCTGCTATAATTGCAGAGAGTCCAAAGGCAACTAGCGTTGTATGCACAATGCAACCGGTAATAAGTCCTGCTGTAGTTGCCAGTCCAGATTTACTCCCATTTGCAATACTTTGAGTAAGTACATATATATTATCTGGTCCAGGTGAAAATGCTAGTAAGGCAGTTGCTGCAAGAAAGGCTAGTAAAGATGCTATCACAGATAGGTAGGTTTATAAAGCCCTAAAATAAGGAAAAAGCAAATACGATTACCACTGTCGTTCTTTCCACATTGTGTAAAAACCTAAAAATAGTAACAAGCCCGCAACTGCAAGTTTGAGCCATTGTGGTATAAATGCTGCCACATCTGGCTTCATTGCAAAAAGCATAACGGCAATGGAGGCAAAAATAAGTTTGTGAGAATTTCTCATAGTTGTAAACAAAAACTTGTAGACGAGAGTTGTGTATTAACCTTTCGCTAGTATTGCTTTATTTATGTCTTTTATGAGACTTGGCCCTTCATACACAAACCCCGTATACAATTGCACCAGCGAGGCACCAGCTTCTATTTTATCTAGCGCATCTTGCGCACTGTGTATACCACCTACCCCTATAATAGGAAATGATCTATTACTCTTATCTGCTAGATATTTTATAACTCTTGTAGAGCGATCTGTTACAGGTTTACCACTTAAACCACCGTTACCTATCTCTTCTAGCCTAGCATCTGTAGCTTTAAGTCCCTCACGATTTACAGATGTATTACTTGCTATTACACCATCTAGGCCTGTGTCATTTACAAGTTCCACAATCTCATCTAGCTGCTGGTCATTTAAGTCTGGTGCGATTTTAAGAACAATAGGGCGCTGTATTTCATAAGACGCATTTGCTTTTTGTACTGCTTGTATGAGCTCTTCTAGGTAATCCTTATCATTAAGTTTTGCGTGACTAGATACATTAGGACAACTTACATTAAGTACAAAATAATCTACCACGGGATGTAACTCGTGAAAACACGTAAGATAGTCTGCTGTATAATCTTTTGGGTCTGTGTCGGTGTTTTTGCCTATGTTCCCTCCTATTATAATAGAATTATTCTTTCTAGTCTTAAGACGCTTTGCTGCTTCTTTTACACCGCCATTGTTAAACCCCATTCTGTTTATGAGACCTTGATCTTCTTTTAGTCTAAAGAGGCGTTGCTTTGGGTTTCCTTCTTGAGCTCTAGGTGTAACCGTACCTATCTCTATAAAACCAAAACCAAGATCTCCTAGCTCATTAAAGAGTTTTGCATCTTTATCAAACCCTGCGGCAAGCCCTACGGGGTTTTTAAAGGTAAGACCTAATACTTTTCTCTCTAGGCGCTTATCTTCTACTTTACCCATATTATTGAGTATTCCAGAAAGTCCGAGTTTATGCAGGCGTTTTATCCATCTAAAGGTAAAATAGTGCACTTTTTCTGGATCAAAAGAAAATAGAATCGGGCGTATAAGAAGTTTGTACATTTCGGTGATTTCTGTGGTGCAAAAATACTCCAAAAAGAGGTATTTTTGAAGTAGAACTGAATGATGATTTTTACGCTTTCGCGAAAGCGCACTCATAACCACTCACAATGATAGATAAAGACGCACTACTCAAAAGATTTATAAGCTACATAACCACCTATACCGAAAGTGATCCCGCAAGTGACACAACCCCTAGTACTGAGTGCCAGTGGGACCTCGCAAGACAACTGCGTGATGAACTAGAAGCAATGGGGATGACAGAGGTTACTATAGATGAGAATGCATACGTAATGGCTACATTACCTAGCAATGTAGATTATGAGGTGCCAGTTATAGGGTTTGTCGCACACTTTGACACCACTCCAGATTTTACGGGTAAAGATGTAAAACCGCAAATATGGGAAAACTATGATGGAGGCGATCTTATGCTTAACAAGGAGCAGAATATTGTATTATCTGCAGATTATTTTGAAGATCTTAAACAATACAAAGGTCAAACTATTGTAACTACAGATGGTACTACCCTTCTAGGAGCAGATGATAAAGCTGGGATTACTGAGATTATGGAAGCAATGCAATACTTGCTGGCAAATCCTCAAATAAAACACGGTAAGATACGTGTAGGCTTTACCCCAGATGAAGAAATAGGCCGCGGAGCGCATAAATTTGATGTAGATAAATTTGGAGCCGCTTGGGCATATACGATGGACGGTAGCCAGATAGGTGAACTTGAGTATGAAAATTTTAATGCCGCAGGTGCTGTGGTTACCATAGAGGGCAAAATAGTTCATCCCGGTTATGCAAAAGGTAAGATGGTAAACAGTATGTATATCGCTACAGATTATATAAATAGCTTACCTAGACTAGAAACTCCAGAGCATACCTCAGATAGAGAAGGATTCTTTCACCTTCATAACATAGAAGGGAGTGTAGATAGCACAAAACTTGAGTACATCATAAGAGATCACGATAAAGGACATTTTGAAGCTCGCAAGGTTATGATGGTACAACTAGCAGATGAGCTTAATGCACAGCTAGAAAAAGAGCTCGTTACCGTTGAGGTAAAAGATCAATATTTTAATATGCGTGAAAAGGTAGAACCTGTAATGCACATTGTAGACATTGCAGAAGAAGCTATGAAGGCACTTGATATAGAGCCACTCATAAAACCTATACGTGGTGGTACAGATGGATCGCAACTATCTTTTATGGGACTACCTTGTCCTAATATTTTTGCTGGCGGTCATAACTTTCACGGTAGGTATGAATATGTTCCCGTAGAGAGTATGATGAAAGCCGTTGAGGTCATTGTAAAAATTGCAGAGCTTACCGCTCAAAAAAATGCATAACAGATAGCAATCTATTTAAAAAATAAATAAAATGAATCCCTCTGCAACTGGCTGGGTAAAAAAGCACTTCTCATCATTTCTTGACTTTATAGACAAGAATACGATGGATGAAGAAGACTTCTACGAGGCTTTGCGAGCAGTGGGATTTATTTATGGACACTCACTAGACACACTTACAGAAAAAGAATCAAAAGGTCTTACCTGGACTACTCAAGAAAAGACAAAGGTCAACCTTTTTGACGCACTTGCATTCACCTATTACGATACTATTACAAATGCAAGAAAAGAAGATTGCCTCGAGGCCATCATTGCCTTTTACAAATTACTTGATAAGAAGGAACAGTACATCATAAATATCCCTATAGGTAAGGGGTCACTTGAGTATAAGGTAGAAAAAATCATACACCAGCGTGTACAGACTAACGAGTCTGTTTTACAAAAAAACTTTAGTCATATTATAACTAATGCACTGGTTTATATAGACATCTTAAGTTTTGACCACTACCTTATTACACAACAAGATCCTTATGAGTATGCAAAAAAGCTAGAAGCAGTACTTACTGAGACCATCTGGCTAGCCTTGCAACAAAAGGAAAGTAAAGATGAGTACAACAAGCTACTCATAAAACTTTTTGAAAGTTCGCTGCGTTATAACTCATTAATTAAGCACACACATACACGGGTTACAGAGATAGACTTAAGTATAGTCACAGAACCGCTAGAGCAACAATACCTGCTTGACTTATGTAGTTTATCCCTTTGGGATGATCAAAAAATAGATGAGCACGAGCGTCTTTTTATTATGGAATTTTGCAGAGTAATGGGCCTAGATGAAAAAGGCTATCTAGAGGGTGTACTGGCTGTAAAAACCTTCCTTACCGAGCATAGTGATGAAGTTGCTTATCTCAACTACAGTAATCCCGTAAAGCATTTTTATAACCAGACCACTAGCACGGTAAGTAATCTCATCTCTCGCAATAGTAAAAGACTAGTAAGAGAGATACGTGAGAGCCGCGATTTGGTCATATTACTGGGGCAATCTACCACGCGCGATTTATCTAAAGACGAACGAAAACTAGTAAAAAATCAGCTGTTAGATATTTGTAAAAGTATACCGTCACTGGCAGTATTTTTACTGCCTGGAGGTGGTTTGTTACTACCTATACTCGTGCGACTTATCCCAAAAATGCTTCCAAGTGCTTTTAATGAAAACCTTGAAGATTAAGCAATCCAGGTTTTAAAATCTTTTACGCGCTCACGGCTCACAATTATTTCTTGCTCATCCCAGTTATTAAGTTTTATCTTAAGTCTAGAATTTGTGTATGCTATAATATCTGCAATGGCATTAATATTTACATAATACTTTCTGCTTACGCGAAAAAACGTTTCAGGCTCTAGATCATTTTCCAGAAGCTCCAGCGTAGTATCTAGCAAGTAATTGCGCCCCTCTATAGTGCCTGCATATGTCCCTTTGTTTTCGCTATAAAAACACTCAATCTCGTCTATAGGAATCATTTTTATATGCTGCCCTATCTTAGTAGTAAAACGCTTTTTATACTCCCGCTCTACCGGTGTAGCGCCTAGAAGCTTACGTATATCTTCAAAGTTAAGTGCCACATCTTGCGGCTTAGGTGCGCGCTCCTTAAACTTATTTACCGCCTTCTCAAGATCTTCGTCATCTATGGGTTTAAGTAAATAATCTACACTGTTAAGTTTAAAAGCCTGTAAAGCATACTCATCAAAAGCTGTAGTAAAAATTATAGCACTCTTAACCTCTATCTCATCAAAAATTTCAAAAGACAAGCCATCAGATAATTGGATATCTAAAAAAATCAAATCAGGATGCGCATTAGACTTAAACCAAGCCACTGCTTCTGCTACAGAGTGTAGCATTTCGTTTACAGTTACTCCTAGTTCGGCTAGCATTCTATTAAGTCTTCTAGCAGATGGTTTTTCGTCTTCTATGATGAGTACATTCATTTATTTATGCTTTGATTTACGTAAAAATACTAATTCTTATTCTTGCTCGACAAGGGTACCTTCTTTCCAGATATGTGATAATGTATTGAGCTTCATTACATCATTTACTGGTGATTGCTCCAGCAATAGCAAATCTGCTTTATAGCCTTTCTTTATGTACCCTACTCCTTCTAGAGAGAACTTCTCTGCAGGTAGTGACGTAGCACTTGCTAGTACAGCCTCTATGGGTAATCCCGCTTTCGCGAAAAAAGCTAACTCTTTATACAAATCACTTCCTATATTAATATTTGCATTAGGTGGATCTGTACCTGCTAGTATAGGTATACCAGCGTCAAACAAACGTTTTACCTCTTTTAAAAGATTTGCTTCTATAAGAGCTGTCTCCTCTGTAGTTTTATTAAAGTATAAAGGCTGTATCAACACTGTGGTTAAAATTGTAGGAATTACAAAGAAGTCCTTCTCTTCTACTAGCTCTTGTAAATGCTGGTCTGTCATAGGTTTATCGTGATAGATATGTACGAGTCCATCTGCATTATTTACTAAAGAATTATAAGCATCTTCTTCATTTGAAACGTGTACAACTGCAATTTTACTTGCTTTGTGTGCTTCTTTTATAATCTGTGCTACCGTTTCTTTATCCAGTGTCTTTTTCCACGGCTCTACTATGATTTTAATATAATCTACCCCTGCAGCTACTCTGTCATTCACCCACGGTTCAGCATCTGCTGGTTTGCTTAAAGTAGGTATAGGAAATCCATATTGTGTACCGTGACCACCCTCTGTGGTGGCAGCATATCCTGCTCTGTATAATCTAGCGCCATCTACAGAAGATCTTGCATCTACCATTACTTTTTGTATAGGTTCCATACCGTGCATATCTAGTAGGTTGAGCACTCCTGCTTGAGCTGCTTCTTTAAGCTGTGGTAATGCCCAAGTGTGCACGTGTGCATTTGTAAGAGCTGGCATTAAGAATTTGCCTTGCCCGTCTATGATGGTTTCGGCTTTTTGAGGTCTTTTAGATACTTTGGTTATCGTTCCGTTACTTACTGCTACAGAACGGTTTTCTAAAATTTCTTCTCCATTAAATAGGGTTACATTGTTTATAACAAAATCTCCTTGAGCGCTAGATATAGAAGTTATAACTAGCAGGAGCGAGAGTAATAGTGTTTTCATAGCTTCTATTTTTCGCGAAAGCGTGAAGAAAACTCTTCCTCCTCTTCTTGCATAAACTCTTTAATCTTGCGTTCTTCCCACTTACGTATGCCTTTTAAGAATCTAAAGCCTTTAAAAACATAAATCCAATGTATAAATAGAGACAATCCCCAAAAAAATGGTGTTGTAAATCGCACCCACCACGGCGCATACTCACCAATATGTAAGTCAAAAAAGATTCCTGAATAAAACAGCTGTAGTAAGGTGTTTATTACTAGATAGACGGTAAGGTGATTGTAAAAACCTTTCTCATCTGCTACGCGTTTTTTTGCGCGTTCATATTTTTCTTTACTATACTCCATTACTTTCTTATTATAGGGTTTGAAGAATTTTCTCTTTCATCTCTCTCTAGGTGTTCTTGTATTTTACGCTGTTCCCATCCTTTTCCTAAAAAGATACCTAGACCAAACAGCTTGAGACCGTCTATCACAATGCCTAGAAGTGAGAAGCCTACTACCCACAGTACCCAAGGATTTCTAAACTCATTTACATAATAATTTATCCCTGCGATAACGGCACAAACGATGACAGCATTTATGATTTTACCATAAAACTTACGTACCTTTTGTACGTGAGCCGCAGCTCTTTGATATTTTTCTTGTGGCGTTTCCATATGTTATTATTTTAAATCATCATTACGTAAGTACTCATCTATTTTGCGCTGCTCCCAGTCTTTTGAGAAAAAAGGATTCCATCTAAAGGTATTTGCTGCGTGGCCTAATATACCAAGCCCCCAGCCTAATATAGGGAAGATTGCCCAAAAATAACCGCTCGTAAAATAGTTAAGCGCTAGAAAGAATACGACAAAAATTAAATAAATGCCTAGATGGTTATAAAACTCTTTAAGTTCTCCTACTCTTGCCTGTGCTCTTTGATATTTGTTTTCTTGATCTGAAGTTCTCATAATTACTTTGTTATTGATTGATGGTGTAAATATCATATCAAATTGCTTCTTTTTAAAGTTGCAGTTACCGAATTGTAGAAAATATGCCCCCAATTGTAAAACTGGCAGCGGTAGCCTTGAAAAAGATCGCCACAAGCCGTATCTTTAAAAGAAAAAAGAAATGTTTGGATTATTTAAAAAGAAAAGCCCAGTTGAAAAACTACAAGAAAAGCACAAAAAGATACTAGAACAAGCCTTCCAACTATCTAAGAGTGACCGAAGTGCAAGCGATAAGCTATATGCAGAAGCTGCCGAAATAGAAAAAGAGATATCACGACATTCATAACTTTTTAACATAATGTTTTGATTTTCTATTAAGTATTGTAAGATTTTTTCTATTTTACAACAGCAAACCTTAAACACTCTTATATGAAATCCCTATTCTATTCCTCAGAAAAACTGAGGCGTTTAAAGTCGTACCGTAAAAAAGCAATCACAAATGCAAAAAAATGGAACGGTAGAGATGAGATGGCAAGTCACAGCTATCAAATAATGGTAAAGGTCATAGATCAAAAAGTATCTGCCCTTACTGTTAATAAGTAAACAAGAAAGAGACCATACTCACTAGTATAATTTTACATACCCCTTTATATTTGTGAGTATGGAACCCTTCATAGTATCAGCTCGAAAATATCGCCCTACTACCTTTAAAGATGTTGTGGGACAACAGGCTATTACTAACACGCTTGAAAATGCGATTCACAACAACCACCTAGCACAGGCACTACTTTTTTGTGGTCCTAGAGGAGTGGGAAAGACGAGTTGTGCACGTATACTAGCAAAACAGATAAATACAGACGAAAATACTAGCCCAGATGAAGACTTTGCCTTCAATGTTTTTGAGCTAGATGCCGCTTCAAATAACTCTGTAGATGATATACGAAGCCTCATAGATCAAGTACGTATCCCTCCTCAAGTAGGTAAGTACAAAGTCTATATTATAGATGAGGTTCATATGCTCTCTGCAGCGGCTTTTAATGCTTTTCTTAAAACACTAGAAGAACCACCTAAGCACGCCATATTTATACTTGCCACCACAGAGAAGCATAAAATCATACCTACTATACTCTCACGTTGTCAAATATTTGACTTTAAACGTATCACAGTAGCAGACGCGCGCAAGCACCTTGTACAAATCGCTGCCGAAGAAGGGATAGAAGCAGATGAAGAAGCACTGCACATTATCGCACAAAAAGCAGATGGAGCAATGCGTGACGCATTATCAATTTTTGACAGAGTAGTAAGTTTTAGTGGAAAAACGCTTTCGCGAAAAGCAGTAACCGAAAATCTAAACGTATTAGATTACGACACCTACTTTACCACTACAGATCTTTTACTTGCAAATGATATCCCACAAGTGCTAGTACAGTTTAATGATATCCTGGCAAGAGGTTTTGACGGGCATCACTTTATCGCAGGTCTTGCATCCCACTTTAGAGACTTATTGGTTTGTAAAAACCCACCTACAATACATTTACTAGAAGTAGGTGACAGTACTAAGAAAAAATATTACGAGCAATCACAAAAGACAACAATGGCTTTCTTAATGGAAGCGATAGATATTGCAAACAGTTGTGATCTCAAATATAGAACTAGCCGTAACCAGAGATTACTGGTAGAACTAAGCCTTATGCAACTTGCCTCTATCACTTTTGATGGAGAAAAAAAAAATGACGGTCCATTCATAGTTCCGCCATCTTATTACAAGGTAGGTGCTACACAAACAGTACAAATTCAAGTTAACACTCCGGCCGTACAGCAAGTAGCACAACCGGAAACTCCACAAGAGCAAGCCGTACATAGCCCTACGCAAGTTCAACAAACATCACCTGTACAACAGGTGCAAGAACCAGCTATTACAGAAAAGCAGACGGTAAATAACAATACAGCTACTCCAGTAAGTAATGATGAGTCGCAAGTGAGTGCACAAGTCTCACCAACCACCGTTGAAGCTAATGCAACTGCACCGGCAACAGAACAAACAAGTCCAGCTACTCCTACTCAACCAGAGCAACCTGTACCTGCCCAAGGCTCACCTACTACACAGGCAACCCCTAGCCTATCTATACGTAAAGACAGAATATCAGGGCTTTCTCTAAAAGGATTGCAACGCAAAAAAGAACTTGAGCAACAAAAGGCAGATAAAAAAGTAGATGTGCAAAACCTGCCATCAGAACATTTTACAGAAATCGCAATGCAAGCCGCTTGGGCTTCTTACGTACAAAAATTGCTACAAAAAGGAGAACGCATCATCGCTTCAAATCTTGAGGCAGACCAACCTACTCTTAACGGTACTACCATAGAACTTGAGTACCCTAACGAAACAATGAAAATTGAGGTAGAACGAGCTCAAGGCCCACTACTTGAATATTTAAAAAGAAGTTTAAAAAACTATGATATCACCCTTGATATCACTGTAAATGAAGAAGTACAGCGCAAATATGCCTACACTCCTCAAGAAAAATACGATAAATTAAGAGAGCAGAATCCTGCTCTAGATATTTTAAGAAAGACCTTTGACCTAGACTTATAAAACCCTTTGCTATGGAAAATAAAGAAGCAATACAGATGCTACATCTTAAACTACCTACAGATCCAAGGTGGGTAAATATTGTAGAAAAAAACATAGAAGAAATCCTTACAGATCACGCATATTGTGAGCAAAAAGCAGCCTCAAGCGCAATTTCATTTATTATAGGTTTTCCAGAATACTCAGAACTTGTAGCTGCAATGAGTGATCTAGCTATCGAGGAGATGAGCCATTTTAAAATGGTGCACGACCTTATGGTAGAACGAGGTTTACATTTAGGTAGAGAGCGTAAAGATGAATATGTACATAAACTACGTTTTTACTTCCCAAAAGGTGGCTCAAGAGTAGAAAGCTTGATAAATAGATTACTCGTAGCAGCACTTATAGAAGGAAGAAGTTGTGAGCGCTTTAGATTACTTTCTGAACAACTAGAAGATAAAAAACTCGCTAAGTTTTACCGTAAGCTTATGATAAGTGAGGCGGGACACTACACAATGTTCTTAAATTTTGCTCGTCAATATGGAGATCGCAAAAAGGTAGACGCTAAGTGGCAAGAATTACTTGATTTTGAAAAGCAAGTAATGAAAGATCTAAGCGTTAAAGAAACAATGCACGGATAAGGTATAATTATCATCATTATGCGCTACACATTACTTTTATTATCTCTCTTTACACTCCTTCTCTACTCTTGTAAAAATGAAGAGAAACACGCTGATGTTACTACTCAATTTGATTACCTCATAGGTGATTGGGAACGTACTAATAGTAAAGGTGGTAGTGCAACTTCAGAACACTGGAGGGCGGTAACTAGCGAAGACTTGAGAGGTCACGGTTATACTATAGAAGACGAGGATACAGTTTTTAATGAACGTATGCGCATTTATAAAAAGCAAGAACAGTGGATGCTTTCTATAAGTGGTCCTAATGAAAACCCGACACTTTTTAAAATCACTCAACATACTAACAGTGCATTTACAGCTGTAAATCCTGAAAATGAGTTCCCAAAGGTAATTACGTACTCGTACTTTGATGATGTGCTCACTGCAACTATCTCTGCAGAGGATACAGAGATACCATTTATCTTCTGGAGAATGGAAGATTAATCTTCGGCAATAAGCTTATCTAGTGTAGTACGCACAGTATCGCTGTTCCAGTTTGAAGCTCCTTTTTCTTTTATAGTGATATGACCTGTTTTATCTATAATATATGTTGTAGGTATAGAGCGCTCAAAGAGTTGTTCTGGAGTTTCCATAGCAGGTAAGACTGCCGGTAGTTTGTGATCTTTTTTTGCCATAAACCGCGCTACTACTTCTGGGTTTTCATTTGTGATAAGTAAAAATTCTACTTTGTCGCCATAATCTTTATATAAAGCTTCTATAGATGGTAGCTCTGCTATACAAGGCGGGCACCAGGTAGCCCAGTAACTTATAAAGGTTACTTTTCCTGTTCCTATAGATACTTCTTTGGGCGCACCATCTAGTGATGTAAGGCTATATGTAAATGGTTTAAGTTGGTGTTGGTCCGCTTTCGCGAAAGCGGAAGGAGAGAAAATTGCCACCTTAACTTTATTTAAGGCCACCTGTATAGGCGTTCTAGTTTGTGGGATAAGTAACAACAATATCACTACTATAAATAGAACATTTTGCCAGGTAAACTTCTTTTGCTTTTTCATAAAAAATAATGCGTGTATACAAGAGTCGTATACACGCATTAAACTTACATATTTTATTATTAAAACGGTGTAACCGCTAGTTACGAGTAACCGTTACAGGCTCAGAGAGGTCATAACATCCTTCTAGATCATTTGCATTTGCTCCTACCATTAAACCTTCAAGCCCATCTTCGTAACGTAGGTACCAGATAAGACAAACGCCTGTACCTGCATCGTCAAAGTTTACTCCCTCTACAGCTGTAAGCGTAGGTGGCAATCCTAAAATCTCACCAGTATCTGATGTAATTACCCAAGTATTAAGCGACCCCATACTGTCACCCGTTAGGCCTAAACCAGAAACCATATCTGGCGTGCCATCTACAGTAAAGGTAAAAGGTCCTCCCGTAATTTCGGCAGCTAGGGTTTGGTTACGCACAACTTCTACAGGTTCTGAAAGATCAAAAGGTCCCGTGAGATCATTTGTATTTCCTCCTACTTCTAGACCCTCTACGCCTTCTTCATATCGCATATACCATATAAGACATACTCCTGGTCCGGCAGCATCAAAATCTACTACAGTTTGTACCGCTTCAAGTGTAGGTGGTAATCCTAAAATCTCCCCTGCGTCCGAGGTGATTACCCACGTTCTCTCAGATCCTACAGAATCTCCAGTAAGTGATAAACCGCTCACCATATCTGGTGTTCCATCTACACAAAACTCAAAAGGTCCTCCTACAATCTCTGCAGCCATAGGTCCTGCATTACGATTTACGATAATAAAGTTAGATAAATCAAAATCTCCAGAAAAGTCATCTAGATTTTCACCCATTGCAAGTCCAGCTAGACCGTCTTGATAAGCAAGATGGTACACATAACAAGCACCTACTCCAGCATCATCAAAGTTTACTCCTTCTAAGGCATCAATCGTAGGTGGGATTCCTAAAATATTACGATCTGCATCTGTTACCACAAAGGTAGTAACATCACCGGCAAGTTCACCACTCACTGAGACTCCTGTTACCATATCTGGCATACCGTCTACAAAGAATGTAAATGGACCTCCTTCTAGCATACCTGCCTCTGGAGTGATTGTGTTTGTGTTGTCATCATCAGACTCACAAGATGCAAATAAAGCTCCTAGAGCTAAGCATCCTAATAGCAATTGTTTTTTCATTTGATAGTAATTTGTTTTTTATACTGTAAAACTATTACCATCTGTTATCTTTAAATGTAAGCTAGCTTACATTTGGAAAAATTATGCGACTTTAAGTCTAATTTCATTGCGTGAGAAGTCTAAAAAATTTACCGCCTTGAGATCATTCATTATAGCATTTAAAGTAGGACGTGAGGTTCCTATAAGACTAGCAATATCTTTTTGTGTATATGGGTGTTTTATTACTGTGTCTCCAGTATTTGGGCAGCAGTAGCCAAAATCTTCGGCAAGTTCATCAAGAAATTCCTTTACACGAGTCGTAGCATCCTTAAAAAGTAATAAATCTAAGCGACGTTCTAATTTTTTAAAACGCATTCCTAAAAACTTATATACTTTGAGACTAAAGGTTCTATTAGACCGCATTAACTCCTGCATCTGCCCTACTGGCACTGGGCACACCATAGTTTGAGCATCTAGCGATTGTGCAAACTCACTGCGAGACTCCTCACCTAGTATTGCTTTTTCGCCAAATAATTCTCCCCTTGTAAGTATTGCACGTACCACTTCTTTACCATCTTCGGCATAGTAACCTAGTTTTACTTTACCCTTTTCTATCAGGTAGACCTTTGTAGCCGCATCTTCTTCAAAGTAGATATAATCTTGCTTTCCGTACTGGCAAAAATGATTGCGCTCTCTATATCTTTTTGTTTTATGTGGGCATAAGGCTCCAAAAACATTTACATCTTCTAAAAACCAAATTTTTGACATCGCAGTATGAAGTTAGTGATCATAAGCTATGTCGAACATTTTAACATTTTCTTACAACTATAGTAAATATTGAGAGGTTAATCACGCTTTCGCGAAAGCGTACTCAAAACTGTTAAAAACCTAAGAGCGTCTTATAAATGCTAGCTACTCGCAGCATCATCTACTCCCCATTTATCTAAACTGAGTAGTATATCCCTAAGCGTTTCGCCTCTCTTAGTAAGTCCGTACTCTACCCTAGGCGGCACTACAGGGTATACTTTTCTAAAAACCAGTCCATCCCTCTCGAGCTCTCTTACCGTTTGAGTAAACATTTTATTTGATATCCCTTTAATGTGCTTTTGGAGTTGACCAGATCTAAGCGGCTGGTCAAGTAAATGAAAAAGTACAAGCGGTTTCCACTTTGTGCCTATAAGTTGCATCGTATAATGGAGTGGGCAAATGTTATTATTTTCCAAATGTTTAATTTTTAATCATTTAATAATCATTATTTTACACCTTTTAGTAACTATCATACTTTATGGTGCGTTATTGCCTTAGAGTACAATATACTCTAATTTTGACTTTAAAATAACAATCTATGAAAACAGAAAATAATTATCCAAAATCATTTTCCCACATTGGGCTCACCGTTCCGGATATAGAAGCTGCAGTACAATTTTACTCAGAGGTTATGGGATGGTATGTAATTATGGAACCATCTACCGTAAAAAAAGAAACAGATACTGCGATAGGGCAAATGTGTATTGATGTTTTTGGGACAGACTGGGAAGAGTTTGAAATTGCGCACCTAGCCACATCAGACGGTATCGGTGTGGAGCTATTTTCATTTCCGCACGGAGTCAAAGAAGCTCCTGCTTTTAATCCGTTTCATACTGGGTTATTTCACTTTTGTATACAAGATCCTCATATTGAAGAACTCGTAGATAAAATAGTCGCTCACGGGGGAAAACAAAGAATGCCTATACGTGAGTATTACCCAAAAGAGAAACCATTTAAGATGTGTTATGTAGAAGATCCTTTTGGGATTGTTTTTGAGGTATATACACATAGTTATGAGTTAACCTACTCATCTGGCGCTTACACAGGCAAACCAGCATAAACAAAAAAACTCCGCTATTACTAGCGGAGTTTTTTATATACTTAAAAGAGATGTGCTTATGCAGCGCTTTCTTTTTTAATTAAGTTAAGAGCACTTCCCTCACGATACCAAGCGATTTGAGCATCGTTGTACGTGTGGTTTACTTTAATAGTGTCTTTGCTTCCATCTGCGTGAACGATCTCAACTGTAAGTGGAGTATCTGGAGCAAAATCTGCAATATCTATAAAGTTAAAAGTATCATCTTCTTGAATAAGGTCATAATCTGCCTCGTTCTGGAAGGTAAGACCTAACATACCTTGCTTCTTTAAGTTGGTCTCGTGTATACGTGCAAAAGATTTTACAATCACTGCAGCTACGCCTAGGTGGCGAGGCTCCATTGCCGCGTGCTCACGAGAAGAACCTTCACCATAGTTATGATCTCCTACAACTACAGTTTTAATTCCTGCCTTTTTATACTCACGTTGTGTGTCTGGCACTCCACCATACTCACCTGTAAGTTGATTTTTAACAAAGTTTGTCTTTTTTCCAAAGGCGTTTACAGCACCTATAAGACAGTTGTTAGAAATGTTATCTAAGTGTCCTCTATAACGTAACCAAGGTCCTGCCATAGAAATGTGGTCTGTTGTACACTTACCAAATGCTTTGATAAGTAACTTCATACCCTGCATCTCACTATCTTGGATAGGTGTAAATGGCGTTAAGAGCTCTAGCCTTTCAGAATCTGGAGATACACTTACAACGACACCACTTCCATCTTCAACTGGAGCTAGGTAACCATTATCTTGTACTTCAAATCCTTTAGGAGGTAATTCCCATCCTGTAGGCTCATCAAATTTAACCTCTTGACCATCTTCATTAAGAAGCGTATCTGTCATTGGGTTAAAATCAAGTCTACCTGCAATTGCTATAGCAGCAGTAATCTCTGGTGATGCTACAAAGGCGTGAGTATTTGGGTTACCATCTGCACGCTTTGCAAAGTTTCTATTAAACGAGTGTACGATACTGTTTTTTGGCGCATTTTTAGGATCGCTATAACGAGCCCACTGCCCAATACAAGGTCCACAAGCATTTGTAAAGATTTTTGCCTCTAGATTTTCAAAAATATCTAAGATACCGTCACGCTCTGTTGTAAAACGTACAAGCTCAGACCCTGGGTTGATACCAAGCTCTGCTTTCATTTTTATTCCTTTATCTATAGCTTGTTGTGCAATAGATGAAGCTCTAGATAAATCTTCATAAGAAGAGTTAGTACAAGAACCTATAAGCCCCCACTCTACTTCTAGTGGCCACTCATTTTTTGTTGCTTTTTCTGTCATATCAGACCCTACAGCTGTAGAAAGGTCTGGAGTAAAAGGACCGTTAAGTAATGGGTTAAGCTCAGTAAGGTTAATCTCAATTACTTGGTCAAAATATTGTTCTGGATTTGCATATACATCTGCATCTGCAGTAAGGTATTCTTTTATGTTGTTTGCAGCATCTGCAACATCTGCACGATCTGTAGCACGTAAGTAACGCTCCATAGAAGCATCATATCCAAAGGTAGAAGTTGTTGCTCCTATCTCTGCTCCCATATTACAAATAGTACCTTTACCTGTACAAGATAAAGACTCTGCACCAGGGCCAAAGTACTCTACAATAGCACCTGTACCACCTTTTGCAGTAAGAATCTCTGCTACTTTAAGGATAACGTCTTTTGGCGCTGTCCATCCAGATATAGTACCTGTAAGTTTTACACCTATGAGCTTTGGGAATTTAAGCTCCCAAGCCATACCAGCCATAACATCTACAGCATCGGCTCCACCTACTCCTATTGCGACCATACCTAGACCTCCTGCGTTTACAGTGTGAGAATCTGTACCTATCATCATTCCTCCAGGAAATGCGTAGTTCTCAATAACTACCTGGTGTATAATACCTGCTCCTGGTTTCCAAAAACCAATACCGTATTTATTTGAAACCGACTCTAAGAAGTTAAAAACCTCGCTAGAGACATTGTTTGCATTTTTAAGGTCTGTTGCTGCACCTTCTTTTGCTTGTATAAGGTGATCACAGTGCACCGTTGTAGGCACTGCTACTTTATCCTTACCAGCCTGCATAAACTGCAATAGCGCCATTTGCGCTGTAGCATCTTGACAAGCGATACGATCTGGAGCAAAGTCTACGTAGTCTTTACCACGTGTAAATGCCGTAGAAGGCTTCCCATCCCAAAGGTGAGAATATAAAATCTTTTCAGAAAGTGTAAGGGGCTTACCTACAAGATCACGAGCCGCGTCTACACGCTCTGCCATACTTGCATAAACCTTCTTGATCATATCAATATCAAATGCCATATATTTATGTATTAGGTTGTTAAATAATTCCGTTCTAAAAACGGTCTACGAAAGTACAAAATACCCTACTTAATAGCAATAGTACGATGGGCGCTTCATCTAAAGAAAGTGAGATTTATGAAGGTGCATAAAAATTAAACTTCAGATTACACAATTCCAAAAAAGAACCCCTTCAAATTATCATATTAATAATTTGAAGGGGTTAAATTTATGTGTTGCTAATTACGCTTTCGCGAAAACGTTGTATTAAAATGTACTCAATGCGTAATTCCCATCAAAAGAACCAGCTACTAGCTCACCATCTGTGCGTTGAAATTCAAAAATGATATAGATTTCTTTTTTATTTCTGTCAAGCGAAACAATTCTGAAGAAACCAGAAGAAACGATTTGCTCATCAAGAATAAACTCACCGTCTGTCACTTCTCCTTGATTGAGGTTACCATTTGCAACAGTAACAAAATTTGTGAGGTCACCGCCTACATAATACGACTTTTCAATTAAGCTATTTGCAGTGGTTTTAAAGACAGCTGCATCAACATCATTTGCAGATCCATCATCTGAAAGATTATTACTGGTAAGAATAACATCTCCCTCTGGCGTCACATATACCATATCTGTAATGTAAGCAACGCTATTGTACTGAAATCCATTCTCATTACCTAATGTATTATTAGGCACTGTTTCTTCTACTGAGCAAGAAGTAAAAGCTAGTAAACAGCTTAGCGCTGCATAGTATATATATTTCTTCATCATACTTATGATTTGGGGCGTATAAGTCAAATGTATGACAAACACTTCAAATCATCGTTGAAAAACACAAATATTCGATGAAATACACAAATTTTGCGTTTTTACCCAAGTATTGAAATATCTTAAATATGGCAGATATTGAGAAAATATTAGACAACACAAACCCCAAAATAAACATTTTACTGTTTATCAATCACTTGCTGTATATGAAGTATTAGGTAATAGCGCTTTCGCGAAAGCGTACTAAAAAAGATCTTTAATAATAGACTCTATAGTGAGTCCCTCTGCCTCTGCCTTATAGTTTTTAATCATTCTATGCCTAAGGATACCGGTAGCTACGGCCTGTACATCTTCTATATCTGGCGAGAATTTACCATTTACAGCTGCGTGTGTCTTTGCACCAAGTATTAAGTTTTGAGACGCACGTGGTCCCGCTCCCCAGTCTATGTAATCATTTACTATCTGAGCAGCTTTTTCTGTCTTAGGTCTCGTCTTGCTTACTAGATTTACTGCATACTCTATCACGTTATCTGCAACAGGGATGCGCCTCACTAGTTGCTGAAATTCTATAATCTGAGCTGCATTTAATAATGCACTTACTGTAGGCTTACTGTCTGATGTGGTCGCTTTTACAACATCTACCTCTTCTTGAAAAGATGGGTAATCAAGATTAATAGAAAACATAAAGCGATCTAGCTGTGCCTCTGGCAGTGGGTAGGTACCCTCCTGCTCGATAGGGTTTTGAGTAGCTAGCACAAAATATGGTAGTGATAAAGGATATCTCTGCCCAGCAACTGTAACCACACGCTCTTGCATTGCTTCTAGAAGGGCAGCTTGAGTCTTAGGTGGTGTACGGTTAATCTCATCTGCTAGAATAATATTAGAAAAGATAGGGCCTTTAATAAACTTAAACTGTCTAGACTCATCTAGTATCTCTGATCCTAATATATCACTAGGCATTAAGTCTGGAGTAAACTGTATACGTTTAAAATCAAGACCTAAGGTAGTGGCAATAGTGTTTACCATTAATGTCTTTGCGAGCCCAGGAACACCTATTAATAGAGCGTGGCCACCAGAAAAAATAGAGAGGAGAATTTCATCTATTACCTTTTCTTGACCTACTATTATTTTTGATATTTCTGTTTTGAGTAATCCGTGCTTTTGCACAAGATTCTTTATGGCTGCAACGTCAGACATCTATTTCTTTATTTTTTTAACCAGTTACTTACAAAATCACAATCACGGTTTTCTCCATTGATTTTGATATAAGTCTCTGCAATTTTTTCTTCTTGCCACTTCTCTATGGCTTTAATTTGCTTTTGGCGTAAGGCAAGTTCTTTAATTTTTATGTAATCGTTTACATAGTCTGCCTTATGCTCTTCCAGTCTATTATTTACTGAGTACAAAAGATACTGCTTTTGCCCTGTTCTAGTTTGATCTGTAAAAACAAGTGATACCTCACCATCCTCAAGGTCATCTATTTTTGAGTAAATATCTGGATCTACTTTAGTGAGCTCAAAACGTCTGCTTCCGGTTTGTGGTATTGTAAGTAACCCTCCATCATACTTTGTTTCTTCCTCATCTGAAAACTCTTTTGCAGCCTCCTCAAAGGTTAACTCACCGTCTACAATGCGCTTTCTTACAAGTTTTACTAGATCTTTTGCTTCTTCTTCTTGAGCCTCTTTAATTTCTGGCACAAGCAGTATGTGACGTACATCCTTGCGCTCTCCTCTTGTTTTTTCTACATACACGATGTGAAAACCAAACTCTGTCTCAAAAGGCTCACTTATCTCACCATCTTGAAGACTGAATGCAACATCCCTAAACTCTTTTACAAGCGGTGTGCTACGGTCTATTACCATAAGACCACCTTCTGATCTTGAACCTGGGTCTTGAGTATATAGTACAGCCTTTGTCGCAAAGCTACTTCCGTTCTCTAGAATATCTCTACGAAAACCTTTAAGGCGATCTATCACCTTCTGACGCTCTTCTTCTGAAGCCTTGGGCTCAATTACGATTCTTGATATTTCTAACTCTACTCCTACAGTAGGTACTTGATCTTCTGGAATGCTCTCAAAAAATGTCTTAACCTCGTCTGGTGTTACATCTACCGTCTCAATGATTTTATCATTCATTAATTCTGATAAGATAATGTCTTTTCTAATTCCAAAAAGTTCGGCTCTTAGATCTGCCATATTATCCTTCTTGTAGAATTCTACAACCTTTTGTTCTGAACCTAACTGGCTCGAAAAACGTTGTATAATTTGATCTACCTCACTGTTTACTCTAGCATCTTGTACGATAAGACTATCTTGAACTGCCTGGTGAGCAAGTAATTTGCTTTCAAGTAAATTACCCATTACTTGGCAAGGTGTAACCTCTGAAGCTGCTTGTCCTTGATTTTTTATATCTGATAGGAACTTATCTATATCACTTTCTAGAATAAGGTACTCTCCTACTACACCTGCAACTCCATCTACCTTAAATTTGTCTATAGATACTTTTATAGTGTCCTTTTTTACTACTGGTGCTTCTTCAACTTCTGTAGTTACTGCTGCTGCAGTCACCTCTGTAGTTTGCGCAAAACCTATTTGTATAGCAAAAAGTAGGACTAATATGTTAGTTGTAAATTTCAAATTTCTTGTTTTTAATAGCATCATCCTTAATCTCCTTTTCAAGCCTTTTTATAAGGGCTAACTTCCTTTTGTTATTAATAATCTGATTTATAGTAGGACGTACATATTCTAACGGTGCGATATCGTTACGTCCTAGCGTATTTTTTACAGCGATCAAATATAATCCTAATGAATCTCGTAGCTGTATGAAATTTGTTTTTTTTAACAACTGTTTTGAATTTTCGTTGTTAATAATATTTATTTGGTTTATCACAACTCGCTCTTTTACCCATATTGAGTCGTTAAGGAAATGATTTTTATATTGAAACCTTAGAGAATCTAATGTCTTGGCGTCTCTATAATCTGAACTTCGAAATAACTTTTTTAATTCACTTAAGTCGCTATAGTCTTCTTCTACTTGTATAAACTTAAACTGAAGCAAGGGTTCGTTAAGTAAGAAATTCTGTTTATTATTCTCATAAAATGCTTTTGCTTCATTATCTGAAACTATACTATCCAACTGCTTGTTAATAAGCGCATCTTTATAATAGCGTATATATAAATCCTTCCTGTAATTTGATACTAGCGCCTCAAAGGCTTCTTGATCATCTTTGGGTAAATTACGCATAGCACCATCTAGCAGTAATTGATCTGTCGCCCAATTATTTATATAGTTCTGTACAAAAGACGCACTATCTGTAATCGTATTTGATGACAGAATATCTTTTAATGTTTCTTCTGTAAGTGTATGGTCATTTACTCTAGCAATGACAGTCTCTTCTTCTGTCTTTTGAAAATAACCACATCCAGCCAACAAAAAAGTTAAGCTACCTAAAATAAAAAATGATTTATAATTACTCATTATATCTAGATATAAGCTTATTTAAAACTGTTTTGTTTACAGTGATGTTACTATCTTCCCTTAGACGATTTACAAATATATCTTCAAGAAATTTTTGATAATCACTCATAACTTGCCCTCTTACATTTTGTAATGTATTAGTCATTGCTTCATTAATAGAAACAACTTCATATACCACATAGTTCCCGCCTTCTTTTAAAAGTTCTTTATCTCCTATTCTTACTATTCCAGACATAGGAAGGTCTTCTTTTACATAATCTTTCAAGGTTATAATAATAGGCGAATCGTGCTTTTTCTTTAATACACTTAGTACGCTATTACTATTTTCTCCTTGTGTATTGCGCTTTAAGTAAGTACTGGCAATCTTCTTTTGAGATGTAGTAAAGACCCGCGTTGTAAAAGTTTGTGGCGACTTATACCTTTCTATATTATTTACATAAAATGTATTTAAACCTACACTATCTTTCTGAGCCTTATCCCAGATTTCTGTTTTTAAAAGGTCAAAAAGTAACAATCCCTCTTTATACTCTTTAATAAGAAGACCAAAATCTGAGTCTTGCTCCTCTAGATGTGATTTGTGATAAGTGATTAGCGCATTATTGACAAAATTTTCAACTTCTCTTTTTACAAAATAGTCTCTTGAAACGTATGGAGCCTTGCGGTATTTTTTTTCAAGTACTTGAGCAATATCTTTATAAGTAAAAACTTGATCTCCAACCTTAAATGCCTCTTTTGACAACGCACTACCATCTGTAAACACATTTAACTTCTCATCATAAACCTCTGGTAAAACAGATGTAAAATAGCTTATGATTTCTGGTTCTTGAGTGATGTTGTACTGTTCTCGTAATCTAGTATTAAGTTCTTGTGATAGAACACGAGCACGGGAGTCTCTTGTAACCCTCTTAGTAAGTGAAGGCTTCATTTTTTCAAAAGATAGCACGGGATTCTTCTTAATTAATTTTAAAATATGCCATCCAAATTTCGTTTTAAACGGCTCAGAAATGTCACCTACTTTTTTAAGATCAAATGCCGTATTCTCAAACTTGGAACTACTTAATTGACCTTTTTCAAAAGCACTTAATACCCCTCCTTTTTTTGCAGAGTTTTTATCATCACTATAATTAAGTGCTAATGTTTCGAAAGCTGCGCCTTTTGCAAGTAACGCTCTTACTTCTTTGATCTTTTCCTCTGCTATAATACTAGAATCTTTTTGCTTTAAAGCAATCATTATATGAGCAATCTGAACAGACCCCTGTGCTATTCTGGAAGCAGTAGGTTGTACTATATGATACCCAAAACTCGTTCTAAAGGGTTGAGAAACTTCATTAACCTCAGTAGTATATGCGGCGTTTTCAAAAGGATAAACCATTTTAAAAGCCTTAAACCACCCTAAGTCTCCGCCATTTTGCTTGGCAGATGGATCTTCACTATACTTACGTGCAATGGAAGCAAAATCTTCTCCTGCCACAATACGGTTTCTTGCCTCTAATAATTTATTAAAAGCCGCTAGCGTATCTTTTGGTAATGCATCTGGACGCACTCTTACAAGAATATGCCTAGCTCTAAGTTCATTTTTAGTTCTATTGTAGGCCTCTTCTACAAGCTTATCTGTTACTTGTACATCATTGAGATAATCTTTTGCCAGTTGTGTTCTATATGAGGCTATATCTTTTTTATAAGACGCTTTGTTATGAAGCCCTTTTCTATAAGCTTCTTGAACTTTAAGCTTATAATCTATAAATAGGTCTAGGTATTGTTCTGGTGAGTTTTCTTCTGCGTCGTTTATGAGAGCAAGATTTTTCTCATAAACACGCACAAAATCTGCTGTAGTTACTTCATCATTATTTACTTTAAGTAATACATCTTGCTGTCCTAAAGAGACAAAAGACATAAAAAAACAAACTATAAAGAGGTAACGCATATAAGGGATTAGTTATTTGCAAAAATAGGCATAATCAACCACTGTGCAATACCAACGGTTTTAAGTAATCTTTAGTACATCTATGCTGCTGTGTAAGCAGCATATTATATACTTTTGAACTCACAATATTAGAGCAACACCATTGAAAAGACTTAAACTTATATGGGACTTTAGGGGTCCAGACTCAGAAAAAATTGCCCTTCATCACGAGATACATCTTAAAGAGTATGCTAGTGCAAAAGGACTTAACGCACCTCTTACAGGCGTAGAAAGCCAATCTGAAGACTTTGCACTCGCTTATCTCGTTGTAGACAAGGATGCTATGAAACCAGTGAGAGACGACTTAAAACCACACAGAGGACAGCTCTTTACTTAAAAAAGCACCCTTGGCACAGATATTGTCTTCAATCACATATATTTGCACGCGCAAATGATAAACCTTAACAAAACACATACAATGAAAAAAATCGTACTCGCAATGTTAGTCGTGCTATTTACAGCAACAGCTTTCGCACAAAGTAAAGTAGGAACTGTAGATGCAGATTTTATCCTTACAAAAATGCCCGAACTTACTGCTGCAAATGAAGAAGTAAAAAAATATAATCTTGATCTTGAGTCTCAAATGAAAGTAAAGATTGAAGATTATGAAGCAAAAGTAAAACTATACCAAGCGGGACAAGCAGGCTTTACAGACGAAGAAAGAAAAACTAAGCAAGGAGAAATCATTGCTCTAGAAGATGATATTTCAAAATTCCGTCAGAATGGAGCACAACTTTTACAACTTAAACAATCTGAAGTAGTACAACCACTTTATAAGAAAATAGGTGAAATAGTAACTGTAGTGGCAAAAGAGCAAGGCTTCTCACACATCCTTACTATAGGTAATAATAACAACTTTGCATATGCAGATCCTGCATCAGACATCACGATGGCTGTACTTGCAAAAATGGGCATCAAAATAGAGGAGTAATAACCGTACTACATCATAAAAAAAGCCGCTTTCTTAAGAGAGCGGCTTTTTTATAGTTTTACTTGTTAAGTATACTCGCGATATCTGGCTTAAAATAGTTAGGCCCTTTAAGCACTTTACCATCCGCTCTATAAATAGGCTTTCCATCTTCACCCAGCTTACTCATATTAGATCGCTGTATCTCATTAAAAACCTCCTCTATTTTATCTTGCATACCGTGTTCTATAATAGTCCCGCATAAAATATACAGCATATCCCCTAGCGCATCTGCCACCTCTACAAGATCTCCATTATTTGCAGCTTCTAGATACTCTTCATTTTCTTCCTTCATCAAGTTATAACGTAACTCATTTTTTGCTTTAGAGAGTTGAGCTGTAGGTGAAGCCTTTTTATCCAGCCCATAAGTGTCGTGAAAAAGAGTTACGGCTGCTATTTTATTTTTCATAAGTTAAATTTATTTTATTACGCTTTCGCGAAAGCGTACTCATACGTATTTTTACACTTCTAAAATACTCCAAATGTTTAGCACTGGTCAGGTTATATTCGTACTTTTTTTTGTGATTGCTTTCATAACGCTCATTATATGGAGTTATCGCAAAGATCTTAACCTGCATAAAAAGCAATACAAAGGAAGTAAATGGGTATTGCTTGGTTTTATTGGGTTTGTGGTGCTTCTGTTTTTAATCAAACTGGTTTTAAAACCTTAAAGACTTAAACAACCTACATACAAACACCCCATAAATAGGTCCTTACCCTATTTTTAAGTGACTTTCTGACTTACTTAATAGAAGTTCGTTTAGTTTTTGCAAATCTTCTGGATGAATTCTTTTTGCATCAAAAGTAATTTGCTCGCCATTCGTTTTAGTTACTATAAGAGTACTTTCTGTAAGATCTGTACTAGAAATGTGGTCAAAATATATGCGTTTACCATTCCACGAATTAAGACGTATCATTATTACATTTTTAATTACCTGCACATCATTCTTATAAATAAAATATCGAAAAAAGTATATCACCTGTAGCAAAAAACCAGCTGCAGCAATCTTCCTGTTTATACCAGGATTTTCAAATTCATAAAACTCAAAGGTGCCTGCGAGTATACATACCAGAGAGAGTACCAGCACGGTTACCCAAAACCAACTATTCTGATTATAATGTATACGTTTCATAAATCTTATTTTCTTATAGTAGGTCTGTACTTTTAAACTTTTGTTACAAGCAAACATAAAAAAGCCAGTAATAAAATTACTGGCTTTTTAAATATATGTGTGTGTGTGTGTGTGTGTTTACTAGGCTTTAAACAATGGTCTGTGGCCCATCATTTCGTTTACACTCTTTGCAACGTTTTCTAGCACCTCGTCATTATCGTGATGCTGTATTGCCTTGTCTATAAAGTTTGCAATCTCGTGCATATCACCTTCTACAAGACCACGTGTAGTAACCGCTGCAGTACCTATACGTATACCAGAAGTTACAAAAGGTGACTTGTCATCAAATGGAACCATATTCTTGTTTACCGTAATGTCTGCCTTACCTAGCGCTTCTTCGGCAGCTTTACCTGTTACATCTTTATTGCGTAGATCTATAAGCATCATATGGTTATCTGTACCTCCAGATATAATGTCATACCCTTTAAGCACAAGTGCATCTGCTAGTGTAGTTGCATTTTTCTTAACCTGCACCATATAGTGTAAAAACTCATCTGTAAGTGCTTCTCCAAAGGCAATTGCCTTTGCTCCTATCACGTGCATTAATGGTCCTCCTTGGTTCCCTGGGAAAATACCACTATCTAGTAGAGAGGACATCATACGTTTCTTTCCACTCTTAAGTGTGATTCCAAAAGGGTTTTCAAAATCTTCACCCATAAGTATCATTCCGCCGCGTGGCCCTCTTAGGGTTTTGTGTGTAGTAGTTGTTACTACGTGACAGTGTGGTATAGGGTCTGCTATAATTCCTTTTGCAATAAGACCTGCTGGGTGAGCAACATCTGCAAGAAGGATAGCTCCTACTGAGTCAGCAATTTCGCGAAAGCGTTTATAATCTATCTCACGTGAGTATGCAGAGGCACCTGCGATAATCATTTTAGGCTGCTCTGCAGTCGCGATTTCTTGTATTTTATCATAATTAAGTAGTCCTGTCTCTTTATCTACTCCATAAAAAACTGGTGTATATAAACGACCAGAAAAGTTAACTGGCGACCCGTGTGTTAAGTGACCACCGTGAGCAAGGTCAAAACCTAAAAATTTATCTCCTGGCTTTAAACAAGCGTGAAAAACAGCCGTGTTTGCTTGAGAACCTGAGTGCGGCTGTACGTTTGCATAGGCGGCTCCAAAAAGTTCCTTTGCGCGCTCAATTGCAAGTGTCTCTACCTCGTCTACTACTTCACAACCACCATAATAACGCTTACCAGGATACCCTTCTGCATATTTGTTAGTTAGTACAGATCCAGCAGCTTCCATTACCTGGTCACTTACAAAATTTTCTGAAGCAATAAGCTCAAGGCCATTAAGTTGGCGTTCTTTTTCTTCTTGTATTAGGTCAAAAATGGCGGTGTCGCGTTGCATATTTATAATGTTTGTTAAAGTGATACAAAAATACTATAAACTCTTTTTAAGACTGCTATAAATCCTATATTTGAGGAAGAGATTTACAAACAACTTATTAAAACATATAGAATGCCTCTATCTGCAAACGACCCATCTAGAAAAACGTGGCTTGACACGCCTAAGAATACAGATTTTCCTATACAGAATATTCCTTTTGGAGTGTTCTTAACTCGTGATGATGTAATTACAATAGGTACACGCATAGGTGATTATGCGATAGATCTAGGCGCGCTACATCAATTAGGGTACTTTAAAGGAATACCTCTTACAGATGATATCTTTTTACAAGACACGCTTAATGACTTTATTGCAGATGGTCGTAAGACGTGGAGGCTCGTACGTAACCGTATTTCTGAAATTTTTGAGGAAAGCAACGCAGCACTGCGTGACAATGCAAAAGATCGTGACGTGGTTATCTTTAAACTGGATGAAGTAGAAATGCAACTTCCAGTACAGATAGGTGATTACACAGATTTTTACTCAAGTATTGAGCACGCGACTAATGTAGGTACAATGTTCCGTGGTGAAGAAAACGCGCTTATGCCTAACTGGTTACACCTACCTGTCGCATATCACGGTCGTAGCTCTTCTGTAATACCATCTGGAATACCAGTACACAGACCAAAAGGACAAAAGCTACCTAACGGTGCGACAAACCCGATATTTGGACCATCAAGACTTATAGATTTTGAACTTGAGATGGCTTTTATAACAACAGATGCAAATAATTTAGGAGAATCTATCTCTACAGAAAATGCCGAAGAAAATATTTTTGGACTTGTACTATTTAATGACTGGAGTGCACGTGATATTCAAAAATGGGAATATGTGCCACTAGGACCATTTCTTGCAAAAAACTTTGCCTCATCTATCTCTCCGTGGATTGTCACACTAGATGCACTTGAGCCTTTTAGAGTAGAAAGCCCAGCGCCTAAAAAAGAACTTTTACCTTACCTTAAGTTTGAAGGTAAAAAGAGTTTTGACATTAACCTTGAGGTGGCATTACAGCCAGAAGGTATGAAGGAGACTACCGTGTGTAAGTCTAACTTTAAATATATGTACTGGAATATGAGCCAGCAGCTTGCACACCACACAGTAAATGGTTGCCCAGTAAATGCTGGAGATATGATGGGTAGTGGTACACTGTCTGGATCTACACCAGACTCATACGGTTCTATGCTTGAGTTATCGTGGAGAGGTGAGAAACCTGTAAAACTTAAAGAAGGTGGTGACCGCAAGTTTATAGAAGATAATGATACGGTAATTATACGTGGTTACTCTAAGTCTAAGGATTACCCACGCATTGGTTTTGGCGAAGTATCAACTAAGCTATTACCAGTTTTTGAGCCTAAAACAAAATAAGCATACCGAGTAAATGAAGACAATAGCCTTATACCTTGTAATGCTGCTAGCGGTCTCTTTTTATGCTAGTGCACTGCTACTAGCCTACTGGTTACTATGGCTTATTTTTGGCAAAATAGCCGCGGCGACCATACTGCTCGTGCTTATAGGGATAACGGTAGTAAGAGTACAATTAAAGAAAAGAAGATCATAAGGTCTTCTTCTTTTTTACGCTTTCGCGAAAGCGTATACACAACTCTAAACAATCATTCTTTGTAAACACCTTGTAAAATAGGTGTATATTTAGGATTAGTATAAGAAACATACCTCCTACTTAGTCACACCATATGCTAACATCTACTTTTAATAAACTTTATGATTACCTCAATAATGAAAGTAAAGACCGTGTATGTAAAGGCATAACAGATGAGGCGTGTGATCACGTTGCAAAAAACTTTTTTGCCATACTCTTTACTCACACTTTTACAAAACTAGGTGACACGCTCAGTAACCCAAAAACTGTACTCACCTGGTTAATGAATTATGTAAACGCCCCTGTGTTTCTTATAAGTCTTATAGTGCCTATACGTGAGTCTGGTGCTCTTATCCCGCAAGTAGCCATCTCAAATTATGTAAAGACAAAACCCATACGTAAGTATATATGGATAGCCGGATCTGTCATACAAGGGCTTGCCATTGCAGGTATAGGTCTTGTGGCCTTACATTTTGATAAACAGGTAGCGGGATGGTTAATAATACTTTGCTTAGTGATATTTAGTCTTGCGCGCAGTCTAGCCTCGGTAAGCTCTAAAGATATAAAGGGTAAAGCTATACCAAAAACTCGTAGGGGAAAACTAGGTGGGTACACCTCGTCCTTTTCTGGTATACTCGTGCTTATAGCGGGTTTATATATCACCTATACTTCAAAAACCACAGAAAACATACAGTTTTATACTAACCTAATCTTTTTTGCGGCCTCTATGTGGATTATTGCATCATTCATTTATGCCTCAATAAAGGAGTTTCCTAGCTCGGTAAACAGGGATGGTAATGAGCGCAATGGAATCATAGATAATTTCAAGTTGCTCAAAGAAGATACACATCTAAGAGATTTTGTAATCGCTAGGTCACTCTTATTATGCTCTGCCCTGTCTGCTCCATTTTATGTAACAGCAGCACAAACTAATGTAAAAGACACGAGTTACCTTCTAGGTTTACTCATCATATCTAACGGGCTGGCATCAATTATAAGCTCACCATACTGGGGTAAAATGGCAGATAAATCAAGTAAAAACACAATGGCATATGCAGTTACTATTGCCTCTATTTGCGGGCTTGTGCTATTTTTTATTATCTCTTTTAGTAATGACCTTAAAACGCAACTATGGTTATACCCTATTGCTTTCTTTATACTGGGAATCGCACACAGTGGCGTGCGTCAAGGAAGAAAAACCTATGTCATAGATATGGCCACTGGTGATGATAGAACAAACTACGTCTCTGTAAGTAATACTATCATAGGTCTTATACTTCTCGTAACCGGTGGGATAAGTGCTCTTTTATCACTTATCTCTGTAGAGAGTGTGATACTTGCACTCTCCGTAATAGGACTTCTAGGAGCCGTAAAAAGCTACAAATTACGCAATGTAGAAAAGTCTACAGAAGACGATGAGTAATCTGCAATCTATAAATACGATACGTCTTACGCTTTCGCGAAAGCATAAAACATAACAGCATAATATAATAAAGGGCTATCTGAGAAGATAGCCCTTTATACAACTTAATAACCTTAAAAATTAAGCTGCTCTATAGACAGGTATAACAATCACCCTCTAGTGCATAGAGCTGACTGATTTCAGTAGGATTTAAAGTACTATTATACACTCTAAGGTCATCTAGATAACCCTGAAAGCCCTGTCCAAGTGTGTATACATTAAGTGCTGTACTTCCTATATCTAGTACAGCGTTTGTAATTTCATTACGTAAAATACCGTCTCTGTAAAGTCTCACCGTATTACTCTCATCTACAGTTACCACAAGGTGATGCCAGTCTGTATTAGTCCAAGTAACATCCACCTCGTTAGACCAGTCTTCATCCCAAATACTAAAGTTTCCACTAGAAAAAATGGGTGCGTTAAGGTCATATGCACCTAGTTGAAACCCTTCTCCAGAAGAAGTTCCTTTTTGAAAAAACACCTCGTAATCTCCAGGGTTTTCGTTTTGCATTTTAAACCAAATACTTATAGAGAATGCGTCTCCTTGTAACAGTGTATTATCATCTGTCACGGGTATTGTAAAATCATTTTGTGCAAAAGCAATTGCACAGTGATCATTACCATCTCTGTCTACCACACAGTCATTAAGAGCAGTCTCATTATAATAACCGCTCAAAAGTTCTAATGGATACTCAGACATAGGCATATAGATTACAGCCTCTTCAAGAAACAATTGTGGGTTGTCACAACAATCTACCACAGTGAGGTCTAAGAATATAATTTTATATGTACTAGGATCACTAAGTAAACTTATACGAGACCAGATTACTATATCACCAGTAAACTCATACGTTTCTGGATTAGAAATAGCATTTATCTCTGCCATTGCATCTTCTTCAGAAATGTAATAATCTACATTCACCTCTGTGGTATCACATCCTAAAAGAGCAGCTTCTAGATCTAGGCTGGCTTCATTTGTAGTACCATTATCGCACACACCCAGTATGGCACTTGTAAAACAATCTAGTGGCTCATTAAAACAGTTACGTTCAAAAACCAGGGTGTCGTCACCTCGTTGCATTAATAATGTGGTCGCGCTGCACTCTGTAACAGTCCAGTCGCCTTGTAACTCTTGACTAAGCACTGGGATACTTGTAAACGAGAGAACACCACCTAAGTCAGACTGTGAGGTAGACCAGGTAGACTCAACAAAGGTGTTTACATCATAAAAGAACATATAACCATCTTCTGAACTAAAGAAAAAGGTATAATTACTTAACGTATTTTCATCATTATATGATGTGATTTGCCAGTAACAACTCGTTAGGTATTGATCAATTTGCTCTTCTGGACAGCCTTGTTGCGTCTCGAAGTCTACACCATCATCCTCATCACAGCTTGATACCGCTTCAACAAGAGCATCTTCTAGGGCTGTATAGTCTGTAATCTCTACGATGGTACCATCGTGATTTAATAATGATATGGGAAATGCAACTCCTACTACATTGCTACTACCTGTGTAAGAGGTTATAAATACTAGTAGCTGTGCATCGCTACTTACAGTGACAGTTTCGGCAACTTGAAATTCTGGATCAAATGTGTTGAAGGTAATAGGATATTGAAAATCTACACATTCTATATCTATATCTGATAATGAAGGGTCACTACAAGTCTCTACGAGGACATCCATTTCATCTTGTGAAGTTGCAGTAACAACTTCGTGATTCATTAAAATTACGTCTACAGGGTAGTTTATAGTAATAGAATCTTCAGGGTGCTCATAATGATGTTCTTCTACTGTAATTAAATCTTCTTGATTCTCTACGGTAAAGGTAGATGAGCCTAGCTCAATAGTCATAGGCAACACCATCTCAAGGCAGCTTGCTCTGTCTATAATATTATCTACAGAGCCATCATTAAGCGCCACATTATGCATAAACTGCAACAATTGTGCACTTGCATTTGCCTCGTTCATCACCTCTGTAAGCGACTCATCTTGAGATAAATCATCTTGACAACTCACTGCACCTATAAGCACTATAAATAGCGATAGGCTAGCGAGGTAATAACGTAAAGACAGGTTTTTAAAAATCATAATGAAGTAATCGCTTGAGTGATTACAATTATAGAACATCTACATTTAAAAAACTCCTACCTTGCCCTAGTAATTATAAGTGTTTATTTAATATTGCAGTATCAATGAGTAGTAAAAATAAAGAAGGTGTTTGCAAAGAAACTGTTTATAACAGGGTCTTTAACGCGCATTCTAAAAACCTATTCAACTTTTTATATTACAAGTACGGAAGCCTTTACAACCCTGAGGATAAGGTTCAAGAAGCATTTGTGAAATTATGGGAAAATTGCTCAAAAGTACCCGAGGCCAAAGCAAAGAGTTATCTCTTTACCATCGCAAATAACCTTACACTTAATGCTTACGCACATCAAAAGGTAGTTTTAAAGTTTAGACAAACAAAGCCGCAAAGCTATACTAATGAGTCTCCAGAATTTGTACTAGAAGAACAAGAGTACAACGCCCGACTACAAGCGGCCATTGCAAATTTAAGTGAAGCACAACGTAGCGCATTTCTATTAAACAGAATAGAAGGGAAAAAACACAAAGAAATTGCAGAGATGCTAGGCATCTCAAAAAAAGCAGTCGAAAAGCGTATTTATGGAGCGCTAGCAAAGCTTAAAAAAGAAATTACAGAACTTAAGTAGGACTTTCTTAACGCACACTGTTATATACACAGGTAATACTATGGAAAGAGAACAATTAATATCAAAATGGCTAGACAACGAGCTTTCTGAAGCAGAGCTACAGGCGTTCAAAAGTCTTGAAGACTATGATGATCTTGTGCGCATCGCAGAGATCACAAAGCAACTAGAACCGCCAGTATATCATACTCCCGGAGAGTATAAAAGATTAAGAAAAACATTAGATACAGATAAAAAATCTGTAATAATATATTTAAAACCGCTACTTAAAATTGCAGCAGTTCTCATCTTATTTGCTGGTATTTACTATGCAACAACCTCAACTCAAAAAACAGTAAATCTACAAACAGACATTGCCCAAAAAGAAGTTATTACCCTACCAGATAACTCTGTAGTTACCGTAAATGCGATGACTAACTTATATTATGACCCAACCACTTGGGATGATAACAGAGCCGTAACGCTAGATGGTGAAGCATATTTTCAGGTAGCAAAAGGTGCAACTTTTAGTGTAGAAACCCCTAATGGGCTCGTCTCAGTACTAGGGACCCAGTTTAATGTGCGCAATAGAGATGATAAGTTTGAAGTATATTGCTACGAAGGCTCTGTACAAGTAGAGACAGCAACAAAAACTGTGATATTAAAACCTGGAGACCGCTTTCGCGAAAGCGTAAAAATCTCAAGTAACACACCTCAATCTACCACACTACAACCATCTTGGGTAAGTGACGAAACTTCTTTTGAAAAAACACCTCTTAAAGAAGTTCTTAAAGAATTTGAAAGACACTATGATGTATCTGTAACGGTTGACAAGGATGTTGAAGATGTGCTCTTTACAGGTTCTTTTACTCATACTAATATGAAAATTGCCTTAAAGTCAATAAGCTTACCGTTTAATTTATCCCACAAAAAACAGGGAAATAAGGTAACTTTATCTCGTGACTAAAAAAGGAGTACTTATATGCTGTACCTTACTTTGTTGCTTATTTTTTTCTGATTTAAAATCTCAAGAACAAAATACAGCAACCGTACCTCTAGCCACAGTTTTAAGTAAAATAGAGACGCTCTTTAATGTGAGCTTTTCTTATGCAGATCATATTGTTGCACCTATATACACAAGGGATTTACTAGATAATAGTACCCTAGCACAAGCACTATCTCTTATAGAGAACACCACAGATTTAAGCTTTGACTTTCTTAATGAACGTTTTATAGTCATCACAGAAAATATTATAAATGAGGTACAAGAGCTTGACCAGATTTACATCTCTAACCTTCTTACTACCGGGATTTCAAAATCTAGATCTGGGGTAACACGCATAAAACCGGCACAGTTTGGTATACTACCGGGTATTATAGAACCAGATGTTTTACAAACGGTACAGGCATTACCCGGTATTATAAGTACCGAAGAAACCGTGTCTAATGTTAATATAAGAGGTGGTACAAATGATCAAAATCTTATTTTATGGGATGGTATAAAAATGTATCAATCTGGACATTTTTTTGGTCTCATATCTGCTTTTAACCCCTATTTAACTAAACGTGTAGAAGTAATTAAAAACGGCACAAGTGCACGATATGGAGATGGTGTATCTGGAACTATAAATATCGAGCTAGATGACAAGGTTGCTACAGATTATGAAGGGAGTATAAGTGCAAACTTACTCCATTTTAAAGGCTATACAACTTTACCGCTTTCTAAAAAAATCACCCTCTCACTCTCTGCAAGAAGGTCTAACACAGACTTTATACAAAGCCCTACATATACGAGCTATACAGATCGCATTTTTCAAGACACAGACTTAAGTGTAAATAGTGATAAAGACTCACAAGTCTCTGACCTTAACTTCTACTTTTATGATGTAAGCACAAACCTTATTTACGACATCACAGAAAAGGATAATCTAAAAATAAGCGCCACCAGTATTTACAATAAATTAGGTTATGATGAGACTATCAAAGCTCTAGACATTAATGAACGTAGTGGTATTAATCAAAGTAATAATGGAGTAAGGCTAGCTTATACCAGAAAGTGGAATGATAAACACACTACAGATTTTACACTTTATCTATCTAACTATAATCTTAATGCACGTAATTTTAATTTAGAAAATGGCCAGCAACTAGATCAAGAAAATGAGGTGCTTGATATAGGGTCAAAATTACAGCTAAGCAGTAAACTAAGTGATTCCTTTATATGGAACAATGGGTATCAATTTACAGAGGTAGGCGCACGTAATCTTGCTCAGACTAATAGACCTGTTTTCTTTAGAAATACCCGCAATGTGATACGCACACATAGTCTATACTCTGAGCTTTCATATTTATCACCTTCTAAGGAAACTCAATTTATTACTGGTGTAAGAGGTAATTACCTAGATGCGTTTAATACAGTTATTATAGAGCCTAGAGTACGCTTTAGCCAGCGAGTTTTGAGTTATTTTAAAGTAAGTGCCTTAGGTGAATTTAAAAGTCAATCTATCTTTCAAATCATAGATCAACCTAATGACTTTTTGGGATTACAACGCAGTCGCTGGGTTGCTGCAAATGATGACACGCTACCCGTTTTAAAAAGTAAACAAGCCTCGGTGAGTCTAGATTACACCCAAAACAAGTGGCTATTAAGCCTAGAAGGATATGTGAAAAATGTAGATGGAATTTCCTCTCGTAGTCAAGGCTTTCAAAATCAGTTTCAATTTACAAATGCGGTAGGCTCATATGATGTGATGGGTATAGACTTCTTAGTAAATAAACAGTTTAATAAGTTTGGCTCTTGGCTGTCATACTCGTTTAGTAAAAATAATTTTGATTTTGAGAGTTTAAATAATGGTAGTCGCTTCCCTAATAACACAGATATAAGGCACTCTCTCACTTATGGCTCTACGTATACCATTAATGATTTTAAATTTTCTTTAGGTTTTAACTGGCGTACAGGCACACCTCTTACACAACCACGAGAAGAACAACCTGTTGTAAATGGAGCTATTATTTATGACTTACCCAATAGTAGTCTCTCAGATAGCTTCTTACGTTTTGATATATCTGCCATATACAAATTTCAACTTTTTGATAAAGATGTACAGGTAGGAGCTTCTATCTGGAACTTACTAGACAACAATAATATTCTTAACACTTATTATCTAATTAACAGTGAAGATGAAATTCAAAAAATCACGGTTAAGTCTCTAGGTATCACCCCTAACTTTAGTCTTCAGTACAGTTTTTAATACGTTATAGCAGCAGCAACGTGTTTACCTGGCAGTTTGCTTCTACCATTTAAAAAATCGAGTTCTATAATAAAATTACACTGTACTACCTCTCCCCCTAGCTCCTCAATCATTGCAACGACAGCTGCAGCTGTTCCTCCCGTGGCGAGTACATCATCGTGCAATAATACTTTATCTCCCGGCTTTATAGCGTCACTGTGCATCTCTAGCACATCTGTACCATACTCGAGATCATATTCTTTCTTAATGGTAGTATAAGGTAGTTTATTAGGCTTGCGCACGGGTACAAATCCAGCATTGAGTCTTTTTGCAAGCAGTGGTCCATAAAAAAAACCTCTCGCTTCAATTCCTACTACTACATCTATTGCTACTTCTGGCACTAGTGTGTATAGAATTTCTTCCGCTTTCGCGAAAGCGGTCTTATCTCCCAGCAAAGGTGTAATATCTTTAAAAGTTATTCCTTCTTTGGGAAAGTCTTGAACGTCTCTTATGTAGTCTGAAATTTGCATAGATAAAGTGAGTATTTATAGCACTAAGATATATAAAAGTTTCTGCCTTAAATTAATCTGTGATGTAAAACACTGAATGAACGACAACTATACTTTTGTATAGAAAAACAATCTCATTTTTTTCATCTTTTACTTGTGCATAACAATAAAATGATTGTATATTTGCACCCCGAAACAAACAAGTAATTATTGTTTCTAAACGGCCTCGTGGCGCAACTGAATAGCGCACTTGATTACGGCTCAAGAGGTTACAGGTTTGAATCCTGTCGAGGTCACAAAAACCTTACAATCAAATGATTGTAAGGTTTTTTTTATTTCTACACATTCTTATAATTGGACTTTTACATCTTAGCTGTGGCTACAAGTTCAAATTGTATAATCCCACCGTCTATACTTGCTTTTATAAGTCTCCCTTCTTTATAGAAGTAAAGGTTTTCTCGGCCTTTAGCATTTACCTTTTTATACCAATGATTACCCAGCGCTACTAGTTTATTAATACTTCCATCCTCCTCAGAATAACAGCTCGTTAAACCTATGGGCTCTTCAAAAAATAATTGGATGGTCGTATAATTAATAGGTTCTTTATAGATCTGAGGCCTTTTATTATCTCTAGATATTATAAAAAGGCTGTCTTGTTTTCTAGTATATGTCTGAGCAGGAGGTTTATCATTTACAAAGATATCAACGTCTGAGGTTTAATTTATAGTATATCTCACAACTCACGTTTAGAACGAGCTTACTTATGATAAATTAAACGAAATTTTAATTCCCTCGATAATCATCCCAGTACCTATTATGCCAATGATTAATCCCATAATCTTACCTATCACAGAGATCACATTATTACCTAAGACTTTTACGATAAAATCGCTTGCGCGAAATGTGATATATGTCAATAAGCACATAAGCCCAAAAATTAAAATTACAAGACCTATTTGCATATAACTCGCATCTGCAACAGAGTTCATCGCAGTAACAATGGTACCCGGTCCCGCGATTATAGGTATAGCTAGAGGTGATATCGCAATATTCTCATCTACATCTACCGTTTTGAGGTGTTTTACACTAGACTTCTTAGACTGAAGTAAATCAAAACCTATAAGAAAAACGAGTATACCTCCAAAAATTTTAAAAGCTGGAATTGTTATGTGAAATAATTCAAAAATAAACTTACCTAATAGTACAAACAGAGCTACAATAATAAAGGCCACAATCGTTGCTCTCTTATTAATATCCTTTTTTACCTTTTTACTGGCACCATCTGTAAGTGACAAGAAGATTGTCATATTTGATATAGGGTTTGTAATCGCAAAAAAGCTGGTAAATACGGTTAAAGAAAAAGTAAGAAGATCTTCCATTATATTGAGGTTAGGCTGTACGCAATTTACAATTGCCCCCACAAGTACCGGTTAGCTTATGTGGGATAGACTAAAATACTATAAATTATTTTAGATGTAGAGTGTTGTAGTACGCTTTCGCGAAAGCGCAAAAAAAATCCGCAAACAACGCTACATTGTTGATGCGGATTTATTTATAATCTATTAATTATTCTCCGTTTAGTGTAACCTATCTTATGTAACAATAACAACAACGTACATTATAGGTTCACAAAGATTTCTAAATCATAGATTTTTTGATTAATCAATATACACTTCTAGAAATTTTGCATTCTGAGCAAAAAAATATGCTTCTTCACTTTGTGCTGGTAAGAGAAGTGTTTCTCCCATAGATACTATCTCAGTTTTACCATTTACAGTTACAGATGCTGTACCCTCAACACACATAAGGATAACAAACGAATCTAGGTTAGTAAATGATCTTTGAAATGTACTATTTACATTAAAGCTATTTGTTGTAAAATAATCACAAGCAACAACATTCTGTGATACATTATCTTCTACTTTACATTCTTTCTTACATTCTTCAGTAAACTCCTTAGTTGCTGCTACAGACTGGTCAAGGTGTAAATCTCTTTTTTGACCTTCCTTATCTGTGCGATCCCAGTCATATACTCTATAGGTGATATCTGAGGTTTGCTGTATCTCTGCTGCGAGTACACCTGCTCCTATGGCGTGTATCTTTCCTGCAGGGATAAAATAGGCATCGCCTCTTGTTACTTTTTCTTTATTAAATACATCATATACATTATCTCCTGTCACATCACGTAAGATCTCTGTATTTGCATTTTTATCTTTAAGACCTAATATGATCTCTGCTTCTTCTTCGTGATCCATTATGTACCACATTTCGGTTTTACCGTATGAGTTGTGATCTCGTTGTGCCATCTCATCATCTGGATGTACTTGTACAGAAAGATTTGTTTTTGCATCTAGAAACTTTATAAGCAGTGGAAACTCATTTCCAAAACGTTCATAATTTGCAGCTCCTACAAACTCACTGGTGTGGTTTTCTAAAAGCGATACTAATGACTCACCTTTATAATCTCCGTTTGCTACTTGTGATATATTTCCTTCTACTCCAGATATTTCCCAGCTTTCACCAGTCGTATCGCTAGTACATTTCTTGTTAAGTACCGATTGTAGTTTTGATCCTCCCCAAATTTTTTCTTGAAGGATAGGCTCAAATTTTATTGGATAGATGTTCATAATAGTAGATTTGATGTGGATAAATGATGTTTTACGGGGACTAGGAAACGGTAATTATTATGCTGCTATAGAAAGTTCTGGCGTCATAGTATCTAGTGCAAATTCTGTAGGTATCACCTTAACAGCTGCATTATTCTTTACTGCGTAGTTAAACCAGATCTGTGTAAGATTCATAGGGATCTGTAAAGCGTCTTTCATTCCTAATTTTGAATCATCTACGTGTACCCATCTCATAAGTGGCTGCTCAAAGATGTTGTTCATCGTGTTTTCTTTACCTAAGTACTTTTTAAGACGTAAGAAGATCTCTACGTCAAATAACCATCTACTAGTAAAAGCATTATCATATACTGCAGGTACGATGCTTCTTGTAAATACTTTTGCTCCACACTGCGTGTCTCTTATGGGTAATCCTAAGATTAATAAGATAAACTGCTTCACAAATTTTGAAAACATATTTCTCATAAAGTTACGTTCTATCTCACCGCTTCCTAAAGCGTTTCTAGAACCGAAAACTACGAGCTTTCCCTCAGTATTCAGAGTTTTAACGAGGTCCTTAAAATCTCTGAAGTCTGTAGAAAGGTCTGCATCCATAAATCCTATCGTAGAGATAGTAGACTTGCTGTATAAGAATCTAGCTCCTGCTCTTACTGCGGTTGCTTTACCAGAGTTCTTTTTTACATCTACAATGCTTATTGCATTAGGCGCTTGTTCTTTCATACTATAAAGAACCTCTAGTGTTTTATCTTTACTTCCATCGTTTACAAAACATAGGTGGTAATCGCGATTTTCTTTAATGAATTTTACAAATGCTTCTGTGTTAAGTCTCTTTTCTTCGTTGTAGCAAGGGATGATTATTCCAGTTTTCATAATGTGTGTTTTTGTGTGTTGTTATTGTTTTACAAGACAAACATACCTCCAGATTCCAGCTATTTTTTTGAATTTTCGATGGCTGGATTCTTTGTATCGACGGTTACCATTCGTCGAAGGATGAACCATTCATCGAAAGAACTATCTTTGAATCAGAATATTAAAAAGGGTATCTTTTCACTCCCAAATGAAACAGTCCAGAACTAACAAATATTTAGTAAGTGCCGTACTCCTCGGAATGATTTTCCACGGGACGGCTATGTTTTTTACTGTAGAGCGCACTTATGACGCTCTTATACATCTGTTTTTTGCAAATCACTATGCGACTAACTGGTTTGAGCCGTGGAGTTATAGCTGGTATACTGGATTTACAGTAATGGGATACCCACCACTGGTGCATCAAACTATAGGAGCACTGTCTTATATAGGTGGTCTTAAATTTGGGATGTTTACCGTCGCCCTCACGGGAGTCGTACTATTTATTACTGGAGTGTATCGCTTTACGATGGTGCTTATACCTAATAAAAAAGTCGCTGGTTATGCTGCGGTGCTAGCCGTATTTAGTTCTTCCTTTGTAGAAACGCTCCATATATTTGGGCAACTTCCAAGCATTATAGGTATCTCTGTATTAATGCATTGCCTGCCGGAGATATATCTCTGGGTAAAAACTGCGCGCAAACGACACCTCTTTAAAGCACTGGCATTACTCTCGGTAACGGTTACTTCACATCACGTGACTCCTATCTTTGGTATGGTTTTCTTCATATTCCCACTGTTAGGAATGGTGGTAATGGATGCTGCGAGAGAAAAGGTTAATAGTACGAAGGAGGTGACTGTTATCGCTTTCGCGAAAGCGGTATGGACCCACTTAAGACGCATCATCATATTTGGAGGATGTTCCTTGTTTCTTATCATCACGTGCATCTTGCCGTACTGGGTAAATACTAAAAATAATCCTATCACGCAGGTGCCTATACCGCACGGATCGCGTGACAGCTTTCTTGAAGTACTCTCTTCTGGACTGGTGTTCTTTGTGATCCCTTGGGGACTTTTAATGTTCTTGCTTCCTTATTTCTTTTATAGATATTATAGCAAGCGCCTTCTATTTTTTGGCATCTCATTTACGTTACTTTTTATTTTGGGTACTGGTGGTACTACACCTATACCGCTGGCAATGCTAGGAGAAAATGCCTTTAATATCCTTACACTAGACCGCTTTACATTATGGGCATCTATAATGGCGCTACCGGTTTTTGGCGAATTTTGTTACCGCTTTGTAGAGGGAGATTATAAGGACTACTTGCAAGAAAAATGGGGAACGCTGGTGCATAGAGCATCTGGAGCATTTTTATCGCTACTATTTATTTTTATTGCCATTTTTACAATTACCCTAGGAAAATTTAGACCGAGCCAACCAGATGTAATTAAGATGACGCCTATTGTAAACTTCTTAAATGAAGATGAGCATTATAAATGGCGATACTTACCACTAGGTTTTGGAGACCAGATGGCGTGGCTCTCTGCACAAACTAAGGCAACCACGGTAGATGGAGATTATCACTCTGCTAGAAGGCTGCCAGAGCTTACCACACGAGCGGTAGAGCGTCTCGAAAACTCAAAATATAGAGGTATAGAAGGAATAGGCTCGCTACAGCAGTTTCTCACGGTACCAGAAAAGTATCATTTAAAATATGTGTTTTCTAATGATAAATTTTATGACCCACTACTCTACTTTGCTGGCTGGCATAGATTGAGCTTACTAGAAAACGGTATTATGGTTTGGGAAAAAGCAGGTATTGCTCCCTTACCTAGTGTGCTGCCTAGAGAAGATGCACCGCTAGTTTTAAAACTTATGTGGGGCATCATTCCATTTTCAACAGTAATACTCGCAATACTATTGCATCTAGGTGCCTTGTGGACGCGATCTTTTAATAGAAAAAATGAGCTTCCCTTATATTTTGCATTTGCTGCAAAATACAAACGAGCACCCTCCTTATTATACTGGGCTTCTATTTTATGGACGATTGTTTTACTCATTATAATAGCCTATGCAGGATATCTATTTTATGTAAAAAACACCACACAACTCTCTGCAAGAAATGTGGTCACGGCCTATTATGATGCTGTAGATTTTAAAGAGTTTGAGCGTGCGCACTCTTATCTTGATCCAGAGAGTGATAAAAAACTCTCACAGTTTATGCTTGAGATATCAGTCTCAGATGGTCTGTTAAGTTCATATGCAAAGCTAGATAGCTTGCACATAGATATAACACCTAATACAGACACTACTGCTCAAGGTGTTGTAGATGCTACCTGGATTACACCCCTCAAGGAGATACAAACTCAAGATGAGCTGGAGCTCATTAAAAAGAAGAGCAAGTGGTACATTATACCTCAAAAGGTAGATCCAGACATCCCACCAGAGCAATTACTCATACAAAGTGGCACTAGGTATTATAATCACGGTAAGCGTGCCGTCACCTCAGAGCAAACCTTTCACGAAGATGTACTTAAACAACCCGTTGTTGAGGTACTCTCTGCGAGACTGGTACAGCTAGACACAACCTATGCTATTGTAGGGGAAATACAGAATGTAGATAATATCCCTGCAGATATCTCTGTGACAGGAGCTTTGTATAATGAAGAAAATGAGGAGCTGGCAAGATTTAATGCAAAAGATGTAGTAAAGCATAAACTACTGCCTAAGGAAACAACGCTATATCGTATAAACTTTGAGGGTATTGCTTGGGCATCTGCGCTAGAAGAAAAGCCTACTACCTACGAGCCAGATACATTTACAGAGGTAGATCTTACAGACATCCCAGTAAACTTTGAGGTACAAGTAAGCGCAAACGTAGCAACTACAGATCTTTACCAAGCTGCAGACCTTTTTAATGTCACACAAAAAGACACAACCTTAAATGGTTTTCTCTTTAATACAAGTATAGAAGAAGCGACCATACCACAACTACTCATAGGTTACTATAATGAAGACAAGGAGTTGTTATGGGTAGAAAGCAGATATATAGATGAGAGCGTGCGCCAGCAACGCAAACGCCCTTTTTCTGAAGTACTTTATAAAGATGCATTACCTACAGAGGTTGCATCTGGACTAGCAACGGCCTCTGTAAATGGACTACCTAACCAGAGTATTTCTGATAAGGTGGTGCCTCAACGCAATGATGCTGGAACTAACCGTACGTTTATACCTGTAGCAGGTATGCCGTATGCATATATCACCATTATCACAAATAACTATGTAGGTAACCCAAAATAATGAAGCGCCACACCCACATATCGCATTTACTTTTATATATGAGTATACTCATATGCCTCGGTATGTCTAGTTGTAAAGAAGAATCCGTTGAAGTAACATCTACGCCTATAACACTATCTATAAATAACATAGAGGATACTACAGTTACAGAAAAGGGAATCTACATTACCACGATGGGTGACACTACTATTGCTGCTGGACAGGCTTATCTCATTGTCTCTAGTACCTATGGTACGATTGTTATAGAGCCCGAAGCGATTAATAATACACCACAGTTTTATATTCCTCCTAGTTTTACAAAACGCAGTGGTGTGGTAAATTATAGCTTATATCTTAATGATAAGGTTACGCAAGAAGGAAGTTTTAGACTACTGCCCAACCCTACTCAACTGGGCACTGTAGAAACTTATCTTGGGCCACGTAGTATTGTTGCAAATGTGCGTGACTACACGATGCTCGTGAGTATCCCGACAGATACACTAGATAACACGCTGCCAGATAATACAGAAGTGGCTCTCAAGTCGCAGTTTAAATCTAAAATTACAACTACATCTCACGGGGTTACATCTGGCTTTGTGTGGAAACGCATTTATGCTCCACTTAAGACCGGCCGAGTAAGTACGGGAAGTACGATTGAAAATATTTCGTCTAAGGAGTTGGTTGCAGATGTATTTCCAGATGTTGCTCAAGATTTTATTATCACCGCAAGTAGTAATCACAACTATGCAGATGGTAATGAAATCATCACATTTAATAGTTCGCAAATACGCGATGCACACGGTAATGTAATGACAGACGGGACACTCGTTACCTTTTTTATGACAAATGCTACAGGTGCTCACTGGCAGATTACAGCGAGTACTATAAATGGGTACGCTTTCGCGAAAGCGTTACACCCACACTTCCCTACCACTTGGAATGTACGAGCAGCAGCGACAGGCATTGCACAGAGCAAAACCATTACTCAAGAGTTTACAGCTATCATAGACAGCATCCCTGCACCACAAATCACTGAAAGAAATTTAACCGTAGGCCCACTTACGAGTTACCTAGGCCAGCTAGTGCAAAATGGAATAGACGTACAAATTACTGTAAACAATAACACCTACAACGGCTTAACCAAAAATGGGTCTGCCGTCTTTTATCTTAAAGAAGAAGACTATCCCAAAGGAACATATGATGTAAACATTGAGACCCTAGGACTCGAGGCTACCTACAAAATCACCATTACAGATTGAAAACCAATAAAACGCTATATCGCATCTTAATTTTGGCTGGATTTATTCTCATAAATGCAGGTATCCTCTTTGGTATCAGTCAGGTGATTGCTTTTTTAAACACGGGTGCAGACAGAAGTAAGATGCTTCACCTAGATGAAACAAAAGAGCGTCACTATGTACCCCAGGTGACGTGGGAGTCTATAGAGAATCCTGGCAGACCTATGGAAGAAGCAAATCTTAAAAGCATAGAAGAGGATTATCTAGACGCTTGGTATGTAAAGAATAGAGCTTTTTACACAGGTGAAAATGCTGGAGTTTTTGATCATTTTACAGAGCAAGCCCGCGGTAAAGTTGAGGACTTAATCATCTTAAACAATGAGGAAAACGTATATATAGAAAGTACGACCCTCACCCATCACCTCTCGCTAGAATTTTATAGTGCAGACGGTACACTGGTAGTACTTACAGATCGCAACGTCACAGGTGTAGAACGCGTTTTTAAAAATGAGCAATTTCTAGTAGAGCGCTCTTTTAATGATGATTATAAAATCATACTACTACTAGAAGATGGCTTCTGGAGAGTGCGACATTTTGAAAAAGTAGCCTCACATCCAGTAGATGATGCCCAAAAAGAGACAATCCCACTTGATCTTGCAATGCTAGAAGGAATTAACTATTACCCGCAAGGGAGCCCTTGGGATACTTTTGGAGCTACATTTAGTAAAGACACACTTGCAACAGATTTTAAAATTATTAATGATCTTAAGCTTAATTCTATAAGAGTCTTTGTGGGGTTTGAGGATTTTGGCAAAGCGCGTGTTAAGCGAGAAAAGCTTGAGAAACTCACATCACTTCTAGATGAAGCGCAAGCAGCAAATCTTAAGGTTGTCGTCACCCTTTTTGACTTTTATGGAGATTATCGCATACAAGACTGGACTATTACAAATGCTCATCTCTATAGTATCGTGACACATATAAAAGACCATCCTGCTTTATTAGGATGGGATATAAAAAATGAGCCTAATCTAGATTTTGAAAGTCGTGGGCAACGTGAGGTTTTATCTTGGCTGAGTCAAACGATAGATTACCTTAAAACCTTAGACAACGAGCATCCAGTAACCATAGGCTGGTCTTCGCCAGAGGCTGCATTACATCTAGAAGAGAAGGTAGATCTTATCTCATATCATTATTATAAAGATCTCAAGGACCTAAGTGCTGCTCACAAATCAATTACAGATGTAACTAGTAAACCTGTGGTTTTACAAGAATTTGGTCTTGCCGCTTACCACGGTTTATGGAATCCTATAGGCCCAGATGAAGAAGACCAAGCGGCATATTATACCGAGTTTTATAAAACCCAGAAAAGAGATAGTATACACTATCTCTCTTGGACACTTTATGATTTTAGGGATATACCGAGTGAAGTGGCTGGTAGATTACCGTGGCGAAAGAACAAACAGGCTTTTTTTGGAATTGTTAATACACTTGGGGTGAAAGACGATGCCTATTTGGTCATTAAGAACCGGTAATTATGCTGCCATTATTGTGGTGATTTTTGTTCTTCTTGATGTGCCATTAAAAACATCTATATACATTTGAGCAATACGGCTCATAGGTAATGCTGTTGCTGCTTGATAATTTGCTTTTGCTATTTCTGTTCTGTAAGCTTCGTTTGTTACTAGATTTTGGATTCCTGTAGCAAGACTGTGCATACTTTCTGGATTAAAAAACTCACCTCTGTATCCTTCTTCTTTTACAAGAATACCTAGATCTCCTAAGTCTGGCATTACTACTGCCTTACCATAGCTTCCTGCTTGATGTAATACTCCTGAGCTTCCCGTTGTAGATGTGTATGGAAAAACAACCATCGCACTTTCTGAGAAGATTACAGGTACATCTTCTTCTTCTACATAACCTGTAAATGTAAGATTAGGAACGTGTTTATATGTTTCTTGAACTTCTGCTAGGTATCCTGGCGTGTTAGGACTATCTGTACCAGCAATTACTATCTCAAGATCACGACCAGTTTGCTCTCTTACGATTTGAACAGCTTCTATAAGTATCTCTACTTTCTTATACGTTCCAAATTTTCCGAAGGTCATTATTTTTAAAGGACCTGGTGCTACATCATAAGATGGCTCTTCTGGAATCTCAAAGGTACCGTGAGGGATTAGTACACAATTTTTTGCGTTATACTTCTCTTCTAGTATGTCTACATATTTACTGATGGTAAGCGCCACAGTATCTGCTTTAAGTACCACACGAGTAAGCATCTCGCCTATGAAGTTATATGCCTTTATTTTTAATTTATTACTTGTAAAACCTGCACTGTCAAGATCTACAGTTTCCATTATATTGTGAAGTAATACCGTTGTTTTTACTCCCATCATTTTTGATACCCAAGGAGAAAACAATCCTAGCGCTGCAGCTACCTTCTTATCTCCAAACTTCATAAACTGTAGGTTATAAAGTACTGCGTCTGGTTGTGTTGCTCTTACGGCTTTTGCGATAGAGAATACATTTTTTAAGCTGTTGAATTTCCAACATTGCTTTACTGTAATCTCACATCCATCTTCTTCAAAAGTGATATCTGCTTGGTCTGGAGTTACATCTGTAAGAAGTACCAGTTCTGTTACTTCTTGGTTTTGACGAAAGTGCTTTACTAAGTGGTATGCATATTCGTTTAAAGTTACTTTGCTCGGTGGATAAGCCGTTACGATTGCTAGTTTCATAATATATAGATTTGATGTTGTTGTAATTTATTTTGTTTTATGCTGCTGCCTGATAATAGTTAGCCTGGTTATTAATTTGCGCATATAATTCGGCAACTGCTGGCTCTGGATAGCTGAAAAACTTAAGTGATTTTTCTTCTGAGATTTCGGCTTGTAAGCTTTCTAAAACTCTTACTAATTTCTTAGCTCCTTTTTTAACCCCACATAAATTTATGATGACATTATCTTCTACAGATAATAATGCTTTAAAGTATCCTTTTACTTCTTGCACGTGTGTATTTGATACTTTTCCTTTGATACAAGTTACTCCGTAAATGTTGTTTATTTCTAGTGCCATAATATTTGTTTTTAAGTAGTTATGTTTTTTTGATAGTACAAATATGGGGCTTTGTTTTCGCGAAAGCGGACGAAAAACGTTTACTCGACCGTTAGTATAGACGAATGGTATTTGACCTTCGATAAACGATTTTTGACTTTCTTACAATTACAGCTCACATAGGCTAAGTCACTATAATGCAGCCACTAAGATTAGATATCACCAGATAGAGATTTGATATAGGTAAGTAGTATATAAAGGGATGTTAGAGCCCTCCATAATAGGCTTGAGTTAGTCAAAACAAAAACCCTCTCACAAAAGCAAATGCTTATGTAAGAGGGCAACTACAATTTGGGGAAACTGTTACTTTACTTGCATCTTCCAGAAATAAAGTAATTGAGCAATGAGTAAACTTCCCATTGCAACTACTTGGGCTAAAACAACTTCAAACAATGAATCGTGGAATAATATGATTAATACTATTTGTAACACTCCAAAAATGGCAGCAATTACAATAGGTTTATAATGATCTAGGGATAGATAGTAGTAGGCAAAAATGTTTGATAGGGCAAAAAAAGATGTCGCAAGTGCATACCAACCTAATAATGGAGCAATAGACATATACTGTTCTCCAAATAATATTTGTACTGCAAATGATGGAAACAGAAATGTAAACAACACGATACCACTAGCAAGGGCTGTGATGTACCCTACATACTTCATAAGTACAGGTACAGAGTTCTTGCCTTCCTTGCGCATAGATACTACTGTAGGTAATAGTAACATCACAAACATCCAGGTTACAAAGTAAACTACGCGACCTATAAGCGCTAGAGATGCATATAACCCTGCATCATAAGATGGAAAATAGTGTTTTACTAAGAGTATATCACTGTTGTTACAAATGATCTGGGTAAGCTCATAGCACGCAGTAAGTACAAAGAAGTTCATAACTGCCTTGCTCTCTTTTGAGGTAAGGGCAGATTGCACTGCCTTTTTAGACGTTAATTTTTTAAATGGAAACACACCTGCTATAAAAGAGATTGCGATTGCTGTAGCTACTGCGACAGACGATTCTATATTGAAGAAAAGTAATAATGCAAATGTAAGTGCGAGTCTGCATACCATTTCCAATTGGTAGGTGATTGATAATGCAATAAAGGATTTACGTCCTTGAAGGTTTCCTCTGTTTACGCTCATTATGAAATAAAGAGGGACTGCTATTCCAAAAATGGTAAACATTACAGAAGACTCTGTTTGAAAAAGTGTTTGCAACGATCCTGCAAAAACTACAATTGCCGCACCTAATATGATTCCAAAGGTGGTCGCTTGTTTATAAGCTCTTTGTACAAATGCTTCCTTTTTTGACTTGTCAAACTCCGTTGTAAACTTTGCAACTGCTAGCTGAAAAGTCATTGCAACAAATGATAGTACAAGTAGTAAGGTGATAAGTATAGCAGCATCTGCAAAGGCACCAGGGCCTAGTACTCTACCCAGTCCTAAATTATAGAGGTAGTTTCCTCCATTTACCACAAAGGCACTGAGCATAAATATTTGCTCAGGGGTAAGTAACTTTTTGATTTTGTGTTGTATAGCGATCATAGCAAGTTACTAATAAGTCATTAATTGAATGACTGGTTTGTCTACTTTTCTATGTACTACACTTAATGTATTACTAGCTTGTGTATTTCTAGCGTTGTGTACTACTTTTAATGTGTTTGAGTTATTTATTACTGTAAGTCCCATAATTGTTTTGTTGTTTGTTTCTGGTACAAAGATGCGAGCAATTAAGAGGCTTTCGGTTGAAATTTCGATGAGTAGAATTTTACTGTAGACGAGTGGTCGTGTTTTATCTTTAAAGCATATTTTGTGGATATGTCGCTTTCGCGAAAGTTTAATGTGATACTATATAAGGACTGGGTTTTGGGGGTTTGGGGTGTGGTTATTACTCGCACGAAAAAACATCTCCTCCCGAACTTTATGTATTACTTACTCAAACGGAAAAACATCTCCTCCCAGCCTCCTCTTCGAAGAGGAGGAGTGTCAACTTGAAGCCCCTCTTTGAAGAGAGGTTAATAACTATCTTCTTACTCAAACTCAAAACATCTCCTCCCGACATTTATATATTACTCACTCACACGCAAAACATCTCCTCCCGGCCTCCTCTTCAAAGAGGAGGAGTGACAACTTGAAGCCCCTCTTTGAAGAGGGGTTGGGGAGATGTTCGCAGCCATCTTCCTACTCAAACGTAAAACATCTCCTCCCAACATTTATATATTACTCACTCACACGCAAAACATCTCCTCCCAGCCCCCTCTTCTAAGAGGAGGATTGAAAAAATGAAGCCCCTCTTTGATCTCGCCTCCGACGAGTGAAGTATGAACGAGAGGAAGGTATATTTGGGGAGATGTTGGCGGCAATTGAAAATTATACAATATTGATTTACTTATATTTATAGAAAAATATTGCAGAGATTAATTCCATATCGAAGAGATTTGAAAGTGCGTGCTCAAGAGCTTAGAAAAAATATGACACTTGCAGAGTTGGCTCTTTGGGATAAAATTCGTCGTAAATCTTTGGGTGTAGAATTTCATAGGCAAGTTCCTCTTCTTGACTATATAGTAGACTTTTACTGTCACGAGATTGGGCTAGCTATCGAAATTGATGGTAACATACACGACAATCAAGTTATGCAAGACGGAATCCGTCAGGGACGATTAGAAGAAAAAGGTGTACACTTTTTGAGATTTAAAAATGAAGAGGTTTTTGAAGAAATAGATGTCGTACTTACAGCAATAGAAGACAAAATTCAAGAGTCATTGTAGTTTACTTAGTTGTTGCTTTTCTCACTCACGCGCAAAAACATGTCCTCCAGACATTTATATATTACTCAATCAAACTCAAAAACATCTCCTCCCAGCCTCCTCTGCAAAGAGGAGGAGTGTCAACTTGAAGCCCCTCTTTTGAAGAGGGGTTGGGGAGATGTTCGCAGCCATCTTCCTACTCACACGCAAAACATCTCCTCCCAGCCTCCTCTTCGAAGAGGAGGAGAAAAAAAGCCCCTCTTCGAAGAGGGGTTGGGGAGATGTCCGAAGCTCACTTCCCTCAAAACTCCATTCACACTTTACGCAACCTCCACCAGTCGACGATAAGTGTCGACGAATTGCAGATATATTAAGATTGAATCCTTTGTATATTGCCATAACTTGCACTTGTAAAACATACGCAATGAGACAACTAACATATATTATTCTTTTCCTACTAGGTGCAACAGCATACAGCCAAGATATGTCTGCTGGTTTCACTTTATTAGAAACTGGAAAATATGAGGAGGCAAAAACATTTTTTGGCGAAGTGCTTGAAGATTACCCAGATAATAAAACGGCAAGACTCTGTTACGGTCGCGCTCTAGGGTTGAGTGGTGAAAGTGGCAAAGCAAGAACACTTTTTACAAACCTTAAAGCAGACTACCCTGCAGATTTTGAAGTGGGCTTAAACTACGCCGAGTCTCTTTTATGGGATAGTGATTTTGGCGCTGCAAAAGACTTTTATGAAACCCTCGTTGCCAAAGACAGTACAAGCTTCTCTGCCCTACTCGGCTATGCAAACACGCTTTCTAATCTCAAAGAATATGACGCGGCAATCGCTTATGTAAACAAGGCGCTTACCGTACAACCTGGTAACGCAAATGCTGCGGTGTCAAAAAAGTTTATGCGTTTAGGTAAGGCAAACCAACTCACAACTGCCTTTCAATATGATGCGGCAATACAATTACTTAAAAGTGCTCTTGAGGATATGCCTAACGATGAGCAAATCATAAGCGCGCTTGCAAATACCTATATCGCAAAGAAGGATTATGAGAATGCAAACACAATGTACAGCAAGCTGTCAGATACCTTAACATCGCAAGTGGGTAAATCACTAGTTGCTCACTTACAGAAGGACGACAAGCTTGCATTATCACTGGCGCAGGAGAGTATCGCTTTCGCGAAAGCGGACACTACAAAAATCATTACCGCAAACGAGCGCTACATACAAGCACTCATCTGGAACGGAAAATATGCCACCGCAAGAACTGCCATTGCAGATCTTAAAAGCACCTTCCCGACTAATGCCCGCGTGGCTGCACTTAAGGCAACTTTAGGGATGTACACGGGGACTTTTAAAAAGAGTATCCAGGTGTATAACGGTATCCTTGAGAAGGACAGTGCCTCTTTTGACGGAAATCTCGGGATTGCAAATGCATACCGTGCACAAGGTAATCTGGATGAGGCTTACGCTTTCGCGAAAAACACCTTAACCTTCTACCCTAACCAGAAAGACGCTACTGGTTTAATGAAAACAATAGAAAGTAGCCTCGCTCCCGTGATCGAAACACGAGCTGCATACACCGAAGATAATGGTGATAACCAGGCATACTCGGCTGGTCTTACCGCTACCTTGCCATTTACAAGTAGGTTTAAGGCTATATTTTCTTACAACTACCGTACTACCGAAAATATGACCACAAACACGATGGCTTATAACACAAATGCAAGCCTTGGAGCTCATTATAGAGTCATAAATAATACCTGGCTAGAAGGAACACTAGGGTTTGTAAAGGCAGATGCAGATGCAAATGAGTATACAGATGTAAATGGATCTATTTTTGTAAAGTCAAGACCTTTTCCGCTTCAGTTTTTAGAGGTGGGTTACAGCAGGACGTTACAAGATTTCAACGCAGCACTAATAGATGAAAAAATCTTTATGAATAACTATTCCCTTAACTACAATATGGGAACAAACATAAATCTAGGGTGGTACACTGGTTTAATGCACACGCAGCAAACAGATGGAAACGCTCGTAACTTATTATTTACTTCTTTATACTACAACTTTACAAAAAACCCAACGCTTAAAGGTGGTATCAATTACCAGTATGTAGGTTTTAAGGATCAAGTACCTACGTTGTACTTTAGCCCGTCAAAATATCAAGCAGTTGAGTTGTTTTTAGATCTTACTGGGCAGGCAGGAAAGTGGAGCTATGCAGCAAACGCTGCAGGAGGTTTACAAGTAGTAGAAGATGATGAGGCTACTACCCTTTTTCGCGTAGAAGCCCGAGTACAATATGCGATATCAAACCGCTTCCAGATGGGTGCTTATGGTAAGTACAGTAACATTGCCTCTGCAACCGCAGCAGGATTTGAATTTATGGAAGTAGGTCTAAAACTAAGATGGCAAGTGCTTGACAAAGGAATTATAAAGATGTAATCTTCAAGACGCTATTTGATATTAAAAAAACGCCCAGCTGGGCGTTTTTTTGTTGTTATAATATACAGATTATACTTCTTCATAGTGTTAGTATGCTATTAGTTTTAAGAAACATAGAACTACAATATTCATTGTATATTTAGATCAAACTTACAACATCAAAATTTAAAGTAAACCCATATCGCCGATAACTACACTCGCTTTATATAGAGGTCTGTAATAACCCATTTGAGAAATGATAACAGAAAATGAATTCAAGAGTTTAATTAAAAAAAATGAAAGTTCAATATTAGACTTTAAAAGAGAATTTTATGATTTTAAAAAAGACAAAAATAATTCAGTTACAGCAAAATTTGTGAAAGATGTAATTTCATTTTCGAATACAATAAGAACAGAAAAATCATTTATTATTTTCGGAATTCAAGAGTTAGATAATGGAGACATTGAACATAAAGGAATTAATGAAAAAGTAGATGATGCAATTCTCCAGGATAAAGTAAAAGACAAAGTTTTTCCTAGACCGGATTTTTCATTTTACACAATCGACTTTAATGATAAAAAATATGGAATTCTTGAATTTCCTATTAGGCGATATGAATTCCCTATTGTTCCCACAATTAAAGATCTAAAAGGACTTGAAGTCGGAAAAGTTTATTACCGAAACGGTACTTCAAATACAGAAGCTAATGCTTTTGATATTATTAGAATCTATGATTGGCTAAAATCGTTACCCAAAAAGAACGAGTCAAATTCTTTAAATGATGAAATATCAAATTATATAAAACAACTTACTATAGGAGAAGAAAAAATTTCTGTGATAATAAGTGATTTATTTGACCTGTCGAAAAAGTATGATTTTATTGAACTTAAACAATTCTGTTTAAATGAAATTCAAGGTATTAAGTCGGCAGAGGCCAAAAATTGTGATTATCGAATCTAAAATGTAATAGTATCTTGGAATAAAATAGATATAAACCCCTACACTTTAAGAAAAGCAACCGTAGATTTAGTCAGAAAAGAAATGGAAAATAGCGAGGGTTTTTTTGAATGCAAAATTGTAATGCATCATACCATTTTAGGAATAGAAAGTTCATTAGAGCATTTTCGAACGGAACCAAATTCTTATGGTACAATGAAAGATGATACACAATCGCTACTTGGAATGGAAAAAAAACTTGACGTTTATATTTATACATTTCCTGATAACTTTAATTCCCTTTATCGAAATATTAGACAGAAGGCAATTGACCTTTTAATGAAATTATAAAAACTACCCCCAACAAACAACTCAGTTAAAACACAAGCCTAGCTCAACTCACCTCAATAAATACTTCTAAGCTAATCTTAATCTATAATTCTAGCAACTTGGTCTTACTACTTCATTGAATACAATGGCTAATTTGGAAAGTTTATTTACCTCTGTGATGAGTTCTTTTTATTTCTCTTACTTGAGGTATGCTTTCGCGAAAGCGAACTTGTGAGATTTACGACCACCGAGAGAGCGTAGCTATAAAGCTTACTAAGCAATGCAACCTAATACCCCACCCCACAAAAAAAAGCCACCACCGTCCCCGGTGATGGCCAAACATCAAATCAAAAAAACTACTTACTTATTTCCTTATGACAAACTTGCCACTGTGTTGTTGTGAGGCACTATCTATTAGTTTATAGGTATAGATGCCTGTCTGTAGGTTTGGAGCTGTGTATACAGCTGTTAACCCTCCATTATTTGTTGTTATATCTTGCGTGTCTACTATACGTCCTAGCATATCTACTACTGTGATTTGTACCGTTGCACTTGCTTTTGCTAGGCTTATCGTAGTTTCTCCTATAAAAGGATTAGGATAGTTTGTTAAGGCTAGCGCCTCTACTGTAGCATCTACATCTTCTACCGAAAGAGCTTCAGAGTTTGCAAATCTTATGTCATTAAGGAACATCTCTTTAGTTTGTGCTGTTCCGTCTTGAGATACCATTGTAAATACTATCGTTACAAGATCATCAAGAACTAGTGGTGCACCAGAGCCGTTTACAAAGTTCTCTAGTGAGAAGTCTATCTCTTGATAGCTATCTGTAAGCTCAATGGTTGCTTTGTACTGCTCTTCCCAGTTTTCTATGCTTGCTTTTACAAAAGTTACTTCTAGGTTACCTGTTCCTTTCGCACTCATCTGTAGTGCGTTATAGTTACTTACATCTACCGCTTGAAAACGTGGTGTAAGTGCTCTGTAAGCTCCTACATAACTCGTTGTTGTTGCTGTGAAGGCAAGGTTACGCTCTATAGCATATACCTCATCACTATACGTATTCTCATTTTCTGTAATCTCATAAGAGAGTACTTCTGTACCATCTTGTGAAGCATCTACTCCCCAAGGACCGTCAGATAGAAATAAGTCATCTGGAGTATTAATGCCGTCACCTATTCTAAAGCCTATGTCAAATAAATACCCTGTATCAATAGTAACTTCTGTGATGTACTGTTCTCCTAGATCTATTGTAGAGGTAGTTGTCACGAGATCACTTGTCTCTGTAGCTCTTATACCTGCATCAAAGGTTACACTCTCTGTTGCATTTGTGTTTACAATCTCTAGTTGTAATGCACCATTTGTATAGCTACCACTTTTTACAAAAACTGTAGGTGGTGTTGTTACCTCATAAGATGTTACTGGTTTTTGTACTTCAAGTAAGTTTAATAATTGTTGTCCTAGTTTATGAAGGTCATCTATTGAGTTTGCCCATATTTGGAAGTTGTAAAAAGTTACCTCTTCTTCATAGCGATCTAGATTCCAGTGGCTCTCTACGGCAAACTCTGCTCCGTTATTTACTTCTTTCGCCGAAAGGCTTAAAACAAATTCTACACTACCATCTATATTTCTTATAAGGGATTTAATAAACTGCTGTCCATTAATCTCTATGGTAGACACAGAGGTAAGCTCTGCTCCTAGTAAACGATCACAGATATACTTAGTGTGCTCATATACGCCATTTTCAGTTTTGAGTGCTAGTATAGAAGCAGTAGAGATATCATTTTTAATATAGTCTACAGCATATACTTCTGTAGCGTTTGTAATATCAACAAGGTCTTCTGGAGTAGACTCTACTACATAATCTTCATCTATTTCTTCTAGAGGGATGAAATCTTGTAGTGTAAATGACTGTGCATTTCTCACTCCATAGTTTGCTGTTTTTTCTTTAAGTGGGGCTAGGTCTTTATTAAATGTATAGCTCTCTTTTGCACGATTAAAATTACGTTTTGCAATCGCATTAGATAATCTATTGTTACTCTCAAGACCGCCCTTATTACCAGTAGAAGCTTCTGGGTCTATAGTTGCACAGTCTCCATATCCAGAGCAAGATGGATCTTCACAATCTGTAAGACCGTCACCGTCGTCATCTATACCGTTATCACATATTTCTTGTAACACTGGTGCAGTAGGACAACGCGCGCCATCATTACTAGCACTTGATGGTCCAAAAGCAAAGAGGTTTGAATCTATAACATTAATTCCATCAAGGTCTTGTACACTTTGTATTACATAGATAGTTCCTGTTTGGTTTGCAGAAACATAAAACCTCCCTGATGCATCAAAATATACAGCACCATAGGTGTAGTTTAATCCTGAAAGAATTGGTACAATACCTAGTGGTGTAACAACACCATTATCAGGGTTTATTCTATATATTATGTTTGTACCTTTTTCTACAGTATATAATTGATTATCTACTGCATTAAAAGCCCAGTCGTGCACGTTAATGCTTTGTGATAGCGTCTCTGTGCTTAAAAGTTCTGTATAGGTACTTGAGGTTGGGTCTAAGTCTACTTTATAGTAGGTACTACCACCAGCTTTAAAATAATACTGTCCCGTAGCGCTTATGTCTCCTACATACTTATTACCCGTGGTAAGTGCATCTATAGTAAAAACGGTTGTATTAAAGTCTTTACCTATTCTCACAATAGATTTTGATGGGCTAGATAAATATCCCCATATAAAACCATCTGCAGGGTTATATGCTGCAGCGTTAATATTACCAGTGGTTACATTTTCGGCCGCTAGAAAAGAGTTTCCAGAGGCAAGGTCAATCGCATATACATCATTATACTGAAATAAGTATGCACTGTAATCACAGTTAAATGGGATGTTTTGTGCACTTACATTAAAAGTACATACTAAGCAAGCTACTAAAAGAACTTGTTGTGCTAGTGAGTAAAGATTTGATTTCATAATGCTTCTATGGATTTGATTATAGAAACAAAATTAGGTCGTTTATACCCTGTATTTTTTAATTTTCGATAGCACTAGTCGTGATATCGACGAGTGGTAGTTTTCTGTAGACGAATGGAAATACTTAAATTACAACAAGTTAAGTCGCTTCATAAGTTCTGGTCTATTAGAACGACTTATAGGGATTACATCTCTTGCTATAAGGACGCTATTATCCTCAATATCAACTATTTTCTTAATATTAATGATGTAAGAGCGATGTACTTTTAAGAATAAGCTGTCTGGCAGTTTTTCTTCTATCTTTTTAAGTGTAGAGTGTACTGTATAATTCTTCCCTTCGGTTTTTATGAGTACGTAGTCACCTTTGGCTTCTACAAGAAAGATTTTATCAAACTCAATCTTTATGAGACGCCTGTCTATATTAACATACATCTCCTTTTCTGACTGCTCCTGCTTAGTTTCTTGTACGACAGGAGCTGCTTTTTGAACTACAGGTGGTTTAAAGCTTTCTACCTTTTGCATTGCCTTAAGGAATCTAGGTAATGTAATAGGTTTTACTAGGTAATCTACAATACAATCGTACTCAAAAGCCTCTATAGCAAAGTCACGGTCTGAAGTGGTGAGAACGATCTTTGGCGGATTTTTAAGCGAGTCTATAAAGTCAAAACCCGTAAAATCTGGCATATGTATATCCAAGAATATAAGATCGACCTCGTTTTTATTTAAAAACTTAATCGCTTGCATCGCGTTTGGGAAGTCATCTACTACAGTAAGGTTATCTACTTGATTACATAAATGCGAGACTATAGTTCTCGCAGCAGTTTCATCATCTACAATTATACAATTCAACATATGAGGCATTTAGTATTGTATATGCAATTTACAGATTATAAATCTTTTATAAAATCTATGACGCTATTTAAGATGTCTTTAAATGCTTGTTCCAGGCGTGTGTTATTTTCTTTGAGTTCGGCTTCATAAGTGATGGCAAGTTCGTACCCATCTACGAGCCCTACTATGCCTAGTTTGTGCTTGATTTTATGTACGTTTTCTGCCGCTTTCGCGAAAGCGGAATTCTTCATATTCTCTTTATACTCTGCGATCTCTACAGGAAGCTCCGCTTGTACCACCCCGATGAGTACTTTTTCAAAAGATGCGTCTCCACCTGAAAGTTCTTGTATGTAGCTTAGATTAGGCTTTTCCATTTATGTAGTATATGGTAATGTAAAATAAAAAGTTGTACCCACTCCTTCTTCGCTCTCGAGCCAGATCTTACCACCGTAAAAGCTTACAATCTTTTTTACTATGGAGAGCCCTATGCCGGTACCTGAAGTATCACTATCTAATTTTTGGAAAATCTGAAAAATTTTCTCAAAGTAGGCTTTGTTGATACCCTTACCATTATCTGCTATTCTAAATCTGGGAGCCCCAGCGACAATCTCGCAACTTACGGTGACCTTACCTTCTGGTTTATCCATATTTGCAATGGCATTACCTACGAGGTTTTGAAATAATTGCTGGATTTTTACCTTATCTGCCACGATAGTAGGTAGTTTTTTTATAATTACCTCAACATTACTAGGTACAGCTTGTAGATTTAACACATCATCTAGTAATACATTAAGATCTATCTCTCGCTCTTTACGTAAGTCCTTGTCTATAGAGGAGTAGCTCAATATACCAGAGATGAGGGCGTCCATCTTTTCTAGATGTGATACAATGAGTTTTATTTGCTCTTTACCATCATCACCTAGTGCCTCTTCATAATCTTCTTGTAGCCAGCTTATGAGAGCTTCTATACTGCGCAGTGGTGATTTTAAGTCGTGAGAAACGATATGAGCATAATCATTAAGTTCTTGATTTTGTAATGCAAGTTCTTGTAATAACAACTCTTGATTTTCATTAACCCGTATAAGCTCTTCTGCTTGCTCACTTATGTACTCTGCTAGGTTTCTCTCCTCTGCATTCTCATCAATATTATCTGGATTTGCTTTATGAATTACAGCTTGTAACCTATCTAGTAATGACTTTTGTTGAGTTGTTTCTTGTCTTAATAATTTATTTGCCTCAAAAAGCTCTTCTGAACTAAGCATCATTGCTCTCTGGGTCATTTTGAACTGATTTTCAAGGGTATCGTATGAACCACTTACTGCCTCTAAAAAAACATCAAGATCTTCTCTATCCTTAAGATCATCAGGTAGATATTTACGTAATTGTCTTTTTAAAAGAGGGTTCATCTATTCGCTTATTAAAGTGATAGTCATTGTCTGGTTATGCAATTTACAACTATGCTCACCATAAAATGGTGCAATCTCACCATAAGAATACATACCGGCTATGGTGGTATCATTACCTATCACGCTCATTACTTCATCTACCTCTTCTTCTACACGCTGGTCTAGTACGAGTTTACGCCCTATGCAACTTATAAGTAGCGCAAGCTCTGGAGGTGTTTTTCTTCCTTCCATCGCTCTACTTGCTGCAGTCTCTGATGCAACGGCTATGTTATCCATATTAGTCATCATAAGTTGTACTGTAGCCTTCTCCAGTACATCACCAGCAAGTATCATCGCATTTTGCTCCTCATCTATATTAAGTATTGTGCGCACAAAAGATTGTTCATTTTCCTCACTTTTCACATTAAGCGGATATATAAGTGCAGATCCAGGTAACTCCGCTGCTTTATCTCCCAAGTATCTCTTGTATAAATCTAAAGCCGGTTTACCATCTATTTCATAAAGAACGTTTCCTTCAGACTTAGTAATAAGTCGCTCTGGTCCAAAAGGTGTCCAACCACCATAGATTGAAAAGGAGGCTTCAAATGTTTCTCCATAAAAACCTATAACTATAATCTCACCCTCTTTGGGTTGCTGGTTATATGAAGCAAGCGTTCTCTCAAAACGAGCATCATCACCACAAAGACCTCCAGTGATAAGAACATCTGGTGCGGCCTCTTGCATTCCTTTTGTAAGTGCAGATCCATTTACAGAGCTACCTTCAGAAATTACAAAAATGTGCTTAAGCCCCTCTTTACTAAGCTTATCTACCACAGTTCTTCCCGCTTGCTCACTATCATTATGAGCTTCTATAATAGATGTTGTTTGTACTTCAAATCGCGTCTTTTCAAACTCAATTGCTGTAATTGTAATGTGCTCATCATTTACCGCACCAGCAACAATCTCACCACTAGAAGAACCAAAAATGAGGTGGCCATCTGGAAACAGTGATCGTACTTCTTCATAAATAGCAGCATCCTCAAGCAAATACCTGTTACCAAAAACGAGAACCAAAGGCGATTTTAACAAAACATTTTCAGACAGGTACTGCCATTCTTTATCTTTTTGTCGCTGTAACTGTACTGTTTTCATATTATTATTTTTTTAATGTAAAGAAAAATGTTGTTCCTTCTCCAGGAGTACTTTCTAACCAGATTTTACCAGAATAAAGATCTACTATTTTCTTAACTATAGATAAACCTATACCTGTAGAATCTTTGTGTTTGTTAAGTGATTGGAAAATTTCAAATATTTTATCGTGGTATTCCTTTTCGATACCTATTCCATTATCAGATACAGAGAATGTATTATACACTTTACCTTGCTCACATCCTATTTTTATAATGCCCATCTCTTTATCTGAGTAGCGTATGGCATTACTCATTAAGTTCTGAAAGAGTTGTTGTATACGTACCCTATCTGCCTTAATGATAGGTAAGGTGTCTTCTCGCTCTATACGTATATTATCAGGGATGTGGAGTAACTTTTCTATATCATCTATTACTCCAGAGACAGATACATCTTCCTCCTCTTTATCATCTGATGAGACACTTGAGTATTCTAATACATCAGATATAAGTTGCTCCATCTTTTCCAGGGTCGTACCCATTAAGTCTAGATTTTCTAAACTGTCGCTAGATAGCACATCTACATTATCTTCTTTTACCCAAGTTAATAGGGCATCAAGACTGCGTAATGGAGACTTTAAATCGTGAGAAACCACGTGTGCATATTCTTGCAACTCGTGATTACTAGAAGCTAGCTTTTGTAATAAACTCTCTTTTTGTAATTCAAGTTCTTTAATGGCTGTAATATCAAGATGGATACCTATCGAACCTATAATGTTCCCACTTACATCGTAATTTGGAGCGCCACTGATAAGCCAGTGTCTCTTTTCTCCTTGTTTTGTAATAGCAACCACTTCATATGAGTTTGAAGTACCTTTAAGGCGCTTTTTATTTTCTTCTAAAAGTCTTTGTTGTGATTCTTTATCTAATAGTATATCTCGACCTCTTTTGCCTAGAAGCTCTTGTTCTTCATATCCAGACATTTCTTCGAGACTTTGGTTTACCATAAGTATCTTGTCATTAGTATCTACCTCAACAAGACCCAGTTCCATATTTGCAATAATGCTACTATACTTAGCTCTTTCTGCCTCAATATTTTTTCTAAACCTTCTATGAAGTGTTACATCCCTGTAAGTGGTAAGGTGACCTTTGTAAATGCCTTCTTCATAGATGGGTATAAAATCTCTTTCTAGTATCCTACCATCTTTGAGTTGTAACTCATCACCTACCACTTGCTCTTTAAGTTTAATAAGTGTGTTAATTCTAGTTACAAAACGCTCTTCATTCTCAAAAAGGTGTTTGTATCGCTCTGCTGCATTTGTACAATCTTGACCTATGAGCTCAGCAGGAGTAATAGCTAGACTAAAGAAGTCACAAAAACGCTCATTTGCAATAACTACTTTTCTGTTTTCGTCTTCTAGTAATATCCCGCTCTCAAGATTTGAGATCACTGCAGATAGTCTGTTTTCAGAATTAATGAGTTTTTGTTCTGCTGCTTTCTGTTGTGTAATATCCCTTACAATTCCTTGCGCGGCTATAGGTTGTTTGTTTTCGTCGTATACAATACTAGCATTAAGCTCTAGAAGGATTGTGTTACCGTGTGCAACAATGCGTATATTAAAACCAGTAAGAGAGCCCGTTTTATATAACTTTTGAAAACCACTAGCAGCCTTTTCATAATCATCTGGATGAAGCGTATCCATTAGATTTTTTTTATCCTCGATAGTAAAATCTAATAAAGCTTCTGCTGCTTCATTCATTTTTAAGACATCGCCCAGTAAGTTAGTCACCACATAGGCATCTACTATATTTTCAAAAACACCTTTAAGCTCAGATGTTTTTTCTTGAACAAGTCTTTCAAGCTGAATGTTTGCTTTTTGAAGTTCTTGGCTTTTGTAAAAAAGCTCTCGTGACTTATCCTCAAGTATACGCTCAGCCTCTTTACGGGCTGCTTTTTCACGAGCGAGCGCTCGTTCATACATTTTTAATTTATCTTCACTCATTAGTCGTTATACTAAACTTAACTTCAGTTCCCTGATCATTAAGTTTCTCGACTAAGATAGTAGCTTTTTGATTAAAATGCTCAAAAGTTTTATTCATTAATCCTTTTCCAAAAGAGTGCATTGCTCTACTAGATGTATAAATCATTACCAGCTCATTTTCAGTCTGTTTAACGATTTCAAAGGTAGGTAGCTCTGCGTCTGGATATATTTTTATCACCTCTACGTGTATATGATTTTCTATAGATGCAAGCATCTGTAAAGGATCTGTAAACTGAAGTAAAAACTCTGGATAACTTCTCTTTACTACACTAAAAAAGTGCTCTCCATAAACTAATAATAAGTCGTCTATAGCGATACCTGTTTCTTTATTGAGATTGGTGAGTAAGCTTACCATTTCTGCAAAGCTGTAAGTTCCTACAGCAGTATAAACACCATTTGAAGGGAGATCGGAATTAGATAATATGGTATCAACCATTTCTAGTCCAAACTTATCTTCTACAAGATCTAAAAATTCTGTAAATACGATTCCTTTCATTATGCTTTTATTAGTTCGTTCTGACTCCAGTAATTAAGTGTGCGTTCTATTTTCTGAACGTAATCATCATATTTAAGTGGCTTTAAGATATAACCAGCAACTCCGTGCTTATAGCACTCTAGCACATCTTTTCTGTTACTTGATGTAGTAAGAATAATGGTAGGTAGATATCTAAGTACCTCATCTTCTTTTAATATTTTTAAGAATTCAATGCCATTTATACGTGGCATATTGAGGTCTAAAAATATGATATCTGGAACCACATTTTCATCCTTAAGAATAGCAAGCGCTTCTTCTCCATTTTTTGCTTCTATGAGGTCATGTTGCATCTTGAGCTTCTTTATCGCTCTCTTAAGCTTCATAACTTCAATAGCATCGTCCTCTATTAAAAGAACTTTTAATTTTTTTGACCCCAAACCATTATTTTTAAATGTGAACAAATATGGAAATTAAAAATCAATCCCTTAGTAAAAATTAGTTGAACACATATTTTACTGTCGACGGATGGTAGATAAGTGTCGACGAGTGGTAAAAAAGGGTGTTTTTTACGCTTTCGCGAAAGCAAAATGATATTTTATACTAGTATTTAGTCTCATAGCGATACGACTGGCTGACTGCTAACCACTTAGCAATTTTATTTTTAATTACAAAATATAAACTTGTAATATATTATAGATTTTATGCCTTCGCTCTATTAATTCAAAAAAGAGGTATAGTCTATCTCGTAGGGTTTAAGAAAACGGTTTGTTTTGGTCTTAACTTTTAATAAGTCCTTAAGTGCGTTGAGCTCACTTTGATTAAAAACCATTGCCAGATTTTGTTGCATAGACTGTATAGGTATCTTACGCTTGAGCAATGCACGCTGGCAAGAAGCTTCCCAATATGCAACATCAATCTCAAAAACAAACGTGGTAAACGCCTTAAACTCTCTAGGAGTAAACTGAAGGTATATATTATTAAAATAGAGATGATATACCTTACACCCCTTGCAGTATGAGAGCTCTCCTTCTATATTTTTTGAAAGTGTTTTGAGATTTGTACACATAAGCATTGTTTTTAATAGCAATCTGTTTTTAGCTGTCCAGACTCCTTAAGGCTTGCAATATCTGTTGTGCCATATTGTGCAAGCGTTTCTTCTAGAAGGTCAAGTACATCGTTTTGCATCGCCAGCGATCCACATATCATTATGACACCCTTATCCTCTATCACTTTAAGCAGTACGTCGCGACGTATTCTTAAAGCATCTTGCACATACTGCTTGTCCCCCTCTCTGGAGTAGCTTTTATAAAATTGTACACGCGGGTTTGTTGCATACTTTTCTAAGAGGTAATCGTCATAAAGCGCAGTAGATGCCCCTGTACGACTCCCCCAAAACACGTAAAACTCCGTAGGTGCTTTTGTATCTAGCATCCCTATAAAAGGTGCGATACCAGTACCATTTGCAATCATTACCACTTGTCTAGCTTTTTTAGGTAAGTGAAAGTGGCTATTATGATTTATACTCGCTTTAATAATAGAACCCTCATTAAGACTGTATAAATAAGAAGACCCTTTACCCATACTGTGCTTTTTTACACTTAAAACTATGGTGTCTCCTACCCTAGCAATGGAGTACTGTCTAGCGACTGTTGTATCTGGTGGAATGATTTCAAGTAAATCTCCAGATGTAAATGAGGTCTTTTTTACAGGCTGTAAGGTAATAATGAAGGTTTCATCTACATTTATTTCAGTTCTTTTAAGGACTTTGAAGTCTTGTAAAGCGGCTGCCTTTTTTACTTTTTTCTTAGTGTCTAGCGGTAATGTTACACCTATATATTTTCCATATTGTGCGCCCCATTCTTTTACTTGAGCCACATCTCCATTATTAATTTTATGTAACGGTAGCTGGGGTACAAAACCGGGTTGAGCCTGTAAAAGTCCATCTACTTGTATGGCAAACTTACAGTAGTCTGGATACTCACGTGAGCCAAAACCTACCACAGCATAGGCAATCTCGTTGGGTTGTGATATGGTTTTAAATTTTTCAATAAACTTTCTGGCATTTGTAGGTGCCTCACCTTCTCCATATGTAGATGTAAAAATGATGATGTGTTGCGCTTTCGCGAAAGCGGAATACGAGTTAAGCATCGTCATAAACACATTTTTACCGCCAGCAGTAAGATCTTGATACAGGGCGCGTGCATATGAATGACTTGTACCCGTCTCCGAACCTACAAGAATGATATACTCACAGTCATCCTTATCTGGCATTTTGAGCGTTCTCCCCTTCTTTGACAGTCGTTTTATACTCATTACACAACCCGAGTACATAAAATATAAAATAGAAATACTAGCCAGTAGTAGTACGATAGACCATAAAACGGTTCCTTCTCCGGTATGTAATACCCAACTTATCTTAGATACAGCTTCTATAAATGGATATGTAGTACTCCTTACAATCTCACCAGTAGCTTGATTTACATAAACCTCTTTATCTCTAAGTGCAATCTCATAATACTCCTCTGGATCACTAGAAAATGGAAAAGCGACCTCACGCACGTCACTGAGCATTGTTTCTTTAAAAAAGGGTATCTCAGTAACACGATCATACCTCACAGCATTATCTTGAGGAGTGTACTCCACTAGTTCTGTTTCTGGAGAAGGTATTAATTCAAACTTTTCGGCAGAGAGATAGACGCCTGTAAAAGCAATTATGATTATGGGGATGATAAACCACCTACTAAGCACAACGTGATATCGTAACTCTGGGTAATCTTTATGTACTCTGGTAAATATCTTTCTTAAACCACCTTGTCGCTGTATAAGCAATAGAAAACCTGTAAGAGCTATAGCGAGTAATAATAGTGCTATTATACCTACAAAGACACGTCCTAGGGTTTTTAAAAACAGTGATCTGTGCAAGTTAGTCGCAAAGCTATAGATGGCTGGGCGCTCTTGTACAATGGCAAGGGTTTCACCCGTAAGCGCGTCAATGTAGACATCTTGCGTCTCCATCTCTGAGGTAAGCACAGCCGCTTTTACAAATCCGGCAGTGGTTACCTCTAGCGCAAAAACCTCATCATAGTTTTCTTTAACTACACCTATTGTAGTGCCTAGTGATATGCTATCTAACTCGCGTACATCATATCCTTTTGCTTGATGAGCAATAGGTTCTACCGCAAGTATAACACCCGTTATAGCTGCGACAAGTAAAAATAAAGATGAAACTAAGGCTAGTACAAAGTGACTATATCGCCAGATAGATAGGGTCATAGGTGTCTTACTGAGGTAACATTCTTACGTAGCGTATAAAACCTTTACCTTCTTTCTTGGCTTTCAGGTTTTCTGAAGTAAGCTCAAATTGAATATCATCCTCATAATATTCTTGATCTTCTACAGAGGTTTCAAAACGTAAACTATAACCTTGATCAATTTTATCTTCTGGTATTTGTAATACAGTTACTGTGCGCTCACCACCACTTATGGTAGCCCCAGAAATTGCATCTATATTAGGGCGGCGCTTCCCATAAAATTGCCACCAGGCAGTAATCTCACTATACCACTCGCTGTCTTTACCTTGCACATAAAGTGTCTCTTGATACGCACCGGTAGGATCTAGAAGCGATACTACAAGGTAGGCTCCTTCTCCACTATAGTTAGTCATCTGGATAAGGCACTTTACAGGTTTTGTAGTCGCTGTGGTAAACGCACTTAATAAAAGCCCCGTGAGTAACAGGGCTGGTATGATTTTATAGATACTTTTCATTATTTTAAAAATGTTAGAGGGATGTTATTTTGCTGTAATAGTTCGTTTTCGGTAGCGAGGTCTAGTACAGACTCTTCAAAATCTGTTTTTACTGTGTGATCTGCGCCACTAGCTATGAGTAACTTCATAAGACGGTCGTCTTTTGCCTTCATTGCTGCAATGTGAAGTGCGGTAAGTCCTTCACTGTTTTTTGCATTAATGGCTGGTTTATATGCGAGAAGCTGCTTTACAAGGTTTACATCATTTTTTAAAACTGCAAGATGTAATGGTGTATTTCCTTCGGCTTGTGTAGTGGTTAGTGAGACGCCTTTGGTATCTAATAGAGCCAGTTTAGCTTCAAAAGCTTTTGAATTTCTAGCGCTATAAGATTGTACAAGGTATGATGCTAGTGAGTTACCGGCTTTATCTTTCGCGAAAGCGTCACCACCATTATCTAGTATATATTGTACAACGCTTATATCATTACCACTTACAGCAAGCATAAGAGGTGTTTGCCCCTTATCATTTACTGTATTGATATCTGTAAGTTGCTTTTCGAGTAACTGCACGATTGCGAGATTATTTCTGGCAGCAGCATTGTGAAAGGCGGTTGTACCACTTTTATCTTTCTGATTTACATCTACGCCTGCATTTATAAAGAAATTAAAAATAGCTGCGTCTTTGTTGCTATACGCAAGACGGTGTAAAGGTGTTGTACCTTGTTTTGTAACCACATTTGCCTCAAGACCTAGCGATTGTAAATACTCATAAACGGCTAGCGAGTTACTGTAACCACGACCACCTTGAGCTGCAAACATAAATGCGTTACCTCCATCACTTGCTAGCTCTTTATAAGCCACGCCACGTGCTACAAGGATTTTAAGAAAATCAATATTTCCTTTTTTTGCGGCATAGTTAAAAATGCCATTCCCCTTAATATCTGTAGCATTTATGTCAAAACCTTTATTTAAAAAATAATCAAGATCTTCATCTGTTTTTAATGATGGTGCTGCAAGTAAAAGTAAGTTTACACCTGTATCACTTTTTTGAGCGGTGAGGTTTACGCCTGCATCTTCAAAAGCATCAATGATGGCTGGATTAACCTGCCCAGCATTAATCCCGAAAGCTAGCGGAGTAAAACTATGGCTATCTAGTGCTGTTGTACTAGACCCCTCGTTAAGTAAATAGGTTACAGTCGCTACATCACCCGCATATGCAGCCCAGTGTAAATAGATACGGCTGTCGTGTGTCTTTTTTGCTACGTCATTACCTGGCTGTGCCAGGAGATATTTAATTACAGCTACATCTTTCTTTTCAAGTAGTGCATACACCGTAGCATCAAAGGCGTTTGCATTGAGCATTGCTGGGTCGTTACCTTCTTTTATTTTTTGTGCGACGGTACTTACTGTGACATCACCTTTCCAAAAATCTCTATTTAGAAAAATGTTATCATTTTGTGCGTTTACTAGCGTACTTGCTAGAAGAATAGCCAGTAGTAATATGTTATGTGCTCTTTTCATAATTATTCTTTTACAAATGATTCTATAAGTTGGTTTATACTTTCTTGATCTTCATATCCTTCGCCAAAAAGGTGCTTGTATAATACTTTATTATCTACTTTTTGCTCTAGGTGTAGGTCTTTGTTCTTATTGTAAACTTCATCCCATTTAGCACGCACAAGCGCCCATTTTTCTTTGTTATCTACCCACCACTGTGCAGCGGCAGCACATTTACTATCATCTACACGCTTGTAGGTGTTGTATCCTTTTTCTTTGGCTATTACTTGATCTTCTTGATTTGCGGTGCGCACTACTTTACTATTATCTTGATCGTGTACCCATCCATAAGGAGTGATCTCTTGGCGATTACCACGTACCGTTAGGTTATAGTCACTTCTAGTAGTATACTCTCGCCTAGGTAAAGGTGCATTTGCGGTATTCTCCCAGTAGCTCTTACCATCTACGTGTACCCAGGTTGCAGAGCCTTCGTAACGCGGACTATCATCTACTTGATACACCTTTTGTGTCCACTGTCCAGCTACCTCATCTGCACTTTTACTCTCATAAGTCCATACATTATCTGCATTGTATGAGTAGAGGTTTGTGATTTCATAAAGCCAGTTTTGTCTCCAGTGCTTTACAATCATAGGTTGTTCTGGACTTCCTACTTGTAATAAGTGTTGTATCTCAATTTGATCCCCCTTATCTGTAACGAGTTGCGCCCACTCTAGTCCTTTGCTTACCTTATTTTTTGAAGGCTTATATAATGAGTCATTACTATAATTAAAGGTCTCTGCAAAGTTAAAAGTCACTTCAAAGCAGCCGCACATCTTCTTTATGGCTTCTTTATCGAGCTCCTTCTTATTAGTCTGTGCTGTGGTTTGTAATCCTATACTTATTATAAGTAGGGTAAATAAAATCCTTTTCATCTGATAGGGATGTTGTTAAGTAATTTGTGGTGTAAAAATAGTTATTTTTATTAAATCTAAATAACAATAATTACTTAATCTATTTACTATTAAGAGTCAATCTAAATAAAATGAATCTTAAGACTCTAGCAATAAGGTGAGTACTTCTTATAACCTCAGAAACACTTTTTCTCAAGAGCAACCAGAGGCTGTAACACCAGAAGAACTAGAAGATGTGATCCTCACAGCTACTTGTACAAAACTACAGTTATCTTCCCTCCCACTAATCACACTCTTTATTAGGCGCTGGGCGGAGTTATGAATATTATTACAAAAGCCACGATCAGAACAGCTAGATGGTGATGTGTCCTATCGCATAGGCTCAAATAACACACAAGATGTGCAAGCCAGCATCAAGCAGGGGTTTGAAAAATTGAGATATGCCCTGTTTGCAAACCGAAACTCTAGCAATGGTTATGATCTCACACCAGAAAATGAAGGACAGACAGTAAATCCATTTGTAAACTACACTGTAAAAGGTCGTGTGTATTATAACTTTAGTTACAAGCTTTCATTGTCTGGCTCTGCTAGATTATACGATCAAGAGCAGGAAGCTGCCTTACGGTAAATAATGTAGGCTACGAGGGTGATACAGACGAGCGCGAGTATAACACCCATCTCAAATTAGACCAAAAATTTGATTACCCACTCACCAGTAACTATGAAATTTACTACACAAATTATCAAGCGAGGGAATTGCTACTAATATTATAGGTCATTTTTAACTCAAAATGTAAACAAATCAATTATTATACAAGTATAATGTTATAAAGCAGAATTACTTTTATTAACAGTTTTGTTTAATCACGCTTTCGCGAAAGCGTAATTATATAAATCAGAGTTAACAATCTCATTACTTTATACTTGTGAAATTCTGTGAAATGTTAATTCCTTAAGGTAAAGTGTTAATTTATTTATTTTAATAGTATTTAGTCTTGCTTTTACTAAAGCAAATAATTAATTTTCCTACATATTAAACTTGTATAAATCAATATTCTACAACCAATTTTGTACAAGTAAAAGTTCTTAATTACACAGATGCCAAACACTAGTCTTAAACAAAACTAGCGGTAGGTATCGCTTTGATTAAACGGACTCTTATACATTAATCAAATTTGAATTTTATTGTTTTAATGATGTGTACTCGACATTCATTAATCAAATGTTTTATTAAAATCATTTAAAACGACTACTATGATGAGAAAAACTACCTATCCATCGCCCTTGAACAGCTTCATTGTGATTTTCTTACTTGCCTGCTTCTCAATAAATGCGCAAGAACAATCATTTGCAACCACCATTCTTAATCAAGAGAATGTTGACAATGCAAATCTTTCTGTGAATGGCAACTTAACCGATTTTGCTGAGGTTAGAGCAAGCTCTGGAACACTTATTTTTAATGCATATGACGGTGTACTTGAGTTATCATATGGACAACTACTGCCTGCAAATACTACATCATATATTAAAATAGAAACCGAAGATGATTTACTACCTACGCTTTTAGGTGGTAGTCTTGGTAATTTACTTGCAGATGTATTAGGTGTAGTTCTCATTGGAAATCAAGAATTCACAGTAACTGCAAAAGATGGAAATACGGAGGTTCTTAGTGCGACTTCTACAGATCCAAATTCATTTAGTGGAAATAGAACGCGTATTATTACAGATATAGATGGAAATTACTATATAGCTCTGACGCCAAGTCAAGCCTATAGTAGTATTGAAATAACAAATCACATTGGATCTCTTATAGGTTTGAATCAAGAAAGATCTTTACGAGTTTACGGTGCTTTTTATGGTAGTACTGCTCCCGATTGTAATGCGCCAAATTTCACTTCATTTGATGGGACGGGACTTAACCTAGATTTAATAAACCTAGGAGGCGCTGGAGTTACAAATATTGAAAATGCTATTGATAACGACCCAACTAGCTATTCAGAATTAAGTTTGGGAATAGTTTCTGTAGCTGCGTCTATTGAGCAAATTATTTATTTCCAAAATCAATCAGATGCTACTGATGACGTGAAAATCAGATTAGCAGTAGATCCTAGCTTGCTTGCTCTTGGAGTTGCAAATAATATCGAATTTGAAGCATATAATGGAGCCACATTAGTTGCATCCCTAGACTTAAACTCTCTACTTAATCTAGAGCTTTTAAATTTGTTACAAAGTAATTCTCCTATTGATATAGGCTTTGAAACTTCTTCTCCTATAAATAGAGTGGTTGTAAGGTACTCAGCACTATTAAATACTTCATTAAGTCAACGATTAGACTTATATGAAGTTACCCTAACGCCGAATATACCCGAAATTGGAGCTGCATCACAAAACTTGTCTATTTGTTCTGGTGAAACTGCAAGTCTTATTGCTACTACGACAGCCGCAAATACTCAATTAAAATGGTACGATAGTCCGCAAGATGGAAATTTATTGGCTACTGTTGAAAGTGGAGAAGCATTTATCACAGTGCCTTTACAAGACGACACTACATTTTATGTCTCTTCGATAAAAAATGGTTGTACACAAGAATCGGCAAGAACTCCTGTCGTGGTGGTAGTAAATAGCACCCCTGGGGCATCAGACATAGACGTAACAGGTTTTGATGACGACATTTGTTTAACAGAAACTATAAGTATTTCGCCTACCAGTTCGATATCAAATGAATTTAAGTATTATTTTGATTCTAGTAAGACTTCTGCGATTACCAATGGACTAAATCTTAACGGAATAGACTACACAATCAACCTTGAAGGTGAACTTTTTATTAGTGGTCTTAATACAACTAATAACCCTAATACAATCTACATATCTGTAATTGACCCTGTAACGGGATGTGAAAATAAGGATAACGAATTAAAAGTTGTTTCCTTAACCATTGCAGATGGCCCAGAAGTAACATTAGATATTACTGATGATATTACAGCTGATGATACTATAAATAATACAGAGAAAGATGGTGATATTAATATATCCGGTACAGTAACTGGTGACGCTCAAGAGAATGATAACGTAATTATAACTGTAAATAATGTTGATTATTCAGCAACGCTTGATGTGAATTTGAATTATTCAATTCTTATACCAGGTAATGAACTTGTTTTAGATAGCGACTTAACAATTGAGGCATCTATAACTGTTACCGCAAATATGTGTACTGTAACAGTAACAGACACCGAAACATATTCAATAGACATTACTAATCCCACCACGCCAACAGTAGATCCGCAAACTACCAATGACACCACACCATTGATTACAGGTACAGCAGATTCGGATGATGAGCTAACAGTAATTGTAAATGGGGTGACCTACACCGAAGGTGATGGAAACTTGACCGATAATGGAGATGATACGTGGTCTCTACAAGTCCCTGATGGAAACGAACTACCAGATGGAACCTATGATGTGGAAGTTACTGCAGAAGATACCGCAGGAAATACGGCTTCTGATACAACAACAGACGAGCTAGTAATTGATGCAACAGCGCCTACAACTCCAACAGTTACTGCGCAAACTACCAATGATACCACACCATTGATTACAGGTACAGCAGATTCGGATGATGAGCTAACAGTAATCGTAAATGGGGTGACCTACACAGAAGGTGATGGAAACCTTATCGATAATGGAGATGATACGTGGAGCTTACAAATACCTGATGGAAACGAACTACCAGATGGAACTTATGATGTAGATGTTTCTGTGGAAGATACCGTTGGAAATACGGCTTCTGATACAACAACAGACGAGCTAGTAATTGACGCAACAGCACCTACTACTCCAACGGTAATAGCACAAACTACCAATGACACCACACCATTGATTACAGGTACAGCAGATTCGGATGATGAGCTCACGGTAACCGTAAACGGGGTGACCTACACAGAAGGTGATGGAAACCTTATCGATAATGGAGATGATACGTGGAGCTTACAAATACCTGATGGAAACGAACTACCAGATGGAACCTATGATGTAGATGTTTCTATGGAAGATACCGTTGGGAATACGGCTTCTGATACAACAACAGACGAGCTAGTAATTGATGCAACAGCACCTACTACTCCAACGGTTGATCCGCAAACTACAAATGATACTACACCATTGATTACAGGTACAGCAGATTCGGATGATGAGCTAACAGTAACCGTAAACGGGGTGATCTACACAGAAGGTGATGGAAACCTTATCGATAATGGAGATGATACGTGGAGCTTACAAATACCTGATGGAAACGAACTACCAGATGGAACCTATGATGTAGATGTTTCTGTGGAAGATACCATTGGAAATACGGCTTCTGATACAACAACAGACGAGCTAGTAATTGATGCAACAGCACCTACTACTCCAACGGTTGACCCGCAAACTACAAATGATACAACACCATTGATTACAGGTACAGCAGATTCGGATGATGAGCTAACAGTAATCGTAAACGGGGTGACCTACACAGAAGGTGATGGAAACCTTATCGATAATGGAGATGATACGTGGTCTCTACAAATCCCTGATGGAAACGAACTACCAGATGGTACCTATGATGTAGATGTTTCTGTGGAAGATACCGTTGGAAATACGGCTTCTGATACAACAACAGACGAGCTAGTAATTGACGCAACAGCGCCTACGACTCCAACAGTTGATCTGCAAACTACAAATGATACCACACCATTGATTACAGGTACAGCAGATTCGGATGATGAGCTCACGGTAACTGTAAACGGGGTGACCTACACTGAAGGTGATGGGAATCTGACCGATAATGGAGATGATACGTGGAGCTTACAAATACCTGATGGAAACGAACTACCAGATGGCACCTATGATGTAGACGTTACTGTGGAAGATACCGTTGGGAATACGGCTTCTGATATTACAACTGATGAATTAACCATTGACTCTGCTTCCCCAACGACGCCAACGGTTGATCCGCAAACTACAAATGATACCACACCATTGATTACAGGTACAGCAGATTCGGATGATGAGCTAACAGTAATCGTAAACGGAGTGACCTATACCGAAGGTGATGGGAATCTTGTAGATAATGGAGATGATACGTGGAGCTTACAAATACCTGATGGAAATGAACTACCAGATGGTACCTATGATGTAGATGTTTCTGTGGAAGATACCGTTGGAAATACGGCTTCCGATACAACAACAGACGAGCTAGTAATTGATGCAACAGCACCTACTACTCCAACGGTTGATCCGCAAACTACAAATGATACAACACCATTGATTACAGGTACAGCAGATTCGGATGATGAGCTAACAGTAATCGTAAACGGGGTGACCTATACCGAAGGTGATGGAAACCTTATCGATAATGGAGATGATACGTGGAGCTTACAAATACCTGATGAAAACGAACTACCAGATGGAACTTATGATGTAGATGTTTCTGTGGAAGATACCATTGGAAATACGGCTTCTGATACCACTACGGATGAAGTAACTATTGATGCAACAGCACCTACTACTCCAACGGTAACAGCACAAACTACCAATGATACCACACCATTGATTACAGGTACAGCAGATTCGGATGATGAGCTAACAGTAATCGTAGATGGGGTGACCTATACCGAAGGTGATGGAAACCTTATCGATAATGGAGATGATACTTGGAGCTTACAAATACCTGATGGAAACGAATTACCAGATGGAACCTATGATGTGGAAGTTACTGCAGAAGACACCGCAGGAAATACCGCTACAGATACCACTACGGATGAAGTAACTATTGATGCAACACCGCCTATGACTCCAACAGTTACTGCGCAAACTACAAATGATACCACACCATTGATTACAGGCACAGCAGATTCGGATGATGAGCTAATAGTAATCGTAAATGGGGTGACCTATACCGAAGGTGATGGAAACCTTATCGATAATGGAGATGATACTTGGAGCTTACAAATACCTGATGGAAACGAACTACCAGATGGTACCTATGATGTAGATGCTACTGTGGAAGATACCGTTGGGAATACGGCTTCTGATATTACAACTGATGAATTAACCATTGACTCTGCTTCCCCAACGACGCCAACGGTTGATCCGCAAACTACAAATGATACCACACCATTGATTACAGGTACAGCAGATTCGGATGATGAGATCACGGTAACCGTAAACGGGGTGACCTACACCGAAGGTGATGGGAATCTGACCGATAATGGAGACGATACGTGGTCTCTACAAGTCCCTGATGGAAGCGAACTACCAGATGGAACCTATGATGTAGATGTTTCTGTGGAAGATACCGTTGGGAATACGGCTTCTGATATTACAACAGATGAATTAACCATTGACTCTGCTTCCCCAACGACGCCAACGGTTGATCCGCAAACTACCAATGACACCACACCATTGATTACGGGTACAGCAGATTCTGATGATGAGCTAACAGTAATCGTAAATGGAGTGACCTACACCGAAGGTGATGGAAACCTGACCGATAACGGAGATGACACTTGGAGCTTACAAATCCCTGATGGAAACGAACTACCAGATGGAACTTATGATGTAGATGTTTCTGTGGAAGATAACGCAGGAAATACCGCTACAGATACCACTACGGATGAAGTAACTATTGATGCAACAGCGCCTACAACGCCAACGGTTGATCCGCAAACTACAAATGATACCACACCATTGATTACAGGTACAGCAGATTCGGATGATGAGCTAACAGTAATCGTAAATGGAGTTACCTACACCGAAGGTGATGGAAACCTTATCGATAATGGAGATGACACTTGGAGCTTACAAATCCCTGATGGAAACGAACTACCAGATGGAACTTATGATGTAGATGCTACTGTGGAAGATAACGTAGGGAATACGGCTACAGATACCACTACGGATGAAGTAACTATTAATGCAACAGCGCCTACAACGCCAACGGTTGATCCGCAAATTACAAATGATACCACACCATTGATTACAGGTACAGCAGATTCGGATGATGAGCTAACAGTAATCGTAAATGGAGTTACCTACACAGAAGGCGATGGGAATCTTGTAGATAATGGAGATGATACCTGGAGCTTACAAATTCCAGGAGCTAATGACATTGCAGATGGTACCTATGATGTACAAGCCACAACTCAAGATATGTTTGGAAATTCGGCATCAGATGTAACTACTAATGAGTTAACAGTTGACACCACTACTCCTATTACGCCTACGGTGACTCCTCAAGATACGAGTGACACTACTCCAATGATCACAGGAACGGCAGATTCTGATGATGAGCTAGCAGTAATCGTAAATGGAATCACCTACACAGAAGGTGATGGTAACCTGACCGACAACGGTGATGATACTTGGAGCTTGCAGATTCCAGATGAAAATGAACTTGGAGATGGCACGTACGATGTGCAAGCAACTGCAGAGGATTTAGCAGGAAATATGGCATCAGATACTACGGTAGATGAGCTTACCATACAATCAGGTATCGTAACGACAGAAAATGACCAGCAACTTTTTTGCGAAAGCGAAAACCCAACAATTGCAGATATTCAGGTAAATGAGACCTCTGTAAATTGGTACCTCAGTGCTTCTGGTGGAACAGTTTTAACTAACGATACTGCATTGATGAACAACACTATTTATTATGCGGCACTTGTTACAAATGGAATCGAGAGCGCAAATAGGCTAGCTATTACTGTTACTATTATCAGTACGCCTACGCCTACTACCACCGCTAGTATGCAATCATTTTGTATTGATACTCTGGCTACCGTAAGTGATATTAACGTAAATGAACCTGATGTGATATGGTATGCTCAAGCAACAGGGGGCACTCCACTGGCAGCAGATGCACTTCTAGTTACTGGTAATTATTACGGGGCTCTAGTAAATAATGGTTGTGAGAGTAGCACTCGTCTAGAGGTGAGTATTACGATAGATGAGACGTCTACGGCAAGCATTACGAGCAGTAATGAAATGACTTGTGTGGGTAATGAAATCACTTATCAGACTGAATCCGACATGAACGATTATTTATGGACCATTTCTTCTGGAGGAACAATCATCACTGGTGGTGATCTTACAGATGATTTTGTTACGGTCATATGGGACGAACTTGGCGAGCAATCTGTTGCTGTAAACTATGAATCTTCCAATAGTTGTATGCCTTTAGCAGACGCTACACTAGACGTGGAAGTTGCCTCTTGTTCTGACCTTACGATTCTTAAAACTGTAAATAATGCCCTGCCGCAACTTAATACGGAGGTTGTGTATACCATTACAGTGACTAATGTAGGTGACACGGATTTTACAGATGTTGAGGTTCAAGATATATTACCATCCGGATTGCAATTTGTCTCGGCGGTGACAGATAGTGGAACTTTTGATAATGCAGCAGGTACCTGGCTAGTTCCTGCGGTGGTGGCCAGTGCTACTGTGGTGTTAGAAATAACCGCTGTCGTACTTGAGGAAGGAGATTACCTAAATATCGCGACCATCACGCAGTCTAGCCCTATGGATAGTGACCTTACTAACAATGTATCGCAAGTAGATATCACGCCTAGCTGTATTAAAGTGTTTAATGAATTCTCACCCAATGGAGACGGCTTTAATGACACCTTTACGATACACTGTATTGAGTCATATCCAGAAAACAACTTGAAAATTTACAATCGCGCTGGTAACTTAGTATATGAGATGGATGGATATGCAAATGTGTGGGCAGGAACTTCTACTTCCAATGGTACTGTAAATAAAGATGACGGCCTTCCATCATCTACTTACTATTACATTCTAGACTTAAAAGATGGTAGTGAGCCGCTTACTGGCTGGGTATACATTGCACTTTAATAACCTAACTTAAAACAACGACTATGTTTAAAATATATAAGGTTTATTTAATGCTTATTATGTGTTGTATAAGCATACATATCTCTGCGCAACAAGCGCCTAATTATACACAATACATGTATAACACTATGGCTATAAATCCAGCATACGCAGGATCTTCAGACGGCTTAAATATGGTGGGGATATATCGATCTCAGTGGGCTGGTTTTGATGGCGCTCCAGAGACGTATAACCTCAGTGTTGAAACGCGGCTCAATGATCGTGTAGGTATAGGCGTTAATGTCACAAAAGATGTAAACGGTCCTGCCGAAAGATTCAACTTTGATGGTAATTTCTCTTATAATATTCAGTTGGATAGAGATCTTAATTTGGCATTTGGAATAAAAGGAGGTGCTCAGTTACTCAATGTTGACTTTTCAAAAGGGGAGTTTGTAAATCAAGGCGATCCCCTACTTACTAATAACATTGAGAATAGGTTACTTACTACGCTGGGCGCAGGTGCATTTTTATATAAATACAATTGGTACCTAGGTGTTTCTGTCCCCGATTTCTTTAACGATGAGTATTATAATAATGTAGAGGAAGCTGTCGTAGCAGATGAGTTGCAAACGTACCTTACTGCTGGTTATGTTTTTGGCATTACTGATAACATCCGCTTTAAACCTGCTGTACTTGTAAATTATGTAAATGGTAGTCCGCTGCGATATAATCTTTCGGCCAATTTTCTCTTTTATGATAAACTTACCGTAGGAGCTAGTTATCAAGTGGATGCTGCAGTAAGTGCGCTGGCTGGTTTTCAAATTTCTGATAGTCTGTTTTTAGGCTATTCCTTTGATTATAACACTACTGAGTTTACAAATTATAATGATGGAACCCACGAAGTTATTTTAAAGTTCTCTTTATTGAAGAAAAAGGGAATGTCATTCTCACCTAGATTCTTTTAATATCAAACCACTATGAAGAAATCACTATATATTTTATTCCTTTTGTGTGTATGCTCCAGTTATGCACAGAATGATTTAAAAAAAGCAGATGAGCTTTATGATAGACATATGTATGCAGATGCTGCAGTGCTTTATGACCAGCATCTCAATAACTCAGAAAAGGTATCGCCAGCAACCTGGCAGCATATAGCCGATACGCATTACAATCTCAAAAATTATGAACGTGCAGAAATTGCATACACAAAAACCTTTGATGCGTTAGGATACACGATGGAACCTGCACACATTTGGCAATATTTTGATGTGCTGCGCTTCTTAAAAAAGTATGACCAAGCAGATGATTTTTATGTAGCTTATTTAAAGCTCTCAAAAAAAGACAAGGAGCTCAATAGATATTATGAGGAGAAATCTCGATTCAATGATATTATAGCAAATGACACGCTTTATCAGATTAGAAACCTTGAGATAAACTCCAGTTATGCAGATTTTGGTGGTTCTTTATATAAAAATAAACTGGTGTTTTCCTCTGCTCGTAATGAAAAAGAAAATAAACTCTATAAAAGAGATAACACCCCGTACCTATCGCTCTATGAGGCCACGGTAGATAGTACTGGTGCATATTCAAATATTAAACTTTTTAGTGAGGATCTAGAGACACAATACCACGATGCAACTGCAACCTTTTACAATAATGACCAAACACTCGTATATGCATCAAGTGCACAATCTGGCTCACGTAAAATTTACACAAAGAACAAGAGAAACTTCTTTAAGCTCTACCGTGTGCAGATTAACGATAACAAATTTGATAAAGAGGAACTCCCTATTAACGGAAACGGCTTTTCAGTAGGGCAGCCTTTTGTGACTATAGATGGTAGTCAGCTGTATTTTGTGTCAGATATGCCAGGTGGTTATGGCCGTGCAGATATTTATGTATGTGATATACGCGAGGATGGCTCGCTCTCTACCCCTCGCAATCTGGGCGATGCGATTAATACTCCTTATGACGACTTTTTTCCTTTTGTAAAAAATAAAGAACTCTATTTTGCCTCTAAGGGTCACGTGGGTTTTGGCGGGCTTGATATTTATAAAGCAAAGCTTAGAGATGGTGTGTATAGCAATGCGCGTAATCTTGGGCTAGGCATTAATAGTAATGCAGACGACTTTGCTTATGTGGCTAGTAACACAAAAAATGAAGGATATTTTAGCTCAAACAGAGAAGGCGGGAAAGGTGATGACGATATTTATTACTTTGTATATGAGCAAGGAGAGTGCTTCCAGACCATAGAAGGAACCGTTACAGATTCACAAACGGGAGCACCGCTTCCAGAAGTTACTATCATTGCTTATGACACTAACAATAACCAAGTAGCCGAAACACTTACAGACGCTGCGGGAACCTACACCTTGCAGATGGGCTGTAACATTAGATATAACTTTAAGGCGTCAAAAATAGGCTACTCAAAAGATGAACTGGATTTAAATACAGGCACAGAGCCTAATGGGCTTATTAACTTTGTAGATTTTAAACTAGCTAACCTTTCAGACATTTTTGTTACAGATGGTGAGATAGAAAAAATTAAAATCAACCCTATTAATTTTGATTCTAACCGTTATTCGATCAACATATTTGCCGCACAACAGCTCCAGCGCATCATTGATATTATGAACGAGTATCCAGACCTCGTCATCAAGATAGAATCCCACACAGATCAACGTGGTGGAGCTTCATATAATCAGACTTTATCAGAAAATAGAGCCATTTCTACCCGAGACTATTTGATTAAAAATGGTATTTCGAGTTCGCGCATTGCGAGCGCCAAAGGATTTGGTGAATCAAGGCCCATACACATTTGTGATGAGGCAGACGATAGCTGTACAGAGGTGCAGTATTTAGAAAATAGACGTTCAGATTTTATTGTGGTTAGTAGGTAGCAACTCATTGTTCTTTACCCAATGACTCAAAGCCTTCCTAGTTCTCCCAAGCGCTAGTAAAGGCTTTTTTTATGCAAGCCTCAGATAGTTGTAGACTAATGGTGTGTGGAGTTTTTACGCTTTCGCGAAAGCGCACCACTCATACATTAATATTTGATTGGTTATAAAAAACGAGTACATCTTAAGCACTCACACCGCAAGAGGCTCTTTTAAGTAGCATATACTCCCCAGCATTTTTAAACTCTCTTACAGAAGTGCCTGTATAGCGTTTAAATGTTTTTGAGAGGTGACTTACATCTGTAAAGCCTAGCTCATCTGCGATTTCAGTAAGGGTAAAATCTGAGTTGAGAAGACGTATCTCTACTAGTCTAAGTTTGGCTTTCATAATATACTCACGTAAGGACATCCCTACCTGTTTTCTAAAAAACTCACTTACGTAGGTGGCAGACATCATAAATGTTTCTGCAAGTCTATCTACTTTAAGTAATTCACTTTTTGCAATATTCTCGTTGATGTAGGTGAGCATTTTTGTTGCTCTATCATCACTTGTTGTATTTACAATCTCATAGTGACTCCCTTTTTTTATATTTCTAATAACCACTTCTAAGATACTTACCATAAGACTTGAGATAAGCGATACAGAGACCTCTCCATAGTTTCTAGTCTCTCTTAAAATAATTGCCGTAAGCTGTTTGAGATGCTCCCTATCTGCATCACTTTTAATGATATCGCCAGGCAGCTGGTTATAGTTAGACAAGATGTAGGCGGCTTCTTTAAACCACTCAGACTTATCCAGCGTCATCTTATTAGAGCTTTTAAAAAACGAATTGGTAAACTTTAAAAAGACAAATTTTGTACGCTTCTCTATATTAAAAGAGTGACACTTTAAGGGAGGTAGTAAAAAGATACTATCCTTTTTATAATCGTAAAAGTTGTAATTAATACACTGCGTACCCTCTCCACTTTCAATAAGCACAAGTTCAAAAAAGTTGTTTTTAACTGGGCGTTGTTTCCACTCAGACAACTCCATTTCTTGTATTTCAAAAGGTTTATAAGCTTCTAATACTTGCATAGTAGTATGATTTAGGGGCAAATTTAGGGTTTTATAGCGTTAAAATTATCATAATACACCCAATAACCTCTATTTATACCTAATTAACCATTTTTCATACAAATAAACCAGCGACCTATCCCACTACTTTTGTATCATCAAAGAAAATCACAAACTATAAAAAGAAAGCATATATGAAAGCAATGATTATAAACGAATACGGTGAGAATGCCGTATTCACAGCAAGCGAAGTAGCAAAACCAGCAGTAACTCCAGGTCACGTGAGTATCAAGATTGCAGCCTCTAGTGTGAACACGGTAGATACAATGATACGCAAGATGGGGTCAGACCTACCTTTATCACCAGCAGCACCAGCTATATTAGGAATGGACTTTGCAGGAGTGATAGAAGCAGTAGGTGAAGGTGTAAATGACTTTAAAGTAGGTGACGAGGTATACGGTTGTGTAGGTGGCCTTGCCGACTTACAAGGTACGCTAGCCGAATATATCGTGGCAGACAGTAAACTTATTGCTCACAAAGCTGCCAACTTATCTATGATAGAGGCGGCATCACTACCACTTGTAGCAATTACTGCTTATGAGGGGTTAATGCGTGCAGGGATTAAAAAAGGACAAAAGGTACTTGTACAAGGTGGATCTGGAGGTGTAGGCCACGTAGCGGTACAACTAGCTATTCACTTTGGCGCAGATGTATATGCTACTTGTGGAGGACCAAAGCAACAAAAAATTATAGAAGGTTATGGAGCAACAGCAATTAACTATAAAGAGGAAACGGTTGAATCATATGTAGCAAAATATACAGATGGTGCAGGTTTTGACCTTATTTATGATACCGTAGGTGCAGATAACCTTACAAAGTCTTTTGAGGCAGCAGCACTTAATGCACAAATTGCTACTACAGTATCTATGTGCAACCTAGATCTTACTCCAGCACACTTTAAAGGGTTATCACTACACGTCGTGTTTATGCTCATCCCTATGCTACACAACTACAAGCGAGAAGAGCACGGTGCGATTTTAAAAGAGCTAAGCAACATCGCACAAGACAAAGCACTAGTACCGCTTGTAGACAGCACATTTGCGATAGACAATGTAGGCGATGCTTATGCAAGACTAGAGAGTGGAAAAGCCATAGGTAAAGTAGTGGTAACTAACTAAAACCGCGTTAATAAGCTTATTAAGGCAGTACGTAAAACATATAATTATGAATACCATAGAACATACAAATGCACTTGCAGAAGCTCGTGCTTTAAAAGTACCATCACGAGAATTATCATTAAGACGCGATCCATCTGTTTATCAATTTTGGAACGAAAATCGTAAATTACTAGAAGCTGCTTGGGCAGAATGGGAAATCGAAAACAAAGATGATTTATTAGTTCCTGACGAAACCTTCCTAGACCCAAGATTACGTCAAGTTATTAAAGACGCTTGGGAAAACCCAGAAAAAGAATCTGCTGTTGCCGATTTGTGGGAAGAAATTATACCTGGTGTTTATGTAGCACAGTTTTTTGATCTAGATCGCTTAGCAGATTTTCGTAACTATCTAGAAGCCGTAGCAAACTCTGGAGTGCCAAAACGTGCACCTTATGGAATACAATTAAACCGATATGGAATGATGTTAGACCCTCGTTCTGAAGGTCATCTGGCAGCACCTCATTTTCAGGCATTTTATAATGATATGATGGATCGTTTTATGCGTCCTATAGCGCGTTTGTTATTAGGAACTTACGGTTATGACAGTCAGACTTTTGGTTTTTCAATCCAGTACAACCCAGATAAAGACAAGGATTTACACGCACATACCGATGCCTCTGCTGCTACCTTGAATATCAATATCAACTTACCAGATGAAAAGTTTACAGGATCTGAGGTTGATTTTTATGATAAAGAATCAGGAAAAACGGTACAAGCTATTTTTGAGCCGGGTAAAGCAATCATCCATAGAGGTAATGTCCCACACGCAACACATCCCATTACAAGCGGACAACGTAGTAATTTAGTGGTGTGGTTATATGGAGACCGTATGCAGATACCACGTGGTAGTAATAGTAGTTACGGAAATATTAGCAACAGCGACACCATTAAAGATGTTGCTTTAGAAAACGTAACCGCTCGCCAGCGATGGAGTTTACCTGATGGTCCTAAAGATACCGCTGCACCTTTTTAAGAAACGCAGCCGTAATGATTATCTTAGAACAAGAATAAAATTAAAAGAACTGGCAATACAAGGAGTGCCAGTTTTCATCAACATAAATATATAGCAATGAGCAAGACCATATTAATTACTGGAAGTACTGACGGCATAGGTAAACTAGCCGCCATACAGCTAGCAAAACAGGGACATACCTTGTACATACACGGTCGTAATGCCACAAAAGTAGCAGAGACCATTGCCACCATAAAAGCCGAATCTAATAATGAACACATAGACGGTTTTGTAGCAGATTTTTCTAGTATGGCAGCAGTGCGCGCTATGGCTAGTGAGGTAAACGAAAAACTCACAACGCTAGATGTACTCATAAACAACGCAGGGGTTTTTAAAAGCCGCGAGCTGTTTACGGCAGATGGGCTTGATATGCGTATGGCGGTAAATTATATAGCGCCTTACCTGCTCACCACTTCCCTACTCGATCTTCTTAAAAAAGGCGACCGCACGCGCATTATAAACCTGAGCTCTGCAGCACAGTCATCTGTAATAGATAGCGTGCTAGCAGGTACTAAAGAAGAGAGCCAGCAGGAGACCTACGCACAGAGTAAGCTTGCTTTATTAATGTGGAGCTTTGACCTAGCAATACAAGAGCCAGCACTTACGGTTATCCCTGTAAACCCAGGTTCTTTGCTTAATACAAATATGGTAAAAGAAGCCTACGGTCATCACTGGTCACCAGCAGATAAAGGGGCGACTATTTTACAAGACCTGGCTACAAACCCTAACTATGCGAGCCATAGCGGTGATTATTTTGATAATGACAAAGGAAGCTTTGGCAGGGCGCATACAGATGCCTACAGTAAGGAAAAACGCACACACTTAATCGCCACAACACAACAGATTTTAAAAAACATATCATAAAACACAAAAATCGAGACCTATGAAACATCTCATCGCCACAGCAGCACTTGCCTTACTTACGGCAAGCTGCGCAGAGCAAACGTCACAACAAGAAACAAAAGACACACCACCTACAGAAGCCATCTCCTATAACGAGGCTACCTATGAGCTTATGCTCGCTACAGATGTTACCTGGGGAGCACTTAACCCAGCACGTGGTGAGAATGGACCGCGCGCGACCAACCTATGGGGAGATCGTACTAAAGAAGGTCCTTCTGGTATGCTGGTAAAATTTAAAGAAGGGTTTGCTTCTCCTCCACACATACACGATGCGACCTATAGAGCAATTGTACTAGATGGAGAGATTCACAATGCAGATAAGGATGCCCGCGAACTCTGGATGCCAGATGGCTCTTTCTGGACGCAACCTTCTGGAGAGACGCACATCACAGCAGCACGCGCAGCGACTAATATGGCTTTTGTAGAGATAGATAACGGGCCTTACGTAGTAAAACCTGTTGAGGAGGCTTTTGAAACCACAGAGCGACCTATTAATGTACACGATACAAACGTAGTATGGCTAGATGGCAAAGACATAAACTGGCTTAACAAAACAGGTGCTCTAAAAGGAGCGTCACTTGCAGCCTTGTGGCAATCACAAACTAGTAAAAAGCACAAAGGTTTTTACCTACGTCTCGCGCCTGGGTTTACAGGAAACATCACCACGGGTGAGGGAGATTTTAAAGCAGTTATTGTGAGCGGTGATGCGAGCTATAAAGCAGCAACAGCGACTACACCGGTGACTACGATGCTGGGTAGCTATTTTGGCGCTAAGGGAGTCTCACAACACCAGATTAGTGCTGGTGCACAAGGAGTGATTTTATATATAAATACTACGGCTGAGTTTGCCGTGGGGAATAAGTAGGTGTTAGTCGCTTAAAAAATAGCTTGTAGAAAGTCAATTTTTGATATCCAAAACCCTGCAACATTGTTGCGGGGTTTTGTGCGTTTAGACATTAAACTCCAACTAATGAATTATTGAATTTTAACAGTAAAATCTTACACTTTTACGGAAACACGTAAAGACGTACAATCTATAAATAGTATCTTGGCAAAACGATTATAAAAACACCTTAAGCATACAGTTATAACTTATGAATAACTCATCCCACTCAAAACTTATTTCCTTTATCTGGTCTATTGCAGACGACTGCCTACGTGACGTTTATGTACGTGGTAAATATCGTGACGTGATACTACCTATGGTGGTACTACGCCGTCTAGATGCACTGCTTGAGCCTACTAAAAAAGAGGTGATGGACGAGGTACACTTCCAGAAAGTAGAAGCTGGATTTACAGAACTAGAAAATGAAGGCCTTAAAGCAGCTTCTGGTTATGTGTTTTACAACACAAGTAAGTGGACACTTCAATTATTAAAAGACACCGCATCTAATAACCAAAGTATACTTCTGGCCAATTTTGAAGACTATCTACTAGGTTTTAGCCCTAACGTAAAAGAGATAGTAGATAAATTTAACCTAGTGAGCCAGATTAAGCATATGGCTGGCAAAGATGTATTGCTAGATGTACTAGAAAAATTTACTTCTTCACACATAAACCTCACCCCTTTTGAAAAGGAAGACCCAGAAGGACGTAAACTCCCTGCCTTATCTAATCTTGGGATGGGATACGTTTTTGAAGAGCTCATACGTAAGTTTAATGAAGAAAATAATGAGGAAGCGGGAGAGCACTTTACACCACGTGAGGTAATAGAGCTTATGACGCATATTATTTTTGAGCCTATAAAAGACCAGTTACCACCTGTGATGACTATTTATGATCCTGCCTGTGGTAGTGGTGGGATGCTTACAGAGAGTCAAAACTTTATAAAAGATCCAGAAGGCGCTATAAAAGCTACGGGAGATGTCTATTTATACGGAAAGGAAATAAATGACGAGACGTATGCCATCTGTAAGAGTGATATGATGATTAAGGGCAATAGCCCAGAAAATATACGTGTAGGTTCTACCCTCTCTACAGATGAGTTTACAGGAACAAGCTTTGACTTTATGCTTTCTAACCCTCCGTATGGTAAATCGTGGAGCAGTGAGCAAAAGTATATTAAGGATGGTAAAGACGTGATAGACCCACGTTTTAAAATACAACTGACAGATTACTGGGGTACGGTAGAAGATGTAGATGCGGTACCTAGATCCTCAGACGGTCAATTACTGTTTCTTATGGAGATGGTTTCTAAGATGAAAACACTGGAGCAATCTCCTACGGGCACACGCATTGCGAGTATACACAACGGTTCTAGCTTATTTACAGGTGATGCTGGTGGTGGCGAGAGTAACATACGCCGTTACATTATAGAAAATGATATGCTAGAAGCCATCATACAGCTACCTAATAATTTATTTTATAACACGGGAATTACCACCTACATCTGGGTATTGAGTAATAACAAGACCGCCGCTCGTAAAGGAAAAGTACAACTCATAGATGCGAGTGATTTATATAAAAAACTACGCAAGAATCTAGGGAATAAAAACTGTGAGTTTACAAAGAAACATATTGATAAAATAACAGAGGTGTATATGAGTGCGCTTTCGCGAAAGCGTACTGAGGAGCTACCCCTAGAGAGTCTTGTTTTTGATAATAGTGATTTTGGGTATTATAAAGCAACAATAGAACGGCCAAAACGTCTTAAGGCACAATGTACAGATGCCCGTATAGAAACACTGCGCTACGACCGCGTGTTGCAAGAAGCGATGCAATATGCGTATGAAACGTATGGCGATAGCGTGTATCGAGATATAAAAAAGCACCAAAAGGAACTTCTAGAATGGGTGGAAAAAGAAGAGCTCAACCTCTCTTCTGCACATAAAACCAAGTTATGCAAGCAAGATACGTGGGATAAACACTTGCGACAGGTAACCACAGCAAAGAAGTTGCAAAATATCTTTGGCGATACCGTGTACACAGATTATAATGTATTTAAAAAGGAAGTAGATGATGCGCTTAAAGCACAAAAAATAGCCATCGCTGCTAGTGATAAAAAAGCAATTTTAAATGCAGTGAGTTGGTACGACGCAGCTGCCGAAAAGGTAATTAAAAAAATAGTAAAACTCACAGGGGATAAACTCACCCAACTTCTAGAACACTTAGATTGTAAAGAAGAAGACCTTGCGGACTTTGGCTATTACGGTACTGCTAAAAAAGGAGAGTACATTGTTTACGAGACCGAAAGCGACCTACGCGATACCGAAAACGTACCACTTAAAGACAACATACACAGCTACTTTAAACGCGAAGTACAACCACACGTAGCAGAAGCTTGGATCAATCTAGACGCTACTAAAATAGGTTATGAGATCAGCTTTAATAAATACTTTTACAAGCACACACCTTTACGTAATATAGACGACGTAACCAAAGATATTTTAGACTTAGAAAAACTAAGCGATGGTTTAATTTCTGAAATTTTAAACTTGGTGTAATGGTAGCAATAGAAAATAAAGTACAACGTTACGATACCTATAAAGACTCTGGGGTAGAATGGTTGGGAGAAGTTCCTGAACATTGGAAAATGAAAAGATTTAAATTTTTAGCAAATGCTAATAAAGGGAAACTGCCAAAAAATATAGTGTCTATTAATGATGACAGTTTACCACCTTATATGAGTATGGAATATTTACGTGGCGGTGAAGAAAATCAGTGGGTTAAGGATAAAGATGCTCTAATAATTAATGAAAATGAAATTTTATTACTTTGGGATGGTTCCAATTCTGGTGAATTTTTAAAAAGCAGAAAAGGTGTTATCTCATCAACTGTAGCACATATTCTTTTTAATAATATTGACCAGAAATTTTCTTGGTATCATTCAAAAGTTCTAGAAGTTGAATTAAGAAAAAATACAATTGGAATGGGTATTCCTCACGTTAACGGAAGAGTTTTGAATAATCTAACAATGCTGCTTCCACCACTTAAAGAACAAACCAAAATAGCCCAATTTTTAGACGATAAAACCACCAAAATAGATGATGCTATTGCTATTAAAGAGCAACAAATTAATCTTCTTAAAGAACGCAAACAAATTTTAATACACAAAGCAGTAACTCGTGGTCTGGTTGATCGTGTGAAGTTAAAAGATACTGGTGTGGAGTGGATTGGGGAGATTCCTGTGCATTGGGAATTTATAAAAGTTAAAAATATTTTTAGGTTAGTAATTGAACCTGCTGCAAAAAATAATGATTATGAATTACTCTCAGTTTATACAGATATTGGCGTTAAACCAAGGAAAGAATTAGAAGAAAGAGGCAATAAGGCTTCAACTACTGATGGTTATTGGTTAGTTAAAAAAAATGACATCGTTGTTAATAAATTACTTGCGTGGATGGGAGCAATAGGGATATCAGATTATAATGGTGTAACAAGTCCTGCGTATGATATTCTAAGACCCACCAGACCAATAGCAGGTTATTTCTATCACAATCTTTTTAGAACACCTAACTGTAAATCAGAGTTAAAAAAACATTCTAGAGGTATAATGGATATGAGGTTAAGATTATATTTTGATAAGTTCGGAAATGTAAAAGTGCCCTATCCACCTTTCAATGAACAAAAAGAGATTGTTGAATATATAGAAACTGCTTCTCAAAAGATAGAAACGGCTATTGGTTTAAAGGAGCAAGAGATTGAGAAGTTAAAGGAGTATAAGGGGAGTTTGATAAATGGGGTTGTAACTGGTAAGGTTAGGGTTTGTTAAAAATAAATTGTATGCCATCAAAAAGAATAGAAGAAACACTTAGATGTCAATTATTTCAAGGCATTGCAGCTGAGGTATGGGATGATATAGTTTATCATCATAACGTGTCAGTAAACAAACCAGAAATAGGCGTCACGGCAAAAATTATTGCAGACATTCGCAACTTTAGGACAGCCTATGAGCAAAATTTTGATGTGTATGCTCGTGCTGCAAAAGATGAAGCTACTTATGGTGGTGATATAGATATATTTCTAGAAACTACTCCAGGATGCTACAAATGGTTTGCATTACAAGCTAAAGTCTTGTTTAAGGATAATAAATATCAAACCTTAAGATATAACGGTAAGCCAAGACAGCAATGGGAAAAACTACGAATTCTAGAAAAGATGACCTCTTGCAAAGGGTATTATTTACTTTTTAATGGAAAATTTAGAAATGCGACTAGCCCTATTTATACGGATAGTTGTGATAGACCGTTTAGAGAAAATCAATTTGGCTGTTCTTTGGTAGATTTAGATGATGTAGAAGCTGTGGCTAACCGTAAAAATATCAGAGGACAATTCATAAAAGCCACTTATGAAAGCTTTCATCCAGACCTAGCAGAGCCTTGGCGAGTTCTAACCTGTTGCTATCATAATGACGTAGCAGACGAGAATTGTTTTACCATTCAAGAAATAGAAGAAGACTGCAGAAATTATTATCCTTTAAAAGATAATTTTATTGACACTCTAAAAACAGAAAAAGGCCATAATGATTTTAATGAGGAAGAAAACAACGATAACAAAGAACCTGATGATTTTGTAGGTTTAAATATGAATAATAGAATATCTGTTGCACGAAGGGAAGCACAATGGAATCCTAGTTTTAGGATAATAATAAAGCACACAGTACAAGAATAAAAAGCAATTTGAAAGAATTTATACAAGAATTAAGTACTAAAAAAACTAAACGCTATAAAGATGATTATAGCGAAATGCTAGGTGACTACAACCGTGAGCTAGAAACCATTAAAGGCTATAACGGTAGACAATTACTAGAACTCTTACAAAATTCCGACGATGAAGGTGCTACGCAAGTGGCTATTAAATTAGATACGGCAAGTAAAACGATAAGCATTAACAATAATGGAGATACGTCTTTTTCTAAAAAAGGCTACCGTTCTTTATTTATAGCAAATCTATCGTCCAAAACTTCAAAACGAAAATACATAGGAAACAAGGGTCTTGGTTTTAGGTCTATTATAAATTGGAGCAATGCCATAGAGATTCAAAGCAACGACCTTTCTTTACAATACTCTGAAACCAATACTAAAGCGCGTTATGAGAGTTTATTTACTACAGAGCAACGAGCAACTATAGCTAAAGAGGAAAATTTAAGTTCTACCGTGATTCCTATGCCTTTTTTATGCCTTCCTGTCATAAAAGAAATAACGCAAGAAAACTTTAAAACAAGTATTGTAATCAGCTATAAAGAGAAGGCCTTCAAAGATATTTATAAGCAGGTCAAAAGTATTACCCCAGAAACTTTACTCTTTTTAAATCACATCAAGCAAATTGATTTTATAGGTTTTGAAGACAAACCGCAAATTAAATGTAATAGAAGCGCTCATATCAAATCTAGTACAACATTCAGTCCTCAAGAAGCAATTCAATTTCCAAACAATTCCTGGTCTATTTTTGAAGAAGAAGATGAGTTACCGCTAGAGTTTCAGGATGTCAATAAAACAGAAAAAGAGTTTTATCAAATTAAAATTGCCGTTGAAGATAATTTTGAAAAAACATCACCTTATCTGTATTCATTTTTCCCTACTAACATTAAGCTCAATCAACCTTATGTCTTACACGCAACCTTTGATTTGGACGCTACACGTAATCAACTTAATGATTCAGAAAAAAATAGATTTATTCTAGAAAAAGTAGTAGCATTTACAACAAAAGTAGCTAGATATTTTACTGATAAAAAAGTGTCTTATCAGCCCTTATCAATTTTACATCACAAACATAAAGCAGATACGCTACAAAATTTAGGCTATTATGACATTATTGAAGAGGCAATAAATACTGAAGCTGTATTTCCTTGTATAGACAATACATATAAAAAAATAGCAGAGATTTTGTATGTTAATGATGAGTTTGCTCAACTATTAATCGAGAGCAGTGCTACAGATACTATAAACTGCCATTTAATACCACTTAAAGGTAAAACACTTACTCAATTTGATTTAGATGAAAAGGTCGATAGACAAGTAGATGTATTAGAAAATTATATCGATGTTTTAAATTCTATCGGTAGTCAACCACTATCCATTGGACAAAGAGCAAAATGGATTAGGCTATTAACTCAAAAAGCCGCATTCATAAAAAAGGCAAAACCAAATCAACTCGATTTTCTTGTAAATAATAATAACACCATAATTAAGGGAAAAGAATATATCTATACCCCAGTAACTAAAAATAATCCCTTAAAAACACCCAGTTTTACAGATATCCAATTTGTAGGAGATAAATTTTTTGAAGCACTGCTAAGAGAATTTAAATTTTACGATAGTGACAATCCTAATAAAGGCCGTTTTATTTATGATGAACTTAAGGGATATTTCAATATTCACAGTTACGAACCAGCAACGCTATCACAAAAAATAATTAGGGAAACCAAGAATCAGATAGAACGGCATAATGCTCAAAGCATAGCAATTATTAAGGAAATGAATAGTTGCCTCTATCATAATTTCAAATTAATGAAAGAGGATACTAAAATCCCTGATGATGTAATTACAATACCATCTATTTCAAAAGCTAGTACTATCGTGGATACTGAAAACCTTGTGCTATCAAGCGACTATCCTACTGGTATTAAAACTACACTCATCTTTGAGGAAGTTTACGATAATAGTGATTTTGTGGCAAGTCCATCTATACTAGGTTTACCTAATGCTGAAGACAAATATCAACTAGAAAAATTTCTAAAGTGGATAAAAGTAAATAGCTATGCGAGATATAAAAGAAGAACAAACATCACCTCAAACCTCGTAGACTATGTAAACTATGTACAAAGCTATGATGGTTATACAAATAGGTCGTCTTACAAATTAGAGTTTCTGTACATCACAGATTTTGAAGAAATACTGAATAGATTATCTATAGAAAAACTAATCCTATGGGTTTATTATGATGATAGGTTAAAACGACAACTATATGATAGCGCCAACGAAGATAAATACGAGTACTATTATTTTAATTACAAGACAGTTTATACCAAGCCTTCCTACATTAAGTATTACTTAGCTAAAAATTATAAGTTCAAATTTTCAGACCTTCTTATAGATGAAAAATACTCTTGGGTGAATGATTTTAGAATCAATTACAACCAGCTTATTAATCTAGAGCAGAACCTCAATAAAACAAAAATTAATGAAATCTTAGTCAGCTTAGGTGCTACAGATGATTTTAACGACCTATCAATTAAAAGAGTGGCAGAAATCATCAATAAATTACCTAATATTTATCCGTCTGGTGCTAAATCACAGACATTCTATAAAAGAGCTCTTAGTCACTACAATAAGAACAATGTTGAAATCGAACAACCGTTATCATTATTTGCCAGCAACGGTAATGAATTAAGGTTGTATCCTCAAGAGCAGATATATTTCAGCGATAAAATAAAGCTGCCTAATAAATTAAGAGAAGCCTACCCAATATTTAATTACCCAGCACGCGCAGGTGGAGCAGATGCAATAAAGTTTTTTGGTATAAATGATCTCAAAACAATTAATATCAATATCACTTATAAGAATGAAATTGACGGACTTACAGCAGATTTTGGCAATCTTTTAGATGAGTTAAAACCACTTTTATTAAGCTACAGGTTAAATGTTATCGAGGATATAGAGCCAAGAAAAACGCAAGCATCCATTTGTAAAAAAATTGAGATAATACTATGCTCTGAAATTAAGTATGAAGTATACGATAAAAGCTTTGTGGTATCAGATTACGAGTTTCTTCACCGTTCAGAACAAACGTATTATATAAAAATAAGCGAACACGACACAATTGACTCTTTAAAACGAAATGTTGAGTTCACAAATAGTTTTGCAAATTGTATCTCTCTAGCATTTGACGTAAATAACGATAAAAATGAATACAAGTATATTTTAAGAAGTGATATTGATGATGTGCAAAATAGTATCAAAAATGACCTAGGAATAGATACTTTTAATGATGCTAGAGAATTATTAGGTCTTGCAGACTACAAGCAAGCGTTTTGGCAGGCAGTATTCTTATCAAAAGACAAAGTCTATGATGACTTCTTGGACGATTTAAGTCTTGAAAAACGGATTGCAGAGATCTTTGGATTAGAATACGATAGTAGTTCCATAGATTATGAGCAAATTAATACCGAAAGTGAACTAGTTAAAATAGAGGGGTTATTCAATAAATTGGATATTGAGTTAAGTGTATTTGCATCGCATTACAGCTATAAGATAAGTTTAGCGCAATGGCATTTGTCCACAATAAAAGATGCGATTTTATCAAAAAACCAATTGGTAAAGGCTTCTATTAGGGAAAATCTAAGAAATAGTGACCTAGAGAAAAAGGCACAGTTCTTAGATATTTGTAATAGATTTAACAATTATCTACAATTTGCTCAACAAAAAGCTCACGAATTAAGGCATAACTTCAAAGTGGATAAAACGGCTGTTTACAGGGAATATATCGCTCTAATATATCCTACAATCAAAATAGAATCTAAAGAGAATATCGCTTTAATAAGAAGTAAGAATGAAGAAAAATTTACAACTACTGAACTATATGAGATCAGCCTAAATCCAAGATTGAAAAGTTTGCTTTATTTTGAGGATAAAATAGATGAGATAAAAAAAGAATTGATAGCCGAAAAAGCCAACACCAAGGAAGAAACCATCTCCAACGAGACGTCTGGTCCATCTACAAGACCTAATACAACCAGAGTCTTAAGCAGCAAACTATTAAAACCAAAAAAGGCTGGAATTTTTAAAGGTAGTAATAATGTTTTCACACCTGGAGAAAAAGACCAAAGGAAACTTAAAATAATTGGAAATACATCAGAACAAATTGTTTACGATGAATTGGTGAAAATGAGGTTCACTAACGTAGACCATATAAGTAAAGATAATGAAGGTTTACATTATGACATACGATATACAAATGCAGAAGGTGTGGTGAAATATGTGGAAGTAAAGACCTTCGATACAGGTTCTTTTTTTCTATCAAAATCAGAGTATGATTTTGGTAAACAGAATCTAAAAGATTATGAAATATGGCTTGTTAAAAACAAACAAGACATCATTCCGATTTATGACTTTTTTACGAATAAAAAATACCAAGTAATAACTAACGAGTACATCGTGCATATGAAACTTGATAAAGATTAAAGAATGAATGACAACACCAACGAACAAGCTTTAGAAGCTGCTATACAATTAGCTCTGTCAGGAACTACAATTGAGACTTTAAATGGCGTGCAAGAATCAAATTCGCAATACCTGAAGCAAGGAGATTATTACATAGGCCACCGTAAAGATTATGATGCTACTTATGCCATTGATAAAACTCGTTTTTGGGATTTTCTTGAGAAAACACAAGAAGAAGAACTCAATAAATTAAAGCGCAGTAATGACTGGCAATTAAAAATACTGCAACGCTTAGATCGCATTATTAAAAAGCACGGGATTATTCACGTGCTTAAAAAAGGGTTACCTATAGATGATGCTTTTTTGAAATTCTTTTATCCACTACCCTTAGGTAGCAGTAGTGAGCGTGTTCAAAAGCAGTTTGAAAGCAATCAGTTTAGTGTAATGCGTCAAGTGCCCTACTCTGCCAGTAATCCTCGTGAGGATATTGATATGGTACTTTTTATAAATGGCCTACCTATCATTACTATTGAGCTCAAAAATCAATGGACAGGTCAGTCTGCCAAACTTCACGGGCAAAACCAATACAAAAAGCAACGAGATACCAAAGAGACCCTTCTTCATTTTGGACGCTGTATGGTACATATGGCAGTAGATACAGATGAAGTTTATATGACGACCAAACTTGCTGGTGACAAGACATTCTTTTTACCTTTTAATCTTGGTCACAATAATGGTAAAGGAAACCCGCCTAATCCTTTTGGACATAAAACTGCTTATTTATGGAACGAGGTTTTTAAACCTCAAAGTCTAGCTAATATTATTCAGCATTTCGTACGCTTAGATGGTAAAGCAAGTGATCCACTACCATCTAGAACACTTTTTTTTCCAAGATACCATCAAATGCGCGTGGTACGTAAAATTGTACAACACGTAAGTGATAATGGTACTGGACATCGTTACTTAATTCAGCACTCGGCAGGTTCTGGAAAGTCTAATAGTATTACGTGGGCAGCTTATCAATTAATAGAAGCGTATCCTCAGAATAAGGCCGCAGCTGGTCCAAAATCGATGGATACACCTATTTTTGACTCTGTTATCGTGGTTACTGACAGGCGTTTGCTAGACAAGCAAATACGAGAAAACATAAGAGGTTTCTCAGAAGTAAAAAATATTGTGGCTCCAGCACATTCAAGTAGACAACTACGAGAGAATCTTGAGGAAGGAAAAAAGATTATCATAACGACGATTCAAAAGTTCCCTTTTATTGTAGATGGCATTGCAGATTTAAGTGATAAACGATTTGCCGTAATTATAGATGAAGCACATAGCTCACAATCAGGTACCGCCGCCGACAATCTAAATAGAGCTATCGGGCAATCAAAAAATGAAGATGAAGACTCATCAGATATTCAAGACAAAATCTTGCAAATAATGACTTCGCGCAAGATGCAATCTAATGCCTCTTATCTCGCCTTTACAGCTACTCCAAAAAATAGCACTTTAGAAAAGTTTGGAACTCCTATTGAAGATGGAAAGTTTGCGCCATTTGACTTATACTCAATGAAACAAGCTATTGAAGAAGGGTTTATACACGACGTCGTTGCAAATTACACAACCTATCAAAGTTATTATAGACTGTCAAAATCTGCCGAAGAAAACCCTTCGTTTGATACGAAGAAAGCCCAAAAGAAACTAAAAGCATTTGTAGAAAAAGATCAACGCACAATAGACAGTAAAGCTGAAGTAATGCTTGACCATTTTATGAGTCAGATTTACAGAAAGAAAAAGCTCAAGGGCAAAGCGAAAGCAATGATAGTCACACAGAGTATTGAATCTGCAGTACGTTATCATAGAGCTGTACAACGTATTCTTGAAGAAAGAGGTACACCTTTTCAAGCCATATGTGCTTTTTCTGGTGAAAAAGAAATAGATGGTATCCCATTAACTGAAGAAATTGTAAATGATTTACCTTCAAATCTTGATACTGCAAAACCTAATGACCCCGGCTACATTCAAGATAAAATAGCGCGCTATTTTGATATGGACGAGTTTAAAATTCTTGTAGTCGCAAATAAGTATTTAACTGGTTTTGATCAGCCTAAATTATGCGCAATGTATGTAGACAAGAAACTTCAAGGAGTTCTTGCAGTTCAAGCATTGTCACGCCTCAATAGGTCTGCACCTAAATTGGGTAAAAAAACGGAAGATATTTTTGTGTTAGACTTCTTTAATGATAAAGAAGATTTAAAAAATGCTTTTGATCCTTACTATACAATTACCACACTTAGCAGCGCTACAGATGTCAATGTGTTGCACGACGCTAAAGAATTACTTGATAGTGAAGGTGTTTATGAATGGAGTGAAGTTGTTAGATTTAACGAATTATTTTTTGCTAATGCAGACACAGAATCATTAGGAGCTGCTTTAAGTAAGCCTCAAAATAGATTTGACGTAGAGTTAGAATATGAGGACAAGCAAAAAGCAGATTATAAAATTAAAGCAAGGCAGTTTGTAAAGATTTATGCCCAAGTAGCCGCACTATTGGAGTTCAATAATCCAGAGTGGGAAATGCTGTATTGGTTTTTAAAGTTTTTAATTCCTAAAATGGTTGTACGTGATCCAAATATCGATGATTTAGACCGCTTATTAGACGCTGTAGACTTAGATACCTATGGATTGGAACAAAGGGATAAAATTGGAGCCAAAATCAAGCTTGACTCAGATGAGACAGAATTAGACCCTGCCAATCCAACCGTTAGAGCCGCGCACGGAGAAAATGAAGAAGATGAATTAGAGAATATCATAAAATCATTTAATGATAGGTTTTTCAATGTTATGGGAGAGACCGAGGAGGAACGAAAACTTAAAATGCTGATATATAAAAACTTATTGGAATCTACCCCAGGCTTTGAGCAAAAGGTCTTAAACAATCCTGATAGTCAAAACAGTGATATTGCTTTAAAGAAAATGATTTTTGATATGCTTGCCAAAAACCGTAGAAATGATTTGGATATTTATAAGATGCACTCTCAGGACACAGCATTTCAGCAAGCGTTATTTGACTCTCTAAAAAGAATGATTCAAACTTAACAGGTGGTTTTATTAAAAAGACTTGATTTCCTAAACTGCACAATCCCCAATGACCATAGAAGAACTAGCAGGCACATACACAATCACAGGAAGCAACCAAAGCCCAGATGCCGCAGGCTATGAGGGCGAACTCACACTAGCACTAGATGAGCATAAGAGAATCGTTGCTACTTGGCTAATAAGTGGTGATCAGCGCCAACAAGGAACTGGCTTTTTTAAAAACAACATCTTGGTGATTAATTTTAATTATGAGGGCGATAACGAGACCATCTACAAAGGTGTCGTGGTCTATCAATGCATCACCAAAGATCTACTAGAAGGCTTCTGGTCAGAAAAACACGGTAATCCGCTATACCTAGGTGAAGAACGCTGCTATAGAAAAGGAACGCATAAGGAGGTGCTTAATTGAGGAGGCTTTTAGTAGACGGTAGTTGGTAGGCGGTAGACGGTATTTTTTAGCTGTTGGCTATTAGTAGTTTGTAGTCGGCAGATGGTGATTCTTAGTTTTTGGCTTTAAGCTGTGAGCTGTTTTATAGTCAACATTCTACATTCGATATTCTTTAATCGATATTCAATAGTCGGTGGTTCTTAGCTGTTAGTTATTTGTGGTCGTTATTCGAAATTCTTTATTCGAGATTCGAAATTCTATCACCTCTGTTTTACTAAGAAAAGTTACAATGGGATTACCTAAAGGTGATCCCGGGTGGGTATCCTTTGCAAGCATAAAACCATAACGAGCTGTGCTCGTTGGTTTTTTGTTTTATCCCCCTACTTACAAGCAAGCTTGACGTATGAGTATAAAACAAAAAACCTGTAACATACGTTACAGGTTTCTTTTGCGGAGAAAGAGGTAAGTGAACCTCTTTCGTAGTGCCTTTATTTATTACTGTTTCAGTCCTGTACCATTGTTGGGTCACCTAATAGGTCACCTTTATACCTTGTAGTAAAGATAAGGAATTTACTTGATTAATCCTTGTACTTTACTGATTTCAAAGCCCATAAAGTCGCAAAATTCATCGATAGTAACTAACTGATGAGCTTCTTTGTTAAGGCGTTCTTTAATCGCTTTGATTATTGTTCTGCCATAACGCTCACTCTTGCCTGTTACTACCTGCACGTCTTTAGGGTAAATACAGATTCTACTCATTCACTTTAAATTTAAAATTAATACTCTAACTATACTTTATCTATACCGTTGCTATAAAGCACTTATATACAATATACGACTAATATCCCATTGAAAAAACCAACTAAAACGGAAGTTTTGGCAACTTATAAACACTACGGAAGCACTCTAATATATTGATAGTCAATAGCTCGTATATTTGATATTTATCATCAAAAAATGTATTAGTTATGGCAAAATTAAAAGGTATTATTAAGTTAGAAGGAACGTTAGACAATCTAACTTTTTACAAAGCAAAAGAGGGTTATTTAGTAAAAACTAAAGGCGGTGTTTCTAAAGAGCGTATTCAAAATGACCCAGCATTTGAAAGAACTCGTGAAAACGGTTCAGAATTTGGAAGATCAGCATCATCTGGTAAACTATTGAGAACATCTGTAAGAAACTTAATGATTAGAGCAAAAGACAATCGAGTTTCAAGTCGTGTTACTCAAAAAATGACACAAATTAAAAACTTTGATACAACCTCTGTAAGAGGACAAAGAAATGTAGCTACAGGATTAGCAACACCAGAAGGTAAAGCCACATTAAAAGGCTTGGATTTCAATAATAGAGCCATTTTAAGTGCTGTTTTATTCGCTCCGTTTACTGTCGATGGTGCTACTGGCGAAATTACTATCCCAAATTTAACGCCTGCAAATGATATTGCATATCCAAGTGGCGCAACACACGTAAGTTTAAGTTCAGCATTTCTAAAAGTTGACTTTGATACTACAGATAATTCAATAGAATACAGTCCAACTGTAAATATTCCGATTGATTCAACCTCCGCAACTCAAACACTAACTCCAGCAGGTGTTCCAACAGGCACAGGAAACGATATATTCGTTTTATTAGTAGAGTTCTTCCAAGAGATTAACGGTATTCAGTATCCGCTTAAAAATGGCGCATATAACGTTTTAAATATCGTAGAAGTAGCATAAAAGTTTCATTCTGACCTTTGAAGCTGAAAGAGTCCTATAATTTTTATTGTAGGGCTTTTTCTTTTGCCATAATTTTTTTGAAGAAAAGAAAAAAGACAGCCAATGTTAAAGGTAGCGTGGATGATGCTGTCAAGGTTTTTGAGTAAAAGTTTTTACTCTAAAATCTTGATACTTTTACGAGTGCTTCATAAAAAAGTTTTATTCAAAACCCGTAGGGCTTGACCTTTACAATATTGAGCGTTGGCAGAAGGAAGCTACCTATATTTGCTTTCTTTTTTATTTTTTTATGTACTTCATTTTCAAGTTTAGTACAATCTGAAGACTTTCAATTTTAGTACTATGTTTATTGATATTTGTTAACGAAATGAAACAAACAAAGACTTGAGGTAAGGAATACTTGGACTTAACGATGGTTTTGTGCAGATGAATGAGATAACTAATACTCTCACCTACTTTATCTTACTACTGCTTCATTATAGTTCCAAATGTGGTTGTGTGTTCCAATGTGAGCGTGGGATAAGCGGATATTTTACATAATACCAGTTATAGCTACGAAAATATAATAATACTGCGTCAGCAAACCCTTGAAAGGATTTTTGCTACTATAACTTGTATTATGTAACATAGCTTGGGTGAGTTTAGGGTTTTATGATAGAATAATAACAGAATAGCGTATTGCAGTTTGGTTTGATTTTATGAAAACCAAAGCTGTAATATGCTATTACCTTAAAGACAAAAAAACGCTAAACTTGTGAGGTGAGCGGAACAACACAAAAGACAGAGGATTTTGAGGTACGAAAAAACTGGGTTTTGGGTTGTGGGGACAATTACCAACTCATTCGTTGTAATCTAACTGCATTCAAAATTGCTAATAATGCTACTCCTACATCTGCAAAAACTGCTTCCCACATTGTAGCTAAACCACCTGCTCCTAATATTAAGACAATGACTTTAACACCAAAAGCTAAAATGATATTCTGCCAAACTATTTTTCGTGTAGAACGACTTATTTTAATGGCTCTAACAACTTTTGAAGGTTGGTCTGTTTGAATAATAACGTCTGCGGTTTCTATTGCAACATCACTACCTAAACCACCCATTGCAATACCAACGTTACTTGCTGCTAAAACAGGTGCATCGTTTATACCATCACCTATAAAAGCTATTTTGTTTTCAAAGTTTTTCTTTAAAATCTCAACTTCGTTTAATTTATCTTCTGGTAGTAAACCACCTTTAGCATTTGCAATATTTAATTCTTTAGCGACTTGTTGAGTAATCGAATCTTTATCACCAGAAAGCATCATAATATTATTGATACCTACTTTGTGTAATGCTGTAATAGTTTCTTTTGCATCCTCTTTTAATTCATCTGCTATGACTACATAACCTGCAAATTGATCATCGATTGCAACTAATACTATCGATTCTACAATAGATTCTGTTTCCGTTGGAACATCAATATTATTCGAAGTCATTAAGGCTTTATTTCCTACTAAAACTGTTTTACCATTTACAATGCCTTTTAAACCTTTACCTGCAATTTCAGAAACTTCGGTAGCTTCAAAATCTTCTCCTTCTGCTTTATACTCTAAAATGGCTTTAGCAATTGGATGCGTGGATTGTTCTTCCATCGCCATTAAGTATTGCATAAATTCGGTTTCATTCCAACCGATTGCTTTTACTTCTTTGATTTTAAAAACACCTTTGGTAACGGTTCCTGTTTTGTCCATTACCAAAGTATTTATTTTGGTCATAGCATCTAAAAATGAAGCGCCTTTAAATAATATTCCATTTTTTGAAGCTGCTCCCAAACCACCGAAATAACCTAATGGAATTGAAATCACTAACGCACAAGGACAAGATATTACCAAGAATATTAATGCTCTGTATAACCAATCTCTAAATACATAATCATCTACAAAAAAGTAAGGTATAAAAGTTACACCAATAGCTAAAAACACAACAATTGGTGTGTAGATACGAGCAAATTGTCTAATAAATAATTCTGTTTTAGATTTACGTGCTGTAGCATTTTGAACCAAGTCTAATATTCTCGCAATAGAACTATCTTCAAACTTGTTGGTTACCTCAACTTCAATAACGCTTTCCAAATTAATACTACCTGCGTAAACCTTTGCTTCTTTCTGAATAGAATCTGGTTTGCTTTCTCCTGTTAAAGCTGCTGTATTTAACGATGCTTTTTCGGATAATAAAATACCATCTAATGGAATTTTTTCACCTACTCTAATTTGTATTTTTTCACCAATATTTACATTTTCTGGCGACACACTAACATAATCACCATCACGAAATACATTGGCTTCTTTTGGCCTAACATCTAACAAGGCTTTAATATTTCCTTTTGCTCTATTGACTGCTGCGTTTTGAAATAATTCTCCTACTGCATAAAACAACATAACTGCAACACCCTCTGGATATTCACCAATTATAAATGCACCAATTGTAGCAATAGACATTAAAAAGAACTCTGTAAAAACATCACCTTTTTTAATACTATTCCAACCCTCTTTAATTACTGGAAATCCAACAGGAATATATGCTAAAGTGTACCAAACTACTCGAATCCATCCTTCAAATTGAGGAATCGCATCAAAATAATCTACAGCGATACCTACCATTAACATAACAAAACTTATAATAGCAGGAATGTATGTCTTGAATGCACTTCCATCTCCGTGGTCGTGACCATCATCGTGAGAATGTTGTTCTTCTGAATTTGGTTTTAAATCTCTTAAATTGACTTTCTTTTTTTTCATTTAATATCTAATAATTTTTCAATGTCATTGGGAATAGGCATTCGTTTTAATGGTGGCACGTTTGCTCCACCTGTATTACCAAGTGGAACGTGATTTATAAATGATTTCCAGCCACCCACAGCCAACCTAATTATTTGACCTATTACTTCTTTCGTATCTTTTTGTCTAAATCCAAACTTTAGCATAAGCCAATGTGAATAGGTATGTTCTATAGGATAAGATTGTCCTATTATATGACTACGTTCTAAATGATGCCAAGCATTACCAAACTGCTTATTTTCTAAACAGAAACTGTATTGTTTTAATTCTTGGTTATACGCCTGTTTTAGATGTTTAGGTATTTTAGTATTAAACTTCATATCCTCTAATTTTGGATAAATGTACTTTAATAGTAAGTGCAATGGAAGTGCAATAATTAGCTACTACACTTATCGCAAATACCTTTTACCACCAAATTTACATTCTCTGACACAAAACCATCAGGTACTTTAATCTGCGGTATTTTATGTTCTGTTAAGCATACGGTTTCATTGCAATTGTTACAATGGAAATGTAAGTGCAAATCGGTTTTTATATCACAATTACATCCCTTTTCGCATAACGCATATTTTGTAATCCCTGTACCATCGTCAATTTGATGCACAATATCCTTTTCTTCAAAGGTTTTAATAGTTCTGTACAAGGTAGTTCTATCTGCTTTTTCAAAAGCATTTTCAATATCACTTAATGTTACCGCTATCTCTTTTTCTGCAAGAAACTTATAAATTAACATACGCATTGCTGTAACACGAATATTTTTTGACTCTAATACTTGTTCTATTGTTTCCATATTTAATCGTGGTCTTCGTTTCCAAATGGTTTAATAATAAGTCCTACACTAAATATAAAACCATCTGTAGGTGCATATATCTCTGGGAAAACAGGATTGTCGTGTGGTGGTAAAACCAAAGGTGAAAATCTGCTTTGTCTTCTATCTGTAAAGTTTTCAAAATTTACAAATACACTTCCTAATTTAAAGTTACGCATAACCAATAAACCCATAGTTACAAAGTCTGTAGTCTCTGTTCCGTTAGATAAAAACTGTTTTCCTGTATAAAAGGTTTCGTAACCAATTCGCCATTTTTCAGATTCGTACATTAATACACTACCTGCGTTGTGTTTTGCGGTTAATGGCTTCTGTGGATTACCAGGTAAATAATTTAGTTTGGTATCAATAAGCGCATAGTTTAAAAACCATCTAAAGTCTTTGTAAGTAAATTTTATATTGGTTTCTGCTCCTTTGCTAAAGATTTCATCTGGTGCATTTTCAAACTGAAATAAACCGTTATTAGTTGAATTTAAGAGCAAGCCATCATTTATTGCAGTAACATAGAATAATTGGTTTATAGAAAAACCAATCTCATCAGATAATCGTGTTTGATAGTTTACATCGAAATTAACACCATAAGAACGTTCTGCATCTATTGTTGATTTATCTATGGCGAGGACATTTTCAAAGTTAATATACTCTGCTTCTTCTGTGAAAATATCTGGAATCTTATACCCTAAACCTCCACCAATTCTACTTGAAAACCCACTATCATTTTTGTAGAGTAATGAAATTCTTGGAAGTGGAAAGAAACCGAAATCAGTATTATAATCTGCTCTTAATCCTGTTTCTAATATCCAATTATCTGATAAGTCATAAATATTATTTGCAAATGCGCCAAAGGTCACATCTTTCTGGTCTCGCTGTAGTGCTGCGTTATCATTTTCATCAAAATTTGAGGTATAAAGATTAGCTCCAACTATCCAATCCGTTTTTTCTGATGCTGTATTATATGTGATTTCAGTAAAGGTATTTGTCTGTTTGCCATCAAAATTGAAATCCGGAACTGTTAAATTCCTATCGAAAAAAGAGACACTATTTTTAAACTCTAATGAACTAACAGAATCTAATTGTGTTTGATATACCAATTGACTGCTTAATCGTTTTGAATTGTTTTCTTCAGTATATTGATGTATGCCATTTTCTCCACTTTCAATTTTTGTCATATCTCCACCAATTCTATCATCATACGTTCCGTTTAATCCAAACCAAAGTGTTGTTTTCTCTGATGGGTAATAACACAATTTAGGATTAAATGAAATTGATGTTGTTTTTGGTAGGTTGCTAAAGCCATCATCTTCTGGGTCGTATGCTTTTTGGTAATGACCAGAGCCATAAAGTGAAATACCAAATTTTTCATTTCTTTTGCTATAAAATACATTGGCTGTACTTCCTAACGCTTGTGTTTGTGTAAGCATTATGTCTAATGCAGGTTCAAAGTCTGGTGTTTTAGATACCATATTTACTAATCCTGCAATAGCACCTCCACCGTAAAGTGTTGACGAACTTCCTTTTATAATTTCAAATTGTTGTAAGTCTAAAGGTGGTATTTGTAAAATACTCAAACCACTTGAGAAACCACCATATAATGGAAATCCATCTCTTAAAAGCTGTGTGTACCTACCATCCAATCCTTGAATACGAATATTGGTACTCCCACTACTTAATGATGTTTGTTGCATTTGTATTCCTGTGCTTTCTCGAAGCACCATAGAAATATTAGTAGGATTCATTATTGCTTTTTCTCCTAATTCCTCTGCACCTATAAACTCTATACGTGTCGGTATTTTTCTTACGGTTCTTGTACTTCTTGAAGATTGCAGTACTACAGCATCTAATTGATTGCCACCTTCTTTTAATTTAAAGACTAACGTTGAATTACTTGGAATTTGAATTGTGGTTTCCAATGTTTCAAAACCTAAAAAGGAAATTATTATTTGATGCTGACCATCTGGAACTTCTGTAAAAGTTGCAATACCATCAAAATCGGTTACTGCTCCTTTTTCTAATGCTTCAAAGTAAACCGTAGCACCCAATAAAGGCTCGTTTTCAGCTTCTGTTAGGACTTTTATTTGTATGTCTGACGTTTGTGCCTGTAACGATAGGCAAAGTATTAATATGAGCTTTATGCTCAATAGATATTTATTCATTGAATTGTATTTGTAATTAACTAAATAATTGATATAAAATCGATTTGTTTTAGCTTATTACTTGTGGCGGATGCCAAATATTGGAAAGGAAATTAAACCCGTAAATAGGCTGATATGTAGAAATTAACTCCGTTGAGATTTCAACATTGAGTTTTAAATCAAATGTCTTGATTGGTTCGTAAGTAATTGTCATACCGCAACAATTACAAATACAAGTTACAGGACAAGAATCGTCGCTATCTTCTTGATGATTGTGATTTGTACTTATTTCGTCTTGATGATTGTGATTTGTACTTATTTCGTCTTGATGCTGGTCTTCTATATTTAGATCATCAGAACAAGGCTTTGCTGAAAGCAATAGTATTATTAAGGATAATATGATTGTTACAAATTTCACAATTACAAAGATAAAAATTTAATGATGCAATGGTTGTGCAATTATTTTATTTAAGCGACAACCTTTGCTTTCTCCTTTAAAGTTTCAAGATGCTTTACCATATTGCTTTTACACCATACCTCTGGCTCTAATTTAGGTGTGTGTCCTATCGCTTTGGTTAATTCCTCTGTCATTATAGCCTCAACCACATCTACATATTCTTCTGTTGTAGAAATACTGTCGTGTATTGTATATATTGGTGCATCTGGATACTCTATTGCTATACGTTTTGCTATAACATTTATCATTAAGTAACTCTCTATACTCTGCAACAATCTTGGAAGTAGTGATTTATCTTTACTCTTAATCTGTCTAAAAACCTCATATACGTTTGGGAACATCTCCTTAAATATCTTCTTTGGTTTTGCATCCTCTTGCCCTAAAAACCTATTATCTGTAAATAGCACTTGAAATACTGCTGTTTTAACCTCTTTGCGGTTTGAGAATGTTTCCCCTAAACGAAGACTAAATTGTTGCTCTAAAAACTCGTAAAGTGTTCCACTCACCACAAGATTTATATACTGGCTAAACTCATTATTCATAAGGGTTTTATCAATATCTCCTAACATAATGTAAGAATCAGTATCGTGTACCTTGATATGAGATATACTCATTCTTTCATCAATCCTACCATCACCCTTGTAATTATTCTTATTTATATTATTAAAAGAAGAAAATGACGACTTTTTGGGCTCGTCAAAGGTGATTGATAACTCATTTGGTGCATTTGGCTCATTTTTTTGCTCAATCCAGAACGAGCGACTCAACAATATGGTGCTTAAATAAGGTTGGCTATTTTTAATATCAATCGAAATTAATTTTTGGCCATCATACGTTACTGCATTTCTAATAACGCTTCGCATATTAGTAAGGTTGGAATGGAAGCGATACACATTATCATCGTGCAACAAATAATAATCTTTACGGCTAATTTTTTCTGCGCTAATTTTTGCGTGGTTTAATTGGTCAATAGGTCTTTTATATTTGACTTCGACCTTACCATAGTTATTAACCTTTTTGGATTGCCACAAAGATTTGTTGTCTTTCTTCAACGCATATTCTTCGGCTAAAAACTTGTTGACGTAATCAATATCAATTTCTAATTTTTCATCAAACCATTTTGTTAGGTAGTTTAGATGCTTTACTGAAACTGCTCTATTGTTACGCTCAACTTTTAATTTCCTGTGAAATGTTTGGTCGCTAATAGAATGAATAGCTACTTCGCATCTGTATTTTTCAGTAAGTCTAAACCCTTTTGATTTTGACCCAACAAAGTATTGATTATCCGTTTCTATAATTTTTGCAACATTGATAAGATAGTTTAAGTACTCTTTATAGTTAGAGATTTTGTCCTGTAAGATTTTTGCACTTATAGATACAAAGTCATCATACATTAAATCTTTGTTGTAGAGTGTAAGCGCATTTATTAAGTGAATAACATATAATAGCTTATCTCTTTTGTGTTTGTATTTCTTAAAATTAGGTGGATAATCATAAACAATTTGGTCTATGTCTAAATTCTCTGGTATGTATAATCTCATTAAGCACTCTTGTTTTGGGTTAAAATTCTAACTACATCGTCATACTCATAGTACATCGTTTTACCCATTTTGGTAAAGGGTAGTGTACCATTGATTCGTAAATTCTGCAACGTACCTGGTGAGATATTTAATAGCTCACGTACGTCTGCTGATTTTAACCACTTTTTTTGCTCTGTTTGGCTTCCTAAAATTGTCTTAAGTTCTGTAATGATTTCCTGTTTTAGAGTCTTTAAATCATCCTTTGTAATTACTTCAAATGTCATTCTGTATTAAAACGTATTAAAAGGTGTAAACACCTGATTTATATTATGTTAATTTACGACAATTTGATTCTTTTATAAAATGAAGTTATAAACAGTTGTAAACAAAAAGGGCTCTTTTTTCAACAGAAAAACCCCTGTAAAAACAAGGGTTTAAGCATATACTTATATATTTTGTATTTATGCTCTAATTAGCAATTCTCTTGGAAGCGTCAATATTACTTTTGTCTGCAAACTTTTGTTTTAAAATTGCCATATCATCACTCACTTTTCTATCCAATATTTTAGCATAATGTTGTGTCGTTTTAAGTGATTTATGCCCTAACATTTTACTAACTGATTCCATTGGCACACCATTAGAGAGCGTTACCGTAGTTGCAAATGTATGACGAGCTAAATGGGTGGTTAGATTTTTATTGATACCACACAGGTCTGCTATCTCTTTTAAATAGGCATTAGACTTTTGATTGCTCAATACAGGAAGTAATACACCTTTTGTTACTGCCTCTGGATGGTTCTCGTATTTTTTTATAATCTCTAAAGCGGTTGGAAGTAGTGGAATATTACTTCGTGTATCAGTTTTAGTACGCTTTGTTTTTATCCACTTATCGCCATCAATACCAAATACCAAATTATCTTTTGAGAGCTTCTTAACGTCGCTATACGCTAAACCTGTAAAGCAACAGAATATAAAAATGTCTCTTACTTGCTCTAACCTGTTAGTGTGTAATTCTTTTTCGAGCATTGTTTGTATTTCTTCTTCTGAAAGGAATTGGCGTTCTACTTCTTTTAAACGCACTTTATAATTTAGAAATGGGTCTTTTTTAATCCAATCGTTTGCAATTGCAATACGTACTATCTTTTTAAAATTCTTGATATACTTGATTGTACTATTGTGTCCGCAGTTTCTAACCGTTTTTAAATAGAACTCAAAATCTGTAATATACTTGTGGTCTATTCTGTTTACAGGTATATCACTTACATTGTATTGATGTTGCATAAACTCTTGTAGATGCTTAAACACCGTTTTATAACGTTCTAAAGTTCCTGCTGAAAACTCTCTACCAACTAATTTTTCAACTTGCTTGTTGTGATTATTAAAGATGGTGATGAGTGTTCTTTGTTTTTCCTCAACACCCAAAAACTTGTTTTTAAGGGTTTCGGTTGTAACCTCTTTGTTATCTTGAATTAAGTCTCTTTGGCTTTGATATACTTTTGTAGTAAGTGAATCTAAATAGGCATTTAGTTCTCGTATATCTTCTGTTCTTCCAATAGCTTTATTGGCTTCAACGCTCCATTTCTCAATCTCAATGGTACGTTTTGTACTAATCTCTGTGCGCTTACCATCTATGGTAATACGCAGGTAAATAGGGCATTTGCCCTGTGCATCTACTTTACTCTTTTTTAAGTAGAATAATAATCCAAATGTTTTGTTCATTCTGGTGACCTTTAATTATACATTAATTTACAAAATATTGAGGTCTTTTAATTGATTTATATTGCTGATTTATAAACAGTTATAAACAATTAGGTGACCTAATTAAGGTTATAAAAAGGTCACCTAATAGGTCACCAACAGAATGGTTTTTAATACATATTTTGATGTTTTGGGTAAACTAAAAAGTCCCATAAACATTGAGTTTACAGGACTTTCGTCGATTTTGAATAAATCTTGGCGGAGAAAGAGGGATTCGAACCCCCGGAGGTGTGACCCTCAACAGTTTTCAAGACTGCCGCATTCGACCACTCTGCCATTTCTCCTTGAGTGTCTCACCAAGCTATCTGCTTGATTGCGGGTGCAAATATACAGCGCTTTTTTAATTACCAAAACCTTTTAATGAGTTTTTTTGAAAATAATTATACATCCCTCAACACATCACTATTTACGCTATACATAGCCTACTCAATATAAACGAATTAGAAATTTTGTTTACCTATTTTTAAAATATGTTAGACAAATAAATAGATTATTATTATTTTTAAATCACAATCCAAAGCCAACCTGTTATGTATACCATCTGTTATTTAAGCAAAGTGTCACCACATCTTACAGAAACCCAAATACAAGAGATCTTTGATCACACCTATGCTCAAAACAATAAAAAAGGCATCTGTGGTATCTTGCTGCATACTATGGGTAATTTTTTTCAAGTGCTAGAAGGTGATGAGGCATATCTTACAGACCTTTATGAGAATAGAATTAAAAAAGACCCGAGGCATCACAGCATTTTTGAGGTGATACACAAAGAAGGTAGCGACCCCGTATTTACATCGTACAGTTCGCGTTTTCTCACCATAGAGGACAGCGATGCCCTTAATGATATTAAAACCTATGTAAAAAAGCACGCAGTGGTCTCCTCTACCTCAGATAAAATCGCAAGGTTACTCAACACCGTAGAGATGCTCACCTACTAAAAAGAGTTTACCCCATAAAAAAAGCCTTTCTCTATGACGAGAAAGGCTTTTTTAAATTATATATAGCAGTGATTATACGTTAAATAAGAAGTGCATTACATCACCATCATTTACAATATAATCTTTACCCTGCACGCCTAGCTTACCAGCCTCACGTACCTTTGCCTCACTACCGTACTCGACAAAGTCATCATACTTAATTACTTCTGCACGTATAAAACCTTTTTCAAAATCTGTGTGTATCACTCCGGCAGCTTGTGGTGCCGTTGCTCCTATGTTTACTGTCCAGGCACGTACCTCTTTTACTCCTGCTGTAAAATACGTTTGCTGGTTAAGCAGCTTGTAAGCTCCGCGTATTAATACGGCGCTTCCTGGCTCTTCAAGACCTATATCTGCAAGAAACATCTGGCGCTCCTCATAATCATCTAGTTCTGTAATATCTGCCTCAGTACCTACGGCAAGTACAATCACCTCTGCATTTTCGTCTTTTACAGCCTCACGTACCTTGTTTACATACTCATTACCAGCTACAGCGGCATCTTCATCTACATTACATACGTACATCACTGGCTTGTCTGTAATAAACTGTAAAGGCTTTACAAACTCCTCGCGTGTATCTTCATCTATATCTATCGCACGTACAGAGATACCTGCTTCTAGACCTTCTTTTATTTTAAGTAAAGCTGCTTCTTCTGCCTGGGCTTCTTTATTACCCGTACGAGCGGCACGTTTTACCTTTTCTAGTTTCTTTTCGGCTGTTTCAAGATCTTTGAGTTGCAGCTCTATATCTATCGTTTCCTTATCACGTATAGGATCTACACTCCCGTCTACGTGCACAATATTATCATTATCAAAACAACGTAGCACGTGCAGTATCGCATCTGTCTCACGTATGTTTCCTAAAAATTGGTTTCCTAGTCCTTCTCCCTTACTTGCCCCTTTTACAAGACCTGCAATATCTACAATCTCTACCGTAGCAGGGATCACACGTTCTGGGCTTACGAGCTCCTCTAGTTTTGCTAGCCTGTTATCTGGTACATTTACCACACCCACGTTAGGCTCAATAGTACAAAACGGATAGTTCGCACTCTGCGCTTTGGCATTAGACAGACAGTTAAAAAGGGTTGACTTCCCTACATTAGGTAATCCTACGATTCCAGCTTTCATATAATAGTATGTATTAGTAGTACGCTTTCGCGAAAGCGGAAAACCATTCTTTCCACTTTATTTTTAGGGTGCAAAGATAATCCTATTTTATTGATCTACCGAGTGGCTTATACGACGAGCCACAGAAAGCATCACTTTTGTGTTAATTTAAGTTAATCGCCTTGTGAGCCCAGTAATATTGGGAAAGGCTTAATAAAGTCTTACCATCCCGTTGGCTATCATACGCAGAAAAGGACCTTAAATTTGTAGAAACAAAAAACAAGACCGATGAAAAAATCACTTATCATAGCAGCACTAGCTGTATGTACCGCAACAGCCGTACAAGCACAAGAAAAAATAGAAAAGATCACAAAAACTAGAACGACCGTAAAGTCTTCACTAGGTAATGAGACCGTATATAAAACGGTAAAGGAAACTGAGGTAACCCCTACTTCACTAGCAGATAGTGAGGCGGGACAACTTAACCAGTCACTAGAGCGTGGCAAAACAATGGTGAAGCGAGAAGTTACTTATACGTATAACGACTCAGATTTTCGCCTAGAGGAATCACCAAACGGATATACTATTAAAAGAACACGAGAAAATAATACCTCTGAGTATGGAACTATGCGTAAACTGGCAAAAGGTGACGTATATCTTATGAAAACCAAAGAGGGTATCTCTGTAAACTATTTTGACAAAGACGGAAATATGGTGTCAGAAAAGTATAATGACAAAGATGATACGGTAACAACCATCACCTATAAAGCAAAACCAAAAGATAAGATGTATAAGTAATACATTTCCCCCACTGCGTTATTAAACGCAACACAACTTTGGTTGGTTAGATTCCCGAGTGCGAGAGCCTCGGGTTTCTTTTTTTACGCTTTCGCGAAAATGTATTTCCTATATTAAAAACACAATTATAACAACTACCTTAGTCATAGACTTATATACAGTATACCTATGAGGACTCTTATCATTCTAGCCGTTACATTCTTTACTAGCTTTATATCGCACGCCCAAAACGTCACAGGCGACTGGAAGGGAACGGTAAATTTTCAAGGTCAAAGCATAGACTTTGCCTTTCACATCACGCAGCAGCAAGATAGCCTACGCACCACAATGGACATCCCGAGTCAAGGGCTTACAGGTGGTAAAGCAGCAAACACAACTTATACAAACGATACCCTTAAGGTAGACTTTCCGCAGTTTAAAATGCGCTACATAGGCGTGACTAAAAATGATAGTATACAAGGTAACTTGATACAGAATAACTTTCCCGTACCGCTTCATCTCGTAAAAGGTGCGCTCGTACTTAATAGACCACAGCAACCTAATGCTCCTTTTAATTATGATGTACAAGAGGTAACTTTTAAAAACAAAGAAGAAAATATTACCCTTGCTGGCACACTTACCTTACCTAAGGGTATAAAAAACCCACCTATCGCGGTGATTATAAGTGGTAGCGGCCCACAAAACAGAGATGGAGATATGTTTGGCCACTCGCTATACTACGTACTTGCAGACTACCTATCAAGTAACGGTATAGGTGTATTGCGTTATGATGAGCGTGGCGTGGGTACATCTACAGGCACTTTTGAAACGGCAGGTATCGCACAGTTTACGAGTGATGCCACAGCAGCCATCGCTTATTTAAAGAAGTATAAGAAAACCAAATATTCTCAAGTAGGTCTTATAGGTCACAGTATAGGAGGTATCATTGCTCCTCAAATAGCAGCTACAAATACAGATGTGGCTTTTACCGTTATGCTTGCAGGACCTGGCATACCTGGTAATGAACTTATGCTCTCCCAAAAAGAAGCGATGGAGCGCCTTCTAAACGTCCCTGAAGCACAAATTAAACAAGGTCAAGACCTCTTAGGTTATGCTTATGATATTATTATACAAAATGACGGTACAAATGCAGCGATTAAAGATGCTGTAAATCTCGCTCTCAAAGAGAAACTGGGACCTATGGTTCCCATACAGCAGGTAGAAGCTATTACAGATCAAATCACCACTCCAGAGATAGTAAGCCTCCTTAAAGCTACACCAGCGAGCTACCTGAGTGCTATAAAATCACCTGTCATTGCGCTCAATGGTAAGAAAGATTTTCAAGTTCCTTATGAGCAAAATATTGAGGCTATAAAAGAAGCCTTTGCGGCTGGAAATAATGATAATGCTAGAACTGTTGCCTTTGACGATCTTAATCACCTCTTTCAAGAAAGCACCACCGGTGCCCTATCTGAATACTCAGAGATAGAACAAACTATGGCCCCAAAGGTACTTGCCTTTATCACAAAGTGGATTAAAGAGCATACCAATGACTAACTACTCAAAAAGCGCAGCCGTTGCTTTTTGATATGCCTCAAACTCGCTTAGGTTATTGTGATCACCGCCAGGTACAGCAACAAAAGTCTTTGCTGCTGTCGTAATGCTATCATAAAGAGCTTTACCGTGCTCATAAGCGACTACACCATCTTCTGTGCCGTGTATCACGGTTATAGGAGCCGTCACCTCATTTATAAAGCTATACGTAGGCAATCTATAGTTGAGCAATCTCTCTACCGGAAGAATCGAAAAGCGCGATTGCGCCTCGTCTAGTATACTGTAAAAAGGAGTCTCGAGCACCAGCTTAGTGACTTCTTTTTTTGACGCCACATAGGTTGCAAAGGTCGTCCCCAGGCTCCTGCCGTAACTCGTTATGGGAGTTGTGGGATATTGCGCTTTCGCGAAAGCGTACCACAGCAAACTATCATCATAAAGCGCCGCCTCTGTGAGTGCTCCCCCACTCTTACCATACTGCCTGTAATCCATAATAATAACCGCGTAGCCCTTTTGTACAAATGGCTGAACGATTTGCCCCCACTGCGCGAGACTTCCTGCATTACCGTGGTGATAAAGTATCACGCCCTTTGGGTTTGTAACCGTAAAGTGCAAGCCATTAAGCCGAGCTCCATCTGGTGCATCTACCCAAACCTCCTTATAATCACTATCAAAAGTAAAAGCATACTCCTGCGGCAACTGCTGCGGGTGGAAAATGAGGTTGTCTTGGAAAAAATACAGTCCGCCACAAAGGATGGCGTATAAGTTTGCAATGATGAATATGGCGATGAGCGGTTTTTTTATCTTTTTCATTTACTAATTTTCATATATCCTACAGCAACTACCTCCTCTACTCATTGTGATAGCCAGCGCTAGTGAATGCTATAATTAATAATCAAAGTTATCTATAATATCACAGATGGTATGATACATTTTTAAGCAAGCTAATAGGATATGTACTGTAACAGCTACTTGCGTAATGAATTAATAATCCAAACGTGAGGAAATGTAATAGCAGCCAAAAATGCAAAGAATATGGCATTAAAAAGATAGGTCTTATCACCTACGTAATAATAAAATATTGATATGCTAGTAATGGCCAGTAACCAGTAAACTAGCGAAGACCTTAGGTAGCCTACAATAGATTTTTGGCTCGTATTACCGTATAGATAGATAATCTGACTTTTCATAGAAGGAATGGCGTGCCATACCACAAAGTATAAGGCAAATGACAATAGTAAAGTTGCCATTTTAAACACGATGGCGAGTATAATAAGGTGCACAAACTCTTCTAGTATGGAGCTTACGGCATTCATTTGAACTTTACCTATCATAAAGGAAGCGATACTTATGATAGCAAAAAATACAAGTCCCACTAGGTAATAGTAGCTATCTAAAGTAATCCCTGTGATGATAGCTATGATCTCTGTAGTCTCCTCACTGTTAAAATAAAAAATAAGAAACAAAATAAGGAGACCATATGCTGAGAAGAACACATAATGACCTTTATTCTGTATGATAAGGAGCTTGTCCCAGTGCTCCTCTCCAAAGTGAAAACCACTCACTATAATAAAGAGGATAAGAGCAAGTGTAGGCAATGCATAAAATAAGAACGCTATGGCGAGCACAAATAACACATATCGACCTAAAATCACATATGTATTGTTAAGAGAAGAAGACACGTTTTTTTCTAATAGTTTAATGTCATTTGCTCCGTGTACAAGGCCTAATGTAAAGATGGCTACATAAGCAATACTATTTTCTACAGCAGAGTCAAATTGAATACTTAGCCATAAAAGAAAGAAAGTTATTACGATTCTGATATTTTTCACGATATAAAATTAAATATTTAATAATAGTTTTAAGATAATTTGTTTAATTATTATTAACTTTGGTTAAACAAAAAAATTAATTGCTATGAATTTATTACTATTAAGTACTGCACTTGACAAAATTGCATCAGATGATTATGTTGCATTCACGTTTTTTGTAGGAGCTATGGCTATGATGGCCGCAGCTGCCTTTTTCTTTTTATCTATGAACAGCTTTGACCGTAAATGGAGAACATCCATTCTGGTGTCGGGCTTGATTACATTTATTGCCGCCGTCCATTATTGGTATATGCGCGATTACTGGCAAGCAAATGCTGAGTCACCTACATTTTTTAGGTATGTAGACTGGGTTCTTACAGTACCACTTATGTGTGTTGAGTTTTTCCTAATACTAAAAGTTGCAGGAGCTAAAAAGTCACTTATGTGGAGACTGATTTTCTTATCTGTCGTAATGCTAGTAACCGGATACATAGGTGAGGCTGTAGACAGAGATAATGCGTGGCTATGGGGATTAATCTCTGGAGCGGCTTACTTTGTAATTGTTTATGACATCTGGCTAGGAAGCGCAAAAAAGCTTGCTGTAAAAGCAGGTGGAGCTGTACTAAGCGCACACAAAACCCTATGTTGGTTTGTACTTGTGGGATGGGCAATTTACCCTATAGGGTATATGGCTGGAACACCGGGATGGTATGAAGGCATCTTTGGAGGATTATCTCTAGATGTAGTTTACAACCTAGGTGACGCTATTAATAAAATTGGTTTTGGTCTAGTAGTATACAATCTAGCTACCATAGCTTCTAATACAAAATCTCTTGAAGAGACTGCATAATTAGAAACCAATAAATCATTACTAAAGGGAGATCGTGTACAGCGATCTCCCTTTTTTTTGCTTTCGCGAAAGCGTAATTAACAACCACACTGTTAACTCTTTAACATTTTATTAAGAGACGGTACCTACTTACTTATTATCTTAGAGGATTATCAAAAAACACTAAAAATGATCAAATCAAACAGTTTTAAAATGATTGCCGTTGCCGTGATGGCAACTGCTCTCTTATGTACTTCTTGCGAGGGTAATAAAGATACCGCCGTAGTAGAGGATGCAAAACTATCTATTGATTATGAGAAGTACGAGCTGGAGAATGGTCTAGACGTGATCTTACATCAAGATAGTAGTGACCCTATTGTATCACTCGCGATACAGTATGCGGTAGGTTCTAACCGCGAGAAAACAGGACGCACCGGTTTTGCTCACCTTTTTGAGCATATGCTATTTCAAGAGTCTGAAAATGTGCCACAAGACTCATTCTTTAAAACGGTACAAGACGCAGGAGGAACCCTTAATGGTGGTACCTGGAAAGATGGTACAATCTATTATGAAACGGTACCAAATAATGCACTTGAGACTATTTTATGGCTAGAGTCTGACCGTATGGGATTCTTAATTAATACGGTAACAGAGAGTGCCTTTGAAAACCAGCAAGAGGTTGTTCAAAACGAAAAAAGACAACGTGTAGATAACAATCCTTACGGGCATACAAGTTGGGTTCTTGATAAAAACATCTATCCAGAAGGTCACCCGTATAACTGGCAAGTTATAGGTGAGCTAGAAGATTTACAAAATGCTACGGTAGATGATGTACGTGAGTTTTATGACAAGTTTTATGGTCCTAACAATGCGACACTCGTACTAGCAGGAGATTTTAAAACTACAGATGCAAAGGCGCTTATAGAAAAGTACTTTGGTGAGATTAAAAAACGTCAAGAGGTTGAACCGCTTGAAGCACAACCAGTAACAATCGCAGAAACAAAGAAGCTATACCACGAAGATAACTTTGCACAAGCACCACAACTACACCGTGTGTACCCTACAGTACAGCAGTATACAGACGATGCATATGCGCTAGACTTTCTTGCAGAAATTATCTCAAGTGGTAAAAAAGCACCTTTATATAAAGTGCTAGTAAAAGATAAAGACCTTACCTCTAGAACAATTGCATATAATAATAGTCAAGAGATTGCGGGTGAGTTTCATATCATCATCACTGCAAATAGCGGTGTAGATCTAGACCAAGTAGAGGCTGCCATAGATGAAGGTATTGCAAAGTTTGAAGCAGAGGGCGTTACAGATAAAGATGTAGAGCGTATTAAAGCTGGGCTTGAAACTCAGTTTTACAATGGTATAAGTAGTGTAAATGGTAAAGCGTTTCAACTAGCGAGTTACAATGTATTTGCTGGCGAGCCAGACTTTATAGAAAAAGATATAGAAAATATAAAAGCCGTTACAAAAGAAGATGTAATGCGTGTGTATAACACCTACATAAAAGGCAAGCCTTTTGTACAAACTAGTTTTGTGCCTAAAGGACAGATGGATCTCATCGTAGAAAACTCTGTAAAAGCAGAGGTGGTAGAAGAAGAAATCACAGAGAATGTTACTAAGGTTGTAGAAGATGAAGCGAAGGAAATTGTAAAAACACCTTCAAAAATAGATCGCTCTACGCCACCAGTAGTAGGAGATGCGCCAAAACTAAGTATTCCAGAATCTTGGGAAGCACAGCTGTCTAACGGGATAGATGTATATGGTATTTCTCAAAATGAGATTCCTACCGTAAACTTTAACCTAGTAATAGAAGGAGGTCACCTACTAGATAGTATGGAAAAGAATGGGGTTGCAAACCTTATGACAGATATTATGATGGAAGGTACTGCAAATAAAACTCCAGAAGAACTTGAAGAGGCTATCGAGATACTGGGAGCAAGTATTAATATGTACACTTCTCGTGAAGCTATTACAATACAAGGTAACACGCTTACGCGAAATTTTGCCGCAACTATGGATCTAGTAGAAGAAATTCTGTTTGAGCCACGCTGGGATGAAGAAGAACTAGGTCGTATCAAAACAGCTACTATAAACAGTATTAAACGTCGCTCTGCAAACCCTAATGCGGTGGCAAGCAACGTATATAACAAAGTGCTTTATGGTGAAGATCACATCTTCTCATACCCTACTAGCGGTACTGTAGCTTCGGTAGAAGCAATTACAATGCAGGATCTTAAAGATTTTTATGCAAATAACTTCTCACCATCTGTGAGCCGTTTTCATATAGTAGGTAAAATAGATAAGAGCGATGCCCTTGCAGCCCTAAGTGACCTTGAGTCTAAGTGGGAAGCAAAAGAAGTTACCATACCAGAGTATCCAGTGGCGAATAATAGAGATAAGTCTTCACTCCTATTTGTAGACATTCCTAATGCAAAGCAATCTGTAATAAATATAGGGTATATCGGGATGGCTCGTACAGACAAGGATTTCTACCCTGCAGAGGTAATGAACTATAAACTGGGAGGATCTTTCTCTGGAGCTGTAAATCTTATTTTACGTGAAGAAAAAGGATATACCTATGGAGCACGTACTTACTTTAATGGATCAAAAATACCAGGTACATTTACAGCATCATCTAGCGTACGTACTAATACAACAGGAGAATCTGTTGAGATTTTTAGAGACCAGATCAAGGCATATAAAGAAGGTATCTCACAAGATGACCTTGACTTTACAAAAAATGCCCTTATCAAATCTAATGCACGCCGCTTTGAGACGCAGTTTGCCCTTCTAGGTATGCTTCAAGAGCGTAGCGCTTACGACCTTCCAACAGATTATATTGAGAAGGAAGAAGATGTTATTAGAAATATGACACTAGACCAGCACAAAGCATTAGCAAATAAATATCTTGATGAAAACAAGATGGCATACCTAGTAGTAGGTGATGCTGCCACGCAGTTTGCTCAGTTTAAAGATATGGGCTTTGATGAAGTAAAAATGCTAGACAAAGATGGTAATGAAGTAGACCTTACAAAGGTGAAGCAATAATCACAATACATTATAAATTATAAAAGAGCCTCTTCGGAGGCTCTTTTTTTGTGGGTATGAGTACGCTTTCGCGAAAGCGCATAAAAAAACCTCCTACAGTTATTGCAGGAGGTTACATATCGTAAAAGCGAGAGATACTAGTTGTTCTCTTGCTCTCTCTTAAGCTTACGTTCTTCTCTTTTTTCTTTCATAAATTCAATAAATGAACCTCCTACCCAGTAAGGGATTACAAAAGTAAGAAGGAAAATCATTAACCAAAATCCTATAGTAAGGATGGTTAAAAATGCGAGAAAACCTAAATATTGGTCAAAATCGAACATAGGATGGTGTCTTTTCTAATTTGTAGCAAAGATACTTGATAATATATATGTCACACAAGAGAAAAAATAGATTTATTGACACCTTATCAACGATGCAAAATGAAGCCAAATGTTTAAATTTGTCTTCCTAATTTCTAACATAATCACAATGGAATATAGAATCGAAAAAGATACAATGGGCGAGGTAAAAGTACCCGCAGATAAATTATGGGGAGCACAAACTGAGCGCTCTCGCAATAACTTTAAAATAGGAGCTCCTGGCTCTATGCCTATTGAAGTGGTACACGGCTTTGCGATTCTTAAAAAAGCAGCGGCTTATACAAACTGTGAGCTAGGTGTACTACCGGTTGAAAAGAGAGATCTTATCGCTGCTGTATGTGATGAGATACTTACAGGTATGCACGATGACCAGTTCCCACTAGTAATCTGGCAAACTGGATCTGGAACACAAAGTAATATGAATGTAAATGAGGTGATTGCAAATAGAGCACACCAACTTGCAGGAAAAACAATAGGTGAAGGTGATAAAACACTTGCGCCTAATGATGATGTAAATAAATCACAATCTTCAAACGATACGTTCCCTACGGGAATGCACATCGCAGGTTATAAAAAGATTGTAGAAAACACAATACCGGGAGTACGCACATTACGTGACACGCTTAAAGCGAAAGCAGATGCCTTTAAAAACGTGGTAAAAATAGGTCGTACACACCTTATGGATGCCACTCCCCTTACACTAGGTCAAGAATTTTCTGGATACGTATCACAACTAGATCACGGACTTAAAGCACTAGAAAATACACTAGATCACCTAGCAGAGCTTGCTCTAGGAGGAACAGCTGTAGGTACTGGTCTTAATACTCCTAAAGGATATGCAAAGCGTGTGTCTGAGTATATGGCAGAGTTTTCTGGTCACCCGTTCCGTACGGCAGATAATAAGTTTGAAGCACTTGCTGCTCACGATGCAATCGTTGAAACTCACGGTGCGTTAAAACAACTTGCGGTATCTCTTAATAAAATTGCAAATGACATACGCCTTATGGCATCTGGACCACGTAGTGGTATTGGAGAGATTACCATACCTGCAAATGAGCCAGGATCTTCGATTATGCCAGGAAAAGTAAACCCTACACAATGTGAAGCACTTACAATGGTTTGTGCACAAGTTATGGGTAATGATGTGGCTATAGGTGTAGGTGGTATGCAGGGACACTACGAGCTTAACGTATTTAAACCTATGATGGCTTCTAACCTTTTACAATCTGCAAAACTTATAGGTGATGCTTGTGTTTCTTTTTCTGAGCACTGTGCTTCAGGTATTGAGCCAAACGATGCTAGGATTAAAGAATTGCTAGATAACTCATTAATGCTAGTAACTGCTTTAAATACAAAAATAGGATACTACAAAGCTGCCGAAATAGCAAATACAGCACATAAAAATGGTACAACATTAAAAACAGAAGCTGTAAATCTAGGATACGTAACTGCCGAAGAATTTGACGAGTGGGTACGACCTGAAGATATGGTGTAATTCTTATGTTAAATATTCAAGTTAATCGATGAAATACACAAATTCATCGATTAACTTGTTTTTATTAGTAGTTTAACATATATTTACCATCCCAAATCATAATAAATGAAACTACTATTGGTTCTCTTAGGCTTCCTGCTATGCAGTGTGAGCCTACCACCAGAGACCATTTATCATCTTAAGGATGCTTCTGGAACGCACACCATTACAAGTGTAAAACGCGCGGAATTTACAGAGTTGCATTCAGAAAACTTAGGAGTAGATAATGGTACTTACTGGTTTAAAATAAATAATATCTCTCAACCTAGAGCGATATTAGAGCTACAAACTTCTCACGTAACTACGTTAGAGTTATATGATAATAATGGTACTCTTGTACCTATTATGAAGGACACAAGATTTCCTTCTTACTTTATAAGTAAAGATTTACACAGCTTCCCTCTTTATCTAAAGGGTGATTTTCCACTAGAGGCGTTTTTCCCCATCACGATTTCTAATGAAGGTGTCTATGCAAAAAATGATCGTGTAAATATGCTGGGTATAGGCTTCTTTTATGGAACAAGTATCGCACTACTTATCGCAACACTCATCTTTTTCTTTATCGTAAAGAATACAAAGTTTATATTCTTTGCTTTTATCATTTCCGGTATTCTTTTGAGCGTTATTGCACAAGACAATATTCTCAACTTTTTAGGTATCAATATTGGTAATACATTTTACTTAGAAGCTTTAGGACACTACTCTGTAGGGCTTATGGCAATGTTCTTTATGGTTTTCTATTTAAAATTACGCAGCAACCAGCAATGGATTAAGTGGTCTATTTTCTCAATAGTAGCGATTTCCACCTTTTCATTATTCTTTTTTATTTTTACAGAAATGCTATGGGCTCTTATCCTCATAAACTCTTGCTCTATTCTAGCAACTGCTCTTCTCTGGATACTTATATTAAGAATTGCAAAAGGACCTAAACGCTATGTATTATCATTAATTTACTCTGTAAACCTATTTTTCTTAGTGAATGTATTTGTATTTCATTTATTAGGTATCACACTACTTGAACGCAGTACTTTTGACGGAGCAGGAATTGCTTCGCTAAACTTTACACTAATCGCCGTACTCTTATTACTCTCTTTCTATGGGATACAAACTACGGGTGTAATAATGAAGCATAAAATAAAAAGGTATGTAGAAGAACTCAAAGAATTAAATACCTATAGAAATATACAAGAAACAGATGATGATTATCTGGAGTCTCTTATTTACCAGTTTAAGCTAGAAAATATAGAGGTAAAAATACTAGATGACATTGCCGAGGGATTAAGTAATGAAGCTATCGCTTCAAAATATGACCTTACTACAGATCGATTAAACCAGGTAACAAAAAGCCTCTATACCAAACTTGGTTTAGAGACTTCTAGTGATTTACAAAATCTTGCCTTTTAAGCAGATTTCTTTTTGACATAGTGTTTTCTATACTGTATGTAAGATATAGCGCCAAAGACCGTAAGAACTGCTGCTGTGATTAGAATTTTTTGATCTGCTATCTCTCCACCGCTTTGGTAAGAGTGTAATCCTGAGAGGTAATAGTTTACCCCAAAGTAAGTAAAGAGTATACTTCCTAATGAGATGATAGATACAAAGTTAAACAGCCATTTACTGCGTAAACCTGGTATTAAACGCATATGTATCACAAATGCATATACGATAAGTGAGATAAGCGCCCAAGTCTCTTTTGGGTCCCATCCCCAGTAACGCCCCCAGCTTTCATTTGCCCATTGCCCTCCTAAAAAAGTACCTATCGCTAGTAACACCATCCCTACGGTAAGAGCAAGCTCATTAATAATAGTGATCTCCTTAATGTTGAGATCCATTTTTTCTCGGTTTTTATCTGTAGTAAATATCATAAGGAGTAATGATACAATACCCAGAATAGCTCCAAGTGTAAAAGGACCATAACTTGCTACAATTACAGCAGTATGAATCATTAACCAGTAACTGTCTAATACAGCTTGTAAATTCTCAATCTCTGGATTCATCCAGTTCATTGAGGCTGCCCAAAGTATAAAAGCACCTACAAATGCGGTACTGGCTATAGTAAGTTGACTCTTTCTCCCGAAGGCAAGACCAAAGAAAACTGTTGCCCATCCCACATAAAGTACAGACTCATACGCATTACTCCACGGTGCGTGCCCCGCGATATACCATCTCCATATCAAACCTATAGTATGAACGATAAAGAGCACAACAATAGCTGCAGCTCCAAGCTTAGTCATTATACTAACGAACTTATTAGGCTTAAAAATAGCTACTATTACAAATACCATCATAAAAACTGCAGCCAGCATATACATCCAGTACAGTTTTGTAAAAACATCATATTTATTATAAAAAATCTCTGCATCACGCTTCTCTACAGAAGGCATAATATCATTACTGTGACTACGTTGAAATTTTTCTATACCCTGCAATACCTTATCTGCGTCTGAGTAGTCACCGCTTAGTCTACCTTTTTTGAGGCTTAATAAATATGCTGGAAAAATTTGATTTGCTATTACAGAGTCTGTCGCCTTATAGGGTACATCTTTAACTTGAATAGGTGATATCCAGGTATTATTTGAATCATCAGGTTTTGGAAAGATTCTTAATACCTCTTTTACAAGCGTTCTATCAAGAAGATTCATACGCTCAGAGACGTCTATAAACTCCTTTGATATTTTAGTCGGGTTTGCCTCTGCATAAGCATCTGGTAAAAATGGAGAAAGCTTATACTTGAAATCTGAAGTAAAGAAATCCATTTGTTTAAAGTACTTCCTGTCTGACGGTACTCCTATCACATTACGTAAACTATCGTTACCCTTAGGTAAGTAAATAATCTCTGCAAAGCTCCATATCTGTGGGTTTTCCATCATAGAGAGCATTACTTGGTCTGCCGTAAGCCCTTCATAAGTATCGCTTCTACTTAACTTACGTAGTAGCATACTTGAGTATGTATTAATAGGCATCATACGCCCGTCTTCTTGTATGATAAGACGTCCAAATTTTTCTGCGTGTTCTAAAGGTATGGCATTCTCAACGATGAGTTTTTTAATCTCTTCTTGAGATGGCATACGCTGGTCGTGCTGTGGTCCGGTATGACTTTCTAGACCAAGTATATCACCTATGTTTTCGCCAGTTACAGAAACGGAATCTTGTACGACTACGTTTCCGTTACTTACTTCGGTAGTTTGATCAGATATATCTTCTTGTGCGTATCCCGCTTTCGCGAAAGCAATCAAAAACACAATCATCATAAGCTTAGACTTCTTAAGTTTTACTTTATCAAGACGTCTTTTGAGCTCACCGAAACGTGACCCCTTATCAAATAATATCATCATCATACCTATATACAATAAAAAGTAACCTATATATGTCACCCAGGTACCCCAGAAATCGTGACTTACAGAAAGTATGGTACCCGACTCATCTGGAAAGAAACTCGCCTGAAAAAACCTGAAACCCTTGTGGTCTAGTACGTGATTCATATAGATGTCGTAATCAAAACTTTCTTCTGTATCTTCTACAGTAATTTTACTCTCAAAAGAAGAGTATACGTTTTGTGTACCAGGATACCTTCTCGCTATAAATTCATTAAGCTTTATAGAAAATGGTAGCGGCATAGCCTTACTACCGTATGCTAAATAAATTTTGTGCCCACCTACTTCTATTTGCTTTTTATCATTGCTATAACCTCGACCGCCTAGTAACCCCACAGTCTTAGTCTCTCCGTTTACGGTTACGTCTACAAAGAGTGCATCTTCTTGATTTTTTTCTTTTACCTCCTTTGCAACAATACCAGTACGACCGCGTATAGCTTGGTCTGGTATCACAAGTAACTTACCTCCCAGGTTGTATAGTGCTCGTAGTTTAAGTGGCTGCTCTACATCTTCTGGTACTTCGCTCTCATCTTGTGTTGCCATTACAGTTACAGAACCTGCAAATGGAGACTTAAAAGTGTAGTTTTCTCCATCAAAACCTATGTTTATTGCACCATCTGTAGGTTTATTAAAAGCATAGAGTACATTGTGTATGTTTACTAACTCACCTTCTACTAGAAAGTGCTCGTGACGCTGGTTATCTGTACCGGTCTCAACTATTTTAAGATGCCATAGTCCATTTTCATCTTCTACAAAACCATCTTGTGCACCATCTATAAACTTGTTAAAATCAAACGTAAATGTAGTCTTATCACTTCTGTTATTTGTATCGTGCACAAAATCTTCTGTCCACGTAAAGTTATTGTTTAGCCTTGGTGATAGTGAGAGTTCTTTTTCTACAGCGCGACGCATAGGCTGTCCGTTTTGTTCACCATCTATAAAAACTTCTAGATATGTTTTCTCGCTTAAAAAAGAATTTTCTGAGGCACCCTCTTCTATAGGCATTACCCCTTCATAACTTATATATCTTGTAATACCCGCTCCTATTAGGATAAGCACAAAAGAAAGGTGAAAAATAAGCGTAGTTATCTTCTCTTTGCGCAGTAGTTTGTACCTGAATATATTCCCTATAAAGTTCACAACAAATAAGATGTGTATAAGAGTAAACCACCACGCATCATAAATCCAGTATCTTGAGTATGGTGTAGGTGACGTTTCTTGACCTTGGTCTAAAAACGTTCCTACTGCCATTGCAACAAAGTAGGCTATAAAGAGAATCCCCATTAAGCGTGTGGAGAATAAAATAGAAGCAATTTTCTTTTGCATAATTCAGGCAAATTTTTACGACTGCAAAGATAACCCACGAGGGCCTAAAAACCTTAGCACAATGATTCATAAAATATGAAAGCTCAACAGTTTTAAAAAAGCCTATTTTTGCTAGTATGATTGAAGTAAACATTGTGGGTACAGGCAACGTGGCCTGGCATCTTGCAAAGGCACTAGGTGCACAAAACAACGCCGTTGTAATGCAAGTGGCAGGGAGATCACAAGCCAGCCTTGATCCCTTTAAGCATATGGCGCTCCATACCGTAACTATAAATAACCTGACAGCTGCAGATGTTACTATTATCGCAGTAAGTGACGATATGATTGCAGAGGTTTCTGAGCAAATACCTTTTGACAACACACTTGTGGTACATACCTCTGGATATACGGCTATGAGTACGCTTTCGCGAAAGCATAAAAAAGGAGTTTTCTATCCACTACAAAGTTTTTCTAAAGACGATGTCTCTTTGCATTTTGCCGAAATACCAATTCTAATAGAGGCAGAAAATGACGAAGACGAAAAAACGCTAAGCGAGCTAGCCAGTATGATTTCTGATACAGTACAAGTAATAAACAGTGCACAAAGAAGACAGCTCCACCTTGCTGCCGTGTTTGCAAATAATTTTACAAACCACTGCTATACCGTTGCTCAAGAAATCTGCGAGCAATATGAAGTAGATGTAAAAACCCTGCACCCACTTATTTTAAAAACGGCACAAAAGGCTTTAGAAAATGGCCCTGGAAATAGTCAAACGGGCCCAGCAAAAAGAGGTGACAAGGAAGTCATAAACAAGCAACTAGATTTACTAGAAAACCCAGATCACAAGGATATTTACAACACCCTTACAAAAGCAATATACACTACCTATGGAAAAAAGCTATAAAGAATATTTACACGACATAACCACCTTTATTTTTGATGTAGATGGTGTTCTCACAGATGGTAAACTACACATTACTACAGAGGGACAAATGCACCGTACAATGAATGTAAAAGATGGTTATGCTATAAAAGCAGCTCTTGACGCTGGATATAATATATGTATTATAAGTGGTGGCACAGATGAGGGTGTGCGCTCAAGGCTTCTAAAACTAGGTATAAGTGACGTTGCTCTGGGAGCTCACAACAAGATGGAACACCTAGAGCTATACCTCAAAGACAAGCAGATAGCACCAGAAAATATTTTATATATGGGTGATGATATACCAGACTATCCCGTTATGCAATTTGCAGGTCTCCCCTGCTGCCCGCAAGATGCGGTAAAAGAGATAAAAGATATCTCAAAATACATCTCACATAAAAATGGTGGTCAGGGCTGTGTGAGAGATGTGATAGAGCAAGTACTTAAAGTACAAGGCAACTGGATGAAAAATATAGATGCAGCAGCTCATTAACGAGATATTGTGTATTTTTAATTAAAACAACCTAACCCCTTAGTTGAAGTATCTAAACCTTATAAGATTCAAAAATCTTATTATGATCATTGTTATGCAATGTGTCATACGCTATGCCATTGCTCAAATAGAAGATATTGATATCACACTAAGCACGTTAGGGCTATTATTTCTCATACTAGCAACTGTACTCATTGCTGCCGGAGGTTACGTCATAAATGACATTTATGATGTGGTAGCAGATAAAATTAATAAAGCAAAAAAACGTATAGTAGGTATTTCTGTAGATGAAAAACAAGCAAAGCTCATCTACTTTACTCTTACATTTACGGGATTAGGTTTAGGTTTTATACTCACAAACTTAATGGCACACCCTATCTATTTTATTTACTTTTTACTTAGTGCAGGGTCCTTATACCTTTATGCTAGGTTTATAAAAAAGTATGCTTTTATAGGTAACTTGCTCGTAAGCATCTTAGTGGGGCTCTCAGTTATTTTGGTACCCCTTTTTGAGCTTGTACCTGCTATAAATACAAGTAACAATGAGGAGCAACTAGGTGCTTTTATGGTATTTATCTCTGTAGGGATATTTGCCTTTGCTATCACACTTATAAGAGAGCTTGTAAAAGATATAGAAGATATACAAGGTGATCACGTGGCGGGTTATAAAACGCTACCTATAGTCTTAGGTGCGCAGCGCACAGCGCGATTTTCTGTCGTACTCACACTTATAATAATTACATTTATAAGTTGGTACACATTCACTTTTCTTTATGATTATAAAATAGCTGTTGCGACAGTTTTCTTTGCTATCATTGGTCCGCTTGGGTATTGCTGTTCAAAATTATGGGAGGCAACTAAAAAAAGTGAACTCTCACACGTATCACTCATTCTTAAAGTAATTATGTTTGTAGGTATATGTATTATCCCATTACTTATACACGCTATTTACTATGCTTAAAGAAAAATTAAAAAATCACAACCTCATACTTGCATCTAGCTCTCCTAGACGCCAGCAGTTTTTTAAAGAACTAGACCTAGATTTTACCATACAACTCAAACCGGTAGACGAGACTTTTCCAGATCACTTACAGGGTGCAGAAATTACAGACTATCTAGCAAAACTTAAGGCCGCAGCCTTTACAGACTTACAAGCTACAGATATACTTGTAACCAGTGACACCATAGTATGGTTTAATGGCGTTTCACTTAATAAGCCAGAAGATCGTGATGAGGCCTATGCGATGATTGCTGCCCTTTCTGGTAATAGCCACCAGGTTATTACTTCTGTAGCTTTTACTACAAAAGAAGGTCAGACCGTGATAAACGATACGACCACCGTCACCTTCAAAGAGCTTACAGAAGAAGAGATTAATTACTACATAGATAATTACCAGCCTTATGATAAAGCTGGCGGTTATGGCGTTCAAGAATGGTTTGGCTACATAGCCGTAACAAGTCTTGAGGGTTCGTACTTTAATGTGATGGGTATGCCCCTACATAAAGTTTACGAAACGTTAATGCAGCTAGCAGAGTAGTTACTTTTCTGTACTTTTAATTAAAAATAAATTATGGGATTCTTAAAAAAAATGTTTGCCCTAGAGCGTGCTATATTCTTTTTTATAGTGGCTATTGCGTTACTTGCGATGCTTATAAGTTGTAAAAAAGAGACTGGGGATGATATCGCTTTCGCGAAAGCGGACTCAATTCAAAAAAACACCGCAGAAAAACGTAATTTATCTCAAGAGTGGAAAGATTACTGGTATGCCGGCACTGCCGAAATTTCTTCTTATAAACTAGATCAAGCACGATATGACGAGATAAGACCAGGCACAGCAGTCTTGATTTATGTAACTGAAGATTTCTTACCAAAAGAACAAGTAAAAGCAGATGCCCAAAACGATAGCAACATCCCTGTACTCAAGCTCAATGCTACCAAAAAGTTTGTGACAGGCATCTACCCTTACTCCATAATGACGAGCACATTTTATCCCGTTACCGAAAAAAAACACGCTGTAAAAGTATCACAGAGCACACAAGAATGGTGCGGTCACGTATATGCACAACTTAATAACAGAGGAGACTTTGAAGTGACCTCTCACTCCTACTTTCAATCTGAGGCAGACCAAGAAATGAATCTCCCAAAGGATATACTAGAAAATGAATTATGGACTCAGATACGCCTTGACCCAACCTCGCTCCCTACCGGATCTTTTAAGGCAATACCTAATCTTGAATATATACGTAACTCACATAAAGAACTTAGAGCATATGATGCAACAGCAACCATAGAAAATGGGACGTATACTATTACCTACCCTAGCCTACAACGCAGTGTTGTAATACACTTCTCTCCTCAATTTCCATATACTATAGAAGGCTGGACAGAGACATTTCCTCAAGGGCGCGACGGCACGCCTATGACAACAACTGCCACCAAAATAAAGACAATTAAAAGTGCATACTGGGGTAAAAAAAGTATTGCAGATGAAGCTTTGCGTACAGAACTACAACTAGACTAATGAAAAGACTACGCAAACAACTTAAAAAAGTCAATCCATTTACCAGTGCAAATGTGATGTCTAAGGATGTGATAAAGGAACAAATGTCACACGCCCCAGGTCACGTGGTCTATACTGGTTCAAAAGAGATAAAAGATGTCCTCATAGATGTTTTTGACTACAATGCAACCTTTGTAGAAGAAGAAACAGTACACGAGTTATCCAGCTATACAAAAGACACAGACGAAAAAACGGTTACCTGGGTAAATGTAAATGGTCTTTCTGACACACAAGCTCTTACAGATATATCACACAAGTATGACCTACACCCACTGGTGATGGAAGATGTGGCAAATACCAGCCAGCGACCCAAACTAGATGAGTATCCAGATCATTTATTTATTGTTTTTAAAATGCTCTATCACGATACAGATGGTAAATTAAACACGGAGCACATAAGTCTTATTCTGGGCAAGTCTTATGTCTTGCTTATGCAAGAGTATGATGGTGACGTTTTTGACGGGATTAGAGATCGTATACGCCTATCTAAAGGTCGCGTGCGCACTACTGGGGCAGATTACCTAATGTATGCACTTATGGATGCTGTAATAGATCACTACTTTATAATTATAGAGACCCTAAGCGATAAAATAGAAGATCTAGAAGAAAGGATATATACAAGCCCTTCAGAAAACTATTCACAAGAGATACAACAGCTCAAAAAAGAGGTGATACAAGTACGCAGGTCAATATTTCCGTTACGGGAGGTTGTAAATAAGCTAGAAAAAGTAGATAATCACCTCATACTTAAAAAAACGCAAGTCTTTGTACGTGATCTTTATGATCATACCATACAGGTAATTGAGACTGTAGAAGTTTATAGAGATACCATAGCAGGACTAATGGATATGAACTCAACAAACATCGCAAACCGTATGAACGAGGTGATGAAGGTGCTTACTATTATCGCTACTATTTTTATACCTATGACTTTTCTTGCAGGAATTTATGGGATGAATTTTCAACATATTCCAGAGTTACAAATGCAAAATGGTTACTACTACTTCTGGGGAGCTATGGTTTTTATATTTATAGGTTCTATCATATATTTTAAGCGCAAAAAATGGCTGTAGAATTTATAAACTTATACAGAGAGCAACTTATAGAAAGTGCCATCGTGGCGGTTGTTATGATAGGCCTACGTATGGTGATTTCTTACTTTGTAAATCGTTTTTCAGATAGAAAAAATAAGGTAAAGCAACGTGCAAATCTAGTAATGAAGTATGTAGATTTTATTCTTATCCTCATTGCCTCTGTGTTTGCTTTTCTTATCTGGAGTCTTAATGCTAGAGATATAGGCGTGTATGCCTCTTCGGTTTTTGCTCTTATAGGTATAGGTTTTTTTGCACAATGGTCTGTATTAAGTAATATGACTTCTGGTGTTATTATATTTTTTACACTTCCTTATAAAATAGGAGATCGTATAAAAATACACGACAAAGATTTTCCCATAATTGCCATCATAGAAGACATAAAAGGCTTCCATATGAATTTGCGCACAGATGATGGCGGCCTGCATACCTATCCCAACAGTCTTATTATGCAAAAAGGAGTCACCTTAGTACAAGACGGTGTCGCCACCCGCATAGTAGATCCCGTAGATGGCACTCAAGATAATGAGCATTTTAACAAGCCTGTATAATCGTTAAAGAAAACTTAAAGAAAACCTCCTAGGCATTGATATTAGGTATATTTGAGTGATACCAACACGCTCAATATGACACGCAAATCCTATGTGATTTTTGTTCTGATTTCTTTTTTTGCTTTCGCGAAAGCGTACTCACAAGGAATCACTGTACAGCCCAGTAAACCTACAGCTAGCGAAATTTATGAAGACCTAAAAAAGCTAAATTTCTTAGGATCTGTACTATATGTTGCCGCGCACCCAGATGACGAGAATACAACAGCTATCTCCTACTTTGCAAATACTGTTAAAGCAAGAACGGCATACTTATCACTCACAAGAGGTGATGGTGGCCAGAATATTATAGGGCCAGAACTAAGGGAACTTTTAGGAGTAATACGCACTAATGAGTTACTTGCTGCTCGTGCAACAGATGGTGGAGAGCAACGTTTTACACGTGCAAACGATTTTGGTTACTCAAAACACCCAGATGAGACACTTGCCATCTGGAACAAAGAAGAAGTACTGGGTGATGTAGTATGGGCAATACGTACTTTTAAGCCAGATGTAATCATTAATAGATTTAATCACAGAACACCAGGAAGCACACACGGGCATCACACCTCTAGTGCAATGCTCTCTGTAGAGGCATATGATCTCGCTGGAGACGCCTCAAAATATTCAGATCAATTACAATACACAGATACGTGGTCACCACAAAGACAATTCTTTAATACCTCTTGGTGGTTTTATGGAAGTAGAGAAAAATTTGAAGCGGCAGATAAGTCTAACCTTGTGAAAGTAGATGTAGGTACCTTCTACCCTGGTTTAGGGTTATCAAATACAGAGATATCTTCCCTTAGTAGAAGCCAGCATAAGTCTCAAGGATTTGGTAATACGGGCTCGCGTGGTACTAGTGATACTTATTTTGAGTTATTACGTGGAGAAATGCCTACTAACGATGATGTTTTTCAAGGTATTAACACCACTTGGACACGTGTTAAAGGAGGAAAAGCAATAAAGACAATACTAGACAACCTAGTTGCAACCTATGACTTTACTGCGCCAGATAAGAGTATACCACAACTTATGAAGGCATATGCCCTCGTGCAACAACTAGAAGACACACACTGGAAAAACATAAAGTCTAAAGAACTTGAGACAATTATCACTGCAGTGACAGGGCTTTACCTAGAAGCAAAAGCAGATACTAATTATGCAACTACAGGCAGCTCAATAAAACTAGATATAGAAGCTATAAATAGAAGTACTCAGTCTGTGATGCTCAAAAAAGCTACCGTAACAGTTACAGATAACGTAGTGGCGTCTAATCAACCACTAGAAAATAATGAGCGTTATACTACATCAACAACCCTTTCAGTAAGTGATGATTTTAAAGAAACCTCAGCTTATTGGTTACGAGAAGAAGGTACTTTAGGTATGTACAAGGTTGCAGACCAGCAAATGATAGGTAAGCCAGAAACACCACAAGAAAACACAGTCACATTTGACCTTATCATTTCGGGAGTGCCTATAAGTATCACAAAACCTATCGTCTATAAATACAATGACAGAGTAAAAGGTGAAGTGTATGAGCCTTTTGAAATTGTACCAGCTGTGTCATCCAGACTAGAGTCTAAGGTGATCATTTTCGCGAAAGCGGAATCAAAAAAAATACCCGTAACAGTCACAGCACATCAAGCTAATTTTACAGGAACGGTTATGCTAGACAAACCATCTGGATGGACGGTATCGCCTGCTAGTTATGATGTTTCTATAGCAAATAAGGGAGAAGAAAAAGAGTTTGTATTTACAGTAACACCACCAGCTGGTGATAGCGAGGGTGATTTGAGTCCGCGTGTGGTTTCTGGTGGAAAGACGTATACTAAAGAGCTTATAAAAATAGACTACGCTCACATCCCGCTGCAGTCATTATTCTTGCCTAATAAAGCACGTGTTGTACGACTAGACATTGCACGCAAGGGTAACTACATAGGCTATATACAGGGAGCTGGAGATGCAGTACCAGATAACCTCGAGCAGATAGGTTATCAAGTTGCAGTGATAGACCCTGCGACCATAACACCAGAGTTGCTATCACAGTTTGACGCTGTAGTTGTAGGTATACGTGCTTATAATGTGGTAGATGAGATGCAAGCAAAACAACCACTGCTACTAGATTATGTAAAAGATGGCGGAACACTTATCGCACAATACAACACCTCTGGACGCTGGGGCAACACAAAAATAGGAGCTCCGTATGAGCTTACACTTTCTAGAGACCGTGTGACAGATGAAAATAGCGAGGTGAGAATCCTAGCAAAAGATCACCCGCTTATGAATTTTCCTAACAAGTTATCTCAACAAGATTTTCAAGGATGGACACAAGAGCGAGGCCTTTATTTTCCAAATAAATGGTCTAGTGAGTACACGCCTATTTTATCTATGAACGATAAGGGAGAAACTGCAAAAGATGGAAGTCTTCTCATCGCAGCATATGGTAAAGGACATTATATCTACACTGGCTTAAGCTTTTTTAGAGAGTTACCAGCTGGAGTGTCTGGGGCATACAAGCTATTTGCAAATATGCTTAGTGTAGGTAAACAAGAGCAGCAAGATATCAAACAGTAATTATGAACAAGCCATCCTCGTACACCTGGAAGAAGAAATACACAATCATCTTATTGCTTAATCTAGCATACTTTATTGCTTTCTACTTCTTAATGACCTCATTCTCATAATATGGAAACTATAGACTGGGCTGTACTTGCATTTACCTTAATTTTTATTGTGGTTTATGGAACCTATAAAACACAAGGAAGTAAAAATGCCGAAGAATATATAAAAGGCGGTAACTCCTCAAAATGGTGGACCGTAGGTCTCTCTGTAATGGCAACACAGGCGAGTGCCATCACTTTTTTATCTACTACGGGACAAGGTTTTTATGATGGAATGGGATTTGTACAATTCTATTTTGGACTGCCTATTGCAATGGTCATTATATGTCTTGTTTTTATCCCTATATACCACAGGCTTAAGGTCTTTACTGCTTACGAGTATCTAGAGAGTAGGTTTGATCTTAAAACACGCTCACTAGCTGCTATCCTCTTTTTAATACAGCGTAGTCTTGCAGCAGGTATTACTATCTATGCTCCTGCCATCATTCTCTCTGCCGTATTAGGTTGGGATCTTACAATGCTCAATATTCTTATAGGTATCGTTGTGATTATCTATACCGTTTCTGGTGGGACAAAGGCAGTAAGTATTACACAAAAGCAACAAATGGCAGTCATCTTTGCAGGGATGGCTATTGCTTTTTACCTCATACTCGACAAACTTCCAGAAAACATAAACTTTACAGATGCGCTAAGTATCGCCGGTGCTGGCGAAAAAATGAACCTATTAGATTTTTCTTTTGACCTTAGTAATAGATATACGGTCTGGACAGGTCTGTTAGGAGGTACCTTTTTAATGCTCTCTTACTTTGGAACAGACCAGAGTCAAGTGCAGCGTTACCTCTCTGGTAAAAATGTAAAGGAAATGCAAATGGGTCTTCTCTTTAACGGCGCTCTTAAAATCCCGATGCAGTTTTTCATACTACTGGTAGGTGTGATGGTTTTTGTCTTTTATCAGTTTAATAGTGCACCACTACACTTTAATCCTGCGGCGACAGATGCAGTTAAATCATCTATTTATGCAAGTGAATTTGCCTCGCTAGAAGAACAACTTCTTACAAACCAAGAACTACAAAAACAAGCAGCATTTAACTATGCTCAAGACCCTACTCTTGACACTTATGAGCGAGATGGTGAGACGCTATCTTACATCACTACCTATGAGAATAGAGATAAACAGTTACGTAAAAAAGGAAAAACTATTATCGCAAAAGCTGCTCCAGAGGTAGAAAATAATGACAAAGACTATGTCTTCATACACTTTATACTTAACAACTTACCTAATGGCCTTATAGGCTTGCTTCTTGCTGTAATATTAAGTGCTGCAATGTCATCTACCGCATCTGAACTTAATGCACTTGGTGCAACCACAGCCGTAGATCTTTACAAGCGCAACTACAAAGGAGAGATGACAGATGCGCTATATGTAAAAAGCACCAAAGGTTTTACACTTATGTGGGGTATACTCGCCATTATTGTAGCCTGTACGGCCAGCCTTTTTGAAAACTTAATACAGCTAGTAAACATTATAGGTTCTATTTTTTATGGAAATATCTTAGGGATATTTTTACTAGCCTTCTTTATAAAATTTGTAAAAAGCAATGCCGTATTTATCGCAGCGCTTATCACGCAGGTAATTATTATTATCGTTTACGGCTTGATACATTATGATATTATAGAGTTTCCATACTTGTGGCTTAACGTAGTAGGTTGTGGTCTTGTGATGGGGCTAGCAATGTTGCTACAGGCAAGCTTTGGAAGTTCTGATAAGGACTATGTGTAATTTTCTTTTTTGAACGCTTTCGCGAAAGCAAAATACTTTTATAAATAACAACCACTATGACAAACTGGGCAATACTAGGCTGCGGAAAGATAGCTGGCAAATTTGCAAATGACCTCCTCCTCACCGAGGGTGCAAACTTATATGCCGTAGCGAGTCGTGATAAAGAAAAGGCCGCAAACTTTGGTAATACCTACAAAGCCGTAAAGTCTTATGGTAGTTATGAAGAGATGGCGCAAGATCCAGACATAGACATTGTTTATATCGCTACGCCACATATGTTTCATAAGGAAAATACGCTCCTGTGCTTATCAAATAACAAGGCTGTGCTCTGCGAGAAAGCTTTTGCTATGAATCTTGAAGAGGTTGAGGAGATGATAGCTTTCGCGAAAGCGAAAAAAATATTCCTAATGGAAGCATTATGGACACACTTTTTACCACATTATAAATTTGTACTTAACAAAGTAGCTGGGGGCACCTTAGGAGAGATACAATCACTTAAGGCAGATTTTGGTTTTAATAGTCCGTTTGACACGACTTCTAGGCTGTACAATAAATCACTTGGTGGCGGTAGTTTACTAGACGTGGGTATCTATCCTGTTTTTGCAGCGCTCTCTTTACTTGGTTACACAGAAGATATAGAGGCTAAGGCTACTCTGGGCCCTACTGGGGTAGATCATAACTGCTCGATGCACTTACGTTATACTCAAGATGTGGAGGTTCAATTATTTTCGGCGATAGATGAGGAGACACCTACACGCTGCCATATTATTTTAGAAAAAGGAGAAATTATCATAAACAGCCGTTTTCACGAACCGAGCTCAGTAACCCTTACCGAAAATGGAGTGACAGAAACACTAGAATTTTCTAGGCCTAAAGATGTAAATGGATATCATTATGAGATACTACATTGTCAAGAGATGCTTGCCTTAAGAAAGACTGAGAGTGATGTGATGACATTTTCTAAGAGTAAAGAACTTATTATGATGCTAGATACTATACGAGCGCAAATAGGGTTATCTTATTAAAAATGAGCTCTTACATTTAGATTATTACAACTCAGTCTCATAAAATGACGGTTGGGTAACAGCAGATTGTTTTCACGAAAGTGTGGTGATACATTTACATCATCAATTAAAAACAACAACTCTAAAAATCTAATCATTTATGAGAACAATTATCTTTTTATTACTAGCAGCCGTTTCATCTTTTTCTTTTGGACAAGAAGCATCTGGAGTAACTGTAACCGTTACTATCCCAAACCTAACAAATAATGGCGGAGCTGCCTCTGCCTCATTATACACAGAAGGAACTTTTATGAAGGCAGCTCCTCTCGAAACACAGTCTGCAACACCAGAAAATAAAACAGTTACACTCGTTTTTGAAAATGTAAAGCCAGGTGAATATGGTATTATCACATTACACGATATGAATGGCAATAACCGTATGGACTTTGAAGCAAATGGTATGCCTAAAGAAGATTATGGAATTTCTGGAAGTGGTGCTGGTTTTGGCCCTCCTACTTGGAACGACGCAAAGTTTACAGTAGCATCTGAAGATCTTACACTTGAGATTAAAATGTAATTTTAGTTTCATATAACAACTCAAAAGTCTGTGTCGCGTACACAGACTTTTTTGTTTGTCCCCAGTTTACTTCTCACCTGCTTTGTAGATGGTTATAATTAATCATTTCTTATTTTTGTGGTAGATATCTTACCAATGACTATAACTCAGCTTAAATATGTGCTCGCTGTTGCAGAGCATCAAAATTTTACAAGAGCCGCTCAAAAGACTTTTGTAACCCAGCCCACGCTTAGTATGCAAATACAAAAGCTAGAGGACCAACTGGATGTGCAAATATTTGACCGTAGTAAGAAGCCTATAGAGCTTACAGATATAGGTGCAAAGATTGTACACCAGGCTCGCAATATTGTTAATGAGGCAAATCGCATTACAGATATTGTAGATCAACAAAAAGGATATATAGGTGGAGAGTTTAAGCTAGGGGTAATACCCACGGTAATGCCTACGTTATTACCTATGTTTCTTACTAATTTTATTAATAAGTACCCTAAGGTCACGCTTAAAATAGAAGAGCTTAATACAGATCAAATTATAGAGCGTCTTGAGGAAGGACATCTAGATGCAGCTATAGCCGCAACACCCCTAGAGAACCCCAATATAAAAGAGCGCCCACTGTATTACGAGCCTTTTATGGCTTACGTACCTAATAACCATAGACTAAGCGAAAAAAATCTACTTGAACCTAGTGACTTAGACACGCACGATTTATTACTTCTAGAAGATGGTCATTGTTTTAGAGATGGGGTGATTAATTTATGTACTACACCTCGTAATAAGGATAAAGAAAAATTTACACTAGAAAGTGGAAGTTTTGAAACACTTGTAAAGTTATCAAACGAAGGACTAGGGATGACGCTTTTACCTTATCTACATACGCTAGATATGCCAGCAAAGGAGCAAGAGTTATTTAAAGAATTTAAAGAACCTTCTCCTGCTAGAGAAGTGAGTATCATCTTTCATAAGAGTGAATTAAAGATGCAGATCATTGAGGCATTACGCTCTACCATAGCTGGTGTTGTAAAAGGTGCAATTACTTTTCAAAACGTACAGATTATAAGTCCACTTAATAGATAAGAGGTTTATTTATAGCATATAAAAATGCCCCGTCATACGGGGCATTTTTTATGGTTTTAAATATATTAAACATTGTCCTAGATCTGGCCTTGTCTTAACGAGTTTGTTAATCCAGATTCTTAATTCATCTATTTCGTAAGGTAGTAATCTTTTAATAGCCTTTTCTAGCTCCTTGCAGAAAAGGGAACTATCAAAACTTACCTTATCAAGAATAGTCTTTGTGTATTCAAACATTGCTCTCGCCATATTCGAAGGTTTTTTAAAGGTTAGACTTTTAATAAGTAGTTTTCAACTATATGCGTTTGCTTTTTGTTCAACCCTATAAATATACTACAAAAGCACTACAAAAGTGTTAACAACCGTGGGTTTAACTTCTTAAAAAATAGTTAATTATCTAAAAACTATTATCCCCATCTAGTAAATCTCCCAGTCCTCCTAGTATAGATCCTTCACCTCTTTTATTTCCTCCAGTTTTTGGAGCCATTGCTAGTACACGATTTGCCAGACGGCTAAAAGGTAGGGACTGTATGTAAACTGTTCCTGGCCCTGTTAAGGTTGCAAAAAACAGTCCTTCACCACCAAAAATGGTGTTTTTAATACCTCCTACAAACTCTATATCATAGTTTACAGAGCTATCAAAGCCTATGATACAACCCGTATCCACCTTGAGACGCTCGCCTGGAGCAAGTTCTTTTTTAAGCATTGTACCACCTGCGTGTACAAACGCGATACCGTCACCCTCTAGGCGCTGCATAATAAAACCTTCTCCTCCAAAAAGTCCTCTACCTAGCTTACGCGAAAATTCAATCCCAACAGATACGCCCTTTGCAGCACAAAGAAATGCATCTTTTTGACACACAAACTTCCCTCCTATCGCTCCTAAATCTATTGGAATGATTTTACCAGGATATGGAGAAGCAAAACTTACTTTCTTTTTTCCCACAACGTCATTATAGAATGCAGTCATAAACAGGCTCTCTCCAGTAAGGAGTCGCTTTCCTGCTCCAAAGATCTTGCCCATTACTCCCGTATCCTTTGCAGAGCCATCTCCAAAAATGGTTTCCATACGTATCCCTTCTTCCATCATCATAAAGCTTCCAGCCTCTGCTATTACTCCCTCTTGAGGGTCTAGCTCTACCTCAACATACTGCATCTCCTCACCGAAGATTTCATAATCTATTTCGTGTGCGTTCATTTTTCTATTTTTTTTTGATTGTGATTATAGGTAGTAAAAAAGAATACTATGTTACAGAGGTACTATAAAAAAAGCCTGTAACTAGGTTACAGGCTTAGAATATATTAGTGTGTATTATTTATAATTCCTCTAGTTCATAACTTAACACTTCAGTAATTAGACCGCACTCATCTGTGAGCGGGTTAATCTGTCCAGTTATAATTGTTTGATAATTATCTTTCTCAATACGTAAAGTATAACTTCCCTCGCGCTCATCTGGACCTTCATATACACCTGGAGACACTTCTGGTAATACAACTGTAAACGATTGATCCATCACCGTGATAGAAACATCTTCTAGCAGTGCATTTGTACTTGCATCACGCATAGTAATACTAAAGGTAGGAACAATCTCTGTGCTACAAGCCTCCTCTGGCTCTTGTACCATCTGGTCATCATCACCACCACAAGCAATTAAAGTTACAAAGCAAAAGACAAGAATTAGGTATTTCATAATAGGTTATTTTTTACTAAGATACTTAATTTATAAAAAGGTTGCGTTTTATAGATTATCAAGTTGGTTACTACTTTTATCATCACTTATAGTCCAGAAGAAACCTACAAAGAAAAACTGATCTGTTGCGGGTCTAAGCGCTCGCCTGTTAAACATTCCTGCTGTGTCTGGCGTATCTGCATACTGGTAACCATTTATGTTTCTTAAACCTAGCACGTTATTGATAGAGAAGTATAATATCTTTTGTTGTGATAAAAGATAGGCCCAGTTTACACTCAAGTCATTGAAGGACTTTGTATTTGCCTGTAAAAAGCCTGGGGTGTTTCGGTCTGTATAGGTTCTACCAGAACTGTGCTGAAAACTCATCCCTATTTGTGATTTCCAGTCTTCTACAAAATACTTTGCCACAATAGAGACACTATGAGGACTAGCAAAGGTAGGCCTGGCCTGCTCTGGATAGTTGAGATATTTTCTCTCTGAATCTAGATATGAATAGCTCACCCAGTAATCCATATTTTTAATACTGGTATTATCTCTCCAAAATACGTCTACACCTTGTGCATACCCGCTCCCCTCGTTTGTAAAAACACTCTCTGGGCTAGCAAACTCTGTTGTTGAAGTTATTAAATCACTATACGACTTTCTATAAGCCTCTGCTCTAAAAATACGACCGTTATCACTGTATTGATAGTTTGCAATGTAGTGTGTGGTTTTTTGAGCTTCAAAATCTTGACTAAACTTCAAAAAATCATTAAGCGGATTTTGATAAAAGTCACCATATGCAAGCGATAGTTGGCTCTTTGCTCCTGTCTTATAGGCTATACTCGCTCGAGGCGAAAATGTAACATCTTTCATATAATCTGTATAACTCGCTCTCGCTCCTAGTTTTATAGCAAAGTCTCTGGAGAAGATAATATCACTTTCGGCAAAGGCGGCTGTGATGTTACTTTTAAAATCATAGTTTCCAATAAACATATTGTCATTAACCGCAACGGTGACATCTTCATCAAAATCTGTGATAAACTGTTCGGCGCCAAAGGAGAGTTTAAATCTATTTGAAAACCTTTTCTTTAGTTTGAGCTTGAGGTGTGCACTGTTTTCTGTGTCTAGCACCTGGGTTGTAGATTGTATGTTGGCTTCATTTCGCGCAAGCGTATAACTACCTCCTGTTTGTATACTCCACGTGTCGTTAAGCATACCCGTATATGATGAGTTTACATATAAATTACTGTTAGTAAGCCCTAGATTAAATCCTTCTGGGTTGTTTATATCCTCTTGTGTGATATCAAAGCTAGTGCGATCTCCAGCGGCATAGAGTTTAAAAAGTCCATCTGTAGTTCTATATCTATATACCGCCTCTCCCGCCAGTGCTTGAAAGGGTTTATTAAAGTTATTACGATTAGGAAATAACGCAACATAAGGCGCCAGATTGATATATGAGGTGCTCAAACTGAGCGAACTCTTTTCAAATTTTCTAGTAAGACCTAGCCCTGCTCCTACAGACATTATAGAGATATCTGTTTTATTTTGATCTGGCTCATCTACCGTGTTAAGCAATAAAACACTAGACAGGGCTTCCCCATATTCGGCAGAATATCCTCCGGTAGAAAATGTGATCCCGTCAAAAAGAAATGGGCTATACCTGCCTCTTGTAGGTGTATTATTTGCCGTAGGTGTATAGGGTGTAAAAACACGTATGCCGTCTATAAATATTTGCGTCTCTCCAGCATCTCCACCACGCACAAAGAGTCTACCATCTTCGGCTACTGTGGTGGTACCTGGTAAGGTTTGTAAAGCACCTACAAAATCACCTAGCGCACTTGCTGTGGTAACCACATCTAGTGGTTTTAAAACAGATACTTTACTGTTATCACTAGCCTCAAAAGTACCTGCAGAGAGTACAACCGTGTCTAGTGAGTTTATATCATCTCGTAGTTTAATGTTAAGATTTTTTAAGGTGCTTACATTCATAAAAATCTCATAAGGCTCGTATGATAAGAAGGTGACCTTAAGTAGCTGCTCGCCAGTCTCTGTTGTTGTAAAAGAAAATACGCCTCTTGCGTCTGTGCTTGCACCGTCATAAGTACCGTCCAGAAATACATTTGCGCCTTCTATAGGCACGCCTTTGGGATCTGTCACTATGCCAGAAACGGTGGTTTGGGCAGTGAGAAAATAACTTGATAAAATGAGTAAGAGTGATAAAAGAGGTTTCATAAGTGGTTCGTTAGATTGATTGTGAGACAAATATGAAAGGAATCCCGCTTTCGCGAAAGCGTAATACTCCCAACCGTCATAATCTGTAACTCAATTGTAATTTTTTGTACATTGAGGTTATGACTAAAGATGAAAAGCTGAATAATTTTTATAATCAAGAAGTGCCTTGGCTAGCGAGCTTAAAGAAAATAAGAGCGCTTCTCAAGAGTACAGATCTGGTAGAAGATGTAAAGTGGGGAATGCCAGTTTATACCATTAATAATGATAATGTAGTAGGTGTTGCTTCTTTTAAGCAGCACTATGGCTTATGGTTTTATCAAGGTGTCTATCTTACAGATGCTGGTAAAATATTGCGTAATGCACAAGAAGGAAAAACCAAGGCAATGCGCCATTTACACTTTACAGAAGATGATATTATAGACGAAAAACTCATTACATCTTATGTAGATGAGGCTATACAAAATGCTCGAGATGGTAAAAAAATGCCTGTGGTGCGCTCTGTAAAGAAAGTGCTATTGCCTACAATGCTTAAAAATGAACTGTATAACGATGCACAGCTTAAACTACATTTTACCGCGCTCACAAAAGCAAAACAACGTGCCTATGCAGATTATATAAATGAGGCAAAGCAAGAGGCTACAAAGCGCAAGAGACTAGATCGCTGTATCCCATTTATACTTGAAGGTAAAGGAATAGATGCACTCTGGAAGAAAAACTAATTTAAAATTACCTACATCGTGTCTGACGTAAAAACCAAAAAAAATGACCAGTCTCCACTAGACTTTATAAATGCTGTTGCTCACACCACTCGCAAAGGAGACAGTCTTTACTTACTTGAACTTATGGAAACCGTAACCGGAAAGAAGCCGGTAATGTGGGGAGATAGTATTGTAGGGTATGATGAGTATGAGATGGTGTATGCCTCTGGAAGAAAAGCACACTGGCCTATGGTGGGGTTTTCTCCTCGCAAGCAAAATTTAAGCATATATATTATGCCCGGTTTTGGACTTATAGATGATCTTCTGCCGGCATTAGGTAAACACAAAACAAGTAAAGCCTGCCTGTATATAAATAAACTAGCAGATGTAGATCTGGACATACTTAAACAGATTATAGAGCGAGCGATTACCTATATGAGGGCTAAGTATTAATACATTCTTAACCTTAACATTGCAATTGAATAACACTCTAGATATACTTTTATCAAGTTATAATTCGAGATTGCTTAAAAGATTCGTTGTTTGAAAGGGCAGCGGATTTTTTTTGTTTGATGTGGTTACGCTTTCGCGAAAGCGTAATTATTTATAATTCAGAATATAATAGCCGTCATAGTCTCAAATAACCTTGTTTTAATTTTAGGTTATCATAGGGTTTTATAGACGTAAAATATGCCATAAACTTCTCAAATCGTAAAGGTTTACTAACGTTTACATTTCATCATCTGGTGTGTTGATTTCTACTTTTAAGGGATTAATCAACCACAAAAATCACACAGATGAAACAACATTACTTTTTATTACTTTTTACATTCTTATTGAACTGTAGTATACAGGCTCAAGACCTCATCATTACTGGTGTATATGACGGTCCTCTATCTGGAGGAACTCCTAAAGCGATAGAGCTTTATGTACTTAATGACATTTCTGACCTATCTATATATGGTGTTGGCTCTGCAAATAATGGAGGCGGTACAGATGGTGTAGAGCTTAGCCTAGAAGGAAGCGCAGCTGCCGGAGATTTTATATACATCGCGTCTGAGCAACCTAACTTTAATACGTTCTTTGGTTTTGATCCAGATTATGTAAATGGTGCTGCTGGTATAAATGGAGATGATGCCGTAGAGCTTTTTATGAATGATGCGGTTATTGACACCTTTGGCGATATAAACGTAGATGGAAACGGAGAAGCTTGGGAATATCTAGATGGATGGGCTTCTAGAGTAAATGAAACAGGACCAGATGGAAGTACTTTTGTAATTGCAAACTGGAGCTTTAGCGGGCCTAATGAAAATGATGATGATAATATGGCTACACAAGCAACAGCAACAAACGCCTGGCCAATAGCTACTTATGAAGCTGCAACAACCACTTTACCTACTATCACCTTTACAGAAGAAGAAACACAACTTACAGAAAATGAAGGTGCGGTAACACTAGAAGTTACAATATCTGAGTCTGCAACTGTAAGTGCTGTCATAGAAGTAAGTTATACAAATGATGAGAATGAATCATTTACAGTAGATAATGCTGTAAACTTTGTAACAGGTGAGGCTACGACACAGCAAGTAACTTTTACACCTACAGATAATGATGATCTTTCTATAGACTATTATGTATCATTAAGTCTAACAGATATTACAGGTGCTACAGAGGGTGAGACAGTATCACACGCAATATATGTAGTAGATGATGAGGCTCACGCCCCAACAGCTACAAATACCTTAGGTATGGTATTCTCAAATAACATAGAAGTAAACGGAGCTGAGATTATTACATTTGACGCTGGATCAAGCAGGCTGTTTGTATCAAATGCTGGGGATGCTGCTGTAGAGATTTTAGACTTTACAGATCCTACTTCTCTTACTGTACTAAACTCTATTGTTCTGGACACGTACGGTAGTGAGGTAACAAGCGTATCTTCATATGATGGTGTTGTAGCGGTAGCTGTACGTGCAGAAGACCAAAGTAATGGTCAAGTTGTATTTATGGATACAGACGGTACAGTTTTATCAAATGTAATGGTAGGGTCTTTACCAGATATGTTAACGTTTACTCCAGATGGATCAAAAGTACTCGTAGCAAATGAAGGAGAGCCTAATGCAGATTATACAGTAGACCCAGAAGGATCAGTATCAATTATAGACCTTGCTGCTGGCGCTGCGGCTGTGGTACAAGATGATGTGACTTCACTTTCTTTTACGAGTTTTGATTCACAATTTACAGAACTTACAGCAGCTGGGGTTCGTATTTATGGTCCAGGAGCAACTGTATCACAAGACTTAGAGCCAGAGTATATTACTGTAAGTGACGATGGGGCTACTGCCTATGTTTCACTTCAAGAAAACAACGCATATGCCGTAGTAGATATCGCTGCTGCAACGATTACATCTATAATACCTTATGGATATAAAGATCACCAATTACCAGAAAATGCTATAGATGCTTCAAACAGCTTAGACTTTGTCTTTATGTCTACTTGGCAAACTTTAGGAATGTATCAACCAGATGCTATTGCAAATTATACTGTAGATGGCACACAATACCTTGTAATTGCAAATGAAGGTGACTCAAGAGATTATGATGGATACAGCGAAGAAGAGCGTGTAAAAGATCTTGACCTTGATCCTATTGCGTATCCTAATGCAAGTATCTTACAACAAGACGAAACACTAGGAAGACTTAAAACAACAAGCGCTACTGGTGATTTAGATGGTGATGGAGACATAGACCAGATTTACTCTTATGGTGGACGTTCTTTTGCTATTCTTAATGCAGAGACAGGTGCTATTGTTTATGACAGTGGAGATTTACTAGAGCGCATAACTTCTGAAGATGAAGTATACGGAGCCATCTTTAACGCTACAGATGATGAAAATGCGTTTAAAAACAGATCTGATGATAAGGGACCAGAACCAGAAGCCGTAACCCTTGCAATGATAGATGACGTTTGGTATGCCTTTGTAGGTCTTGAGCGCATAGGTGGTGTAGCTGTATTTAATATTTCAGATCCAGAAGCGCCAGTATTTGAAACCTATGTAAATAATCGCGATGTAACACCAGATGCCGAAGATCCTGCAGGTGATCTTGCTCCAGAAGGAATTGTTTACATACAGCCAGAAGATAACGCTACAAACACGGGACTTATAGTTGTGGCAAATGAAGTAAGTTCTACAGTATCTGTGTACACACTCGCAAATGATGTACTCTCAACAGATGACTTTAATGCAGAAGCTAGCCAGACAGTTGCCTACCCTAATCCTACCGTAGGTAACACACTTTACTTTACAAAAAACACAAGCTTTACACTTGTAGATATTTTAGGTAGAGTATTAATATCGTCTAAGGAAGTAACAAAGGCAGACATAAGTACACTTACTACAGGTGTTTATATTGTAAACTTTGAAGATGGCACAAGCCAGAAGATTATCAAGAACTAAGTAAAAACAATTACTTTTAAAGCTCCTTTATCTATCTTGGGTAAAGGAGCTTTTTCTTTTTAAGAAAACAGGTATTAGTACGTTTTCGCGAAAGCGTAACAAAGAAAACCACACACCAACGCACTGTCCTTCAATAAATAAAAAAACTTTTTACAACAGCGTGTAACACTTTGTAAGAATAACCTACTTATAGATAACAAAGCCACCAACCATTGGACAAAACCACCGAAGAAAAATTTGTTACCCTACTGGAGGAGAACCAGAATATTGTGCACAAAATATGCAGGTTGTATACAAACAATCGTGACCAGCACAATGACCTCTTTCAAGAGATAACGATACAGTTATGGCGTGCCTTCCCTAAGTTTAGAGGAGATTCAAAATTCAGTACCTGGATGTACCGAGTGGGTCTCAACACTGCCATCACTTTATATCGTAAGTCTAAGAGAACGGTACAAACACAAGATTTTGACTCTGTGATGTTCCGCATCTCTTCTGAGGAGTATGATGATACGGTAGAGCAACAATTAAAGTTAATGTACAGCGCCGTAAAGGAGCTTAACGATATAGACAAAGCACTTGTGTTTTTATATCTAGAAGATAAAAATTATAGCGAGATCTCAGAAACCTTAGGTATCACAGAGGTAAATGCTAGAGTAAAGATGAATAGAGTGAAGAAAAAGCTCAAGAAAATATTAAACCCATAATCATATGGTAGACGAATTAGAGTTGCTAAAAAAAGATTGGCAAAAACAAGAAGACACCCTTCCTAAATACACAAAGGAAGATTTGTACCCTATGCTCCTTAAGAAGTCTTCTTCTATAGTGAAGCTTATATTTATTATAAGTCTTATAGAATTTGCTTTTTGGATTGTACTCTCATTTGCTTTTAACGATAATGAGACAAAAGCTTTTGAAAAACAGTTTGGGTTACAAACCTTTGATACTATCGTACTTGTTGTGCATCTTACGGCTCTTGTCGTTTTTGCCGTGTGGTTTTATAAAAACTTCAAAAAAATACAAGCGACAGACTCTGCAAAAGTATTAATGAAAAATATTATCAAAACGCGTAATACGGTAAAGTACTACATATGGTTTAGTATGGCATTTGTAGCAATTGCCTCTACTATTGCTTATGCAATTATGATACAAAATAACCCAGCCCTTGCAGATGAGAATTTACTTTACCTCTCACTCAAATTTATTGTTGTAATAACTATAGCCCTTGGATTACTATGGGGACTTTATAGAATTATTTATGGGTTATTATTAAGAAAGCTCAATAGAAATTATAGAGAACTTAAGAAATTAGAAATTTAACTGTAGGGGGTTTAAATTTCTATACAAGGCAATAGGTCAAGCTGTTGCCTTACCATAAAAAAAGCGAGAATACCTACTGGTATTCTCGCTTTACTTTTTTAGTTTGACTTCTAGACTAGGCTAGTATTCCCACTGTCTTTTCTTATTGAGTGCTTCTTCTGCCTCTATCTCTTCTGTAGGGATCACTTTTAAGAAAGAAGGATGTTGCTCTATTGCATATTCTAGCTGCTCTACAATCTTCTCTACAGAGTCGTTCTCATAATCTATCTCTAGTGGTTCTTTTACCTCAAAAGACTGCAAGATGCCACGTTTTTTAATACGCAAACCTTTCTTATCAAAACTTCTTCTAAAACCATCTATCACGATAGGCACTACAATAGGCTTGTAATTTTTAATAATGTGCGCCGTTCCTTTTCTAATAGGTTTCCACGGTTTTGTGGTTCCTTGTGGGAAGGTGATTACCCAGCCATCATCTAGAGCGATACCTATGTTTTCTGTATCCTTGAGGTTTACTTGACGTTCTATCTCTTTTCCTTTTTCTCTCCAGGTACGACTCACGGTAATGGCTCCTGCATAAGCCAGTATGCGCGGTAATAAACCAGCCTTCATTGTCTCGCCTGCCGCAACATAGTATAAGTTAAGTTTTGGCCTCCAGAGGTAACCTATATTTTTTATAGAATCTGTACGACCGCTTAGACTCGCATTAAATACGTGAAACATCGATACCACATCTGCAAAGTAGGTCTGATGGTTAGACACAAAAAGCACGTTAGTATCTGGTAAATTTGTGAGTATCTCTGAACCTTCTATCTGCAGCTCATTAAAGCCGCGATAACGCCTGTGTGTCATTGCTCCTGCAATACGAATGAGCCAGCGTTTTAAGAATAGAATATGTCCAAATGGATTTTTTTTGAATAGCCCCATTTAATAGTTTAAAGTTGTGTGCGTTTGAGTGCGCTTTCGCGAAAGCGTACTTGGTTACAAACAGCTTGTAAATATACAAAAGACCTTACAATATTAAAGATTTCTTAACAAGAGCTCTTACCTCACTGAGCATCATTGCAGTAGCTCCCCACACCACGTGACCCTGCAACATATAGGCTGGTACTTCTACCTCATCCATATACGAGGTAGTGAGGCGCTGGGTAATTACAACCTCATCAGACAAGAATTCTGAGAGTGGTACGGGGATGAGATCTTCTACCTCTGTTTCTTGCGCTTTAAAAGAGGGAGTATGTTGCACGTAGCCTATAAATGATTGTACATAAAAATTACTGGGTGGTATATAAATATTAGTAAGTTCTCGCACGAGTGTGACCGCATCTTGAGCAACACCTACCTCCTCCTCTGTCTCACGCAAGGCAGTATGTGCGAGGTCTCTATCTTCTTGCTCAACTTTCCCTCCAGGAAACCCTACCTGATTAGAATGTACTCCTTTATAGGTTTTACGTAGTATGAGTATAAGCTCTGTCTCCCCCTCCTTATTAGGGTAAAAAAGGGACATCACACCAGCTTGTCTAGGGTTGTGCTTTGCAATATCTTCTTCCTTTAGCTCTTTAAGCCGCTCTTGTGGTGCCATCTCAAGCTGTACATCACGCCCGGGAAGCGGTAGTTTTCTTATTTTTGAAACTAATTCTAAAAATGACTCAAACTTCATATATGCGCACCTTTCTCTGGATTATTATAATTTTTGCTCTAAGCACAAGTTGTCAAGATAAGAAATCTGAAAGTAAATCTGTAGCCAAAAAGGTTGTGATACAAGATACCATCACACCTATAGAAACTCTTGATGAACAAGATCCTTCACCAGATATGGGTACCATAAAAGAGCCTACTATAAAAGGGCAAGAAGACGTTATTGATTTCTTTACTACCTATGGAGAAAACAACCCTGAGAGTAAGGTGAGAATCACAACTCGTTTTGGAAATATTGAGGTACAACTTTATGAGGACACGCCACTACACAGAGCAAATTTTATTATGCTGGTTAAGAATGGTTATTTTAACACAACACAGTTTCATAGAGTCTCTCCTAACTTTGTTGTGCAGGGTGGTAATAATGACACACAAGGTACTGCGCGCAACCGGTCAAGCTTTGGGAGTTACTTGATTCCTAATGAGGCAAATTCCTCACACACGCATACTAGAGGGGCTTTTTCTTCTGCTAAATACACCGAGCAAAATGTAAGTAATGCAACCGCTCCTTTTGAGTTTTTTATAGTACAACCTTCTCGCGGTGCACATCACCTAGATGGAGATCACACCGTTTTTGGCCACGTGACTAAAGGTATGAGCGTGATAGATGAAATTAATAAACTCGAAGTAGACGGCAGTGAGTGGCCACTAGAAAATGTGTATATGACTATTGAGATTATAGAATAATCTTTACTCTAAGAGCGCTGTCTTCTAGCCTCAAAAATTAATATTCCCGCTGCTACAGAAACATTCATAGAGTCTATTTTACCACGCATAGGGATTTTAATATTTGTACCCACCGTTCTCCACTCTGGAGATAAACCGGTAGCCTCTGTACCCACCACAATAGCACTACCACCTGTATATGCCTGCGTTGCATAGTCTACCGCCTCTTGTAATATCGCGCTATATATAGCGACATCCTTTTCTTGCAAGAAAGAGATAACCTCCTCCGTACTCCCAGTAGCAATTTGTGTTGTAAACACACACCCCACGCTGGAACGTATGATGTTAGGATTATACAAATCTGTTTTGGGGTTTGCTATAATAACGGCATCGACCGCGGCAGCATCTGCTGTGCGAAGTAGTGCGCCTATGTTACCAGGTTTTTCTGGTGCTTCGGCAACTAGTATGAGTGGATTTACTGGTAATTGTAATTCTGATAATGTGGTTTTTTTTGCTTTCGCGAAAGTGATCACCCCCTCAGTACCTGCTCTGTAAGCTACTTTCTTGTATACCTCTGTTGCTAGGCACGTAAGATGTACTGTACTCCCCACAAGTTCTTCTACCGAAAATGGCGTTATGAGTTGCTCGTCATAATACACCTCAGTAATCGTATAGCCGCCAGCGATAGCCAGCTCAATCTCACGTTTACCTTCTATTATAAAACCACCTTCCTTCTTACGAGTGCGTGACTTTTCTTGAAGTTGAAGTAAACGTTTTACCGTTGGGTTTTGAAGACTAGAAATATATTTTGACATAGCGCAAATGTAGAATATTCTGAAGATTAGATAAATAGTTGCTCAAAATAGTTAATAATTACAAAATGTAAAGTATATTTGACATTATAACAAATTATCTTTCCATTTTGGAAAGTTAAGTTATAATTACTTAAAGAAAATTAGTATGAGTATAAAGAAAATTATTGCGTGTGAGCGCAGGAGTCTAGAGAAGGTTAGCAAGTTTCAACTACCACATCATTTTAAAAAAGTGGGGTGGGTACTATTTATAGTTTCTTTTATATCGCTATTTGTATCTAGCATAATCATCACAGATGAAAGTCTAAAATCAACAATAGTAATAATTGTAAAATACACGATGCTCATAGGTTTACTTATGGTCTCTCTAGCCAAAGAACCTATAGAAGATGAGTTTATCAAGAGTATGCGTATGAAGTCATATATGATTGCTTTTACACTAGGAGTGATACAAACGCTTATTATGCCATTTATTACGCTAGGTGCTGAGACTATAGTAGATGGTGGCTCAACACTAAAACCGGTAAACGACTTCTTTGTGCTATGGGTATTACTCTTCTGCCAGATATTAGTTTTTCACGTTTTTAAAAGCGCTGCAAATGACTAACACTCTTAAGGTAGAACGCGCTATACTAGATCTCACTCAAGATGATCTTGCAAAAAAAATAGGCGTCTCAAGACAAACTATTAACTCAATAGAAAAGAATAGGTACGTACCATCTACCGTACTTGCTTTAAAACTATCTGCACTTTTTAATAAACCCGTAAACGATTTTTTTAAACTCACCGAAGAAGATTAACCTCCTTTGTAAGTAATCGCCTATTTTTACTACAAAACAGGCTAATTATAACCAATTCAAAATGAAAAACAATCTACTCGTACTAGCAGCTATCGTACTGCTCGCAAGTTGCAAGACAGAAACAAAGCAAACTACTATTACAGAAGAAACTGTAGCTGAGATACCGCTAAGAGAATATCCAGAAGGTATAGCCGCTATTTTTAAAGCGCACGGAGGTATTGACACTTGGAATGCAATGAACAACCTATGCTTTACACTTCCTAAAGGTGATATAGAAGAAGTACATACTGTAGATTTAAAATCTAGAAAAACACGTATCGAGACACCAGCATATACATTAGGTTTTGACGGAGAAAAAGTATGGCTCAAGCAAGATAGTCTTGCTTTTAAGCCAGAAAGAGCACGTTTTTACCACAATCTTATGTTTTACTTTTATGCAATGCCATTTGTACTAGGTGATGAAGGTATCACGTATAGTGAGGCTCCTACCCTATCTAAAGATGGTGTAGATTACCCTGGCACAAAAATTAGCTTTGAAGACGGTGTAGGTGACGCGTCTGATGATAATTATATCATCTATAGAGATCCTAGTACAAACCAAATGGCGTGGCTAGCATATACAGTTACCTATGGTCAGGAAGGTCCGAGCGAGCGTTACAGCTACATTAAATATGACAAATGGCAGGAAGTAAATGGATTACAACTCCCTAGTGAGCTACAATGGTATAATGTAGAGGAAGGACAACCTACGGAGATGCGCAACGCAATGAACTTTACAAAACCTACAGCCACAGCTACTCAACTAGATAAAAATCTATTTGAAAAACCTGCAGACGGAACATTTGCAGAGTAAACTTGCAATAACAAAATATAATCTCAAACGCTATTCTTTATGAATAGCGTTTATTTTTTCACACAAACCTCTGTTATTCAAATAGTAATGAGTTTATAATTCTATATTAACATCTATCCTTTTACCCGGAAAATGCTGAAAAATCCCGTAAAACCTATTAGATTTACTTTTTAATGATACACCTTATAGCAACAAAGTAATTCTCTAAATAATGCACTATTACAGTCTCAATAATAAAGCACCACAGGTAACCTTTGACACCGCAGTTATAAAAGGAATTGCACCAGATAAAGGACTGTATTTTCCTGAGCGCATACCTACATTACCTACGCAGTTTTGGGAAACTATAGAAGAGCTGTCTAAAGAAGAAATTGCTTACCAAGTGATGCAACCTTACGTAGGTGACACGATGGATGAGACTACTCTTAGAGAAATTGTAGCAGATGTATTATCATTTGACTTTCCTATCGTTCCCATTACAAGCCATATAGGTACGCTTGAACTCTTTCACGGGCCTACAATGGCATTTAAAGACGTGGGAGCTCGCTTTATGGCTAGATGCTTAGGTCACTTTCTTAAAGAGCAAGACCAGCAAGAAGAAGTAACCGTACTAGTGGCTACTAGTGGTGACACTGGCGGCGCTGTGGCAAGAGGTTTTTATAAAGTTCCTGGTATAAAAGTAGTCATACTCTACCCCTCTGGTAAAGTGTCTGACGTGCAGGAGCGACAGCTCACCACGCTGGGAGAAAATATTACTGCTCTAGAGGTAGACGGCACCTTTGACGACTGTCAGGCTATGGTAAAAGGAGCATTTTTAGACACAGATATCACAAGTAAAAAACAGCTTACCTCTGCAAATAGTATTAATGTTGCTAGGTGGTTACCACAATCACTGTATTACCTATTTGCATATAAAGAATTAAAAAAACAGGGCAAGGCAGATAAGATTGTGTTTTCTGTACCTAGTGGTAACTTTGGAAACATTTGTGCTGGTATGGTGGCGCACCTTATGGGGATGCCCGTGCATCACTTTGTAGCGGCTGTAAATAGTAATACCACTATACCTAGGTTTATGAAAACGGGTGATTACAGCCCTACTCCTACTGTGCCTACCATAAGTAACGCGATGGATGTAAGTGACCCCAGCAACTTTGTGAGAGTGCTTCAGCTTTTTGAAAATAGCAGACAACTTTTATCTACTAAGTTTTCATCATATTCATACTGTGATAATGCCACTAGAGGCGCGATGCTTGATATATATAAGCAGCACAACTACACTGCAGATCCACACGGTGCTGTGGGATACTTGGGTCTAAAAGAATACCTCAAAGACCATCCAGGTGCGCACGGTATCTTTTTAGAAACAGCGCATCCCATAAAATTTTTACCTGCTGTAGAGCCAGTAGTAGGACCGCTAGCCCTTCCTGAGCAAATAAAAGAACTTATGAATGCTCAAAAAAATGCCCTCGCCATAAGTGATTATCAAGAACTCAAAAATTATTTGTTAGAATAACGCTTTCGCGAAAGCGTATAACCCCATTTCATCCATCATACTGGTAGCTGTATCATTATCGTGCAAAAAAATAGTAACTTTCTACAGTTGTTATACCCGATAATAGACCGAAAACCCAGTGCAATGAAATATTATATATCGCTTTTACTATGTATCATAACTTTACAAATATCTGCTCAACAAGTGTCTAGTGAAGCACTAAAAGCCTTTGAGGCTAAGACCTACGCCTTTAAAGGCAAAGAACTTCCATATAGAATACTGTATCCTGAGAATTTTGATACGAGTAAGAAGTACCCCTTACATTTATTTTTACACGGTGCTGGCGAGCGCGGTAGTGATAACCAAGCACAGCTTGTACACGGTAGTGATCTCTTTGTAAAGATGAATGAGCAATACCCTGCCGTGGTTATATTTCCGCAATGTCCAAAAGGTGACTACTGGGCAGATGTTGAGGTCACACGAGGAGAAAACCAAAATGTCTTTAAGTATCCTGCAAATCCTACCCCTACCTGGGCAATGCAAGCGGTTACTGCCTTACTAGAAGAAACGCTTGACGAGTCCTATATAGACCATAATCGTATATATCTAGGTGGGCTCTCTATGGGAGGTATGGGAACATATGAGTTGCTCGCCAGCAAGCCAGATACCTTTGCGGCTGCAACGGCAATATGTGGAGGTGGCTATCCTGCAAATACTGCGAGATGGGCACAACAAACACCGATATGGATTTTTCACGGAGAGGTAGATGCTGTTGTGCCAGTAATCTACTCTCAACTTATGGTAGAATCGTTGCTACAAAACGGTCAAACGCCTAGATTTTCATTATATCCGAACGTAAACCACGACAGCTGGACAAATGCTTTTAATGAGCCAGATTTCTTCTCGTGGGTATATGGACATACTAAAGAAACAGGTGATCCAGCTGACACACCAGAGGTAATCACTGAAGACTGCACACCAGAGTGGCTTAAATTTTCTGAAAGTAGCCTACTCACAAAGTTTGAACAAGACAATGAACGGTTAAAAACTACAAACAACTCACAACGCATTGTTTTTATGGGAGATTCTATCACTGAGGGGTGGTCGAGTACAAGCCCAGAGTTTTGGGAAGAGAATCCCCATTACATAAATCGTGGCGTAGGTGGCCAGACCACCTCACAGATGTTACTACGCTTTAGAAAAGACGTGATCAACCTAGCGCCGCAAAAAGTAGTGATTCTCTCGGGTACAAATGATATTGCAGGTAACACCGGGGTCACCTCAAATCAAACCATTTATGATAACATTATTACGATGGCAGAGCTTGCCACAGTTCATAACATAGATGTGTTCTTAAGTTCTATTCTTCCAGTATATGACTACCCTTGGAAAACTGGTTTACAGCCTGCTAACAAAATCACAGAACTCAATACATTACTCAAAGACTACGCACTTAAAAATGGTCACACTTACATAGATTATCACAGTGTGATGAGAGATGCACAAAACGGGATGCAGTCATTACTCACCTATGATGGTGTGCATTGTAATAAAGCAGGTTATGAAGTGATGGAAAAAGTGCTAATCTCTGCTCTTTAAAAAATGAATACATACACTGAAGCATAAAATCTTACTCGACAATAGGCTTAAAAATCACTCTCGATATACGTAGATAATTTAGATTTAATTTATCTATCAAATAAGGACCTTTCCTTACATTTGTGTATCAAAACGAAGTAGATTTTATATGAAAAATACAGCCTTAACAAAAGTACACGAAGCCCTTGGGGCAAAAATGGTCCCGTTTGCGGGCTATAATATGCCCGTATCATATGAGGGTGTAAATGCAGAGCACGATACCGTAAGGAACGGTGTGGGTGTTTTTGACGTGTCACATATGGGTGAATTTCTTGTTTCTGGAGAAAAGGCGCTAGACCTATTACAATGGGTATGCTCAAACGATGTGTCTAAAATAAAAGTTGGTGGTGCGCAGTACAATTGCTTCCCAAATGCTACAGGCGGTATTGTAGATGACCTTATCGTTTACCGCATTAAAGAAGATCAATATATGCTCGTTGTAAATGCTAGCAACATAGATAAAGACTGGGCGTGGGTAGAAAAGCAAAACGCAGAAAAAGGTTATAATGCAGATCTTAGAAACATATCAGAAGGGCACTCGCTACTGGCTATACAAGGACCTAAAGCTATCGAGGCAATGCAAAGCCTTACAGAAGTAGATCTTGCTGGTATTAAATTTTACACCTTTGAGGTAGCACCTTTTGCTGGTCTTGAAAACGTTATTATAAGTGCTACAGGCTATACTGGCAGTGGAGGGTTTGAAATCTATTGTAAAAATGAAGAGGCAGAGCAACTATGGACCAAGGTTCTAGAAGCTGGTGCAGACTGGGGTATAAAACCTATAGGTCTTGCAGCTCGTGATACCTTACGACTAGAGATGGGATATTGCCTATACGGTAATGATATAGATGACACTACCTCACCTCTTGAAGCTGGTTTAGGCTGGGTAACAAAATTTACAAAAGACTTTGTAAATAGCGATGCACTTAAGGCTCAAAAAGAAGCAGGATTAAAGCAACGTCTCGTAGGGTTTGAACTTACAGAGCGTGGTATACCAAGACAAGGATATGATATCGTTACAGAAGAAGGAACAAAAATAGGTCACGTTACCTCTGGTACAATGGGCCCATCTGTAGATAAAGGTATTGGTATGGGGTATGTAGATACCGCTTTCACGAAAGCGGACTCAGCAATCTTTATACAGATACGCAAGAAAAGAGTACCTGCAACCGTTGTAAAGACTCCATTTTACAAAGGATAGATAAACAGAAAAATTAATCCCAAATTTCAAAAAGGATTACTTTTTGAAATTTGGGATTTTTTATACAAAATAAGTAAGCTATCGCATTTAAAAAGTCAAAAGATAAGATACTCATACTAGGGGCCAGTGGCTTTTTAGGCAATGCTCTATACAAGGAATTGTACAGGTATTATAACACCTACGGTACCTATCATTCTGGCAGAATTTATAGTGATAACAAGCACTATTTGAAGTTTGACCTTGTAAATGATGATGTGTATGAATTATTGCAACAAGTACAACCATCGGTAATAATCTCGGCGCTGCGAGGTCCATTTACAGACCAGCTAGAGGCACACGAGCTTATGGTCGGTTATGCGCAAGAGACTGGTTGCCGTATTATATTTTTGTCAAGCGCAAATGTTTTTGACGCATTTTCAAACTACCCAAGTTATGAGAATGATAAAACCCTCTCACAAAGCATATACGGAAAACTAAAGATACGTGTGGAGACACTCCTTATGAGACATCTACCAGAAGAGCAATATGCCATTGTGCGATTGCCTATGGTTTTTGGGGTAGGTTCGCCACGTATACAAGCTCTTAAAAATGAGCTATTACTAGGTGATGCCATAGAGGTGTTTCCACATCTTGTGATGAACACTACAACAGATGCAAAACTACGCCAGCAGATACATTATATTATAAATAGAAAACTCTCTGGCATCTTTCATTTAGGTAGTACAGATCTCATACACCACAAGGAGTTTATACACGAGCTGGTGATAATGCTCGATCTTAATAGGAAACCTATTTACAAAAATGTATATACTAGCAATACAGACCGCTACCTAGCTGTACTTCCTCGCGATAACCGACTACCAAAACATTTACAAATTACAAATGAGACAGTTGTTGAGAGCAGTAAGAAGTATATTTAACCAGTAAAGACACCATAAAACTACCTTAGTCCGTATCTTTAAAACAAAAGAAAATTATGATCTGGCACTTATATATTATGGCTGCAATGTACATCATTGCAGGTGTGATGCACTTTATAAAACCACGAGTTTACGGAGCGATAATGCCTCCTTACATACCTTTTAAGAAAGCAATGGTATTCTGGAGTGGTGTGGCAGAGGTTGTACTTGGTGTGGGACTTCTCTTTGATACTACCAGAGTATTTGCCGTGTGGGGTATTATTTTAATGCTCCTTATATTTTTTACGGTTCATATAGATATGATTACTAATGAAAAGCACAAAGGTAAATTCCCAGCGTGGCTGCTATGGTTAAGACTACCACTACAGTTTTTACTTATGTACTGGGCTTATCAATATTTATAGATGTCCTTATTTTCTAGCGAGCCATACAATCTTGATATTCCCGAAGGGGATGTCACCTACTACGAAGACTTTCTTTCAAAAGAGGAGGCGCTACACTTTTATAATACGCTTTATAAAGAAACGCCCTGGCAACAAGATGATATCACCGTCTTTGGAAAGACATATGCACAACCTAGACTTACTGCCCTCTATGGTAATAATGGTAAACTCTACTCCTACTCTAATATCACGATGCACCCGCTTGAATTTACTTTCGCTTTAAGCGAAATAAAAAAAAGAGTCGAAGCCATTACAGGTATTACATTTTCTACTTGCTTACTTAACCTCTATCGCGATGGAAATGACAGCAATGGGTGGCACTCAGATAACGAGAAAGAATTAGGCAAGAACCCTGCAATAGCATCTGTGAGCTTAGGTGCAACCAGAGCTTTTAAACTTAGGTATAAGAAAGATCACAGTATTAATAAAAAGCTTATGCTTGACTCTGGAAGTTTACTTTTAATGAAAGGCTCTACGCAAGAGTGCTGGCAGCATACAGTACCAAAAACTGCAAAACAAGTGACGCCACGTATAAACCTGACCTTTAGGGTTGTAAAATAAAAAAGCAAACGCTTAGGGGAGGCGCCTGCTTTAAACATCACACCCGATTGAGGGCACGAGTAAATGATATCTTTCTTGGGATGAAAGCCAATTTATATAAGACTTAGAAGCTTAAAACAGTAAGTAATTTAGGGGTTACTAAGCATATTCTAGCTACTTCTAAGTCATTTTTTACAAGTATTTTTTATTTGCATAATAACTATTGAGCGCTTTAAAGTCTTCACTACTTGAAAATACTCTAAAGAGTACAACAAGAGCACCTAGTATAACCGTCATTGCACTAAGCATTACTATTTCATTAATTAGAAATAATACAGTACCAAGTACAGCGATAATAGAAAAAGCAACTAGTAATAATCGCTCTACCCATACATCTAGCAATAATAATATACTCACAACGGTCTCAATGATTAAAAAAAGAGGTATTGCCACCAAAAAAAAATCATTAACAAACAAACCTAGGGAACTTAGATAAAAATCTACCTGAGATTCAAACAGTGTATATATGATAAACATATATATAGAATGTAAGAGTAAAAAGGAACCAACAACTAACCTTAAAACCAAACGTGACAATACCTCAAACTTCATACTCTTACACTCCTATATTCTAACGGCGCAAAACTATGCACGCATAGTAAATCTGGACTTGTAAAAAATTGATAAAAAATTGTAAAAAACTTGTAACAATCTGATAATAAGCAGTAATTATGCATTGTCATATAAAATTTGTATCTTATATAACATAATTAAAAGCCCCTTCTTATCATTTTATGCAACAATTTAGTCTACAAGACACGTTTCTGATCAAGCAGTTTGAAAAGACTGGAAAGCATCAGGATACAGATCAACGTTCCTTCTTTCAAATTATATTTATTGAAGAAGGAAAAGGTCGTCATTTTGTCAATGAGTTTATAGTCACTTATACTACAGGAGACGTATTTTTAATCGCCCCAGAAGATAAATACTGGTTTGAAATAGAGGGATCAACCTCCTTTTGTTATTTTCAGTTTACTGAGTCTTTGTTTTCTAGTAAAATGAATTTGCCCGATAGGTCATACTGGCTACATCGAATAGAAGGCATTATACATAGCCCTAACCAGATGCCGGGTGATATTATCACAAACCCTTATGATAAAGCACTCATATGGCATATGCACAATGTAATCATACAAGAGTATGAGATGGCAAAAGAGTTTTACAAACATAATATCTCAAATATGGTAAGTACTACCTTGAGTATTATTGCGAGAAACATTTTGAGAGACATAAAGCCTTTACGTAAAGAGGGTAATAAAGATCAACACTCTACTATAGAGTCGTTACTAAGCTACATACGCCAGCACGTTTATGACACAGACCTTATGAAGGTGAGTGCCATTGCAGATAAATTTAATATGACTAGTAGCGGTATAAGTGCATACTTTAAAAAACAAACAGGAGACTCCTTGCATCACTATATTTTAATGTATAAAATACAGCTGGTTAAGTATAGACTTAGAAATACAGATTTTACTGTTTCTGAAATTGCCTATCAATTAGGATTTACAGATGAGAGTCACCTCACCCGTATTTTTAAAAAGTATAATGGTTTGACCCCAAAACAGTTTAAAAAGCAAGAAGAAGTTAGACCTCTAGCCTAAGATATCGTTTAGTAAAGTAGCTAGGCGTATACCTCCTTTTTGTAACTGTCCTTTGAGAACATTAAAGTAATCATACATATATCTATACCCTAGCTTTTCACCCTTTTCAGTGTGAGCATAAATGTCTTCTAAAAGAACGCGGCTATCCTTCATCCAGTCTACATAAGTACCTTGGGCGATTGCTTTCTCTTGATTTTTAGTAAGATCAGGCATATTATTTGCAAGTTCTGAGTAACTCATACCGTAGCTCTCTATCATTTGCGTATCCCACACTCTATGAAGGTTTGTACCATCATTATACCATCTCACTTGAAAATCATTTCCACCCTTATCCTCACTTATACCCGTGTGAAGAGGCTGGTGTAAATCACCTATAAAATGTACAAGCATACGTAAGTAGAATGCTTTATCTTCTTTTGTAGCCGTCTCAGATTTTATAACCGCTATACTCTTTTCTATACCGCTTATAATATCTCCCTTCTCACTTCTAGGGTGCTGTTCAAAAGAACTGTCAAAAGGTACATTTACGTAGTGCCAAGGTCCAAAAGACCTATACTTCTCATCACTCTTAATTTCATCTGCATAGGTGGATACCAGTGCAAGAGACTCCCCGTCTAGTAATTCTGCAATCGCTCTTTTTGTCTTTTTAGTTAAGTATTTTTCAGCAATAGCACCAGTGGTTCTATGACCCGTTTTTCCCCAGTCAAAAGCAGTGGCTTGTAGTGAAAAAAGTAAAACAAAAACTAAAAGTAAAGAATAACGCATTGTATAAAATTTTGAGCAAAAGTACAATGAATCAACCTTCTTCTGTGTTATAAAAAGATTAAGAATAAGTCCGCTTTCGCGAAAGCGTAAACAACACTATCTTTAACTCTATAAATTCCATACACTAATGCAAACTTCACTAAAGCTAAAATTACTTATACCGATACTTTGTTTACTCGTACAAACTGGGGTCTTTTCTCAAAATTATAGTGGTAGTAGTGATCTCCGTATCACAGATATGGTTTATGGAACCTTACTCACCCCAGAAACTCCCACTTCAAAACTTGCGATAATTATTCCAGACTCAGGCCCAACAGATCGCGATGGAAACCAGCAAATGATGCGTAATAACAGCTTAAAACTCCTCGCCGAAGGTCTTGCTCAAGAGGGTGTTGCTAGTTTTAGATATGACAAAAGGGTACTTACATTATTAAAGAAAAATGCACTTCAAGAAGAAAAGCTAGACTTCACAATGTTTATTAATGATGCTGTTGCTGTTGTAAATTATTTTAATAATCAAGGACGCTTTAAAGAGGTCTATATAATAGGTCACGGGCAAGGGTCACTTATAGGGATGATGGCGGCTCAACAAACCGAAATTAAGGGTTTTATATCGCTGGCAGGAGCTGGCCAGTCTATAGACAAGACTATTATAAATCAAATAGCATTACAAATGCCAGATCTTAAAGACAAAGCTACGACAGCCTTTACAACGCTTAAAAAAGAAGGGAAGGTAAAAAATTACTCTCCTGCACTGGCTTCTATATTTAGACCTGCAGTACAACCTTTTATGGCAAGCTGGATGCAGTATGACCCAAGCATCGAGATTGCAAAACTTACAATACCTGTGCTCATTGTAGATGGTACAAAAGATTTACAAGTTTCTATTGAGGAGTCTGCAAGACTTCTTAAAAGTTTACCTACCGCTAGCATAAAACATATTGAGGATATGAATCACGTGTTACGCATTACTAGCAGTGACAATCTAGAAAACTCAAAATCATATAATAATACAACCGCCCCTATCGCTCCTGCTCTCGTTAATGAGATAACTACATTTATAAAAACTCACTAGCATAATAGTGACATAACTGTAGGGGTAAAATCTATTTATGAGGTTAAAAGCTTCTTAAATTTAAGTTATAAAATTGCCATTTTATCTACTTTTAAGCACAACCAATCACAATAAATGCTTAAATACGCCTTAACTATCACAATATTCTTTGTGAGCCTAACGACCTACGCACAATCAAAAGAAGTAGGAGTAAAATTTATTGACACTCCTATTACCATAGACGGATCTCTAGACGAGTACGTTTGGAATGAGACTCAAGTAGCAACAAATTTTTGGCAATATTTTCCAACAGATAGTGTACAAGCTCCATACCAATCTGAGATAAGGTTTTTATATACAGATAAGACACTTTATGTAGGTATTAAAGTTTTTTCTCAAGGAGATGACTATATTATTCCCTCGCTTAAGCGTGATTTTAGAGCAGGCGGAAGTGATAATATCACCTTAATGTTTGACACTTTTAATGATGGAAACAATGCTTTCCTTTTTGGTTCAAATCCCTTAGGTATACGTCGTGAGGCACTGGTCTCTGGTGGAGGTACAGACTTAAGAGGCTTTACAACTAGCTGGGACACAAAATGGGTAGGTGAGACTAAGCAGTATGAAGGCTATTATGTTTGTGAGTGGGCAATCCCTATGAGTGCTTTTAAATTTAGAGAAGGCGAGACCAGGTGGCGCTTTAACAGTTACCAGTTTGACACCCAAGACAATACTAGAAACACGTGGATAAACATACCTCAAAATCAGTTTATATTTAATCTGGCTTATATGGGAGATATGGTTTTTGAAAAACCGCTAGGCAACTCAAAAAGTCCTATTTCTATAATACCCTATATAAATGCGATAGCAGGTCAAGATAGAGAGATACCCGAAGATTTTACAGAAATAAAAGTGGGAGGTGATGCCCGTTTTACCATAGGTAATAGTCTTAATTTAGACGTTACCATTAATCCAGACTTCTCACAAGTAGAGGTAGATAATGCTATCACGAATCTCTCACGTTTTGAGGTGGGGCTGCCAGAGAGACGCCAGTTTTTTATAGAAAATAGTGACCTCTTTGCAGATTTTGGAGATCCTAGAGCGGCAAATCCATTTTTTTCGAGACGCATAGGTATTGCCGAAGATGTAGAAGGTAACACAATTATAAATAACATTGTAGCAGGTGCAAGGCTAAGCGGTAAATTAAATAATAACTTACGTGTGGGGCTTCTCAATATGCAAACCCAAAAAGATGAAATAAATGAGATCTCTGCAAATAATAATACTGTTATTGCCTTACAGCATAGAGTTTTTAGCCGGTCAAACATCTCTGCTATTTTTGTAAACAGACAAGCCACGGGTAATGAAACCTTTGTAGAACCTGGCGAGCAATACAACAGACTAGTAGGTCTCGATTATAATCTTGCAAATGAGGATAACAGTTGGAACGGTAAATTTTACCTACACAAATCCTTTAGCCCTGGTGTAGAGCGCAAAGACTTTTCTGGTGGAGCCCGCATTGAGTATAATAGAAATAACTGGAGAGCAACCAGCGCTACCCTCTTTGTAAACGAAGACTTCAACTCAGACCTAGGTTTTATACCCCGTAAAGATATTTTTAGAAATTTCTCAAAACTTGAACGCCTCATATTCCCCAAGTCTGGAGCAATAAATAGACATATATTCTCTCTCAACTCATTTTATGTATGGCGACCAGAGCTGGACTTCACACTAGGTGATCGCACGCTCTCTCCACAGTGGGAAGCAGAGTTTAAAAATACAGCCAGCCTCGCTGTAAAGCCACGAGCACGTTTTACTAAGCTTTTTGACACCTTTGACCCATCGCGCTCAGAAGGATTAGAACTTCCAGAAGGCAGTGAGTATAGTTATAATAGTATAGAGCTTGAGTATAATTCAGATAGAAGAAAGGCACTTTCATATACTTCAAATGCTACCTATGGAGATTATTTTAATGGTGAGATTTTAACACTAAGAGCAGGAGCAACACTACGTTTACAACCTAAGTTAATTATAGGTTTTAACGCGCGTTATGATAAAATAAACCTTCCTGCCCCCTACTCAGATAATGACATCTGGCTCGTAAACCCTCGTGTAGAAGTGACATTTACAAAAAACCTATTTTGGAACACCTTGCTTCAATACAGTACCTTGCAAGATAACTTTGGTATCAACTCTAGATTGCAGTGGCGTTTTGCTCCTTTATCAGATTTATTTTTGGTTTATAATGACAACTATTTTACAGATACCACCTTTGCGCCACGCTTCAGAAGTATAAATTTAAAGCTCACTTACTGGCTCTATTTATAGGGATTTTCATATTTTCGGGACGCTTCTAGATAAATTAGGAGCGATTATTTTTTACGCTTTCGCGAAAGCGTACTCACCCTCACAACTATGGAGAACACACCTTATTTTACAAATGATGCTATCGTCTTTGGCCTCATCGCTCTTGCACTGGCTGGCATATTTTACACCTCTGGAAAGAAATCAGGCTTCTGGGGTAAGTTTTATGGCGTTGTACCAGCCTTACTTTTATGCTATTTGATCCCCGCTATATTTAATAGTGTAGGATTAATAGATGCAGAGCGTAGCCAGCTATATTATGTAGCGAGTCGCTACTTGCTACCTGCCTCGCTTGTACTTATGACATTAAGTATAGATCTTAAAGCTATTGTAAATCTAGGCCCAAAGGCACTTATTATGTTCTTCACAGGGACCTTAGGTATCGTAATAGGCGGGCCACTTGCTATTTTATTAATCTCTGCCATTTCACCAGAGACGGTGGGTGGTGCTGGTCCAGATGCGATATGGAGAGGGCTGTCTACACTAGCAGGTAGCTGGATAGGTGGTGGTGCAAATCAAGCAGCTATGCTAGAAATTTATAAATACAATCCTGCAAAGTATGGGCAAATGGTACTCGTAGACATAGTAGTAGCAAACGTATGGATGGCGGTATTACTGCTAGGGATAGGAAAATCAAAACGCATAGATAAGTGGCTCAAAGCAGATAATACAGCTATAGAAAAATTAAAAGAAAAGGTATCAACCTTTGCCGAAGGTGTAAAACGCAACCCTACTCTTAATGACCTTATGGTAATGCTGGGGCTTGCCTTTGGCGCTGTAGGTATTGCACACTGGGGAGCGAGTGGTATGTCTGCACTGTTTTCTGATATACCCAAAGACTCTGCCCTTGCGTCTTTTGGCTCTACCTTTTTCTGGATGATTACAATTGCTACGGCAATAGGTATTTTGCTTTCATTTACAAAGGCAAAAAACTATGAAGGTGCTGGAGCAAGTAAGATAGGTAGTGTTTTTATCTATATACTGGTTGCAAGCATAGGTATGAAAATGGATTTACTAAGTATACTTGATAACCCAGGACTTATAGCTATAGGGTTTGTCTGGATGGGTATACACGCTGGCCTACTTATACTTATGGCAAAACTTGTAAAAGCTCCCTTTTTCTTTCTTGCTGTGGGAAGTCAGGCAAACGTGGGAGGAGCAGCCTCTGCTCCTGTTGTTGCAGCAGAGTTTCACCCGTCACTAGCGAGTGTGGGAGTGTTGCTAGCGGTCTTTGGCTACGTGGTAGGAACCTACGGTGCGATATTGTGCACAATTTTAATGGAAATGGCCTCTGCAGGCTAGTATTGTTAGTAAAATAATGAGATATTTGCGGCCTTAACAAGACTATATTATGACTAGAATTACATACCTTTTATTAGTAAGTTTTTTAATTATATCGTGTTCAAAATCGGGTAACTTAACACTTACAGGAACCGTAAAAGGACTTAAAAAAGGGACTCTGTATGTGCAGCATATACAAGACACTGCACTAGTAAACATAGACTCTCTAGAAATAGATGGAGACCCAGAGTTTGAATTTATACTAGACATAAAAGAGCCAGAAGTTTACTATTTACACCTAAGTAAGGAAAATGAGTCTGGTTATGATGATCGTATACCTTTCTTTGCAGAAGAGGGAGCTATCAATATCACTACATCACTTAAGAACTTTGAAGGGTTTGCCGCAGTAATAGGATCAGAAAACCAAATGTACTGGCAAGAGTTTCAAAATATGAACAAGCAGTTTAATGATAAAAACCTTGATCTTATAAAAGGCTCTTTTGAGGCTAGACAGAGCGGTGTACAAGAAGATATTGTGGCCTACGACGACTCACTACAAAGCCTTCTCAAGAGAAAGTATTTATACACAGGTAACTTTGCTGCTGTACATAAAGACAAGGAGGTAGCACCTTACCTACTTTTAACACAAATACCTGATGCTGCGACATCATATCTAGATACCCTTTACAAGACATTCCCAAGAAAGACTAAGCAATCTTTATATGGTAAACAGGTTAAAAGACTACTTGAGGAGCGCAAGGCAAATTAATGCCACACTGTTTATAAACTAGGTTTATTTTACCCTAATAAACAGAAGCGCATCTTCAGAAATTACAGTATTTTTGCATTCAAAATAAGAACAATGGCAAATATTAGAGATTTAAAGAAAGATATCAATTTTGTACTAGGTGACATCATTGATGCCGTGTATGTATGGGAAGCGCTTAACCCTAAAGAAGATGCTGCTAAAGGTGAAGCGATTATAGATGACGCAATTAAGACATTTGACACCCTTATAGCAAAGGTAAATGACCGTAAGGTTGAAAATAGAGGAAAAAATTTAGAAGCCGTACGTACTGATCTTGAGAGAGATGCAAGCGGTCTTATTGAAAGAATTAATAAGCTTTAATTTTTTTTCAAATTGGGGTTGCACATATGATATAAATGCTATTATATTTGCACCCGCAATGCCGATGTAGCTCAGCTGGCTAGAGCAGCTGATTTGTAATCAGCAGGTCGTGGGTTCGAGTCCCTCCATCGGCTCAAAAAGGTCTTCTTTTATTAGAAGGCCTTTTTTGTTTTAAAGCTATGATGGGTATTTAAAACTCTTAGAGCTGTGAGTACGCTTTCGCGAAAGCGTAAAAGATTACAGCCCTTTTATTACAGAAAGCGCTTTAGGAATATGCTTTCCAGCCATCATACTATTAAAACGCATTTTAACGGTGCCTGTGGCATCTATAACAAAGGTCTCTCGTCCTGGTAACAAACCTAGAAGTTCGTTCTTTACACCGTATAAACGGCGAATTTTATTTTTTTGATCTGAAAGGGTGTCAAAAGGTAGGTTGTGCTTTGCTCTAAATCGTTTATGACTGGCCACACTATCTGCACTTATACCGAATACCTTTGCCCCGGCATCTGTAAAATCTTGGTATTGATCTCTAAAACTACAAGCCTGTGCAGTACAACCAGGCGTGAAATTTTTAGGATAAAAATAAATAACCATAGGTACTTGCCCCAACAGTGAATCTATAGAAACATCTTTGCCATCTTGATTTTTTAAACTAAAGCCTGGTGCCTTATCCCCTACTTTTAATACCATTTACTCTCCTTTATAGGTTACAAAGTTACGCGGTGTCTCATATAGGGTAACCTCCAGATCAAATTTAGGTTCTAATGCTTTTTTAATTCTATTATAAATGACAACTGCAATATTTTCTGCCGTTGGGTTGAGCTCTTTAAACTCCTGTACCTCTAGGTTAAGGTTTTTATGATCTAGGTAGTCTTCTACCTGAGCTTTTATAATATCCTTTAAAATTTTAAGATCTATCAAAAATCCGGTTTCTGGATCTATCTCTCCAATAACACTTACAGTAAGGTCGTAATTATGACCGTGAAAATTAGGGTTACTACACTTACCGAAAATCTGGCTATTTTTTTCATCATTCCAGTCTGGTCTATATAACCTATGTGCAGCATTAAAATGTGCTTTTCTGTGTGCAGTTATTCTCATCGCTCAATGTGATTATAAAATTTATCAAAAATGATCTTAAACCAAGCTGTATACAATTCTGGTCTGTTTACAATATCTTGCTTTACATCTTCAAGCCCCATCCACTTCCAGGCAGCTACTTCTTCCTCATTAATTACAGGCTCTTGCTCTGAGTGACCTATTAGTATATGATCTAACTCGTGCTCGGTAAGTCCATTATCAAAAGGAGCTTTATAAATAAAAGATATACTTTCTTCTAAGGGAACGGTAAAACCCATCTCCTCTTGTAACCTGCGTGTACCTGCTTCTATATTGCTCTCACCATCGCGCTGGTGACTGCAACAGGTATTTGTCCATAAGCCGGGACTGTGGTATTTGTGAAGTGCTCTTTGCTGGAGCATAAGCTCCTTTTTATCATTGAAGACAAATACTGAAAAAGCGCGATGTAAAACGGCCTTTTCGTGAGCTTCCATTTTGGGCATTAGCCCTATTTTATTGTCATTTTCATCTACTAAGATGACTAATTCTTCTTTCATAAGCTTTGTAAAAATACAAATAACTCATAAAAAAAGCGCCTCATATGAGACGCTCTTAAAATTATTGAAAGTAAGGTTAGTTATTACTTAAAACTATAAACTCACTTCTTCTGTTAAGTTGATGTTGTTCTTCACTACACTGAACACCGTTTGAACATTCATTAACTAGCTGAGACTCTCCATAACCGCGACCAGAAAGTCTAGATGGATTAATTCCTTTTGCAATAAGCCAGTCTCTAGTAGATACATTACGGTTTTGTGATAGTGTGCGGTTGTACTCATCATTACCTCTACTATCTGTATGTGATCTTACGTCTATACGTACTGAAGGGTACGTTTCCATATACACAAGAACTTTTGCAAGTTCAATCTCTGCATCTGGTCTTATGTAGTACTTATCAAAATCAAAATATATAGGATTCAGGTTTAATATTTTTGCAATATCGTCTCCTGGTTTTGCAATTTGAGTAGCACGTTCTAATTGTAAAAACTCTTGAATTTCACCAGACAGATTAGGAGTAGACACTCTTTTTTCTACTGTAGTGTATCCATCCTTTGATCCTCTTAAAAGATATTTTGCATCACACTCTGGTTCAAACTCAAAAGTTGCTTTTCTACCAGTAATAATAGATTCAATAAGATTATTCATATCATCATATAAAGCCACAGTAGCATCTTTTAAAAGCTCTTCTGTATTTTTATCTGTTACATTACCAGTTAGTAATATTTCACAAAGTGGTTCTGGTCTTCTAAGCTGTCTTATCATATAGATGTCATCATCTATACCAGATTTACCACGGTTAGATGAAAGAAATCCAGTCTTAGTTTCAGAATCAATTATAAATGCAAAATCATCTTTAGAAGTGTTTGCTGGTTCTCCTATGTTAAGTATTGTAACATCATCACCAGTGGCATCTAAGTTAGTTAAGAATATATCTAAACCTCCTAGGCCCGGGTGACCGTTTGAAGCAAAAAATAAATCGTTTGCTGCGCTTACATATGGAAAACTCTCTCTTCCCTCAGTATTAATTCTATTACCAAGGTTTACTGGCTCTCCATAAGTGCCATCATCATTAATTGCTACATACCATAAATCTGCCTGACCTAAAGTACCTGGCATATCTGAAGAGAAGTATAATTTTTTACCATCTGGGCTTAAAGCCGGGTGAGCTACGGTATAATTATCACTATTAAATGGTAATTCTTTAACTCCGCCCCAAGCGCCATTTCTATAACTTGCACGGTATAGCTTTAACTTGTTTGTGCCTGTACTATCTTTACTAAAGATACCATTGCTATAGTTATTACGTGTGAAATACATAACGCTATCTCCTTTTGCAAAAACTGGAGAACTCTCGTGATATTGAGTGTTAAGATTAGCACTAAATGGCTTAGCAAATTTAGTTCCACCATCTTGTCCCACTTTACTAGTATCAACTTGGTATAAGTTTAAGAATGGCTGACCGTTCCATTTATGAACACGTTTTGTGTAACCGCCTGTATCTCTGTTTGAGGCAAAAATCAATTTGTCCTTATACAATGCAGATCCAAAATCTGAGTATCCAGAATTAATTTGAGTGATAGAAACATCGTAAGCTCCTTTTTGCTTTTCAATCTCTCTCAGGTAATCTGGTGCTTTTCTAAATAATACAGCTCTAGTATCATCCTCTCCAAGGTCATAAAATCTAGCCATCATCTTATCAGATAATGCATAATCTTTTGTAGCTCTTAGTGAAGTTGCATATCTAAAGTAAACCTCTGGCTCTACTTCTTCCGGAAATTGCTCTATGAGCTTACCATAATACGTTGCCGCCTCCTCATACTTAGCGTTCAAATAATAGGAATCTGCAAGTCTCTTAAAAAGATCACCAGACTCATATCCTTTGTCAACTACTTTTTGATAAATCTCTTGAGAATTTACATAATCATACTGATTAAATCTCTTTGTTGCTCTTTCTATCTTTTTTTCCTGCGCGTATCCAAAAAATGCAGTAAGAAGAAATATAAATAATGTAATTTTTTTCATAGTACTGTATTAAAAGAATCGTGGGGTTAACATTCTGTCATACTCATTGAAAAGCTCAAATCTCAAAAAGACTTCAAAACTACCGTCATTATAAACAGTGTCACCTAAGTCTGTGCTTTCTCTATCATAAGCAAGCCCTATCAACATACTATCTGAAACTTGAAAACCTACAAGACCACTTAATGCAGCACTCCATCTGTAAGCTGCCCCAAGGTGAAGTTTTTCCATCACTAGGAAGTTTGCAGTAAGATCAACTTGTAATGGGGCACCTTGTACCATTTTTACAAGTGTACTAGGCTTAAATTTAAGTTGATCACTTATGTCAAAAGTATAGCCCATAATACCATAATAATGAATACGGTCTTTTGCAATAAAACTAGCTCCATTGCTATTATTACCTACATCAAAATGTTCTGTTTGAATAAGATTAGGCACACTTACACCAGCATAAAAATTATCAGTATGATAGTATAAACCAGCACCTATAATAGGTGATATTTTATTATCAATGTTTTGTGAGAACCTTGGGTCTGTCACATCAAAAAGCGTGAGTTTAGTAAAATCCACATCGAGTATGTGACCTCCTCCTTTAAGTCCAAAGCTAAGTTTACCAGTATCTGAAGTATTAACTGTATAACTAAAGTCTACTCCCACATATGTCTCCTGAGATGGTCCAAGTGCGTCATTGACTATAGATAGACCAAGTCCAACTTTACCCTCTCCTATAGGTGAGTGCACACTTAAACTTTGTGTACGTGGTGCCCCGTCGAGACCAACCCACTGGCTTCTATGAAGACCTACAATACTAGTAACTCCCCTATTTCCTGCATAGGCAGGATTAATTGCCACCGTATTATACATATACTGTGTGTACTGTGGATCTTGCTGAGCGCTTACTTCAGTAAAACTTAGCATTGTAATCAATAGCAATACAATGAGATGTAGCTTTTTCATTCTAATCTTAGTTTAAATCATTTAGTAAAACGACCTCCGCTGTTTAAGCCGATTGATCGTTTTACCTAATGTTATTGTTATTACGCTTTCGCGAAAGCGGTTTTCTTGTTATCTGTTAATATATAAATATCCACTCAATCTTTTTAGTCCATCTTCTGTCTGATAGTTAATCAGGTAGTAGTATGTTCCTTCTGGAAGTTCTTTATCTGAATTGATAGTAGCTCTTCCGTCAGAAAATCCTCTAAATACAACTGTTTGGTTATCATATCCATTTCCTTCAAATACCTGAACACCCCATCTGTTAAAGATCTGAACATTATTATCTGGGAAGTCTACAATTCCTTCAATAATAAATATATCGTTCTGTCCATCTCCATCTGGAGAAATTCCAGTAAATACCTCAAGGTCTGTAACATTAAGAACACTTGGTATGATTGTTACCGTTGGATCATCTGGATTACCATCACCATTTACATCAACGTTTGTATCATCAGTTGGATCATCAGATAAGTCCATTAGTTCTGTACCATCAGGTAATACACCACTTACAGTTGCCTGGTTTAATACTTGTCCATTTTCAATATCTTCTTCGGTAATTAGATATGTTGCTGTAAACGTAGTACTATCAGACTCTCCTGGTAATAATGTAATAGGTCCTCCCTCTACATCTACAAGTGGATCTGTAATTACAATATCTTCAATAGTTAATTCACCAGTATTTGTTACTGTAAATGTATATTGAATAATTTCACCTGGTTCGTACACACCATCACCGTTAAGATCTATGAGCTCTCCAGTTTTCTCAAGAGCTATTGAATTTGCTCCAGTTGGTAGTATTGTAATAGTAACATCTTCTTCACCTTCTGCAGTACTATCATCATCTGATGTATCTTCTACGTCATCTCCATTAGGATTCTGACCCGTTGCAAGTGCTTGGTTTTCTACCATTCCTGCATCTACATCGTCTTGTGTTAGTGTGTATACAGCAACAAATGTTGTACTATCACTAGCTCCAGGCTCAAGATCTATAGGACCCCCAGTTACAGCTACTAATGGATCTGTTATAACAATATTTGATATCGTAACATTTCCAGTATTTGATACTGTAAAGTTATAAGTGATTGTCTCACCAGCTTGTGCAAAACCATCTCCATCCTCATCATTAAACGTTCCAGTTTTTACAACTGCAATAGATCCAACATCTTCTGGTAAATCTGTAATTGTAACATCATCCTCACCTTCTTCAGTACTATCATCATCCGATGTATCTTCTACGTCATCTCCACTTGGGTTCTGACCCGTTGCAAGTGCTTGGTTTTCTACCATTCCTGCATCTATATCTTCTTGTGTTAATACATACTCAGCTACAAATGTTGTTGCATCACTAGCTCCTGGTACTAAATCAATAGGACCGCCAGTTACTGTTACTAATGGATCTGTTACAATAATGTTTGTTACTGTTACATTTCCTGTGTTTGTCACTGTGAAGTTATAAGTAATTGTCTCACCAGCTTGTGCAAAGCCATCTCCATCCTCATCATTGAACGTTCCAGTCTTAACAATTGCTATCATTCCTGGATCTTCTGGTAAATCTGTGATTGTTACATCATCATCACCTTCTACTGTACTATCATCATCTGATGTATCTTCTACGTCATCTCCATTAGGATTCTGACCCGTTGCAAGTGCTTGGTTTTCTACCATTCCTGCATCTACATCTTCTTGTGTTAATACATACTCAGCTACAAACGTTGTTGCATCACTAGCTCCAGGTACTAAATCAATAGGACCGCCAGTTACTGTTACTAATGGATCTGTTACAATAATGTTTGTTACTGTTACATTTCCTGTGTTTGTCACTGTGAAGTTATAAGTGATTGTCTCACCAGCTTGTGCAAAACCATCTCCATCCTCATCATTGAACGTTCCAGTCTTAACAATTGCTATTGTTCCTGGATCTTCTGGTAAATCTGTGATTGTTATATCATCATCACCTTCTACTGTACTATCATCATCTGATGTATCTTCTACGTCATCTCCACTTGGATTCTGACCAGTTGCAAGTGCTTGGTTTTCTACCATTCCTGCATCTACATCGTCTTGTGTTAATACATACTCAGCTACAAACGTAGTCGCATCAATAGCTCCTGGTACTAAATCAATAGGACCGCCAGTTACTGTTACTAATGGATCTGTTACAATAATGTTTGTTACTGTTACATTTCCTGTGTTTGTCACTGTGAAGTTATAAGTGATTGTCTCACCTACTTGTGCAAAACCATCTCCATCCTCATCATTGAACGTTCCAGTCTTAACAATTGCTATTGTTCCTGGATCTTCTGGTAAATCTGTGATTGTTATATCATCATCACCTTCTACTGTACTATCATCATCTGATGTATCTTCTACGTCATCTCCACTTGGATTCTGACCAGTTGCAAGTGCTTGGTTTTCTACCATTCCTGCATCTACATCGTCTTGTGTTAATACATACTCAGCTACAAACGTAGTCGCATCAATAGCTCCTGGTACTAAATCAATAGGACCGCCAGTTACTGTTACTAATGGATCTGTTACAATAATGTTTGTTACTGTTACATTTCCTGTGTTTGTCACTGTGAAGTTATAAGTGATTGTCTCACCTACTTGTGCAAAACCATCTCCATCCTCATCATTGAACGTTCCAGTCTTAACAATTGCTATTGTTCCTGGATCTTCTGGTAAATCTGTGATTGTTATATCATCATCACCTTCTACTGTACTATCATCATCTGATGTATCTTCTACGTCATCTCCACTTGGATTCTGACCAGTTGCAAGTGCTTGGTTTTCTACCATTCCTGCATCTACATCTTCTTGTGTTAATACATACTCAGCTACAAACGTTGTTGCATCACTAGCTCCAGGTACTAAATCAATAGGACCGCCAGTTACTGTTACTAATGGATCTGTTACAATAATGTTTGTTACTGTTACATTTCCTGTGTTTGTCACTGTGAAGTTATAAGTGATTGTCTCACCTACTTGTGCAAAACCATCTCCATCCTCATCATTGAACGTTCCAGTCTTAACAATTGCTATTGTTCCTGGATCTTCTGGTAAATCTGTGATTGTTATATCATCATCACCTTCTACTGTACTATCATCATCTGATGTATCTTCTACGTCATCTCCACTTGGATTCTGACCAGTTGCAAGTGCTTGGTTTTCTACCATTCCTGCATCTACATCTTCTTGTGTTAATACATACTCAGCTACAAACGTTGTTGCATCACTAGCTCCAGGTACTAAATCAATAGGACCGCCAGTTACTGTTACTAATGGATCTGTTACAATAATGTTTGTTACTGTTACATTTCCTGTGTTTGTCACTGTGAAGTTATAAGTGATTGTCTCACCTACTTGTGCAAAACCATCTCCATCCTCATCATTGAACGTTCCAGTCTTAACAATTGCTATTGTTCCTGGATCTTCTGGTAAATCTGTGATTGTTATATCATCATCACCTTCTACTGTACTATCATCATCTGATGTATCTTCTACGTCATCTCCACTTGGATTCTGACCAGTTGCAAGTGCTTGGTTTTCTACCATTCCTGCATCTACATCGTCTTGTGTTAATACATACTCAGCTACAAACGTAGTCGCATCAATAGCTCCTGGTACTAAATCAATAGGACCGCCAGTTACTGTTACTAATGGATCTGTTACAATAATGTTTGTTACTGTTACATTTCCTGTGTTTGTCACTGTGAAGTTATAAGTGATTGTCTCACCTACTTGTGCAAAACCATCTCCATCCTCATCATTGAACGTTCCAGTCTTAACAATTGCTATTGTTCCTGGATCTTCTGGTAAATCTGTGATTGTTATATCATCATCACCTTCTACTGTACTATCATCATCTGATGTATCTTCTACGTCATCTCCACTTGGATTCTGACCAGTTGCAAGTGCTTGGTTTTCTACCATTCCTGCATCTACATCGTCTTGTGTTAATACATACTCAGCTACAAACGTTGTTGCATCACTAGCTCCTGGTACTAAATCAATAGGACCGTCAGTTACTGTTACTAATGGATCTGTTACAATAATGTTTGTTACCGTTACATTTCCTGTGTTTGTCACTGTGAAGTTATAAGTGATTGTCTCACCTACTTGTGCAAAACCATCCCCATCTTCATCATTGAACGTTCCAGTCTTAACAATTGCTATTGTTCCTGGATCTTCTGGTAAATCTGTGATTGTTATATCCTCTTCTCCTTCTACTGTACTATTATCATCAGAAGTATCAACTACATCATCTCCATTTGGATCCTGACCAGTTACAAGCGCTTGGTTTTCTACCATACCTGCATCCACATCTTCTTGAGTTAATACATACTCAGCAATAAACGTAGTATCATCATTAGTTCCAGGTACTAAATCAATAGGACCGCCAGTTACAGTTACTAATGGATCTGTTACAATAATGTTTATTACTGTTACATTTCCTGTATTTGTCACTGTGAAGTTATAAGTGATTGTTTCACCAGCTTGTGCAAAACCATCTCCATCTTCATCATTAAACGTTCCAGTCTTAACGATTGCAATCTCCGGATCCTGATTAAGAACTGTAATAGTACATTCCATACAATCTGGATCATTAAGAGGATTATTAGGATCTATACCAGTTGGATCTTCAGACGCATCTGTTGCTATTTCTCCAGCTGGATCTTGACCTGTAGCAATTGCTTGGTTGTATACAGCTCCTGTATTAATATCCTCTTGAGTTATTGCGTATATAGCTGTAAAAGTCATTGAATCACTTTCTCCAACTTCAAGATCAATAGGTCCACCCATTACATCAACTAGTTCATCAGTTAAAGTAATATCGCTCAATGGTACATCACCATTATTGAAAACAATAAAGTTGTATATAATTGAGTCACCAAGGTTCACTACTCCATCCTCATTTGTATCCTCATAATTACCTTCTTTAAATACATCTAGTGATGGATTATCTGGAGTTACTGTTACTACTACAGTAGCAGTCTCAGTAGTCGTTGTTCCATCAGGGTTTGTTACAGTTACCGTGTAATCAAAAGTATCTTCTCCATTGAAATTCGGATCTGGAGTATAGGTTACTGTTCCATCATCATTGATCACTACAGTTCCGTTTGCAGGATCTGTAACATCAGTTACTTCTACATCAGCAGCAGGATCGAAAGTATCATTATCTAATACATCAATATCTACTGGTGTATCTTCAGGTGTTTCTATTGTATCATCAACTGCATCCTCCTCTGGAGTTACTGTTACTACTACAGTAGCAGTCTCAGTAGTTGTTGTTCCATCAGGGTTTGTTACAGTTACTGTGTAATCAAAGGTATCTTCTCCGTTGAAATCAGGATCTGGAGTATACGTTACTGTTCCATCATCATTGATTACTACAGTTCCGTTTGCAGGATCTGTAACATCAGTTACTTCTACATCAGCAGCAGGATCGAAAGTATCATTATCTAATACATCAATATCTACTGGTGTATCTTCAGGTGTGGTCTCAGCGTCATCCATTACATCCTCCTCTGGAGTTACTGTTACTACTACAGTAGCTGTCTCAGTTGTCGTTGTTCCATCAGGGTTTGTTACAGTTACTGTGTATTCAAAAGTATCTTCTCCGTTGAAATCAGGATCTGGAGTGTACGTTACTGTTCCATCATCGTTGATCACTACAGTTCCATTTGCAGGATCTGTAACATCAGTTACTTCTACATCAGCAGCAGGATCGAAAGTATCATTATCTAATACATCAATATCTACTGGTGTATCTTCAGGTGTGGTCTCAGCGTCATCCATTACATCCTCCTCTGGAGTTACTGTTACTACTACAGTAGCAGTCTCAGTAGTTGTTGTTCCATCAGGGTTGGTTACAGTTACTGTGTATTCAAAAGTATCTTCTCCGTTGAAATCAGGATCTGGAGTGTACGTTACTGTTCCATCATCGTTGATCACTACAGTTCCATTTGCAGGATCTGTAACATCAGTTACTTCTACATCAGCAGCAGGATCGAAAGTATCATTATCTAATACATCAATATCTACTGGTGTATCTTCAGGTGTGGTCTCAGCGTCATCCATTACATCCTCCTCTGGAGTTACTGTTACTACTACAGTAGCAGTCTCAGTAGTTGTTGTTCCATCAGGGTTTGTTACAGTTACTGTGTATTCAAAAGTATCTTCTCCGTTGAAATCAGGATCTGGAGTATACGTTACTGTTCCATCATCATTGATTACTACAGTTCCGTTTGCAGGATCTGTAACATCAGTTACTTCTACATCAGCACCAGGATCGAAACTATCATTCTCTAATACATCAATATCTACTGGTGTATCTTCAGGTGTGGTCTCAGCGTCATCCATTACATCCTCCTCTGGAGTTACTGTTACTACTACAGTAGCAGTCTCAGTAGTTGTTGTTCCATCAGGGTTGGTTACAGTTACTGTGTAATCAAAAGTATCTTCTCCGTTGAAATCAGGATCTGGAGTGTACGTTACTGTTCCATCATCGTTGATCACTACAGTTCCATTTGCAGGATCTGTAACATCAGTTACTTCTACATCAGCAGCAGGATCGAAAGTATCATTATCTAATACATCAATATCTACTGGTGTATCTTCAGGTGTGGTCTCAGCGTCATCCATTACATCCTCCTCTGGAGTTACTGTTACTACTACAGTAGCTGTCTCAGTTGTCGTTGTTCCATCAGGGTTTGTTACAGTTACTGTGTAATCAAAGGTATCTTCTCCGTTGAAATCAGGATCTGGAGTGTACGTTACTGTTCCATCATCGTTGATCACTACAGTTCCATTTGCAGGATCTGTAACATCAGTTACTTCATTATTAGTTCCTTCAAAAGTATCATTGTCTAATAAGTCTATATTCACTGGAGTATCCTCTGGAGTAGTATCTGCATCATCAACAACATCTGCAATAGGATTTACCGTTACCGTTACAGTAGCTGTCTCAGTTGTCGTTGTTCCATCAGGGTTGGTTACTGTTACCGTGTAATCAAAAGTATCTTCTCCATTAAAATCAGGATCCGGAGTGTACGTTACTGTTCCATCATCGTTGATCACTACAGTTCCATTTGCAGGATCTGTAACATCAGTTACTTCTACATCAGCAGCAGGATCGAAAGTATCATTATCTAATACATCAATATCTACTGGTGTATCTTCAGGTGTGGTCTCAGCGTCATCCATTACATCCTCCTCTGGAGTTACTGTTACTACTACAGTAGCAGTCTCAGTAGTTGTTGTTCCATCAGGGTTGGTTACAGTTACTGTGTATTCAAAAGTATCTTCTCCGTTGAAATCAGGATCTGGAGTATACGTTACTGTTCCATCATCATTGATTACTACAGTTCCGTTTGCAGGATCTGTAACATCAGTTACTTCTACATCAGCACCAGGATCGAAAGTATCATTATCTAATACATCAATATCTACTGGTGTATCTTCAGGTGTGGTCTCAGCGTCATCCATTACATCCTCCTCTGGAGTTACTGTTACTACTACAGTAGCAGTCTCAGTAGTTGTTGTTCCATCAGGGTTGGTTACAGTTACTGTGTATTCAAAAGTATCTTCTCCGTTGAAATCAGGATCTGGAGTATACGTTACTGTTCCATCATCATTGATTACTACAGTTCCGTTTGCAGGATCTGTAACATCAGTTACTTCTACATCAGCACCAGGATCGAAAGTATCATTATCTAATACATCAATATCTACTGGTGTATCTTCAGGTGTGGTCTCAGCGTCATCCATTACATCCTCCTCTGGAGTTACTGTTACTACTACAGTAGCAGTCTCAGTAGTTGTTGTTCCATCAGGGTTGGTTACAGTTACTGTGTAATCAAAAGTATCTTCTCCGTTGAAATCAGGATCTGGAGTGTACGTTACTGTTCCATCATCGTTGATCACTACAGTTCCATTTGCAGGATCTGTAACATCAGTTACTTCTACATCAGCAGCAGGATCGAAAGTATCATTATCTAATACATCAATATCTACTGGTGTATCTTCAGGTGTGGTCTCAGCGTCATCCATTACATCCTCCTCTGGAGTTACTGTTACTACTACAGTAGCTGTCTCAGTTGTCGTTGTTCCATCAGGGTTTGTTACAGTTACTGTGTAATCAAAGGTATCTTCTCCGTTGAAATCAGGATCTGGAGTGTACGTTACTGTTCCATCATCGTTGATCACTACAGTTCCATTTGCAGGATCTGTAACATCAGTTACTTCTACATCAGCAGCAGGATCGAAAGTATCATTATCTAATACATCAATATCTACTGGTGTATCTTCAGGTGTGGTCTCAGCGTCATCCATTACATCCTCCTCTGGAGTTACTGTTACTACTACAGTAGCAGTCTCAGTAGTTGTTGTTCCATCAGGGTTTGTTACAGTTACTGTGTATTCAAAAGTATCTTCTCCGTTGAAATCAGGATCTGGAGTGTACGTTACTGTTCCATCATCGTTGATCACTACAGTTCCATTTGCAGGATCTGTAACATCAGTTACTTCTACATCAGCAGCAGGATCGAAAGTATCATTATCTAATACATCAATATCTACTGGTGTATCTTCAGGTGTGGTCTCAGCGTCATCCATTACATCCTCCTCTGGAGTTACTGTTACTACTACAGTAGCTGTCTCAGTTGTCGTTGTTCCATCAGGGTTTGTTACAGTTACTGTGTAATCAAAGGTATCTTCTCCGTTGAAATCAGGATCTGGAGTGTACGTTACTGTTCCATCATCGTTGATCACTACAGTTCCATTTGCAGGATCTGTAACATCAGTTACTTCTACATCAGCAGCAGGATCGAAAGTATCATTATCTAATACATCAATATCTACTGGTGTATCTTCAGGTGTGGTCTCAGCGTCATCCATTACATCCTCCTCTGGAGTTACTGTTACTACTACAGTAGCAGTCTCAGTAGTTGTTGTTCCATCAGGGTTTGTTACAGTTACTGTGTATTCAAAAGTATCTTCTCCGTTGAAATCAGGATCTGGAGTGTACGTTACTGTTCCATCATCGTTGATCACTACAGTTCCATTTGCAGGATCTGTAACATCAGTTACTTCTACATCAGCAGCAGGATCGAAAGTATCATTATCTAATACATCAATATCTACTGGTGTATCTTCAGGTGTGGTCTCAGCGTCATCCATTACATCCTCCTCTGGAGTTACTGTTACTACTACAGTAGCAGTCTCAGTAGTTGTTGTTCCATCAGGGTTGGTTACAGTTACTGTGTATTCAAAAGTATCTTCTCCGTTGAAATCAGGATCTGGAGTATACGTTACTGTTCCATCATCATTGATTACTACAGTTCCGTTTGCAGGATCTGTAACATCAGTTACTTCTACATCAGCACCAGGATCGAAAGTATCATTATCTAATACATCAATATCTACTGGTGTATCTTCAGGTGTGGTCTCAGCGTCATCCATTACATCCTCCTCTGGAGTTACTGTTACTACTACAGTAGCAGTCTCAGTAGTTGTTGTTCCATCAGGGTTGGTTACAGTTACTGTGTAATCAAAAGTATCTTCTCCGTTGAAATCAGGATCTGGAGTGTACGTTACTGTTCCATCATCGTTGATCACTACAGTTCCATTTGCAGGATCTGTAACATCAGTTACTTCTACATCAGCAGCAGGATCGAAAGTATCATTATCTAATACATCAATATCTACTGGTGTATCTTCAGGTGTGGTCTCAGCGTCATCCATTACATCCTCCTCTGGAGTTACTGTTACTACTACAGTAGCTGTCTCAGTTGTCGTTGTTCCATCAGGGTTTGTTACAGTTACTGTGTAATCAAAGGTATCTTCTCCGTTGAAATCAGGATCTGGAGTGTACGTTACTGTTCCATCATCGTTGATCACTACAGTTCCATTTGCAGGATCTGTAACATCAGTTACTTCATTATTAGTTCCTTCAAAAGTATCATTGTCTAATAAGTCTATATTCACTGGAGTATCCTCTGGAGTAGTATCTGCATCATCAACAACATCTGCAATAGGATTTACCGTTACCGTTACAGTAGCTGTCTCAGTTGTCGTTGTTCCATCAGGGTTGGTTACTGTTACCGTGTAATCAAAAGTATCTTCTCCATTAAAATCAGGATCCGGAGTGTACGTTACTGTTCCATCATCGTTGATCACTACAGTTCCATTTGCAGGATCTGTAACATCAGTTACTGCTACATCAGCATTTGCATCAAAAGTATCGTTTTCTAATACGTTAATTTCTACAGGTACATCCTCATCAGTACTCACACTATCAGCAGCGACATCATCCACACCTGTTACCGTTACAACTACAGTAGCTGTCTCTGTAGTAGTGGTTCCATCAGCATTGGTAGTCGTTACTGTGTAATCAAAAGTATCTTCTCCATTGAAATCAGGATCTGGAGTGTACGTTACTGTTCCATCATCGTTGATTACTACAGTTCCATTTGCAGGATCTGTAACATCAGTTACCTCATTATTAGTTCCTTCAAAAGTATCATTGTCTAATACATCTATATTCACTGGAGTATCCTCTGGAGTAGTATCTGCATCATCAACAACATCTGCAATAGGATTTACCGTTACCGTTACAGTAGCTGTCTCAGTTGTCGTTGTTCCATCAGGGTTGGTTACTGTTACCGTGTAATCAAAAGTATCTTCTCCATTAAAATCAGGATCTGGAGTATAGATTACTGTTCCATCAGGATTGATCACTACAGTTCCATTTGCAGGGTCAGTAACATCAGTTACTGCTACATCAGCATTTGTATCAAAAGTATCGTTTTCTAATACGTTAATTTCTACAGGTACATCCTCATCAGTACTCGCACTATCAGCAGCGACATCATCCACACCTGTTACCGTTACAACTACAGTAGCTGTCTCTGTAGTAGTGGTTCCATCAGCATTGGTAGTCGTTACTGTGTAATCAAAAGTATCTTCTCCATTGAAATCAGGATCTGGAGTATACGTTACTGTTCCATCATCGTTGATTACTACAGTTCCATTTGCAGGATCTGTAACATCAGTTACCTCATTATTAGTTCCTTCAAAAGTATCATTGTCTAATACATCTATATTCACTGGAGTATCCTCTGGAGTAGTATCTGCATCATCAACAACATCTGCAATAGGATTTACCGTTACCGTTACAGTAGCTGTCTCAGTTGTCGTTGTTCCATCAGGGTTGGTTACTGTTACCGTGTAATCAAAAGTATCTTCTCCATTAAAATCAGGATCTGGAGTATAGATTACTGTTCCATCAGGATTGATCACTACAGTTCCGTTTGCAGGGTCAGTAACATCAGTTACTGCTACATCAGCATTTGCATCAAAAGTATCGTTTTCTAATACGTTAATTTCTACAGGTACATCCTCATCAGTACTCGCACTATCAGCAGCGACATCATCCACACCTGTTACCGTTACAACTACAGTAGCTGTCTCAGAATCCCCATTACTATCTGTAATTTCATATTCAAAAGTATCAGTTCCATTAAAATCAGGATCTGGAGTATAAATTACAGAATCATCAGTTGGGTCATTTGGTGTTCCACCATCATCAACCGTAACTGTCCCATTATCTGGCTGCTCCGTTATAACTATTACTGAATCATTTGGACCATCAGATCCAAAATTATCATTATCCGTAACATCTATTTCTACAGCGGTATCCTCACTTGTAGTTGCAGAATCATTTACAGGAGCAGGAACTTGGTTTGTAGAAGCTACAGTTATTGTTTCTTCATATCTACAACCATTAGCATCTGTTACGACTACTGTATAGTCACCAGCATCGAGACCACTAATAGTTTCTGTTGTTTCACCGTTACTCCAAGATATAGTATAAGGTGGAGTACCTCCTTCTGGGATTGCAGTGGCAGTACCATCATTAGAAGTTGCACCATTTTCGTTTGTACTTGAAACATTAGCAGTTACAGCACTAGTCGGTTCATTTATTACAGCAGATGCTGTAGTTGTACAACCATTACCGTCTGTTACAACTACTGAATAACTACCCGCAGGTAACCCTGTTAAATCTTCAATAGTTTGACCACTACTCCATTCATATGTATAATCTAAAGTACCTCCCGAAACGGTGAGATTTAAAGAACCTGTCGATTCTCCAAAACACAATACATTATTAACAGCTATACCTGCACTCAACACAGTAGGCTCATTTACAGCAACTGTAGACTGAGCAGTACAATTTGTAAATGTATCAGTAACTGTAACTGTATAATTTCCAGCCTCTACATTATTAATATTTTCTGTTGTTGCACCATTACTCCAAGAATAAGTAAATGGACCAACACCACCTGTAGTACTAGAACCTACAGAACCATCTGAAAAACCATTACAACTTACATTTTCAACACTAGTTGTAATTGATAAGTTATTACAACTTCCTGGATTAATAGTTACAGTACTTTCAACAGTACACCCGTTATCATCTGTAACTTCTACAGTATAATCTCCAGGGCTTAAATTATCGATTTGAGCTGTAGTTGCTCCATTGCTCCAAGAGTATGTATACGGAGCTACACCTCCTGTAGCAGAAGCTGTAGCCTCTCCATTAGATAGCCCAGGACCCGTTTCATCTTCTGTAGAAATTGTAACTCCTACAGCTGAACTAGGTTCAGATATTGTCACACTTTGCTCTACTGGCTGACACACAGTACCATCTATAGTTACACTCACTGTATAAACACCAGCACCTATATTATTTAAAGTACTAGAAGTTACACCAGCATCGACTTCTCCATTACTCCAAGTAAATGTAAAAAGAGCGTCTGGATTTGCCTCAGAACTAGCACTTACAGTAGTTGAACCCGTTTCTTCTGACGCACATAACACATCTGTCACAGTACCAATAGCGATAACTGCATCACAAGTGTTTATACAATCTACCACAACACTTTGTGAAAGCTCACAACCATTTGCATCCGTAACAGTTACAGAATATGTACCGTCTGAAAGATCTGAAATACTTGCAACAGTTGCACCATTACTCCATAGATATGAATAAGGAGCTGTTCCTCCAGTAACTGCTGCAGTAGCAGTTCCATCTGCACAATTCTGAGCAGTAGTAGCATTTTCTCTAGTAAGATTTATACTTAGTGGCGAGTCTGGCTCTGTAATAGTAAAAGACTGCTGTATTTCACAATCATTAGCATCTGTAACCACTACTGAATAACTTCCAGCAGCAACATCTTCCAAGTTTGCAGCAGTTGACCCATCACTCCATTCATAAGTATAAGGAGCAGTACCACCACTTACTGTTAGTTGCACAACACCACTACTATCACCATTACATAACACATTAGTTATGGTATCAGCTATAGATAATGCAGCAGTAGGTTGCTCAACACTAAATGTACCATCAACCTCACAACTGTTAGCATCTACAACCGTAACGGTATATGATCCTGCCTCAAGGTTCGAAATGTCTTGTGTAGTTGCACCATTGCTCCACACATATGTATAAGGTGGTGTACCTCCTTGAGGAGTTATATCTATCGCACCATCATTTCCTTCAAAACAAGACACATCCATTATAGTAGTATCAGGAGCTATACTTACAGCCATAGTAGGGCCATTAACTTCAGTGGTAACCTCCAGCTCACAACCATAAGAATCTGACACCACAACAGTGTAAGTGCCTGCACTCAAACCGCTTATATCTTCCGTGGTGGCTCCGTTACTCCACTCAAACTCATAAGGAGGTGTGCCTCCAGATGGCTCAAGGTTTATAGCGCCGTCTGTACCTTCAAAACAACTTACATCTGTAACATCTACAGGTACAGCAACTTCTAAATTTTGTATAATAACACCAGACATAGAAGTTTGAAAACACCCAGTGTTCATATCACGAACTGTAACGGTATAATTACCCTCAGGAAGGCTATTAAAAATTGTAGAAGTTTGAAAAGTTCCGTTGTTAATTTTATACTCCAAATTATCCCCTAAAGGGCTTAAAATAATTAAGTCGGTTGTACCATCCGAATTACAATCTAAATCTACCTGTGCTGTCTCGGGAGGGCTTACATAACTAAGAGTTACAAATGCTGTATCACAAACACTAGCGTTAGGCGCTGGTAAACATACTTGGTATTCAAAAACCACATCACCGGTAAAACCTGCTTGAGGCGTGTAACTAAAAGTACCATCGCTATTTAAGTTAAATGCCGCACCAGCAGGTGATGGACCATTTACTAACGAATATTGAGACCCAACTGGCACATTGTTAGAAAGATCAATATTCCCTTCAAACATCTCATCAAGACACCCTATCTCTAGTTGATCTACAGCATATTTCTGAAGAATAAATAACTTTCCATCTCCGTGATCATTGGAAGCAGCAACAAATTCTACTCTTGATATTTTTGACCCTACAGGTGCTATATCGTTTAGTTCAAAAAGTGCAATAGCAATAGACTGCCCATTTTCAAGTGTTCTACCAGAAGCCCAATAATCAGACTCATCTCCACTAGCTGCTGTTCCTTGATTAGGAGGCTGCACATTTGCAGTTCTTAAATCACCGTTTGTTCTTACAAATGTCTCTCCCAACTTTTGTTCAGCACCTCCACCCGCGGGCGTACCCCACATCTCTATATAGTAACAGTTGTTACCACCACGCTCAGTAACTGCAAGAACACCATCTTGATTAGATGGTATTGCAGGGCTATAGAACAATGTTTGCTTCTGAGCACTTGTAGTTGATGCAGCGGAAAAGTTACCGCAGAAATTAGCTCCGTTTGGATTTGAAGTAAAATAATGGTTTAAGTTCTTATCTTGAAAAGCGCCTATTGCCGCATCATCCCAAGTGTTAGAATCATTAATATTAAGTGTAGCTGTCGAACTATTATTAACTATAAGACTACCATTACGGAAAATTCCATTTGGATTATGTCCAGCACTTCCTAATCTAGTTAATTGATAGTTAGATGGCACCACAAATGTATTATATTCATTTGTACCTACAGTTATAGACCTAATAGTAGCCGGCCTGTTTCTTTCAGTACCTGTAATTTGACCATCATTATTAACATCTTGAACATCGCTATAATCAAAAGTAACGCCAGAAGTAATTGAGGGTGACTGCGACTGTGCACTCACCTCAAAACAACTCAACATTGCAACAATAGCAATACAAGAGATTTTAATAAAACTGCTTAATTGTAATTTTCTTTTCATCTTATTTAATTATTATGCAAAAGCATAATTATACATTTTAAGTACGAAATCAATTCGACTCAAAATTGGTTTAATAAAGTTTTTATGATTTAAGCATTGTGAGAACACACACTACTTATATTTTGATGCAGGTTTGCAAAATTAGACCACAACAAAAAATTCACAAAATACTTCAAAAACCTCTATTTGAGATTTAGTTAAGTTATGTCAATCTAAGTTGGGGGTACAAATATACGCCATTATTGAAATTCGAAATTTGAAAAATCAACTTTTAGCCCAATTGCATTTTATACTCGGCAAAATACACAAAAAAAGCTGTTCAACAGAAATGTTTGAAATACAAATCAACTCAAAGTACAATAAAACCTTAACGCTTTCGCGAAAGCGCATACCCCAAAACGCTTTATTACAGACATTTAAACACTCAATAGATATACAAAACAACCACATACAGTATAAACCAAACACTAACCACTATATAGTATATTTGCAAGCTAAAAGAATGCACATCTTATGAGTTTCAAAAAAGAAATAGCACGTAGAAGAACCTTTGGGATTGTATCTCACCCAGATGCAGGAAAGACTACTCTTACAGAAAAATTACTCCTTTTTGGGGGAGCAATACAAGAAGCAGGAGCTGTAAAATCGAATAAAATCAAGAAAGGAGCCACGAGTGACTTTATGGAAATAGAGCGCCAGCGTGGTATTTCTGTTGCTACTTCTGTACTTGCGTTTGAGTATAATGGTATTAAAGTAAATATACTTGATACACCTGGTCACAAAGATTTTGCCGAAGACACCTTTAGAACACTCACAGCAGTAGATAGTGTAATTGTCGTGGTAGACGTAGCAAAAGGAGTCGAACCACAAACAGAGAAGCTTGTAGAGGTGTGTAGAATGCGTAATATTCCTATGATCGTGTTTGTAAACAAGCTGGATCGTGAAGGTAAAGACGCTTTTGAACTACTTGATGAAATTGAAGAAAAGCTACACCTTAAAGTAACCCCATTAAGCTTCCCTATAGGTATGGGTTACGACTTTAAAGGTATATACAACCTCTGGGAGAAAAACGTAAACCTCTTTAGTGGTGATAGTAGAAAAAATATAGAAGAGACTATTCAAGTTTCAAACCTTGAAGATAATATCTTAGACGAGTTAGTAGGAGAAGATTCTGCAAATAATTTACGTGAAGAATTAGAGCTTGTACAGGGAGTTTACCCTGCATTTGACCAAGAAGAATACCTTGCCGGACACCAACAACCCGTGTTTTTTGGATCTGCATTAAACAATTTTGGAGTGAGAGAGCTCTTAGATTGTTTTGTAAAGATTGCACCGCCACCAAGGCCTAAAATGAGCGAGGAACGTCTTGTCCTACCTAATGAAGATGCTTTTTCTGGATTTGTATTTAAAATACACGCAAATATGGACCCTAAGCACCGAGATAGACTTGCCTTTATAAAGATTGTTTCTGGAGTTTTTGAGCGTAATAAACCATACTTACACGTACGTAATAAGAAAAACCTAAAATTTTCTAGTCCTAATGCATTTTTTGCAGAGCGTAAGGAAATTGTAGACATCTCTTACCCTGGTGATATTGTGGGCTTACACGACACCGGTAACTTTAAGATAGGTGACACCTTAACCTCTGGAGAAATACTACACTATAAAGGTATACCCGCCTTCTCTCCAGAACACTTTAGATACATAAACAATGCTGACCCTATGAAATCTAAGCAGTTAGCAAAGGGTATAGATCAACTTATGGATGAAGGTGTAGCACAATTGTTTACATTAGAACTTAACGGGAGAAAGGTTATAGGTACCGTAGGTGCATTACAATATGAAGTAATACAATACAGACTAGAACACGAGTATGGTGCAAAATGTACATATGAACCTCTAGGCGTATCAAAAGCTTGCTGGGTGGACCCAGAAGACCCTAAAAGTGAAGAATTTAAAGAATTCTTGAGAGTTAAACAGCGATTTATGGCCAAAGACAAAAGAGGTCAACTCGTATTTCTTGCAGACTCCCCTTTTACCTTACAGATGACACAACAAAAATATCCATCTGTAAAAATGCACTACGTGAGTGAATTTAAAGATTAAACAATAAGACATAAAAATTAATATTTATTCAAAATATTAATTTTAAACAGCTCTAAGAGCTTTTTATAGCAATACTATCACAACTGGGTGGTGAAAATTTAAAAACCCATTAGAAGCTTTTAAAATAACTGATTTTTAATAGCTTTAACTTATTTTTATTAATTTTCAATTAGTAAAATCTATAATCTATATAAGTTATACTTACCACACAAACAATAGAATTCAATTATTTGATATGAGGAAATTTCCAATAGCACACGATAGACATTTATTTACATCACAATATTGAGATTTTAATTCTAAAACCGCCTGAGTCTCTTGGGCGTTTTTTGTTTTTGCTCTAATCTGTTCAAATTTCTTAATGATACTATTTTTTTCAGGCTTTATAGCTTGTATCATTTTGAGCAACAACTCTCCTTCATCTTTCCCTAGATATTGTGAATAATAAAAACGTAACGGCAAGACAGCATTGATGAGCAAAATATCCACAAAAGATTTTGTGAGCTTTTTTACTCGTTTCTTTTGTTCTTTTCCAAAAGAATAATGTGTATCCCAATATATGGACGCCTTTATATCAAAAAGTAAGTATAATTCCTCTACGCTTTTTGCGGTCATCACTTTACTGAATAAATTAGGGTGCTTGTGATATAGTTGCGCTATTTGTGATAACCGTATGGTGGGAAAATTATCTGGACGTAATTTAAAAAACTGCACGGGCAAAATACCACTACTGTCAAGAGCAAATTTATGTAGTATAAATTCAAATTCACCCTGCAGCTGCATAGGGTAAGAATCTATAGTTTCTTCTGGCAGGAGGTTTGCCATACCAAGCAATAATGCCTCTAGCTTAAAGGGCTCTGGAGCACATTTACGTATTACAGAAAAAGTGAGCTTCTCCCCTATGGATTGAAAAGAACTTGCATTGATTTTGGTCCCAAAGCCTTTAAGTAACAATATAAAAAATGTAGCCTCCCAGTCATTATTTACCATCTCTAGCAAAGGCTTGATAAGGTCGGTTTTACGAGCTAGTCTTTCAAAATATAAACGCTCCAGCCAGTTTTCTTCTATCATAGCTGGCACACGCTTGATATCTACATCACAATTTATCCACTTTTGAGATTGATTTGCAAATAGCTTTTTGTAATTCTTAAGCGCTTGTGGTGAGACATAATCTTTGAGAACCAGAGTGGGTATGGCGTCATTATTTGCTCTATATATCTCAACATCGTTCTCCCATACTACGTGCAATATCACATTATCATATGCTGGATCTTTTTCGTGATGATGAGCATACCAGTCAGAAGATTTTAAGTGTATCTCTACATTTCCCGCCCATAACTGATCACCTATATGCAAACTTGCATTAAAAAAATCTGGACCCGAAAGTTCATTATGTTGTCCTGTAGCTACTAAGGTTATAGGTAGGCCTGTGGTGGTTTTCGCTTTCGCGAAAGCGTACTTTTTAAATTTCCATAAATAATGAAGAAAATCTTCTTGCATAGACACCAAGTATTAAGGTTCTAAAATAGAAAATTCTCACAACTAATGTTACTAATTACAAGCAATTAGATTGTAAACAAACATTATAAGGATACGCTATTACTTCTATGAGAGAGCAAAAAAAAGAGGTAGACAATGTCCACCTCTTTAGCTCTTACCTTATCTATGCAACGACTAGATAGCGTTTATGATATCGTGCTTTGTAATTATGTGGTGTTTACCTTCTCCTAGGTCTACAAGCACTGCATTATTTTCTTTTGTGATAAGTTTTGACACTTCAGAAATGACTGCAGTTTTTTGAACTACTGGATATGCAGCTCCCATAACATCTTTAATAGGTGTATCTGCCACATCATTATTTTCCATATAGGCTCTAAAAAGGTCGGCCTCATCTACAGATCCTACTATGCCAGTTGTATCTTCTACAGGGATTTGAGATATTTTAAACTCACGCATACGCTCTATAGCGTGCGATACAAGCTCTTCTGTTTTTACAGTAATTAATGGTTTGTCTATGTGGTTTTTAATAAGATCACTAGCAACTTTATACTCTTGATCTAAAAAACCTCGCTCACGCATCCAGTCATCATTAAACATTTTACCCACATAACGGCTACCGTGATCGTGAAAAAGGACCACCACTACGTCATCTGGACCAAATTTACCTTCTTCATTAAGTTGCAGTAACCCTTTTATGGCAGACCCGGCAGAGTTTCCTAAAAACATTCCCTCTTCTTTTGCTAGTCTTCTTGTATATACCGCAGCATCCTTATCTGTCACTTTAGTAAATCCATCTATCACACTAAAATTTACATTAAGTGGTAATATGTCTTCACCTATTCCTTCTGTGATGTAAGGATAAATTTCGTTTTCATCAAAAATGCCAGTTTCCTTGTATTTCTTAAAAACCGAACCATAGGTATCTATTCCCCAAACTTTTACATTTGGGTTTTTCATTTTTAAATAACTTCCTACGCCAGATATAGTCCCTCCAGTTCCTACTCCTACCACAAAGTGCGTTACCTTACCTTCTGTCTGATCCCAAATTTCTGGTCCTGTACTATTAAAGTGTGCTTTACAATTAGATGGATTATCATATTGATTTACATACCAGCTATTTGGAGTTTCTTCTGCAAGTCTTTTTGATGTAGAGTAGTAAGATCTTGGATCTTCTGGATCTACATTAGTGGGACATACTACCACCTCACTACCTACGGCACGTAAAATATCCATTTTCTCTTTAGACTGCTTATCTGAGATTACACAGATCATTTTATACCCCTTTATGATAGCAGCAAGAGCAAGTCCCATACCTGTATTACCAGAGGTTCCTTCTATAATGGTACCGCCGGGCTTAAGAACACCTGCAGCCTCTGCATCTTCTACCATTTGTAAAGCCATACGGTCTTTTACAGAGTTACCAGGGTTAAAAGTCTCATACTTTGCAAGGACAAGACAAGGCAAGTCTTTTACAAGTGCGTTCATCTTTACCATAGGTGTGTTTCCTATAGTACCTAATATATTTTCGGCGTAGTTCATCTCCTTTTATTTTTGATTGCAAAGATACTTAGTAAGACGCAGATGCATCACCCGCATTACAAATAATTAGTAAGGGTGTGAGTACGCTTTCGCGAAAGCGCAATACAAACCTCTATAAGCACCTCTAGGGCACTATAAGTAAAGTTTTGGTAAATAATTCCTTACTTTTGAGTAACTACCAACCAAACTAGAATGGACACGAGCAACTCACCTTTTACCAAAGAAATGTTACTCCCTCAAGAAGAGTGCCTTGAGGTCGAAAAGAAACGTGGCGAGCTCTTTATAGGCATCCCCAGAGAGACGCATTTTCAAGAGCGACGTGTATGTCTCACGCCAGATGCTGTAGGTGCACTTACTGCAAATGGTCACCGTGTGATGGTAGAGTCTAAAGCTGGAAAGGGCGCTAGATATACCGATAAAGATTACTCAGAAAACGGTGCCGAAATCACAAAAGATACAGCAAAGGTGTTTTCTTGCCCTATGATCTTAAAGGTAGAACCGCCCTCACTAGAAGAAATCGAGATGATGAACCCACAGACGGTACTCATATCTGCCTTGCAAATTAAAACACAAGAAAAAAAATATTTTGAAACCCTTGCCAGCAAGCGCATCACAGCACTTGCCTTTGAGTTTATAAAAGATGAAGATGGCACCTACCCTGCCGTACGCACACTTTCTGAAATAGCAGGAACCGCCGCCGTACAAATGGCTGCAGAGATTATGTCTAGCTCAGAAACGGGCACTGGGATGTTGCTAGGTAACATAAGCGGTGTGCCTCCGGCAGAAGTTGTTATTATAGGTGCGGGAACTGTGGGAGAGTTTGCAGCTAGATCTGCCATAGGTCTTGGAGCTAATGTCAAAATTTTTGACAACTCTATTACAAAATTACGCTCTATACAAACTAATGTAGGAAGACCACTATATACCTCTACTATACAACCTAAAAACCTTGTAAAAGCATTAAAACGCTGTGACGTAGTAATAGGTGCTGTAAGAGGTGCAAACCGTGCGCCTGTGATTGTGAGCGAGGTGATGGTAGAGGCTATGAAGAATGGCGCTGTAATTATAGATGTAAGTATAGATATGGGTGGTTGTTTTGAAACCTCTGAGGTGACATCACACGATGCGCCTACATATAAAAAACACGGAGTGACTCATTATTGCGTGCCTAATATACCTGCTAGATTTGCGCGTACTGCTTCTGTATCGCTTAGTAATATTTTTACTCCTTACTTGCTAGATATTGCAGAGGAAGGTGGTATAGAAAATAAGTTACGCTTTGACCGAGGATTAAAAAATGGATTGTATTTTTACCACGGTATTTTAACCAAAAAATCGGTAGCAGACTGGTTTAACCTTTCTTACCGAGACATCAACCTTTTGATTTTCTAGCAAGCATATGCACATTCTAAAACGTATAGGTTATTACCTAGGTGGTTTTTCTATAGGACTTATCGTACTCGCATTCTTTTTTAGCGGTAAAAAAACAAGTTGTGCCTATTTTCCGCAGCAGCGGGTTTTAAAAAACTTACGAATTAAACCCTATACATTATCACCAGGTGCTACAGCAGAGCTTGCTGCTATGCAGCGTGATACTGTAACTATAAATAGACTTTTAAAACTAGGAGAAGTAGACTTTGGTGAGAGCGAAACACGCAAAGAGCCTTGTGGTTTTTATGTGATTACCGGAGAGGATGAAACTGGCAAAGATCTTAAAATGACACTGGACAATTGTGAAGAGTCCGTACGCATAGTTTCTATAAAAGAAATAAAAGAGTAACGCTATACCACTATGAGAACAGCAACATACACTATACTTCTACTACTAGTCATAAGTGCTTGTTCCTCAAAAGAAGCTTCACGTATTGCGACTGTAAAAAATTACTACAGCGGTTTTAATAGCGGCGATTATGAATTAATTAAGAATCAATTCTCAGACAGCCTCACAATCACAGAAGGTGATTATGTAATGAATTTTACTCCAGAAAGTTTTGAAACTCATTTTAAATGGGATTCTGTATTTATGCCTCAGGTAAAGATTATTAATATCGAGCAACAAGAAAATGGCCTTCTCGTAACTCTATCATCAAGCTCAAAACGATTTGAGTTTTTAAAAAACAATCCTCTTGTTACAAAACATTTAGTACGTTTTACTAATGGTAAAATAAGTAGGATAGATAACGTTGATTTTATCGATACCAACTGGAAATTATGGACCGAGCAAAAGGAAGGTCTTACCCTGTGGATTGCTAGCAACCACAAGGAGCTAGATGGCTTTATGATAGATCAAACACTTCAAGGCGGCCTTAACTATCTCAATGCAATAGATCTCTATACCAATCGAGAAAACAATAATACTACGGAAATAGTAGAATAACTATAATCTTCTTCTCTTACGCTCTGCTTTAATAAGCTCTAGCTCACGATTAGTTTGCCCCGCTACAGAGGTGTTTTCTTCGGCGCGACGTATGAGGTAGGGCATTACATCTTTTACAGGGCCAAAAGGAAGGTATTTTGCCACATTATACCCCTCAAGAGATAAGTTAAAACTTATATGATCACTCATACCATATAATTGACCAAACCACACTCGGTTATCATCTTTTGCGATTCCCATCTCCCCCATAAGCTTCACTGCAAGTAAAGAGCTATCTTCATTGTGTGTTCCTAAAAATAGAGAGATGTCATTTATATTTTCAAAAATATAACGCATCGTCGCGTTAAAGTTTTCGTCTGTGGCGCGCTTATCTTTACATATAGGCGTTGGATATCCTTTTTCTTTAGCGCGTTTATTTTCCTTCTCCATATAAGCACCTCTCACAATCTTCATACCTATTTTAAAACCTCTAGCACGCGCTTCAAGATGTAGCTTTTTTAAGTATTCTAAACGGTCGTGACGATAGCACTGTAAAGTATTATAGACGATAGGCTTTTCTTTATTGTAAGTTGCCATAAGCTCTGCCACCATATCATCTGCGGCACCTTGCATCCACGATTCTTCCCCATCTATGAGCACTTCTACATCACGCTCTTTTGCTATCTTACATATAGCGTGCATACGCTCTTTTATGCGTTCCCACTCTACCTGTTCTTCTGAAGTAAGTGCAGTTCCTTCTGTAAGTTTTTGCCATATTGCAAAACGACCTACTCCAGTAGGTTTAAAAACCACGATAGGCATTGCATCTTTCTCATCTGCAAACTCTACAAGACCTATCACTTTATTCATACACTCATCAAAGGAGGCTTCCTCTTCTTTACCCTCTACAGAATAATCTAGAACAGAACACACATTTGCACTATACAGTTTATCTACAGATGTCATACAGTCTTCTTCATTAACACCTCCACAAAAGTGATCAAAAACAGTAGATCGTATAAGACCTTCTACTGGCAGGTTTGCATTAAGTGCAAAACGAGTTGCTGCCGTACCTATACGTACAAGTGGTTCTTTAGAAATCATTTTAAAAAGAAAGTACGCGCGTTCTAACTCACTATCAGATTTGAGCTTGAAGGCATTTTCTGTATTATCAAAAAGAGAGGTTTGCATATGCTTAAATTAGTTGGACAAATATACATCTAGATTCCACTTTTTTAAACCAAAAGTGAGTAATTTGCAACTGTTAAAATCACATTATAATGACTACCATTCAAGCTGCTTCATACGATATCGTTTTTAATCAATCTGGATATGATGCCCTTAATGTACTATTACTCCAAAGCTCTTACAGTAAGATATTTGTAATAGTAGATGATCATACCCACGAAGATTGTCTTGCTCCATTTTTAGGCAATCTAGCTACCGAAATTCCTATAGAAGTCATAGAGATACCGCACGGTGAGATTAATAAAACGATAGAAACCTGTAGTGGAGTTTGGGACGCCCTTGCAGCACTAGATGCAGATAGAAAAGGACTTGTGATTAACGTAGGTGGAGGAGTTGTTACAGATCTAGGCGGCTTTGTAGCAAGTACTTTTAAACGTGGTATGGACTTTATAAATGTCCCGACCTCTCTTCTCTCTATGGTAGATGCCAGCGTAGGTGGTAAAACAGGTGTTGATTTAGGCACACTTAAGAATCTCATAGGTGTTATAAACAACCCACAAATGGTACTTATAGACGGTGCTTTTCTGGCTACATTACCACCAGAAGAACTTCGTTCTGGACTTGCAGAAATGTATAAACACGGACTCATTGCAGATCAATCTTACTGGAACAAGCTTAAAAACTTGAGCGAAATGACCACAGATGATTTGAGCCAACTCATCTATGAGAGCATTATCATAAAAAATGAAATTGTACTTCAAGATCCTAGAGAACAAAGTATTAGAAAGACACTTAATTACGGCCATACACTGGGTCACGCTATTGAGTCATACTGCCTAGCTTCAGACACTAGAAAGACGCTGTTACACGGAGAGGCAATAGCGGTTGGGATGATTTTAGAAAGCTATCTTTCGGTGGAACTTACGGGTCTTAGTAAGGATGCGCTAGATGATATTACAACTACGCTTAATGATATGTATGAGGAGGTCGCTTTCGCGAAAGCGGACATAGAGCCCATTATAGAATACCTCAAGCACGATAAGAAAAATACAAATGGCAATGTAAATTTTGTACTTCTAGAAAGTATAGCAAGTGCCGTTATAGATAAACAAGCTCCAAACGAACTTATATATAAGGCCTTTGACCATTATCTAGAAAGCACGCAGCAAGCTACTTTATAAATACCTTTCTTTAATTATTGCTACGTGATGACGCTCGTGACCCGCGATTATAAAACCTGCTGCGCGAGGGCTTAACGGGCTTTGACTTGCTTCTCCTATTACACGCACAGTCTCTTTTGTCATAGATGTAAAGAGACTTAAGCTTGCTAGACGCACACTAGCATACTCCTCAAGTAGAGATGATATAGTACGCTCATTTGCATTGCTTGAAGCCACAAAATCATCTTGCTCAAAACCTTGTAAAGGGGTAGCATCCATTCTAGAAAAGCGTAATGCACGATATGAGAATATGCGCTCAGTATCTATAAGGTGTAACAATACCTCTTTAGGAGTCCATTTACCAGGCGCATAACGCAATAGTAACTGCTCTTCTGATAAACCATTGTAAAATGACACGGTAAAATCCAGTCCAGATTGTAAAGCCTCAAGCAAATCTGTGTCCTCTGGCACCTGTGAGATATACTGGTTATAATAGGTGTTATACTCTGGCTCTTGAACTTCTCCTCGCGTTGTCATAGTCTAAAAAATTTAAGTTAAAAGTAATAAAAAACCCTTTCTCGTTTATGAGAAAGGGTTTTAAAATATTCTGCGGTTCTAATTATACTAGATCTTGAAAGATAGAGTGCATTAATCTTTTCTTGTCATTAATGCTCTCTTCTAGCGAGATCATCGTTTCTGTGCGATATACACCATCTATATCATCTAGTAAGAAAATAACATTCTTTGCGTGATTCGTATCCCTTGCTCTTATTTTACAGAAGATATTAAACTTACCTGTAGTTACGTGAGCGACAGTTACAAACGGGATTTGAGCAATGCGCTCAAGCACAAAAGTAGTTTGCGATGTTTTATTAATGTAAACACCTACATATGCTATAAAAGAATAACCTAGTTTTCCGTAATCTAGTGTAAGTGAGGAACCTGTGATAATTCCTGCTTCTTCCATCTTCTTAACACGTACGTGTACAGTACCTGCAGAGATGAGTAATTTTTTTGCTATATCTGTAAAAGGAGTTCTTGTATTCTCGATAAGCATATCGAGTATCTGGTGGTCTACTTCGTCTAATTTGAACTTTGCCATTGTATCTGCGTTTTTTGAATATAATGCAAAAATAATAGAATATTACTGATTATTCTGCAACAACTACCTCTTATTTACTAAAACGTTATCGTAAACTTTTTACCCCTTATTTTTTACCTTAAATCGAGACTATACTACACAAGTTTGAAGCTAGATGCATTATCTACTTCTTGATGACAAAAAACACCTGTACCTAGCACCTCTTCAAGAGGTTCTGGGCTAAATAAAATAACCCCATCTTCTACCGTTTCTTTATACTGCAATTTCTCAATAACTACTCCTTTACTATGCAAATCACAATAACACTTACTATGCTCAGGTATCATTTTATAATCCTCAACAGGGTAAGATATATCTTTTTGACAAGCCTCAACAGCATACCATAATGATGCAAAAATGTATGCTCTTGTTTTTTCGCGAGCATAGTCATTTGGGTAATGACCTGCTTCAAAAAGTATAGTCGCTACTCCAGCCTCTTGAAAAGCATCACCTACACAATTGTTATTAAAAGCATCATTATATAGCCCAATATTACCAGCAAGATCGTCTTGCAAATTTTTAAAAATATGTGTGATTACACTTGCAGATTGCTTACGCGAAAATGTAAAATTTCTCTCCTCATTTGCCGAAGGCGCAAGGAAAGAAAGTATAGATGGTTTACCTGTATTCTCAAAACCATAAATGGTGCGTTGCCCGTGTAAGTTGAAACAAAAATCTGGCTTAAAATCATTAAAAATTTGACGTAATAATTTTGATTCCGGCTGACTCAAATCTTGAGAATCTCGATTGAGATCAATGTCGTTTGCGTTATTTCTAGTCCACATTTTTGACCCATCAGGATTAAGCATAGGTACCATATAAAACGTACAATTATCAAGCACATTTTTAACATCATTTTGATGCTCATTTTTTTGTAAAAAATTACAAAAATCAAGTAAAGATTTTGTGGTCGTAGATTCGTTACCGTGCATCTGTGACCACATTAAAATTTTAGTTTTTCCAGACCCAAATTTCACCGAATAAATAGGACGTTTTTCTATAGAATTACCTTCTATAGAAACAGTAAATTCTTGTGGTAAATTCTCAACAAAATTTGTAATAAATTCTGGTGAAATGTAGCGACCAGAAATAGCTTCCTCACGACAATTAGTAAACTCTTCTAAAACCTTAGATAATATCATAATCTTACTTTGAATAACAAAGATACTTTTTTTGAAATTAGCTCTTACAAGTGTTGTGTTACAATTGTAAACAAGGAATCTTTACACAAATGGAACGTTAATATTGTAAAATACCGTTCAAATGAACGAATTACAATCCTAATACAAATTAAATGTTATAAATCAGACATTTATATATTTAAATATAAACTTAAAGTTTAATCTATTTACACGTGATTTTTATGTTTAACAAGTATAGATAGCTATAGTTTACAATTGTAACGTATCTTTGTTGTATACAAATGGAAACACTACTAGACAATACAAAATTTGCAAAGCGACTTCAAAAAATTATGGAGTCACACGAGCTTAGTGCCACATCATTTGCAGAAAAACTATCTGTAGGTCGTGCAACAATCTCCCATCTTATGGCGGGTAGAAACAAGCCCAGCTTAGACTTTGTTATGAAGGTAGTAGACACCTTTCCAAATATAGAATTAGAGTGGTTACTTTACGGGAAGAAAACAACTCCAAAACCACCACCTCCTACTCCACAAAAAACGATAATTGAGCCACAAGAAAACTCACAAAAAAACTTCCCTAATTCGTTCCAAAAAACTACCAAAGAGGAGTCCCCAAAAACAGCTCAAAAAAGCATAGAAAATATAGGCAATTTTTCTTCTTCAAAATCGGCAATCAAGAGAGTGATTATTTTCTTAGAAGATGGAACTTTTGAAAGTTATGAAATGTAGTTTGCCTCATTATCAAATTAAATAATCTAGCTCATTTTCGGCAATTAAAAACCTTCTAAAAAAGAGGTTTCAAATTACGAGTTCCAACTCTTTGTATATTATTTTTGTAGTCTATGAAACGTATCTTTTTTTACTCGGTTGTTGCTTGTTTTTTTTTCGCTTTAAGCTGTAAAAGTCCAGAGCGAGATTGTGCAAATTTTAAGACGGGCACCTTCACTTTTGAGACACTTCTAGATGGCGAACTTGTAGCCACAACATTTACACGTAACGATACTCTTGAAGTAGATTTTTTTAATGGTAAAGCAGACTCCTCTTCTGTGCGATGGATTAATGATTGTGAGTACATCGTTAAGAAGTTGAACCCAAAAAGTATGAGTGAGGAAAAAGCACTCCATATGAAAATCATAGCTACTGACGGAGATTTTTATACCTTTGAGTACTCCCTCGTAGGAGAAACCAACAAACAACGCGGAACCGCAAAAAAAAACGACTAACTAATGTTTGACATTCTTACCTCTGCAGATGCTTGGATTGCACTGCTTACGCTTACCTTTCTTGAAATTATATTAGGTATAGATAACATCATCTTTATATCTATCGCCGCAGAAAAGCTTCCGCAAAAGGATCGTAAAAAAGCGACTAATATTGGTCTTGCACTTGCAATGGGTATGCGTATCGCATTACTTTTTGGGATATCGTGGCTTGTGGCTTTAAGTGCTCCTTTCTGGCATATAAACGCGAGCTGGATAACGGGAGGCATAAGCTGGCAAGCAGTTATACTTATTGCAGGGGGTATCTTCCTTATCTGGAAGTCTGTACACGAGATACACGAGAAGGTGGATGAGACAGGACTAGAAGAAGAAGAGATTTCAAAAAAGAGCTCTACTACGCTAGGTAATGCCATTGTACAAATTGCAGTAATCAACCTTGTATTCTCTTTTGACTCTATACTTACGGCTGTCGGGATGACTAACGGGCTCTCTGACAATCCAACAGATGCATTAATCATTATGGTGATAGCAGTTGTTATCTCTGTGGGGATAATGATGCTCTTTGCAAACCCTGTAGGAAACTTTATTGCAAAGCACCCATCTTTACAGATTTTAGGGCTGTCATTCTTAATTTTAATAGGCTTTATGCTTATTGCAGAAGGCGCGCACCTATCACACCTAGAAATCTTTGGATCAAGCGTAGGAGCCATCCCTAAGGGTTATTTATACTTTACTATTGCCTTCTCATTACTGGTAGAGTTTATAAACTTCAAATACAGAGCAATGAAAACAAAAGACTCTGGAGCACAAATACAAATGAAGAAAAATGTAGAGCACCTCAAAAAGGACTAACATCTTTTTTTCAGAATGTAAAAAGTGTCTTTAGGCTACGGCTTAAAGACACTTTTTTATGTAATAAATTATCGATCTATTCTATGGAGCTTAGTTTTACAACTTAGAAATCATCATCATCCATAAGTCTCTCTATCTTACGTTTTTCCCAGGTTTTATTAAATATAGGGCTCCATCCATACACCTCAGAGGCGTGACCTACAACACCCCAGCCCCATCCTAGTATAGGAAAAAGTGCCCAAGGGAAACTGGTAGACATCACATTAAAATAAATAAAGACAGGCACCATAATCGCATAAATGGTGAAGTGTATGTAAAATCCTTTGAGATCTTCTACCTTCTTTTTTGCACGTTGATAACGTTTATCTTCTAGATACTCTGTTTGTTTAGGTTCAAAACTAGCTTGTCCAGCTTGTGTAAGTAACGGCACACCTACTTGAAAGTTTGCACCATCATCTTTTATAACAACATCACTACTCGTAAGCAGGCCGTAGCGCTGGCGTATGTTTTGTAAACCTACACCGCTACTCTTCTTTACTACTTGTTTTTTCTGGATGTTATTAGTCACATATAGCGTATTTCCCTCTTCATAGATTCTTATGTGAAGCTTATTTGAAGGAGTGACTTGGTTATGCTTTACAGCATTTTCTAGTAGTAATTGTAACGAGAGCGGCACCACCTTATACTCTGAGTGAGAAGATTGCTCAGGTATATCTACCACAATACTGTCTTCAAAACGCATTTTAATAAGATTCATATACGTACGAGCAAAGGCAAGCTCCTCTTCTAGTGGTACTAGTTCTTTATTTTTTTGCTCTAGTACATATCTGTATACTTTTGAAAGCGAAGTGGTGAACTTGGTTGCCTGTCTAGGGTTTTCCTCTATAAGACTTGCTAGCACATTTAAACTGTTGAATAAAAAATGAGGATCCAGCTGATTTTTAAGTGCATCAAACTTTGCAGAGGCGGCTCCTGCAATAATTTTAGATTCCTTTACTTTACTCTCTTGCTTTCTCTTCCAGCGACTCACCGCATAAAACGAGGTTGTTGCGACAGCTGTTATTATAAAAGGAAATATATAATCTTCCAGACCTTCACTAGCCCAATATTGATCTAAAGGAATGTTGTAATACTTCGTAATAAGTAGTAATCGCAGTACAAACACCGTAACTAAAGTCACAGCAATATGCGCAATAAGCGCATAAGTAAGCACCTTAAAATTCCACAGAGTAGCGGTAAAACGTTTTCTAAAATTTACTATAACCATCTTATTTACTGCATACAGCGCTACAGAAAAGATTTGGTTTTGGATAAAAAAGGTTATTACTCCATCTCCATACCAAGGGTTACCCAGCACGTACAGTATGATACTATGAACGATAAATATGGTTAAGCCTACAATATTTGCCTTTGCAAACTCTGTTAGATAATACTTCATTTCTTCTTAATTACAAGCTTCTGCACTTTCTAAAGCTCTTTTTACATTTCCTTTGGGATGGAACTCTGTCTCAGGTTTAAAGGTAGCAAAAAGCTCAATGGCGCGCTTTAACTCTGCGCAATATGGCTCAATTGAGCTGCCAAAGTACTTTGCACTCCCCATATCCCATTGCGCCTTATCTGCTATAAAAATGGGATTATCTGGATCTTTCTTAACCATTTTCTGGTACAGTTCGCCTATGGTACCGGCATATTTCATTCCGTACTTCATACCGTCATAAGCTACCCACACAGTATATAGTTGCGCTTGTAGATAATCTGCATATGGGTTATCCTTTTCTATCGTACACATTGCATTAATATACTCCTGCGCCTTATCTCCATTTACTTTGAGCGTTGTTTCATTTTGGTTTTCAAAATCTCGCCAGTTCTTCACAATAGCTATTTGTGCCACGTGGTACGAGGGCAACCAGTTATCCTTTTCTACCGTTGCGATACGTTCAAAAAGATTTGAAGCCTCATCAAGTTTATCTTGATCCCAGAGTTCCATTGCTTTGCGCATACCCTGCTCATATTTAGTTTGAGCTATAAGGAAGGTACTGCTGCATAATGCGATAATAAGAAGTAAGTGTTTCATAATAGTGTTGTTTTGATTGATGATGTAAAGATGGTTTTAAGTACGCTTTCGCGAAAGCGTAATCTACCCAATTGTCATTTATACAGTCTCAGTTGTAATTTTCTTGCCAAGTCTCGTCTTACGCATCCAGTAAGAGATAAAAATTATCCCAAAAACCGAAGGTAATAGCCAACTCAACAATGATGGTAACACGCTATTTGTGACAAAAAAGGCAGTAAAAGCAGCAATGTATGCCCCAGAAATTTTTGCGATATGTAGTCGTAAGTATTTCTTGCGCAAAAGCTTTAAATCGCGCATTGCTCTTAGATCGTTTATGGCATTAAGCAAACCTATAGTACCAAAAACAAGGAGTACCCAGCCTATTGTAAGTCCATAATAAAGTAAGTAACCTCCATAAGCTAGCATACCCACACCTATAATAGCCATAGACCAAGAGATAACTTTGTCCCAGCGTAGATCTGCCATTTTACGTACCCTCTTAAACCTAAGCGCTCTATAGCCAGAAAGCACGAGGTATACACTAAAGAGTCCTACCACAAACAGAAAAGGATTGTTGTGATCTGGAAGTAGCGAAGCCACAATACCCGAAATACCCGCTGTAAGCATCCCATAATAAAAAATCATTCCAGACTTTTTGTGCCACACATTACCCTTACGAGCTATGACAGAAATAGTACCAGAGATGAGAGAAATAAACCCACCTACTGCGTGTAGCGTGATAAATATCTTAAAGAAAGTAGCATAGTCCATAATTGATATATTTTGATGTTGAGGATATCGGCTATTGATTGACACTACAAATATGAACCGTATCTTAAGGATTACAAAAACCATACGACCCAATTGAACAAATAAGCTACCGAGTTGTAGTTCTGACAGTATAGCTCAGATTTCTTATACATTTAAATTTACGCTTTCGCGAAAATAGGCGTCATAATTATCCTAAAACGAGCACTGTCTATCCTTTAAGAATACCCTATCTTTGCGGCTTCTTAAAAACGACCTATGAAACGCATTTTTAACAACTTTACTGCAAATCCTAAAAACGATATTCTATCTGGTATCACCGTTTCTCTAGCAATGATACCTGAGGTAGTTGCCTTTGCCTTTGTAGCACAAATAAGCCCTATTGTTGCTTTATTTGGGGCATTTGTAATTGGTATTATCTCTGCGCTTTTTGGCGGTAGACCAGGATTAATCTCTGGTGCTGCAGGAGCTGTTGCTGTGATTTTTGTACAGATGATTCAAGAAGGCCACGCAAAGGGATTACTATTTGATCAGCCTGTTGAAAATATGGGGTACTTCTATTTACTCGCCGCTGTGGTATTAATGGGAGTTATTCAGGTATTTGCTGGCTTATTCAAGCTAGGGAAGTTTGTGCGCTTGATACCACACCCAGTAATGATGGGGTTTGTAAACGGTCTAGCCATCGTTATATTTCTTGCACAACTAGGGATGTTTAAAGAAAATAAGAAAGATTATGCTGGTGACAATATGCGTAAAACAGCTTCAAAAGAGCTCGTTTATACCGTATCTGATAATGAAGTAAAAGACAAAGTTTCTAATACCGTACTATTTACAATAGAAGGAAACTCAGTCATAAACAAAGCCACAAACAAGGAAGTATTTGTACTCTCAGACGGACAAGTTTATGATACAAATACACAAAAGGTAGTTTTTAATGCGTCACAAGATGGCTTTTACTCTGTAAAAGACAAAGGAGTTGTAAAAACCTGGATGAAAGGCAAGTCCCTCTTTACAATGATAGGCCTTGTACTGCTTACAATGCTCATTGTATGGGGATTACCAAAACTAACTCCAAAAATTCCTGCCGCGCTTACCGCTATTGTTATTGTATCCTTAATATCGATTTTTGGAGGCTTAGATGCTGTAAACGTAGGTGAGTTTATAAGAGATGGTGGTGGTGCCGGTTTAAATGGTATGGCAGAAATTTCAAGCAAGCTCAATGTATTTGACCTATGGAGCAGTCTACCATTTAACCTTGATACACTTAAATTTATCGCACCTTATGCATTTCTTGCAGCTTCTGTAGGACTTATAGAAACCTTGATGACTATGAATCTGGTAGATGAGATGACAGACTCTAGAGGTAATGGAAACAGAGAATGCGTCGCACAAGGAGCTGGTAACATCGTGAGTGGTGTTTTTGGAGGAACCGGTGGTTGTGGTATGATAGGTCAAACAGTAATAAACATTAACGCTGGAGGTCGTGGTAGACTCTCTGGTGTAATGATGGCAGTCACGCTACTTACCTTTATCTTATTTGCAGACCGTTTTATAGAGCAAGTGCCTATTGCTGCACTCGTGGGTGTAATGTTTATGATGGTTATTGAGACATTTGCTTGGTCTAGTTTTAGAATCATAAAGAAAATACCAGTATCAGATGCGTTTGTTCTTATTATAGTATCTGCAGTGACTGTATTTTTTGATCTTGCTATAGCTGTATTTGTAGGTGTAATTATAGCAGCCTTATCATTTGCTTGGAGTAGCGCTAAAAAAATTAGAGCTAGAAAGAAATTTAAAGCAGATGGCACAAAGGTATATGAGATCTGGGGCCCATTATTCTTTGGAAGTATTCAGAGTTTTAATTCTAAGTTTGACATAAACGGTGATCCAGACCATATAGAAATTGACTTCATAGAGGCAAAAGTAGCAGACCACTCTGCCCTAGAAGCTATTTTTGTACTCCTTGAGAAGTATGAAGCTGTAGGCAAAACAATCACACTCAAGCACCTCAGTACAGAGTGTAAAGACTTAATGCGCAAAGCCTCTCCTAAATTTGACAAAGTAATTGAAGAAAGTGTAGATGACCCTCGTTATCACGTACTTTCTGGAGTACTTGATACTGAAGCCTAGCAACATCAAAAATGAAACTTGTCTATGGGGCACACCTCTCTAAAAACAATAGAGACGATCTATAACGAGCTAAAATACTCACATCAACAATTGAGTTGAAAGACAAAAAAAGGCGCTATAAAGCGCCTTTTTTAATATCGAATAGTATCCAACAACTATGACATATTAAGAACTTATAAAACCTACACCCGCTGTTGCGTGTGACTGCGTATCAATAAGTATAAATGAACCTGTTTGCTTATTATCTAAAAACTGATCATTAAGCACCTGCTTACTAAGCTGTATAGTTACCTTACCTATATCGTTAAGCACAAGTCTATCTGTAGCATCTACACCAGAAAAGTCTGTATGCACAATGCTATTTATACTTTTTACTTTTCCTAAAATTTGAGCCGTACCCTGCTGTACTAAGTATTTTGTACCAGGTACAAGTGCATTATTATCCATCCAGCATACGGTAGCCTGTAGCTCCTTAGTAAGACTAGGTGCTTGCGCACTTTTAACTAAGATATCACCACGACTTACATTTACATCATCCTCTAGCGTGATGGTACACGAGTTACCAGCATCAACTTTAGTAAAAGATGCATTATAAAATAAAATATCTTTTATTACAGAATTTCTACCAGAAGGAAGAACCGTCACAGCATCACCTACTGCTAGCGCTCCTCCAGAAACTTTACCTGCATATCCTCTAAAATCGTGATATTGATCCTGCTTAGGGCGTATAACAGTTTGCACTGGAAACCTTGCTCCCACCTCTTCTACTTGAGAAGGATTTAATTGTTCTAAATGTTCTAGTAAAGTCTCACCGTCATACCAAGGCATCTCAGTAGAGGCATTTACCACATTATCACCTTTTAAAGCACTTATAGGCACAAAAGTGATACGTTGCGCTTTAAACTGTTGCTTTTGCGTAAGCGCTCCAAAATCTGAAACAATCTTGTTAAAAGCCTCCTCATTATAATCTACAAGATCCATCTTGTTTACCGCAACTACAATATCTTCTACACGTAGTAAATCATTTATAAAAAAGTGACGGTACGTTTGCTCTACCACTCCTTTACGTGCATCTACAAGAATAATAGATGCTTGTGATGTAGATGCTCCAGTCACCATATTACGAGTATACTCCACGTGCCCAGGCGTATCTGCAATAATATAACTCTTCTTTGCCGTGCTAAAATAGATATGTGCTACATCTATAGTAATCCCTTGCTCGCGCTCTGCTACCAGACCATCTGTTGCAAGTGAGAAGTCTAGATAATCAAATCCATTTGCCTTACTCTTCTTTTCTATCGCCTCCAGCTTATCTGTAGTGAGCGATTTTGTATCGTATAGTAACCTCCCTATTAGAGTACTCTTACCATCATCTACGCTTCCAGCGGTTGCTATCTTTAATACGTCCATTGTATTGTGTCTTAATCTTTGAATTTCTTTTACGCTTTCGCGAAAAGTTAAACAGCCTTACCTCCTAGAAGTATCCCTGTTGTTTACGTTTTTCCATTGCGGCCTCAGAGCGCTTGTCATCTATACGAGCACCTCGTTCTGAAATGGTAGAGGTACGTATCTCTCCTACTACTTTCTCAATAGTGTCTGCTGTAGAGAGTACTGCTGCTGTACAAGACATATCACCTACCGTTCTAAAACGCACTGTGCGCTCTACAACCTCTTCATCTTCTGCTCTAAAAACTACATCATCTTGTGCGGACCAAAGCATACCATCTCTTAAGAAGGTCTTGCGCTGGTGTGCAAAATAGATGCTAGGAATTTCTATTTTTTCTGAAGCAATATAGCTCCACACATCTAGTTCTGTCCAGTTACTTATAGGAAACACGCGTACATTCTGACCGTGATCAATATTTCCGTTTAAGAAGTTAAATAACTCTGGACGCTGGTTTTTTTCATCCCACTGTCCAAAATCATCACGCACAGAAAAGATACGTTCTTTAGCTCTTGCTTTTTCCTCATCACGACGTGCACCACCTATAGCCGCATCAAATTTAAACTCCTCTAGCGCATCTAGAAGTGTGGTGGTTTGCAACATATTACGACTGGCATATTTACCCGTCTCTTCTGTCACTCTACCTTCATCTATGGCATCTTGTACGTTACGTACTATAAGCTCAAGACCTAGCTCTTTTACAAGCTTATCTCTAAAGGCAATTGTCTCTGGAAAGTTGTGCCCAGTGTCTATATGTAATAATGGAAAAGGAATCTTAGCCGGAAAAAAGGCTTTTTGTGCTAGTCGTACAAGCGTTATACTGTCTTTCCCTCCAGAAAATAATAACACCGGACGGTCAAACTGAGCTACGACTTCTCTAAAAATGTAAACCGCCTCACTCTCTAATGGATTGAGTGCAAGCGTAGCCTTAGTATCTGTAATAGGTTGTGTTGTAGTATCCATAATTTTTTTAAAGGTGTATGCCGCACTCACGATGTGCTAGCACTTTTGTAGGATCATAATAATCTGTCTCGTTAGGAAGGTTATGCTCCTTAAGGTAGACATCTAGATCACTATCACTATAATTATAAAACGGACTCACTTTAAGTACGCCTGCTTTACTTACACTAAAAATATCTAGTGAGTCGCGCAGAGCAGTTTGCCCCTTGCGTAAGTTCGTAAACCACACATCTGGCTTTTGTGTCGCCATTGCTCTAGTAAATGGTTCAATCTTTACTTGCTCTGTAAACACTGCGTGCTGTGGGTCATCTATAGATGGGATACCCATAAGGATATCTCTGTGAGCCCTCGTTTGTTTAGGCACATAGAGGTCTATTTGTAAGTCTAGGGTCTCTATAAGCTCTTGCGCGTGTGTGTAAGTTGCTTTTGTGTTATAACCCGAGTCACACCATACAACAGGCAGTTGTGGTGCTACTTGTGTCACTGCGTGTAGCAATGCTCCCTCGTAGGGTCTAAAATTTGTTGTTATAATAGCTTTGCTAGCCTGTGCTATGGCGTAGCTTATTACCTCTTGCGGCGTTGCAGTTGCAAAGCGCGCGTTGAGGGCGTCTATATCACTTGCTGTGTACATAGTTATGATGCGGTTTTTCCCCAGTTAATTTTATTCCAGATGCGCTCGTGCGCAAAGTAAAGAATAAGTTTTGTTAAAAAATCAATAGAGGCAATAGAAGTGGCTAGTAACCACTCCCCTGTTAATAGGTATGAAACAAAAAGAGTATCTAATGTACCAACGAGTCTCCAGCTTAGTGCCTTTACGATACTACGCATAGGCTTTTCTGAAGTTTTATCTTTTTGGTATGATTTACTTTTCTCTTTGTCTCTTTGTAAAAAGATTTGATCTAAAATCATTATTTTGTCTAATATACATCTATTAATCTATGGGATTACTAGACTAATGGGCAAAAGTAAGTAAATTTTTGCGCTGAGCAACAATTTTAGCATTGCTTTTACATTTACCCATAGCTCACAGATAGTTCAACATATTGACAAACAACAGATTACTTACACCACCTTATATATAAACTCACTTCGTCATTTAGAAAAAATGCCATATCCCTACTCGCTAGCCCCGATTGTAATGAAAATCCCGCAATGTAGCGCAGCGCAATGAGGAATTACAATGTAAAGCGGGATACTACTTTTAATGAGATGCTACTACCCTAGTGCTCCTTAAAAGAATACGTTAAACAAAAAAAACCTCTTAAGATAGCTCAAGAGGTTTTTTATAAGGGTTATGAAGTAGTCTTACTGATTCATAGAAATCAAGAATTCTTCATTATTTTTTGTGCTACGTATACGATCACTCATAAACTGCATTGCCTCTACTGGATTCATATCTGCTAGATACTTACGTAATACCCATAGACGTTGTGAGGTATCTTTACTGTGTAGTAAGTCATCACGACGTGTAGATGAAGAGGTAAGATCTATAGCTGGGAAGATACGGCGGTTTGCAATATTGCGATCCAGCTGTAGCTCCATATTACCGGTACCTTTAAACTCTTCAAAGATTACCTCGTCCATTTTTGAACCGGTCTCTGTAAGTGCTGTCGCTATGATAGAGAGTGACCCTCCACCTTCTATATTACGTGCTGCTCCAAAGAAACGCTTAGGTTTATGTAGTGCATTTGCGTCTACCCCTCCTGAAAGTATCTTACCAGAAGCTGGCTGTACGGTGTTATATGCTCTTGCGAGACGTGTGATAGAATCTAGTAGTATTACTACATCGTGACCACACTCTACGAGGCGTTTTGCCTTCTCGAGTACAATGTTTGCCACTTTTACGTGCTCGTGTGCTTCTTTATCAAAGGTAGAGGCTACAACCTCTCCTTTTACATTGCGTTGCATATCTGTTACCTCTTCTGGTCGCTCATCTATAAGGAGTACAATCTGGTATACCTCTGGATGGTTTGCAGCAATGGCATTTGCAACGTCTTTAAGTAACATTGTTTTACCCGTTTTAGGCTGTGATACTATCATACCACGCTGCCCTTTACCTATAGGCGCAAACATATCCATCACTCGTGTTGAGATGCTGGCTTGACGCTCTGCTAGGTTAAATTTCTCTGTAGGGAATAACGGTGTGAGGTGCTCAAAAGAGACACGATCTCTCACTATGTTAGGGTTAAGACCGTTGATACGGCTTACTTTAATAAGTGGGAAGTACTTTTCTCCCTCTTTTGGCGGGCGTATCACACCTAGTACAGTGTCTCCGGTTTTAAGACCAAAGAGACGTATTTGTGATTGTGATACATAAATATCATCTGGTGATGCTAGGTAATTATAATCTGAGCTACGTAAAAAGCCGTAACCATCTTGCATAATATCTAGTACTCCCTCACTCTCTATAATACCTTCAAACTCATAATCTGGCTCGCGGTAGCGGTTGCGATTATCCTTATTACCGTTGTTACCGTGTGTATTACCATCTTTCTGGTTACGGTTATTACGGTTGTTATTGCGGTTGTTATTATTGTTACGATTATTATCGCGAGATGAGCGCTTGTCGTTGCTCTGGCGGTTATCATTGCTAGAGCGCTTATCGTTATTATTATTAGAACGCTTGTCTTTATGAGTATCGCGTTTTTGAGGTGTCTTTGTCTCTTCTGTATCTTTATCTTTTACCTTAGCTTTTGCTGGCTCACGCTTTACGGCTTCCTTCTTTGCTGGAGCCTCTTTTTGTGCTGGGGCTTCTTTTTTGTCTTCTGGAGTGGTAGCTTTTGCCTCTGTAGTAGCCTTAGGTGCTCTAGGTGTACGTGGCTTACGCTCTTGCTTAGGCTTAGGTGCTGGAGCAGCTTCTTCCTTACCTTTTGGCACTACAGCCTCTACCTTTTTTGGGTCTGCAGCTTGCAGGTCTAGTATTTTATAAACTAGATCTAGTTTTTTTAAGGATCTAAACTTAGGAACGTTTATCCCTTTTGCAATTTCTTGAAGTTCGGGAAGCTTCTTTGCTTTTAATTCTGAAATGTCAAACATCTAATAATGTAGTAAATTAAAAATCGAGTGATTATTATGTACCAAAAGAAGAATTTGATACGAATATTGAAGTAATTAAATAACAAGCGGAGAGCTTGTTATGATATTATACAACAATGATACAATTTTATTTTTAAAGTTTTCTTAGCAATATCACAAAATGAAACTTATTTTTGCTGGTATATAAAAAATGTAAAAGATTTGATACAACGTATTCAAACCGTTTATTTATTACTTGCAGCGCTTGCCTCTTTAGGCTTGCCGTATGCCTTTAGCCTTTATGCAGATGCTACTGGTGAAGCTGTATGGGCTGCAGATGAGGTACTTTACATTACTCTTTTTAGTGTAAGTGCTGTACTCTCATTTATTTCCATATTTTTATGGAGCAAAAGACAAAACCAATTCGTCTTAGGACGTCTTAATATCTTATTGAACTTTGTTTTATTAGGTGTATTGGTATATCGATCACAAATCTTATCTGGAGGGACGGCGGTTCTTGAGAAGGGTATTGGGATGATCATTCCGCTTGTTTCTATCGTTTTACTAGTCTTGGCAAACAAGGCAATCAAGCGCGATGAAGATCTTGTAAAATCTGTAGATAGATTACGATAGACTTATAAAATCTTAGTTTTATTAGTGCGTAGAAGCCTCCTTTTAATCTTGGGAGGCTTTTTTTATGGCTTATTTTTTGGCGATGGACTGGAGGCTGTAATTGCTATTATACTAGTTGCCATTAAGATGGGGGAAATTGAATTGCGGCGGTTATAGTTCTATGTACGCTTTCGCGAAAGCGGGATCACCTCCAGAAAAATTGAGTCACCCGAAGCTAAAATGATAGCGTCTTAAATAAGTGTATATTTAAGCCATCAATTAAAAAACAAAACAATACAGGCTATCTAGCAATCTCGGTAGTTACCGGGAGTTTCGCTTGGTTATAAAGTGGCCAGTTGTGCAACGAGCTTTACAAATTAAAACCAAGAGCGTTTTACTAACCACGTTATCAAAGACTGGCTTTTGATAAGCTTCATATTGTAAAAAGAACGTCATTTATTAATGTGTGAATTCAATTTAAATTTTTTTAACCTTATTATAATAGCATCTGTATTTATAGGTTTTACATTTGGGCTACTACTTATTTTCACTAGGCGGATAAATCAAAAAGCTAATGTATTACTGGGCCTAGTAACGTTCATTATCGTTTTTTGGAATATATGGGTATTGAGTATAGATTTTCAAATAACAAATTATCTACCACATTTTTACTTAATACCGTTGAACTATTCATTAGCTCTTGGTCCATTATTATATTTATATGTAAAAAAGACAACTGACTATAGTTACCACCTTTCTAAGAGAGATAGTAATCATTTTTTGCCTGTAATTATAGAACTATGTGTACATATTATTATTAGTCAAGATGCACTTTCAAATAATGTTATTGGTATAGAAACAGAAACTTATCTTATACTAATGCCTATTACTCAACTTCTTGCAATTATCTCTATTATAACCTATTGTATATATGCACTTAGATTAATAAAAACCTATCATTCTTGGCTCAAGAAAAACTATAGTAATAATGATGCATATAGTTTAAGGTGGTTGTACAAATTACTTATTTTATTTGCAATACTTTGGTTTTTATTAGTGCCCTATACGTTTATAGACTATTTAATCTATGATTTTCAATTAGATATAAGTGACTATTACCCTATATATATGCTACTCTCTATTATAACAATTTGGATTAGTGCAGAAGCATTTTTAAGACCTGAAATAATTTTACTTGAGGCTAACAAACAAAATGATATTTACAAGACTAACTCATCTCAAGAAACCACAAAAAGTCCCTCTGAAGAAATCTTAACCAAAGCATCTTGGCTAAAAGAACAGATGGAAACTAATCTTTTTTACCTTAATTCAGAATTAACATTAAAGTCTCTGGCAGATAATCTCAATATACATCCCAATTTATTGTCCAAAATAATAAACGATGGCTTAGGTAAAAACTTTTCTGACTTTGTAAATGAATATCGTGTAAAGGCCATTATTGATAAATTACACAGTGATAAATACAATCACATAACGCTATTAGGAATGTCTTATGAATGCGGTTTCAATTCAAAAACGACTTTTAATAGAGTTTTTAAAAATATTACGGGCGTAACTCCTATATATTATAAAAAGTCAATAAAAAGTACCCCTAAGAAGGATTAAAATTAGTGCCATTCTATAAAATGGGGCTTTTGATACTTTACTTAAGTACTAGATTTGATGAATATTTCAATCAAAAATCAAATGACATTTATGAACTCAAACTATTACTTAGTGCTCCTTGCTTGTTTAATAATATCTTGCAAAGGCAGGACGCAATCAACCGCAAAAAATTCTCAAACAAATGAAATAGAGAATTTGCATTTTTCAAAAGTTGACTTTAGAGAAAATAAGCCTACATCCAATAATTATTCAAATAGTTTTACTCTCAATAAAGATAAATTTCTCAGCATTGACTTTACCTTAGAAAAACCCCTTATTGAAAGTATTAAATCGTTAGCACCACACTTATCACAAGATCAATTATTAAATAAGGGAAATTTTCAGTTCTCATTTTTAGTTGATGGTGAAGTAATTTATGTAGAAAACCTAAACAAGGGAGCAGGAACAATTGACTCAAAAACTGCGCAACTCAAACATTTAGTACCATTAGTTTATCCCACACAAATTGACTTTTGGGGTTGGTTTATGTGGTTAAAATTTATGAAACTAGGAGGAGGTCAAGATGTTCTTCTAGAAGGCAATCATTCTTTAAGTATCGAAGTAAGACCATATATAAAAGAAGATACTATAAGGATAGGCGAGATTCTTGCAAAAGGCACTATTAACACTCAAGCCTTTATAGATAAGAGCTTAGTCCCTATTCAAAAAATACAACCTGATAGTGGTTGGGAATTATCAAATGATACTTACAACAGTACTAAAATAGAAGCTCTAAACAAAAAAATTGCACAAGGACGTTTTGAAGATATTAATGGCGTAGTGGTTATAAAAGATAATAAGCTTTTAATAGAAGAATACTTTAATGGTGAAAACAGAAATAGCTTGCACGACCCAAGATCTGTGGGTAAAACTATTGCTTCTACAATGATGGGAATTGCAATTCAAGAGGGTTTCATAAAAAACGAAAACATCTTATTAAAAGATTTCTACGACCTAAAGTCTTTTGATAATTATAGTCCTAAAAAAGATTCTATAACCTTAAAATCTCTTTTAACAATGAGTTCTGGGCTTCTTGGTGATGATGCAGACTATAGTAACCCGGGAAATGAAGAAAATATGTACCCTACAAAAAATTGGGTAAAATTTACACTTGATTTACCTATGCAAAAAGGCAGAACTATAGGAGAAGACTACATTTATTTTACAGCAGGTGTAGTGGTACTAGGAGATGTCATACATCAATCTGTCCCTAACGGTTTAGTGTCTTACGCAGATAAAAAACTATTTAACCCTCTTGGTATAACCGATTATAAGTGGCAATACACACCTCAAAAAGTTGGTAATACCGCAGGCGGGATACAGTTAAGAGCTATTGATTTTGCTAAATACGGACAATTATATAAGAATAATGGGAAATGGAATGGCAAGCAAATTTTAAGTAAACAATGGGTTAAAAAGAGCTTAGCTAAGCAAGTAAAACGACCAACAGAAAATGGTCACTATGGCTATTTATTTTGGAATAAAGTCTATAAATATAACGACAAAGAATATGAAGTATCTTATTGTAGCGGAAGAGGTGGAAATAAGATTTTTATTTTCAAAAACATCCCATTTGTCATCGTTATAACTTCTTCGGCATATAATAGTCCCAGTGCCCATACTAATGTTGATAAGATGATAAGTGAATATATTTTACCAGCAATAATAGATAAAGATTAACGCCATTTCCCTTCTTTTAATAAGTAAAAATAAGTCTACTCTAAGTGCGCCTGGAGTAGAATCTTAAAACTATTGATCTACAACAATCTATATAGAGTCTTCTCGATCTTCTATTAAAAAAGGCTTTCTATTTTAGAAAGCCTTTAAAAGTGTTTTTTTTATTTAACAGGTAACAACTCTTGATCTTTTAATGCCGCATCAACATCTACAGTTATATATTTATGACTGTTAAAAAACCTTCCTGAATCAGCAAGTTTTATTGTTGCGACTTTCTTTCCATTACTTTTCTCTTTAATCGAGGTTATTACCACTCTTTGACCTTTAACTTTCTCGTAATTTGCAATTCCTCCTTTTTTTATAATAAAGTTTGCCTTCGGAAAATTGATATGCTTGTAATTATTATAATCTACCGTACCAATTTGAAAAACATCTCCTTCATTAAAATTTAATTGAGGCTCTTGAGCATACAAAGAGACTGAAATAAATAACGCTAAAACTGAACTTAAAATGTAATTTTTCATAATATTAAATTTAATATTGACACTACCTAATTTTGAAGAATCTTCAAAATATCAATACAATAAAATTGATAGTTAAAAATAAGGGTATAATAATTGAAAATAATTTAATAAAAAGTTAAACAACAAAAAACTGAGTTAAAAATCACCTTTGCTTAGACGAGGCTTAACGGTAGCTTTGGGACTCATTGTGATTTGTAATTTTCATCATAAAGATTTCCTCATTTTATGATGGTAATAGCTTGTTTTAAAAGGTCATTTGATGCTGTGATATCGGTGATTTTTCACGTTCTTCTTTTTACGCTTTCGCGAAAGCGTAATACTTCACAAAAAAAAGTAAGTAATGCGAAGCTAAGGCCTTAACCTCATAAATAAATGTATATTTAAGCCGATAATTAAAAAACAAATTAATAAAGATTCGTCAAAAAATTAAGGCATTATCTTCAAAATCAAAGTCTAATTAAATTGAAAAACATACTAAAAATTGATATTAATCCAGCTAGAATTTACGGATTAGACATTCTGAGAGCTTTAGCCATTTTGTTTGTTGTTATTGGTCACGGAGCTTATTTAATGCCAGAAGCCAAATACAAGTACATTAATTTTTTCATTTTTGATGGCGTTAGCATTTTTTTTGTTTTAAGCGGTTTTTTAATTGGTGGAATTTTAATGAACCTCCTTCAAAAAAATAAAATTGATACTAGCCTAATATTCAATTTCTGGATAAGAAGATGGTTTAGAACCCTTCCTAATTATTTTTTGATATTAATATTAGTTCTTACGCTAAATTATATTTTTATTGACAATTTTAGCTTTTTAAATAAAGAGCTTTTCTTTCTGTTTGCCCAAAATTTATTTTCAGAGCATCCTCATTTCTTTCCTGAAGCTTGGAGTTTAAGTGTTGAAGAATGGTTCTATTTATTAATACCTATTATACTATATCTTTTAATAAAAAAAATTAAAATTTCAATTAATAAGGCAGTCCTTTTTACCGCGTTTAGTATAATCATTGGTGTCACGTTATTTCGATATTTTAGATATGATTTATTATCTATAAATGATATTTCAACTTGGGACAGAGTATTAAGAAAGCAAGTTTTTACAAGATTAGACAGTTTGATGTATGGCGTAATTGGTGCATATATCTTCAATTACTTCAAAGATTTTTGGAGTAGCTACAAAACTCATTTTCTTATCTTAGGCATAGGGATTTTTATAATATTAAAAATAAACTTATTCCAGTTTTCTAGATTAGGCTTATTTAATTGTGTATTCTCTTTTTCGGCTACTTCGCTAGCTACACTTTTTTTACTTCCATATTTAAGCAGTATAAAAACGGGGAGAGGGCTCATTTATAAATCAATTACATATGTTAGCCTGATATCATACTCTATGTACTTAATTAATTTGACACTTGTGCAAAAATGGATCTTAATAAATATAGACTGGAGCGTACTAGAAGACTTTAATGGATATTTATTTTTGCTATTTAGGTATGCCTTATATTGGTGTCTTACAATAGTTATCTCAATCCTTATTTATAAATATTTTGAAATTCCATCTATGAATTTAAGAGATAAAATCAAAATAAAATAACTACTAAAAACAATCCACTAGTCATAAACTTATTCAAATTAAAACCCTTCTACCATTCAGCAGGTCATAGAGTATCATTAACTACATACTAATAGAAAGCTAGATTTTATCTAGGTAGCATTTGTTGATTTTAAAATTTCGCGAAAGCGTAATACCTCAACACCACATAAACTTATACTTGTTGCACCTTCTAAGGGACTGATTACCAAAATCTATACTACATCTGAAAATCTGTATAAGAAACCTCCCACTTCTCCCTCTTACCTTTGCCCTAGTAATTAAAAACGAAGCAAGATGAAAGATTATCAGTTTGGAAAAGATGGATGGACGCCAGATAGAATTACAGATGTAAAGGATAAAACCTTTTTAATTACAGGTACCACGAGTGGTACGGGTTATGAAGCAGCAAGAATCTTACTTGCTAAGGGTGCGACTGTTGTAATGCTCAATCGTAATAATACTAAAGCTGCAAATACCATTGCTACTTTAAAACAAGAAATAGGAGACACCGTTAATGTGTCTAATATCGAGATGGACCTAGCCTCACTTGCATCTGTGAGAAAAGCAGCCGCAGAGGTACTTAAAACAGTACCTCGCATAGATGCCCTTATGCTTAATGCAGCCATTGCCCAAGTTCCCAAACAACAACTTACTGTAGATGGTTTTGAAAGTCAGCTAGGGGTCAATCACTACGGTAATTTCTTATTACAAGGTTTGTTGTTTCCGCTAGTAGAGCAATCTAATGGTCGTATTGTCACTGTAGGTAGTGAAGGATATAAAATGGGTATAAAAACCATACAGTTTAACGATATGAACTGGGATCATAACTATAACCCTAATAGTGTATACAGCCAGAGTAAGCTTGCACAAATTATGACTACCTATGAGTTACAAGACAGACTCAAAAAAGCTGGTAAGACTAATGTAAAAACCTATGCGTGTCACCCAGGTGCCTCACGTACCTCATTAATTAAGACAAGTGGCAGCCTTATGACTCGTTTTGTGTGGCAACTTATGAAGCTATCACCTTTTGTACAATCTGCAGAGAAGGGTGCATATCCAGAGCTTATGTGTGCTACAGAGCAAGATCTTGATCAAACTGCCTTTTATGGCCCCACAGGAAGAAACTACTGGACGGGACCCGTGGGCGAATGCACCTTAGAACCACACGCAAAAAATAAAGAGGTAATGGAGCAACTATGGAAAGTTTCTGAAGAGGCAACAGGATTTAGCTGGAATTTATAACTTGTTATACAAACATTTAGAATTCAAATTATACTATAACCTTAAGATATGGATATATTAAAAGCCGCAACAGACTGGGCAAAAGCAGAGCTATTTTCTACACCTTTTTTTGTACTCTTTGGGGTGGTGTTTATCGCTTCAAGTATAGGCTTCTGGCAACTGGGCAAAACAGATATTGCGAGAGCATACATTATACCTACACTGGTAGCGGGAGTACTATTAGTCACCATAGGTTTAGGTTTATTTTTTACAAATAAGGCTAGAGTCACACAGTTTGAGACCGCATACCAGCAGGATGCAACAGCTTTTATTGCCTCAGAGATAGACCGTACAGAAGCCACCCTTAAGGAGTATACTACAGTTGTGTTTAGAGCTATCCCCGTCATAATTATTATAGCTGCATTGCTCATTATATTTGTAAACACACCTAGCTGGCGTGCCATAAGTATCACTACCATTGCAATGCTTATCGTAATCTTACTTATAGATGGTACGGCTTATGCAAGAATAAACGATTATAACAAGCAACTAGTAAGTGCACAAAAGGATAATAGCTACTAGATAGTTAAAATAAAATAGAGATCTAAAACGTTATAAGTAACTTCACAAAAGCGACTTAGCATAATTAGTTATTAATATGGAACATTTTAAAACCTTATCATCATATATTAACTACTTAGGATTACCTCCAGCAGAGCACCCTATGCTTAGTGTTTTTACAACCGTGGGAGATGGATATCTACCTTGTCCAAGAGAAAGCTCCCCTCCTATCACAAATGATTGCTACACCATAAGCCTTAAGAAAATAATAAAAGGTGACTTGACCTATGGTCGCACTAAGTATGACTTTACAAATGGTGCACTCATTTTTATTGCACCTAGACAAGTTCTTCAATGGGATAGTAGTGTGATTTATGATCAAAAAGGTTTTTCTCTTACCTTTCACGAAGACTTTATAAAAGGTACAGAGCTTGTGGCTCAAATCAAGAAGTACAACTTCTTTTCTTACAATGTTAATGAAGCTCTACACCTCTCGCCAAAAGAAGAAAAGCAAATAGAGTCTATAGTAAATAACATAAATACAGAGTATCATAATAATCAAGACGAGTTTAGTAAAGATATTATCATCTCACAACTTAGCACCCTACTTAAGTACGCAAACCGCTTTTATGAACGTCAGTTCTTAAATCGTAAAGAATTCTCTACAGATTTACTTAGTCTATTTAATCAACAACTAGACACCTATTTTGAAACCGGACAGCTGCAAGAAAACGGCATCCCCAGCATAGAACAAATCGCAGGAAAGCTTTCTGTATCACAACGCTACCTGAGCGACACGCTCAAAAAAGAAACAGGTAAAACCACAACAGAACACTTACATTTGTATTTAATAGACGAGGCTAAAAATACCTTACTTAATCCGCAGAAGTCTATTTCTGAAGTAGCTTATGAACTGGGGTTTGAATACCCTCCTTATTTCTCAAGGCTCTTTAAAAAGAAAGAAGGCATAAGCCCTAGCCAGTACAGACAGAAGTATAAAATGAATTAGTATTATATTGTACTTTATAAAACTTTAAGAGACCAATATTTTGAAATACATTTTACTACTTGCCTTTACTATATGTCTAGCAAGCTGCAATTCAAAAGGTGAAACTGCCACCCCCACAACGTATCCAGATGTAAAGGTGGTGGGCGCTATGAAAAACGTGATGTGGAAAGGAGAACTAGAAGGTTCTATATTACTAGATACCCTCACAAATAAGAAAGGACTTTATGGCTTAGGCCCTGAGAGTTATCTCACTGGCGAACTTCTCATTGTAAATGGTACTAGTTATCTATCAAAAGTGAGCTCAGACACTACAATGACAGTAACACCTACTTATGATGTCTCTGCACCTTTTTTTGTGTATACTAACGTGACAGACTGGTATGAGGTAAATCTTCCGGCATCTGTGAAGACTATAAAAGATATAGAAGACTTTGTAAGTGAACGCACAAAAGAAGCAAAGCGACCATTTGCATTTAAGCTAGAGGGTACTGTATCTAAGGCAGAGATACATATACAGAATTTACCTAGAGACACAAAAGTTTCTTCTCCACAAGAAGCGCATCAAGGCCAAACAAATTACACACTACAAGACGAGCAAGTAGAAATTATAGGATTTTTCTCTACAATGCATAAGGGTATCTTCACCCACCACGATAGTAACATTCACCTACATCTCATTACAAAAGACACCTCCAAAATGGGACATCTAGACAATCTAGAAATAGATAGGCTTACCCTATTTTTACCGAAAAAATAATTTTTGACTACCTTTAAGAAGGACATAACTTATAAATTATTTAAAATGAAAAAGCTCCTTCTTCTCCTTACTCTAGTCATTTTTGTACCGCTAGCGGGCCTTGCACAAGATACTTTTGAGCTTTCCCCCTCACAAAGTATGCTTATGACGGGAAAAGGTCCCGGTCAAGATGGCGCTATAAACCCATATTATGGAGAACCTTGTTATGCCATCGTGAGTAATAATGGTTATACGCCTTTCTCTGTAAGAATACAGCAAGACGGCGAGATTATAAAAACAATTAAGGTAAAACAAAAGACCAAAAAAGAAATTAAGCTTCTTAAAAAAGATGAACTCTACATAGATGCTAGTAAACAGGCTAAAGCAAGTCTTACTTTAAACTTTATTCCGCTAGGTGCAAAAAAGAAGACACCAAATAAATTTTAGAGACAGTTCTGCTTTCTCTTTAAATTATATTGACTAGTGTATTATTACGCTTTCGCGAAAGCGTAACAACATCCCGTGCATTACTTATATTTTCATCAGTTACTACATAAGCCAGACAACCGAAACATCGCAAGCTACGTTAATACCTTCACAATAAATATTAAACCTTTGTTATGAGTCTTGAGTTAGCTATGATTATTCAATAATTTACAGTCTAACCAACAATAGCTTATCACAACTTGTGAATAAACTATGCTCAAAAAACAACAATATGGATTGGATTTATAGCACAGATGACCCGCTCTTGCAAACACTCGCAGGTAGCTTAATGATTTTTATAGTAGTAATCATATTAACACGTATTATTGGGTTGCGATCTTTTGCAAAATTTACGGCTTATGATTTTGCATTTACCATCGCAATAGGTAGTATCATATCTTCTACACTAACTTCTAGTACCTCAATTGCACACGGATCTGTAGCTGTGGGAGCCCTACTGATTCTTACTTTTGTATTTTCTTACTTACAGCGCGCTGTGCCGGCCATAAACAAACTTATATCAAATAAACCCCTACTCCTTATGGACGGAAGTACCATTCTAGAAGAAAACTTAAAGTATGCCCGTATAGAGAAAGGCCAACTTATTGCTAAACTCAGAGAGGCTAATGTACTTACCTATGAACAAGTAGAGGCAGTTGTACTAGAATCTACAGGTGACATATCTGTGTTACACACCTCATCGTCAGATGATGATGGTGTGCTTAATAAATCATTATTAGAAGGCGTGCGTAAAACGCCATAAGGGTATTCTTATTTTATAAATCGTGATAGATTTGATGATTAAATAACGACTTTTGCATTATGGAAAAATCAGAGTTTTTAGAACAACAAGTATTTGCAGGTTTAAGCCCAAAAAATGATGGATCAGGAACAGATACTGCTTATCAATTTTCTGAAACAGATTTTGAAACTGTATTAGATCGTGCAGAGCATTATGGGCTGGGAATCTATACCATTGAGTCATTCTTTAAAGGAACTCCATATGCCACAACCACTCACGAAGATTTAAAGAAAAGAGCCACAGACCATCGCTGGTTTAAAAGAGCGTTCTTAACTTCAAAAACAAAACAAGCAGGTCTTACCTACGCTGCAACCTACAAGGTATCGCCTAAGTTGCTTGCAAGAGATACTTTTCAAGACGAAGAGGAGTAAAAACTAGTCCTTACCTACCCAGGTGCCTAATGTACTTTTATCATAACTGTAACCCAGCGACATACCGGTCTCTTTTATGACAAGCGATTTGCCCGGAGCTGTTATTACTCCCTCAGTTAGTAAGTAGCTGTTTATCTTCTTGACATCACTGCTAGGCAAGGCAACATTATCTACTAAAACTGAGCTTCCGTTAAGCATTATTTTTACAGATCTACTAGAACTAGCTATGTAATCATTACGTGTTAACCACGTTACAATCTTTTCTACAGCTGTAAAGCCATCTACAATAACAATATGGTTTCCCTTTTTATAGAAACTTACCTCTGTAACGTCCTGCATACCGTATTTTCTAAAAACGCTATTTACCTTAGACCATTGAGTGCTAGATAAGCGTGTACCGTTTATATATGCTCCGGCATCTTCTTTTACAAATACAATCGTTTCTTCACCCTTAAGTAGTCCTTCATTATTTAGCGTGTTAATGAGGGATTCTTGTACCTCCGGCCATTGCCAGAAACTACTATTCACATCACTTGCTGCCATTTTTGTACTAGGTAACTCTAGTAAATCACGCACATAACTATCTATACCTCCTCCTCTTTTTGAGTTAAGACCTAGTCGCTCTGCTTCATTAGAGAGGCGCAGTGCCTCTCTCTCTAGCCGTGCAGCATCTCTTACCGAAACTTCTCTAAGTCGTGCAGCCTCTCGTTGCATACGCGCTGCATCACGTCTTGCACGGTCTGCATCGCGTTCTAATCGTTGTACCTCTTGTCGCTCGCTCCCTCCAGAAACAAGGGTACGTAAGATGTTACCCATATCTGTAAACTTTGCAATCATATCTGGTGCAGCGATTGTTTTATCTAGTTCAATCTTGAGGCGTTTCTCACTCAGTGCGATTTCATAAACGGTATCCTCATCACCTTCAAGACTCCAGACCATATCCTTCCCGCTAGATTGCATATTTTTTGTACCCATTTCGGCTACTAAGAATTCTTTTATAGCGGCATATCTATTACCCGGATAACGAGATTTTACTCGGTACTCATCATTTGAGTTACTTACTGAGTACGAAGTACTGCCGCCACTTCCATAATTACCATTTTGGGTAATCACAGATACGTTAGACGAGTTTGTGGTTACCGTGGTGGTTGCATCTTCATAAACCGTTGCTGGTGGTGCAGGCGGAGCAGGTGGCACTGTTTGTGCAATTACATTTATTCCTAAGCCTATGAGGGCTGCTGTGCATATATTTCTTACTGTTTTCATTTTGTTACTTTTTTAGTCTTCCGCTTTCGCGAAAGCGATTACCTATTCATTTTTTGATAATTCAATTGTAAAGGTTAATCCTACACCTCTTGTGCTAGCAATTGAAATGGAAGAATCATCTTTAAAATATTTTCGAAGCCGACTGATAAAGACATCCATACTGCGGCCTGAGAAAAAGTCGTCGTTTCCCCAGATTTTAGATAGAATATCTTCTCTTCGAAGTAGCTGATTTTTGTTTTCGTAAAAAAACTGAATCAACTGTGCTTCCTTTTCTGTGAGAGATTGTACGGTCTCTCCATAGGTGAGCGTGTGATTGTGAGCATCAAAGTGATAGTTTCCTATCGCAGTGATTTCATTTATATCTGGTCTAACCTTTGCGAGGTTAGGTCTAGATCGTTTTAAAATATTAGTAAGGCGTAGCACGAGTATATCTGCCTCAAAGGGCTTTACGATATAATCGTCTGCTCCTAGTTTGAGCCCCTGTATGCGGTCTTCCTTCATCTTGCGTGCTGTGAGGAACACAAAGGGAACTTCTGGGTTGATACTTATCACTTTCTCTGCAAGTGTAAACCCGTCCATCTTAGGCATCATCACATCAAAAACACAGATGTCATAGGTTACTCCTTCTGAGTGCGCTTTCGCGAAAGCGTTATGAGCCTCTTCCCCATCTTTACACCAAGTAACTTCAAAATTGTGTATCTCGAGATATTGCTTGAGGATACTCCCAAAATCAAAATCATCTTCGGCGAGTAGTATGTTATTTTTTGCAATCATTATAAAGGCAATTTTATGGTGAAGGTGCTTCCCTCGTTTTCTATGCTTTTAAGAGTTATCGTTCCCCCGTGAGCGGTAATAATTTGGTGTGTAAAATAGAGGCCGAGACCTAGCCCTTTTACGTTATGTATATCACTATTACCAGCGCGATAAAACTTGTCAAAAATCGCTTTCTGGTCTGCTGGTGAGATACCCATCCCGTTATCTGATATCTCAATGCAATAGTTTCTATTTACAAGGCGCGTGGTGACCGTCACGGTAACTTGGTCTTTACCATACTTTACTGCGTTCTCTAGCACATTAAGGAGTGCTGTAGTGAGGTGAAATCTGTCTATGCGCAAGAGCACTTCTGGACTGTAGACCTTGTTTAAAACTGTAAGATGCGCGTGCTGTGTAGCAATCTCAAAATCAGAAAGTAGGTTCTTAAAAAATACATTGTCACTTACCTGCTCTTTATTGAGCTGTAGCTCCTCTGCGCTCAAGCTATTAGTAAGTACTTGATCTATGAGTTTTTGTAGTCTACTATTTTGTCGCTCTACGATGCCCAGCGTGTTATTAAAGGCATCTGGATTACTTTTTATCGCTTCATTGCGTAAACTTTTGGTAGCGATACCTAGTGTTGCGAGAGGTGTTTTGAGCTCGTGAGTGACGTTATTAATAAAGTCTGTTTTTACCTCGGCAATTTTTTTCTGAGTAATTAGGTTTTTTATTGAGTAGTAGAGTAACCCTATTACAAAAAGGAACAAAATGATACTTCCTACAATGAGTACCCACATTCTTTTAAGCACCAGAGATTTCCAGTTAGGTACTTGTATCTCTTGTGTGGTGCGCACTTCAAAATCGTACGAGCTAATACTTATACTATCACCTCTACGGTCTATAAACTCATTTGTATCAAAGGTGCGTGCATAGTTGATACTTCTTGAAATTCCTGTTTTAAACTTCTGCCCAAAAATGCGCTTTCTCTCATTGTCTTTTATAGGAAAAATGGTGTCTGTATTAGGATAGTCTATGATGACAATGCTTATCAAATTCTGTCTATATGCTACCTCATAACCCAACTCTTTTTGTAATTGCAAGGCTTCATACCGTTTCATATACTGCTCGTTATAAGTATCTGCATTACGGTAAAATCGCTCTACCACCTGTCGCTTAGTTATACTCTCATTAAAGTAATCTGCTAGGTGATCTTCTAGGTCTACTTCTATAAGTGCGTCGTAGAGAGAATCTAGTTCTCTATCATTTGCAATCTCAGAAACCGCATTTGAGGTTTCATTAAAGAAAGCGGTTTTTTTGAGCTCGTAGGTATTACTTATTAAATAAGCTTGTATGGCACATAACGCTAGTAATGCTAGTGCAGATATTGCTATTAATAAAGAGAATTTACTTTTCATCTGTGGCTGATTGATGTTGTAAATGTAGTGGGAAAGTACAGTTAGACATAATTAATACCCATCGTTAACCGAGCATTAACCTTAAAATTGCTTGTAACCCTTACTCAGTATGTACTTCGTTCTTAGGTTAATACAGCGACTGGTGTTCTTGCTTTTACATTAACCTAGCCCTTAACCCGTGGTTAACCTGATTATCAAATAGATGATCTCACTTTTGTGCCATCAAACAAAAGAACCAACCTTATGAAAACGTTAATCATTTTTATACTCACCTTACTCACAGCAACCGTCACTGCACAGCAATCTCTCAAAGCGCATCGCACAGGAGAGGCTCCTAAAATAGATGGAAACCTCACAGAGGCAGTCTGGAAAAAACAACTAGAAACCAAAACCTTTACACAAAAAGCACCTAATGCTGGACAACCCTCTCTACGAGCAACAGAGATTGCCGTACTATATGATGATAATTACCTCTACGTAGGCGCTGTGCTCCATACAAATGATACAGATGAAATAAGACGCCTCCTCACCGCTCGTGATGATGTGGGTAATGCAGACTATTTTGGGGTGCAAATTGATCCCTTTGGGCAAACACGCGAGGGTTATGACTTTACTGTTACGGCTGCTGGTGTGCAGTTTGACAGTAAGATATCTGGCAACACCGGTGCAGACGAAAACTTTAATGTTATCTGGGAAAGTGAAGTCACCGTGCACGATACTCACTGGGACATTGAGATACGTATCCCGTGGAATAGCATACGTTTCCCAAAAGAAGACCTGTCAGATTTTACGATTAACTTTCAGCGTTTTTCTGGGGCGCTTAATGAAGAATCTTTCTGGAGTCCTATAGATCCTACTATAGACGGATACCTCAACCAGTTTGGGTCGCTTACAGGTGTCGAGCCTGTAAACCCACCGCTCAACCTGTCTCTTGTACCCTTTATGTCTGCCGTACACGAGACAGATAGCGATGGTGCTACAGAGACCACGCTTAACCCTGGACTCGATGTAAAGTATGTGATTGATAATGCATACACGCTTGATGTATCTGTTATTCCAGATTTTAGCCAGGCGCGCAGTGATGACCAGGTTTTCAACCTCTCTCCTTTTGAAGTACAGTTTGCAGAGCAACGTCCTTTCTTTATTGAGGGTACAGAGCTTTTTGATAAAGGCGGCTATCTCTTTACACGTCGCATAGGTGGTAGACCTATAAATGCAAATGCTTTTACACTTTCAGAAAATGAGATGGTGGTTACTAACCCTACAAGTTCAAATATTATAAATCTTGTGAAATTTACCGGAAAGTCACAAAACGGACTCTCTATAGGGGTGCTTAATGGGGTAACCGCTTTCGCGAAAGCGGAAATAAAAAACACCTCTACAGATGAAGTAAGGGAGGTAATTACAAATCCGCTCACGAATTATAATGCGCTGGTGATAGATAAACAACTCAAAAACAATAGTTCTGTTACACTCATAAATAACTCCGTATTACGATCTGGGAGTGCTTATGACAGTAACTTTAGCGCACTTTTATACGAGTGGTTTAATGTAAAACGCACTTATAGGGCTAGCTTTAAGAAGGCCGTGTCGCAGCAATATGGACTGGACGGAGATAATGTTTTTGGACACGAGTATAATGCTTATGTTTCAAAAGTAAGTGGCGCCTGGACGGGAGGCGTGAGCTGGAATTTAAAGGATGAAGATTTTGATAATAATGATTTTGGCTTCTTGCAGCGTAATAACAGTATGGTTTTCCGTGGGAATGTAAATTATCGCAATACTGCTCCAAAAAAATGGTTCCAGCAGTATCAACTAGATCTAGATCACCAGCAGCGATTTTACTACAGCCTTATGGAACGTGAGCGCTCACAATATCGCTTCTCAAGTTTTGCTACGACCAAGGGTAACCAAAATCTGTTTGTCACGCTAAGCTACGTCTCAAAACGTCAAGACTTTTTTGAAGCACGAGTACAAGACCGCGTTTTTAATAGACCTGCGCTCTCTGAGATCGTTCTAGAATATCAAACTAACAGAAATAAGAATCTATCGTGGGCTGGCTACTTTGTAGCAGTAGATTATAAAAATCACAACATACAAACCGAACAATACCTGATGGGTTATGGTTTACGTACAAGACTGGGGCAACACTTCTTTGCAGAGTTTGAGCAAGATTATACAGATAACCCTAACGATATAGGTTATATCACAAATCAAGAGGACCAGATCATTATAGGCCAGCGTTCTATAAACCAGCTTACAAATGCAATACAACTCAACTATGCGGTAAACGCAAAAATTAATATGAATATAAGATTACGTCACTACTGGATTAAAGTAGATTATAAAAATCAATACGCTTTACAGCAGGACGGGAACCTCGCGGTAAATAACCTCTCTATAGATCCTGATAGTTTTGACAGCACATTTAATGCTTTTAATCTTGACTTCGTTGCGCGCTGGCAGTTTGCTCCCGCAAGTGAGCTATCACTAGGGTATCGTGTAGGTAAAACTGCCTTTGCACATAATGTGAACGGTGATTATTTTGACGGAGTAAACACACTTAGTGATGCCACAGGTCTAGAAACCTTGAGTTTGCGTATGCGCTGGTTTTTAGACTTTAACAGATTAAAAAAACGTAGTTAATGTAACAAAGAGAAATACTTTCCTACATATCGGATATGTATAAATCATTTTTTCAAAACATAGCGACAGAGCAAGGAGGTACATTTTTATACCAAGATCAAGATACTAGCATAGGTGGCGGCATACGCCTTCCTCAGGTTCAGTATTTATTAAAAATACCTGTAGGGGATACTGAGATAAACATCATTAATATCACGGGAAAAGAATTTTCTGGTCATATCTCTATGAAGTTACCAAAACAGCCAGAGAGTCACACTTTTGAACTCACTACAAACTCGCATATTAAATCACTTTTTATAGGCAAATCAAAGCGCTTTAACATCAATAGCGACAGCTCTCAAATGACTGACTTTTTAAGAAACAACAGTCGTATTGCAATCTTAAAAGAAATTGCTCAAGAAGATAGCTTCCAGCCTATAATTACGGGTACAAACGAGGATGATCATTATCGATTAATAGCAAAATATCATCTAGAATTTGATAATTGGAACAGTCCTGTGCTTCCACTTACAGATTTATTTAAAGAATTGCACACACGGTTTGTGATAAATAACGAGCGCTTTGCAAATGATGTCACTATCAGTATAGGGTCTTAAATTACTCCTAACACAATCTTAAACAACTACTGCCTAGCGTAGTAATGCCATAGCTTTGTTACACTTGCCTTTTTATAAAGGGTTAGTATAACAACCAACCTATGAAACACTACGCCATAATAGGAGGAGGTCCCAGAGGACTTTTTGCTCTTGAAAGCCTTTTTACTGCGCTCTACAATAACGCTCCAGAAGCTCATATAAAAGTCACTTTATTTGAACCTTTTAAATATCCTGGAGCAGGCTGGGTATGGAATCCTGAGCAAGTAGAAAGCAACTGGCTTAATATTACTGAGCGCGCCTTACAAGACTTACCTGGCAGACCAGAAATGAAATTAGGTGATGATATCATCCCTGCATTTCCCTCATATACGGAGTGGTTACCAGAAGAACAACAAAACCCTCCAGCTACGCATCCAGATCAGTTTCCTCCACGGGCAAAGATGGGAACCTACCTTAATGCTCGTTTTGAAGTCCTTGCGGAAGCACTAAAAGGTTTTGGATTACTAAATATTGTTGAGGAGACTGTCACTAAACTCACCTATATAGCGCCACACTTTACTGCAATAACATCAACGCAGTCTGTAGAAGAAATAGATGAAGTGGTCCTCACAATAGGACATCAGGATACGGAACTATCAGAGCAGCTGCAAGAATGGAAAGATCACGTTGCACAAACGGATAACGCCCTCCTATTTACAGAAGCCTATCCCGTAGAAAAAATGATAAATGCAAACATCACCTCAGAGAGCGTAGTTGCTTTTAGAGGTTTTGGACTTGCAATGATTGATCAGATACGTGCGCTTACCTTGCAGCAAGGCGCGCATTTTGAGATAATTGATAATGATACCAAAGAAGTAGCTTTTCACGCTGGAGAAAGCCATCCGCAGCGGTTTGTTCCCTTTTCCTTAGACGGACTTCCTATGGTGCCTAAACCTATAAATAAAGCGTTAGACAAGTGGTTTATGCCAAGTGATGATGCTATAAACGCTTTCGCGAAAGCGATACACCAAGGCGCCTGCGGCGATCACCCTGCAAAAGATCAATACTTTCTACTCGAAGCAATGGCAGCTGTTGTAGCTCCCTTGTTTTTAAAATTAGGAGACAAAGCCATACAACACGATCTTACCGAAGAAGAAGTTTATTTCTTAACCATAAATTACCTCAACAATAAATCACTATCGCATCCCCTACTCCTATCACACCATACGCCCATATTAGAAATGATGCAACAGCAAGTGGAAATGGCAGTAGGAGAAGCACCGGTAAGCCTCGACTACGTTATAGGTCAGGTATGGCGACACTGTCAGCCTACCATCTACAGAGAATTTTCATATCCAGCAATTACAGATGATGTGGTTGCCGAAGTTATTGCACTAGACGAAGCATCAAAACGTTATTCTTACGGTCCACCCGTTGAAAGCATACAACAACTTATCGCGCTTGCAAAAGCAGGAGTTTTAGATCTTGACTTTGTAAATAATCCAGAGATCACTTGTGTAGACGGAGGCTGGCAACTTGAATCTGATAGTAATAAGGTTGACATAGACGTAATGCTTAACTCAGTATTAGACTCACCACAGCTTGTTACGGTAGATACACCAATTATTAAAGACTTGCTTAGTTATGAAATGATTGAGCCTAAACATACAGATCTAGGCATACGCACAGACGATTATGGTTATGTAGAAGTACCCGAGGGTAAAAGTTTTGTGCCACTAGCGGTATTAGGTAGATTATCTAAGGGAAGTGTGATAGGTGTCGATGCAATTTTAGAATGCTTTGGACCGCGCACTATAAACTGGTCTGAGCGCAGTATAGCCTTAATGAAGAACGAAAAATAAAGAAGATGAGCAGAGGATTTGTAAAAGAAGATGACCAAGAGGAAACTCCTATAATTCCGCCTAGGGCAGCATTGCCAGATGGTGTCACAAACTACGTTACTAGCCACGGATTAACACAACTTAAGGAAGAGCTTAACACGCTAGATCATAAAATCTCCACCCTAGATGAGACGGATGAGCGCGAGCGCAGGCGTGCACTTACCGTACTTAATGGCAAGCGCAATTTACTATTGGAACGCATACAGAGCGCAAGACTACTTGATCATATTAAGGATGAGGGAGAAATACGTTTTGGCGCCACAGTCACCTATACCATCGCTGGTATGCCTAAGCCTATTACCATCCAGATTGTGGGCGTAGATGAGGCTAGTGTAAAAGACAAAAAAATTGCCTTCACCGCTCCTATTGCTAGAGCGCTTATTGGCAAAAAGCTGGATGAAACAACTACATTTCAGCTAGGCAATGAGGAGAAGAAACTCACTATTAAAAATATAGCCTACGTAGATTAGTATGAGATTTACGCTTTCGCGAAAGCGTAACAAACACTTTCAAAATCAAATTCACATATCGTAACTTTATAACCAAAAATAGAGCTACTCACACCGTAATTTATCACCTATGCAAACGATTCTATATAAAGCAAACACTCGAGGAAACGCAAACCACGGCTGGTTACAGAGTTTTCACACCTTTAGTTTTGCGAGTTATCACAACCCCAACCGTATGAACTTTGGAGCGATGCGTGTGCTCAATGATGACACCGTAGCGGCCGGTAGAGGTTTTGATATGCACAGGCATCTCAATATGGAGATTATATCCATCCCACTTTCTGGTGATCTAGAGCATAAGGATAGTATGGGTAATCAGACGGTGATACAGCAAGGTGACATCCAAGTGATGAGTGCTGGGACTGGAATAGATCACAGTGAGTATAATAAAAATAGTGATCGCGAGGTACAGTTTTTACAAATCTGGATTATGCCTAACCAGCGCCCAGTAGCGCCTCGATATGACCAGATTAAAATAAATGAGCATCACCTCAAAAATGAATTTGTACAAATACTATCACCAAATCAAGATGATGAGGGTGTATGGATTTACCAAGACGCTTGGTTTCATATGGGGGAGTTTACACAAGAGCAATCGCTTGTACACAAATTACATAAAAAAGGGAACGGCCTTTTTATTTTTATACTTGAAGGTAGCGCCCACGCCGCTGGCGAACTGCTAGATAGACGTGATGCCATAGGAGTTTATGACATTGCCGAGCTAGAAATTACCGCACAATCTGATTCTAAAATATTACTTATCGAGGTACCTATGCAGTTTTAAGTAGAGGCCACAATGATAGTTTTATATTACGCTTTCGCGAAAGCGTAACAAAACCCTTTTAAATGCTACTTACTTATAAACTCATATAAATGATTATAACAACTACAAACAGTATACAAGGTAGAGAGATTACACAATACTTAGGTGTGATTACAGATTTTATGTATGCAAAGCTTTTTGACACCAAGGGACTAAGTTTTAAAGATTCTTTTAGTATGAGTAAAGTCTATAAAAGTGGTGAAGAAGGAATAGATGCGGCCAAACAGGAAGTTCTTAAAAAACTAGAAGCCAAAGCTAAAGAAATGGGAGCTCACGCAATTGTGGGAGTTACAATGGATGTAGAGGTTATAAGTCAAAATACAAAACTAGGCATCTCTGCAATGGGTACTGCTGTTGTATTAAGATAATGGGACATTTAAAACGTGTAACCTCATCGCATCACTTGATGCATATTTGGCGCAAATAGCCTCTGTTTTATGAAACAATTAAAATCTTAAATCTATCCCATTTAATATGGTTTTAAGATAGTTAGGCTAGGTTAGGAGTAACTTTACGGTACTAACCAATCACATTAAATGAAATTCTCACTTAAAAACTTCCTACAAGGTTTTGGTATTATTGCCATTATCCTCACTTTATTACCGCTTATTGCTATAGACTACTGGTGGATACGCATTTTTGATTTTCCTCACGCGCAGCTTACGCTGCTTACGTTTATAGCTCTTATCACCTATTTTATACGCTTTAATATCAAGTATGTAGGAGATTACATTTTTGTGAGTATTCTCGCTGCGTGTTTTATATTTCAGCTTATTAAAATTTATGACTATACACCACTTGCAGCTCCAGAAGCACTAGAAAATACAATCACAGACACTAGTAAGTCTATAAAAATATACAGTGCAAACGTCTTACAAAAAAACACACAATATGACCTTCTACTATCTCAAGTAGCAGATTATGATCCAGACATTGTATTACTTATGGAGACAGATACAGTCTGGAAAAAAGCAGTACACAGCAGTCTCGCATCTACATACTCCTACCATTTACTTGAGCCACGTGGTAATACGTATGGAATGCTACTTTATTCAAAACTACCGCTTACGCGAAAAAAAATAAGACACCTCGTAGATAAGGAAGTTCCATCTATGGAGGCTATAGTCACTCTAGAGAGCGGAGACCAGGTACAACTTTATGCCATACACCCTACTCCCCCTATGCCTCAACACAACCCTATGAGTTCTGACAGAGACACAGAGATGATGAAAACGGCATTCACAGTTAACAAAAGAACGCTACCTGTAATTGTGATGGGTGACTTTAATGATGTAGCTTGGTCAAGAACGACTTCGCTCTTTAGAAAAGTGAGCAAACTACTGGACCCCCGCATAGGCCGTGGTTTTTACAACACATTTAATGCGAAAAATATACTGATGAGATGGCCTCTTGATCACCTTTTTACCTCTCAAGAGTTTAGAGTAAAAAGACTAGAACGCACAGATCATATAAAATCTGATCATTTCCCAGTATATTCAGAGCTTACCTTTGAGCCAGAAGGAGCAAGTTTACAACTTCCTCAAGAACCCACTGACTCAGAAATAGAAAGTGCAAAAAGTCAGCTCAAAGAGCAGAATTTACTTACTTTAAGTATGAAATAGTGCTTTGGTAACCCTCTTGAGCTGGGACTTAACGCTCACTTAACACAGCTACAGCACTGAAGTAATAATTTTGTATCTACAACATTACTTGTATGAAACATTTTTACTTCATTGCTTTTCTTATTTCTATTTGCTGTAATCCTTTAATAGCGCAGGTCACTATAAATGAACTTGATGCAGATACACCTAGTACAGATGATCAAGAGTTTATAGAACTCCTTACCTCTCCAGAAGCTTCTCTAGACGGCTATGTACTAGTTTTATTTAATGGTTCTAGCAGTGGCGGTGATAGTAGCTACTTTGCACTTGATCTAGATGGCCTCGTGGCAGATGTAAATGGTATTGTGCTTATAGGTAGTAATAATGTGGTGCCTGTGCCAGATTTTATACTGTTTGATAATACGATACAAAACGGTGCCGATGCCGTTGCAATATATCAGGGAGACGAACAAGACTTTCCCGAAGGTACACTTGCTACCACAGCAAATCTTGTAGATGCACTGGTTTATGATACTAACGATAGTGATGATACAAACCTTCTTAATCTATTAGGAGAAACGGCACAAATAAACGAAGGTGGTAATGGTGCATCATCTAGCAACTCCATCCAACTTAATAGTACGGGAGGATATGATGTCACAACCCCTACCCCAGGACAACTTAATGATGGATCTGGAGTGGTATTTAATTTTATAGGCGCTAGCGCTTCTCAAACAGCTTATAATGAAGGTGAAGAGATTATAATAAACTTCACTACGACTACAGCCGTTACAAATACTACAGAATTTACATTTACTCTTGACAATGCGGGCTTTAACTCGGCAGATTTTACGGGTGACACAAGTGTTACCATTGCAGCAGGTGCTTCTACAGGACAAACTACCATTACAATCATAGACGATCAAGACGACGAGGGTGATGAGGAGCTAAAAATTACCTTTGGTGAGATGCCAGATGGTTTTAAAAGAGCAAATGATAATGTTATCATACGTATCATAGATAACGACTTTACAACTGCCTCATACGGTACTCCACTAGATCCTACCTATGACCAAGTAGAAAGTACACAACCAGATGGCTATTACGACTCTATTGATACACTTGCAGATGACGCACTTATACAAGCCTTACAAGATATCATAGCAGATCCATCTATTGTACGTGCACAAACCTATTCAGATATTATAGATATCTTAAAAGAGGCAGACCAAAGCCCGCTTAACAGTAATCAGGTATGGCTAGTCTATACAGAGCAGCAGCGACCTAAGTTAGATTTTCAAACTTCTGGAGGTAGTAACGTGGGCTTATGGAACAGAGAGCATACCTACCCACGATCGCGTGGAGGTTTTAATGACATAGAGTACGATCAAGTAGCAGATGGCATAGACATTTTTACAACCACAAAGGCAGACTCACTACGCCACGCAAATAGTGATGCCCACGCACTGCGTGCAGCAGATGGACCAGAAAATAGCTCTCGCGGTAACCAAGACTACGGCGAGTACAGTGGCCCCACAGGTAATCAAGGTAGTTTTTATGGTGATGTAGCGCGTAGTATCTTTTTCTTAACCATACGCTATAACGGGCTTGACGTAGTATCTGGTAATCCTGCAAATACTACTGTAGGAGCTCTAGGTGACCTAGATATTTTACTAGACTGGCACCGCAACGACCCACCAGATGATTATGAGATGAATCGTAATAACGTTATCTACAACTGGCAGTTTAACCGTAATCCCTTTATAGATATGCCAGACCTTGTAGAGTACATCTGGGGTACAAACGTAGGTGAGCAGTGGACTAATCCGCTGGGAGTTGAAGATAATGAGCTTAGTGATATGACTATATATCCTAACCCATCTTCTGGTGCAATTACTATAACTACTCCTCAAGAAACTGGTGAGGTATTCTTGTTTGACACTCTAGGTCGTGAGGTTTATAAAGATAACTTTCAGAGTGGTAGCCCTATAATTCATAACCTACCTAGCGGTGTATATATTGTAAAAGTGAAGACAAGTACAACAGCCACAACACGTAAACTCATTGTGAGATAAAGCAGCACTTCGGAGTAATTACGCTTTCGCGAAAGCGCAACTCTATACCCTTTAGGTTTTAACATTGTGTCGTTTTCTTTTAACCCTTTATTAGTACAAAATGGGATGTTACAACTGTATCTTACAAGTTATGATACATTTAGACAAAGAAGAAAACAAAAACAACGCATTTTTAAACACGACCATTACCTATCTTGAAAACAAAGGTTTTGAAAATATCAAAGCAGATGTAGCAGGCTATGAGACGCCTACATCCTTTACAAGACAAGAAACAGGAAACACCATCATACCAGATATTGTGGCCGAAAAGCGTGGCATAAAATACTTCTTTGAAGTGAGTTTAAAATCTACAAAACCTCAGTTGCTTAAAACCAAGTGGCTACTACTAGACACCCTCACAAAAATGAAAGACTATCGTTTTAGAATTATCACCACAAAAGGGCATTTAAGTTTTACGCGTGATATGATAGCAGACACGAACCTAAACAAGAATTACATTCGCATATAATACTAAGTGTGTGTTAGTTTTTAAATTGCCTATTTCTTAATTGAAATAGGCAATTTTATTTAACACAAATTAGACTTTCTGTAAGATTTTTTGTGAAAAATGATATGTAGATTGAATAAAATTTAAACGTGAATAAAACAGTACACCCCCTTTCATTTATAATTACAAAGTTCCTCCTGCTAGGAGCTATAGTACTATGTGCATCTTGTGCTGTACATCACGACTTGTATAGAGAACAAACACGTAACATAAATATTGACACCAGCCAAAATTATGTAAGTTTCTTCCAGCTAGGTAACGCTGGTGCCTATGCGCGCGGTGCAAATGAGTCATTACTTAATAACGCAAGTAAGTATATTAAAAAGCATAGTAAAAAAGAAGATTACTTTTTATTTACGGGCGATAACCTACATCGCAATGACCTAAAAGATACTCGTAGTAAAAAACAACTTTTACAACAGCTTGAGATCACAAAAAACTTTAAGGGCACCGCACTCTTTTTACCAGGAGAACTTGAGTGGAACGAGACTGGTCTAAAAGGAATGGAAGAAATAGAAGATGCCATAGAAGACTTTTATGACGAAGAAGATCATTTTATGCCTAAAAATGGTTGCCCTCTTGAAACCATAGAAGTTAATGACGAAGTTGAGCTCATTCTCATTAACTCACAATGGTATATAGAAGACTGGAGTAAAGTAAAAGAGATGAACGACAAGTGCGAGCTCAAAACTCGTGAGCAGTTTACCACATTACTAAGTAGCGAGATACGCAAGGCTCGTCACAAAACAATTATTATAGGGATGCACCACCCACTCTATGCAAATGGTGTATACGGAGGAGAAATTCCTGCTGAGGTTACTTATCGCCCCACGGCAGAGAATCTCTTTATCCCAGGCGTGGGAACTCTTTGGTCGTTTTTACGATCACAAGGAGGATTATCAAAACAAGACAGATATAACCCACTTATGAACGAGCTTATGTCTCATATAGAGCTTGCTAGTTTTGATGCACCTAGAGTTATTATACTCTCCTCACACGAGCGATCTATGCAATACATAGACCAGGGAGAAATAAAGCAAGTCATTGCCGGTACGGGTAGCTCTGTAAAGCCTGCAAGATTGAGTAAAAAAGGACTTTTTACGTCTACAAAACCAGGTTTTTCTGAAGTGAGGCTGTATGAAGGAGGTGCATCTTCTGTTCATTTTTATGGACTACAAGATGGGAGCCTGACAGAGCTATACTCAAAAACAGCTTTTCAAAAACCTCAAGATTATAACATAGACAGCCTTCCTACACGTTTTCCAAAAACGATGGTGGCATCTATTTATCCCCAAGAAAGCGTTTTAAAAAGTGCTAAGTATGAGAAATTCTGGGGAAAGCACTATAGGTACGTGTATGGAGTGCCTGTTGAAGCTCCCGTTGCCCTGCTCGATACTTTATATGGTGGTCTTACGGTGCAACGCGCTGGTGGCGGAAATCAAACTAATGGTCTACGCCTTGAGGACAAAGAAGGGCGTGAGTATAATATGAGAGCTATTGCCAAAGATCCGCTTGCCTTTTTAAAATCGGCGGGGTATAATGATCTTGATGCCGAAAATTATTTTGAAGATACCGTTCCCGCAACTGTAATTGAAGACTTTTATACAGCCGCGCATCCTTATGGCGCATTTGCAATACCAAGACTTGCTGGTGCCATAGATGTCCCTCACACACACCCAAAATTATATTATATACCCAAGCAAAAAGCACTAGGCAACTTTAATAAAGACCACGGTAATGTGCTTTATATGATTGTAGAAAAACCTAGTGGTGACTTTAATAAGTCACATATGTTTGAATTTAGCAATGAGGTAGAAAGCACACCAGATTTATTTAAAGAACTACGAGAAGATGAGTCTAACCAGCTTAATGAGCGTATGTACATACGAGCGCGCATATTTGATATGCTCATAGGTGACTGGGATAGACACGAAGACCAGTGGCGCTGGGCACAAGATAAGGTAGATGAGGCAGATGGTGTCATAAAATATCTTGCTGTACCCAGAGATAGAGATCAGGTGTTTGCAAAATTTGACGGCGCATTTTTAGAAAAAGCACAAAAAATAATGAGCGGGATGCGACAGTTTGGTAACTATGGGCCAGACATTCCTTTTATTGAGCAATTTAGTGAGAGTGCCGTAAACCTAGACAGAGCCATATTACAACAGGCAGATTTATCGCTTTGGCTAGAGGAGGTAACTTATATTCAAGAACGCATTACAGAAGAGGTTGTGCAAAGCGCTTTTAAAGCTGCTCCAAAAGAAGTTCAAGATGCTACGTGGATGGAGATACAGGAGAGTTTGCTTTCGCGAAAGCGTAATCTTCCCGATATCGTACAGCGTTATTATAGCCATTTAAGCAAGTTTGTATCTCTTAAAGGAACTGATAAGGATGATCACTTTGTCATTGAAAATCTGGCAAATGGAAATGTACGAGTTATGGCTTATCGTATTAAGGACGGTGAGAAAGGTACATTACTCTTTGACCAAACACTGGATAAAGACGTGACAGAAAACATATGGATTTATGGCCTTGATGATAAAGATATATTTGAAGTAAACGGCTCACTTATTAGTCCTATAAAAATAGTGCTTGTAGGAGGACTAGAGAATGACACGTTTACTGTAAATGGCGGAAAGAATGTTACCATTTATGATCAAAAGTCTTATAAAAACACGATTGTAGACAAAGGGAAAGCAACTCGCCACATAGATGATATATACGAGAATCATATTTATGACACCGAGCGTAGACCAGATAGTGGCGGTACTTTTGGCCTTGAAGCAAATTACAATCCAGATGAGGGCTTCTCACCGCATATTACTTTTGGAAAATCTACGTTGGGTTACGAGAGGCATCCTTTTACAACAAAGATTGAGCTCGATGCCCGTTATATATCACTTACACAGGCGGTAGACGCTTCACTAGAGTGGCACAAGGCTCACCTCTTTCACGATTGGAATTTTAAAGCTTTTGGGCGATTGACATCTGCAAATTATACAGAAAACTTTTTTGGACTCGGTAATGGTAGCTTTAATAATGCAAATAGCTTTGATGACAATGGAGTTTACACTCAATATTTACAAGCTGGGCTAGGTCTATACTATACTGGTGAATATGGCTCTTCTACAGCTTTTGATCTTACTTATGAAAACACAAATCTGAGAGATATAAATGTCATAACTCCTGCACTAGCAAGTACAGAGTATATCTCCCTCACTGGGAAATATGAGTATAAAAGTAGAGATGATGAGGCTTTTACCACGAGGGGAATGCATTTTACAATACGTGGGAGTGTAGCAGATGAGCTTACCTCATCGCAATATGTGGGAGCCATAGACCCTAGTATAACATTCTGGAATGCTATAGATAGATCACGCAATATAGTTTTAAAAACAAGTATTGCTAGTGAGTTACGATTTGGTGAAGATATTCCATTTTATAGACTCGCAACGCTAGGTGCAAATAACGGATTAAGATCTTATAGACAAGGTCGTTTTAGAGGTGAGCAATCTCTTGCTGGATCTGTAGATATAGGCTTTAAATTAAAACCCATACGCACCTTTTTATTTCCTGTGCGTACGCAAGGATACATAGGTTATGATACGGGACGCGTCTGGACTGGTGGAAATGAAGATAGCACATTACACTACAGCTATGGCGGCGGATTAGAATTTACTACCGCTGCAGTGCTTAAAACAGATGTACATTATTTTTACGGTCCAGAAGGAGGCAGACTAGGTTTTGGGATATCATTAGGTTTGTAAAGGTATGCTTGAGGGGCAAACTAACAAATAAAGGCTCCCACTTGGGAGCCTTTTTTGTTAAAGCTATTTGAGTTATAGATTTTTACAATCTAACTCCAAATCTAAAGTCTATACGCATCCCGTCTTCACCAGCAAAGGCTCCTATTTGTCCTGATACGGTTTCTACCATATTTATCCAGAAACCACCTCCAAAGTCGTTGTGCCATTTCTTACTGTCTTCACCATCAACCCACACACGACCTACATCTGCTCCTCCAAAAACTCCTAGCTGTATAGGGATAAGACCTGTACTAAAACGATCAAAACTATATCTTATATCTCCAGAAGCTGCTAGTGATGACTCCCCGGTAAATCTATTAAAGCGATAACCTCTTAATCCTGTTCTTGCTCCTAGTGAGGCTGCTTGATAAAATTCAAAGTCGTCACCTATTCTTATTTGTGATTGCACGAGTGTTTTTAAGACTAATTTCCTATTTCGCGAAAGCGCATTATAAAACCCTATTTTTGGGTTGATATATGCATACATTCTATCACCAGAGCTCAAGTTGCGCTTTGCACCTATAACTGTTTCAAACTCCATACCTCTAGTTGGGTTTGCTTGATTATCTGCACTTACATAACTGTATGAACCTTCTACACCTATAAAAGACTGCCCTCCAAAAAAGTTATCTGTATCTGGGGTAAATAGTGTAGCATCATCTATAATACGTCCTCCTGTTTGCTCTATTTCTATACGCTCAAAGTTTGCTACAAAACGTAGTTTACTACCAAAGGTATTGTCACTCTCTACACCTATATGTGCACCAATCTCGCCATTACGTACACGGTTAAAGTCGAGTCCTAAATCGTCGTCATTATTTACTGTTTCATTTCCAAAACCAAAGAAGTTACGAGAGAATGCCTCGTTTGTAAACTTTCCTCCTACTACCAGATTCCACTGTCCGAAAGCATTTGCAAAATCACCTTCATATTTTAAATTAAGTGACTCTGTCGCAAATGAATATGTCGCATTAAGGGTATGCCTACTGCTAAATGGGTCATTTTTAAACCCATATGTAGAAAATACATTAGTCACGCCTATGAGAAGCCCATCATCTGGATTAAAGCCTATGGCTGGTAATGTACTATTTGCTGTACTTTTTTTCTTGAGTGGGTCGTATGTGTTAAAGTTATAGATATTTGAGTACTTCACATTTGCTCCGCTCTTTTCTTTTACGGTATTTGGCTTTGTTTTATGCTCATACACTTTAAGTCTACGACCGTCTTTTATCTCATAAATGTCGTTGTTTTGACCCCCTACAATTTTCATTTTAATAGGTCTCTTCCCTCCTCCACTTACATTAAAAACATCATCATCATCGAGACCGTAAATCCATATTTCGTTGGTTTCTTGCGATGAAATTATTCTATCTACAAAAGGTTTTTTAACCTCTCCATCTTTTATTCTAGAGATTTGTACTCTGGTACTCTCATCACCTCTTGTAATCTCAAAGTGATCATCTTTATCTGTTCCCGTAAGAATTACGAGCGTAGAGATATAGTCATAGTAGGTCTCTGCTATATCTACAATGTTAGACCTTCTTTCGCGCAGGCTCTTTTTAATTTCATCAACTCCTAGGTTTTGCACCTCTAGAGGTAAAGCTTTAAAAGCCTCATCTATCTCTTGATCTGTTAGATTTTCTTGTAGATATGTAGCCTCACGTAGCCAGTCTTCTTTTACGGCATTTTTGAGTAGTGCGCGATCCATTTTGATACCCGCTTCATTAATCCACTTTACGTTTTCTAGATCTCCATCATAGTTTTGAAACTGTTTTACCGCTGGGATAAGCGTTTTAAGAAGACCTAAAATTGCTCCATCAAATTTTGAAAACACTTGATCTCTATCACGAGGTATGGGTCTGTACACCTTAGTATCCTTGTTATCAAATCGTGCCCACCTCCACTGGTCTGCGTGACGGTCCCAATCACCTATAAGCATATCAAAAATACGAGCCCTGAGGTAAGCTGCTTCATCTATCTGGTACTCCTCATCATCTCTTAAATTTTCATATACATCATCTGTACTATCTATACTATCTGGGTTTCCAAAAGAGTCTACATCTGTAAAATCTTCGTCTGGTCGTTCTTCTATGAGATATAGTTCATCTCCATAATCTGCATTATACTTACCAAGAGCTTTATGCTTAGGCACATATATTAAACGCGGATTAGTATGGTATATACCTACCGCATCAGAGAGTTCTGCCACCGCAAGTGAAGCATAAGGGTGTGCAGATGTGTAAAAATCAAGAATTAAGTCTTCTGTAAACGTATCCCTAAAATCTTCTTGAATAAAATTATCCTTAAATGCCACACTCTGTAAAAACTGCACTGCGCTCTTGCGTACGGCTCTCAAGTTATAAGCGCGCCCGTCTTTATCCTTAAGTCGTAAAGAGCGTGTCTGGTGCCCACCACCCTTTCTATCTACTGTAAAACCTCCCATAAGCGTGTCTAACGTTGCAACAGGGGCTGTAACAGGTGTACCATAAACTTCTCTATAATGATCTCCCCAGAGTGACGTATGTACATCTGAGACGTCTGTATCATTTTGCTCATATACCGTTGCCATTACCGTCTCTGGATAGAACTCTGGCAGCGAGTCTAGATTAACCGGCTCGCGAGGTGGGTGTACTTGTGATGTAAATAATAATTCTGGCTCTCCTTGGTTTGCAGCATAAAATCGCACTGCCGAAGACTCGTCTTCATAAATATCTAATATAGCAAAGCCTTGACCTCCGTATGAGAAAAGCCCATCTTCTCCCAGCGCTGCTGCAGAGTTTTTTGCCCCGGCTCCACTCACAATCTGTTTAATACCTTCATTCTCAATATACTGTATACTATGCTCGTGACCAGAAGCAAAAATCACTTTATCTGTATCTGTAGCAAGTACCGCTATACGTTTCATAAGCTCATTGTAGCGTTTATTGTATCTATCTTGAATAGATACACCACCTTGTGATCTAATCTGTGCTACAAGAGAAGCAAGCACCGGAAGCGGAAACTTACTTTGCGTAGGATATAATTGCTTATCAAAACTGAATTTACCACCGTGTACCCCATTTGTATACATAGGGTGATGCATTACAACAACTATCGTTTTCTCATTATTCTTTTTAAACTCATTTTCTATTTCTAAAAATAGACCCTCACGAGTACGTATGTTACAATCGTCATTTATAGTAGGATTCTCATCCCAGTCTTCTAGATACCACTGCGTGTCTATAATCATTAACTCCACATCTTCACTTACCTCTTTCATCTCGATAGGGCATCCATTTTCTGGTTGAAAAGCTTCTTTATCATCTAGTGCTTTTTCAATATACTTTTCTTGGCGTTTTACTCCTTCTACTCCACCTGCATACCAGTCGTGATTACCAGGTATAAAAAGTGTCTCTCCCTTAAAGTTTTCTACAGCTGCGATTTGTATATCTAGCCTGCGCTCTGCTTCTGCGCGCTCTGGGTGATCTTTTTTAGGTAATCCAGCATCATAAATATTATCTCCCAGAAAGACTGCATAGTCATCCTTAGTATCTGCCGTATCTATTACTTTTTTGAAAGCATCAAGCGCATATGTACTACCGCCATCACTATCACCTCCAGCATCACCTATGAGGTAAAATGTTTTATGTATACGCTTTCGCGAAAGCGTACTACTATCAAAATTTTGAGGCTCAGCTACTTCATTTGCATACTTAGGGGCATACGTCGCACAACCACTTAAGAAGAGGGCTAGTAAGAAGTTAAGAAAAACGTAATATTTGTTCATATGGCTAATTTTAATGTACTTTAGAAGTCTAATCGCTTGCAATTACTATGACCGAATTACTCGAAAAAACGGATAACTATATCTCTCAACTTTTTGATAACGAACTACCTAAGACGTGTATATATCATAATTATGTACATACAAAGAGAGTCCTTAAAAGTACCCAAGAAATTATAGATAATAGTGAAGAAAAACTTAAAGATGAAGAAAAACTCATTCTTCAACTAGGTGCACTACTGCACGATATAGGGTATGTAGACGGCACAAAAGAACACGAAGCACGCAGTGCACAAATGGCAGAAACCTTCTTAAAAGGTGAAGGTGTAGATGATCATATTATCTCTGAAGTTAAAAAAGTAATACTCGCAACAGATATGCGAGTTGAGCCAGAAACCTATCTAGAAAAGGTACTAAGAGATGCAGATGCATCCCATTTTGCCAAAGATTATTTTCCGGAAGCTAGTGAATACTTGCGTCAAGAACTAAAAATTAAAAACATCAAGGAGTACACTCCAGAAGAGTGGACAAAAGCAAACATAAAGATGTTTACAATAAAACATAAGTACTATACTACCTATGCCCAAGAAAACTGGAAGCCCAAAAAAGATAGCAATCTTAACGATCTAACAAAGGCACGTAAAAAGGCTAAAAAAGCTAGAAAGAAAGAAAAAATAAAAATGGAACTCAAGGACGCAAGTCCAGAAAAGGGTATCCAGTCTATGTATCGTATTGCTTTACGTAACCACATCAAGCTTAGTGATATTGCAGATACAAAGGCAAACATTTTACTCTCTGTAAATGCTATTGTAATCTCTCTTGCCCTTGCAAATCTTATCCCAAAACTTGAGAATGAAAGTAATGCTCACTTAATATACCCTACTGCGGTATTTGTACTTTTTGCAATGATCTCTATGGTAATGTCTATTATAGCTACCAGGCCAAACGTTACCCGCGGCGAATTTGACAAAGAGGATGTGCGCCAAAAAAAGGTAAACCTACTATTCTTTGGAAATTTTCATAAAATGAAACTTGAAGATTATGAGTGGGCTATAGGAGAGATGTTGCAAGATAAAGAATACATATACTCTGCACTTACAAAAGATTTATACTTCCTAGGAGTCGTACTCGACAGGAAATATAAGTTGCTACGTATGACCTATAATGTCTTTATGATAGGTATTATCATATCTGTAATCACGTTTGCAGTATTCTTTATCTATAGAGATAAAGCCGCAACTGTGGTAGAAGGTGTGGGAGATCTTACTAATATGACCCTAGGCTTTATATAAATAAAGCCTAGGGTATATTATTTATGCCTTTATCTCTTCCATAAGGTCTTCATAAGTATAGAAGCTCTTTTTTGCTTTTCCCTTTTTCTGAGCGTAAAGCACGTTTACACGTAGTGCCTTGAGGCCAGTAACCGCTTGTAGATCTTCTAACTGAAGTATCTCTATCTCAGATCCTAAATAATTCTTGGTCTGCAAGAATTTAATATAGCGTAAGTATTCTTGTTCGTCTTCATATTGCGAGTACACGATGGTAATTTTACCAGCTTGTGTAATACGCTCTTGGGTGCCTTTTATATAAGCTTTATCTACTCGCTTTTTTACCACTTCATACCTAGCATTATAAGTGCCATCTACGTCAAAACGTTTTTCGTCCATTCTGTAACGAACAGATAGTGAAGTGTTAAACACGAGTATCATAGAGGCAACCTCTAGTGGGTGATCCATCTTTCGCGAAAGCGAGAAATGTTCATTTTCCATCTCGCACATTACTTGTAGTTGCCACAGTCGTAAATTATAGAGGTAAATTTTATTGAAGCTATCGTCTTTTGTAATAGCCTCTCCTAAGTACATATTGTGCTCTACTCCATCTGTTTTAAACAATTCAAAAAAGTGTGGGTACATATTTTGAGCTGTTTTTTGCTTCTTTTCCAGTACGGCTGCCATACGCTTGTTGAGTAACATAACAGACTCGTCGTACTCTTTACGGTGGCGGTATACAAGACCTAGATTATCTTCTATCTGGCTTCTATATGATGTAATGAGTGCTTTGAGCTTATCACTACGTTTTAATAAATGGCTAAATAATGGGCGTATATTCTCTTTTAAAAAGTTAAGAATCTTACGCTCACTATCTACCTCCAGTTGCTCTTTAGTTTCTACTAAAAACTCATTGAGATTGTATTCTAATTGCTCATAGATAGGTAAAGATTCTATACTACGTGCTTCTTTTAGAATTTCTATAGCCTTATCTAGCTGTAATAAGATATCCTTTTGTGTAGCTTTATTACGCGCTTCTGAAGAGCCTTTAATATCTATTTGCCCAAAGAGTGGGTATACATCTTTAAAAACAACATCTCTAAACTGAACGTTTGCATCTCCTTGAGCTTGTAATTTTAAGAAACGTTTTGCCTCTTGCTCAAATTTCCAGTAGACACTCTGATGTATAGACGTACACTCGTTTTGAATAACGAGTTCTATCTCATTTTCTTGCTGCTCTTTATTGCGCACTACTGCCTCGACTATATAAGGCATTACATCTTCTAGTTTATTTGCATTAATAGTGTTAAGCTCACCTACATTGGGAGAAGCTAACTCAAATATTCCTAGCAAGTTACCTTTATACCTTACAGGAGCTAGTATCACACTTCCTATACCTTGATCTTTAAAGTTTTCATACATCTTAATGTCTGGAAAACGTTTATGATATTGTTTAATATCTGATACTGCAAAATACTTACCTGTCTTAAAAACGGCATCATATGATCCTTCACAAAGGGCAGATGTACAAGTCGCCTCAGTCTCACCGTAAAGGATGTAACTGTTTATTTTTTTAAGTGGTACCAGTTCAAATTTACCTTCTTGCTCATTATAGTTAGAAAAACCTATTTGAATTTCTGGTAAATTGAATATAGCTTGAAAGATTTTATGAAAATCTTCTGTAAAGTTTGTATCATCTTGGTCATATCGTAATAGACCAGATTTTAGATTTGATATGGATACATCTACCGTAGCGTCATATAGGTTTGCGATTACAAAGCCTTTAAAAATATAACCTTGAGAGGGGAATTTTTCTTTCCACACCTCTATATTATCAAAGTTATCTAATAACACGGCAACATCCTCTTCTGTGATTTCAGGAGTTTCTGGCTTTTTTTCTATACCTACAAAGTCTCCGTTATATAGCATTCTATATGAACGTGTCATACCACTTGCATCTGGTATCTCGTAATAAAATGGCCTTCTAAAGTCTATTTTATAACCATAATACTGCATTAAGATAATGCTGCAGCCCATTATGTAATAATGGTTATCATCAAAGTTTGTTATTTCCGGAGTATACTCTTCTCCTCCGCTAGCTATAATAGACTTATATCGCTTTGTAGACTGTAATACCGTCTCCTGAAATGGCATTGAGACTATCTTTATCTCATTGCTTTGTAATACTGCAGGAAAGAGATCTAACAGTAAATTATCTATCTGCTCTTGATATTGTGATAAGTTGTCTAGATCGCTTATACCTGTGATAAGCTCAGGAAATTTTTGTGTTATTTGAGTAAGCTCTTTAATTCTATTTTGAGCCTGTAGATGATCTGTTGCTGCTTCTTGGGTGTAGTGCGCCATAAGCTTCTCCACACTAAAGCGTAAGTCCAACGGAAAATCTTGATTTTTAAATTGCATACTCGTCTTCATAACTTCTGGCTTCTATAGCCCTCTTTCTTTCTTTATTATACGCACTATTCTTATTTTTGTTACTTAAAATAATCATTTATGAAACAATTAGTAGCGATAGCCGTACTTTTCTTACTTTATTCTTGTGGGAATAATGATATTTCTCCAATACAAGGAACCGCTGCTGGTATGCCAGATGGCACAGAGCTTTATCTAGAAGAACTGGGGTCTAACAATAAGCGTATAGCTCTAGACACCGCCCAGGTAACTGCCGAAACTTTTACTTTTAAAAAACCAATTACAGAGGGTACTGGTATCTTAATCTTGAGCCAAGGCAAACCTAATAACCAACTCTTACTAGTAAAGGATGCAAAACCTCTTACTGTAGAATTGTACAAAGATAGTCTAGGCGCATCAATTGTAACAGGAAGTTTAGAAAATGAATTGTTTAATTCTTACAGAAATAGCGCTAGACAGACAGCTGTAAAAAAACAACAATACATTAAAGAAATGCAAAAAGCGCAACGTGAGACAGATGGCGTAATGGTCACATTTATGCGTGAAAAAATTTCAGATATAGACGAGCAATTTATTGTTGATAAAAAGGCAGTAGTAGAGAATAATACAGACAAGATGGTCTCAATCATAGCCCTATCTGACCTTATTAATGCAAAAGTTCTTAAAGTAGATGAGTCTGATGCTTATTTCCAGAGCTTATCAAAAGACATACAAGATTCTCCTATAGGTGAAAGCGTAGAAAATTATATCGCACAGCTCAAATCACAACGTATTGCCAGTGCTCTAGCTAGTGTAGGTAATAAAGCGCCTGAGTTTAGCGCAAAGACTCCAGAAGGCAAAGAACTTGCCTTATCTGATGCATTAGGAAAGTATACTATCATAGACTTCTGGGCATCGTGGTGTAGACCTTGCCGTATGGAAAATCCTAATGTTGTAAACGTATATAACCAGTATCACGATAAAGGGCTTAATATTATAAGTGTATCCCTAGACAGACCAGGTCAAGAAGCTAGATGGAAAAAAGCTATTAAAGATGATAAAATGGACTGGTACCACGTCTCTAACTTAAATTACTGGCAAGACCCAATACCTAGAAGTTATGGTGTGCGTGCAATACCAGCTACATTTTTACTTGATGAGAATGGCGTTATTATCGCAAAAGACCTAAGAGGATCTGCCCTAGGTGCAAAAATGAAAGAGCTTTTAGGTGACAGCTAAAAGCTGTCGTCACAAAGTATTGTAAAAAATATAGCAAAAATCATATAGCCTTTTTACATTTACTACTATGTTAATAGGGCTTATCTGTTTGTTTATTGTAGCACCACTGCTACCGCTATTGCCTATATCTCACTGGACCGTTAGGTTTTTTGATTTTGTGCGATTACAAACGGCTGTTATACAAGTTATACTCATTGCCCTTGCTTTTATTTTCTGGAAGCAATTTAATGTCGTGCAAATAATTGCTATTACTGCCATTGCAGCTGTACTGCTATACCAGGTCATTCTTATAAGACCATACACGCCTTTTTATCACAGACGTAAGCCTAAGCAGCAATTTCACAAAGAACAACTCACGCTGGTCACAGCAAACGTTTTACAGACCAATACAAATTATGATGACTTTATAAAGCTCATAAAGGAAAGCAAGCCTCACATATTCATTACGATGGAGTCAGACCAAAAGTGGGATGATGCCATCTCTACGGCATTTCCAGAGTATATATATACTGTTAAGGCTACGCTAGATAATTTTTATGGGATGCATATCTATTCTAAAATTCCCTTTAAGAGTGCAGATATACACTATCTAGTAGAAAAGGATATTCCTTCTATACATTGTGAGATAAACTACGCAAACCAGCTATTTAATCTAATTGCAATACACCCAGCTCCACCGAGTCCTACAGAAAATGAAACGTCAAAAGAACGTGATGCAGAGCTTATGCTTGTGGGTAAAAAATGTAGAGAGTCACAAGACGCTACCGTGGTATGTGGTGATCTTAATGATGTGGTATGGTCTAAAACCTCACGCCTTTTTAGTAAAATGACAGGATATCTTGACCCACGAGTAGGAAGAGGGTTGTATCCATCCTTCCACGCAAACTACTGGTTACTTAGATTTCCGCTAGATCATTTATTTTATTCAAAGGATTTGCACGTTACACAAATGAAGCGCTTGCCACGCTTTGGTTCAGATCATTTTGCGATGTATTACAATATCGCTTTCCCGCTCGTAGATGTAGATGTTCCTAACCCTAGTATGTCAAAAGACGAAGTTCAAGACATCAAAGAAATCATAGCAGATGGAAAGATTTCTGCCCGCATTGCAGAGCAAGAAGAACTAGAGGCCACGAGATAGCTTTCGCGAAAGCGTACTCCTATTTTTCTTAATTTTTTTTAGAAATACCCACATTTACTAGTTAATGAAGGTTAAATAAGATAAAAATTTTAACATTTGGCGGTAATTTGGTTTCAAACCAAAGAAAAACCCGAATGGATAAAATAACAGCATCATTAAATAACCTATCGACCAAATTATGGGGATGGGTAGAAGCATTTATAAGAAACCTTCCTAATCTAGCAGTCGCTATACTTGTACTCGTGATCGCATACTTTGTATCACGCCTAGTAAATAAGTACTCACAAAAAGTAGTAAAGAAGTATGTACCGCAAAAATCTATTACAAAACTTATAGGTAGAGCTCTTGCCGTAATCGTTGTGCTTGTAGGCTTATTTCTTGCCTTAGGTGTTCTTAATCTTGATAAAACGCTCAACACACTTATAGCCGGTGCCGGTGTATCTGGACTCGTTATAGGTCTCGCCTTGCAAGGAGCGCTTGCAAATGGTATTGCAGGGATTATACTATCTTTTAGAAAACGAGTTAATATAGGCGATTGGGTAGAAACAAGTGGTTATACTGGCTACGTAGAGGATATAAAACTTAATAATTTTAGTATACGTGAACCAGATAACAATATTGTAATCATTCCTAACAAAACAATTACAGATAATCCTTTAAAAAATTACTCTATCACAGACCGCGCACGCATTATTATAGAATGTGGTGTAGGCTATGAATCTGATCTTGAAATGGTAGAAAAACTCACAAAGGATACTATAAACAATACGTTTGCACAACAGGGATCTAATGAGGAGGTAGAATTCTTTTACACAGCCTTTGGCGGCAGTTCTATAGACTTTGTATGTCGTTACTGGGTAGACTGTGAAAACGGTAAGGATAAGCTCACAGCAAAGCATAAAGGGATGCTAGCAATTAAGAAAGCCTTTGATGCAAATGATGTAAATATCCCATTCCCTATTAGAACACTTCAATTTGATAACAAGCTATCAATGGTAAATGAAAGTGAATAGTTGTTATTACGCTTTCGCGAAAGCATAAAAAAACCCGTTACTATAACTAGTAACGGGTTTTCATTTTTATAATGCTTAAAACTTAAGCTCCAAAAGCCTCAGCCACCTTTGCCGAAAGTCTCTTGTAAGTTCCGTTATCAAGACGCTCACGTATCGCCTCAAAAGCGTTAAGTGTTTCTTCTACATCTGTAAGTGTATGTGATGCCGTAGGTATCATTCTAAGAAGTATAAGACCTTTAGGTATTACAGGGTATACTACAATAGAACAGAATACTCCGTGGTTCTCACGTAAGTCTTTTACAAGTGCCATTGCTTCTGGCACAGATCCTTTAAGATATACTGGTGTTACACAAGATTGTGTTGTACCTATATCAAAACCTCTTTCCTTAAGACCACCTTGTAATGCATTTACATTCTCCCATAACTTCTCACGAAGTTCTGGCATAGAGCGTAGCATATCTAATCGCTTAAGTGCTCCGACCACAAGTTGCATTTGCAGTGACTTTGCAAACATTTGTGAACGTAGGTTATATTTTAAGTAATCTATTATTTCTTGATCTCCAGCAATAAATGCTCCTGTAGATGCCATAGATTTTGCAAAGGTTGCAAAGTATACATCTATATCATCTTGAACACCTTGCTCCTCACCTGCTCCTGCACCAGTAGCTCCTAGCGTACCAAAACCGTGTGCATCATCTACAAGTAAACGAAAATTAAATTTTTTCTTAAGAGCAACTATCTCCTTTAGTTTCCCTTGCTCTCCACGCATACCAAATACACCTTCAGAAATCACTAAGATTCCTCCGCCGGTTTGCTCTGCCATTTTTGTAGCACGCTCAAGATTTTTTTCGATACTTGCCATATCGTTATGCTTGTAGGTAAAACGTTTACCCATATGCAGTCTCACACCGTCTATAATACAAGCGTGGGTATCTACATCATACACAATGATATCATCCTTACCTACCAGCGCGTCTATAGTAGACATAATACCCTGGTAACCAAAGTTAAGTAAGTAAGCTGCTTCCTTTTGTACAAAGGCTGCACACTCATTTTGAAGTTGCTCGTGTAGCTCTGTGTGACCAGACATCATACGAGCACCCATAGGGTAAGCAGATCCATAATCTGCAGCTGCTTGTGCGTCTACCGCTCTTACTTCTGGACGATTTGCAAGACCTAAATAATCATTTACACTCCACGTGATCACTTCTTTCCCTTGAAACTTCATACGGTTAGAAATAGGCCCTTCTAACTTTGGGAATACAAAATATCCCTCTGCAACTGATGCCCATTTACCTAATGGTCCCTTATCCTTGTAAATTTTATCAAATAAATCTTTCATATGCTTGTTTTGAAAACAGGTGCAAAAGTACACAATTTTGACATTTTTACCTAACAGTAAAATCTAATAGTATGATTGCCAAAAACAAAAAACTCCTACACAAGGTAGGAGTTTAAATATACGTAATATTTTAGATTACTTTATGTATTCTATAGTTGCGACAGCTTCTTCATTTTGACTATCAAAAAAGCCTTGGTCGCTCATCCATTTATCAGAGAAGACCTTACTCATATAACGGCTTCCGTGATCTGGAAATATTATTACTACTTTACTATCTTTTGTAAATTCTCCTTGTGCAGCTAGCTGCTTTACACCTTGTATAGCGGCACCACTTGTATAACCTACAAAAAGGCCCTCTGTAGTAGCGATCTCTCTAGCACTATGTGCCGCCTCTTCATCACTGACTTTTACAAACTCATCTATAGCATCAAAATCTGTAGCTGTAGGTATTAAGTTTTTACCTAAACCTTCTATTCTGTAAGGGTAAATCTCTGTAGCGTCAAACTCACGCGTTTGGTGATACTTTTGAATCACAGACCCATAAGCATCTATCCCTATCACTTTTATCTCTGGATTTTGCTCTTTTAAGAATCTGGCAGTTCCAGATATTGTGCCACCTGTACCACTACAAGCAATGAGGTGAGTAATCTTCCCTTCTGTCTGACTCCACACTTCGGGACCTGTAGATAAGTAATGAGCATCTATATTGAGCTCATTAAAATACTGATTAATGTATACAGAACCCTTAGTTTCTTCGTGCAGTCTTTTTGCAACACTATAATAAGATCTTGAGTCGTCTGCACTCACATTCGCAGGACATACATACACCTTTGCTCCCATTGCTTTAAGAGCATCTATTTTATCTGGCGAAGATTTTGAGCTCACTGCAAGTATACACTCATATCCTTTTATGATACTCACCATTGCAATACTAAAACCTGTGTTACCAGATGTAGTCTCTATAATAGTATCGCCGGGTTTAAGTACTCCAGTACGCTCTGCCTCCTCTATAATGTGAAGAGCTATACGATCTTTTGAAGAGTGACCTGGGTTAAAAGCTTCGACTTTGGCTGAAAATTCACCGTCAAAATCGGCTGTTATGCTATTTAATTTTATGAGGGGCGTGTTACCTATAAGTTGTAACGCGTTATCATAAACGTTTAAGTCCTTGTTCATATATCTAGGTTAGTGCCTTGCGCAGTTTCTGGTTAAAACGTGCGCGCAAAACAGAGCAAAAATACTATAATTTTTAAAAATAAGATCTTTCTTAGTGGTTCTATTCCATACAGTTATAAACATCAAGCTGTGGCACTACTTAGTAATCCCCTCTAAATCAAGTAAAAACGCATAATCTTGCGCCACCTCTTTTAAGGCTTCAAAACGCCCTGATGCTCCACCGTGACCCGCATCCATATTGCACTGGAAGATGATTTGGTTATTAGAAATGTTGTTCTCCCTAAGTTTTGCTACCCATTTTGCAGGTTCCCAGTATTGCACCTGGCTATCGTGATAACCTGTGGTTACTAGTACATTAGGGTACGCTTTCGCGAAAGCGTTATCATAAGGACTGTAACTCTTCATATATTCATAATACTCCTTATCATTAGGGTTTCCCCACTCATCATACTCTCCCGTTGTGAGTGGTATGGTATCATCAAGCATCGTTGTAACTACATCTACAAATGGAACAGCAGCGATAACCCCGTTATAGAGCTCTGGTGCCATATTTATAACCGCACCTATAAGTAAACCTCCCGCAGAGCCTCCGTATGCATATAGATGTTTTGATGATGTGTAATTTTGTGCTATCAAAAATTTTGAAACATCAATAAAATCTGTAAAAGTGTTTTTCTTTTTAAGGAGTTTTCCATCTTCATACCATTTACGACCTAGATACTCCCCTCCTCGTATATGCGCAATGGCATAGATAAAACCTCTATCAAGTAAAGAAAGACGTATACTACTAAATGATGGATCTATGGTACTTCCATAACTTCCGTACGCATATTGCAGTAGGGGAGCGTTTCCGTCTAGCACTGTATCTTTATGATAAACGATTGAGATTGGAATTTTTACACCATCTTGGGCTGGTGCCCAGATGCGCTCCATCTTATAATTATCTTTTGAGAAGTTACCACCAAGAATTTCTTGTTCTTTTAGAACCGTTTTTTCTTGAGTCTCCATATTAAAATCAATAACAGAGGCTGGCGTGTTTAGAGCATTGTAAGCATATCTAAGAATATGAGTATCAAAATCTATATTTGTCGTAGGGTATGCATCATAGGTCTCATTATCAAAAGGAAGGTAGTAGTCTACTCGATCATCCCAACTTTTAATTCTTATCTTATTTAACCCGTTGCTACGCTCACTTATCACTAAGTACTCCTTAAAAATCTCAACGTCTTCTATAAGCGTGTCTTCTCTGTGAGGTATAAGGTCTTCCCAGTACTGCATCGCTGTTTGATTTTCTGGAGTTCTCATCACCTTAAAGTTAGTAGCCTTATCTTTATTAGTTTGTATATAAAACGCGTCATCATAATGCGATACGGCATACTCAAGACCTCGTGTACGCTCTTGAAAAACTTTAAAGTCTGTTGTTCCTCGGGCTGCAGATGCAAATCTAAACTCACTCGTCATCGTACTGTCAGAACCTATGAGTATATATTTTTTTGACTTGGACTTAAATACATAAGTATAAAATGTCTCGTCGTCTTCTTGATAAACGAGCACATCTTCACTAGGATCTGTACCTAATGTGTGTTTAAATATCTGGTTAGAGCGTAGTGTCTCTTCGTCTTTTCTGGAATAATAGACAGTTTTATTATCATTTGCCCATACAGCACCGCCTGTTGTATTTTTAATTTCAGTATTATGAATCTCTCCAGTAACGAGATTCTTAAAACGTATAGTATACTGGCGTCTACTTACGGTATCAATACCGTAAGCCGCAATGGTATTATCTTCTGAGACAGAGTAGCTAGCTTGACTAAAATAAGAATGACCAACAGCCATCTCATTATTATCAAAAACGATGATCTCTGGAGCATCTAAACTTCCCTCTTTTCTACAATATAGTGGGTAATCCTTACCTGTTTCAAAACGTCTGTAATACCAGTAGCCATTGTGCTTATAAGGTACTGAAGCATCATCTTCTTTTATCCTACCTTTCATCTCCTCAAAAAGTTCAGCTTGAAATGCTTTGGTATGAGCCGTCATCTCATTGTAATACCTATTTTCTTCTTCAAGGTGTGACAACACCTCCGGACTATCTCTTTCATTCATCCAGAAATAATCATCTACTCGGGTATTATTATGCTTTTCTAGTTGAACAGGTAATTTATTGGCTACAGGTGGTATATTATTTTTTATCAAGAGCTTTATATTTTATAGAAATGCAAAAGTACAACCCATCTGTCTAACTATTTTGTGTTGTATGAAATAGGTCATCAATGCTTTTAATAACTTTGTACTCACTAATGATTAAAAACAATACATATGTTTGGAGATATGATGGGCTTAATGGGTAAACTACAAGAAGCCAAAGCAAAAGCCGAAGAAACTAAAGAAAGACTTAAAACAGTTTTAATAGACGAAGCATCGTCAGACCAATTACTTAAAACGACTGTGACAGCAAGTGGCCGTATAAAAGAGATTAGCCTTGATGAAGCTTTACTTGAAGATAAAGAACAACTAGAAGACTATCTTGTATTAACCCTTAATAAAGCGCTTGAGAAGGCACAAGATATACACGATACAGAAATGGCTGCCGTTGCTAAGGAAGGTATGCCTAACATACCAGGAATGGATATGTTTAAATAACACAACATATATACTGTATTAAAAAAGGCAACCACTTTATGTGGTTGCCTTTTTTTGTTCTAATCACTTATTAAAATATGAAGCAAAAAAAAGCGCCTTCATAATGAAGGCGCTTTACTATATAACTGATTAGCTAGTGCTAATTTAAGTCTTAGTTATTGATAAGACGGAATTCAGTACGACGGTTTGCAGCGTGCTGACGCTCAGTACAAGAAACACCATCTGCACAACGGTTTTTAAGCTTACGCTCACCAAATCCGTTTGCTACAAGAAGACTGTTGTTTACTCCCTTAGAGATAAGGTAGTTTGCTACAGACTGTGCACGACGCTCAGAAAGATCTTGGTTAGAAGAAGCAGCTCCTCTAGAATCTGTGTGAGAAGCGATCTCTAATTTTACACCTGGGTTTTCAGCAAGTAATGGCATTAATCTAGTATCGATAATGTTTTTTGCAGCAGGAGTTAAAGTTGCAGAGTTAGTATTCCAGTTGATAGGAAGTGCTTGGTACTCAACAAGAGCACACTCAACTTCTCTCCAAGTAGTAAGACCACCTTTTTGCTTAAGAACTTCTTTAGATACAGTGTCAAAAGTTGCAGCAACTACCTCTTCAGTAGTAGTAGCATCTTTTACAAGAACAGTTTTAGTGATAGTTGCAAACTCAGCAGGAACTTCTTCCTCAACTACTCTTGCAGGCTGATCAACAACTCTCTTAGTGTAAGTTCCGTTTGCAGAACCTCCTGGAGTAGACTGTACTGTTGCATCTGAAGCAAGTACACGCTTAGATACTGTAGTATACTCAGCTGGGTACCCTTTGTAACACCAGTAACGACAATCGTCTGGGTTAGAAGAAGCACAATCAGGAGCTGGAGCACCTAATTCCCACTGCGCATAAGCAGATTTTACTTCGATAGTCTCAGTATCGTTAGAAAAAGAAGCAGGAACTACTCTTAAAGAAGACCCAGAAGTACTCTTTACATAAGTTACTGTTTCAGTTTTGTAAGTAGCTGGTATTACTCTAAGACGCTTAGAAGCCTCTTTTACCATTACACGCTCAGTTACTGTATCGTATTGAGCAGGTACAACTTTAAGTACTTTGTAAGCTGGTGTTTTTTGGATCTGTACACTCTGAGTCTCATAGATGTCTGGAGTTGTACAACGTACGTAACATTTACCTGGTTCTGGATTAGTAGGTAAATCTTGTGCTTGAACATTTGCAAATGCAAATCCTACTAGGGCACATAAAAATAAAATTTTCTTCATAATAATTGATAGTTAAAAGATTAAAGTGTTGGAATTCAATTTAAAAGTACAAAAATAACCGCTTTCCCTTATAAAGACGTTAACTTTTTTTTAAGAAAGTTCAAAAGGGATTAAGTACGTATTTAGACCGACCAACAACACAAAAAAATCGAATCTTTAAGCAAAGATGTATTTTACTCAAATAATTTAAATCTAATAACAGCCTCAAAATCTGTCTAAAACGTCTAAAACACGTGCGTGAGCAGTTTTACCGTAATCATAATGAGTCACTATTCTTAATTTACCTTGTCCCATATCACTTATAGCTATTTGATTTTCAAAAAGATAGTTAGTAAAAGAAGCCCCATCTATAGTATCCTTAAGGTTAAATATTATAATATTTGTTTCAGTAGACTCAACAGATTTAATGTAAGCTTGATCTTTTAATAATATTGCTATTTCTTGAGCTCTCTGGTGATCTTCTGCCATTCTATCTACGTGGTGGTCTAACGCATACAGGCCAGCAGCGGCCATATACCCTACCTGGCGCATACCACCACCTAAAACTTTACGCACACGCATTGCCTTATCCATAAATTGTCGTTTTCCTATAAGAACAGAGCCCATAGGAGCTCCAAGGCCTTTTGAAAGACATACAGATATAGTGTCAAATAGTTCTCCATAACTAGACGGCTCCTCTCCTTTTGCCACAAGGGCATTCCATAATCGTGCACCATCTAGGTGTAAACCTAAGCCGTGTTTATTACATACCTCTTTAATTTTCTTTATCTCTTCTATATCATAACAAGCTCCTCCACCTTTATTTGTGGTGTTCTCTAGGCATACCAATGTAGTGAGCGGACTATGATAAAAATCCGGCGGATTTATAGCTGCCTCTACTTGAGATGCAGTTATCATACCCCTATTACCATTTATAAGTTTGCACGACACACCACTATTAAAGGATACTCCTCCTCCTTCATAATTATAAACGTGAGCATAAGCATCTGCTATAAGTTGCTCCCCTGGCTGTGTGTGTAACTTAATGGCTGCTTGATTTGCCATACTACCGGTAGGAAAGTATAGAGCGCTATCCATCTTAAACATTTTTGCCAGGCGACTTTCTAACTCGTTTACTGTAGGGTCCTCCTTGTAAACATCATCACCCACTTGTGCTTGCATCATAAAATCGAGCATAGCCGGAGTAGGTTTTGTGAGTGTATCTGAGCGTAAATCTATTTTCATTAATTCTAGTGTATGATATAATTATAATATGTGGTGGTGAGTTTTAAGTTTACGCTTTCGCGAAAGCGTATTTACATACATCCTATAGGTGATCCATCTGGAATTTTTGGAGATGGTAACACCTTAAACTTTTCGGGTGCTTTTAAGAATGTCTCAATTTCATCTACCATAAATACTGCATTTGCATCTGTAGTTTGACTAGCGAGTTTTGCTCTCACCTGTTTAAGCTGTGCTCTCGTAAAAGCTTTAGTCTGTGGTATAGACTTACTATGCGCCGAAAGATTCATAAGATGTTTAAGCACATTGTAATTTATAGTTTGTTGTACTCCTGCTTTATAAGAATCTTGCTCGTTACTGAATATGGTGCTATTTACAAGCGTAGAGAGCATTCCGTCAAGTCCCATTTGAGACGGGTCTAATGCTTCTTGCTGCACAAGTCTGTTTGCTCTTTCTGGATGAAGAAGCAGTGACAACGTCATATCACTTGCTGTTGCTGCAGCACCTAAAGCATCAAAGCCTACACCATCGTTACTTTTAAAACTTTCACGTGATCTCCCATACCCTTGTGCTCGAGGAGGGAATAATGCCAACTTGTCTTTAGGTATAGCCAGCTCTGTAGCTGTCAAGGTTTTTAAAACGCTACTAAGCGCTGCTCTTTGCTCTCCAGCGTCAAGAATCTTTGTTATGCTAAGATTACTATCACCTTTTACGGCATAATTATACTCGAGACCTCCTATCATTTTTACCGCTGCCTCAGTTTGATATCTGTGGTAAAAATATAGTGGCACAAATACATCTTCAAGCACAGAGTAAGGCTCATTGCTACGTATATTATCTACAGAGAAGTTTGCGATAGCTCCTTTTCTTAAAGCAAGCATTTTATCTAACTCTTGGTAAGCACTAGCCCCATTATCCCATAGGTGCGCCTTAGCGTGAGCTCCCCCTTGTGGTCTTGCATCACTATCTGTTATATAACGTAAGCCGCTTTGCTCTGCTTTAGTTAAGATAGAATTGAGATAGTCTTTTTCTGAAACTCCCTTAGGAGCCACTCCGTAGTTATACTGTACAGTAACTTTATCCCACTCTCCTATACCAGTTGCATAGGCATTAGAAAAATCTACTTCACTTCCGTCCCAGGTGAGTGTAGGGTGCGGGTAGTCCATAACGCTGGCTCTGCCATTTGAACTAGCCGCAAAGTTGTGTGCAAACCCAATGGTATGACCTACCTCGTGAGCGCTTAATTGTCTTATTCTTGCGAGCGCCATCTCTAGCATAGGCTCATAATTATCATCACGTTCTGCAAAAGGTTTATTCATCAACGCTTGAGCGATTAAAAAATCTTGACGTATTCTTAAACTCCCAAGGCTTACGTGACCTTTTATGATCTCCCCAGTACGTGGGTCACGCACGCTTGCTCCATAACTCCACCCCCTAGTACTTCGGTGTACCCATTGTATTACATTATAACGCACATCCATAGGGTCTGCATCCTTAGGCAACATTTTTACCTGAAATGCATCCTTAAATCCTGCCGACTCATATGCTTGATTCCACCAGCTTGCTCCCTCAAGTAATGCAGATCTCACTGGCTCTGGAGTACCAGGATCTAGGTAATAGATAATAGGCTCTAACGCTTCACTCATAGCTGCATTAGGATTTTTCTTCTCCAGTCTATGACGGTTTGCATAGCGCTTTACTATAGGCTCTTGTACCGGTGTTGCATAATCTAGGTATGTAGTTGCGTTTACTCCAGCTCGAGGATCAAAAGGACGAGGGACGTACTTATTATCTGGCAACTTTACAAATGAGTAGTGCTGTACCACAGTAAGTGCCTTTGCATCTGGAGCAACAGAGCGTATGTTTCTTCCCGTTGGGCTGCCTTTAAAAGTGAGTAGCGCTTCAAACTCTGTGTTTTCCGGAAAAGCCTTTGTGCGCTCCATATACATAGCGCTTCTTGTTTTGTCTAATTTATAAGTACCTTCCTTACCACGTTTTAATCTCGCAGCTACACCGTGTGTGTCTTCTAGTAAAAACGGTGTGAAGTCTATGAGGTACTTTCCTCCTTTTTGCTCTTTTATAGGAAAGCCAAAGAGCACAGATTTTGCAAAGGCTTCTTCTATAGATTTGCGTTCTAGCTCATTTGTAGTATTTGCTCTGTAGCGCATATTAGGCTGTACGAGCATTATTTTATTACCTACTTTCTGAAATTTTACTACTGCATTACCCCCTAGTTGTCCTCTATCTAGACCTATGTCGTTGCTTCCTAAGCCTGTGCGCAGTGAGTGTACGTATAAGAATTCTTCATCTAGCTTATCTACCTCTACATATATCTTATCATCACTCTCATCATAATGCAGTGTGAAAAATCCTTTTGAGGTTACTAGATCTTTTTTTGAATCTAAAAACTGTGCAAAGGTGCTGGTTGCGACTAATAAACAAATGGCGAGAATGCTGTATTTTTTCATATCGTAAAATTAGGTTGTCTAAGATACACGTTTAGATGAAAATATACTTGCCAATTATAGGGTACTAAGGGAGTACTCTATAAATCTCATAGCTAGCCCCGATTGTAGTGTAAATCCCGCAGGGCTGGCTGTGCCATCCCGAGGAATTGCAACGTAAAGCGGGATACTGCTCTTGTAAATACACCTGCTGTATATGCTCCAAAAAAAAGAGGTACCCTTGCGGGTACCTCTATATATGGAAAGCCTATCGCCAAATAGGGCTTATGCGTTCAACATTTTTTGACTTTATTTATTATCAAAAACTTCCATAATGCTTCCAAATTGTGATACATCTATATCACTCTTTTCTAGAGACTCTGCCATACGCATCATATCTCCTATGTTCATATCATTACCTAGTAAGCGAGCAAGCATAAAGCCTTTATTATCATCTGCACCAAAGAAGATCACCTCATCTATAGCATCTTCTTCTCCTTTAAAATAGAGACGCATTTGCCCCATATCTCCGCTGGCTTTCATAAGCTCCTCATAATCATCTGAGGTAAGGATGTCTTTTACCTTGTCTCGCTCTACTTGCATTGCTGCCGTGTCACCAGACTTAGTCTGGTATGCCATAAGGTTTATTTTACGCACGGTTTTAAAAACCTCTTGCTGCTCTTCACTTAACGCCTCTACATTTTTACCTAGTAAACTAGTAGGTACGTCTACAAGAATAAAGTCACCGTTTTCTTGATTATCTACATAATACTCTTGCAACGATTGTTTATTACTACAACTTGCAAGTGTGAGCAACACTGCAAAGGCTGCTACTACTGTTTTTATTGTGTTATACATATTATGACTTTTTTGCGTTTTGAACTTCCTTAAGAGCTTCACTCCCTTTAAAATCTAGATCTTGAGCTAGCTTAGATATTTGCTTTAAATCTATGTTTCCAGTTACCTGAAAGAATACAGCGCGTTGCTCACCTTCCATATTTCCGTTTAAAAACATTACAAACTCTTTTACATAGTCTTCACTACTTCCTTCTTTATAGTAAAATTTTACATTCTTACCATCATCTTTTGCTCTCATTAGTTCTTGTAAACCGCTGCTTGCTATGTAGCCTTTCATAGAGGCGTTCATCTGGTCCATTATACCTGCATTTGCACTGGTATACATCTTTACGTTTTCTAGGTTATCTACTAGGTTTATGTACTGCTGCATCTCTGGATCTGATGAGTTAAGGTCTACTTTACTGAGTAGCTTAAACATCTTCTGGTTCATTACTATAGAGCTTACTCCTTTAAGGTCTTCGTACTTATCAAAAGGGCTCTGGGCGTTACTTGCTAGGGTTACTAAGGCAAGAGCTGCTATCATTATTAACTTTTTCATCTTCTTTGTTTTTTGATTTTTATTTAAATAAGGTGCTAGAGGCTTTGTCAAATTCTTCTACCACATCTAGCTGTGTGGTGCTACTGTTAATCATTTGAGACATCATACCAAGGGCTTGCTTGGTTTTTAAGATGGCTACTTCTTCATTTTCATAATTTGTAGAGATACGATTATCTACTTGAGTACCTTGTGTCCAGATTACTAGTCCTACTATTACCGCTGCTGCTGCACTTGCCATAAATCTATATCTAGGCTTATGCTGCTTAGGTAATACAATAGGTCTATCATAAGTCTCTTCACTTGCCACGGCAAATGCTGTAAACATACTTTCATACTCTTTAAGATGTGGCGCCACGTTATCACCAGTAAAGTAGTCACGTAGTTGTGCTTCTTGCTGGAGCGTAGTACTTCCTTCAAAGTAATCTTCTAGTAGTTTCTCTATATTATGAGATTCCATAATTTCGTTTTTTAATCAATTCTTCTCTTAGTTTTTTGCGGGCTCTAGAGAGTGCTACTCGCACAGCGGTCTCATTCATCTGGAGTGCCACGGCAATCTCTGCATTATCCATTTGCTCTACATCTCTCATTTGTACAATAAGTCGTTGTTGCTCTGGTAGGTCTTCCATAAGTTTAAACACCCACGCGACCTCATCTGCAACCTCAATATGCTTGCTTGTATTACCTGAGTGATCTTCATAATTGTTATGAACGATTTTAAGATTATTGCTTCCCTTAGCTTTAAGCTTATCGTAGCAATAATTTTTTGTCATCGTCATCGCAAATGCTTCAACACTTCGATATTCTTTTATTTTAGACCTCTTTGTCCATAGTCGCAGTAGTACTTCCTGCGTAGCATCTTGCGCCTCATCTTGTGATACGAGCAATCGCTTTGCAACGCGATATATCTTATCTTTAAAAGGATTTACAAGCTTTATGAACGAGTGTTGGTCCATCGATTAATTGGTTAGTTATTAGGAAGACGATACATCATAGGTTTTGTTACAGCGGTTGTTACATATTCTTTTTACGCTTTCGCGAAAGCGCTCTCATACCCCATAAAACTTAAAAAACTCCTACCTGAAGAGGTAGGAGTTTTTAATATGATACTTATAAAGAAGCAGCTTACTTTCTATTTTTCTGCTGTTGCTCTGCTTGCTCCATCATTTGTTGCATTTTCTTTGCAAACTTACCTTGCTTCTTAGGCTTAGCTTTTTTCACTTCTATCTTTGCTCTAATCTTCTCTTCGTCGATAATCACATTTTTAATAACTAAGATAATACCTATTGTAAGTAAGTTAGAAATAAAGTAATATAAACTCAGACCACTTGCATACTGGTTAAAGAAAACAAGCATAAGCAATGGTGAGAAGTACATCATATACTTCATCATCTTACTCATATCTGGCATACCTTCTTGAGTAGGCTGTTGCATTTGCTGGTTACCTGTAGTTAATCTCATAGAGAAGAAAATAGTAACTGCAGCTAGTATAGGAAATAAACTCACGTGATCACCATAAAAAGGAATCTCAAACGGAAGCTTTGCAATCTCATCATAGCTAGATAAATCATCTGCCCATAAGAAGCTTTTTCCTCTTAAATCAAACGCAGATGGGAAAAATGTAAATAGCGCATAAAACACTGGAATTTGTAATAACGCTGGTAAGCAACCTGCGGCAGGACTTGCCCCTGCTTTACTATACAGCGCCATAGTCTCCTGCTGCTTCTTCATTGCGTTATCTTTATACTTCTCTGAGATAGCAGCAATTTCTGGCTTAAGAATCTTCATCTTAGCCTGTGACGTGTACTGTTTATACTGTACAGGAGATAAAAATAATTTTATAACAATAGTCATTACTATAATAGCAATACCTGCTGGTAAGAATCCAGATAAGAACCCAAAGAAAGGAATAACGAGGTACTTATTTAAGAACCCAAATATCCCCCACCCTAATGGCATAGCCTCATCTAGTCCTTGATCATAAGACTTAAGGATTGTGTAATCTGTAGGGCCATAATACATCTGCATAGCGTAGTCTAGCTCTCCGTTTTTGGCTTCTAGTAAAACGTCAGATCCATATTGTTTTGTAAATATGGTTTCTTCATCTCTATCGTCTGCTTCTTTATAAAGATCTTTTGAGGTAAGTCTCGCTTCTTTAAATGGAGTTTCAGAAATAAGCATTGAGCTAAAGAAGTGCTGGCGGTAGTTCATCCATACAAGATCCTCTTCTATCTCATCATCATCTCCAGCTGGTGAGAGCTTATCTGTTTTATCTTCTTCGTACTTATAGGTAAGACGCGTGTATCTATTTTCATAAGACTGGCTACGTGCGTGACGCATCCCTTTAAAGTCCCACTGCATACGCATAGGGTTTGATGTGTTAAGCCTAGTAGAAAGTCCTTGCGAACGCATCCCAAAATCCATCATATAATCGCCTTCCTTAAGCTCATAACGGTACTCTAGGTACTCATTATTAGAAACTTTAAGCTTCATAGACAACACATCGTTATTACCATTTTTAGAAAGACTAGGCTCAAAAAACAAGTCTTTAGTATTAAGATTACGGTTATCAGACGTACTAAAACTTACATTAAAAGTACTGTTACCATCTTTAATAAGGTATACAGGTATCGAGTCATAAGTGCTATGCTGTAGCAACTTCACCTCTGTTATATACCCACCTTTATTGCTCACTTTAATTTCTAAAACATCGTTAGAAATGGTAGTGGTTGCTCCCTCCTTTGCAGATGGTAATGAGCCAGAATATGCAAATGCACCTAATCTGTTTTGTAATGCAATATTTGTAATAGAGTCTGATGCTATTGCGGGACCTGTTTGTGCAACCGGTAGGCTAGCCACATCTGTATCTTGTGATTCTACCTGCTCTGTTTGTGCTGCTTTCTCAGCTTCTAGCTCTTCGGCTGTAGGCTTATTAAAGTAGATGATCCATAAAAGGATACCTCCCATAAGGAGCATTCCAATAAGTGAATTTGTGTCAAAGTTCTTTTTCATTAATCCTGTTTAGGTGGGTGTTTTTTGATTACGCTTTCGCGAAAGCGTGATTTTCTCAAAGCAATTTACTCGCCAAAGGGTTTATTTATGCCATACTGGCACGCGTACTGTCTTGAGCATAACTAACGGCTGCTCTCACAAACGCTACAAATAGCGGATGCGGATTGCTTACCGTACTCTTATACTCTGGGTGATATTGCACGCCTACAAACCAAGGGTGATCTTCTATTTCTACAATCTCCACAAGACCTGTATCTGGGTTAGTACCTGTAATTTTCATACCGGCTTTGTCTAATCGCTCGCGATATGCGTCATTAAACTCATATCTATGGCGGTGTCTTTCCATAATAATCTCATCGCCATATACGTCTTTTACAATACTATCTGGCGCAAGTTTACAAGCCCAAGCCCCTAGACGCATTGTACCTCCCATATCTGTGATACTCTTTTGCTCTTCCATTATATCTATCACTGGGTGTGGAGTGTTTGGGTCCATCTCTGTTGAGTTTGCTTTTGTAAACTCGCAAACATTTCTTCCGTACTCAATAACTGCCATTTGCATACCAAGACATATTCCTAAAAACGGAATCTTATGCTCTCTTGCATATTGTACTGCCTTAATTTTACCTTCTATACCGCGCTCTCCAAAACCTGGCGCTACTAGCACACCGTCTAGGTTTGCAATTTTATTTTTAATCACCTCTGGAGTGATATGCTCACTATGTATGCTCTCTATATTTACCCTAACCTCATTTTCTGCACCAGCGTGTATAAATGCTTCAAGTATAGATTTATAAGAATCTTGAAGTTCTACATATTTACCTATAAGGCCTATCGTGACTTCAGATTTTGGGTTTTTATGCTTTGCTAGAAACTCATTCCATCTCGTAAGCTCTGGTTGTGTGGCGTCTGGCAGGTCTAATTTTTTAAGAGAGATTGCATCAAGGCCTTCTTCTAGCATCAAGTTTGGCACATCATATATAGTACTAGCATCTCTAGACTCTATAACAGCTTCTTGCTCTACGTTACAAAAACGTGCAAGTTTTGCCTTAAGATCATACCCTAGCTCGTGTTCTGTACGACATACAAGTATATCTGCCATAATACCGCTCTCCATAAGTGTTTTTACACTGTGCTGGGTAGGCTTAGTTTTAAGTTCTCCTGCTGCTGCAAGGTATGGTATAAGTGTAAGGTGTATAACTAGTGAGTTCTTTTTACCTAGCTCCCATTTGAGCTGGCGTATACTCTCTATATATGGTAATGACTCTATATCACCTACAGTTCCTCCTATCTCGGTAATTACGATATCATAATCTCCGCTCTTCCCTAAAATCTGGATGCGTTCCTTGATCTCATTTGTAATATGAGGTATTACTTGCACTGTTTTACCTAAAAACTCACCTCTACGCTCTTTATCTATTACACTTTGATAGATACGTCCCGTTGTAACATTATTAGCCTGTGAGGTAGGTGTATTAAGAAAACGCTCGTAATGTCCCAGATCAAGATCTGTCTCTGCACCATCATCTGTCACATAGCATTCTCCGTGCTCATAAGGATTAAGTGTACCAGGATCTATATTAATATAAGGATCTAGTTTTTGAATAGTGACTCTGTATCCTCGCGCTTGCAAAAGTTTTGCTAGTGATGCTGCGATAATACCTTTACCTAGTGAAGAGGATACTCCGCCCGTTACGAAGATGTATTTTGTAGATGCCATTTAAGGATTTTCTGAAGGTTCGTTTACGGGGTGTAAAAGTACGGGATTTTAAGGAGAGTACTGCTTAAAATCTCAATATTTATATAAGTACTAGTACTCATAACTATAGAACGGCACACGTAAAAATTGCTTCATTTTGATGATCGAACTTCCCTTTATCTGCCGTTTTCATTTTTTGCTCATTTTCAATACTTTAAAATAATACAAGTAAGAAAAACAGCTGTTTTTTCACTAAATCGTTGTATTGATAAAAAAATGAGATTATTAACTTGTAATATTCTGACTTTCAGTATTTTAATGTAAGTATATTCGGACTAAACAAACAGGCTAAACACCTATAAACTACTGTTTTAACCGATTAAATTTAACTACCCTCAAATCATACTTATTATTAACAACGCAATTGCGTAATAAACAACCTTTATTATGAAGAAACTTACAACATTATTATTTTCGATCCTTTTACTCCTAAATGGTCTACGAAGCTTTGCACAGGGGAGCAGCGCTATCTCTCAAAATTTACCTACACTTACTGGTTATCAAAATAACTCTGGTAAACAGATTTTACCTAACTCACCTAGCTCTACTGTGCTTATTGCAGCATCACCAGCACACGAAGTATGGCTTTTAGATGTAGAGGAAAAAATAGAGGAAATAGGGAGACATAATGTTGTCACATTTAACACAACTACAGGCACACCTACTCTTGAGGAATTACAAGGGTATGATGCGGTCTTCACCTTTACAGATAATGAGCCTAGTGATCCTATAGCTCTTGGTAATGTACTTGCTCAATATATAGAGAGCGGAGGCGCAGTAGTAGATGCCACATTTGGGGCAAGTATACCTATTATGGGCGACTGGTCTTCATATGAATTATATATGCAATGTGGCCAAGCCAGTGATGCCTATCTAGGTCTTGGAACCATACATCATCCAGAGAGCACTATTATGACAGATGTAAGTTTTATAGACGGTGGTATGGCATCTTTTCATAATGCGGAAGGATATATAGCAAACGGTGCTACAGTAATTGCGGAGTGGACAGATGGATCACCACTCATTATCACAAAAGACAATGTAGGACAAATGAACACAAGACGTGCTTACATAAATCTCTTTCCTCCATCTTCAGACTCTAGAACGGATTTTTGGGAAAGCAGCTCAGATGTGGGACAACTTATGTCTAACACTTTAGAGTGGGCAATAAATGCCGAGGCGCTTTCTACTAGCACTGCAGTACTAGATACCAGTATCAGTATTTACCCGAATCCAGCTCAGAGCTCAATAACCGTATCAAACCCTACGGATACAACTATCCTCAATGTTGAAATTATTAATATAGTGGGTAGTGTGGTAAAATCCTTTGATTTTACTAATGCAATTACTAGTCTTAATATTTCAGATTTACAGACAGGCGTATATTTCCTTAAACTTACTGGAGATAGAGCAAGCCAGTCACTACGATTCATTAAAAATTAATAAGTCCCCCAATTATTTAATGCCAAGAGCCGCCTCAAATTGAGGCGGCTCTTTTTTTATTTCACTATATGTAATTACGCTTTCGCGAAAGCGTAATCCTAAAATTTCTATCTACTATAGTTAGGAGCTTCCTTTGTGATAGTCACATCGTGTGGGTGACTCTCATTTATACCACTAGCAGTGATTTTTACAAATTGTCCGTTCTCTTTAAGAGCCTCGATACTACCAGCACCACAGTAACCCATACCAGCTCTAAGACCTCCTACAAACTGGTGGATACTCTCGTTAAGCTCACCTTTGTAAGGTACACGACCTACAATACCCTCTGGTACTAGTTTCTTAATGTCATCTTCTACATCTTGAAAGTAACGATCTTTTGAGCCTTGCTTCATAGCCTCTACAGATCCCATACCCCTATATGATTTGAACTTACGTCCTTCATAAATAATAGTCTCTCCTGGTGACTCTTTTGTACCTGCAAGTAAAGAACCTAGCATCACACAGTCTGCTCCTGCGGCAACTGCCTTAGGAATATCACCTGTATAACGTATACCTCCATCTGCAATTACTGGTACTCCTGTACCTTTTATAGCCGCTGCACACTCTAGCACGGCGCTAAACTGAGGAAAACCAACTCCCGCAACAACACGTGTTGTACAGATTGATCCTGGGCCTATACCTACTTTAACAGCATCTGCACCCGCTTCTACAAGGTATTTTGCTGCTGCTCCAGTAGCTATATTACCTACCACACAATCTAATTCTGGGTAAGATGCTTTTACAGATTTTAAGACCTCTACCACACCTTTAGTATGACCGTGAGCTGTATCTATAACAATAGCATCTACTCCAGCTTTTACAAGTGCTCCAGCACGCTCTACAGCATCACCAGTAACACCTATAGCAGCAGCTACACGTAGGCGCCCAAATTTATCTTTATTTGCGTTAGGCTTTAAAGTAAGTTTTGTGATATCTCTAAAAGTGATGAGCCCCACAAGTGTATTATCTCCTGTTACGACAGGTAGTTTTTCTATTTTATGATTTTGGAGTATCTCTTCTGCTTGTTGTAGAGAGGTTCCCTCTGCTGCAGTAACAAGATTTTCTGATGTCATCACCTCACTTACCGGACGGTCATTGTCTTTTTCAAAACGTAAGTCACGATTTGTAACAATACCTATCAATTTTCCATTATCATCTACAATAGGAATTCCTCCTATACTATGCTCGCGCATTGCAGCTTTTGCATCACTTACTAAAGATTTAAGAGGTAATGTCACAGGGTCTATAATCATCCCGCTCTCTGCACGCTTTACTTTACGCACCTTGATAGCCTGCTCATCTATAGTCATATTTTTGTGCAATACTCCTATACCGCCTTCTTGAGCAATAGCAATTGCCATACGACTCTCTGTAACCGTATCCATCGCCGCAGAGACAATAGGTACATTAAGCGTGATGTTGCGAGTAAATTTTGATTGTATGCTTACTTCTCTAGGTAATACTTCAGAAAAAGCAGGAACTAGAAGTACGTCGTCATAGGTGAGCCCTTCTCCTAGAATTTTATTTTCGTGTGCAGTCATAGCAATTATTGTTTTAAGAGGTGAGAGTGGAGATTTTTACGCTTTCGCGAAAGCGTACTACTATAAATCCACGCTAACAATTAATTGCGTGCAAAGATACGCTTAATTAATCAATATAACTCGCCCATCTACCAAACCTACATTTAAGACACTTAAAATGAGTGATTTAAACATAATGCCGCTAAGAAATTTTGAATCAATTTTACCGCAACTATCTCTTTATTCTTACTCAATCTAAATACAAACAAACTGATTAACAGTTATTTATAATTTTCAAACATTCTTTATTCATAACTTTAGGAAAGAATACGAACTTAAAAAAAGAAAAAATGGCTATTAAACTCGCACATAACTGTATAAACTGTGATCAACTTAAAGATGATAATTATTGTAACAAACACCAAGTACACGTAAACTCAGCATATACCTGTGACAGCTTTGAAATGAAGGCTGCTCTTAAGGATGACCGTAACTGTGTTACTTGCAAGCGTTATGAAGAAAGCGATTGTGCAAACCCAAAAACTGCTGCACCAGGTATGCTCTGTGCATCGTGGGCACCACAAGCACAAGCTTAGTAATTTACTTATTAATAAATAACAAAAGCCCTCTCATAACTTTATGAGAGGGCTTTTGTAGTATGTAGCATATCTCGTAAAAGACAGGCTTATAATTTAATCTGTAGTGTAGTATAAAATGTGAGAGGCTCTGCAGGTATAATACCAGGGCCGGGATACCCGGTTGCTCTTCTTGTAAAATATGACTCATCAAGTGCATTATTAAGTCCAGCCTCTAGCTTAAACTGCTTCCAAGAGTAAGCTGCCGAAACATCTAGCACTCCATATGAGGGAATACTCCCCTCTATACCACGCTGATTATCATTTACATCTTGTGGCGCATTTGTAGCATCTGTAAATTGCTCTGTGAGGTATGTATATTGAACACTTGCTGTAAGATTCTTATAACCAAAATTTAATCCTGTTTTTAAATTTACATCTGGTATAAACTCTACCTCATTACCCTCTACCCCTATCTCCTCAGAACTAAGATACTCTGAACTAGTAAGCGCGAGGTTTGTAAATAAATTAAGTTTAAACTCTTTATGACTTTCAAAAAAAGTATTGCGTAGGTTCCAGTCTGTAAAAACCTCAAGACCATAAATAAAAGCATCTCCTATATTACCTCGACGCCTTTTTATACTACCATCTGTATCTTCAAAAAGCACTTCTCCCAGACGGTCATCATAGCGCACCCCAAAGGCACTTACATCATAAGCAAACTTATTATCTATACGACCTCTTGCCCCTATATCTACCGTAAAGCCTTCTTCATCTTTAATATCTTCATCTACCACAAAAGATGGGTTTACCACTCGTATATCATTAAAAGTGACAGAACGATAGTTTTGACTAAAGTTACCATACAACTCAACAGCAGGAGATAGCTGGTATGTGGTACCAAGTCCCAATAATAAAAAGTCACGTTCAAAATCACGATTATCTGCCACGTCTTGATTTACAAGCACATTACCTGCTAGATCTAACACGATGTCTTTATAAGAACCAGCACTTGCTGTTTTTATATACTCAAATCTAAAGCCTGGTGTAACCGTAAATCTATCTGTAAGATTAAAAATATTTTCTCCAAAAACCGCTAGGTTCTTATTTGGAAAATCAAACTGCGCCTGTCGTTCATAATTAGGAAACTGCTCTGTTGCAAAACTAAAATCTGCATCGGCAGCTGTAGTTCCAGGTCCTTGCTGCTGGCTATTACTAGCATCATAGTACTTACTTCCTATCAAGAAGACCGCATCCTTATCACCTATACGATACCTACTAAGTAATCTTGCCTCTGCTCCCCAGTTTGTAAAATTATCTACAAGAAGTTCTCTAGGCTCTTCTACATCATCTGGCTGTGATACTCTATTAGTTCTAAAACCTACAGCGCTACGTTGTGCATCAAGTCCAAATACATTTAAACTAAAATCTGTTTTATCACTAAAAGCGTGATCAAGACGCAATGAGTACACCTTCCAGTCTACATCAAACCAGTTACGATCACGGTTACTAAAGTTAGGGTCTTCTATAAATTGAGCATCTGTAAGACCTCCAGCCTGTTTTGCTAAATAATTAAAAAGGGTAAGTTCTCCCGTAAGTGTAGTGCGCTCGCTTAAATCATATGCCACGTGTGCAAAATAATTACGACTATTAAACTGAGAGTTAGGTCTCCAGCCGTCACCTTCTTTGTAGTTAAAATATGTGTAGTAGTTCAATTTACCTACCGTACCACTTAGGCTATTAAAAGACGTAAGCAATCCATACGAGCCTGCGGTTTGCCTTGATATTAATTCAATCTTCTTGTCTTTTACGGGTTCTCTGAATTTAAAATTTATCAATCCGCCAAACTGTGTTCCGTACTGTAGAGATGCAGCACCACGCACTACTTGAATTTCTTTTAGCGCCTCTGCTGGTGGTGTATAGTAACTCTCTGGATACCCCAGCACATCTGCGCTTATATCATAATTATTCTGTCGTATATTAAAGTTTGCAGAGCGATTAGGGTCTAGACCGCGGCCACCTATATTAAGCTGCAACCCTGCATCGCCGTTCTCGTAGATATTAAGGCCTACTACCTGGCTATATATTTGTCTCGGGGCATTTGCAGCAAGGTTTGCCGTAAGTTGATCTACCAGCACTACTTCACTTTTTTTACCCGCATAAATTGCAGTTCCTTCTACTTTTTTAAGTGATCGTAAGGCAAAAATCTTTTCTCTTCGGCTTGTGAGTACTACCTCGCTTAGGGATTCACCTAGTGGTGTAAGTGTATAGTCTTTTACAGTTTCTCCTTCTATACGTATTTGTTGCTCTACAAGTTCATAGGCTAGTCCAAAAACGATGAGGTTATACGTGCCGTTTTCTATATTTTCAAAACGGTATTTTCCAGACGCATCTGTACTAGCTACTTGATTTGCTTCTCTTAAGTAAATCTCAACATCTTCTAGCGCCTTCCCATCTTGAGAAGAGATCGTACCGCTCAGGCTGCTCTGAGCAATGACAGTAGTTGCTATAAGTATAAAAATAAGTGTATTATAAACCTTTAATCTCATCTGTAAATGGGATAACCCACGTTTTGTGTTTAAAAGAATCTTCTATTTCTGCCAGATTTACCTCTGGATCTATATATGTTGTACTCAATCTCCCATTAAGAGCAACATATGACTCAACATATACTTGCACCTCTTGATGGCCTTGACTCTCAAAATGGTCGCGAAGATAGTGAGCATACTCGAGAATAAAGTCTGGCTGGAAACTCATTTGCTTTTCTTGCAACGGAGTCAAAAAATCTGTGTTATCTACATAAAATCGTCTGCCCGTCACACCGTCTACTATTTTAAACTGAGCATACCCAGATTTTTCCATAAGCATCACGCGCCAGGAGAAACGATAGCCTTCTTCGGTCCAGAATAACTCACCAGGATAAGCTAGATATCGCCACGGTAATAAAATCTGTATCACAAAGAATATGACAACAACAGCAACCGCATAATTTTTTGAAATAGCAGAACTAGCAACGTATTTCTTACTCGTTTTAAGAAGTGCTGTGGGGTATTTTAACGCTTTCGCGAAAGCGTAAATAATCTTTTTATGAAACGCTGCGTCAAAAAAGATGAGTGCGCTCACAATCATCACATAAGGAAACATCCCGATAGGAAACAACACGCGTGTAAGCACGTGAAATATTATTACCATTACAAAGGCATAAGGACGCGTCTTTTTATACAGCAAAAAGAAGGGAATAAACAAGTCATAACCCGCACCAAACCAGCTAAAGGCATACTGCACCCACTCCTCACCCATAAGATTGCCTATGAGGGGTATATCAAATTTAGACGGTAACCATATTTTAAGCGGCATCGCTTTAAAGAGCCAGTCACTATTAAGTTTTGCCAGACCGGCATACACATAAACAATACCCAAAAGCAGTTTTATACTATCAATAGTCCACGCTGGGATGAATTGTGGTGGGGTTGTGTTACGCTTTCGCGAAAGCGTAATCGCATCTACAGAAAAGTAAGCTCCAGCTGGAAGAAATATCATCAAGAAGCTTAACATACTGATGAAGTAGTAATGGTTAAGATACATTGTCTTATCCATAAGCTCTATGTAAGTAAAGCTTAAAAAGAAAACTATAATTGCCCAGCGGTACTTATAACCTACCATTACAAAGAGGCTACTTAATGCACAAATGGCAAAAAGTAAGTAGGTATAATCACCTAAGGGTCTCACCCACTCAAACCCGTAGAAAGTAAAGTGAAAACTAGGAGTGATGTAAAATTTTTCTATCCATCCATAACTCCAAAAGCGCGCAATACTCGCAAACATTAACACACCAAAAAACACACGAAAGACCGCTAGTGGTGCGGCCTCTCTTTGTGTATTTAAATATGTTGTTATGCGTGAACTCATCTAGTATCTAATCTCCGTCTGCATCTGCAAAGTCTATACTTATACTCATAGCGCTTACCATATCTACTTTGAGTAATGGCACAAGGCGTTGTACCTCATCATAAGCGTTTAAGAAATTTGTAGGAGGGTTTATGGCCAGCTCCTGCTCAAAGTTACCTAAAGCCGAAACTACGGTTCTTGAAACGTCAAATTGAGAGTTGATTATCTCGCTCAAATCTGCCCCATCTTTTATTGCATTAAGTTCATCTAAGTAACTCGCAAGGCTCTCGCCTTGTGCACTGCTGTTATATGCTTTACCATTAAAGAAATCTTGTGTAGCGTTAAGTCCTACTATAAAAAGATCTTTTGAGATACCTCCAGCATAAAGTGCTTCTATATTATTAGGCTCAACACTTCCTGAAAAAACGCCTCCGGGGATGCCCATTTTTCCTGCTCTTAAGTGCTTCTCAAAATAAAAGATATAATCATTTACAAAACGATCTGTAGATGCCGTTGCAGATGCACCGTCATTTGCAACAAAGGTATCTCTGTAATCTCCTTCCCACTCATTAAGTACTGTGGTCGCAAGAGTTTTCATATCTGCCGTTATATCTACAAGGTATTGCTTGTAAGCATCGCCATCTGTACCGTTATAAATTGCAAGTATAGCTGCGTCGTCTTCACCTATACCATATAGTAAGTAGTCTATTGCTGGAAAGCCTTTGGCTGCTCTGTTAGAAGAAAGATCTAAGTTATAAGATCCTGCTGTGATGTTATCTTCTATAGTAGCAACATTTGCCGGGTAGATATTTACATTAAGACGTAAGTTAACCGTCTCTGCAGGTCCTACTTCAAACATAGATACACGTTGCCAAATGGTATATGCATCTAGCCAAGCTGCTCTTACCGCGGTAAGGTCATTAGGCGTATCTGTAAATGAGGCTACTTGCGCTTCTAGCGTGTTAACTTTTGCGACAAAGTCTTGATAACCTGGTATTATAATATTATCTGCCCAGTTTGTGAGCATTGCACTACGATCAAAAGTTACTGGAGTTACAGTATCTGTATCATCTGTACTTACTGTGGTGTCATCTCCTCCACAGGCATAAATGAATAGCGAAATTGCTAATATTCCAAAAATTCTTTTCATAAGTAATTCTTTTTTTTACCACCAAAAGGGAGCCAATGGGCTCCCTTTGTAGTTACATACAAACTCAAATTAACTTCCTGCCTGCGTCACTGTAAAATCAAATTGTTCCGCAATAGCAGTAGATATAGCATCAAGGGTTTCTGGAGTTACATCCCATAAACCATTATCTGCCGTAAGCTGACTAATAAATGCATTTACCTCTTCTGTAGACAGGTAAGGTGCATCTGTATTAGGGTTACGTGTAAACTGTAAACTGTACACAAACCCAAAACCTTCTGATAGATCGTGAAAAGCAGCACCGTAGTCTCCTGCTTCTATAGCATTTTTACCTTGCTGTAAGTAGTATACAGCACGTATACCTACTACTTCAGATAATCTAGCTCTTAATATTTCTGCTTGCTCATCTCTAAGCTCATAATCTCCTGCTACAATTGCAGCACGACCTAGTTTAAAAGCATCAAATACTTCTTGAGCAATTCCTGCAAAATCTTCATCTCCTTCTACTCTACCTAAGTACTTATTAAGAAAGTTATCATCTGTTCCTGCTGTAGCATTTGCATTTGCCGCATCTGCAGCATTACCGTATAGGTAACCAAATGCTTCATCCCATTTGTGTTCCATATTAGTATAAGACTTCCCTTCTACTACAACACCGTTATCATTATCTTCTACATTAGTAGCTTCGTCAAGAACAGCCGTGCCTAAATAATTATTAAGCGCTTGATCTATCATAAGAGCTCCTATAAGTCCCTTTGCAACTATCTGGTTGTACTCAAAACCTTGAGCGTTTACATATCTTGTACTCTCTCCATCTGCAATCTGACCAGCTACACCAGCTTCTGCTACTGTATTTTGAGCTGGAAAAACTTCGTTTACTTGATCTGCAAGACGTGCTTCAAAAAATGCCTTTACTGTTGCAGATGCTGCAGTATTACCAGCATAATAATCTGCTGAGGCAGCAACCTTACTCTTTATACTTTTATCTGAAGCATTTAAATCTTCATTTTCAAAAGGGTTTTCTTCATTTGAAAACATATTAGATAGTGACGCTACAGTCGCATTGTCAAAATCGCTCATCTCGCTTACAAGCTCTTGAGCCATTTGTATTCTAGTAGTTTGACCAGAAAAGCTTACAGTACTTTCTCCATCTCTCTCAAAAGAGTATGTAGCCGGTGCGGTTACTTCTATATCTGTACCTCCATCAGTTATTACTGGATCATCATCTTCACAAGATGTAAATGCAATTGTCGTAAGTGCTAGGGCTATTGGTAAGTAGTTCTTCATTTTTATTTAGACTTATTATAAATAGTAAATTTGTTTACGACGGCAAAAATAAGAGAGAGTAATGGTCTACACAACTTTATTTAGAATAAATAAGAATAAGAAATTGTTAAGTATTTGTTTTTTCTACGCAAATAACACTCAAAGCATTTATTTTCAAACACTTGAGTACGGTTTCTCTTATTTTCAAATTTTATGAAATACTAAAAAAAAATCCCCTTAGAAAACTAAGGGGACTATAAAATCTAAGTTTTAAACTTAATTATCTTCTTCTAGATCTACCAGAACGACTGTTAGATTTATCATTCCTTTTCTCACCAGATGGTTTACTATTACGACTATTACGGCGTCCTTGCTGGTGACGCGCTTTATTTTCTGCTGCCTCCTTTTTAAGTTGCTCTAATGTATCTGTAGGTTGAAAACCTTCTAACACCTCGCTATGAAGTTTTTCTCCTAATAGTTTTTCAATACCACGTACATAAGCAACCTCATCTACCCCTACTAAAGATATAGCCTGACCGCTAGCTCCTGCTCTACCTGTGCGACCTATTCTATGTACATAATCTTCTGGCACATTAGGAAGCTCGTAGTTTATAACATAAGGTAGTAATGGAATATCAAGACCACGTGCAGCAATATCTGTTGCTACAAGCACTCTTATTTTACCACTTTTAAACCCTGCAAGTGCTTTTACTCTCGCATTTTGTGTTTTATTACCGTGTATAGCTGCAGACGTTATTCCTGCTTTATCTAGTTTTTGACTAAGACGGTTTGCACCGTGCTTTGTTCTTGTAAATACCAGTACCTGATCCCAGTTACCTTCATTAATAAACTTTATAAGCATTTCGGTCTTACGAGACTTATCTACTCTGTAGGTTTTCTGGTCTACTTTTTCGGCGGTTGTGTTTTCTGGTGTTGCTTCTACTAGCACCGGATTTGTAAGTATACTACTTGCAAGTTTCTTAATATCTTTATTAAAAGTAGCGCTAAAAAGCAGGTTCTGTCTATTTGCAGGTACTAGTCTTAATACTTTTTTAATATCGTGTATGAAACCCATATCAAGCATACGGTCTGCTTCATCAAGTACTAAAAACTCAATATCAGAAAGACTAAGTAGGCCTTGATTCTCAAGATCAAGTAGTCTCCCAGGTGTTGCCACAAGGATATCTACTCCTTGACGTATGGTACGTACTTGAGGATTTTGGTTTACTCCGCCAAAAATTACTGTAGATTTAATATCTACGAACTTACTATACTCGCGCACATTATCATAGATCTGAGCAGCTAGCTCTCTAGTTGGTGTAAGTACAAGCGCTCTTACTTTGCGCCTACCTTGTCGCGGGTTTGCGATAAGGTTGTGTAACATAGGTAGTGTAAAGCCTGCGGTTTTACCGGTACCTGTTTGAGCACTGGCAAGAACATCTTTACCTTCTAGTACTTTTGGAATTGCTTTTTGTTGAATAGGTGATGGCGTTGTATAGCCTTTCTCGCTCACAGCTTTGAGCAGGGCGTCAGATAGCCCCAAAGATTTAAATGACATAAATAGGTTTTCTGAAATGACCTATATGCAGCCACTTCTATATAATCGCGAAGGTAGAACTAAATAACGACTTGCTGTCTTAATATCTCTAGTAAGAACTAATCCACACACAATTGACGCAACTTTATGCTTTCTTCCAGAATTTTAGCTTCTTTTTGAGCCGTTGCTTTTTGTGAAATTTTTCTTGAAAAGACTGAGTTGCATTGCATATAGCTTTGTAAACTTTTTCTTGATCTTCTCCACTCTCTTTCGCGTAAGCTTTTGCCATAATAGCAATATCACTCTCAATATATGAAAGGCGTTCAAAATTTGCCATACGAGTTTCAAAATCCATAGGCCCAAAATTCATACGATTGAGATCTACGAGGTAAAAATCATAGCCATCATCCTTGATTACAATAAGCGTATTACCAGGAGAATGATCTAGAAAATGTATGCCTTTATTATGAAGTGTATACGTGAACTTTGCGAAGGCCGCCAGTATCTCTTTATTACCCTTGTAAATACCCTCGGTTGTGAGCTCTCTATATGTAAGGTCGTACTTAAGATGCTTACTTACATAATAACTATGGCCAAAGAGTATAGTTTCTTCTTCAAAATATGCAATAGGCGCAGGAGTTAAAATACCATTATCCAGCAACTTATGTGCGTAAGTAAATGAGCGTTCGGCCTTTGAGCTTCTAAAAAATTTATAAGCAATTTTATTTACAAGGTGAGGAACTTTAAATGACTTTACATTAATCGTCTCATTACCTATATTAAATAGTTTAAGTGAGTTGCGATCACGCTCATCAAAGAGTTTTCCTTGTGTATCAAAATTTGCAATCATTGCGCAAATCTCCTCTTGCTCGCCTGTATATGTATCAGAAAAAGTGTGTTTCACGAGGTAAAAGTACAGATTTGTGAACTATGAAACCTAGCATTAGTATTGCTATCTTTGCGGCTATGTCAAATCAGTCCTCTATCTTTTTAGAAAGCCATAACCTCAAAAATGAATTTTCTGGGTTCGGGCAATTTAACAAGCACCTTATAGACGCGCTCATACGTCAAAATTCAAATGATTTTCAATTTGTAATACACGCAAGGGATAAGAATAAATGGAGTGAATATTTTGGTAAAAATGTATCAATAAAAAAGTATTACAACTTTACAAGAAATAAAAGTATTGGTATACGGAAACGTTTTGATGTATGGCACTCACTCAATCAAAATACTAAAATTGAACCTCTACGCGATTTACCTTATGTACTCACAGTACACGATGTAAACTTCATAGATGAAATTTCATCTGATCTTAATCATAAAAGAAACAAACGTTTTCAAGAAAAACTAGACAGAGCAACAGCTATTACTTACATATCTACTTTTGCAAAACAATCTACACACCAATATTTCAAAGTACCAGAGGTTCCAGAGTATATTATTTATAATGGAAATACTATAAAAGAGGTCGAAATTTCAGACACATACACTCCAAAGGTATCACCTTCCAGACCATTCCTATTTACTATAGGAGACGTATGTGAACGCAAAAATCAACACGCACTGGTTAAGATGCTCAAGTATTTAAATGGATTTGACCTGGTGATTTCGGGTAAAATGGCATCAGAATATGCACAAGGAAAACTAAAAGCAACAATAAAAGATTTGGGCTTAGAAAATCGTGTACACCTCACTGGACGTATCTCTGACTTAGATAAATTTTATTACTATAAAAATTGTGAAGCTTTTATGTTTCCTACGTTGAGAGAAGGTTTTGGTATACCAGCAATCGAAGCTATGCGTTTTGGCAAACCTGCTTTTATATCTAACAACACTTCCTTACCAGAGGTAGGCGGTGATGTCGCTTTTTACTGGGATCACTATGATGCCAAATATATGGCAGAAATAGTAACATCAGGTCTTACAGAGGTAGCTCACAACAAAAGCGCTTTTCAAGAGAAAAGTATAACACACTCAAAAAAGTTTTGCTGGGATGAGGCGGCGAGACAATATATAAACGTATACCGAGAGGTACTCAATAAATAAACTAAATGAAAGAAGAACACGACGCAGCACTAGCAGTACTTAAACGCGGGGGTCTCATCCTCTACCCTACAGATACCGTATGGGGTATAGGTTGTGATGCGACTAATCCAGACGCCGTAGATAAAGTATATGCACTAAAAAAACGAGCAGAAAGTAAATCTTTAATTTGCTTAGTAAGTGACTTCAAAATGCTCAACCAGTATGTAGAAAATATACCTGAGGTAGCTTATGATATTCTTAAATATGCTGCAAAGCCTACTACCATTATCTACGACGATCCTATACGTGTAGCGACTAATGTTATTGCACCAGACAACAGTACAGCCTTTAGAGTATGTCGCAATCAGTTTTGTAATTTTCTTCTTAAAAAGTTTAAAAAACCTATCGTTTCAACCAGTGCAAATATTACTGGACAACCTACACCACAAAGCTTTAGCGAGATCTCACAAGAGATTATAGATGGTGTAGATTATGTAGTAAACATAGATCGCAGTCGTAAATCTAGCAAACCAAGTGCTATTATAAAACTTACAGAAGACGGTAAAGTAACTATTATTAGAAAGTAGTTTTTTACGCTTTCGCGAAAGCGTAATTACCCCCACATAAACATTCTACATAGGCAACCCTTTTTACAGCTCATTCTACTTTTACAAAGAGGGAATGAAGCCGTACCTTTGCCTTATATTTTACATACCTAATGAATCTTAAAAACGCTTTAAACAATCCTATCTTTAATACCATCTCACGCGCTGCAGATGATTTACAACTCGAGACATACGTCATAGGAGGGTTTGTGCGTGACTACATCCTTAAACGTGGTGAGGTAAAAGATATAGACGTTGTAGCCGTAGGGAGCGGTATAAAGTTAGCTCGCAAAGTCTCTGAACTGTTACCTAACAAACCGAAAGTTCAAGTTTTTAAAACCTACGGGACCGCAATGTTACGCTCTAACCAGATAGATGTAGAGTTTGTAGGAGCTCGCAAGGAGTCATACTCAAAAGATAGCCGCAACCCAGTAGTAGAAGACGGCACGCTAGCAGATGATCAAAACCGGAGAGACTTTACCATAAATGCCCTAGCCATACGTCTTAATGACGAGGGCTATGGAGATTTAATTGACCCCTTTGGAGGGATAAGTGATTTGGATCGTAAAATAATACGCACTCCACTTGATCCAGATATTACCTATAGTGATGACCCGTTGCGTATGATGCGTGCCATAAGATTTGCCACACAGCTTGATTTTATGATAGAACGCAAGTCTATGGAGTCTATCACACGTAATGCAGCGCGTATTAAGATTATTACTAATGAACGCATTGTAGACGAGCTTAACAAGATAATGTTGAGCCCAGTGCCTTCTAAAGGATTCCTATTATTAGAAAAAACAGGCTTACTTCCTTATATCTTACCAGAGCTTGTTGCTCTTAAGGGTATAGACGAGATAGAGGGTCAAAAACATAAAGACAACTTTTACCACACCCTTGAGGTGGTAGACAATATCTCTCGCCATACAGATAATCTATGGTTGAGATGGGCAGCGCTTTTACACGATATAGGCAAAGCACCTACTAAGAAGTTTTCAAAAAAAGTGGGGTGGACCTTTCACGGGCACGAGTTTGTAGGGTCAAAGATGGTTTACAAACTATTTAAGCGCCTTAAAATGCCTCTTAATGACAAGATGAAGTTTGTTCAAAAGATGGTATTGATGAGCTCACGCCCTATTGTTATCTCTGAAGATCACGTGACAGATAGTGCTGTGCGCAGACTCATTTTTGACGCAGGAGATTATATAGAAGATCTTATGACGCTTTGCGAAGCAGATATTACAACAAAAAACCCAAAACGCTTTAGACGCTACCATAACAACTTTAAGGTTGTGCGTGAGAAGATGAAAGAGGTTGAGGAGCGCGATCACATACGTAACTTCCAGCCACCAGTATCTGGCGAAGAGATTATGGAAACCTTTAATCTAAAACCTTGTCGTGAGATAGGAACGCTCAAAGAAGCCATAAAGGAAGCTATACTAGAAGGAGAGATCCCTAACGAAAAAGAAGCTGCAATTGCCTTTATGATGGATAAAGCAAAGACTATGGGGCTTACTGCATAAGATTATAGCTTATAAAACAAAAATCCCCTTGAAGTATTTCAAGGGGATTTTTTATATCTATAAATGACTGTTTTAACCTATCTCGCAGGTTTTGTGACTCCCGTCACAATAAGGAGGATTTTTAGTCATCTTACAATTACATAAATAGGCAGTGCCTGTTTTTACTGCCTCAAAACGTAAACTAGGGGTACTCTCTGCCGCTTTATGTCCGCCATCACAAAATGGCTGTTTTGCAGAGTGTCCACAAGTGCACCAAGAGTATTTTTTTCCTTCTTCAAGCTCTACGGCTATAGGTGCTAGACCTGCTACTTTTTTATTATTCTCCATTATATATTAGTTATAATTGAACAGTTTCCTGATCATTGGTGTTTGTTAATTCTTTAATTATGGGCTTTTCTACCTGAAACATTTTTATGGTATAGGTAAGCAGTGCGCTGTCTCCACGCATCCCGTGACCTGGTATTACTTGTTTTACATCTGGATACAGATACTTTGCTGTGGTTACGGTCTTTGCCCATTCCTTTAGGTTTGCATCTGCTAGATTGCCTTTTCCTGCTTCTAATGATTTTATCATACACCCGCCTAGTAATATCTCTGGGCCTTCTAGATAGGCTATCGCATTATCATCTGTATGTGCAGGACCTAAGTAATCCATCTTGATGAGGGTCTTCCCTAGCATCAAGCTGTCTTTAAGCTGAAAAGTATTACTTAAGGTGATTGTATCTCTAGCAAGTAATGCTGCCGTTTTTGACGAGCCGTATGTAGGTATGCCTGCTTCATTAAATGCTTTTACACCTCCTGCGGCATCAATATGAGCGTGACTCACCATAACGGCCTTTATGGTCGCGTTAAGATCATTTTTTATAAAGTCAATAAGTTGTACAGATGTTGATTCATCTATGGGTGTGTCAAATATAAAAACCTCATCACCCTCCTTACGTATATAACCATTGCAAGGTATGTAACCACCTTTACCGTCCTTAAGATATGAGACGTGCATATAGTCTTGATCAGATAGTTTTATTATCTCTAGCGGCCTTAGGTAAGGCTCGGGGGCATACTTACTCTTGTCAAAACAAGAATGTAATAGTAGTACGGCTAGACAGATCCCTAACATCTGCAGTAGTCGCTTCATTGTTTACTTGCGTTTATTTCTTTTGTTATAGTTTTTATCGCCTCTAGTCTTAGGCTTCTTGTATTTTTTTGCAATTTCTCTTCTGTAAGAACCTCCTAGATTTACCTTAGAGTTTTTCTCACTCTTCTCGTGAAAAGCTGGTCCCGGAGCATCCTCATCATTTTTATTCCATTTATGAGGATTAAAAATTTCTTTGGCTTCTGGTCGCTCTTCTGGTGTGAGTTCTTTAGAGATTTGAACATCTTCTGGCAGCGTCTCTATAGGTACTTTTACACCCATAAGTGCTTCTATCTCTTCTAGAAAAGCATCTTCGGCTGGAGTGCTTAATACTATTGAAGTACCTTCTTTTTGTGCTCTACCCGTACGCCCTATTCTATGTAAATAGTTTTCAGGAAAACGAGGTGTGTTTACATTTATAACGTGTGTTATATCGTCTATATCAAGACCACGCGCCATTACATCTGTAGCTACCATCATACGTACTTTACCTTCAGAAAAGGCATTGATACTGTTTATACGGTAGTTTTGTGTCTTGTTAGAGTGTATGAGATCTACTTGCCCCGGAAACGCTTCTTCAAGCTTGAGGTATAGCCTGTCTGCCATACGCTTGTCTCTTACAAATAACAACGTTTTTGGGTACGCTTTCGCGGAAGCGAGCTCCTCCAGTATAAAGTTAACCTTGGTATAGAAGTTAGGTATCTTATAGCCTACTTGCTTTATATTTTCTAGTGGTGTCCCACTACGAGCAACTTTTATAAACTTAGGCTTGTTAAAATAATCTTTAATAAGCGCATCTACATCCTCTGTCATAGTGGCGCTAAACATAATGTGCTGTCTCCTTTTTGGGAGAATGTCAAAAATGTTCATAAGCTGTGGTCTAAAACCTAGATCCAGCATCACATCTACTTCATCTATCACTACCTTTTGGATAGATTTGAGTTGCAATACTCTACTCACGGCAAGATCATACAGTCTACCAGGTGTTGCTACTACAATATCTTGCCCTTGGGCAATGAGTGCCTTTTGGGTATTGATATTAGAACCACCATAAACACCCGCAATACGCACATCTATGTATTTTGTGAGCTTTTCAAGTTCGTTTACCACTTGTAGTACAAGCTCTCTAGTAGGGACTAGAATAAGTACACGAGGGTTTTCTTGTCTTGAGTATGGTAATGTTCTTAGTATAGGTAAGAGGTATGCAAATGTTTTACCTGTACCGGTTTGAGCAATTCCTACTACATCACTTCCAGACATTACAGGCGCGAGTGCATCTACCTGTATAGGAGTAGGTTGTGTGTACCCCATATCATCTAGGGCATTCCACAAAAATTTATCGAGATTGAGATCTTTAAAGGTCATAGACATTCTCGCGAAAATAGGTTATTTTTTAAGATTCACAGTACTTTACAGGGTATTATCCTTTTAATTTTCAGCTATAAACGGGGTTTCAACTACCATCACTTTCTCAAGATTATTAAAGCGTTAGGTTTTTAAGTCACCGCTAGGGCTGTTTTCTGATATGAATATACAAAAAATGCAACCCTTTTGAGGTTGCATTGTGATTGATTACGCTTTCGCGAAAGCGTGATACTACAAGTCTCTTTTCTTTAACAATAGTAAACTTGCATATATAAATAAGAACGTCCATACCGATACGATAGCTATCTCGTGAAAGTATACCGTGTAATCTGAAAGGACATCTGCCTGAATTTGATTTGCTGCAGACTGTACAACATTGAGCCTTGTGAGTGGTTGCTCTATAAGGTTGCTCATACTCTCAAGTGGTAAAAATTGTGAGACGTTGCTGCGCAGTCCTTCCATATCATACTTCTCTTGAAAGAACAAACAGATGAGCTGTACGACCCCTTCAAAGAAATACCACATTAATAAAAAGCCAAGTGCAAATGCAGAGCGTTTTATAAGTATCCCTAAAAATAAACAGAATGAGAAAAAGGCAACTAGTTTAAGGAAAAAGGCAAATAAGAACTCTAGGTCAGAAAATATGATAGACATCTCTGTAAAGTCTGAAAATGAGAAGCCTAAGATAAGACTGAGTACCGCCACAAATAAAGTAGAGATAGCTGAGAAGACAACAACGGTTAAGAACTTAGAGAGTATAAATTCCTTCTTACTCAAACCGTCTATGAGGTTTTGTTTAAGCGTTCTATTGCTGTACTCGTTTGCGGTCATTGATACTATTACAACGGCTAAGAAAAATTTGAGTATTGCCGCTACATACGTATTAAAGTGCCAAATGTATGGAAAGTTAAAAATACCTTGGTCTGCCAGTCTAAATTCGGCTCCAAAAAGGTTAAACTTAATTGAGGCAAGCAGTGCTATAGCAGATAGTAACACAAAGTACCCTATGATAAGGACACGTGATGTCTTACTATGTCTGAGTTTATGATATTCTATGGTGAGTAGTCGTAACATTGGGTTGTTTAGTTTTTGGTTAATTCAAGGAATTGCTCTTCTAAGCTCTCTTTGCGCTTTACAAGGTGCGTGAGCACGATACCTTGCTGGTGTAGTTGCGTGTTGAGCTCTTTGGCTTCTAGCGGATTTAATAAAAACCCAGTGAGCAAGTCGCCTTCTATCTTTACCTCGCCAAAATCTGTGTGGGCATTGAGATAGGTCTCGAGCATAGATAAGTTATCTGTGCGCAACTCAAAAAAGCCGTGACTGGCATTCATCGCATCTACTCGTCCTGAATATAACTTTACGCCTTTACGTAAGATAACTACGTGTGTACATACTTTTTCTACCTCATCTAGTAAGTGAGAGGCAAGTAGTATGGTAGTACCTCCTGCGGCAATTTTCTTTATAATCTCACGTATTTGGTGTATACCTTGTGGGTCAAGACCATTTGTAGGCTCATCTAGTATAAGTATCTCTGGATCGTTAAGAAGTGCAGAGGCAATGGCTAGACGTTGTTTCATACCTAGTGAGTAGGTACTAAACTTGCTATGCATACGATCTAGAAGTCCTACAATCTCAAGTTTTTCTTGAATCTTATCTGACGGGACATCTTTTATCTTGCAGACTAACTGTAAGTTTTGTGCCGCAGTCATATATGGGTAAAAGTTAGGTCGCTCTATAATAGCTCCCACCTTTTTTAAAGCATTATGTGTAGTGTCTGCCCCATCAAACCAGTGAAAGTTTCCAGAAGTAGGGTTTACCACATTAAGCACCATACCTAGGGTGGTAGATTTACCACTACCGTTAGGGCCTAGTATGCCATATACGTTTCCTTTTTCTATCGTAAACGAGAGGTCATTTACAGCCTTTACAAGGCCGTAATGTTTCGTTAGATTATTAATCGTTAGGATTGTTTCCAATATGAAGTATGTTTTTTGATTGCTAGTGTTTACAAGACGGCTATGTAGACCTTTTGTTACACGCCTTTAGTATCTTTACATAAAAACACCCCGCAATGGAAAACAAACTGATGTCTAAAAAGAAACCCTCATTTCCCGTAAATGAGAAGCTTCTTTCCTATCTAGACACCTACGCAAGGACATCTGAGGTTACGATCTCTTATGAAGATTTGCTAAGGTTTTCTGGTGGTGTGAGTGTTTTTGATAAAGAAGATAATGACACGCTGTGGATACGTGTTTACTATCCCGAGTTTGAACAAGATGAGATAGAGTATAATCTCAAACGTATTTATACCCAGCTGCACTCAGATGGTAATGAGAATATCTTTGATTACCTACGCATTGCGGGTATAGACTTTTGCACTTTTGGTAACTCTAAGCCCTTTCGTATTAAGGTGCTTAATATTTATAATAATAACTACGTATACTTTTATGTAAAGCAGGCAGATGCTAGTAGAGTTTATGGACTTGAGCTTGAGCACATCTTATCGCCTAACCGTATTAACTTTCTGGTATATGAAGACACGCTTATAGAAGAGCACATCTCTGGTATACCTGGTGACGAGTTTATAAAAAATCACCTAAGCGAGTGTGATGACCTAGGTCTTACACAAATCGCAAAGGAGTTTGTAAAGTTTAACGAGCGCTGTATGATTACCCTACTGGGTGATATGAGAGCTTATAACTACGTTATCATCCCTACCCACGATTTTGACACGGTACGTTATAAAATACGCGCCATAGATTTTGACCAGCAGTGTTTTGAAGGTAATTTTAAAGTATATCAACCTGCTATTTTTAAGGAGAATATTAGACTGGTACAGCTCGTGGCAAAACGACTAGATAACCGCTCTATCGAGCAGTACCGTAATGAAGAGAGAGCACTCCTTGCAAGGAGAATTCTCAATGGTAAAAAGAGACTCACGAGATTACTACGTGTGATGGCTACAGATAATATCTCTCCTCGTGAGAATGTGCGCCAGCTACGAGCAGATATTTTTGACTTTACAAGTGATCTCAAATTTAAACGTGCTGCAAATATGGGAGCCGTACTACGTGCAGCGCTAGAGTTTGTAAAACGTAATTATGAAGACATCAGTCTTAAACGTCTCATAAAGGAGATTTAAAGCATAAAAAAAGCGTAGCTATCTAGCTACGCTTTTTTTTATATAATATGGAAAGGCTTAGTTCTGCTCCTTGTTAAAGTACACAAGGTAGTAGTACATCTGCTTTTCTTCATCCCATCCTTTTTCTACAAATTTTTCTGCGCTTTCTGGATTAATAAAGTCCATTTTAATCTGGATATTGGTATCAAGATTAATCACACTTTTTATTTTCTTACGCTGTGCTGTAACCGCTTTATTGCTTATCGAGAAGTCTGTAAGGTCTTCAATTTTATACTTAGGCGACTGCTCTGTTTTATAATGGCGAAACTCTGGTATAAGATCAGGATTATCTATCACATCATTCATAAAAGCCGTTTCCTCAAAGGTGTCATTTTTTGCAAAGTGATTTACCGCGCGGTTCATAAAGAGCACTTCTTCCTTTTTATCTTCGGCAGGGAGTACAACGTCTTTTGCAAAGTCTTGACAAAACTTAAGATACTTCTTTGTGTAGAAGTTATCATCTTCAAAGGTTTCTACACCCATAAAATTCTCTAGCCAGTACTTTGTATCATAACGGTTAGAGTCTACAGAGAGTACCTTATACCCTTCTTCTTCCTTATGGTTAAAGATAAGACAGCCTTTATCTAGTTTATTAAGATTAATACCTTGCTCTAGTATCATCTCTAGGTTTGTACCATTTTCTTTAAACTGCAAGAAATCCTGCTTTAACTCACTCTTAAAGATCCCTAGGGCATCTGTCTTGATATTATCTATTTGTACACCTTCTAGGTGTGCGATATACAACTCACCAGCCTTAATGTGCGGGTGATCACTTTGTGCATATAAGTGTTTTGCAATATCCTCAGAGAGTAAATGCGTCCCGTGCGGATTATCAAAAATCTTCTTTGCTAACGTAAAAAGCGTGTTGAACTCTAAATCTTGATCGTGAAAAAACTTATAGTAGTTCTCCTCCTTTTCTCTAAAAGGCTTAAAGAAAAACTCCTTAATAAGCGGAGTAAGCTCATCACTTAAAAGATACGGGTCTTGAGATACAAAAAGTCCTTCTGCCTTTCCTTTATTACCTATACGGTGTATAGATAGTGACTCTATCTGAGCGCTATATAAATTTATCATAGTCGTATGTATGTGTTGTGATGTATGCGATGCACACAGGTTAGGTTATAAAGAGATACAAGAATACTAATTCCAGTTCTCATCAAAACTTAAATCGTCAAAATCGTCGATGTTGTAATCATCTTTAAACTCATCATCATCCTCATCTTCCTCGTCTTGTGGCTCCATCTCAAACTCTGGCGCTTGGTCTGGCACTTGCCCTTGTACAAACATAAGGTTAGGATACGTCACGCCATCTTCTGGCTCTGTAATCTCTGCAAGCTCTACAAGAAAACGCCACATATTTAAGAAGTCATATACATATATAAGACGCGTCTGGTGTTCTCCCAGAAGCCCGTCTAGTGACGTCTCATTCATAAGGCGCAACTGGCTCTCACCCTCACCCATTTCAAACTGGGCAAACTCTTCGCCCTGCATCCAGGTATCATCACTTAGGTAAAAAGCAGCAACCTCTGCCCCATCAAACCCAAAAGACTGGTTTATAGCATTATGCAAGTCTTCAAGCGTAGCCGCAGCTTCGATCTCAAGATCGCGAAAAACATCTTCTTCTGTGTCTAGAATTGCTCTAAAACGGTAAATCATTGTACAAATTTTAAGATGGTAAAGATACTTGGTTTATCCCTATATCGTAGGTGTGATAGCCTCCCTTTTTGGGAAACTTTCTAACAAAATATAAAACTGAACCCCAAAAAGTAATGACGCTAAGACTAAATGTAATGGCTGACTCCCAAACGGGAAATCTATATAATACATCGCGATACCCGTCACCACCTCTAAGGCTATGAGTATGAGCGTCCAGTTAAGTAATTTGGTATGCCCTAGCAATAAGTTTTTATTACGCCAGAATATATATAGGTTTAATAATGTCACGAGTATAGAAAACGATCTATGTACATAAAACCATACCGTAGCCGGGTTAAGCCATAACTCCTTTGCCTCATAACCTACATCTGACACGCGCTCATCTACATACTGTCGTACTTGTGTGCCTAGTGCAATTTGCACAAGCGTGAGTATACTAGCGACCACAATGAGGTTTTTAAAAACAGGGTCATAAGTACGCTTTCGCGAAAGCGTAATCCCCATCTCTTTATGCTGCGATTTATACCACAAGAACAAGAGTAGCGCTACGATAAAGAGTGCAGCAATCATATGGATGGTGATTTTTACCGGTAGTAAGTTTGAGTCTACTACTTGCTTACCCAGCCACGCCTGAAAAAGCATTAAAGGCAACACCATAAAGGTAGTAAAAATAAGCCCCTTACGACCTTTCCAGTACCAGAAAGCGAGTATCACCATAAGTAACATAGGGATACCGGCTAGTGCTGTTACAAGCCTGTTTATATACTCTATCCAGGTGTGCCATACGTTAAAGCTGGCATAGTCGTGTGTGTCATAGGTGTCCCAGTTTTGCTCATTATAGGTGGCTCCAGAAGTAAAATCTTCTGGGGCAACGCGCAGAGACTCATTGCGTATAATGACCTGTCCATCTTCATAATTATGGTTAGGCTCCCATTGCAGCTCGCTCTCTTCTGTAGGAGGTACTAAGTACCCAAAACACTGCGGCCAGTCTGGGCAACCCATACCGCTTCCCGTCATACGTACCACCGCCCCTGCGATGATAATGAGGTATAAGAAAATGATTGATATTTTAAGCGCGCGTCTGTACCACATATGTACTCTTTTTGAGAGCTGCAAAAATACAAAACGACCTTATTTTATTTCTCCTTTGGTGTTCAAAATAGTTGAAAATTGGGAGGATATAGTAAGAGAAACTATAATGTTGATAACCCATAAAAACTAAAGTAAAAACATAGTGACTTCAGACTTTTATAGCTTGTATATTTAGACAATCACTTAAAATTGAGCATAATAAAACTTAATGTCTCTTTTAGTTTAAATCATTATAAAATCAAAAATGAGAAAGGTCGTAACTGTAATTGGAATCATTAGTTTCCTATTTTTCTTTGCATCGTACATTCTTCCTAATCTTATAGGCGTACCACTAGCAGCCTATAATTCATATCGAGTATGGAATGATAGCAATGAGAGTTCAAGCAAGAAAGTAGGTAAACCTAGCAAAGAAAACTTACTTCGTTTTCCGGCACCTTTAGGTGTGGTATCAGACTATGAAGGTATCTTCAGTGAAGAGCAAAGCTCAAGTTTAACTAAGATTTTAAATGATTACGAAGAAGCTACTTCAAGAGAAATTGTGATTGTTACTATTGATTCAATTACACCTTATCATAACCTAAAAGATTATTCGACAGATCTAGGAAATGAATGGCGAATCGGAAAAGTAAAATCTAACAATGGATTACTCATAGTGATGAGTAAAAACTTAAAAAAAATAAGGATTGCAACAGGATATGGAACTGAAAAAGTTCTAACAGATAAAATCTGTAAAAAAATTATTGACTCCACAATCATTCCAGAATTTAGACGAGGTGACTATTACGTCGGAGTAGAAAAGGGAGTACAAGCCTTAAAAAGTAAGTGGTTATGAATTATCAGAAAATAAATAATAAGCTTATTATATCTTAATATGAACAGAAATAGTTTTCTTAATCAAGAAAAAGAGACAAAGCTTTTATCACTAATTATTATTACCTTATTAGTTGATATTATTTTATTAAATATTAATTTCTATTATCGAGATCCTGTTTTAAGCATAATATATGACCTTATTTATGCGAGATCCTTGTTATTTATCGCAACACTAATTCTCTTTGTTTACGCCTTAATTTTCTTACTAAAGAAAAGCTTCAAAACTTTCCTATTGTTTCCAGCAGCAGCTTTTCTTGTATTGTCATTATTTTGTAATATTCGACTTGCAAAGACCAATTTTGATCGAGTACAATGCAATAAAAGTATAATTGAGTACTATGAATTTCTTGGGTTTGATTCGTGTGTGAAAATCACAAAGAAATTTAAGCAAGATGTAATAAACAAACAGATAAAGTATTTTCAAGAAGAATACAACCCAGATAAGAAGTTTGAAGAAAGAATCAGAGATCAATATGGCATAGAACTAATAGGAGAAAGCTGCACACAATTTACTTCTATGAGGTGCTACAACGACCTTGTTAGAGATTATATCGCTAAAAAAGAGAAGTAATATAAGCCACTAATAATTTTCGCGAAAGCGTGATAACCCATAAACCAAAAAAACCTGCTATCACTAGCAGGTTTTTTTATAGTATAACATTCTAGTGGTGACTAGATGTGTATAGGTCTATCTTCGGTTGCAGCGAGGGCAGCTTCTTTTACAGCCTCTGCATACGTAGGGTGTGCGTGGCTCATACGTGCAATATCTTCTGCACTTGCTCTAAACTCCATTGCGGTTACTCCTTCGGCTATAAGGTCTGCTACACGAGCTCCTACCATATGTACGCCTAGTACCTCATCTGTTTCCTTATCTGCAAGTATTTTTACAAATCCGTCTGTATCACCACTCGCGCGGCTACGTCCTAATGCACGCATAGGGAACTGTCCAGACTTGTAGGCTACTCCAGCTTCTTTAAGTTGCTCCTCGGTTTTACCTACAGAGGCAACTTCTGGCCAAGTGTATACTACACCTGGTATAAGGTTGTAATCTATATGTGGTTTTTGACCTGCAAGAATTTCGGCAACGAGTGTTCCTTCTTCTTCGGCTTTATGAGCGAGCATTGCTCCTTTTATCACGTCACCTATGGCATAAATGTTTGACACATTAGTCTGCAGGTGCTCGTTTACTTCTACTTTACCACGCTCGTCTGTCTTGATACCTACGGCATCAAGGTTAAGACCGTCTGTATAAGCACGACGTCCCACAGCTACAAGTACGTAGTCTGCCTTAAACTCTACATCTACACCTTTTTTATTATTTGTCGCTTTTATGGTAATCTCATCTCCGTCACGCTCTACAGCAGTAACTCCGTGAGATAGGGCAAATTTTACTTTTTGCTTTTTGAATACTTTAAGTAATTCTTTACTCTGAGCGCCATCCATCGTTGGGATAATGCGATCCATATACTCTACTACAGTTACCTCTGCACCTAGACGCTTGTAAACTTGACCAAGCTCAAGACCTATCACACCACCACCTATCACAACAAGGTGCTTAGGTACTTCTGGAAGTTTTAATGCTTCTGTAGAAGTGATGATACGTTCTTTATCTATGTTTATAAAAGGTAATGTGCTAGGCTTAGATCCTGTTGCTATAATGGTATTTTTTGCCTCTATAGTTAGGTTCTTTTCTCCTGCGATATCTATATGTGTAGCATCTTTAAAAGATCCCACACCCTGGTAAACGTCTATCTCATTTTTACCCATTAAGAACTCAATACCCTTTGTAGTAACGTCTACTACGCTTTGCTTGCGGGCAATCATTTTCTCTAGGTTAAATTTTACATCACCTACCTCGATACCGTGCTCTTCAAAATGCTTGATGGCATCTTCATAGTGGTGTGATGAGTCTAGAAGCGCCTTAGACGGGATACACCCTACGTTAAGACAAGTTCCTCCTAGTGTACTATATTTTTCTATTAATGCTGTTTTCATTCCTAGTTGTGCACAACGTATTGCTGCAACATATCCACCAGGACCAGAGCCTATAACGGCTACATCGTATGAACTCATAATTTGTTTTTAAAAGTTACACAAAGATACAAAGAGCTGCGAAGTTAAAAGCGCAATGAATGGCTCTTTTTTACACGCATCTGCTAGGGAGTTTGTGACTACTAGACATAAAAAAAGCCCTCGTGTGAGGGCTCTTACTTTTTCGCGAAAGCGAACTAAACAATGATTACATCGCTCCCCACTCTTTTAGTGAATCTGTGTTCATCTTTACGTAGTCTTGATTTTTTGCTTCTTTTGCTCCTTTAAGTGACGCTTGTGCTGCTTTTATAGCTCCTTTTTTGTCTCCTACCTTTGCAAGTAATAATGACTGCTGGCGTAGTTGCCAGAACTTAGGATCTTTGTTCATAGACATCGCTTTGTCCATATACGTCTTTGCTTTATCTAGTGACTGTCCAGTGCTAGAGAGATATACTGCTGCAGCATAGTAATCACCCATACCTGGTCCTGCCATCATCTTATCTATACTCGCAAGTACTGTCTCATTTGCCGGTACTGTAAATGGTACAGCTACATACGTTTTATCCCATTGCATTGTAAGGTGTGCACCATCGTTAGACAGGTGGTTGATTCCCATAGTAAAAGACTCTGCTGGCATATTGCTCATTTGTGCCTTTGCCGTTGCCTTTGCAGCAACCTTGCTATCGTCCCACTTTTGAGGTGTACCCCAGTTATTTGTATCTGTGTAGAAGTATACTTCCCAAGTAGATGCTGTAGGCTTTGTGTATACTGCATATTTTCCTGCCTTAAGCTCTGTACCTGCAACTATTACTGGTGTAGAAAACTCAACGGTTGTATTTGCATTTGCTCCTGTGCGCCACATTGCACCGTAAGGTACAAGGTCACCCATAATAGTACGTCCTCTCATTGCAGGTCTAGAGTACTCAAGAGTAACATCTGTAAGACCTACCGTTTGCATCACCTTTGCTGCTGGGCTAGGTGCTGGTGTTTCAATTTGTGCTGTAGCTCCTGCCGTCATAAGACCCAAGAAGGCTACAAAAAGTAATTTTTTCATAATGCTTGATTTTATTGGTTATGGATTTTTTTACGCTTTCGCGAAAATCTCCTCACACAAAAATAAGATGTTAAAATGCGTCATATGTTAACAAAACCTTAATATAACGCTGTGTATCTTTACCGCAAAACAGCACATATGAAACGCTACATAGCCGAAATAATAGGAACATTTACAATGGTTTTTTGTGGTTGTGGCGCTATGACAGTAAACGAGATTACAGGCGGCGCCGTTACCCACCCCGGTGTTGCAATTACTTGGGGTCTTATTGTGATGGCTATGATCTATGCCTTTGGCGATATATCTGGTGCGCACTTTAACCCTGCGGTGACAGTAGCTTTTGCTTATGCAAAGAAATTTGCGTGGAGAGAGGTACCTAAGTATATCATTGCACAAGTACTAGGAGCTACACTTGCCGGTGCGATGTTGTGGTTCTTGTTTCCTGAGAGTGAATTTTTAGGAAGCACCGTTCCCTCCTTTGAGCATTACAAGGCTTTTGTACTAGAGATACTCCTCACCTTTTTCTTAATGCTGGTCATCATAAACGTATCTACAGGTGCAAAAGAAATAGGTATCATCGCGGGTATAGCCATAGGTGGTGTCGTATTGCTAGAAGCAATGTTTGCGGGACCTATGACTAATGCGTCTATGAATCCTGCGCGATCTATAGGTCCTGCAATATTTTCTGGACAATGGGAACCTATGTGGCTCTATGTTACCGCTCCATTTATAGGTGCAATACTAGCCGTAGCAAGTTGCAAGCTTGTAAAAGACGAGCAGTGTTGTGATGCTTAAATACTCTTTATTTTTGAAATAGTTTTACCATTTAATGCGCTGCTAGCACCCGCATCTTCTATAGCGAGTTGATAAGCCTCGTCTATGAGATGATAAACCCCTTCTTTATGGAAATCATCCAGGTTCTTTATAGGTATATGGCGCATAAGCTTGCCAGTACCTTCTAGTAGCTGTAAACTATCGTTTAATAGTACTCCGCGCTGAAAACCCAAGTTGAGATGTGCAGTATATATAGGGATAAGACAGAAACCATCACTCATCTTTTCTGACACTGTAAATACACTCGTTAACGCGTGTGTATGATACAATAGCTCATTTACACCCGGATAAGTTTTAAGGATATACTCGCGTATGGTATGATAGCGTGCGATAAGTGCTTCCTCCCTTTGCCATAGGACACGAGTAAATATCTCTGGAAGTGGACGTTCTGATTTCATAACTTAAAAGATAATCATTCTTAATTTTATATTACCTCTCTGCCATAAACAGGAAACTAGCGCGACTTCTTACCGAGGTGAAAGGCTATTTCTAATAGATTTAATTTTTGTTTAACTAAATAGCTTGTATTGATAAACATTTTGATTGTATTTTTATAATCAGAAAAGAAACTATGAAAATCTACCAAATACATTCTAAGCAAAATCTACCTATAAGTGTAGATGAGGCTTGGCAGTTTTTATCAAACGCACGTAACCTAGGTACCATCACTCCAAATTATATGAATTTTAATATCATCTCTGGTGCAGATAGACCCGTGTATGCTGGCCAACTTATACAATATACCGTCACCCCTATTGCAAATATCAAGATGCAGTGGGTTACAGAAATCATAAGTGTAAAGGAAGGTGCCTATTTTGTAGATGAGCAAAAGTACGGTCCTTATGCCCTATGGCATCACAAGCACTTTATAAAAGAGATACCAGGTGGCGTGGAGATGGAAGATATTGTAGACTATAAAGTACCTGCAGGCTTTTTAGGAAGACTTGCACACCCTTATCTGGTAAAACCAAAACTAGAAGAGATTTTTGAATACAGAAAGAAAGCCCTCGAAGAGAAATTTGGTATTTATAAAAACCCAGAACAAACAGCAACTACACTTAAACAAGATATACTAGCCTAACACGCATAAAAATAACACTATGAGCAAAAACATACTATTAATAGGAGGAAGCCACGGAATAGGTTTTGAAATCGCAAGCAAGCTATACCAAGACCACACGGTTTATGTGGCTTCTCGTACTAATGAGAATCTAGGGAATCTAGATGTAAACTACATCGAGTATGACACAGAAAAGGATGAGCTAGACTTAAGCCAGTTACCAGACCACCTAGATGGTTTTGTATTTTGCCCAGGTACTATAAACTTAAAGCCTTTTAAAATGCTCACAGTAGACACATTCCGTAAGGATATGGAGCTTAACTTTTTGAGTATGGTAAATGTGGTACACCAGGTGATGGAGCACCTTAAGAAATCTGAACAAGCAAGTCTCGTTTTCTTTAGTACGGTTGCTGTAAAGGTGGGAATGCCTTTTCACACAAGTGTTGCCGCTGCAAAGGGAGCTATAGAAGGATTTGCCAAAGCACTCGCAGCAGAGTATGCACCTAAGCTACGTGTAAATGTAATAGCACCGTCACTTACAGACACACCACTTGCAAAGCGTCTCTTAAGTAACGACAAGAAAAAAGAAATGATGAACGAGCGCCACCCGCTTAAACGTGTAGGTACCTCAGAAGATATTGCAAATGCAGCAGCCTTCTTACTTGGTGATGACAGCACTTGGATCACTGGTCAAGTGATAGGTGTAGATGGTGGTATGAGTACACTTAATGTAAACTAAGTATTTAATAAAAAGGTTTAGAACGCTTTCGCGAAAGCGTACAAAAACCCAATCAAGGCTTTAAGAAACCCCCATTTCTTAAAGCCTTAAATTTGTAATCTATGAGCACAAAAAAAGTAACAATATTTTGGTTTCGTCGTGATTTACGATTGGATGATAATGTAGGTTTTCTAGAAGCACTAAAGGGAGACTACCCGGTCTTACCTATTTTTATCTTTGATAAAGAAATTCTTGATAAACTCCCAGAAGACGACGCCCGCGTTACTTTTATTTATAATGAATTACAAAAAATGCGTGACACCCTGCAAGCAGAGCACGACAGCTCGCTGGCAATGTTTTACAGCACTCCAGAGCAAGTTTTTAAAGAGCTCATAGCAGATTATGATGTGCAGGCAGTGATCACAAATAGAGATTATGAGCCGTATGCACTAGAGCGTGATAAAAAGATTGCATCACTACTAGAAGAAAATGATATCTCATTTACCACCTTTAAAGATCAAGTGATTTTTGAAAAAGATGAGATTGTAAAAGGAGATGGCGATCCTTATGTGGTCTACACACCTTTTAAAAATAAGTGGAAAGCGACTTTTGATGAAGATAAAGACCTCATCATACATTACACCTCGCAGTATCTTGACAATCTTATAGACCATAGTAGACTGCCTAATGTCACACTGGCAGATATGGGTTTTAAAAAATCTAGTATTGAGGTGCCAGATTATGACGTGACCCCTACCCTCATAGAAAACTATGAGGACACCCGCAATTTTCCCGCACAAGATGGGACATCACGATTGGGGCCGCACTTACGTTTTGGTACAGTTTCCGTACGTAAAATGGTAAAAAAAGCAATCGCTCAGACTAACGAGGTTTTCTGGAGCGAACTCATATGGCGAGAGTTTTTTATGCAAATATTATATCACTTCCCGCATACTAAAGACAAAGCTTTTAGATCAAAATATGACCGTATAGACTGGCGCAATAATGAAGAAGAGTTTGAGAAATGGAAAAACGGCCAGACGGGCTATGCCCTAGTAGATGCTGGTATGCGCGAGCTTAATGCAACAGGTTATATGCACAACCGTGTGCGTATGCTCACAGCGAGTTTTTTATGCAAACACCTACTTATAGACTGGCGCTGGGGAGAAACCTACTTTGCCGAAAAGCTACTCGATTATGATATGAGTTCAAACGTGGGTAACTGGCAGTGGGCAGCAGGTTCTGGAGTAGATGCTGCACCTTACTTTAGAATTTTTAACCCTATGACACAGGTTGATAAATTTGACAAGCAAAAGGAATATATCAATAAATGGGTGCCAGAGTTACAAGAGCTTTCTTACCCAGATAAAATGGTAGACCACAAAGAGGCTAGAGAGCGCTGTCTTAAAACGTATAAAGAGGCGGTTGCTTAGAACGCTTTCGCGAAAGCGTATATTACCTTACTTTTAGCATTCACACATAGACATCAACTTGTGCTCAAATACTGGAAGTCCTTATCATTTACCACGCGTTTTTCTATAATTGCCGCAATAGTCACCTGCGCATTGGGACTCTTAAGTATGGGAGCGCTAGGGGCTGCACTATATTATACGGTATCTTTTCTATTTACATCGTACCCAAGTTTTTCTAGCTGGACGGGAGACTGGGTCTGGCCAGCGGTTATAAGTGCTGGTATGTTCTGGTCGTTAGGCTTCATCTGGGCAGGACTGGCAGCTCACTTTATAAAAAAAATCATCGCTTCTACCCTATTACGTACCATTCTATATATCATAATATGCTGGTTATGGGCGGTGACGGTCTGGTACATTATACTCGCTGTACATTTTTAGAAAAGGTATATTGGATGTATATAGTAGCTATAATGGGTAAGAAATTTGTCTTATCCTTTTTTACTATCTTAGAAGCTACTATAAATCAACCATTTTATGAAGAAAAAAGTACTCCTCTACGCATTAGGACTTATGACGTTGAGCCTCTCTGCTCAAAAGATGTCTGTAAACAAGAAGGCCGTAATTGCCTCTGTCGAAAAACACGAAAAAGAACTCATACGCATCTCAGACGAGATCTGGGCACTGGCAGAAACTGCCTTTGAAGAAACACAATCGGCTAAAATTCTAGCAGACTATGCAGAAAAACAAGGGTTTACCGTAGAGCGCGGCGTTGCTGGTATGCCTACTGCCTTTGTTGCTACCTATGGATCTGGTAGCCCAGTGATAAGTGTACTAGGCGAGTTTGACGCATTACCAGGACTCTCTCAAAAAACAGAGCCTACTAAAAATCCGCTTAACGAGGGGCAGGCTGGTCACGGTTGTGGTCACAATATGTTTGGTGCGGCAAGTCTAGGGGCAGCAATTGCTATTAAAGAGCAAATAGAAGCAGGAAAAATAAAAGGAACTGTAAAATTTATGGGTACCCCATCTGAAGAAAAATTCTTTGGAAAAATATGGATGGTACGTGACGGCGTTTGGGACGGTGTAGATGTAAATGTATCGTGGCACCCAGCTGCCGAAATTAAGGCAGATGTACAAAGCTCACTTGCCCTTGTAGATTTTAAAATAGAATTTTTTGGTCAAGCAGCACACGCCAGCGCAGACCCTTGGAATGGTCGCTCTGCCTCAGATGCATTAGAACTTTATACAACAGGTATAAACTACTACCGTGAGCACGTAAAACCTACGGTACGTATGCACTATCACATACAAGATGGCGGACAAGTAGTAAACGTGGTACCAGATTACTCGAGATTATGGATGCGCGTGCGTGACACAGAACGCAAAGGAATGATGCCAGTATACAAGCGCGTACAAGAAATGGCAGAAGGTGCCGCCATACTTGCAAATGTAGATTATAAAGTATCTCTCATTTCTGGTATTTATGAAGTGCTAGTAAACAGAACCGGTGGAGCAGCAATGCAAAAAAACTTAGAGCTGCTAGGCCCTATCACATACACTCCAGAAGAAATCGCCTTTGGTAAAAAGATACAAGAAGTAACAGGAAAACCACAAGTAGGTATGGATAGCGCAATCAAGCCCCTTGAAGAAACTAGAGAAAACCCAGGTGGCGGAAGCACAGATGTAGGAGATGTAAGCTGGAATGTAGCAAACATTAATCTAGGTGTAACTACGGCTCCTAAGGATACACCGTGGCACTCGTGGGCAGTTGTAGCCTGTGGCGGTATGTCTATAGGACATAAAGGAATGACCTATGCCAGCAAGGCAATGGGTATGACAATGCTAGACCTTTTTGAAAACCCAAAACTTGTAGAAGAGGTAAAAGCAGAGTATAAAGAGCGTAAAGGTGATGCCGTTTATGAAGCTATTGTTCCTCCAGGACCACCACCAGTAGATCAAGGTAAATAATATGAAAAATATACATATCAAAGCAGTAGCACTTGTTGCTACTGCTTTTTTCATCCAGAGTTGTAAGGAGCAAGCACCAATAGACACAAGTGGGGCTACAACACAACAAATAGAAGTGGCTATAGATCACTATGCAATAAATGTAAATGATCTAGAGAGAAGTGTTGATTTCTACCAAAAGATATTTGGCTTACAAGAAATAGAAGATGGCACAGAGCAACCCCACATACGCTGGTTTAGACTAGGCAGCACACAAGAGTTACACATTATCGAGGTAGATAGCCTAGATAAACGTATTCCAAAAGGAGTACACCTGGCGCTTGCTGTGCGGGATTTTGACCGCTTTCGCGAAAGCATTATAAACTACAATCTAGATTATTATGACTGGCCAGGTACTAAAAACGCAATCTCAACACGCCCGGATAAGGTGAGACAATTATATATACAAGACCCAGACGGTTACTGGGTAGAAGTAAATGATGGTAACCAATTTTAACTAAAGCAAAAGCTATGGACACACGCGCACAGATGAAAGAAAATGCTATTAACTTTTACAAAATGGCTTATGAGGGCAACCCTAAAAAGGCTGTTGAGCTCTATGTAGGAGATGAGTATATACAGCACAACCCAGATGTGGCAAATGGCACACAAGGGTTTATAGATTACTTTAAAAGAATGCAGGCTGAGTATCCCGAAAAGTCAATTAACTTTGTACGCGCCATTGCCGAAGATGACCTCGTTGCCTTACATACACATCAAGTATGGCCGGGTAATGATCAATACATCACGATGGACTTTTTTAGATTTGATAACAATCTAAAAATTGTAGAACACTGGGACTCTATACAACAGGTGCCAGAAAAAAGTGCAAATCCTAATACGATGTATTAAGACTTCATAAGATCTATCTCTTTTAGGTTTTCTATGCGATTACGCTTTAAGAAAGCATCTATTGTTTCAAAATGTTCTATCACTCGCTTTTCTTTAAACTCAAATACTTTTTTTGATAAGCCTTGCAAGAAATCTCTATCGTGAGAGACAAGTATGAGGGTGCCATCATAAGTTTGTAACGCCTCCTTAAGCACATCTTTTGATTTTATATCTAAGTGATTTGTAGGCTCATCTAGTATTAAGAGATTTACAGGCTCTAGTAATAGTTTTACCATCGCAAGGCGCGTCTTTTCTCCTCCTGAGAGTACACTTACCTTTTTATCTATCGCATCACCAGAAAACATAAAACGCCCAAGGATATTTTTAATCTGTGTGCGCATATCTCCTTTTGCAACCTCATCTACCGTCTGGAAGATAGTGAGCTCTGGATCTAGTAGCGCTGCTTGATTTTGAGCAAAGTACCCCACTTTTACATTATGACCTAGTTCGCAATCTCCTTCTACTTCTATCTCGCCCAGAATGGCTTTAATCATTGTAGATTTTCCCTCGCCGTTTCGACCTACAAAACTTACTTTTTCGCCTCGAGCGATATCCATACTTGCATTACTAAAAACGGTATGATCATCATATTTTTTTGTGAGCTCTTTTACCTTTACAGGGAAATCTCCAGAGCGCGGTGCCGGCGGAAACTTAAGTGCAAGTGCTGAGTTATCTACCTCATCTATCTCAATGATCTCAAGCTTCTCGAGCATACGTTCTCTAGATGAGACTTGATTTGTCTTACTGTAAGTTCCTTTAAACCTGTCTATAAATGCCTGGTTATCTGCGATAAATTTTTGCTGCTCTTGGTACGCTTTTATTTGATGTGAGCGGCGGTCTGCACGCAACTCAAGATAGTGAGAGTAGTTTGCTTTATAATCATAAATGCGTCCCATCGTAACCTCTATGGTACGGTTTGTAATATTATCTATAAACGCCTTATCGTGAGAGATCACAATAACGGCTTTTGCCTTGTTAAGTAAGAAATCTTCTAGCCAAATTACCGACTCAATATCTACGTGATTAGTAGGCTCATCAAGTAGTATAAGATCAGGCTTTTTAAGTAAAATTTTGGCGAGCTCAATACGCATACGCCACCCTCCAGAAAACTCACTGGTAGGCCTATTAAAGTCTGACCTTTTGAAACCCAAACCTCTTAGCGCCTTCTCTACCTCTTCTTCTATATTTACCTCCTCAATAGCATAAAATTTCTCACCGATATCTGTCACCTTAGTAATGATATCCATATACTCTTGAGACTCATAATCTGTGCGTGTCTCGAGCTCTTTATTGAGACGATCCATCTCTGCCTTCATATCTAGCACGGTAGAAAACGCCTTTGAAGCCTCCTCTATAACCGTACAATCATCATCTGTAAGGAGGTGTTGCGGCAGGTATGCAATGACAGCATCCTTGGGCGTACGCACGTTACCACGTGTGGCTTTCTGTACACCAGCAATAATCTTCATCATAGTAGACTTACCCGCACCATTTTTACCCATAAGGGCAATTTTGTCATTTTCATTTATGGTGAAAGAAACATTACTAAAAAGTGTATCTCCGCTAAACTCTACTGCAAGATTATCTACTGCTATCATTGTATTAATTTAAGTGTGCAAAAGTAATTAAATCAAGAGGTATGATGTAGCTTTTTATTACGCTTTCGCGAAAGCGTAATTATCCCAAGAAGACTTCTAAAAGAAATAAGTTAAATAGGACCGATAATTTATAACTGCAAGGTCGCCTCTTCATCCATAAACCAGTGCAGCTCGCCAGATTGAGGTGAGACTAGGCTTGCAGGGTAATCAAGAAAGTTATCTTCTTTATTAATAATTACCTTAACCTTTTCTTGTTTTGAAGCTCCCGTGACAAGAAATGCTACAGTCTTTGCATTGTTTATAACATCGCCTGTAATACTTACACGCTGCTGCCCAGATTCTGGGTGTGTGGCTACCTCACACCAGTTTTCTGAATCCCAAAGACCTATCTCGTGCGGAAATATAGATGCCGTATGCCCATCGTCTCCCATTCCTAAAATCACAAGGTCAAATTGTGGCACCTCATTTTCTGAAGCTAGAGTTTGTTCTAGCTCTTTTGAGTAACGCACCGCCTCTGCCTCTGGAATATTTTCTCCTAGTATGCGGTGTATGTTTGCCTCTGGTAGTTCAATTTTAGAAAACAAGTGATCTACCGTCATTTTATAATTACTCTGCTCATCTGTAGGAAGTACGCAGCGCTCATCACCCCAGTAAAAGTGGAATTTTGACCAGTCTGTTTCCTTATAGTTAGCCGCGAGATAATCAAAAACTATTTTTGGTGTGCTTCCTCCAGAAAGGGCTACTGTAATAGACTCTTTATCACTTGCAAGGTCCATTAGAAATTTTGCAAAATCTTGAGCAACGTCGCTTTTAGTTTTTGATATATGTAGTTTCATCTTGTTTCTTTAGTTATTCTATAACGCAATATCCAGCATCGTCTGCGAGGTTCTCACAAGGGTTACGCCACATACTCTTTCCTTCTATAAGCTCATCTGCGTGTTGTGGTCCCCACACACCAGCAGAGTATCCATAAATTTTTGCATCACCTTTTTTCCAGTGATCTAAGATAGGGTCTGTAAATCTCCAGGCTGCCTCTACCTCATCTGCACGGGCATACAAGGTAGCATCACCTTGCATTGCGTCTAGTAATAAACGCTCATAAGCCTCCATAATATGTGACTCGTCACCTAGGCTTTCATAATAAAAATCTAGATTACCACGCTCTACTGCAAATCCTTGACCTGGTACTTTTACACCAAATTTTACTAAGATTCCCTCATCTGGCTGTATGCGTATAATGAGTTTATTATCCTTATTCATATCAGAATTTTTAAAAATCTGATGGTGTGGAGACTTAAAGTGTATCACCACTTCTGTAACCTTAGTAGGCATACGCTTTGCCGTACGCACATAAAATGGCACATCTGCCCATCTCCAGTTATCTACATAAAACTTGACAGCGGCATAGGTCTCTGTAGTACTATCTGGATCTACATCTACCTCTTCTCTGTATCCTTTTACTTTCTCTCCTTCTATTTCTGAGGCTAGATATTGACCGCGTATGGTATTTTCTTCCAGCACCTTTGGGTCAGTCATTAATCGTAGAGACTTAAGGGCTTTCATCTTTTCATTACGTATCTCCTCAGGGTTTGCACTGAGCGGTGGCTCCATAACAATAAGGGCCACAAGCTGCAATAAGTGACTCTGAAACATATCTCTAAGTGCTCCAGACTTGTCATAATAACCGCCTCTAGACTCTACGCCTCCACTCTCTGCATTTGTAATCTCTACGTGGTGTATGTAATCACGGTTCCATAAAGGTTCAAAAATACTGTTTGCAAATCGTGTGACGAGTATATTTTGAACAGTCTCTTTACCTAGGTAATGATCTATTCTATAAATCTGTGATTCTTTAAAATATCTGTGTAATCCCTCGTTAAGTGACTTTGCAGTCTCAAGACTGTAACCAAAGGGCTTCTCTACAATAAGGCGTTTCCACCCTAGGCGCTCATCATTAAGTCCCTTTGCTGTTAGATTTTTTGCAATGGCTTCAAATAAACTAGGCGGTGTAGATAAATAAAATATGATGTTATTATCGCATTGATACGTCGTATTAAGATCTTGAATACGCTCGTTAAGCTCCCTATAATCTACATCGTACTTTTTATGAAGATCCTCATAAAACAGCTTTTCTGAAAATGCAGCTATAAACTCCTCGCTGTCATCAAGATACTTACTCTCTAAAGCTACACGTTTTCTAAACTCCTCATCTGTCATAAAGCTGCGCGCCACCCCTAGCACAGCAAAGTGCTCTGGTAAATGCTTGTCTTTATAAAGCTTATATAATGCAGGAACTAATTTACGGGCAGTGAGGTCTCCCGATGCGCCAAAAATGACTAATAATTGATTCTCTGTCTTGCGCATAATGAGCTAGTTTTATTTCAGGTCAAAAGTATTGAAACTTTACACCATTCCCAACGGACTTTGACACCACTTACCCACAAAAAACCAATATTTTTCCACTATTTTTGATGTGCGATGCGTGGTGTATTGTAACAGACAAAATTTCGGCTACAAGGCGGTGTTGTTTTGTAGTAAAAGAAAGATCAATTATGGAAAATACTTATGATTTTGGCTTAGTAGGACTAGGCGTTATGGGACGTAACTTTATACTTAACGTTGCAGATAATGGTTTTACAGCAATGGGTAATGATCTTGATACAGAAAAGGTACAAGCACTCATAGATGAAGGCGGCAATGTAGATAAAGTAAATGCGACTGTAGAGGTTTCCGCTTTCGCGAAAGCGCTCTCATCACCACGTAAAATTATGTTACTCGTCCCTGCCGGAAAAGTAGTAGACATCGTGATAGAAAGTCTCTTACCGCACTTAGATAAAGGTGATATCATTATAGATGGAGGAAACTCCTTCTTTACAGACACAGACCGAAGAGAAGCCTACCTTGCCGAAAAGGGAATACACTTTTTTGGCGCTGGTGTTTCTGGTGGTGCAAAAGGAGCTCGTAAAGGCCCAAGCATAATGCCTGGAGGATCAAAACCTGGCTATGCAGCCGTACAACCTATTTTTGAAGCAGTATCTGCCAAATATAATGGCGAACCTTGTGTAGCATACCTTGGACCAAAATCTGCCGGAAACTATGTAAAAATGGTACATAACGGTATTGAGTATGGACTTATGCAACTCACGTCTGAAATGTATGACGTGCTTAAAAAGGCTGGAAAACTAAGTAATCAAGAATTACACGAGACATATAAGTCTTGGAATGAGGGAAGACTACAATCTTTTCTGGTTGAAATAACCTCAGAAATTTTTGCCGAAAAAGACACCCTCACAGATGGTGACCTAGTAGATCAAATACTAGATAAAGCAAAGCAAAAAGGAACTGGAAAATGGACATCGCAAAACGCAATGGATCTAGGTATACCAGTACCCTCTATAGATATTGCTGTAAGTATGCGTGAGATCTCTGCACTTAAGGATGAGCGCACCGTTGCAGACTCGCTTTATGACCGCCCGGAGGTTGCTACGATGGCAAAAGAAAAACTTACTGACCTTACAGAAAAAGCACTTTACTTCTCTTACATAATCACCTACGCACAAGGATTACATCAACTCGCAGATGCATCTAAGGAGTATGGTTATGACCTAGATATCGCGGTTATTGCAAAGATATGGCGTGCAGGATGTATCATAAGAGCAAAGCTACTGGCAGATATTACTGATGCCTTTACAGAAGATAGTAAGCTACCTAACCTGTTACTGTCACCATCATTTATTCCAAAAATTCAAGATACGGTAGATGCGGCAAGAGAGCTTGTAGCCTTTGGTGCTGTAAATGGGATACCCCTACCAGGATTATCTAACTCACTCACGTATTTTGACGCATATACCTCAACACGACTACCACTTAATGTGATACAGGCGCAGCGAGATTATTTTGGATCACACACGTATGAGCGACTAGATCGTGAGGGTATTTTTCACACAGAGTGGGAGAAATAAACTAGTGACTTTTTAAAAATTTACTTCTAGCAGCGACTGCCTCATTTGTGTAGTCGCTAAAGACACCATCTACACCTGCTTCAAAAAAGCGTAGATACTCATCTATATGATTAGTATCTCTCACCCACTTGGTATCTTCATTTCTAAAGGTGTAAGGATGCACCTCAAGATTGTGTCTATGAGCCAGCGCTACAAAGTTTGTTACTGGGGTTAATACACCATTTGAGTTTACAGAGATAATAAAAGGTTTCCAAGGGCCTACAGCATCTGCATAGGTTGCCATAAACTCCATACCTTCTTTTGTTGTAAAAAACTGGTATGAGCGCTTATCTTTATTTTTTACAAAATCATATGGTTGACCTTCTGGGTCATAACTTCCATCTTCTTTTGTAAATAGTAGACTTCCATCTTCTGCAACACCAGCTGCGCCTAATAGTTGTATGAGTTTTACATCACTTTTTGAACGCAAGTATTGCAAGGTTGCAACCTCAAAACATTGTACATAGATAGAGGACTCTTTGCTGTTATAACCTGCCGCATTAATCATTTTTAAAAAATGATCTTCCATAGGTAAACCAAGCGCTTTATGATAGGTAGGATGTTTCAGTTCTGGGTAAACTCCTACGGGGTTTCCTGCTGTGGTTTTGTGCGCTTTCGCGAAAGCGAGAATCTCCTCAAAGGTAGGTATCTCAAAAAGGTCATTGTACTCGTGCGTTCTGTTTGCCCACGACTGTCTAGCTCGTAATGTTTTTAACTCTACAAGGGTAAAATCAGACACAAACCAGTCTGTAACAGGAACGCCATCAAGGAGCTTTGTAGTCTTACGATTTGCATACTGTGGTAGTGTTGAGACATTTGTTGTAGTAGATATAAATGGCTCGTGACGGGCTATGAGCACACCATCTTTAGTCATCACAAGGTCTGGCTCAATATAATCTGCACCTAGTTGTACTGCCATTTTGTATCCTTGCATTGTATGCTCTGGATAGATAGACTGTGCACCTCTATGCGCTATGATTATGGGTTTGCTTTTTGTCACGGGATTTTCAACTTTTACTGTAATATACAGATCGTTTTAGAAATGACATTAACAAAAAAAGGCGCAAATTAAATTTGCGCCTTTGTTATATCTATAATAATCAGATTAATCTATTCTTGTAATCTTGGCTCCTATGGCTCTAAGACGCTCATCTATATTTTCATACCCACGATCTATTTGCTCGATATTATGAATGGTAGATGTTCCTTTTGCACTTAAGGCTGCTATAAGTAATGAGATACCAGCGCGTATATCTGGCGATGTCATTGTTGTTGCTTTAAGTGTAGACTGGAAATTGTGTCCTATTACGGTTGCACGGTGTGGGTCACAAAGTATCACTTTTGCTCCCATATCTATAAGCTTATCTGTAAAGAAAAGACGGCTTTCAAACATCTTTTGGTGCACCATAAGTTCACCTTTTGCCTGCGTAGCCACAACGAGTATGATACTTAGTAGGTCTGGTGTAAAACCTGGCCAAGGCGCATCTGCAATGGTCATAAACGACCCATCTATATATGACTCAACCACATACCCATCTGTATGAGCAGGAATATAAATATCATCTCCTTTACGCTCTAATGTGATACCTAGTTTTCTAAAGGTGTTAGGAATCACACCTAGATCATCCCAGCTCACGTTTTTGATTGTTATCTCACTTTTAGTCATCGCAGCAAGACCTATCCACGAGCCTATCTCAATCATATCTGGTAAAACGCGGTGATCGCAACCACCTAGTTTTTCTACTCCTTCTATAATTAACATATTAGAACCTATACCCTTTATATCTGCTCCCATACGCACCATCATCTTACAGAGTTGCTGTAAATACGGTTCACAAGCGGCATTATAAATTGTAGTTGTTCCTTTTGCAAGTACAGCTGCCATTACAATGTTTGCAGTACCAGTAACCGAAGCTTCATCTAGTAACATATAGGTACCTGTGAGACCTTCTGGAGCTTCTACTCCATAAAAACGTTCCTCACGGTTGTAGCGAAATTTTGCTCCTAATTTTATAAACCCTTCAAAGTGCGTATCTAGACGACGGCGACCTATTTTATCACCACCCGGACGAGGAATATATCCTTTACCAAAACGTGCTAGTAAAGGCCCTACAATCATTATAGAACCACGTAGACCGCTTCCTTCTTTCTTAAATTTCTCGCTTTCTAGATAATCAAGATCTAGCTCATCTGCCTGAAAGGTAAAAACACCTTTTTCTATTTTCTCAACCTTTACACCTAGATTTTGCAAGATCATAATGAGCTTGTTTACATCTATAATGTCTGGTACGTTACTAATGGTTACTTTTTCAGGAGTAAGCAGTACGCCACATAGTATTTGTAATGCTTCGTTTTTTGCTCCTTGTGGTTGAATATCACCTTTAAGCTGGTGACCGCCTTCTATCTGAAATGTTGCCATAGGTAGATTGAGGTATATTTTTTAATAACGCTTCTTACGGTTATTGTTTTTTGAATAATTTCTTTTCTTTACTGGATTGTCTGCAGCTTTAGCCTTTTTATTAGCACGTATTAATCTATCAGAATCACGTAACTGCTCGTCACGTTCTTTAAGGTTAATCTCACCGTTACTAAGTTCAAAAAGGTGATCAAAGATTACATCATCCTCTACGGTGTCTTTGTTCCAGTTTAAAAAACACTTTTTCATATGGTTTGCAATAGTCATTGCAAGCCCTTCACGCATCTCTCCTTTTTCCCAAGAGACCGCTACATCTATCATACGCTTTATGTTATTACCATAAAAACGATATTTGGGATGATTTTGTGGGTACTCTAGAGGTTCTGGACGCTCTGCAAGCTCTTCTCTAGATGGTTTTCCATAAGGAGACTCTACATCTAGTTTAAAATCAGACATTATAAATAACTGATCCCATAATTTATGCTGAAAATCTGGTACATCACGCAAGTGCGGTTGTAAATTACCCATCACCGCAATAATTGCTTTTGCAGTTTTGTTACGCTCTTCGGCGTCTTCCATTGCCGTCGCATCATTTACCATTTTTTGAATATGGCGCCCGTACTCGGGTATGATGAGATGGACTCTCTCCGTGTTGTACTCTAATTGATCTATCAATTGTAAAAAATTAAGTGAAGTTATCTTTTATGTAAAGACACCTGCAAAATACTAAAATTTGTATAAATGCTTACAGGTTTAATAAATTGATAACAGTTATTTGTTATAAGTACGCTTTCGCGAAAGCGTAATCACACCCTATAAAGAGATAACACCCTCTACCTCTGCCACTTCTTTATACTTTGCTATAACCGCGTCTGGGTTTTTCATACGCACGTTTATAGAAACGCTAGTGTACTTACCTGTGCGTGATGCATTTTTCTTTATGACGGCACCTAGATGATCAAAAATCTTTACGATTTGTGCTTCCTTTTCGGCGCTTGCTGGTACTATAAATTTATACAAATATGGTGCTGGCCACATTGAAGTGTCTGCTAGCTGTGCTTTTAATTTTGTGTAAAATTCTTCTGTTTTCTTTCCTGAATCCATCTTCTTATTTTCTATTGCAAAGATACTGAAATCACATTCTCTGTAGTTTGCTTAATTTTGCTTTAAAGATTACCATTTTTATGCCAAAAAGAATACTCCTCATAGGTGGCCCTTCTACAGGAAAAACAACATTACTTAATCACTTAGAAAATCTAGGCTATGCCTGCCTAGAAGAAATATCACGACAAGTGATAAGCAATGCTCAAAAGGAGGGCATTGACCAGCTTTTTTTAGAGAAGCCATTACTCTTTTCTACCCTGTTAAGAGATGCTCGTATCAAGCAATTTAAGGATGTAGAGGATTTTAAAAATGATTTTGTTTTTATAGATCGCGGCATACCTGACACGGTGGCATATATGGACTTTGTAAATCAAGAATATCCAGAAGATTTTATTGAGGCTTGTAAAGCACATATTTATGATCTTGTTTTTATATTACCTACTTGGGAAAAAATACACGTGATTGATCAAGAACGTTATGAAACCTTTGACCAAGCAAAAGAAATAGAAGAACATCTTGTACAGACATATAAACAGTATGGCTACTCACCTATACCTGTACCTACTGGTCCTGTAGAAGAGAGAGCACAATTTATACTTAACACACTTACTTCTTGATAGATAAAGCAAAAGATATACTCACCACATACTGGGGTCATAGTAATTTTAGACCGCAACAAGCAGAGATTATAAAAAACGTACTTGCTGGTGAGGATAGCATTGCTTTATTACCCACTGGCGGTGGCAAGTCACTATGTTACCAGCTGCCCTCACTTCTATTAGATGGAATTACTATTGTAGTATCGCCACTCATAGCCTTGATGAAAGATCAAGTGATGGGGCTTCAAGAAAAAGGGATAAAAGCACTGTCTATTACAAGTGGTATAAGCTATGGAGAACTAGACACCTTACTTGATAATTGTATTTATGGCAACTATAAGCTCCTATACCTATCACCAGAACGCTTACAGCAAGAACTAGTGCAAGAACGCATAAAGCTTATGAATGTAAGCCTTATTGCTGTAGATGAGGCTCACTGTATCTCGCAATGGGGTCACGATTTTAGACCGGTATATAGAGATATTTCAAAACTTAGAGCTTTAAAACCTAACTGCCCCATTATTGCTCTCACCGCCACTGCTACAACTAAGGTGCTTAAGGATATCACTAGTTTACTAGATCTCAAACAACCACGATTATTTAAAACTTCATATCACAGAAAGAACCTCACATATAAAATACGACTTGCTACAGATAAGTTTTATGAGCTAGAAACCGTACTCGCAAACACACAACAAAGCGCTATTGTATATGTACGTAATAGAAAGGCAACACTTAATACAGCTCATTTTTTAAAGGGACGAGGCATCACAGCCACCTCATATCACGGAGGTATGTCTCGGGAGGAGCGTCATAAACAATACTTAGCCTGGCGTACAAATAAAGTACAGGTAATGGTGGGTACAAGTGCCTTTGGTATGGGAATAGATAAAGCAGATGTAGATACCGTAGTGCACTTAGAAATTCCTGATAGTATAGAAAACTACTTTCAAGAAGCAGGAAGAGCAGGAAGGGCAGGTCAAGAATCTCAAGCCGTATTACTGTATAATGAGAACGACGAGGTACGTCTAGAAAACCAGTTTCTTAAAGTAATACCAGACACTCATACGGTAAAAAAAACCTATAAACATCTAGTAAACTATTTTCAAATCTCATACGGAGAAGGACAAGATAGCTTACACCGCTTTAACTTTAGTGAGTTTTGTGGCGCTTATAAATTACACACCATTCTTACCTATAATGCCTTACAGGTATTAGATCGCAATAGCGTCATAAGTTTATCTCAAGAGTTTACAAAGAGAGCAACTATCAACTTTAAAGTAAATGACTTTGCACTCACCTATTATTTACTAAGAAACAATCAACTAGACGATGTTGTAAAGGCTGTATTACGTACGTATGGAGCAGTCTTTGAACAGGTGACTAATATCAACTATAATATCATTGCAAATAAAGCTAGCAAAACTCTAGAGCAAGTACATCAAGTGCTCCTCACGCTAGACCAAGATGATATAATAGATTACGAGCATCAAAACTTTGACACGGCAATCACCTTTTTAGTCCCTAGAGAAGATGACCGTACTATTAATGTGATTGCTCCCTTTATAAAAACCCAAGAAAACTACAAGAAAAACCAAGTACAAGCCGTTAAAGATTATATAGCAAATGACACTACGTGTAGAGCTATACAGCTTATGCATTACTTTGACGAAGTGCTTGATGAGCCTTGTGGTAATTGTGATGTATGCAGAAACCGTACAGTTATAAAAACCAGAACATCTATAGATAATGCCATTATAGATTTACTTAAAGGAGGTGCGAAAAGTTCACGCGAAATTGCACAACTAGCATACCCACAACAGACAATAATCAATTCTATTCGACTACTTTTGGAACAGAAAAAAATAGCCATTTTACCTAATAACACATACACCTTATTATGAGAGATTTACGCATAGTTTTTATGGGCACGCCAGAGTTTGCAGTGACCATCTTACACGGTTTACTAGACGAAGGATATAACGTAGTAGGTGTAATTACGGCACCAGATAGACCAGCAGGTAGAGGACAAAAAATACGAGAGAGCCATGTCAAGGCATTTGCAAAAGCTAGAAACCTCAACATCTTACAACCTACTAATCTTAAGAGCGAATCTTTTCTAGAAGAACTTGAAGCACTTAAAGCAAACCTTCAAATTGTGGTTGCCTTTAGAATGTTACCAGAAGCGGTATGGAAAATGCCTGCTTATGGCACATTTAACTTACACGCATCATTACTTCCTCAATATCGTGGTGCAGCGCCTATAAACTGGGCGATTATAAACGGTGAGACAGAAACAGGTGTAACTACCTTTTTTATAGATGAAAAAATAGACACAGGTGAGATAATATTACAAGAGCCTGTTGCTATAGATGATAAAGAAAATGCCGGTCACCTGCACGACCGTCTTATGATAGCGGGTAAAGAGCTCGTGATTAAAACAGTTAAGGCAATTGAGCGAGATGATGTAAAAACTCATATACAAGACTCATCAAAAGAATTAAAGACTGCTTACAAGTTACATAGTGAGAATACGAGAATAAACTGGGACGCTCCACTCCAAGAAATCTACAATCATATAAGAGGGCTCAGCCCTTACCCTGCTGCTTATACCATACTAGAAAATGGTGGTAAGGAGCAACGCGTAAAAATTTATAGCGCTTTCGCGAAAGCGGATAAAGAAATGCTCATTCCCTCAGGAGCCGTAACGCAGGTAGATGACCATCTCGCTATTGCAACTCCAGAAGGTTACATATGTATTACAGAAATGCAACTTTCTGGCAAGAAAAAGATGGCCGTAAAGGACCTTCTTAATGGCTATAAGTTTGATAAAAATGCCAAAATGCGCTAAACCCCTGTAACCATAGGCATTAAGAGAATTAAAAAATAGCCCCATCTTTATCAACAATCGGGTTGACTTATTAACAAAAACCCCGATTTCCCTTGCTATTGCTTGCGTAGGCGAATAATCCGTATAAATTTGTTAGGGAATTAAACATACAGTTTAACCACAATTAATTAATTAACAAATTATATTATGAACAAATCAGAATTAATCGACGGAATGGCAGAGCACGCTGGTATCACTAAAGCTGCAGCAAAAAAAGCATTAGAATCTTTCTTAGGAGACGTTGAAGGTACTCTTAAAAAAGGAGGACGTGTTTCTCTAGTAGGTTTTGGATCTTGGTCTGTATCTAAGCGTAATGCTCGTGAAGGAAGAAATCCTCAAACTGGAAAAACTATCAAGATCGCTGCAAAAAATGTAGTAAAATTTAAAGCTGGATCTGAGCTTGCATCTTCTGTAAACTAGTCGATTTTAAGTGTTATATAAAGAAAGGAAGCAGTAATGCTTCCTTTTTTTTTGTCGTATTTGTAAGTACTAGAACTATAATGGTTTTTAATACGCTTTCGCGAAAGCGTAACAACTACATTTAAAAGTAACTCCCCACAAAGAATAGCACGGCAAGTAAAAATGTAGACAACGCCACTTTTTTTAACTCTGGATCAAGCAAGGCGTGCTCCTCTGTATTTCTTACCGTAAGCATATGCTTAACCAGCGGTAAAAATGCTATGATAGATATATAGTCTAAAAGATCTGTTGCCCTCAAGGCTATAAAACTCACCCAGCAACAAATCGCTACTAGAAACAAGATGTTATGGTAACGCACGGCTCCCTTCTGCCCTAAAATTACGGCTAGGGTGTTTTTACCCACACGAGTATCAGACACACGATCGCGCATATTATTGAGATGTAATACCATTACAGAAAGTGCACCTATTGTTATAGCGGGCAATATATGTATGAAATGTATGTATTGTGTAAATAAAAAGAAAGAACCCAACACTCCTACAAGTCCAAAAAATAAAAAGACAAATACATCTCCTAATCCTTTATATCCATAAGCACTTCTACCTACGGTATACTTTATGGCTGCAATAATGGCTGCAATACCCAGCAATAAAAATAACAATGATAACAGAAATTGATCTTTACCAAAGGCGCTGTAAATTAAACTTAGTACAATCACTACTGTGATACTAGAAGTAATTATAATGGCCTTTTTAAGGTGTGCCGCAGTAAGTAAACCGCTTTGCATTGCTCTTGCAGGTCCCACACGCTCATCATTATCTGTACCTTTTACCCCATCTCCATAATCATTTGCATAATTTGATAAGATTTGAAACCCCAGTGTAGCTAGTATAGCAAGGCCAAAGATGAGACCATTATAAGCATTTTCTTGTAACGCTAGGCCACCACCTACTAGTATACCAGCTATAGAGAGCGGTAAGGTACGAGGGCGAGCAGCACTAAGCCAGACTTTAAATGAAGGCATAAAATATTTTAAGTGCGTAAATGTACTATTTTCTTTAGGCATCTACTCGTCTCAACTTTCAAAAGGATTTACTAGATTAGCTACTATTAAAACACCCATCGTTATGAAACTAAAATATGCACTACTAAGCGCCTCTGTAATTCTTTTACTTATAGCTTGTAAAAAGGAAGAAACTACTGTTGCTACAGCCCCAGTAAAGGAGAAAGCACCCTTCTTTTGGGAGGCTTCAAATATGTACTTCCTCCTCACAGATCGTTTCTATAACGGAGACACATCAAATGATGTTAATTTTAATAGATTAGAAGAAACTGCCACTTTGAGAGGTTTTGAAGGAGGAGACATAAAAGGAATCACAAAAAAAATTAAAGAGGGTTATTTTACAGATTTAGGAATTAATGCCATCTGGTTTACTCCTGTGGTTGAGCAGGTACACGGCCCGGTAGATGAAGGTACAGGTGTTACTTATGGCTATCACGGGTACTGGACAAAAGACTGGACGGCTCTCGACCCCAACTTTGGGACAAAAGAGGACCTCAAAGAGCTTATAGAGACGGCACATACTAATGATATACGCATCGTTATGGATGTGGTTCTTAATCATACAGGACCGGTAACAGAGCAAGATCCTTTCTGGGGTACAGATTGGGCTAGAGAAAATCCTAACTGCGCTTTTAGCACTTATGAGAACACAACAGCTTGCAGCCTTGTAGAAAATTTACCAGACATACTCACAGAGAGCTCAGAAGAGGTAACACTACCTCCCACGCTTATAGAAAAGTGGAAAAAAGAAGGACGCTATGAAGAAGAAATTGCAGAGCTAGATGCCTACTTTGTTTCAAATAATCTTAAAAAGACACCACGTAACTATATCATAAAATGGCTTACAGATTATATACGAGAGTATGGTGTAGATGCTTTTAGAGTAGACACAACAAAACACGTAGATGAAGAGTCTTGGGTGGTGTTGCGTACTCAAGCAGATAAAGCATTTGCAGATTTTAAGACCAACAACCCAGATCTAGTACTAGATGACACAGACTTCTTTATGTTTGGCGAAGTGTATAACTACTCTGTAGACGGCGGACTTGCTTATGATTTTGGTGATAAAAAGGTAAACTATTTCGAAAATGGATTTGATAACCTCATCAACTTTCAATTTAAGTATGATGCGCAGGGTAACTATGAGTCCTTATTTAATAAATATGCTTCCATAAAAGACTCGCTATTTCTAGACAAGAGTTTTGTAAACTACGCAACCTCTCACGATGATGGGCAACCATTTGACAAAGACCGCACTAAAGCTATAGAAACTGGCACAAAACTCCTCCTAACGACAGGTATCTCTCAAGTTTATTATGGTGATGAGACGGCACGTGACCTCACTATAGAAGGTACTCAAGGCGATGCAACTTTGAGAAGTTTTATGAACTGGGACTCAATAGATACAAAGACTACAGGTGATGTACTCTCTCACTGGCAAAAACTAGGTGTTTTTAGAAAGAATCATCCGTCGGTGGGTGCAGGTACTCACGAGATGCTTAGCGAGACTCCTTATGTCTTTAAAAGAGCATTTACAAAAGACAACTTTACAGATACAGTAGTCGTAGGTTTAGACCTAGCTGTGGGTAAAAAGGAAATTGTGGTGGGTAACGCTTTCGCGAAAGCGGAAAAACTTAGAGACGCATACTCAGGAAAAGAGGTTACCGCAATGAATGGAAAGGTATCGCTAGACACGCCTTACAGTATAGTACTACTTGAAGTTGCTAGAGATTACTAATCTAGTGCTTGTAAAAAAGAAGCTACAACTTGGCTAATACCCATCTCAAGATCAGGATTTGTTATGCCTGATTCTGTACTATCAAAATTATCTTGAAATGATGGGAAGCTAAAACTCTCTACTACCTCACCTCCAAAACGTGGTGCTGTCTCTTTTATATAATTTAAAGCAGAGGCTGCACCGCGAGCTCCCGGAGAGGTACTTACCACAAGAAGTTTTTTACCGGCTAGAAAATTACGGTCTGCACGTGAAAGCCAGTCAAATATGTTTTTAAAAAAGGCAGATATCATTCCGTTGTGTTCATTTACGGCAATTATGACACCATCTGCTTCGGCAATTTTATTTTTAATAATCTGTATATCTACGGGAATACCGCGCTCTTGCTCTAGGTCAAGATTATACATAGGTATATCGTAAGATAAGAGTGATAAGCTTGCAGCCTTATGATTGTGTATACTAGATACTACATAATCTAGTAGTTTAGTATTTATAGATTTTGTGCTGTTACTTCCTGATAATGCTATTATTGATCCCATACAGTTATAAAAAAAAGACTACCCGAAGATAGTCTTTTTTATGATTGATGAATTGATGACTTTTATAAGCTTAGTGTAAGTGTTGCTATAATAGATGTATTATCACTTGCCACTGTCGTGCTATTGGTCAAGCCCGTACTGTACAAAGAAGTAGTGCGATCTTGTGTGAAATTGTCATAAGCAACATCTACTTTTACATTTCCAAAATTATAACCTACACCTGCCGAATAACCTGTTAACTCACTTACGGTTGTTTCATCTTTAAAAGGGCTATCTTCATATCTGTAACCCGCTCTAAAGCTCCACTCTTGTGCCCTTATCTCTCCTCCTAGCTTGAGTGCATTTACTGGCCGGAGTAAATTATCTATTGCAGCATTTTGAGCATTAAAGAAGGCATCACTCTCCGGTCTAAAACTTAAGGCAGTGTAATCTTTATATGAGTAATCTAAACTTATAAGTCCTTTTTTTCCAAAAAGATATGCGACACTACTTGTATATTTTCCAGGAGATTTAATTTCATAACTTTCATATACATTAGTTACTCTAGGGTTAACTACAGTAGTAAATACACCTGCATCATCTACCGCGGTGGTTGTGATTCTTTGTGTGGTTTCTTCATCTATTGTTGTCCAAGTAGGAGAGTCATATGTAATTCCTACTCTTAAATTATTAGTTACTTTTGAAATTGCTCCTAGTTGAAAAGAGAAGCCGCTTCCTATAGTTCTTAAATTATTTTCAAAACGAATATCGGTAACGTTTGTAAATCCCTCATCTGGGCCAGCATCGTTAGACTCAAACAGCACCGTAGATTGATTATAATCTAAAAAATGAGAGTTTAAGTTGAGGCCTACGTAAAGATTATCATTATACTGCGCTCCAATGTTAAATGAAGCTTTGCCGCTATACCCTTCTGAAGCAAATAGATACTCTTGCTCATAGGCTTCGCCTACCGTATTTACAAAATACTCTGTATTGCCTGGATCATTTGTTAAGGGATCAAGAATAAATGATTGATATCCTAATAATGCTTGCTGTGCTCCAAAACCTTCAGTCTCTCCTAGAAATTGATATAAATCAGTCACAGACTCACCGTCAAGAGTTTCTAGTAAATCAAGAGGTACTCCTTGCGCAAAATCTGAAAAATATGACGATATCGAGTTAGTATTAGTGCCTATAGCTCTATATTGATTGTCAAGGTTGCCTATGCGGTCATAGTTAAATCCTAAAGAAAATTTATTCCATCCCGAGTTTCCAGCTCCATCTATGATAAAAACTCCTCCTGCTTGGTTAAGGGAAAGATCTGTGTCTGAAGAGCTCGTACTATTTCCTAAAAATGTGGTTGTGTTATCTAAATTGTCATTAGACAAAGAGAAAGAAACCGTTCCTTTTGTAAATACAGCACTTGAGGCTGGATTATCACCTATTGCACTAAGGTCACCACCTAGTGCTCCAAAGGCACCACCCATCGCTCTATACCTGGCTGTACCTGTTGTGTTTGAAGTACTATAATTAAGTGCTTCTGCTATACTTTGGGCAAAAGTTGTTCCTGAGGCTGAAATGGCCAGTATTAAAAATAATTTTTTCATATGTAGTTTTTATTGCTAAATGAACTGTGTAGGATTATCCTCTACGACCTCCGCTTCTGCTTGAACTTGAAGTAGATCTTGATCCGCTACTTCGAGATGAAGAAGAAGACGGTCTGCTATAAGAATTCCTTCTAGATGAAGAGCTTGGTCTAGACGTTGGTCTTGATGGTCTAGAAGATGGCCTTGCTTTACTTCCGCTAGGTCTTGAAGAAGGTCTTGATTGAGTTCCACTAGGTCTAGTAGGGCGGCTATTAGGCCTTGTTGTAGGTCTTGTTCTTGAAGAAGGTCTTGAGTACGTATTAGGTCTAGAACCTGTAGATGGTCTTTGTGCACTATTAGGCGTGCCTCTAGACACTCCATTTCTATACGTACCATTACGGCTCGAAGTAGGTCTTGCTGTGCCTTTGTTACGGCTGTAAGTTGCTCTACTTCTAGATGAAGTTCTTAGTCTCGACCTTGAGGCAGCAATAGCATCTGTTGCGCCCATTCTTCTTCCAGAACTATTTATAGATCTTCTACCAGCACTATAAGCCACTCGATTACCATTATACCTATGATTTGCATACCCGTAGTTAAAATTATTAAAACGATTAAAGTTACCATAGTAGTAGAATGGACTGTAGTAAGCAAATCCACCTCCCCAAAAAGGATTGTAATAAGCACCTCCATACCAAGGGGACCAGAAGTTTCCTCCCCATCCAAAGCCTCTACCCCAGCCTAAACCACCGTTCCAACCTAAACCACCCCAGCGATTCCATCCCCAAATAGGACTATTGTTATAGATTGTAACCTGCACATCTTGAACCTCATCACCCCAAGCACCATAGCCAGTAGCAGATTCAAAATCTGTTCCATCTACGTAGATAGCATTGCTTTCTTCAGAAGAATATTCTTCTATATCTGTGAATATAGCTCCCTCTCCTTCTAACTCACCGAGCTCTTGTGCACCTTTTTCAAAATAGTTCTTATAAACTTGAGTATTTGATCCGTTAGAAGAAGTTGCTTCTTGCGAAGTGGCATTAGCAGATTCATTACTGCTGTATATACCATCGTCATCATAAACTTGCTGTGAGGCACTACAAGCAACAAGTAATGTAGCTGCAAGTGCAGATAAAGATAAACTCTTAATTGAAGTTCTGAGTGATGTAGAAAAATTCATATCGGTGCTGTTTTAATTGTTGCTTGGTGTAAAAATACCTAATTTCGCTTGGTAATTTTACGTTAAGAGAAGTCACAATATTTGTGCCAAAATAGATTTTTATGGGCAAGAAACTCACAAAAAGAAGTGAAGATTATTCAAAATGGTATAATGAACTAGTAGTTCAAGCAGACCTTGCAGAAAACTCTGCTGTACGTGGGTGTATGGTTATAAAACCATATGGTTACGCAATCTGGGAAAAAATGCAAGCAGAGCTGGACCGTATGTTTAAAGAGACTGGGCACGAGAATGCTTACTTCCCATTATTTGTACCAAAAAGTTTATTTGAGGCAGAAGAGAAAAATGCAGAAGGTTTTGCAAAAGAATGTGCCGTAGTAACACACTATAGGTTAAAAACAGACCCTGAGGACTCTTCTAAACTTATTGTCGACCCAAACGCAAAGCTAGAAGAAGAACTTATAGTAAGACCAACTAGTGAAGCCATTATATGGAATACTTACAAAGGCTGGATACAGTCATATAGAGACCTTCCATTACTTATTAATCAATGGGCAAATGTTGTAAGATGGGAAATGCGTACACGCCTTTTCTTAAGAACAGCAGAGTTTTTATGGCAAGAAGGACATACTGCACACGCAACAAAAGAAGAAGCACTACAAGAGGCTGAGCTTATGAATAATGTGTACGCAGAGTTTGCAGAAAACTTCCTTGCTGTACCGGTTATAAAAGGAGTTAAAACAGAAAGTGAACGCTTTGCAGGTGCAGATGAGACCTATTGTATAGAGGCGCTTATGCAAGACGGTAAAGCACTACAAGCAGGAACATCGCACTTCTTAGGTCAGAATTTTGCAAAAGCATTTGATGTAAAATTTACTTCAAACCAAGGAAAACAAGAGCACGTTTGGGCAACCTCTTGGGGGGTGTCAACACGACTTATGGGAGCACTTATTATGACTCATAGTGATGATCAAGGCTTAGTACTACCTCCTAATCTAGCACCTTTTCAAGTTGTAATAGTGCCTATTTATAAAAATCAAGAGCAGCTAGATGCTATATCTCAAGTAGCAAATGAACTTGTACAAGATTTAAAGCTACACGGTGTATCGGTAAAATTTGACAATAGAGACACCCACAAACCAGGATGGAAGTTTAATGAGTATGAACTCAAAGGAGTTCCTTTAAGAATAGGCATAGGCCCAAAAGATCTAGAAAAGCGCACAGTAGAATTAGCACGAAGAGATACCTTAACAAAAGAATTTGTAGCAAAAGAAACTGTTGTAGATACCGTAATAACGCTACTTAAAGAAATTCAAGAAAACTTATATAATAAAGCCAGAGATTACAGAGATAGTCATATAACAACTGTAGACAACTTTGAAGACTTTAAGGAAACCCTTGACACCAAAGGTGGTTTTATAAGTGCTCATTGGGACGGCACTACCGAGACTGAAGATAAAATTAAAGAAATAACAAAAGCAACAATAAGATGTATTCCGCTTAACGCGAAAAATGAAGAAGGTATATGCGTGTATTCTGGTAAAAAATCATTGCGTAGAGTACTGTTTGCCAAGGCCTACTAAAAAAGTTTTAAAAAAACTTTCAAATTGGTTTGTATCATCTAGAAATATGTTTATTTTTGCATCCGCAATTTAAGCGATTGTTCTAGGCCCGTTCGTCTATCGGCTAGGACGCATGGTTTTCATCCATGTAAGAGGGGTTCGATTCCCCTACGGGCTACAATTTTTGATTTACAATTCTAGAGGCTATATTAAGAAATATGAAACTAGAATTAATGGCCCGTTCGTCTATCGGCTAGGACGCATGGTTTTCATCCATGTAAGAGGGGTTCGATTCCCCTACGGGCTACAATTTTTATAATTATTTAGAAAAAACAATAATGGCAAATCACAAGTCAGCTTTAAAGAGAATTAGAAGCAACGAAGCAAAGCGTCTTAGAAATCGTTACCAGCACAGAACGACTCGTAACGCGATCAAAAGATTACGCGATATGACTGAGCAAAAAGATGCTCAGGCTTTATATCCTGCTGTAGCTTCTATGATTGACAAGTTAGCTAAGCGCAATATTATACACAATAATAAAGCTGCTAACCTTAAATCTAAGCTTGCAAAGCACGTAGCAACTCTTTAAGAGATCTACGCTTTAGACATACTAAGAACTTCTATAGGGCTATGGAGGTTCTTTTTGTTATTTAAAATGTTGCTTAATATTGCTTTCGCGAAAGCGTAAAGAATAAAATTAAGACGCACTTTGAACAATTTAAAACCGCAAGTAAAATTGCACCCGCTTAGGTTAACCTCTGACGATGATCGTGAATGTTGCCCTAACGTAAAACCACTTTAATATCCATAAAATGGAAGATTTAGTAAAATTCGTACAAGACGAATTCATCCCAAAAAATGATTTCCCAACCTTTGCAGCAGGTGATACTATCACTGTGTACTATGAAATTAAGGAAGGTGAAAAAAGTAGAACACAGTTCTTTAGAGGAGTTGTGTTACAATTAAGAGGTACTGGAAGAACTCAGACTTTTACAATTCGTAAGATGTCTGGTACTGTAGGTGTAGAGCGTGTATTCCCGCTTAACCTTCCAGCTATCCAGAAGATTGAAGTAAACAAAAGAGGTGTTGTACGTCGTGCACGTATCTTCTACTTCAGAGGTCTTACAGGTAAGAAAGCTCGTATCAAAGAGAGACGCGGATAGTCTTACTGGACAATTTTATTCTAAAAGCTTCACTTATACAGTGAAGCTTTTTTTATGAACAAAAGTTAAGAAGTGAAGTTGATAACAGGTTGAAAATTAAATAAATACATTTTAAGCTAACGAGTCATAACAATTACTATATTTATGGTGTTCTAATCCACTAGACGATTTTAACCATCCAGAAAACTATAATAGTATCACCGTATTATTTTAGTTAAGTTGTGGTTACTAATAAGACCCGCTGCACAAACTAGATAAGTAGATAGTTTAAATGGTCTACTATTTGAATAATCTTAAGTAACGCAACATCGCTGAGATAGTTTGTTTTACATTGACAAACAACACTATTTCAGCAGAAATTGAACGGTTACAGTCATTAAAAACACTGTTATAAAACTTCAAGGGTTTACCGGTAAAGCAATTTCTAAAAAGCCATATCAACGTACTTTGTACAGGGATATGGCTTTTGTTTTTATATAAATGAACGTTACACTTCTCAAAACCTGTGGAAACTTTTATCGGATAGTACTATTATTTTAACATTTCCCACGATATTTAAACCAACTAAACATCAATCAATTATGAAAATAATATACCTATCAGTGATAGTATCACTATTGGTTTTTACATCTTGTGAAGAACCAGACAACGCAATTAATTATGTCTTAGATAACGTAAGAAACGGAGCTGTGCTGCGTACCCGCGCAATTAATAACTCAGTATATGATATACAATCACCTACTACACCTATTTCTTACGTACTTGAGATGCAAGATGGAAACGAGGGAGAATTACTTGACCGTGTAGATGTCTTTCTATCATTTGTAGATCGAACATCTCAAAATGGAGACAATAGCACATCTTCAGTGCTCTTTAAAACACTTAGCGCATCAGATTTTACACAAGGTGAGCGGGGTTATCCAGTCACAGAACTAACAATAACAACTCAAGAGCTTCTTGAGAACACTAACCTTACTACAGATGAAATATCTTGTACTGATAAATTTGTTATAGACTTAACACTGCATCTTACCAATGGACTGGCCTTTAATCACGACAACAGCATAGGTCCTATTATAAGTTACCCAGGCTCTATAAACTCTCCATTCAGCTATGATATATATGTTGTAGAAGGCATCGATAATGATAAGTTTACAGGAGTTTATGACTACAGCAGTGTAGTAAATGGATTTGATGGTCCTACTTTTCTAACTCCAAATCAATTTACACTTGAAAGATCACGACCTAATGTTCGTTATTTTGAAATATTTAGAGACACGCAACAAATGTTTGATGGTACATTTATATTATCTGAAGTTGAGTTTACTATAGCCTGTGATCAAGCCATAATGACTCGATACATACGCTCAGCTATAGTCTGTTCTGCACGTGTAGAAGCTGACCATCAAGTGCTATTAGGTCCATCTAACGATTTAAACGGCACAATAGACGAAATAGACGACACGGTATTTGATTTACGTTTTATTGAAGGATTTGAAGGTAATGACGGATTTTGTGGTTGGCCTGTAACTCCTTCCACTTTTAGACTTACAAAACAATAATTGTAATACAGACATATTGTCAAAATATCAAATAAGAAGCACAGCGAGTTTTGTGATAGATAAACATAAATAATTAGGTTGAGTTTAACAGAAAAGATGACTTAAGTTAGACGTGATTTTAGGTGGAAAAATGCCTTACAAATTACTATATTTGCTAGGCTTGCCCAGCAAGTAAATTTCAACTGATTTATTAAATAAAAAAACTCCTGAATGGCGACAGATAAAACCACCATTAAATATACACTTACGGATGAAGCTCCTATGCTTGCAACACATTCATTCCTCCCTATCGTAAGGCGCTTTACAAAATCTTCTGATATTGAGATGGAGCTAGTGGATATCTCTCTGGCTGGTCGTATCATAGCAAACTTTTCTGAATATCTTACAGAAGATCAAAGACAAGAAGATGCGCTTGCAGCACTAGGAGAACTTGCAAAAAAACCAGAAGCTAATATTATAAAGCTTCCTAATATCTCTGCTTCTATACCACAGCTTACAGCGGCTATAAAAGAATTACAGAGTGATGGATATGCAATTCCAGATTTTCCGGAAGAGCCTACAACAGATGAAGAAAAATCAATACGTGCAAGATTTGCAAAAGTACTAGGTAGTGCTGTTAACCCAGTACTACGTGAGGGTAACTCAGACAGACGTGCACCTAAGCCAGTTAAGCAATATGCTCGCAATAACCCGCACAGTATGGGTGCTTGGAGTGCAGACTCACAGTCTCACGTAGCGACGATGTCTCACGGAGACTTTAGAAATAACGAAAAGTCTGTTACAATAAAAGAGGCAGGCAACATACGTATAGAACACGTAGATGCTGCTGGTAAAGTAACAGTACTTAAAGCCGAGACTCCGGTTCTTGCAGATGAGATTATAGATGCTTCTCTTATGGAGAAACAAGCGCTTATAAACTTTTTAGAAACTCAAGTTGCAGATGCAAAGGAGAATGATCTTTTATTCTCTCTGCATATGAAGGCGACAATGATGAAGGTTTCTGACCCAAAAATATTTGGTCACGCAGTAAAAGTATTTTTTGCTCCAGTATTTGAAAAGTATGGTGCTACTCTTGATAAAATAGGTGTAGATGTAAATAATGGTTTTGGAGATTTACTTGCCAAAATAGAGGAATTACCAGCATCTGAAAGAGAAGAAATCAAGGCGGTTATACAAGCTTGTTATGATGCTCGTCCAGACCTAGCAATGGTAAACTCAGATAAAGGAATAACAAACCTACACGTACCTAGTGATGTGATTATAGATGCATCTATGCCAGCTATGATACGCGCTTCTGGACAAATGTGGAATGCACAAGGAAAGCAACAAGATACTAAGGCAGTTATACCAGATAGTAGCTATGCAGGTGTTTTTCAAGAAACTATAGAGTTTTGTAAAAAGCACGGTGCCTTTGACCCTACTACTATGGGTACAGTACCTAACGTAGGTCTTATGGCTCAAAAAGCCGAAGAATACGGATCTCACGATAAGACTTTTGAAATACCTGCTGCAGGAACAGTACGTACCGTAGACAATGCAGGTAACGTTCTTACAGAACACACGGTAAACGAAGGTGATATCTGGAGAATGTGCCAAGTGAAGGATGCACCTATACGTGACTGGGTAAAACTTGCTGTAAGTCGTGCGAGAGCAACTGGATCTCCAGCTGTATTCTGGCTAGACAGTGAGCGTGCACACGATGCAGAGCTTATTAAAAAAGTAAATCTTTATCTTAAAGATCACGATACAGAGGGACTAGATATACAGATTATGTCTCCTGTACTAGCGACACGTTTCTCACTTGAGCGTATTAAAAATGGTCAAGACACTATCTCAGTAACCGGTAACGTACTGCGTGATTACAATACAGATCTTTTCCCAATACTTGAAGTAGGGACCAGTGCAAAAATGTTATCTATTGTACCACTTATGAATGGTGGTGGACTTTTTGAAACAGGTGCTGGAGGATCTGCGCCTAAGCACATACAGCAGTTTCTAGAAGAAGGTCACCTGCGTTGGGATTCTCTTGGAGAATTTCTTGCACTAGCGGTGTCACTAGAGCACGTGGCTACTACTAAGGGTAATGAGAGAGCACAAATACTTGCAGATACACTAGACGAGGCGACTATCAAGTTTTTAGAAAACAGAAAATCACCTTCTCGTAAAGTAAACGAGTTAGATAACCGTGGTAGTCACTTCTACCTTGCATTATACTGGGCACAAGGACTAGCTAGCCAAACTAAAAATGCAGATCTAGCCGCAGAGTTTGCTCCTATTGCAAAAGCAATGGAAGAAAATGAGCATACTATTATAAATGAGCTTAATGCAGCACAAGGAAGTCCTCAAGATATAGAGGGTTACTACAGTGTGAGTAGTGATAAAACATTTGCAGCAATGCGACCAAGCGCTACTTTTAACGCGATTATAGATTAAGGTTTTTACGCTTTCGCGAAAGCGTAATCATCACCGACAAAAGCCTCTTCAAAAATGAAGAGGCTTTTTATTTTTAACAAGTTTATCGGTATTTTGTCACTAGCTTTACTTCAAATCTTTACAATGAAAAATATTTTATACGTACTGATATTTTTAGGGTCGTTACAACCCTTATTCTCACAAGAAAAATATACGTTAAGCGGTACCATTACAGATGTATCAAGTAATGAAACCTTGATAGGAGTAAGCATCTTGTTTCCTGAGTTTAATGATGGAGTTGTGACTAACTCATATGGCTTCTACTCTATCACCTTGCCCGAGGGTACTTATAAGGTACAGGTAAGCTACTTAGGCTATAAAGATGTAATAGAAACTATAGAGCTCAACAAAGATATACGTAAAAATATAGCTCTCTCTACATCACTAGAGCAACTCGATGAGATTGTCATAGAAGAGAAAGTAGAACGTGTGAGAATACGTAAACCACAAATGAGTGTAAATGCACTCACCTCTGAGACTATAAAAAGTATTCCAGTTGTACTAGGAGAGGCAGATGTTATAAAAGCGATACTCCTGCTACCTGGTGTAACGAGTGCTGGTGAGGGAGCTTCTGGCTTTAACGTCAGAGGTGGCGCTGCAGATCAAAACTTAATTCTTCTAGACGAGGCTACTATTTTTAACTCCTCACACCTCTTTGGTTTCTTTTCGGTTTTTAACCCAGATGCTATTAAGGATTTGAAACTATATAAAGGAGGGATACCAGCTAGATATGGTGGACGGGTGTCTTCTGTACTAGATATTTATCAAAAGGAAGGTAACAGCAAGAAAACAAAAGTTACAGGAGGTATAGGAGCTGTAGCAAGTAGACTCCTGGTAGAAGGACCTATTGTAGAGGATAAAGCGGCTTTCCTTTTTGGCGGTAGAGCCTCTTATGCACATTTATTTTTACCACTATTTGATATAGATAATAAAGCATATTTCTACGACCTTAATACAAAGATTAATTATAAGATCAATGATAATAATAGCTTGTATCTATCTGGTTATTTTGGCCGAGATCTTTTTAGCGTAAGCGATAGTTTTAAAAATGTATATGGTAATGCGGTAGGTAATTTGAGATGGAACCATATTTTTAGCGACAAGCTATTTTCAAACGCCTCTCTTATTTATAGCGATTACTACTACGGGCTTGATCTAGACTTTGTAGGCTTTGAGTGGAACTCTGGTATTAACAATATAAATATCAAATATGATCTCACTCACTATCTTAATGACAAGATGAAGATCTACTCAGGTATTAATAACTTATACTATACTTTTAATCCTGGTAAAATTCAACCTAATGGTCCAGACTCTGGAATTATAGAAGAGCAACTGGTTAAGAAATATGCAAATGAGTTTGCTGCATATGTAGACGTAGAACATAAATTATCGCAAAACCTAACAGTGGAGTATGGTTTACGTTTTAGTAATTTTACGAGATTAGGACAAGACGAGGTTAATATTTACAGTAATGACCAGCCAGTATCTTTTGATCCTTTCTTGCTTATATATCAAAGCGAAGACCCTATAGGAGTAGACACCTCTTTTTCACGAGGAGATAAACTCGCTACTTATAATGCGCTTGAACCTCGCATTGCAGCTTCTTATGCTTTTAATGACGATACATCAATTAAAGCGAGTTACACGAGACTAGTACAATACTTACATTTATTATCTAACACAAGCTCCCCTACTCCGCTTGACATCTGGACACCCAGTGGCCAGTATGCAGCACCACAACAACTAGATCAATATGCCATAGGTTATTTTAAAAATCTTGAGATAGGAAACAGCGAGTACACTATAGAAACCGAGGCTTTTTATAAAGACATAGATGGCCGTATAGACTACATAGACGGAGCCCAGCTTATTGCAAATGAAGCCATAGAGCAAGTTATTTTACAAGGTGAGGCTAGAGCCTATGGTCTTGAGTTTTTACTACGTAAAAATGATGGGAAATTTAAAGGTTTTCTAGCTTATACCTTATCAAAATCTGAACAACGCACACCAGGAAGAACACCAGAGGAGCTAGGCATAAACCGCGGGCAGTGGTATAACACACCTTATGATAAAACTCACGACATCTCTATGAATCTCAATTATGAGCTTAATGACAAGTGGAAATTTGGTAGTAACTTTTTATTCCAAACTGGACAGCCGACTAACTTCCCTGTGGGTCAATTTGAGTTTCAAGGTATAGTTATCCCTACTTACGGTCCTCGTAACGAGCAACGATTACCTAATTACCATAGATTAGACTTAAGCGCGACACTTACCCCAGAAAAAAATAAGAACAGATCGTGGCAGTCAGAGTGGGTTTTTAGTATTTACAATGCCTATAACCGTCGAAATGCAGCCTCTATTAACTTTAGGCAAAATGCAGAAACTGGAAATAACGAGGCAGTAAGAACAGCAATTTTTGGAATCATTCCTGCGGTTACCTATAATTTTAAATTTTAGTAAGAGATGAGATATATAACACTCCTTATAGCATTACTACTAGTATTTACATCGTGTGAAGATGTAATAGATGTAGATCTTAATGATGAAGACCCTCGCCTTATTGTAGATGCCTTAATACGCATAGATACTACGCAGCAATTAACAGCAGCAAACATTAAAGTCTCCCTATCTTCATCGTTTTTTGGTGAGATACAACCAGCAGAAGTAGAAAGTATGTTTATTCAAAAAGCAGACGAGTCTGGTTTTGTACCCTATGAGCCTGTACCGGGTGAACCTGGTGTTTACAGACCCTTTGCTACCACAGTCTCTCCCGTAGCAGATAACAAAATAGTAACAAGCTGGCTCACTAGCGATTCTGAGTACTTAATATTTGTAACGTATCAAGATCAAGACTATTTTGCTAGAACAACCTTTGCTCCCTCTGTACCTATAGATACGGTAGAGCAAGGCGATGGTGGGCTTTTTGACCCAGATGATAAGGAGGTTACTATCGCCTTTACAGATATTCCAGATGATGATAACTATTATGTGATAGATCTAGACTTTAATGAATATCTCCCTACAGAAGACCGCTTTTACCAGGGGCAACAATTTGAGTTCTCCTATTTTTATGACTCAGATGATACTCCTCTCAACCCTGGAGACACTATAGATATAAGCATTCTAGGGGCAGATGAGCAGTTTTATGACTATATGAATGGACTTCTAGAACAAAGTCAGCAAGGAGAAAACGGTCCTTTCCAGACACCTACTGCCACGGTAAGAGGTAATTTTCTTAATATTACTGACATAGATAATATAGATCAGTTTGATAATTTAAACAGACCAGATGCGTTTATTCTAGGGTATTTCTCATTATCGCAAGAGTTTTCGGCGAGCTTAGTTATTGAGGAATAGTGTTGCGCTTTCGCGAAAGCGGACTTATCACCACCGTCATTTTTAATTATACAAAGCTATTACTTACTTTAGTACCTATGTCTAAAAGATTGCTATTATCATTTGCGCTAGTCCTGATAACTGGATTAATATATTCTCAAAATGAAGTTCCTGAAAATTACTTTTTAAATCCGCTAGATGGCGAGCTTGTACTTGCTGGAAGTTTTGGAGAGCTACGTAGCAACCACTTTCACAGTGGGCTTGATTTAAAAACACAGCGCAGAACTGGCTTACCCGTTTATGCAGCAGCCGAAGGTAGTATCACACGCATAAAAATATCTCACTATGGTTACGGAAAAGCTATTTATGTGGCTCACCCTAATGGTTATACCACCGTGTATGGACACTTACAGAAATTTTGTCCAGAGGTAGAAGCTTATATAAAACGAGCACAATACAAAAAACAGTCTTATGAGATTGAGCTATTTCCTAAAAAAGGAGAGCTCACAATAGGTCAAGGAGAGATACTTGCATATAGCGGTAACACAGGAAGTAGTGGCGGCCCTCACCTACATTTTGAAATACGTGATGGTAACTCGAGACCTATGAATCCATTCTTATTTGGACTCAACGCAAAAGACACTAGAAAGCCTACCATAAATCATCTTAGGGCTTACCCACTTGATGCGCAGTCTACAATTAATAAAGGAACCGAAGCTATAGATGTGCGCCTCACTCAAAAGTCGGACGGGAGTTACCAAGCCGAAAATATAAAGGCAAAAGGCTCGATAGGATTTGCAATAGGTACCATAGACCAGCAAGATCTAGCAAATAATAAAAATGGGATTTACGCTATTACAACGTCATTAAACGGTGAGACCAATTTTGAGGTAAAAATGGATAAATTTTCCTTTGCCGAAACAAGGTATCTCAACCGAATGATAGATTATGGGTTATATAAAGACAAAAGAAAGCGCGTACAGAAATTGTTTATAGAGAGAAATAATCCACTTAGTATATACACTCAGCAGGTTGATAACGGTATACTTACAATAGAAGATAGTCTTGCTTACCAATACCAAATTAAAGTAAAAGATTATGCTCACAACGAAGTGATCATAAACATACCCATAAGCGGGACTAGTGATACTATCTCCCCAAGAAACACAGCTACCGACTACAAAGACTTTGTATACAGTGACCAAGGGTACAATTTTAACGAAGGAAAATTTGAGGTATATATTCCTAAAGGAGCATTTTATGATGACTACTCTTTAAATCTCAAAGCAGAGGGTGACAAACTCACTTTACACAAGGATGTACTACCTGTACATAAAAACATAAGTATCTCATATGACCTATCTGGTTATAATGAGGCAGATCGTGATAAGTTATATCTAGGTAGAATAAACTACAAAGGTGATGTGTATTACAGCAACACTCGTATTAAGGATAATAAACTTCAAATTAACACACGTACCCTAGGAGAATATACAATTGCAAAAGACACAGACCCGCCGGTGGTAAAGGCGAGCAATTTTACAAAAGGTAAATGGATGTCAAAATATCGCTACCTTAAATTTGAGATAAAAGACCTGGCAAGTGGTATAAAGGGATACCGTGCTACAGTAAACGGTAAGTTTATCTTACTTGAGTATGAGCCAAAAACCAAAACACTTACACACGATTTTAACGATAATGCCGTTACAGATACTAAGAACGAACTCAAACTTATCGTGACTGATAATGTGGGAAATAGTACTACATTTGAAACTACATTCTTTAGAAAACCATCCATTGAAAAATAACTACCTCCTACTCATCCTACTTTTATGTTTTACAACTCTAGGTCTTGCCCAAACGGCAACTATAAGAGGCATCATACTCGATGATAAAAACACACCTGTACCAGGAGCTTCGGTTGCGTTTATGGGAGATGGTACTGTTACAAATGATAATGGTTTTTATGTGATAGTGATTCCTGCAAATGAAGACATCACAATATCTTATACTTATGTGGGTTTTAAAAAAATAACACAAACCTTCAACCTCAAAGCAAATGCCGATATTGAGTTTAACCCAGTATTAAAATCTGATATTGAACAACTAGGTACAGTTATTATTACCACTACTACCAGGCAGCGTGTAGAAGGCGTGACTACCATAGCTCCAGAGACTATACGCAAGACACCAGGTGCAAATGCGGGAGTAGAAAATCTTCTCAAGTCATTACCAGGAGTGAGTAATAACAATGAGCTAAGTACACAATATGCTGTGCGCGGTGGTAACTTTGACGAGAACCTAGTATACATTAATGAAATAGAAGTTTACCGTCCATTTTTAGTACGCTCTGGACAGCAAGAAGGATTGAGTTTTGTAAACAGTGATCTCGTTCAAAATGTAGCTTTTAGTGCTGGAGGGTTTCAGGCAAAATATGGAGACAAACTTTCTTCTGTACTTGACATTACCTATAGAAGGCCTGTAGATTTTGCGGCCAGTGTAGATGCCAGCCTTCTAGGCGGTAGTATCTCTGGCGAAGGAATTTCTAAAGACGGAAGATTTACAGCACTTGCAGGTGTACGTTATCGCGATAATAGCCTTCTTGTAAATGCAAAACAAACAGAAACGAACTTTAAACCACGTTTTTTTGACGCTCAGTCATTGCTTACGTATAAGTTCACAAATAAATTTCAACTAGACTTCTTAGGAAACATTGCGATAAATAAATATGACTATGAGCCACTTACACGACAAACCAATTTTGGTAGTCTTGCAGATCCTCTAGCCCTTATTGTCTTTTATGAAGGTCAAGAAGAAGATAAGTATGAGACTTACTTTGGAGCCTTAAAAGGTACTTATCAACTTAATGAGCATACCACACTCAAAGTTTTAGGATCTGCATATCACACACAAGAGCAAGAGTATTTTGATATTTTTGCAGACTATCGTTTAGGAAGACCTAATACTAATATAGGTGATGAAGACCTAGGTGATGTAGAGTTTACACAAGGTATAGGCTCACAACTTACACACGCTCGTAATGATCTAGATGCTCTTTTTATAAATGTAGAGCACAAAGGAACGTATCTAAAAGATACAGACCAGATAGATTGGGGCATAAAATATACCCGTGAAGATATACGTGATAGACTAGAAGAATATGAGGTTATAGACTCTGCAGGGTTTTCTATAAGACCACCTATAGGAGATTTTACAAATGAGCAACCTTATGCCGCATTTGATGCGCCTCTTGAGCCCTTTACAAACATACGTGCTCGTAATAATGTGCAGATTAATAGACTCTCTGCTTATGGACAATACAGTAAACGCACCGAGATAGGAAATAACGAGCTCTGGATAAATGCTGGAGTACGAGCACAACAGTGGATGGTAAGCGGAGATAACATTGAGAGTACAACACAAACCGTAGTAAGCCCGAGAGCACAACTTAGTTTAAAACCTGGTGGCAACTCAGATATGATTTTTAGACTATCCGGAGGTCTCTATGCACAACCTCCTTTATATAGAGAGTTGAGAGACTCACTGGGACAGGTACGACCAGATGTAAAAGCTCAAAAATCTTTTCATCTTGTAGCCGGTCACGACTGGAGTTTTAATCTTTGGGAACGCCCATTTAAACTAGTGACAGAAGCATATTATAAAGGTCTTACAGATGTAAATCCATATACCTTAGAAAATGTACGCATACGTTACAGAGCTACAAATAATGCTACGGCAAGAGCTTATGGTATAGACACCAGACTTAATGGTGAGTTTGTACCAGGTACACAAAGCTGGATAAGTCTAGGTGTACTGCGCACAGAAGAAAATATAGACAATCAAGGGTATATACCTAGACCTACAGATCAACGATTAAAGGTTGCTTTTCTATTTCAAGACTACGCGCCTAATATTCCTAGTTTGAAACTTTACATTAATATGGTATACCAGACAGGCCTACCTGGAGGATCACCTAGTTATGCAGATCCTTATGTGTTTTCAGAATTACCTAGATTGAGAGATTATTTTAGAGCAGATGCAGGTATAAATTATGTCTTTACAGATGCATCAAAACCGTTCCCAAAAGGTCACTGGCTACACGTCTTTAAGGATCTTACGGCTGGTTTTGAAATCTATAATATATTTGATAGACAGAACTCAATTACAAACACCTTTGTAAGAGACGCAAGTACACAACAGCAGTTTGCAATTCCTAACTTTTTATCTCCTAGAGTTTTTAATGTACGAGTATCTGCTAAGTTCTAGACTACGCAGGTACACCTTCTAGGAACTCTTTAAGAACGCTTATCACGTAGTCTACCTCCTCTTTTGTATTATACTTTGAGAAAGAAAAACGCACGCTAGGCTTTTTAAGATCATCTTCAGATAAGATTTCTTGAAGTACGTGTGAACCTTTATCACTCCCACTCTGGCAAGCGCTTCCTTTAGAGCAAGCAATACCCTTCATATCTAATTGAAAAAGCAGCAATAATGCCTTTTCTGAAGCAATAGGTAAGCATACGTTAAGTAAGGTATATGTGCTCTTTTCTGGATTGCTACAATTCCCATTAAGTTTTACACTAGGGATTTCTTTTTTAAGCCTTTCGGCGAAATAGGTTTTTATCCCTTTCACATAATTGCTCTCTTCTTCAAGGTGAGTATATGCACATTGCATTGCCGTCTCAAGTCCTGCAATATTATGTACACCCTCTGTACCAGCTCGTAAACCACGCTCTTGTGAACCACCAAATATAAGTGGCTTAAGACCACTATTTTTTCTTATAAATGCAAATCCTACACCTTTTGGCCCGTGAAATTTATGAGCAGCAGCCGCTACAAAATCTACAGGAACCTCCTGAAGGTCTATAGCATAATGGCCAATGCTTTGCACCATATCTGAGTGTACTAGTGCTCCATATGATTTACACATAGTCGCGATTGCTTTTATGTCTATCATATTACCCACCTCATTATTGACGTGCATAAGGCTCACGAGCGTTTTTGCATCATTTGATGCGAGCATTTCTTCTAGCTTTTTTTCGTCTGGAGTGCCACATTCTTTTAAGGGAACGTACTCTAGTAAAATGTTATATGTTTTTGCTGCTTCTTCTGCTGCGTGTAGCACTGCGTGATGCTCTATACGTGAGGTAATAATACGTTGTACTCCTAGATCTCGAGCGGCGCTATTTATGACAAGATTATCTGCCTCTGTACCTCCAGATGTAAAAATAATCTCTCCCGCAGTAACATTAAGAATCTTTGCAATGGTTTTACGTGCGCTTTCTACGTGACTTTTTGCTGTACGACCTACGGCGTGTGTAGAAGATGGATTACCAGGCACTTCTCTCATAACCTCCATCATACGTTCTAATACTTCTTGACGTATTTGAGTGGTTGCAGCATTATCAAAATAAACCTGAGACATAAACGTTATTTCTTAGGGGATTAGTCTACAAAAATAACTAAAATATCCCGACAGCTCTTACACTTTAGCGTTTCTATATGATGAGCATAGTTACTCTTAATAGGCACATTGTAACTAGTAAGTGCAGGGTGTTAATGCTGTTTAAATAACTTTTTTCGCGAAAGCGTAATTACATCTCTTTACCCTATTTTTGTCATAAACATAATTTATATGAAAAAGCTTCTAGCCTTAGTTATCCTTTCTTTTATCGCTACCTCGTGTGACGATGGTGATCTTATAGTCACAGAGATAGATTTTGATGATCTTGAGCTAGAACTTTGTGCAGATAGCGAGTATGTATTTTATAAAATTAACACGAGTACTAACGAGACGCTAGCGCTACAGTTTACAACCTCTCAAGATATTTTTGGAGGAGTAGATGAACTTGACGACATTACACTCTCTGGTGATGACCAAGTTTCATACAGACGTTTTAATGACGCGGTATCTAGTGATTACTTTTGTAGCCTTATACCACCTGCAACACCGGTGGTAGCAGAAGAGTTTATAAGTACAGAAGGAGAAGTGATCATTACAAGATCAGGGACCGAAACTGATGAGGATGGTATACCTTCTGAGATAGAAGACCCAGAAGGTGTCGCGGGTACTGCAGATCTTAAAGATACTGATGAGGATGGCATACCAGACATATTAGACTCTGATGATGATGGTGATAACGTACCTACAGAGCTAGAAGGTGTGGTTCTCAATGAAGACGGGACTGCTATAGATACAATGCTCTCTAGAGATACAGATGGTGATGAGATACCAGATTACCTTGACCCAGATGATGATGATGATGGAGTGCTTACACGCAACGAAGATGCAAATATGGATCTCAACCCAGCAAATGACAACTCAAATCCCGATGCGCCTACAGATGATGATTACTTAAATCCAGCTATTGCGGTAGAAACTACTGTAAATGAGTATCGTGATAACGAGTATGTTATTACAGACTTTCAGATATCTATATTTACAAGGTTACTTGTCTATATAAATCCTGCAAACCAAGATGAGCAGCGTGATGAGTCTACTCAAAATTTTGGTGTATATACATCACCAGACGTTGTTATAACAGAAAAGCCAGATTTTAACGAGTAGTGGCGTTTTGGTACAGGTAGACCTCGGTTGCTCCTGCTCCGTATTTTTGAAAATTTGCATCATAAAATTTAATACCGTCATACCTACGTAGTAAAGTATAGAGCTCCTCTCGCAGTACGCCCTCTCCTACTCCGTGTATAAAAACCATTTTTGGGATGCGCTTTCGTATGGCAAAATCTAGTTGACCTCTTGCTGTATCAAGCTGTAGGGTAAGTATCTCATAATTGCTCATACCACGCTTAGATTTTACAAGTTTATTAATGTGTAGATCTACCTCAAACATAGGAGCATTGCGCTCTTTTGCAGAGACTTTTGGGGCTTGTCGTCTTTTTGGCTGCTCTTTTTCAGAGATTACACTATCTGGTACATAAGCAAAATCGCTGTTAAGTCTATCATCTATAATGGGTATGAGTTCGCTTTCGCGAAAGCGTAAAATAAACCCATCACTATCTTCTACGAGTATCTCCCCATCTACCGTCTCTACTACCAGGCCTTCAAAATCGTCATCTAGCGCTTGTACGCGCATTCCTTTTACCATAACATAGAAGTATTAAACTTTATAGGTAAAAATAAGCATTGTATGGAAAAACTAATTAAGTGTTTCCTCATAACTATGGGAGTATTTGTAGTTTAAATTTGAAATATTTTATAACAGATTAAACCTTATGCTTTCTTTTTGTTATTAAATTTGAGACTATAGTAAATGGTTATAATGCCATCTTTAAGAAAATACTGCAATGGAAGAATATATGCTACCCTGTATGAATAAGAAATACCTCGGATTTGAGTGTATGGGGTGTGGCATACAGCGTTCTATTGCTTTGATACTAAGAGGTGAGTTTGTAGAAGCATTTTTTATGTACCCTGCTATTTATCCGCTTGTGTTATTATTTTCACTTCTCATACTTAATCAATTTATTAGTATTAAATATGCTAATAAGAGTATCATAATTTTAGCTATATTGACAGTCGCTACGATTATCGTGAGCTACATTATAAAAATGACAACTAACTAATTAACCACTCAACAATGGAAAAACAAAAACTACCTAATGTAACGATATCTCTTGTACTAGGGATTATATCATTTATTGCTTGTTGTTTTACATCAGGTTTTGGAGGAGTAGTGCTTTCTGGTATTGCATTATTTCTAGCAAACAAAGACAAGAAAACAGCTGCCGAAGATCCAGAACTTTATGAAAACTATGGACAGTTAAAAACAGCAAGAATCATTGCTATCATAGGTCTTGTACTAGGAGCCTTAATGGTATTAGCTTTTATAGGTATGCTAATCGCCTTTGGAGGATATGCTGGTATGGAAGAATGGCAACAACAGCAACTAGAGCAAATGGGAGGTTCTTACTAATAAGGAATCCTAATTATATATAAAAAGCCGCTTCATAACTGAAGCGGCTTTTTTATTTTTATCATTAAGAGTTATTACTTCTCAAATTGCTTAAGCGTTTTTGTAATAATCGCAACACATTCTAGTAATTGCTCTTTAGTCATTACAAGCGGTGGTGCAAAACGTATGATATTACCGTGGGTAGGTTTTGCTAGTAATCCATTATCACGTAAAGCAATACAAATATCCCAAGCGGTAGAGCTATCTTCTGTATCGTTAATGAGGATGGCGTTGAGTAATCCTTTACCACGTACACCGTTTACAATAGAGCTTGTCTCAATAAACTCTGCAAGCTCTGCTCTAAAGGTTTCACCTAGCTCTTGTGCATTATCTGCAAGCTCTTCATCTTTAATAACTTCAAGTGCTGCAATACCAATAGCCGCTGCAACCGGATTTCCTCCAAAGGTACTACCGTGATTACCAGGCTTTATTACACCCATAATATCATCATTTGCTAGTACTGCAGATACTGGATATGCACCTCCAGATAAGGCTTTACCTAGTATTAAGATATCTGCTTTTACCTCTGGTGTACCAGAACAGTGCTTATCTACACAATCGCAGTTACCACAGGTAGCAAGTAAACGTCCTGTTCTTGCTATACCTGTCTGCACCTCGTCTGCTATGAAGAGTACATTATGTTTTTTACACAGTTCTTTTGCCGCTGCTAGGTAACCCTCACTAGGTACATACACACCTGCTTCTCCTTGTATAGGCTCTACTAGAAAACCTGCAATATTAGAACTGCTGTTAAGTGCTTCTTCTAGTGCTTTAAGATTATCATACTCTATTTTAATAAATCCTTTTGTGTAAGGACCAAAGTTTTTACGAGCCACAGGGTCGTTAGAAAATGAGATGATGGTTGTGGTTCTCCCGTGAAAGTTGTTCTCACATACTATAATCTCTGCCTCGTTCTCGTCTATTCCTTTTACCTCATAAGCCCACTTTCTACAAAGTTTAAGAGCTGTCTCTACTGCCTCTGCACCTGTATTCATAGGTAAGAGCTTGTCATAGTTAAAAGTCTCTGTAGCATACTTCTCAAACTTACCTAGCATATCGTTATAGAATGCTCTTGACGTAAGTGTAAGTGTTTGTGCTTGACTTGTCATTGCTCCTACAATTTTAGGATGACAATGACCTTGATTTACTGCCGAGTATGCAGATAGAAAATCAAAGTATTTTTTTCCTTCTACGTCCCATACGTAAACGCCTTCTCCCTTTGAAAGTACAACTGGAAGCGGGTGGTAGTTGTGTGCTCCGTACTTGTCTTCGAGAGCGATTGCCTGTTGTGATGTAAGTTGATCAACAGTGGCCATAATGTGTAAGTTTTTTTATTCTATAATTTACAATTCCTAATTCTTAACAATTATGTCAGAGGAGAGAAATCAACCTCATAAAACATAGTACAACTGAGTATTATGTCGTGTTTTATATGTATTTCACCTTTAACGCCTTGATGCTTCTAGAAATAAAATAGCACCCTAAGTAATCGGAGTACATTTGAGTAAACTAAAATAATTAATCAAAATGGACTATCTCAACGATTTACTAAGAAACTTAAGTAGTGGTGATTACTTAATCAACGCACTTGTAGCTATACTACTTCTTATAGTAGGTGTATTTATAGCAAAGCTACTCAAAAAATTAACTGCAAAGATCATTAAAAAGAGTGGTCTTGATGAGAAATTAAAAAGTGACACCATCACTTTATCAAAATTTATATCAAAACTAGTTTACTTACTTGTAATGATATTTGTTTTTACACTTGTGCTAGGTCGTTTAGGTCTTACCTCTGCCCTAGACCCACTTAAAAATATGCTAGATGATTTTCTAGGCTTCATACCTCGCATAGTAGGTGCTGGTCTTGTAACGTACATAGGATATATGCTGGCAACAATCGTTGCAGAGTTTGTAGGAATGTCTGGAGACACCATACGTAAAGAACTGCCTAAATTAAAAATCTCTACTAAAATTGATGTTGTAAACATCCTTAAGAAGATAGTTTTCATTTTTGTATTTATACCATTACTTATTGTAGCACTTAATATACTAGAGATGGACTCTATCTCTATACCGGCAACTACAATGCTATCTAGCTTTATGGCTGCTATACCAAAAATAGCTGTTGCAGCAATAATCCTTCTTGCCTTTACAATAGGTGCTCGTTTCTTAAGTGGTCTTGTAAAAGATCTTCTTAACGGAATGAATATGAATGCTACACTTCAAAAAATGCAACTTGATAAAATGACGGGCAACACAAATGTGGTAAACCTTATAGGTAACATCGTTTACTTTTTTATCCTCCTTTTTGGTATTACTACCGCTATAGAAAAGTTAGAGTTTAAACAACTTTCAGAAATCTTTGCAACTATAAATGTATATGGTGGTAAAATATTATTTGGACTTGTTATTCTAGTAATAGGTAACTGGATTGCAAGCATCGTTTATAAAAATATGGCGGCCAAAGAAAATGCTTTCTTAGCATCTATCGTACGTATGGCTATCATCGCTATCTTCCTTGCAATAGGGTTAAGCACAATGGGCATTGCAGATGAGATTATTAACCTTGCCTTTGGTCTTACACTTGGTACTATAGCACTTACGGTGGTTCTGAGCTTTGGTCTAGGAGGTAGAGAAGCTGCAGGAGAGCAAATGAAAAAAATCTTACATAAGTTCAACAATAAAGTTGACTAACACCTCATAAATAATTCCCTCAATTATTAAGGCCACTATATTTTTATAGCGGCCTTTTTTATGCTCTAGTGATTACAAAACACAAGGAGCGTCATACTTTACAAACTATTGATAATCTCTTATAATTTTCGGAAAATAGCTTTAATATAAATCCTACTTTTGCCACTATGGGTAGACGTAAAACTAATCGTAAGATTTTTGAAAATATAGCCGTAACAGATGCCGGCGCAAAAGGTAAAGCCATAGGTCACGCACCAGATGGTAAGGTGTTATTTATAAACAACGCTGTACCAGGAGATGTGGTACACGTACAGACTACAAAAAAACGTAAAGCCTACTATGAGGGTACTGCAACAGAGGTGGTTACGCTTTCGCGAAAGCGTACAGAACCACAATGCCAGCACTTTGAGTTTTGTGGTGGTTGCAAGTGGCAGCATATGGATTATAAATACCAGCTTGAGTACAAACAGCAAGAGGTAGTAAATAATCTAACCCGTCTAGGAAAAATTGAATTACCAGAAGTTACTCCTATTGCCGGAAGCAAAGAGCAGTACTTCTATAGAAATAAAATGGAGTTTGGATTTTCTGACTCAAAATGGCTCACACTAGAGCAAATAAAAAGTGGCGAGGTGATAGAAGATCGCAACGCCCTTGGTTTTCATATTGCAGGTATGTGGGATAAGATACTTGATATTGAAAAATGTCACCTACAGCGCGACCCTAGTAATGCTATACGTAATGGCATAAAAGAATTTGCTACTGCAAATGATATGGCTTTTTACAATGCCAGAAATCAAGAAGGGCTTTTACGCACGCTTATGATACGCACCTCCACTACTGGGGAGCTTATGGTACTCGTACAGTTTTATAAGGAAGATGTACAAAAAAGAGAACTACTTCTTAACTACATAAAAGATACCTTTACAGAGGTTACATCTTTACTGTATGTAATTAATGGTAAGGGCAATGACACCATTTATGATCAAGATGTAATTTGTTATGCAGGGCGTGATCACATCTTTGAAGAGATGGAAGGCCTTAAGTTTAAGATCAATGCTAAGTCCTTTTACCAGACTAACTCAGAGCAAGCATACGAGTTATACAAAATTACAAGAGACTTTGCTGGTTTTACAGGTAATGAGCTTGTATATGACTTATATACAGGTACAGGGACTATCGCACAGTTTGTTGCAAAAAAAGCTAAAAAAGTGATAGGTGTAGAGGCTGTACCAGATGCTATTACCGCTGCAAAGGAAAATGCAAAACTCAATGGTATAGAAAATGCTGAGTTCTTTGTAGGAGATATGAAGAAGGTTTTTAACTCAGAGTTTATTGCCACACACGGTGACCCAGATATTATAATAACAGACCCACCTAGGGATGGTATGCACAAAGACGTCGTAGACCAAATATTAAATATCTCACCTCAAAAAATTGTATATGTAAGCTGCAATAGTGCAACACAAGCAAGAGATCTTGCGTTACTAGATGACGTGTATAAGGTAACCAAGGTACAACCTGTAGATATGTTTCCTCAAACTCATCACGTAGAGAATGTTGTACTTTTAGAGAAAAGATCATAATGAAAAAATTCTTTTATATACTGTTACTCATTATATGCTTTGGGCAAAGCGCCTGCGAGCGTGATGACATTTGTGCAGAGACTACACCCACTACCCCACTGCTTATTATAAAGTTTTATGATGCAGATAGCCCTTCAGACTCAAAAGCTCCTAATAATCTTGCTATCGTAGCAGAAGGATCTATACCAGAAGATACAGGCTTTACAGTGACTGCAGGCACAGACAGTATTGCCATCCCTCTACGTACAATAGAAGATGTTACAACCTACTCATTTATAATAAACTCTCAAGAAGAAGATGACGAGCCTATAAATGTAGATGACCTAGTGTTTACCTACATACGCGATGAGGAGTATGTAAGCAAGGCTTGCGGCTTTAGAGTGATATATGATGAGTTACTGGCAGAACTAGTTCCTCAAGATGATGGCTCTTGGATACAGAATATTATAATAGAAAACCCAACGGTAAATGATCAAGTTGAAGCACACATTAGTATTTTTCACTAGCCTACTTTTTACCGTTATATCTGCTGGTGTTAGTGCTCAAGATATAGGAGAAGAAGCTATAGCAGTTGACACAGTAACAAAAGTCCCTACAGATTACTACGGCCTCAGAGTAGGTATAGATTTATCAAAACCTGTACGATCTTTTCTTGATGACAACTACACAGGCTTTGAAGTAGTAGGCGATTTTAGAATAAAGAAAAACTACTATCTAGCCGCAGAGTTAGGTAACGAAACCAAAGTAACAGATCTACCCAATATTGAGAATACTACAAAAGGTAGTTACATAAAAGCCGGTTTTAATTACAATGCTTATGAAAACTGGTTTGGGATGAATAACCTAATCTATGCAGGTGTACGTGCTGGTTTCTCTAGTTTTAGTCAAGAGCTAGACAGCTATACCATATACACTACAAATCCTCTTTTTGGTGATGACACAAGACTAGACTCCCAAGATTTTTCTGGACTCAATGCTACTTGGCTAGAGCTTAAATTAGGTCTAGAAGTCGAACTTTTCAGTAATATCTACCTAGGTGTTAATGTTCAGATTAAGAGATCTATCACAACAAAAGATCCAGATGGATATGCAAATCTTTATATTCCGGGCTTCGGTAAAGTCACCGAAGACTCTACGGTAGGTGTGGGTTATGGATATACGCTATCATACCTTATCCCTATTTTTAAAAAGTAGCGGATTAATTACGCTTTCGCGAAAGCGTACAACTATTCATTATCATCCTGATACTTAGCCTTCTTGCTTCCCTCGTACATCTCATATTTAACCAGACGACTTTCTAAACTACCGTTAAAACACTTGATTTTTCTACTAGGTCTAAGCCCCACGTGCTTAAGTGACTCCATATTAGAAGTAATCATCCAGGCGTGAGATCCAGGATAACCACCTTTAAGTGTATCACCTATCTCTTTGTAAAACGCTTCCATCTCTATAGGTAAACGCTCACCATAAGGTGGGTTAAACACCATTTGTAAGAAGTCATTACCTTGTTTTTTAGTTTCAAAAAAGTTTTTCTCACTGATAGTGATAAAATCTGAAAGCTGTGCGTTTTTTACATTTTCGCGAGCCTTCTCTACGGCAGACGGTGCTTTATCATAACCAGTAATCGTGTATCTAAAATCTTTAACACGTTTAAGAGCAGATGCCTCTATGAGTTCATACAGATCTACATCCCAATCTCCCCATTTTTCGAAAGCAAATTCTTTTCTATTTAAGTTTGCAGGCACATTACAGGCTATCATTGCAGCCTCTATACACATTGTACCAGACCCACACATAGGATCAAGAAAATCTGACTGACCGTGCCAGCCACTCATTATAATTAAGCCCGCAGCCAGTGCTTCGTTAATAGGTGCTATGTTTGTCGCAGTTCTGTAACCACGGTGGTGTAATGATGCCCCACTACTATCTAGTGACAATGTACACCAGTTGTCTTGTATATGAACGTTGAGTCTAAGATCTGGATGCTTAGTATCAACACTAGGACGTACGTTTTCTTCTTTTCTAAATTTGTCTACAATGGCATCTTTAGTTTTAAAGGCGACATACTGCGAGTGTGTAAATGTAGTACCGCTTACAGTTGCATTAATCGCAAAGGTCTTCTTTACATCTAGATATTTCCTCCAGTTTATGCGTTGCATACGTCTATAGAGATCATCCTCATTCATCACCCTAAACTCGGCAATGGGTTTTAAAATTTTAATAGCGGTACGACAGCACAAATTTGCTTTGTACATAAACCCCTTATCACCTTCAAAAGAGACATTACGCGTCCCTATTTCTACATTACCAGCGCCTAAATTTCTAAGCTCTTCTGCTAGAATTTTTTCAAAGCCAAAAAACGTTTTGGCCACCATCTTAAAGTTTTCACTACTCTTACTCATATGCCGCAAAAATACGTTAATTTTACCGCCTTAACGACCCAAAATTACATTCCATTTGCTTGCAATCATTCTTCCCATTATAGCCGTCTTAATAGGACTCACATTTGCCCTTATTTTTAAGCCAGCTGTAAATAATGGGATTAAGCTTTTACTTTCTTTTAGTGGAGCTTTTTTGCTTTCTGTAGTCATATTTGAATTTTTGCCTGAAGTATACAGTAGCAATAATTCTAACATTGGGATTTTTATAATGCTAGGCTTACTTATTCAAATCATTTTAGAATTTGGATCTAAAGGGGCAGAACACGGTCACGTTCACCATAAGGATGAAGGAACATTTCCTATATTATTATTTATAAGTCTTTGCTTACACTCTCTTATAGAGGGTTTTCCA
>NZ_CP159329.1:3200000-3228594 GCF_045055815.1 Dokdonia sp. LLG6352-1
AAACCTATTACTAACCATTCGGTTGTAAGTCGTTTGCTGTTTGTTAATGATATCGCTACATAATAAATTACATAACTCACAATAACAGGGACAAGCTCTAGAAAGGAGGTGTTCCAGCCGCACCTTCCGGTACGGCTACCTTGTTACGACTTAGCCCCAGTTACCAGTTTTACCCTAGGCCGCTCCTTACGGTGACGGACTTCAGGTACCCCCAGCTTCCATGGCTTGACGGGCGGTGTGTACAAGGCCCGGGAACGTATTCACCGGATCATGGCTGATATCCGATTACTAGCGATTCCAGCTTCATGGAGTCGAGTTGCAGACTCCAATCCGAACTGAGATAGGGTTTATAGATTCGCTCCTTATCGCTAAGTGGCTGCTCTCTGTCCCTACCATTGTAGCACGTGTGTGGCCCAGGACGTAAGGGCCGTGATGATTTGACGTCATCCCCACCTTCCTCACGGTTTGCACCGGCAGTCTGGCTAGAGTTCCCGACATTACTCGCTGGCAACTAACCACAGGGGTTGCGCTCGTTATAGGACTTAACCTGACACCTCACGGCACGAGCTGACGACAACCATGCAGCACCTTGTAATCTGTCCGAAGAAAACTCTATCTCTAAAGCTGTCAGACTACATTTAAGCCCTGGTAAGGTTCCTCGCGTATCATCGAATTAAACCACATGCTCCACCGCTTGTGCGGGCCCCCGTCAATTCCTTTGAGTTTCATTCTTGCGAACGTACTCCCCAGGTGGGATACTTATCACTTTCGCTTAGTCACTCAGTCCGAAAACCAAACAACTAGTATCCATCGTTTACGGCGTAGACTACCAGGGTATCTAATCCTGTTCGCTACCTACGCTTTCGTCCATCAGCGTCAATATATTGTTAGTGATCTGCCTTCGCAATCGGTATTCTATGTAATCTCTAAGCATTTCACCGCTACACTACATATTCTAACCACTTCACAATAATTCAAGACATACAGTATCAATGGCAATTCTATGGTTAAGCCACAGACTTTCACCACTGACTTATATGCCCGCCTACGGACCCTTTAAACCCAATGATTCCGGATAACGCTTGCACCCTCCGTATTACCGCGGCTGCTGGCACGGAGTTAGCCGGTGCTTATTCTTATGGTACCGTCATCAATCTACACGTAGATCTTATTCTTCCCATATAAAAGTAGTTTACAACCCATAGGGCAGTCTTCCTACACGCGGCATGGCTGGATCAGAGTTGCCTCCATTGTCCAATATTCCTCACTGCTGCCTCCCGTAGGAGTCTGGTCCGTGTCTCAGTACCAGTGTGGGGGATCTCCCTCTCAGGACCCCTATCTATCGAAGTCTTGGTAAGCCGTTACCTTACCAACTAACTAATAGAACGCATAGTCATCTTATACCGCCGAAACTTTAATTATTTAATGATGCCAAAAAATAATACTATGGGGTATTAATCTTCGTTTCCAAAGGCTATCCCCCAGTATAAGGTAGATTCTATACGCGTTACGCACCCGTGCGCCGGTCGTCAGCAAATAGCAAGCTACTCCTGTTACCCCTCGACTTGCATGTGTTAAGCCTGCCGCTAGCGTTCATCCTGAGCCAGGATCAAACTCTTCATCGTGTGTTGTTAATAATATTAACTCCTCACAACTCGAAATATCCGGTCAATAATAAACTTCTAGTTTTCAAATTCTTTGTAATAATACCCGAAAGTATTAATACGCGCTGTCAATTCAATAAGTCAATGAACTTTTCCTAATTCCTAAAAACTAGAAAATCAATGTTAATGCAAGAGGAATCGAACCCCTTTTTATCCTTCCAAAACATTCAAAAAAATTACTTGAACTTCGCTAGATGTGTTACTGTTTCTCTAAGCGGGTGCAAATATACAACTGTTTTTAATACTGACAACTTTATTTTGAAAAAAAAATTATTTTTTTCTGAAGCAATAAAAACAACAATTCTAAGAACAACTCTTACAAATAAACCTCTATTTGTTAGCGGGTGCAAAACTACAACCTTTTTTGACTTTACAAACTATCTTTTGAAAATAATTTGAAATAAATTTTAAAGCCAATTAAACAAACATTTATAAGAACTACCGCTTGCAGTCAAACGGGTGGCAAAGATACACAGAAGTTCAATCCTGACAAGTATTTTTTTAAATAAATTTCAAAATAATTTACAAACCACTGACCTTCTTAACCTTAACCATATGAATTATATCTTCTCTTAGAATGAGACCAATATTGCAGTAATTAAAAGTATACTATGAAGGGAAAATAGACGCGAATTTTCTTTCGCGAAAGCGTAAAAGGTACGCTACACTATTAAATAGTATAATATATAGGTACTACTCTACTTTATTTGACTTCCACTTATTGGACAATTCTAAGAATTGGAAATCTAGCGCTGTAGGCTGTGGCTCAAGTATGCCTGATTGAAAAGAGCGCTGTAGTATATCTTCTATAAGATAGTCTTCTTGTTCTTGCTCTGGATTGAACTCTCTTTTAAGTGAAAGGTCAAAAGCACTTGCTGTGGTATTATACCAAAAGGCTCTCCATCCACTACGCAGCCTCTTTATAAGATCAAAGGCTGTCTCTCCTGTTTGACGATGGATCAGTTTAATAAGTATTTGACCTTCGGTTCTGGTTAACTTTTTGAGCTCTGTAGAAAACTCTCCTTCTAAGTACTTGTGTATAATCTTTGTGTACTTTTTTCTTGCGCGCTTACCTTCTATAGAATCTAGTCTTTCATTGAGCGCCACTAGCCTATCTGCCGCTAGCTTTGCATAAGGGAACACTTTTCTGGTTTTACGACGTAATATAAGGTAACGCCTACGCTCTGTATTATTTTTAAATTTTAGTCTTTTGAAAACGATTACCTCATTGAGATCTATAGAGCTCCTAGGTATAGTGTCGCCTTCTATAATATAGTATTCGGTTGTTGTGGCTGTGGTGTCACTTGTTGTGATTTGCGCTTGAGCTAGCGCAAAAGGGAATAATAATATTATAATGTATGTATATATGCGCATTTGTTTATTTCGCTTTAAGCTAAAATCATTCCAAAATTAAAGATTAGAGTGCTATAACGTCATTAACTCTTGGTTAATATTCTTACTTTTAAAAAAAATATTATTCTATGGCTTCAAAAAGCATTTTAAATAAAAAGTCTCTAGACTTTCTTGAGAGTTACCTAAACAACGCAGCTCCTACAGGCTATGAGTGGGATGGACAGAAATTATGGATGGATTATCTTAAACCATATGTAGATGAGTTTATCACAGACACCTACGGTACTGCGGTTGCGGTAATAAATCCAGAGGCAAAATATAAGGTTGTAATAGAAGGTCACGCAGATGAGATCTCTTGGTATGTAAATTACATAGCAGATAATGGTCTTATATATGTAATACGTAACGGCGGGAGTGATCACCAGATTGCACCTTCTAAGATTGTAAACGTGCATACTAAAAACGGAATTGTAAAAGGAGTTTTTGGTTGGCCAGCAATACATACTCGTAACAAAGCAAAAGAAGAAGCACCAAAACCTGACAATATCTTTATAGACATAGGAGCAAAAGATAAAGAGGAGGTAGAAAAAATGGGGGTACACGTAGGTTGTGTAATTACCTATCCAGACACCTTCCATATTCTTAATGACGATAAATTTGTGTGTAGAGCGATAGATAACCGCGCTGGTGGTTTTATGATTGCAGAGGTAGCGAGACTTTTACACGAGAATAAAAAGAAACTACCTTTTGGACTCTATATCACAAACTCGGTACAAGAAGAGATAGGACTACGTGGTGCACAAATGATTGCAGAACGTATAAAACCAAATGTTGCCATTGTCACAGATGTTACTCACGACACGACAACACCTATGATAGATATGAAAAAACAGGGACACGCAGAGATAGGCAAAGGCCCTGTAGTTGCTTATGCTCCTGCTGTACAACAAAAACTACGTGACCGTATTACAGAGACTGCAGAGAAGAAAGAGATTCCTTTCCAGAGAGCTGCCCTCTCTCGCGCTACGGGCACAGATACAGATGCATTTGCTTATAGTGGTAGTGGCGTAGCCTCTGCTCTTATATCATTACCATTAAGATATATGCATACTACTGTTGAGATGGTACATCGTGAAGATGTCGAGAATGTTATAAAACTTATTTATGAAACGCTGCTTACTATAGAAGATGGTGAGACGTTTTCATATTTTGAATAGTTCGCTTTCGCGAAAAAACTAAAACTATACAGGCTAATTTCTATGTTGAAATTAGCCTTTTTTTTGTGTCTAATTATAAACCTTACTAATAGCACATATCCGTGATATCAATATCCATAAACCTGCATTAAATAACAGAGAAAGACCTATACAGGTAGAATAATCACCACAACATTACTACATCATCACTTTGAAAATCTGAATTTCACGAAAAAACTCTAACTTTAATATCGTTAAAATCAAGACCCAAAACCTCTTTATTCTCAACAATACGGGTTAATTAAAGTGATATTCTTAATCATTACAACTATTTACAGAGGAGTGTATAGTTTTTGTTTACTAAGAACTAACAAATAGTCTTCATCTTAACAATATCTTTACATGACGATTAACACAACATAAATATATAGAGAATAAATTCTCCATTATTATCTTAAACCAAACATAAAACAATCGCTGTATGAAACATTATATGTTGAGCATATTTTTGATTTTGAACTCACTAGCTTTATTTGCACAAAGCACTACAGTTACTATAAATGATGATAGTGATGGACAAAAATTAATGGTTAATGGTGAGCCATTTATCATTAATGGTATGAACTGGGACTACATCCCAGTAGGCCAAACTGTCGCTACCACCTCTTACCAATTCTGGAAACAGTCTGATGATGTAATAAAAGCCGCTTTAGACCCTGAAATGGAGTTGCTTAAAAATATGGGGGTAAATACAATAAGACAATACGTAGGTGTACCGCCTAGATGGGTAACCTATATATATGACAACTATGGTATTTATACAATGATTAATCACCCCTTTGGCCGTTATGGACTCACCATAAACGGAACTTGGAAACCTAATACAGATTATAGTGATCCAGATGTAAGAGCAGTCTTATTAAAAGAAACAGCTCAAATGGCTAAAGACTTCAAAAATACAAGAGGCCTGCTATTATACTTGTTAGGTAATGAAAATAACTACGGTCTTTTTTGGGATGGTGCAGAAACAGAAGATATTCCTGAAGCAAATAGCCGAGTAAAGCCAAGGGCTCGAGCAATGTACAAGCTCTTTAATGAAGCTACGGTTGCTATGAAAGAAATTATAGAAGACAAGCCTATAGCACTTTGTAATGGAGATTTATTATTCTTAAATATTATAGCAGAAGAATGTCCTGATGTAGATATTTATGGAACAAATATGTATCGAGGTGTTTCTTTTGGAGATGCTTTTGAAAGAGTTAAGACTACCTACGGAAAGCCTTTACTCTTTACAGAATTTGGAGCAGACGCATTTAATGCAATCCAAAATCAAGAAGATCAAAAAGCTCAGGCTTACTATATGCTGGGTAACTGGAAAGAGATTTATGAAAATGCAGCTGGTCTAGATAAAGCGCAAAACTCAATAGGAGGTTTTACATTTCAGTTTAGTGATGGCTGGTGGAAGTACGGCCAAACTAAAAATCTAGATATACACGATAATAATGCATCGTGGTCTAATGGAGGATACACTTATGATTTTATAGAAGGTGAAAACAATATGAATGAGGAGTGGTTTGGAATCTGTGCAAAAGGTCCTACAAACATCAACGGTCTTTACACCCTGTATCCAAGAGCCGCTTATTATTCTTTAAAAGAAGTTCATACTTTTAACCCATACGCTAGCAATAATGACAGTTCAAGTGTAGAAAATCACTTTGATGCAATACAAATAATGGATGCTGTACTAAGGGCTAGAGGTGACAAAGCAGCCTCTGGAACCGCAGGAGGTGAAAAAATTAAGATAAGCACATTAAGAGCTGAGTTTACTACATTTAGTACTGGTGGTAAACGTATTACCACTCCAGAAAATGCTGACCAAAACAACCCTACTACTTTTCCAGACCAATTAGGTTTTGATAATATGGAGTCATATTATGTTGGTATTGAAGCAAACCCTACTCCAGGCTTAAGAGCTAATGTGGAGGTGAATATTTTAGGAAATGTAGCTGGCAATCCTATAGATGAAATCTTTTTTGAAAACAGAGGAAGACCTACCGTTGTAAATTCTAACAATGGTGATGTAGTTCTTACAGATAATAATAGAGTGCAAATCTATCAAGCAGAATTTGACTGGAGTACAAAATACACCGATATCAAAGGGTTTTATAGAACTGGTCACTATCACTGGGGATATGAAGGTGATTTCTTTGGCCTATATCCTGAAGCAAACTATGGCCCTAACATTGACATATATAATGGCGTAGCTCCTTTTGGATTTGAATTTGAAGGTAAGAAGGATTTCAAAGGACTAAAAGCAGCATTCGGTCCAGAATTATGGTGGGGCGCAAACCCCGCAGTACTTTTAAAGTACCAAAAGCAAGTAGGTAAGTACAATCTTGCTGCTATTTTTCACGAAGACATAGCAGATCCAGGTGTGGGTGTATCATCTGTAGCAATACCTCAACCTAGAACAAGAAGAGCAACTTTATATGGCCAAAGAAAATTTGGCAACTTTAGTATTGAAGTAGGTGGTATATGGGGTGGATCCCCTCTTAATGGAAGAGACTATCAAATAGTAAAGACTGATGCAGATGGGAATACCGATGTATTTGTAAACACGGTAGACGCTGGTGATAACTGGGGAGGAAAAGCAAAAGTAACCTATGCAGGAGGAAAATTTAACTGGTATGCTCAAGGGGCAGCACAAGGGCTTGTGGCATTTGGGGGTGCAGATTACACAAAGACATTTACAGGCTGGAGACTTAAAGACAGTGGAAGCGGTAATCAATATAACTTCTTAACAGGGTTTACATATCAAATAGGTAATTTTCAAATAGCGCCTAACTTTTTATGGCAAGAGCCTCTTGTAGATCCAATCCCACTTGGAGCTCCAGCTCCTGCACGCTCTAGAAATATTATAGAAGATCCATTTGTTGTGAGAGATAATAGAAAGACAACAGCCGGAGAGTTACTTTTAACCTTTGACCCAACTCCAGGAACGTGGTTTTACGAGTGGGATAATGACCGAGCAGAAGATGCGCCATTTGCAGCAAGTCTAGGCTTTGTATATCGTCACTTACCTACTACACAAGATGCAGCTATTGGATTCTTTGGCGATAGTCGTGTTCCTGTGGCATTTGCATCTGCACCATCTGCACAAGATTTATGGGAGTTTAATGGTAGAATAGTTTCTAAAATAAGTCCAGATTTTGGAGTTATTGCAAACTTTTTTGGAGGTAATGGACAAGCAAGAGGTAGTGATGACAGAGTTATTTATCGATATGGTACAGACGTACGTGTTGTATATAACAAATTTAAATTAATGAGTGAGGTAAAAATAGACGACTGGGGTCCTTTTGATTTTCATAGAGACTTTAACCTCACTTACCCATTCCAATTTAAAGTAGACCTCTCTACTACCCTAGGGAAACCAGGATGGTTTATTTTACCTAATACTCGCTTAGGAGTACGTTACACCTGGCGATCACTAGATAATTTCTCTCCTAGATATGAGTTTATGAGCCCTATTGACTTGGGCTTGCCTAACGGTAATGAGTGGGAGATTAGAACATACTTACATATTAACATTGGTAAATAATTACAAGATGAAAAAGATACTTACTATAAAAAACATAAGTTATCTCCTCACTACATTTTTTGTAGTGCTTAACTATGGTTGCGCACCAGATGAAGATAATTTACAAGAGGCCACTTTCCCAAATAATGGAGACGTCTTTATAGATACCTTTAGTGCAGGATTAGAATATGCGGCCTTTGGAGACTCTAAAGTAACAGCTTTTGATGTCGATACAGATGTCGTCTTTGAAGGTAGTGCAGCAATGAGGTTTGATATTCCTAATACGACAGATCCAGAAGGAGGATATGCAGGTGGGATTTTTACCACAGCTATAGGTAGAGACTTAACAGACTATAATGTTCTTTCTTTTTATGCAAGAGCATCCAGAGGCGAGATTGTTGATCAAATAGGTTTTGGACTAACCTTTCAAGGAGAAGTTTATAGAACACAGGTAAATAACCTTGAGGTAGGTACAGGCTGGCAACAGTATTTCATCCCTATCCCAAATGCGGCAAAACTCACAGAAGAGAGCGGAATGTTCTGGTATGCCGAGGCCTCAAATAATGGAGAATCATACCAGTTATGGATAGACGAAGTAAAGTTTGAAAACTTAAATACTATTTTACCATTAAGTGCAGCAATTTTAGAAGGTCAAGACCAGGTTACCTCAGCCACTGTAGGCAATCAAGTAGCTATTACCGGAGGTTACAGCACCTTTAATATGCCTAATGGTATAGAACAGCGAGTTGAAAGTGCGTCTGCATATTTTGATTATAACTCTACAAACGAAACAGTTGCTACTGTAAATGACCTAGGCGTTGTAACAGTAAACGGTTCAAACGGTGTTGCCACTATCACTGCAACACTTAATGATATTAATGCTCAAGGCTCGTTAAGCATAGGTATGGAAGAACTTCCTCCTACTCCTAATGTAGACGACTCAGATGCTGCTCAAGTAACTTTTCCTGTTGGGTTTGAATCTACCTCACTAGTTTATGACATTATAGGTTTTGAGGGAGCAGCTTCTGCCGTAGAAGGAAATCCAAGTGCAACGGGCATTAACCCCACACAAACTGTTCTAAGAACTACAAAGACGGTAGGCGCTCAGTTTTTTGCAGGGACATTACTTAATCTTGACGCTCCTATAGATTTTTCGGCATCTGAGATTATAAGTATAAAAACGCTATCTCCTAAAGCAGATATCCCTGTAAGAATGGCTCTAGAAAACCAAGCTATAGGTGGCGACTCTCAAGTTGTACTAGATATTAACACCACTACTGTAAATGAATGGGAAGAGCTTCTATTTAACTTTACTGGTCAGCTAGACCCTAGTATTAATTACGATCGTATTATCTTATTTTTTGAATTTATTCCTGATTTACAAGGTGATGGATCTACATATTATTATGACGACCTTATTGTAGTAGGATCTGATCCGGTAAATGACGGTGGAGATACTGGTGGAAATACTGGAGATAATCTCTTGTCTAATGGAGACTTTGAGAGTGGTATGGTAGATTGGTTTGGTAACGCATTTAACGTTCAAGAAGACGGTGGTAACAGCTTTAATTTTGCAAATGTGATGGTTGCTGGTAACGCCTTTGACGTAAACTTAAGTCAAGGCCTAGAGATAACACAAGGCGCAACATACACCCTAACTTTTGATGCTTCATCAGACGGTAACCGTACTTTAATTGCAGGTATAGGTCTTAATGAGGCTCCTTTTGAGGCTGTAATTGAGACAGTAAATCTCACAACTACTACACAAACATTTACACTTACCCTAGAGGCTAGCACTTTCGGGAGTTCAAACTCACGTGTGCTTTTTGATATGGGGGCAGAAACGGGTGTGGTGGTTATAGACAACGTTTCGCTTGTACTTAATTAATAGCTACTAGTGTATTTCAAAAAGAATTATACCGCTTTCGCGAAAGCGTAATTAAAAAAATAGCAATGAAAAATAATATAATAGTAATCACGGCAACCTTATGTGTGCTAGCCATTATACTCGCTTGCACAGATGATGAAGGTAGTAATGTAGGTTTATCAAATCTTACGCTTGTTTTTGAAGATGAGTTTAACGGTGAGGCAGGCGCTTCTATAAATGCTGATAACTGGAATTTTGACATAGGTACTGGTAGTAATGGCTGGGGTAATAATGAGTTGCAATATTATACAGATAGACCAGAAAATGTCTCTCTAGATGGTGCTGGTAATATGATTATTACAGCGCGTAGAGAAACCTTTCAGGGTTCACCTTTTACCTCTGCACGTATTAATACAAAAGATAAAGTAGAGCAACAATATGGTCGTTTTGAAGCTCGTATTAAAATGCCTGGTGGTCGTGGTATCTGGCCTGCGTTCTGGATGCTAGGGAGTAATATTGAAACTCAAGCAGATGATGATCCAGCAACTGTGCAGTGGCCTTTTGTAGGAGAAATTGATATTACAGAAATGAGAGGGCAAGAACCTGAAATCACTTTAGGTAGCATACACGGGCCAGGGTATTCTGGTGGTAATGCACTATCTGGAAGCTACACACTGGAGGATGATAGATTTGACGCAGATTTTCACGAGTATGCTATAGAGTGGACACCTACTTATATAGATTATTTTATAGACGGTATACGTTTTAATAGAATTGCAAAGGAGGATATTCCGCAAGATGCAGACTGGGTTTTTGATGATCAGCCATTTTTTATGTTGCTTAACATTGCTGTAGGCGGAAACTTTGTAGGATTTCCAGTAGATACTACTCCCCTACCACAGCAAATGGTAGTAGACTATGTACGTATTTACAGCACTAACGATTAAATCCTTTATAACAGGATAGATAACTAACACTTGTAGCAGCGCCACATATAAATATATGTAGTGTACTACCCACTTATAATATAATGTAAACAGTCTATATCAATCTGTTTACACAAAGTATAGATACTTAAAACGCATCCATATGACACATCAACCTATTTATATAGGAAGTACTCCTATTGCCGTTTCTCAAAAAGAAACAAAAGGAGAACTAGTAAATTTTGACAATGAAGTTTACTATAAAATCACTAATAGTGATGAGATGAGACCATTCTTTATAAGTCTGGTAAGTAACTCTAATCACTGGATGTTTATCGCTAGTAATGGAGGGCTAACGGCTGGTAGAAAAAATGCCGATAATGCATTATTTCCATATTATACAGATGATAAAATTACCGAGTCTATAGAGCATACGGGTAGTATCACAATCGTTAAGGTCATAATGAGTGATAAGACTTTGCTCTGGGAACCATTTTCAAGCAAATACAATGGGCTTTATCGTATAGAACGTAATCTATATAAAAATGAATATGGTAATAAACTCATCTTTGAAGAACACAACTTGGACCTTGAACTCTCCTATCGCTATGAGTGGAATACAAGTGACAAGTATGGATTTGTAAGAAAGTCTACTATATCTAATCAATCTCAAAAAAGCCAGGAAATATCAATTTTAGACGGCTTACAAAATATCATACCATACAGCGTAGGTGAAGAATTACAAAAAGCGAGTAGTAATCTCGTAGATGCTTATAAGCGCAATGAGTTAGTACATAAATCTGGTATAGGAATTTATGCGCTCAGTGCTACTATAGTAGATAAGGCAGAACCTAGTGAAGCCTTAAGCAGTAATATTGTATGGTCGCTGGGACTTAGTAGCCCTACTTATCTCGTCTCTTCGAGACAACTAGATAATTTTAGAAATGGTGAAGATGTAGTGCAAGAAGAAGATGTAAAGGCAGAGCGTGGTGCGTATATAGCTATACAAACAGTAGCGCTAAAACCGGGCACTTCTCAAAACTGGATGATGATTGCAAATACAAACCAAAGTATAAGTAACATCACCGAGATAGAAAAGAGTATAGCATCATCTAGCAATCTCAAAGAGTTGGTTCAAGAAGATATTGACAAAGGAACAAAAGAACTTCTTAAACTAGCAAACTCTGCAGATGCTATGCAACTTACAGCAGATAAGCTTAGAAACACACGTCATTTTTCTAATACGCTTTTTAATATAATGCGCGGTGGTATTGTAGATAACAACTATCAAGTAGAAAAATGGGATTTTATCTCTTACCTCTCTCAGGCAAACAAGGAAGTACATCTTAATGAGCAAAAGTTACTATCTGAGTTACCAGAAACCTTTACAATATTTGAATTGCATAATCACATTGCAACTAGTAAAAACGTTCATTTACAAAGGCTATGCCTAGAGTATCTTCCACTCAAATTTAGCCGCAGGCACGGCGACCCAAGTAGACCTTGGAATAAATTTTTAATTAATACAAAAAATGATCAAGACGGCTCTAAGGTTCTTGATTATGAAGGTAACTGGCGAGATATATTTCAAAACTGGGAAGCCCTTGCCCTATCATACCCTGCCTTTATAGAGAGTATGATCTATAAATTTTTAAATGCAACGACCTTTGATGGGTATAACCCTTATAGAGTAACAAAAGGTGGTTTTGACTGGGAAACTATTGAAGAAGATGACCCTTGGTCATACATAGGCTACTGGGGAGATCATCAAATAATCTATCTTCAAAAATTTCTTGAGATCATAGAGCGCTATCAACCTGGAAAACTTGTCTCTCTTTTTAATAAAAACATCTTTGTTTATGCAAATGTGCCATATAAAATCAAAGACTATAATAGCATTCTTAAAAACCCAAAAGACACCATAGATTTTGATTTTAAATTAAACAATAAAATAACCGACAGGAAAAAACAACTAGGAGCAGATGGTTCTTTACTTCTTGATAATAGCGGTTCTATATACAACGTAAATTTTATTGAAAAAATACTTGCAACTGTTCTTGCAAAAGTAGCTAATCTTATTCCAGAGGCAGGTATCTGGCTTAATACACAACGCCCAGAATGGAATGATGCAAATAATGCTCTTGTAGGTAATGGTGCATCTATGGTAACGCTTTATTATCTAAGGAGGTTCCTTAGTTTTTTTAATAACGTTTTAAAAGATAGCCCAAGCACGGAGACATTAATTTCTGAAGAATTACATAAGTTCTTTATGGACGTAACAAGTACGCTTGTAAATAATGAGACCCTTCTTGTAGATTCCTTAAGTGACCATAATCGTAAAACAATACTAGATGGTTTAGGGAAAGCGGCGAGCATCTATAGAACACAAATTTACAGGCAATCACACACAGGTATTAAAAAAGCATTAAGGCTAGATGAAATCAAACACTTTATTAAAGTTACTCTCTCGTATATAGATCACTCTATAGAGGCTAACGAGAGGGAAGATGGCTTATATCACGCTTATAATATTGTAGATGTAAGTCGTACAGATCAAATCTCAATAAGCTATCTGGATGAAATGCTAGAAGGGCAAGTTGCTGTGTTAAGTTCTGGCTATTTACAACCTCAGCAAAGCCTTGCCGTTCTCGATAGTTTAAAGAAAAGTGCGCTATATAGAGAAGACCAGCAAAGTTATATTCTATATCCAAATAAGGAATTACCAAAATTTTTAGAAAAAAATCATATACCTCAGCAAAGTGTAAAAGAGTCTACTCTTTTACAGAAACTTCTAGATGATGGTAATCACGATATTATCGAAAAGGATCGTAATGGCAATTATCACTTTAACACCACATTTAATAATGGAAATGCACTAAGTAATGCTCTAGATAAGCTTACAACAGAGAAGTATAAAGATTTAATAGATTTAGAGCGTACACAAATATTAGCCATTTATGAAAATGTCTTTAATCATAAAGCATTTACAGGTCGCTCAGGTACTTTCTTTGGGTATGAAGGTTTAGGCTCTATCTATTGGCATATGGTTTCAAAGCTTGCCCTTGCTAGTCAAGAGTGTGTACTTCAATCTATAAGTGCGGGCAAAGACCAAGATGTCACAAGTAAACTCATTGCTCATTATTATGAGATTACAGAAGGTATAGGAGTACATAAAACACCACAACATTATGGTGCTTTTCCTACAGACCCCTACTCTCATACGCCAGGAGGAAAAGGTGCTCAACAACCTGGTATGACTGGACAGGTTAAAGAAGATATTATAAGCCGTTTTGGTGAGCTAGGAATTACTGTTACAGACGGAAAGCTGGGCTTTAATCCTGCTATTTTAAACAAAGAAGAGTTTTTAAAGCAAGACGCCCTCTTTAATTATACAGACGTTCACGCTACTCCGCAAACTATTACTGTTTCAAATAACGAACTCTCTTTTACCTACTGTCAAGTGCCCATTATATATACCATTTCAAACGAGACACGCATTGAGGTTCATTATTCTAATGATAAAACACAAGAGTTTACATCTCTAGAGCTAGATAATAAAACAAGTACATCTATTTTTCATCGTACAGGTGAGATAGAATTTCTTAAGATATACCTACCTCAAGATGTGTTGCTATAAGAGGGATAATTACGCTTTCGCGAAAGCGTAAACCCGCCTACTAACATTAATATTAACTAACCGCTCTTTGTATAAAGGGCTATTAAAACCATCATAAATGACTACATCAAAACAAGAAGTTTCCTTTGGTCAAAAAATAGCCTTTGGGATAGGAATGCTAGCAAACCAAATGTTTCCGGCGGCCTTAGCCATTTTTATGGTGGTACTAGTTCAAGACTTGGGTTTTCCGCCAGAATCGTGGGCGCTGCTCTTTTTCTTGCCACGCATTTTTGACGCATTTACAGATCCTATAATGGGTTTTATATCTGACAACACAAAATCAAAATGGGGCCGAAGAAGACAGTACGTATTTGCAGGGGCAATCCTTATGGGTATTTCTTTTATAATGATGTGGCAATTATATAGAGCAGATGGGCTGGACTATAATTTTACATACTTCTTAATGTGGTCACTAGCATTTTATTTGGGTCTCACGATATTTAGCGTTCCTTATGTTGCGATGGGTTATGAAATGAGTAAAGATTTTCACGAGCGCACAGATATTATGGCTACTGCCCAGTGGATAGGTCAATGGGCCTGGGTTATAGCGCCTTGGTTTTGGGTGATTATGTATGACCCCGCTTGGTTTGAATCTGCAGATGTGGCTGCTCGCGACCTGGCCATATGGGTAGGTATCGCTTGTGCTATATGTGCAATGGTTCCTGCTATTTTTATCAAAAGTAAGTCTACCCTAGATGATGACAGTTTAATCCCACTTAATATTAAAAATTTAGGTAAAAGCCTTGTAGGCCTAGCCAAAGGTTTTAAAGCTGCCTTTTCTTCAAAACCTTTTATAAAATTATGTGTGGCTACATTTTTTGTATTTAATGCTTTTAATACCGTTGCCGCTTTTTCTTTTTTTATAATAGTATATCATCTCTTTAGTGGTGATGCAGCGGCAGCAGGAATCTGGCCTACACTCTTTGGCTGTTTAGGGGCACTAGGCACTACTTTTATGGTAATTCCTATAGTAACAAAAATGTCAAAAAAACTAGGAAAGAAAAAAGCTTTCATAGTATCACAGACTATTTCCATAATAGGATATTTAATGCTGTGGTTTCTATTTGTACCAGGTAAACCGTATTTGTTTATAATAGCTCTACCGTTTTTCTCATTTGGTATAGGAGGTCTCTTTGTACTTATGATGTCTATGACGGCAGATGTTATAGATCTTGATGAGCTTAAAAATGGGATACGTAGAGAAGGTGTGTTTGGAGCAATTTACTGGTGGATGGTTAAGTTTGGCTTTGCTATTGCTGGTTTAGGTAGTGGTTACATTATGGCCTATGTAGGCTTTACACCAGATGCGCCCACCCAGCCGGAGGGAGCTATAGAAGGTTTGCGCCTTTTCTTCTCAGGCATACCCATTACTGGTACAATTATAGCTATCTTATTTATGTGGGGATATGATGTAGATGAGAATAAAGCGCGGGACGTAAGAGAAGCTCTCGAAAAAAGAAAACAAGATACCATCGCTTAAATACGTAGGTAATAAAAAAGACCCGTTCAAATACGTTGTACGGGTCTTTTTTATTTATAACTATTATTACTTATTGTCTAAGGTAGCGACTGCCAGATTCTTGTTCTATGAGAACATCTTCACTTTCGATGATGAAAAACTGATCAACACCATCTACAAAAAACTCTGAAAATAGAACTCTTACCGTTTTGTCTTCAATAACATACCCTACGCTGTAAATAGCATCTCCAAAAGGTAAAATCCCTACTTCTTGAGAATCGAAAAACTCTATGGAAGCAAAACAAGAATTTGCTATTGGATCCTCATTCTCACAATCAAGAACACTATAAACATACCTGTTACCTATAAGCGTCGCATCAAATGTACTATTTTCATCATCACTATTGCACGAGACAAATATTAATAATGATAAAAAAATTACTAAAACTTTTTTCATAATATTTACTTTTAATTTAAGATAGCCAAGTTCTAAAAAGGTTGCGTAAACTTATAGTTAAATAATTAAGGTATCCACTTCTTGTCAAAGTTAGGTGTTCTTTTTTCTAAAAATGCATTTCTACCCTCTAAGGCCTCATCTGTCATATATGCTAGACGGGTTGCTTCACCAGCAAAAACTTGTTGGCCCACCATACCGTCATCAGTAAGGTTCATTGCAAACTTGAGCATCTTTATAGAAATAGGTGATTTTGCAAGAATTTCTTGCGCCCACTCGTAAGCAGTATCTTCTAGCTCTGCGTGAGGTATCACGGCATTTACCATCCCCATCTCATAAGCTTCTTGAGCAGAATAGTTTCTGCCTAAGAAGAAAATCTCTCTCGCCTTCTTTTGACCTACCATTTTTGCTAGGTAAGCACTTCCGTAACCACCGTCAAAAGAAGTTACATCTGCATCTGTTTGTTTAAAAATAGCGTGTTCCTTACTTGCAAGTGTTAAGTCACAAACGACGTGCAGGCTATGCCCACCTCCTACTGCCCACCCTGGGACAACAGCAATTACTGCCTTAGGCATAAAACGTATGAGACGTTGCACCTCAAGTATATTTAATCTATGGTATCCATCTTCACCTACATACCCTTCTTTACCACGCGCTTTTTGATCTCCACCAGAGCAAAAACTATAGACACCATCTTTAGAAGATGGTCCCTCGGCAGAGAGTAGCACTACTCCTATAGATGTATCTTCATTTGCATCATAAAAGGCATCATATAATTCCTTTGTGGTATTAGGCCTAAACGCGTTGCGCACGTCTGGTCTATTAAACGCTATACGTGCAACACCGTTACTCTTTTTGTAAGTTATGTCTTTATATTCTTTGGCTGTTTGCCAGTTTGGCTTATCCATAATGTGCTATTTTTACGTAAAAATAATTCTTTATTACTAGATGATGAAAAAAGTACTACTAAGTATTGTGGTTGTTTTTGCTTTCGCGAAAGCGTACTACGCACAAGAAAATACTGCAGGCTCTTACATTTTTACAGATACTATTGATTTACAGGCTACACCAGTCATAAGTCAAGGAGTAACAGGAACGTGCTGGAGTTTTAGTACATCTTCATTTTTAGAAAGCGAGATTGCTAGACTTACTGGTAAAATGGTAGATCTTTCAGAAATGTACACAGTAAGAAATACTTACCCGTCAAAAGCTGAAAATTATGTAATGCGTCAAGGAAAGGCTCAATTTTCTGAAGGCGGACTCGCGCACGACGTCATTAATAGTGTTGCGCGTTACGGCCTAGCACCAAACAGTGCCTACACCGGCCTGACACATACAGATACCAAACATAACCACGCCGAAATGGTGGCCGTTATACATAGTATGCTAGACACTTATATAGATAATCCAGGAAGTACGTTAAGCAAAAAGTGGAAAACCGCAGTAGATAAGGTGCTGGATGTTTACCTAGGTGAGAATATTACTAATTTTTCTTATGAAGGTAAAATGTACACTCCTAAAGAGTTTGCGAAGGAAATGAAGGTGGTCCCTAGCGATTATGTAACCTTAACTTCTTTTACTCACCAGCCATTTTACAAATCATTTATCCTTAATATTCCTGACAACTTTTCTAATGGAGCGATGTATAATCTTCCGCTAGATGAGTTTGTCTCAAATATTGATAATGCATTAAGCAACGGTTTTACAGTAACGCTAGATTGTGATGTGAGTGAGTTATCTTTTTCTTCAAAACACGGTGTAGCTGTAATACCAGACAATGAAAGTAATAAGAAGCTCGCTGTACTAGGACCAGAGCCAGAAAAAACAATTACACAACAATACCGTCAGGATGAGTTTGAAAACTATAATACTACAGATGACCACTTGATGCATATCACAGGGAAAGCAACAGATCAAAATGGGAATGTCTATTATAACGTAAAAAACTCGTGGGGTACAGACTCTGGAAGAACGAAGTACGATGGCTACATATATATGAGTGTGCCCTACATACGTCTCAAGGCTATCTCTGTGCTTTTACATAAAGAAGGGCTAGATAAAGCTACCTCAAAAAAAATGAGCAAAAACTAGTTATAGTTTTTGCTCATTTATATAGTATGAAGAAATGGGATTAATCAATTATATGAATCCCATCTTCTTTTATTAAAATCTTACGATCTCTATATAGCGTACCGATTGCTTTTTTAAAGCTCTTTTTACTAAGACCAAGTTGATTTTGAATATCTACTGGATCTGATTTATCGTGTAATGGCATAAAACCATCATTAGCCTGCAACTCTTCATAAATGTATTGAGCATTAGGTTCTATACTTTTATAACCTTCTTCTTGTAAGATAAGATCTATTTTACCATCTGGTCGCACTTTCTTAACCCAAGCGTCTAGTTTATCACCCGTTCTTATATCTTCAAAGATGTCTTCTTTATAAATAAGTCCTTTGTGCTTTCCGTTTACAATGGCGTTTGCTCCTCTGTCTGTAATATGTGATATAATTACCTCTACCTTGTCAAACTTTTTTACCTCTACATTATCATTTGAGAGGTATTTCATTGTTTTACTAGTGGCAGCAAGACGGTTAGTCTTCTCGTCTAGATACATATAAACGATGTACCAGCTACCTACCTTCATAGGTCTAGCTTGTTGTGCAAAAGGAACAAAAAGTTCTTTTTCTAATCCCCAGTCTAAAAAGGCTCCTACATTATTTACAGCAGTACAACGCAAGTACCCAAAATTATTGAGTTCTATATACGGCTTTAGTGTAGTAGCTACTGGTCGCTCCTCGTGATCTAAATAAACATATACATTAAGTTCATCCCATATTTTATATTCTTCTGGCACGTACTTATTAGGTAACAAGACGTCATCTCCTGCTTCATTAGAAAGAAAGAGCCCTGGCTCTGTCTCCCTGTCTATTCTCATTATGTGGTATTTTCCTATTTCTAACATATTCTTTTGTAAAATGCAAAAGTACAACTACTACAAAGAAAAAACGCCTTGACGTGAGTCAAAGCGCTTTCTACATACATTAAAAAGTAGTCTATTTATAAACAGACTCTTTTTTGAAGTGCTTAGTAAGCATATAGTATACTACTGCACGGTATTTATTACGATTAGACTTTCCGTAAGTTTCAAGAACGCTGTCTATAGCTTTATCAAGATCTGCACTATCTGCAAGACCTAATTTTTTAATCAAAAAGTTATTTTTTACAGTAGCAATTTCTGTTTCAGAACTTCCAGATACTGTTGATGAGTCTTTATTATAGATTGATGGTCCACACCCTATTGTTACTTTTGTAAGAAGGTCCATATCTGCGGTCATACCACATTTGTTCTTTAAATCATCTGCATATTTTGAGATGAGTTCTGCTCTTTTGCTCATAATTTTTAAAGTTACTTGTTGATTAGATTATTAATTCACTTTAAAGATAAGCAAAAAGTTAAACTCTCTTAAAAAAAATTATTTTATGAATTTGAAGTAATCAAGAAGCACTTCATCGTTAATTTTGCGCGGTGTAAAGATTTCTAGCAGTGTAGGTTGTGATGAAGATGCATATAGTTCATTTTTGGCAAGAGCACATTCTTCTTCATTTGTTGCCTTGAGATATTTAAAATTATACATCTCACATAACTTTGAGGCCTCAAGATGATGTGTGGTTTCAAAAAACTCATCAAAGTTATCTGTGTTCTTATCCTTATTAGGTAATATTCTAAAAATACCCCCTCCATTATTATTAATGACTATAATCTTAAAGTCATTAGGTATATATTGATTCCATAACGCATTACTATCATAAAAGAAACTTAGTTCTCCTGTTATTAAGGTCGTAAGCTTCTTACTAGCCATAGCGCTTCCTATAGCAGTACTCGTGCTTCCATCTATACCGCTCGTTCCTCTATTACAATATACCTCTAGTGTTTTATTTACATCAAAAAGTTGTGCATACCGCACTGTACTACTATTACCCAGCTGTAATACAGAGTTATCTGGAATCACCTCTAGTATATGATCAAAGGCTTTAAAGTCACACCAACTCATTTGTGCTATATACTCACTATGGAGTCTATCTCTTTTTGCTCTTATACGCAGCCAGTCTTCTTGATAGGTACTTTCTTTAGGTACAGTAACTGCCTGTAATTTTTCTAAAAATAGAGAAGCAGATACCTCAAAGTGCCTATTAAGACAGAAATATGTATCGTATGCCTTTTTTGCATCTACGTGCCAGTGTTGTAGTGGTTGATAATTTCTTAAAAAGGCTTTTACCTTTTTTGACACCACCATCCCTCCAAAGGTGAGAAGTATCTCAGGTTGCAAGTCTTTAAACCCAGTATCATCAAGACTACCTATAATATTATCAATACGTGTAAAAAAATTAGGGTGTGCTACATTAGATGTTGTTTCTGTAAAAACTACAACACTCGGGTCATTACCTAGTAAATCTAGCAATTCCGGAGACATTGTCTCAGGGTCTTGAACACCTATGATAACGAGTTTTCGAGCAGCTTTGTTCCAGTCTTGAGCATAAGAAGCAAGTTCACTATTTGAGAGTTCCTTATCTACAACTTGTGGTGCGATTTCTATAGGTGTATCTATTACCCTCTCTGTCATCTCATATAATGGCTCATAAAATGGAACATTAATATGTACAGGTCCAGATTGTTCTATGGCTACATTAAGCGCTTTATTAATCTCTTGATTATTATGACGCTGACTTTCTTTTATTTTTTGAGCCATCTTTGCATCGGTCACATCATCTGTAGGAACTAACTCAGAATACAAGTTTGCCGAATAAAGGATATGATTTTCAAACACATTTTTTTGTCGTATAGTCTGTCCATCTCCTATATCTATACGCTCTATTGGTCTGTCTGCACTTATTGCAACTAGGGGTATATCACTATAAAAAGCTTCAGAAATAGCCGGATAATAATTGAGTAATGCACTACCAGAGGTACACACCAGTGCTACTGGTCTACCCGTTTGTTGTGCGATACCCAGACCTACAAAAGCAGCACATCGCTCGTCTACAATGCTGTATGCCTTAATTTGAGGATGCTTTGTAAACTCTATAGTGAGTGGTGCGTTACGCGACCCTGGAGAAATAATAACCGTATCAATACCCTTACTTAAGCATAGGTGTACGATAGATTGTGCAACTGGAATTTTTGAGTGAATCATTAATTACAAAAATACGACTTCTACACCGCAGTATACTAGTAGAAAAAATCAGTTTTATTGAAATTTCTATTAGAATAGTAAACACATACAATGACTATAAAACAGTTGCAACTGTCTGCAATTTATTTACAGTTTCCTCCCACTCTAACGCCGGCTTACTAGAAGCAGTTATACCACCACCTACATATAATTGTGCGCCCTGAGCATCTACTTCCATACAGCGTAGATTCACAAATAGATGCGTATGCTTTTTCACAGCGCCGTAGGCGAGATTCTCAACATTACGACGTGTGCTTGCTCGTTTTTTTTCTGTCTTTATATTGAGCTCTCCTAAAAAACCAGTGTAATATGATCTATTATAATTCTCATTTTGTAAGATAAAATCTCTGGCCTCAAGCTTAGGCAAACCACATACGGCTGGCGTAGGGTGCAGTGCTTGTATTATAGATGCAAGCTTAGTATCACTATCGTGTACTATAGCGGTAATATCTGTTTTAAGATGCAGTAATGTACCTGCCTGATGCGTATGGGTTTCAGACACTTGTAAATTGTCTACTATATCTTTAAGATTATGTACGATTGTATCTGTTACAAGCTGCTGCTCTTCTATTTCCTTTGCTCCCCAGCTTACCTCTAGAGTATCTTCTTTCTTCTGTGTACCCGCTAGCGACATTGTATAAAGCTTTCTATTTTCGACCGAGAGAAGGGTTTCGGGTGTGGCGCCCAGCCATAACCCTACTTGAGGGTGATACCAGCAATACACAAAAGCTGTGGCATAGGTATCAAGCAATCTTTTAAAAATGGACACAGGTGACTCATAGTTGTGATTTATTTTTTGCTTTCGCGAAAGCACAACTTTCTTCAATCCAGTATTTTTAATCTTATTTATACCTCTTTCTACAAGTGCTATATGTTGCTCTTTTGCTCCTTGAGCCGCCTCAACCGAAGTTGTTACAACGTCCTCGTTAGATTGAGTAGTTACATACTCATCTAGACGCATCTCAAAGGACTGTGATTGCGGAATTAATATGGTTTCTGACGTAGTTGTGTCAAAAGGAGCAAACACAAACCCACTCTCACTAAAGTCTGAAACAGTATGTAACTCATCTTCTTCTTGAAGCAAAGCAATAACCGTTTTTTGGTTTGGCTTTCTGTATACCACAAAAGGTATCGCTTCATCAAAATGATTTTGAATCTCTATAAAGAATGCGTCTTGATCCATTACTTTCTAGGCAGGGCTATCGTTGTAAGTTTACACTTGGAGATAAGGTTATCTTCTTCATCTACCACATCAATATTCCATAGCTGAGTGGTGCGACCTTTATGAATAAATGTAGCCTTTGCATACACCATTCCTTCACGTTTACTCTTTACGTGATTTGCAGAGATCTCAATACCTCTTATAGTATGTGCTTGGTCTAAAAACATAAAACTAGCCGCACTACCTACGCTCTCTGCCAGAGCAACCATTGCCCCTCCGTGTAAAACTCCATCTGGCTGGTGTACTTTAGGCGTAACAGGCATTTGTGCTACTAGAAAGTCTTCACCAAAGTCTATATACTCAATGTCTAAAGTTTCCATAAGCGTATTCTTGCAGCTCTCTGCGAGGCGAGCAAGCACTTCTTCCTTTGTATAATTCATAGAGAAATGTTAAATAAAGTTGTGAGCAGAACTATCTGTATTCAAATTTCGTTAATATTGCGGACAAATTCCCTTAATTATGATTAAAAAGACCATAGCAATTACCGTATTACTCATAACTTTTATAGCCTGTGATAAGCTAGATGAGTTAACAAAGTTTAATATAGACTACACAACAAATATTACAATACAGTCTACAAGTATATTAGACGCTCCATTTGATATTGTTACACCAGAAACTACTACAAACTCTCAACAAGAGTTTGAAAATAATAATACAAATGCAGATCTTGTAGAGAGTGTGAAACTCACAAAACTCACATTAAACTTACAAACGCCAGAGTCTGGTGATTTTGATTTTCTTAATGACATCGCTATCTACATAAATGCAGACGGACTAGAAGAGCGCCTCATTGCCTCTAGTACAAGTATACCAGAAGATGGATCTAGAACATTAGATCTAGACGTAGTAGATACAGAGCTTAAAGAATACATACAAGGTGAGACATACACATTGCGCACAGAGACTACTACAGATCAAACCATAGAGTCTGATCACGAGATTGAGATTTATACAAGATTTAGAGTAGATGCAAAGATTTTAGGACTATAATCTTATAACACCTATCACTTCTTAAAAATGTGTCGTACTTTTAAAGTGCGACACATTTTTTTATTTATGAAAATCAAAACTCTCGAAAACAAGCGTGCAAAACTTCTCACTCTAGAGAGTTATCACTATCGCGATTTACTACCACTATCAAGTCAGGTAGACCTTAATGCATATGGAGGCTCAGATATTTCAACAGGTCCAAAATTAAAGAAGTACATTAAAGACGCCATAACCAGACGTCAAGCAGGTACTGCTCTCCCATTTATCATTTTTGACAAGGAGCTATGTAAGTTTGCAGGCTCTACCCGTTTTGGAAATATAGATAAGGTTAACAAAGTTGTTCATATAGGGTGGACGTGGCTTGGAGAAGATTTTCGCGGAAGCGGTCTCAACCAGCATATTAAGTTTTTAATGCTGCGCTATGCATTTGAAAAACTCTCTTATGAGCGTGTAGAGTTTCGTATAGATGAGCGCAACACACGATCAAGAAAAGCGGTCGAAAAGCTGGGCGCAACCCTAGAAGGAATTTTACGCAAGGATATCATTACTAAAAATGGTCGTAGGCGCAACTCCTGCTGCTACTCAATTTTAAGAGATGAGTGGGAAGATATTAAAAACACTCGCTTTGTAGAAGTGCTTAACCGCAATGAAGAATAGGGTTATGAGTACGCTTTCGCGAAAGCGTAAAAACACTACGCCTCTACACTCGCAAAGTCAAATCGCACCATACCATCATCATCTATACTGGTAAGTTGTACCTCGTGTAACTGGTTTACAAGCTCTGGATTCCAAGGAGCTTTTACTTTTACATAGTTTTCTGTAAAGCCGTGTATGTATCCCTCTTTATTTTCACTTTCAAAGAGAACCGTGCGCTTGGAATCTAGCTGTGATTCATAAAAGGCACGTCTCATTTTTGCCGAAAGGCCACGCAACATCTTACTGCGTTTGCTACGCACATTTTTTGGTACTACACCATCCATTGTGGCTGCTGGCGTATTATCTCTTTCAGAATAAGTAAACACGTGTAAGTATGATATATCTAGGCTATTAAGAAAATTATAGGTCTCAAGAAAATCTTGATCTGTCTCTCCCGGAAAACCTACAATTACATCTACACCTATACAGGCGTGAGGCATCACTTCTTTAATTTTTGCAACGCGATCTACGTAGAGTTCTCGCTGGTAGCGACGTCGCATTAAACCTAATATTTTATTACTCCCGCTTTGTAGGGGTATATGAAAGTGAGGTACAAAGGTGCGTGAATTTGACACGACCTCGATGGTTTCATTTTTAAGAAGATTAGGCTCTATAGACGAGATGCGCAGTCGCTCTATACCGTCTACCTTATCAAGCTCTTGTACGAGTTCTAGAAAAGTGTGCTCGTGTTTTTTATTACCAAATTCTCCTTTACCGTAGTCACCTATATTTACACCTGTGAGTACAATCTCCTTGATATCTTGTGCAGCGATTTTGGTCGCATTGTCCAGTACATTTTGTAAAGTATCACTTCTTGAGATACCACGTGCTAGTGGTATGGTACAATAAGTACATTTATAATCGCAACCATCTTGCACTTTTAAGAAAGCACGTGTGCGATCACCTATAGAGTAAGAGCTTACATAGAAGTCTGCATCTTGTATCTCACAGGCGTGTACCTCTCCTCCATCACGCGCGCGATCTGGATTGTTAAGCAAGTCGTTTATGTAACTTGTCACATTAAACTTCTCTGTAGCTCCTAGTACAAGATCTACTCCGTCTACCGCAGCAAGTTCTTCTGGTTTGAGTTGTGCATAGCACCCTACAGCTACTTTTACAGCATCTGGATTTGCTTTTTGAGCTTGCTTTACGATGTTTTTAAAACGCTTGTCTGCATTTTCTGTAACACTACAGGTGTTTATCACATAAACATCTGCGGCTTCAGAAAAGTCTACCTTATCAAAACCTTCCTTTCCAAAACTGCGCGCAATGGTGCTGGTTTCAGAAAAATTAAGTTTACAACCTAAGGTATAAAAAGCGACTTTCTTTGTAGAAGACATTTGGACTATATTTGTGTACTGCTTAGCCTTAAAAAAGGTGGGCAAAGATACTCTTAATTATTTGCTTACTCAAATTGAAAAACACCCGCTCACTTTTACTCAATTATTTCTTTCTCATACTTTGCATACTTAGTACTATAGGTTGTGACAAAGGTGATACGAGTGATCGTGATCATCAAGTTTTTAGATATAACGAGCAGTATCAAATTTCTACACTAGACCCTGCGTTTGCTCGTAACCCTCCTATAATATGGCCGGTTAACCAGCTATTTAATGGTCTGGTACAACTAGATAATGATCTTAACGTACAACCAGATATTGCAAAGTCTTGGGAAATATCTCCAGATGCGCTTACGTATAAATTTATACTACGTGATGATGTGCGCTTTCATAAACACGCTGCTTTTAAAACTAGAGATAGTACTCGCATAGTAACCGCTGCAGATTTTGTTTATTCCTTTAATAGACTACGTGACCCAAAAATTGCCTCACCTGGGAGCTGGGTATTAGGCAATGTGGCAAATTACAGCGCTGTAAATGACACCACATTTACCATTACATTAAAGAAGGCCTTTCCCGCTTATCTAGGTTTACTTAGTATGCGCTACTGCTCTGTTGTTCCTAAAGAGGTTACTACACATTATGGGGACGAGTTTAGATCTCACCCCATAGGCACTGGGCCATTTAAGTTCAAACGCTGGGAAGAAGGTGTAAAACTAGTCTTACGCAAAAATGAGCTCTACTATGAAAAAGATGAGGATGGCAACCAACTCCCCTATCTTGAGGCAGTGGCTATTACATTTTTACCAGATAAGCAAAGTGAGTTTTTACAATTTGCACAAGGCAATATAGATTACCTTAATAGTCTGGATCCATCATATAAAGATGAGATTCTTACCGCTTCTGGCACTTTAAGAGCAAAGTATCAAAATCGCGTGCAGTTTGAAAAGGTACCGTGGCTCAATACAGAATATATAGGCTTTTACTTAGATAGTGACACGCCAGAGGTACAATCTGCTTTACTACGCAAGGCAGTAAACTACGGTTTTGACCGTAAAAAAATGATCACATACCTGCGCAATGGTATCGGCAAGCCGGCGGTAAATGGGTTTATACCTAAAGGGCTACCTGGCCATGATCATATAAAGGGATATGAGTATGATGGTACGCTTTCGCGAAAGCTAATAGCACAATACATTAAAGAAACAGGAGACACATCTCCAGAAATCACCATAGGCACAAATAGCCAGTACCTAGACATCTGTGAGTACATACAACGAGAGTTACAAAAGGTAGGGCTCAAAGTAAATGTAGACGTGATGCCTCCATCTACGTTACGACAAATGAAGAGTAGCGGAGAGCTAGATGCTTTTAGAGCAAGCTGGATTGCAGATTATCCAGATGCCGAAAACTACTTAAGCTTATTTTATAGTAAGAACTTCACGCCAAATGGGCCAAACTACACACATTTTAAAAGCGCAACCTTTGATAGTTTATACGAGCACAGCTTGAGCATCACAGATATAGACCAGCGCAAAAAACTATATCGCACTATGGATTCTCTTATTATAGATAAGTCACCTATTATACCGCTCTATTATGACGAGGTAGTGCGCTTTACTCAAAAAACGATTTCTGGTTTTGAACCTAATGCACAAAACTTTCTTGTGTTGAAATATGTGAAGAAGCAAAAATTGTAACCCCTCATCAATAAAAATCAATAGCCATCGCAGTAAAAGACACCTATAAAACGATACTCACCCCATCTGAAGAGACACTATTTAAGGATAGAAATAGCAAGTTTTTTGGCTATGCATTTCCTGTAGAGACAGAAGATGAAATAAAAGAGTATATAGAATCGCTTAAAAAACAACATTACCAAGCACGTCACTGGTGTTATGCATATGTACTAGGTAAAGAGTACGAGCAATACCGAGCAAATGATGATGGAGAACCGTCTAACAGTGCTGGAGCACCCATTTATGGACAGCTACAATCTTATGATGTTACAAATGTACTCGTTGTAGTCGTGCGTTATTTTGGCGGGACAAAGCTTGGTGTAGGAGGTTTAATAAATGCGTATCGCACAGGAGCTCAAAATGCACTAGAAGCTTCTCATATTGTAGAAAAAACGATAGACATCCCCTTTAAAGTACAGTTTGAGTACCCACTACTCAATAAAGTAATGCGGTTAATAAATGACTACACCGTGACTATCATTAACCAGCATATGGAAATGAACTGTGTTTTTACACTTTCCATACGTAGAAAAGAGTCTAAAAAGGTGATTAATGCCTTTAATGAAGTGTATGGGATAACACTTCTTGAAGACGAAGATTAATTATAGCTTATCAAGTATGTATTGCGGACATCTCATAGGTCTGCCATTTTCGGTATTAATAAAGATCAATTCTGTACTTGCGATTGTTAATAAATCACCATCTTGGTTAAAAACCTCATAATCGAATGTTATTCTCACCGTCGGAGCAGCGCGCAAGCTTGTAACAATTTTTAGAGTATCATCAAAGAGCGCAGACTTCTTAAACGTAGTTTGTAAATTATAAACTGGTAGCATCACTCCGTTCTCCTCCATCCACTTATAAGAGATTCCTAAACTGTCAAGCCACTCAAGCCTAGCCACTTCCAAGTATTGTGCATAGTTACTGTGATGGACAAAGCCCATTTGGTCAGTTTCAGAATATCTAACTTTTAGAAAAGTAATATGGTTTTTCACGTAGTAAAGGTTATTTTTTTGTAGTTTTAAGCTTGTGATGATATTGCAACAAAATTTGCGAAAAAACAACCCCTATTCAGTTTTTTTATTACTTTTTTTGTTCACATATTTGTGATGCTTTTAAAGGGTACCTTATCAACACGACGATAAACCTTTCAAAAGGAATTCTAGACAACCGAAAACCTAATAATTTAACTAAACGA